>CAWDXF010000001.1:0-444784 GCA_963806205.1 uncultured Microthrixaceae bacterium
ACTACCCGGTGGCCGAGGCGATGATGGACGGTCTGGGGTTCGCACGTGACCTCGACTTCGAGCCGTTCATCGCGTGGCCGGGGGTCATCCCCATGGTGTGGGAGGGACCGATTCGACTGATCGCCCGGGGCCTCGGCGTAGAGCTCGACGAGATCCAAGGGAGGCTCGACCGGCAGATCACGCCCCGCGAGCTCGAGGTTGCGTTCGGGACTGTGCCAGCCGGCACCGTGGGCGCGGTGCGGACGACGGCCGCCGGCATCGTCAACGGCAAGGAGGCGATCGTCCTCGATCATGTGATCCGGATGGCTCGCGATGTCGCGCCCGATTGGCCCAACTCGGAGAACGATGCCACCTACATGGTCGCCATCGAGGGTGACCCGGACATCGAGTGTCGTCTCACGCTTGGTCCGCCAGCCGGTCACGACGCCGGCGAAGCGGCAATGACGGCCACCGCGATGCGGATCGTGAACGCCGTCCCGTTCGTTGTCGACGCACCCTCTGGTCTGCTGAGCTCGCTGGATCTCCCGGTGACGGTCCCCGATCGCAGCGTGTTCGGGTAGCCCTCACTCCCCCCGGTGGAGGTAGCCGTGAAGCGTCGCCTGGGCGAGCTCCTCGACGACGGCGTCTCGAGGTGCGCGCTTCCCGCCGAAGAAGCTCGCACCAAACGCCGCCATCCCCGCCACCATGGCCACCGTCGATCGGGCGGCCAGGTTTCGGGAGCTCCGATCGACGCCGAGGATGTCTGCCCCTCGTCCGCCGAGGTCACCGAGCACGGCGAGCGCGCGATCGATCTCGGCGATGCCCGTCTCGGCGAGCTCCTCCTTGGTCAGCGCGTCCGCCGTCCAGAGCGTCATCACCAAGCCGCGGTTGTCCACGAAGAGGTCGTAGAGCGCACCCAGGAACTCACGTGCGACCGCCTCAGAGCTGTCACGCCCCGGCTCGATCGACTCCCACCGACCGTTGAGATCCTCGACCAGCTCGATGAACGGCACCACGACGGCTTCCTTGAAGAGCGCCGCCTTGGATCCGAACTGCCGAAACAGCAGGTGCTCGAGCACCCCTGCGGTATCCGAGATCTCTCGCGTGGTGGTGCTTCGGTAGTCCTGCTTGGCGAACAGCGTGCGTGCCGAATCCAGAAGCAGAAGGCGCGGCGTCCCTCTCGGTCGTCGCGTCCGCTTCGGCGTAGTTCCGAGCTCGGTCACCGGTGCCATCCCCTTGCAAAGGTAGTAGATACCATCTTATGGTGCCACCCAATGGTGGACGTTCTTGGATATCAGGGTGCCTCAGTGGTGGTCACGGGAGCAGCCAGCGGGATGGGCGCGGCGACCGCGCAGATCCTCGTCGAGCTCGGTGCGACGGTGACGGCCATGGACATCAAACCCTCCCCGGTGTCGGTCGCTCGCTTCATCGAGGTCGACCTGCGCGACCCCGCGGCGATCGAATCAGCCGCCGCCTCCATCGACGGGGAGGTCAACGGCCTGTTCAGCTGCGCCGGGTTGCCCGGGCCCCCGTTCTCGGAGCTCGACACGATGCGCGTCAACTTCGTCGGCGCTCGACACTTGGCCGAGCAGCTCGTACCGAAGATGCCCCCGGGCTCCTCGATCTCGGCCATCTCGTCCTCGGCCGCCGTCGGGTGGTGGGACCAGATGGAGACGATCGGCCCGCTGTTGGAGACGAAGGGCTTCGACGAGGCCGTGGCCTGGCTGGAAGCGAACGACGAGAAGTGGTCCTGGAGCGGTTACCTCTTCTCGAAGTGGGTCGTAGACGCATGGGTCGGGTACTGGTACCCGGACCTCGCCCCCTTGGGCATCCGGATCAACTGCATCAACCCCGGCCCAACCGACACGGCGATGATGCCCGCGTTCCATGACTTCGCTTCGAAGGATGTCGTGGATCAAGCCGTCGGCCCCATCGGTCGCTACGCCCGCGCCGAGGAGCAGGCGTGGCCCCTGGTCCTCATCGGGAGCCCCCGAGCCAGCTATCTCGCCGGCGAGGTGCTCAACGTCGACGGTGGGTTCCAAGGAGCCCGATACACCGGCCGACACCAAGCTGGCTGGGCAGACCTGATCGACGGCGGCTGACCTCTGTGGCCGACCACACACCCTGGGGGACGAATGGACAACGACGATCTGATCCTGGTGAGCGTCGACGATCACGTCGTCGAGCCGCCCGACGTCTTCGACAACCATCTTCCCGCCAAGTATCAGGCGTTCGCGCCAAAGCTGAGGGAGCGCGAGGACGGGACGCTTGCTTGGTACTACTACGAGCATGAGATCACCAACGTCGGCTTGAACGCCGTCGCCGGGCGTCCTCGCGAGGAGTACGGCATCGAGCCGACTCGCCTCGACGAGATGCGCAAGGGCTGCTGGGACGTCGACGAGCGCGTGATGGACATGAACGCTGGCGGCGTGGTCGGCTCACTGTGCTTCCCGTCGATGCCGGGCTTCGCAGGCCGTGTGTTCATGTCGGCCAACGACGATGACATCGCCGGCGCCATGGTGAAGGCGTACAACGACTGGCACGTCTACGAGTGGTGCGGCAAGCACCCCGGACGGTTCATCCCGCTGGGCGTGCCGATGATCTGGAGCGCCGAGCAGACCGCCAAGGAGGTCCACCGCCTGGCGGACATGGGCTGCCACGCGATCACCTTCCCCGAGAACCCCGAGCCGCTCGGGCAGCCGACCCTCCACGACCCGTACTGGGATCCGTTCTGGCGGGCCTGCGAGGAGCGCGGGACGGTCATCTGCATGCACATCGGGTCGTCGTCGAAGCTGGCGATGACCACCCCGGACGCACCGATCGACGTGCTCATCACCCTCCAGCCGATGACCATCGTCCAAGCGGCCGCTGACCTGGTGTGGAGCCGGGTGCTGAAGGAGTTCCCGAACATCAAGATCGCGCTCTCCGAGGGTGGGATCGGCTGGGTCCCCTACTTCCTCGACCGGATCGAGCGCACCTACGACATGCACCACCACTGGACGGGACAAGACCTCGGTGACATGACGCCGACCGAGCGCTTTCTGAAGAACGTCCTTCTGTGCTTCATCTCCGACCCCGTCGGCGTCCACCTCGTCGACCGGATCGGGTCGGGGAACATCTGCTGGGAGATGGACTACCCGCACAGCGATTCGGCCTGGCCGAACGGTCCCGAAGACCTCCACGCTGACATCACGTCTGCCGGACTTGGCGCTGACGACATCGCCAACATCACTCATCGGACAGCAATGCGCTGGTTCGACTACGACCCGTTCGCGCACCTCTCGCGGGATCAGGCCACGGTCGGTGCACTGCGATCCCGGGCCGTGGGCCACGACATCGCCGTGAGGTCGATGGGACGAGGCAGCTTCGGCGTGGCCGACCTCAACCTCGGCGAGATGTCGAAGATGGCCGACGGTCGCTGACCTACGAACGACCACCGAACCGACAAGGGGAGCCAGGCGTGTCTTCTTATGAGAGCGATGCCGAGCCCATCAAGATGGGCTACATCATGGACTTCAAGCTGCCGGACGGCTATCCGGCCGAGCAGCGCGCAGATCTCACCGATCCGTTCACCCTGGTCTTCGAGGAAGGCCTTGCCAACGGCGTCATCGACCGACCGATCCAGGTCATCTACAAGGAGGTCGAAGGGCTTCCCAAGGGTTCGGTGAAGGCCGTCATCGACGCCTACCAGGAGCTCGTCGACGAAGGATGCCTGCTCGTGTACGGCCCCTCCATCACGGACAACGTGGTGCCCACGAAGGCCGCGATCGAAGAGCGCTTCAAGGTGCCCGCGATCAGCGTCACCGGCTCAGAGGAGTGGCTCGGCGAGTGGACGTTCTCCCTGTCGATGGGGTCGATGACGGATGAGCCGATCTTCTGGACCGATCTCATCGCAAAGCGCGGCCTGACCGACGTCGGCGTACTGATCGAGCAGTCCCTGGTGGGCGAGTCCTACATCCAGCAGTTCCGGCGCGCCTGCAAGCGCAAGGGCCTCCGCATCGTCATCGAGGAGACGATCCCGCAGACGGCCCAAAACGTCTCCCACCAGGTCCAGAAGCTCCGTGACGCCAACGTCGAGGCGGTCGTCCATTGCGGCTTCGGCTTCGGGGGCGTGCTCGTCGCAATGGAGATGCAAGCCATGAACTGGGATCCGCCCCGATTCATGGGCACCGCGTTCCAGAACGCGTGGCTGAACGAGATCGTGTGGAACTCGATGGTCGGCTGGACCGGAATCGACCAGTACGACGCAGAGAACCAGGTCGGCCAAGCATTCCTCGATCGATACGCCAAGCGGTTCGGCCGGCGTCCCGAGTACTGCGTACCCGTCGTCAACGGCGACCTCGCCGTGGTGCTCCTGCAGGCGTTCGCCGATGCTCGCCCGCTGTCACCCGCTGGCGTCCGCGATGCGCTCGAGCGGGTGAAGATGTTCCCGGCCTGCTCTGGCGCGCCCGGCACGCGGATCAGCTTTGGAAAGTACATGCACCGCGGCTGGATGGGCCCCGGCTACCTCGTCGCGCGTCAGCTCGATCCCGATGGCGTGAACGCCCACACCGTGGATCGATTCGGCGAGGCCTGACCCGCGCAGATCCGCCGGCGTGCCGGCGTCACCCCCTGACATCGGCACGCCGGCACCCACCTCCACCCAACAGAAGGCAGACATGTCCGATCACCCCACGCCTCAGCACGAACGTCGTCTTCTCATCGACGGCAAGCTCGTCGACGGCAGCACCGGCTCCTTCGACGTCATCAACCCGGCTACCGAGCAGGTGATCGGCGCCATGGGTGATGCGTCGAAGTCTGACATGCACCAAGCCATCGACGCCGCCCGGCGAGCGTTTGATGAGACGACCTGGTCGACTGACCGTGCCTTCCGCAAGGCATGCCTTCTGCAGCTCCAGGCAGCGCTCGAGGGCGAGCAGGAGGAGCTGCGGGAGGAGCTCATCGCCGAGGTCGGGTGCCCCCGCATGGTCACCCACGGTCCGCAGCTCGACGTTCCCCTGACCGACGCGCTCCTCTACCCGGCGGAGCTCATCGACCGCTTCGAGTGGGAGCAGGACCTCGGCGAGTTCATGTCTCCCCTCACCGGGTCCAACACCCGCCGGAAGGTGTGGCACGAGGCGGCCGGGGTCGTCGGCGCGATCGTCCCCTGGAACTATCCCTTCGAGGTGACGATCAACAAGCTCGGGCAGGCGCTCGCGACCGGCAACACCGTCGTGCTCAAGGCCGCCCCGGACACACCGTTCAACGCCACCCGGATCGGCCGTCTGGTCGCAGAGCGGACCGACATCCCGCCCGGGGTGCTGAACGTGATCACCTCCTCGGACCACCTGGTCGGCGAGGAGCTGACGCTGTCGCCGAAGGTCGATCTGATCTCGTTCACGGGATCGACGGCGGTGGGCAAGCGCATCATGGCGAAGGGCGCGGAGACGATGAAGCGCCTGTTCCTCGAGCTGGGCGGGAAGTCCGCCGCGATCGTGCTCGACGATGCCGACCTCGGCGGCGCCGCGCTGCTGGCGTTCGGGGTGTGCATGCACGCCGGACAGGGCTGTGCCACCCCGACCCGGATGCTGCTGCCCCGCTCCCGCTACGACGAAGGCGTCGAGCTGCTCAAGGACGATGCTCGAGTCGGTGACCCCGGGCGACCCGCAGGCGGACGACACGATGTGCGGACCGGTCATCTCCGCCAAGCAGCGGGACCGCATCGTCGGCTACATCCGGAGCGGGATCGAGGAGGGCGCCAACCTGGTCCTCGGCGGGCCCGACGCACCGGACGGGCTCGACACCGGCTTCTACGTGCGACCGACACTGTTCCGTGACGTCGACAACTCGATGACCATCGCCCGCGAGGAGATCTTCGGCCCAGTCCTGGTGGCGATCCCGTACGACGATGACGACGACGCGGTGCGGATCGCGAACGACAGCCAGTACGGCCTCGCCGGGTTCGTCGTGTCCGACAACCTCGAGCGCGCACAGTCGGTCGGCCGCCGGGTTCGAGCCGGCACCATCAGCCTGAACGGTGCGGCGCCCGTCGCCGCTGACGTTCCCTTCGGTGGCTACAAGGAGAGCGGCGTCGGCCGCCAGAACGGCACGACCGGCTTCTCGCAGTACCTCGAGGTGAAGTCCGTAGCGTGGCCGGCTGGTTGACCGGCGTGCCGTCAACCAGCACGGTTGTCGGCGCGGTAGCGGAAACGGTCAGACCAGATCGTCATCGAGCGGCGTGCCAGCGACGCTCAGCATCATCGCGATCACAAGATAGGCACCGACGGTGTAGATGAGATCGAGCACCTGCTGAGCATCCATGGATGCGGAGAGCGTGGTCCACGTCCCGTCAGTCAGTGTTCCGCTCTCCACCAGCTCGTCTACGGCTGCCAGGAGCGCGCCGTCCGCGGCGGACCACTCGTGCGTGCCAGCGCTCCCTTCGATCGCAGCGATCTCTGCTTCGGTGATTCCGCACGCACGGGCGGCGTGGAGGTGCTGCTTCCACTCGTAGGTGGAGTTTCGTAGCAACGCAACTCGGAGCACGGCCAGCTCGGTTTGGCGCGGGGTGAGACGGGAGCTGTTCAAGATGTGCCCGTTGAAGACCCAGAACGCCGCGGCGAGATCGGTGTGGTGGGCGAAGGTCCCGAGGATGTTGAGGCCTCGTGGCTGCCCGGGCGGCCGAGGCGTCGCCGGCATCAGGGGCGCGGTGGCCGCCTTCATCTCCGGAGGCCAGTCTGCGAGCGGGAGAGGAGGGATCCGGGGTGCGGGGCTCATCGGCACATGCGGATCGTACGACGCGTCGAACGGGGCTCTGACCGTCATCGGAAGCCGCCAAGCAGATTCGTACCGCGTGGACTATCCTCGAAATTTGAGGTAGTGCTTGCTTTCCAAGGCAGATGGTGGAGGTCCGAGGATGAGGAATGGGAACCCGGAGTTCGAGTTCGCAGGTGTGAACCACCTGGCGCCCGTGTGTCGGGACATGAAGGAGACGGTCGAGTTCTACAACGGGGTTCTGGGCATGCCCGTGACGCTCACTACGCAGTGGGGAGAGGAGGGGCGGGAGCAGCAGATCTTCTTCTTCGACATCGGCGGAGGCTCGCACCTCGCGTTCATGTGGCAGCAGCAATCCATCCCGCCGGCGCCGGGTGTCGCTTCTCCTGCTGCGTTCCTCGAGGACACCATGAGCAGCGAGGTCAAGCTGACGAAGGAGCAGATCGCAGCGCTCCCTTCGATCGCCACTGCGGTGGGGTCGATCAACCACCTCGCTCTGAACATCCCCGTGGACAAGTTCGAGGAATACCGCGAGAAGCTGATCGCCAAGGGCGTCCACGTCAGCGACGTCAAGTACTGGACGGTCGACGAGCAGTGCCGGCCAGTCTTCGTCAGGGACCCCGAATCGTCGTCGTACGTCTTCATGAAGTCGCTGTACTTCCGCGACCCCAACGGCATCCAGCTCGAGTTCGCCGCATGGACCCGAGCGATGACCGCACACGAGGGCTCCCTCGAGGGCATGAGCGCGACACGTCCGTCGCTCGCTGACGCCTGACCCGCCGCCCACCGACGACGACGTAGAGGACCGAACGAGCATGGACTTCGGAGCTAGTGGGCTGACCTTCGAGTGCCTGCTGACCAGGATGGAGGGGTCCACCCTCGTCCTGACGTTGAACAGGCCAGACGCTCGCAACGCGATCAACTGGACGATGGAGCAGGAGCTGTGGGAAGCCCTGGCGGCGGCCCAGCGAATCGACGCGGTGAGGGCGGTGGTCCTCAATGGCGCCGGGGAGATGTTCTCGGCCGGGCACGACCTCAAGCAGGTCGCAAAGGAGGCCCGCGACGGCGGACCGAAGGTCGACGGGGAGTGGTGGGCTCGCCAGACGACGATGCTCCCGTCGTGGAGCTTCACCAAGCCGTTCATCGCGGCGGTCCACGGCTTCGTGGGGCCGTACGCGAACGGGATCCTCCTGACGGCGGACCTCGTCATCGCAGCCCATGGGACGAAGTTCAGCTTCGAACACTCCCGCACGGGCGTGGGCCGGCCGTGGGGGCCCTACGCACTGATGTACTTCATGTTCCCGCCGCGAGTGATCTACAAGCTGTGGGCGCTGGGCGGCTGGATGGATGCCGAACAGGCCCAGCAGCTGCACTACGTGCAGCGTGTGGTCGAGCGCGACGAGGTGGACGCCGTCGCTCTTCGCTGGGCCGAGCAGTGCTCACTGATCGATTCGGAAGGCTTCGCGCACACCAAGAAGGGCATGCACGAGATGTACGAGGCCATGGGCTTGCTCGAGATGGTCGAGATCGGGCGAAAGCCCATGGAGCCACCCAGCGCCGAGGCCATCGCGAAGTCGATCGAGTTCAACAAGACGTGGAAGCACGAAGGCGCCAAGGCGGCACTCGCGCTGCGTGACGCCGACGTCGACCTCGACTTCAGCCAGGTCTGACGTGACCGGACCGCTGGAGGGCGTCAAGGTCCTGGAGGTCGCGCAGGCGGCGTTCGTGCCGAGCGCCGCCGTCATCCTCGCCGACTGGGGCGCGGACGTCATCAAGGTCGAACACCCCGAACGCGGAGACATGGCGCGTGGCATCAAGGTCGCTGGTGTCGACCCCCACCCCTCTGGGGTCCAGTACCTCTGGGAGATCCTGAACCGCGGGAAGCGCGACATCGGTCTCGACGTAGGGCACCCAGACGGGCGAGACGCATTGCTCCGCCTCGTCGACGAGGCGGACGTCTTCATGACCAACTTCCTTGGGGAAGCGCGCACCCGGCTGCAGATCGAGCCCGCCGACATCTTCGCCCGCAATCCCAAGATCATCTACGCACGCGGGACGAGCCATGGACCCATCGGACCGGACGCCAACCTCGGCGGCTTCGACTCGGTCTCGTACTGGGGACGCACCGGCATGGCCGTGGCCTCGATGCCCGCTGACTACGACTACCCGATCACGATCCCCGGACCAGCATTCGGAGACTCTCAGTGCGGGACCGCTCTTGCAGGTGGGATCGCCGCCGCCCTGTACCAACGAGACCGGACCCAACGCGGCTGCGTGGTCGACGTGTCACTCCTCGGCGCTGCCCTCTGGGCCAGCCAGGGGACCAACGTCGGGGCATGTCTGAGCGACGGTGACGCGCTCCCCCCGCAGGACCGCCGGCGCCCGCCGAACCCACTCGTGAACACCTACCGGACCAGTGACGGTCGGTACATGGTGCTGGGCTCGTTGCAGGCCGACCGATACTGGCCGCGCTTCTGCGAGGCGATCGATCGACCGGAGCTGGTCGACGACGAGCGGTTCGTCGACGCGGACCGACGGCGCGAGAACATCGAGGAGTGCGTGCAGGTGCTCGACGCCGCGTTCGCCACACGCTCCCTCGAAGCTTGGGCGGAGGCCTTCAAGAAGGTGCGCATGCCCTTCGGCGTCATCCGCACGCCGCGAGAGGCACAGGCCGACCCACAAGCTCGCCTCAACGGGTTCGTGCAGGACCTGGCCCTCGACAGCGGGGTGACACTCCCAGTCGCGATCGCCCCAGCGATCTTCGACGAGGCACCTCCCGTGCCGAGAGCAGCTCCCCTCCACGCGGCCGACACCGATGACGTGCTCTCCGAGATCGGCTACTCCGCCGATCAGATCATGGAGCTCAGGATCAATGGCGCCATCACCTGACATTCGACATCAGAGGCCGACAACCACCAGAGGAACCGGACATGAGCACCGCTGAGAAGAGCGACGTCTACTACGACCCCTACGACGTCGAGATCGCAGCCGATCCCTATCCGACGTTTCGACGCCTCCGCGATGAGGCACCGCTCTACTACAACGAGACGCACGACTTCTACGCGCTCAGTCGCTACGAGGACGTCGAGAAGGCGGCGGTCGACCGCGCAACCTTCATCTCCGGCCGCGGCGGCATCCTGGAGCTCCTCAAGGCTGGCATCGAGATGCCACCGGGGATCGTCATCTTCGAGGACCCGCCCACCCACACGATCCACCGCAGTCTCCTGTCGCGGGTGTTCACCCCGAAGAAGGTCGCAGCGCTCGAGCCGAGGATCCGGGAGCTGTGCGCCGAGGCCCTCGACCCCTTCGTCGGCGCCGAGAGCATCGACCTCGTGGGCGACCTCGGAAAGATCGTGCCGATGAAGGTGATCGGAATGCTCCTGGGCGTTCCCGATGAGGACCAGCAGACGGTCCGCGACCGCGTCAACCGCAACCTGCGCACCGAGGCGGGGAAGCCGATGGAGGTGAGCGAGAACTTCATCGATGGCGAGCAGTTCGCCGCGTACATCGACTGGCGCGCCGATCACCCGTCCGACGACATCATGACGGACCTGCTCAACGCCGAGTTCGAAGATGAGACCGGCTCGGTCCGCCGCCTCCGGCGCGAGGAACTGCTCACCTACATCTCCGTCGTCTCCGGCGCCGGCAACGAGACCACGACCCGCCTCATCGGCTGGGCCGGCAAGGTGCTCGCCGACCATCCGGACCAGCGTCGCGAGCTCGTCGAGGACCTCTCGCTCGTGCCGAACGCCGTCGAGGAGATCCTTCGGTTCGAGCCGCCAGCCCCGTACGTAGGACGCTACGTGGCGAGCGACGTCGAGCTTCACGGCCAAATGGTTCCCGAGGGGAGTCCGATGCTGTTCCTCCTCGGGGCGGCCAATCGCGACGACCGCAGGTGGCCCGACGCCGACAAGTTCGACATCCACCGCACGATCGGTGCGCACATCACGTTCGGTTACGGCCCGCACTTCTGCCTTGGCGCAGCACTCGCTCGCCTCGAGGGCCGTGTGGCGTTGGAGGAGATCCTGAAGCGCTTCCCCGAGTGGACGGTCGACACGGATCGGGCCCATCTCGCACCGACGTCCACGGTCCGGGGTTGGGAGACCTTGCCGGTGCTGCTCCCCTGACGCGATGACGGCCATCGCACCGGAAGCAAAGCGCCGGCAGTACGACAGCACCCTGCGACAGCGTGGCCGCGGGCTGCGAGCTGCTCGGCGAATCGTCGATCCGCGACTGGCGGGGCTCTCGATGCGAGCGCGGCGACGACCGTGAATGACCTGATCAGCGCCAACTTCTTCCGCGATCGGTCGGTGCAGGACGACCCGTATCCGTACTTCGACGCCGTGCGGACTACGTCGCGTGTCTGGCAGGAGCCGCACTTCGGGGTCTATCTGGTGACCGGGTACGACGAAGCGCTGTCCGTGTACAACGACTCGGTCCGGTTCTCCTCCTGCAACGTCGTCAGCGGCCCGTTCATGCGATTCCCCGAGCCGATCTCGAGTGACGCGGACGACATCACCGAGGTGATCGCCCGACACCGCGAGATGCTGCCGTTCAGCGACCAACTTCCGTCGTTCGACCCGCCGGAGCACACCGCGCATCGGGCGCTGATGATGCGGCTCCTCACACCCCGTCGGCTCCGTGAGAACGAGGAGTTCATGGCCGGCTTGTCGGAACGACTGCTGCGGGAGCTCGTCGTGACCGGACGCTGCAATGTCGTCGACGACTACGCGAAGCCATTCGCGTTGCTTGTGGTTGCGGAGCTGGAGGGTGTGCCCACGGAGGACCACGCATCGTTCGTCGAGGGCTTCTCCCGAGTGACCGAAGAGATGCAGCACAAGCCGCTCGAGTTCCTCTACTCGCAGTTCACCGCCTACATCGAGGACCGCCGACGCGAGCCGCGCGACGACATCATGACGAAGATGGCCACGGCCACGTTCCCTGACGGGAGCGTGCCGGACGTCAGAGACGTCGCCCTGCTCGCCGCCAATCTCTTTACGGGCGGCCAGGAGACGACCGTGCGGCTGTTGACGTTCGTCTTGCGGCTGCTCGCCGAACGTCCTGACCTTCAGGAGCGGTTGCGCTCCGACCGCTCGCTCATCCCGGGGTTCATCGAGGAGATGCTGCGCTACGAGAGTCCGCTTCGGGCGCAGTTCCGAATGGCCAAGGTGCGAGCCGAGGTGGGTGGGGTCGACATCCCCGCCGGAAGCACGGTGCTGCTGCTCCCTGGCGCCGCCAACCGAGACCCGCGCAAGTTTTCTGACCCCGACACGTTCGACGTCGCTCGCGAGAACGCCATCCTTCACCTCGCATTCGGCCACGGCATCCACCACTGCGCCGGGGCCCACCTCGCCCGAGCAGAGGGCCAGGTCACGATCAATCGGATGCTCGACCTCACCTCAAACGTGGCGATCGCCGAGGATGCCCATGGCGAGGTCGACGACCGTCGCTACGACTACGTCGCGACCTACTTCCTTCGCGGTCTGCAGGAGCTGCACATCGAGCTCACCCCCGCTCAGGAGCCGCCGACCGGCTAGATGTACCCTGCCCGGCGACCATCAATGTTGCCGAGGCGCCTCGGTGCGGCTTGCGCCACCATCAGCCGGTGTTCCGTCCGCCGTTGACTCCAATGACCTGTCCCGTGACGTAGGAAGCCTCGTCTCGGACGAGGAACGAGGTGGTGGCTGCGACATCCTCTGGCAGCCCGGCGCGGCGCACCGGAGTGTTTCCGACATGGACGTCGAACCCCTCGCCGAGCAGGCCCTTCGCTTCTGAGGCCCGCAGCATCGGGGTGTCGATGAAGCCTGGCGGAATCGTGTTCACGGTGATGCCGTGAGGGCCGAGCTCCAGCGCGAGCGCCTTGGTGAGCCCGATCATCCCCGCCTTCGAGGAGACGTAGTGGGCCATCAGCTGCTGGCCTCCCTGCGCGCTCGACGATGAGATGTTCACGATTCGGCCCCAGCGGGCCTCGATCATGTGGGGAACGACGGCCTGGCAGCACAGGAACGTGCCGGTCAGGTTCACCCGCAACAGCCGCTCCCATGTCTCGAGGCTGATGTCGAGGAAGCGCTTGAAGCCCTCAACCCCGGCGTTGTTGACGAGCACGGTTGGGGCGCCGAGCTCGGCGACGGTGCGCTCGATCCCGGCCGCGATCTGCTCGGGCTCGGCAACGTCGACCTCGAGGCCGAGCGCACGGCCACCCGAAGTCGCGATGTCGCCTGCCGCGATCTCCGATGCCTCGCGGTTGCGGTCGAAGATGGCAACCGCGAGACCGTCGTTGGCAAGACGGTTTGCGATGGCGAGGCCGATACCCGAAGCGCCCCCGGTCACCACGGCGACGCGGTTCGCCATCACTGAATCGACTCCGCACTCAGGCCGCTCGGCGACGCAGGTGCGTAGGGGCACGGTGCCACGCCCTGCTTGCCAGGCTTCTTCGTCAGCACAGAGGCTCCGATCCTGTGAGACCGCCATCAGCGGGCCCGTCGGGTTGACGGCAACATGCGCTACCTCTCGCGAAGATAGCCGATGCCATCTAAAGCGACTACGCTGTCATCATGGGTAAGAAGAGAGGTCACGCTCACACTGAACGAGGACCAGCTGCAGGAGCTGAGTTCGTTGGTCGGAGCCTCTGGTCTGTCCGAGGCCGTCGATGCGGCAATCACTGCCCACATCACGAGGCTCCACGGGCTCAACGAGGCCCAAGAGTGGATCGACGAGCTCAAGGAAGACTGGGCGGCAACCCATCCGGGGGGCTGACCGGCGTGTGCACCCCGAGGGTCCCGTCATGACAACGGTCGCGGTCGTCACCGGCGCGTCGAGCGGCATGGGCCGTGCGTGCGTCGAGGTGCTGCGGGACACCGCCGACCTCCTCGTCGCAGTTGATCTGAGCGTTCCCCACATCGACGGCACGATCGGCATGGCGTGCGACATCGCCGACGCTTCTGCGGTCGGGCAGCTCGTCGGACAGGTGCGTGAGCTCGGACCTCTTCGATCGCTCGTCCACGCGGCGGGGATCTCGCCGTCGATGGGCGATGCGCGCCGGGTGTTCGAGGTCGACCTCGTCGGCACCCACCATGTCGTCTCTGAGTTCGAGGCGCTTGTCGAGCGAGGCACAGCCGCCGTCTGCTTCTCTTCGTCCGCGGCGTACCAGATCGCGCCCTTCGCCGATCCGGCACACGATCGATTCCTCGACGACCCCGGCGCGTCCGAGTTCCTCGACGAGATCACGGCCCTGATCTCGGACAGCGGACACGCTTACGCCCTGGCGAAGCGTGGAGTGGTCCGTCTGGTTGGGCGTGCATCGGTGAGGTGGGGTTCCCTCGGCGGGCGGATCAACTCGTTGGCACCGGGGCTGATTGACACGCCGATGGGCAAGCTGGAGCTGTCCAAGCAGCCGATGATCCGCGAGATGCTCACACGGACACCGCTCGGCCGGCTCGGCGATCCGCACGAGATTGCGTTGGCCGTGAGGTATCTGCTGTCCGACGAGGCTTCCTTCGTGTGCGGGACCGATCTGCTCGTGGACGGCGGGATGGTGCAGGGCCAGTGAAGGTGTCAGCCGGCACGTCGTAAGCACCTGCGGTTGACGCCCCTAACGCGCCATCCGTCGAGTCCTAATCGGCGATCTCGAACCTTGCCCACCCGGTGCGGGCGAGCCAGCGGAGGGGCGCACCCCATCGAGGGGCCACCCATAGGCCAGTGAGTCCGTGGCTTTGCACGAGAGGGTTGGCGGGGACCTGCTCGGAGAAGCACAGGGCGTGAAGCAACTGATCCGACGGAGCGGAGTCGTGCACCCGGAGGAAGAGGTGTCGCTCGGGACGACCCGTCGCCTGAAGCTTGTCGAGCTTGTTGATCAGTACGGGCGCGGTGAGCGCCGCCTGGAGCCATGCGCCCATTTCGGAAGCCATGTCGTCCTGAATGAACGTGGCGTGAAAGTCCCCGGGGATCAGCTGCACGAGCCCGGGGAACTTGCCGGAGTCCGAGCCGAAACCATGGAGGACGGCCTCCTGCTCCCGAAGCCACCGGTGGGACTCTGTGTCGCCCCACCGAACGCCAACGTCGAGCTCGTGGATCACCTACGCGCTGACCGTGAACAGCCTCGCGATCCACCGCCACGGCCGCCGGACCGCCGACCCGCCCGACCAGCTCGCCGCCTAGAAGCTCCCGACCGGAGCGGCGCGGCGGTTTCTGCGCCCCTTACGTCGGTGACGGGCCCGTCCGAGCTGTAGATCGGGCCGATCTCGGGCTCGAAGGGCCCGGGAGCCCAGCGCCTACGATTCGCCTGGGTCTCCGGCGTGACCCGTACGCAGTTGTCTCCCACGTTTCGCGCCGGCCCCGCCCTCGTCGGGGCGGCAGACAACCTCGTCGTCCCCGGTCAGGGCCGCGCGCGCAGACGGGCCCGTGACGGATTCGGCCGATGTCGTGACGTGTCGGTCGCGCGGTGCTGCACGAGAAGTGTCACGATGCCGGCGATGAGCAGCCCGAGCACGTTGACCCCGAGCTGGGTTGCTGCACCGCCGAGCTCGCCCCAGTGGCCGTAGGCCGCAGCCGCTCCCACGTTTGCGACGGCCGGGATGGTCGTCACCGATACGAGAACACCCACGAGCGACCCGGACCGAGATTCGGTGAGCGACAGCATGCCCACCACGCCGGCGAGCGCCGCCACCACCGCGCCCAGCCCGTCAGGATGTGAGATGAACGCGGTGAGCTCGCGATCGGTGAGGTCGAAGCCGTCGCCAGCGAGGCCCGTTGCCCGGAACACCACCGTCGCGACGAACGAGGCGAGGGTGGCCACGCCCAACCCGAGCAGCAGCCACGAGCCTGCTGCACAACCAGTTCGCAAGCGGCGACGGGCGAGCGCAACGCACGTGGCGGCGATGGGCCCGTACTCGGGCCCGACGACCATGGCACCGACGATCAGGATCGGCGAGTCGAGCAGGATCCCGATGACGGCGATCACCGCCGCCACCGCGATGAACACGAGGTACGACGCGGTCGGCGCAGCCTCGGCCCGGGCGCGGCCCTCCACCTGCTCCCAGATCAGCGCGTCGCCACCCTCGCCGGGTGCCCGCGCGTCGGCCCGGGCGGCAGCGTCCGAGACGACCGCGTCGGCCGTCTCGATCGTGATCGCACCCTCGTGGTGCACACCCTGGTCCTGCAGCCACTCCACCACGTCGTTGGCGGCCTCGCGGGCGACGTCGCACAGGACCACATCGCCCACCGGGTCGAGCGACGCTCCCGCGAGGTGAACGAGGTGCGCCACACCGGGATGTCCCCCGAGGTGGTCGAGCACCACGAGCCTGAGGCGCTCGGGCACGATCAGTCGCAGATGGATCATCCGACCATCTTCCCGGATGGGCGTGTCGAGCAGGACATGTGGCGCCGCCACGGCAGCCCCAAGTCGTTCGGGGCCGACGCCGCTGTTCCTTGAGCCATCGCGTGGGATCGGTCGGGCTGAGCAGCACCGACCGACCAGTAATCTGGGTCGATGCTCAAGACCCTGAAGACCGCGGTCGGGTACGTCGGGACGCTGATCGCGCGGCAAGCTGCCTGCGCGACTGCGAGGCAAGGAGATCACCAGCATCTTCAACTTCATTCCGATCGACGATCGAGTTGCGACGGCGGGACAGCCAACGGAGGAACAGCTCGCGGCGATCAAGCAGGCGGGCTACGACGTCGTCATTAACCTGGCGCCAGACGCCGGCGAGAACTCGTTGCCCGATGAGCGCAGCACGGTGACCTCGTTGGGGATGCGCTACGTGCACATTCCGGTCGACTTCAAGAACCCCACCCAGGATGACTTCGATCAGTTCTGCGTCGCGATGCGCGACGCCGAGGACAGCAAGGTGCTCGTGCACTGCGCCGCCAACATGCGGGTGTCCGCCTTCATGTACCGCTACCGCTGCGAGGTGCGGGGCGAGAGCCCGCAACTGGCACAGCAGAGCTTGGATCTCGTCTGGAGCCCTCCGGGGGCGTGGAAGAAGTTCATCTCGCCGGGTGGCGGGCGGTAGCTCAGCAACTCGAAGAGCCCGAGAGCCCAGCGCCTACGATCGAGGCGGGCTTCCGGCGTGGCCCGCAAGCGGTTGTCTCCCACGTTCTCACCGGCCCCGCCCTCGTAGCTCAGGGGATAGAGCATCGGTTTCCTAAACCGTGCGTCGCAGGTTCGAATCCTGCCGAGGGCGCAACACAGCTACCTGGGCGACGAGCGGAGCCGGCGCGCGGCGAACCACGTGATTAGCGCTCCCATCGCGGGGAGCGACCAGTCGCGGCCCCCCGTCTCGGGAAGGATCCCGGAGGCGCCAGCGGCGTCCGTCGCAGCCGCGGTCACGATGATCGTGCCGTTCATCTGGGTCAGCGGGTTGTTGGGGTTCGGGCCACCGTGCACCGTGCAGTAGTAGGGATAGGTCCCGGGCTCGGTGAACGTGCGCGAGTACGGGAACCCGTCCGCTCGGTGGACGCCCGAGTCCCACAGCGGCGTGCCGCCGGGCCCGAGGCCGGCCGCGGTGGTCGAGTGACCGGGACAGGCCACGGCGTCCACCAGCCGGAACGCCGGGGACTCGCAGCCGGGCTGTGGGTCGCTCGCGCTCTCGTCGTAGGTCCAGGTCACCGTGGACCCGGCGGGGATCGTCACCGTCGGCGGATCGAAGGTGAAGCGGATCATCTTCACGGTGGCCGGCTGGGGCGCCGCCGCGTTCTCGGCCGCCCGGGCGACACCGCTCCCGACCAGCGCCGGCACGGCGAGCACCACGAACGCGGCGCCGATCGCCCTAGCGAACGAAGACGGAGCCATCTCGCTCGACGACCTCACCGCGACCCAGCGGCAGCACCCTCGTCAGCAGGCGGAAGCCCGCGTCGAGCCCGGGGATCTTCGCGAACACGCCCTGGGGGCCTCGCGTCATCCGCCCGGTGTCCACGTCGTAGCGGGCACCGTGCCACGGGCACTGCAGGCATCCCTCCTCGATCGACCCGTTGGCGAGGTCCGCGCCGAGGTGCCGGCACCGCCGGGTCACCGCGAACAGGTCGCCCTCGGCGTTCCCGACCGCGTACCTCCCGGCGCCGCGCACCGTCCCCGGCACCAGCTCGGCCGCGAGCCCAACCTCGATCTCCTCTGCCATGGCTCCCCCGATCCTCACCGCGCACCGTAGCCATCGGCCCGCGGCGCTGCCGCGTCCAGGTGGCTCGAGATTCGGGCTGCTACTCGTGCGCGCGGCGGCGCGTGGCGAACCACGCGGCAAGCGCCACGAGTGCAAGGAGCGACCAGTCGTCGCCACCCGTGACCGGGAGGCGCTGTGCGGTCCGACGCGCGTCACCGATCGCCGCGCCGCTCCCGGCTCCGCTGGTGGCGCGGTCCGTGGACGCTCCGGTCGCCGCGCCGGTCGCCGCCACCAGGGGCGCCGCCATGCTCGTGCCGGCGGCGGCGGTCTTGGAGACGACGGGGAACACCACCGAGCTCGGGTGGGCGGCATCGGACAGGACCGTCACGGTGCCGAGGAACGAGTCGAGCCCGCTCGGGAGCGGCGGGGACGCGTGGGGCACGTCGAAGGGGGCGACGGTGATGCGCAGCCGGTGGCCCTTCCCGATGGCGGCGGAGGTCGGGAAGATCTCCACCGGGAGCAGCATCGGGGCGCCCGGCACCACCGCGGTGGAAGCCGCCTTCGTGAACGGGTGCCACGGCTGGATCGACTGGCCGTCGAGCATGCGGCTGCGGCTCGCATCGACGGCGCGGTGCGACGCGATCAGCAGCCCGTTGCTGAGCCCGCGAGACGTCCCGTCGGGCGCGACGTCGCTGACGGCCACCGACACGACCGCGTCCGGCTTGTCGCTGGTGACCCAGAGGTCCGCCTCGATCGGGCCGTTGATGACCATCTCGGAGCCGAAGGGATCGCTCGTGTACGTGAGCGACAGGGTCTCGTCGAGGCGGTTGTCCGAGGGGCACGGCTCGGGCACGAGCCCGATGAGCCACTGGGATGCGCTGCGGGTGCAGGCCCCGGTGATGGGCACCGAGAGGTACGAGCGGTCGGGACCGTCCGCGGGCGGGAGGGCGCGCGCCAGGCCACCGGTTCCGTGCAGGTACCACCGGTCGGCGGCGAGGCCCGGCACCGGCCACGTCGGCGACGACTCGTAGCGCTCGTGGCCCCGGACGTACTGGGTGACCTGGGGGATGCACGCGGCCTGGGCGTCGAGCCCCATCACGTGCTGGTCGAACCACTGGAGCAGCAGCTGGTCGGTCGAGGGCACACCGCCGGCGGGCAGGCCCTGGCCGGTGGTCGTGTGGGTCCACGGCCCGAGGAGCAGACGGGCCTCGGTGTGATCGGCGAGGGCCTCGTAGAGCATCGGCTCGCCGCGCTGGAAGAGGTCGTCCAGCCCGCCAACGATGAACGTCGGCACGTCGATGCGGTCCGCGACGTCGATGGGCGATCGCTGGCGCCAGAACGGCCCGTCGTAGGCCGGTGTCCCGCCCACGACCTCCTCGGCGAGCATCGGGACCTGGAACTGGGACGTGCCGATCACGTGGTCCATCAGCACCTCGGGCGGCGCGCCCGAGGTCATGCCCAGCACGGTCACGAGGGCGAGCCAGAACGGGATGAACGCGACGTTGCCCTGGCCGCCCGGGCCCGCGATGTCCCGGTAGGAGTCCGCCATCGGCACGACCGCGAAGACCGCCTTCACGGCGGGATGGTCCAGCGCCGCCGCGAGCAGCGAGGTGATCCCCATGTACGACGTGCCCGTCAGGCCGACGCGGCCGTCGCTCCACGGCTGGTCGACGATCCAGTCGAGCACCTCGCGGTAGTCCGCGATCGTGCGCTCACCCCACGACTCCCACATGCCGGAGGACGTGCCCGTGCCGCGGTCGTCGAGGGTCATCGTGGCGTAGCCGTGCCGCAGCAGCGACGAGGAGCTGCTCCCGGCGAGCTGGGTGATCCCCGTCGACTTCCCGTACCCGGTGATCGTGAGCGCGAGCGGGAACGGGCCGCGCAGCCCGGCGGGGAGGGTGACGTCGGCGCGCAGCACCGCGCCGTCGCTCATGGCGATCGGCACGTCCTGGAGCAGCGTGCCGGCGCCGGCGACCGGTGCCCGGTCGTAGCGCGGGAAGGCCGTGCCGCAGGCCGCCTCCGCGGTCGCGGTGGGCGTCAGGGGCAACAGCGCCGCCACGAGGAGGGCCACGAGGAGCAGTCGGCGCATCCGGGCTTGCTAGCCCACCGTGACGCCCGTCACCAAGCCGGGCGCACGTGTGCCAGCATCGGGCCGTGCGGGGGATGCGCGGGATCGTGCTGGCGGGGGTCGTGCTCACGGTGGCGACGTTGGTCGTCGGTCCGATGGCCGGCGCGGTGCCCGACTGCGCGACGGGCAGCGTGCTCGAGCTCGAGCTGGCGCGCACCGAGGACAAGGCGGTCGAGCTCATCGGGGAGTGCGACCACGAGGGGCTCGACGAGCTGCACGACGGGCTGCGCGTCGACAACCTCGCCTACGTGCCTCTCTACGTGGCCAGCGTCGCGCTGTGGTGCCTGCTCGGCGCCTCGCGGCTGGCGTGGTCGTCCGAGCGTCGCCGCCGCCTGGTGCAGGCCGGAGCGATCGCGGTCGTCGTCGCGGGACTGTTCGACTACGTGGAGAACCACTTCCTCTCCGAGGTGGTCGACGCGGCGGGGGCCACGGACGCGGCCGGCTCGGCCTTCGCGGCGAGCGTCGTCAAGTGGGTGCTGGTCCTCTACGCCGTGCCCGTGGCGCTGATCGCCGCCGCGCGCTGCATCCGCGCCGCTGTGCGCGGCTGACCGGTCACTGCTCGGTCCTTGCACGGCGCGTGCGGACACCGTGTGGTCCTACCGGTGACAGCTGTCTCATCAGTACCGTCGTGAGGTGCCCAACCCACCCCGCCGCCTCAGCGAAGCCGATACCAACTTCGTCCTGATGGGCGATGCCACCGGTGCCCCGGCCGCCCCGGCGATCGTGAGCGTCTACGAGCGGCAGTTCGACGACCCTGCCGTGGTCGAGCACCTCAACGAGGTGATGGCACGGCTGCTGCCGGCCATGCGCCAGCGCATCGCCACCGATCGGCTGAGCACCGCGCTCCCGCGCTGGGAGGACGTGCCGGGCTTCGATGCCAACGATCACATCGTGGTGCTCCCCGCCCCCGGCGACGGGACGCTCGAGGCCGTGCTGACGTGGGCCGAGGAGTGGTCGCGGCTGCCGCTCCCGCTCGACCGGCCGCCGTGGCGGGCCGTGTACTTCGAGGACGTGACGGTCGAGGGCGTGCCGGGGCGGCTGGTCGTGGTGTCGCAGTTCCACCACGCCGTGATCGACGGCCAGGGCGGCGTGCGCCTCGCCGAGCACTTCTACCAGTGGGGCCCCGAGGGACAGCTGCCCGAGATGCCGCCGGCCCTCCCTGCCGACACGTCGCGCCCGTTCGAGCGGTGGCGCGCTGGGTGGGCGCAGGAGGGGACCAAGGCGCGCGGGCTGCTGCGCAACACCGCCGGCCGCGTGCGCTTCGCCATCGCCGACCCCAAGGCCGCGGCGGCGCGCGGACGCGCGCTCAAGGCGGCCGCCGAGCGCATGCAGGCGATGCAGGGATCGGCCCCGCTGAGCCCGCTGCTGCGCCGCCGCTCGGATCGCAACCGGTTCGACCACCTCGCGGTGGACCTCGACGCGCTGCGAGCGGGGGCACGCGCCCTGGGCGGCAGCGCCAACGACGGGCTCATGGCCGCGGTGAGCCTCGCGCTGCACCGCTGGCACCTCGACCACGGCGTGAAGGTGCCCGAGGTGCGCGCGGCCATGCCGATCAGCACGCGCTCGGCCGAGCAGGATCACTCCGGCAACGAGCTCGTCGGTGTGCTCCTGCCGCTTCCGCTCCTCGAGGACGCGACCACCGCGGTGAAGGCCTGCCAGGCGGTCAGTCGCACGTTCCGCGAGGACGACGACCTCCTCTGGTTGCTCGACCGCTTCCGGGCCGCCGCCAACCGCGCGCCGAAGCCGATCCTCAAGCACTGGCTCGGCGGAGCCATGAAGGGCATCGACGTGTCGGTGTCCAACGTGAAGGGCATGCCCGTGCGGAACTGGGTCGCGGGCGTCGAGATCCTCGACACGTACCCGTTCCTCATCGGCGGGCCGGCCGTGGCCGCCACCCTCCTCAGCGGGCCCGAGCGCGCCATCCTCGGCGTGGTCACCTGCCCGGAGGCCGTCCCCGACCCCGAGCACCTGATGCACCGGTTCGCCGAGGGCATCGCGGAGGTCGCCGCCCTCGCTCCCTAGGCGGCCCCGCCCGCCCTGGAAGTGCAGTTCTCATAGGGCTACAGTCGGCTTCTCACAGCGCAGGACCGGGAGGGGTGCGGTGCGAGTCGTCGTCGTGGGGGCCTCGAGCGGGCTCGGTCGGTGCATCGGGATCGGCCTCGCGCAGGGCGGGGCGCAGGTGGCCCTCCTCGCCCGCCGCCGTGAGCTCCTGGTCGACGCCGCCAAGGAGGCGGGGCCCGGCACGCTCGCCCTGGTGTGCGACGTGACCGATCCCGACTCGTGCCGGGCCGCGATCGACGAAGCGGCCGCGGGGCTCGGGGGGATCGACGGCCTCGTCTTCGCGACCGCGATCGGCCCGCTCGGCCGCATCGTCGACACCGACGCCGCGGAGTGGCGGCGGACGTTCGACACCAACGTCGTGGGGGCCTCGCTCGTGACCGCCGCCGCGCTCCCCCACCTGCAGGCCGCCTCCGGCACGGCCGTCTTCCTCTCGTCGGTCAGCGCGTCGCTGACGCCGCCGTGGCCCGGCCTCGGCGCCTATGCCGTCAGCAAGGCCGCGCTCGACAAGCTCGTCGAGGCGTGGCGAGCCGAGCACCCCGAGGTCGGGTTCACGCGGCTGGTGGTCGGCGACTGCGCCGGGGGCGAGGGCGACGCGATGACCCAGTTCGCCAACTCCTGGGACGTGGAGCTGGCCGGTGAGTTCCACGCGATCTGGGCGGCACGCGGCTACATGAGCGGCAACCTGCTGCCCGTCGAGCGACTGGTGCACATGGTGGACGTCGTCCTCCAGGCGGGCGCGGTGGACTCGATCCCCTCGCTGGTCGTGGCGCCCCGGGCCGCGACGACCTAGACCAGACCAGATGGAGCCATCCGGCTACGTCGACCGGCCCGACTACCGGGTCGACCTGCTGCGACGGCGCAACCGCTTCGAGGCCCGCGCCGGCGACCAGGTCCTCGCCTCGAGCGAGACGTGCATCCTCGTCGACGAGCAGGACCACGGCCTCGTCGTCTACTTCCCGCGCGCCGACGTCGACCTCCGGCTCCTCGAGCCCCGCGAGCGCACCAGCCGGTGCCCCTTCAAGGGGACCGCGACCTACTGGGGGCTGCCCGGCGAGGACGGCGAGGTCGCGTGGACCTACGACGACCCCTACCCGCAGGTGGCCGAGCTGGCGGGCCACGTCGCGTTCTACCAGCACCGCGTCGCGGTGACGATCGGCGTCGCCACCCCGGCGGTGTCCGGCCGGTGAGCACACTGGCCGGGCTGCTCGAGGTCTTCGACGTCGAGGAGGTCGGCCCCCACCGCTACCACGGGCAGCACGACGCCGGGGACCGCACCGTCGTCGACGGGAGCCAGGTGCTGGCCCAGTCGATCGTCGCGGCCACGCGCTCCTGCACCGGGAAGGTCGTGCGGTCGGCGCACGCGAGCTTCGTCTCGCCGGTGCTGGCCACCGAGCCGATCGACCTCGCCGTCGAGGTCGTCCGCGAGGGTCGCACGATCGCCGCGGCACGGGTCCTGGGCGCGCAGGCGGGGCGCGCGAAGGTGGACGCGCTGGTGCTGCTCGACGTGCCCCAGCCCGACGTCGTGCGACGATCGGCGCCGCGTCCCGACACCGCCGGTCCGGAGGAGGCGATCCCGCTCCACATGCCCGTCGACGGACGTGAGATCCGCCTCGTCGGCGTGGGCGACCCGAACGACCCCGACCACGTCGGCCCGCCGGTGCTCGACGCGTGGCTGCGCTACGACGCGACCCCCGACCGCGACGACCTGGTGCGCGCCCTGCTCGCCCACTTCACCGGGCACCTGTCGATCTCCACGAGCATGTTCCCGCACCCGGGCCTCGGCACCGCGCAGTCGCACGACACCGTGTCGACGGGCGTCCTCACGATCGGCATCGCGTTCCACGAGCCGGTCGCGGCCGACGGGTGGCTGCTCTACCGCCACGAGAGCACGCAGGTGGGCGCCGGGCTGTCCTACGTGCGCGGGCAGGTGTTCGGCGACGACGGCGCGCTCGTCGCGTCGTTCACCCAGGAGGGGCTGCTCCGCGCCTTCGTCCCGGACGCGGGCGCGGAGCAGATCCCGGTCGACGCCCGGCTCTGACCCTGGGGCGCCAGGGGTCAGCCGCCCTTGTAGATCTGCCCGCCCTTCATCACGAAGCGGACGTCCTGGGTGACCTCGATGTCGGTCGACGGGTCCCCGGGCACCGCGACGAGGTCGGCCAGGAGCCCCTCTGCGATGCGGCCCCGGTCGTCGACGTCGATGAGCTCCGCGGCCACCGACGGTCGCCGCCCGGATCGCCTCGATCGGGGCCATGCCGCGGTCGACCATCGCCCAGAGCTCCTTGGCGTTCTCCCCGTGCGGGATGGCGGGAGCGTCGGTGCCGCACGCGATCTTCACGCCCGCGGCGATCGCCTTGCCGAGCATCGCCCGGGCCTTGGGGAACACCTCCGCCGCCTTCGCCTGCAGCTCGGGCGCGGCCCGGGACACGTCGAGCCCCTCCGACAGGTAGCTCGTGGGCACGAGGAACGTCCCGTGCTCGACCATCAAGGAGATCGTGTCGTCGCTCGCGAGCGAGCCGTGCTCGATGCAGTCGACGCCGGCGCGGATGCAGGCGCGGATGCCGGCGTCGCCGTGCGCGTGGGCCGCGACCTTGACGCCGGCGCGGTGGGCCTCGTCGACGATCGCCGCGAGCTCGTCGTCGGAGTACTGCTGGGCCCCGGCGAGGCCGCTGTGGGACATCACCCCGCCCGAGGCGGAGATCTTGATCAGCCGAGCGCCGTACTTGAGCTGGTAGCGGACGGCCTTGCGCACCTCGGGGACGCCGTTGGCGATCCCCTCCTCCACGCTCAGCGGCATGATCCCGGGCGCGAGCCGCTGGAACATCGTCGGGTCGAGGTGGCCCCCCGTCGGGGTGATCGCGTGGCCGGCCGGGACGATGCGGGGGCCGTCGATCCACCCGTTGTCGACCGCGCGGGCGAGCGCCACGTCGAGCAGGGAGCCGCCGGTCTTCACGAACAGGCCGAGGTTCCGCACCGTCGTGAAGCCGGCCAGCAGGGTCGTCCGGCAGTTGACGATCCCCCGCAGGGTGCGGAACGCGGGGTCGTCCTGGACGTCGCTCCGCGGGTTGCCGCCGCTCGGCCCGCCGAGGAGGAGGTTGATCTCCATGTCCATGAGGCCGGGGAGGAGCGTCACGTCGCCGAGGTCGTGCACCTCTGCTCCCGCGGGCGCGGTGCCGACCGCGGTGATGCGGTCGCCCTCGACGACGACGACGGCATCGGGCCGCACCTCGCCGTTGTCGACGTCGACCCAGCGGGCGGCCCGCAGGACGACAGGCGTCGGTGCGTCGCTCACGCCGCCGACCCGAGGTAGGCCGCCTGCACCGCCGGGTGGGCGCGGACGTGGTCGGGGTCGCCGTGGGCGATGACCTCGCCGAAGTCGAGCACGCAGATCTCCGAGCAGAGCCGCATCACGAGGTCCATGTCGTGCTCGACGAGGAGGATCGCCATGCCGTCGCTCGGCGAGCTCGGTGAGCACGTGCGCCAGACGATCGGTCTCCGTCTCGTCGAGACCGGACGCGGGCTCGTCGAGCAGGAGGACCTTGGGGTCGGTGGCGAGGCACCGCCCGAGCTCGACGAGGCGGGCCTGGCCGGTCGGGAGCGCGTCGGCGCGGCGCTGGGCGACGGCCCCAGCCCGAGCTGGTCGACGATGCGCGTCGGCGATCGCCGCCGCGTTCCGCACCGACCGGCGCTGGGCGCGGGCGGCGATCTCGGCGGCGGTGCGCAGGTTGTCGAAGGCGGTCATGGACCCGAACACCTCCAGCCGCTGGAAGGTGCGGTTCAACCCGAGCTGGGCCCGCCGGTGCGGGGGCGCGGAGGAGATGTCGACGCCGTCGAGGTGGACCGATCCGTTGCACTTCTGCACGCCGCAGATGGCGTTGAACGTCGTGGTCTTGCCCGCGCCGTTCGGTCCGATGAGGCCGACGATCGTCCCCGCCTCGACGGCGAGGTCGACGTCAGCGGATCGCCTCGTGCTCACCGAAGCGGACGGTCAGCCCGCGTGCTTCGAGCACGGCCATCGGCTTGCCCTCCTTCCCGGCGAGGGAGGCGGCGAGCCCGTTGAGGACGGCGACGAGCTCCTCGTGGTCGCGCCGCCGCGCCGCCTCGTGGTCGCGGGCCTCGCGGATCCCCATGACGAGCCAGTGGCTGAAGAGCGTGAGCGCGCCGATGGTGGCCAGGGCGAGGCCCAGCAGCCCACCCGAGATCAGGTAGGGCACCTGCTCCTCCACGAGGGTGGTGTCCGCGGCGCCCGCCCAGCCGATGAGGATCACGCAGATCCCCAGCGTCATCAGCGCGCCCGCGACGGCGAGCAGGAAGTGGTCGCGGCCGACGAGGGAGCGCCGGCCGCCCTCCTCCACGAGCTCGTCGGCCCCTTCGGTGAGGCGCTCTTCGCGCTCGTCGAGCGACGGTCCGCCGTCGAGCACCTCGAAGCGTTCGGACATGGTCATCGTTCCTCCCACGGGCAGGAGCTGGAGCGGTCGGTGGCGAGCACGGCCAGGGACAGCCTGGCCACGGCCTCGCCGACGAACGGAAGGGCCAGGAGCGCGAGCAGCACGAGGGCGCCGACGCCCGAGGCATCCGGCAGCGCCGGGTCGTCCGAGGTGAGCACGGGGGCCTCGTTGCCGAGGGGCGGCGTCACCGGGGTGCTGGGCACGAAGGACGGGAGGTCCGTGCCGAACGACGGCAGGTCGCCGACCGGCGACGGGGCGGTCGGCTCGAAGGTGGCGGCGCCCCGGGCATCGAGCGCCACGAGCCCGCGCCCGAGCTCGATCGAGGTCAGGTGCCGGCCGCGGGCGATGGCGAGCAGGTCCTCGATGCTCGGTGCGCCGGGGATCGGGTTCTCGAGCGGCGGCAGGGCATCGATCGAGCGCGGCGAGCTGCGGGAACGTCTGCGGGGAGAGCTCGAGCTCGATGCGCACGCCCGTGGACGCCAGCTGGCCGGCCCGGCCCCCTGCCAGCTCCACCGGACCGACGAGCGCGACGCGGATCCCGAGCTGGCCGAGCACGTCGTTCAGGCTCCCCGTCAGCGGGCCGAGGATGCCGCCGAGCACGGGGGGGGTGCCGGGCGCCTGGTGGATCCCGTCCGCGTCGATGGTCACCGGTGTCCCGGCCACGGTCGCGCCCAGCACCCGGGTGCCGCCGGTGAGCTCCGTCTTCACACCGTCGGAGGTGGCCTTCAGGTCCGTGACGAGCGAGTCGATCTTCACGAGGCCGAGGAGGTCGAACCCGCTGACCTGGCTGCGGGCGGTCACCGTGACGGTCGAGCCGTCCGTGTCCGTCGTGGCCATCGCCGACTGCGAGGCGACCGTCGCGACCGCGGGCGCATCGAGGACCGGCATCGTCGCTCGTGCGAACGACCCCTCCGCCGTGGCCGTGACGCGGGCGTTGAGCCCGGGACCTGGGTTCGACTCGGCCGCGGGTGAGCCGGTACCGGACGCGGCGCTGACCCGGTACGGGTACTCGGGGATGCCGCCGGGGTAGTCGGCGCTGGCCAGCGCGAGGAACGCGTCGGGGTTGGCGAGGAGGTCACCGGGATCGAGGACCGAGGCGCGGGCGAACGTCGACGGTCCGCTCGCGATCGTGGCGAGCGCGTCCGGTGAGCCGAGGTCGACCGGCGGACGCGATCGGCAGGAGGTCGCCGACGTTGTAGATCGCGTGCAGGCCGGACGCTGCCGCCGTGCCCTGGAAGCCGCCGAGCACCGCCGGCGGTTCGGTCTGCGCGTCACCGGTCCGGGCGGGGCCGAGGAACGAGCCCGCCACGACGAGCCCGAGCACCACCCGCGCGCCGCGCCGCACCCGCCGCCCGGTCGCGCTCACGCGGTCCCCTCCAGCGCCGCCGCGGCGCGCCGGCGGCGGACCCGCGCCAGCGACGCGCGCAGGTCCCAGCTGCGCGCGGGCGAAGGACGAGCCCGGCGATCCCGTCGGGCTGCCGGCCGAGGGTGATCGCGGCGGCGGCGATGGCGATGAAGACGACGCCGGCCAGCTCGGGGAAGGTCGCCTGGGCGTAGACGAGCAGCGCGAAGAGCCCGCCCGCGATCCCCGCGCCGGACACGGTGGTGATGCCACCGACGAACGCGAACAGCAGGATCACGAGGCTGTTGACCGGCTCGAACTGCGTGCCGTCGACCGTGACGGACATCCCGCCGAAGAGCGCCCCGGCGCAGCCGGCGATGAACGCGGAGAACGAGAAGACGAGCACCTTGGTGGTGCGGACGGGCAGGCCCAGCGTCGCCGCCGCGAGCTCGCTGTCGCGGATGGCCGTGAGCTGGCGCCCGAACGAGCTGCGGCGGACCACGCCGATGATGATGCCCACCACGGCGAACATGGACGCGCACCAGACGGCGAAGGCGGCGTCGGAGGTGGTGGACATGCCGAAGATCTCCGGGCGGCCCACGGCGCGTCCCGTCAGCCCGAGGATGCGTGGGTCGGCCATCACGACCTCCCGCCCGATGAGCGCGAAGCCGAAGGTGCTGAGGGCGAGGTGGAGCCCGCGGAGACGGGCGGTGGGGAGCGCCACGAGCACGCCGAGGGCCCCGGCCACGAGGCCGCCGGCGAGCATGCCGAGCACGCTGCTGCCCCCGAAGGTCTTCCCCGCCATGAACGCGCCGATGCCGAGGAACAGGTACTGCGTCAGCGAGATCTGGCCCGACAGCCCGGTCAGCGCCACGAGCGAGAGGGCCACGGTGCCCATCACGAGCCCCCGCACCAGGTGCGACTGCAGGTCCGTGGGACCGAGCTCGACCAGCGCGAGCACGATCGCGACGAACACGGCCCCGGCCACGATCGAGGCCCCGAGGGTGGGGACGCGCGGCTGGGTGCGTCCCACCACGCGACCCGCCGAGAGGCGGAACGACGGGACCAGGAGGACGGCCAGGACGAGGAACAGGCCCGGGATCGCGAGTCGGATGCGGAGGTACAGGTCGCCGGACGGCCAGAGCCACGAGACGTTCGTGAGCTCCTGCATCAGGCCGAGCAGCACCGCACCGAGGAACGTCATCGGGAGGCTCGTCAGGCGCCCGACCATCGCGGCGCCGTACGCGTTGAGGACCAGGAGCGTGAGCACGATCGCGTTCAGGTTCGTGCCGGCGGAGAAGAGCACGCCGGCCAGGGCCGCGAGGGAGAAGCCGATCATCCAGCTGCAGCGGGCGATGAAGACGGAGCGCACGCCGTTCAGCCGCGCCAGCTCGGGGTCGTCGACCACGGACCGCATGCGGGCGCCGAGGGCCGTGCCGAACAGCAGGGAGCGGAGGCCGAACGCCACCGCGAGGGCGACGACCACGTGGGCGATGCGGTCGTAGGTGATGGGGACGTCGAGGACCGTGATCCGGTGGTCGCCGAGCAGGTAGGGCGCGTTCCTCGCCACGTTCTCGGGGAACAGCTTCTGCGCGAGCCCGAGGAACCCGACGGTCAGGGCCACCGTCACCACGAGCGAGACCGCGTAGCTGGCCCCCTGGAACCGTCGCAGCAGGCGCTCGGCCACGAGGCCCGCGACGGGCGCGAGCACGAAGACGACGAGCACGAGCGCCACGGGGGTGGGGAGGTCCTGCTCGACCCGCAGCTCGTAGTAGACGAACGCGGCGAGCATCCCGACGGCGCCGTGGGCGAAGTTGAAGACGCCGGTGACCGTGTAGGTGAGCACGAGACCCATGGACGCGATCGCGTAGACGCACCCGAGCATCAGCCCGAACAGGGTGAACTGCAGGAGCTCGGTCACACCACCGCCCCCAGGTAGGCGGCGTCGACGGCGTCCGCGGCCCGGTCGCTGGGTCCGGCGTAGGTGATCACCCCGTGCGCCATCACGTACGCCAGCTCGGCGAAGCGGAGGCCGACGGTCGCGAACTGCTCGACGACCAGGACCGAGACGCCCGCCTGCGCCACGACCGCGACCGCCTCGTACAGCTCGCCCACCACGAGCGGCGCGAGCCCCATCGACAGCTCGTCGACGAGCAGCACGCTCGGGTCCGTGCCGAGCCCCCGGGCGAGCGCCAGCATCTGCTTCTCGCCGCCCGACAGCGTGCCCGCGAGCTGCTTCCGCCGGTCCTTGAGCCGGGGGAACATCGTGAAGGCCACCTCGACCAACCGGTCCAGCGGTGCGCCGCAGGACGACGCCACCGTGAGGTTGTCGGCCACGCTGAGGTTCGGGAACACCGAGCGGCCCTCGCGGATGTGGCAGACGCCGAGCCGGGCGAGGGCGTCGGCGCCAGCGTGGTTGAGGTGCCGGCCGTGCACGTGCCGGCAGCCGCGCGTCGGGGCGAGGAGCCCGCTCATGACGCCCAGGGCCGTGGTCTTGCCGGCGCCGTTCGGTCCGAGGAGGGCGGCGATGCCGCCGCGAGGGACCGCCAGGTCGATGCCGTGGAGCACCTCGATCCGCCCGTACGCGGCGCCCACCCCGCGCAGCTCGAGCGGCGCCGCCACCGTCAACAGAGGAACCCGCGTGGCGGAGCGAGGCGCTGCCACCGGCCGTTCACGACCCTCATCGGCACCGAGCAGCCCTTGCTCCGCTTCGGGCCGAGCTCGATCGGCCCGAAGAAGCCGTCGGCGTCGTAGGTGCCGATCGAGCGCAGCTCGGCGATGAAGGCGTCGCGCGAGATCGGGCCGGGCAGCGCCTCGAGCGCATCGAAGAACGCCTTGGTCGCGGCCCACGAGTCCGCCGCGAACGAGTCGGCCGGGATGCCCGGGGCGGCGCGGCCCATCCACTCGATGAACCGGTCGAGCTCGGGGTTCGAGCCGCGCTCCTCGATGGGCAGCGAGCGCGACCAGCTCACCCCGCCCTCCGCGGCGTCGCCTGCGAGCTCGATGAAGTTCGACCCGTAGGCGGTGAGGTACTCGGCGAACTTGGGCTGGTACCCGGAGTCCTTCATCGAGCGGGCCATCGAGGCGTTGAGGTTCCCCGCCGCGGGGTAGAAGAGGTAGTCGGCCTTGCTGTTGGCGACCGCGCGCGCCGCGGCGTCGTAGCTGAGCGTGCTCAGGGGGACGGGGTGGTCGAGCACGACCCGGATGCCCGTCGCCTCCATCTGCGCCCGCTGCTGCGCGACCTCCGACCGCACCTGGGGCTGGTCGATGTACACGAGGGCGGCCGTCCGGACACCCTGGTCGTACATGTAGCGCATCTTGGCGGTCGGCGCGTGGACGTTCGCGTACGGCGGGTTGATGTCGAACCAGATGGGCACGGCCTGGGCGCCATCGGTGGTCGCAGTCGCGACGACCGGCAGGTTCTGGGCCTTCATGACATCGACCCCGCCGGCGTCGCCCGCGCCGAGGCCGCCGGCCAGACCGAACACTTGCGGGGCCAGATCGACGACCGCGGCGCGGTACCGGCTGTTCTCGGCGCCGTCGTCGGCGGTCTTCAGCACGATCTGACGGCCGCACACGCCGCCGGTCGCGTTGCGGTAGGCGACGTAGGCGCGGGTGGCAGCCACCGTCGTCTCACCGAGGCCGGGGACCGGGCCGGAGACGCTGGAGATGTGGCCGATGTTGATCGAGTCCTGGCGCACCCCGGGCGCGTTCGACGGGGCGTCGCACGGGCTGGGGCCGCTCGCGGCGGCGGTCCCTCCGCCGGTGGATCCCCCGGTGCCGCCCGTGCCGCCGGTGCCGCCCCCCGTGCCGCCGACCACCAGGCCGCCGTCGGTGACCCCGGCGATGGTGGAGGCCGTGGACGACCCCGCGTCGTCGGCCTCGGCGTTCGAGCCGCCCCGGTTGCGGGCGGCCACCTCGTCACGCTCGGCGTCGGTCCAGCGGGCCCCGCAGGCCGATGTCGCGATCAGGACCAGCAGCAGCGTCAGCGCGACCGGGCGCCGCGCCGTCCCCTCCCGACCGGGCATGTCTGCTCCCCCTGTGCGGCTCCAGAAGAACCTGCTTCTCCGTTCAGTGACAGCATAGTTCTCATTTCGGGGGGAAGCGCAGCGCCCCGTCCAGGCGGATGTTCTCGCCGTTCAGGTACGGGTTCGTTGCGATGGAGGCCACCAGCTGGGCGAACTCCTCCGGCCGCCCCATGCGGTGGGGGAACACGATGCTGGCCTCGAGGTGGTCCCGCATCTGCTGCGGGACGCTCATCATGATCGGCGTGCCCATCGTCCCCGGCGCGATCGCGCACACCCGGATCCCGACGGCGGCGAGGTCGCGGGCCATCGGCAGGGTCATGCCCAGGATGGCGCCCTTCGCGGCGGCGTAGGCGAGCTGGCCGGTCTGGCCCTCGATGCCGGCGATCGACGCGGTGTTGACCACCACGCCCCGCTGGCCGTGCTCGTCGGGCTCGTTGGCCGCGATCGCGGCGGCGGAGAGGCGGCTCACGTTGAAGGTGCCCACCGCGTTCATGTCCATCGTGCCGGTGAACACGGCCTTGTCGTGCGGCGTGCCGTCGCGCCCGACGGTCCGCCCGCCGCCCGTCGCCCCGCCGGCCACGTTGACCACGAGCGAGAACGTGCCGACCGACTGCGCCGCGGCGATGGCCGCACCGACGTCGTCGTCGTCGAGCACGTCGCCGGCCGCCGCGACCGCCTTGGGCCCGAGCTCGTCCGCCAGTGCGCCGGCCCGCTCGCCGTCGCGGTCGAAGACGGCCACCCCCATGCCGAGGTCGACGAGGTGGCGGACCGTGGCCGCTCCGAGGCCCCCCGCCCCACCGGTGACCAGCGCTGATCGTCCTGCGAGCTCCACGTGCCGTCCTTTCGCCGCGGCGCGGCAACCTAGCAGGCCCGCGAACGTGGTTCTCGCCTGCGGGTGTCAGCGTTCTCGGCCGCGACTAGAGTCCCGGCCTACGGTGCCCGGGGGCCCACGCGACGACCGACAGGAGCCACGCCATGTCCTTGTTCGATGCGTTCAGGTACGACGGGAAGCGCGCCCTCGTGGTCGGCGGCGCGACCGGGATGGGCGCGGCGGTGGCGGAGGTCGTGCGGGACGCGGGGGCCGAGGTCGTGGTCATGGACCGGGCCGAGGTGACCCTGGCGGGGGTCAAGGCGATCCAGCTCGACCTCTCGGACAAGGCGTCGATCGACGCCGCGGTGGCCGAGTGCGGCGGACCCGTGCACGCGCTGTTCTCCTGCGCGGGCGTGGCCGACGGGACGCCCGGCATCGAGCGGATCAACTTCCTCGGCCACCGGCACATGATCGACCTCATGCTCGCCGGCGACCTCCTTCCGACGGGCTCGGCCATCGGGTTCATCTCCTCGGCCGCCGGGTTCGGGTGGGAGCAGAACCGGGCGCGGCTCGAGGAGTACCTCGCCACGCCGGACTTCGACAGCGGCGTCGCGTGGATCGAGGCCAACGGCAAGGCCGACTACATGTGGAGCAAGCTCGCCATCAACCTCTACGTGGCCCGCGAAGCGATGCGCCTGCTCAAGCGCGGCATCCGGATCAACGCGATCCTCCCGGGGCCGACGAACACGCCGCTGGCCCGGGCCAACGCCGAGCTGTGGCTCACCTTCGGCGCCGACTACCGCGAGGACGTCGGGATCGAGGCGGCCACCCCGCTCGAGCAGGCCTACCCCCTCGTGTTCCTCTGCAGCGACGCGGCCGTGGGGGTCACCGGCATCACGATGGTCACCGACTCCGGCTACCTCGGGTCCGGCATGAGCGGCGCCTACCCGTCCGCCGAGGCGGCCGTCGGGTTCTTCCGCAGCGAGTTCTGAGCCCGCGGCCGGAGGTGCGCCCCCTCCCCCTGCTCACGCCGGCCACCGAGTGGTTCTGGACCTCGGGTGCCGACGGGCGCCTGCGGATCCAGGGCTGCACGGACTGCGGCCAGCTCGTGCACCCGCCGGTGCCGATCTGCCCGGCCTGCCGCAGCCGGGCCTGGGCGCCGACCGAGGTCTCGGGGCGGGCGACGGTCGTCGGGTGGACGGTCAACCACCACCAGTGGCTACCCGGCTTCGAGCCCCCGTACGTGATCGCTGAGGTCGCGCTCGCCGAGGACGCGAGCGTGCGGCTCACCACGAACCTCGTCGGGTGCGATCCCGAGGCCGTGCAGGCCGGCCAGGAGGTGGCCGTCCGGTTCGAGCAGCACGAGGACGTCTGGCTGCCGCTGTTCGAGCCGACCGGCGCCATCGATCCGGTGCAGCGGGTCCCCGAGCCGGTCCGCCCGACGCCCCGCCCGCCGCCCACCGCCGAGCGCTTCGAGCACCGCGTCGTGCTGTCCGGGGTCGGCCGGTCCGCGCTCGGCCGGCGGCTGATGGCCGACCCGCTCTCGCTGGCCGTCGACGCGTGCCTGGGTGCCATCGCCGACGCGGGGCTCCGACCCGAGGACGTCGACGGGCTGTCGACCTACCCCGGCGCCGCGATCATGGGGATGAGCGAGGGCGGCGTCACCGCGGTCGAGGAGGCGCTGCGCCTCCGCCCCACGTGGATCAACGGGGGCGGCGAGCTCCCCGGGCCCGGCGGGTCGATCATCGCCGCGATGCTCGCGGTGGCGAGCGGCCTGTGCCGGCACGTCCTGTGCTTCCGCACGGTGTGGGAGTCGACCTACGCCGCACTCGGCCTCCGCGGCGGTGGAGGCGGGGGCGGGCGGGTCACCGGCGCGATGCAGGAGTGGCGGCTGCCGTTCGGCGCGGCATCGGCGGCGAGCTGGATCGGGATGCACGCGAACCACTACCTGCACCGCTACGGCGCGCCGCGGGAGATGCTCGGCTGGATCGCCCTGAACGGTCGCGCCGCCGCGGCGCGGAACCCGGCCGCGATCTACCGCGACCCGATGACGATGGACGACTACCTGTCGGCCCGCCCGATCTCCACGCCGTTCGGCCTGTACGACTGCGACGTCCCGTGCGACGCGTCGATCGCGGTCGTGGTGTCCGACGCGGCGACGGCCGCGGACCTCTCGAAGCCGGCCGTGTGGGTGGAGGCGGTCGGGACCCAGATCACCGAGCGCATCTCGTGGGACCAGGACACGGTCACGCACGAGCCACAGGTGCTCGGGCAGTCGGCCCACCTGTGGACCCGCACGAGCCTGCGGCCGGCCGACGTCGACGTGGCCCTCCTGTACGACGGGTTCACGTTCAACGCCATCTCCTGGCTCGAGGCGCTCGGCTTCTGCGAGCTCGGCGAGGCGAAGGACTGGCTCGACGGCGGGCGCCGGATCGCGCTCGACGGCGAGCTGCCCGTCAACCCGCACGGCGGGCAGCTGTCCGAGGGCCGCACGCACGGCTTCGGCTTCGTCTACGAGGCGATGGCGCAGCTGCGCGGCGACGCGGGCGAGCGCCAGGTGGCAGGCGCCCGCACGGCCGTCGTCACCTCCGGGGGCGGGACGCCGTCGGGGGTGCTGCTGCTCCGGAGCGACCGCCCCGGTTAGAGCTCTTCAGGGGATCAGGACCGGGAGCGTCTCCCAGCCGCGGACCGTCGAGGTCCTGGCCTGGACGGCGTTGTCCCAGTCGACCTCCCACGTGGGGAACCGCTGCAGCACCTCGTCGAGCGCGATCTGGCCCTCGAGGCGCGCCAGCGCGGCACCGAGGCAGAAGTGGATGCCGTACCCGAAGGACAGGTGGTGGTCGATCCTGCGGTGGATGTCGAACCGGTCGCCGTCGGGGAACTTCCGCTCGTCGCGGTTCGCCGACGCGTTCAGCAGGAGGATCGCCGAGCCGGCGGGGACGACCTGGCCGTGGTGCTCGACGTCCCGGGTGACGTACCGGGCCTGCACGGGTGACGGCGGCTCGTAGCGCAGCAGCTCCTCGATCGCGCCCGGGAGCAGGCTGCGGTCCTCGACGAGCTCCCGGCGCTGGTCGGGGTGCTCGGCCAGCACCTTGCCCGTCCACCCGATGAGGCGCGTCGTGGTCTCGTTGCCCGCGCCCGCGATGAGGTTGATGTAGTTGAGCACCTCGGTGCGGGTGAGCCGGCGGGTGACGCCGTCCTCGTCCTCGAACTCCGCCTGGAGGAGGTCGGTCATCAGGTCATCCGACGGGTGGTCGGCCCGCCAGTCGACGTACGCCTCGTAGTTCTCCGTCCCCGGGGCCTGCTCGGCGTAGTCCTTGACCGCAAGCGGGAGCGCACCGTCCTCGCCCATGCGCAGCCCCGCGTCGATCCGGTCGCGGATCTGCTCCTGGTCCTCCTCGGGGATGCCGAGGAGCATGCCGATGGTGCGCATCGGCATCTGCGCGCCGAGGTCGCGGATGAAGTCGAACCCGCCCGACCCGACGAGCGGGTCGAGGCTGCGGGCGCAGAAGTCGCGGATCTTGGGCTCGAGCGCCGCCATGCGCTTGGGGGTGAACACCCGCGACATCAGCCCACGGTGGAGCGAGTGGGTCGGCGGGTCCTCGAAGATGAACGTCCCCGGCGGCATCTGGATGTCCGCCTTGATGAGCTCGAGCAGCGACCCCTTGGCCGAGGAGTAGGTGGCGACGTCGAGCAGGCCCTGCTCGACATCGGCGAAGCGGCTCAGCGCGTAGAAGTCGTGCTTCTCGTTGACGTAGAGCGGCTGCTCGTCCCGCAGCCGCTTCCAGACCGGGTACGGGTCCGAGTCGATGTCGAAGTCGTAGGGGTCGTAGTAGACGTCACTCGCTGGCTGCACGCGTCCCCCTCCGCTGGCTTTCCCCTCCGACGGGAGTTACGTTACTACATGCGGAGAACGTAGTTCTCATGGGAGGGGACGGATGCGCCTCGGCCTCATGGTCGGACCCGAGCGGGGCAGGTACGCCACGAAGGTCGAGCGCATGCGGGACGACGTCCGCTGGGCCGAGGACGCCGGCCTGGCGACGGTCTGGGTCCCCCAGATCCCCGACGAGTTCGACGCGCTGACGGCGGCGGCGCTCCTCGGCGACGCCACCACCCGCATCGAGATCGGGACGGCCGTCGTGCCCGTCCAGCCCCGCCACCCGATCGCCCTCGCACAGCAGGCGCTGTCGACCCAGGCCGTCTGCGGTGGGCGCCTCCTCCTCGGGCTCGGGGTGTCGCACCACTGGATCATCGACGAGATGCTCGGGCTCCCCTACGACCGCCCGTTGGCCACCATGCGCTCGTACCTGGAGGTGCTCCAGCCGGCGCTCGCCGGCCCCGGCACCGTCGACGTGGAGAACGAGCACTTCCGCGTGCACCAGGCCCTCGACGTCACCGACGTCGCGCCCACCCCCGTGCTCCTCGCCGCGCTCGGCCCGAAGATGCTCCAACTCGCCGGCGAGCGGGCGGACGGCACGATCCTCTGGCTGGCCGACGAACGGGCCATCGGCGAGCACGTGGCCCCCCGCATCACGCAGGCGGCGGAGGCCGCCGGCCGGCCGGCACCGCGCATCGTCGCGGGCGTGCCCGTGTGCCTGTGCGACGACGACGAGGTCGAGGTCGCGGTCGCACGGGCGAACCGCGTGCTGTCCGAGGCCGAGGTGTCGCCGAACTACCAGAAGCTGCTCGACCTCGGCGACGCCGACGACGTCGGCGACCTGATGGCCGCCGGCAGCGAAGCCGCGGTCGAGAAGCGCCTGCGCTCCTACGTCGACGCCGGCGCCACCGACCTCTCCATCCGCGTCGTCCCGATCGGCGAGGACCGGGACGCGCGCCTCGCCTCGATGCGGCGCACACGCGCCTACCTCGCCGCCCTCGCGACGGCATCCTGAGCCCCACCCCGAGGAGGACCTCTCCATGGCTGCACCCACGCTCGACATCCCGGTGTTCGACGCCGACAACCACCTCTACGAGACCCGGGACTCCCTCACGAAGCACCTGCCCGACCGCTACAAGGGTGCGATCGACTACGTGGACGTGCGCGGGCGCACGAAGATCGTGGTGCGGGGGACGATCAGCCAGTACATCCCGAACCCCACCTTCGAGGTGGTCGCCCGCCCGGGCGCCCAGGAGGACTACTTCCGGTTCGGCAACCCCGACGGGAAGAGCCGGCGCGAGATCTTCGGCGAGCCGATGCGCGCCATCTCCGCCTTCCGTGAGCCGGCCCCTCGCCTCGAGCTGATGGACGAGCAGGGCATCGACCGCGCGCTGATGTTCCCGACGCTCGCCAGCCTCATCGAGGAGCGCATGCGGGACGACCCCGACATGTGCCACGCCGTCATCCACTCGCTCAACGAGTGGATCCACGAGACCTGGACCTTCGACTACGAGGGCCGCATCTTCGCGACGCCCGTGATCACGCTGCCCCTGGTCGACAAGGCGATCGAGGAGCTGGAGTGGTGCATCGAGCGCGGCGCTCGGGTCGTCCTCATCCGGCCGGCACCGGCATGGGGCTACCGCGGCCCGCGCTCCCCGGCCTGCCGGAGTTCGACCCCTTCTGGGAGAAGGTCGTGGAGCACGACGTGCTCGTGGCGATGCACTCCTCCGACAGCGGCTACGAGCGCCACGCCAACGAGTGGATGGGCAGCGACAGCGAGATGCTCCCCTTCGAGCCCCAGGCCTTCCGGATGCTGTCGGCCTGGCGCCCGGTGGAGGACGCGGTGTCCGCGCTCATCTGCCACGGCGCGCTGTCGCGCTTCCCCCAGCTCAAGGTCGCGGTGATCGAGAACGGCAGCTCGTGGGTCGAGCCGCTCCTCAAGGTCTTGGCCGACACCTACAAGAAGATGCCGCAGGACTTCCTCGAGGACCCGGTCGAGGTCTTCAAGCGGAACATCTACATCAGCCCCTTCTGGGAGGAGGACCTGATCGCGCTGGCCGACCTGATCGGGGTCGACCACGTGCTGTTCGGGTCGGACTTCCCGCACCCCGAGGGCCTGGCCGACCCGCGGAGCTACACCAAGGAGCTCGAGGGCGCGCCCGACGAGGTCGTGCGCAAGATCATGGGCGGCAACCTCGCCCGGCTCATGAAGGTCGAGGACAAGGTCCTGCGATGACGGACGCGGCGCCCTGGACGTCGATCCCGGCGCTCACGGCTGCCGCGGCGCAACGGGACGGCGACCCGGTCGCCGTCGTCGACGGCGACCTCGAGCTGACCTACCGCGGGCTCCACGAGGCCGCGGGCACGTTCGGCGCCGCCCTCGTGGCGTCGGGGATCGAGCCGGGCGATCGGGTCGCGCTCTGGGCGCCGAACTGCGTCGAGTGGATCGTCGCCGTGCTCGGCCTGTGGCAGGCGGGCGCCACGCTCGTGCCGATCAACACGCGCTTCAAGGGGCAGGAGGCGGCCGTCCTCCTCACCCGCAGCCGGGCCCGCGCCCTCGTCACGGTCACCGACTTCCTCGACACGGACTACCTCGCGCTGCTCGAGGCGGCGGACACCCCGCTCCCCGACCTGCAGACGGTGGTCGTCGCCCGCGGGCCGGCGCCGGCATCGGCGATCGGCTGGGAGGACCTCCTGGCCCGGGCCACCGACGACGCCCGGGCCGAGGTGGCGCGCCGTGCCGCTGCGGTCGGGACCGACGATCCGTCGGATCTCCTGTTCACCTCCGGCACCACGGGGACGCCCAAGGGCGTGGTCATGACGCACGGGCGGACGCTGCGGGTGGCCGCAGACTGGGTGGACATGACAGGGCTGCGAGCGGGCGACCGCTACCTGATGGTCAACCCCTACTTCCACATGTTCGGCCTGAAGGCGGGCATCCTCGCCTCGGTGGTCGCCGGGGCCACGATGCTCCCCGAGCCCGTGTTCGACGCGGGCCGGGTGCTGCAGCGCATCGCGGCCGAGGGCGTCACCGTGCTTCCGGGCGCCCCGACCATCTACCAGGCCCTCCTCGACCACCCCGATCGCGACTTGTTCGACCTCGGCAGCCTGCGCGTGGCGGTCACCGGCGCGGCCGACATCCCCGTGCCGCTGATCGAGCGCATCCGCGCCGAGCTCCCGTTCTCGGTCGTCGCCACGGGCTACGGCCTGACCGAGGCGGGCACCGCGTCCGCGACCACCCCCGAGGACGACCCCGAGACCGTCGCGACCACCGTCGGCCGGGCCAGACCGGGCTTCGAGGTCCGCATCGTCGAGGGCGACCGGGACGTCGCCGTGGGCGAGCCGGGTGAGGTGGTGCTCCGCGGACCCTCCGTGATGGTCGGGTACCTCGACGACCCCGAGGCCACCGCCGCCACCCTCTCCGAGGACGGCTGGCTCCGCACCGGCGACCTCGGCGTGCTCGACGAGCGGGGCAACCTGCGCATCGTCGGGCGCAGCAAGGACATGTTCATCGTCGGTGGCTTCAACGCCTACCCGGCCGAGATCGAGGGGGCGCTGCTCCGGCACCCGGACGTGCAGCAGGTCGCCGTGATCGGCATCCCGGACGAGCGGCTCGGTGAGGTGGGCATGGCCTTCGTCGTCACGGGCTCCACCGATCCCGGTGTGGGCGACGCGGTCCTCGCCTGGGCGAAGGATCAGATGGCCAACTACAAGGTGCCGCGCCGCATCGAGCTGGTGACCGAGCTGCCCGTGAACGCCACGGGCAAGGTCGTCAAGGACGAGCTCAGAGCACGCGTGCGGTCGTGAGCGCGCAGTAGACCGGCGCCACCGTCGCCGCCCGGACCGCCACCCGCGTGGCGGGGGGGCGCGGGGGCGCTCCCTGCGGGTGCACCGTCGCGCGGACGGGCAGGTCGAGCGCGGCGCGCAGCTGCGGCTCGAGCTCGAGGATCCAGAGGCCCCCGGACGAGGTGCTCAACCAGATGTGGCCGGTGTCGGGCCGATACCGGACGTGCGCCCACGTCTGCTCGAGGCCCAGCGGGCTCAGCGCGCGGCTCGCCTCTCCGGCGCTCGGCGTGCCTTCCAACAGGTTGTCCGGGGGGCGGAAGCGGCCGGGGTTGAAGTAGGCGACCTCCCGCGGGTGGGCCGGATCGCGCACGTCGAAGACGCGCAGGCCCGAGTTCCACATCGACACCATCGCAAAGGTCGTGTCGCGGGCGTCGTCGACGTCGTGGTAGTGGGTCGAGCCGTTGACCCCGGACAGCAGCTGCTCTGCGCAGTGCCTGGGCTCGTTGATCTCCAGGTGCAGCGTGCTCCGCACGCGCGGGAGCTGCTCGCTGCCGATGTCGACGATCTTCGGCCGGGAGATGCCGCCGAAGGGTGTGGCCCGGTCCGGCACACAGCCGTTCGCCGTCGCGTTGAGGACGCTCTCGTCCGAGGCCAGCACGTAGGGCTTGCCGCCGATCCGCATCGGGCGGATCGAGTGGCCGGGCACCGGCACGCCACCCATGACGCGGCGGGTCGCCGGGGCCAGTCACGGGTGTCGACGACCAGCAGCGACTCTGTCTCGGGCGTGCCCTGGTTGCCGAGGTACAGGCGGCTGCCGTCGGGCGACGGCCACGCCTCGTGCGCGTAGACCAGCTGCTGCGCGCCGCTCGCCGCCAGCTGCGGCTCGATCCGCGGGAGCACGACCGGGTGGCGCGGGTCGCTGATGTCCGCCGCCCGCAGCGGCAGGGTCGCCCACACCCGCCGACCATCGGCGGTGAGCGTGACGTTGTGCACGTTGCCCGGGAACGCGATCGTCGAGAGCTGCTTGGGCCTCGTGCAGTCCGACACGTCCCACACGTCCACCGGGGCGACGCCGGGCCCGTCACCGTCGAAGCTCCCGAGGCCGTAGCGACCGGTCACGAGGATGTGGCGGTCCGGGGCGTCGACCGCGTGTACCGCCTCCACCGAGGCCGTGCTGCCCCCGGTCCTGAGGGTGCGGACGTGGCGTGGGTGGGTGGGGTCGCTGACGTCGACCACCGCCACACCCGCGCCGGCGATGTAGGCGCAGTCGCCGGACCAGGCCATGTTGGCGTTGCCGCCGCGCCCCCCGAGCGAGCTGTAGCCGATCAGCGCGAGGCCGCAGTTGTAGCCCTGGTCCGCGCGGCCCGACAGCTGGTCGGCGAGCGGCACGTCGCCCTGGAGCCCGGTCTCGGGCAGGTCCCGGGGTCCGCACCGGGACGCTGCGACCGCGGGCGGTGTGAGCTCGGGCGTGACCAGCCCGGCCGCGACCAGACCCACCACGAGCGCGACCCTCCAGAAGGGCCCCTGACATCCCCCGTGCATCGGGCGGGAACCCTACACGCCGGGTCTGTTGACGTCGATCTCCGATTCGGAGAACAATGTTCTTCCATGGGGGAGGCCCTGCTGCACCGCGCTCTCGAGGAGGGCGCGGACCGGTTCGGCGATCGGGACGCGGTCCTGGCCGGTGACGAGCGCTGGTCCTTCCGCGACCTCGACGGGCTGAGCAACGCCGTCGCCCGCCACCTCGCCGGCCACGGCGTCGGCGAGGGCGACCGCGTCGCGGTCATGCTCACCAACCGCGTCGAGTTCGTCCTCGTCGTCAACGCCCTCAGCCGGCTGGGTGCGGCCGCCGTGCTCCTCAGCCCCGCGTGGAAGGCGCACGAGGTCGGGCACGCGGTCACCGTGACCGGCGCCCGGTCGGCCGTCGCGGACGACCCGGGCGCCGCGGTCCTGGCCGAGGTCCTGGGCGCGGCCCCGGTGGTCGACCTCGACGACGCGGCGGTGCTCGCCGCCGCGCTCGCCCACCCGCGGGACGGGCTGCCCGCGCCAGCGCGCACCGGGACCGACGAGGCGATCCTCGTGTTCAGCTCGGGGACCACCGGCCTGCCCAAGGCGGTGCGGCACACCCACGCGTCGCTCGGCGCGGCCACCCGGCACTGGTGCGCGGCGCTCGGGCTCGGACCCGACGACCGGTTCCAGGTGGCCACGCCCCCGTCGCACATCCTCGGCCTGCTCAACCTCCTGGCCGCCGCCGCGGCCGGCGCGACCGTCCGCCTCCACCGCCGCTTCGACCTCGACGAGGTGCTGCAGCGCATCGAGGACGAGGGGATGACCCTCGAGATGGCCGTCGCGCCGATCGCGCTGGCCATGGCGAACCACCCCAGGCTCGAGGAGCACGACCTCTCGTCGCTGCGCTACATCATGTGGGGCGCGACCCCCGTGACGGAGAGCGTCGCCGAGACCGTCACCCGCCGCACCGGGGTGCGGTTCCTGCCGGCATACGGTGCCAGCGAGCTCCCCGTGCTCGCGTGCAACCCGGTCGACCGGCCCGACGCGTGGCGGCTCGACTCGGCCGGGCTCCCTCCGGCGGAGGTCGAGCTCCGGGTGGTCGACCTCGACACCGGCGCGGTGCTCGAGCCGGGTGGCGTCGGCGAGATCCAGGCCCGCAGCCCGGCCTGCATGGCGGGCTACCTGCCCGACGAGGCCAACGCCGACGCGTTCGACGACGGGTGGTACCGCACCGGTGACGTCGGCTGGCTCGAGCCCGAGGGATGGGTGCACCTGACCGACCGCTCGAAGGAGATGATCAAGGTCAGCGGCTTCCAGGTGGCGCCGGCGGAGATCGAAGCCGTGCTCCACGGGCACCCGGGGGTGCTCGACTGCGCGGTCTTCGGGATCCCCGACGACCGGGCCGGCGAGGTGCCGGTCGCCGCGGTCCAGGTGGACCCCGCCAACCCGCCCGTCGACGGCGAGCTCGAGCAGCTGGTGGCGGACTCGCTCGCGACCTACAAGCACCTCCGCCGGCTCGTCGTGGTCGACGTGGTGCCGCGGCTGCCGTCGGGCAAGGTCCTGCGGCGCACCCTCCGCGACGAGTGGACCGAGAAGCTCAGCGGGGACGGCTGATGGACGTCCGCCTGTCGGCCGAGCAGCACGCCGTCCGCGACGCCGCCGCCCAGGTCCTCGGCCGCCTGGGCCCGCACACGGTGCGCGACCTCGACGACGCCGAGCGCGCCGCGCGGCTCGACGCCGCCGTCGGGGCCGCGGGCTGGCGCGAGCTCCGCGTGGAGGCCGACGGCGGCGGTCCGCTGGCCTCCGGCGTCGAGACGGCGATCCTGGCGGAGGAGCTGGCGCGCGGCCTGGCCGACGTCGCCTTCCTCGGGCCGACGCTGGCCGCGGAGCTGCGCAGACGCGCGGGCGCCCCACCGGCGGCCGCGCCGGAGACCGTCGCCTGCACCGCCGACCTCGGCCGCCTCGCGGTCGCGCACGACGGCGCCACACCGGACGGAGCGGTCGCGGTCGACGCGCTCGGCGCAACCGCGGCGCTGCTCCTGGTCCCCGCCGGCGGCGGTTGGGCGCTGGCCACCGTCGACGCGAAGGGCGCCGACGGGCACCTGGACCTCACCCGCCCCATGGCGGCGCTGGAGCCCGGCGCCCTGGCCGTCGCCGTGCCCGACCAGGCGCGGTCGCTCACCGATGAGGACCTGACGGCGTGGACTGCGCTCGGCCTGGCGCTCACGGCGGCGGACCTCGTCGGCACGATGCGCGGTGCGGTCGACCTCGCCTGCACCTACGCAAAGGACCGGCGGCAGTACGGGAGCCCCATCGGGTCCTTCCAGGCCGTGCAGCACCTCCTCGCCGACGCGTTCGTGGCCATGGAGGGATCGCGCAGCGCCGCCCTCCACGCGGCCTGGGCCGTCGACGCGCTCTCCGCCGGGGACGCGCTGGCCGCCGGCGCGGTGGCCAAGGCCTACGGCGCCCGCGCCGCGCGCGCCGTGTGCGAGACCGCCATCCAGGTCCACGGCGGGATCGGCAACACCTGGGAGTGCCTCGCGCACGTGTTCCTGCGCCGCGCGCTGCTGTCGACCGACGTCCTCGGCGGCGTGGGCGCCAACCTCGACCGGGTGCTCGCGCACCGGGGGATCGGGAGCGCACGTGGACTTCGGTGACTCGCCCGAGGAGGCGGCGTTCCGACAGCGGCTCCGGGCCTGGCTCGCCGACAACGACCCCGGCCTGCCCGCGTCGTCCACCGACGACGAGTACTGGGCCGGCCAGGCCGCGTGGCACCAGAGCCTCTTCGACGCGGGGTTCTTCGCCATGTCCTGGCCCAGGGAGATCGGCGGCCAGGGCCTGTCCACGGTCTACGAGGTGATCGCGGACGACGAGCTCGCCGCCGCCGGCGCCCCGCCGCGTCCGAGCCTCGGCTACCTCGTGAAGGGCATCCTCGAGCACGGGAACGAGGAGATCCGGGCGCGGTTCCTCCCGGGCATCGTGAACGGTCGGGAGCGGTGGTGCCAGGGCTTCAGCGAACCCGATGCGGGGTCCGACCTCGCCGCGCTGCGCACTCGGGCCGAGCGCGACGGCGACGAGTACGTCATCACCGGCCACAAGGTCTGGACCAGCTACTCGGACGTGGCCGACTGGTGCCTCGTCCTCGCCCGCACCGACCCGGACGTGCCCAAGCACAAGGGCCTGTCCGCCTTCGCCGTGCCCATGCACCAGCCCGGGATCGAGCAGCGCCCGCTCCGGATGATCAACGGCGTCACGACGGAGTTCGGCGAGGTCCTCTTCGACGGGGCCCGCGTGCCGGCGACGAACATGATCGGGGCGCCCGGCGAGGGGTGGCGGCTCGCGATGACCGTCGTGAGCCACGAGCGGGAGCCGGGCGAGCTCGGGTACGTGGCGCGCTACACCAAGGCCGTCGACCAGCTGGGCGCCCGGGTGCGGGACGGCGCAGCCCGGTTCGGCCCGGAGCAGCTCCGCGACCTCGGATGGGCCATGGTGGAGGCGGAGATGCTGCGCCTGCACGTGTGCCGGCGGCTGTCGGACCAGCTCGACGGCATCACGCACGGACCGGAGGGATCGGTGGACAAGCTCCTGATGACGTCGGTCGAGCAGGCCGTGGGCCACGCCGCGCTGGCGATCGGCGGGGCCGGCCACGCAGGTGACGACACCTGGCGCAAGGTGTACCTGTACAGCCGCGCGCAGAGCGTCATGGGCGGGACGTCGCAGATCCAGCGCAACCTCGTCGCCACCCGCATCCTGGAGCTCCCCACCTCATGAGCAAGTACGACCTGCCGCCCGAGATCCTCGTGGAGGCCGACGGCCCGATCCGGATCGTCACGCTGAACCGGCCCGACGCGCTCAACGCCACGAACCGCGACCTGCACGCGGGGCTGGCCGGGCTGTTCCCGCAGCTCGACGCCGACCTCGACGCCCGCGTCGCGATCCTCACCGGCGCCGGGCGGGCCTTCTCCGCCGGCGGCGACTTCGGGTACATCGACTCGCTGACGAAGAGCGAGGAGCTGCGCAGCGAGACGCTCGTGCACGCCAAGCAGATCGTGTCCGGGATGATCCACTGCCGGGTCCCCGTGATCGCCGCGGTGAACGGGCCGGCCGTCGGGCTGGGCTGCAGCCTCGTGGCCCTGTCCGACATCGTGTACATGGCCGAGAGCGCCCACCTCGCCGACCCCCACGTGCTCATCGGCCTCGTGGCCGCCGACGGTGGGCCCGTCACCTGGCCGCTGCTCACGAGCCTCCAGCTGGCCAAGGAGTACACGCTGACCGGCGACCGGATCTCCGCCGAGCGCGCCGCGCAGATCGGGCTGGTCAACCACGTGTGCCCGGACGACGAGGTCATGGCCCAGGCACGGGCCTGCGCCGACCGCATCGCGGCGCTGCCGCAGCGGGCCGCCGAGGACACCAAGCGGATCCTGAACCTGCACCTCGAGCGCGCGGTCGTCGCCACGCTCGACTTCGCCCTGACCGCCGAGGACCGCTCGTTCCTCTCCCCCGAGCTGCGGGCGAACCTCGACCGGCTCATGGCGCGCGAGAAGCCGGAGGGGTGACGGAGCGCTCGTGGACTTCCAGCTGACCGACGAGCAGGTCGCGCTGCAGGGCATCGCGCGCGACGTCGCGGAGCGGGAGTGCCCGCCGTCGCTCGTGCGCGCTGTCGTCGAGGAGGACGCGGACACCGACGCGCTGTGGAAGACGATCGTCGACCTCGAATGGCCCGGCCTCACGGTGCCCGCCGAGCACGGGGGCAGCGGCGCTACCTCGGTGGAGCTCACCGTCCTCCTCGAAGAGCTGGGGTGGGCCGCCGACCCCTCGCCGTTCCTCGCGACGACGACCCAGCACCTGCCGCTGGTCCGTGACGCCCTTCAGGGCTCGGCGCGGGACGAGCGGCTGGCGGCCATCGCGGCGGGCAGCCCGGGTGCCGCGGTGCTCGCGCCGGACTCGGTCAGCGCCAGCGCGGACGGCGACGCCTGGGTGCTCACCGGTTCCGCCGCGCACGTCCTCGACGGCGATCGGGCCGACCAGCTCGCCGTGGTCGCCGGCACGGGCGACGGCGTGGGCGTGTTCCTCGTCCCCCGGGACGACGTGCAGGCGACCCGTGAGCGGTCGGTCGACGGGAGCCTCCACCTGGCCACCGTGCAGCTGGACCGCGTGCCCGTCCCGGCGGGGCGGTCGGCCACCGGTCCGGACACCGCGGCAGCGGTGGCGCGGGCGCGCGAGGAGGCCCTCACCGGTCTCGCCGCCGTCATGGTCGGCGCGTCGCAGCGGGTCCTCGACCTCACGCTCGGGCACATCCGCCAGCGCCACCAGTTCGGCGTGCCCATCGGCTCGTTCCAGGCGGTCAAGCACCTGGCGGTGGACGCGTACACCGCCATCGAGCGGGCCCGCGCCGTCGTGCACTTCGCCGCGCTGACGATCGCCGAGGACGACGCACGGAGGACCCTTGCCGCGTCGATCGCCAAGGCGGCCGCCGGCGACGCCCAGCGCACCGCGGCGCAGCACGGCATCCAGCTGTTCGGCGGCCTGGGCTACACGTGGGAGAACGACCTGCAGCTGTACCTGCGCCGGGCCAAGATCGGCGACATGCTCCTGGGGACGGCCCACGAGCACCGGGTCACCCTCGGGCGCGCCGTGCTCGACGGGCTAACGACGACGGAGCCGGCCCGATGAAGCTGACCTTCGACGCGCGCGTCGAGGCCTTCCGCCGCGAGTTCGACGAGTGGCTCGACGCCAACGCGCCGAGCGCCGAGGAGACGACGGAGCGCCCCCGCTCGACCGCGCACATCCCCGAGTGGGCGCGCGCCTGGCAGCGGAAGATGTTCGACGCGGGCTGGCTCGTGCCGGGGTACCCGCCCGAGTTCGGCGGCCGCAACGCCAACCTCGTCGAGCAGTTCGTCCACCGCGAGGAGCTGGCCCGCCGGGGGATCTACGCGAGCTTCAACCCGCAGGGCCTGTCGATCATCGTCCCGTCGATCCTCGGCTTCGGGACCGACGAGCAGAAGCAGCGCTGGGCGCGTCCGATCCTGCGGGCCGAGATGACCGCGGCCCTCGGCATGAGCGAGCCCGACGCCGGCTCCGACCTGGCCGGCCTGCGCACCCGGGCGGTCCTCGACGGCGACCGCTTCGTGGTGAACGGCCAGAAGGTGTGGACCTCCGGCGCCCACGACGCCGACGTCATCCTCACCTTCGTGCGGACGGACCCGGACGCGCCGAAGCACAAGGGCATCAGCGTCCTGCTGATCCCGACGGACACGCCCGGCGTGACGCGGCGTCCGTTCGGGTCGATCCAGGGCAAGGTGGACTGCGACTTCAACGAGGTCTTCTTCGACGACGCCGTCGTCCCCGCGGAGAACCTCCTCGGGGACCTCCACGAAGGCTGGCGGGTGGCCACCGGCTCGCTCGGGCACGAGCGGGCGATGCTGTGGCTCGAGTACGCCGGAACGGCTGCAGGAGCTGGTCGACCGCGGAGGCCGGGTGCTGCTCGACGAGGGCCTCGGGGACGACACCTACGCGCTCGGACTGGTTCGGGCGGCTCGTGACGGACAGCTACGCGCTCCGTCTCCTCGGCTACCGCACGCTGGCCAAGACCGGGAAGGGCCTCGTCCCCACCGAGCAGTCGATCCTCAAGCTGCTCGGCAGCGAGGCCATCCAGGCGGCGACGCTGCACGTGGTGGAGGCACTGGGCGGCGACGTGCTGGACCCCGAGGTCCGCAGCGCGCCGCCCGAGCCGCTCAACCTCGACGTGTGGACCGAGGGCTGGTTCGACCTCTACCTGCGCACGTTCTCCATGACGATCGCCGGCGGCACCTCGCAGATCCAGCGCAACATCGTGGCCGAGCACGTGCTCGGCCTCCCCCGCTAACCAACGACGTCGCCCTCGGCGGCGCGGATCTTGCCGATGAGCCGCGACGAGCTGGTCGAGCTCGTCGGCCGAGAGCCCCACGGTGCCGAAGAGCGTCGGTGTTGAGGTCGCTCGACGGCGCGGTCGAAGAGCGCGCCGCCCCTTGGCGGTGATCTCGACGAGCGTGGCCCGGGCGTCGGTGGGGTGGTCGACGCGGCGGCACAGGTCCGCGCCCTCGAGACGGTCGACCGCGCTCGTGACCGTGGCGGCGGTGATCCAGAGGCGGTGGGCCACGGCGCCGAGCGTGAGGGGGCCGGCCCAGCGCAGCATCCCGAGCACCTGGTAGCGGGCGAAGGTGAGGCCCAGCGGGCGCAGACGCGTCGGTGGCCCGGCGCAGGAAGATCTGCTCGGCCCGCATGACCGACACGACCGCGGCCATGCCCGTGGGCGGTGTCCTCCCAGCCCTGCTCGATCCACCGCTCCCGGGCGCCCTCGACGGGGTCGTACTCGAGCGGGTGGGCCACGGCGCGACGGTACCAGCGGCCTGTCGTCCACCGGCGGGCGTGCGGCCGATCACGCCCTCGGCCTCGAGCTCGGCGAGCTCGTCGTCGGACAGCCCCAGACCACGGAGCACCTCGTCGTTGTGCTCGCCCAGCAGCGGGGCGCGGCGGCGGTGGAACCGGTCCGGCCCACGCGAGAAGCGCATCGGCAGCGTGCTGTGGCGGGCGATCCCGGTGACGGGGTGGTCGAGCGTCCTCGAAGAAGCCGCGGTGCTGCAGCTGCGGGAGCGTCGCCTGCTCGTGCGGCTGCACGACCTTGGCGACCGGCACGCCGGCCGCCCAGAGGCACTCGACGATCTCGTCACCGCTCCGCTTCTCGCACCACGCCGACGAGGTGCGCGGTCGATCACGTCGTGCCGCGCCCGCCGGCCCGCCGTCGTTGCCAGCGCCGGGTCCAGTCGCCCAGGCCGGCTTCCCGAGGGCGTCACCGAGGGCGAGCCCACTGGTCGTCGTCGGCCACCGCGATCGCCACCCAGGCGTCGCGCTCGCCCGGCTCGTCGGCATCGGCGGTGCGGTAGAGGTTCTGCGGCGCCGCGGCGGGCCCGCGGTTCCCGTCCCGCTCGAGGAGGGCGCCGTAGGCCGAGTGCTCGACGATCTGCTCGGCGGCCACGTTGAGCGCGGCGTCGACCATCGCCGCCTCGACGAGCGCGCCCTCGCCGGTCCGCCGGCGGTGCTCGAGGGCGAGGAGCAGGCCGGCACAGCGCGTGCAGGCCGGCGTTGGAGTCGCCCGACGCGTGTAGGGCGACACCGGGTTGCGGTCGGGGTGGCCGGTCCTCCACGTGAGCCCGGCGGCGTCCTCGATGACGAACGCGAAGGCGGGGTCGTCGCGCCACGGCCCGTCGAGGCCGAAGCCGGGCATGCGGACCACGACGAGGTCGGGCCGGACGGCCCGGAGCGCGTCGACGTCGAGCCCGATCTGCTCGAGCACCCGCGGCGTGTTGTTCTCGACGAGGACGTCGCAGGTCTCGAGCAGCCGGCGCGAGCAGCTCCCGGCCCCGCGTCGGTGCCGAGGTCGAGCGTGACGCTCCTGCTTGCCGGCGTTCAGCCCGGAGAAGATGCCCGGACTGCTCCCACCAGTCGGGCTCCGAGAAGCGGATGCCGGCCAGCAGGCGGGTGCCGTCGGGCCGGGCCGTCGACTCGACGTGGAGGACCTCGGCGCCGAGCATCGCCAGCACGTGCGTGCACAGCGGCCCGGCCCAGAACGCCGTGAGGTCGAGGACCCGCAGGCCCTCGAAGGGCAGGCCCCCACGGCTCTGGCCCGGGTCGTCGACCGCTGGGCCTACCGATCCGGCGCCAGAACGCGTGGGGTGGTGCTCGCCGAGCCGGGGCGCCGGCTCCGGCGTCCGCAGGAGCGGCGGGTCGAAGCGGTAGGGCCGGTCGGGCTCGGCGAAGCCGTCGCGGGGGTTGGCCACGATCGAGCCGCGGGCCTGGAAGTGGTCGGTGTCCGGGATGGTGGCGCCGTTGCCGATCGGTGCGTGCGGGATGCGGAACGCGCCGGCCAGCTCGAGGACCTCGGCGGTCGTGTGCTCGGCCATCCACGCGGCGATGTCGGGCGCGAGGTGGCCGCGGTTGGCGAAGAGCTTGCGGTCCTCGGTCCACTCGGGGTGGCCGACCAGCACGCAGAAGTCGAGCCACTGCTGGCCGGTGCCGACGCCGACGCCGACGAGCCCGTCGCTCGTCGCCTCGACGCCGGGGGTGACGATCGACCGGCCCGCTGCGGAACGGGCCGGCCCACCATGTCGGCGTAGGTCACCGGGTAGTAGGTGAGGCACAGCGCGAGCACCTCGAGCATCGACAGGTCGACGAGCTCGCCGGGCCGTCGCCCGCGCGCGGGCCCGCGACACCAGCGTCCCGATCGCGGCGTAGGTGCCCGCTCAGCCACTCGCCGATCTGGCCGCCGACCGACACCGGCGCGCCGGTCGGGCGCGCCGCGGCCCAGCCCGACGATCCCGCCCGACCAGGCCTGCAGCGTGAACTCGGTGGCGGGGCGATCGGCCCACGGCCCCTCGAGGCCGAACGGCGTGATGGACGTGACGTGAGGTGCGGCGCGATCCGGTCGAGCGCGCGCCGGCGCGAGCGTCGGGTGGCCGGCCAGACGCGAGCCCGGCGACCACACGACCGCGTCGGCCTCGGCGAGGAGCGCGCTGCACCCGCTCGAGGTCCGCGGCCCGTCGGGGTCGGCGACCACGCTCTGCTTCGACGAGGACAGGAACGTGAACAGCGCGCCGTCGTCGCCCTCGGGGATCGTCGCGCCCGGAGGCCGACCAGCGACCGGAGCGGGTCGCCCTCGGGCGCCTCGACCTTGACGACCTCGGCGCCGCCGTCGGCCAGGAGCTTCGTGCAGTACGCGCCGGCGATGCCGCTCGAGAGGTCGACGACGAGGACGTCGGAGAGCGGCGAGGTCATTCGGCGTCTGGCCGCGCGGCCCTTCTTGCTGAGCCGCCACTCCGGCGGGAAGCGGCTGTCGAAGTCCTTCACCGCCTTGGACAGACCCTGGTCGATGGCCTCGTCGGTGCTCAGGTCCGCCTTCTCGTCGGGCCGGCCGTAGCCGGCCATCGACTCGAGCATGCCGCTGATGAGGCTGCCCATGTACTCGCCCTGGTACTGCTTCATGACCTCGAAGAACGTCTTCTGCATGAAGACGACGTCGGTCGAGCGGTTCTGGGCGCAGGCCATCGCGTACTTGTGCGACCTCGGCCTCGAGCTGGTCGCGCGGCACCACGCTGTTCACGAAGCCGCACTCGGCCATCTCGTCGGCCGTGAAGGGCCGGCCGGTGAAGACCATCTCCTGGAACTTCCGCATGCCCATCGACATGCGCCCACCACCACATGCGGGGCGCGGCGCCGGCGTACCGGAAGGCGGCGTGGCCGAACAGCGCGTCGTCGGACGCGATCACGAGGTCGGCATCGCCCGCTTGGTAGAAGTGCCAGCCGTAGCAGTAGCCCTTCACCTCCACGATGGAGATCTTCTTGAACTCCTGCAGGGTCCGGCAGCCGCCGCGGGGGTCGGTGAACCACGCCTGCGTGGTCGATGGCGCCGTGCCGGAAATGCGCCGGCCGCGGGTAGACGACGTCCTCGCCCTCGAGCCCCACCTCGCGCAGGAGGCCGTCGTCGCTGTTCACCGCCTCCATGAACTCGGGCAGGTCCTGCCCGGTGCCGAAGTCGTCGCCCTCGCCACGGATCACGAGGACCTTGACGTCGTCGTCGATGTTCGCCTGGTGCAGCAGCTCGGCGTAGCGGAGCCGCATCGCCGATGGTCGGCGCGTTGAGCGTGGTCCGGCCGGTTGAGGGTCAGCGTGGCGATCTTGGTCGTCGGGATCCTTCTCGTAGAGGATCCAGTCCGGGCCTCGTCGGTCATGCAGCGGCCTCCTGGTCGGCGAGTCCGAGGAACGTGCGGACGTTCGTGCTGACGATCTTGACCGCATCCTCGGGGCCCACGGCATCGACGACGCTCCGCAGCGACTGCCTCCGAGTACCCGAAGGTGCTCTCGTTGTGGGGGTAGTCCGACGGACCACAGCACCCGGTCGATCGCCGATGCGGTCGACCAGCTCGAGCCCGAGCGGGTCGACCATGAACGAGGCGTACATGTGGCTCGCGCCAGTAGTCGCTCCACCTCGTGCGCCGATCTCGTGGTCGGCCATGTGCTGCAGCGAGGCGTAGAGGTGCTCGCAGTCCTGGATGGCGGCGGGCACCCAGTTGATGCCGCCCTCGAACCACCCGACCGTGATGCCCGGGTTGCGGTCGAGGATCCCGCCGAACACGTAGCGGCCGAACATCTCGCGGAACGGCGCCACGTTGTGGGCCATGCCCACGAGCACGCTGTTGTCCACGCACGGCGACGACAGCGGGGCCTCGCCGATGTGGTGCGCCACGGGCAGGCCGCTCTCCTCGATCGCGTCCCACACGGGGTACATCGACGGCGCGTTGTAGTCGATGGGCTTGTCGTCGTCGCCCTTGCCCGGCTTCAGCGGCAGCCAGAAGGTCGTGATCCCGAGGTCCTTCATCTCGGCCAGGGTGCGGCGGGCGCCGTCGCCGTCCCACCAGTTGACCATCCCGACTCCGAAGAACCGCCCGCCCGACGCCTCCTGCAGCTCGGCGACGTGCTCGTTGTAGATGCGGAAGCAGCGCTCCCGGACCGCCTTGTCGGGCCAGCCCATCAGCCCGAGGAGCGCGTTGGGGAAGGCCAGCTCACGGTGGATGCCGTCGGACTCGAGCTCGCGCAGGCGGGCGCCGATGTCCGCCGTGCTCGATCCCTCGAGCGGGTCGTACTGCATGAGGACGGCGGTGAACTCGCGCGGCAGGAAGGTGCGGCCGCCGATGGCCAGCGTCCACGCGCCGTCGTCGTAGACGACCCGGGGCGCCTGGTCCTTGAGGTCGTCGGGGAAGCGCTCGTAGAAGATGTCGCCGGCCAGCGAGATGTGGTCGTCGGCCGAGAACACCTCCGTGCCGGCCGGCAGCCCCGTCGTCCCGGTGGCCGTGCCGTGCCGGTCCTTGGGCGCGCCGAACCCCTCCGGAGGGTAGGTGAGCGTTCCCGGTCATGTGACCTCCTCCCCCATCGCGCTCGCTTCACAGATTTACTTTGATGTCATAGTATCTGTCAACGTGGCTGGGGACCTCACCGTCGACCTCGTGATCGCCGGTTCGGGGGGCGGCGGGCATGGTCGCCGCGCTGGCGGGCGCCGACGCCGGCGCCGAGGTGCTCGTCCTCGAGAAGCAGGCGCTGGTCGGCGGGTCGACCTGCATGTCGGGCGGGATCGTGTGGATCCCGAACAACCCCCTGATGCACGCGGAGGGCATCCCCGACTCGTACGAGGGCGCCATGGCCCACTTCGAGACGGTGGTCGGCGACGTCGGCTCGTGCTCGTCGCGCGAGCGGCGCCACGCGTTCCTCACGGCGGGGCCCGAGATGACCCACTTCCTCCAGCGGCTCGGCGTGCGCTTCGTGACCTGCCCCGGCTACAGCGACTACTACTCGAACCTCAAGGGCGGCCACGACGTCGGCCGCGGCATCGAGCCCGTTCCGTGGAACGGCAGGCGCCTCGGGCCGTGGCTGCCGAAGCTGCAGCCCGGGCTGGCCCAGAGCCTCGGGATGGCGGTGATGACCAACGAGGCTCGCTCCCTGTCGCACTACAACCGGAGCCTCCGCGCGTTCGCGATCTCGGCGCGCGTGGCGCTCCGCACCCTCGCGGCCAGGGCCCGCCGGCAGGCGCTGCTCACGAACGGGGCGTCGCTCGTCGGCCAGATGCTGAAGATCGCCGTGGATCGCGGGATCCCGGTGTGGACCGAGGCCCCGCTCGAGGACCTGGTCGTCGAGGACGGCCGTGTCGTGGGGGTGCGGACGGTGCGCGACGGCGCCCCGGTGACGGTCCGGGCCCGACAGGGCGTGCTGATCTCCGCCGGCGGCTTCGCCCACAACCGGGCGATGCGCCAGCAGTTACGGGGGCGACCAGCCCAACGAGGGCAAGTGGTCGATGTCCAACCCGGGCGACACCGGCGAGGCGATCGAGGCCGCGATGCGGCTCGGGGCGCAGACCGCGCTCATGGACGAGGCCTGGTGGCTGCCGTCGCCCCGCACGGGCCGCTTCGGGCAGTCGACGCTCGACCAGGCCCGCCAGCGGCCCCGCACCATCTACGTCGACGCGGCCGGCCGGCGGTTCGTGAACGAGTCGAACTCGTACATGGAGGTCGGCAAGGCCATGTACGAGCGCGACAAGACGAGCCGCGCCGTCCCGTGCTGGCTGATCTTCGACGACCGGTACCGCAAGCGGTACGCGCACGTCCGCTCGCACCCCGGGTACTTCCCGAAGGAGATGCTCGAGAGCGGGAAGCTGAAGAAGGCGGCGACGCTGGCGGAGCTCGCCGAGCTGTGCGGCATCGACGCCGGCGGGCTGGCCGAGACCGTGGAGCACTTCAACGAGCACGCACGCAAGGGGGTCGACCCGGACTACGGCCGCGGGGAGTCCGCCTACAACCGCTCGCTGGGCGACCCCAACCGCAAGGTGCACCCGTGTCTGGGTCCCATCGACGCGGCGCCGTACTACGCCTGCGAGGTGCTGCCGGGCGACATCGGCACGTGCGGCGGCCTCGTCACCGACGAGCACGCCCGCGTGCTCGACGAGGACGACCGGCCCATCGAGGGCCTGTACGCAACCGGCAACAGCACCGCGACCGTGATGGGCCGGCACTACCTCGGGCCGGGGGCGAGCATCGCCAACACGATGGTGTTCGGGTACCTCGCGGCGCGCCACGCCGCGAGTCGGGCAGGATCCATGGATGGCTGAAGAGCTGGCGGGCAAGGTCGCCGTCGTCACGGGCGGCGCCAGCGGGCTCGGGCGGGCGATGGTCGAGCGCTTCGCGACCGAAGGCGCCAAGGTCGTCGTCGCGGACATCGACGCGGACGCCGGCCAGGCGCTCGCCTCGGAGCTCGGCGAGGTCGCTGCGTTCCAGCCGACCGACGTCACCGACGCCGACCAGGTGCAGGCCCTGGTCGACACGACGGTCGAGCGCTTCGGCGGCCTGCACGTGATGGTGAACAACGCCGGCGTCGGCAGCGCGATGACCCGCTTCCTCCACGACGACCTCACCGACTTCCGCCACGTCATGGACATCGACGTGCTCGGCGTGCTCCTCGGCTGCCAGCGGGCGGCCCGCCACATGAAGGACCATGGCGGCGGCTCGATCATCAACGTGTCCTCCACCGCCGGGCTCGACGCGGGCGCCGCGCTCGTCACCTACCGCGCCGCGAAGGCAGCGGTCATCCACGCCAGCCGGTCGATCGCGCTCGACGTCGCCCAGTACGCCGTCCGGGTGAACTGCCTCGTGCCCGGGCAGATCCGCACCGCTATGACGACCTACGACATGGACGCGGTCCGCGAGCTCACGCAGCCCCTCGCCCGCGAAGGCCTGCCCGAAGACGTCGCCGAGGCCGCCCTCTTCCTCGCGAGCGACCGCTCGACGCAGATCACGGGCGTCGTGCTCCCCGTCGACGGCGGCACCACCGCCGGTCCCCCGGCCAACCAGCTGAAGCTCCTCATGCAGCGAACCCGCGATCCCTGACGCACAGATCTGTGTGCGAGGCATCGCGAGTTCCGAGGTTTCGAGGGACTAGGCCGGGGCGAGCTCGAGCTCGAGGCGCTCGAGGCCGCGGAGGAAGTAGGTCGGGAGGTACTCCCAGCGGCGGGCGTCGGGCGGGCCGTGGGCCGTCTCCGAGACGGAGAAGCCCGAGGTGAGGTCGAGGAGGCGGTTGATCGTGACCTTGCCCTCGGCGCGGGCCAGGTGGGCGCCGGCGCAGTGGTGGATGCCGTGCCCGAACGCCACGTGGTAGATCGCGTTCTCCCGTTCCACCTCGAAGGTGGCGGGGTCGGCGAACTTCCGCGGGTCGCGGTTCGCGGCGCCGGGCAGCAGCAGCACCGTGCTCCCGGCCGGGATCTCGACGCCGGCCAGGGTGGTGCGCACCTTGGCCATGCGGAACTGGGCGCGCAGCGGGCTCTCGTAGCGCAGCGTCTCCTCGATGAAGCCCGGGATCAGCTCGCGATCGGCCCGGAGGCGCTCCTGGAGGTCCGGTCGCTCGGCGAGGAGCCGGAGCGCGAACCCGAGCAGCCGGACCGTCGTCTCCTGCCCGCCGGTGAACAGGTTGGCGGCCAGGAGCGCGACGTCTTGCACCTCGGGCACCGTCCCGTCGGGGAACGTCGCCGTGGCCATCTTCGTCATGATGTCGTCGCGCGGTTCGCGCCGGCGGTCCTCGACGTAGGCGGAGAACTGCTCGTAGAGGAACTCGAGCGGCTTGTGCGCGCCCTGCGTCACCTTGCTGAAGCCCTCCGCGAACGACGGGTGGTCCTCCTCGGGCACGCCCTCGAGCTCGGCGACCACCAGCAGTGCGAACGGCTTGGCGTAGTCGCTCACGACCTCGCACCGGCCGGTTGCGATCAGCTGACCGAGCAGTCGGTCGGAGCACCGCTCCATGAACTCCTCGTTCTCCCGGAGCCGCCGGGGGGTGAGGAGCCGCATCATGAGGGCGCGGTGGTCGGTGTGGCGGGGCGGGTCGAAGGCCGGGAGCTGGTCGCTGAACGGCAGCACGTCCCGGTGGCGCTCGATGACGTCCGTGACGTCGTCCCCCTCGAACGGCTCCGGGAAGGGCACGAACGGCCCGGCCACCGCGTTGCAGGACGAGAACCGGGCGGCGTCGTTGTAGACGGCGAGCGCCTCGTCGTGTCCCGTCACCATGAACACGCCGTGGTGCGGTTCCCGCCAGATCGGGCCCAGGGCCCGCACGGCGTCGAAGTACGGGTACGGGTCGTCCTGCACGGATCGGTCCCGGAAGAAGTTCACGGTCGCCAGATCGGTCACCAGCACTTACTATGACATCAAAGTATTGGCCGATCTAGCGGTGGGGGGTCCCGTGGCGGACGTGTACTACGACCCGTACGACGTCGACATCAACAGGGATCCCTACCCCGTCTACCGCCGCCTGCGGGACGAGGCGCCGCTGTACGTCAACGAGCGGTACGGCTTCCACGCGCTGAGCCGCTTCGACGACGTCGAGCAGGGGCTCAAGACCTGGGGGACCTTCCCGTCGTCCAAGGGCGCCATCATCGAGCTCATCCAGGCCGGGATCGAGATCCCGCCGGGGACCCTCATCTTCGAGGACCCCCCGCTCCACGACATCCATCGCGGCCTGCTGTCCCGCGTGTTCACGCCGAAGAAGATGCTGGCCCTCGAGCCGCAGATCCGCGCCTTCTGCGCGCAGAGCCTCGACCCGCTGGTGGGGGCGGACGGGTTCGACTTCATCGCGGACCTGGGCACCCAGATGCCGATGAAGGTCATCGGCATGCTGCTCGGCATCCCCGAGGAGGACCAGGCGTCGGTCCGCGACCACGCCGACGCCAACCTGCGGACCCGGCCCGGCGAGGCGATGGAGGTGGGCGAGTCGCTCGAGCTCGGAGAGGACCGGTTCGCGGACTACATCGACTGGCGGGCGCGGCACCCCTCCGACGATCTGATGACCGACCTCCTGACCGCGGAGTTCGAGGACGAGACCGGCACGGTCCGGCGGCTCACCCGCGAGGAGGTGCTGCTCTACATCACGGTCATCGCCGGCGCCGGAAACGAGACCACGACCCGGCTGATCGGGTGGACCGGCAAGGTGCTCTCCGACCACCCCGACCAGCGCAAGCAGCTCGTCGAGGACCGCTCCCTCATCCCCAACGCGATCGAGGAGATCCTCCGGTTCGAGTCGCCCGCGCCCCACGTCGCCCGGTACGTCGCCAAGGACGTCGAGTGCCACGGCACGACGGTGCCCGAGGGCAGCATCATGCTGTTCCTCAACGGCTCGGCCAACCGCGACGACCGGCGCTTCCCCGACGGCGACACGTTCGACATCCACCGCGAGATGAAGCCCCACATCACCTTCGGGTTCGGCATCCACTTCTGCCTCGGCGCCGCGCTGGCCCGGCTCGAGGGCCGCATCGCGCTCGACGAGTTGCTCAGCCGCTTCCCCGAGTGGACGGTCGACACGGACCGTGCCGCGCTCTCGCCCACCTCGACGGTCCGCGGCTGGGAGTCCCTCCCGGTCACCGTCCCCTAGAGCCGATTCTTGCGGCAGTTGTCAGCGGTCTTCGCCGACAAGTGCCGCAAGAACGTCAGAGGGGCAGCATCGGGGGGACGGCGCGCTCGCGGAGCAGGCGCTCGCCGACCTCACGGGTGAGCGAGCGGGCGTCGCCGAGGAGGCCGTCGAGCAGGCGGACGCGCCGGACGTAGCGGTGGAGCGGGTGCTCCAGCGTGAACCCGATGCCGGCCAGCACCTGCTGGGCGTGCTTGGCGACGAGGCGTGCCGCGCGACCGGCGATCGCCTTGGCGACCGCGGCGTCGAAGGCCGACCCGGCCTCCCACGCCGCGTCGAGGGCGCCGCGGGCCGACTCCACCGCGACGAGGCTGTCCGCGAGGCGATGGCGCACGGCCTGGAACGACGCGATCGGCACGCCGAACTGGATCCGCTCCAGCGCGTGCCCGCGGGCCAGCTCGAGCATCGCCGCCGACGCACCGACGAGCTCGTGGGCGAGCGCAAGCTGGCCGGCCGCCACGGCGTCCTCCCACGAGCCGCCCGACCCGGCCGGGAGCGGCGTGGCCCGGGTGGTCGAGCCGGTGACCTCGACCAACCCCAGCACCGGGTCGAGCCCGCGGATGGTCCGGCAGGTGAGGTCCTCCGGGGCGACGGCGCAGACCCGGCCGGCGGTCGCCACGAGCAGCGCCCGAACGACGCGCGATCGCAGCCGTCGCGAGCCCGCGCACGACGAGGCCGTCGCCGTTGAGCTCGGCCGGCGGCTCCCAGCGCCCGAGCGGGGGCAGCACGACCGCGGCGTCGAGGTCCGGCTCCCCCAGGGCGTCGAGGAGCACCGCATCGAGGGCGGAGGACGTCGTCGCATCCGCGCCCTGGAGCTCGAACAGCGTCGTCACCGCGGCCCGGGGATCGATGTGCAGGGCCTCCCGCCATCCGAGCTCGTCCAGCGCGGCGTCCAGCTCGACGCCCGACATGGCCGCGGTGGCACGCCCGAGGCCCTTGCCGAAGAGCTCGCGCTCCTCGCGGTCCATCACCTGTCGGCTCCGAGGTCGAGGAGCCGGCGGGCGACGATGTTGCGCTGGATCTCCGAGCTGCCGCCGTAGATCGTGGCGGCCCGCGAGTACAGGTACTCCGACCGCCACCGGTCGGCGACCGGTTCGTCACCGAGCGCGACGAGATCGGCGAGGCCATCGGCGGCCAGGTCGAACACGGCCTGCTCGGCGGTGGCCATGAGGATCTTGTCGATCGACGTCTCCGGTCCGAGGTCCTCGCCCGCATGGAGCCGGCGCTGCGTGGCGAGGGAGCGGGCCCGGAAGGCGTAGAGGTGCAGGAACGCCTCCCCCGCCTCGCCGGACGTGAGCGCACCGGGTGGCGCAGCGGCCAGCAGCTGGTCGAGCCGGCGGTGGAGCAGCGCGCCCCGGTGCCACAGCGCGGTGCTGCGCTCGTAGGGCAGGAGGTCCATCGCCACGGCCCAGCCCTGGCCCTCGTCGCCGAGCGTGCGCTCGAGCGGCACGATCACGTCGTCGAAGAACACCTCGGAGAACTCCGGCACGCCGTGCATGGCCTCGAGCGGCCGGACCGTGATGCCCGGGCTGTCCATGTCGACGAACAGCGCGGTGATCCCGCGGTGGGCGGACTCCGGGGTCCCCGTGCGCACGAGGAGGACGCAGCGCTGCGCGAGCTGGGCGAAGCTCGTCCAGACCTTCTGCCCGCTGACGAGCCAGCCGTCGTCCGTTCGCGTCGCGCGGCAGGCGAGCGCACCCAGGTTGCTGCCGGTGCCCGGCTCGGAGAAGCCCTGGCACCAGGTCTCGGCGCCGGACAGCAGGCGCGGGACCATCCTGGCCGCGAGCTCCGGCGGGGCGAAGTCGATCATCGTCGGGGCCAGCACCTCGGTCATCGAGTACATGCCTGGCTCGACGAGCCCGCGGGCGGTGAGGGCCTCCCCGAGGTAGGCCCGCAGCAGGGCGGTCCCGCCGAGCCCCCCGACCCGCTCGGGCCAGCCCCAGCGCATCCACCCCGCGTCGTAGGCGAGGCGCTTGACCTTCGACAGGTGCGCGATCTGCTCCTCGAGGGTCCCGAGGCCGGCGTGGGCCGGCGCGAGCTCCTCCGAGTGGTCGTCGAGCCACACGTCGAGCGCGCTGCGGAAGGCGGCGAGCTCCACGGCGCGCTACTCCCCCGCCGAGCCCGGCTCGGGCCGGGTCGGGTCGTGCGCCTTGCCCGCGTCGCGGGCGCCGCTGCGGCGCAGGAACGTCATCGAGCGGGTGTGGAGGCGCCAGCCGTGCTCGGTGCGCCGATAGGTGTCGGTGTACCAGCCGATGCGCATCTCGTGGTCCGTCTGGTCGACGAAGCACAGCGGCTGCATCCCGGTGCCCTCGTCGCCGTCCAGCTCCAGCGCGGGCGTGCCGGTGAGGAACAGGCCCTTGGGCGCCGCCGCCACGAGGCGCGGGAAGTCGGCCAGCGCGTAGGTGTCGCCGAACGCGCAGTAGCTGCCGTCGGGGGTGAACACGTCGATGACCGCGTCGATGTCGTCGCGGGTCATGCCGACGGCGTATCGGGCCAGCAGCTGCTCGATCTCGACGACGTCGGCCATCAGCGCCGGGTCCACGTCACTCCTCGAACCCGTAGACGACGCGCACGTCCGGCGCGGTCGGGACCGCCTGGCAGGTGAGGATCCACCCCTCCTCGACCTCCTCGTCGCCCAGCACGTCGTTGACGCGCATCTCGACGGTGCCCTCGACGAGGCGGGCCATGCAGGTGGCGCAATGGCCGGCCTCGCAGTTCGACGGCGGGGTCAGCCCGAGCTCGCGGGCGGTCTGGAGGATCGTCGTGCCAGGGTGGTGCTCGGTGGTCCCGGTGCGACCGTCGAGCTCGATCGTCACGGTCGTCGAGACACCCACGAACACAGACGATAATCTAGTTCTCCAAAATCGACAACGCCATTGGTAGGGGGGTACGTGGGGGCAGCAGCGGAGCCGGCGCGGGAGCGCTGGCGCCTTCGATCGGTGCCGGCGGACCTCGCGGCGCGCTACCGCGCCCAGGGCTGGTGGACCGACCGCACGCTGGGGCAGATGGTGGCCGACGGGCTCGCCGCCAACCGCGGGGGCGACTTCCACGTCCGGTCCGAGGTGCGCCCGTGGAGCGGGACCTTCGCCGATGTCGACGACGGTGCCCGCCGGCTCGCCGCCGCGCTGCAGGCCCGCGGGATCGGGGCGGGCGACGTCGTGGTGTTCCAGCTCCCGAACTGGGTGGAGGCGGGCATCACGTTCTGGGCCGCCGCCTACCTCGGCGCGACGGTCGTGCCCATCGTCAACTTCTACGGGCCGAAGGAGGTCGGGTACATCCTCCGCTCCGTCGAGCCCGACGTGATCGTCACCGCGGATCGCTTCGGCCACACCGACCACCTCGCCAACTACGAGGGCCTGCTGGCGGGCACGTCCGACCCGCCGTGGCTCGTCGTCGGTGACACGCCCGCCGCGTCCCTGCCCGCGCACGCGACACCGTTCGCCGACCTGCTCGAGGCCGACCCGCTCCCGGGCCCGCTCGCCGTCGACCCGGACCTTCCGGCGGTGATCGGGTTCACCTCGGGGACGACGCGCGATCCCAAGGGGGTCGTGCACTCGCACCGCACGCTGGGCTTCGAGGCCCGCCAGCTCGACCGGATGTACCCACGCATCGGGCCGCCGCAGATCACCGGGGCACCGGTGGGCCACTTCATCGGGATGCTGAGCGCGTTCCTCGTGCCCCTCATGCGCGACACGTCCGTGAACCTCGTCGACGTGTGGGACCCCGGCAACGTGCTGCGCCTCATGCAGGAGGAGGACCTCGGCGTCGGCGGTGGCGCCACCTACTTCCTGACCAGCCTGCTCGACCACCCGGACTTCACGGACGAGCACCGCGCCCGCATGCCGTTCGCCGGCCTGGGCGGCTCCACCGTGCCGCGCGCGGTGACGGAGCGGGCGGAGGCGCTGGGCATCCGCGTGTACCGGTCCTACGGGAGCACCGAGCACCCGTCCATCACCGGCTGCTCGCTCGAGGACCCCGTCGACAAGCGGCTGGGCACCGACGGCCGACCGCTGGAGGGCGTGGAGATGCGCCTCGACGAGGAGGGCGAGATCTCGTCGCGGGGACCCGACTGCTGCATGGGCTACACGGATCCGGAGCTGACCGCGAGCGTGTTCGACGCGGAGGGGTGGTACCGCACCGGCGATGTCGGGGTCCTCGACGCCGACGGCTACCTCACGATCACCGACCGCGTGTCCGACGTCATCATCCGCGGTGGCGAGAACATCAGCGCCCAGGAGATCGAGGAGGAGCTGCTGCGCCTCGACGCGGTGGCCGAGGTGGCGGTGGTGTCGGCGCCGGACGAGCGCCTCGGAGAGCACGCGGCCGCCGTCGTACGCACGGTGCCCGGCGGCGCGGCCCCCACCCTCGAGGAGGTGCGGGCCCACCTCGCGCAGGCCGGGATGGCCCGCCAGAAGTGGCCGGAGTCCCTCTACGAGGTCCCGGACTTCCCCCGGACGGCGTCGGGCAAGGTCCAGAAGTTCCGCCTGCGCCAGCAGCTCCGGGACGGCGAGCTCGCCTAGCCAGCACCGCTGGAAACGCCGTTCTTCTGTTGTTAGAGTCACGCTCTAGTCAGCGGATGTCGGAGGGGACATGGCCGTGATCACCACCGAGAGGCTCGGTCCGACGGTCGGGGCGCGGGTCGACGGCGTCGATCGCGAGCTCCTGCTGACCGACGAGTCGCTGCCCGACTGGACCCTGGAGGCACTGGAGGCCAACGGGGCACTGGTGTTCCGCGACCTCCACCTCGACGACGAGGCGCAGGTGGCCTTCAGCCGCAAGCTCGGGCGCGTCGAGAAGCTCGGCCGCGGCGAGCACCCCGAGATCTTCCGCGTCACGCTCGACCCCTCGAAGAACCCCGCGGCCGCCTACCTGAAGGGCACCTTCGACTGGCACATCGACGGCTGCACCGACGACATCCCGATCATGGCGACCATGCTCAGCGCCCACGCGGTCGCGGCGTCCGGGGGCGAGACCGAGTTCGCCAGCAGCTACGCGGCCTACGAGGACCTCGACCCGGACGAGCAGCGGCGGGTGGAGTCGCTGCGGGTCGTGCACACCATCGAGGCGTCCCAGCGCCTCCACAACCCGGACCCCTCCCCCGAGGAGGTCGAGACCTGGCGCAAGCGGCCGCCGAAGGAGCACCCGCTCGTGTGGACGCACCGCTCCGGCCGCAAGTCGCTGGTGCTCGGCGCCACGACCGACCACATCGTGGGGATGGACCGCGACGAGGGGAAAGCGCTGCTGCAGGAGCTGCTCGACCACGCCACCGCGCCCGGTCGCGTGTACCGCCACGAGTGGGCCCTCGGCGACGTGGTCATCTGGGACAACCGCGGCGTGCTGCACCGGGCCTGCCCCTACGACCCGGCCTCGCCGCGCGACATGCACCGCACGACCTTCGCCGGGGACGAGCCGATCCAGTGACGGAGCGCGCGGCCATCGTCACGGGGGCGGGCTCCGGCATCGGGCTGGCCATCGCGGAGCGGCTGGCCGCCGATGGTCTGGCCGTCGGCATCTTCGACCGTGACGCGGATGCGGCCGGGGCGGCCGCCGCGAAGATCGTCGCCGCCGGAGGGACGGCCGAGGGCCTGACCGTCGACGTGGCCGAGCGCGACCAGGTCGACGCGGGGGTCGCGCAGGTGCGCGAGCGCCTCGGTCCCCCGACCGTGCTGGTCAACAACGCGGGCGTCGAGGGCTTCCAGCCCTTCCTCGAGATCGACCTCGAGACCTGGAACCGCCTCCTCGCCGTGAACCTCACCGGCACCTTCCAGTGCTGCCAGGCCGTGGTCCCGCACATGGTCGAGCAGGGCTGGGGCCGCATCGTCAACATCTCCTCCTCCAGCGCGCAGAGCGGCCAGCCGCTGATGACGCACTACGTCGCCAGCAAGGCCGGGATGATCGGCTTCACCAAGGCGCTCGCGCTGGAGCTGGGCCCGCTCGGCATCACGGTGAACACGATCCCGCCGGGCTTCATCGACACGCCGATGCTGCGGGCCAGCGAGGAGAGGGGCCTGCTGGGCAAGGGCGTCGACCACAACGCCGCGCTCACGCCCGTGCGCCGCGTCGGCCGCCCCGAGGACATCGCCGCCACCTGCTCGTTCCTCGTGTCGGACGAGGCGTCGTACATCACCGGCCAGGTCATCGGCGTCAACGGCGGACGGAACACCTAGCCGTGTCGGGCCGGCTCCCGCCGCTGCCCCCGGAACGAGTGGCCCGCGGCGATGCGCGACGCGAGGCGCGGATCGCCGACGGCACGTGGGCGGTGCTGGCCCCGGAGCTCGACGCCCAGCAGCTCCTCGACCTCGTGTTCACGGTCGGCGCCTACGACCTCGCGGCCATGGCCTTCCGGTCCTTCGACGTCGAGCTCGACGACGACCTTTGGCGGAAATCTGCTTCTCCGTAGATGAGATCCATGCTATCGTCCATCCGTCACCCCTCCGGGAGGAGCGCTCATGCCGAAGTTCGCCAAGCCCGCCGAGGGCAGCTGGACACAGCACTGGCCCGAGCTCGGCACGGGTCCGGTGTCCTACGAGGACTCGATCTCGCCGGAGCACTACGAGCTCGAGCGGGACGCCATCTTCCGGCGCACGTGGCTGAACGTCGGGCGCGTCGAGCAGCTCCCGCGCAAGGGCAGCTACTTCACGAGGGAGCTCGACGCGGCGCGCACGTCCGTCGTCGTGGTGCGCGGCACCGACGACGAGATCCGCGCCTTCCACAACATCTGCCGCCACCGCGGCAACAAGCTCGTGTGGAACGACTACCCGGCCGAGGAGACGAACGGCACGTGCCGCCAGTTCACCTGCAAGTACCACGGCTGGCGCTACGACCTCGAGGGCGCGCTCACATTCGTCCAGCAGGAGGGTGAGTTCTTCGACCTCGACAAGGCCGACTACGGCCTCGTGCCCGTGCAGACCGAGGTGTGGGAGGGGTTCGTCTTCGTCAACCTCGACCCTGCCAACACGCAGTCCGCCGCCGACTACCTCGGCGTGCTGGGCGCGGGGCTCGTGGGCTACCCGTTCGGCGAGATGACCCAGGTCCACAAGTACCGGGCGGAGGTCGGGAGCAACTGGAAGCTCTTCATCGACGCCTTCGCCGAGTTCTACCACGCACCCGTGCTGCACGCGAAGCAGGCCACCGACGAGGAGTCGCGCAAGCTGCAGGGGTACGGCTTCGAGGCGCTCGCGTACGAGCTGGACGGTCCGCACGGCATGGTGTCGTCGTGGGGCGGCATGTCCCCGCCGGCCGACCCGAGCATGGTGAAGCCCATCGAGAACGTGCTGCGGAGCGGGCTGTTCGGCCCGTGGGACAAGCCCGACATCGAGTTCGGCGGCCTGCCGCCGGGGCTCAACCCGGCCCGTCACCGCGCGTGGGGCGTCGACTCGTTCGTGTTCTTCCCGAACTTCATGGTGCTCGTCTGGGAGACGGGCTGGTACCTCACGTACCACTACTGGCCGACGTCCTACAACAGCCACATCTTCGAGGGCACGCTGTACTTCGTCCCGCCGAAGACCGCGCGCGAGCGCCTGCGGCAGGAGCTCGCGGCCGTCACGTTCAAGGAGTACGCGCTCCAGGACGGCAACACGCTCGAGGCCACCCAGCGGATGATCGAGTCCCGCGCGGTGACGAGCTTCCCGCTCAACGACCAGGAGATCCTGCTGCGCCAGCTCCACAAGACGGCGCGCGACCACGTGGCCGCCTACGCAGCCGGCGCCGAGACGCCGGTCCGGGTCTCGGCCGCGGTGTAGAGGAGACGACGATGCCGACCCAGCTCCCCGCGCCGTTCGCGGACCTCGAGCCGTTCGTCGACTGGGCGCTCGAGACCGAGGCGGAGCGCTACGCCAAGCGCCTCGCCAGCAGCATGGACGAGCTCCAGGCGTTCTACGACGCCGCGTTCCCCGCTTCGAGGCGGCCATCGAGCACCTCGACGCGCTCGACCTCGCCGACCTGCCGGAGGACGCCACACGGCTGCTGTGGCTCTGCTACTCGCTGGTCAACGCGTCGTTCCCGGTGGAGGTGTGGCGCCAGGCGCGCGTCCCGGACAGCGGCGCGGCGAGCATGGACGTGGTGGTCGAACCGGCCGTCTGACGGAGACACGGTTCACGATCTCCAAGAGCAGCGTTCTACCCAGGGAGCGAGTACCCTTTCCGCAATGGCGAAGGACGCGACCGAGCCCACCGGCACCTCGTGGCGCGAGATGGCCGTGGCCCGGTCCCTCGACCCGGCCAGGGCGCGGGCCGAGAAGCGCGTCCAGCGGTTCCTCGACGCCGCCCTCGACCTGATGATGAGCTCCGACGGCAAGGAGTTCACCGTCCAGGAGGTCGTCGAGAAGTCCGGCCAGTCGCTGCGCAGCTTCTACCAGTACTTCGCCGGCAAGTACGAGCTCCTCCTCGCGCTGTTCGAGGAGGCGATCCGGTCCAACGCCGCGCACCTCGCGGACCACATCGCCGGCGAGGACGACCCGCTCGAGCGCTTCCACCTGTTCGTCGTCGAGCACTACCGGGTGTGCCAGCCGACCACGAAGCCGCGGTCGGCGAAGAAGGGGCCCGCCCCGGCCATGGCGGAGTTCGCGCAGCAGCTGCTCACGGAGCACCCGAAGGAGGCGTCGCACGCGTTCCTGCCGGTCGTGGAGCTGCTCGAGGGGATCCTCGACGACGCGGCGGCCGCCGGCGCGATCCGCAAGGGGCTCCAGCACCGCAGGGTGGCGGGCACCGTGCTCCAGACGGTGATGTTCAACGCGTTCAGCTCGACGATCAGCGGCATCCCCGTGCGACCGGGCGACGACGCCGCCGAGGAGCTCTGGGGCATCATCAGCCGCGGGCTCGCACCCGACCGCCGCTGAGCTTGGACGACCTCGGGTCCCCGTCGCTGCGCTTCGAGCGCGAGGGATCGATCGCGTGGTGCACGATCGACCGCCCGGCGGCACGCAACGCGCTCACACCGGCGATGTACTACGGCATCAAGCGCGCGGTCCGGCTCGTCAACGCCGACCCGGACCTGTCCGCGCTGATCCTCACGGGCACCGGCGACGTGTTCGCACCGGGGGGCGACCTGGGCGGGCGCTCGGAGCCCGGTGAGGCGGTGCCGCCCGAGGTCGGGCTCGACATCCTGCCGTTCCTGGAGATCCGGGACAGCCGCGCCCCGGTGATCGCCGCGGTCAACGGCATCTGCCAGGCCGGGGGGCTGCTCATCGCGCTGCTGTCCGACATCGCGGTCGTGAGCGACCGGGCCACCTTCCGCGTACCCGAGCTGCTCCGCGGGGTCCCCGACGCCACCTACGCCGCGGTGCTCCCCGCGCACGTGGGGATGGCCGTCGCCCGTGACCTGCTCCTGTCGGCCCGCACCTTCGACGCCGACGAGGCGCTGCGCATCGGTCTGATCGCCCGCGTCGTGCCGCACGACGACCTGCGAGCGGCGGCGGTCGCGGCTGCCCGCGAGGTCCTGCAGACGGCGCCGGACGCCCGGGCCCACGTCAAGCGGATGCTCAACGAGCGCTACGGGCTCATCGACTACCAGACGATGTTCTGGGCGCTGGCCCACGCCGACGAGCCCCGCGAGGGCATGCAGGCCTTCATGGAGAAGCGCCCGCCACGCTGGGTCCCGCCCGACCTGGCCTGAGCTAGTTGGGGCGGTCGCCCTGCAGGGTGACGCGGTGCATCACGCGCCGGTGGCCGTGGTAGTCGTTCACCGGGTTGTGCTGGACGCAGCGGTTGTCCCAGAGCGCGAGCGAGCCGACCTCCCACCGGAACCGGCAGGTGAACTCGGGGCGGACCTGATGGCGGAAGAGCAGCTCGAGCAGCGGGCGGCTCTCCTCCTCGGTCATCCCGTCGAAGCGAGCGGTGTGCGCGACGTTCACGTACAGCGCCTTGCGCCCGGTCTCCGGGTGCGTGCGGACGACCGGGTGCACCGCCTCGTACGACTGGACGTCGCCTTCGGTCCCGTGCTCGCGCAGACGGTCCTCGCGCGTCTTGCTCACGTCGGCGAGGGCCGAGCTGTTGACCGCCCGCAACGGTTCGAGCAGCTCGCGCAGCGCCGGTGACAGCGCCTCGAAGGCCGCGTACTGGCTGGCGAACATCGTGTCCCCGCCGGCGGGCGGCACCTCGCGGGCGAGCAGCATCGTGGCCATCGGGGGCTCGTCGAGGTACGCGGTGTCGGAGTGCCAGATCCCGCCGAAGTTCACCGTCTCCTCGGGCAGCTTCGTCACGGCGATGATGTCGGGGTAGCCGTCGATCCCGGGCACGAACGGGTACCGCGCCACCTCGCCGATGCTGCGGGCGAACGCCAGCAGCTCGTCCGGGGAGAGCGGCTGGTCGCGGAAGAACACGACCCCGTGCTGCAGCCACGCCTCGCGGATCTCCCCCACCGCCGCGTCCAGGTCACGGGCGAGGTCGACGCCCGAGAGCTCGGCGCCGACCGCTCCTGCGACGGGGTGCACCTGGAGCATCACCCGCGGAAATTACATTCTCATGTTCTGAGAGGCAAATGCTCTCGGCTCAGCAGGAGAAGCCCTCGGCCGGGAAGAGCCGGCGCCAGCGGCCGCCCTCGACGGTCATCGCGACCATGCAGCCCCGGTTGAGCTGCGCGCCGAACCGGATCGGGCCGAGGAAGCCGCCGGCGTCGTAGATCTCGGTCGCGCGCATCCGGGCGAGGAGGGCCTCGCGGCTGATCGGTCCCGGGAGGGCGGTGAGGCCGTCGAGGAGCGCCTTGGTCCCGACCCACCCCATGGCCGCGAACGTGTCGAGCACGCTGCCCGGCGCCGTCTGGGCCATCCACTTCAGGTAGGCCGCCTGCTCGGGGTTCCGCCCCCCGTCCTCCGTCGGGAGCGTGTCGATCCAGCTGACCGCGCCCTCCGCGGCGCTGCCGGCCAGCTCCACGAAGCGGGAGCCGTAGGCGACGATGTACTCCTCGAAGTCGAGCTCGTAGCCCGTGTCGGCGAGCGACCTCGCCATCGCCGCGCTGCCGTTCTGGTCGTGGAAGAACAGCAGGTAGTCGGCCCCACTGTTGGCCACCGCGCGGGCTGCGGAGTCGTAGCTGAGCGTCGTGAGCGGAAGGGCGAGCTCGAGCACGACGCGGATGCCGGCCGCCTCCATGAGCTGGATGTGCCGCGCTGCCTCCTGCGGTGCGGCCGCCGCCGCGATCCAGACCATGGCCGCGGTCCGCACGCCCTGCTCGTAGAGGTAGCGGTACTTCGGGATGACGACGTCGCCCAGCGGGAACAGCGGGCGGATGCCGAAGTAGGTCGGCTTGCCGGGGTACCCGGGCGTGACGCTCGAGCCGATGACGGGGATGCGGTGCCGGTCGATCAGGTCGAGGCCGCCGTCACCGCCCGCCGCCACGCCGCCCACGAGTGCGAGGACCTTCGGTTCGAGCTCGCCCACCGCGGCCCGGAAGCGGGCGTTGTCGGCGCCGTCGTCGACCGCGAGCAGCCTGATCTGCCGCCCGCACACGCCCCCGGTGGCGTTGCGGTACGCGACGTAGGCGTTGGTCGAGGCGATGTGGCTGGACCCGAAGCCGGGGATCGGTCCGGACACGGAGTTGATCGTGCCGAGGGTGATCTCCTCGGCGGTCACCCCGGGCGCATCGGAGGGCGCAATGCACGGCAGCGACGCCGCGGTGGCCGCGCCCCGACGGGCGTCTCCCGCGCCCGCGCCACCGGCCGAGCCTCCAGTGGCCGTGCCTCCGGCGCCGGTCAGCGGGGACGGGCCGGTCGCGGCGGCCGTGTCGCGGGCCGCCTCGGCGGGGGCGGAGCTGCGCTCGTACCGAGCGGTCAGCTCGGCCCGCTCGGCGTCGGTCCAGCGGCTGCCGCACGCGGTGGAGGCGAGGAGCGCCACCGCCACCAGGCCCGCCCACCGCCGACGCATCTCGCCCCCTACGCCACGATCCCCTTCACCTTGAGGTCGATGATCGCATCCCAGTCGAGCCCGATGCCCTCGAGGATCGCGTCGCCCTGCTCGTTGAACGCGGGCGCCCGCCGTGGCTGGGCCGGCTCGCCGCCGTACTGCACGGGCGCGGCCACGAGCTGGAAGGGCGACCCGTCCGCCGTCTCGCAGTCGGTGAGGTACCCGTTGGCGACGGTCTGCGGATCCTCCGCCGCCTCGAGCGTGGTCTGCACGAACGCCCACTGGCCGGGGAAGTCCGCCAGCCGCTCCCGCCACTCCGCGGCGGTGTGCTCGGCGAACGCCGCCGCCAGGAGATCCACCGCCTCGGCCGCGTTCGCCGCGATCGACTCGACGGTGGCGAACCGCTCGTCCTCCGCCAGCTCGGGGCGACCGACGGCCACGCAGGCCGACGCCCAGTACCGCAGTGGCTGCAGGCAGCGTGAGGGCCAGGTGCTTGTCGTCCTTCGTGCGGTAGTTGTGCGCCAGCGGGTTCCCGGTGGTCGAGCCCCCCGCGGGCGCCCCCCACGGCACGCCGAGCTGCAGCGACAGGGCCATGCCCGCGCCCATCGACCAGAGCCCCACCCCCAGGAGCGACACGTCGACCGTGGTCGCCTCGCCGGTGCGCTCGCGGTGGAACAGCGCGCCCATGATCCCGCCGGCGATCGTCATCGCTCCGATGGAGTCACCGAAGGCGGGCGGGGGCGCCGGGATGTGCTCGTCGTCGGGCCGCTTGAGCCCCAGCGCGATGCCGGACCGGCACCAGTAGGCGAGCGAGTCGTACGAGCCCTTGTCGGCGTCGGGTCCGCGCTCGCCCTGGCCGGTGCCGCGCACGTAGATGATGTCGGGGTTGTGGGCCCGGATGTCCTCGACGTCGATCTGCAGCTTCTCGCGGACGCCGGGCAGCTTGTTCGTGAGGAACACGTCGCAGGTGGCGGCGAGCTTGTACAGGACGTCGAGGCCCTCGGGCGTCGTGAGGTCGAGGCCGAGGCTCTGCTTGCCGCGGTTCGAGTGCTCGAGCAGCACGTGCACGTCCGACTTCAGGAAGGCGAGCCCGCTGGAGATGAGGCCCCGCATGGCGTCGCCCCGCTCGACGTGCTCGACCTTGATCACCTCCGCGCCCCAGTCGGCCAGCAGCGCGGAGGCGGCCGGCACGAACGTGTGCTCCGCCACCTCGAGGATGCGCACGCCTTGCATCACTTCGGTCATGGTGCGAACCGCTCGGGCATCAGTCGGATCGCGGGATCGTGGCGGCGAGGTCGCTCGCCCGCACCTGCTTCGTGGCCGGCGCCTTGGCCTTCGTCGACCTGATGGCGACGTCGTGGCCGGCGGCCGTCGCCCGCAGCGCGCCGACGGTGCAGGCCTCGCGGCCGCCGAGGATCGAGAACGGGTCGTACGAGAAGTGCCGCATGGCGTTGACGTGGGTCATGCGGTCGATGTCGTGGTCGCTGATGTCGACGAGGAAGTGCTCGGCGAGCTGCTCGGGCGAGAACGGCCACGTCGAGTCCGAGTGCGGGTAGTCGCACTCCCACATGACGTGGTCCATGTTCAGGAAGTCGCGGCTGGCGACACCGAAGCGGTCGTCGATGAAGCACGTGAGGATGTTGCGGTCGAACACCTCGCTCGGCAGCATGGTCGCCGAAGTCCTGCCCGGTCCACAGGTGGTGCTGGCGGTACTGGTAGTCGATGCGCTCCTTGAAGTACGGGATCCACCCGATCCCGCCCTCGGACAGCGCGACCTTGAGGTCCGGGTACGTCCGCAGCACCGGCGACCAGACCAGGTCCGTGGCGCACTGGACGATGTTGATCGGCGGCAGCGTGATCATGCAGTCGATCGGCGCATCCGGCGCGGTGATCGTGAGCGACGACGAGGACCCGATGTGCATGCACACCACGACCTGCTCCTCCGAGCAGGCCCGCCAGAACGGGTCCCAGTGGTCCGAGTGCAGGCTCGGCCAACCCAGCTTCGACGGGTTCTCCGAGAACGTGACCGCATGCGCACCCTTGGCGGCCGTGCGCCGCACCTCGGCCGCCAGGACCTCGGGGTCCCAGATGGCCGGCAGCGAGCAGGGGATGAAGCGGCCGGGGTGGGTCCCGCACCAGTCGTCGATGTGCCAGTCGTTGTAGGCCTGCACCATCGCCAGCGCGACGTCCTTGTCCTCCGTGCGGGCGAACAGCTGGCCGCAGAACTGGGGGAACGACGGGAAGCAGAGCGAGCCGAGGACGCCGTTGGCGTCCATGTCCTTGACGCGCGCGTCGATGTCGTAGCAACCGGCCCGGAGCTCGGCGAAGGACGTCGGCTCGATGCCGTACTCCTCCTTCGGCCGCCCGGCGACGGCGTTGAGCGCGACGTTGCCGATCTCCTGGCCCTCGTAGACCCACGCGTTCGTCCCGTCGGCCCGGGTCACGAACTGGGGCGCCAGGTCCACGTACTTCGCCGGCAGGCGGCCCTCGAACAGGTGGGGCGGCTCGACCACGTGGTCGTCGACGCTCACCAGGACCATCTCGTCGATCTGCATCGCGGTCGTCTCCCCCTGTCCCCGCCTGCGCCTCTGAGAATGAGACTTTCAGGATACGCGAGCCACGTGCTCACCGACAAGCGGTCGATGCCCCGGGGATCACGTGCCAGGGTGACGCCCCATGGCAGCGGCCGAGCGGTGCAACGAGCTGGGGTTCTACGTGCTCGCGGGCGGACCGACCGAGCCGACCCCGCTCCTGGAGGAGGTGCCCGCCGGCGAGCGGCTGGGGCTCGGGTCGGCCTTCATCTCCGAGCGGTACAACATCAAGGAGGCGGCGACGCTGTCCGGCGCGGCGGCGGCGCTGTCGACCGAGCTCGGCATCGCCACCGCCGCCACGAACCACAACACGCGCCACCCGCTCATCACGGCGTCCTACGCCACGACGATGCACCGCCTCACGGGCGGGCGGTTCACCCTCGGCCTCGGCCGTGGCATCGACGCCATCTTCGGCGCCTTCGGCATCCCCAAGATCACTACCGCCCAGATGGAGGACATCGTCGGCCTGCTCCGGCGGCTCTGGCGGGGCGAGGTCGTCCTCGGCCACAGCGGTCCGGCCGGCGACTTCCCGATCCTCCACCTCGACAGCCGGTTCGACGAGGACATCCCCGTCGGGCTCGTGGCCTTCGGCCCGGACACGCTGGCCCTCGCGGGCCGAGCGTTCGACATGGTCGTGCTGCACACCTTCTTCACGGACGAGACCGTCACCCGATCCGTCGACGCCGTCCGCCGGGCCGCGGAGCAGGCTGGCCGCGACCCCTCGGCCGTGCGCATCTGGTCCTGCTACGCGACCGTCCACGACGGGATCGAGGAGGGCCTGCGGCTCAAGAAGACCGTGGGGCGCCTCGCCACCTACCTCCAGGGCTACGGCGACCTGCTCGTCAGCACCAACGCCTGGGACCCGGCGCCGCTGGCCGCGTTCCGCGCCGACCCGGTGGTGCAGTCGATCCCGGGGGCCATCGACTCGCTCGCCGACGTCGCCCAGCTCGAGCACATCGCCGACCTGCTGCCCGAGGAGTGGCTGGAGCCCGCGGCCACCGGCCCGGCCGACCGCTGCGCGCAGCGGGTGCAGGGTCAGCTGGCGCTCGGCGTCGACGGGGTCATCCTCCACGGCGCCACGCCGGCCGAGCTCGCCCCGGTCGTCGAGGCGTACCGCGCCATCCGGCCCGCGGGGGCCTTCGACGACCTCGACCCGAACCCGGGCCGCGCCCGGCGTCAGTCCTCGTAGCCCGCCGGGGTCCCCTCGAGGATCACGGTCTTTGTCTCGAGGAACGGCAGCAGGCCCTCGATCCCGCCTTCGCGGCCGATGCCCGACTGCTTGAAGCCCCCGAAGGCGATGCCGAAGTCGGTCCGGAACGCGTTGTGGCCGACGGTGCCCGAGCGCAGCTGCCCGGCGACCGCGCGGGCGCGGTCGACGTCGTTGGTGAACACCGAGGCGTTCAGGCCGTAGATCGTGTCGTTCGCGATGCGGACGGCGTCCGCCTCGTCGGCGGCGGGGATCACGCTGAGCACCGGGCCGAAGATCTCCTCCTGCGCGAGGGTCGAGGAGTTGTCGACGTTGCCGAAGACCGTGGGCTCCACGTACCAGCCGCGGTCGAGGTGGGCGGGGCGGCCGCCGCCGGTCACGAGGGTGGCGCCGTCCTCGACGCCCTTGGCGACGTAGCCGAGCACGCGGTCGCGCTGGCGCTCCGCCACCAGCGGCCCCATCTGGGTGTCGGGGTCGAACGGGTCGCCGACGCGCACCTGCGAGAACGTCCCGGCGAGGGCCTCGACGAGCTCGTCGTGCCGCGAGCCGCGTCACGATGATGCGCGTCAGCGATGAGCAGACCTGGCCGGCGAGGAAGCACTCGGCCCCGGACAGCGTGGCCGCCGCGGTGGCCAGGTCCATGTCGTCGAGGACCACGGCCGCCGACTTCCCGCCCAGCTCGAGCGTGCAGCGGGCGATGCGCTCGCCGCACAGCGACGCGATCTTCCGACCGGCGGCGGTCGAGCCGGTGAAGGTGATCTTGTCGACGCGGGGGTCGCGCACCAGCAGCTCGGACACCTCGCGGTCGGCGGTGAGGACGTTGAGGACGCCCGGCGGCAGGCCGATCGCCTCGGCGACCTCGGCGACCACGTACGCCTCGCCGGGCGCCTCCGGAGAGGCCTTCAGCACGACGGTGCAGCCCGCCAGCAGCGCGGGGGCGACCTTGTTGGCGATGAGCGCCATCGGCGCGTTCCAGGGGATGATCGCCCCGACCACCCCGACGGGCTCGCGGACGAGCAGGCCGAACTTGCCCCCGGCGGACGGCGTGGCGGGCTCCTCGAACGGGAACGTGTCGGCCAGCCCGGCGTAGTAGCCGAAGGTGCTCGCCGCGCCCATGCCGGAGTACTTCGCCGCGGCGTGGAGCACGCCGGACTGGCGGGGCCAGATCTGCCCGAGGTCGTCCGAGCGCGCCTTGATCCCCTCGCCCAGGGCCCGCAGGTGCTCGGCCCGCTGGGCGTGGGTCAGCCGGGGCCACGGCCCCTCGTCGAAGGCAGCGCGGGCGGCGGCGATGGCCCGGTCCACGTCGGGCGGCTGGGCCTCGACGGCCCGGAAGTAGACCTCCTCGGTCCCCGAGTCGATGACGTCGAACATCGAGTCCGACGACGGCGCGACCCACTCACCCCCGATGAAGAGCCGATCGGCATGGCTGATCGGCGCACCCACCTCGTTCGTCAACGACATCGACTTCCCCCTTCGAGCCCCCGGTGCGATCCCGCCAGCATGCCAGCCGCGGCCCTCGTTCACCCGGCGTCCATCACCCCTCCTCCGGAGACCTGACCTGGAGCAGGACCTTGCCGATCGCACGGCCGTCCGCGACGTAGCGCAGCGCGTCGGCCGCCTCGGCGAGGTCGAAGCGGGCGCCGACGTGGGGGAAGGCGCGGCCGGTGGCCAGCAGCTCGAGCAGCTCGGCCTCGTCGCGCTCGGTGCTGCTCCGGCGCGTGCGTGACGAAGTCGAGGAACTGGAACCCCAGGACCCGGACGCCCTTCAGCATGACGAGGTTCAGCGGGATCGCCGGGATGACGCCCGAGGCGTAGCCGACCGTGACGAAGCGGCCGCCCCAGCGCAGCGAGCGCAGTGCGGGCTCGGCCAGGTCACCGCCGACCGGATCGACGACCACGTCGGCACCGGCGGGCAGCAGCCTCCCGCAGTGCGGCCCGCAGGTCACCGGACCGGTGGTCGACCGCGCGGCTGGCGCCGAAGGCTCGAGCCGACGGCGAGCTTGTCCTCCGAGGAGGCCACGGCGGTCACGGTGGCGCCGAGCAGCACGCCGAGCTGCACGGCGGCCAGGCCCACGCCGCCGCCGGCGCCGAGCACGACGAGCTCCTCGCCCGATCTCAGCTCCGCCACCGAGCGGAGCACGTGGTACGCGGTCCGGTGGGCCACGCCGAACGCGGCCGCGGTCGCGGTGTCCACCCCGTCGGGGACCCTCGTGACCGCGGTGGCGGGCACCACGGCCTCCTCGGCGAACGCGCCGACGAGCGTGCTGCCGAACACGCGGTCGCCGGCCTGCAGCGACGACACGTCCGGAGCGACCTCGACCACCTCGCCGGCCAGCTCGCTGCCGGGCACGAAGGGCGGCGGCACGTCGATCTGGTAGGTGCCGGCCACCAGCAGGACGTCGGGGAAGTTCACGGCGGCGGCGTGGACCCGGACGCGCACCTGGCCCAGGCCGAGCGCCGGCGGGTCGACGTCCGCGACCGCCACCACCTCGGGCCCGCCGTGGGCCAGGCACAGCGCGGCCCGCACGTCAGAGCACCTCAGCGGCCGTAGTCGGTCGACTCGGCGAGCTCGGCGGCGCCCGCCATGAGCTCGAGCACGACCGGCCCGAACGCCAGGAGCTTCTCGTCGTCGCCGGCCCGCTGGAAGCCCTGCTCGAGCACGACCGCCAGCTTCCAGCGGGCGAGGACGACGTAGTAGTCGATGTCGTCGACCTGGCGGCCGGACACCGCGGCGTAGTGCGCGAGCACCTCGTCCCGCTGCGGCATGCGCGTACATGTCCACGTAGGCGGAGGCGGACGGCTCCACGGCCATCGTGTCGTCGGGCCAGCTCTGCACCACCCACCCGAGGTCGAGCTTCGGGTCGCCGACCGTGCCCATCTCCCAGTCGACGATGGCCGCCAGCTGCGCCGGCGCGCCGTCGCGGTACATCACGTTGGCGAACTGGTAGTCGCCGTGCATCAGGCCGGGCACGTAGTCGATCGGCTCGTGCGCCCGCAGCCACGCCGACGCCTCGTCGAACCCGGGCAGCTCGCGGCCCTTGATCCGCTCGAGGAACGCGGTCCAGCGGTCGACCTGGCGCTCGTGGAACCCGTCGGGCCGGCCGAGGTCCTCGAGCCCCTTCGCCCGCCAGTCGATGCCGCCGAGGAGGGCGATGCCCTCGACGAGCTGGTAGGCGAGCCCCTTGCGGGCCTCGAGTTCGGTGTCGAACGGCGCGGGCCACGGGCGGCTGCCGTCGGCGGCGACGTCGAGCCCCATCGGCGACCAGCCGTCGACGAAGCCCATCACGTAGAACGCGCGACCGAGCACGTCGGTGTCCTTGCATGCAGCGATCGCCGGGGTGTGCGGCACGTCCGTCCCGTCGAGCGCCTCGATGATCCGCCACTCCCGCCAGATGCCCTCGTCCCGGCTCTCGGGAGCGGACGGCGGCGGGATGCGCAGCGCGCCGTGGAGCTCGCCGCGGCGGATCTCGTAGATCTCGTTCTGCGACCCGCCCGAGATGAAGCGCTGCTCGACCGGCTCGCCCTTGCCGGGGAGGCCCTCGTCGTCCATCCACCGGTCGAGGCGGTCGAGGTCGATCACAGGTCGCCGACCTCGAGCTCGAGGAGGTGCGCGTACTTCTCCCGGGCGGCGTCGATCTTCCCGGGGATCCACTCGCTCGGCCACATCCCCTCGGCGGCCCGGTGGTCGCGCAGGACCTGGCGGGCGACCGTGACCTTGTGCACCTCGGTGGGGCCGTCGGCCAGCCCCATCACGCCGGCGCCGTGGATCATCCCGAAGAACGGCATCTCGTTGGTGGTCCCGAGCGCGCCGTGGACCTGCATCGCCCGCCACGCGATGTCGTGCAGCACCGTCGGCATCACGACCTTGGCGGTGGCGATGTCCTTCCGCACCCGCTTGTAGTCGTTGTACTTGTCGATCTCCCACGCCGTGTAGAGCACGAAGAGGCGGAACTGCACGAGCTGCGCGTAGGAGTCGGCGATGTAGCCCTGCACGAACTGCTTGTCGGCGAGCAGGCCGCCCGCGGTCTCGCGGCTGAGGGCCCGCTCGCACATCATGTCGAGCGCCTTCTGCGCCATCCCGATCGTGCGCATCGCGTGGTGGATGCGACCGCCGCCGAGCCGCGTCTGGGCGATCACGAAGGCCTGGCCCTCCCCACCGAGCAGCGCGTCGTCGGGGACGCGCACGTTGTCGTAGTGGATGAGCGCGTGCCACCCCTCGTTCAGCGGCTCGCCCCACAGCCCGACGTTCCGCTCGATCTTGACGCCCGGGTGCGTCGGTCGGGACCAGGAACATCGACATGCCCTGGTACGGGCTCACGTCGGGGTTCGTCACCGCCATGACGATGAGGAACGACGCGGTCTTGGCGTTCGACGAGAAGTACTTCCAGCCGTTGATGCACCCACTCGTCGCCGTCCTTCTCGGCGCGGGTGGTGAAGAGGGTCGGGTCCGCCCCGGCGTGGGGCTCGGTCATCGAGTAGGTCGAGAACATCTCGCCGTCCAGCAGCGGCCGGAGGTACCTGGCCTTCTGCTCGTCCGTGCCGTAGTGGGCGATGATCTCCGCGTTGCCGGTGTCCGGGGCCTGGCAGCCGAACACGACCGAGGCCCACAGCGACCGCCCGAGGATCTCGTTGAGGAGGGCGAGCTTGAGCTGGCCGTGCCCCTGCCCGCCGAGGTCGGGGCCGAGGTGGGTCGCCCACAGGCCGTGGACCCGCACCTCGTCCTTCAGCGGCTCGATGACCTTGCGCTTGCGCTCGTCGAGCGGCACGAACTGCTCGTGCGGGAAGAGGTAGTCGAGCGGTTCGACCTCCTCGCGCACGAAGGTCGCGGCCCAGTCGAGCTGCTCCTGGTAGTCGGGATCCGTCTCGAAGTCCCAGGCCATCACGCGTCCCCCTGCTCGACCGGCGCGGGGAAGGATAGATGCTAAGCATTCGCACAGCAGTCACCGAGAGGGGGTCCCGATGACGATCCGGGTGGTGCAGTGGACGACCGGCAACGTCGGACAGCGCTCGGTGCGGGCCATCGTCGCCCACCCCGACCTCGAGCTGGTCGGGTGCCACGCGTGGTCGGCCGACAAGGCCGGCAAGGACGTCGGCGAGCTGTGCGGCATCGATCCGGTGGGGGTGACCGCGACCGACGACGTCGATGCGCTCCTGGCCCTCCGGCCGGATTGCGTCGTCTACAACCCCATGTGGCAGGACGTCGACGAGCTCGTCCGCATCCTCGAGGCCGGGGTCAACGTGGTCAGCACTGCGGCCTTCATCACCGGCAAGAACCTCGGCCCCGAGCGGGAGCGCATCGTCCAGGCCTGCGAGCTGGGCGGCTCGTCCATGTTCGGCACCGGCATCAACCCGGGGTTCGTCGAGCTGTTCGCGATGCTCACCGCGGGGATCTGCGAGCGGGTCGACAAGGTCACGATCATCGAGCAGGCCGACACCACCTACTACGACTCCCCCGCCACCGAGATCCCGGCCGGGTTCGGCCGGCCGATCGACGACCCCGACCTGCAGGCGATGACCGCGCGACGGGACCGCGGTGTTCGGCGAGGCGATCGCGATGATCGCCGACGGCCTCGGCGTCGAGCTCGACGAGATCGTGTGCCAGGCCGAGTACGCGCAGACGACCGAGGACGTCGACCTCGGCTCGTGGCGCATCGACGCCGGCTGCGTCGCCGGCATCTCCGGCAGCTGGCAGGGCCGCGTCGGGGACCGCACGATCGTCGAGCTGCAGTTCTGCTGGAAGAAGGGCACCACCCTGAAGCCCGACTGGCCGATCGAGATGGGCCACGTGTTCCGGGTCGACGGCCTGCCGACGGTGCAGGCGAAGCTCGAGTTCCTCCCGCCACCGGACTTCGCGGCAACGACCATGGAGGAGTTCATGGTCCTCGGCCACATCATCACGGCGATGCCGGCGATCTACGCCATCCCGCGGGTCGTGGCCGCCCCGCCGGGGATCGTCACCTACGTGGACGTCCCCTTGCCGCTCCCGAGCGGCCTCGTCTCCCTGTAGCCGGCCCCTGCTCGAGCTGCTCGATCATCCGCTCCACGAAGGCGCGGGTCGTGTCGTGCCCGGTGGTGACCCCCAGGGTGTCCTCGATGCCCATCACCTGGGCGAGGCCGGTCATCGTCAGCAGGGCGACGATCGGCGGGAGCTGGTCCTCCGGGATGCCGTGCTCGGCCAGCGCCGCCGTGACGGCCTCGACCTGGGCGGCGCGGAAGCGCTCGGCGTAGCGGGCGATCTCGGCCCGGATCTCCTTGCGGTGGTTGGCGAGCCCGACGAACTCGAGCGTGAACCGGGCGCCCCGCGGATCGGAGTTGAGCCGCCACAGGTTCGAGAGGGAGCGGTCGGCGGCCACCGCCCGCTCGAACCGTGCGAGGTTGTCCTCGGCGTTGCGGCGGAAGACCTCGAGGAAGAGGTCGTCCATCGTGCGGAAGTAGTAGTGCACGAGCTGCGGCTTCAGGCCGGCCGCCGCCGCGACCCGGCGGGAGGTGACCGCGGCGTAGCCCTCCTCGACGATCAGGCGCTCGGCCGCGTCGACCAGCTGGGCACGCGTCTTGGAGTCCTCGGCGCCGATCCGGCGGGGTGCGGAGATGGCCATGCCCACCACCTTGCCACGCTCGCCGATCGAATGCTAAGCAAGTGCACAGCATGAGCGACTGGACGACCATCGACTTCTTCACGGACATGTCGTTGATCGACGATCCGTACGCCTACTTCGACGAGCTCCACGCGGAGTGCCCGGTGCTGCCCCTCGAGCACCTCGGGGTGGTGGCGATCACCGGGTACGACGAGCTGAGCGAGGTGTACCGGGACACCGACAGCTTCTCGTCGTGCAACTCGGTCATCGGGCCCTACGCCAGGTTCCCGGTGCCCCTCGAGGGCGATGACGTGAGCGACCTGATCGCCGCCCACCGGGACCAGCTCCCGATGTTCGAGCACATGGTCACCATGGATCCGCCGGACCACACGCGTGAGCGCGGCCTGCTGATGCGGCTCATCACCCCGAAGCGCCTCAAGGACAACGAGGACTTCATGTGGCGGCTGGCCGGCCAGCAGCTCGACGAGCTCCTTCCCGACGGCCACTGCGAGTTCGTCAGCGGCTACGCCCAGCCCTTCGCCATGTTCGTGGTGGCCGACCTGCTCGGCGTGCCGGAGGACGAGTACGAGCGGTTCCGTGAGGGCTTCGGCCTGCACGGCAAGCGGGCGGGGAACATGGGCGGCGGCGGGACCCCCGGTGACCGGACGCCCGGCGAGAACCCGCTCGCGTGGCTCGACGACTGGTTCACCGAGTACATCGAGGACCGGCGCACGACGCCCCGCAAGGACGTGCTGACCGACCTCGCGCTGGCCACGTACCCCGATGGCTCCACTCCCCCGGTGGTCTCCGTCGTGCGCACGGCCACGTTCCTCTTCGCCGCCGGCCAGGAGACGAGCGCCCGCCTGCTGGCCGCGTCGGTCAAGCACCTCGCCGAGCACCCAGAGCTGCAGGACTCGCTCCGCGAGCACAAGGAGCAGATCCCGAACTTCCTCGAAGAGGTGCTCCGCATGGAGAGCCCGGTGAAGACGGACTTCCGGCTCGCCAAGCGCAACACCAGCGTGGCCGGTGTGGACATCCCCGCCGGCACCCCGGTGATGATGCTGAACGGCGCCGCCAACCGCGACCCTCGCCGCTTCGAGTGCCCGCACGAGTTCCGCCTCGACCGGCCGAACGCGCAGGCCCACCTCGCCTTCGGGCGGGGCGTGCACTCGTGCCCCGGCGGCCCGCTCGCCCGGGCCGAGGCCAAGGTCACCATCGAGCTCCTGCTCGACCGCACGCGCAACATCCGCGTCTCCGAGGAGCACCACGGTCCCCCCGACGACCGCCGCTTCCGCTACGAGCCCACCTGGGTCCTCCGCGGCCTGAGCAAGCTGCACATCGAGTTCGACCTCGCGGACCCGTCCTCATGAGTCGCGTCGCTGTGGTCACGGGAGCGGCGGGGGGCATCGGGCTGGGCTGCGCCGAGCAGCTGGTCGCCGACGGGCACGCCGTCGCCCTCCTCGACCGCAACGGCCCCGGCGCCGAGGAGGCCGCGGGCAAGCTCCAGGCCGGGGGCGGCCGGACGCTCGGCCTCGAGGTCGACGTGGCCGACCGCGCCTCGGTCGACGCCGCCTACGAGCGCATCCGGGCCGAGCTCGGGCCGATCGGGATCGTCGTCACCAGCGCGGGGATCGAGGCCTTCGAGAAGGTGCTGGACGTCACGGCCGAGTCCTGGGACCGCATCATCGCGGTCAACCTCACCGGCACGTTCGGCTGCATCCAGAGCGCCCTGCCCGACATGCTCGCCTCGCAGTGGGGTCGCATCGTCACCATCGCCTCGTCGAGTGCCCAGTCGGGCGCGCCGAGGATGACGCACTACGCCGCGTCCAAGGGCGGCGTCATCTCGCTCACCAAGGCGCTCGCGGTCGAGCTCGCCCGCAAGGGCATCACGGCCAACGCCATCTCGCCAACGGTGGTCGACACGCCGATGGCCAAGGAGGCCACGGAGCGGGGTGACTTCCCCGGCGTCGACGTGATCGCGCCGATGATCCCCGCCGGCCGGGCCGGCACGCCGGCCGACATCGCCGCCGCGTGCTCGTTCCTCGCCTCGGAGGCGGCGGGCTACGTGACCGGCCAGGTCATCTGCGTCAGCGGCGGCATGTACATCTGAGGTGGGGAAGACTCCGGACGCCATGGCGGTGCCCTTTGCCATCGAGGAACCGGACCGCGCCCGCAAGGAGCGGTACTACGACGAGGCCTTCTTCCAGCTCGAGGCCGAGCAGCTCTGGCCGCGCGTCTGGCAGATGGCCTGTCGCCTCGAGGAGATCCCCGACGCCGGCGACTTCGCGGAGTACCGGATCCTCGACCAGTCCGTGGTCGTGGTGCGCGGCGACGACGGGGAGGTGCGCGCCTTCCACAACACCTGCCGCCACCGGGGCGTGCAGGTCGTGCAGGGCCACGGGACCTCCGAGGGCGGCTTCACCTGCCCGTTCCACGGGTGGTGCTACGCGCTCGACGGCGCCAACACCCACATCCCCCAGCGCAAGACCTTCGCCGAGCACAACCTCCAGCCGGGCGACATCGACCTGAAGCCGGTGCGCTGCGAGGTCTGGGGCGGCTGCGCCTGGATCAACCTCGACGACGGGGCGCCGCCGCTGCGGGACTGCCTCGAGCCCGCAGCGAGGATCCTCGACGCGTGGAAGGTGGAGTCGCTGCGGACCGAGTGGTGGTACGCCTGCCGCCTGCCGGTGAACTGGAAGCTGGCCGAGCAGGCGTTCCAGGAGCAGTACCACGTGGTGCAGGCCCACCCGCAGCTCGTGATCCCCGGCATGCGCTACGGGGCCAAGGGCGAGGCGTTCGACCCGCGGAAGTTCGTGGCCGCCGAGCTGCAGTACCTGCGCACGATGAACGAGGGCATGGCGGGGATGGTGCACGCGAACGACCTGCGCATCGCCGAGGGTCTCGCGGACATCGACCTGCCCGCCGACGAGGACGCCGCGGCCGCCGCGTGGTACCGCGCGCTCAACGACGCGGTGGTCGTGCTGGCACCGCGCCGCGGGCAGCGACATCCCCGACCTCAACGACCTCGAGGCCCGCGGGCTCGCCGAGCCGATGGCCTACTGCTTCCCCCACTGGTTCGTGCTCCCGATGTACAGCAGCGCCGTCTTCGTATCGCTTCCGCCCGCTCGGGCCGGAGGAGACGCTGATGGAGATCTGGTCGCTCACGCGGTTCCCGGAGGGGAGCGAGCCGAAGAAGCCGACGCCGCCGGAGGTGTGGGAGCACGACGACCCGCGGTGGCCGCCGATCCCCACCCAGGACTTCGGGAACCTGCCCAGGCAGCAGCGGGGCCTGCACGCGCGGGGCTTCGAGTACATGCGGCTGTCGGAGCAGGCCGAGGGGCACCTGTCGAACTTCGAGCGGACCCTCGACGGCTTCCTCGCCGGCCTGCCGTACGACCGGCTGCTGCCCGCCCTGCGCGAGATCAACGTGAACCCCCTCGAGCGGCCCGTCGTCGACCTCCACCTGCCGTGACGGCCGCGCTCACCTACGCGGAGGCGGTGGAGGGCATCCGCGCCACGATCGCCCGGTACACGCACGCCCTCGACGACGGTCGCACCGACGACGTCCTCGCCTGCTACTGCCCCGACGGCGTCTTCGACATGCCGGGCACCGGCACCTTCGAGGGCCTGGACGCGCTGCGCGAGGCGTACACGGGCTGGCTGCCCCGCCGGCCCCAGCGCCACCTCGTCCTGAACACGCATGTCACCGACTGGGACGAGCACGAGGCCACCGCTGTGAGCGACGTCGTCTTCCTCCTCGAGGGCAAGGAGGGCTGGGCCATCCAGCTCGTGGCCCGGTACCGCGACGTGCTCCACCGGAGCGAGGGCACCTGGCGGTTCCGCCGCCGGACGGTTTCGTAGACACTGACACTCGGTGTCAGGGGGCCGTCCCTAGAGTACGGACAGAACCCCCGAGGAACGGAGCCCACCATGCCCGAACGAGACGGCTACATCCCTGGTGTCCCCTGCTGGGTCGACACCACCCAGCCCGACTCCGAGAAGGCAGCCGCCTTCTACGGCGACCTCTTCGGCTGGGCGTTCGAGGAGGGCATGCCCGACGACGCCCCTGGCCACTACCTCCTCGGCCGCATCCGCGGCGGCGATGTGGCCGCGGTGTCGTCCGTGCCCGACGGGGCGCCGCCCATGGCGACGTGGAACACCTACATCTGGGTCGACGACGCCGATGTGGCCGCGAAGAAGGTCGTGGAGGCCGGCGGCTCGGTCCTGATGGAGCCCTTCGACGTGATGGACGCCGGGCGCATGGCCGTGGTGGCCGACCCCGAGGGTTCCGTGTTCAACGTGTGGCAGGCCAAGGAGCACAAGGGCGCCCGCATCGTCAACGAGCACGGCTCGCTGAACTTCAACGGCCTCGCCACGCGCGACCAGGCCGCCGCGGAGCGCTTCTACGGCGCGGTGTTCGGCTGGTCGATCCTGTCGCTCGCGGCCGGCCCGTTCTGGCGGCTGCCGGCCTACGGCGACCACCTCGAGGAGGCCACGCCCGGTCTGCGGAAGCAGGTGGCCGAGATGGGCGCGCCGGATGGCTTCATCGAGGTCGTGGCCGCGATCGAGCCGATCGCCAAGGGGGACAAGGACACGCCGGCGCACTGGACCGTCACCTTCGCCACCGACGACGTCGAGGCGACGGTCGCCAAGGCACGCGAACTCGGCGCCGAGATCCTCGAGGGCCCGGTCGACGCCCCCTGGGTGCGGATGGCCGTGATCCGCGATCCGCAGGGCGCGACGTTCGTCGCCAGCCAGTTCGTCCCCGAGAACGCGAGCCTGACCGCCTAGCCCTCGGCGCTAGCTGCCACGCAGCTCGCGCTTGAGGACCTTGCCGCTGGGGTTCCTCGGCAGGGCGTCGACGAAGGCGACATCCTTGGGGACCTTGAACCTGGCCAGCTGGCCGCGGCAGTGCTCGATGAGCTCGGCCGCGGTCACGCTGGCGCCCTCGCGGACGGCGACGAACGCGACGGGCACCTCGCCCCACCTCTCGTCGGCGCGGGCGACGACCGCGCACTCGAGCACGGCGGCGTGCTCGTACAGCACCCGCTCGACCTCGGAGCCGGCGATGTTCTCGCCGCCGCTGACGATCATGTCCTTGAGGCGGTCGACGATCCACAGGTAGCCGTCGTCGTCGCGCACGCCGACGTCGCCGGTGTGGAACCACCCGCCCTCGAACGCCTTGGCGGTCGCGTCGGGATCCTTCCAGTAGCCCGCGAACACCTTGGGTCCGCGCAGCACGATCTCGCCCTTCTCGCCGGGCGCCACCGACCGGCGCGCGTCGTCCCACACGTCGAGCTCGAGGTGCAGGCACGGTCGGCCGACGCTGCCGAGCCTGGTCACGAGGCTGTCCCGGTCGAGGAACGTGTCGCCGGAGACGGTCTCGGTGAGGCCGTAGGCGTCGGCGAACCAGGCCGACGGGAACGTGCGCTGGATCCGCTCGATGAGCGGGATCGGCATCTTCTCGCCGCCGTTGATGATCACCCGCACGGAGGAGAGGTCGCGCTGCTCGACGTCGGGCAGGGCCATGATCGCGTTGACCATCGCCGGCGCCAACCACACGGTGCTGACCCGCGAGCGCTCGAGCTCGTCGACCACCGCGGCCGCGTCGAACTGGCGGTGGACGATCACCGTGGCGCCAACCGCGATGAGCGTGGTGGTGGTGAGGTCGAGCGCGCCCACGTGGTACAGCGGCCCGCAGGCCAGACCGAGGTCGCTGCCGTCGAAGCCGAGCTCCACGAGGTGGCCGTGGTTCTTCCACGCCAGGTTGGCGTAGGTGAGCATCACGCCCTTGGGCCGGCCGGTGGTGCCGGAGGTGTACATGAGCCGGTGCACGTCGTCGGGCGCGCACGGCAGGTGCGGGGCGTGGCTGTCCGTGCGGAGCTCGGCCAGCGGGGTCCACCCGTCCGGCGCTCGGTGCGATACAGAGGCCTTCAGCAGGGGTTGCCCGAGGCCCACGGTCGCCTCGTCCGCGAGCGGCACCATCGCGTCGTCGCAGACGAGCGCCTTCGCGCCCGAGTGCTCGAGGATGTAGCGCACCTCCGGCGCGGCCAGGCGCCAGTTGATCGGCATGGCGACGGCGCCGAGGTGGTTGGCCGCGAAGATCGTCTCGAGCATCTCCGGGCAGTTCCAGGAGAGCAGCCCGACGACGTCGCCCCGACCGACCCCACGGGCGGCGAGCCCCGCGGCCAGGGCCGCCGAGCGAGCCGCCATCTGGCCGTAGGTGGTCGTCTCGCCCTCGAAGACGACCAGGGCCTTGTCCGGCTGGCGGGTGGCATGGTGCGCGAGCACCGCGCACCAGCTCAGGTCGGTCTGCATCGGGCCGGGGCCGCCCGAGTCAATGGGTTCCACTACCTCGGACTCGAGTCAATCGGTTCCACATGCGGAACTGATCGACTCGCCCCCGCAGGAGTGGAACTCATTGACTCGCCCTGGGGAGGTGCGACAGGAAGGCAGCGGACCACGCCAGCAGGTCGGCGGGCACCTGGTACCCGGCTTCGTCGTTGATGGCGACCCACCCGGCGGCGACATCCTCGATGGTCGGCGTGCCGCCCTCGTGGACGTGACCGGGGGTCGCGCCGAGGAAGAGGCGGGCGAAGCGGCCGGCGCCCGCGACGTAGACCTCGCCGGTGACGGGGCAGGCCTCGTGCGCGAGGTACGCGGCCATCGGCGCGACCAGCTCGGGGGCCATCTGCTCGGCGGCCGCGTCGTCGCGGGGCTCTCCTGCCATCCGGGTCTGGGCCACCGGGGCGATGCAGTTGACCTTGATCCCGTGCGGGGCGCCGGCGACGGCGAGGCTGCGGGCCATCCCGATGACGCCACCCTTGGCAGTGGCGTACCCGAGGTTGGCCGGGAGGCCGAGCACGCCCGTCGACGTCGTCAGCACGATGCGGCCGTACCCCTGCTCGACCATCGTCGGCCAGGCGGCGCGGGTCGTGTGGAACGAGCCCGCGACGTGCACCTCGAGGTGGGCGGCGAGGTTGTCGGCGTCGGCCTCCGGCAGGGCCGCCCAGCGGATGATGCCGGCGTTGTTGATCAGGATGTCGACGCGCCCGAACTGCTCGACGGCGGTGGCGACGAGGGTGGCGGCGCCCTCGGGGGTGCTGATGTCGTTGGTGTCGGCGATCGCCGTGCCCCCGTCGCGGGTGATCTCGGCGACGACGGCATCGGCGGGCCCGGCGTCGGCGCCCTCACCTTCGGTCGAGCCGCCGAGGTCGTTGACGACGACGGCCGCACCGCGGGCCGCGAGGAGGTGGGCGTAGGCCCGGCCGATGCCGCGGCCCGCGCCGGTGACGACCGCGACCCGCCCGTCGAACCGGTGCTCGTCCACGGGCGGACCGGCTAGGCGGCGACGGGCGCGAAGCCGAGCAGGTTCCCGAGCGTGCCGCCCACCATGGCCTTGCGCTCGTCGTCCGGCACGCCGGCGAAGAGCGTGGCGAGCAGCTCGCGGCTGCCGCGGAAGGTGCCCTCGGCGTGCGGGTAGTCGTTGCCCCACACGAGGGTGGAGATGCCGGTGATGTGCCGGCACGCGACGGCCACCGGGTCGTCCTGGAACTGGACGTGGAACTGGCGCTGCACGTACTCGCTCGGCTTGAGCGGGTACGGCCACTTCTCGTTGAGGCGGAACAGCTGCGCCATGTCGGGCTGGTCGCTGGGCGGGCGGCTGTCGTCCCACTTGCCGAGCCACCAGTCGGCGTCCTGGCCGACGCCGGTGACCCAGCACTTGTCCATGCCGCCGACGAGGGACGCCAGCCAGTGGGCGTTGAACTCGATGAGGGAGAAGTGGAGGTCGGGGTGGCGCTCGGGCACGCCGCCGCCGACGAGCTGGCAGATGAGCTGGCTCGGGGCGAGCGTGCTGTAGACGGCCTGGGTGACCATGCGCTTGGCGGCGGCCTTCTCGGTCATCGGCTGGTTGACCTGGGCCGCGTTCTCGAGGACGACCTTGAGCGTGGTGGCCTCGGTGTCGTGGACGCTCACGCCGCCGGTCTGCGTGTGGAAGAACGGCTGCAGGCCGGTGGCCGAGAGCGCATCCCACACGGGATCCAGGTCGCGCGTGTAGTAGCTGCGCGGCGGCGTGGCCGGGAGCAGCGCGGCCCGGAAGCCGGCGGCGGCCACCCGCTCGATCTCGGCGACGGCGTCGGGCACGTCGCTGAGAGGGATCGGCGCGGTCGGCGCGATGCGGTGGAAGTACGGGGAGAACCGCTCGGCGACGTAGTCGTTGTAGACGCGTGCGTGCGCGATCGACAGCTCGTGGTCGTCGGAGTACAACCCGAACAGCGAGAGGTTCGGGTGGAGGACCTGCGCGTCGACGCCGTCGAGGTCCATGTCCTCGAGGATGCACTCGGGGTCGCCCTCGGGGGTGCGGCCGCCGGTCTGCCGGTAGCGGGACACCGTCCAGCCCTCGTAGCCCGCGGTGTGGAGCCGGCGGAACACGGTGGCGCCGCCCTCGACCCAGGGCTCGTCGAGCTCGAAGTCCTCCTCCCAGACCGCGCGATCGCGCAGGTGCTTCGGGAGCCGGGTCTTGAACAGGTCGATGGGCTCGAGGAGGTGCCCGTCCCCCGAGACGACGAAGTCCTTCCTCACGAGTGGGCCCTCAGGTCGGCGGGTCGTCCCTCGTGAGGAACGGCTTCGCTGCGCTTCGCCGGAGTGGGCACTGTGCTCATGGTTCGCTCGCTGCGCTCGCTCACGTCCATGGTGCCCTCCCGGGCGGAAATGCCCTTCGCGTGCTAGAAGAATCCCGGTTGCGAGCGTACGCCGGGGCCGCTGGGACGCGCAACGGGACCCCAGCGTGTTCTCGGGCGATCTGTCCGGCGCTAGGGCGGAAGGATCGCCCGAGAATGCTCAGAACGAGGGGGACGGGATGACCAAGCGGTGGAAGCAGCGCCCGCCCGGGTCGACGTGGGGTGACTGGGGCGAAGACGACGAGCTCGGCCGCATCAACCTGCTCACGCCGGCGAAGGTGCTCGAGGGCGTCGCCGAGGTGCAGGCGGGTCTGTCGTTCTGCCTGTCGTTGCCCCTGGACCTGCCCGGCGGCACCGCGCTGAACCAGCGCCGCCATCCCCCGCGGTTGGCGCCGACCGAGGACATGGACGGCAACGCCGCCACGTTCTTCAACGTCCGCATGAGCGAGATGCCGGACTTCGGCGATCCGAAGTACGTCGACGTGTGGGCCGACGACGTCGTCACGCTGTCACTGCAGTACTCGACGCAGTGGGACTCGCTCGCCCACGTCGGCGCGGAGTTCGACGCCGACGGCGACGGCGTCGAGGAGGCCGTCTACTACAACGGCTACCGAGCCGGTGTCGACCTGGTGGGGCCTTCCTCTGATGCGCGTGGGGACGGGTCTGGCCACGCGTCGTTCGCGCACCACTTGGGGTTGGAGCACATGGCGTGGCACGGCGTCCAGGGCCGCGGCGTGCTCGTCGACCTGCGCCACCACCTGGGCGACGCCTTCCAGCCGGTGGGTCTGGCCGCGCTGCAGGAGATCATGGATGCCGACGGCGTGGTGGTGGAACCCGGCGACGTCCTCCTGCTGCACACCGGCTACGCCACGAAGCTCGTCGAATGGGCCGGCCAGGCCAGCCCCCGCGACCTGTTCGGCACCGGCTGCTACCTCGACGCCCACGACGAGTCCCTGCTCGAGTGGATCGCTGAATCGCAGATCAGCGCGCTGGTCGCCGACAACTACGCGGTCGAAGGCCTGTTGGGCAAGGACCAGGACCCCAGCCGCCACTCCCTCCTGCCGATCCACCACCTCTGCCTCTTCGAGCTCGGCGTCCCCCTAGGCGAGCTCTGGTACCTCCACGACCTCGCGGCCTGGCTGCGAGAGGCGGGTCGGAGCCGGTTCCTCCTGACCGCGCCGCCCTTGCGGCTCCCGGGCATCGTGGGCAGCCCTGTGACGCCGATCGCTACGGTCTAGGAGGATGCGGGGGTGGAACACCCCGACGCCCCCGCGGGCAAGTCGCTGAAGTACACGCTGGTGGAGCGGGAGCGGCGCTTCCTCCTCGGCCGAGTTCCACACGGACGGTGCGTGCGCCGGGCCGCCATCACGGATCGGTACGTCGACGGCACCCGGATCCGACTGCGCGAGACGGTCGAGACGACCGCCGGTGGCACGGCCGTGGTGCGAAAGCTGACCCAGAAGATCCCCGCGCCGGTGGGCGGTCCAGGGCTGATCACCACGCTGTATGTGAGCGAGGCCGAACACGCCGTGCTCACTCTGCTGCCGGCGGTCACCCTCACCAAGACCCGCTACAGCGTCCCGCCCTTCGGTGTTGACGTGTTCGGGGGCGAGCTCGCGGGATTGGTGATGGCCGAGATCGAGTTCGCCACCGAGGCGGACCAGCGCGCCTTTGCGCCTCCGTTGGAGTCGGCCGAGGTGACGGTCGACGATCGCCTCACGGGCGGCCGGTTCACCCAGATGACTCGTGACGAGCTCATGGAGATCCTGTTCGAGTACGGCATCGACCTGGTCGACGCCGCCGAGCTGGCCGCGCGCCCGCTCTCGCCTGAGACCTGACGTAGGCGGCTCGTCACCCCATGGCGTCGAGCAACACCGCCATCGACCTCGCCTCTTCGTCGGGGTTGCTGCCCATGGGGACGGGGGTGAAGTCGGTGGCGCCGCTCGCCTCGATCTCGCCGAGGGCGTCCTGCACGAAGGCCTCGTTGCCGACGATGGACAGCTCGCCCAGGCCGGGGACGCCCTCGATGTCCATCATCGCCCGATAGCTCGGCAGGTTGGCGTAGTCGTTGAGGATCGCGCCGAGGAAGTCGCGCGCGGGCTGCGGGTCGTCGGTGACCCACACGGGGATCGAGCACACGATCGCCGGCGCCGGGCGGTCGGCCGCCGCTGCGGCGTCGTTGATGACCGGCGCGATGTGCGACCGGATGGTCTTCGGTCCGACGCACCACAGGATCGTGCCGTCGGTGCGGCGCCCCGCCACCTTGAGCATCTGCTCGCCGAGGGCGGCGATCATCACCTTCGGCACGCCGCTCGAGGGCTTGGCCCCCACGCCGTCGAAGGACCACGCCTCGCCCTGGAACGACGCCGACCCGGTGGCGAGCAGGTCGCCGAGGATGGCGAGGTAGTCGAGCATGTGGCGCACGGGCTTCTCCCACGGCAGCCGCAGGCTCTCCTCGACGTGGGGCTGGTGGTTCACCCCGATCCCGACGATGAGCCGCTCCCCCACCAGCGCCTGGGTGGTGAGGGCCTGGGCGGCAAGCATGTGCGGGTGCCGCTCCCACGTGGAGATCACGGCCGTCCCCAGCTCCATCGTCGAGCCCGTGTTGCCGTGCGCGCCGATGAGCGTGAGGGCGTCGATCAGCCCGACCTGCGCCACCCAGTAGCTGGAGAACCCAGCGGCCTCCGCCTTGGCGACGTCCGACAAGACGCCGGCCACCCCCTGCGTGAGCATCTGACCCGAACCGTTGATCCCGTAGCGCATGGCGCGCACGCTACGACCGGTCGAGGCTCGCTGCCGTCAGGCCGCCGCGCGTGACAGCCTGAGCCGATGTCGCAGCCCCTCCCCGAAGCGGTCGGGCGTGCGAGGGAGTGGGCCGGCTGACGTCGACATGAGCGACCTGGAACGGAACCTCACGCGCTACCGCTGGCTGGCCGTCCTGGCGCGGTCGTACTTCTGGGTGCCGGTCCTCCTCCTCTACCCGCTGAGCCGGTTCGACCTGCGAACGGCGCTCACACTCGTCGCCGTCTACTACCTCGCGGTCGTCGCCAGCGAGGTGCCCACGGGCTGGGTCAGCGACCGGTGGGGTCGCACCCGTTCGCTCGTGGCGGGCGCGGTGTGCTGGATCGCGGCCCACGCCTGCTTCCTGGCGGCTGGCGACCACGTCTGGCGCTTCGTCATCGCCAACGTGCTGCTCGCCGTCGGCTACGCGTTCCGCTCCGGCACCGATGTCGCCTTCCACTACGACACCCTCGAGGCGCTCGATCGGGTCGACGAGTACGAGGCTCGGGAGTCCCGCGTGAGCCGGGATGCGCTCGTCTCCACGGCGGTGTGCTGCCTCATCGGTGGCCTCCTCGGCTCGGTCGACCTCCACCTCCCCTACGCCGCCGCGCTCGTGGCCGCCGGGATCGAGCTGGTGATCGCCCTCGGGCTGGTCGAGCCGTCGGTCCACACGCCCGCACCCGATGACCCGAGCCGGTTGGCCGACGTGGTCCGGCGGGTGGCCGAGCCGATGCTCCTCTGGCTCGTGCTCTACGCGCTCGCCGAGGTGGTCATGGAGCACCTCGTGTCGGACCTCGGCCAGTCCTACGTCGCGACGGTCATCGGCCAGGGCCCCGACGACCTCGGACCCGCCGCCGCCGTGAGCGGCCTCGTGGTCGCCGTCGTGTCGATCGTGGCCGCCGGAGGAGCCTCGCTCACCCCCGCGCTGCGCCGGCGGCTCGGCACGATCGGTGCGCTGCTGACGGTGGCCGCCCTCCAGGTGGGCGTGCTCGGGGCCATGGCCCTCACCACGAGCACCCTCGTGGTGCCACTGCTGTGCCTGCGGAGCCTGCAGCCCGCGGTGTCCCGCATCCTGATCAGCGCGGCCGCCGCGCCGCGCCTCGGGGCCGGCCAGCGGGCGACGTTCCTGTCGCTGTGCAGCATGGCCGGAAGGCTCGGCTATGGGCTGGCGGTGCTGGGCGTCGCCGCCTTCGCCGACGAGCGCGAAGCGGTCCGCGCCGCGTTCGCGCTCGCCGCGGCACTGCTCGCGCTGGTGACTGCCGTCTCCCGGCGGCCGGTGCTGGCGCGGATGGGCTCCTAGATCAGCGGCCCTCGGCGATCTCGGCGGCCATGTCTGCGTAGGTGGGCGCGCCGGCCGGCTCGTACGTGAGCTGGAGCGCGCCGCCGGGGTGGGTGAGCGACCCGGTCAGCCGCAGCGCGATGGGCGGGGCGCCGTCCTCGAACACGCGCTTGCCGGTCCCGAGGACGAGCGGGTACTGCCACAGCCGGAGCTGATCGACGAGGCCCTCGGCCAGCAGGGACTGCACGAGGTCGAGGCTGCCGATCACATGCACCTCGTCGTGGCGGTCCTTGAGCGCGGCGATGCTCGACGCGAGGTCGCCGGTGAGCAGGCTGGAGCCCGCCCACTCGAGCGGCTCGGCGAGGGTGCGGCTGGCGACGTACTTGGGCACCCGGTTGAGGAGCTCGGTGAACGGGGTCTCCGCGGGGGCTGTCGGCCAATAGTCGGCGAAGATCTCGTAGGTGCGCCGGCCGAGCAGCAGGGCATCCATCGTGGACGCCTGCTCGAACATCACCTCGCCCTCGGAGGGCTCGGACACCGGTGCCTGCCAGCCGCCGTGCTCGAAGCCGCTCTCCCGGTCCTCATCCGGCCCGCCGGGGGCCTGGGCGACCCCGTCGAGGGTCATGAACTCGGTGACGATGAGCTTCCCCACGGTGTGTCCTCCTCGGTCGTGTCGCCCGTAGACGGCACGGAGCCAAGCACATCATCGCGGGTTCAGAAAGAGAACTGGTCTGCCCCCCAGACTGGCGCGAGGCTGTCGCCGTGCGGACGTACGGGCAGTACTGCCCCATCGCGCGGGCCTCGGAGCTCCTGGCCGAGCGGTGGTCGATCATCATCCTCCGCAACATCGTCATCCTCGGCTGCCGGACCTTCAACGAGATCGCCGACGGGGCGCCGGGGCTGTCCCGCGGCCTGCTGTCGAAGCGCCTCAAGGACCTCGAGCGGGCCGGGATCCTCGAGATCCGCCCGAAGTCCGACGGCCTCGGATTCACCTACGCGCCCACCGAGGCGGGCACCGAGCTGACCGAGGTGATGGTGGCGCTCCAGCACTGGGGCTCGAGGTGGGCCGACCTCACCCCGGAGCAGGCCCACCCCGGAGTGGTGCTCTGGATGTGGGCCACCTTCTTCCTCGACCAGGACCGGCTGCCGCAGCGCCGCCGGCTCGTGCGGTTCGACTACCCCACGCTCACCGGGCCGGGCAGCAAGAGCTGGCTCCTCATCGAGAAGGGCGACGCCGAGATCTGCGAGAAGTACCCCGGCGGCGAGGAGGACCTCGTCGTCGTGGTCCACGACCCCGTGGCGTTCGCCCGCTGGCACCTCGGCGAGCTGCGCTGGGGCGACGCCCTCCGCGCCGGCTCCATCGAGGTGCAGGGCGCGCCCGGAGTGGCCCGCGCCCTGCCCGGCTGGCACCGCGACCACCACCACGGTCCGCAGCCGCTGCACGGCGACCCGGTGCTCCCCGCACACGCCTGACGCCGGGGCGCGGGTTCAGCCTCTGCACTTCTGCGCGGGACGCGTCGGCCGCACGATCGGCCCATGACCATGATCAGCGGTGCCACCATCGAACAGCTGGCGCACGACGTTCCGCGGGCAGTTCATCCGACCGGGCGACGCGGACTACGACGACGCCCGCCAGATCTGGAACGGCCACATCCAGCGCCACCCGGCGCTCATCGCCCGGTGCGCGGGAGCCGCCGACGTGCAGGCGGTCGTGCGCTTCTGCCGGGACACCGACCTCCCCGCGTCCGTGCGGGGCGGCGGGCACGCCGTGGCCGGGCATGCGCTCTGCGACGACGGCGTCGTCATCGACCTCTCCACGATGACCGGCACCGAGGTCGACGCGCGCGCCCGCACCATCCGCGTCGAGGGTGGCTGCCTCAACTCGCACCTCGACGAGGCCAGCCAGGCCGTCGGGCTGGCGGCGACGGGCGGCATCGTGAGCCACACCGGCATCGGCGGCCTCACGCTCGGCGGCGGGCTGGGGCACCTCATGCGCAAGCTCGGCCTCGCCATCGACGCCCTGCGCGCCTGCGAGGTCGTGACCGCCGACGGGGAGCTCGTGGTGGCGAGCGCCGACGAGCACGCCGACCTGTTCTGGGGGCTGCGGGGTGGCGGCGGCAACTTCGGCGTCGTCACCCGCTTCACCTTCGAGCTGCAGCCGCTCGGCCCCGAGGTGCTCGCGGGGATGGTGGCGTGGCCCATGGACGAGGCCCCGCGGGTGCTCCGGTGGCTGCGCGAGTTCATCGTCGACGCGCCCGACGACGTCGGGATCATGGCGAACCTGCGGCTGGCCCCGCCGCTGCCGATCGTGCCCGAGGCGCTGCACGGGAAGCCGATCGTCGCCCTCATCCCCACCTACGCCGGACGGGTCGACGAGGGCCGGGCCGCGCTGGCGGCGCTCGGGGAGCTGCCGACGCCCGCGTTCGACGCCGTCGTCCCGAAGCCCTACGTCGCCCACCAGCAGATGTTCGACGCCGCGCTCCCCCACGGCCGGCACTACTACTGGAAGTCGCACAAGCTCGGGCCGCTGTCCGACGCGCTCATCGACGTGGTGGTGGAGCGGGCCGCGACGGTCACCTCGCCGCTCACGACGGTGCCGATCTTCTGCTTCGGCGGGGCCGTCGCCCGGGTGCCGGAGGACGCGACCGCGTTCCCCTACCGGGACGCCGCCCACGACATCAACGTCGTGGCGTCCTGGCTGCCGGAGGACGGCGAGGCCGACCGCCACATCGAGTGGGTGCGCGACCTCCACGCGGCCGTGCAGCCCTACAGCCGAGGCGTCTACGTGAACTTCACCAGCGACGACGCCGGCGCCCGAGTGCGGGAGGCCTACAGCCCGGCGCAGTGGGATCGGCTCACCGCACTCAAGACGCGGTACGACCCGACCAACTTCTTCTGCCGGAACGCCAACGTCACGCCATCGTGAAGAGCTCGAGCTGGACGTTGTCCGGGTCGCGGAACACGACGACCGCGTACATCCCTTGGTCGTTCAGCGGGGAGTGCTCCACGCCGAGCTCCTTGAACCGGTCCTCCCAGGCCTTCAGCTCGTCGCGGTTCGCCACCGAGAAGCCGACGTGGTCGAGCCCGGTCCGCGTCTCGGAGAAGGACTCCTTCTCGTTGGTCGGGTGCACGTGCAGGCCGACGGACATGGAGAAGTCGGGCTTGCCGAGGACGATCACCTTGCCGTCGTCGGTCGGGTGCTTCTCCTCCATCAGCTGGGTGAGCCCGAGCGTCTCGCAGTACCAGGGGACGCTGCGCTCGATGTCGGTGACGGTGATGCTGACGTGGTGGATCCCTGCGAGCTCCGGCATGTCACGTCCTCTCTAGGGTCGGCCCGACGCCCGGATGCTACGTAGTCGAGGCCGAGGCTGCCTGCAGCTCGAACACGGGGTGCGCGGACGCCTCCGCGGCGTACGCTTCGACCGGGTCACCGGCCTTGGCGTCGAAGTAGGGCGCGGTGATCTTCACCTGCTTGCGGTAGCGCTTCAGGATGGGCGCCGCGTCCTCGGCGCCGACCTCGTGGGCGACGAGCGCCTTGGTGCGCCTCCCCCGCCGCAGCGTCACCGACGGGTCGGCCCGGAGGTTGTGCACCCAGCCGACGTCGCCGTACGGCGACACGAGCCAGCGGCGGCCGCCGTCCACCACGAGGTTCACCGGCACCGTCCGCACCTCGCCGCTCTTCCGCCCCGCGTCTCGAGCAGGTAGCTCGTGCGCTGCGGGGCGGGCACGCCCAGCCGCAGCAGGCCCCCCATCATCACGTTGACCGCACGGCGGGTCGGGCCGAATCGATACGCACGGGCCATCGGCACCACCTTGCTACGCCGGGACGTGGCTGGCTAGGTCCGCGCCCGCCGGAAGGCCGCGTAGTCCGTGTCCTTCACCCTGGCGATCTCCTTGAAGAGCTTGGGGCGGCCGGCCGCGTTCAGGAGGTAGCGCCTGGGCTTGCCGGGGATGTTGCCGCCGACGTACTGGCCGATCGTCCCGAACGGGGTCTCCGACGCCGCCTTGTCGAGCGTGGTCGTCCACCGCTCCTCGGCCTCCGGCGTGACCTCGACGACGTCGCAGCCGTCGTCCCGCGCCCAGCACAGGGTGTCGGTGACGAAGTCGACCTGGTCGCCGTTGTAGCGGGGGTTGTTGCCGGCCGCCGCGTGCGGCCCGCCCGGGAAGAAGAGGTTCGGGAAGCCGGCGGTCTGGAGGCCGAGGAACGTGGTCGGGCCGTCGGCCCAGTGCTCGGTGAGGGCCAGGCCCTCGCGACCGACGATCCCCATCCGGGCCAGCGCGCCGGTGCCGAAGTCGAACCCGGTCGCCCACACGATGAGGTCGTGCTCCCGCACACCGTCGGTCGTCTCGATGCCCGCCTCGGTGATGCGCACGATCGGGGTGTCGCGCAGGTCGACGAGCGACACGTGCGCCCGGTTGAACGCCTCGAAGTAGCCGGCGACGTAGGGCGGGCGCTTCTGTCCATAGCGGTGGTCCGTGGGGACGAGCCGCTCGGCGGTGTCGGGGTCGTCGACGAGGCCGCGGATCTTGCCGGCGATGAAGTCGCACCACTCGGCGTTGGCGGCGGGGTTCATGAGGATGTCGGCGTAGTTGCTCGTGAACTTCATGAACCCGGGGCTGGCCCACATCCGCTCGAAGAACGCGTGGCGGGCCGCGGCGTCGTCCTCGAACGCGGACCGCGGGTTCGGCGGGTGGTGGAAGCCGTGGATCGACGAGGCAAGGACCTCGCGCAGCTGCTCGAAGTCGGCCCGCAGCTGCGCCTGCTCCTCCGCCGTGATGGGGCGGTTGTTGAGCGGCGTGCACCAGTTGGCGGAGCGTTGGTAGACGGTGAGCTCGGCGACCTCGTCGACCACCGCGGGCACCACCTGCACGCCGCTCGACGACGTGCCGACGACGGCCACGCGCTTGCCCGCGACCTCCACCGGCTCGGCCGGCCAGCGGCCCGTGTGGTGCTGCTCGCCCCGGAAGCGATCGCGCCCCTTGATGTCAGGGACGTAGGGCACCGACAGCACGCCGGTGGCGGCGACGACGAAGCGGGCACGCGTGTGTGCGCCTTCGTTTGTCGTCACCAGCCAGGTGTCCGTGCCGTCGTCCCAGCTCGCCGACGTGACCGGGGCGCCGAACCGCATGTGGCGGCGCAGGTCGAACCGGTCGACGACGTGGTTGAGGTAGCGCTCGATCTCGGGCTGGCCGGCGAAGTGCTCGCTCCACTCCCACTCGTCGAAGAGCTCCTGGGAGAAGAGGTAGCCGTACGTGTAGCTCTCGGAGTCGAAGCGGGCCCCCGGGTAGCGGTTCCAGAACCACGTGCCGCCGACGCCATCGCCGGCCTCGACGAGCTGCGCGGTGAAGCCGGCCTCCAGCGCGCGGTGCAGCTGGTAGATGCCGGTGATGCCGGCGCCGACGACGAGCACATCGACGTCTGCAGGGGTGGATGAGAACGCCATTGTACTGATCGGCAAGCATAGTTCTCAGCGGTGTGCGCGGGCCGGGGCGGCTCGTCGTCGATGGCCGGGTGGCTCACGAAGATGAGCCGCGCACCCCCTTGCATCTCCATGCATCTTGTGCGAACGTATGTTCGATGCCGACCACCACCCCTCACGAGCTCGAGCTGCACCTGCAGTCGCTCGGTGCGGCTCGACGCTGCGTGCGCTCGACCCTGGCTCGCTGACGCGCGGCTGTCGGACGGCGTGGCTCGCCCGGAAGTCGGGCACCTCGATGTCCGACGCGATCGGCACCGTGAAGGCGGCCGAGCAGCTGGCCGACCTGCCGGCCACCGCGGCCGCGCTCCGCGACGCCCAGCTGTCGCCGGAGCAGATCAAGGAGGTCGCGGGCGCGGCCACCGTCGACCCGAAGGCCGAGGCGCGGCTGCTCGAGCAGGCGCAGAGCGCGTCGGTGAACGAGCTGCGCGACGCCTGTCGCCGCACTCGGGCCGCCGCCGACGTCGACCCCGAGGCCACGTACCGGCGCATCCATTCGGAGCGGCACGTGCGGGTGCGCATCGAGTCCGACGGCACCTGGGTGCTCACCGCCCGCGGCACCGGCGCGTCGGGCGCCCGGATCGAGGCGGGCCTGCGGCACCGGGCCGACCGGGTCTTCCGGCGGGCGCACCGCGAGGGCCGACGCGACCCCGGCGAGGCGTACCTGTTCGACGCGCTCGAGGAGCTCTGCGCCGACGGTGGCGCGGGCGCCGGGGCGACGCCGCTCCCGAAGGGCGCCGGCGCCAAGGTCCTCGCTCGGTCGACGGCACACCGCCCTCCAGACCACCGCACTGCAGTGGCGCGACCCGGAGTGCACCCGCCTCGGCTGCAACAAGACCGTCCGCCTGGAGTACGACCACCGCGCCGACTGGGCCGCCACCCATGTCACCCGGGTCGACGCGAGCGACCGGCTCTGCCACGACGACCACAAGCTCAAGACGGAGCAGCACTGGATGCTCGTCGACGGAGTCGGCAAGCGCCGGATGGTGCCGCCGACCGACCCGGACCACCCGTTGAACGTCGCCTTGCGCCCGTTCGCTCGAGCGGGAAGGGCCGACTTATGCCGGCGCGCGGAACGTCGAGCGGGAGGTGCCGCTCAGGTGAAGTCGGGCATGACGTCGCGGGCGAAGGCCTCGACCTGCGCCTCGCCCGCTTCGGGCCAGCCGCACACGAGGTAGCCGGCTCCCGCGTCGCGCCACTTCGAGGCGTGCTTCCGGGCGGTGTCGAGGTCGTCGAGGGACAGCGACGTGGCCCGCAGGATGTCGCTCGGCTTGCGGCCTGCCTCGACGGCCAGCTCGTCGATCCGGGCGTTCGCCTCCGCCAGGGAGTTGGGCGAGCCCCACGAGTGCCAGACGTCGGCGTACTTCGCCACCAGTGGGAGCGTGCGGCGCGGGCCGCTGCCGCCGATCCAGATCGGCGGGTGGGGCCGCTGGACGGGGACGGGCTGCAGCTGGGCGTCGTGCAGGGACACGACCTTGCCCTCGTAGGACACGACCTCGCCGGTGAAGAGGCGCTGCACGATCTCCAGCGCATCCTCGAGCAGGTCGAAGCGGGCCGCAGTCGGCGGGAAGGGGATGCCGAGCTCGCGGTGCTCCTTGTCGAACCAGGCGGCGCCGAGCGAGAGCTCGAGGCGGCCGTGCGACGCGTGGTCGATGGTGAGGGCCTGCGCGGCGAACACGGACGGGTGGCGGTAGGTCACGCCGGCCACCAGCAGCCCCAGCCGGATCCGCGAGGTGACGCCCGCCAGCGCGGCCAGCGCGGTCAGGCCCTCGAAGGTCTCGCCCGGGCCCTCGCCGTACATCGGCTGGAAGTGGTCGAAGCCCCAGGCGCCGTCGAAGCCGAGCTCCTCGGCCAGCTGCACGCGGCGCACGACCTCGTCCCAGGGCATCCGCTGCTGGGCGATGTCGAGTCCGAAGCGCATGGCGCGAAACCTACTGCGCTGTCAGCAGGATCAGACGGGCCGCAGCCGGAAGACGCGGATCTCGCGGGGCGCGCACCGCTGCCGGTAGCGCTCGTAGCCGGCGTAGAAGTCGACCGCGGTGGCCCACGCGGGCTCGCGGTCGGCGCCGGCCAGGAGCTCGGCGCGGTACGGCTGCGGCGCGCCGCGGAACTCCACCTCGCAGTCGGGGTGGGCGAGCAGGTTGTGGCTCCACGCCGGATGGGTGGCCCGGCCGTAGTTCGACCCGATCGCCAGCAGGCTGTCATCGCCCGCAGCGGTCGCACCGGTCGCACCGGTCTCTCCGGTGGCACCAGCAGGGATCAGCGCCAGCGGATGGGTGCGCCGCTCGCCGGACTTCGCACCGACGGTGGTGACGAGCCCGACCTTGTCGACGCCGGTGGAGCTGAGCCGGCCGCGGGTGCGGGGGATCACGACCTTGTCGATCCTCGGGGCCACGTGGAGCAGGTACCGGTACCCGACCGGGCTCATCACGACGCGCTCGAGCAGCGCCTCGTCGACCCGCAGCTTCCGGCCCCGGAGCTCGCTGTACCGCCGCAGCGCCATGGCGGCGACGCTAGCCACGGCGCCCGATCCAGGCCTCCGAACCCAGGCCTCAGATCGAAGCGGCGGATGAGAGGATCGTGGCGTGCAGACCCGGGTCGACCGCTCCGCCCTACGGCACTTCATCTGGCACTACGTCGAGATGGTGGTGGACACGTTGGTCTGAGCTGGGCTTTGCTGGTCTGAGCGAGCCTCGCAGCCAGCTCAGCGATGCAGATCGGGTTGGATGCGCAGCGCAGTGATCGCAGTCGCGAGCATCTCGTAGTGGCCGACCAGGAAGACGAGCTCGATCCGCTGCCGGTCGTCGAGGTGCTCACCGAGGGCTGTCCAGGTCGCGTCCGACAGGTCGCTGGTCGCGGTGGAGCTCGTCGACTGCGTCGAGCAACGCGCGCTCGCGAGCTGACCAGCTGTCCATTCCGGGACCCGCGGGACCCTCCAGCACGCGCTCCACCTCGACGTCGGTCAGGCCGGCCTTGTGCGGCGAGGTGCACGTGGTGGTCCAGCTCGTACGCGGCAGTCCCGCAGGTGGGCGACGCGGAGGATCACGAGCTCGGTGTCGCGACGCGGGAGGCGGCCGCCGGGCATCATCCGGCCCGCGAAGTGCAGCCAGCCCAGGAACAGGCGTCGGTGCCGGCCGAGCGTGAGGAACAGGTTGGGCGGCCCCGTGCCGCCCACCCGACCGCTGATCCGGCTCACGACCCAGCCGAGCAGCCCGACGTCGCGACGTGTCCCGGGGGCGATCCGCGGCATCGCGCGTCTTGCCGCTCAGTCATGAGCAGCCATCAGCAGCGAGCAAGTCATGACAGTTCAGTGCTGTGTCTGGTCCGGTTGCAGCGTGGTCAGCTCGGCGCGCTCGGCCCGGGCCGTCTCCAACGCGGCCGGGAGGCGGCGCCGGACGACGAGCTCCACGAACGGCTGGATGAGCATGCGGCCCGACAGGGCCGGGCGCACCCACCACGGCGCCACGATGATCCGCTTGCGCCGGGCGATGCCCCGCTCGAGCGCACTGATCCCGGCCTCCAACGGTGTGACCCGTGTGATCGAACCGCCACGCGGCCCCCCAGCAGCTGCCGGGCGGCCTGCTGTGTCGAACCCGCGGGTGGTCATGTCGGTGTCGAGCTCGGCGAAGTAGGCGACGCCGACCCGGGCGCCGCTCGGGCGCAGCTCCTGGCGCAGCGTGTTGCCGAGCGCCTCGACGGCCGCCTTCGACGCGCTGTACGCGCCCATCAGCGGCACGTGCACCGCGCCGCCGAGCGACGAGATCACCACCGCGTAGCCGTCGCGGGTGGCTGATGTGGGGCCCGGCCGCCCGGAGCGTGTTGTAGGCGCCGAAGACGTTGACCGCCATCGTGCGGTCGAAGATCTCCGGGTCGCCGCCGATGAGCGGGAGCTGGGCGGCGACGCCCGCGTTGGCCACGACGACGTCGAGGCCGCCGAGCGCGTCCGACGGCTGCTGCGACGACCTCGTCGACCTGCGCGCGGTCGGTGACGTCGCACGGCCACCAGTGCGGGCCGCCGAGCTCACCGGCGACGGTCGTCGAGCAGGTCCGGCTCGAGCCCGGCCAGCGCCACGCGGGCGCCGCGCTCGTGAGGCGGCGGGCGAGCGCGGCGCCGATCCCCCGCGCTGCTCCGGTGATCAGCACACGGCGGCTGTTGCAGACTGTGCATCTGCTGGTTGGTCACCTACTGGCTACTCACTGGCGTACAGCACTGACGTCGTCGATCTGCAACCAGGTGTCACCGTTGGCCCACAGGCCGCCGAAGAGGACGACGCTGGTGTTGGAGCCCGTGCTCACGTTGACGGTGAGCTGCGTGTAGCCGTCGAGCCGGCCGAACGCTGCTCGCCGAGCACCTGGCCGCCGAGCGTGCGCAGCCCGAGAGTAGCCGTCAGTGTTGTTGGCCGACGTCCGCACCCAGGCCGTCACCGTGTAGGTGCGGTTGGGGCTCACGGCGATGGTCTGGTGCAGGTCGTTCCAGCCGGTGTTGTTGCGCACCCAGCCGTTGCCGGTGCCGGTGCGGGCGAGGCCCGCCGCCGTGGTCGGCGCCGCACGTGCCCTGGCAGGCCCACGGGCCGAGGCCCGGGTCCTCGAAGCCGCCGTCTGCCACAGGCGCGGCGGGCGGCTCGGGTGGCGGAGGCGGTGGACGCCGGGCGCCTGGAGCACGGCCATCATCCGGGGCAGCGCGTCGTTGAGCGCGAAGTTCCAGCAGCCGAAGTTGTGGCCGCCGTCGCAGCCGAAGGGCGCGGACGGACCCGGCCGGCCGTACATCCAGTAGAAGTGGGGCACGCCGGCGGCGTCGAGCGCCGTGTGGAACCGGTCGGCCGAGGCGCGCATCGTGCCCTCGAGCACGTCCTGGTCGTTGATGCCCGCCGCCCGCGTAGAGGCCGACGGCCACGCCCTGGAGGCGGCCGGCCCGGTTGAGCGGGTTCAGCGCGTTCCAGGTGGCGTCGAACGGCCAGAACGGGTTGCCGAAGACGGCGTTGCCGTGAGTAGCCGTTCTGCACCGCCTGCTCGCGTGATGACCGAACGGGTGCCCGAGTCGCCGAGGTCGACTGCGCCGGAGAAGCTGCCGACGTAGGCGAACAGGTCGGGCCGGTCCTGTGCGTAGCGGATGGCCCCGAAGCCGCCCATCGAGAGGCCGGCGATGGCCGGCCCGCCCTTGGCGGCGATCGTGCGCAGGTTGCCGTCGATCCACGGGATGAGCTGGTCGACGTGGAAGTCGCGCCAGGCCTGGGCCCCGCCCGACTGGCTGACCCAGTTCGTGTACCAGCCGACCTTGCCGCCGTCGGGCATGACCGTGATGAGCGGCCGGCCGCCGGTGAGCGACTCGACGGCGCCGCCGCCGGTCGTCCACTGGGCGGAGTTGCCGCCGGCCCCGCCGTGGAGCAGGTAGAGCACGGGGTAGCGGGTCGTGCCGGACTGGAAGTAGTCGTTGGGCAGGGTGATCCGGATCCGGTGGGGCCCGTTGACGGCGCTGGCCGCCACCTTGGCGGTGCTGACGTCCACCTCGAGCGTGCGGCCCGTGATCCAGCGCCACCCCGCCACCGTGATGCCGTTCCGGGAGGTGAGGTTCGGTGCGTCTGCTGATGCTGACGTGGGCGAGACGACCCACATCGCTCCCAGCAGGAGCAGAGTGATGACGAGCAGCCGGAAGCGCATGGTGGTCCCCCTGATTGTCAGTCCACACCCGACACTACAAGAGAGAAACACTCATGTCTATGACTTTGGTTGACTAGCGTGCGCGCATAGTTGGACAGGCGGACGTACGACGACAGTTGGAGGGCGGGCATGCACCGGAACCACCTTGGCAAGCGCCTCACCGCGCTGGGGCTCGCGGCCGTGCTCGTGCTCGCGGCCACCGGCTGCGGGGACGATGACGACGACGCGAGTGAGAACGCAGGCAACGGCGACGACACAGCGGCCGCGGCGAACCTCGAGGACTTCTGCGAGGCGAGCGTCGAGCTGTCCCTCCTCTTCAGCAGGGAGGAGGCGCCCACGCATGAGGTGGCCGACCCGCTGTTCGAGCAGTTCCAGGACAACGCGGACGAGCTGGCAGATTACGACGGGGTGGCAGATGACGTCGGGGTGATGGTCGCCGCGGCGAACGCGTACATCGACGGCCAAGAGGACGCCTTCGAAGGCGACGAGTTCAACGCCTCGGTGGGCCGGGTGGACGCCCACACCTACGAGAGCTGCGAGGCCGAGAAGGGCGAGTACAGCACCGTCGAGTACAGCTTCGTCGGCATCCCGGCCGAGGTCCCCGCCGGTCTCAACATCGTGAAGGTCACCAACGAGGGCAACGAGATCCACGAGGTGGCCCTGTTCCGCAAGAACGACGGCGTGACCCAGCCGATGAGCGAGATCCTGGACCTCGACGAGGAGGAGGGCCAGGCGCTGGTGACGGATGCCGGCTTCACGTTCGTCGGGGAGCCCGGCTCGGTCTCCTACCTCTACGCCCGTCTGACGCCCGGCAGCTATGCCGCCGTGTGCTTCCTGCCGGTCGGCGCGGTCGACTTCCCCACGCTCGAGACGCTCGGCGAGAGCGAGGACGCGGCCCCGCACTTCAGCCAAGGGATGATCACTGAGTTCTCTGTGGCCTGACCTGTAGGTCAGCCAAGCGGTAGTCACACAGACAGGTCGGCGACAACCGGCCAGTGGTCTGAGGGAAGGCGAGCGAGACGGCCGCCGGGGCGCGGGTGCGCGACCTCGGCGGCCACGACCTCTATGTCGCGGCTGACCAGGATGTGGTCGATGCGACGACCCGTCGTGCTGCCCGTGAACGAGTGATAGGTCCCCGCTGTGCTCGCTGCTGTGTCGCCCGGGACGGTCACGTCGACGAGCCGGAGTCCGGCTGCGAGCAGGGGCTCCAGCTCCGGGTCGTCGGGGCCGGCGTTCAGGTCGCCGAGCACGATCTGCGGCAACGCCGGGTCGAGCCAGGTCGCGAGCTGCGCGGCGCTCGCGGTCCGGAGGCTCGGCGACCGGGAGTCGAGGTGCGTCGACACCGCCTGCAAGTGGAGTCCTTCCGGGACCAGCTCAACGACTGCCAGCGTGGCGGTCCGCGGGAACCGTGCGCCCGGGAGCACGGTGCCAGGACGGTCCGCGTCGTCCCCGTACCACAGGGTGCGGTGCTCCACGACCGTCACCCGGTCGCGCCGCAGCAGGAGCGGGGTGTGCTCCCCGCGCCGCCGGCGCGAACGGCCCGACCCCACCGGTGTTACCTCCAAACCGCGGTTGCCCAGCCCCCGGACGATCGTCCGCACCTGGCAGCGATAGGCCTCCTGGAGCCCCACGATCGCCGCGTCGAGCGACGCGATCGCGGCGATGGTGGCGCGGCGCCGGAACGGCCACGAGTCGAGGCCGTCGAACGCGCGCCCGTTGCGGATGTTGAACGTGGCAACCCGGACGGTGGTCACGGTCCGGCTACTTAGCACCGGGCCACCAGCACCGCCGGGGCGATTGCCCGAGAACGGGCCGAGAACGGCCCGAGATCGCCCGAATTGAGTCGTTTGCCTCAGGCGGTGATCCGCGGGGAGGTCGCAGACTCCTCGCATGCACCGGTGGCACCTGCGCGGACGGCGGACCGCGGCCGTCCTCATGGCGTCTGCCGTGCTGGTCGCGGCCGGGTGGATGACCGCCCCGTCCGGCGCGCTCGAGCCGGACGACTGGACCGTGGTCGAGTTGCAGCGCGTGCTGCCGTACCCCGCCATGGTCGACGCGACCCGGGCCACCCACGTGAACGACGTGAACGAGGCGGGCTACTCGGCGGGCAGCAGCTGGCGGTTCCCCGTGCTCTGGGACCCCGACGGCACCCCGATCGCGCTGCCGATCCCGGCCGGCTTCACCCACGCGTCGGTCACGGCGCTCAACGACAAGGGCGGTGCCGTGGGCGTCGCGGCCAGCGGGTCCGGCTCGGGCGCCAGCGTGACCGGCGTCGCGTGGCTGGGCGCGGCACCGATCGTGCTGATCCACCCGTGACCTGACTGCCGGCGGGGAGCATGATTGCTCCACGACCACCCGCGCCCCGCCTGCCCTGGCTGCTGTTGCCCTCGCGGCACTGCTGATAGGCGTCACCGCCTGTGGCGACGATGACGACTCGACCGGGTCCCCGTCGACCTCCGCGTCAAGCCCCTCAGAACCCGTCATCGACCCCGGCGACGGCGGGGACTACCACCCGGAGCTCGACCCCGCCGACTTCGTCGAGGAGATCGACAACCCCTACCTGCCCTTCGCGGTGGGGGCCCGCTGGGTCTACGAGGGCGAGACGGACGAGGGGACCGAGCGGGTCGAGGTGACCGTGCTACCGGAGAGGAAGGTGGTCCTCGGGATCTCCGCCACGGTGGTGCGAGACACGGTGACCATCGACGGCGTCGTCGTCGAGGACACCCGGGACTGGTTCGCCCAGGACCGCGCCGGCAACGTCTGGTACCTCGGCGAGGCCGTCGAGAACTACGAGGACGGCGCGCTGGCCGACACCGAGGGGTCCTTCGAGGCGGGCGTCGACGGCGCCCTGCCCGGCATCGCCATGCCCGCCGACCCGCAGGTGGGCGACGCCTACCGCCAGGAGTACTACCCGGGCGAGGCCGAGGACCTCGGCGAGGTGCTCCGGCTGGGCCAGACGACCACGGTCCCGGCGGGCACCTTCAGCGACGTGCTCGTGACCCGCGACTGGAACCCGCTCGAGCCCGAGGTCATCGAGGAGAAGCACTACGCCCGCGGTGTCGGCCTCGTGTTCGAGGAGCACGTGGCAGGCGACGACGAGGCGGTCTCACTCGTCGAGCACAGCCCGCCCGGGTAGGGCTACCGTTCGGCGCCGGGGGCGGGCGGAAGGGCGGAAGAGCATGGCGAACGACACGACCGTCAAGGTCGGCAAGAGCAGTCGGCCGACTCGCTGGATCTGTGACAGCGAGCCCAGCACGCGCTACCCGGTGTGGACCCGCGGGAACGTGGGCGAGGTGTTCCCGTGGCCGGTCACGCCGCTCACGTGGAGCACCGGCATCACGCAGAGCGCCGAGCCCGGCTGGCGTGACGCTCTCGAGCGCTTCGGCGCGTTCCGCCTCGACGAGTTCTCCCCGACGGACAACGAGATCGTCGGCTGCTTCGGCGGCTACTGCTACCTGAACGCTTCGGTGAGCCGGGTGCTGGGGGTGCGGACGCCGGGCCTGACCCCCGAGCAGATCGACTACTCCCTCTGGGGCGAGATGCCGGGCGTGCCGCCGTACGAGGCCGTCGACGGCGACGAGGACCCGGACCGGACCGACGCGATCCAGGCCACGCTCGGCTGGATCTTCAGCGCCCCGGCGCTCCCCGACCTCGAGGCCGACCGGGCCCTGATGGCGGACCTGCGGGCGGCCCGGCCGGACTTCGGGAGCATGTCCGACCGCCAGCTCCTCGACTGGGTCCTCGGCCACCTCCCCGAGCTGCGGCGCCTGTTCTCCACCCACCTCTTCATGACGTACTGCGCGACCGTGCCGCTCGGCGTCATCCAGGGCGTGTGCACCGCGATCGAGGACCCGACCCTGGCCATGACGCTGATCGCCGGCATCGGCTGCGTCGACTCGGCCGATCCGACCTACGCCTTCTGGGAGCTCGGGCGCCGCGTGCGCGGGTCCGACGCGCTCACGGCCGCCTTCGACGCCGGCGTCGACGGCCTGCTCGAGCGCCTCGCCGGCTCGTCGGACCCGGAGGCGCAGGCCTTCGTGGCGGACCTCGACCGGTTCCTCTACGACTTCGGCTCGCGCGGCCCCAACGAGTGGGAGACGAGCGCGCCGTCGTGGGAGACCAACCCGCGGCTGCCGCTGGCGGCCATCGACCGGATGCGCACCGCCGCCGACGAGCAGGCACCCCGGCGCCAGCAGGCCGCGATGTGCGCCGCGCGCGAGGCGGCCGTCCCGTCGGTGCTGGCTGCCGTCGAGGACGATCCCGAGACGCACGGCCAGCTCGCCGCGGCCCTGGCGGCCGCGCCCGTGTTCCTGGCCGGCCGGGAGCGGACCAAGACCACGATCATCCGGCTCGTCAACGAGATGCGCGTGGGAAGCCACGAGCTCGGCGAACGGATGGTCGAGCGCGGGGTGCTCGACACCCCCACGAGCTGGTCGATGCTCGACGCCTCCGAGCTCGACGCGTTCGTCGCCGACCCGCAGTCCTTCGCCGACGTCATCCGCGAGCGCGAGGCGCAGTACCGGTCGCTGTTCGCCCTCGAGCCCCCGTTCGTGTTCTCCGGGACCGTGCCGCCGCTGCCCACCTGGTCCGAGCGCGACACCGCGCCGGCGCCGGTCGCCGCGGGCACCACGTTGGAGGGGATCCCCGGCTGCCCGGGCCGCGCCACCGGTCGGGCCCGGGTCGTGCTCGACCCCGCCGACCCGCGGGAGCTCGAGCCGGGCGACGTGCTCGTGGCGCCCATCACCGACCCGGCCTGGACGCCGCTGTTCGTCCCGGCCTGCGCGGTGGTCGTCGAGGTCGGCGCCCAGCTGAGCCACACGGTGATCGTGTCCCGCGAGCTGGGCATCCCCTGCACTGTCTCTGTCATCGGCGCAACCCGCCTGATCCGCGACGGAGCCCGGGTGACGGTCGACGGCACCGCCGGCACGGTCACTGTGCACGCTGAGGACTGAAGCTGAGGACTGAAGCTGACTAGCAACAACAGGGAGCGAGCCATGAGCATCGTCCTGATCACGGGGTGCAGCACGGGCATCGGCCTCGAGGCGGCACTCGCGTTCGCGCGCCGGGGCGACACGGTGTGCGCGAGCATGCGCAACCTGGCCAAGGCCGAGAGGCTGCGGTCCCGCGCCGACGCCGAGGGGCTGACGGTGGACATCGTCCAGCTCGACGTCCTCGACGACGCGTCGGTGACCGGCGCCGTCGCCGACGTCGAGGCCCGCCACGGCGCCGTCGACATCCTCGTGAACAACGCCGGCGTCGGCTTCCTGGGCGCGGTCGAGACGATCGACCTCGCAAAGGCGCAGGCCGTGATGGACACGAACGTGTGGGGTGCCGTCCGGACCAGCCGCGCCGTGCTCCCGGCCATGCGGGCGCGGGGCTCCGGGCTCATCGTCAACGTGACGTCGGTGGCCGGCCGCGTGCCGGGCAACGCGCACATGGGCTTCTACTCCGCGAGCAAGCACGCGCTCGGCGCCCTCAGCGAGGCGCTCCTGTGGGAGGTCGCGCCCTACGGGGTTCGCGTCGCCTGCGTGGAGCCGGGTTTCTTCGCCACCGAGATCTTCGCCAACAGCGAGATGGACGAGATCGACGAGAGCACGACCTATGCCGCGGACGAGGGCTGGGTGGCCGACTTCTACATCAAGAGCGGCGAGGCGGCCGGCGGTGACCCCGCGGTGGTGGCCGCGGCGATCGTCGGGATCGCCGACGATCCGGCGGCGCCGATGCACACGCTCGTCGGCGACGACGCCCTGCAGTTCGTCGACCTCGTGGCGCAGGCGGAAACCTACGAGGGGTGGGTGCCGGTGGCGACCGGGATCGTGGAGTCGGTCAGCGGGCCGCGGCCGGTCGGGACTCCCGACTGACTGCTAATGGGCCGCTGACCGACTGGCGCTCGAGACCTCGCGCACCAGGGACGCGAACGGGCTCCACACGAACCACCGGGAGAAGCCGCGGCGCAGCGCGGGCGGGCCCTCGAGCCGGAGGGAGCCGTCGGCCAGCGCCTCGGCCACGGTGTCGATGCCGGAGTGGATGCGGAGCAGCGTGAGCCCCGTGGTCACCGCGAGGAGGTCCGTCTCGAATCCAGGGTGCTTCGCGCAGACGGATGCCTCGCCGCGGTCCAGCACCAGCCAGATCGTCATCGCGTCCTCGCCCTCGAACCGGAACTCGATGACCACCCGCTCGTCGGGCAGCTGGTCGTGGGCCAGCATCCGGTGCATCCACCACAGGAGGGTCTGCGGGTCGGCGTCGGGCGGGGTCGGCTCGGCGTACATCCAGCGCACCGCCCACTCCCCCATGGCCATGAGCACGGGCATGAGCGCGCTCCCCGCCGGCGTGAGGTGGTACTCGCTCCCCCGCCCACCGGCCGCCGGCACCCGGGCCACCACGCCCTTGCGCTCCAGGTGGCGGAGCCGCTGCGACAGCAGGGTGCGGGAGATCCCGGGCAGGCCCCGCTCGATCTCGTTGAACCGGGTGCTGCCGATCGCCAACATCTCCCGCAGGATGAGGGGCGTCCACCGGTCGCCGATCACCTCGCTGCCGATCGTCACCGGGCAGTACTGGCCGTAGTCACGCATGATGCTCACCCATCAGCGTCAAGGTACAGATCTGGTACTAGGCCTGCCGCGACGGCGTCCTTACGTTGGTGATATGGAGACTGCGATGGACAAGTCAGCACAGGAGACGGCGAAAGAGCGGGAGCTGGTGGCGTGGGCCGCGGAGCTCGGGGCCCGGATCAGCGAGTTCGCGCCTGGTCACGACCGCGACGGCAGCTTCGTCAGCGAGGCCTACGACCTCCTCAAGGCCGAGGGCTACCTGGCCCTGGCCGTCCCCGAGGAGCTCGGCGGCAAGGGCGCCACGGCCCGCCAGGTGGCGATGGCCCAGCGCGAGCTGGCCCGGCACTGCGCCTCGACGGCACTCGCCTCGGTGATGCACCACCACGTGGTGCTGTTCACCGCCTGGCGGTACCGGAGGGAGCTCCCGGGCGCGGAGGCGACCCTGCGCCGGGTTGCGGACGAGGGCATCGTGCTCGTGTCCACCGGCGGCGCCGACACGACCAACCCCCGCGGCGAGGCCATCAAGGTCGACGGCGGGTACCTGGTGAGCGGCCGGAAGGTGTTCTGCAGCCAGGCCCCGGCCGGCACCGTCCTGTCGACGATGTTCGCCTACGAGGACCCCGACGATGGCCGCATCGTGCTGAACATGGCCGTGCCGGTGGCGAGCGAGGGCGTGACCGTGCTCGACAACTGGGACACCCTGGGCATGCGGGGCACCGGCAGCCACGACATCCAGCTCGAGGACGTGTTCGTCCCCGAGGAGCGCGTGCTGGCCCGGCGCCCGATCCGCAAGATCGACCCGCCCCTCCAGGTGATCATGGAGATCGCGATGCCGCCCATCGCGGCCGTGTACCTCGGCGTGGCCGAGGCGGCCCGCGACCACGCGGTCGCCGCGATCGCCGGCACCCCCCGTGCGGAGGATCCGACGATGCAGCGGGCCGTCGGCCTCATGGACGCGAAGCTGCGGGTGGCCGCCTGGGCGTTGGACGGCGCGCTGGCCGCCGTGGGCGACGACCCCGAGCCCTCCATGGAGAAGGTGGTGGCCGTGATGACGGCCAAGCGGGAGATCGCGCTCGCGGGGAGCGAGGTCTGCGACCTGGCCCTCGAGGTCGGTGGCGGCGCCTCCTTCTACCGCACGAGCCCGATCGAGCAGTGCGTCCGCGACGTCCGCGGCGCCCGCTTCCACCCCTTCACCCCGGAGGAGACGCTCGTGCACGCCGGGAAGGTGCGCCTCGGCCTGCCGGCCGACGACCGCTGAGCTGGTCACGCTGAGCTGAGCGGGGACAGACAGCTGGCAACGGTTGCCAGAGGCGCGGCCCAGGTCGCGCCTCTGGTACAACCGGGCGATGCACAAGCGCCGGCTCACCGCGGTCCTCGCCCTGGCAGCAGCTGTCGTGCTCCTCGCAACGGCCGTGGCCTGCGGCGACGACGACGGGGCTGGCGGCGACGCGGAGGCCATCGCGTACGCGTCGCTCGGGGACTCGTTCTCCTCGGGCGAGGGCGCCCCGCCGTACGACACGGGCACGGGCAAGTGCAACGCGGCCGCGCTGGCCTGGCCCCGCCGCATGTACGCGGACGCCGCGGGGTTCGTGTCGATCGACCACCGCGCGTGCGCCGGATCGCGCACCCAGCACCTCACCGGGGCCTGGGACGACCGGGACCTGCCGGCCCAGATCCCGGGCGAGCCGGACCCCACGATCACGCTGGTCACGCTCACCATCGGGGGCAACGACCTCGGCTTCGGCGACATCATCGGCAGCTGCGTGCTGGCGGCGTGCAGCCCGAAGCCGGACAACCAGGACCTGAGGGCGAAGCTCGCGACGCTCACGGACACGCTGGCGGGGTCGGTGTACCCGGCCCTGGTCGAGGCCTACCCCGAGGCCCGCATCGCGCACGTGGGCTACCCGCGCCTCACCCCCGAGGCCGGGCAGGACACCTTCCAGTGCGGCTGGCTCGACGAGGCGGACCAGGTCACCGCGGCCGGCATCGTCGCCGCGCTCGACGCCGCCATCGAAGCCGCGGTGGCGAGGAGCGACGGGGCCGTGGAGTACGTGGACGTGACGGATGCCTTCGACGGCCACGAGCTGTGCACGACCGAGTCGTGGCTGAACCCGGTGGGCCTGGGCGCGGGCTACTCCCACCCGAACGCGGCCGGGCAGCGCGCGCTCGAGGTGGCCGTGGCCGAGGCGCTCGGGCTGACGGTGGAGTCCTGACAATGGATCGACGAGGAGCCGCCCCGGACCATGCCCGCCGCGAGGACGTCGACCTGTGCAACGGCGCGTTCTGGGCCGGCGACCACCACGAGGCGCTGACCTGGGTGCGCGCCAACGCGCCCGTGTACTGGGACGGCGTGGTGTGGGGGGTGAGCCGCTACGCGGACGTGAAGGCCGTGTCGAAGGACCCCGCCACGTTCTCCTCCGCCGGCGGCATCCGGCCCCAGCAGCCGGCCCTGCCGATGATGATCGACATGGACGACCCGGCCCACCTCAAGCGCCGGATGCTCGTCAACAAGGGCTTCACCCCGCGCCGGGTGCGCGACAGCGAGCCCGCCGTGCGCCGCGCCTGCACCGAGATCCTCGACGCCGTGTGCGAGCGGGGCGAGGCCGACCTCGTGCACGACATCGCCGCCCACCTCCCGATGATCATGATCGGCGACGCCCTGGGCGTCCGCCCCGAGCACCGCGCCGACCTGCTCCGCTGGTCCGACGACATGCTGAAGGGCCTCAGCACCGAGGCCACGGCCGAGCAGCTCGAGGCGGCGGCCAACGGGTTCGCGGAGTACACCGCCTACGCCCACGAGGTGATCACGGACCGCCAGGCCAACCCGCAGGACGACCTCATGAGCATCCTCGTGCACGCCGAGGTGGACGGGGAGCGCCTGACGGTGGAGGACGTCCTCCAGGAGGCGCTGCTGATCCTGATCGGTGGGGACGAGACCACCCGGCACGTCATCTCCGGTGGCGTGCACCAGCTCCTCCTCGATCGTGACCAGTGGGACGCGGTGGCGGCCGACCCGGACCTGCGGCCGAGCGCGGTCGAGGAGATGCTCCGCTGGGTGACCCCGATCAAGAACATGGTCCGCACCGCCACGCGCGACGTCGAGCTCGGCGGCCAGAAGGTGGAGGCCGGCGACGAGCTGATGCTGCTCTACCCGTCGGCCAACCGCGACGAGGACGTGTTCGACGACCCGTTCCGCTTCGACGTCGCCCGCACCCCCAACGAGCACGTGGCCTTCGGGTTCGGGCCGCACTTCTGCCTCGGCGCCAGCCTGGCGCGGCTCGAGATCGCGGTCATGCTCGACGAGCTGCTCGAGCGCCTGCCCGACCTGGCGCTCGCCGATCCGGACGCCGAGCCACCCCTGCGCCCGGCCAACTTCGTGAGCGGCCTCGAGCACCTCCCGGTGCAGTTCACTGCTACTGATCCGTAGACAGAGGCGCAGCTAGACAGAGCTGGCTCGCCCCTCCCAGTACTTGGCCCGGAGCAGGCGCGTGTAGAGCTTGCCGGTCGGATGGCGGGGCAGCTCGGCCTCGAAGTCGATCGACCGCGGCACCTTGTACCCAGCCATCCGCTCGCGGGCGAAGGCGAGCAGCTCCGCTTCGAGCTCCGCCGATGGGGTCACGCCGTCCACCAGCTCCACCGCCGCCTTCACCTGCTCCCCCCACTCGTCGTCGGGGATGCCGAACACGGCCACGTCCGCCACCGCGGGGTGGTCGATGAGCTCCTGCTCGATCTCCGCGGGGTAGATGTTGACGCCGCCCGAGATGATCATGTTGGCGGCGCGATCGGACAGGAACACGAAGCCGTCCGCGTCGACGTGGCCGACGTCGCCCATCGTGAACGTGCCGGGCGCGAGGTGGGCGGCCTCGGTCTTCTCGGGGGCATGGTGGTACTCGAACACCTCGTCGGTCAGGAGGTTGTGCGTGTACAGCGTGCCGACCTCGCCGGGCGGGAGGCGGGTGCCGTCCGCGTCGACGGCGAACACGTCGTAGCTCGGCACCGCCTTGCCGACCGTGCCCGGCTTGGTCAGCCACGCCATCGAGTCGACCAGCGTGAAGACGCCGCCCTCGGTGCTCCCCCAGTACTCGGTGAGCACCGGTCCCCACCACTCGATCATGCGCTGCTTCACCGACGGGGCGATGGGCGCCGCCCCGTGGAGCACCGTGGACAGCGACGACCCGTCGAACGCGGCCCGCCGCTCGTCGGGCACCCGGAGCAGGCGCACGCACATCGTGGGCACGACGTGGCTGTTGCGCACCCCGCGCTCCTCGATGAGCCGGAGGCAGTGCTCCTCGTCCCACCGTGGCATGAGGACCAGCTCGGCGCCGTTGGCGAGGTCGACGGCCGCGAAGCCGAGCGGCGCTGCGTGGTACAGCGGCCCGGTCACGAGGTGGGGGCCCTGCCCGTCGAGCCCGAGCACGCGGCCGGGCGCGGCTCCCACCCGCAAGGTCGCGCCGAGGCTGGCCGTCGACCGGCGCTTCACGCCCTTGGGCCGGCCCGTCGTGCCGGAGGTGTAGAGCATGGCGCCGCCACCGGGGCCCTCCAGCGAGAACGGGTCGGCGCGCCCGAACGCTTCGACGGCCTCGAGGTCGGGGCCGGCCACCACCACCTGCACAGCTCCCACTGCTGCCCCCTCCGCGACCAGCGCGGCCGCCGCGCGGGCGGTGGCCTCGTGCTCGGGATCGGTGAACAGCACGGTCGAACCGGAGTCCTCGACGATGTACGCCACCTCGGCCGCGGTGAGGTGCCAGTTCACGGCGGTGATCCACATCCCGCCGAGCTGGGCCGCGAGCAGGAGGTCGATCAGCTCGACGCGGTTGCCCATCAGCATCGACACGTGCCCGCCCGCGCCGACGGCCGCCTCGTCGAGCAGCCAGTGCGCGGCACGGGTCGCCCGCTCGACCAGCTCGCCGCGGGAGCGGGTGCGCGTGAGGTCGTCGACCGCCGGCGCGTGCGGATCGGCGTCGGCCAGCTCGAGGATGGTCATCAGCCGGATCCTGGCAGGGATCCGACCAGCCCGCTCTACGCTGCGGCCCATGGCCGGCAGCGGACACGGGACGAAGGCGGTCGTGGCCGCCCTCGCGGCCAACGCCGGCATCGCGCTGTCCAAGCTCGTCGGCTTCCTCATCACCGGCTCCGCGTCGATGCTGGCCGAAGCCATCCACTCGACCGCCGACTCGGGCAACCAGGCCCTCCTGCTCCTCGGCGGACGGCGGGCGCAGCGCGCAGCGGATCGGTCCCACCCGTTCGGGTACGGCCGGGAGCGGTACTTCTGGGCCTTCATCGTGGCGATGGTGCTCTTCAGCATCGGCGGCGCCTTCGCCCTGTTCGAGGGGATCGAGAAGATCCGCCATCCGCACGAGCTCGAGTCCGCCGAGGTCGCCATCGGGATCCTGCTCGTCGCCATCGGCCTGGAGGCCTTGTCGTTCCGCACCGCGGTCCGCGAGGCGAACCATGTCCGCGGCGACGCGGGCTGGTGGCAGTTCATCCGGCGCTCCAAGAACCCGGAGCTGCCGGTGGTGCTGCTGGAGGACCTGGGCGCGCTCATCGGGCTCGTGTTCGCCCTCACCGGCGTGGGCTTGGCGCTGGCCACGGACGACGCGGTGTGGGACGGCTACGGCACCCTGGGCATCGGGATCCTGCTGACGGCCATCGCGGTCATCCTCGCCATCGAGATGAAGAGCCTGCTCATCGGGGAGACGGCCGACGCCGGGGTCGAGGGCGCGATCCGGACCAGCATCGAGGCGGACCCCGCCGTCGCCGCGCTCATCCACCTGCGCACCCAGCACATCGGCCCCGAGGAGCTCCTCGTCGGCGCCAAGGTCAGCTTCGCCGACGACCTCACGATGCCCGACCTCGCGGCGGCGGTCGACCGGGTGGAGGGCGCCGTGCGGGCCAGCGTGCCCGAGGCCCGCATCCTCTACATCGAGCCCGACGTCCTGCGAGCCGAGACATGACTGAACTGAGACATGGCTGAAGACGTGTCCGGACCCCGCCGGCAGCTGGTGGCCCTCGGCGAGCTCATCCGTGCCCAGCGCCAGCAGGCCGAGCTCACCCTGCGGGAGCTGGCCGCCCGCACCAACGTGTCGAACCCCTACCTCAGCCAGATCGAGCGGGGCCTCCACGAGCCGTCGGTCCGCGTGCTCAAGGCCATCGCCGGCGCCCTCAACCTCTCCGCGGAGACCCTCCTCGTGCAGGCCGGCCTGCTCGAGGACGACGCCGGCACCCCCAAGCCCGAGGTCCCGACGGTGGTCGAGGCCGTGCGCGCCGACCCGCGCCTCAACGACGACCAACGGCGGGCGCTCCTCTCCGTCTACCGGAGCTTCGTCGACGAGGACGTCCAACCCGGGCCGCAGCCCGCGCCGAATCCCGACTGAGCCAGTCGGATTTCGGGAACACCGCCGCTAGGGTCGCGCCCGGCTACCCGCCGACCACCACACCGACCACCACAGCAGGAGACACCATGGCCATCCGCCTCGGGGACGACGCTCCCGACTTCACCGCCGACAGCACCGACGGCCCGATCAGCTTCCACGACTGGAAGGGCGACAGCTGGGCCGTGCTGTTCTCGCACCCCAAGGACTTCACCCCCGTCTGCACCACCGAGCTGGGTCGCGTGGCCTCCCTCAAGCCCGAGTTCGACAAGCGCAACGTGAAGATCGTGGGTCTCTCCGTGGACGGCGTGGCCGACCACGAGAAGTGGAGCCAGGACATCACCGACGTCACGGGCTCGAGCCTCAACTTCCCGCTCCTGGCCGACCCCGATCGCAAGGTGGCCGACCTCTACGACATGATCCACCCGAACGCCAGCGACACCTTCACGGTGCGCTCGGTGTTCGTGATCGGGCCGGACAACAAGGTGAAGCTCACGCTCACCTACCCCGCCTCCACGGGCCGGAACTTCGACGAGCTCCTGCGGGTCATCGACTCGCTCCAGCTCACGGCCAAGCACAAGGTGGCCACCCCTGCCGACTGGAAGCAGGGCGAGGACGTCATCATCGTCCCGGCGGTCACCGACGAGGAGGCCAAGGCGGCCTTCCCCGACGGGTGGGACGCGAAGAAGCCCTACCTGCGGGTGGTCAAGCAGCCGGGCTGAGCATCAAGCAGCCGGGCTGAGCATCAAGCAGCCGGGTTGAGCATCAAGCAGCCGAGCTGATGCCCAGAGCTAGCCGGAGCGCGCGTCGCCAGCCGGTGTCCTCGAGGCCGATCTCCGCGAGGCGCGCGTCCGCCGCCGCCAGGCGCTTCGCGGCGTCGGCCTCCCCCCGGGCCGACGCCGCAGTGGCGTCGGCGAGGCGGGCGATGGCGGCGGTGACGACGTCCTCGCTGGCCTCGGCGGCCGCCAGCACCTGGTCGAACGCGGCCACGGCGGCCGTGTGGTCGCCCCGCCGGTCGAGCGCCACGCCGCGCGCGACGCCGGCGATCACACGATCGAGGTAGCTCGCGCGGTCGTGCCCGTCCACCGCGTCGGCGGCGGCGAGAGCGGCGTCGACCTGACCGTCGGCGGCGCGCACCAGCGCCACCGCGGACCACAGGTTCGGGTCGATCGTCGGGGCGAGGCCGGCCTGGACCGGTTCGAGGACGGCGAGGGCCCCGTCGACGTCGCCGAGCTGGAGGCGGTGGAGGCCCGTGGCCACCGCCCGCTCCGTGTCGGCGATCATGACGTCCCCCGCGACGGCCGCGTTCAGCTCGGGCGCGATCGTGAGGAGGTGGGTCGTGCGCTCGGTGTCGCCGATCTGCACCGACGCGTTGACGGTGGCGACGAAGGCGAAGAGGTTCTCCTTGCCCAGGGCCTCGACCTCGGCGACGCCACCGGCGCCCGGCAGGACGGAGAAGCCGTCGGCCACGCGGCCCGCCGCCACGAGGGCGCGACCCAGGACCGCGTTGGCCTGGGCGCGGCCGAAGGTGTCGTCCATGCCGAGGAAGATCTCCCGCGCCTCCTCCAGGCAGGGGATGGCGCTGACCGCCCGGCCCGTCCAGAGGCGCACCGATCCGATGAGCACCAGCATCATCCCGAGCGCCCAGCGGTCGCGCTGGCGCGTGCTGTCGAGGATGCTCTCGGCCATCGCCTCCGCCTCGAGGCTGTGACCCTGCTGGAACCGCGTCCACGCGAGCAGGCCGATCGCCCACCCCTGGCCGGCGCTGTCGCCCAGCTCCTCGAAGGTGGCCGCCGCGACCCGGAGCTTCTCCTCTGCCTCGGCCGCGCGACCCAGGTAGAACGCGCACCAGGCCAGGTTCTGCTGGGCCCAGGCCACGCCCCGCCGGTCGCCGAGCTGCTCGAACCGGTCGCGCGCTTCCTCGAGGAGCTCGATGGCGGTCTCGTAGTCGTGCTGGAACAGCGCACCGAAGCCGCGCAGGCGCAGCACCTCGGCCTCACCGAACGCATCGCCGAGCTGGGCGAAGGTGGCCGCGGCTTCGGCCAGCGCCGCCTCGGACGCGTCCCAGCGCTGCTCCTTCTGCTCGATGTCGGCCAGCGCGAGCAGCGCGCGGGCCAGGCCGCGCTCGCCCTCGGCCCCCGCGACGCGTGACTCCTCCACCGCGGCCTCGGCGTCGGCGCGCGCCGCAGCCAGGTCGCGCAGCTGCGCGAGGGCCCGCGCGCGCCCGGTGAGGAACGTCCGGTGGCGCGGACCGTGCTCGCCGGCGAGGAGGCGCAGGCCCTCGCCGTAGAGCCGCTCGGACACCATCGACATCTCCGCCTGGTCAGCGCGGCTGGCGGCCCGCTCCAGCCAGTGCAGCGCGCGGTCGACGACGTCGACCGACTCGTCGTCACCCGCGCCGAGCTCGGTCACCAGCTCCGCGGCCCGCACGTAGTGGTGGGTGATCCGGTCGAGGACGGCGTCGTGCTCGCTGTCCTCGTGGGCCTCCATCCACGAGGCGATGCCGGTGTGCCCCTTGGCGCGGTCGGACTTGGTGAGCGTGCCGTACGCGACCTCGCGGACCATGTCGGAGCGGAACGTCCACTTCTCGGCGGCGCCCGTGCCGCTCAGCACGAGCAGCTCCTTGGCCTCGAGCGCCTCGAGCACCGGCCGCACGTCGTCGATGCCGAGGTGCTTCTCGGCCATGACCTCGATGGCGCGCACCGGTCCGCGGCGACCGAGGACGGCGCAGTCGTCGAGCACGCTGCGCTCCTGAGGCGAGAGGCCGTCGAGCCGGGCCGCGACGAGCCCGCGCAGCGTGTCCGGCAGCTCGCTGACCTCGGAGTGGCCGCCGACGACCCCCGCCTCCCCGAGGAGGGTGACCAGCTCCTCGAGGAAGAACGGGTTGCCGCCGCTGCGGTCGAGCAGCGCGGCGGCGAGGGTGGCGTCGAGCTCCTGCCCGGCCAGCTCGCAGAGCAGCGAGGCGGAGGCCTCCGCGGTGAGGGCGTCGAGCGTGAGCGACACGAGGTTGTGGCGCCCGTGCGGCGGGTGCCAGCGCTCCTCGATGGCCCGCCGCGCGGTGGCCAGGACGACGAACCGGCGGGTGCAGAGCCGCTCGAGCAACGTGTCGACGAGCTCGAGCACGACGTCGTCGGCCCAGTGCAGGTCCGACAGCACGACCACGACGGGACGCTGCAGCGAGAAGTGCTCGGTGAACGTGACGACCGCGTCCGTGGCCTCCTCGCGGGCACGGGTCGGGTCGATCCCGCGCAGCTCCGAGTCGAACCCCATGAGGAAGAGCAGGCCCTGGAGCACGCGGTCCGCCTCGGTCGGGGACACCTCGTCGCCGAGGGCGGTGTGCACGGCGCGCGCCGCGAGGTCGAGCGCGGTGGCCGTCGGATCGCTCGAGCGGATGCCGCAGCCGTGGCGCAGCGCGTCCGCGACCGGCCACCACACGTTGGCCTCGCCGTAGGGCACGCAGCGGCCCTCGAGCACGAGCGCGTTGTGCTCGAACTCGGCGACCGACGCCAGCTCCTCCGCGAGGCGCGACTTGCCGACGCCGGCCTCCCCGAGCACGAGCAGCAGGCCCGCGCGCGAGTTGTGCACGGCGTTGTCGACCGAATGGCGGAGGAGGCCGAGCTCGGCGTCGCGGCCGACCAGCGACGCCCGGTTGCGCTCCGGCCGGTACCCGGGCGGGAGGGCGGCGTCGACGGCCCGCCACGCGGGCACGAGCTCCTCGCGGCCCTTGGCGTCGATCGGCTCCAGCGCCTCGTACGAGATCACCCGCTGGGTGGCGGCGTAGGTGGCGGAGCCCACGAGCACCTCACCGGGCGGCGCGGCCGTCTGCAGCCGGTTGGCCGTGTTCACGACGTCGCCCATCGCGGTGTAGTCGCCGCCGGCGCGCAGCGCGCCCACCAGCACCTCGCCGGTGTTCACGCCGATGCGCATGCGGATCGCCACCCCGAGCTCGGCGGAGGTGTCGGCCAGGGTGGCCTGCATCCGGAGGGCGGCCCGGACGGCGCGCTCGGCGTCGTCCTCGTGGGCGACCGGAGCCCCGAAGAGGGCCACGATCGCGTCGCCGATGATCTTGTCGACCCGGCCGCCGAAGGCGTCGATGTCGGCCACGAGGCGCTCGAAGCACCCATCGATCAGGTTCTTGACCTGCTCCGGGTCACGGGTCTCCGAGAGCGAGGTGTAGCCGACCAGGTCCGCGAACAGGACCGTGACGATGCGGCGCTCGTCCCCGCGCAGTCGCAGGTCCTGCCCACAGTCGGCACAGAACCGTGCGCCCGGCGGCACGTCCGCGCGGCAGCTGGGGCAGGTCACCGAGCGTGAATCTACAGGGGTCGGTGGGCTCCTCCTCTGCTCTGGCGGTGACTCGTGGCCGCCGGAGGCCCCCGCCTAGGCTGGCTCCTCGTGACCTTTGCCCTTTCACCCTCCTCGGCCGCTCCCGCAGCCGCGGCCCGAGCGGTGGATGTCGTGAAGGTGTACGGCCACGGCGACACCGCCGTGCGGGCCCTCGACCGGGTGTCGGTCAACTTCCAGGCGGGCCGGTTCACGGCGATCATGGGACCGTCCGGGTCCGGCAAGTCCACGCTGATGCACTGCGTGGCCGGCCTGGACGACGTGACGGCGGGCCGGGTCTTCATCGGGGGCACCGACCTCACGACCCTCGACGACCGGGCCCTCACCAAGGTGCGGCGGGAGCAGGTCGGGTTCGTGTTCCAGTCCTTCAACCTGGTGCCCACCCTGAACGCGCTCGAGAACATCACGCTGCCGCTCGACCTGGCGGGCCGCGACTACGACGACGGGTGGATCGGCTCGGTCGTGCGGACCGTGCGCCTCCTCGACCGCCTCGACCACCGGCCGGCCGAGCTGTCCGGCGGCCAGCAGCAGCGGGTGGCGGTGGCCCGCGCGCTCGCGGGGCGGCCCAAGATCATCTTCGCCGACGAGCCCACCGGGAACCTCGACTCGCGCGCTGGCAGCGAGATCCTCCAGTTCATGCGCCAGGCGGTCATCGACCTGAACCAGACGATCGTGATGGTGACCCACGACCCGGTGGCCGCGTCCTACGCCAACCGGGTGCTCTTCCTGTCCGATGGCAAGATCGTGAGCCAGCTGTTCGAGCCAACCGCGGCTCGGATCATCGACCACATGAAGTCGCTCGGGTCCCACGGGGACACGTGATGCCGCGAGCCATCTGATGCGGCGGGTCACGTTGCGCTCGCTCTGGGCGCACAAGCGGCGCCTGATCTCGACGGTGCTCGCGGTGGTGCTCGGCGTCGCGTTCATGGCGGGCACGTTCATCATGTCGACCACGCTCGACCAGTCGTTCGACGACCTGTTCAGCAAGGTCGTCGAGGACGTCGACGTCGTGGTGCAGGGCGAGGTGCTCTTCACCGACCTGCTGAGCGGCGACCAGCGCGCGAACCTGCCGGCGGAGATCCTCCCGCTGGTCGCGGCCGTCGACGGCGTGGCGGCGGCCGAGCCGCGCGTCACGACGGAGGGCTCGGTCAGCTTCAACCGCGTCCTCGGGAGGGACGGGGAGCCGATCGGTGGCGCGCAGACCGCCACCGCGCTGGAGAACTGGATCGACGACCCCTCCGTCAACGCGTTCGAGCTGAACAGGGGCCGGGGACCCGAGGCCGACGACGAGGTGGTGCTCAACATCGCCGCCGCCGAGGAGGGCGACCTCGGGGTCGGCGACGTGGTCGAGATCATCAGCCAGTTCGGCACCGAGCGCTACCGGCTCGTCGGCACCTTCGGGCTGGGCGCGGCGAAGAGCGCCGGGGGGGCCATCAACGCCGGGTTCACGCTCGGCGAGGCGCAGCGGCTCGCCGGCATCGAGGGCCAGATCAAGAGCGTGTACGTGAAGGCCGAGGACGGCCTGTCCCAGACCGAGCTGGCCGACCGCGTCCGGGCCGCGGTGCCGATCGCCCAGGTCATCACCGGCGAGCAGGCCGTCGAGCAGCTCTCCGCGGACTCCCAGACCAACCTCGGGTTCCTCGAGATCGCGCTCGCCGTGTTCGGCGCCATCGCCCTCCTGGTCGGCATCTTCGTCATCTCCAACACGTTCTCGATCCTCGTGGCCCAGCGGACGAAGGAGCTCGCCCTCCTCAGGGCGCTCGGCGCCAGCCGCGCCCAGGTGCTTGGCTCGGTGCTCCTCGAGGCGGCCGTGGTCGGCCTCGTGGCGGCCGTGCTCGGCCTCGGCGCCGGCATGCTCCTCGCCAAGGGCGTCACCGCCGCGCTCAGCGCGACGGGCGCCCAGCTCCCCAACACGACGCTCGTGGTGGAGCCCGACTCGATCGTGCTGTCGCTCCTGATCGGCGTGTCGATCACGCTGCTCGCATCGCTGTTCCCGGCCATCCGCGCCACCCGTGTGCCGCCGCTCGCCGCGCTCCGCGACGTGGCGGTGGACCGCTCCAACCTGTCGCGGGTGCGGATCGTCCTCGGCCTCGTGGCCCTCGTCGTCGGCGCGTTCATGCTCTCCGCGGCCTGGCGCGCCGACGGCGACACCGCGGCGCTCCCGATCGTCGGCATCGGCGCCGGGCTGGTGGTGGTCGGGTTCCTCGTGATCGGCCCGGTGCTCGCCGGCCGCAGCGTGCGCATCCTCGGCCAGCCCCTCCCCCGCCTCAAGGGGATCACCGGGCGCCTGGCCACCGAGAACGCCGCCCGCAGCCCGAAGCGCACCTCGGCCACGGCGTCGGCCGTGGTCATCGGCGTCGCGCTCGTGGTCTTCATCACCGTCTTCGCCGCGTCGGCCACCCGCTCGGTCCAGAGCGAGGTCGAGCGCGGGTTCAAGGCCGACTTCGTCGTCACCAGCCGGGCCGCCGGCTTCACGACCTTCGTGACCGGCATCCCCTCGAGCGTCGCCGACACCGTCCGCCAGGTCGACGGTGTCGACGTGGTCGTGGCGCTCGGCTTCGGCAGCGTCGGGATCCAGTACCCCGACGGCGCCACCGCAACGCACTTCGCCACCACGATCGACCCCCAGGGCATCGAGGCGGTCATGTCGCCGCGGATGGCGGTGGGCCGGGTGTCCGACCTCGACGACGAGGGGGTGTTCGTCGACCAGGGCATCGCCGAGGACCACGACATCCAGATCGGCGACCCCATCGGGGTCATCGCCCCCGGCGGCGCGAGTCGGACCTTCAAGGTCCGGGGCATCGGCAACGACCCCAACATGCTGGGGTTCCTGACGCTCACCCGGACCGCCTTCCAGGCCATCAACCCCGAGCTGGTCGACGTGCAGATCTCCGGCACCATCTCGCCCGGGGCCCACCTCCCCGACGTGCTCGCGGCGATCCAGGACGAGATCGACGCCTACCCCTCGCTCGAGGTCCTCGACCGCAAGGGCTTCATCGGCAGCATCATCGACCAGATCACCTCCTACATCACGCTGGTGTACGGCCTGCTGGTCCTGTCGATCATCACCGCGCTCATGGGCATCGCGAACACGCTGTCCCTGTCCATCACGGAGCGGACCCGCGAGCTCGGCCTGCTCCGAGCGGTGGGCATGGACCGCGCCGGCGTGCGATCGAGCGTGCGCTGGGAGGCCTCCCTCATCTCCTCCCTCGGCGCGCTCGTGGGCGTGAGCATGGGGCTGGTGCTCAGCGTCGCCATGGTGAAGGCGATGCAGGGCTTCGGCCTGGCGTCGTTCGCATTCCCCACCGCCGGGCTCGGCGTGATCATCGTGGTCACCGCGGTCCTGGGCACGCTCGCCGCGGTGCGCCCCGCCCGCCGGGCCGCCGGCCTCTCGATCCTCGACGCCATCGCGACCGAGTAACCGCGCGCACCAGGCAACCGCGCGTAACGCTCAGTGCCGTCACCCGGCCTGCGTAGGGTGGCGCCCATGTCCACCGTCACCCCCACCGCACCGGGCGCCACGGTCGCCGCCAGCGCCCGCGAGGCGACCAAGGTCTACGGCTCCGGCGACACCGAGGTCCGCGCGCTCGACGGCGTCACCGTCGACTTCGAGGCCGGCCGGTTCACCGCGATCATGGGGCCGTCGGGCTCCGGCAAGTCCACGCTGATGCACTGCGTCGCAGGGCTGGACGACCTGACGTCGGGCCAGGCGTTCATCGCGGGCACGGACCTCACGACGCTGAACGACAAGGCGCTCACCCAGGTGCGGCGCGACCAGGTGGGCTTCGTCTTCCAGTCGTTCAACCTCATCCCGACGCTCAACGCGCTGGAGAACATCACCCTGCCGCTCGACCTCGCCGGCCGGAAGCCCGATCAGGCGTGGCTCGACACCGTGATCGCCACGGTCGGCCTCGCGGACCGCCTGCGCCACCGCCCGAGCGAGCTGTCGGGCGGGCAGCAGCAGCGGGTGGCCGTGGCCCGCGCCCTGGTCGCGAGGCCGACGATCATCTTCGCCGACGAGCCCACGGGGAACCTCGATACCAGGGCCGGGGCCGAGATCCTCGGGTTCATGCAGCGGGCCGTGTCCGACATGGGCCAGTCCGTGGTGATCGTGACCCACGACCCGACCGCGGCCGCCTATGCCCACCGCGTCCTGTTCCTGCAGGACGGGCGCATCGTGGGCGAGCAGCTTGACCCGACCACCTGGCAGATCATCGACCGCATGAAGGGGCTCGGCGGCTGATGTTCCGCATCACCGCGCGCTCCCTGTGGGAGCACAAGCGCCGGCTCGTCTCCACGCTCGTGGCCATCGTGCTCGGGGTGGCGTTCATGGCCGGGACCTTCGTGCTCTCCGACACGATGGACCAGACCTTCGACGACCTCTTCGCGAAGACCTTCGAGGAGGTCGACGCCGAGGTGCAGGGTGAGGTGCTGTTCAGCGACCCCTTCGGCGGGGGCGACGTGCGCCGGGCGTTCGACCAAGACGTGCTGGACCAGGTCCGCACCGTCGACGGCGTGGCCGAGGCCGAGCCGTTCGTGATCGTCGTGAGCTTCGCCGGCGGCAACCGGGTCCTCGACAAGGACGGTGATCCGATCGGCGCCAGCCAGGGCCCGCCGACGCTGTTCGAGAGCTGGTACGACAACGACGACCTGTCGCCCTACGTGCTCCGCGACGGGCGGGGCCCGAAGGCGGACGACGAGATCGCGCTCAACACCGCGGCCGCCGAGGACGGCGACTACTCGGTCGGCGACGACGTGGACGTGGTGACCCAGTTCGGGCTCGCCACCTACGAGCTGGTGGGCATCGTCAACTTCGGGACGGCCGAGAGCTCCGCCGGCGCCGTGTCGGCCGAGTTCACGCTGGCCGAGGCCCAGCGGCTCGCGGGCACCCCCGGCCAGATCAACCAGGTCCTCGCCAAGGCCGAGGACGGCCTCTCGCAGCAGGACCTGGTCGCCCGCATCCAGCCCGCGCTGCCGCAGGGGATCGAGGTGATCACCGGCAAGGAGGCGGGCGAGCAGCTCTCGACGAACGTCCAGTCCGGCTTCGCGTTCTTCACCGATCGCGCTGCAGGTGTTCGGCGGGATCGCGCTCCTCGTCGGCATCTTCGTCATCTCCAACACGTTCTCGATCCTGGTGGCCCAGCGCACCCGCGAGCTGGCGCTGCTCCGGGCGGTCGGGGCCAGCCGCGGCCAGGTGCTCGGGTCGGTGCTGCTCGAGGCCAGCCTGGTCGGCCTCGTGGCCGCGGGCATCGGTCTCGCCGCGGGGATCGGCCTGGCCAAGGGCGTCACCGCGGCGTTCGAGGCGTTCGGAGCCGACCTGCCTGCCGACACGCTGTCGATCCGCCCCGTCACCGTCGCGGTGGCGTTCGTGGTGGGCATCGGCGTCACGCTGATCGCCGCGCTCATGCCGGCGATCCGGTCGATGCGCGTCCCCCGCTCGCCGCGCTCCGCGACGTCGAGGTCGACCGCTCCGGCGCGTCACGGACCCGCGCCATCGTCGGCGTCGCCCTGCTCGCGCTCGGGCTCTTCCAGCTCTCCGCCGCGTGGCGGGGCGCGGAGGACACCGACGACCTCGGACCGGTCGGCCTGGGTGCCGTGCTCGTGATCGTGGCCGCCATCGTGGTCGGGCCGGTGCTGGCCGGGCCGTCCGTGCGGGCCCTCGGAGCCCTCCTTCCCAAGCTGCGGGGCGTCACGGGCCGGCTGGCGGCGGAGAACGCGGCCCGCAGCCCGAAGCGCACCTCCGCCACCGCGTCGGCGCTCCTCATCAGCGTGGCCCTCGTCGGCTTCATCACGGTGTTCGCGTCCTCCGCCAAGGCCTCGGTGGGCCAGGAGGTGGCCCGTGGGTTCGAGGGCGATTTCGTGGTGCAGAGCACCGGGGGGTTCTTCGGCCCGCCGGCCGGGTTCCCGGCCACCGTCGCCGACGAGGTCGCGCAGGTCCCCGGCGTGGCCGCGGCCGTCGGCTTCGGCTTCGCTCGCGTGGAGTTCCGGCTCCCGGGCGGCGACTCGGCCACCCAGTTCCTCTCGAGCGTCGACCCCGCCGCGTCGCGCGGCGTGATCGACCCCCGCATGGTCGAGGGGTCGCTCTACGACCTCACCGACGACGGCGTGATCGTCGACGTCGGCGAGGCGGAGGACCACGACCTGCACGTCGGCGACGACATCACGGTCACGGGTCCCACCGGCACGCAGATCGACGTCGAGGTGCAGGCCATCAGCGACGAGGAGAACCTGCTCGGCTACTACACGATCACCCGCAAGGCGTTCGCCACGATCGTGCCCCTCGCCGTGGACTCCCTCGTGTTCGGGGCGATCGACGACGGTGCCGATCTCGAGCAGGTGATGGCCGCCGTCGAGCGGACCATCGACGACCTCCCCTCGCTCGAGGTCCTCGACCGCGACGGCTTCATCGGCGATCTCGCGCAGCAGGTCACCCAGTTCGTCACGATCATCTACGTGCTGCTGGCGCTTTCGGTGGTCATCGCCCTCATCGGCATCGGCAACACGCTCTCGCTGTCGATCCACGAGCGCACCCGCGAGCTCGGGCTGCTGCGAGCCGTGGGCATGAACCGCGGGCAGGTCCGCTCCTCGATCCGCTGGGAGGCGGTGCTCATCTCCGTGCTCGGCACCCTCGTCGGGCTGGCGGTCGGCCTCGGCCTGAGCCGCGCCGTGCTCCAGGCGCTCAGCTCGTCCGGCCTCACGCAGTTCCGCGTCCCGGTCGTCTCGCTCATCGGGATCACGGTCCTGGCCGCCCTCCTCGGCGTCCTCGCCTCGGTGCGCCCCGCCCGTCGGGCCGCCCGGCTCGCCATCCTCGACGCCATCGCGAAGCAGTAGCTGTCTCCTGCCCCTGCTGGAGCAGCACGAACACCTGTTCGTGTACGGTGGGGCCGTGCCGGAGGTGACCTGGCAACCCTCGCTCCTGGGGAGCGGCGAGCTCGACTTCGACCCGCAGCTCGGCGGCGCGCGCCGCCGGCTGCTGGGCGCCGGCGCGTGGGTCGACCTGGCGCCGGGCTGGGCCACGGGCACCGACGACCTCTTCCAGGAGCTGGTCGACACCGTGCCCTGGGAGGGGCGCGAGCGCCCGATGTACGACCGCATGGTGGCCGAGCCGCGGCTGCACGCCGGGCACTGGCCGGACAAGCCCGAGGTGCTCCGCCGCATGGCCCGGTGCCTCACGCGCCACTACGGACGGCGGCTGTCGTCCATCACCGCCAACCTCTACCGCGACGGCAACGACTCCGTGGCCTGGCACGGCGACCGCATCGGCCGCACGCACGCGGACACGGTCGTGGCGATCCTCTCGCTCGGCTCGACCCGTCGCTTCCTGCTCCGGCCCGACGGCGGCGGGCCATCGATCCGGTACGACCTCGAGCCCGGCGACCTGCTCGCGCTGGGCGGCACCTGCCAGGCCACGTGGGAGCACTGCGTGCCCAAGCGGGCCCGGGCCGGCCCCCGCATCAGCGTCATGTTCCGCGAGCGCGGCGTGCGCTGATCGCACTCACTGACTGCGTGGGCTGATCGGGATCACTACCGTCCGGGCGTGGCCGGGTACTCGGGGACGCCGCTGGCGAAGAAGCTGGGCATCAAGCCCGACCACCGGCTCGCCGTCCTCGGCGCGCCTGACGGGTTCGCCATCGACGACCTGCCCGCGGAGGTCGAGCCGCGCACGCGCCTGCGGGGGGTGAGCGACGTCATCGTCTCGTTCCACACCGCGCGCGCCGATCTGGCGGCGCGCGTGCCGGCCCTGATGAAGGGGCTCCACGTCGACGGGGGGATCTGGGTCGCCTGGCCGAAGAAGGCATCGGGCATGCCCACCGACATCACCGAGGACGTCGTCCGGGAGGTCTGCCTGCCGACCGGGCTCGTCGACGTGAAGGTCTGCGCCATCGACGACACCTGGTCGGGCCTGCGCGTCTGCCTGCGCAAGGAGCTCCGCCCCGGCCGCACCACCGCGGCCGGCTGACTGCCTCAGCCTGTCCTGGAGCAGCTCAGTCCTGGAACGGCCGCATCTCCGCGGGGTCCCAGAACGCGCGCATCGTCGAGATCGTGCCGGCGTCGTCGAAGGTCATGACGTCGATGATGTCGATGCAGAACCTGGTGCCGCCGATCGACGGACGGGCCTGCATCGGGAACGCGGCCTCGCCCGCGGCCACGCGCACCGGACCGGTGCGCACGAGCTCGACCGAGTCGGCCATGCCCTGGGTCTGGTCCCAGAACTCGCCGATCGAGGCCTTGCCCTCGCGGCGGGGCGTGCCGACCGGGTCCTCGATCCACGCGTCGTCGGCGAAGTTGGCGAGGAACGCGACCTTGTCCGCGGCGGAGAAGCAGGACGTGTAGCGGTCGACGGTGGCTCGGATGGTCTCGGCGTCAGCGGGCATCGCCGGAGACTACCGAGCGGCAGCTGCAGCCCGAAGCCGGCTACGGCGTCCGGTCGGGACGCAGGACCAGGCGCGGCCCGCGATCCCACGTGACGTAGTTCCACGCCCAGTTGAGGAGGACCGACGCGCGGTTGCGCTTCCCGACGAGGAACACCAGGTGCAGCCCGAGCCACGCCAGCCACGCGGGCCCGCCCCGCAGCCGGATCCCCCCGGGCAGCTCGGCGACCGCGGCACGCCGGCCGATGGTCGCCATCGTGCCCTTGTCGCGGTAGCGGAACGGCTCGACGGGACGACCCTCCGCGAGCCGCACGATCTGCCGTGCCACGTGGCGCCCGCCCTGCATCGCGACGGGGGCCAGCTGCGGCAGCACCTCGCCGTCGCGCCCCGTGGCCGCGGCGATGTCGCCGATCGCCCACACCCGGTCGTGTCCGGGCACCCGCAGGTCCGGGCCGACGGCGAGGCGACCGCCGCGCGCCTGCTCGAGGCCGAGCACGCCCGCGAGCGGGCTGGCCTGCACGCCGGCGGCCCACACGAGCGTGCGGCACGGCAGCTCCTCGCCGTCGCGGAGCACGACGGACTTCTCCGTGACCTCGGCCACGGTGGTGCCGAGGCGCACCTCGACCCCGCGGCTGGTCAGCGTGTCGAGCGCGTGGCGCCGGCTGCTGGGACCGAACGGTCCGAGCAGGTGGTCCTGCATCTCCACGAGCACGACCCGGGCGCGGCTCACGTCGAGCTCGGGGTAGTCCTTGCGGAACACCATCGCGAAGAGCTCGACGAGCGCACCCGCGGTCTCGACGCCGGTGGGTCCGCCGCCCACGACGACGAAGGTGAGCTCGCCGTCGGCGACGTTCGGACCGTCCGCGTCGGCCGCCTCGAAGCGCTCGACGATGTGGTTCCGCAGCCGCACGGCGTCGGCCAGCGTGTACAGGGCGAACCCGTGCTCGGCCGCGCCCGGCGTGCCGAAGTGGGTGACGGTCGCGCCGCCGGCCAGCACCAGGTGGTCGAACGGCAGGGGCGGGTGGCCGTCGAGGAGCACGGTGCGCTCGTCCCAGTCGACCCCGGTGACGGTCGCCTGCCGGAAGCGCGCGTTGCCCTGGCCGTGCAGCAGGCCGCGGACCACGTGGGCGACGTCCGCGGCGTTCAGCCCGGCGGTGGCGACCTGGTACAGCAGCGGCTGGAACGTGTGGAAGTTGTTGCGGTCGACGACGGTGACGTCCACCGGCTGGTCGGCCAGGTGGCGGACGACCTCCAGCCCGCCGAAGCCGGCTCCCACCACGACCACCTTGGGGATCGGTGTCACGCAGACATGCTACCCAGGCTCGTGAAGACTTTCACGAGGTTCCGAAGGGGGCGAGGGGACGCGCCTGGCAGGCCGGGCACCAGTAGGTGCTGCGGGCGAGGTCGCCGTGCCGGGCGGTGCGCACCGGCGTGCCGCAGCGACGGCAGGGCCGGCCGGCGCGCCCGTAGACGGCGAGGCCGGCGGGGTGGGTCCGGCGCTCGCCCGCGTCGAGGTTGGCCTGGAGCTGGCGGGCCGCCGCCGCCCACACCCGGCGACGGTCCGCCTCGGACACCTCCCCGAAGGGCGTCGTGGGATCGAGGCCGCAGGCGAAGCAGGCCTCCGACTTGTAGACGTTGCCGATCCCCGCCGCGATGCGCTGGTCCAGGAGGGCCTCGCCCAGCGTGGCGGTGGGATCCGCGAGGCGCATGGCGCGGTCGACGACGTCGTCGAGGACGGCGTCCTCGAGCGCCTCGGGTCGGCACAGGTCCGGGCCCAGCTCCGCGAGGACGTCTGGCTCCCGGCCGGCCCGCCGGTAGGTCTCGACCACCGGGGCCTGGAAGCAGACGCCGAGCCACCCGCTGTCGGCGCCGACGACGACGCGGGCCAGGTAGGCGGGACGCTGCCACTGCTGGCGCTCGCGGTAGACGTGCCACGAGCCGGTCATCCGCAGGTGGGTGCGCAGCGTGAGACCGTCCGCGAAGTGCACGAGCAGGTGCTTGCCCCGCGCTTCGACGCCCTCGATCCGCGTGCCGAGCGCGGGGGCATCGCCGCGGAGGCGGGGCGCCTCGAAGCGCGTCAGCGCGTGCCCGGCCAGTGCGGGGCGCAGGCGAGCCGCGGTCTTGGCCAGGGTGTCTCCCTCGGGCACGGGGCCAGTCTGCCGATACGGTCCCGGGGATGCGCACGATCGGGGTCGACGAGCGGCGGGCCCGGCTCGCGGTGCGCCACCGCCTCGCGCCGGGCGCACAGGCCGACGACGACGTCGCCGCGGTGGCCCGGTCGGTCGTCGCGCTCCACGCCACCGACCCGTCGACCGTCGTGCTCTCGGCCATGGCCCGCATGGCGCACCCCGATCCGTCGCTCGTGGAGCAGGCGCTCTACGAGGATCGGACCGTGCTGCGCATGCTCGGGATGCGGCGCACCCTGTTCACCGTCCCCCTCGAGCTGGCCCCGGTGGTGCACGCGTCGTCGACGCTGCGGGTGGCCGCCGACGAGCGTCGCAAGCTGGAGCAGATGCTGGTCGACCACGGCGTCACGAAGCGGCCGGGGCCGTGGGTGCGCAAGATCGAGGCCGCCACGCTCGCGGCCCTCGACGAGCTGGGCGAGGCGAGCGCCCCCGAGCTCGCCGCCGCAGTGCCGCAGCTCGACCGCCAGCTCCTGATGAACGAGGGCAAGGCGTACGCGGCGAAGATCCGGTTGTCGTCGCGCATCCTGCTGCTCCTGGGCGCCGACGGGCACGTCGTGCGCGGGCGTCCGAAGGGCAGCTGGACCTCCGCCACGCACCGCTGGGCCCCCACGGCCCGCTGGATCGGGGCGCCGATCGAGGTCATGGACACCGACGCGGCGCGCGTCGAGCTCGTGCGGCGGTGGCTGGCGCGCTTCGGGCCGGGCACCGTGGCCGACGTGCAGTGGTGGACGGGCTGGACCCTCGGCGCCGACGCGGGCGGCCCTGGCCGAGCTCGACACCGTCGAGGTCGACCTCGACGGGGAGGTGGGGCTCGTGCTGGCCGAGGACGAAGCGCCGGCTCCTCCGGCGAAGCCGTGGGTCGCCCTGCTCCCCGGCCTCGACCCGACACCGATGGGGTGGAAGCACCGCGAGTGGTACCTCGGTCCGCACAGGGCACGCGTGTTCGACACGGCGGGCAACGTCGGTCCGACGCTGTGGATGGACGGCCGCATCGTGGGCGGGTGGGCGCAGCGCAAGGACGGCACGGTCGTCACGAAGCTGCTCGAGCGGGTCCCGCGCGCACGGGTGAAGCAGGTCGACCGGGCCGCCGCGGCGCTCGAGGAGCTCGTGCACGAGATGCCGTCCGTCCCCCGGTTCCCCGCGCCGCTCGACAAGGAGCTGCGGGCCGAGGGGGTGCTGACATGAGCAAGCCGCTGGACCTGCGCTTCGTGCTGTCGGCGGATCGGCTCGAGGCGCTGCCCGACACGGCGGTCGAGGTCGCCATCGTCGGCCGATCGAACGTGGGCAAGTCGTCGCTGCTCAACTCGCTCGCGGGCAGGAACGGCCTCGCGAACACCTCGAAGACACCGGGCCGCACCCAGCTCCTCAACTGCTTCGCTCTCGGTGACGCTCCTGGTCGCGAGACCGCGGTCATCGACTGCCCCGGGTACGGCTACGCCAAGGTGTCGAAGACCCAGCGGGCCTCCTGGGGTCGCATGATCGATCGCTACCTGGTCGAGCGAGAGCAGCTGGCGATGGTGCTGGTCCTCGTGGACGGCGAGATCGGGCCGACCAGGCTCGACGTGCAGATGCTCGACTGGCTCCAGCACCACGGGCTCCCGCACACCGTCGTGGCGACCAAGCACGACAAGGTCAAGGCCGCGCAGCGGGAGAAGCGCAAGAGGGAGCTGGCGGCCGGGTGCGGCCTCCTGCCAACGGACGTGGTCTGGACGAGCGCGACGAAGCACGTCGGGATCGACCGGCTGCGCGACCTCGTGCGCCTCTGGCTGACCGTGCCCTAGCTCGAGCAGCTAGCGCGGGCAGCCGGGATCGCCGGGGAGCAGCGGCACCACGATCAGCCGGCGGACGCCGACGTCGGTGGAGAAGCGGTCGAGCTGCGTGCTGTCCTCCAGCACGTCGAGCGCGGCGGCCACGTCGCGCGGCGTCGCGGACCACCGTGCAAGCCACGCCGTCGTGCCGAAGCGGCCACGTTCGCACCGTGCCCTCGATGCCGTCGGGCGACTCGGGCGGCGGACCCGCCTGCTCCGCGATGTCATGGACGCGGAGAGCCGTCGGTTCGTAGGCGCGGTCGCCGGCGCCCGTGCCGGCGAGGTCGTTCAGCCGGTCGACGACGCTCTGGAGCCTGCGGCGAGGGGCGGTGTCCTCAGGGAGCATGCCGAGGGCGTAGGCGGTGATCGACACCCTCCGGCCATCGCGGATCAGCGTCACGGTCGTGTCCGGCGCGTCGGCCACCTGGGTCGGACCCGGCGGGTCGTAGTCCGCCTTGGGGTCGAGCGCCGCGACGGCCGCGACGATCGCGTCGACCTCCCGTTGCGGGACGGACCCGACCTGGAAGGCGGGCAGCGCGGGGCCGGGGTAGATCGCGATGGTGGGGGCGCCGCTGATGAGACGCCCGTCGCGCCCGTCGTCGATGAGGACCAGCTCGGCCGTGTTCCCGACGGAGTAGTCGACGGGCACGAACCCGCCGTGGACGTCGAGGGTCACGATCGTCCCGTCCTCGGCCGGGTCCTGTGCGCCGCTGCCGCCACCCGTCGTGCCGCCCGTCGTGTCGCCGCCGTCCGTCGGGGCCTCGCCGGCGACCGTGGTGGACGTGGTGCTGGACGAGGTGGTCGTGGAGCGGTCGCCGGTGGTGCGGGCCTGCTGGTCGTCGTCGTCCCCGCAGGCCGCCGCCAGGAGCGCCAGGCACAGCGCTCCCGCTGGCAGGACACGGAGGACGGGCAGGACGGGGCGGCGCATCAATCCCTCCTCGGGTCGGGGACGCCGGTTGGACGGACGGGCGCCCCACCGCGGTTCCCGGCCGGCTCAGGCCCTGCCGCGGCGTGCCTTCCCACGCCGAGAGACATAGTCGCTCGCGGCCTGGCGGGCCTCGGGGTCGGCCAGGGCGGCGGCGTAGCCGCGGACCTCGGCGGCCAGGCCGGACAGCTCCCCGTCGGGCACGGGCGGCGCGGCCTCGTCGACCTGGGCCTTGGTGGTGCGCAGCACGAGCGCGGGCTTGGCCGCCAGCTCCCCGGCGAGCGCCTCGACGGCCGCCGCCAGCTCCGCCGCCGGGACCACGCGGTTCACGAACCGGAGGGCCTGGGCCTCGGCGGCGGCGAACGCCCGGCCGGTGAGAACGAGCTCCTTGGTGACGGCTGGGCCGAGCTCCCGCACGAGGCGCGGGACGCCGGACCAGAACAGGGGGATGCCGAGGTCGACCTCGGGGATGCGGAAGCGGGCATCGTCCGCGGCGACGCGCAGGTCGCAGGCCGCGGCCAGGACCACACCGCCGCCGACGCAGTGGCCCTGGATCGCCGCGATGGTGAGGGCCGTCATGCCGCCGATGGCGTCGGCCATCGCCCGGCCGACCTCGGCCGACCCGGTCGGTCCGAGCTCGCCCCACGTGCGGTCGGCCAGGTCGAAGCCGGCCGAGAACGCGCGCCCCTCCCCCGCCACCACCACGACGGGCACGTCGTCCCGCTCGTCGAACCACGCCGCGGCCTCGGCCAGCCCCTCGAGCACCGCGCGGCTCAGCGCGTTCAGCTTCTCCGGCCGGGCGAGGGTGAGCCGCCCGATCCGCCCGTCCAGCTCGTACCGCACGGGCCCGTCGGTCCCGGACATGGGCGGCACCCTACGCGTCACCGGTCGTCGTCGGGCGGGTGACCGGCCTGGATGTCGGTGGCGTCCCCGAGGCGCAGCGGCGCGCCGGCCAGGCGCGACGCCCTACCGGCGACGGGCTCGAGCACGAACCCGACGTGGTCGGCCTCGGGGAGCTCCAGCTCGGTGACCACCCGACCCACGACGTGCACGGGCAGCGCGTCGAGCACGGGGACCCCGCCGGGCCCCGGGGTCCACGCGAGGTCGGCCAGCTTGTCGACCTCGTCGCCGGTGGTGGCGCCGAAGTGCTCCGCGATCGCGTGGTCCTGCACGGCCAGCGCGTGGACCGCGAGGTGCGTGCTGCGTCGAGCGAGCTGGTACGTGCGGTTCGCGATCGACAGCCAGACCACGTAGCGCCGGGGCTCGATGCTCAGCTGCGAGTGGAACCCCACCAGGCAGCCGTCGCGGTCGTCACCGTCGGCCGCCGTGACGACCACCATCGGCGCGTCCAGCGCGGCGACGAGCGCGTCGAGCGCGGCCGCGGCGTCGTCATCCACGGGGCGGCCGCCGGGTCCAGCCCTTGTACGCGGGCCGGAAGCCGGCCTGCTCCAGGGCCGCCCGCACCGCGGCGTCCGCCTCGTGCACCGACACGCCGTCCACGGTCCGCAGCTCGAGCGACCGGAAGCGCCCGCGGTCGACCATCGCACCGAGGGCCGTGGCCCAGCGATCGTCCTCCACGCCCGCCGGGAAGCGGAGCAGCCGGTGTGCGCCCGCGCTCGAGGTAGGCGAGGGCCACGCCACCGGCGAGCACCACCAGCGCGCCCGCGGCGCGGGCCGGACGGCCCTCGGTCTCGGGCCACGGCAGCGCCGCGCCGAACGGCTGGGCCGGGTCGGTGGCCGCGAGGACGACGGGCAGGTCGGTCGCGCCCTCGGCGGTCTCGTCGCGCTCCGCCCGCAGGCGGTCGACCGCCCCGGCCACGGCGAACTGGGCGGCGCCGAGGCCGGCCACGAAGTACCCGCGCCGCACCTGGCCACGCTCCTCGAGGGCCTTGAGCACCGGGTACACGCCGGCGAACCCGCCCTCGGCGCCCTCGCCGAGCGCCGCCTCCCGGGTGAGGACGCCGTACCGCTCGAGCAGCTGCACGGCACGCGCGTGCGCGGCCTCGGTGGCGGTCGGGCGCGGCTCGAGCAGGGGCGCGACGAGCGACCAGCGCCCGGCGCCGCGGGTGGGCCGAGCCGGGCCAGGCGCCCCGGTCGCGGCCGGCCGCGCGGCGCGCTCCGGGCGGTGCGCGACGCGGCCCGCCCCGAGCCGCCCACGAAGCTGCGCAGCGGCGCGAGCGAGTCGTTGGTCACGAGCCCGGCCCACACCAGGTCCCACAGGGCCCGCAGCACGGTGGCGTCGTCGTAGGGCTGCTCGGCCGCCTGCGCGGCGCGGGTGAGGTCGGCCCAGAACGAGGCGCCCCGCGCCTCCAGGTGGGCGAGGAGCGCCTCGTGCAGCGGATCCGGGGCCTCGAAGCCCTCGCCGTCGGGGAGCAGCAGGCCGGCCTGGTCGCGGAAGGCGAGGCGGACCCGGCCGTCGGTGGCGCCGATGGAGCCCGCGCCCACCCACACCACCTCCCCTGCGGTGCAGAGCGCGTCGAGGTCGCCCGGCTCGTACCCGACCAGCCGGGCGCCCAGGACGTCGCGGTCGAGGGTCGAGGCCACGAGCGGCGCGGCCTGGAGCTGTGCCACCACCTCGACGAGCGCGTCGGGCCCGCGGCGCTCCGACCCCACCCCGTGCCAGCGCGGGAGGAAGCGGGCCAGCGTGCCGGCGTCGACCGGCTCGACCTCGCGGCGCAGCACGGCCAGCGAGCGCCGGCGGAGCTGGCGGAGCACGTCGTCGTCGCACCACTCGCGCTCCACCCCGTCGGGACGGAACTCGCCGCGCACGACGCGACCGTCCGCCTGGGCTGGTCGAGCACCGCCCGCACGGCCACCGGGTCGACGCCGTACCGGGCGGCGGGGTGGGCCGGCAGGAAGGGGCCATGGGTACGGGCGTACCGGGCCACGAGGTCGAGGAGCGGCGTCGGCACCGAGGCGGTGCAGGCCTGCGGGAGGCCGACGGGCACGGCCACGCCCGAGCGCGTCGCGCAGGCGCCCGGCGTCCTCGGCCGCGGCGACGCGCGGCTCGCCGGCCACGCCGGCCAGGAAGGCGCGGCGCTCGGCGACGAGCTGGTCGACCCACCCGGGCACGCGATCGGGCTCGACGGCGCGGGCGGCCAGCTCCTCCGAGGACAGCGGCCCGAGCAGGCGCAGCAGGTCGTGGACCTCGTCGACGTCGCGGGCCCGGCGACCGTCGACCAGGCGCTGCAGCTCCAGCTCGAGGTCCGCCAGCACGCCGGCGTCGACCAGCTCGCGCAGCTCCTCGGCGCCCAGCAGGTCGCGGAGCAGGTCGCGGTCGAGCGCCAGCGCGGCGGCTCGCCGCTCGGCCAGGGGCGCGTCGCCCTCGTACATGTAGACCGCGATCCACCCGAACAGCAGCGACTACGCGAAGGGCGACGCCTGCCGGGTGTCGACGGACACGAGGCGCACCCGCCGGCTGCGCAGGTCGCGCAGGACCTCCACGAGCGCGGGCACGTCGAACACGTCGTTGAGGCACTCGCGGGTGGCCTCGAGCAGGATCGGGAACGACGGGTAGCGCCCCGCCACCGACAGCAGGTCGGCGGACCGCTGGCGCTGCTGCCACAGCGGCGTGCGCTGGTCGGGGCGGCGCTTCGGCAGGAGCAGCGCCCTCCCCGCGCACTCGCGGAACCGGCTGGCGAACATCGCGGTGGCCGGGAGCTGGGCCATCAGGATCTCGGTCACCTCGTCGGGGTCGATCAGCAGCTCGTCCTCCACGAGCTCCTCGATCGACTCGGGGAGGCGGATGGCGATGCCGTCGTCGCTCCACATGAGCTCCACCGCCATGCCCCAGCGCTCACCGAGCCGGTGCTGCAGGGCCATGGCCCACGGCGCGTGGACCTGCGCGCCGAAGGGCGACAGCACGCACACCCGCCAGTCGCCGATCTCGTCCCGGAAGCGCTCGACCACGATGGTGCGATCGTCGGGCACCGCGCCCGTGGCCTCGGCTTGCTCGTCGAGGTAGGCCACGAGGTTGGCGGCCGCCCGCTCGTCGAGGCCGTGGTCCCGGAGGCGGACCACCGGGTCGGTGCCCTTGGCCGGCGCGGCGCGGAGCTCGCGCGTGAACGCACCGATGGCCCGGCCCAGCTCCAGCGGACGCCCGGGCCCGTCGCCGTGCCAGAACGGCATCTTGCCGGGGAGGCCGGGCGCGGGCGTGACGATCACCTTGGCGAAGGTGATGTCCTCGATGCGCCACGTCGAGGCGCCGAGGAGGAACGTCTCGCCCGGGCGCGACTCGTACACCATCTCTTCGTCGAGCTCGCCGACGCGGGTGCCATCGGGCAGCGTCACGGTGAAGAGCCCGCGGTCGGGGATGGTGCCCGGGTTGACCACCGCCAGGCGCTGCGCGCCCGCGCGGCCCCGCACCGTGCCCTGGACGCGGTCCCACACGATGCGCGGGCGCAGCTCGGCGAACTCCTCGGAGGGGTACCGCCCCGAGAGGAGGTCGAGCACGGAGGCGAGCACCTCGTCGGACAGGTCCGCGAACGGCGCCGCGCCGCGCGCCACCGCCGCGAGCTCGTCGAGGGACCACTCGTCGAGCGCGCACATCGCCACGATCTGCTGGCAGAGGACGTCGAGCGGGTTGCGCGGGTAGGTCGTCTCCTCGATCTGACCGGCCTGCATGCGCTCGACGACGACGGCGGTCTCGAGCAGGTCCGCCCGGTGCTTGGGGAACACCTTCCCGCGGCTGGGGGCCCCGACCTGGTGGCCGGCCCGGCCGATCCGCTGGAGACCGGTGGCGACCGCGCCCGGCGACGACACCTGCACGACCAGGTCGACCGCGCCCATGTCGATGCCGAGCTCGAGGCTGGAGGTCGCGACGAGGCCGCGCAGCCGCCCGGACTTGAGGTCGTCCTCGATCTCGAGCCGGCGCTCGCGCGACAGCGACCCGTGGTGGGCCTTCACCAGCTCGGGCGGTCGGGCGGGCGCCCGTCCTGCTCGTCCCCGCGCGAGAGGCCCTCCCAGTGCAGCTCGTTGAGGCGGGTGGCGAGCCGCTCCGCCAGGCGGCGGGAGTTGACGAAGACGAGCGTCGAGCGGTGCTCGAGCACCAGCTCGAGCAGGCGCGGGTGCATCGCGGGCCAGATCGAGCGGCGGGCGGGGCCCGCGGCCGCGGGGCCCGACGTCGGCTCGTCGACCACCTGGCCCAGCTCGGCCATGTCGTCGATCGGGATGACGACCTCGATCTCCAGGGCCTTGCGCACCCCGGCGTCGACGATGGCGACGGGACGGGGGCGGCGCTCCGCGCCCTCCACCTCGGTGCCGCCCAGGAAGCGGGCGATCTCCTCGAGGGGCCGCTGGGTCGCGGACAGGCCGATGCGCTGCGGCGCGGCACCCCCGCCGCCGCGCACCCAGTGGTCGAGGCGCTCGAGGGTGACCGCGAGGTGGCTGCCCCGCTTGGTGGCCGCCATCGCGTGGATCTCGTCGACGATCACGGCCTCGACCCCGCGCAGCGTCTCCCGCGCCGCCGAGGTGAGCATCAGGTACAGCGACTCCGGCGTGGTGATGAGGATGTCCGGGGGGTGGCGCACGAGCTGGCGCCGCTCGTCCGCGGGGGTGTCACCGGTCCGCATGCCGACCGTCGGCTCCGTGTACGGCAGGCCGAGGCGCTCCGCCGCGAGGCGGATGCCCTGGAGCGGGCTGCGCAGGTTCTTCTCGACGTCGACGGCCAGGGCCCGCAGGGGCGAGACGTAGACGAGCCGGGTGCGGTGGGTGGCACCGGCCGGCGTCGGCGTGCTGACGAGCCGGTCGATGGCCCAGAGGAACGCGGCCAGCGTCTTGCCCGAGCCGGTGGGGGCGAGCAGGAGGCTGTGGTGCCCCTCCGCGATGACCGGCCAGCCCTGGGCCTGGGCCGGCGTGGCCTCGGGGAAGGAGGTCTCGAACCACGCCCGGACAGCCGGCGAGAACGGCGCGAGGGGATCCGGGTCGGCCACGCCGACCAACCTACAGACGGCCTATGACAGGGGCGGTTCCAGGATCTCCAGCTCGCCCGTCATCGTCGGGTGGATGTCGCAGACGTACTCGTAGCGGCCGGCGGGCAGGTCACCGCCGACCTCGAGGGTCTGCGCCACCGGCCCGGCCTCGAGCGGGGTGGTGGGCGAGCCCGGTGCGCCGGTGAGGTGGAGGTTGTGGTTCACGCCGTCGTCGCGGTTGTCGACCGTGATCCGCAGGGGCACGTCCTCGGGGGCCTGGATGCACTCCACGTCCCACGCGAGGTCCTTCGCCACGATCGTGACCTCTCCCCCCTCGGCCACCGCGCAGCCGTGCTCCTGCCCCGTCGTGGTGGTGGCGTCGTCGACCGGGGTGGCGTCGTCGTCGTCGCCGCACGCGGCGAGCAGGGAGAGCGGGACGGCGAGGGCCACGACGCCCGCGGCGAAACGGCGGGAGCGAAGGGTGGTCAGCACGGCGGGCACCGTACCCTCGCCGCATGGGCCGCCGTGCGCATGGGTGACGTCCTCGCCGCCTTCGCCGTCGTGCTCCTGGCGGAGCTCGGGGACAAGTCGCAGCTCGTCGGGCTGACGCTGGGCGGCCGCCACCGCCCTGACCGCGTGCTCCTCGCGCTGACGGCGGCCATCGCCGTGCTGCAGACGCTGTCGGTGACGGCCGGGGCGTTGGTGGCCGAGGCCGTGCCGGAGCGGGCCGTGGCGATCGCGGCGGGTGTCCTGTTCCTGGGCTTCGCGGTGTGGACCTGGCGGGCCGGCGACCCGGGCGACGACGCGTCCGACGGCGGACGTGGCCTGGTGGGCGCCGCGGTGGCGTTCTTCCTCGCGGAGCTGGGCGACAAGACGATGCTGACCACCGCCGGGCTGGCCGCCGACCGCGGGGCGGTCCCGGTGTGGGTGGGGTCGTTCGTCGCGATGGTGGTGGCCACGGGCATCGCCGTGCTCGCGGGTCGCCGGCTCAGGGCGCGCGTCGCACCCCACGTCCTGCGGCGGCTCGGCGCGGCTGCGTTCGCGGTGGTCGGCATCGTCACCCTCGTCGCCGCCTAGCGACCTGCTCGTAGGGTGACCCGGATGGAGCTGGCCGAGGACTTCCGCTGCGCGCCGTGGACGCAGCGCCAGGGGGTCGACCCCATCGGCAGCGCGGCGCCCTTCGACGCCCTCCTCCTCGTGGAGTGGCCGCTGCCTTGGCCCAAGGACGTCGCCGAGATCGAGCCGCTGCGCGCGGCGGCGGCCGACCCGCGCGCCATGGTGATGACGGTGGTGCCCCAGGGGACCGAGTCCGCCGACGTCCTGCGGGTCGTGCACCACCGGCGCCTCGGGACGCACCGCCTCGCCGGCGTCGACCACCTCGTGGCGCCTGCCGACGTGCCCGCTCTCCTCGGGGCGCTGCTCGAGGACGTGACGGCGGACCACCTCGACCGACCCAGCGCGGTGGGCCCGGCGCCCGCCAGCGAGGTGCTGGTGTGCGGGCACGGGCGGCGCGACGCGTGCTGCGGTCGGTGGGGCACGCTCCTGCACGCGGAGGTCGCCGCGCGGTTGCCCGACGCGCGCGTGTGGCGGTGCAGCCACACCGGCGGCCACCGCTTCGCGCCGACCGCCATCACGCTCCCGATCGGGCGGGCGTGGGCCTACGCGGACGTCGACCTCCTCGCGGGCGTGGTGGCCCGCAGCGCCGACGTGGCCGCGCTGCTCCCCCACGATCGCGGCTCGGTGGCCCTCCCGATGTGGGCGCAGCCCGTCGAGCGCGCGCTGCTCGCCCGGCACGGCTGGGCGTGGCTCGACGCGGAGGTCACCGCCGTGCGGATCGATCCGGCCGCCGACGGCCGGGGGGCCGCGGTGGAGCTGGACTGGCACGGCCCCGACGACGAGGCGCACACGGCCTCGGCGGACGTGGTGGTGACGCGGGAGCTCCCGGTGCTCGTGTGCGGCGAGCCCCCCGAGGCGGCGCGCAAGTCCAGCCTCGAGCTGGCCCTGGCGGACCTGCGCGAGATCTGACCGAGATCAGTTGCCGGCGTGCATGACGCCGATGCTGTGCTCGGCGCCGGGCAGGTAGTCCCGCAGGAGCTTGCGGATCTCCATCACGTGGAGCTCCTCGGCCGCGATCTGGGAGCGGGCGAACTCCTCGAGGTACACGCTCTTGCCCTCCACCTCGGTGAGGAGCTGCTTGTAGATGGTGAGGGCGCCCTGCTCGTGGTCGAGGCTGGCCTGGAGCACGTCGGCCACGCTCACCGGGGCCGGTCCGTCGATGTCCTGGATCGTGACCGCGGGGATGCCGTCGAGGCCCGTGAGCAGCTCGCCGACCTGGAGCGCGTGGGCGAGGGACTCCGTGGCCTGGAGCTTCATGAAGTCCACGAGGGGCAGGCGGTTGGGGCCCACGATGATGAGGGCGTAGCTCGTGTACCGCACCACGCCGGCCAGCTCGGCCTGCATCACGCGGTTCAGGAGGTCGTTGGTCCGGGGCTGGGCCAGATCGTCCATCCGACCGAGGCTATCGCCGGGTCGGCAGCGGTAGCCTCGTGACATGGCTGAGTACCAGACCCCGGAGTTCCATCCGGCCTTCGAGGAGTACTGCGAGGCCATCTACGAGCTCAAGGAGGACGACGTCGAGGTGATCCAGGCCCGGATCGCCGACCGCCTCATGGTCTCCCGCCCGGCGGTCTCCGAGATGATCAAGCGCCTCGAGGGCGAGGGCCTGGTGGGGATCGACCACAACGCGATCAGCCTCACGCGCGACGGCATGCGCCTGGCCGAGCGGGTCGTCCGCCGGCACCGGCTGGCCGAGCGCTTCCTCACCGACATCCTGGGCCTGTCGTGGGCGGACGCCCACAAGGAAGCGGGCAAGTGGGAGCACGTCATCTCCGAGCCGGTGGAAGCTGCCATCGTTCGGGTCCTCGGCGATCCGACGACCTGCCCCCACGGCAACCCGATCCCGGGCGCGCGCTACGTGGCGCCGCCGTCGGTGCCCCTGAGCGACGTGACCGTCGGCGCGGGCTTCACGGTCAGCCGGATCCCGGAGGAGCTCGAGTTCACCCCCGGGCTGCTCGAGTTCCTGGAGGACGCCGACGTCGTGCCCGGTCGCAACGGCACGATCACCGCCGCGTCGCCCGACGGCACCACCACGGTCGAGATCGACGGCCGCGCCATCGGCATCGGCGCGTTCGCGAGCCAGCGCATCCTCGTCACCGTCTGACCGTCCGAAGCGGGGTCAGCGTCCGAAGCGGGGCTACTCCGCGAGGACGGCGGGCAGCGCGCGCTCGTGCACGAGCACGAGGCGCTTCGTGGCGCGGGTGAGCGCGACGTAGAGGGCGCGGGCGCCCTGCGCCTCCTCCTCGAGGATCGCGGCGGGCTCCACCACCACCGACGCGTCGAGCTCGAGGCCCTTCACCAGGCCGACCGGCACGACCGTGATCTGGCTGGCCAGGCCGTTTCGCACGGCGCGGCCGTACTCCACGCCCGCGGCGTCGAACGCCTCGCTCACGAGCTCGACCAGCGAGTCCGGCACGATGACCGCCACGCTGCCGGGGTCGACGGCGTCGCGCTCGTCGAGGGCGGCCGCCACGACCGTCGCACCCAGCGTGGTCGTGGCCGCGGCCACGAAGCGGGGCTCCTCGCCCGCCTGGCGCACCGAGGTGGGCGGGCGCAGGCCGGGCGCCGCGAGGTCCAGCACGCGCGCCGCGAGGCGCAGGTTCGGTCCGGGGAGCCGGTAGCCGATGGTGAGCTCGGCGCGGCGGGGCTCGCGACGGTCGGGCAGGTGCTCGAGCACCTCGTCCCAGTCCGCGTGGGCCCAGGCGCCCGTGGACTGCGCGATGTCGCCGACGACGGTCATCGAGCCGTTGAGCGACCGGCGGTTGAGCATGCGCAGCTGCATCGGCGAGAGGTCCTGCGCCTCGTCCACCACGATGTGGCCGTAGGTGCGGACCTCGTCCTCGGCGGGCGTGCCCGGCCGGCGCCGGCGGGGCCGCGACCCGAGCAGGGCGCGCGCCTCGTCGAGGAGCGGAGCGTCGTCGTGCGTCCAGACCGCGTCCTCGGCCCGCGTCGAGCGGGGGCGGTGGAGCACCTTGCGCTCGTCGTCGGACAGCAGGCCCTCGCCGGCGAGGTCGATGAGGGCCCGGGACCCGAACAGGTCGTGCAGGAGCTCGGCGGGCGTGAGCGCGGGCCACATGCGGTCGAGCGCCTCGCGCAGCTCCGCGGTGCCGTGGAGCCGCGACCGCACCTCGTCGGGATCGACCGGCACGCGGCCCGAGTCGGCCAGGGTGGCGTAGACGCTCGCCTCGACGTGCCGGCGCCCCGCGTTGTGGAGCCGGAAGCGGCGGCGCGCGTCGGCGACGATCGTGCGGCTCTGGCGCACGGTGAGCGTGAGCGTCTGGAGCCCGTAGCCGATGCGGAGCGGCGCACGGAGCGGGCGCTGCCGGTCCCGGACCGCCTTGCCCAGCACCTTGGCCATCCGCAGGTCGCCCTTGACGCGGGCCGTCTCGGCGCGGTCGCGCCCGTCGATCTCGAGCGCCGACGATCCGTCGAGCAGGTCGGCCAGCACGGCGAGCTCGACCCCCGCCTCGCCGAGGCTCGGGAGGACCTGCTCGATGTAGCCGAGGAACAGCCGGTTCGGGCCGACCACCAGGACGCCCTGCCCCTCGAGCGGGAACCGGTGCGTGTAGAGGAGGTAGGCGGCACGGTGGAGGGCCACGACGGTCTTGCCCGTGCCGGGGCCGCCCTGCACCACGAGGATCCCCGGGAGCTCCGAGCGGATGACCTCGTCCTGCTCGGCCTGGATGGTGGCGACGATGTCGGTCAAGCGGCCGGTGCGGACCTCCTCGAGCGCGGCGATGAGCGTGCTCTGGCCCCGGATCTCCCGGCCCTCGTCGACGATCGACAGCTCGCCGCCCAGGATCCCGGCCGACTCGCCGAACAGCTCGTCCTCGATGGCCAGGAGCTGACGGCCCCGCGTGGCGAAGTGGCGCCGCCGGACCAGGCCCATCGGCGTGCGCCCGGTGGCCCGGTAGAAGGGCTCGGCCACGGGGGCCCGCCAGTCGACCACGAGGGGCTCGCGGTGCTCGTCGGCCACGGCCAGCCGGCCGATGTAGAAGCTGTCCCCACCCTCGCTCTGGGTGCGGTCGATCCGGCCGAACACGAGGCTGGCGTCGCCGAGCTGGAGGGAGGCCAGGCGCTGGGCGATGCTGCCCTCGATCATCTCCCGCTCCCAGCGGGCCTGCTCGGTGCCGCCCTTGCCGACCTCGACCATCGACCGCAGCCGGGTGGCCTCGACGCGCGACCGCTCCAGGCTGTCGTAGGCACGGTCGATGTGGGCCTGTTCGGCGGACAGGTCGGGGTGGGCCGCCATCATCCTCCCCGGGGAAAGCGGATCTTCGATCTTACAACCGGGCGGGGGGTCCCCCGCCACGCCCGTTGGCGGCTGGTGGGACGGCTAGGGCCCGGGGTCCTCGCCGACCTCGCGGAGGGCGTCGCGGACCGCCACCCGCAGGCGGCGGGCGATGCCGGGCGGGAGGTGGGCGACCAGGCCGGCGCCCGCCTTCCCCACCTCCTCCACCGTCAGGACGACGCGGGGCGCACCGTCGTCGTAGTCGTCGCTGATGGCCACCGCCCAGGAGAGGTGCTGCACGTCCTCGTCGCCGGGCGGGAGCTCCTCGGGCGTGAACGGGTGGTCATCGATGCTGCGCCGCAACCTACGTTCGCTCCACGCGGTACGGGCGAGTCACGGTTGTCGCCTCCCAAGGGTGCCAGGCCACTGTGCTCCTCGCATTCGATCACGCATTCGACCACGGCCCACGGCCCGTAGGAGGCTGGCGGGCGATGCCGCCGCTCCCCGCGCTCGCCGACGCGCCCCTGCTCCAAGCCTGTCGCGGCCTGCCCGCCGACCGGGTCCCGGTGTGGTTCATGCGCCAGGCGGGCCGCTCGCTGCCCGAGTACCGGGCCCTCCGGGGCACCGGGAGCATCCTCAGCGCGGTGCGGGACCCGGCGCTGGCCACCGAGATCACGCTCCAGCCGGTCCGGCGGTACGGGGTCGACGCCGCCATCCTCTACAGCGACATCGTGGTGCCGGCCGCGGCCATCGGATTCGGGGTGGAGGTGGAGCCGGGCGTCGGCCCGGTCGTCGAGCGCCCCTTCGCCTCGCGGGCCGACCTGAAGCGCCTGCGGCCGTTCGAGCCCGAGGTGGACGCCCCCTACGTCGGCGAGACCGTCCGAGCCACCGTGGCCGAGCTGAGCGGGACCCCGCTGATCGGCTTCGCCGGGGCGCCCTTCACGGTGGCCAGCTACCTGATCGAGGGCCGGCCGTCCCGGACGTACGGGCGCACGAAGGCGCTGCTCCACGGCGACCCGCGGCTGTTCGCCGACCTGCTCGATCGGTTGGCGGACATGGCGATCGCGTCGCTCCGCGCCCAGGTGGCGGCCGGGGCCAGCGCCATCCAGCTGTTCGACTCCTGGGCCGGGGCGCTCTCCCCCGATGTGTACGCCGAGCACGTGCTGCCGGCCAGCGCCAAGGTCTTCGGCGCGCTCGCGGACTTCGGTGTGCCCCGGATCCACTTCGGGGTGGGCACCGGTGAGCTGCTGTCCCTGATGGCGGCGGCCGGCCCCGACGTCGTGGGGGTCGACTGGCGGGTGTCCCTGGACGTCGCCCGCACCCGCATCGGCGACAAGGCGGTGCAGGGCAACCTCGACCCGGCCGTCTGCCTGGCCCCCTGGGATGTGGTGGCCGAGCAGGTGCGCGAGGTCCTGCGCAGCAACGGCGGCCGGCCGGGCCACGTGTTCAACCTCGGCCACGGGGTGCTGCCCGAGACCGACCCGGGGGTGCTCGCGCAGGTCGTCGACCTCGTGCACGAGGAGGGACGCGCCGACATCCCTGCCCCGGGCGGCTGACGTGGCCGCCGACCTCGGGCTCGTGGTGATGGCGTACGGCACCCCGTCCACGCCAGGCGACATCGAGGCGTACTACACGCACATCCGCCGGGGGCACCCGCCCACCGCGGAGCAGCTGGCGGACCTCACCGCGCGCTACGCGGCGATCGGGGGCACGTCACCGCTCGCGGCGCGCACCGAGGCCCAGCGAGCCGCGCTGGCGGCCGCGCTCGACGGGTCGCAGCCCGGTCGCTGGTCGGTCGTGCTCGGGCAGAAGCACGCGCCGCCGTTCATCGAGGACGCGGTCGCCGGCGCGGCCGCGGCGGGCCTGCAGGGTCTCGTCGGGCTCGTGCTCGCCCCGCACTACGCGGGCGCGTCGGTCGGCCAGTACCACGAGCGCCTCCGCGCCGCGGCGGCCGAGCACGGGCTGCCCGTCGCCACCATCGACTGCTGGCACCTCGAGCCGAGCTACCTCGCGTTCCTCGCCGACGCGGTGCGCGACGGGCTGGCCGCGCTCCCCGAGCGGACCAAGGTGCTCTTCACCGCGCACTCGCTGCCCGAGCGCGCGCTCGTCGACGATCCGTACCCCGACCAGCTCCGCCGCGTCCGCCACCGCCGTGGCGGAGGCGGTCGGGCTCGATCGCTGGGCGGGCTGGTCGCTCTGCTGGCAGTCGGCCGGCCGCACCGCCGACCCGTGGCGGGGGCCGGACGTGCTCGAGGTCATCGACGACCTCGCGGCCACGGGCCGAGCCGACGGCGTGCTCGTGTGCCCCCAGGGCTTCGTGAGCGACCACCTCGAGGTCGTGTACGACCTCGACCTGGAGGCGCGCGCCCGGGCCGAGGAGCGCGGCCTGGTGTTCGGCCGGACCCGTGTGGTCGACGACGACCCCGCGGTGCTCGCCGCGCTCGCGCAGCGCGTGCAGGCCGCCGCACCGCGATGACCGAGCACCACGATGTCGTCGTCGTCGGCGGCGGGATGACCGGGATGGTGGCGGCCCGCGAGCTCGCGCTGGCCGGCGCGGCCGTGACGCTCCTCGAGCCGGACCGCCTCGGCGGGAAGGTGCAGACGTCGCCGTTCGACGGCGCGGCGCTGGACGACGGCGCCGACGCGTTCCTGGCCCGCGTGCCGGAGGGCGTGGACCTGTGCCGCGCCCTCGGCATCGACGGCGACCTCGTCACCCCCGCGGAGCGGCGCGCCTACGTGTGGAGCACCGGCGCGCTCCGTCCCCTCCCCGAGGGCCACGTCCTCGGCGTGCCGACGGACCTCGACGAGCTCGCGGCCACCGGCCTCGTGTCACCCGACGGCATCGCGCGCGCGGCGCGCGACCTCGGTGAGCCCTTCGCGCCGCCGGCCGAGGACCCTGCCATCGGCGCGCTGCTGCGCGCCCGCCTCGGCGACGAGGTGGTCGACCGGCTCGTCGACCCGCTCGTGGGCGGGATCAACGCGGGAGCGGTGGACGAGCTGAGCCTGGCCGCCACCGTCCCGCAGCTCGACGCGGCGGCTCGCAGCGGCGCCGGGTCGCTGATCGAGGCGTGCCGCGCCCAGCGCGCGGCGGGCGACCCTCAGGCACCCGTCTTCTTCGCGCCGGTCGGCGGGATGGGCGCGCTGGTCGACGCGCTGGCCGCGGACCTCGCTGCCCGGGGCGTGACCGTGGTGCCGGCGACCGCGACCGGGCTCGCACAGGAGGGCGCGCGTTGGCGCATCACGGCCGGAGGTGAGGACAGGGTGGCGGACGCCGTCGTGCTCGCAGCCCCGGCCGACCGCAGCGCGGCCCTCCTCACCGCACGCAGCCCCGCGGCAGCCGAGCTGCTCGGCACCGTCGACTACGCGTCGGTGGCACTCGTGGCGCTGGCGGTGGCGCCCGAGGCGATCGACCGCCCGCTCGACGCGAGCGGGTTCCTGGTGCCCCGCGTCGAGGGGCGCACCGTGACCGCCTGCTCGTGGACCACCGCGAAGTGGCCGCACCAGCACGGCGACGGCACGATCTGGCTCCGGGCATCGGTCGGCCGCCACGGGGACGACGGGGCGGTGGGTCTCGACGACGAGGCCCTCCTGGCCGCCGTGGTCGGGGACCTCGGCGACACCATGTCCCTGCGGGGTCCCGTCCTCGCCACCCGCATCACCCGCTGGTGGCGCTCGTTCCCCCAGTACCGACCGGGCCACCTCGGGCGGGTCGACCGCCTCGACGAGCAGCTGGTCACCGACGCCCCAGGGGTCGTCGTGGCGGGCGCCGCCCTACGGGGCCTGGGCGTCCCCGCCTGCATCCGGCAGGGCGCGAACGCCGCCCGACGGGTGCTGACCACCCTGCACGCGGCATCATGACCGACGTGTCCAAGACCCATCGCCTCGCCCTCGCCGGTCGCCTCCTCGGCGGACTCATCGCCCTCACCGTCGCCATCGGCACCGGCGCTGTGGCCGCCGCGGCCTTCTCGCCCGACGCCGAGGTGCAGGAGCTGCCCCCGCCCGTCGTGCCGGACTACGAGGGCGCCGCCGACGCCGCCGCCATCCTGGTGGCCGGACTCCGGGCTCCCCTGCCGAGTCCGGAGGACGCGCCCGACAACCCGCGGGCACCCACCCCCGAGCTGAAGCACGGGCTCCTCGAGATCCCCTCGATCGGCCTGTCCCAGCCGTTCTTCGAGGGCGTGACCCTCACCGCCATCGACCGGGGTCCGAGCCACTGGCCGGGCACCGCCATGCCAGGACAGCTCGGCAACGTCGTCATCGCCGGCCACCGCACCACCCACAGCCGGCCCATGTGGGACCTCGACCTGGTGAAGCCGGGGGAGGAGCTGATCTTCACGATGGTCAACGGCGACCGGTTCGTCTACGAGCTCGACCGGCTCGAGGTGGTCGACGCCGACCAGATCGAGATCATCGACCAGGGGTACGGCTACACGGCGACGCTCTTCGGGTGCCATCCGAAGGGCTCGGCCCGCCAGCGCATGGTCGGCCACTTCTCGCTGGCCCGCGTCACCCTCGCGACACCGGTCGCGCCACCGGCGCCGCCGGTCGCCGACGTGTCCCCCGCGGCCGCCGCGTAGCGCGTCCGCGCCGGCCTCAGCGCGGGAGGACCCAGGCGTCGGTCCACGGGTCGCGCGGCTCCGCCGCGAGGTCGACCGTCGGGTCGACGAGGCGCGCGGCCGGCTCCCCGTTCAGCGACGCCCAGGCGTCGACCCGCACCTCGACATCACGCCCGGCGGCCCGCTCGCGCGCCGCGATCAGGATCGCCGCCTGGTGGATGAGGTCCGGCTCGGCCGCCATGACCCGCAGCTGCGTCGGGGTGTAGAGCTCGGCGGGATCGGCGGTCCAGGTCGCGCCCGTGGCGCGATCGCGCACCAGGAAGGTCACCGTCCCGGCCCGCTCGGTCAGCAGCACGTTCCAGGCGAACCGGTAGCCCTGGCCGGTCCACCGGTGCGCACCGGCGTACGCGAGGTGGCGCAGCGGCAGCGCGACCTGGATCGCGACCCACACCGCCGCGAGGGCGACGAGCGCTCGCCGACTCGCCCTTCCTCCGCGGTGACCCGGGCGCGGCACGGGCACCGGCGCCGGTCGCCGCGCGATGCGGGCCCGCACCCGCGCCGGCCAGTCGGGCTCGAAGAAGACCGTGCTGGCCCCGATCATCAGCCACGGGAACACGCCGATCGGGAACAGGGCCCAGGTGGCAAGGTGGAAGCCCACGAGCACGACCCAGGCGACCGACCGGGTCCGCCGCCACAGCAGCAGCGGCACGATCGCCACGTCGAACGCGGCACCGGCCACGCTGAGCACGTGGGCGGTGGCCGGCCCCGCCAGCAGCGGGCCCACGATCGGCAGGCCCGACCGGGCGGGCAGCCACAGGCGCAGCGGCTGCGCGCGCAGGAGCCAGTCGCCCTGGAGCTTGGCCAGCCCCGCCGACGCGTAGACCACCCCGACCTGGAAGCGGAGGAGCCACACCCACCCGCGCGCCACGCTGACGGGCCCGCCGGCCCGCCGTGCGTCCACGCCGCCGCCCCGGCCCAGGGGCGCGACGACCGCGAGCGCGGCCACCAGGGTCAGGAACCAGTAGTGGTTGAGGTACGTCGTGGCGTCGATGAGCTCGATCCACCCGAGCGTGACGAGGACGCCGGCGGCGGCCAGCCGGCTCCGCCACCCCACCGCCAGCGCCAGCGAGGCCGCACCGAGCGCCGCCACGAGCACCCCCATCGCGGTGGGTCCGGGCTGGGGCACCCACCCGAAGCCGAGGTAGGTGAAGCGGTGGGGCGGACCGGCGTAGAGGCGGTCGATCCAGCCGTAGGCCACGATCCGCACGGCGCTGAGCACCCCCACCGCCCCCACCGCCACCCGCAGCACCGCGAGCGAGCCGGGGTCCACGGGCTCGGCGGCCCGCCGGGTCCACCGCCCGGCCGCCGGCTTGCGTTGGGCTCGCATGGGGGACACAGTAAGGCACCCCTAACGACGACCGACAACCGGTCCCCACCAAGGAGACGGGCGTGACCCGCACCAGCCCCCGACGCCTCGTCGCCGCGATCCTGGCCGCCTCGCTGCTCGCAGCCGCAGCGTGCGGCGATGACGACGCAACGGCGACGCCCGACCAGGGCCCGGCCGAGCAGGTGCTGACGGACGACGACGCACTCGCCGCCGCGACCACCTACGCCGACGTCGTGTTCGCCAGCTACGCCGACGTGGTGGCCAAGGCCACGGCGCTGCGCGATGCCGTGGGCGCGTTCGTGGCGGCGCCCAGCGAGGCGAGCCTGGCCGCGGCCAAGGACGCCTGGTTGGCCGGCCGCACGGTGTACGGCCCCACCGAGGTCTTCCGCTTCTACGACGGCCCGATCGACGACCCGGAGGACGGGCCCGAGGGCCAGATCAACGCCTGGCCGCTCGACGAGGCCTACCTGGACTACGTCGAGGGCGACCCCGCCGCGGGGATCGTCAACGACGTCGCCGGCACGCCCGAGCTCACCACTGAGGTCCTCGTGGCCGCCAACGAGGAGGGCGGCGAGACGAACATCTCGACCGGCTGGCACGCGATCGAGTTCCTCCTCTGGGGCCAGGACCTCAGTGCGGACGGACCCGGTGCCCGCCCGCTGACCGACTACACGACGTCCCCGGTGGCGGCCCGCCGCGGCACCGCTCTGTCGCTGCTCGCCGACCTCCTCGTAGCGGACCTCACCTCGGTGCGCGACCAGTGGGGCGCCGGCGCCGACTACCGGGAGGAGCTCCTCGCCGATCCGCAGGGCGCGGTGGCGAAGATCCTCCGCGGGATGGGTGCGCTCTCGGCCGGTGAGCTCGGCGGCGAGCGCATCGGCGTGGCCATCGAGACGAAGGACCAGGAGGACGAGCACTCCTGCTTCTCCGACAACACGACGGTGGACATCGTCGGCAACGCGACCGGGATCCGGATGGCCTACCTCGCGGACTACCCGGGGGTCGAGGGCACGTCGCTGTCCGACGTGGTCGCCGCGGTCGAGCCCGACCTGGACGCGGCCCTGCGGACCCGGCTCGACGAGACCGTGGCCGAGGCCACCGCGCTGCAGGCCCCGTTCGACCAGCTGATCCTCGGCGACGACGAGGCCCCCGGGCGGGTCGCGCTGCTCGCCCTCGTCGAGGACCTCCAGGCCCAGGGCGACGCGATCGCCGAGCTCGCTGACACGCTCGGCTACAGCATCTCCCTGAGCTGATGCCTGCTCCGGTCGTCGCTTCGCTCCTCAGCCTCCGCAGGTGCCTCCGCTCGGGTCGGCAAAGCCGCCCGGCTCCGGCCTGCTGAGGAGACGTTGCGGCGTCCGCTCCTCCTCGTGGCGGCGCTCGTCGCGGTCCTCGCGCCGACGCTGCCGGCCTGCGGAGCGAACGGCCTCGACGCGACGGGACCGACCGCGGCGGAGCTGACGGCCCAGGGCGGCGCGGCCACGGTGGACGTGGCCGGCCGCGGCGCCTTCGCGCAACCGGTCCCGGGCCTGAGCGGCGAGGAGCGCCGCACCTTCGCGGTCGGCAACAACTTCTTCAACGACAACTGGGTCACCGCACCCGCGTCTACCGACGGCCGCGACGGCCTGGGCCCCCTGTTCAACGCGCAGTCCTGCTCCTCGTGCCACCTCCACGACGGCCGCGGCCGGCCGCCGGAGACGCCGGATGACCCCGTGCGCGGCCTGCTGCTGCGGCTCAGCGTGCGCGACGGCGAGGGCGCGCTGGTGCCGCACCCCGCCCTCGGCGACCAGCTCCAGGACCGCGCGATCGGCGGCGTCGCGCCGGAGGGCACCATCCGGATCACGACGGTGGAGCATCCGGGGACCTTCGACGACGGCACCCCGTACTCGCTGGCCGAGCCGCGGTACGAGATCGTCGACGAGGCGGGCCGGCCGATCGGGGGTGCGGTGCTCGTGTCGCCCCGCGTCGCGCCCGCGGTGTTCGGCGTCGGGCTGCTGGAGGCGGTGCCCGCGGACGCCGTGGAGGCAAGGGCCGATCCCGAGGACGGTGACGGCGACGGGATCTCGGGCCGGGCGAACCACGTGCGCGATCCCGCCACCGGTGCCCGCAGGCTCGGTCGGTTCGGGTGGAAGGCGGCCGTGCCGACGGTGCGGGCGCAGAACGCCGGCGCGTTCGCCGGCGACATCGGCATCACCTCGACCGTGCACCCGACCCAGCCCTGCACGGCGGTCCAGGCGGACTGCCTCGCCCGGCCCACCGGGGGCGACCTGGAGCTGGACGACCGCAAGCTCGACCAGGTCACCTTCTACACGAGCACCCTCGCCGTCCCGGCCCGTCGGGACGTCGGTCGGGCCGCCACCCGCGCCGGCCAGCGCACGTTCGGGGAGCTGGGCTGCACCGCGTGCCACGTCGCCGAGCTGCGCACCGGTCCAACCGACCTGCGCCCGCTGTCCCGCCAGGTGATCCGCCCGTACACCGACCTGCTGGTGCACGACCTCGGAGCCGGCCTGGCCGACGGGCGGCCCGACGGGGAGGCGTCCGGGCGCGAGTGGCGCACCGCGCCCCTGTGGGGCATCGGGCTCGTGCAGACGGTCAACCGCCACACCCGATTCCTCCACGACGGCCGCGCCCGCAACCTCACCGAGGCCATCCTCTGGCACGGTGGGGAGGCCGCCGCCAGCCGCGACGGGTTCGCCGCCCTCTCCGCGACGGAACGCGCCCAGCTGCTCGCCTTCCTGGAGTCCCTGTGACGACCGTGCGCTCCCCCAACAACGCGAACCTTTCGACCATCGTCAACAGGAACGACGACAAAGGTCGACGGGTTCGCGGAGTGAGGGTGGCCGTGCTCGTCGCCGTGCTCGTCGTCGCGCTCGTCGCCGGCGGGTGCTCGGGCGACGACGGGGGCGGCGGCGCCGACGTGCAGGACGTGCTGGCGACGGTGGCGGACGAGGTCATCGTGCCGTCCTACGAGGCGCTCTCGGTGATCCTCGACGCGCTCGACAACTCCCTCGCCGTGCTCTGCACCACGCCGTCGGCGACGGGGCTCGAGGCGGCCCGCACCGCGTGGCGCGATGCGGAGGTCGCGTGGCAGAGCTCGCGGGCCGGCGGGGTGGGTCCCGCGGTGGACCGGCGGCTGATGGCCGACGTCGGCTTCCGCGCCCGCCCGGACGACGTCGAGGCGCTGGTGGCCGGTGTGGCACCGCTCGAGGTCGACCAGCTGCAGCTGGCGGGGGCGGCCGTGCGCGGTCTCGGCGCGATCGAGGTGGCCCTGTTCGCGCCGTCGGCGGCCGCGCTCACGACCGCGGACGGCGCGCGACGGTGCGCGTACGCGCGCGCGGCGGCGCAGCTCGCCGGCCGTGCCGCCCGGACCGTGCTGGAGGACTGGACGATCGGGCCGCGGTACCGCGCCACCTTCGTCGACGGGATGGACGGCGACCCGCAGTCCTCCGTCGAGGCACTCGTCAACGAGGTCACCTTCCGCCTCCAGCAGCTCGACGACCAGGGGCTCCGGCCGATCGCCCTGGCCCGCACCCCGGACGACCTGCCCGCCAACCGGCGCGAGGGCCCGGCCGCCTTCGGCATCGGCTCGCTGCGGGGCGTGCTCGGCGGCGTCGCCGCGGTCGTCCAGGGCCCGGTGGACGACGGGCTCGCCGCGCTCGTGCGGGCGCGGTCGGCCGACACGGCGGACCGGCTCGTGGCCCTGACCGCCGACGCCCTCGAGGCACTGAGCGCGCTGCCCGACTCGATCGCAGGGGCGCTCGCCGACCGCCCCGCGCTGGAAGCGGCCGCCGAGGCCGTCGCCGCGCTCAAGGTGCTCGTGAGCACCGAGGTGGCGAGCCGGCTCGGGGTGACGATCGGCTTCAGCGACGCCGACGGCGACTCCTGAGGCCGCCAGCGACCATCATCTGCGCCGTGCCCCGGCCGCCCGCTCGCCTCCGCCTCGCTGCCGGGTGCATCGCCACCGGCCTCTGCTTCTGCCTGTCGCTCCCGCCGTTCGGCTTCTGGCCCCTCGCGTTCGTCGGGTTCGTGGGCCTCGACCGGATCGTGGCCGACCGGCCCCGCCGGGGGCGTTTCCTGCGCGGGTGGCTCGTCGCGCTCGCGCTGTACGTCCCGGGGCTGCTGTGGATGGAGGCGCTGACGCTGCCGGGCTACCTGATCGCGTGCGTCGCCTACGCGGGGATGCTGGCGGTCGGCATCGCCGCGGCACCGGGCGGACCGGGGCGGTGGCCCGCGCTGGCCGGCACCTGGACGCTCGCCGAGCTGCTGCGGTGGTCCTGGCCGTTCGGGGGTGTGCCGCTCACCACGCTGTCGATCGGCCAGGTGGCCGGTCCGCTCGCGCCGGTCGCGCGCGTGGGCGGGTCGCTCCTGCTGCTCACGGTGACGGTGCTGACCGGGCAGGCCGTCGCGGCCCTCGTGCGCGGCCGGGCCCGTCCGGCCGCCGCGCTCCTCGCCGTCGTGCTCGTCGCGCTCGGGGTGGCGGCGGGGGCACCCCAAGGGCACGACGTCGGCGAGGTCACGGTGGCGCTCGTGCAGGGCGGCGGGGAGCAGGGCACCCGCAAGGAGGAGACCGGCGTCGTCGTCCCGTTCGAACGCCACGTCCGGGCCACGGACCTCGTCGAGCCCCCGGTCGACCTCGTCGTCTGGCCCGAGGACGTCATCGACACCGACGGCGCGTTCGTGGACCACCCGTGGTCGCGCATCGTCGGCAACCTCGCCCGCCGCCTCGAAGCGCCGCTGGTCGTGGGCGTGGTCGAGGACGACACCGACCCCGACCGCTTCCGCAACGCGTCGGTGCTCCTCGACGCGGACGGCGACGTCGTGGACCGGTACGACAAGGTCCACCGGGTGCCGTTCGGCGAGTACGTGCCGCTGCGGGCCCTGCTCGATCCGCTCGCCGGTGGCGCGCTGAGCAGCCGCGACCTGCGCGTCGTGTCCGACCGCGGGCGGCTCGACGTGCCCGGACCCGTGGGGCGGGTGGCCGTGGCGATCTCCTGGGAGGTGTTCTTCCCCGACCGCGTGCGGGAGGGCGTGGAGGACGGCGGCCGGCTGGTCCTCAACCCCACGAACGGCTCGTCGTTCACGGGCACGATCGTGCAGAGCCAGCAGGTCGCGTCGTCGCGCCTGCGTGCCATCGAGACCGGGCGCTGGGTGCTGCAGGTGGCGCCGACGGGCTTCTCGGCCATCATCGACGACCACGGCCGGGTGCGCGAGCGCTCTGCCATCTCCGAGGTCCGCGTTCTCCAGGGGTCCGTGCGCCTCCGGGAGGGCCTCACGATCTACACCCGGGTCGGGAACGCGCCGGCGCTCGGCCTCTCGCTGCTCGCGATCTCGGCCGGTCTGCTGTGGCAGCGGCGGCTCAAGCGCGCCGGTTGAGGGGCGCGCCCAGGTCCAGCGTGCGGGTCACGTGCACCGCGTCGAGGAACGCCCGGTCGTGGGTCACCAGCAGCAGCGTGCCGTCGTAGCCGTCGAGGGCGACCTCGAGCTGCTCGATGGCCTCGAGGTCGAGGTGGTTGGTGGGCTCGTCCAGCACCAGGCAGTTGACGCCGCGCGCCATGAGCTCGGCCAGGAGGGCGCGGGTGCGCTCCCCCGGCGACAGCGCGGCACCGGGCCGGTCGACGTGCTCGGCCCCGAGGTCGAACTTGGCGAGCAGCCCGCGGGCCTCGGACCGGTCGAGCCCGGTGGCCGCCATGAACGACGGCAGCAGCGGATCGGCGCCGCCGTAGCGCGACCGTCGCTGGTCGAGCAGGCCGACGCGCACCCCGGGCCCGAGCCAGCGGCCGCCGTGCACGAGGGGCAGCTCGCCGAGCAGCGCCCGCAGGAGGGTGGTCTTGCCCGATCCGTTGGGCCCCACGATGGCGAGGCGCTCGCCCCAGCCGACCTCGAGGTCGACCGGGCCCAGCCGGAACGACCCCCGCTCCAGGACCGCGCCCTCGAGCCGGGCTACCACGTCGCCCGAGCGCTCGCCGGCGCGCAGCTCGAGGCGCAGCTGCCACGGCTCCCACGGCTTGGCGACCACCTCGAGGCGGTCGATGGCCTTCTCGGAGGCCTTCACCTTCGCGGCGAGCTTCTCGGTGCGGTTGGCGCGGAAGTCGCGCTGCACCTTGTCCCCGTCGTCGGGGTCGCGCTTGGCCCGCGCCACGCCCTTCACGGCCCATTCGCGCTGCGTGCGCTGGCGCTGCTGGAGCCGGTCCCGCTCCGCGACGAACCGCTCGTACCCCTCCTCCTGCTGGCGCCGCGCGAGGGCACGGGACGCCACGAAGTCGGTCCAGCCGCCGGCGTGCTCCACCGCGTCGTGGCGCGGTGCGCGCAGCTCGAGGATGCGGGAGACCGCGCGGTCGAGGAAGGCGCGGTCGTGGGACACGGCCACGATCGCCGCTGGGGTGGCGTCCACGAAGCCCTCGAGGAGGTCGAGGCCCGCGAAGTCGAGGTCGTTGGTCGGCTCGTCGAGCAGCAGCACGTCGTGGCGGGACAGCAGCACGGCGGCGAGCGCGGCGCGCGCCGCCTGGCCCCCGGACAGGTGGGCCACCTCCACCTCCACCCGGTCGGCGGGCAGGCCGACCTGGGCCAGCACCGCGCCCGTGCGGGCGGCGAGGTCGTCGCCGCCGAGGGCGAGGAAGCGGTCCAGGGCCTCGCCGTAGGCCTCGATCGACACGGCGTCGTCCCCGAGGGCACCGGTCGCCGCGTCGAGGGCGGCGGACGCGGCGGCCACGCCCGTGCGGCGGGCCAGGTACGCGCCGAGCTGCTCGCCCGCGATCGCGTCGGGCTCCTGGGGCAGCCAGCCCACCGTGGTGGTGGCGGGGACGCGCTCGACGGTGCCGCCGTCGGGCGCCTCGAGCCCGGCCAGCACCCGGAGCAGCGTGGACTTCCCGATGCCGTTCGGCCCGACGACGCCGAGGCGCGTGCCCGCGGTGATCGACACGGAGACGTCGTGGAGGACGACCTGCGCGCCGTGGTGGCGGGAGACGCGACGGGCGACGAGCACGGCTGCCGACGTTATCGGCGGGCTCCCGGTCCTCGGCGGGCTATTGCAGCAGGCCCAGGCGCTCCGCGAGGCGGTCCTGCTGGGGGTTGAGCAGGTCGTCGACCAGGTCGGCCAGCGGGTCCAGCAGCGGGTCGAGCGCCTCGGGGGGCGGCGCGGCGAACGGCAGGTCCGCGAAGCCGCACGCCGCGACCCGCACGAGCCAGGTGCGCCACGCGTCGGTGCTCGTGGTGGGGTCGCCGGTGACCCCGAGGCGCCGCCGGCTCTCGTCGAAGGCGGCCTGGGTCGCGCTCCCCCACCGGCCGGTGAGCTGGAGCCGCGCGCCCTGGTGGCTGTTCAGGACCTGCTGGACGAAGACCGTGTCCGAGCGGCTCGTGCGGTCGCAGCGCACCACGCCGCCGCCGAAGTCCATGTGGAGGTGGTCGGCGTGAGCCGCGTTGTACCGGCCGTCGAGGACGTACCGGAAGTGCCGCCGGCACACCGCGTCGAGGGCGAGGTACCGGCGCAGCACCCGGCGGTCGGTCGACAGGTGCTCGCGGGCGTACGGCGAGATCGTGCCGTTGGACCAGCGCACCTCGTCGAGGTCGAACGCCTGGCCGAGCCCGTGCTGGCCGGGCTTGTCCACGAACACCCCGGCGGTGACGATCGCGTCGAGGTGGCGCAGGCCGCCGTACAGGGCGGCGAGCCCGCGCAGGTCACGGACCCAGCGCACCAGGCGGTCGTGGAACGGGCCGGTCGAGGCGAAGGTGCGCCGCCGCGGCCCCTGGCCGGCGGTGCCGTTGGTCCACCGCCAGTACAGGAGCGGGGTGCCGTCCAGGTGGTCGAACCGGGCCTCGGTGGCGGAGGGCAGCGCCGCGGCTGCCACCGGCGCGCGCAGCACCCCGGTCGCGACCGCGCCCGCGCCCACGACCGCGGCACGCAGCAGCGTGCGCCGATCGAGCCCCCCGGGCGCGCACTCGTCCGCCACGGCGGGCGAGGCTATCCCCCGCGGGTCACTCGGGCGCAGGGGCGATGCGCAGCGTGTGCGCGGGCGATTCCGACGGGCGGTCGGGCAGCTCGACGCGCACCCCGGCGGGGGTCGTCTCCCACCGCAGCGGGGCGTCGTGGCCCAGCCACCGCACCTCCGCCCCGGGTGCCGGCGTCACGTCGTGCAGCTCGACGACGGCGTCGGCGGGCGTGCCGAGCACGATGGCGTGCAGCGCGTCGTCACCGACGGTGAAGCGGACTTCCTCGCCCGCTGCCGTGGCACCCTCGGCGCGGGTCCACGGCCGCGTGCCGTAGATGGCGGCCCCGTTCGTGCGGAGCCACCAGCCGAGCGCGAGCAGGCGCTGGGCCTGGACCCACGGGATCGCGCCGGGGGCCGTCGGCCCGACGTTGAGGAGGAGGTTGCCTCCGTGGGCCACCACGTCGACGAACAGTCGCACGAGCGCATCCGGGGCCAGGTAGCTCTCGTCGGGCTCCTCGCGGTTGAAGCCGAACGACGTGCCGATGCCCCGGGTGGCCTCCCACTTGCGGTTCGGGTCGCCGGTGGTCGAGTACTCGGGGGTGGTGAAGTCGCAGTGGCGGGCCCCCGACGACTGGGCCATCCAGTCGAACCGGTTGTTCACCACGCCCTCGGGCACCGCCGCGTAGTAGTCGGCGAACAGGCCCTCGAGGTCCCCCGCCCCGGGGTAGCCGATGTCGTTCCAGAGCACGTCGGGCCGGTAGCGCTCGATGAGCTCCCGCCAGTGGGCATCCGCATAGGCGAGGTACTCGGGTGACTGCGGGATGGCGGCGAACATGGTCGCCAGGTCGGTGATCGGCAGGCCCCCGAAGGTCCAGTCGAGCCCGCCCGAGTAGTAGGTGCCGAAGCGGAGGCCGCGCTCGCGCACCGCCCCGGCCAGCTCGCCCACCAGGTCGCGCTCGGAGGCCCACCGCGGCTTGTGCGGGTTGGCCGTGGCGCTCGGCCAGAGCAGGACCCCGTCGTGGTGCTTCGTGACCAGCACCACGTAGCGGGCCCCGGCGGCCTGGAACAGGTCCGCCCAGGGGGCGGGGTCCCACCCGGCGTGCCCCGCGAGGAACTGGGCCACGAACGCGTCGTACGGCAGGTCGCCGTAGTGCTCGCGGTGGTGGGCCTGCGCGGGGCTGCCGTCGATGGCGACCGAGTTCTGGTACCACTCGACGTACGGCGAGCAGCGCATCGCCTCGGCCCAGCCGTCGCTGGCGGCGAGGTCGAACGGCGAGTCGGTCACCGGTGCGTACGCGGGGACGGCCGCCGCGGTCCAGTGCACGAAGATGCCGAGCTTGGCGTCGTCGAACCACGTCGGCAGCGGGCGGGTCCCGGGCTCCATCGGCGGGGGACGGTAGCCGGGGCGGCGCGGCGTAGGGTCGGGACATGGACGCCGTGGGGACGGTCGGGCAGCTCTGGCGCTACCCGGTGAAGTCGATGCAGGGCGAGCAGGTCGAGCGGCTGGAGCTCGGCCCGGGCGGGGCGGTCGGCGACCGCGACCTGGCGGTGGTCGACCCCGCCGCCCGCAAGGTCCTGTCCGCGAAGCGCTACGCGGAGCTCCTGCACGCGTCGGCCCGCGGCGCGGGTGACGGCGTGGTGATCACCCTGCCGGACGGCTCGGAGCACGAGGCGGGCGACCCCGGCGTGCACGCCGCCCTCTCGGCGTGGTTGGACCACGAGGTGCGCCTCGAGGCGCCCCCGGCCGACGTCGTGTACCCGATGGAGATGTACACGGGGATGTCCGACGAGGCGACGCCCCTCTTCGACTGGCCCGGGCCGGTGGGCACCTGGCTGGACCTGGCGGACGCCCATTGGCTGACCTCCGCGAGCCTGGCCACCGCCGCGGGCCTGCACCCGGACGGCACCTGGGACGTCCGGCGCTTCCGCCCGACGGCCCTCTTCGAGGTGGCCGGCGAGGGCTGGGCGGAGGACGCCTGGCAGGCCGTCGAGGCCGGTTCGGTGCGCAGCGAGGTGCTCATGCCGACGCCGCGGTGCAGCATGCCGCCCCGCGCCCAGCCCGGCCTGGAGCGCGATCCGGCCATCTCGGGGACCCTCCGGGACCACCACGACAACAACCTGGGGATCTACGCCAAGATCGTGGAGGCCGGAGCCATCGCCGTGGGAGATGCCGTCCGGGCCGGGTAGCCGGCCGGCCGAGGCGGCTTGACCGATGGGTCAACCGCCAGAAAGGCTTGGCGGTCCATGGCCGACGACACCCCCCTCCGCATCGCCTACCTCACGTACCGCGGCAAGCCCCACGTGGGTGGCCAGGGGGTGTACAGCCGGCACCTGTCGAAGGCGCTCGTCGACCTCGGCCACCACGTCGAGGTGCTCGGTGGGCAGCCGTACCCGATCCTCGACGAGCGCGTCCCGCTGGTCGAGCTGCCCAGCCTCGACATCTACAACGACCACTTCCCGATGCGGCAGCCGGGCATCTGGGAGCTCAAGCACTGGACGGACTTCCTCGAGGTGTCCGCCTTCATGGCCGGTTCGTTCCCCGAGCCGCTCGCCTTCTCGATGCGGGCCTGGGACCACCTCCGCCAGCGCAGGGGCGACTTCGACATCGTCCAGGACAACCAGTGCCTCGGCTACGGCCTGCTCCTGATCGAGCGGCAGCTCGGCATCCCGGTGCTGGGCACGATCCACCACCCGATCACCGTGGACCGTCGCCTCGAGGTGGAGGCGGCCGAGTCCTGGTACAAGCGCCTCACCCTGCGGCGGTGGTACTCGTTCGTCGACATGCAGACCCAGGTGGCCCGCCGCCTCAAGCGGATCATCACGGTGTCGGAGAACTCCTTCAAGGACATCGTCACCGATCACAAGGTCGACCCGGAGCGCATGGCCGTGGTCCCGGTCGGGGTCGACATCGACCTCTTCCGGCCGCTGCCCGAGGTGGCGCCCGTGCCCGGACGCCTGGTCACGACCGCCTCGGCCGACGTGGCCATGAAGGGCCTCAAGTTCCTCCTCGAGGCCGTGGCGAAGCTCCGCACCGAGCGCGACGACGTCCACCTCGTCGTCATCGGCCGTCGCAAGCCGGGTGGGGCCAGCGACGAGACGATCAAGAAGCTCGGGCTCGAGGCCCACGTCGAGTTCGTCACCGGCGTGCCCGAGGAGCGCATCATCGAGCTCTACTCGGAGGCCGAGCTGGCCGTGGTCCCCTCGCTCTACGAGGGCTTCTCGCTGCCGGCCATCGAGGCCATGTCGTGCGGCGCCCCCCTGGTGGCGACCACCGGCGGCGCCATCCCCGAGGTGGTCGGCGACGACGGCGACACGGCCCTGCTCGTCGCCCCCGGCGACAGCGAGGCGCTCGCGGCGAAGATCCGCTGGGCCCTGGGCAGGGACGACCTGCGGCCCACCGTGGGCATGCGAGGGCGGCAGCGCATCATCGACCGCTGGTCGTGGATGCACACGGCGCAGAAGACCGTCGAGCAGTACCGCATCCGCCTCGACCTCGAGAGAGCCGGCTGAGCGTGCTGACCGTCCGGTTCGACCAGCTCGGCGTGCAGGAGGGCGACCTCCTGCTCGACATGGGCTGCGGTGCCGGACGGCACGCGTTCGAGTCGTTCCGGCGCGGGCGCGCGTCGTGGCCTTCGACTACTCCGCCGCCGAGCTCAAGGACGTCGGCGGCCTGTTCGCCGCCATGCGCGACGCGCGCGAGGCCGGGACCTCCGACGGCTCGATGGCGGTCACCACCAACGGTGACGCCCTCGCGCTCCCCTTCGCCGACGCGACCTTCGACCGCGTGATCGCGTCGGAGGTGCTCGAGCACGTGGCGGACGACCAGCGCGCCCTCGACGAGGTCTTCCGGGTGCTCAAGCCGGGCGGCAGCCTGGCCGCCACCGTGCCGTCGTGGCTGCCCGAGCAGATCTGCTGGGCGCTGTCCGACGAGTACCACGCGCCCTTCGTGGAGGGCGGCCACGTCCGCATCTTCAGCGAGCCGGTGCTGCGCCGCCGGATGCGCGACGCCGGCCTGGCCCCGGGTGCGGCCCACCATGCCCACGCGCTGCACTCGCCCTACTGGTGGCTCCGCTGCGCGGTCGGTCCGGCCCGGGACGACCACCCGCTGGTGCGCGCCTACCTGCAGGTCCTCCTCTGGGACATCGCGCAGACCCAGCCGATGGGCACGATCACCCGTTGGACCGAGCGCCTCCTGAACCCCGTCCTCGGCAAGAGCCTGGTCGTCTACGCGCGCAAGCCGCAGCAGAGCGGGAGGGGCTGACACCGTGCCCATCGACGTCCCCGGCCTCGTCTCCGCCGCCGACCTCCACGCCACGGTGGACGGCATCGCCGAGTGGCAGCTGCCCTCGGGGATGATCCCCTGGTTCCCCGGCGGCCACGCCGATCCCTGGAACCACGTCGAGGCGGCCATGGCCCTGGACCTCGGCGGGCACCGGGCGGCGGCCGACCGGGCCTACGAGTGGCTGGCCGCGCTCCAGCGCGAGGACGGCTCGTGGCACCAGTACTACGTGGCCGACGCGCACGGCGGCACCACGGTGGAGCAGGACAAGCTCGACGCCAACGTGTGCGCCTACGTGGCGGCGGGCGTGTGGCACCGCTGGCTGCTGCACCGAGACCGCGGGTTCGTCGAGGCGCTGTGGCCCGTCGTCGAGCGCGCCATCGACTTCGTGCTCGACCTCCAGACGCCCCGGGGCGAGATCCTCTGGGCCCGCCACGCCGACGGGACGCCGTGGAGCTTCGCCCTGCTCACCGGCTCGTCGTCGATCTGCCACAGCCTCCGCTGCGCGATCGGCCTGGCCGAGCTGCTGGGCCACGAGCGCCCCGACTGGGAGCTGTCCGCGGCCCGCCTGGCCCGGGTCATCGCCGAGGTGCCGGAGGCGTTCGCGCCGAAGCACCGCTGGGCGATGGACTGGTACTACCCGGTGCTCACCGGCGTGGTGCTGGGCGACGCGGGGCGCGCCCGGCTCGACGAGCGGCGCGACACGTTCTTCTTCGACGGGAAGGGCGTGCGCTGCGTGTCCGACCGCCCGTGGGTCACGGTGGCCGAGACGTGCGAGTGCGCGATGGCTCACCTCGCGGTGGACGAGCCCCACGTGGCCGAGGACCTCTTCGCGTGGGCGCAGCAGTTCCGCCACGAGGACGGGCGGTACTGGACCGGCACGGTCTTCCCCGACGAGGCCCGGTTCCCCGGGGGCGAGCGGTCCACCTACACCGCGGCGTCGGTGGTGCTCGCGGCCGATGCCATGGCCGGCGCGACGCCCGCGTCGGCGCTCTTCGTCGACCACGACGCCGTGCTGCCGAGCCTCATCACGCTCTGACCCGGGAGCGGCCCTAGAAGCGGCCCCAGCCCGCGCCCTGGTTGCGGCGCAGCACGCGGAGGCTGCCGACCGCGCGCTCCTCCTCGAAGAGGCCGGAGCGCAGCGCGGGGGCATAGATCTGCTCGTAGGGGGCGCGGCCGCCCTCCTGCGGGTCCTCGAACACGTCGTGGATGCACAGCACCCCGCCGGCCTGCACGTGCGGCGTCCACAGCTCGTAGTCGAGCCGCGCCGGCTCGGCGCCGTGCCCGCCGTCGATGAACAGGAACGCCAGCGGCGTCCGCCAGGCGCGGGCCACCGAGGGCGAGTCCCCCACGACCGCCACCACGCTGCCCTCGAGGCCGGCGTCGTACATGGTGCGACGGAACCAGGGGAGGGTGTCCATCTTCCCGATGGCGGGGTCGACCAGGTCCGGCTCGTGCCAGGCCCACCCGGTCTGGTTCTCCTCGGACCCGCGGTGGTGGTCGACGGCGAAGAGCAGGCGCCCCTGGTCGCGGGCCGCGGACCCCACGTAGATCGACGACTTCCCGCAGTACGAGCCCACCTCCAGCAACGGGCCGGGCACGTCGAGCGCGCTGGCAGCGTGGTGGAGGGCCAGGCCCTCCGCCGCAGGCATGAAGCCCCGTGCCGCCTCCGCCAGGCGCCGCAGCGCCGGGTCCATCACGGGGATCGACGCTACCGGCCGGTCGCGGGGTCGTCCTCGTCGCGGCCGAACACGACCGAGTCGAGGAACAGGAACTTCGAGACCCACACCACGCCGAACCCGGCGATGTTCGCGAGCAGCACGGGCCAGGTGCGATCGGTGTAGCCGTCCACGACGTGGACGAGGATCGTCGACAGCAGGAGCCCGAGGAGCGTGAAGCCCCAGAACGGGACGACCTCGCGCCCGACCCGGGTCGGCGAGTCCCTGCCCCACACCCAGCGCTTGTTGAGGAAGAACAGCGGCACCGACGAGAGGCAGACGGCGAGGACGTTCGCCACCGCGGCATCCAGGTCGAGCACGCCGTGCAGGAACACGAGCAGCGCCTGGGTGAGCACGACGCCGAACGCCGACACCGAGCTGAAGCGGTAGAGCCGCTCGGCGCGCCCGCGCGTGAGGCGGTCGAGGAGCTCGGTCGGGCTGGCCACGGACGGTCACGCTACGGGCCACCCGCCCGCCGGACGAATTCGCGGGGGCCGAGGGTTCAGTCGATCAGGGCGTTGGCCCGGGCCACGCGGCCCAGCCAGCGAGCGCTCTCCTTCGGGGTGCGGGCGAAGGTGCTCCGGTCGCACCCCACCATCCCGAACCGGGGCCCGTACCCGAAGGCCCACTCGAAGTTGTCGAGGAGGCTCCAGTACGTGTAGCCCCGCACGTCGATCCCGTCGTCGACGCAGTCGAGGACGCCCTCGAGGGCCGTGCGGACGTACGCCCGGCGCTGGTCGTCGTCGTCGGTGCCGATGCCGTTCTCCGTCACGAGGATCGGCACCTCGCCCCCGGTCACCTCCCAGGCCCGGCGGATCGTGGCCGCGAGGGCCCCGGGGTAGTACTCGTAGCCCATGACGAGCTCCGGCACCCCCGGCTCGTTGGGCAGGACGCCGTCGGGCCCGACCCGGGTGCGGCTGTAGGTCTGCACGCCCACGAAGTCGTCGCCGCCGGTCGCGGCGAAGAACACGTCCTCCATGCCCGCCCGGATGCGCTCGAGGCGCGACTCGCCGCCATCCACGGGCTGGTAGTCGCTCATCGCGAGCGTGATGCCCACCGGCACGCCGGGGGCAGCCGAGCGGATGGCGGCCACCGCCTGGCGGTGGGCGGTCACCATGACCTCGTTCACCTGCCGGCGCAGCCCCGCGTCGCGCTTTCCCGGCGGGAACGCGCCCAAAGGAACCCGATGGTGGACACCATCGACGGCTCGTTGATCGTGCACGCGCGCCGCAGCACGCCGGCGAGGTGGCCCGCGGCACGCTCGCAGTACGCGGCGAACCGATCCGCGGTGCGCGGGTCCTCCCAACCCCCTTGGTCGGCCAGCCACCGCGGCGTCGTGAAGTGGTGGAACGTGACGACGGGATCGACGCCCGCCTCGAGCAGCGCCTCGCACTGGCGCAGGTAGTGGTCGAGCGCCGCCGTCGACCACTCGCCGTCCTCCGGCTCGATGCGGCTCCACTCGAGCGAGAACCGGTAGTCGGTGAGGCCGAGCTCGGCCACCAGCGCCACGTCCTCCGGCCACCGGTGCCAGCTGTCGCACGCGTCGCCGCTCGGTTCCACGCAGCCGGAGCCGGGGGTGTGCTCCCACCGCCACCAGTCGTTGTTCCAGTTCCCGCCCTCGATCTGGTGGGCAGCGGTGGCGGTGCCCCACCGGAACCCGTCGGGGAACGTCCTCGGTGTGGTCGGCATGGCGGGGGAAGGTACCGGTTCGGCGGTACGCGAGGATGACCGCATGTCCCAGGAGGCGGTCGACGCGCTGGTGCGACTGCTCGACCTCGAGCCCATCGAGGTCAACATCTTCCGCGGGTTGTCCCCCGACGAGAGCCGCCAGCGGGTCTTCGGCGGCCAGGTGGCGGGGCAGGCGCTCGTCGCCGCCGCCCGCACCGTCGAGCCCGGCCGGCAGGTCCACTCCCTCCACGCGTACTTCCTCCGGCCCGGGGACCCGACCGTGCCGATCCTCTACGAGGTCGACCGCATCCGCGACGGCCGGTCCTTCACGACCCGTCGCGTGGTCGCCATCCAGCACGGCAAGGCGATCTTCAACCTGCAGTCGAGCTTCCAGGTCCCCGAGGAGGGCCTCGACCACCAGGCGCCCATGCCCGACGCTCCGCCCCCCGAGGAGCTCCCCGACTTCACGACGCGCATGGCGCCGTACGCGGAGGCCTTCGGCGACTTCATCGACCGACCGCGACCGATCGACCTGCGCTACGTGGACTGGAACCCGCCGGACCGGGGCGAGCCGCTCCCGCCCCACCAGCGGGTGTGGCTGCGGGCCGACGGCGCGCTGCCCGACGACGCGCTCGTCCACACCTGCGTGCTGACCTACGCGAGCGACATGACGCTGCTGGACACCGCGCTGCTGCCGCACGGCGGATCCTGGGGCGGCGCCAACCTCTTCATGGCGAGCCTGGACCACCTGATGTGGTTCCACCGCCCCTTCCGGGCCGACGAGTGGCTCCTGTACAGCCAGGACACCCCGTCGGCATCGGGCGGCCGCGGCCTCGGTCGGGGCACCATCCACACCGCGGACGGGCGGCTCGTCGCCACCGTGGTGCAGGAGGGCGTGATCCGCCTGACCAGGCCGTCACCGGCGCCGTAGCACGAGCGCGCCCCACTCCCCTTCGACGGCCCGCGCCACCTCGGCACACCCGTCGAACGCCGCGACCAGCGCGTCCAGCCGCTCCTCGAGGAGTCCGCTCAGCACCAGCCGGCCTCCGATCGCGGCGCGGCGCTCGATCGCGTCCGCCTGGTCGAACAGCACCGAGCCCCCGATGTTCGCGACCACGACGTCGAAGTCGCCCTCCACCGACGCGACAGCGGCCACGCCCGCGGTGACGCGGTCGGCGACGCCGTTGGCCACTGCGTTGGCGCGCGTCGCCGACACGGCCTCCGCCTCCAGGTCGATCGCGCGCACGGACGCGGCACCGAGGAGGCAGGCGAGCACCGCGAGCACGCCGCTCCCGCAGCCGACGTCCAGCACCCGGTCGCCGGGTCGCACCTGCTCCTCGAGCGCGGCGGCAGCCAACCGCGTCGACTCGTGGGACCCGGAGCCGAACGCGCGACCGGGGTCGAGCACCACGCGCAGCTCGCCGGGCTCGGCCGGTCCGGCCGCCACCCACGCCGGGTGGAGCACGACTCGCCGGCCGACCCGGACCGGGGCGGCCCAGGTCCGCCACACGTCGAGGTAGGCGTCGTCCGCGACGGCCAGCACCCGGGCGCCCCAGGCCCGGTCGACCAGCCCCGCGTCGGCCACGTCGGCGGTCAGGCGCACCCGGTCGCCCGGCAGGTCCACCTCCAGCACCGCCGTGGGCCCTGCCTGCCAGAGGGCGTCCGCCGCCAGCTCGGCGCGGTCGGCGGGGACCTCGACCTGTACCACGACCCGGCGCTCCCGCACGAAAGGAGCGTAAGGGTCAAGAGCGCGCGCCACCGATCCGGTCCGACGGGAGTCCGACAGGAGGAGGTGCGAACCGCGTGATAGAAGTCACACCGGGCGGGACCCAACGAGGGGCCTTGGCGCAGACCGCACGGGGGGTGTGGCGATGCGACGTTGGTGGGAGCGCGCGGTGCACGGCTATGGCCGCACCGTCCTGGTCGGCGCGGCGACGGCCGCCCTCCTGCTCGCCAACCTCGGGTCCGCGTCCGGCCAGGAGGACACCGCCCCGGTGTTCAACAACGGCACGGCGAAGGCCACCGCCGTCGTCGCCCGCCTCGCCCCCGGGGTCGGCGCGCTCGAGCTCGGCATCTCCAGCGGCGTGGCGGTGTCGGAGATCAAGAACACGATCGCCCAGGCCCAGGCGGAGGCCCTCGACCTCGGCCTCATCGGATCCACGCTCACCGCCGAGTCCTGCTCGGGCCTGCCGCCGGCCGCGACGCAGGAGGACCTGCCGAAGGCGCTGCGCGCCGACAGCCGCGAGGGTGACAAGAACCTGACCGAGGACGAGTACCCCGTCGACGGCGCCACCATCGGTGGCGGCCGCAAGCACGTCGAGGCCACCCCGAAGCCGACGTCGTCGGCCGTGTCCATCGTGGCGGGGGTCCTCGGGCCGCTGCTCACCTTCGACGGCGGCCGGGCCGATGCGTCCACCGAGGTCATCCCGGGCCAGGCCCGCATCGCCGAGGCCAAGGTGAGCGTGAACCTCGACATCGCCGGGCTGGTCAAGCTCACGGGGCTGCGCTGGGAGGCCGTCCACCGCACCGGCACCGACCCCGAGGCGACCGCCACCTTCGACCTCGGCACCGCGGCCCTGCTCGGGGCACCGATCCCGATCGAGTCGCTCACGGCGGTGGAGACGGCCGTGAACCAGCTGCTCGAGGCGTCCGGGATCTCGGTGTCGTTCCCGAAGGTCGAGCGCTTCACCACCCCGGCCGACCTGGTGCGCGTGACCCCGCTGCGGATCGTCCTCAAGGACACGCCGGTCGGCAAGGCCGTGCTCGGCCCGATCCTCAACCTCAGCCGGGCCGAGCGCGAGCAGCTGTTCGACCAGATCGCCGCCGTGTACTGCTCCGCGGCCGGCGCGCTCCTCGTCGGCGACATCGGCGTCGCCGTCGCCTCCGGCACCGGCTTCATCGCGGTGGAGATCGGCGGCGCCGAGGCCACCACGGGCGATCTCGTGCTCGAGAGCCCGTTCGGCGAGGGCGTGCCGCCCCTGCTGCAGGAGCTGATCCCGACCGTGCCACTGCCGCGGCTCCCCGGTCCCATCGCCGCGCCGGTGGCGCCGCAACGGCCGGCCGCGTCCATCGGCCCGCTCGAGGACCACTGCGAGTCGGCCCACCCGCTCCAGGACACGAGCTGCTCGAAGGGCTCGCTGCTGGTCGTCGGCCTCATCGGGCTCGCGGCCACCGCGGGCGTCGGCGCCCTCGACTGGCGTCACCAGCGCAGACGGCGCGCCCGCGCCGCGGAGGTCGCATGAGCACGGGGTGGTCGCGGCTGGCCAAGTCGTACGGCCCGCTCCTCGCGGTGGCGCTCGCCTTCGTCGTGATGGCGGCCACGGTCTCGGTCCACGACCGGGCCCACATCGAGTACGCGGGCGCCGTCGAGGTGCCCCAGGTCGGGCCCGGCGGGACCGAAGCGGGCGGGGCCGACGGCGGCGGAGCCGGCGGGGCGGCCGGCGGCACCAGCACCGGCGGTGGAGGCGGAGGCGGTGGGGGTGGGGGTGGCGTCGGCGGCGTCAGCGCCTGCAAGGACCGCACCCAGCAGGTCCCGGGCGACCCCTACTCGCCGCCGTGCTACGCGTTCAGCGGCAGCAACGGCGGCACCACCTACCAGGGCGTCACCGACGACACGATCACGATCACCGTGCGCCAGCTCGAGGGACCGTCGGCGGCCGAGATCTTCGCCGACATCTCGGGCCAGTCCGTCAACGACTCGCCGCAGTCCTACGTGAACACGATCCAGGCGCTGGCGGAGTACTTCTCGTCGCGCTTCCAGCTCTACGGACGCAAGATCGAGATCCAGTTCTTCCGCGGCGAGGGCAGCGGCGCCGACGAGCTGCTGGGCGGCGGCAAGGAGAAGGCCCTCGCCGACGCGGTGCGGGCGTCCAAGGAGTTCGGCGCGTTCGCCGACATCAGCGGCATCACCATCCCCTACGCCGACGCGCTCGCCCGCAACGGCGTCGTGAACTTCGGGTCGCCGTACCCGTCGCGCAAGTGGTTCGAGGAGCGCCAGCCGTACTCGTGGAGCCTCTTCCCCGACGGCACCAACGTCGTCCACTCGTCATCGGCGTCGGTGATCGGCCGGTTCCCCGCCGGCTCGAAGGTGCAGTACGGCGGGCCCAGCACGATGGGCAAGCCCCGCAAGTACGCGGTGGTCGCCCCCGAGAACGCCGAGTACCAGGAGTCGGTGAACTCCTACATCGACATCCTCGGCGCCGCCGGCATCGAGGTCGCGCTGAACATGAAGTACAAGCTCGACATCGAGTCGATGCCCAACCAGGCGTCGAACATCATCGCCCAGCTCAAGGACGCGGGTGTGACCTCGATCCTGTGCGGCTGCGACCCGGTGATGCTCGCCCTGGGCCTCACCCCCAAGTCCAACGAGCAGGACTACGAGCCCGAGTGGATGACCGCCGGGCTGGCGTTCGTGGACCAGGACATCGTCTCGCAGCTCATCGACCAGCGGCAGTGGGCCCACGCCTTCGGCATCGCCTACAACGCGGAGTCCGAGCCCCTGGGTCGGTCGTTCCCGTACGCCGCCTACAAGTCGGTGCGCCCGAACGACGAGCCGGCGTTCGGCGTCGAGGAGATCTACTACCAGATGTACCTGCTCTCGATCGGCCTCCAGATGGCGGGTCCCAACCTCACCCCGGAGACCTTCGAGGCCGGCATGTTCAACTACCCGGGCGGCTCGGGGCCGCGCGGCCGCTGGGGCTTCGGTCCGGGCGACTACACGCCCACCGACGACTTCCGGGAGATCTGGTGGGACACCGACCGCATCTCCGGCCAGAACAACCAGGCGGGCGCGTGGGTGCAGCTCGGCAACGGCGCCCGCTACACACCCCAGACCGCACCACGGGGGCAGCCCCGCTACTTCGAGGAGGGGTGAGTGGCGGCATCGCGTGACGAGGAGCTCGCGCGGCTCCGGGAGCGTCCCCAGAACGTCCACCTGCTGGGCGGGTTCGGTCCCCTGCTGGTCGGCCTCGTGCTGTTCGTCCTGATGGTCCTCCTCGCGCCGACGATCGCGCCTGAGCAGGTGGTCGAGCGCCCGGTCGGCGGCACGACGACCACCACCACGACGGTGGCGGCGCCGTGATCGAACGCGCCGTCGTCCAGCTCCGCGAGCACCGCCCGACCCAGGTCGTCCTCGCGCTGGTCGTCCTCTACTCGACGCTCTACTGGGTCCCGGGCAGCCCGCTGCCGGACAAGATGCCCTGGGGCGTCATCGCCCAGGGTGTGATCTTCGGGACGTCCTACGCGCTCCTGGCGATGGGGCTGATCCTCATCTACCGCACGACCCGCATCGTGAACTTCGCCTACGGGGCGATGGGCGCGATGCCCGGGTCGCTCACCGTCGGGCTCTTCGTGGCGAAGGGGTGGAACTACTGGATCGCGATCGCGCTCGGTGTCGCCGTCGGCACCGCCTCCGGCGCGCTCATCGACGTCCTGATCATCCGGCGCTTCGCCCGCTCCTCGCGTCTCGTGCTGACGGTCGCCACGATCGGGCTCGCCCAGATCCTCGGGGCCATCGGTCTGATCATCGGCATCGCCCTCGGCACCGACGCGCTGATCGGCAACATCGAGACGCCGCTCAGCGCCAGCTTCTCGATCCGCCCGTACCCCATCCGCGGCGACCACCTGCTGATGCTGGGTGTGGCGCCGGTGGTGCTGGGCGGCCTCGGCTGGTTCCTCCTCGGCACCGACGCAGGGCGCGCGGTGCGGGCCGCGGCCGAGAACCAGGACCGCGCCCTGCTCCTCGGCGTGCCGGTGCGCCGGCTGCAAACCCTCGTGTGGGCGATCGCCGGCGGGCTCGCCACGATCACCTTCGTCACCAAGGCGCCGTTCACCGGTGTGGTCCCCACGGCGCTGGTGGGCGCCACCGGGATCCTCCCCGGGCTGGCCGTGGCCGTGATCGCCCGCTTCCAGTCCCTCCCGACCGCGTTGGCCGGCGGCATCGGGCTCGGCATCGCGGAGTGGACCATCCGGTGGAACGTCACGGCCGAGTCCGTCTTCGACGTGACCTTCCTCGTGGTCATCCTGGTGGTCCTGCTCACCCGGCGCGACCGGTCGACGCGGGCCGACACGGGCGAGAGCAGCTGGGACGCCGCGGGCGTGCTGAAGCCGGTGCCGAGCGACCTGCGGGACCTCCCGGAGGTGCGGTGGCCGCGCCGGGGGCTGATGGCCGCCGGCGCGGTGCTGCTCGTGGTGGTGCCGCTCACGCTGAGCCCGTCGACGGTCACCACGCTGAGCTTCGCCCTGGTGTGGGGGCTCGTGGCGATGTCGCTCGTGGTCCTCACCGGGTGGGGCGGCAACATCAGCCTGGGCCAGTTCGGGATCGTCGGCATCGGCGCGATGGTGGCCGGCAACCTGCTGACGCGGTGGAACGTGGACCTGTTCGTCGCGCTGGTCGCGGCGATGGCGGCCGGGGCGGTCGTGGCGATCCTGATCGGCCTGCCCGCCCTGCGCATCCGTGGCCTCTACCTCGCGGTCACCACGATCGCGTTCGCGGTCGCGCTCGACTCGTACTTCCTGAACCCGGCCAACTTCTCGGACTTCGTGCCCGACAGCACGCTCCCGCCGGTGCTGTTCAAGCGGTTCGACATGGAGAGCCAGTGGGTGCGGTTCCTCTTCCTCGTCGGCGTCGTGGGGCTGGCCGCGCTCGTGGTCCGGGCGCTCCGCCGCAACCGGGCCGGTCGAGTGATGATCGCGACGCGCGACAACGAACGGGCCGCGGGCGCGCTCTCGGTCCCCACCACGCTCGTGAAGCTCCAGACCTTCGTGTTCTCGGGCGCCCTCGCCGGCCTCGCCGGCGGGCTGTACGTGGTCGTGCTCGCCCCCGTCGGCGCGGGCCAGGGCACCTTCCCGGCCGGGTTCTCGATCGAGGTGTTCTCCTACGCCGTCATCGGGGGGCTCGGCACCGTGGCCGGCGCGGTGTCTGGCGTCGTGTTCTTCCGGCTGCTCGACTTCGTGCTGGCCAAGCAGTTCTCGGGTCAGGTCGTGGCGATCGTGCGCTACAGCCTGTCGGGTGCCGGGCTGCTCTGGATCCTCTACTTCCTGCCCGGCGGGCTCTGGCAGTTCGTGCAGCGCCAGCGCGACAGGTACCTGCGCTGGGTGGCCGAGCGCCGGGGCATCGAGGTGCCGAGCCTCGTGGCCGACCGGCGGGTGGCCGCCGGCCCGGTCGACGAGGACGACGACCACAGCGAGGACGAGACCTCCCTGATCGCGGGGGCGCTGTCGTGACGCCGGGCCCCAACGGCCGCGAGCCCTACCTCGCCGTGCGCGACCTCGACGCCGTCCTACGGGCCGGTGCAGGTCCTCTTCGGCCTCGACCTCGACGTGTACGAGGGCGAGATCGTGGCGCTGCTCGGCACCAACGGCGCCGGCAAGTCCACGCTCTTCAAGTGCATCACGAACCTGCTGGAGCCCACCGCGGGCTCGGTCACGTTCGCGGGCCAGGACCTCACCGGCCTGCCCACGGACGAGATCGCGACCCGCGGCGTGGTGATGATGCCTGGCGGGCGCAGCATCTTCCCCACGCTGACGGTGCGCGACAACCTGCGCCTCGCGTGCTGGACCAAGCGCCACGACGGCGTCGCCGTCCGCGAGGCCGAGGAGCGCGTGCTCGACCTGTTCCCGCGCCTCGCCGACCGCATCGACCTGCTGGCCGGGAACCTCTCGGGCGGGGAGCAGCAGATGCTCGCCGTCAGCCAGGCGCTGATCCCCGACCCCCGCCTGCTCCTCATCGACGAGCTCTCCCTCGGGCTCGCACCCACCGTGGTGGGCCAGCTCATCGACGTGGTGCAGCGCATCCACGCGACCGGGCTCACGGTCGTCGTGGTGGAGCAGTCGATCAACGTGGCCCTGCAGCTCGCCGAGCGGGCGGTCTTCATGGAGAAGGGCGAGTTCCGCTTCACGGGCTCGACCAAGGACCTCCTCGACCGGCCCGACATCCTCCGGTCCGTGTTCATCGCCGGCGCCGCCGCCGGGGCTGCGTCGGCCGCGGCCCCCAAGCGGGCCCGCCGGGGCGCCAAGAAGGCGGCGCCCGTGCCGGCCCCGCGGCGCGACCGCCGGCCCGCCCCCGGGCCCGACGCGCCGCTGGCGCTCTCGGTCCGCGGGATGGTCAAGCGCTTCGGCGGCATCAGCGCCGTCAACTACGTCGACCTCGACCTGCGGGAGGGCGAGATCCTCGGCCTCATCGGCCAGAACGGCGCCGGCAAGACCACGCTGTTCGACTGCATCTCCGGCTTCCTCCCCGCGGACGAGGGCCGCGTCGTCCTGGGCGGCGAGGACATCAGCGAGATGCCGCCGCACCAGCGCGCCGCCCGCGGGCTCGGCCGCTCCTTCCAGGAGGCGCGCCTGTTCCCCGCGCTCACCACCCTGGAGACGGTGCAGGTGGCCCGTGAGCGGCACCTGCTCAGCCGCGGCATGGTGGCAGCGGCGCTGGGCCAGCCGGTGGCGCAGGAGAGCGAGGCGGACGTCACCGACAAGGTCGACTTCCTCATCGAGCTCATGGGCCTCGACGCGTTCCGCGAGAAGCTCACCGGCGAGCTGTCGACCGGCTCGCGCCGGATCGTCGAGCTGGCCTGCCTGCTGGCCGCCGACCCGGCCGTCATCGTGCTCGACGAGCCCTCCGGCGGCGTGGCCCAGCGGGAGTCGGAGGCCCTCGGGCCGCTCCTGCAGCGGGTGCAGGACGTCACCGGGGCGTCGATCCTCGTCATCGAGCACGACATGCCCCTGCTCACGGGCCTCTGCGACCGCATGATCGCCCTCGAGCTCGGCGAGGTGATCGCCGAGGGGACGCCGGCGGAGGTGCTCGCCCACCAGCGGGTGATCGAGTCCTACCTCGGGAGCGACCTGGCGGCGATCAACCGGTCCGGCGCCCTCGGCGCCTGACCCGCGCGCTGCGATCGCCGCAAGGGCCCTACCCTGGACGGCTCGTGCCCCGCCGCCGCCACCCCCGTCGCACGCTCGAGCGCGCCCTCGTGGCCCTCCTGGTGGGCACCGCGACGACCGTGGTGGTGCTGGCCCGCTTCGCCCAGGACGAGAGCCCGGCCGCGGTCCCGACGACCACCACGACCAGCTCGACGACCACGCTGCCGCCCACGACCACCGTCCCGCCCACGACGACCACGCTCCCGTTCGACGTCTCGGTGCTGCGGCCGCCGGCGCCCGCGGGGGACAGTGCCGGGCTGGCGGCGCAGATCCTGGCCGCGGAGACCACGCTGCGCGACCCCGACACGCGGGGACCGAGGCGGTCGGCACCGCCGCGCTGGCCCAGCAGGTCGCCTACCGGCAGCTCGGCGACCACCCCGAGTGGGAGGGCACGGTGCTGGCCGCGATCCCGCCGGAGCTGCACGCGGCGGTGACCCGCCACGCGGCCGCGCGCCGCGAGTTCAGCGCCATGCACCACCGCCTCGCCACCACCCTGCCCGCGTGGCGCATCGTGCCGCCCGCGCCGCTGGCCGAGCTCCAGGCGTACTACCTCGAGGCGGGCGCGGCCTTCGGCGTGCCGTGGCAGCACCTCGCCGCGATCAACCTGGTCGAGACGGGCATGGGGCGGATCCGCGGCACGTCGTCCGCCGGGGCGCAGGGCCCGATGCAGTTCCTGCCGGCGACGTGGGCGGCGTACGGCGGTGGGGGCGACATCAACAGCGTCCGCGACTCGATCTTCGGCGCGGCCCGCTACCTGGCCGCCAACGGCGGCGCCGCGGACCTCACGAGCGCGCTGTGGAACTACAACCACAGCGACCACTACGTGCTGGGCGTGATGCTCTACGCGGACATCATCACGGAGCACCCCAACGCGCTGCGGGCGCTCTACCACTGGGGCATCTTCTACCGCACCGCGAAGGGCGACGCGTACCTGCCGATCGGGTACGACCAGCCCGCCCCCGTCCCGATCTGACCGGGGCTACCGTCGGCGGCCGTGGGAGACGCGACGCGGGCGATCGAGGACCTGCTCGGCGAGTACTGCGAGCGCATGGACCTCGGCGACTTCGGCGGCGTGGGCGAGCTCTTCCGCGACGGCGCGCTGGCCGACGAGCACGGCACCGAGCTGGCCCGCGGCGCGGACGCGGTGGCCGCCTTCTACGCCGCCGGCACCCGCCTCCACGACGGGAGCCCCCGCACGAAGCACCTCGTGCTCAACAGCATCCTGGACGTCGACGAGGCGGCGGGCGCGGGCACGGCCCGGTCCTCCTACGTGGTCCTGCAGGCCACGCCGGACCTCCCCCTCCAGCCGATCATCACCGGCCGGTACCACGATCGGTTCACCCGGGCTGAGGGCGTCTGGCGCTTCACCGAGCGCCGGTTCTTCGTGGACCTCGTGGGTGACCTCTCCCAGCACCTCACCTTCGAGCTCTGATCCCCGGCCCGGAGGGATGGGCCCGGCCCCGGATGGGCATGGAGGGGGCCATGCCGAACACGGACCTCGCGTCGGGCACGCACGCCCGGCCGCGCACGCGCCGCCACCACGGGCGGCCGGCGCACCTCGCCCACCCCCTCGGGCCCGCCCGTTGGGATCCCCCGCCCCTCGTCCCCGAGGACGCCGAGGCCCTGCGCCAGCGGGCCCGCCACTTCGGCACCACCGCCCTGCCGCCGCAGCACCACTGGGTGCTGGACAGCTTCCTGCTCGTGGCGGGCGTGCTGGTCCTGGTGCTGCTGCTCCTCTGACCGGAGTGCTCTGACCGCAGGGCGAGGCGCCGCCGCCCGCACCTCCCGCACATCCGCCCGCACCACGCCTGAGCAGGCACGTGGTCACACGGGCAGGGCCAGCACCGCCGTCATGCCGTCGGCCACCGAGCCGGTGACCGTCGCGAGCTGCGCGGCGTACCCGTCGCTGAACACCATGTCGCGGTCGAGGGGCGTCGCGGCCAGGTTCCGCACGCTGGCCTCGTAGCCGGTCGTGGCGTACACGAGCGCGCAGACCTCCCGCGGCAGGGCCAGCTGGGAGGTGCACCGGGGGCTCCCACCGGTGGTGTCCGCGAGGGTCTCGTAGACCTCGAAGTGGATGTGCGGCCAGCGCCCCGGGTAGGCCGCCGGGAAGATGCTCTCGAAGCGGACGCGCCCGGCGTCGTCGGCCACCTGCACGCCACGCAGGTAGTTCTGGTCCGTTGCGCCCTGGGAGTACAGCGAGTACCGGCCCTCGCGGTCGCAGTGCCAGAGGTACACGGCCGCACCGGGCAGGGGCGTGCAGCCGTCAGCGGCCACGACCGTGAGGTCGATCGCGAGGTCGACGCCCTCCGCCGTGCCGCTCGACGAGCCGAAGCTCGACCGGATGTCGCTGCGCACGACCCCGCTGTCATCGAGCACGTTGGGCCCGTTCGAGCCGTCACCGGGGTAGGGCCCCGCCGTCTCCTCCGGGAGCGGGTCGCAGCCCGCGGTGTCGGCGCCGGCCGCGGTGGTCGACGCCCCACTGGCGCCGGTCGTCGCCGTCGACCCGTCGGCCGAGCTGCCGGCGTCGTCGTCGCCGCAGCCCACGAGGGCGATCAGCCCGGCGCCCCCGAGGAGCTGGAGGGCGCGGCGCCGGTCCACGAGGGTCGCCACGTCGTGCGCCAGGCCGCGGTCATGGTCGTGCAGGTCGGTCACTTCCAGACGCGCACGTAGTCGATCGTCGTCGTGGCGGGGAGCGGGGTCGTGGCGGGATCGAAGGCGTTCTTGCCGGTGCCGAAGCCCTGGGTGAGCGCGGTCATGAACGGCTGGTCGAACGGCTGCGGCCTCACGAGGGGGGCGGCAGGGTTCCACTGGTCCGAGATGCACACCTTGCCGTCGTAGCTGATCGTGATGGCGATCGGCGTCCACTCCATGACGTAGGTGTGGAACTGGTCGATGTTGCTGATCATGCAGTAGTTGTTCGTGACGTTCCAGTCCACCGCGTCCGGCACGTAGTGCACGTACGGGATGGCCCGGTCCGAGAGGGCGCTGTACACCTCGGCGATGTCGATCTCGCCGGCGTAGGGCCAGTGGCCGTACTTCATCGGATCCTCCGGCCACATCCAGAGCGCCGAGTGCAGGCCCTTCTTGGTCGTGCGGATGAACTTGGCCCGGATCTCCCAACGACCGTAGGCCTGCGTGAACTTGGTGAAGGTCGAGACCGAGCCGGCCGTGTACCGCGTGGTGAAGTTCCCTGCCGGGTCGACGCAGGTGAAGGGCGCTGCCTCCTTGCGCGCGATCAGGCGCAGGGAGCCGCTCCCCACGGAGACGTTCTTCGTGCTGTCCATGAAGCACTCCACCCCGGTGGTGAAGCTGCTGTAGGCGGTCTGCTGCGGGACCCACTTCGTGCGATCGAGGCTCGAGCCGTTGAACTCGTCGTACCAACTGCAGGTCCACGTGCCCCCGCCCGGCTTCGCGAGGACCGCACCGCCGCAGGGGGCCGGCGGCGGCTTCTCCCAGGGCCACGCCGCGGAGGCGGGCACCGCGGTGGCGGCCACGAGCGCCGCCGGCGCGACCGCGACGGCGGGGACCAGTCGGCGGAGGTGGCGGGTGCGACGGATCATCCCAGGTACCTCGGCACGGGACGGCCGGAACCTGAGCGCACGGATGCGCACGAAGGTCGGGTCGGGAAGGATCGCGGCATGGTCCAGCACGGCGAACGGATGCTGCTCCGGTGCGAGGGCGGTCCCTCCCGCTCCCGGCTCGTCCGCTACCCGCCACCGGTGGAGATACGGGAGCAGGGCGGTCTCTACGTCCTGGTGGACGAGGGCGAGCCGCAGAGGTGGTGGTACGACTTCGTTCCGGATGAGCCTTGACCGCCCGCCCGCCCCCTCTCTCCGGAGATGTACGGCGGAAGCAAACCCCGCGGGGGCGGGTCTGGCAAGCGGAACGGCACTCCGGCCAGGGATGGCGGGCCTCCGACGGGGGTAGGCGGGCCAGGTCCCGAGGAGGTGGTGCGATGCGGTTCGCGGACCGGGCCGACGCCGGCCGAGCGGTGGCCGAGGAGGTGGCGAAGCTCGGGCTCGTCGATCCCGTCGTGCTCGGGCTGCCGCGCGGCGGGGTGCCCGTGGCCGCGGAGGTGGCCGCGGCGCTGCACGCGCCGCTCGAGGTGTTCGTGGCTCGCAAGGTCGGCGCGCCCGGGCACGAGGAGTACGGGATCGGTGCGGTCGCGGAGGGCGGCGTGCGGGTCGCCGACGACTCGGTGCTGCCCCGCCTCGGCATCAGCCGGGAGGTGTTCGACCGGTTCGCGGCGCGCGAGGAGGCGGACCTGGTGGCCGCGGTGGAGCGCTTCCGCCAGGGCCGTCCGGTGCCTCCGCTGGCGGGCCGGTCGGTCGTGCTGGTCGACGACGGCCTCGCCACCGGCATGACGGCACTGGCCGCGCTGCGCGCGCTCCGCCTCGCCGAGCCCGCGCGGGTCGTCCTCGCCGAGCCGGTGTCGCGCGCGCTCCGCGCTCGAGCAGCTCGCGGACGAGGCGGACGACCTCGTCTGCGTGCACCAGCCCGAGCAGTTCCACGCGGTCGGGGCGTGGTACCTCGACTTCAGCCCCACGGGCGACGACGAGGTGCTGCGCCACCTCCGCGCCACGCTCCCCCGCTGACCCCGCCGGGCCGCTCAGAGCTCGACGAAGGAGATCCCGGTCGCCCCGGTGAGGACGAGCGTGTCGCCGTCGGGCGTCACCACGGCATTGCTGGCCCGGAACCCCTCGTAGGGCTGCAGGAGCCAGTCGGGCAGGTCCAGGGTGCGGATCTTCGTGAAGGTCGTGGTCGTTGCTCTGCGCCAGGGTCCCGAGGACCTCGAGTTCCTCGTCGAGCACGACGTTCCGCGTGCCACGCTCACGGCGTGCGCGCGACCCGTCCCTCGAACACGGCGCAGTACGTCGCCATGGTGCGGACCGTCCTCACCGACCAGGGCGTGCTCGACGACCCCCTCGCCGAGGGGATGCTGACGCCGTCGCGGCGGGCCGTCGCCACTGCCTGCGGGACGCGCGTGCTGCGGTGGTCGACCCGGTCCCCGTTCTGGGCCGCCCTCGCCACCCGGATCGCCTGGTTCGACGGCGAAGTCCGCCGGGCGGCCGACGACGGTATCGCCCAGGTCGTGGTCGTCGGCGCCGGCTACGACAGCCGGGCGTGGCGCCTGGCCCGCCCGGGTGTGCGGTTCTTCGAGCTCGACCACCCCGCCACCCAGGCCGACAAGCGCCGCCGCGCCCCCGCCGGCGGACCCACCTACGTGCCCGCCGACCTCGCGCGCACCTCGCCCTCGGCGGCCCTGGCCGGGTCCGGGTTCGACGAGGGGCAACGGGCGCTGTTCGTCCTCGAGGGCCTGGTCATGTACCTCGCGGAGGCCGACGTGCGGGCCCTGCTGGCCGCTCTCCTCACGACCGGCGCTCCCGGCTCGCGCCTCGCGGTCACCTTCGCCGCCCGGCGCGGCACCGACCCCTGGCTCAAGGGCGTCCCCATGGCGCTCCTCCGCACCCTCGGCCGGCTCCGGGGCGAGCCGCATCGCATGCTCGTCGGGCGGACCGAGGCCGTGGCCCTGGTGGCCGAGTGCGGCTGGCGCATCGACCAGGGCACCTCGCTCCACGACGTCGCGCCCGCCCTCCTGCCGGGCACGCACCTCCCGGTCGACCGCATCAGCCAGGACGCCGCCGTCGTCGCCGCCACGGCCGAGCGCGCCGAGTAGTCGGGCTGCGTCACGCATCGGACAGACGCACTGCGCCGGCCGCCCTACGATCGGGCCGGTCACGGATGAGGGAGCGCGCATGGACTCGGTGATCGCCGCGGTGCTCGACGAGCACCGCGCCATGGCGGACACGCTCACCCAGGTCGGGCCCGGCGCGCCCACACTGATCGAGGGGTGGACCACCACCGAGCTCGCGGGCCACCTCACCTCGATCGACACGTTCGGCGGCGTGCCGCTGTTCATCGGACGCCAGCTGATCACCCGCGTGCACCCGCGGCCCACGAGGACGAGCCTGAAGCTGGCCGGGAAGATCCTCGCTCGGGCCCTGAAGAGGCCGTACGAGCACTCGGTCGACCGGATCCGGTCGCCCCACCGGCTCCCGATGCGCCTCGGCGGCGCGCCGGTGGCGATGTTCGAGGTCTACGTGCACCACCAGGACGTGCTGCGCGCGAACCCCGAGCTCCCTCCCCGCCCCGCACCGGCGCAGCTCGGGATCTGCCTGCCGTGGCTGGTCGCGTTCCACGGCAAGCAGCTGGACGGGATCCGCCTCGAGGTAGAGACGGAGTCGGCGTCCCACCACACCGGCGACGGCGACAAGGTCATGGTGCGCGGCGAGGTGGACGAGGTGGTGCTCTGGCTGGCCGGCCGCGCCGCCCACTGTTCGGTCGACGTCGAGGCGGACCCTGCCGTCCTCGAACGCCTGGCCCCCGTCACGCGCATCTGATCGAGCTAGAGCTCGAAGCGGTAGACGTTCGTCTCGCGGGGCTCGAAGCCGACCTTGCGGTACAGGTGGTTGGCCGCCTCGCGGCTCGGCCGCGAGGTGAGGTCGACGGTGGCGCAGCCGAGGACGCGGGCCCGCTCGAGCATGGCGTCGGTGAGCATGCGACCGATGCCCTGGCCGGCGCTGGCCTCGTCGACGATCACGTCCTCGATCCACGCTCGGGTGGCGGTGGGGATCGGGAAGACGGCCAGGGTGGACACGCCCACGATCGTGCCGTCGTCGTCGCGGGCCACGAACTGGGTGATGGCGGGGTGGGCCAGCATCGCCTGCACGTCCTCGATCGACGGCGGTGGGTTGGAGCGCGAGAGCTGCGGGACGAGGCGCTCGAGGGCCTCGGTCAGCGCCGCGGCGTCACCGGCCGCCGCCGTCGAGATCGTGACCACGAGGGAACGCTACCGAGCATCGCCGGAGCCGGGCGGCTTCGCCGACCCGAGCGGAGGCACCTGTGGAGGCTGAGCCCCGCGCCCGCAGGCGCCCCGAGACCGGGGCAGGCATCTACTCGGGCAGGGGCTGGGGCGGGGGCGGGCCGACGTAGCGGGCGAGGGGGCGGATGATCCGGTTGTCGGCCGCCTGCTCGAGGATGTTGGCGCACCACCCGATGACGCGGCTGGAGCCGAACGTGGGCGTGAACAGCTCGCGGGGCAGGCCGGTGTGGTCCATCACCACGCCGGCGTAGAACTCGACGTTGGCGTACAGGTTGCGGCCCGGCTTCAGCTCGGCCAGCACCTCGACGACGGTCTGCTCGACGGCTCGGGCGAACTCGAGCTTCTCTGCACCGATGCGCTCGGCCACGCCCCGCAGGAACAGCGAGCGGGGGTCGTCGGTCTTGTACACGCGGTGGCCGAACCCCATGATGCGGCCGCCCTTGGTGACCGCGTCGACAAGGTACGGCCGCGCGTTCTCGACGGTGCCGATCGCGTCGAGCAGGTCGAGCGCACACGACGGAGCGCCGCCGTGCGACGGGCCCGACAGGGAGCCCATGGCGCCGACCACCGCCGCCGCCACGTCGGCGCCCGTCGAGCAGATCACCCGCGCGGTGAACGTCGAGGCGTTGAAGCCGTGGTCGATCGTCGTGATCTGGTACTGCTCCACCGCGCGGCCGAGGTCGGCGTCGCCGAGCGCGCCGTTGAGCATCCAGAGGTAGTTGGCGCCGTACCCGAGGTCGTCGTTCGGCTCGATCGGCTCGAGGCCCTGCTGCAATCGGTGGATCGACATGATCAGCGTCGGGAAGACCGCGCACAGCCGCATCGCGTCGGCGCGGCGGTCGGCGTGGTCGAGGTCGAGCGTCGGCCGGAAGCCTTCGGCGGCACCGACCATCGAGACCGCCGAGCGCACCGCCTCCATCACCGAGGTGCTCGACGCGGCGAGCGCCGGCAGCAGGTCGCGGATCGCGTCGGGGACGGCCCGCAGGGGGCGGATCTCGTCGAGGAACGTCGCCCGCTCGTGCGCCGTGGGCAGGTGGCCCTCGAACAGCAGGTGCCACACGTCCTCGAGGCGCAGCTTGTCGGCCAGCTCCACCGCGTCGTACTGGCGGTAGTGGTAGAAGCCCTCGAGGCCGCGCACGTCGCCGACCGCGGTCTCCGCCACGATCACGCCCTCGAGCCCGGGGGGCGCCTCGATCGTGCCGGGCTGCACCACGGGTTGGATGTGGGCCACGTGCATGAGGTCGCGCAGCGACACGATGCCGACGAGGCGGTCGCCCTCGGTCACCGGCAGGTGCCGGTACGAGTGGGTGTCGAGGTGGGCGAACGCCGCCTGCACGGACAGCTCGGGTGCCACGCAGTCGGGCGCCTCGGTCATCCACTCGCTCACCTTCGTGTCCGCGGCGGCCGATCCGGCCGCGCCGAACCGCACGAGGTCGCGCTCGGTGAGGATGCCGATCGGGCGGTCCCCGTCCACCACGACCACGGAGCCGACGCCGTGGGCCACCATGCGCCGCGCTGGCCTCGGCCACCGTCTCGGACGACAAGGCGGTGACGGCAGGGGCGCTCATCACGTCCGCCACCGTCCGCGTGGTGCTGGAGCCCGTCATGCCCCGCAGCCTACTTAGGGGCCCGGGGACCCGGATCCCGGCCCTGCGGGGCCCGCGACAGCAAGCGTTCACCCGACCGCGACGCGACGGTCACGCCTCGGTGCCGCCCACGTCATGCGGGGGCGCGACGCTCCTCGCATGTTCCGGCTCACCACGCTGCTCCGCTCGCTGGGCAACCCCGGTGCGGTGGCCAACGTCCGGCAGGTGCTGGAGGCACGGCAGCGCGAGGACTGGGCGGTCGAGGGCCTCGTCGTCCGCCTCGACCCCGTGCCGGCCGCCGTCCCGACCCGGCCCGCTGCCTCCCGGGTGGCCTGAGTCCTACCCGGACCGTCGCTTGAGGATCGTGCCTCCGATGGCGATCGCCACCGCTGCCGCGATCCCCGAGCCGATCAGCCAGGGCGCCGGCGACACGTTGCCGTCGTCGCGGTCCTCCTCGGCCTCCAGGACGGTGCGCGGCAGGTCGCGCGGCGCGCGGGTGGTGGTGCTGTCCCGGACCGTCGTCGACGACGAGGCCGGGGTGAGCACGAGCCGCGGCGCCGGGTGATCGGCCTCGCTCTCCCCCTCCTCCGCGGAGACCCACGCCAGCTCCCCGGCCCCGGTGGTCTGCACCGTCGGGAACAGCGCCTCGCCCGCCGTGACCGGCAGCCGCACCACGATCGGGAACGCGGCTTCGGTCCCGTCCGGCACGGTGCCCCCCGACCAGGTGACGACGCGGCCGTCGGCGCTCACCGACGACGTCCACCCGGTCACCGCGGGCACGTCGACCACCTCGGCGCCATCCGGCAGCTGCACCTCGAGGCCGGTCGTCGCGGTCCCGTCCTTGCCGTGGTGGAAGCTGAAGGTGAGCGTGGCCGTCGAACCGGCCTCGGCGGTCGTCGGGTCGAGCTCGACGTGCGCGCCGGCCGGCGCGGCGAGGGCGAGCAGCAGGGCGGCCGCGAGGGCCAGGGCGACGGTGGTGCGGCGGGTCACGGCGGCGGGACGGATCACGCAGGGTAGGTCGCCCCGGGCAGCCCCCTGGTTCCCCAGGCCCGCAGATAGGTTGGGGCGATGGAGCACGTGCGGTGGGCCACACGGCCGGCGCTCTCCGAGCCCGTGATGATCGCCGCCTTCGAGGGGTGGAACGATGCGGGCGACGCCGCCACCACGGCCGCCCGCTACCTGGCCGAGCGCTGGGACGCCGAGGTCGTGGCCGCGATCGACCCCGAGGAGTTCTACGACTTCTCGAGCACCCGCCCGCAGGTCCGCCTCGACGACGACGGCCTCCGCGAGATCGTGTGGCCCACCACCGACGTGTTCGCGGCGACCATCCCGGGCGGTGGCGGGGACGTGCTCATCCTGCTCGGCAACGAGCCCCAGCTCCGCTGGCGCACCTACTGCGAGCAGGTGCTGCACGTGGCCGAGACGTGCGGGGTGCGGATGCTTCTCACGCTGGGCGCCCTGCTGGCGGAGGTGCCGCACACGCGGCCCACCCCGATCGTGGGCACGGCCTACGAGCCCGACTCGGTGTCGGGGGTCGAGCTGCGGCCGTCCAGCTACGAGGGGCCGACAGGGATCGTCGGCGTGCTGCACGACGCGGCCCGCTCGGCGGGCATCCGCGCCGCGTCGCTCTGGGCGACGGTGCCGTCCTACGTGCCCGGCGCGCCGTCACCGAAGGCGGCGCTGGCGCTCATCGAGCGCACCGCCGCGATGCTGCAGACGTGGGTGCCGACCACCGACCTCGAGATCGCGTCGGCGTCCTACGAGCGGCAGGTGAGCGAGCTCGTCGACGCTGACGAGGAGACCGCCACCTACGTCACCTCGCTCGAGCAGCGCCACGACGAGGACCCGAGCTTCCCGAGCGCCGCGTCGCTCGCGGACGAGGTCGAGCGGTTCCTCCGCGACCACAACGACTGACGGCTACCCCGCGGGTGGGTGCCACGGGCGCTCGCGCGCCTCGTCGAACAGGACCCCCACCTGCTCGCCGCGGATGGCGGCGAAGGCGTGCTTGCCCCACTGCCCCACGCCCACGGTCATCGGGGGCAGGTCGTCCTCGGCGAACCAACCGACGGCGCTCGTCTCCAGTGGGTGGGCGGCGAGGTCGCCACCGGTGGCGCGGCACAGGAACACGATCGAGTACAGCGGGATGCGGGTGAAGCCCATGCGCATGCCGTCGAGCACGGCCACGACCCCCTCGGGCACGCAGGTGATCCCGGTCTCCTCCAGGACCTCCTTCACCGCCACCTCGCTGGCCGAGTACCCCACGTCGGCCCACCCCGTGGGGTACAGCCAGACGCCCGAGTCGGCGCGCTGGACGAGGAGGATCCGCTGCTGGTCGTCGTACACCACCGCGCCCACCGCCGCCTTCGGGGTGACGTAGCCCGCCACGCCCTCGCCGACGCTGCGCATCCACTCGTCCACGTAGTGCTCGACGTCGAGCTCGTCGTCGGCCTCCGCGGCAGCGCGGATGTCGCCCGCCACGTGGAGCACCTCCTCGAAGCGCTCCCGCTCGTAGAGGCTCTGGGTGAAGCCCAGCCCCGTCCGGGCGATGCCCGAGAGCGCCTCCGACCAGCGCAGGAGGTCCTGGTGCGTGGGCGGGTGCCGACGGGCCACCGCGGCTACCCGGCCAGCTCGTGGAGCAGGGCCCGCTCGATCTCGACCAGCACGGTCGGGTCCTCGATCTTGGCGCCGCTCGGGCCCCGCACGTAGAACGCGTCGACGACGCGGTCGCCGAGCGTCTGCACCTTGGCGGACACGATGTCGAGGTCGAGCTCGGACAGGGCCCGGGTGACGCGGTACAGAACGCCCATCGCGTCGGGCGCGTGCACCTCCACCACCGTGGCGCCGAGCGAGGCCGAGTTGTCGACGAGCACGCGCGGCGGTTCGCTGATCGGGCGGGACTGGCGCCGGGCGCCGTACACGCGAGCGCGCTCGGCCAGGCGGGCCTGCAGCGCCAGCCGCCCGTCGATCGCGCTCTCCAGGTCGGTGACGACCTTGTCCCAGGAGATGGTCGGCCCGAAGCTCGACTCGACCTTCAGCACCTCGAGGGCCATCCCGTCCACGCTCGTGACCGCCGCGTCGAGCACGCCGAGGCCGTGCAGGGCCATGACCCCGGTGACCCGGCTGAAGAGGCCGGGCCGGTCCTGGGTCACGACGGTGAGGCGGTCCCCCTCCCCGTGCAGCACCTGCCGCCCGGCGGCCAGCAGGGCCAGGTGCGCCGCGGTCGGGAAGTCGTCGCGGACGTCCTCCGCCGCGCCGCCCCCGAGCACGTGCGCGGTGCGGCGCACGAGCTCGCGCACGAGATCCGCCTTCCACCGGCCCCAGGCCGCGGGACCGGTCGCCAGGCTGTCCGCCTCGGTGAGCGCGCCGAGCAGTCCAAGGGTCAGCTGGTCGCCCACCGCCTCGGCCACCGCGGTGATCGTGGCCGAGTCGTCCAAGTCACGCCGGGTGGCGACGTCGGGCAGGAGCAGGTGGTGGCGGACCATCGCCTGGAGCACCGCGACGTCCTCGGGCGGCAGGCCGAGGCGCGCACCGATCGTGCCCACCAGCTCGATGCCGACGGCCGTGTGGTCCCCCGGGTAGCCCTTGCCGATGTCGTGCAGGAGGGTGCCGAGCACGAGGAGGTCGGGCCGGTCGGTGCGGGCGACGAGCGCGGCGGCGTTCGCGGCGGCCTCCACCAGGTGCCGGTCGACCGTGAAGCGGTGGTAGGCGTTGCGCTGCGGCTTGCTCCGCACGGCCGGCCACTCGGGGAACACGTGCACCCAGAGGTCGAGCTGGTCCAGCGCCTCGATCACCGGGATGGCGCGTGGCCCGGCCAGGAGCAGGTCGACGAGCGCGGCCCGCACGTCGTCGGGCCAGGGATCCGGGAGGGGCCCGGCCTGCTCCACGAGGCGGTCGAGCGAGCCGCGGTGGATGTGCACGCCCGCACCCGCCGCCGCGGCGGCCGCGCGCAGCACGAGCGACGGGTCGGTGGCGGCCGAGGCCTCCGCCGTGAGGTGGACCTCCCCGTCCCGGAGCACGAGGCCGGGGCCGACGGCCTTGTCGCGCCGGGACCGGAACCCGAGGGGGCCCGAGAGCGACGCGTCGATCCGCTGCCACGCGTCGTCGCTGCGCCAGGCGATGGTGCGCGCGGCCTCGGCCACGCCGCGCATGAGGTCGTCGGCCGACGCCGCGCCGAGCGCCTCCGCCACCGCGTCCTGGTCCTCGAGCAGCAGGCGGTCCCCGGCTCGCGTCGTGATCCGGTGCAGCTCGACCCGTGTCGACAGGAGCGTCCGGTACCCCTCGACCAGCGCCGGGTCGTCGCCCTGCCACAGCAGGCTGCGGGCCGCCTCGGCCCAGCGCAGCGCGTGGACGTCGCGCAGGCCGCCGCGCCCCTCCTTCAGGTCGGGCTCGAGGAGGAACGCCACCTCCCCTGCCTGCTCGTGCCGGGCTCGCACACGCTCGGAGAGGTCGCCGAGCCAGCGCTTCGCCCGCTTCTGCCACTGGCCGAGGGCGCGTGCCGCGAGCTCCTCGGTGAGGCCCTCGTCGCCGGCCACGTGGCGGACCTGGAGGAGCGACGTGGCGGTGTCGAGGTCGTCGGCCGCGAGGGCGAGGGCCTCGCGCACGGTGCGCACGGAGTGGCCGAGCTTCACGCCCTCGTCCCAGATCGGGTACCAGAGTCGATCAGCCAGCGTCCCGATGTCGCTCCGGCCGGTGTGGAGGAGGACCACGTCGATGTCGGAGTGCAGGCTCAGCTCGGCCCTGCCGTAGCCGCCCACGGCCACGATGGCCACGTCGTCCGCCCCGAGGTCCTCGGCCACCCCGGCGAGCAGCTCGGCCAGCCAGGTGTCGACCAGGTCGCTGTACGCGCGGCAGAGCTCCCGGCCCACCAGCGACGTGTCCTGGGCCAGCGCCGTGCGCTCGACCGTCAGCTCCATCACGCGAGCCTACCGCGCCGCCACGACGACCGGGTCCCAGACGGTCCCCGTCGGCGGGGCGTAGGCGAGGTCCAGGTCGACCACCTCATCGACGCGCAGGCGGGCGTGCAGCGCGGTGGCCACGGTGTCGATCCGCTTGCCCGCGCCCCGGCCGCCCACGATCTGGGCGCCCAGGAGCCGGCCGGTGCCGCGCTCCGCGACCATCTTCACGGTGATGGCCGGCGGATCGGGCAGGTAGCCGGCCTGGGTGGTGGAGTCGATCGTGGCCGTCTCGACCTCGAACCCGGCCGCTGCCGCCTCCCGCTCGGTGAGGCCGGTGCGGGCCACCTCGAGCGAGCACACCTTGGTGATCGCCGTCCCCACGACGCCGGGGAAGCTGGCGTAGCCGCCGCCCAGGTTGATGCCGGCGACGCGGCCCTGCTTGTTGGCGACGGTGCCGAGCGCCACGTGGACCTGCCGCCCCGACACGAGGTGGCGGCAGGTGCAGCAGTCGCCCGCGGCGTAGACGCCGTCGAGGCTGGTGCGCTGCCGGCGGTCCACCTCGATCGCACCGCGGGCCCCGGTCGCCGCGCCGGCCGCGGCGCCCAGCTCCGCGTTCGGCGTCACGCCCAGCCCGAGCACCACGAGGTCCGCGGGGACCGAGTCACCACCCTCGAGGACGACCCGCCCGGGCTCGACCGCGGCGACCGGTGCCCCGAGGCGCACCTTGATCCCGAGCCGCTCCATCGGCGCCACCAGGCGCTCGGCCATGTCGGGGTCGAGCGTGTGCATGAGCTGGTCGCCGCCCTCGACGAGGGTGACCCGCTGGCCGCGGCGCGTGAACGCCTCGGCCATCTCGAGGCCGATGTAGCCGCCGCCCACCACGACGACCTCCTCGCACGCGGAGGTGCGGACGAACTCGAGCAGCTCGCGCGCGTCGTCGAGCGTCTGCACGCCGTGCACCGCATCGCCGTCGATGCCCGGCAGGTCCGGGCGCGTCGGGACGCGACCCGGTGGCCAGGTGCAGCTGGTCGTACTCCAGGTGGTAGGTCCGGCCCTTCTGCTGGTCACGGACCTCGAGGGTGCGGCCGTCGTGGTCGATCCCCAGGGCCTCATGGTGCAGGCGCACGTCGATCTTGTGCTGGTCGCGGAGCTCCTGGGGCGAGCGCGCCACGAGGTCGTCGAGCTCGTCGACCTCCCCGCCGACGAGGTACGGGATGCCGCAGGCCGAGTAGCTGGTCCACGCCCCCTTCTCGAGCGCCACGATCTCCAGGTAGGGCTGCAGCCGGCGGGCCTGGGTGGCCGCGGCCATGCCCCCGGCATCACCGCCGACGACCACGAGCCGCTCGACCATGGGGGCGAAGGCTACCGACCCCGACGTGGGAGACTCCCGGGATGTCGGTGCGCGAGGACTGCCGCCACTACTCGACCCGCACCACCGGCGCGGGCGACGTCGTGCAGCGCTGTCGCGTCGACGCGGCCGAGGCCGCCCCCTTCGCCTGCCCGGAGGGCTGCCTCTTCTTCGAGCCCCGCTCGATCACCGACGCCGGATGGCAGCGCTTCGACCGCCCGGACGACGACCCCGAGCCCTGACCCCACGGCTTCTGGCCCGGACTCGTCGACCCCTGGGTCGACGATCTCGGGCCAGAACGCGTGGGGTCAGTCGGTGCCGCCGCGGCGGCGCAGGAGCACGTAGGCCTTCGCCGCACCCCACTCGATGCCGGGCTCGTGCACAGCGGGGTCGAGGTCGGCGAACGCGGCGGGCACGAGGTCGTAGTCGTCGTCGGGGAACAGCCGGCGGGCCTGGTCGTCGCGCGCCACCGGCGCGACGCCGGCCGCGGCCAGCACGCGGGTGGGGTGGACGACGGCGCGCCGCAGGAGCTCGAGCGGGTTCGTGCGCTGCTCCGCCACGTCCTGGGCCAGGAGGGCGCGCAGCGGCGGGAGCACGGCGTCGACGGCCGCCGCCGCGGCATCGCGCGCGGCCTCCTGCACCTGCAGCGGCAGCTCGTCGTCCCGTGCCGCGTCCCACCGGGCGGCGACGACGCGCTGCACCCACGCCGGGAGCGCGATCTCCACCGCCTCCACGAGCGCCGCCGGCGCGCCGGGCGAGCGCGTCGAGGTCCGCGGGGTCGTCGGGGTTGGCAGCAGCAGCCATTCGCCACCATGCTTGCCGAACCATGCGGATCCGAGCCCTGTCCGTGTTCGAGGGGATCGTGTACCACTGCTGGTGCGTCGACGGCAGCCAGCCGTGCCGGCCGACGCTGGAGGTCGAGGCCGTGCTGCGACCGGGCGACGCGGACGCCGAATCGGGCCCGCTGCTGCTGTCGGTGGCCGACTACGTGCCGATGGTGGGCGGGCCGGCGCGTGCGGCGACCTGCCTCGACGATCTGCGGGCCAAGGGCCGCTTGGTGGAGCACCTCGGGGTCCCGCACATCGCGTTCCCGACCTGGACCCGGATCGAGGTCAGCGACCCGGATCCAACATCTGGTTGAACCCGCCGGAGCGCAGGCCCGCGAGGTCGAGCGTGGCCCAGCGGTAGCCGGCCGCGGTCACGGCCGCCACCACGGCGCCGCGGGCGGCCAGCACCGCGTCGAGGTCGGCCTCGGGCACCTCGATGCGGGCCACCTCGCCGTGGTGGCGCACACGCAGGTCGGCGAAGCCCAGGGCGCGCAGCCCCGCCTCGGCTTGCTCCACGGCGGCCAGGCGCCCGAGCGTCACCTCGGTGCCGTAGGGCAGGCGCGACGCGAGGCACGCGGCCGCGGGCTTGTCCCAGGTGACCAGGCCGAGCGTCGCGGGACACCTCGCGCACGCGGCCTTCGTGAAGCCGGCGTCGACGAGCGGGAACACCGCACCGCGCTCGCTGGCGGCGCGCTGGCCGGGACGGTGGTCGGCCAGGTCGTCGACGGTGACGCCCAGGCACACCGTGGCGCCCGTGGCGTCGGCGATGCGGTGCGAGCGCACCGAGCAGCGCGTCCTTGCACCAGTAGCAACGGTCGGCGTCGTTCCGCACGTACGCCGGGTTGTCGAGCTCGTCGGTCACCACCTCCTGCCAGGCCATCCCCCAGGCCGACGCGAGGTCCACGCACGCGTCCCGTTCCGACACCGGGAGCGACGGGGACACCGCCGTGACCGCCAGCGCTCGCTCGCCCAGCACGTCGTTGGCGACGTGGGCCAGGAGCGCAGAGTCGGCGCCGCCGGAGAAGGCCACGACCACCGCGCCGAGGGCGTCCAGCCGGCCACGCAGGAGGTCGAGATCGGCGCCGGCGAGCATGGCGAGCAGTCTGCCTGCTGGGAGTGCCCCGGGGCAGAAGTGGACACACATCACCGGAACAGCACGGAAACACCTGCGTGTGTAAGGTCCGGCCGAGTGACCCGGGGGTGCCCGCACCCGGGAGATTGGGGAACAACTCATGATGTCCAGGAAGCACCTACGGATCGCGGCCGTCGTCCTCGGCCTGTCGCTGGTCGCGGCCGCCTGTGGCGACGATGACGACGATGCCAGCGGCACGACCGACACCACGGGGGAGAGGACGCAGTCTGGCGCTCGCGTGGGTCGGCCCGCTGACCGGCGACTACGCCAACCTGGGGATCTTCAGCCGTGACGGAGCCAAGGTCGCGGTTGAGCAGTTCAACGAGACCAACGAGGACTACGAGATCGAGCTCAAGGAGTTCGACACGCAGGGCGCCGCCGCCCAGGCGACCACCCAGCTCGATCGGTTCATCAACGACGAGAGCGTCATCGGCGTCGTGGGGCCCACGTTCTCCGGCGAGACCACCGCGGTGCTCCCCACCCTCCAGGAGGAGGGCCTCGTCATGGTGAGCCCGTCGGCCACCAACGTGGACCTCCCGAGCGCGGTGCCCCCCGACGGCGTGTTCCACCGGATCCTGCCGGACGACAACGCCCAGTCCAACGGCCTCGTCCAGTACATGACGACGAAGCTCAACCTCGAGACGATCGGGATCATCCACGACAACAGCACCTACGGGAAGCCGCTCGCCGTCGAGCAGATGACGCCCAAGCTCGAGGCCGCGGGCGTCGAGGTCGTCGGCACGGAGGCGATCGATCCGGCGAGCCAGGACTTCTCCAGCGCCGTCAATGCTTTCGAGGGTGACCCGCCCGACGCGATCTTCTTCGGCGGCTACTACGAGGCCGCCGGCCGGCTCAAGAAGCAGCTGTCGGATGCTGGTGTGGACTCGCAGTTCATCGCCGCCGACGGCGCGCTCGACGTGGGCTTCGTCGAGGCGGCAGCCGGCACGGGCGACGGCGCCCTCCTGAGCTGCCCCTGCTACTTCGCCAGCACGGCGGCTCCCGGCGAGATCGGCGAGTTCGCTACCGCCTACGAGGAGCTCATCGGCAACGCGCCGGGGACCTACTCCACCGAGGGGTTCGACGCCGACGAACATCCTCATGCGGGGCATCGCCGCCGGCAACGACGACCGCGCCTCGCTCCTCGAGTACGTCGAGAGCCTCAGAAACGTCCCGGAGGCCATCTCGAAGGAGGTCGTCTTCACGGACAACGGCAACATCGAGGCTCAGGGCATCTTCGTCTTCAAGGTCGAGAACGGCGAGATCGTCCTCGACACGGCCACCGACGAGCTGTAGGAGCCAGAGCACACCGGACTTGGCAGGGGGGCGCCCGTGGAGGCGCCCTCCTGCTACTCGGGCACAGGAGCCGGCGATCGAGTTCAACCTCTCCGACCTGGGCGACCAGTTCTGGTCCCAGACGCTCGACGGGATCACGCTGGGGTCGATCTACGCGCTGATCGCGCTGGGCTACACGCTGGTGTACGGCGTGCTGCGCCTCATCAACTTCGCCCACTCCGAGATCCTCGCCATCGGGATCTTCGCCACCGTGTTCGCCATCGACGGCATGGGGATCACCGGCACCAAGTCCGGGCTGGCGCTCGTGCTGACCATGTCGGCCCTGCTGGTCATCTCGATGGCCGCGTCGGGCATCGCGGCGCTGGCGATGGAGCGCCTGGCCTACCGGCCCCTCCGGCGTCGCAACGCGCCCCGCCTCACTGCCCTCATCACCGCCGTCGGGGTGTCGCTCGTGATCCAGCGAGCTCCTCGGCCTGCGCTACGGCCGGGCCCAGATCACGCCCGTGCGGGTGCTGGAGCGAGACACGCTGTTCGAGCTCTGGGGTGCCCAGGTGCGGACCGACAAGGTCCTCGTGATCGTCGCTGCCGTCGTGCTGATGATCGGCCTCGACCAGTTCGTGCGGCGCAGCCGAATGGGCCGGGGCATCCGGGCCACCGCACAGGACCCGGAGACCGCCCAGCTGATGGGCGTGAACATCGACCGCGTCGTCGCCCTCACCTTCCTCCTCGGCGGCCTGCTGGCCGGTGCGGCCGGGTTCCTGTTCGCCATCTTCTTCGAGGCGGCCCGCTTCAACATCGGCTTCCTCCCCGGTGTGAAGGCGTTCACCGCCGCGGTGCTCGGCGGCATCGGCAACGTCCGCGGCGCACTGCTCGGCGGCCTCCTCCTCGGCCTCTTGGAGAAGTACGGCGCCACCGTGTTCGGGGGCGAGTGGCAGGACGTGTTCGCCTTCCTGGTGCTCGTCCTCGTCCTCCTCTTCCGACCCAACGGCCTCCTCGGCGAGACCCTCGGGCGGTCCCGGGCATGAGTGCGCTCCGCTCCCGCGTCGGGATCCGGGTGCCCAAGGTGTCGATCATCGAGCCGCTGTCGCGCCGTTGGGACCGGCTCCCGTGGTGGGGCAAGGCGCTGGTGCTGCTCGCCCTCCTCGCCTTCGCCATCTGGTACCCGGCCACCCTCGACCGGTCGTGGCAGAGCGTGCTCTTCTACCCGGTCGGCGTCTACGTGCTGCTGTGCCTCGGCCTGAACGTGGTCGTCGGCCTCACCGGTCTGCTCGACCTCGGGTACGTCGCCTTCTTCGCGGTGGGCGCCTACTCGACCGCGAAGCTGACGACCGGCGACGCGCCGTTCACGGCCTGGGAGGTGATCACTGCTCGCGGTGATCATCGCGATGGCGGCCGGCGTGATGCTGGGTGGCCCCACGCTGCGCCTGCGGGGCGACTATCTGGCCATCGTCACGCTCGGCTTCGGCGAGATCGTGCGCATCATCGCCCAGAACAGCGCCAGCCTCGGCGAGGCCCAAGGCATCCGGGCCATCCCGCATCCGCACTCGCTGCCCGGCCTCGAGTTCGGATCGAAGCCACTGCCCTACTACTACCTGGTGCTGGGCGCGGTGATCGTCACCGTGGTCCTCGTCGCGCGGCTGCGCCGCTCGCGGGTGGGGCGCTCGTGGACCGCCATCCGCGAGGACGAGGACGCCGCCGAGCTGATGGGCGTGCCCACCTTCAAGATGAAGCTGTGGTCCTTCGCCATCGGCGCGTCCACCGGCGGCCTCGGCGGCTGGATCTTCGCCTCGAAGAACGCCTTCATCAACCCCGAGACCTTCCCTCTCGACCTGTCCTTCCTGCTGGTCGCCGCCGTTGTGCTGGGCGGCCTCGGCTCGACCCCCGGCGTGATCGTCGGCGCCTTCGCCGTCGCTTTCATCCCCGAGTACCTCCGCCAGGCGTCCTGGGGCGACAGCGTCCTCGGCCTCCTCAACGACGCGATCGGCAGCAACGCCACCGACATCAGCGAGTACCGGTTCCTGCTCTTCGGCACGGTGCTCGTGCTAATGATGATCTACCGGCCCCAGGGCATCATCCCCAGCCGCCTGCGGGCCGCCGAGCTGGCAGAGGCCACCGGCGACCGGGGCATGGGGGCCGTGGCCGGGGTGGACGAGGCTGACGTCGCCGCCGAGGCGGGCACCGAGGCCGCCACGCTCGAGGTGCCCACCGACGTCGAGCTCCCCGAGGACTTGGTGGCCCGCGCAGAGGGCGCGGCGGAGGAGGTGCTCCGGCTCGACGGCGTGACGATGCAGTTCGGGGGCGTCCTGGCGCTCAACGACGTGTCCCTGTCGATCCACCGGAGCCAGATCTTCGGGATCATCGGGCCGAACGGGGCCGGCAAGACCACGGTCTTCAACTGCATCACGGGGGTGTTTCGCCCGACCCGGGGCAACATCGCCCTCGAGGGCCGCTCCATCGTCGGCCGGCCCCCGCACCGGATCACCGAGGCCGGCGTCGCTCGCACGTTCCAGAACATCCGTCTGTTCCCGAACATGTCGGCAATCGAGAACGTGCTCGTGGGGACGGACGCCCGCCACACCACGAGCGTGCCCGGCGCTCTCGTCGGCACGCCCAAGCGCGACCGCGAAGAGCGCCTCGGCCGGGCCGAGGCGGTACGGCTGCTCGAGTTCATGGGCATCGCCCACCGGGCCGAGGAGGCCGCCCGCAACCTCCCGTACGGCGATCAGCGCCGCCTGGAGATCGCCCGCGCCATCGCCACCCAGCCGAAGATCCTCCTGCTCGACGAGCCGGCCGCCGGATTCAACCCGGCCGAGAAGCAGGCCCTCGTCGCCCTCATCCGCCAGATCCGCGATGCCGGCCTCACGATCGTGCTCATCGACCACGACATGGCCGTGGTCATGGACGTGTGCGACCGCATCGCCGTGCTCGACTTCGGCGAGAAGATCGCCGAGGGCCTCCCCGACGAGATCCAGAGCGACCCGCGGGTGATCCAGGCCTACCTGGGGGTGACCGACGATGCTCCTTGAGCTCGAGGACGTCCACGTCCACTACGGGAAGGTGGAGGCGCTGAAAGGCGTCAGCGTGACCGTCGACGACGGCGAGATCGTGACGCTCATCGGCGCCAACGGCGCCGGCAAGAGCACCACGCTCAAGACGATCTCCGGCGTCCGCCCCGTCACCAGCGGGCACATCCGCTTCGAGGGGCAGGACATCACCGGCGCGGCGCCGCACCGACTGGTGGAGATGGGGATCTGCCAGGCCCCCGAGGGACGAGGAATCTTCCCCGGCATGAGCGTGCTCGAGAATCTCGAGATGGGCGCCTACGCGCGGAAGGGCAAGGACACGGCCGCGGACCTCGCCCGCGTGTTCGAGCTGTTCCCCCACCTCCAGGAGCGCCGAGCGCAGGCCGGCGGCACGCTGTCCGGCGGCGAGCAGCAGATGCTCGCCATCGGCCGGGCGCTGATGGCCCGGCCGAAGGTGCTGCTCCTCGACGAGCCGTCGATGGGCCTGGCCCCGCGGCTCGTGGCCCAGATCTTCTCGATCATCACGGAGATCAACGCGCAAGGCACGACCATCCTGCTCGTGGAGCAGAACGCCACGCAGGCCCTCCAGCGCGCCCACCGCGCGTACGTGCTCGAGGTCGGCCGGGTCGTGAAGTCGGCGGACGCGGGCGCGCTGCTCGACGACGAGGACGTGAAGGCCGCCTATCTCGGCGTGGGCCGACGCGACGCGACCGACTAGGGCAGCCCCACCTCGGCGAGGACCTCGGCGAGGGGCGCGACCATGCCCGCGTAGAACGGGCCGAACTCGGCGTAGAGCGCGGAGGCCTCGTCGAAGCGCATCGTGTAGACGACCTCCTTGAGGTCGTCGGGGTGCACGGCGAAGAGCGTGACGCCCCACTCGAAGTCGTCGATGCCGGTCGAGCCGGTGACGACCTGCAGCACCCGCCCGGCGAAGGTGCGCCCGCTGGCGCCGTGCGCGTACATCAGCTCCTTGCGGTCGTCGTACGGCAGCGTGAACCAGTTGTGCACGTCGCCCCGCCGCTTCGACATCGGGTAGAAGCAGAACGCGCGCTTGCCCTCGGGCGGCAGGTTCGGGTGGAGCCGGGCCTCCTTGAGCTCCTCCGGCACGCCCTGCGCGTACTCGGACAGCTCGGTGAGCGAGACGTAGCTGTCCACGATCTCCAGCCCGGCGCCGGCGAGGTCGGTCTGGAGCCGGCGCAGCCGCCACAGGTCCGGCCCGAGGGCCATGAACGCCACGTCCGCCTTGTGGCCCAGCATCGCGGCGGGGACGACCTGCAGGTCGTCGGCCTCGGCTGCCTTCACGGCGGCGGTCACCGACTCCCGGTCGGCCAGCCCCACCTTGCAGAACAGGTGGAGGACCCCCCATCCGACGGTCGGCTCGAGCGCTTCGGGCATGCCCCGAGGGTACTGACAGGGGCGCGCCCGACCGAACTCGTGGCTCGCGTACCGTCGCGGGATGCGCCGGGTGCTCGCGATCACCCTCGTGCTCGCAGTGGCAGCCTGCAGCGAGGCCGGGGGCGACGATCCCGCGCGGGCGCTGGCCGGCGCGACGACGAGCTCGTCGGCCACCTCGACGTCCACGACCACGACCCTGGCGCCCACGACCACCGCGGCGATCACCTCCACGACCGAGTCGACCCCGACCACCGCGCCGTCGCCGCTCCCGCCCCGCTTCATCCCGCAGCAGGCCTGGGGCGTGCCCTTCGGCGAGACGGGTGGCGTGGTGCTGGTGCACCCCTCGGCGTGGGTGGAGCGGATCGGCTTCCACGAGTCCAACCACGACGGGGCCCAGGCCATCCAACCCCTCCCCACCGCCGTGTACCCCACGATCCTCGAGTCGCGGGAGCGGGGCAACGCCGCGACCACGGCCGCCGACATCGTGGTGCAGCCCGGCACGGAGATCCGGGCGCCGGTGACCGGCAGGGTGCTGCGGGCCCGCAGCTACACGCTCTACTGCGACTACCGCGACGAGTACCTCGTGATCGAGCCCGACGCCCACCCGGGGTGGGAGGTCAAGCTGCTCCACGTCGTGGGGCTGCGGGTCGGCCCGGGCGACCGCGTCGTGGCCGGCGAGACCCCGGTGGCGCGCCACGCCCACCAGCTGCCCTTCGAGTCCCAGGTCGACGAGGTGCGCCTGCTCGACCCCGCGTGGCCGCACGTGCACATCGAGGTGGTCGACCCGAGCGTCCCCGACCGGCCCGGAGCCGGCTGGACGCGACTGAACCGCTGCGACAGACGTCACTCGCCCGCATCGGTGACTTTGGGCGAAATGGATCGTCCGACCCATGGAGTTGCAAGGTCGACACGCCGATGGTGCTCCTACAGGCGAACACCCACCGCCAGCGACCCGAGGAGGTCGTCGTGTCCAGCATCGCAACCCTCGACAGCCGGGTCACCCTGGTCCAGCGGGCGCACCTGCTCGCCTCCGAGGAGCGCGACCGCTGCACCGGCGCTCCGGTCACGACGCTCGTGCTCGACCCTGACGACTTCAGCGACGTGAGCGACCGGCTCGGCGTCGAGTCGGCCGACGGGATCCTGGTCGCACTGGCCGACCGCCTGCAGGCCCGCCTCTGCACCGCCGGGGTCACGACCCACCTGTCCCACGACCAGCTCGGGATCGTGTGCATCGGCCTCGCCTGCGACGACCACGTGGACGACGAGGTGGTCCGGGCCCTGGCCGCTCCGATCGAGCTCGGCTGCGAGCTCGTCGAGGTCCGCGCCTCTTAGTCCAGCACCTCCACGGTCACGATCGCGTTGTAGTCCGGGACAGCGGGACAGCGGCTCGCGCTGCCCGGCACCGCCGGCGATGAGCACGTTCCCCTCGGGCCAGTGGACCTGGAGGCTGCGGGCCGGGAGCCGCACGACCTTGCAGCGGCCCTCGAACGCACCCGTCTCGCTCGTCAGTCGCACCCGGGTGCCGTCGCGCGCGCCGAGGGCACGGGCGTCGGCCTCGTCGATGTAGACGGCGTCGCGATCGGCTCCGGTCAGCGGGTCGGTCGCCGCGTGCACCATCGAGTTGAACTGCTTGCCGCGGCGGGTGGCCACGGTGAACGCGCCCGCCGGGGAGGTCGGGGGGCGACGGCACGAGCGCGGTGAAGCGCCCCCGCCCGTCGGGCGTCGGGAACGCGCCCCCGGCGCAGAGGTGGCGGCCGCCCCACTGCACCTGGTCACCCGTCGTCGCCAGCGCCTCGATGCCGGCGTAGGTGGGCACCACGCGGGCGATCTCGGCCCGCAGCGCCTGGTTGTCGGTCCAGGCGAACGCGTCGCGCAGGTCGGGTCGCACGCGGGTCGCCACCTCGGCGAACAGGCGCCACTCGCTGCGGGCCTCGCCGACCTGGCGGGGCAGCTCGGGGCTGAAGATGATCCGGCGCTCGGTGGTCGTCTCGGTGCCGCCGCCCTCCTGCTCGTAGCGGGTGGCGACGGGGAGCAGGAGCACGTCGTCGCCCTCCACGAGCATCTGCGTGGTGAGCACCACGTCCTGGTGCACGCGCAGCGGCACGCGCCCGAGCGCGGCCCGCACGGCGGACGGGTCGGGCAGGACCTCGAGGAAGCTGCCGCCGGAGGCCCACAGCACGTCGAGCTCGCCGTCGGCCGCTGCTTCGACCATCTCGGGCGCGGTGCGGCCGGGTGCCGGCGGCACCGCGAAGCCCCACTCGGCCGCCAGGGCGGCCGCGCTCGCCTCGTCGATGGCCACCCCGCCGGGGTAGGCGGTGGCGTACGCGCCCATCTCCGCGCCGCCCTGCACGCCGGAGTGGCCGCGGATGGGCATGAGCCCCGCGCCGTCGCGCCCCACGTTGCCGCGGGCCAGGGCCACGTTGACGATGGCCCGCACCCCGTCCACGGCGTCGCGGTGCTGGGTGATCCCCATCGACCACACGAGGATCGCCGCACCCGCGCTGGCGTAGAGGTCCACGAACGCCTCGACCTGCTCGGCGGTCAGGCCCGCCTGCGCGAGCAGGTCTGCCTCGCTCTGCGCCTCGAGCGCGGCCGCCAGCTCGTCCCACCCCGACGTGTGCGCCTCGACGAAGGCCCGGTCGACCGCGCCCCGCTCGACCAGCCGCCGCAGCACCGCGTTGGCGAACGCGACGTCGCCGCCCGGGCGCACGGGCACGTGCAGGTCGCAGATGCGGGTGCCGAACAACGCGGACTCGGCGCTCGAGGGGATCCAGTACCGCTCGAGGCCGGGCTCCAGGTACGGGTTGACGACCACGACGCGGCAGCCGCGCTTCTTGGCCAGGTAGAGGTGCTTCAGGAAGACCGGCTGGTTGTTGGCCGGGTTCGTGCCCCAGAGCACCACGAGGTCGCTCTCGAGCACGTCCTGGAGCGAGCAGGTCGACGCGGCCACCCCCACGGTGGCCCTGAGGCCGACCGTCGACGGGGCGTGGCAGACGCGCGCCGCGGAGTCGATCCCCGCCACACCCAGCGCACGTGCCGCCTTGCCGGCGACGTAGTACGTCTCGTTCGTGATGCCGCGGCTGGTGAGGTACAGCGCCACGCGCTCCGGCGGCGCGGCGCGGAGCGCGCCGGCCAGGACGTCGAGGGCCTCGTCCCAGGAGACCGGCCGGAAGCCCGGCTCGCCGTGGCGCCGGCGCATCGGGTGCGCGAGGCGGCCGAGCTCGCGCAGGGCGGTGGCGTCGATCCCCTCCAGCGACGCGACGTCCGCCAGCCGCCGATGGTCGAGGGGATCGGCCGTGTTGAGGTGCAGCAGGCTGAGGCGGGTCGAGCAGAGGTGGACGCCGTCCATGGTCCAGTCGTGCAGCCCGGCCACGCCGAGCGCGCACCCGTCGCACACCCCCTTCGTCAGCACGTCGAGCGCGTACTTCGGGTGCCGGCGGCTCGCCCACGCGGCCTTGGCCATGTCCCGGTAGTGGTGGGGCTTCTGCAGCCCGATGCCGTTGGGACGCCAGCTCGCCCAGCCCGAGGGCTTCCACCCCGTCAGCTGCTCCCGGAACCCCACCTCACGCCACCCCCTCGGGATCCTCGGGCGCGTAGAGGTTGCACGTCGTCCCGCCGGCGTCGTCCCGCACGAACCCGGCGAGGGTCATCCCGGCCTGGCGCGCGGCCTCGACCGCCAGCGCCGACGGCGCGCTCACGGCCACGACCGCGGTGACCCCGGCCGCCCAGGCCTTCTGCACGATCTCGAAGCCGGCCCGGCCGCTCACGTAGAGGCCGAGCTCGGGGGCGGGTAGCACGCCGTCGAGGAGGAGGCGCCCCACGACCTTGTCGACCGCGTTGTGGCGACCGATGTCCTCGCGCACCAGGAGTGGCTCCCCGGACCGGTCGAACGCGGCCGCGGCGTGGACCGCGCCCGTGGTGGCGAACAGGTCCTGCGCGGGCCGGACGCGTGCCGGCACCGCGGCCAGCACCTCGAGCGACCAGGGCTCCCCCGCGGGGAGCACGCCCATCGCCGCCCGCAGGTCGTCGATCGAGGTCGAGCCGCACAGCCCGCAGGCCGAGGTGGTGGTGGCGACGCGCGGCTCGGGCACCGGCGCCGCCCCGCCCGTCTCGACGCTCACGACGTTGAACTCGCTCTCGACCGCGCTGCCCGTGCCGCAGTACCGGCAGGTGAGCACGGGGGCACCGCCGAGGAGTCCGTCGCCGTGGCAGAGCCCGACGGCCAGCTCGAAGTCGTGGCCCGGCGTGCGCATCGTGGTGGCCACCAGGTGGTCGTCGAGGCGCACCTCGAGCGGCTCCTCGACGATCAGCTCGTCCGGGCGACGCCGGAGCCGCGCGCCGTCCCAGCGCTGCGTGAGCACCTTGGCGGTGCGACCCCGGGGCACGAGTCGGAGGCTATCGACCACCCGAGACGGGCGTGCGAGCCTGGCGCCGTGCAGGACCCGCAGCCGAAGCCGTTGCGCGTGCCACGGCTCCTCTGGCGCGGGCTCCTGCGCCGCTGCCCGCTCTGCGGGAGCGGCGGCTGCTTCGAGACGTGGTTCCGGATCGGGGACCGGTGCCCGCGGTGCAACTTCCCGCTGCGTCGCGAGGAGGGCCATTGGCTCGGCGCGCTCGGGATGAACACGATCGTCACGCTCGGGCTGCTGTCCCTCACGATGGCGGTCGGCTTCGCGCTCACCTGGGAGGAGCGCCGCGCGCTGCCGATCTTCGTGGCGAGCTTCGTCGTGGCCGGGGCGACGCCGATCCTCTTCTTCGGCAGCTCGCAGACCCTCTGGAGCGCGATCGACCTGGCCATGCGACCGCTGGAGCCCGACGACGAGGTCGACCCGCGCTGGATCCCGCCCGCCCAGCAGGGCCCCGGCTGGTAGCTCAGCCGACCGCGTAGAGCTGGAGGCGGTCCTGCTTGCCCCGGATGGCGCGATCCCCGCGATCCGTGAGGACGGGCCCCTCGTGCAGCTGCTCGACGGTGAGCGCCGTCACGAGGATGGCGTCCCCCGTCTCCTTGGTGAGCTCCTCGACGCGCGCGGCCACGTTCACGGTGTCGCCGATGACCGTGTACTCGAGCTTGCCGCCACCGCCGACCGTGCCCACGATGACCTGCCCGGAGTTGATGCCGATGCCGATCCGGAGCGCCCCTCCGAAGCGCTCGACCACGGCCCCCTGGATGGCCTGGGCGGCGGCCAGCGCCCGGTCGGCGTGGTCGGGCAGGGCGACCGGTGCGCCGAACACGGCGAGGACGCCGTCCCCGAGGTACCGGTTCGGGTGCCCGCCGTGCGCCCGGACGATCGGAACCACCACTTCGAACAGCTCGTTGAGCCGCGCGAACGCCTCCTCGGGCAGGACGCCGGACGCGTAGGCCGTGAAGTCCCGCACGTCCACGAAGAACACGGTCACCTCCGCGCTCTCCCCCGCGAAGGCCGCGTCGCCCTGCTGGAGCACGCGCTCGGTGAGCGACGGGTCCACGTAGGTCCCGAACGCGGAGTGCAGCGCGGCTCGCTCCTGCAGCCCCTGCTGCATCTGGTTGAAGGAGGTGGCCAGTCTGCGGGAGTCCCCGCTCCTCGAGCGCCGCGTCCAGGGGCAGGGTCTCGGCCGCCTCCCGCTTGATGGGAGCGAAGGCCGGATCGAACCCCACCGCCACGAGGAGGCACAGCACCACGATGAACCCGAAGATCACGACGCCGAGCACGGCCGTCTCGGCGCCGGAGATCTCCATCTGCGACGCGCCCAGCCAGAGGGCGACGAGCATGCCCGGGATGACCTTGGGCGCCTGGCGGACGTACGTGAGCGACGCGCTGTGCGCCGCTCGCCACGCCGCCAGCGGATCCGACCGGTCGCCGCGGACCCAGCGCCGCAGCGGCTCGAGGCGTCGCCTGGCGAAGAGCTGCGACGCCCGCATGCCCACGACCGTCGCCACCGCGAAGTAGACGAGCCACGGCCAGTCGGACGGGGGGAGGTCGAGCAGGCGGGCCAGCGCGACCAGCCCGGGCACCTGCACGATGGTGATGAGCAGCAGCGTGCCGACCACCTCGACGACGTCGAGGTAGCGCCGACCCGTGACGCGATAGAGCCAACCCGCCAAGGCCTCCATCGCCTCGGAGCCTAGAGGTCGGTGCCGGCCAGGTGGGCGTGGTCGTTGTAGCGGACCAGCTCGAGGGCGAGCGTGCCGCTCCGGTACGGGTTGGGTGCCCCGCGGAACTCGGTGAGGGAGCTGTTCACCGGCGCGAACCACGCCCGGTCGGGCGACGAGGGCCCTCCGAGGGCCAGCCACCGTTGCATGGCGTGGACGATGACCCCGCCGTGGCACGCGACCACGACGGTCTCGCCGGCGTGGAGGGCAAGGGTCTCGTCGAGGGCGCGGGACACCCGCTCCCCCATCTCGCGCCACGTCTCCCACCCGGGGACGGGCCGGTGGTCGTCGTCCCACTCCTCCGTCTGGAACAGGCCCTCGAGCTCCGTGTACGCCTTCCCCTCCGCCTCGCCGACGTGGCCTTCGCAGAACCCGCAGTCGGTCCGCACCTCGAGCGCACCGAGCACCGGGGCCAGCAGCTCCGCGGTCTCGATGGCCCGCGGCAGGATCGACGCGTAGAGCGCGGTGGCCGCGGCCAGCTCACCGGTGCTCGCCAGCCGGTCGCGCAGCGCGACCACCTGCTCCCGACCCCGGTCGGACAGTCCGGCGCAGGTGTCGTGACCGCTCAGGAACCCGCGGTCCTGCGCCACGGACTCGCCGTGGCGCACGAGCACGAGCCTGGTGCCGTCCACTTGGGACTAGAAGTCCTCCATGCCACCGCCGGGCATGGCGGGGGCGTCCTTCTCGGGCTTGTCGGCGATCACGGCCTCGGTGGTGAGGAACAGCGCGGCGATGGACGCCGCGTTCTGCAGCGCGGACCGGGTGACCTTGGCGGCGTCGATGATGCCGGCCTTGGCCAGGTCCTCGTACTCGCCGCTGGCCGCGTTGAGGCCCTCGGTCGGGCTGTCGAGCGAGCGGACCCGCTCGACCACGACGCCGCCCTCGAGGCCGGCGTTCACGGCGATCTGCTTCAGCGGCTCCTCGAGGGACGAGGCCACGATGCGCGCGCCCGTGGACTCGTCGCCCTTCAGCTTCTTCACGAGGTCGTTCACCTTCAGCTGCGCCCGCAGCAGGGTGGTGCCGCCGCCGGCGACCACGCCCTCCTCGATGGCCGCCTTCGTGGTCGACACGGCGTCCTCGATGCGGTGCTTCTTCTCCTTCAGCTCGACCTCGGTGGCGGCGCCGACCTTGAGGACGGCGACGCCACCGGACAGCTTGGCCAGGCGCTCCTGGAGCTTCTCCCGGTCGTAGTCCGAGTCGGTGTTCTCGATCTCGTTCTTGATCTGCTGGATGCGGCCCTTGATGTCGGCCTCGTCGCCGGCACCCTCGACGATCGTGGTCTCGTCCTTCGTGACGATGACCTTCGCGGCGCGGCCGAGGAGATCGAGGGTGGTGTTCTCCAGCTTGAGGCCCACCTCCTCGGTCACGACCTGGCCTCCCGTGAGGGTGGCGATGTCCTGGAGGGTCGCCTTGCGGCGCTCGCCGAACCCGGGGGCCTTCACCGCGGCCGACTTGAACGTGCCGCGGATCTTGTTGACCACGAGGGTGGCGAGGGCCTCGCCCTCCACGTCCTCGGCGATGACCACGAGCGGCTTGCCCGACTGCATGACCTTCTCGAGGACCGGGAGCAGGTCGCGCACGGCGGTGATCTTCGTGCCGACGAGCAGCACGTACGCGTCGTCGAGCACGGCCTCCATGCGGTCGGGGTCGGTCACGAAGTACGGCGAGATGTAGCCCTTGTCGAAGCGCATGCCCTCGACGAGGTCCATCTCGATGCCGAAGGTCTGGCTCTCCTCGACGGTGATGACACCGTCCTTGCCGACCTTGTCGATGGCCTCGGCGATCGTCTCGCCGATCTCGGCGTCGGCCGCCGAGATGCTGGCCACCTGGGCGATCTGCGCCTTGGAGTCGACCTCCACGGCCAGCTCGCGGATCGCGTCGACCGCGGCGACCACGGCGGACTCGATGCCCTTCTTCAGCGACATCGGGTTGGCGCCGGCGGCCACGTTCTTGAGGCCGTGGCGCACCATCGACCAGGCGAGCACCGTCGCGGTGGTGGTGCCGTCACCGGCCACGTCGTCGGTCTTCTTCGCGACCTCCTTGACGAGCTCGGCCCCGATCTTCTCGTAGGGGTCCTCGAGGTCGATCTCCTTGGCGATGGAGACGCCGTCGTTGGTGATCGTGGGAGCGCCCCACTTCTTCTCGAGGACGACGTTGCGCCCCTTCGGGCCGAGGGTGACGCGCACGGCGTCGGCCAGCTTGTTCATGCCGGTCTCGAGACCCCTGCGGGCCTCCTCGTCGAAGGCGATGATCTTGGGCATCGGCGGGCTTCCTCCGGGTGTGGTGGGGCGTTAGCACTCGCGTAGAGCGACTGCTAGTCAACCACCGAAGGTCAGCACTCGCAACCCGCGAGTGCTAGTCGGTCACCCGCCTGCGACGGCGGGGATGATCGCGACCTCGGACCCGTCGGGGACGGGGGTCTCGAGGCCCTGGAGGAAGCGGACGTCGTCGTCGGCCACGAAGACGTTCACGAAGCGCCGGAGGCCCCCCTCCTCGTCCAGGATCCGGTCGGCGAACCCGGGGTGGGCGGCGTCGAGCGACTTGAGGACCTCGCCCACGGTGGAGCCGTCGACGGCGACCTCGGCCTGCCCCCCGGTGAGGGGGCGGAGGGTGGTGGGGACCCGGACGGTTACAGCCATGGCCGGAGGCTATCCGGGGTTGTTGAAAGCCTGGCACGGCCGGTATGCATGACGCCGTGCGGCGGCCCATGATCCGGACCTTCCACCACGAGGACTTCGCCGCCGAGCAGCTCGCAGAGCGCAAGGCCCGCGAGGGCCACATCGTCTCCGTCTGCCTCCCCGCCGCGACGAGGCCGACACGGTGGGCGCCATCGTCGCCACCGTGCGGGCCAGCCTGGTGGACCGGGTCGGGCTCGTCGACGAGGTGCTGGTGGTCGACGACCACTCGACCGACCGCACCGCCCGGGTGGCGGCCGACGCGGGGGCACGGGTCGTGCACGTGGACGACGTGCTGCCCGAGCTCGGGCCCGGCGAGGGCAAGGGCGAGGCGCTGTGGAAGTCGGTGGCGGCGGCGGAGGGCGACCTCATCGTGTGGTGCGACGCCGACATCACCGACTTCGGCCCGCGCTTCGTGACCGGGCTGGTGGGCCCGCTGCTGGCCGGCGGGGAGATCGACTTCGTGAAGGGCTTCTACGACCGCCCGGTCGGCCCGGCCGCCCACGGCGGCGGGCGGGTCACCGAGCTGGTGGCGCGACCGACGATCGCCCTGCTGTACCCGCACCTGTCGTCCATCGTGCAGCCGCTGGCCGGGGAGTACGCCGGCCGCCGGTCGCTGCTCGAGCGCCTGCCGTTCGTGCAGGGCTACGGGGTGGACCTCGGGCTCCTCATCGACATCGCGGACCTCGAGGGCACGGGCGTGATCGCCCAGGTCGACCTCGGCACCCGCCGCCACCGCAACCGCCCGCTCGACGAGCTCGGGCCGCAGGCCCTCGCGGTGCTGCAGACGGCGCTGCGCCGCGCCGATCCCGAGGCGGGCGGCACCGCCACCCTGGTGCGCCCGGACCTCGAGGCGGTGGAGGTGCGCGTGGGCGAACGCCCCGCGCTGGTCGACGTCGCCGCCTACCGGCGCCGCACGGCCTAGCGCGACCGCTTCGCGGGAGCGCGCTCCTTCGCGGGAGGACGCTTCTTCGCGGCCTTCGTCGCGGGCCGCGCCTTGGTGGCGGTGCGCGACGCCCGGGTCCGCACGGGTGGGGTGGCCGACTCCTGGTCGCCCACCTCTTCGAGGATGCCGCCGCCGGCCGCGGGCTCGGCGTCCTCCGCCTCCCAGCGCGCCTCGATCTGGTCGAGCGGCTCGTCGAGGACGAAGCGGTGCCAGAGGTGCCCCATCGTGATCTTGAGCACCGCCACCGTGGGCACCGCGAGGAGGAGCCCGAAGAACCCGAGCAAGGTGCCGCCGGCCAGCAGCGTGAGCATCACGACCGCCGGGTGCAGCTTCACCGCGCGCTGCATCACCAGCGGGCTGATGAAGTGGTTGTCGATCTGCTGGACGATGGCCATGGCCACCGCCACCCAGATGGCCTGGGACAGGCCGCCGCCCGTCGTGAAGGCGATGATGATGCCGGGCACGGCGCCGATCCACGGGCCGATCAGCGGGATCATGTTGAACAGCCCCGCCACCATGCCGACGATCAGCCAGAACGGCAGATCGATGATGAGCATCGCGACAGACGACATCACGCCGACCACGAAGGCCACCGCCAGCTGGCCACGGAAGTAGCCGCCGATGGCGCGGCTGAGCCGCCGCGACACCACCATCACGTCGCCGCGGGCCCGCTCGGGCACCAGGCCCCGCAGCACCGCGCGGATGCGCGGGAGGTCGACGAGCAGGTAGAAGGCGATGATCGGCGCCAGCACGAAGATGATCCCGACGTGGAAGACCCGGAGCAGCAGCTCGCGGGCCGTGTCGATCTGGTCCGCGAACCGCTCCTGGCGCTCGTCGGCGTCGATCACCCCGTCGTGGTTCGTGTCCGAACGGGTCTCGCCTCGGAACTGGTCCTCGAACTCCTCGTAGGTCGGGATCTTGATCGGCCAGTCGCCCCGCTCCGACCGGGCCGAGAGGTCGTTGATGTTGTCCTCGAGGTCCTCGCGCAGCTCGGGCCACTCGTCGGCCAGCTCGTCGTACTGGTCGGTGGCCAGCGGCGCCACGAGGAGGATCGTGAGGCCGGTCACCGCCACGACCCCGAGGTACGCGCTCGCCGTGCCGAGGGCCCGCGGCACACCCCTGCGCTGCAACCGCACCACGATCGGGTTGAGCAGGAAGACGATCGCGCCGGCCAGGATCAGCGGCGGCCAGATGACGCGCACGACGTAGGCCACCAACCCGAGGAGCGCCACCAGCGCCGCCAGGCCCACACAGGCCCACGCCACCGCGCCGGCCTGTCGGATGCGGTCCCCCATCCGGCGGAGGCTATAGGGGCGGCGCGTCGGGGACGGCTCGCGCGGCGAGGAGGTCGGCAACGACCTCCTCGATGCACCCGAGCGGGTCGCGCCGGGCCCGCAGCTCGCCGAAGCGCTCGACGAGCGACACCGCTTCGATGCGGTCGCCGACGCCGTCGAACACCTGCCCGGCCACCGCGACGACCGGGACGCCCGCCTCTGCCGCGAGCGCAGCCACGCCACCGACCACCTTGCCCTCGAAGCTCTGCTCGTCGAGGAACCCCTCGGCCGTGACCACGAGGTCGGCCCCCTCGATCCGGCCGTAGAGGTCCAGCTCGTCGGCGATGAGCTCGAAGCCCGACACCAGCCGGGCGCCGGCCGCGGCCAGGCCACCCGCCAGGCCGCCCGCCGCACCCCCGCCCTCGAGCTCCGTCACGTCGACGCCGTGCTCGGTCCGGTACACCTGGGCGAGCCGCTCGAGCCGGCGCCGCAGCAGCTCGACCTGCGCGGGCCCCGCGCCCTTCTGGGGGGCGAACACCTCCGCGGCGTCGAGGAACGGCGTGCGCACGTCGCAGGCCACGAGCAGCTCGATCCCCCGCAGCCGGCCGAGCGGGTGGAGAGCGCGCAGCGCGGCGAGCCCACCGTCGGTCGTGGCCGACCCGCCCACCCCCACGATCACCCGCGTCGCACCGGCGTCGAGCGCGGCCGTGACGAGCTCGCCCACGCCGACCGTCGACGCCGCGATCGGGTCGTTCCCCTCCGGGCCGCCTACCAGGTCGAGACCCGCGGCGCGGGCCATCTCCACCACGGCGGTGCGGCCGTCCAGCCGCCAGGCCGCCTCCACGGGCTGGCCCAGCGGCCCCGTCACGACCGTCGTCCGGTTGGCGCCGCCCAGCGCGTCCAGGGTGCCCTCGCCGCCGTCCGCGAGGGGCACGGCGTCGCAGCTCCAGCCGGCTGCCGCGCCGGCCCGCGCCACCGCGGCGGCGACCTCGGGGGCCGTCGCCGAGCCACGGAGCTTGTCGGGGGCTGCGACGACTCGCATCGACCTGCCATGGTGGCACGGTGACCCGTCCCCCCGACCGTCCGATCGTGCTCGTGTCCAATCGCGGGCCGCTCACCTTCGAGGTCGGCGCGGGAGGCGCCCTCGAGGCACGGCGGGGCGCAGGTGGGCTCGTGAGCGGCATCGGCCCGCTGGTCGCCGGCACCGACACGACCTGGATCGCGGCGGCGATCACCGACGGCGACCGCGCCGCGGCCGCGGCCGGCGCCGTCGAAGCAGAGGGCTTCCGCACCCGCCTCCTCGCCCTCGACGCCGAGGAGTACGACCTCGCCTACGACGTCGTGTGCAACGAGTGGCTCTGGTTCGCGCACCACGGGCTGTGGGACCGCGCGCACGAGCCGACGTTCGACCGCACGCTGTACCGCACCTGGGATGCGTACCGATCCGTGAACGCGTCGTTCGCGACGGCGGTGGCCGAGGAGGCACCCGAGGGCGCCGTCGTCCTCGTGCAGGACTACCACCTGTGCTCCGTCGCCGGTCACCTGGCGGAGTCGCGGCCCGACCTGCGCTGCGTGCACTTCAGCCACACCCCGTTCGCGCCGCCGGCGTGGATGTCGATCCTGCCCGAGGCGGTGGTCCAGGGCGTCCTCGCCGGCCTGGCCGCACACGTCGCCTGCGGCTTCCACACCACCCGCTGGGCGGCGGACTTCCGCGCGTCGGCCCAGGAGCTGGCCGACCTGCACCCAACCACGTTCGTGTCGCCCCTCGCGTCGGACCCCGCCGACATCCGCGGCGTGGCCGCGAGCCCGGAGTGCGCCGCCGCGCTGCGACAGCTGGAGGACCAGGTCGGCGATCGCCTCGTCATCGGCCGCGTCGACCGCATGGAGCTCACCAAGAACCTCGTGCGGGGGTTCCTCGCCTACGACGAGCTCCTCGCGGGGACGCCGGCGCTCCGCGAGCGCGTGGTGTTCGTCGCCGGCGCGTACCCGTCGCGCACGAACGTGCGGGCGTACCAGGAGTACGCCGCCGAGGTGCGGCGCACCGTCGACCGCATCAACGAGAGCTGGGGCACTCCGGGGTGGGACCCGATCGTGCTCGAGGTCGAGGACGACCATCCGGCCTCCGTGGCGCTGCTCCGCCGGGCGGACGTGCTCCTGATCAACCCGATCCGGGACGGCCTCAACCTGGTCGCAACCGAAGGCGCGCTCGTCAACGAGCGGGACGCCGTGCTCCTGCTCTCCCCGGAGGCCGGCGCCTACGAGCGCCTGCGCGACGTGGTCCTGCCGGTCCCGCCCTTCGACCTGCCCGCGACCGCGGCTGCACTGCTCGAGGCACTCCACATGCCGGCGGACGAGCGCCGCGGGATGGCGGGCAAGCTGCGCGAGCTGGCCGAGGCGCGCACCCCCCGCGACTGGCTGGACGACCAGCTCCACGCCGCCGACAGCCGCTGACTCAGGCGAGCGCCGCGAGGAAGGCCAGGGCGCCTTCGGGCCCGCGCACTCGCAGGTCGGCACGGGCGAGGAGCGCGTGGTCCGCCTCGGGGGTCTCCACAGCCACCCGCACCGCCGTGCGCCCACGGCCGGCGAGGCGGTCGAGGGCGTCGAACGCCGGGACGTCGCCGACGTCGTCGCCCACGTAGCACGCGCCATCGAGCATGCCCACCAGGTCCTCGACCACCGTTCCCTTGTCCACGTCCACGGGCGGGTGCAGCTCCACGGACATCTTGGCGGGACGCACGTGCAGGCCGGACCGGCTGGCCGCGCCCGCCGCCCACTCGGCCGCGGCGGGGGCGAGGTCGGGCCGGGGACGCACGTGCAGCGTCAGCGACAGGCCCTTGTGCTCCACCTCCACCCCCGGAGGGACGTCCCGCCGGGCCTCGGCCACCACCTCGTCGACCACCGCCCGCCAGACGGCCGCGCCCGGGTGCTCCCAGGCCACCCCGCCCCGCCGCCCCTCCAGGCCGTAGAGCCCGGACAGGGTGATCTCCGGCGGCAGGTGCGCCACGAGGTAGGAGACGGGCCGGCCCGAGACCACCGCCACCTGGGCGAACCGCTCGTGCAGCGCGGTGAGCGTGGCGGCGGCCCCCGGGAGCGGCCGGGCCGCAGCCGGGTCCTCGACGATCGGCGACAAGGTCCCGTCGAAGTCGACCATGACGGCGGTGTGCTCGGGAGCGGCGCGCAGCACGTCGAGCGCCGCCGATCGGTCCATGGGGGCAGGCTACGGTCCCCGGATGGCGCGTCGACCGCTCGCGGTGCCCGTCGTCGTGCTCGCCGTCGCCCTCCTGGGCTGCTCCCCCACCACGGTGTCGGTGGCCTTCACGCCCGAGGTCGGCGCCACCTACGCCTACCGCTACGAGATCGAGGCGACGGTGCGGCGGGCCGTCGAGGGGCAGGAGCCGGAGGTCGTCCACGTCGACACGGAGCTGGTGGCCGAGCAGGAGGTGCAGGAGCGCACCGCCGACGGCGCGCGGATCCGCCTCGTGCTCACGCGCGAGGGAGGTGTGGCACGCACGGCGGTCGTGCTCGTCGATCGGGCCGGCTCGCTCGAGGGCGTGGAGCTGGTCGAGGACCTCGACGCCGCCGTGTTCGGCATCGCGAGCTCGGACACGCTCGTGCCGACGCACCTCGGTGGGCCCCCGGACCGTCCGCTCGCACCCGGCGACCGGTGGAGCGTGCGCGACGGCGAGCGACGCGGGTCGGGGCGCCTCGAGCGGCTCGGCGTGGTGGACGGCGCGGACGTGGCGGTCGTGCGCGTCACCGTGACGGAGGACCTGGCTCGCTCCCTGCGGACCGGCGCGAGCGCGCACACGCGGTCGCGGGCACGCTGCGCTCCGGGGCGACGACGACCTACGACCTCGCGGACGGTGCGATCCGCCGCTCCCGCTCGTGGTCGCGCGGATCCCTCGACGCCGAGCTCGCGCCGCCAGCCGGGATCGTGGCCGAGTCGGTCCACGCCACGATCGACTACGAGGTGTCCGTGCGGGTCACCCGGACGGACTGATCACCCGGTCGTCAGCGCGGCGTCGGCCGCGTCCGGCGGCTCCTGGCCGCCGAGGTCGGGGCCGAGCACGACGACGACCTGCGCGCCCGAGATCGTGCCGGGCACCGTGGTCGTCATCGGCGCGACCGTCGACGCCGGTGCGCCGATGGCCGAGGCCACGGCCTGGGCCTCCAGCTCGTAGCCGGGCGGCGTACAGGACCTGGGTGGCGGTGACGTTCGAGGTGGAGTTCGCGCCGTCGGCGTCGGTGAGGTTGTACCCGAGGGTGGCGAGCGCGGTGCTGTAGCGGCCCGCTGCGCCCTGGATCCCCGATCCGTTCAGCACGATCGTGGGCACCTCCGACGGCTGCCGCGCGGTGGTGCTGCCGTCGGTGCCGTCGGTGCCGTCGTCGACCGAGGTGCCGTCGGTGGAGCTGTCGGTCGAGTCGGTCGACGCGCCGTCGGTCGTCGACGGGATGATCGTCTCGGACGTGTCGAGCCCGTGACGCAGGAGCACGAGGCCGACGACGACCGCGACCGCGACGAGGATGGCACCCCGCGCCGGGTTGGCCGTCGGCTCGGTCGGTCGTCGTCGCGCCATCTGGGGTCGCCCTCCTGCCCTATCGCCCGTCGAGCTGGCTCACGGGGCGCCCTTCGACGCGTGCCCTGCGCCGGCGATCGCGCGCCCGACGGAGGCGTCGCACCAGCAGCGGGTCGTAGTCGAGGGCCTCCGGCTCGTCGAGCAGCTCGGTGAGGAGCTGGTAGTAGCGCGTGCCGGAGAGCTCGAACCGCTCACGTATGGCCGTGTCCTTCGGACCAGGCTCGGTCCACCACGTGCGCTCGAAGTCGAGGATCGCGCGGTCTCGGTCGGTGAGGGCCATCGGTGTACCAGGCTGGCCTGCCGGGACCCCCGGATCAAGGACCCTCCCCTGCGTGCCCGCCACCGCTGGTCGCGACGAGCACTTCTGCCGCGGCGCGCTCACCCGAGCGCACCGCACCGTCGATCGCGCCATGGGACACGGACGCGGTCTCCGTGCCCGCCCAGTGCACGAGCCCGAACGGCTCGCAGAGCAACGGCGCGAGCCGCGTCAGCGCGCCGGGAGGGAAGTGCGCGTGGGTGCATCCGCGCGTCCACCCCTCGTTCCACCAGGAGGTCTCGATCACCTCGTCGGGCGTCGCCCGCGCGGGCCGAGGCGGCGCGCCAGCTCGTCGAGGAGCGCGACACGACGTTCCGCGGGGTCGCCCTCGTCGAACGCGGTGGCCACCCGACCGAACGTGAACGACGCAAGGACCCCGCGGCGCGCGTCGGCCGGCGACGCGTCGATCGTGACCTCCGCGATCGAGCCCGGACCGGCGGTCTGGCCGCTCAGACCGTCGTCGCGCCAGAACGGCCGGTCGAACACGACGAGGGTCTTCGTGGTCTGGCCGGCCACGAGCACGCGGCACAGCTCGGCCCGGTCGGGCGGGAGGGCCGGCTCGAACTCGATCTCCCCCACCAGCACCGGCGGCGCCGTCACGATCGCCCGCCGGGCCGAGACCGCGACCCCCGCCGCCTCGACCACGACGTGGTCGGCGAGCTGCCGGATCGAGCGCACCGGCGCCTCGAGCCGCACCACGTCACCCAGCTCTGCGGCGACGCGGTGGGCCACCGCCCCGGCGCCCCCGTCGACCAGGTTCTCCTGGGCGCCGCCCTCGATGGAGAACAGCTTCGAGATGCTCCCGTGCGAGTGGGCCAGGAAGAGCAGGTGGAGGAGCGACGTGTGCTCCAGGTCCCCGGCGATCAGCCCCCGCACCGCCGACTCGAACAGGTCGCGCCCGATCTGGGTGCGGATGCCGGTGCGCTCGACGTAGTGCGCCACCGACTCCGCATCCCACACCGCCGCCCGCGGGGCCGTCCACGGCGCCTCGAGCGGCACCTGCTTGGCCATGCGGTCGATCCGGAGCTGCGCGCGGGCGAGCGTGAGGATCGCCAGCGGGCTGATCTTCGGGATGAGCCCGGTGTAGCGGCGGATCCGGTCCGGCGAGACGAGCAGGTGCTTGCCCTGCACGTAGGTCCTGTAGGTGCCGACGCCGACCTCGTCGGCGAGCCGGGCGATCGCGTCGTGGTACGGCGCGAGCCAGGCACCACCGCGGTCCACGGGTGTGCCGTCGGCGAGGTGGTGGGTCCAGATGCGCCCCCCGACGCGGTCGCGCGCCTCGAGCACCACGACCGACGCGTCCGCCTCGACGAGGCGACGAGCCGCCGTGAGGCCCGCGTACCCGGCCCCCACCACGCACACGTCCACCTCACTGCGCTCCGCCATGCCCGCCGCACCGTACTGCTCGGCCCGTAGGATCGCTTCCCGGCGCCCGAGTAGCTCAGCTGGTCAGAGCAACCGCCTTGTAAGCGGTAGGTCGTGGGTTCGACTCCCGCCTCGGGCTCGGGACTAGGCGATCAACGCGAGGTCGTCGGAGCGATCGGCGGCGGCGCGCTCGAGCAGGTGCAGCTCCAGCTTCCGCTTGATCCGCTGGAGGGCGTTGTCGATCGACTTCACGTGGCGATCGAGGCGCTCGCCGATCTCCTGGTAGGTGCACCCGTCGACGTACAGCACCAGGACCTCCACCTCGAAGCGCGACAGCACCTCCGAGAGCCGTCGTCGCATCGCGACGAAGCGCTCGGCGGCCACGAGCCCGTCGGCGGGGTCCCCCGTGTGGCGATGGAGCTGGATGAGCTCCTCCACGTCCCGCGGGCCGGCGTCCTCGCCGGGGCGGGCCGAGATCGACACGTACTGGTTCAGCGCTTGGTGCTTCTGCCGCGTGGCCGTCTTGATCGCCGTGATGATCTGGCGCGTGATGCACAGCTCCGCGAAGGCGCGGAACGAGGACTGGTGCTCGGGGCGGAAGTCGCGCGCCGCCTTGAACAGCCCGATGAGCGCCTCCTGCTCCACGTCGTCGCGGTCGCCGCCGACGAGGAAGTACCCCCGGGCCTTGGCGCGCGCGAAGCGCCGGTAGCGCGCCAGGAGGGCGGCGAGCGAACCCTCGCACCCGCGCTGTAGGCGGTCGACGAGCTCGACATCGGTGAGGCGGGCCAGCGCCGCGGCGTCGAGACGGGGCAGGCGGTCCATGCTCCATCCCTTGAACCACGACCCTCGCGGAGTGTCAACGGGACGAACGGGACCGATCCCTCGGCATCGCGAGCACCTTCGGAACGCAGTGCGCGAACGCGCAGAACCGGAAGCGCTCAGGCGCGTGCGCGCGCCACCTCGAAGCAGGCGAGCGCACCGGCGGCAGCCACGTTCAGCGAGGCCAGCGATCCCTGGAGCGGGATGCGCACGAGCGCGTCGCACCGCTGCTTCACCAGTCGCGAGAGCCCGGCACCCTCGGCGCCGAGCACGAGCGCGATCGGGCCGTCGGCCGCCGGGAGCGACCACAGGTCCACGCTGCCGTCGCCGTCGAGGCCGACGATCCACACCCCGGCGCGGGCGAGCTCCTGGAGCGCGGCGGGGAGACCGCCCACGACCGCGCAGGCCAGGTGCTCCACGGCGCCCGCCGCGGCCTTGGTGACGGTGGGCGTCACGTGCACGGCGCGGTGGCGCGGGAGCACGATCCCTGTCGCGCCCGCGCACTCGGCGGACCGCAGCAGCGCGCCGAGGTTGCCCGGGTCGGTCACGCCGTCGACGGCGACGAGGAACGGCGGCGTCCTGCCGTCGCCGGCGATCAGCTCGTCGAGGGTGCGCTCCGGGAGGGGCGCCGCCATCGCGAGGACCCCCTGCGGCGCCTCGCAGCGCGCGGTGGCGAGGAACTTCGAACGCCCGACCTCGTGCACCGGGACGCGCTCCGCCTCCGCCACCGACACGATGTCGTCGAGGATCGGGGCCGGGTCCTGCTCGGCCAGCAGCCAGACCTCGCGCACCCGGCGGCGGCCGGCGAGCAGGAGCTCGCGGACGGCCTGGCGGCCCTCGACCTGCTCGCCGCCCAGCCCGCGGCCGGGTCCGCGCGCCGGCCCGCCGGTCCGGCGCGGCGCGCGCCGTCCGCCCCCGCGCGAGGTCGGGCTCACGCGCCGTCCCGCGCCACGAGGGCAACGGCGATGCAGGCGATGCCCTCGCCCCGCCCCAGCGCGCCCAGGCCCTCAGCCCGCTTCCCCTTCACCGAGACCGGCACGCCAACCGCGTTCGTCAGGCAGGCCTCCAGCTCCGCGCGCCGCGGCGCCAGCTTCGGCGCCTCGAGCACGACCGTGCAGTCGACGTTGCCCGGCTCCCACCCGGCGGCCCGGACGTCCGCGACGGCCCGGCGCAGCAGCTCGATGCTGTCCGCGCCGGCGTACGCAGGGTCGGTGTCCGGGAAGTGCTGGCCGATGTCGCCCAGGCCGGCCGCGCCCAGCAGGGCGTCGGTGACCGCGTGGGCCACCACGTCCGCATCGCTGTGGCCGGCGAGGCCACGCTCACCGGGGAAGGTCACCCCGCCGAGCACGAGCGGGCGCGCGGGATCGTCGCTGAACGGGTGGACGTCGACGCCCTGCCCGATCCTCACGGGCACAGGAGCTCCGCGAGGGCGAGGTCGGTCGGCGTGGTGATCTTCACGTTGGCGGGATCGCCGTCCACGAGCACCACCCTGCCACCTGCCGCCTCGACGAGGGCCGCATCGTCGGTGGCGTCCGCGGCGTCGCGGTGGGCGTCGCGCAGCGCGCTCGCGGAACGCCTGCGGTGTCTGCACGGCCACGAAGCGACCGCGGTCCACCGTCCCGCCACCGACCTCTCGCAGGGTGTCGGTCACGGGCACGGCCGGCACCGCGGCGTCGGCGCCGGCGGCCACCGCAGCCAGGACCCGGTCCCACACCTCGGGCACGGGCACCGGCCGGGCGGCGTCGTGCACCACGACCACGTCGGCGTCGGCCGGCACCGCCGCCAAGCCGTTGCGCACGGAGGCCGATCGGGTGTCACCGCCGGCCACCACGGCGGTCGCGGACGGTTCCGGTTCGCCGGCGGCGTCCGGCGGCACCACCAGGACCACACCGTCGCACCGGGCGACCGCCACCCGCAGCGCCCAGTCGAGCACCCGCTCGCCGCGCAGGGGCTGGTACTGCTTGCGGTCCCCGAACCGGGCGCCGGTCCCGGCGGCCACCACGATCGCCCAGGTGGCCATCCACGGACGATACTCCCCGTGAGTTCGCTCACTAGAGTGCGCCGTCACGATGACGGACATCTCGTTGCTGCGGGCCACCGAGCTCTTCGCCGAGCTGGACGACGACGCCCTCGCACTGGTCGCCGCCACCGCGCGGTCAGCGCGAGCTCCGGCGCGGCGACATCGTGTTCACCGAAGGTGCTGTGCCCGACTACCTCTACGTGGTGGAGGACGGCCGCATCGCGATCGCCAGCAAGTCGGAGGACGGGCGCGAGTCCGTGTTCGCGCTGATGGAGCGCGGCGAGCTCTTCGGCGAGATGGGCCTGCTCGACGGCCTGGGCCGGTCCGCGGAGGCCCGCGCCCTCGAGCCGTCGCAGATCATCGAGATCCCCTACGCGCCGGTGCGGGCCGCGTTCGAGGCGCGGCCCGAGCTCCTGTGGGGTGTCGTCGCGCTCCTCGCGGGGCGCCTGCGCAGCATGGACTCACAGCTGGCCGACTCGGTCTTCCTCGACGTGACCGGGCGCACGGCCAAGCGCCTCCTCGAGCTGGCCGGCGACCTGGACGACTTCCAGCTGCCGATCACCCAGGAGGAGCTGGCCGGGATGGTGGGCGCATCCCGCGAGCGCGTGAACAAGGCCATCGCCAGCTTCGTGCGCCTCGGCTGGATCGACCAGTCCGAGCGCCGCTACCGCATCCTGGACCGCGAGCAGATCACCCGACGCGCGCGCTGACGGCTCCGAACTCGCGACGCCCGCCACACACAGCTGTGCGCAGGGCGTCGCGGGAAGCGGTGGTCAGGCGCTGAGGAACGCGATGGCGCGGCGCCACGCGTCGGCGGCGTCGTCGGGGCGGTGGGCCGGGCGGGTGTCGTCGTGGGCGAACCCGTGGTCGGCATCCGCGTAGCGCACCACCTCCACACCGGCCGCCTCGAGGGCTTTGACGTCGTCGGCAGGGGTCCACGGGTCGACGCCACCGATGATGGCCAGCGTGGGACAGGCCGACGGCGAGGCCAGCGCATCGAGCGGCTCGATCGCGCCGGGGCCGCGCCAGTGCTCCGGGATCCGGATCATCCCGTAGAACGCGGCGGCGCGGTGGAAGCGGCCCATCCCCGCCGCCTTCAGCGTGAACATGCCGCCCATGCAGAAGCCGGTGACCCCGACCGGCTCGACCCCGAGGTGGTCGGCGGCGGCCACGAGGTCGGCCAGGAACGCACCGTCGTCGATGGTGCCGACCGACTGCAGGCGCTCCTCGAGCGGCAGGTCCTCGCGGCCGGGCCACGGCTCGACCGCGACGACCGCCCACCCCTGCTCGTCGGCCAGCCGGGCCACGTGCGCGTCGAACAGCGGGCGCAGCCCGCCGATGTCGGGGATGAGCACGAGGCCCTGGGTCGGGGCACGGCCGTCGGTCGGCCGCGTCACCACCTCGATCGGGCGCCCCGACGGCAACGTCGAGCGCATCAGGCGTAGCGGTCGAGGATGCTGTTCTCGGCCAGGCGCGACACCCCTTCCTTGATGGCGCGCGCCCGCGTGTCGCCGACGCCGGCCACGTCGTCGAGGTCGTCGATGGTGGCGCGCATGATCTTCTGGAGGTTGCCGAAGCGGGTGACGATCGCGTCGATCACGTTCTCGGGCAGACGCGGGATCTTCGACAGCAGCCGGAAGCCGCGCGGCTGGAGGCTCTCGTCGAGGTCGAGCTGCGCGTCGGGCAGGTGCAGCGCGGCGCCCACGGCCTTCAGGTCGAGCAGGTCCTCCGTGCCGAGGTCGGCCAGGGCCTCGAGCGCCTCGTCGATGTGCCACGCGGCGTCCTCGTGGAAGTAGTCGCGGATGACGAGGCGGCGGTCGTCGTCGACGCCGCCCATGAGCTCGTCGAGCTGGAGCCGCACCAGCCGCCCGTCCACGCCGAGCTCGATGATGTCGAGCTCGATCTCCTCGGCCACGCGGCGGACCATCTCGGTGCGCTGCAGCACGCTGACGACGTCGCGGACCGTCACGAGGTCCTCGACCTCCACGGTCGAGAGCTGGGCGGTCACCTCGACGAAGCGGTCCTTGTAGCGCTCGAGGGTCTGCAGCGCCTGGTTCGCCCGGGTCAGCAGACGCGGGATCGGCTCGAGCGCGTGCTTCTGGTCGCGTGCGTACACGGCCACCACGGCCATGTCCTCCGAGACCGAGATCACGGGCACGTCGATGGAGCGCGCCACCCGCTCGGCCGTGCGGTGCCGGGTGCCCGTCTCCGACGTCGGCACGTTCGGGTTGGGCACGAGGTGGACGTTGGCCCGCGCGATGCGGCTGGCGTCGGAGGCCAGGATGATGGCGCCGTCCATCTTCGCCAGCTCGGACAGGCGCTGCGGGCTGAAGGCGGCATCGAGCAGGAAGCCGCCCGAGCAGATGTTGAGGACGTCCGGGCCGTCGCCGACCACGATGAGCGCGCCCATGCTGGCCTGGAGGATGCGGTCGAGCCCCGCGCGCAGCTGTGTCCCCGGCGCCACCACCCCGAGCGCGGACAGGAGCTCGGCGCTTCGCCTCGGGGCCATCACGCAATCGTATTAGGCGACGAGCGAGATGGCCTCGGAGAGCGTGGCGGCCCGCAGCAGCTCGATGCCCGGGGGCGCCGGCGGTGCCGTGGCGGGCACCACCGCCCGGCGGAACCCGAGGCGAGCGGCCTCGGCCAGCCGGCGGGCCGTCTGGTGCACCTGGCGCAGCTCACCGCCGAGCCCGACCTCGCCGCAGGCCACGACATCGCTCCCGATCGCGGTGTGCGCGCGGGCCGACACGAGGGCGAGCGCGAGGGCGAGATCGGCGCCCGGCTCGCCGACCTCGACGCCACCGGCCACCACCGTGTGCACGTCGGCGCCGTGGAACGTCGTGCCCAGCTGGTCGTCGAGCACCGCGAGCACGAGCGCGAGCCGCCCGCTGTCGAGCCCTTGGGCCGATCGGCGCGGCGTGGGGAGGCGCGAGGCCGTGACGAGCGCCTGCACCTCGACCAGCAGCGGACGCCGGCCGTCGAGGACCGGAGCGACCGCGGACCCGGCGACGCCCGGCCGCCGATCGGCCAGGAACAGGGCCGAGGGGTCGGGCACGCCGTCGAGACCCGCGTCGGTCATCGCGAACAGCCCGAGCTCGGTGGTCGCGCCGAAGCGGTGCTTGGTGGCGCGCAGCAGCCGCAGCGCGTGGTGGCGCTCGCCCTCGAACGACAGCACGGTGTCGACGAGGTGCTCGAGGGCGCGAGGGCCGGCGAGACCGCCATCCTTGGTCACGTGCCCGACGAGCAGCACCGCCATGGCCCGCTCCTTCGCGGCGCGCACGAGACGGTGCGCGCACTCGCGCACCTGCGCCACCGAGCCCGGGGCGGAGGTGAGCTCGGGGTCGTGCACGGCCTGGATCGAGTCGACGACCGCGACGTCGGGCCCGACGCCCTCGAGGTGCGCGAGCACGTGCGGGAGGGCGGTGTCGGCCACGAGCCACAGGTTGGGCGGCGAGCGCGCCGAGCCGTTCGGCTCGCAGCCGCACCTGCTCGGCGGACTCCTCGGCGGTGACGTAGAGGCAGCGCCGCCCGTCCTTGGCGAGGCCGGCGAGGGCCTGGAGCAGCAACGTCGACTTCCCGATGCCCGGCTCCCCGCCGACGAGCGTGACCGAGCCGGGCACCACCCCGCCCTGCAGCACGCGGTCCAGCTCACCGACGTGGGTCGGCGACGGCGCCCACGCGTCCGTCGGCACCTCGGCGATGGGGCGGGGCGTGGCGGGACCGGGCAGCGCGTCACCGCCTGCCGGCGCCCGGCCCTCGACCCGCTCCTCCACCAGCGTGCCCCACGCCTCGCAGCCGGAGCAGCGCCCGGCCCAGCGTGGCTCCGTGGCGCCGCACTCGCCGCACCGGTGCACGGTCCTCGCTCGTCCCATCGGGCGACCGTACGCATGGCCTGTGACATAGGGTCACGGGCCATGCGTGCGGTGGTGCTCCACGGAGAGCGGGACGTCCGGGTGGAGGACGTGCCCGACGCGGTGGTGCCCGGTCCCGACGGCCTGCTCCTGCGCGTCGACCGCACCGCCATCTGCGGGTCGGACCTGCACCTGTACCACGGCGGCATGCTGACCACGCCCGGGGTCCGGCTCGGCCACGAGTTCATCGGCACCGTCGAGGAGGTCGGCGGCGAGGTCCACTCCGTCGGGGCCGGCGACCGGGTGCTCGTGTCCGCCGTCATCGGCTGCGGGCATTGCGAACCGTGTCGGGCGGGCGACCCGATCCTGTGCCGGAGCGCGATGCCGACCGCGTTCGGCACCACGCTCGACCTCCACGGCGGACAGGCCGAGGCGGTGGGGGTGCCGGCGGCCGAGGCCTCCGTGCTGAAGATCCCCGAGGAGATCTCCGACGAGCAGGCGGTGCTGCTCACCGACATCCTCCCCACGGGCTTCCTGGGCGCCCAGCGGGCCGACATCGAGCCGGGCGACACAGTCGTTGTGATCGGGTTGGGCCCGGTGGGGGTGTTCGCGCTCCAGTGCGCTCTGCTCTACGGGCCCGCGCGCGTCCTCGCCGTGGACATGGTCCCGGAGCGCCTCGCTCGGGCTGAGCAGCTCGGCGCCGAGCCGATCGACGCGAGCGGGGGCGCCACGGTCGGCGCGGTGCTGGCGGCCACCGGTGGGCGCGGGGCCGACGCGGTGATCGAGGCGGTGGGTGCCGACCAGAGCATCAGCGACGCCATCTTCTGCGCGGCGCCGGGCGCCACCGTGTCGGTCATCGGCGTGAGCCTCAACCTCGCCCTGCCCATCCCGATGCCGATGCTCCTGTTCAGGAAGCTCACGCTGCGGGCCACCTTCGCGTCGATCCCCGGCACCTGGGCGACCCTCGTCCCGCTCATCGCCGCCGGCCGGCTGCACCCCGAGGACGTCTTCACCCACCGCCTGGGCCTGTCCGAGGCGGCGGAGGCGTACCGCATCTTCGACGCGCGGGAGGACGGGGCGCTGAAGGTGCTGCTCGACCCGCGCGCCTAGCGGGCGGGCTCGACGACCCGGATGGTGCCGGCGACGGGGTCGACCTCCACGAGATCGCCGTCTGCCACCCGCGCCAGCAGGTCGGGCACCCCGATGACGGCGGTGAGGCCGAGCTCACGGGCCAGCACCGCGGCGTGGCTCATCACCGATCCGACCTGCACGGCCACGGCGCCCGCCATCGGGAAGATCGTGTTGAACGGCGCGCTGGTGGTCTGGGCCACCAGGACGTCACCGGGCTCCATGCGCACGGCCGCCTCGAGGGGATCGACCACCACGACCGCGCGCCCGCGCACCACCTCGGTCCCGACCGTCGCCTGCGCCCGGGTGCCGTCGTCCGTGCTCGCCCAGGCGACCGATCGGTAGGCGTCGAGCAGGTCTTCCAGCGCGCGCACGGACGGTGGCAGCTCGAGCGGCGGCTCCGGGGGCGGCGGCGCGCCCAGGGCCGGCGGCGGCGCGACGGACGCCACCGCCGCGCGGAAGCGGCGGCGGTCGGCGAGCTCGTCGGCGGACGGCCCGCCCCCGCGGAGCAGCGACCCGAGCTCCCCGGGCCGGGCGTCGAGCACGTCCTCCACCTCGTGCACGCGGCCGCGGGCGTGCAGGCGGCGACCGGCCTCGAGCGCGGCACGACGCACGAGGCCGAGCGGGAGGGAGAAGAGGACGACCGTGTTGTCGTCGTTGTTGCCGTAGCCCTCCTTGGCGTCGGCCACGAGCTCGTCGAACCGCGCCTGATCGGCCGCCGGCACCTGGGCCCGGAGCTCGGCGAGGAGGGTGCCGTCGGGGCGGGCCCGGCCTCCGCGCCCCGCGAGGGCGGCGTGCACCGCCGCGACGACGGCGTCGGGGCGCTCGGCCAGGGTCGGCTCCACGAGGTCGGCACCGAAGGGACGCCACCCGTAGTCCACGAGGAGCTCGTCGAGAGCCGCCGCGGCGTCCCCGCCGACCGCCCGGATCGACGCCAGATCGGTCGGGTCCGTCCGTCCCGCGGCTCGCAGGGCCGCCGCGATGCGGTCGAGCAGCTGCTCGGCGGAGGCGGACGCCGCCGACGTGCCGGAGAGCGCGAGCAGCACCCGCCGCGGGTCGAGGCCCCACCCGACCGCGGCCTGGAGCAGCGCGCCGGTGGCCGCGGCGCCGTGGTTGAACGACGCGAAGTGCTCGGGACCGAAGCGCACGAAGCCGTCGATCGCGTCCTGCAGGTGGTCGGCCAGCTCCTCGTCGGTGAGCCCCGCTAGGTCGACCGACAGCAGCGTCCGGTTCGCCGCGACCACGGCCGGGCGCACCTCGTCCCGCCAGCGACGCAGCTCGGCTCGCCACCGCCGCGTGGCGAGGGTCTCCGCCGCGGTGCGCTCGAGCGCCTCGAGGTCCACCGGCGGGCGAACGCCCGGGGTGTAGTACCCCCAGCAGTTGACGATGCCGAACCCGCCGGTGTTGGGCGGGAGGCCGTACCGCTCCGTGCCCAGGGCCCAGCCCCGACCGGCGCGCGGCAGGAGCTCCGCCATCAGCCCGCTCACGGGCGTGGGCATGTGCTCGCTCGACGCAAACCACTGCCCCGGCCCGGGCGGATCCCAGCGCAGCTCGTCAGCGTCCACGGGTGCTCATCGTCGCGCGGTTGCCCGCTCCGGCGTCGCGGCGCGCCCGGCGAGGCGCACCAGCAGCGCGACCAGGCCGACGAGGACCGCGAGCGCGAGCAGCACGGCCGCCGCGACGACACCGGTGCGCGTCCGGCGGCCGGAGGCCTCCAGCTCGAGCGGCTCGCGGCCGAACCCGACCTGCCACACCGCGCCGTTGTCGGCCTTGGTCGTGGCGTTCGACCGCACGTCCCCGGGCAGGCGGACCCCCACCCGGAACCGGATCAGGCGGCCGAGCGCGTCGCCGAGCTCGCGCCCGAGCTCGTCGAAGGTGCCAGGCTGGGTGCCGTCGAACCCCGGGGTGACGGCGGGCAGGGGCGCGTCGCGGCCGAGGTCGACCGTCCCGCGGAACCCCCAGGTCGTCGTGAACAGCGACTGCGACCGGGTGACGGCGAGGTCGCGGAAGGGCCCCCCGACCCCCGCGAGCTCGTCGAACACGGCCGCGGCACCGGCGGGATCCTCGAAGCGCTGGCTGGCGCGGACCGTCGCCCCGCCGTCGGGCAGCGCGGTCGGCCCCTCGATCAGCCAGCCCTCGCCCTGCAGCGCGTCGAGGGCGAGGACGGCACCCAGGTCGCCCCCGATGCGCTCGAGGGCGGCCGCGTCGACGGTGGCCACGACGGCCACCGAGCCGCTGCCGTCGTCGTCCACGGCCACCTGGACGTCGAGGTCGAGCCGGCAGGCCGAGAGGACGGCCACCACGGCGACGGCGAGGAGGGCCCGGCCGGCCCACCTCGTCACGTGGTCTTGACGATGAGCAGGCTGCAGGGCAGGTGGTGGGTGACCTTGTTGGGCACGGACCCGAGGCGGAAGAACCGGGTCACGCCGGTCATGCCCTTGTTGCCCATCACCAACAGGTCGAAGCCGCCGTTGGAGGCCTCGTCGATCAGGCCGGACACGGGATCGGTGTCGATGACCTTCGTGTCGATGGCCACGCCCGACTTCGCGTGGCGCTTCGCCTCCGCGGCCACGATCGCGTCGCCCCGCTCCGGGGCCGACGCGGTGAGGATCGTCAGGGTGGCGCCGGAGCTGACCGCCACCTCGACGGCCCGGTCGACCGCCTTGGCCGCGGTCTTCGAGCCGTCCGTCCCGACCAGGATCTTGTCGAACATGGCGGGGAACCTAGCGCGGTCAGCCCTCGGTCGGACCGGCTTCGGCGAGCTCCATGGGCGGGGGCTCGAAGCCCTCGACCGCACGGAACGTGATGGCGGGCTCGCCCGTCTCCGCGTCGGGCTCGGCGTCCACGACGATGATCTCGCCGGCGCGGAACTCCTTGTAGAGGAGGCGCTCGGAGAGCGGGTCCTCGATGAGGCGCTGGATGGCCCGGCGCAGCGGACGGGCACCGAGGGTGGGGTCGTACCCGCGGTCGGCCAGCAGGCCCTTGGCGGCCTGCGTGAGCTCGAGCCCGATGCCCTGGCCCTCGAGCTGCTTCTGGGTGCGGGCGATCATGAGGTCGACGATCTGGGTGACCTCTTCCTTGCTGAGCTCGTGGAACACGATGGTCTCGTCGACGCGGTTGAGGAACTCGGGCCGGAAGTGCTGCTTCAGCGCCTCGTTGACCTTGTCCTTCATGCGCTGGTACGAGACCGCCTCGTCGGCGCGACCGAAGCCGAGGTTCGCCTTGCGGAGGTCCGCGGTGCCGAGGTTCGACGTCATGATCAGCACGGTGTTGCGGAAGTCCACCGAGCGGCCCTGCGCGTCGGTGAGCCGCCCCTCCTCCAGGATCTGGAGGAGCGTGTTGAACACGTCCGGGTGGGCCTTCTCGATCTCGTCGAAGAGCACCACGCTGAAGGGCTTGCGGCGCACCGCCTCGGTGAGCTGGCCGCCCTCCTCGTAGCCGACGTAGCCCGGGGGCGAGCCGACCAGCCGGCTGACCGTGTGCTTCTCCATGTACTCGGACATGTCGAGGCTGATCATCGAGGTCTCGTCGCCGAACAGGAACTCGGCGAGGGTCTTGGCCAGCTCGGTCTTCCCGACGCCGGAGGGGCCGAGGAAGATGAAGCTGCCGCTCGGGCGCTTCGGGTCCTTGAGGCCGGCGCGTGTGCGGCGCACCGCCTGCGCGACGGCCCTGATCGAGTCCTCCTGGCCGACGACCCGCTTGTGCAGCTCCTCCTCCATGCGGAGGAGCTTCTGCGTCTCCTCCTCGGTGAGCTTGTACACGGGAATGCCCGTCCACACCGAGAGGACCTCGGCGATGGCCTCCTCGTCGACCTCGTCGAAGAGGTCGACGCCGGACTCCTTGATCTCGCGCTCCTTGCCCTCCTTGGCGGCCAGGAGCTCCTTCTCCTTGTCGCGGAGCTTGCCCGCCTCCTCGAAGTTCTGCGCCTCGACGGCCTTCTTCTTCGCCTCGACGACGCCCGCGAGGTCGTTCTCGAGCTCCTTGTAGTCCGCCGGCGTCTCCATGCGCTTGATGCGCAGGCGCGACCCGGCCTCGTCGATGAGGTCGATGGCCTTGTCGGGGAGGTGGCGGTCCGAGATGTAGCGGTCGGCCAGGTTGGCCGCGGCCACCAGGGCCTGATCGGTGATCGTGACCCTGTGGTGTGCCTCGTACCGGTCCCGCAGGCCCTTCAGGATCTCGATGGTGTGGGCCACGGTGGGCTCCTCGACCACGATCTTCTGGAACCGGCGCTCGAGGGCGGCGTCCTTCTCGAGGTGCTTGCGGTACTCGTCGAGCGTGGTGGCGCCCACCGTCTGCAGCTCGCCCCGGGCCAGCATCGGCTTGAGGATCGAAGCGGCGTCGATCGCGCCCTCGGCAGCCCCCGCGCCCACGAGCGTGTGCAGCTCGTCGATGAACAGGATGATGTCGCCGCGGGTGCGGATCTCCTTGAGGACCTTCTTCAGGCGCTCCTCGAAGTCACCGCGGTACCTGCTGCCGGCCACCAGCGCGCCGAGGTCGAGCGTGTAGAGCTGCTTGCCCCGCAGCGTCTCCGGCACGTCGTTGGCCACGATCTTCTGGGCGAGGCCCTCGACGATGGCCGTCTTGCCCACGCCGGGCTCGCCGACGAGGACCGGGTTGTTCTTCGTGCGCCGGGACAGCACCTGCATCACGCGCTCGATCTCGCGCGATGCGGCCGATGACCGGGTCGAGCTTCTTCTCGCGGGCGAGCTGGGTGAGGTTGCGGCCGAACTGGTCGAGCACGAGCGAGCCCGAGGCCTGCTGCTCCGAGCTGCTGCCGGGTCCGGCCGGCGCACCGGCCTTCTCCCCGCTGCCGCCGGGGCCCTGGTAGCCCGAGAGGAGCTGGATGACCTGCTGGCGCACGCGCGACAGGTCCGCGCCGAGCTTCACCAGCACCTGCGCGGCCACGCCCTCGCCCTCGCGGATGAGGCCGAGGAGGATGTGCTCGGTGCCGATGTAGTTGTGGCCGAGCTGCAGCGCCTCGCGGAGCGACAGCTCCAGCACCTTCTTCGCGCGCGGGGTGAACGGGATGTGCCCGGACGGGGACGAACCGCCCTGACCGATGATCTCCTCGACCTGGCTGCGCACGGCCTCGAGCGAGATGCCGAGCGACTCGAGGGCCTTGGCCGCGACGCCTTCGCCCTCGTGGATCAGCCCGAGCAGGATGTGCTCGGTGCCGATGTAGTTGTGGTTGAGGAGCCGAGCCTCTTCCTGAGCGAGCACCACGACTCGCCTGGCCCGGTCGGTGAACCGTTCGAACAACTGAGCCTCCGCCCTTGGTTCGGGGGATACGTGGGCCGAGTGTATCCCCGGGGTCTCCCGTCACTACCCTCGCCGACCCCCGGGGGGAAGGTGGCCCTGGTCAGGGGCGCAAGACGGCTTCCAGCTCCTCTCGACACCGCTCCAGCACCTGCGAGTCGGTGAGGAAGCGGGCCCGGTTCTCCGCCTGGCGCATCGCGCCGCGGCCGAGCCGCTCCCCCAGCACCTCCTGCAGGCCGTCGATGAGCTGCACGACGTGCGGGTTCGGCACCATCGGTCGCCGGGAGGAGGCGGCGAAGAGGACAGCGGCGGCCTCGTTCCGGCCCACGTCGGCGAGGGCGCGGCTCGCCAGCACGACGGCGAGCCAGATGCGGCCGAACCCGCCGGACTGCTCGCCGTGGTCGAGGAGGTCGAGGGCGGTGACGGCGGCGGCGGCCGTGCGACCCCGTTCGACGAGGATCCCCAGCTGCTCGAGCATGACGATGCCCTCGTTGAAGCGGCTCGCGTTCGAGCGCGCCGCCGCGAGCGCGCGATCCAGGGCGGCCGCGGACGCGTCGAGGTCGGTCCCCCGCAGGGCGAGCGCCTCGGCGTAGGCGGACCAGTACTGGCACTCCGGGTTCCCCAGCCGGTCGGCGATGCGGACGGCCGCGGCCGCCGGGGCGAGCGCCTGCTCGCCCAACCCGACGGTGGACAGCCCCACCGCCTGCGAGGCGAGGGCGTTCACCCTCCAGTAGGGGTCGCCGGTGGCCTCGCACTCGCTGCTGAGCGCCATCAGGTGCTCGACCGCCTTGTCGAGGTCGCCGATGTGCCCGTGCGCGTTGAGCAGCGCCGTGTGGGCCCAGATCGTCGACACGGGCCCGTCGGCCGCGGCCGCCGACGCCAGTGCGCGCTCGCCGACCTCGAGGGCGGCCTTGTGGTTGCCGCGGAACCACCACCCGATGGCGAGCACGCCCTGCACCTCGGCCAGGCGGGGGTGGCCCGCCGGCAGCTCGCCCTCCAGCTCGAGGGCCCAGGTGTGCAGCTCCGGCCGCATCGAGAACATGCAGAACTCGTTGATGGCCACGACGATGCGCGCGGCCTCCAGCGGCGCGTCCGCGCCCCGCAGCCACTGGACCGCCAGCCGGAAGTCGTCGAAGTGCTCCTCCATCGCGCGCGCGGCCTCGAAGGCCTCGGCCGTGAGGTACTGCCGTCCGCGGAGCTCCGCCTCGGCCACGAAGTGCGCGGCATGGCGGTCGTGGAGCACATCGTCGACGCGCCCGTGCTCGAGCGCGTACTGGCGCACCGACTCGAGCAGCCGGAACCGCGTCCAACCCCCCTCCCGCTCGACCGTGACCATCGAGCGGCGCACGAGGGCATCGAGCTGCGCCCTCGTCGTGGGCTCCTCCTCGCCGCAGACGCTCGCGACGGCCGCCGCCGGCACCGCGCCGGCGAAGACCGCCAGCCGGTCGAACAGGCCCTGCTCGGGTTCGGACATCGCGCCGTAGGTGGCGTCGAGGGCCTCCCCGAGGCCGCCGTGGCGGCCCACGGGGGCCCGGTCGCCGTCCTGGCCGAGGACCGACAGCGACGACGCCATGGCCGTCACCAGCTCGCGCGGGCTCATCGTCTCCAGCCGGGCAGCGGCCAGCTCGAGCGCGAGGGGCAGGCCGTCGCAGCGCCGGCAGATCTCGACGATCGACGGGACGTCGGCGTCGGTGACCGCGAAGTCGGCCGTGACCGCGCGGGCCCGATCGACGAGCAGCTGCACGGACCCGGCGTCCCCGAGCTGGGCGACCGAGGTGGCGTGGGCGGGGGGCAGGTCGAGCGCCCGCACGGGCCACACGACCTCGTACGGGAGGTCGAGGCGCTCCCGCGAGGTCGTCAGCACGGTGACGAGCGGGCACCGCGAGACGATCAGCTCGATGAGGGGCACGAGCTCGGCCAGGAGGTGCTCGCAGTTGTCGAGGATGAGGAGCGTGTCGTTGGCGCGTAGCGAGCGGATGATGCTCTCCGCGTACGTGCCCTCTCCCGCATCGGGGCGCACCCCCAGCGCGTTGGCGATCGTGCCCACGGTGGCATCGACCTGGCGGCAGGGCGCGAGGTCGATGAAGCGCACGCCGCTCGCGCGCAGGCGGGCGTCCTCGCTCCCGACGCGCAGGGCGAGGCGGCTCTTGCCCACACCCGCGGGCCCGACGAGGGAGACCACGCGCGTGCGGCGCAACTCGGCCTCGAGGACGGTGGTGGCGTCGGAGCGACCGATGAGCGGCGTGAGCTCGAGCGGCAGCCGCTCGAGGCCGAGGTCGAGGGTGCGCAACGGCGGGTGCTCGTTGCGCAGCCCGCGGATCGACAGCTGATGGACCTCGGCCGGCTCCACGATGCCGTCGAAGTGGTGCTTGCCCAGGTACACCAGCGACAGGTCGTCGTCGAGGTCGCCGCGCACGAGCGCCGCGGTCGAGTCCGACAGCAGCACCTGGCCCCCGTAGGCCGCCTGCTCGAGGCGCGCGGCCTTGTTGACCGCCCGGCCGTAGAGGTCCCCGCCGCGCGCGATGCACTCCCCGGTGTTCAGCCCCATCCGGATCCGGAGGTCGACGGGCCACGTCGTGGCGTCGACGACGCGCTGCACGTCCGCGGCCGCCCGCACCGCGTTGGTGGGCCGCCGGAACGTGGCGAACACGCCGTCGCCGGTCGACTTCACCAGGGTCCCGTCGTGCTCGTCGAGCGCGCGCTGCAGCACCTCGAAGTGGGTGTCGACGGCCCGGTCCATCGCGTCGGGCTGCTGCTCCCAGAGGAGCGTCGACCCCTCGATGTCGGTGAAGAGGAGCGTCAGGACCTCAGCGATGGCACACCCCGATCACCCGTCGCTGCGCCCGCTCGGGATGACCGTCCGCTTGTCCGGCACCGGCGGGAACCAGAAGGGGCTCTGGTCCGGGTTGTCGGACCAGGCCCGGATGAAGTGCACGAAGGCGCGGCGGCTCACCTCGTTGGCGGCGAGCCGCATCCCCGCCCCCACGGCGAGCTTGCCGGCCTGCCACGGTGCACGGCGGGTGAAGCGCTGCGGGTCGGGCCAGCGCATGAGGCTGTCGGTCAACCCACCCCCGCCCAGCCCGAGCAGCTCGTGGGCGCGCGGGTCCATGAGGTAGCGCATCAGGAACAGCGGCAGGCGCTCTCCGCCACGTGGCATCGCGGACTGGAGCTCGTCCAGCAGCGCCCGCACGAGCAGCTTCCCGTTGCTGTTCGCGAAGGGCCCGAGCACGCGGCCCGGCAGGGGCATCGGCCACGTCCGGTTCCGGATGAGCTCGCAGAGCTCGCGCGCCTCGGCGGGGGTCTTGGGCCGCAGGCGACCCACGTACTCGTCGGGCAGGTCCATGCCCTGCGCCGTCAGCACGTCCGTGACGGCCCGCGTGCCGATCCCGAGCCCTTCGGCGACCCGGTCCCACAGGTCGCAGTAGGCCTGCTCGGCCTCGTCGTTCCACGGGACCCCGAGCTTCGCCATCGTCTCGAACACGACGACCGTGAAGGTCAGGAGCGTGCCCAGCAGGTCCTCCTGGTTGACCGGCAACCCCACGACGGCGCCCTTGCGGGCCGGGATCTTGCACGACGCCGTGGGCTCCCACCGCCCGCTCTCGAGGAGGATCGAGCGGATGACCGCGTGGGTCAGCCGGGTCGTGCGCACCCGCACGTAGCCGCGGCTCCCGAGGGGCAGGGCCTGGTCGACCGCGGGCTCCACCACCCACAGGTCGTGCGGGTCCGTGAACATCAGTTCCTTGTCGGCGAGCAGCACCTCGACGACGAGCTGGGACGTCTCCGCGATGCGGCGCCGGGCGTGGCTGCGCAGCTCCGCCGTCTCCGCGAGGACACCGGCCCCGGCCTCCGCGGCATACGAGCTGGGCAGGCCCGCCAGCAGGAGCGACGCCGCGATCTCGCCGCCGTAGACGACGAAGAGGCTGCGGGCCGTCGCGATGCGCTTGGGCGAGAGCGACTCGCCCGACTGCGTCCAGAACGGGTCCTCGATGAAGAAGAGCTGCTCGGGGGTCTCCTCCTGGAGGCGCTCGATGTCGTCGAGCGGCAGCGCGCCGGCCGGGGAGCGCCGCCACACCTGGAGCAGGGTGGGGGCGATCGCCCGCGGGTCGGCCCGACCCGCCGCCTCGGCCTCCGCGGCGCCGGCGACGCGGACCCCGCGCCAGCCGTCCGCCCCGTCGAAGGTGTCGAGCTCGGGATCGCCGATCATGCGGAGCCGGTCGAGCAGCTCATGCGTCCAGATGCTCACGCCGGATCCTCCTCGTCGTGCTCCTCGACGGGGCCCGGGGGCTGCTTGGCCCAGGTGACCTCGTCGCAGGACACGGTGTCGAGGTCGGTGCCGTCCTCGTCCGTCGGGAAGGACGGGCTGCGCACGGCGGACTCGAACGGGTCGCCGTTGCGGCCGGGGTAGAGCCCGCGCCAGACGCGGTCGACGTCCTCGTCCGTGAACGGCTGCCAGAACAGCGAGGCGTCCTGCTGCCGCGAGCGCAGGAGGTTCGACACGAAGTTCATGCGGTCGTCGTACCGACGCCAGTCGCTGGCGCCGGCGCCGCGGCCGTCCCCGAGGGACCGGTCGAACTGGTCGAACACCGCCTCCGCCTCGGGCGAGAGGTGCTGGAGGTCCTCGGCGTAGAACGGCTTCCGCCAGTCGCGGCTCGGGATGTCCCGGCCGATGCGGACGGTCTCGGACGGGAAGGCGACGACCATGACCTGATCCGTCATGACCCGGGCCCACACCTCCCGCGCCGCGCCTCCGAGCAGGGACAGGCGGCGGGCCGAGCTCACCTGTGCGAGACGGCGGGGCACGTGCAGGCTCCGCTCGGCGAAGGTGGCGATGCGACCCTCGGCCTGCTCCATGACGTGCCGAGGGAGGTGGTCGACGACCATCGTGACGGCCTCGTCGAGGATCACCTGCTCGATCGCCGCGATCCGCAGCGTCGCCTCGAAGATCAGATCTGCCGGCGGGCGCTCGCGGCCGCTCCGCTGCTCCGCGCTCCACCGAGCCGCACGACGGTAGAGGTCGAGCGCTTCGAGGAGCTCCGACTCGTACCCCGCCCGATCCGCGATCGCGTCGAGCACCGCCGCGTAGAAGGCCCCCCGCTCCCCGCGCGCGTCGATCCCCTGGACCCGTGCGCCGAGCTGGGCGGCGAGGGCGAGGACGGTGCCTCGCTGCACGCGGTCGGCCCGGACCTCCTCCGCGTCGCGCCGGTGCTTGTCGGCCACGAGCGAGTCGACCACCTCCGCGAGCCCGGAGAGGTCGAGGACCGGGAGCGACGGCTCCGCCTCGTCCACGGATCCGCCGGCGTCGCCCTCGCCGCCTTCGGGACCGAACTCGTCGGGCTCGGGGATCGCCTCGGGCGGCGGCTTCTCGACGAGGTCGGCGAGCTCGCCCCGGGGGAGCTCCACGCCGTCCGCGAAGGGCGTCTTCAGCAGGGCCCGGTAGACCGAGGCGAACACCATGACCTGGCCGTAGGACAGCGCCGCCGCCACGCGTCGATCGTCCGCGGCCCGCAGGTTGAGGATCGCGGGGGTCAGCCGCCGCCGCAGGGTCTCGGGGAGCACGCTGGTCCGGTGCGGCAGGTCCCGGGTGCGGAGGTTCCGGCCGACGGTGAGCACCGCCCACTGGGCGACGGTGAACCAGTTCGCGTTGGCCCGCGTCGTCTCCGGCCTGGCGGGTCGCCGGTGGCGGGCCTCGTAGAGGAGCCGCTTGTCCACGCGGTTCGAGGTGAGCGAGTAGAGCAGGGCGACCTGGAGGTTCCGCAGCTCGTCGTCGGGGTTCAGCGCCACCTCCACGACCTTCTCGTGGTCGACGGGCCGGGTCCCGTCGACGAACTCCAACGGTCCGTCCGGCACGGTCCGCCGCAGGAGGTGCGACACCTGGATCGGTTCCGGGCCGGTCACGTCGGCTCCACCGGGATGTCGCGCACCACCACGTTGGGTGGTCCGGCGGCCGATCGCTCCTCCGGGCGCTCCGGCTCGCGCAGCCACGGCCCGCGCGGCTCGATCGTGCCGTCGCGCAAGCGGTTGCGCCGGTCGTCGAGCACCTCCTCGACGACGTCGACGACCGTGCGGATCGATCCGAGCAGACCGACCGCGGCGTCGAGCAACCGCAGCCGCGCGTCCGGTGAGAGCGCGCTCGAGAGGCGCCGCCGAGGCGGGTCGGTGGGTCGCCGGAAGCGCTCGTACAGGTCTTCCCAGAGATCGGGATCGTCAGGTCGGCCTCGCATCGTCACCCCTCCGTGAACACGACTTCGAGCTCGCCGCCCACGCATCGCGCCGATTGGCCCTGCCAACGCTGGAGGCCGTCGGGCAGCGGGACCACGCGGCGATGGGCCCCCGCGGTCACGACGAGATCGGCCTCCGTGCGACCCACGCGCACCTCGCTGCTGTCGAGCCCCGGGATCGGCACCCGCAGGATGACCGTCGCGCCGTCGCGCTCGAACCGGAGCCCGGGTCCCGGCGGACCGAGGTGCGCCGCGGGGTCCGCGTCCCCGTACAGCTGCTTGCCCACCACACCGAGCCGCTCGACCCCGACGAGCTCCGACGCCTCGAGCCCGAGGTCGAGGCGGGTCATCGAGCCGAACGACTCGTCGACCGACGCGAGGGCGCGGTCCTGGCGGACGCGCCACTCGTCGAAGAACGCGCCAGGGTGCGCGTCGCCCACCAGGCGGTTCACCACGAGCGCGTCGACCGCGTAGCCGAAGAGCGACAGGTACGCGTAGGTGCGGCGGGTCTCGGCCACGACCACCTGCTCGGGCGTCGTCACGAGGCGGACGCTGGTGATCGCGCGGTCGGCCAGGAGCTCCTTCACACCGTCCAGGCGGGCGGTGAACTGGGCGAAGGACTCGAAGAGCGCATCGTTCGCGAGCGGCATCGAGGTGGCGCGGCGCAGGACGGGCCGGGTCAGCCGTGCGAGGCGGCGATGGGTCGGGAAGACGCGCTGCAGGTACCAGTCGAGGATCTCGGGGAGGGCGAGGAGCCGCAGCGTCTCGGCCGTCGGCGCGCAGTCGACCACGAGGAGGTCGTGGTCGCCCCGCAGCGCGTGGTCGCGCAGGTTCTCCAGCGCGAAGACCTCCTCCAGGCCCGGCAGCGAGGAGAGCTCGGCCGCGTCGATGGCGTCGGCCCCCGCCCAGCCGAGGAGCTCCACGAGGTAGGAGCGGATGTCCGACCAGGACTCCTCGAGCCGGCGACGGCCGTCCAGCTGCTGGGCCTCGAGCCGGTCCGCGACCGTCACCGGGGCGTGGCCGAGCGGCACCCCCAGCACATCGGCGAGCGAGTGGGCCGCATCCGTGGACAGCACGAGGGTGCGGTGCCCCTGCGCGGCGGCGCGCAGGGCGGTCGCGGCCGCGACGGTGGTCTTGCCGACGCCACCCTTCCCCGTGACGAGCACGATGCGCACCGCGATGCTCCCACCCCTCCGCCGTCAGGACGGCCAGGAGCGTACCTGGCTGTGCGAGGACGACGGCTGCCGAACGTCGCTCCGCCCGCCGCGCGTGCGGTTTTCCTGACACATGCCGAGGTGCCCTAGCGTTTGATCGTGGCGAGCCCGCTGCTCCAGCTCCCCGGCATGTCGAGCCATCGATCCCGCGTCGAGGCCGCGCTCTTCGCGGCCATCGCGTCCGAGGACGAGCTCATGGCACAGATGGGCGGGCACCTGATCGAGGCGGGCGGCAAGCGCCAGCGACCGCTCTTCACGGTCGCGTCGGCGGCTGCGGCGGCCAGCACCGCCGCGGAGGTGGAGGCCGCGGTCACCGAGGACGTGGTGCTCGGGGGCGTGGCCGTGGAGCTGGTGCAGGTGGGGTCGCTCTACCACGACGACGTGATCGACGAGGCGGCCACGCGCCGCGGTGCCGACAGCGTGAACGCACGCTGGGGCAACCTCAAGGCGATCCTCGCCGGCGACTTCCTGCTGGCCAAGGCCTCCGAGATCGCCGCCGGGCTGGGCACCGAGGTGGCCGGGCTGCTCGCGGCCACGATCGGGCGGCTGTGCGAGGGCGAGGTGCGGGAGCTGCGCACGGCCTACGACCCCGACCGGACGGAGGACGCCTACCTCGCCGCCATCGACGGCAAGACCGCCGCCCTGTTCGCAACCGCCTGCCGCGTGGGCGGGATCGTGGGCGGGCTCCCCCGCGCCGACATCGACCGCCTCACCGAGTTCGGCCGCCGCTACGGGATGGCGTTCCAGGTGGTGGACGACGTGCTCGACGTGGTGGCCACCGACGAGCAGCTCGGCAAGCCCGCCGGCCACGACATCGCCGAGGGCATCTACAACCTGCCGGTGCTGCGTGCCCTCGCGACGGACGGCGGGGAGCTGCGCCAGCTGCTCGGCGGTCCCGTCCACGGCGCCGATCTCGAGGCTGCGGTGGCGCTCGTCCGGGCCTCCGACGGCGTCGAGCAGTCCATCGGCGTGGCTCGCGGGTACGTGACCCAGGCGGTCGAGGTGCTCGCCCCCTTCGGGGAGCGGCCGGCCACCACCGCGCTCGCCGGTGCCGCCGCCCACCTGCTCGTCGAGCTCGACGCCGTCCGCGGCTGACCTGACGCGGGAGGACCCCGGGCGAGGCCCGGGGTCCTCGTGTGCTCAGCCGGTCGGCGTCCCGACGAGCACGACCTGGAGGGGTGTGGGGTACCAGCCCCACGGGTCGACCGCGCGCGCGGCCGTTGGGGCCAGCGCCGCCAGCGTCAGCACGCCGGCCCGCTCCACGATCACTAGTCCTGTTCGGGGCGCAGCGTCGGGAAGAGGATCACGTCGCGGATCGACGGCGTGTCGGTGAGCAGCATCACCAGCCGGTCGATGCCGATGCCGAGCCCGGCCGTGGGCGGGAGGCCGTACTCGAGGGCGCGCAGGTAGTCCTCGTCGACGACCATCGCCTCGTCGTCGCCGGCCGCCTTCCGGCGGGCCTGCTCCTCGAAGCGAGCGCGCTGCTCCTCGGGGTCGACCAGCTCCGAGAAGGCGTTGCCCAGCTCGCGCCCGGCCACGATCGGCTCGAACCGCTCGACGAGGCCGGGGACCTCGCGGTGGTCCCGCGCCAGCGGCGAGACCTCCTTCGGGTAGTCGGTGACGAACACCGGCCCCCAGAGCTCCGCCTCCGTCGTCTTCTCGTAGATCTCGAGCAGGAGCTTGCCGGGCCCGTCGGCGGGCTCGACCTCCACGCCGTGCTCCTCCGCGATGCGCCGGAGGTCCTCGACCGGCATGCGGTGGTCCACGTGCACCCCGATCCGCTCCTCCACGAGCTCGGCCATCGTGGCCCGCCGCCACGGCGGCGTGAGGTCGAGCGGGCGTTCTCCGTAGGTGAGCTGCGTGGTGCCACACACCTCGCGCGCCACGTGGGCCACGAGCTCCTCGGTGAGCTGCATGAAGTCGCGGTAGTCCGCGTAGGCCTGGTACAGCTCGAGCATCGTGAACTCGGGGTTGTGGCGCGTCGACAGACCCTCGTTGCGGAACACCCGCCCGATCTCGAAGACCCGCTCGAAGCCGCCCACCACGAGCCGCTTGAGGTAGAGCTCGGGGGCGACGCGGAGGAACAGCTGCATGTCGAGCGCGTTGTGGTGGGTGGTGAACGGCCGCGCGTGGGCCCCGCCCGGGATCGGGTGGAAGATCGGGGTCTCGACCTCGACGAACCCGCGGTCCTCGAGCCAGCGGCGGATGGTGCTGACGACCCGGCTCCGGGTGGCGAGCGTGGCGCGGCTCTCCGGGTTGGCCCAGAGGTCGACATAGCGCTGGCGGTACCGCGTGTCGACGTCGGCGATGCCCTTCCACTTGTCGCCGAAGCCGCGCCGGGTCTCGGCCAGCATCGTCCAGGAGGCGACCTTCACCGACAGCTCGCCCTTCTTGGTCACCACCACCTCGCCGGTGGCGCCCACCCAGTCGCCGAGGCTGATGTGCAGGAAGGAGTCGAAGCCCTCGGTGACCGCGGCCAGGGCGAACAGCTGCACCTCGTCGCCGGCGCCGTCGCGCAGGGTCGCGAACGCGAGCTTGCCCTGCGGCCGGTGCAGCATCACGCGCCCGGCGACGGTCACCACCTCGCCGGTCTCGGCGCCCGCCTCGAGCCCGCCGTGGGCGGCCCGGAGCGCGGCCACCGTGGTGGTCGGCTCGAACCGGTACGGCGGCGTCATGCGGCGTTCTTCTCGTAGATCAACCGGAGGCCGTGCAGCGTGAGCCAGGGCTCGACGTGATCGATCGCGGTCGACATCGGCCCGATGAGCCCCGACAGCCCGCCGGTGGCCACCACGGTGGTCTCGGCGTCGAGCTCGGTGCTGATCCGCTCGCACATGCCGTCGACGAGCGAGGTGTAGCCGTAGAGGACCCCGGACTGGATCGACTCCACCGTGCTGCGGCCCACCACCGAACGGGGCTCCACCAGCTCGACGCGGCGCAGCGCGGCGGCGCGGGCGAACAGCGCGTCGAGGCTGATGTCGATGCCGGGGAAGATGGCACCGCCCAGGTACTCGCCCTTGGCCGAGATCGCCTCGAACGTGGTGGCCGTGCCGAAGTCGATGACGATGGTCGGCCCGCCGTACAGGTCGAAGGCCCCCACGGCATCGGCGATGCGATCGGCGCCGACCTCCTTGGGGTTGTCGTACAGCACCGGCAGCCCGGTGCGGATGCCGGGCTCGACGATCAGCGCAGGGAACCCGAAGTACCGCTCGGACATGCGCCGCAGCGCGCCGGTCACGCGCGGCACCGACGAGCACACCGCGATCCCCTGGATGTCGTTGTCGTCCCAGGTGGACCCGTGGAAGCCGAGGAACTCCTGCAGCACGAGCGCGTGCTCGTCCGCGGTGCGCTCCGCGTTCGTGGCGATGCGCCAGTGGTCGATGAGGTTGGAGTCGGCCAGTCGGCGCTCGAGGTTGGCCGCGTCGGAGCCGTCCAGGTCGTAGAGGCCGACGACCGACTGCGTGTTCCCGACGTCGATGGCGAGCAGCAGCACGACTGCGGAGAGTACCGGCAACGTCGCGCAGCCTGCGAAGGGTGTGGCTCCGCCATCCCCTGAGCCGACAGGCCAGTCGGCCGCAGGCCGGCCGCTAGCTCGGGCGAGGCCCCGCCGAGCCCGAAACGATGTCGAGCCCGATGTCGAGGGCGGGGGCGGACTGGGTGATCTGGCTGCTCGAGAGCAGGTCGACGCCGGTGGCCGAGTAGGCGGCCGCTGTCTCGACGGTGATGCCGCCGCTGCACTCGAGCAGCGGCCGGCGACCGTGCCCCTCGGCCCACTCGTCGACCAGCGCCACGGCCGCCTTGGCCTCCTCGGGGGACATGTTGTCGAGCAGGACCGCGTCGGCTCCGGCGTCGAGCGCCTGCCGGAGCTCGGTGAGGTCCGTCGCCTCGACGTGGACGAGCCGGCCGGGCCAGGCGGCGCGCGCGGCCGCCACGCCCTCCGCGATGCCGAGCACGGCCAGGTGGTTGTCCTTGAACATCACCCAGTCGGACAGGTTGGCGCGGTGGTTCACCGCGCCGCCGGCCCGCACGGCCGCCTTCTCGAGGGTGCGCAGGCCGGGCGTGGTCTTCCGGGTGTCCCAGATGCGGGCCGACCCGCCGGAGGCGGCCGCGTCGGCGAAGCGGCGCGTCAGCGTGGCGATCCCGGAGAGGTGGCAGAGGAAGTTCAGCGCCGTGCGCTCGCCGGTGAGGATCGGCGCGAGCGGGCCGCGCACCGTGCCGATCGCGGTCCCGGCCCGCACCGCGTCGCCGTCCGCCGTCGCCCAGGTGACCTCGACGGCGCGGTCGAGCTGTGCGAACGCCTCGGTGGCGCACGCGGTGCCCGCCAGCGTGCCGTCGACCCGCGGGACGAAGCGCGCCTCGGCCGTGACGCCCGCGGGGAGCAGCGCGGAGGTCAGGTCACCGAGCGGCGCCAGGTCCTCCGCCAGCGCCCGCGCGACCGCGTCGCGGACCGCGGCGGCGTAGGCGTCGACGGTGGCCATGGCTCAGCCGAGGCCGCGGCTGTCCTGCTTCAGCGCCGTGTCGACGGCGAGCGACGACGCCACCACGAGCGAGCGGAGCGGGTCCTCGAGCGGTCGGTGGATCTGGATCACGAAGTTGTCGGCGGTCGTGAACATGGTCTTGGCCAGGCCCTCCCACGTCTTGGTGATGCGGGCGACCTCGGTGCCGGCCGCGTCGGTGACGTTGAAGTTCCACGCCCGCCAGTTCTCTGCGTTGATCGCCCCGAGGACCTGGCCATCGGCCTCGAGGTTGAAGCGGATCTTGCCGATCGCGTTCTGCTGCACGATGGCGCCGAGGTCGTTGCCCTGGCCGTCCTGCACCAGCACCTTCGACTTCAGGACCTTGGCCGGCCGCGTGAGCGCGAGCAGCACCCGCCCGGTGGTGTCGACCACCTGGAGCTTGTGGGTCATGAACTGGTCGACCGACGTGAGCACCCGGAGCACCTTCTTGGCCGCCGACTGCCCGACCTGGCGCACCGCGCCGATCTGGGTGCCGTGCTGGTCGTAGATCGCGTACTCGTTGTTGACCTCGATCAGCTTGGCCTTCTGGTTCACCACCAGCACGGGCTCGGTGAAGATCGTGCCGCCGCCCGCGATCGTGGTGCCGGCGCCGGCCTTGGCCACGTCGCCGGCGATCTTCTCGGGAGCCCGCGCCGTGGTCGGCACTGGCGCGTTGCCCGTGGGGGGGTCGGTGGTCTGGCGCCCGTTGGACGTGACGTGCTCGGTCCACTGGCCGCCGTCCCAGTAGCGCAGCTCGTGTCGGCCCATCGGATCGGGGTGCCAGCCGGCGGGGGTGGGGGGCGTCTCCGTCATGCCGCCGAGGTTACAAACCGGGTTCGCAGATCGGGGCGCAGATCGGGGTGGTCCGCGCGGGTGTGCGCGCCGCGGCTCTCCTCGCGGGCGAGGGCGGCCGCGCAGAGCGCCCGGCCGACCGTCGCGAGGTTGCGCAGCTCCCACGCGGCCGGGTCCTCGCCCGCGACGTCGCCGCGACACGCCGCCGCGGCGCGCGTGAGCGACTCGGCCGAGCGCAGCACGCCGGCGTCCGTCGTCATGGTGCGCTGGAGCGAGTCGCGGTCGACGAGCGGGCCGTCGCCGGCGGGCGGCACCTCGAGGGGACGGCCGCCGATCTCGCCGCCGCCGAGCACCGAGCGCATCGCACCGGTGGGCGAGGGTCCCTCGACGCCGCGGTCGATCGCCTCCACGACGCGTGGGCCGAAGACCATGCCGTCGAGCAGCGAGTTCGACGCGAGCCGGTTGGCGCCGTGCACGCCGTTGCAGGCGGCCTCGCCCGCCACCCACAGCCCGGGAAGCGAGCTCGCGCCGTCGAGGTCGGCCACGACCCCGCCGCAGCTGTAGTGGGCCGCGGGCGCGATCGGGAGCCAGTCCACGGCGGGGTCGAGCCCCGCGTCGGCGAGCGCGAGCGCGATCGTGGGGAACCGCTCCGCGAACCGCTCGAGCCCGGTGGCGTCGAGCCACAGGTGGGCGACCCCCTGTTCGAGCATGCGGGCGGTGATCGCACGGCTCACCCGATCGCGCGGCAGCAGCTCGTCGACGAAGCGCTCGCCGGCCGCATCGCGGAGCAGCGCGCCGTGGCCGCGCAGCGCCTCCGACAGCAGCGGCCGGGGCATGGCCGGGTGGTGGAGCGCGGTGGGGTGGAACTGCTGGAACTCGACATCGGCCACCGCCACCCCGGCCCGCAGCGCCATGGCGACGCCATCCCCGGTGGCCTCCGGCGGGTTCGTGGTCACGGCGAAGAGCTGGCCGAAGCCGCCGGTGGCCAGCAGCACGTTCGACGCCCGGACCTCGCGCGCCCCACCGGTCGCGTCCGCGGCCACGACGCCGCGGCACCGGCCCCCCTCGACCAGCAGGTCGAGGGCGAAGGAGCCCTCGTGCACGACCGCCACCGCGGCGCGCACCGCGTCGACCAGCGTGCGTTCGATCTCCGCGCCCGTGGCCGCCCCGCCGGCGTGCACGACCCGCGGCAGGGAGTGCCCGCCCTCCCCCGCGAGCAGGAGCCGTCCCTCGGGATCGCGGTCGAAGGCGGCACCGAGCGCGATCAGCTCGTGGACGCGGTGCGGGCCCTCGTCGACCAGCACCCGCACCGCGTCGACGTCGCACAGGCCCGCGCCCGCCGCGAGCGTGTCGGCGAGGTGGAGGTCGGTCGAGTCCGGGTCGCCGCCGAGCACCGCGGCCACGCCGCCCTGGGCCCAGCGCGTGGTGGCCTGCTGGAGCTCGCCCTTCGTGAGCACCCCGACGGCCATCCCGTGGATCTCCGCCGCCCGCACCGCGGCCGACAATCCCGCGACACCTGAGCCCAGCACCAACAAGTCGAGCTCAGCCATCCCCCCACCCTTGCGCCGAGCGCAACGGCCGCGCCATTGGACTAGCCGAGAGGCCGGAGCCGGGCGGCTTCGCCGACCCGAGCAGAGGCACCTGCGGAGGCTGCGCCCCGCGCCGCCAGGCGCCCCGCGACCGGAGCAGGCAACCGCTCAGTCGATGTCGACGTAGCGATGGGGGGCGGGGCCCCGGGCCTCGGCGGCGATGAGCTCGGCGGTCAGCTCGTCGATGGGGCGGTTGGAGCGGTCGACGTGCACGATCGTGGGCACGTGGTCGGCGAGCTCTTCGCGGTCGTACTCCGCGTAGCTGATGATGATCACGCGGTCGCCGGGCGACACCAGGCGGGCGGCGGCGCCGTTCAGGCAGATCGCGCCGGAGCCCCGCTCGCCCTCGATGACGTACGTCTCGAGGCGGGCGCCGTTGTCGACGTCGACGACGGCGACCTGCTCGTACTCGAGGAGGTCGGCCAGGTCCATGAGGTCGCGGTCGACGGTGATGGACCCGACGTAGTGCAGGTCCGCGTCGGTCACCGTGGCGCGGTGGATCTTCGACTTCATCATGCGGCGACGCATCTGCTGATGCTCCCTTCGGTGGGCGCCGCCTAGGCGGTCGCCCCCACGGTTGCTTCCAGGTTGTCGATCAATCTAGCCGCACCGAACCTCGCAGCAACAAGCAGGCGGAGGGTGCCCTCGAGGGGGTCGGGCACGGCCAGCGTGGCGGGGTCGACGACCTCGGCGTAGTCCAGCTCGGCCAGGGGCTCGGCCCCGATCAGGCCGGCCATCGCCGCCCGCACGGCGGCCGGGTCGCGCTCCCCCGCGGCGACCGCGTCCCGGCCGGCCAGCAGGGCCCGGTGGAGGACGGGGGCGGCGGCGCGCTCCTCCGGCGAGAGGTACACGTTGCGGCTCGACATCGCGAGCCCGTCGTCCTCACGGAGGGTCGGGCAGCCCACCACCTCGACCGGCAGCGACAGGTCGGCCACGAGCCGGCGCACCACCGCCAGCTGCTGGAAGTCCTTCTCGCCGAAGTAGGCGCGGCAGGGCCCCACGATGCCGAAGAGCTTCGCCACGACGGTGGCCACCCCGTCGAAGTGGGTCGGGCGGGTGCGGCCCTCGAGCGGGGCGGACACCTCGCGGACCGACACCGTGGTGAGGACGGGCTCGGGGTACATCTCGTGGGTCGACGGCACGAACACGAGGTCGGTGCCGGCCGCCTGGGCCACGGCCGTGTCGCCGGCCAGGTCCCTCGGGTACGCGTCGAGGTCCTCCGAGGGCGCGAACTGGAGGGGGTTGACGAAGATCGACAGGAGGACCGTGCCGGTCTCGGCCCGGGCCGCGCGCAGGAGCGACGCGTGCCCGTCGTGCAGGAAGCCCATGGTCGGGACGAAGCCCACGGTGCCGCCGCCGGCGCGGGCGGCGGTGAGGCGCTCGCGCAGCTCGGCGACGGTGGTGACCGTGATCGGGGGCGAGCCGCTCACCGGGTCAGCCGCCCCGCCTCCGCGGAGAGCGCCGCGTACGCGGCCCGCTCCTCCTCCGGCAGCGCGGCGAGGTGCGCCTCGACGGTCGCGGTGTCACCGCGTCGCACCGGGCCGGTGAGGGCCACCGCCGGGCCGAGGTCCGCGACGTCGGCCAGGCTGCCTCGGGCGAGGTCGAGGTAGGCCTCGAGCGGCGCGCCGATGGTGGTGGCGACGCGCTCGACCTGGCCCAGGAGGGCGACGAGGTGGTTCGCGGCGATCACGGCCGCCGCGTGATAGCGGATCCAGTCCCCCTCGGCCACCGTGACGGCGCGGCCGTGGAGCGCGCCGACGACCGCGGCGCCCAGGGGATCGCCGTCGGCCGACAGGCCGAACCACGCGCCGTGCAGCCGGGCCGCGCCGCGGTCCGCGTCGGGCAGGGCGACCAGCGGGTGGACGACCGCGGTGCGGGGGTGACCCGCCAGCGGCGCGAGCCCGAGCGACCCCGACAGGTGGGCGACGACGGTCTCGGTGCGGGGCCGCACCGCGGCGGCGACCCCTGCGATCGCGGCGTCCGGCGTGGCGACCACCACGAGGTCGACTCCCTCGGCCGCGCCGGCGACGTCGTCCCCGCGCCGGAGTGGTGGCAGGACCTCCCACCCGACCTCGGCGAGCGCGCCGGCGAGCGAGCCGCCGGCCCGGCCGGGCCCGATGATGCGGACGCGCGTCACAGCAACGTTTCTAGCGACCCGAGGAGGCGGACCTCCCCCTCGACGGCGGCGAGCAGCGACGGGCCCACGAGATCGGGCGCGAGGTCGGCCAGCGGCGCCATGACGAAGCGACGCTCCGTCATGCGGGGATGCGGCACCTGCAGGTCGGGCTCGTCGACCACCTCGCCGTCGACCCAGAGCACGTCGACGTCGAGCGTGCGGGGACCCCACCGTTCGCCCCGCTCGCGCCCGGCCACGGTCTCCAGGTCGCGGCACACGTCGAGCAGGGCCCGGGCGCCGAGGTCGGTGTCGAGCTGCACGACCATGTTGAGGTACCGGGCCCTGCTCCGGCCCACCGACGGGCGCCGTCTCGTAGACCGGCGAGACGGCCACGACGTCGGGGAGCCCCCGCACCGCCGCGAGGAGGTGAGCGGCCCGGTCGCCGAGGTTCGACCCCAGCCCGAGGAAGGCCCGGGTCACGCCCGCTCGCGGGTCATGCGCACGCCCGAGGTGGCGAGCTGCTGGGGCACGGGCGGGCGCAGCTTGCGCACGACGACCGTGACGGACGCGATGCGGTCGTCGACCGCGAGGAGCGCGCCCGCCACATGCTCGGCCAGCGCTTCGAGGAGCCAGTGGGCGGTGCCGGTCACCGCGGCCTCGGCGGCGTCGCAGACGGCTCCGTAGTCGACGGTGTCCGCGAGGTCGTCGCTGGCACCCGCCTTGCCGAGGTCGACGTGCAGGTCGACGTCGAGCTCCAGGGGCTGGGGCTCGGTGCGCTCCTGGGGCAGGACGCCGACGATCGCGGAGAACTGGAGGCCGCGCAGCTCGATCGCGTCGCCAGCCAACTCAGTGCTCGACGGTGGCCGCCAGCGACACGAGGTCGCGCCCGAGCGGGCCCATCTGGCGCGACAGCAGCCGCTCCACGACGGACGTCGCCTGCGGCGCGTGCGGCACGACCTCGGCCCACAGCAGGTAGCCGGCCATGAGCCCGGCCACGCGGTCCGACAGCTCGTCCTGGTGCACGAGCACCTTGCCGCCGGCGGCCAGCATCGTGGCCAGCTCCGGGTAGAGCGCGCTGGCGACGGCGTGCGGATCCTCGTGCGGGCCGAACGGCAGGTGCCGCCAGGCCACCCCGAGCTCGTCGTAGTTGTGCAGGTTGTGCGGTGACGGGATCAGCGTCACGACGCAGGTGAACCCCTGCTCGCGGATCCAGATGATCTCCTCCTGGCGCCGCACCCGGCGGTGGTTCGAGCCGTACCCGCCCGGCCGCTCGCACACCGCGAGCCGGTCCTTGAGGATCCACGCGAAGTTGCGGGGTTGGATCCCCTGCGCCCACTTCCCCTTCATCGGCACGACCCGTGCACCTCCCGCCATCCCACCTCGTCGCTGTGTCCGCTCATGCCGCCGTCGACCCGATCCGGCCGGCGACGACCTCCACCGCGTGCCGTGCCGGCCGCACGTCGTGCACGCGCACCATCGCCACGCCGCAGGCCAGTGCCCACGTCGCGGTGGCCAACGAGCCTTCCAGGCGGTCGTCCACGGGTGTGGGACCCTCCGTGCCGTCGGACCCGGCGAGCAGCTCGCCGAGGAACCTCTTCCGGCTGGTGCCGACCATGACCGGGTGGCCGGTGGCGACCAGCTCGTCGAGGTGGGCGAGCAGGGCCAGGTTGTGGGCGGTGGTCTTGCCGAACCCGATGCCGGGGTCGATCCAGACCTCGGGGACCCCGGCGACGAGCGCCCGCTCGGCCCGCTCGACGAGGTGGTCGCGCACCTCGCGGACCACGTCGCCGTACCGCGGGTCGTCCTGCATCGTGGCGGGGTCGCCCTGGGCGTGCATCGCCGCCCAGGCCACCCCGAGCTCGGCGGCGACGTCACCGAGCGACGAGCTCACGTCGTTGACCAGCGACGCACCGGCGGCCACCGCGGCCCGGGCCACCGCCGTCTTGCGGGTGTCGATCGACACGCGGAGGCCGGCCCCGGCCAGCGCCTCGACCACGGGGAGCACGCGGCGCAGCTCCTCGTCCTCGGGCACGGGGGTCGCGCCCGGCCGGGTCGACTCGCCGCCGACGTCGATCCAGTCCGCGCCCTCCTCGACGAGGGCGTGCCCGCGCGCGATGGCGGCGGCGGGAGCGTCGAAGCGCCCGCCGTCGGAGAACGAGTCGGGGGTGACGTTCAGGACCCCCATCACGAGCGGCGGCATCAGCTCGGAGTGTACGACCCACCCGTTGCGGTGCTCGGGGCCTCCCGTGCCCTTTCAGGCCGTCTCGAGCGCGCCGGGTGGTCAGCCGCGGCTGTTGATGAACCGCATGGCCTCTTCGCGGGTGGCCACGTTCTCGCGGAACAGGCCTCGCACCGCGGAGGTGACGGTGGTCGAGCCGGACTTCTGGACGCCCCGCATCGACATGCAGAGGTGCTCGGCCTCGATCACGACCATCACGCCGCGGGGCTCGAGCGTGCGCTCCATGGCGTCGGCGATCTGGACCGTCATCTTCTCCTGCACCTGGAGGCGCCGGCTGAAGCCCTCGACGAGGCGCGCCACCTTCGACAGCCCGGTGATCCGGCCGTCCTTGCCCGGGATGTACGCCACGTGCGCCTTGCCGATGAACGGGACCACGTGGTGCTCGCACAGCGAGTAGATCGGGATGTCGCGGACCAGGACCATCTCGTCGTGGCTGGCCTCGAAGGTCACGGTGAGGTGCTCGCCGGGATCCTCGTGGATGCCCGAGCAGATCTCCGCGTACATCCGCGCCACCCGCTCGGGGGTGTCGACGAGGCCGTCGCGGTCGGGGTCCTCGCCGATCGCCTCGAGGATCTCCCGCACCGCCTTGGCGATGCGACCGAGGTCCATGGGCGTGTCGACCGGGTCTCGCTCGATGGACATGACCCCTAGGTGCCGCTCGGTCGGGGTGCCCGCACGCCGAGGCGGCGCCACCAGCGGCGCCGCGCGGGCGCCTCCTGGGGGGCGGCCTCCGCTGTGCGCTCGGCCGCGGGGACCTGCTCGGCCACCACCGCTCCCGTCGCGGCGCCCACCAGCTCGGGCCCGATCGGGGCCGGCTCGTCGGTGGGCCGCGGCTCCGGGAGTGCGATGCCCGTGCCCTTGTCGAGCGGACCGAAGATCTCCGTGAGGTCCGCGTCTTCGAGCGTCTCCTTCTCCACGAGTGACCGCGCGAGCACGTCGAGCGTGCTGCGGTGCGCGTCGAGGATGGCGCGGGCACGGTCGTGCGCTGTGTCGATGAGCGATCGCACCTCGCGGTCGACGATCGCCGCCACTTCCGGCGAGTAGTCCGCCTCGTGGCCGAAGTCGCGCCCGAGGAACACCTCGCCCTTGACCTTGCCGAGCTGCTGGGGCCCGAGCCGCTCGCTCATGCCGTACTGCGTGACCATGCCGCGCGCGATGTCGGTGCAGCGCTCGATGTCGTCGGCGGCACCCGTCGTGATCTCGCCGAACACGAGCTCCTCGGCCGTGCGCCCGCCGAGCAGCATGGCCATCGAGTCCTCGAGCTCGCCGCGGGTGCGCAGGTACTTGTCCTCGAGGGGCAGGGCCAGCGTCCACCCGAGCGCACGGCCGCGGGCGACGATCGACACCTTGTGGATCGGATCCGTGCCCTCGAGCACGTGCCCCACGAGGGCGTGCCCGCCCTCGTGGTACGCGATCGTGAGCTTCTCCTGCTCGCTCATCACGCGGCTCTTGCGCTCCGGGCCGGCGAGCACGCGGTCGATCGCCGCCTCGAGCTCGGCGTGGCCGATGCGCTGCAGGTCGCGCCGGGCGGCCAGCAGCGCGGCCTCGTTCATGAGGTTGGCCAGGTCGGCGCCCGTGAAGCCGGGCGTGCGGCGGGCCAGCACGTCGAGGCGCACGTTGGGCTCGAGCGGCTTGCCCTTGGCGTGCACCTCGAGGATCGCCTTGCGGCCCTCGAGGTCGGGGCGGTCGACCACGATCTGCCGGTCGAAGCGCCCGGGGCGGAGGAGCGCCGGGTCGAGGATGTCCGGCCGGTTCGACGCGGCGATGAGGATCACGCCGCTGCGCGGATCGAAGCCGTCCATCTCCACGAGCATCTGGTTGAGCGTCTGCTCGCGCTCGTCGTGGCCGCCGCCGAGGCCGGCGCCGCGATGGCGGCCGACCGCGTCGATCTCGTCGACGAAGATGATCGACGGGGCGGCGCTCTTGGCCTGCTCGAAGAGGTCGCGCACCCGGCTGGCGCCGACGCCGACGAACATCTCGACGAAGTCCGAGCCCGAGATCGAGAAGAAGGGCACCCCCGCCTCGCCGGCCACGGCCCGGGCGAGCAGCGTCTTGCCGGTGCCGGGCGGCCCGTACAGGAGCACGCCCTTGGGGATCTTGGCCCCGATGGCCTGGAAGCGGGCCGGGTTCTGGAGGAACTCCTTGATCTCCTGGAGCTCCTCGACGGCCTCGTCGCACCCGGCGACGTCGGAGAAGGTCACCTTCGGCTCGTCCTTCGAGACCTGGCGGGCCTTGGCCTTGCCGAACTGCATGACCCGGCTGCCGCCGCCCTGCATCGAGTTGATGAGGAACAGGAAGGCCCCGAAGATCAGCACCATCGGCAGCAGGCTCACGAGCAGGGACGTCCAGATGGACTCCTGCTGCTGGTCCACCTCGAGCTTGATGCGCGGGCGGGCCTCCCCGATCTCCTCCGTCAGCTCGTCGGCCGACTCCTGCGGGTAGGCGACCTTGAACTTCACGCCGCTCCGGAGCTCGCCCGTGATCTCGTTCGAGCGGTCCTTGAGGGTGGCCTCGGCCACCTCGCCGTCGGCGACCGACTCCCGGAACTCGTCGAGCGAGAGCTTCTCGGGCTTGTCCCCCTTGCGCAGCCACTGGGACGCGACGAAGAGGGCGACGACGGCGAGGAGGACGTACGCGATGGTGGCGCGGGACGGACGCTTCTTCACGATCCTGCGAGGCTACCGCCCGACCGGAGCAGGGCGGCTACGCGTCGCCCTCGAACACGCAGACATACGGGAGGTTCCGGTAGCGCTCGGCGAAGTCCAGCCCGTACCCCACGACGAACTTCGGGGGGATGCGGAACCCGACGTAGCGCAGGTCCTCCTCGGTCTTCTGCAGCCCTTCTCGCACCAGGAGTGCGCAGACCTCGAGGGAGGCGGCCCCCCGGGCGGCCAGGGTGCGCCGGAGGTAGGAGAGGGTGAGCCCCGAGTCGACGATGTCCTCGACGATGAGCACGTCGCGCCCCGTGAGGTCGATGTCGAGGTCCTTCACGATGCGGACCACCCCGGAGGTGCGGGTGGCGTTGCCGTAGGACGACACGGCCATGAAGTCGATCTCGAGCGGGAGGGCGATGGCGCGGGCGAGGTCCGACATGAACATCGCCGCGCCCTTGAGCACCCCGATCAGCAGGGGGGCCCGGCCCTCGTAGTCCTTGGTGATGGCGGCCCCGAGCTCGCGGACGCGGGCCTGGAGGCTGGCCTCGTCGACGACGATCTCGCCGAGCTCGTCGCTCTCGATCATGTGCGGGCCCTCCGCCGACGCCATACCCGCAAGGTACTGCCGCCCGCCGGACGGATCGAAGCGGGTGTCACCCGAGGCGCAAGACGCCACCGGAACGGCGGACCGAGCGGCCGGCGCCGACCTCGCAAGCCACGGCCTCGCCGCGCGCCACCCCGAGCACCCGTTCGACCGTGGCCCGGTCCGGGGGGTGCTGCTCGCCGCCGGCCCGGAGCCACCGGCGGACGGCCCGGCGGGCGAAGGCCGGCGGGGCGGCGGCCAGCGCGGCGGCGTCGGTGGGGTCGAGACCCGCGGCCAGCTCGTCGAGGAGCTCGGCGTCGGCCCGCAGCAGCTCGGCCTGCCGGGCGAGCACGGGCGTGACGTCGCGCTCGGCGATCGCGTCGAGCAGGGGCAGCAGCTCGTGGCGCACGCGGTTGCGGCGATGGACCGGGTCCGCGTTGGACGGGTCCTGCACCGGCGCGAGGTCGAGCGCCGCGCACAGCGCATGCGTCTCGGCGCGCCGCAGGCGGCGGATCGGCCGCCGACGAGGGTCGAACCCGGCCAGGCCGTCGGTGGCCGCGCCGCGGAGCAGGTTCAGCAGGACCGTCTCCGCGAGGTCGTCGGCGGTGTGGCCGAGCAGCGCATCGGGCGGGAGCGCGTCGTAGCGCGCCGCGCGGGCGCGGGCCTCGAGGTTCGGCCCCGGGGCCACCGCGGCGCGCACGCCGCGGAAGGACGCGCCGAAGCGCTCCGCGGCCGCAGCCACCACCTCGGCCTCCTGGGCCGAGCCGGCCCGCAGCCCGTGGTCGACGTGCACGGCGGTGACGCGGCAGCCCGCGTGGGTGGCGAGCACGAGCAGCGCCAGCGAGTCGGGCCCACCGGACACTGCGCACCAGACGTCGGTGCCCGGCGCGGGGAACGAGCAGCGGGCGACGAGCGCGTCGACCGTCATCCCACGAGCTCGTCGGAGAGGCGGACGCGCGCCAGCCACTCCTCCGGCTCGCGGATCTCGGTCAGCGTCGGCAGCCAGCTGGCGCCGCGCCACACAGGATCGAGGGCGGAGGGTCCGCCGCCGAGGCGCTCGACCTCCTCGATGAAGCGCTCGCCCTGCGCGTACTGGTTGATCTTGGCCTCGAGACCGATGAGGCGCTGCAGCAGCTTCGTGAACGAGCTGCCGCTGGCCCGGCGCTCGCGCAGCACGCGCGAGAAGCGCTCCGAGCTCGGCACGCGCCCGGCGCCGGCGCGGTCCATCGTGACGTCGCCGTGCCCCTCGAGCAGGCTCATCAGACCACCGATCTTGTCGAGCACGACGCGCTGCTGCGGGTTGGCGAACAGCGTGGCGAGGCCGCCTTCGGCCAGCGCGCCGCGCCCCTTGCGCAGCTCCTCGACGATGCGGGCGATGGCGTCGATGATCTGCCGCGGATCGGGCTCGACGGAGTCGAGCGTCTGCCGGACGAGGTCGAGGTAGTGCTCCCGGAGCCAGGGGACGCCGGTGAACTGCGCGCGGTGCGTCACCTCGTGGAGCGCGAGCCACAGGCGGAACTCCTTGGGCGGGAACGCGAACCGCTTCTCGAGCGCGAGGACGTTGGGGCCGACGTAGTAGACGACGTCCTGCTCCTCGACGGCCTCCTCGTCGAGCACGAGCAGGTCGTACTGGCCGAGCACCCGCCCGGCCATCCAGCCGAGGATGAACCCCACCTCGAGGCCGGCGACGCGCCGCGCCACCGCGCCCGTGACTGCGCCGGTGCGGCCCTCGAGCTTGTCGGTGAGCGGCCGGAGGAGGCGCTCGAAGGACCCGACGTTGGCCTCCACCCAGCCGGCCCGGTCGGTCACGCGCGCCCGTGCGGGACCGGCGAGCGACCGCAGCCCGGTGGTCTCGGCCACCAGCTCCTCGGCCTCGGCGGTGGCCTCCTCGAAGTCGCGCTGGAGCGAGTGGGCCAGGTAGGACTCGGCGAAGGGCTCGCGACCGGAGGCCCGTACGGCGACCCGACGGGCCAGCTGCCAGTCGACCGGACCGGCGTCAGCCACCTGCTACTCGTCGCCTCCGTAGCGCGGTGCCTGCGTCTTCTTCAGGTACATCGCGATGAGGCCCACGGTGGAGGGGATGACGGCGGCGAGCACGAGCACGACGGCGATCCAGAAGTGCCAGACCATGGCGGCGAGCATGCGGCGATCGTACTTCGCGACCGGCGGCGATCGGCCACCGGGGGCTCAGTGCGCTTCGTGGGCGATCGCCTGCTCGATCCGTGCGAGGAGCTCGGGCGGCGCCTGGTCCTGGCAGCGCTGCTGGAGGCAGCGGCGGAGCTCCGCGTAGAAGTCGTACGGCTCGGCGCAGGGGGCGCACTCGTCGAGGTGGGTGCGGATCTTCTCGCGCTTGGCGTCGTCGAGCTCCCCCGAGAGCAGGTGGTACAGCTCGTGGAGGGCGTCGTCGCACTGCGGCTTCGGGGACAGGGGTTCGGGTGCCATGGGTCAGGTGGCCAGGTCGGGCTCGGGCTCGGTGAGCCGGTGGGACACGGCGAAGTCGAACAACGCCTTCTCCAGGGCCTTTCTTCCCCGGTGGAGGCGACTCATCACCGTGCCGATGGGGATGTCGAGGATCTCGGCGATCTCCTTGTAGGAGAACCCCTCGATGTCGGCGAGGAGGACGGCCATGCGGTAGCCCTCGGGGAGGTCCTCGACGGCGGCCTTCACCTCGGCCTCGGAGAAGAGGTCGAGCAGCTCGTCCTCGGCCGAGCGGCTGGCGCGGGCGGCCTCCAGCCCTCCGAGGCGGCGGTAGAGGTAGAGGTCCTCGATCTCGTCGAGGTCGGTCTCGTCGGGGCGGCGCTGCTTGGCCCGGTACGAGTTGATGTAGGTGTTCGTGAGGATCCGGTACAGCCAGGCCTTGAGGTTGGTGCCCTCGGTGAAGCCCCCGAAGCCCCGGTAGGCCTTGAGGTAGGTCTCCTGCACGAGGTCCTCGGCGTCGGCCGGGTTGCGGGTCATGCGCAGGGCCGCCGAGTACAGCGAGCTCATGTGCTCCATCGCGAGCTCGGCGAACCTCGCCTGGTCGGCCACGCCGGCAACCTACAGCCCGAAGTCCTCCTTCACTCCCTCCACGAACCGGTGGAAGGCGATGTGGTCGGACCGGAACGTGCGCTGCTCGCCGTCCTTCTCCACGATCACCTCGTCGCCGTCCTTGCCCTCGACGACCGAGACCGGCACCCACCCGGCCTCGTACACGAGCGAGCGCACCTCCTCGAGCTGCGGGTCGTCTCCCCACCCCGCCACGGCGCCTCCCTCCGGGTCTCCCGGACCTCCACGCTACGTGTCAGACGCGGAGCTGCGGCTCCGCGGCGGCCCGGACCAGCGGGTGGCGCCGCAGAGCGTGGAACGCGAGCCGCTCGGCCACCTCGTCGGGGTCGCACGGCTTCGCCATGTACTGGTCGGCGCCGAGGCGCGTGCCCCGCAGGATGTCGGCCGGCTGGGACCGCGCGGTGAGCATCACGATCGCGAGGTCACGGCCGTGGGCGCTCTGGCGCAGCTCGGACAGCACGGCGAAGCCGTCGCGCCCCGGGATCATGACGTCGAGCACGACCGCGTGCGGCCGCTCGGACACCGCGAGGAGCAGCGCCATCTCGCCGTCGGCGGCCTCGGCCACCTCCCAGCCCTCGAGCTCGAGGACCGTGCGGATCAGGGTGCGGATCGGGCGCTCGTCGTCGACCACCAGGGCGCGCAGCCCCGTGCCCGACCGATCACCCCCGTGGCCCACGGTGCGGCGGACCCGTCAGCCCGAGTCGGGGTAGCCGGCGTGCCCGTCGCCGTCGGGGTCCGAGCAGAACTCGGGCGACGGAGACTCGGCCATGCAGGCGCCGCCCTCGAGCAGGAACGTGCCCTGCCCGTCCCCGTCGGGATCGATGCAGTCGGGGTGGGAGCCGAGCGTGCAGGCCGACCCGGGCGCTGGCGGCGGCGACACCGTGGCGTCGTCCTCCCCGAGGTCCGCTTCGTCCTCGCCCTCCCCTCCCGGCAGGGTCGCGGTGGGTTCGGTGGAGCCGGTGGGCGAGCCGGCGACGGTCGAGGTCGTGGTCGAGACCTCGTCGTCGGTGTCCACCGAGTCGTCGTCCGAGCACCCGGCAGCCAAGCTCAGGACAAGCGCCGCCCCTGCTGCGATCCCCCGCATCCCACGCACCGCGGAAGCATCGCGGAGGAGACCGGCGAGGTGCCCGGATCCCGGGCTCTTCGAGCCCGGGATCGGAGTCGAACCGACGACCTACGCATTACGAGTGCGTTGCTCTACCAGCTGAGCTACCCGGGCGGGACGGACAACCCTAGGCGGGCAGCGGTGGGAGCTGCGAGAGCAACGACTGGAGCATGAGCGCCTCGTTCGGGAAGCGCTCGAGGGCCAGCGCGACCGCGTCGAGGCGGTGGAGCGCGGCGACGACGCGGTCGGGGTGGCGGGCATCCGCGAGGGCGTCGCGGTAGGCAGCGGCGAAGGTCGCGAGCGTGAAGCGGAGCTCCGCGGTGCGGTGCCGGCGGACCTCCCGCTTGTGCCGGTCCTCGATGTCGCGCTTGCCGCTCCCCCGCTGCCCGTAGCGCTCGATCCGCTCCTGGAGCTCGGCCGCCTCGACCTCGTGGCGGGCGTCGATGACCGCCTGCGCGTCGTCGATCAGCGAGCGCACCTCGGCGGCCAGCTCGGCGGCGCGTGCGCCGGTGCCGTCGAGGCGACCGGGCATCGCGGCCAGCGCGGCGGCGCGCACCGCGAAGCGCTCGTCGGTGGCGAGGAGGCGGGCGCGGTCGAGGTCGCCCGCAGCGGCCGCAGCGACGGCCTCGGCTTCGGCGGGCGGTACGCCTTCGGCCACGAGCCGGTCGACCACCACGGCGAGGGGCACCGGGCCGAGGTCGATGCGCACGGCGCGCGACGCGATCGTGACGAGCTCGGGCGGCACGTCCTGGGCGAGGATCACGAAGAAGGTCGACGGCGGCGGCTCCTCGACGTACTTGAGGAGGATCGCCCCGAAGCGGTCGATGAGGTGGAAGTCCTCCAGCACGAGGACCTTCCGGGCGCCCTCGGCGGGGCTGAGCGCGGCTTGCTGCACGATCTCGCGGGCGGTGGGCGCGTCGATGCGGCCCTGGGCGGTGGTCGGCTCGACGACGCGGAGGTCAGGGTGGGCCTCGGCGAGCGCGAGCCGCACGTGTCGCTCGGCCTCCTCGCCCGTGCTGCCGGCGGACAGCAGCAGGGCCGCGAAGGCGCGGGCGGCGGCGCGCTTTCCGGCGCCGGCGGGTCCGACGAGGAGGTAGGCATGGACGGGGTTGGCCGCGGCGGCGGTCAGCTGGGCGACCGCGTGGTCCTGCCCGACCACATCGCGCCACACGTCGAGGTCGGTGGCGTCGCTCATGTGAGGTCCGGGAAGCGAAGCGCCACGACCTGCCAGACCGCGTCGGCGACGACGTCCTCGTCCTGCGTGCCGTCGATCACCGCGAAGCGCTCGGGGTCGGTGATCGCCTGCTGGAGGAAGCCGTCGTGCACGCGGCGGTGGAAGTCGGGGCCCGCCGCCTCGAGGCGGTCGCGCGCCCCACCGGTGCGGTCGCGCGACACCGACAGCGGCACCTCGAGCAGGAGGACGAGGTCGGGCGCCAGCTCCTGCGTGGCCCACGCCGAGAGGTTCGCGATCTCCGCGGGGTCGAGCTGGCGGCCGTAGCCCTGGTAGGCGATGGACGACGGCGTGTAGCGGTCGGTGATCACCGTCCGCCCTGCGGCGAGCGCCGGGCGGATCACGTCGGTCACGTGCTGGGCCCGATCGGCCGCCATCAGCAGCGCCTCGGCCCGCGGGGTGACCTCGAGGTCGCCGTCGAGGAGCAGGCCGCGCACCGCGGCGCCGAGCGGCGTGTCACCCGGCTCGTGGGTGAGCAGCGCGCCCAGGCGCTCGGCCAGGCGGGCGGCCTGGGTCGACTTGCCGCTCCCCTCGCCGCCCTCGAAGGCGATGAGGCGCCCGGTCACCGCTCGGCCTTCCCATCGCGGCTGGTGGTCGAGGGTTGGTCGTGGTGGCGCTTCACCTCGGTGATGGGCGCGGTGAAGCCGGTGACGATCTCCTCGCGCAGCCCGCGCAGGCCCACCCCGCCCATCGGGCGGACGGAGCGGACCGCGATGGTGCCGGCGCCGATGATGATGAGCCCGGCGAACCAGAGGGTCAGGCGCACGCCCGGCACCGCGATCTCGAACCCGCCGAGGGCGACGCGCCGGTCGAGGAAGCGGTGGCTCAGCTTGTCGAGCAGGTCCGACAGGAGCGGCCCGACCGCGAACGCCACGAGGATGCAGAAGCGGACCAGCGTGTAGAGCGCGCTCGAAGATGCGCCCGCGCAGGTCGTCGTCCACGCTCTCGTGCAGGAGCGTGAAGCCGAGCACGTACACGGACCCCGCGCAGACGCCGAGCACCGCGACGAAGAGGGCGGCGAGACCGAGCTCGGACATGGAGGCGGCCGCGATCAGGGCGGCGCCGGCCACGAGCAACGACCCTGCGAACACCTCGGCCTTGGGGATCCTGCGTTGGAAGACGGAGAGCAGGACCACGCCGATGGCCACCCCGCAGCCCAGGGCGAAGATGAAGAAGCCGAAGCCCGCGGTGCCGGCGTTCAGCACGCGCAACGAGAAGACCGGCCCGAGCGGCACGAGCATCCCGCCACCGATGAGGCCCGTGGCCAGACCGAGGTTCACGGCTCGCACCACGGGGTTCACGAAGATGAACTGCCAACCCTCCTTGAGCTCGCGGAACGCCTGGGCGAAGTCGACCCGACGACCGTTGGCCGCCTTGGTCTGCGTGCGCTCGAGCCGCGGCAGCCGGATGCGGGAGATCATGAACGCCGAGAACAGGAAGGTGGCCGAGTCGACGAAGAAGGCGATCGTCTCCTGGTCGGTCTTGAGACCTCCGAGCGAGTCGATCTCGCCCACCCACTCGGCCACCTTCGACAGCAGCGAGAAGAGGCCGGCGGCCAGGGGCATGGTGCCGTACGCGGCCACCAGCGAGAGCGAGTTGGCCGTGGTGAGGTGATCGGTCGGGACGATGTTGGGGACGGAGGCCTCCTTGGCCGGGGTCCACAGCATCGTGAAGATCTCGAGCACGAGCGACGCCACCACGAGGCCGAACACGGTGTCGACGAAGGGCAGGAGGGCGAGCACCGAGGCCCGCCCGATGTCGCACACCACCATCACGCGCTTGCGGTCGAACCGGTCTGCGATGACCCCGGACGCGGGCCCGAGGAAGAAGCCCGGCACGATCCGCGCGGCCATGACCACGCCGACCGCCGCCTCCGGCGACCCGGCGCCGATGCGGGTGGCGAGCGCCGCGATGGCGAGGAACCCGAGCCAGTCGCCCGTGGCGGAGACGACCTGGGTGAGCCAGAGGCGGAAGAACTGCTGCGAGCCGAACATCCGGACGTGCAGGCCCGGTCGCTCCTCCTCGGCCAGGACCGGCGTCGGCTCGGTGGGGGCGTCGGACCCCGGATCGTCCGAGACCCGCTCGCGGCTCACCCCTCGCTCGGCTTCTCTTCGACCGCCGCCTTCTTCTTGGTGGCCTTCTTCGCAGCGGCCTTCTTGGTCGTCGACTTCTTGGCGGCGGCCTTCTTGGTCGTCGCCTTCTTGGCCCGCTTCTTGGCGGGGCCCGCCTCGCGCCGGATCTGGAGGAGCTCGGCGGCCCGCTCGATGGTGACGCCCTCGACGGTGTCGCCCTTGCGGAGCGAGGCGTTGGTCTCCCCGTCGGTGACGTAGGGCCCGAAGCGCCCGTCCTTCACCACCACCGGCTGCCCGGACACCGGGTCGGGACCGAGCTCGCGCAGCGGAGGCGCGGGCGCGGCCCGGCGGCCGAACTGCTTCGGCTGGGCGAGGACGGCCACCGCCTCGTCGACGGTGATCGTGAGGAGCTTCTCCTCCGCGTCGATGCTGCGCGTCTCCTCGCCCCACTTGAGGAACGGGCCGTAGCGGCCGTTGGCGGCGACGATCTCGCCCCCCTCGGGGTGCTCCCCCACGGTGCGCGGCAGCGACAGCAGCCGGAGCGCCTCCTCCACCGTGATGGTCGACAGGGACATCGTCTGGAACAGCGACGACATCCGCGGCTTCTCGCCCTCGGGCAGCGTGTCGGCGTCCCCGAGCTGGACGTACGGCCCGAAGCGGCCGCTCTTCGCGAACACCGGGAGCCCCGACACCGGATCGGTGCCGATCGGATCGCCGCCCTTCGGCGCCGCGAGCAGCTCGACGGCGCGGTCGACGGTGAGCTCGTCGAGGGGCAGGTCCTCGGGCACCGACGCGGTGTCCTCGCCGCGGCGCACGTAGGGGCCGTAGCGCCCGTTGCGCACCACGATCGCCTCGCCCGCCTCGTCGACGCCGATCGGGATCGTGTTGATCGCCTCGGCGTCCGCCTCCTCGAGGGCCTTCTCCTTCATGGTCTTGACGCCCGGCGCGCCGTTGCCGAACCAGAACTGGCGCAGCCACGGCTCGCGCTGCTGGCGGCCGCCGGCGATCTCGTCGAGGTCGTCCTCCATGCGGGCGGTGAACTCGTAGTCGACCAGGTGGGTGAAGTGCTGCTCGAGCAGGTTGACCACCGCGAACGCGTCGGACGTCGGCACGAGCGCCTGGCCCTTCTTCCACACGTACCCGCGGTCCTGGATCGTCTGCATGATCGAGGCGTAGGTCGACGGTCGGCCGATCCCCTTCTCCTCGAGCGCCTTGACGAGCGTGGCCTCCGTGTAGCGCGACGGCGGCTGGGTGGTGTGGCCCTCGGCGGTCACGTCGGGTGCGGGGAGCACGTCGCCCTCCGCCATGGGCGGCAGCTTCGCGGCGGTGTCGCCGGTCTCGTCCGCGTCGTCCTCGCCGCCGTAGCCGTACACGGCCTGCCAGCCCGGGAAGGTGATCGTGCGTCCCGATGCCGACCACTCCGTGGCGACGCCGTCGGAGGTGGAGGCGGCGAGGCGCGCCGTCACGGTGTTGCCCCGCGCGTCGGGCATCTGGCTCGCCAGCGTGCGCTGCCAGATGAGCTCGTACAGGCGGAGGTGGTCGCCGCTCAGCTCGCCGCGCAGCTGCCCCGGGCTGCGCCACGACTCGCCCGCCGGCCGGATCGCCTCGTGGGCCTCCTGCGCGTTCTTCGACTTGGTCGTGTACGCCCGCGGCGCATCCGTGAGGTACTCGCGGCCGTAGGTGGCCTCGATGGTCTGGCGCGCTGCGGTGATCGCGGTGTCCGACAGCGTCGTGCTGTCGGTCCGCATGTAGGTGATGTAGCCCTCCTCGTAGAGGCGCTGGGCGACGCTCATCACCTGGCGCGAGCTCATCCGCAGGCGGGAGCCGCCGACCTGCTGGAGGGTCGAGGTGATGAACGGCGGCTTCGGCTTCGACGTGTACGGCTTCGTCTCGACGCCGGCGACGGTGAACGGCCGGCCCTCGAGCCGGCCGCCGAGGTCGCGGGCCGCGGTCTCGTCGAGCACGGCCACGTCGTCGCGCCGGGTCTGCCCGGTCGAGTCGAAGTCCCGACCGCCTGCCACGCGCGCCCCGTCGATCGTGTTGAGCGCGGCGGTGAAGGCCGGCTCGGTGGGGAACGCGGCGGCCAGGTCCCAGTAGCCCGCGGCCACGAACGCCATCCGCTCGCGCTCTCGCTCGACCACCAACCGGACGCTCGGCGACTGCACGCGCCCGGCCGACAGCCCCTGGCGGATCTTGCGCCAGCAGACCTCCGACACCGGGTAGCCGTACAGCCGGTCGACGATGCGCCGGCTCTCCTGGGCGTCGACGAGGCCCGCGTCCACGTCACGCGACTCCTCACGGGCCCGGTCGATCGCGGCCTGCGTGATCTCGTGGAACACCATCCGGTGCACCGGCACCGTCGGCTGGAGAACCTCGAGCAGGTGCCACGAGATCGCTTCGCCCTCGCGGTCCTCATCGGTGGCGAGGTAGAGCTCGTCCACGCCCTTCATCGCCTTCTTGAGATCGGCGATCACCGACTTCTTGCTGGCGTGCACCTCGTACTCGACCGCGAAGCCGTTCTCGGTGTCGACGTTGAGCCCCTTGGCCGGCAGATCGCGCACGTGCCCCATGGACGCGAGCACGGTGTAGTCGCCGCCGAGGAAGCCCGCGATCGTGCGGGCCTTCGCCGGGGACTCCACGATGACGAGGGCCTTGGGCATCGGCGCAACATTGAGCCCCCGACCCGGGGGCCTGTCAAACGTCGTCGTTTCGTCCTCGGGCGCCTTCGGCGCCCTGCGGCGAGCTATGAGGCCGCCCTCCGCCGTCCCCGGAGCTAGAGGTGAGTCGGCCGAAGGCCGGCGCTTCAGCTCGGCCGAGGCCCCGCCGAGGCCGAAACCTCAGACCTGCAGGAGCATGGCGTCGCCCTGACCGCCGCCACCGCAGAGGGCTGCGGCACCCAGACCGCCACCACGGCGGCCCAGCTCGAGCAGCAGCGTGAGGGCCACGCGGGTGCCCGACATGCCCACGGGATGGCCCAGCGCGATGGCGCCGCCGTTGACGTTCGTGACCTCGTCGGTGATGCCGAGATCCGTCATCGAGGCCAGCCCGACGGCCGCGAAGGCCTCGTTGAGCTCGAAGAGCGAGATGTCCGAGACGGCCTTGCCGGCCCGCTCCGCGGCGGCCTTGATGGCCCGCGCCGGCTGCGTGAGCAGCGACGGATCGGGCCCGGCGACCTGGCCGTAGCCCACGACCTCGCCCAGGGGCGTGGCGCCCAGGCGCTCGGCGGCGGCCTTCGAGGCGACGATCACGGCGGCACCGCCGTCGGAGATCTGCGATGCGTTGCCGGCAGTGATGTTGCCGGCCTTGTCGAACGCCGGCCGCAGGTTGGCGAGCGACTCGGCGGTCGTGTCGCCGCGGACGCCCTCGTCGGTGTCGAACAGCACCGGGTCGCCCTTGCGCTGCGGGATCTCCACCTTGACGATCTCGTTGTCGAACAGCCCGTCCTTGGCCGCGCGCGCGGCGCGCTCGTGGGACGCGGCCGCAAGGGCGTCCTGCGGCTCGCGGGCCAGCCCGGCCGACGCGGCGTACTTCTCGGTGCCGGCGCCCATGGCCACCTGGTCGAAGGCGCAGAAGAGGCCGTCGTACATCATCGAGTCGACGACCTTCTGGTCGCCGATGCGGTACCCGGCACGCGCGCCGGGCAGGAGGTACGGCGCCTGGGTCATCGACTCCATGCCGCCGGCCACCACGATGTCGGCCTCGCCCTGCTGGATCATCTGGTCGGCCAGGTGGATCGCGTTGAGGCCCGAGAGGCACACCTTGTTGATGGTGGTGGCGGGGACCGTCATCGGGATCCCGGCGTGCACGGCGGCCTGGCGGGCGGCGATCTGCCCGGCGCCCGCCTGGAGCACCTGGCCCATGAACACGTAGTCGACCTGGTCGGCGGTCACGCCGGAGCGCTCCAGCGCCGCCTTGATCGCGAACCCGCCGAGCTCGGCGGCGGAGAAGCCCGCCAGGGCGCCGGAGAGCTTGCCGATCGGCGTGCGAGCGCCGCCCAGGATCACGGATCCAGCCATGTCGAGTCCCCCATGAAGGTCAGAAGTGACGGTGCGGTGACAACCGGCGGCCAGCGTACCGAGGGCCCGCAGGACCAGGCCATTTGGCGGAACGCAGTTGGCCCGGCGCCCGTCAGGGCCGGTACAGTTGCACGACCTGCGAGGGCCAACGACGTCCCACCGCAGAGCTCTGGACCACACACCGATCCACCGCTCCGACGGGAATGGACATCCGAATGCCCCAGCTGCCGCCCGCCCAGGGCCTCTACGACCCACGCTTCGAGCACGACGCCTGCGGTGTGTCGTTCGTGGTCGACATGCACGGCCGGCCCAGCCACCGGATGATCGAGCTGGGCCTGGCCTCGCTGTGCAACCTGGACCACCGCGGGGCCACCAACGCCGAGCCGAACGTGGGCGACGGTGCCGGGATCCTGATCCAGGTGCCCGACGGGTTCCTCCGGCAGGTCGTCGACTTCGAGCTGCCCCCCGCCGGGGCCTACGCGGTGGGCATGGCCTTCCTCCCCCGCGACCCGCAGGCAGAGGCGGTCGCCATGGACGCCGTCGCCAAGATCGCCGGCGCCGAGGGCCTCCGGGTGCTCGGGTGGCGGGAGGTGCCCGTCGACAACTCGATGATCGGGCAGCAGGCCCAGGACGCGGAGCCGTCGTTCCGCCACGTGTTCATGGCGGCCGCGGAGGGGCGGCTGCCGCTGGCGGGGCTCGACCTCGACCGACGCTGCTTCGTGGTGCGCAAGCGCATCGAACACGAGGTCGACACGGGTGGCGAGCCCGTGTACTTCCCGAGCCTCTCGGCGCGGACCCTCGTCTACAAGGGGATGCTCATCTCGTACCAGGTCGGGCAGTTCTTCACCGACCTCACGGACGCGCGGCTCGAGTCGGCCCTCGCCCTCGTGCACTCGCGGTTCTCCACCAACACGTTCCCGTCCTGGCCGCTGGCCCACCCGTACCGCCTGATCGCCCACAACGGCGAGATCAACACGGTCATGGGCAACGAGAACTGGATGCGGGCCCGCGAGGCCCTGCTCGAGTCCGACCACCTGCCGGGGCTGGAGCGGGCCTTCCCCATCTGCACGCCGGGCAGCTCGGACACCGCCCGCTTCGACGAGGTGCTCGAGCTGCTCCACCTCGGCGGCTACTCGCTGCCCCACGCGGTGCTGATGATGATCCCGGAGGCCTGGGAGCACCACGAGTCGATGCCCGACTGGAAGCGGGACTTCTACCGCTACCACGCCAGCGTGATGGAGCCCTGGGACGGCCCGGCGTCGATCGCCTTCACCGACGGCTCCGTGATCGGCGCCGTCCTGGACCGAAACGGGCTCCGGCCCTCGCGGTACTGGGTGACCGAGGACGGCCTCGTGGTCATGGCCTCCGAGGTCGGCGTCCTGCCGATCGAGCCCTCCACCATCGTGCAGAAGGGCCGGCTCCAGCCGGGACGGATGTTCCTCGTGGACACCAACCTCGGGCGCATCGTCGACGACCAGGAGATCAAGGAGGCCCTGGCCGCCCAGCAGCCGTACGCCGAGTGGCTCCACGCCGGGCTCGTGCACCTCGACGACCTGCCCCACCGCGACTTCCTCACGCCGCAGCACGCGTCGGTGGTCAAGCACCAGCGCGTGTTCGGCTACACGACGGAGGACCTCAAGGTCCTCATCACGCCCATGGCCCGCACCGGTGCGGAGCCGATCGGGTCGATGGGCACCGACACGCCGGTGGCGGTGCTGTCGGACCGCTCGCGCCTGCTGTTCGACTACTTCCAGCAGCTCTTCGCCCAGGTGACCAACCCGCCGCTCGACGCCATCCGCGAGGAGCTCGTGACGTCGATGGGCAAGTCGGTTGGGCCGGAGGCCAACCTGCTGCGGCCCGGCCCGGCGTCGTGCCGCCAGGTGGTCATCCCCCACCCGATCCTGACCAACGAGGAGCTGGCCAAGCTCCTCTACATCAACGACGACGGCGACATGCCCGGCTTCAAGCCGTTCGCCATCGACGGCCTCTACCCCGTGGCCGAGGGCGGCGCCGGCCTGCGCGCGGCGCTCGACGACGTGCGGGCCCGCGTGAGCGAGGCGGTGGCCGACGGCGCCAAGCTCATCGTGCTGTCGGACCGCCACTCGTCGGCCGAGCTCGCGCCGATCCCGTCGCTGCTGCTCACCTCGGCGGTGCACCACCACCTCATCCGCGAGAAGACCCGCACCCAGGTCGGCCTGCTCGTCGAGTGCGGCGACGCCCGCGAGGTGCACCACATGGCGCTGCTGCTCGGCTTCGGCGCCGCGGCGATCAACCCCTACCTCGCGTTCGAGACGATCGAGGACCTCATCGACCAGGGCGTCCTCACCGACGTCTCCAAGGGCAAGGCCGTCCGCAACTTCGTCAAGGCGAGCACCAAGGGCGTGCTCAAGATCATGTCGAAGATGGGGATCTCGACCGTCGCGTCGTACACGGGCGCCCAGGTGTTCGAGGCCATCGGCCTCGGCCACGACCTGGTGGCCGAGTACTTCACGGGCACGACGACCCGCATCGGCGGCGTCGGGCTCGACGTGCTGGCCGAGGAGGTCGCCGCCCGCCACCGGTTCGCCTACCTCGACCGGCCCGAGGAGGCCGCCCACCGCGACCTGTGGGTCGGCGGCGAGTACCAGTGGCGCCGCGAGGGCGAGCACCACCTCTTCAACCCGGAGACCGTGTTCAAGCTGCAGCACGCCACCCGCACGAAGCGCTACGACATCTTCAAGGAGTACACGACCCGGGTGGACGACCAGGCCCGGAAGCTGGCCACGCTCCGCGGCCTGTTCGAGCTGCGCGCGGGCGTGCACCCGGCAGTGCCGCTCGAGGAGGTCGAGCCGACCTCCGCGATCATCCGCCGCTTCTCGACCGGCGCGATGAGCTACGGCTCGATCTCGGCGGAGGCCCACGAGACGCTCGCCATCGCGATGAACCGCCTCGGCGGGAGGTCGAACACCGGCGAGGGGGGCGAGGATGCCGACCGCCTGCACGACCCCGAGCGCCGCAGCGCCGTGAAGCAGGTGGCCTCCGGCCGCTTCGGCGTGACGTCGGAGTACCTGACCAACGCGGACGACCTGCAGATCAAGATGGCCCAGGGGGCCAAGCCCGGCGAGGGCGGCCAGCTGCCCGGCAACAAGGTGTACCCCTGGATCGCGAAGACGCGGTACTCGACGCCCGGTGTGGGCCTCATCTCGCCGCCGCCCCACCACGACATCTACTCCATCGAGGACCTGAAGCAGCTCATCCACGACCTGAAGAACTCCAACCCGGCCGCTCGCATCCACGTGAAGCTCGTGGCCGAGGTCGGCGTGGGCACCGTGGCGGCCGGTGTGTCCAAGGCCAAGGCCGACGTGGTCCTCATCTCCGGCCACGACGGCGGCACAGGCGCGAGCCCGCTGAACTCGCTCAAGCACGCGGGCGCACCGTGGGAGCTCGGCCTGGCCGAGACGCAGCAGACGCTGCTCCTCAACGGGCTGCGCGACCGCATCGTGGTGCAGACCGACGGCCAGATGAAGACGGGCCGGGACGTGGTGATCGCCGCGCTGCTCGGCGCCGAGGAGTTCGGCTTCGCCACCGCGCCGCTCGTGGTGTCGGGGTGCATCATGATGCGCGTCTGCCACCTCGACACCTGCCCGGTGGGTGTCGCGACGCAGAACCCGGAGCTGCGGGCGCGCTTCAACGGCGAGCCGGAGTTCGTCGAGACGTTCTTCGAGTTCATCGCCGAGGAGGTGCGTGAGCACCTCGCCGCGCTGGGCTTCCGCTCGCTGGCCGAGGCCATCGGGCACGTCGAGCTGCTCGACACCCGCGCCGCCGTCGACCACTGGAAGGCCAGCGGGCTCGACCTGACCCCGATCCTGCACCAGCCCGAGTCGCCCTTCGAGCAGGACCTGCACTGCACCGGCACCCAGGACCACGGCCTCGACCTCGCCCTCGACAACGAGCTGATCCGCCTGTCCGCACCGGCCCTGGACGAGGCCCGCGTGGTCGAGATCGACGTCCCCGTCCGCAACACCAACCGGACCGTCGGCACGATGCTGGGCCACGAGGTGACCAAGCGGTACAAGGGCGCCGGTCTCCCCGACGACACGATCCAGGTGCGCCTGACGGGGTCGGCCGGGCAGAGCTTCGGTGCGTTCGTGCCCAGCGGCATCACCCTGCGCCTCTACGGCGACGCCAACGACTACTTCGGCAAGGGCCTGTCCGGCGGCCGGCTCGTGGTGCGGCCCCCGCTCGACTCCCATCCCGACTTCGTGCCGGAGGACAACATCATCGCCGGCAACGTGATGCTCTACGGCGCCACCGGCGGCGAGGCCTACGTGCGCGGGATCGTGGGCGAGCGGTTCTGCGTGCGCAACTCCGGCGCCACCGCGGTGGTGGAGGGCGTGGGCGACCACGGCTGCGAGTACATGACCGGTGGCCGCGCCGTGGTGCTCGGCCAGACCGGCCGCAACTTCGGCGCCGGCATGTCCGGCGGCCTGGCCTTCGTGTACGACCCGGACGACACGTTCTTCCGCCGCCTCAACGGCGAGATGGTCGACCTCGAGCCCCTCGACACCGAGGACATCGAGTGGCTCCGCGCCACGCTCCGCCGCCACGAGGCCGAGACGGGCTCCACGGTCGCGGGCCGCATCCTCGAGCGCTGGCACACCGAGGTGCGCCGCTTCAAGAAGGTCCTGCCGCTCGACTACAAGCGGGTCCTCGAAGCCGCCCGCATCGCGGAGGAGACCGGCCAGAACGTCGACGAGGCCATCATGGCGGCCGCTCATGGGTGACGTGAAGGGGTTCCTCAAGCACGGACGGGTCACGCCGACGCGGCGCGCCGTGCCCGTGCGCCTCCGCGACTGGAAGGAGGTGTACGAGCCGTTCCCCGACCGGGCGCTGCAGGCACAGGCCTCGCGCTGCATGGACTGCGGGATCCCCTTCTGCAACAACGGCTGCCCCCTCGGCAACCTGATCCCCGACTGGAACGACCTCGTGTACCGCGACCGGTGGCGCGACGCGATCGACCGGTTGCACGCCACGAACAACTTCCCCGAGTTCACCGGACGCCTGTGCCCGGCCCCGTGCGAGGGCGCGTGCGTGCTGGGCATCAACCAGGACCCGGTCACGATCAAGCAGGTCGAGGTGCAGATCATCGACCGGGCGTGGGACGAGGGCTGGGTCGTGCCCGTCCCGCCGTCCCTGCTGACCGGCAAGCGGGTGGCGGTCGTGGGATCGGGCCCCGCCGGGCTCGCCGCCGCGCAGCAGCTGACGCGGGCCGGCCACCACGTGGTCGTGTTCGAGCGGGCCGACCGCATCGGCGGCCTGCTCCGCTACGGCATCCCCGAGTTCAAGATGGAGAAGCGCCACCTCGACCGGCGCATCGAGCAGATGCAGGCCGAGGGCACCGAGTTCCGCGTCAGCGTGGACGTGGGCGTGGACATCACCGCCGACGAGCTGCGCGACCAGTTCGACGCCGTTGTCCTCGCCGGCGGGGCGACCGCGTGGCGCGACCTGCCGGTGCCCGGCCGCGAGCTCGGCGGGATCCACCAGGCGATGGAGTACCTCCCGTGGTCCAACAAGGCCCAGGAGGGCGACCTCGCGGTGACCGACGTGCCGATCACCGCGGACGGCAAGGACGTCGTGATCATCGGCGGCGGCGACACCGGGGCCGACTGCCTCGGCACCGCCCACCGCCAGGGCGCCCGGTCGGTCACCCAGCTCGAGATCCTGCCCCGGCCGGCGGACGAGCGTCCGGCCGCCAACCCGTGGCCCACCTACCCGATGACCTACAAGGTGACCTCCGCCCACGAGGAGGGCGGCGACCGCGTCTACGCGGTCAACACCGAGTGCTTCCTCGGCGACGACGACGGCCAGGTGGCCACGCTGCGGATGCACGAGGTCGAGATGGTCGACGGGCGCTTCGAGAAGGTCGAGGGCACCGACCGCGAGATCCCGTGCCAGCTCGTGCTGCTGGCGATGGGGTTCCTCGGCCCCCAGCGCGAAGGCCTGCTCGAGCAGCTCGGCGTGGAGCTCGATCCGCGCACCAACGTCGCCCGCGACGGCACCTTTGCCACGTCGGTCGACGGCGTGTTCGTGGCCGGCGACATGGGCCGCGGCCAGAGCCTCATCGTGTGGGCCATCGCCGAGGGCCGCAGCTGCGCGGCCGAGGTCGACCGCTGGCTCATGGGCGACACCGCCCTCCCCCGCATCATCGACCCCACCGACCGACCTCTGGTCTGATGCCTGCTCCGGTCGCGGGCGCCTGCGGCGCTGGGCTCGCCTCCGCAGGTGCCTTCGCACGGGTCGGCAAAGCCGCCCGGCTCCGGCCTCGCAGTGGGCTGCTCTCCTAGGGCGCGATGTCGGCGAGGACGCCTTCGAGGGCGACGAGGCACTCGCTGCCGGGTGCCGAGGCGAGGGACTGCACGATCGGCTGGAGGTACGCGGCGAGCTGCGCCTCGCCGGCGAGCACGTCCTCGCGGTAGGGCCCGTACAGCGGCGCCAGCGCTCCGAAGCCGGCCTCGCCGAGCTGCTGCGCGACGGGCGTGACCGCGTCGAGGAGCGGCGCGGCCTGGTCGAGCCCGCTCTCGAACAGCGGGAACAGCGGGCCCAGCGCCTCGAAGCCCGGCTGGAAGGCCGGCATCATCGCGAACGCCTCGGGCGAGAAGGGCCCGAACAGCGGCACCAGCCGGATCAGCGACTGCAGGCCGCCCACCTCGGACGGCGCGGGGAGCGACAGCGCCGCGCAGGGCTTGCCCTCGATCTCCGGCAGCGGCGGCGGCTCGACCGGCGCCAGGACGGGCGTCGGTGCGGGGGCGAGCGGGGCGACGGCGAGCGCGACGGGCGCGGACGGCGCGGGCGCGGCCACGAGCGCGTCGAGGACCGGCACCTCGGGGAGCGGCCGCCCTACCTCGGGCGCCGAGCGCGCCGGCGGACGTGGCGATCGAGAACGACGACCGGCTGGCCGCGATCGCGAGCGCGGCGAGCGCGATGAACGCCGCGATCACGACGATCGCCGCCACGAGGCGCACGACGTCGCGCTGCGTCGCGCGGGCGGGGGGACTCCTCGCTCATGCCCGCGCGGTCCCCCAGATGTCATTGCAGCGCTCGCACACCTCGTCGGGGACGATGCCCGTCTTCATGAGCAGGCCGAAGGCCCAGCACCCGAGGCAGAACCCCACGAACGCCTCGAGGGAGGCGGCGATCACGAGGACGCCGAGCACCAGCTGCGCGGCCCCGAACTGGTCGAAGCCGTAGGTGAGGATCGCGGCCGTGACAGAGAACAGCACCCCGACCGCCTGGGCGAACCGCTTGGGCGGCCCCGCGACGTAGCGCGGCTCGAGGCCCAGCCGCGGCGTGACCACCCGGGTCACGAGCTGCCCGAGGGGGCTGAGCGACGGCCCGGTGGCCACTCGGGCGATGAAGCCGTACGCGAGCACGAGCGTCATCCACCGAAGGTCGAACGCGATGGTCGCGACGGCCATGAGCACGACGCCGGTGGCGACGAGCCGGGCCGAGATCTCGTTCACGGGGTTGGGGAAGGAGAACAGCGCCGAGCGCTCGTCGGTCGTGGGCGGGGTGGTCGTGGTGGTGGTCACGTCACGCTCCTTCGAGAGCAGGGGTGCGGGCGGTCCGGCGACCGCTCGCAGGGGAGGGCTCGGCGTCGCCGGACCGCGCCGCCACCGCGGTGCACGCGATGACGAGCACGCCCGGAAGGACGAAGAACCAGGGGAACGCCCAGAACGGCGGGAGGGCGGCGATGCCGGCGAACCGGTCGACGTTGTCGGCCATCGTGCCGATCATCGGGGCCATCTCGTTGGAGATGCGGGGCCACTCCTCGTTGAACGTCGTGATCGCAGGCGTCGAGGGCACGCCACCGCGGGAGGCGAGATCGGGGAGGACGTGCAGGCGCAGGTCGCCCTCCGCGCTGCCGATCGTGAGGAAGTAGCCCTGGATGTCGGTGACCTTGGCGGGGCGCATGAACGGCTTGAAGTCGGCGATCATGTCGGCGCCGCCTGGCGCCCGCGTGAACATCTGGAACACGGCCGGCGCGGCGATCAGCCCGACGCCCAGGGCCACCGAGCGCGATGCGCCTGCCCCGCGTGGGCACGCCGGAGCGGTCGTGCCAGAGCGCCCAGCCCGCCACGCCGGCGACCAGCAGGCCCGGCACGACGAAGAACCACGGGAACAGCACGAACGGCGGCAGCGCGGCGACGCCGTCGTACTCGTCGATGTTGCTGCGCATCGTGGTGAGCATCGACGACATGTCCTCGTCGATCGCCCCCCACTCCTGGGTGAAGGTGGCCACGCTCGGGAAGCGCGTCGCCCCGTCGCCGTAGGCGGCGAGGATCGGGCCCGCCTCGTCGCTGGCGGCGCCCATGGTGGCCATGTCGTCGCGGAAGCTGTCGATCTTGGCCTCGGTCATGTACGGGGCGAAGCCGTCGATCATCTTCCCGCCGCCGGGTGCACGGGTGAACATCTGGAACGCGGCCGGCGCCAGGGCGAGCCCGAGCCCGATGGCCACCATCGCTCGCAGCGGCCAGCGCCGCCGCGCGGTCACGGCGGCCGTCGCCGGGGCGGTCCCGGCGGTCGCCGGCGCTCCCGGTCCACCCCGATCGCGGTCCCGCGGCCCCAGCACGAGCAGCACCAGCACGCCGGCGATGCCGGCCAGGGCGAGGAGGACCACCAGCCACACGGGGGCCTCGAAGCCGTCGTCCTCGACCACCGCGGTGGCCGAAGGCGCGATGTCGTGGGCCGCGGGTCCCGCGACCTCGCCGCCGGGCTCGGGGGTCCCGGCGCTGGCGCCGGCGGGGGTGGTCACCGCGGCGCCGCCGGGCGCGGCCGGCGCGGTGGTGCCCGTGGTCCCGCCCACGGCGGGAGCGGCGGCTGCGCCGCCCGCGGGAACGAAGGCGCCCTCGAGGTGCCACAGACCGGTGAAGTTGTTGAACGGACCGCCCACGATCTGGCTCGTCCAGGTGAGCGAGAAGGACCCGTCGGCGCGGATCGTGCCGGTCGGTGCGGTGGTGTTGCCCGGCCGCGAGCCGTCGGGCTTCGGCGAGCCCTGGTTGAACGCCTGGTCGTTCCACGTGGCGGCGAAGGCGCGGAGGTCGCCGGAGAGGCCCCCGCCTTCGGCCCGGAGCGTGGGCGGGTCCACGCGCGCGCCGGTCTGGAGGTCGGTCGGGTTCGTGGACCCGGAGAAGTCCACGCCGAAGAACCGCACGGGCCGGATCACGCGCACGGCGAGGCTGTTGCCCGCGGCGTCGAAGCCCGGGCTGGGCGCGGGCTGGAACCCGCCCGTCACGAGCCCACCGTCGGTGCCGGGCGCGAGGGGCGTGACGGTGCGGTCGGCGCAGGTCGAGTCCGCGTTGTCGACCCAGGGTCCCTGGAGGGACCCGGTGGGCAGGATCATCCGGAAGTACGACCCGGTGCCCCCACCGGCGCCGCAGCTGCCCGCGGCGATGCGGAAGGTGCCGACGAGCTCCCCATCGGTCTGGGCGGCGGACGCTCCAGAGGGTTGGGCGAGCGCGACCAGGGGAAGCCAGAGCCCGATCAGCACCGCGACGATGGCAGCCAGGCGTCGACGGCGATCGACCTGCATGGGCCGCAGGGTACCGACGTAAATCCGACTTGCCAACTCGGGATTCGGTTGGCCGCGCTCAGCGGGGGGCCCACGCCCCGTCGACGTCGAGGAGCTTGGCCGCCTTGCGCGGGAGCCGGCCCGCCGCGAGGTCGGCGAGCGTGACCTCCTCGAGCACCGCGCGCAGCGACACGCGCACGGCCACCCACAGCGACACCATCGGCTCCTGGACCCCGTCCCCCGCGAGCTGGTCGGGCCGCAATCCCCGAACCGACGCGAGGGGGCCCTCCAGCACCCGGATCACATCGGCCACGGTGATGTCCTTCGCCGGCCGGCCCAGCGTCCAGCCACCCTCGGGGCCGCGGTGGCTGCGCACGAGCCCGCTGTTGCGGAGCAGCCGGAGGATGTCGTCGAGGAACTTCCCGGGGATCTTCTCCTGGGTCGCGAGCGCCTCGCGCTTGATCGGCACCCCCGGCGACGACTCGGCCGCCCGGGCCAGCGCCACGAGGGCCCGCACCCCGTAGTCGACCTTGTGGGAGATCCGCACGGCCGGGAGTCTTCGCACGGCCTTTTCACGCCGTCCGCGACGGCCGAATAGGTTCCTCGGCATGCAGGACTTCGTCGATGCCATCGAGGGGGGCGCGTCGGGCGAGGACATCGCGGCGCTCCCGATCCCCGACCACTTCCGGGCTGCGCACGTGCTGCGCAGCGAGCAGGCCATGTGGGAGGGGGTGGAGTCGGAGGACAAGGACCCGCGCAAGTCGCTCCACATCGGGGACGTCCCCACGCCGGAGCTGGCGCCCGACGAGGTGTACCTCGCCGTGATGGCGTCCTCGATCAACTTCAACACGGTCTGGACGTCGATCTTCGAGCCGCTCCCGACCTTCGGCTTCCTCGACCGGCTCGGCAAGGAGTCGAGCTGGGGTGCCCGGCATGCGCTCGACCACCACATCGTCGGCTCCGATGCCTCGGGCGTGATCCTGCGAGTCGGGTCGGCGGTGCGCAACTGGAAGCCGGGCGACCGCGTGGTCGTGCACTGCAACTACCTCGACGACCAGGACCCCTCGCAGCACGACGATGCGATGCTCGCCGCCAACCAGCGCATCTGGGGCTTCGAGTCGAACTTCGGCGGCCTCGCCGACCTGTCGATCGTCAAGGCCAACCAGCTCATGCCGAAGCCCGAGCACCTCACGTGGGAGGAGTCCGCGGTCAACGGGCTCTGCGCCTCCACGAGCTACCGGATGCTCGTCGGTCGCCACGCCGCGCAGATGAAGCAGGGCGACTCGGTGTTCCTCTGGGGCGCGACCGGCGGCATCGGGGCCTACGGCGTGCAGCTCGTGCTCAACGGCGGCGGCACCCCCGTGGGGGTCGTGTCGAGCCCGGAGCGGGTGAAGCTCCTCCAGGCCATGGGGTGCGACGCCGTGATCGACCGTGCCGCCGAGGGCTACAAGTTCTGGAAGGACGAGCACACGCAGGACGAGGGCGAGTGGCGCCGGCTGGGCAAGCAGGTGCGCTCGCTGATCGGTGAGGACCCCGACATCGTGTTCGAGCACCCCGGCCGCTCCACGTTCGGCGCGTCGGTCTTCGTCGCCAAGCGGGGTGGCACCATCGTCACCTGCGCGGCGACCTCGGGCTTCATGCTCGAGTACGACAACCGCCACCTCTGGATGAAGCTGAAGCGGATCGTGTCGTCGCACTTCGCCAACTACCAGGAGGCGTGGAACATGAACCGCCTCATCGACCAGGGCCGCATCCAGCCGGTCATGTCGGCCAGCTACGACCTCACCGAGGTCGGCGAGGCCGCCCGCGCCGTCCACCGCAACGAGGCCGAGGGCAAGCTCGCCGTGCGCTGCCTCGCGCCGGCCGCCGGCCTCGGCGTGAAGGACCCGGAGAAGCGGGCCGCCGTCGGCGAGGACAAGATCACGCTGTTCCAGCGCCACGCGCGAGGCGAGCTCTGATGGCATCCGGCCTGCTCACCGAGATCGACCACGTCGCCATCGCCGTCAAGGACCTCGAGGCGGCCATCGCGTACTACCGCGAGGCGTTCGGCGCCGAGGTGCACCACCGGGAGGTGGTGGAGAGCGACGGCGTGGAGGAGGCCCTCATCAAGGTGGCGGACTCCTACATCCAGCTCACGGCCGCCACCCGCCCCGACTCCCCGATCGCCAAGTCGATCGAGAAGCGCGGCGAGGGCCTGCACCACGTGGGCTACCGCGTCGACGACTGCGCCGCCGCGCTGGCCGCGATGGTGGCCGCCGGCGCCACGCCGATCGACCAGGCCCCGCGACCGGGCAGCCGCGGCACGACCGTCGCCTTCGTCCACCCCAAGGGCAGCTTCGGCACCCTGATCGAGCTCGTCCAGGAGTAGCCGTGTCCGCGAGGAAGCAGCTGGAGGACCTGATCGCCCACCTCCGCGAGGCGATCGGCAAGTCGGACGAGGAGCGCGAGCGCGAGGAGCTGGCCCGCCTCGCCGACCAGCTCGACCGCCGCGTCGAGGAGGACGACGACGAGGGCATCGTCGACGAGCTCCGCGACGAGGTCACCAAGTTCGAGTCGAGCCACCCCTCCCTGGCCGACGCCATCGGCCGCGCCGCCGACGCCCTCAGCGCCCTCGGCCTCTAGCGCGACCACGCTCCCATCGGACCGCGCCGACCGTCGCCGCCGCGATGACGACCAGGGACAGGACGAGCTCGAGTGGTCGAGGCCAGGACACCTGCCCGAGCAGGCCGTACGTGACGGGCGCGACCACCAGGTAGCCGAGCAGGTACGGCCAGCAACCCGGTCGCCGCCGGCCGTCCTCCGTCACCGAGCCAGGTGCTCCATCGGGTCCTCCGTGACGTCGGTGATGATCGACGGCGCCCCCGCGAAGCATCCGTGGACGCCGGGGTGGTCCTCACGTACCTCCCGCGTGGAGAGCTGCTCCGCCACCTGGGCCGAGCTGCGCCCACGCACGTCGATCTCGACGCCAGCGTTGCGGGCGCAGCCCTCGAAGGAGCGCCCCACCGCCGCGGCGCGCGACACGTGTCTCGTTCCTTGCAAGGGACCTCCTTCGATGTGCGGACCTATGTCGCACTCGGCGCTGCGCGATGCAGCTCGAGCCCCCTTGCACGACGGAATGTACGCTACTCATGCGTATCGCACAAGGGTCGGCGTGCACGCGCGAGCGAGCCCGACACGCTCAGCCCTCTTCGAAGTAGGGGGCCCGGCCGTGGGGCGGGTTCTCGGGGGTGTAGCGGCGCCCGTTGTCGAGCTGCGCCCACGCGCCGCGGCGCTGGTTCTGACCGGAGATGCGGTCGGGGTCCCACCAGATCTCGCGGTAGTCGTTCGTCGGCGTGTAGTCGCCGGGGCCGAAGTCCCAGGTGCCGCGCGGCCCGAAGCGGTCGGGGTAGGCGAACATGCCCGCCTCGAACGTCTCGGGGGTCAGGTTCGGTCCGGCCATCTGGATGCCGATCGCGAGCAGGTACATCATGTAGTAGATCTCCTCGACGCCTCGGACCGGCTCGTCGACGGGGCGCACCGACTTGTACGCGTAGTACGGGAACGACGCGCCGAACGGCTCGGAGTAGGCGTTGTACGCGGTGCCGAACGCGTGGCTCCACTGGCGGGCGTCGATGAGCTGGGCCACGACGTCCTGCTCCACGAACACGATCCCGGCGGTGATCCACTCCGGCTCGTAGTCCTGCTCGTTCGCCTTCAGCGTGAGCCCGTAGGCGAGCATCGCGGGGTCGCAGATGCACACGACCGACGTGACCCCTGCGTCCTTGATCTGGGCGATGATGTTCGACGCCTGGTTCGGGAACGACACCAGGTCGAGCTTGTACTTCTGGTTGGTCACCACCTCGATGTTCGCGGCGCGGAGGCGGGCGATGAGGACGTTCATCGACTCCTGGTACTCCGCGTTCTCAGGTGCCACGATCGCGAAGCGTCGCGGCTTGTCGCGCAGGGCGGGGCCGGCGTGCTCCGCACGCGACCCCGGCGGGAAGCGGCCGATCATCGCGGACGACGTGGCCGACACGAGGTTGGTCCCGTCGGAGAACACGCTCCACGAGTACGGACGGCGCGTCTCGTACCACTCCTGTGAGGGGTACGGCGAGCCGATGTTGATCACCCGGTTCTGGGCCAGCGCGTCCGCGTAGGGGATCGTGATGGCGCCGACGTCAGCGAACGCGTGCAGCTCCTGGGCCGCCTTCGTGGCATCGGCCAGCGCCGCCTCCTTGCCGCCGCTGAGCAGCTCCTCGAGGCCGTTGCCGTCGCCGTCGAAGAACTCGAGCTTGAGCTTGCGCCCGTAGAACTGGAAGTTCTTCGAGAAGTACTCGGCCAGCGCGACGGCCGTCTCGTTGCCGGTCTCGGTCGGCTCCTCGAGATCCTGGCCCCCCAGCGCGGAGAAGATCTCCGTGGCCGAGCCCGCCTCGACCGCTCGGATCGCGACCGTGATGGTGTCCCCGGTGACGCCCGGCGAGGTGGCCCCGCCGTTGCCACCCGTGAACTCGTAGCACGGCGGTGAGTACGGATCCTGGGGCACCTGCCGATCCCGGCTCGCACACGGTCGCACTGCGCCGACGGCGCTGCCCCTGGTGCCGGCGGCGGTGCCTCCGGTGTCGCCTCCCTGGAGCGCGTCGCCCGCCACGCCGGTCTCGTCCCGGGTGGCACCCGGGTCGGGCACCTCGATCGCGCCCTCGTAGGCCAGGTGCACGCGGGGCACGCCCACGGACGCGGCCAGCACGGCCAGCGCCGCGCCGGCGGCGACGACCGGGCCGTAGGACCGGAGCGCGCGGCGGCCGACGCCACCCACCTCGATGGGCACCCCCTCGGCCGCGAGGAGCGGGCGCAGCCGGCGCTGCCGCCGGATGTCGAGCGCGCCGATGACGATCGCCGCGGCGAGGCCCGCCAGGCCCACGGGGAGCAGCAGGCCACGGGAGCAGCCGACCGGGTGCAGGACGTGGGCCGACTCGCAGCGGTCCTCCAGCGGTCCGACGGCGGCCGGAGCTCGCACGACGGTGCGCGAGGGCGGGGCCCCGGAGGCCGGGAGCGGCGGCAGCGACGGGAGCGTCGGGAGCGCACCGGGCCCGAGCGCCTCGGGCGTCACGTCGGGGATGAGCAGCGGGCCGGACGACGCCTGGGCGCCCCCGAGCTCGATCGCGAGGAAGCCCGAGCCCGACATGATCGCGGTCGCCACCTCCGCGGCCAGGAGCGGGCCGACCGTGAGGTCGTCGGCCTTGGTCAGGTCGGTGAAGAGCTGCTCGCGCTGGGTCCGCGTGAGGCCGAGGGCCGGACCGAAGAGGGCGTTCCCGAGCGGGCTGTCCTTGAACAGGATCCGCAGCGAGGTGACCCGCACCAGGTCCACCGGATCCGTGAGGTGCTCGACGCGCGGGAGCTGGATCGAGAGCCCCGTCGGCGCCAGCGCCGCGTTGATCGCCGCCTCGGCACCGGCGAGCGGCTCCAGCGGGATCGGCACACCGGCGATCGACGCGGCGGAGAGGCCGAAGGTCCCGTCCGACCGCGCCCCCTCGCCCGTGCGGTGCAGGACGTCCCACCGGAGGCCGGAGAGCTTCACGAGGCCCGCGATCTCGACGTCGAGCGTCACCGACGCGCGTCCCTGCCGCGCCCTGCCCGGGATGACCTCGCTGACCGACTCCGCCCGTCCGCCCTCGACGGCCACGGCGTCGCTGTACGCGCTCACCAGGGTCGAGGTGGCTGTGGCCGTCGGGACCGCCTGGAGCGCCCGCACCTCCTTGCGGCCGCCACCCAGCGTGGTGCCCTCGATCGGGTACTCGTCCGAGCTGGCGGCGGTGTCCCCCGCCCGGTTGTCGACGAAGAGCGGCTCGGGGATGTCGTCGCCGTCGACGACGTCGAGGGCGGTGAGCAGGAGGCCGATCAGGCCGAGGTCGAGCGTCTCGGCCTGGGCCTGGGCGATCGCATTGGTCACGTTGGTGATGGCCACGCCCCCGGCCAACCCGGTGGGGAAGGAGCCGACCCCGGGGGTGAACTTGGTGACGACGGCGGTGGCGGTGGCGGTCCCGTTGCCGAAGGGGACGGGCTCGGGCGGCAGTGCGTCCGCCGGCGCGAGTCCACCGAGGAGCAGAGCGGCCGACACCGCCGCGACCGCGAGGGCGCGCGGGTGCCGCGTCACTCCGCGGCTATCGCGTCGAGGATCGAGACGCCGGCGGCCCGCTGGGCCGGGCGGATCGCGGCGAGGGCGGCGAAGGCCACGGCCCCGCCCGCGATGAGCGCCACGCCGGACACCGGCAGGACGAAGGTCACGAGGCCGAGCTCGCGCAACGAGATCACGACCGCGGCGCTCACGATGGCGCCGACGATCAGGCCCACGGCCATGCCGAACAAGCCGATGAGCGCGGCCTCCCACCGAACCGTCGACCGCACCCCCGCGCGGTCCATCCCCAGGGCCCGCAGGAGCCCCAGCTCCCGGGTGCGCTCGTGGATCGTCAGCGAGAGCGTGTTGGCGATGCCGAGGACCGAGATCACCACCGACAGCACGAGCAGCCCGTAGATCACGTTGACGAACTCGCTGATCTGCGACTTGAGGTCCGCGATGAAGCTCTCCCGGTCGTAGACCCACACGTCCGGGGTGCCGCTGAGCTCGGCCTGCACGAGGAGCGAGATCAGCTCGGGATCGGCGCCCGGCTCGACGCGCCCGGCCACCTGCACGTCGCGCAGCTCGGGGGCCACCCGGGCGTGGGTCGCGCGGGTGACGGTGGCGTACCCGAGCAGGTTGGGGTCGTCGCTGATGCCCTGCACCGTCAGGACCACGGGCGGGCCGTCCTCCACCGCGTAGGTGATGGGATCGCCGAGCGCCAGGTCGTGGTCGTTCGCCAGCACGCGGTCGACGATGACGCCGCTGTCGTCGAGGTCGCTGGCCTTCCCCTCGGCCATCCGCGGGTTGAGCACCGAGCCGAGCCCCTCCTGGTCGATGGAGGACACGAACACGTCGGTGGTGTTCCGGTCGGGGAAGCTGAGGCGCGCGCTCGAGTACCCCATCGCGACGGCCAGCGCGACGCCGTGGACGCGCCGCACGTCCTCCACCACGCTCGGCGGGATCGGGGAGGTGAGCAGCCCGTTGGGCAGGGTGAGCCCACCGCCGCCGGTCACGATGAAGTCCCCGACGAACCCCCGCCGGGCGTCCGACTCCACCGACCGCAGGGCCGAGCTGGCGAACGCGGTGACGAACACGACGAGCGCCACGCTGATCAGCACGGCCGACGCGGTGGCGGAGGTCCGGCGCGGGTTCCGGGTCGCGTTCTCGCCCGCCAGCTGGCCCGTGACCCCCTTGATCCGCTGGAGGCCGTGGGCCGGGATCGCGACCGAGCGCCCGGCCAGGACCGGTCCGATCACGATCACGCCCACGATCACCAGCACGGCGCCGGCCCCCACCACGGGGATGGCGCTGGACGCCCCGTCCTCCCGCCAGGCCGCCGAGCAGCCGAAGCCGCCGAGGGCGAGGACCGCGCAGCCGATCACGGCCCGGCGAGCCGATGCCGGCGGACGGTCGGCGCTCATGTCGCGGAGCGCAGCGAGCGGCGGCACCCGGGTCGCCCGCACCGCGGGCAGCAGCGCGGCGAGCAACGTCACCGCGATGCCCATGCCGAACGACAGGACGAACGTCATCGGCCGGATGCTCAGGGTCTCGGTGGGCAGCTCCGCGCCGATCTCGCGGAGCCCGCGGTTGATGAACCGCGCCAGGTACGCGCCGACCGCGAGTCCGATGCCGGACGCCACGACCCCGACGAGCGCTGCCTCGAGCAGCACCGACCGGAACACCTGCGCGCGGCTCGCGCCGAGCGCTCGCAGCAGGGCGAGCTCGCGGGTGCGCTGGGCCACCAGGATCGTGAAGGTGTTCGAGATGACGAAGCCCCCGACGAGCAGCGCCACCACCCCGAACACGGCGAGGATCACCTGGAGGAAGCGGACGTCGGACGTGCTGCTCCGCGTCAGCTGGGCCTGGGCCTGCTCGCCGGTGATGACCTCGACGCCGTCGATGGCGTCCGCCAGCCGGCGGACCAGCGCCCGCTCGGAGATGCCCTCGTCCCCCGCCACCCACACGCTGTCGATGCGATCACCCGTGCCCGCGAGCCGCTGTGCCTCCTGGAGCGTGAACTCCACCGAGACGGCCCCGCCCGCGCTGCCCGAGGATCCGGAGCGGAACGACCCGACCACGGTGTAGGGCTGCGGACCGAACTGGCCGATGATCGTGAGCGCGTCGCCCACGTCGGCGCCCGCGTCGTCGAGCGCGTCCTCGTTGAGCGCGATCTCGTCGGGGGCCGCGGGCGCCCGGCCGTCGGAGAGGCGGTAGGGCGTGAGCTGCGGGTCGTCGATCCAGTTCTCGAAGATCGTCCCGGGTCCGTACTCGGTGCCCAGGGGGAAGCCGCCGAGGGCGAGGATCCGGTTCGTCCCGCCTGAGCCCTTCGTGCTGACCCGCGGCGCGGCGGCCGCGACCCCGTTGACCCGCTCGGCCGCGCCGACGGCGCTCAGCGGGAGCGACGCGCGCTGGCTGCCCGCGACCGATCCCGAGGCCAGCACCTCGCCCTGCACCAGGGCATCGATCTCGGACGCCGCGTCGCGGAACATGTCGTCGGCGACCTCGTCGAGGGTCGTCGACAGGATGAAGGTGCCCGACATGAAACCGACGCCGAGCACGATCGCCAGGACGGTGGACAGCAGGCGCCGCTTGTGGGCCCACAGCGAGCGCAGGGTGACTCGCCGCATGCGGGCAAGGTAGCGGCGGGGCGGGCTAGGCGGGCTGCACCACCGAACGGGCGGCGTCGCGGTAGATCCGGAGGCGCTCGAAGCCCGGGAGGGAGGCGAACCGGCGATCCATGCGGTCGATGGTGCGCCGCCCGTCGTTGCCGCCGCCCAGGTAGACGAGCACCCGCTCGAACTCGTCGCGCGACTTGTAGCCGTCCCCGATGCCGACCGGCGTCCACGTGCCGTCGAGCACCCGTGGCAGGAGCGACCGGGCCAGCCGGCTCGACGCCAGCCGCCACTCCGCCTGCAGCAGGTAGAAGCTGTAGTGGCGGGCCTCCTGCGCGGCGATGCGGTGGAGCAGCTCGGCCAGCACCGGGTGACCGCAGCGGTCGGCGAGGATCTTGTAGCCGTTGAGCGTCAGCAGCTCGTTGGCGGCGCCCCAGGCCATGTGCGCGGCCGCCACCACCCGCCCGACGGGTCCGCCGATCCGGGCGATGACCCGCTCGCGGCGCAGCGCCACCGCCGGCGGCGGCATCTGGCGGGGCGGGACGTCGCTGCCCCACGCCGTCGCGTACCGCTCGAGGAAGGTGCCGAGGGCCTGGCAGTGCACCGACTCCTCGTGGCGCCAGAGGTGGAGGAACCGGTTGATGATCGGGTCGCCGAGCGTGGTGCGGTGGGCGGTCAGGCCGACGAGATCCCGGTCCGTGAAGCCCTCGACGTCCCGCATGTAGACGAGGACGTCGATCACGCCCTGGTCGAGCTCGACGTCGCCCACCGCCTCCCAGTCGAGGTCGTCGAGCCGGAGGGGCTCGGCCGTGTCCAGGATCCGCTCGCAGCGTGCTTCGTTCCGCTCGCGCAGCGCCCGCCGGTCAGCTCTCGATCGTCCCACCCTCGTTCTCCGATCCCCGGGGCCCAGCCGGATGACGGTTCACGGCGAGGACGGTACCCACGCGGGGCCGTCCTGTCAGCCGCTTCGCTGTGCCAGGCTCGGCAGGCATGCAGGTCCACCTCGTCGACGGCACCTACGAGCTGTTCCGGTACCACTACTCCCCCGCCAACAAGGACCCGGCGCGGGGGGCCACCCGCGGGGTGGTGGGGTCCTGCCTGATGCTCCTGGAGCAGGGCGCCACCCACGTGGCGGTGGCGACGGACCACGTCATCGAGTCGTTCCGCAACGACCTGTGGGCGGGCTACAAGGACGGCTCCGGCGTCGAGCCCGCGCTCAGGCGCAGTTCCCCGTCGTCGAGGATGCGCTCGCGTCGGCGGGCTTCACGGTGTGGCCGATGGTCGAGCAGGAGGCCGACGACGCGCTCGCCGCCGGGGCCGCGGTGGCGGCCGCTGACGACCGCGCCGAGCGCGTCGTGATCTGCACGCCGGACAAGGACCTCGGGCAGTGCGTCGGCGGGAAGGTGTGGCAGTGGGACCGGCGCCAGGACAAGTGGTTCGACGCCGCCGGGGTGCACGCGCGGCTCGGCGTGCAGCCGGCCTCGATCCCCGACCTGCTCGCGCTGGTGGGCGACACCGCCGACGGCTTCCCCGGGCTGCCGGGCTGGGGCGCCAAGTCCGCCGCCCAGGTGCTCGACCGCTGGGGTCACCTCGAGCAGATCCCGGCCGATCCCCTCACCTGGGACGCGGGGGTGCGCAGCGCCGCGAAGCTCAACGCCACGCTGCGCGAGCAGTTCGACCTGGCGCTGCTCTTCCGCCGCATCGCCACCGTCGAGCGCGACGCGCCGGTGGGGACCGTCGACGAGTGGCGGTGGACGGGTCCGACGGCGGGGTTCGCCGCGCTGGCGAACGAGCTCGGTGACCCCCGGCTGGCCGAGCGGGCGTCCCGCCTGGCCGAGCGGCTGGCCTAGGCCCGCTGCCGCCTAGGCGTTCTTCGGGAGGTCCTTGAACGCGGCGGTCTTGTCGTTGTTGGCCTCCTTGGGGAGGCCGAGCACGCGCTCGCCGATGATGTTGCGCTGGACCTGGTCGGTGCCGCCGTAGATGGGCGGGGCCTGCGCGAAGAGGGCGAGGCTCGTCACCATGGCGGTGAACGGGTTGCCGGTCGCCTCGGCGAGCTTCGCGGTCTGCTCGCCCGTGTACCCGTGGAGCGTGCCGTAGGGGCCGAGGATGCGGAGCCCGATGTCGCGCTGCTGGCGCACGATCTCGCTCATCGACAGCTTCGAGATGTTGGGCAGGCCGGGCACGTCCTGGCCGATGGCCTTGGCCGCCTTGGCCCGCAGGTTGTTCATGCGGCCCAGCTCGTTGAGCGTGTGCAGGCGCATGAGGTCCTGGCGCACCGACGGGTCGTCGATGGCGCCGTTGCCCTTGGCGAGGTCGACGAGGAGCTTGTAGCCGGAGCTGAACATGCCGCCGGCGCTGCCGCCGCGGTTCCGGCGCGTCCCACCCGACACGAAGTCCCCGGCGCGCGCGCGCGAGGTCGTTCACCACGGTGCCCGGCGTGGCCGCGCCCGCCGCCGCGTGGCCCCCGCCCGAGCCGAGCCCGGCCCGCTCGTTCATGAGCGTCGTGTTCGCGACCGCCCACCCGTTGTTGAGCCCGCCGATCACCGCGCTGTCGGGGACCGTGGCCTCCTCCATGAAGACCTCGTTGAACATCGCGTGGCCCGGTCATCTCCACCAGCGGCCGGATCTCCACGGTCGGCTGGTGCATGTCGATGGCGAAGTAGGTGATGCCGTTGTGCTTCGGCACCTCGGGGTCCGTGCGCGCGATCAGCATCCCCAGGTCGGCCACCTGGCCGCCCGAGGTCCACACCTTCTGACCGGTGACGACCCACTCGTCGCCGTCCTTGATGGCGCGGGTCTGCAGGCCGGCGAGGTCGGAGCCGGCGCCGGGCTCGCTGAAGAGCTGGCACCAGGCCTTCCGGCCGGTGACGATGTCACGGACGTAGAGGTCGATCTGCTCCTGGGTCCCGTGGGTGGCGATGGTCGGCGCGGCCAGCAGCAGCCCGAGGCCGCCCGGCGCGCTCGAGCGCGCCGAACTCGGCGATGGCGTTCTGCGCGGCGACCGAGTCGTTCCGGTTCAGCCCCGGCCGTAGGCGTGCTCGGGGAGGCCGGGCGCGGCCCAGCCGGAGAGGCCGAGGCGCTCCCACCACTCCGCCACCGTGAGGTCCGGGTCCCAGTTCGCCTCCAGCCAGGCGGTGACGTCGGCGACGGCGTCGCTGGGGGCTGCGGTGCGCTCGGCGGTGTCAGTCACCGTGCCAGTTCAAGCCAGACTTGACCCGCGGGTCAAGTTTGCGCTGGGCCCGGCTCGGAGCCACCCTCGGGGGCTCGTTCGGCTGCTTCGGGTACACGGGCGGCCAGGGGCGTCCTGAGGCCGCCGGCGAGGTCGCGGCGCGGATCGCTCGAGCAGCGGCTCGAGGTCCTGGGGGCGCCCGACCTTGCCCTCCCACGGGTCGCCGTGGGCGGCGACCCGGCCCGGGACCGTGGCCAGCGTGAGGGCATCCGGGTCCACCTCGGGGAGCTCGTCCCACGTGATCGGGGTCGACACCTGGCCGCCGACGCGGGGCGGCACGCACCACGCCCCGAACACGGTCTTGTGGGGGGCGTTCTGGTTGAAGTCGACGAAGACGCGGGCTCCCCGCTCCTCCTTCCACCACTGCGCGGTCACGAGGTCCGGGTGGCGCCGCTCGAGCTCGCGGGCCAGGGCGACCGCGGCCGCCCGCACCTCGTAGCTGTCCCAGCGGGGCTCGAGGCCGACGTAGAGGTGGAGCCCGCGCGAGCCCGAGGTCTTGAGGTGGACCTCGATGCCCAGCTCGTCGAGCAGCTCGCGCGCCGTGGAGGGCCGCCTCGCGCACCTCGGCGAAGCCCACGCCGGGCGAGGGGTCGAGGTCGATGCGCAGCTCGTCCGCGACGCCGGGGCTGTCCGCGTGCGTGGGCCACACGTGGAAGCCGAGGCACCCGAGGTTGACCGCCCACACGATGTGGGCCAGGTCGGCCGCCACGAGGGCGTCGCTCGTCGTGCCGTTCGGCGTGGCGACGACGGTGGTCGGTCAGCCACGGCGGCACGGACGCCGGGCACGCGCTTCTGGAACCACGACTTGCCGCCTGCGCCGTCGGGGAACCGCTCGAGCAGCAGCGGCCGGCCCTGCAGCGTCCGGAGCAGGGGCTCCCCCACCGCGAGGTAGTACTCGACGAGGTCGAGCTTCGTCTCGCCGCGCTGCTTGAAGTACACCTTGCCGGGGTTCGTCACCGCGACCTCGGTGCCCCCCACGTCCAGCGCGATCGAGTCAGCCATCCCCGCCTAGTGTGCTCCACATGCGCACGCGGCTGGTCAGCGGGCTGGTGGTCGCAGGGCTGGCGGTCGCCCTGCTCGGCGGGTGCGGTGACGACGACGCCACGACGGACGCGGACGGCACCACCACGACGGTGGAGGGCTCGACGACGACGGAGGGCACGCTCGCGGCCCCGTTCGTCGACGACACCTACTTCGGCTACATCCTCGGCACGAGGACGGCGACGGCCGGCCCTACGTCGACTTCGACGTGGCCCGGATCGTGGAGGGCGAGGATGCGGCCTCGGTTCTGCGGTGAGGGCGTCGACTTCTGCATCGACAACGAGGACACGACGGTCCGGCTCGTCCCGCTGGCCGACGACGTCGAGGTGCTCGACATCGACTACGCGGCGACGTCTGCTGCGACCCGGCCCCCGCGACGCTCGACGACATCCTGTCGGAGGACAACGCGCGCACACCCCCGCCGGTCAACGTCACGATCGAGAACAGCGAGATCACCCGCATCGAGGAGATGTACTTCCCCTAGCGCTCCGGCTCACGCCTCGGGGAACAGCGCGGCGAGCTCGGCGGGAGCGACCTCCTCGAGCTGGCCGTAGGTGCACGAGGCCGGCTCGCGGTCGGGGCGGAAGCGCACCAGCCGGCCGCACGTTGCGGAACCGGCCGGCCATGCACGTGCTCGTAGCGGATCTCCGCCACCAGCTCGGCACCGCAGCGGCACCCACGACATGTCCTTCTGCGCGTTCCAGCGGTTCATGCCCACCGGGCTTGCGGCCCTTCGAGGTGAGCCTGTGCCTCGGCCCAGTCGCCCCACGGATGGCCCGGCGTCGCGCCCTCGCGCAGCGGCGCCAGCTCGTCGACCAGCTCGCTTGCGGCGCGCCGCGGTGAAGCTGCTGGCGACGCCGACGTGGTGGAGCGTGCCCTCGTCGTCGAAGAGGCCGAGCAGGAGCGACCCGACGCCCTCGCCGTCCTTGTGCCAGCGGAAGCCCGCGACGACGCAGTCCGCCGTGCGCTCGTGCTTCACCTTCCACATCACGCGCTTGTCCTGCACGTAGGGCTGGTCCGCGGGCTTGGCCATCACCCCGTCGAAGCCCGCGCCCTCGAAGCGGGTGAACCAGTCCTCCGCGACGTCGGGGTCCTCGGTCATCGGCGTGAGGTGCACCCGCTCGAGCCGCTGATCGAGGATCCCCTCGAGGAGCCGGCGCCGCTCGCGGAACGGCTCGCCGGTCAGGTCGCGGTCGCCGAGGGCGAGGAGGTCGAACGCCACGAAGCTGGCGGGCGTCTCCTTCGCGAGCTTGTTGACGCGGGAGGCCGCGGGGTGGAGGCGGTTCTGCAGCGTGTCGAACGCCAGCCCGTCCTCGGTGACGATCACCACCTCGCCGTCGACCACGCACCGCGCCGGCAGGGCGGCCAGGAGCAGGTCGACGAGCTCGGGGAAGTACCGCGTGAGCGGGCGGTCGTTGCGCGACCCGATCTCCAGCTCGTCGCCGTCGCGGAAGCCGATGGCCGCGGAACCCGTCCCACTTCGGCTCGTACAGGAGGCCCTCGGCCCGCGGCACCTCGTGGACCGCCTTGGCCAGCATCGGCTTCACGGGCGGCATCACCGGGAGGTCCATCGGTTGGGACGGTAGGCGCGGGGCCAGGTAGAACGTGTTCTACCCATGGACGTCGACGACACCCCGGAGGAGGCCAGCGGCCCGAGCCGAGGCGCTGGCCTGGCTCGAGACCGTCGCGAAGCTCCGCGGCGAGGGCGACGGCGACTGGCGCGCCTTCCGGGCCCGGACGGACGAGGAGGACGCCGCCCAGCTGGAGCGGGGCAAGGCCTGGCAGCGCACCAAGTGCGACGCCGGCTGGGCGGCCATCCACTGGCCGGTGGAGTACGGGGGCCAGGGGCGGACGGCGATCGAGGCGGGCGTGTTCGCCGAGGAGGAGAGCCGGTTCGACACCACCGGCAACATGTTCATGATCGGCATCGACATGGTCGGTCCGACGCTGATCGCCCACGGCACCCAGGAGCAGAAGGCGCGCTTCCTGCCGGCGATGCTCCGCGGCGACGAGGTCTGGTGCCAGCTGTTCAGCGAGCCCGGCGCGGGCTCGGACCTCGCCTGCGCTCTCCACGCGGGCCGTCCTCGACGGCGACGAGTGGGTGATCGACGGGCAGAAGGTGTGGACCTCGTCGGCGCACACCGCCGACTGGGGCATGTGCCTGGCCCGCACCGACCCGGGCGCGCCGAAGCACGCCGGCATCACCTACTTCCTCGTCGACATGCACACGCCCGGGCGTGACCGTGCGGCCGCTCCGCCAGATCGACGGCGCCATCCACTTCAACGAGGTGTTCCTCGACGGTGTGCGGGTGCCGGCCAGACCGGGTCGTCGGCGACGTGCACGACGGCTGGCGGGTGGCGAGGACGACGCTCACCGCCGAGCGAACCGCGATCGGCTCTGGCGGGCGGATCGGGACGCGGGAGATCTCCGAGCTGGCCCGGCGGGTCGGGCGGACCGACGACCCCGTCGTCCGCCAGGAGATCGCCCGCATCCACTCCCGCCAGATGGTGCAGCGCTGGACCGTCTACCGCGTCCGCACCGCGGCGGCGAAGGGCGTCGCGCCCGGACCCGAGGCCGCCATCCTCAAGCTGCTCAACAGCCACCAGGTCGAGCACGTCGGATCGGTCCTGCTGTCGATCCTCGGCGCGACCGGCATGCTCTGGCACGACGACGCGCCCGACGACGGCTTCTGGCAGGACATGTTCCTGATGCAGTGGTCGAGCCGCATCGGCGGCGGCACCGAGGACATCCAGCGCAACATCCTCGGCGAGCGGATCTTGGGCCTCCCCCGCGAACCCGACCCGCTCAAGGGCCAGGCCTGGCGCGACCTCCCGAAGGCCTGACCGACAACGCTAGAAGCGGACGAGGCGGCCGGGGCGCTCCCCGGTCGGCTCGCCGTGCTCGAAGGTGACCTGACCGGCCACGAGCGTCGCGACGTAGCCGTCGGCCCGCTGCACCAGCCGGCGCCCGCCGGCGGGCAGGTCGTGGACCATCTCCGGGGCGTGGAGGTGCATGCCCGTCGAGGTCGATGAGGTTCACGTCGGCCCGCTTGCCCGGGGCGAGCACGCCGCGGTCGGTGAAGCCGTAGGCCGCGGCCGTCCGCGACGTCTGCAGGCTGACCGCCGCCTCCAGCGGGAGCCGCGTCGCCGCGGGTCCGGCCGTTGACCCAGTGGGTGAGCAGGTAGGTGGGCATGCTCACGTCGCAGATGAGACCGCAGTGCGCGCCGCCGTCGGACAGGCCGAGCACCGTCGTCGGGTCGGTGATCATCTCGTGGATCGCGTCGAGGTTGTGGTGGACGTAGCTGGCCAGCGGGGCGAACAGGAAGGCACGGCCGTCCTGCTCGAGCAGCCAGTCGAGGACGACCTCCTGCGGCGCACCGCCCCTCGCGGGCGGCACAGGCGGCGACGCTGGCCGAGCTCGGCGGCTCGTAGTCCGGCGGGTCGCCGAGCGGGAACATCTGGTCCCACCGCTGCATGAGGCCCACGGGCGATCGGGTTCCTCGTGTAGCGGCTCCTCGGCGAGGAGGGCGGCCCGCACGCTCGGGGTCGCGCAGCCTGGCCACCCGCTCGGCGAGCGGCAGCTCGGCGATGGTGCGGTAGGTGGGGTGCGTGAAGAACGGGTGCAGCGACGACTGCAGGCCGAACAGCATCCCGGTGGGCCGGTTGGCGACCTGCGGGATGATCCGGCGTCCGATCCTGGCGTCCTCGGCGCTGGCCGCCAGCGCGTCGCGGAAGGCCTCGGGAGCGTGCCCGGCCTGGGCCAGCGGGTAGGTCGCGGTGATGCCCGGTGCGGTCGACGAGGTCGACGAGCCACTCGCGCTCGCCGCCGCCGCCGATCTGGTCGGAGATGATCTGGAACACGCCGTGGCCGGCCCGGCCGACGGCCTCGCCGAGCGCCGACGAGCTCCTCGGGCATCGCGTGGGTGCCGGGCACGAGCCCGTGCTTCGAGGAGTGCAGGATCGTCTGGCTCGTGCTGACGCCGCAGGCGCCGGCCCGCAGCGCCTCCTCGGCGAGGCGCGACATCTCCGCGATCTCCTCGGCCGTGGTGTCGTTGTCGTGGGCCCGCTCGCCCATCACGTAGGCGCGGAGCGCGGCGTGGGGCACCTGGGCGGCCACGTCGATCGCCCGGGGCGTGGCGTCGAGCGCGTCGAGGTACTCGGGGAAGCTCTCCCACGCCCAGTCGATGCCCTCGTGCAGCGCGGTGCCGGGGATGTCCTCCACGCCCTCCATGAGCTCGATGAGGAAGCCTCGCCGCCCGGGGCGCACGGGCGCGAAGCCGACGCCGCAGTTGCCCATGACGACGGTGGTGACGCCGTGCCAGCTCGACGGGGTGAGCTCGGGGTCCCAGGTGACCTGGCCGTCGTAGTGCGTGTGGATGTCGACCCAGCCCGGGGCGACGACGAGCCCGTCGGCGTCGAGCTCGCGGGCGCCCCGCCCGTCGACCTCGCCCGACCTCGGTGATGCGCCCGCCGTCGACGGCGACGTCGGCGGTGCGCGCCGGCGCCCCGGTGCCGTCCACGACCGTGCCCCCGCGGATCACGAGGTCGTGCATGGCTGTCCCCCTTGTCGCCGTCGGGTCAACGTAACCGCTGGCTTGACCGAAGGGTCAAGTTGGGACCCCCCGACGCCCACAGGTACGTTTTGACCCCGATGACCGAGCACCCGATGAGCGAGCGGCTGTCCGAGCTGGCCAAGCGCAAGGAGCAGGCGCTCCACGCCGGATCGGAGCAGCTCGGTCGAGCGCCAGCACGCCAAGGGCAAGATGCTCGCCCGCGAGCGCATCGAGTACCTGCTCGACCCGGGCTCGTTCCACGAGCTCGACATGCTCGCCCGCCACCGCGCCCACGACAGCGGCCTGCTCGAGCGGCCCTACACCGACGGCGTCGTCACCGGCTGGGGCACGATCCACGGCCGCAAGGTCTTCCTCTTCTCGCAGGACTTCACCGTGTTCGGCGGCGCGCTCGGCGAGGTGTTCGCCGAGAAGATCCACAAGGTCATGGACCTCGCCATCAAGGTCGGCGCGCCGCTCATCGGCCTCAACGACGGCGCCGGCGCCCGCATCCAGGAGGGCCCGGTCAGCCTCGCCAGCTACGGCGGCATCTTCCACCGCAACGTGCTCGCCTCCGGCGTGATCCCCCAGATCAGCGTGATCCTCGGGCCGTGCGCCGGCGGCGCCGTGTACTCCCCCGCGATGACCGACTTCATCTTCATGGTGAAGGAGACGGTCGCACATGTTCATCACGGGCCCCGACGTGGTGAAGACGGTGACGGGCGAGGAGGTCACCCTCGAGGAGCTCGGCGGCGCCATGACGCACGCCTCGAAGTCGGGCGTGGCCACCTTCGTGGGCGACGACGAGGAGGTCGTGCTCGACGAGGTCCGCTACCTCCTCGAGCTTCCTCCCGTCGAACAACCTCGAGGAGCCGCCGCGCGGTCGCCGCCGCCGACGACCCCGAGCGGTCGTGCCCCGAGCTGCGCGAGCTCATGCCGGCCAGCCCGAACATCCCCTACGACATGAAGTCGGTCATCGCCGCGGTCGTCGACGACGGCGACTACGTCGAGTACTTCCCGCACTGGGCCGGCTCGATCACCTGCGGCTTCGCCCGGCTCGACGGCCACCCCGTCGGCATCGTCGGCAACCAGCCGATGGTGCTGGCCGGCGTGCTCGACGTGAACAGCGCCGAGAAGGCCGCCCGCTTCGTGCGCACCTGCGACGCCTTCAACATCCCGCTGGTCACCTTCGTCGACGTGCCCGGCTTCCTGCCCGGCGTCGACCAGGAGCACGGCGGCATCATCCGCCACGGCGCCAAGCTGCTCTACGCCTACTGCGAGTCGACCGTGCCCCGCATCCAGGTGATCACCCGCAAGGCCTACGGCGGCGCCTACGTGGTCATGAACTCCAAGTCGATCGGCGCCGACCTCGCGTTCGCCTGGCCGTCGGCCGAGCTGGCCGTCATGGGCCCGCAGGGCGCGGTCGAGATCGTCTACCGCAAGGAGCTCGCCGCCGCCGAGGACCCGATCGCCAAGCGGGCCGAGCTCGTCGACGAGTACACCGAGCGCTTCTGCAACCCGTACGTGGCCGCCGAGCGCGGGTTCGTCGACGACGTGATCGACCCGGCCGAGACGCGCGTCGAAGCTCATCGCCGGCCTCGAGCTGCTGCGGTCGAAGCGCGAGGAGCTCCCGAAGCGCAAGCACGGCAACGTCCCGCTCTGAGCACGGTGGAGATCCACCCGACGCCCACCGACGAGGAGGCCGCCGCCATCGCGGCGGCGCATCGAGGCGGCCTGGCCCGAGCCGGGCGCGGCCGCCCGGGCACCGGAGCCGCCGCGCTGGCGCTTCGCCGGGCCGCTGGTGGTCCAGGCCGATCCCCGTGCGCCGCGACCGGCCCTGGTGACCGGTGCCTGGAGCTCACCACGGTCGCCGACGACGAGGCGGTGGTCCACGACGGCACCGAGGTGCGGCGCTACGAGGGCCTGGCGCCCGGCACCGACCACGAGATCGACGGGCTTCGCCTTCCGCACCCTGCCCGGCCCTCGGCGAGCGGCTGGCCACGGTCGCCACCGTCAACGACGTGCACTTCGGCGAGGAGGAGTGCGGCGTGGTCGACGGCCTCGACGTCGGGCCCGATCTTCCGCGTCCGAGCCCGGGGCGGACCCCTACCCCGAGGTGATGAACCGGGCCGCCATCGCCGAGATGGCCGCCATCGACCCCGACGTCGTGGTGGTCAAGGGCGACCTCACCTGCAACGGCACCGACGAGGAGTACGCGCAGTTCCTCGCCGCCTACGCAGCCGGCCTTCGGCGACCGGCTCGTCCACGTGCGGGGCAACCACGACGGCTACCACGGCGGCACCTACGCGGCCGAGCCCGTGCAGCGCGTCGACCTGCCCGGCGTCACGCTGGCCGTGCTCGACACGACCGACCCGGGCCACACGCCCGGCCGCGTCACCGACGAGCAGCTCGAGTGGCTCGACGACCTCGCCGGCACGCGCCGACCGGCCCGTGCTCCTGTTCGGCCACCACCACGTCTGGAGCCCCGACTCCAAGCAGCGACCCGACACGCTACTTCGGCATCCTGCCCGACGCCGTCCGAGGCGCTCGTCGGCGGTGGTCGCCCGGCACCCCGGCATCCTCGGCTACTTCGCCGGCCACACCCACCGGAACCGCGTGCGGCGCATCCGCAGCACCGGCGACCGGCCGTGGGTGGAGGTGGCGTGCGTGAAGGACTACCCGGGCACCTGGGCCGAGTACCGGGTGCACGAGCGCGGCGTGCTCCAGGTGCACCGCCGCATCTCCACGCCCGCAGGCGCTGGCCTGGACCGAGCAGCACCCGCGACATGTACGCCGGCACCTACGCCGAGTACGCGCTCGGGCAGCCTCGAGGACCGCTGCTTCGCGATGGTCCCAGTGAGCGAGCCGACGACCGCGGGCCGGCCCGCTGGCGGGCATCCGCGTCCTCGACCTGGCCACGGTGATCGCCGGGCCCGGCGCGGCGCGCTACCTCGCCGACTTCGGCGCCGACGTGCTGAAGGTCGAGCGGCCGGGCACCGGCGACAGCACCCGCGGCATGGGCACGCCCGACCCCCGCGACGGCGTGGCCTTCTACTGGAAGCTCGTCGCCCGCAACAAGCGCTGCGTCACGCTCGACCTCAAGACCGACGAGGGCGCGGGCCCAGCTGCTCGACCTCGTCGACGGACGCCCACGTGCTCGTCGAGAACTTCCGGCCGGGCACGCTCGAGCGCCTCGGCCTCGGCCCCGACGTGCTGCTCGCGCGGAACCCGAAGCTCGTGATCCTGCGGGTCACGGGCTTCGGGCAGGACGGCCCCTACGCCGGTCGGGCCGGGTTCGCCACGATCGCCGAGGCGATGTCCGGCTTCGCGGCGCTCAACGGCGAGCCCGACGGCGGGCCGCTCCTGCCGCCGATCGCGCTCACCGACGAGGTCACCGCGCTGGTCGGGGCCTTCGCCACGATGGTCGCGCTGTGGTCCGGGGTCGGGCAGGTGGTCGACGTGAACCTGCTCGAGTCGCTGTTCCAGTGCATGGGCCCGCTGCCCGTCGGCCTACGTGTCGCACCGGCTACCTCCAGCCCCGCCTCGGCTCGGGCATCCCGTACTCGGTGCCGCGGGGCACCTGGCGGTGCGGGGACGGCCGCTGGGTGGCCGTCTCCACGTCAGCCGAGACCGTGGCCGCCCGCGTGATGCAGCTGATCGGGCTCGGCGACCGCGCCGACCTGCAGACGTTCAACGGCCGCATCGCCGCCCGCGACGAGATCGACGCCCGCATGGCCGACTGGTGCGGCGCCCGCACGCTCGACGAGGTGCTGGAGGCCTTCGAGGAGGCCGAGGCCGCCGCCGCGCCCGTGCTTCGACATGGCCGACGTCGCTGGCCGACCCGCACTACGCCGCGCGCGGACGCGTCGTCGACGTCGACGGCGTGGCGATGCAGGGCCTCGTCGCGCGCCTCTCGGCCACGCCCGGCGCAGCTCCGCTGGGCCGGCCGCGGCCTCGGCGCGCGACGACCCGGCCCGCTGGGACGGAACCGACCGTAGAGTCCGCCGCCATGGCCATGGCGACGGTGCGGGGAGTCCGGATCGCCTACGACGACACGGGGGGTGACGGCCCGCCGGTGATCCTGGCCCACGGGTTCCTGATGGATCGCTCGATGTTCGACCCGCAGGTGGCGGCGCTGCGGCGACCGCTACCGGGTGATCACCTGGGACGAGCGGGGGTTCGGCGAGACCGAGTACGACGGCGAGCCGTTCACCTACTGGGACTCGGCGAACGACTGCCTCGGCCTGCTCGACCACCTCGGCATCGAGCGGGCCGTGGTCGGCGGCATGTCCCAGGGCGGCTTCGTGTCGCTGCGCGTGGCGCTCACCGCCCCCGACCGCGTGCGTGGCCTGATCCTGATCGACACGCAGGCGGGCCTGGAGGACCCCGAGGCCATCCCGCTCTACCAGGGTATCTCGACACTGGGCGGCCGACGGGCTCTCCGACGAGACGGCCGAGTTCGTCGCGGGCCTGATCCTCGGCGAGCCGGCCCTGGACACGGCGTGCATCGCGAAGTGGCACGCCAAGCCGCCAGGCGGAGATGCAGCCAGCCCGGGCGACACGCTGATGACGCGCGACGACGATCGAGGACCGGCTCGGCGAGATCACCGCCCCGGCGCTGGTGCTCCACGGCACCGCCGACGCCGCCATCTCGCCGGACAAGGCCGAGCGCCTCGCCGCCGGGCTCCCGGGCTGCGACGGCGTGGTCTGGATCGAGGGCGGCACCCACGCGCGCCAACCTCACCCACCCCGCCGAGGTCCAACGCCGCGATCGAGGCCTTCCTGGCGAGGCTCTAGCGACGTCAGCCGGCGCGGCGGGCGACGACGAGGTCGACGATGTCGCCCATGATCTTCGTGAGCTCGAAGTCCTTGGGCGTGTAGACCGCGGCGACGTCGGCGGCGAGCAGCCGGGGTCGGTCGTCCTCGGGGATGATGCCCGCCGGCGATGACCGGGGCGGTCACGCCCTGCTCGCGGCAGCAGGCGCACGACCTCGGGCACCAGCTCGAGGTGGCTGCCGGACAGGATCGACAGGCCGATCGACGTCGACGTCCTCGTCGAGCGGCCACGGACGCGATCTGCTCGGGGGTGAGCCGGATGCCCTGGTAGATGACCTCGAGGCCGGCGTCGCGGCGCGGCCACCGCGATCTGCTCGGCGCCGTTGCTGTGGCCGTCGAGACCGGGCTTGGCCACGAGCAGCCGGGGCGGGCCGCCGGGGAGCGCCTTCACCCGCTCGGCCAGCGCGCGGAGGCCGTCGCTGCCGCCGCCCACGCCGGCCGCGGCGGCCGACGCCGGTGGGGGCCCGGTACTCGCCGAACACCTCGCGCAGCACGCCCGCCCACTCGCCCGTGGTGCCGCCGGCGTGGGCGAGGTCGATCGTGGCCGGCATGATGTTCTCGCTCGTGGCCGGCGACGCGGCGCAGCTCCTCGAGCGACGCGCTTCACGGCGACGTCGTCCCGCTCGGCGCGCCAGCGCTCGCACGCTCGGCGACCGTCTCGGCCTCGACGGCCGGATCGACCTTGAGGATCGAGCCCTCGCCCTCGAGCGGCGACGGGCAGCGCCTCGGTGAAGCGGTTGACGCCCGACGACGGTGAGGTCGCCGGACTCGATGCCGGCGCATGCGCTCGGCGTGGCTGGCCACGAGCCGGCCCTTCAGCTCCTCGATGGCCTCGAACGCGCCGCCGAGCGCGAGCACGTCCTCGAGCTCGGCCCACGCCGACTCGGCCAGCTCGGTCGGTGAGCCCCTCGACCACGACCGAGCCCTCGAAGAGGTCGGGGTACTCGAGCAGGTCGGTCTCGTAGGCCAGCACCTGCTGCATGCGCAGCGCCCACTGCTGGTCCCACGGCCGGGGCAGGCCGAGCGCCTCGTTCCACGCGGGCAGCTGGATCGAGCGGGCCCGCGCGTCGCGCGAGAGCGTGACGCCGAGCATCTCGAGCACGATGCGCTGCACGTTGTTCTCCGGCTGCGCCTCGGTGAGCCCGAGGCTGTTCACCTGCACGCCGTAGCGGAAGCGCCGCGCCTTCGGGTCGGTGACGCCGTAGCGCTCGAGGCCGATGCGGTCCCACAGCTGCGTGAAGGCCCGCATCTTGGCCGTCTCCTCGACGAACCGGATGCCGCTGTTCACGAAGAAGCTGATCGACGCGAACACCTGCGGGAACCGGTCCTCGTCGACCTGGCCCGACTCCTGCACCGCGTCGAGCACGCCGATGGCGGTGGCCAGGCTGTACGCCAGCTCCTGCGTGGGCGTGGCCCCGGCCTCCTGCAGGTGGTAGCTGCAGACGTTCATCGGGTTCCACAGCGGGACCCACTCCGCGCAGAACGCGATCATGTCGACGATCAGCCGGCGCGACGGCAGCGGCGGGAAGATGTACGTGCCGCGGGACAGGTACTCCTTCACGATGTCGTTCTGCGTGGTGCCCCGCAGGTCCTTGCTGACGCCACCCCCTGGTTCTCGGCGTTGGCCACGTAGAGGCCGAGCAGCCACGCGGCGGTGGCGTTGATCGTCATCGACGTGTTCATCTCGCCCTGCGGGATGCCGTCGAGCAGCTCGCCCATGTGGCCGAGGTGGACGACCGGCACGCCGACCTTGCCGACCTCGCCCCGGGCGAGCACGTGGTCGGGGTCGTAGCCGGTCTGGGTGGGCAGGTCGAAGGCGATCGACAGGCCCGGTCTGCCCCTTGGCCAGGTTGCTCCGGTACAGCTCGTTGCTGGCCTTGGCCGTGGAGTGCCCCGAGTAGGTGCGGATCATCCAGGGGCGATCCGGCTGCTCGAGGTGCGGCGACGTCATGCCTCCATGATCCCCCTCGGCCGCCCGACGGCGGACCAAACCTGCGCGATCCGGCGGTCGCGTAGGCCCAGCGGGGCGGCGAGCGGTGAGCCTCGCCGGGCGGCGGCGAGCAGCTCGAGGTAGCGCGGCCCGGGGCACCTCGACGGCGCCGAGCGTAGCGCAGGTGGTCGGTGGCCCACTGCACGTCGAGCAGCCGGCGGCGCGTCGCCGTCCTCGCGCAGCAGCTCGACCAGCGCCGACGAGCGCCACCTTCGACGCGTCGGTGCGGCGGTGGAACATCGACTCGCCGGCGAACAGCCCGCCGACGGCCACGCCGTAGAGCCCGCCGGCCAGGCCCGTCGTCGTCCCACGCCTCGACGCTGTGGGCCCAGCCCAGCTCGTGGAGGCGCAGGTAGGCGGCGGCGCACGTCCGGCGTGATCCACCCGCCCGGCCGCAGGTCGCGTCGGCGCACGCGTGCGACGACCTCGGCGAAGGCGGTGTCGACCCGCACCTCGTAGCGCCGCAGCGCGCCGCGCAGCGAGCGGCTGACGCGCAGCCCGTCGAGCGGCACGATCCCGCGCGGGTCGGGCGACCACCACGCCATCGGGCCGCGGCCGCTGCGCGTCGAGCGGCATCGGGAACAGCCCGCCGCGGTACGCGGCCAGGAGCGTGCCCGGCTCGAGGTCGGCGCCGACGCCGACGATGCCGTCGCCGTCGGCGGCGTCCGCGGGCGGGAAGCCCCACGGCGGTCGGCGGCGGCTCGACCGGCACGGTCGGCTACTTGGTGGTGGCGATCCCGCCGTCGACGGGGACGATCGTCCCGGTCATGAACGACGCCGCCTTCGAGCCGAGGAAGATCGCGGGGCCGGCCATGTCCTCGGTCGCGGCCGATGCGCCGGAGCGGCATCATCCGCGCCATCCCGTCGCCGGCCGCCTCGAGGGTGGCCCGCATCATCCGGGACTGGAACGGCCCCGGCGCGATGGCGTTGACGGTGATCTCCGGCGCGAGGTGCTTGGCCAGGTGGCGGGTGAGCTGGTGCACGGCCGCCTTCGACGCCGAGTAGGCGTAGGTCTCGAACCCGGGCACCTGGATGCCGTCGACCGACCCGATGTTGATGACCCGGGCCGGCTCCTCCTCCGTGCCCGCCGCCTGGAGCAGCGGCAGCAGGAACTTGGTGGTGTGGAACACGCCCTCGACGTTCACGTCGAGCACGCGGTGCCAGGACTTGCGTGTCCTGCTCGGCCAGCGGCGCGCCCCAGTTGGCGCCGGCGTTGTTCACGAGGATGTCGAGCGACGTCCCACCGCTGCGGCCACGGCCTCGCCGAGCGCGCGGCAGCCCTCCTCGTTGGAGAGGTCGGCCACGACGTAGCTGCAGTCGCCGAGCTCCGAGAGCTCGTCGGCGACCTCCTTGAGGGAGTCCTCCTTGCGCGAGGCGATGATCACGCTCACGCCGGCCTCCACGAAGCCGCGGGCGATCATCGTGCCGATGCCGCTGCCGCCGCCCGTGACGACGGCCTTCTTCCCCGAGATGTCGAAGAGGTCCAGCTGCAGCCATGGGCTGCACCCGTCTACTACTTCTTGGCGTAGTCGTAGAAGCCGAGGCCGCGACTTCCGGCCGAGCTGGCCGGCGGTGACCATGCGGCGCAGGAGCGGCATGGCGGCGTAGTTCGGGTCGCGGAACTCGTCGTAGAGCGCGTCGAGGATCGACAGCGAGGTGTCGAGGCCCACGAGGTCGAGCAGGGCGAGCGGGCCCATCGGGAAGTTGCAGCCGCCCTTCATGGCGGTGTCGATGTCGTCCCGGCTGGCCGTGCCCGCCTCGAGCATCCGCACGGCGTTGTTGAGGTACGGGAAGAGCAGGGCGTTGACGATGAAGCCGGCCCGGTCCTTCACCTCGACGGCGTCCTTGCCGCAGGCGGTGGCGAACGCCTTGGCCGCGTCGACGGTCGTCGGCGCTGGCGGTCATCGGCGCGATGACCTCGACGAGGCTCATGGCCGGGGCCGGGTTGAAGAAGTGGATGCCGCACGACCAGCTCGGGCCGGCTCGGTGGCCATGGCCAGCTCGACCACCGGCAGCGTGGAGGTGTTGGTGGCGAGGATGCCGCCCGTCCTTCACGATGCCGTCGAGCTCCTGCGAAGAGCGCCTTCTTCACGTCGAGGTCCTCGACCACCGACTCGAGCACGAGGTCGCAGTCGGCGAGGGCCTTCAGGTCGTCGGTGGCGCTGACGCGGGCGGCGATCTCCTTGGCGGCGGCCTCCTCGAGCTTGCCCCGCTCGACCTGCTTGGCCAGCGACTTCTCCAGCGCGGCGAGCATGGCGTCGGCCGCTGGCCTGCTGGCGGGAGCGCAGCACCACGTCGACGCCGGCCTTGGCCGCCACCTCCGCGATGCCCGGACCCCATGATCCCCGACCCGACGATCCCCAGGCGTGTGATGGTCATGGGCGGGACGCTACCGACCGGTAACAAGTTGGGTCCAGATCGGGGCGCACGTGGCCGACCGGTACTGTGCCCGGCGATGCCCGGGACCCTTGCGCTGGTCGGTGGCGCCGAGTGGCGCGGCGGCTGCGACTTCGATCGCGACCTGCTGGCCGCCAGCGGCGCCGACGAGGTGCTCGTGCTGCCCACCGGGGCGGCCTTCGAGCAGCCCGCAGCGCACTGGTCGAGCGCGGCCGACGCGCTGGTTCGCGGAGCTCGGCGCCACGGTCCGCCCCCATCGCGTGCTGACCCGGCCCGACGCCCTCGACCCGGCCAACGTGGGCCCGATCGCGCGACGCCCGCTTCATCTACCTGGCCGGCAGCTCGCCGATGCACCTGCGCTCGGTCCTGAAGGACAGCCCGGTGTGGGACGCGCTGGTGGCCGCCTGGCAGGGCGGCGCCACGCTGGCCGGCACGTCGGCGGGGGCGATGGTGCTGTGCGACCCGATGGTCGACCCCCGCGGCGGGGCGCTCACCCTCGGCCTCGGGCTGCTCACCCAGCTCGCCGTCATCCCGCACCACGACACCTGGAGCGAGGACAAGGCGAAGCGCACCCTGAAGATCGCGCCGGCCGGCTTGCCGCTGGTGGGCGATCGACGAGCGCTCCGCCCTGCTCCGCGCGCCCGACGGCACGTGGTCGGCGGCGGGGCCGGCACCGTCACGGTCTACGTCGACCACGAGGAGGCCGACCTCTCGGCCCTCGGCTGAGGCGACGACGCCCGCCTCCGTGACTAGGCGCCGAATGGCCCGTCCGGGCCATGGATCGGCGCCGGTGCGAACCGGGACGATGTGCCTGAACCACCCGCGCGCGACCGGAGGGCCCGGTGGCCATGCAGCCAAGCCACGAGGGCGATGATCACGAGGGCCCGTTCGGCCCGTTCGGGGTCGCGGCGCTGGGTCTGATCGTCCTCGGCGCGGCGGCCGCGCAGCTGGCGCCGCTGCTCGTGCCGGCTGGTCGTGCTCGTGGGGCTGGCGGCGGTGGCGATGGATCGGCGCCGGCGCCGCTCGGTCGGCGACGGCGGCCTGCAGATCGACCAGATGGACCGGCTGCGCGAGGCCGAGCTGGCGCTGGCCAGCTCGGCCAGCACCGAGTCGCCGCCGCCGCGCCAGCTGGCCGACCACGCCATCGCCCTCCTCGGCGCTCCGTCCGCCACCGTGATCATCGAGGGCATCGGCGACACGGTGCGCGTGCTCGGCCGGCGACGCGGCCGGGTCGGTCTTCGGGCCCGGCAGCCGCATGCGCCTGCTCGACGACGACGGCGTGCCGTGCGGCTCGATCGCGGTGAGCGCCCGGGCCGACGGCCGCGCGTACACGCCGCAGCAGGAGCACATGCTCGACGCGCTGGCGCAGCGGGTGTCGTCGACGCTGCACCGCCTGTCGCTGTTCACCGAGGTGCAGGCCGAGCGCCGCACCCTGGCCGACGTGGTGGGGTCCTCCTCCGACGGGATCTTCTCCGTCGGCGTCGACCACGCAGTCCGCTCGTGGAACCCGGCCATGGCGCGGATCACGGGAGTGACCGAGACCGATGCGCTCGGCCACGCCGTGTCGACGGTGTTCCGCGTCGTGGACGAGGAGGGCAGGCCCCGGCACGGCGGGCGAGCACGAGGTCGCGGTGGTCCGGCTCGACCGCGTCGACGGCGAGGCGCGCTGGCTCACCTGCAGCTGGTCGCCCCTGCCCGAGGGGGGCTACGTGGTCGTGGCCCGCGACGAGACCGAGCGCAAGCGCCTCCAGGACGACAAGGACGGGTGGATCGCGCAGGTCAGCCACGAGCTGCGCACGCCGCTCACGCCCATCAAGGGCTTCCTCCACACGCTGCTGCGCCGCGAGGGCCAGCTCGAGCAGCCCCGACCGCCGCCGGATCTACGAGGTCATGCTCCGCGAGGAGCAGCGCCTGGAGAACCTGGTGAACGGGTTGCTGCAGGCCACGACGATGGACGCGGGCGGCGTGGAGCTCGCGTTCGAGGCGGTGGCCTGGCGCACCCTCGTGGCCGACCAGGTCGACCTGTACCGCCGGAGCGACCCGGACCGCACGCTGATGGTCGTCGTCGAGCCCGGGCTCGACCGCGTGGTGGTCGACCCGGCGCTGGCCAGCGGGGTGCTCGCCAACCTGCTGTCCAACGCGCTCAAGTACTCCCCCGCCGGCACCCCGATCGAGGTGCGCGCCGCGCTCGAGGGCCCCTCGTTCGTGACGACCGTGAGCGACTGCGGCGACGGCGTGGCGAGCGACGACCGCGAGCGCATCTTCGACAAGTTCACCCGGCTGGGCGACCACCTCACCCGCCCGCAGCAGGGCATCGGCCTGGGCCTCTACATCGCCCGCCGCGCGGTGGAGCAGCTGGGCGGCGAGATCTGGTGCGAGGAGCGGCCGGGCGGGGGTGCCCGGTTCGCGTTCCGGCTCCCGGTCGGGGATCTCTCGGAGGTGCCCGAGCCCGAGGAGCCGAGCCACGCGGCGGCGCGAAGCCGCCGGCGCGTCCTCACGGCTCCGTGATCGTCACCTTCGTGATGCTGATGCTCCGGGTGGGCGTGCCGTTGGTGGCCGCGTCGCCGAACTGGTTGATCGAGGTGGCCACGTCGAGCCCCTCCACCACCCGGCCGAACACGGTGTAGTTCGGGTTCGTCGCGAACTGCTGGCCCCCACCGGGCACCACGATGAAGAACTGGCTGGTGCCCGTGTCCGGCCCGCGGTTGGCCATGGCGAGCGCGCCGTCCGGGTAGGCGTCGGCCGGGCTGGCCAGGCCGCTGGTGTCGGGCAGCTCGTCGGGGATCGTGTAGCCGGGGGTCGTCTGGATGTCCGGCGAGGACTGGTCGACCGGCGTGCCGGCCTGGTCGACGAAGCCCGGCACGATCCGGTGGAACGGCACGCCGTCGAAGTAGTGGTACCGGGCCAGGACCACGAAGTTGTTGACCGCGATCGGCGCCTTCGCGGGGTCGAGCTCGACCACGATCGTGCCCTCGGTGGTCTCCAGCGTCGCCCGGTACCGCTTCGCGGGGTCGATGCAGGTCGGGGGCGCCTGGGCGAACGAGGTGGTGCGGTCCGCCGACCCGTCAGCCGCCGGGCACGGGGTCTCGCCGGTGAGCGTGCCGCCCGGGCCCGGGTAGGTGACCAGGCTCGCGAGGGTCGAGGAGGTCGAGGTGTCGGCCGTCGTGGACGAGCCCGCCGTGTCGACCGAGTCGTCGCCCCCGCCCCGCAGGGACCACAGGAACGCGCCCACCACGAGGACGGCCACCACGATGCCGATGTTGCGAGCCGTCCGCATCCGCTGGTGGCGCTTGGCCGCGGTGACCTGGGCCACCCGGCGCTCGATGCGTCCCTCGTCCTGTCGCTGGCGCTTCTCGCTCGGCATGGGGACGCACCCTAGTGAGCCCTCCGCGGGGCTCGGGAGTCGGGGCCGGCGCCCGCGAACGGGTTCGTTGGGTTCGCGGGGACCCCGGTAGCGTTGCCCCTCGTGCCCCTCGTCGTGCAGAAGTTCGGCGGCACGTCGGTCGCGGACCCCGAGCGCATCCGGGAGGTGGCCGACCACGTCGCCCGCACCCGCCGCCACGGCGACGACGTCGTCGTGGTCGTGAGCGCGATGGGCAAGGAGACCGACGACCTCATCCGCCTCGCCGGCGAGGTCTCGCGGGTCCGCCCCGGCCGTGAGATGGACATGCTGATCACGGCGGGCGAGCGCAAGGCCACGGCGCTGCTGTGCATGGCGCTGCACGACCTCGGCATCGCGGCGGACAGCTTCACGGGCAGCCAGGCCGGCTTCATCACCGACGCCGCCCACACCAACGCCAAGATCCTCGAGCTGCGCCCCGACCGGCTGCGCCAGGCCCTCGCCGAGGGGCGCACCCCCGTGGTCGGCGGCGCCCAGGGCGTGTCCGACGTGGACCACGACGTCACGTTCCTCGGCCGCGGCGGCTCGGACACCACCGCCGTCGCCCTGGCCCATGCCCTCGGGGCCGACTCGTGCGAGCTCTACACGGACGTCCCAGGTGTGTTCACCGCGGACCCGCGGCTGGTGCCCGAAGCCCACCGCATCACCTCGATCAGCTTCGACGAGATGCTCGAGATGACGGCCAGCGGCTGCCCGAAGCCCGCCATGCGGTCCGTCGAGTTCGCCCGGACCTGGGGCGTGCGGCTGCACGTCCGCTCAGCGTTCACCTGGGAGCCCGGCACCTGGGTGCAGGAGGAGGACCCGTCCATGGAGCAGGCCATCGTGTCGGCCGTCGTGCACGACACCTCCGAGGCCAAGGTGACCGTCAGCGGGGTGCCCGACCAACCGGGCATCGCAGCCCGGCTGTTCCGGCTCCTGGCCGACCGCGACGTCAACGTCGACATGATCGTGCAGAACGTGTCGGACCACGGCGTGACCGACATCTCCTTCACGATCCCCAACGAGGACCTGGCCGTGGCCGAGGAGGTCACCCAGGGCCTGGCCGGGGAGATCGGGGCCAACGCGGTCAGCACCGACCCCGGGATCGCGCGGGTCAGCCTGGTCGGTGCGGGCATGAAGTCGAGCCCGGGTGTGGCCGCCCGCACCTTCGAGGTGCTGGCCGAGGCGGGGATCAACATCGAGATGATCTCGACGTCGGCGATCCGGATCTCGTGCATCGTGCGCGAGGGCGAGGTGGAGCGCGCCGTCCAGGCCCTCCACGCCGCTTTCCAGCTGGGATGAGCTGACGACCCGCTCGTACACTCGGCGCATGCGCGTCGGCCTCTTCGGCGCCACCGGCCAGGTCGGCGGCGTCATGCTCAGGATCCTCGAGGAGCGGGCGTTCCCCGTGGACGAGCTGCGGCTCTTCGCCTCCGCCCGCTCCGCCGGTCGCACGATCGCCTGGAAGGGGACGGAGCTCACGGTCGAGGACGCCGACACGGCGTCGTACGACGGGCTCGAGCTGGCCCTGTTCTCCGCGGGCGCCACGGCCTCCCGCGCCCTCGCCCCCCGGGTCGCGGCCGCCGGTGCGATCGTGGTCGACAACTCCTCGGCGTGGCGCATGGACCCCGAGGTCCCGCTCGTCGTTCCGGAGGTCAACGGCCACGCGCTCGCCACCATCCCGAAGGGGATCGTGGCCAACCCGAACTGCACCACGATGGTCGCGATGTCCGCGCTCAAGGCGCTGGACCGCCTGGCGGGCCTCGAAGCCATGGTCGTGAGCACCTACCAGGCCGTGTCCGGTGCCGGCCTCGCGGGCGTCGACGAGCTCCGGGAGCAGGTCGGCAAGGCGGGCGACGCCGCGCCCGCGCTGACCCACGACGGCCGGGCGGTCGACTTCCCGGCCGCCGACAAGTTCCCCCGCACGATCGCCTACAACGTGATCCCGCAGGCCGGCCCGTTCGTGGACGACGGATCGCTCGAGACCAACGAGGAGCACAAGCTCCGCGAGGAGAGCCGCAAGATCCTCGAGCTGCCCGACCTCCAGGTGTCGGTGCTGTGCGTGCGGGTCCCGGTCTTCACCGGTCACTCACTGTCGATCAACGCCCGCTTCCGCGATCCGGTGACGCCGGACCGCGCGGCCGAGGTGCTGCGCAACGCGGAAGGCGTGGAGCTGCACGACGTGCCCACCCCGCTCGACGTCGCGGGCCGCGACGTCGTCCACGTGGGGCGGCTCCGCCACGATCCGACGGTGCCGGGCGATCGCGGCCTCGCGCTGTTCGTCTCGGGGGACAACCTGCGCAAGGGCGCCGCGCTCAACGCGATCCAGATCGCAGAAGCCTTGCTCGCCCGCCGCTAGTCGCAGGCGCACGGCGTGGCGCCGCACCGCGGGCACCCGTCCGCGTAGCGGGCCACCGCGTCGTCGAGCGAGATGTCGAGCTGCACCGCGAGCGACGCGAGCCACGCGAGCACGTCGCCCAGCTCGTGCGCCTGCTCCTCCGGCGAGCCCTTGCGCACGGCCTGGGCCAGCTCGCCCAGCTCCTCGGTGAGCCAGGCCACCGTGGCCGCGACGCCACGGGCCTGGTCGCGCGTGCCGTAGGTGGCGGCGATCCGCGCCTGCAGCTCGCTCAGCTCCACGGGATGCCTAGACGTTGGCGACGTCGGGCAGCTCGACACGACGGAGGTCGTCGACGACCTCGACGTCGTGCTCGTAGGTGAGCACCTCCGCGGCGTCGTCGAGCGCCACCCAGCGCACCTCGTCGACCTCGTGGTTCGGCTCGAAGTGCCCGTCGATGGGGTGCATGGCCCAGTAGCGCACGCGCTTCGGCCGGCCCTTGCGGTCCTCGTAGCGGATCTCGAGCAGCTCGGGATCGACCTTGCAGCGCAGCCCGGTCTCCTCCTCGACCTCGCGGAGGGCCGCCGCGCGCGCCGACTCACCCGCCTCGAGCTTGCCCTTGGGGAGCGACCAGTCGTCGTAGCGCGGCCGGTGCACGAGGAGCACCTTGAGTCGATCGCTCGAGGTGCGGCGCCAGACCACACCCCCGGCTGCTTCGATCATCGGGTACGAGACTACGCCGTCACCTAGCCTCCGACGCGGCCCATGACCCAGCACCTCTCCGTCGACGACACCCGCGATGCAGCCGACGTGGCCGCCGCGCTCGCCCGCGCCGACCTCGCGCTCGGCACGCCGACGCGCGTGGTCCGCACGGTCATGGACACCTTCGACGGGCGGCTGCACGCGGCGGGCCTCCGTCTCGAGCTCCACGAGGAGCCGGTGTTCGAGCTGGTCCTCACCGGCGAGGACGGCACGCCCCCGGCCCGGCTCGAGGTCGACGAGGAGCCGCGCTTCGCCACCGAGCTGCCGCCCGGCCCGATGGCGGCTCGACTGGGCGCCGTCGCCAAGGAACGCGCGCTGCTGCCCGTGATGACGGTGCGCACGCGCACCCGCACCGCGCAGCGCCGCGACCGGCGCGACAAGGTCACGGTCACCGCGCTGCTGCACGAGCAGGTGCGGGTCGACGGCGTGCCGGCTCGCTCCGCCGCCCTGCCGCGCTGGACCCTCGAGGTGTCGGCCACCGCCGGCCACGACGCCGCCCTGGACCAGGTGGTGCGCCGGCTCGCCGCCCGCGGCCTCGCGGCTGCGCCGGGCGAGCTGGTCGCCCACGTGGCCCAGGCCTGCGGGATCGAGCTCGGTGGGCGCACGAGCTCGCCGACCGTGCCCATGGACGCGGCGGAGCCGGCGAACGAGGCGTTCCGCCGCGTACTCGCCAACCTCGCCGACTCGATCGAGGCGAACTTGGACGGCACGATCCAGGACGTCGATCCCGAGTTCCTCCACGAGCTGCGGGTCGCGGTGCGCCGTTCGCGCGCCGTGCTGGGCGAGGCGAAGCGCGCGCTCCCCGAGGAGCTGCGCCAGAGGTACCGGGACGAGCTCGCGTGGCTGGGCCAGTCCACGGGGACCGCGCGCGACCTCGACGTGCAGGTCATGGGCTGGGACGAACTCGTCCGCCCCCTCACGGCGGCGGATCCCAAGGGCCTCGCGGTGGTGCGAGCCGAGATCGAGCGGCAGCGCGCGGCCGCGCAGCGAACCCTGGCGAAGGACCTGCAGTCGGCGCGGTTCCGCCGCATCATGCGGGGCTGGCACGCCGCGCTGGCCGCACCGCTCCTGGTCGAGGAGCCGCTGCGACCGGTCGGCCGGCACGTCGTCCGCCGCATCGAGCGGGCCCAGGAGCGCGTGCTCGAGCACGGTCGTGCCATCACGCCCGACTCGCCGGCCGAGCGCCTCCACGACCTCCGCAAGGACGCCAAGCGCCTCCGCTACCTGCTCGAGTGCTTCGGGAGCCTCTTCGAGCCGAAGGCCAGGAAGGCGTTCGTGTCGCAGCTCAAGCAGCTGCAGGACAACCTCGGCGAGCACCAGGACGCGGAGGTCCAGGTGGGCCGCCTGCGCGACCTCGCCGCCGAGCTCCACGCGGAGTCCAACGTCGGCGCGCCCGCGCTCCTCGCCCTCGGCCAGCTCACGGAGGTGCTCGAGCAGCGCCGCGCCGCCGAGCGCGCGGACTTCGCCGAGCGGTTCGCCGCCTACGACGCGCGCCGCACCGCGAAGGGGCTCGAGGATCTCCTGGCACCGGTGCGGGACGCGCGGTGAAGGTCCTCGCCACCTACAGCATCAAGGGCGGCGTCGGGAAGACCACCGCTGCGGTGAACGTCGCGCACGAGGCCGCGCGCGCGGGCGCGCGCGTGCTGGTGTGGGACCTCGACCCGCAAGGCGCGGCGACGTACCTGTTCCGCGTGCGGCCGCGCGTGAAGGGCGGCGCGGATCGCCTCGTCGGCAAGCGCGGCGAGCTGGCGTCGCACGTGCGGGGCACCGACCTGTCCGCCGTGCACCTCGTGCCCGCCGACTTCCGCCTCCGGCACCTCGACGTCGCGCTCGAGGGCACCAGCAACCCGACCGAGCGGCTCGCCGCGCTGCTCGAGCCGCTGAACGACCGGTACGACGTCGCGGTGCTCGACTGCGCGCCGAGCATCTCCCTCGTCGGCGAGGGCGTGTTCCACGCCGCCGACGCGCTGCTCGTGCCCGTCATCCCCGCCACGCTCGCGAGCCGCACGCTCCGCCAGCTCGTCGGGGTGCTCGACGAGACGGAGGGCGCACCGCTCCTGCTGCCCTTCCTGTCGATGGTCGACCGTCGCAAGGCGCTGCACCGCGACCTGGTCAGCTCCCTGGCCGAGGAGTGGCCCGAGCTGCTGGTGACACCGATCCCGAACGCCGCGGTGCTCGAGCGCATGGGGCTGGAGCGCGCGCCCGTGGCCGTGCGCGCGCCGTCGAGCAGCGCCGCGCAGGCGTACCGCGACCTCTGGGGCGAGGTCGCCGCGCGTCTCTGGCCGGTCCCGTGACGACCCCCTAGGGGATCGCGTCAGCGGCCGTTGCGGAACCGCTGCTGGGCGCCCTGCTTGGTGAGCCCGTAGAGCTTGCCGATCTCCGCCCACGTCATGCCGGCGTCGCGGGCGGCCTCGACGTGGTCCTGCTCGAGCTCCTCGGCGGCGTTCCGCGCCCTGCGGGCGGCGTCGAGCCGGGCGGCGGGCGTACGGGCCTTGACCAGGGCTTCCAGGGCCCTGACGATCCGCTTCCCGGGGTTCCGGCCGGCCATCGGGAGATCCTATCTTGACGTGCCGCCGGTCAATGCTATGTTGACCTCCTACCTGTCAACGATCGGTTGACCTCCGAGCTCGGGGGCCGTCGGGGGCGGATGAATGAGCGGACGTGGAGCAGGGTCGGAGTCGAACCGGCCCTGCTCTGCGCCTCTCTCGACTCCTAAGCCGGCGGTACGAGCGCAGAGACCTCGGCGATGCCCTCGGCGAGGCGGGCCATGAGGTTCTCGGGATCCCGGATCGCCTCCGGGCAGGTGACGACGCCGAGCGTGGCGTGGCCGCCGCCGCTCACGAGGGAGATGGCCAGCGCGCTGCTGCCGGCCAGGAACGGGAGCGTGGCGAGGACCTCGACCCCGGCCACCCACTGGCGCATCGGCGCGCCGCGGACGTTGGACACCGACAGGTCCAGCGCGTGCATCGCCTTGGCCATCATGCGGCCGGTCACGGCCGGTGGCAGCCGGTTCGCGACGCCGCGCAGGCGCTCGTTCAACCAGAGCACGTCGGTGTCGGCGATGTGGGCCCTCGTGAGCTCGATGCACCGCTTGACCGCCATGGCCGCGTCGTCGAGCAGGGCCATCTCCATGATCACGCCGGTGATCTGGTTGCCCTCCCACCCGGCGTCGGACGGCCGCGTGTTGATCGGCATGGCGGTGCGCAGCGCCGGCACCCGCACACCGTGGTCGACGTGCCACCGGTGCAGCCCGACGCTCACCGCCGCGAGGAGGCCGTCGTTGAACGATCCGCCGAGCACCTTCGCTCCCGCCCGCAGCGCGCCGACGTCGACCGGCAGGATGTCGAAGCGGTCACGGTCGGACTTGCGCCGGAGGATGGGGCTGAGGGTCTCGGTGCCCTGCTGCACGCGCATCCGTCCGAACGCGCGACGCAGATCCTGCACGCGGGCGAGGCCGGCCGCGGGGTCCGACGCGATCCAGCGCAGTCGCCGGCCGGTGTTGCGCAGGACCGCCTTGGCCTTCGCGCCCTCCTCGGCCCAGCCTTCCTTCCAGTGCTCGAAGTCGCTCCGGGTGTCGGGCTCGAGGGGCGGGGGCAGCGGCGGCAGCCCGCCCTCGGGCCCCCACTGGTAGTACTGCTCGGCCATCCGCATGCCGCCCTGCCCGTCGACGATCGAGTGGTGGATCTGCGTGACGCCGACCATGCGACCGGGCACCCCGTCGACCGTGACCCCCTCGAAGAAGACGGTCCGCCAGGGCGGGCGTCCCGCGACGAACGGCGTGCGGCCCCATTCGGCGGCCCAGTCGAGGATGGGCCGGAGCGTGCCGTCGCCGGGCGGAGGAAGGCGGACCGTGTGGTCCGCGGGATCGAAGTCGGGCACGTCGGCCCAGCGCGGGAGGGCCGTGCTGAACCGGTCCTTCACGATGCGCTGCCGGGCGGCCGGGAGCAGGCGCACCATGACCTCGGTGAGGTGGTCCATCATCGCCGGGTCGTCGAACGGCCGGTCGTGGATCACCACGCCCACCGGTACGTACGAGCCCGCCCCGGATGCCTCCAGGGTCAGGAACGTCGTGTCACCCTCGCTCAGCCGCCTGCTTCCGCCCTCGACCACGACGTGCAAACTAGCGACCGCGGAGAGGGAGATGGAACACCTGACGCGCCGGAATTTGTTGACGCGACCGTTAGAGCGCAGCGCCGGCCGCGCGCCGGATCGGTAGCGTCTGCGCCATGCTCGGACGTCGCCTCAAGGTCGGCAGCAAGGTCATCGTCACCGAGGGTGACTTCCAGGGCGAGCGCGGCGCCGTCGTCAAGAAGCGGCTCCTCACGAGCGGCCTGGTCGTCGCCCTCGAGAAGAACGGGCGCGAGATCAAGACCGAGAAGGCGCACGTCAACCTCGTCGACGACGACTGACGCTCGCGCTCCATCCGGGGCTCGTTGGTCGGGTGGGGGCGGCTGACGGCGTCGACCTGGACCGTCGCGGGTCCCGCTGCCGTGGGTAGACATGCGGGATGACCGACCCCGGGTACGACCTCGTCGTGATCGGCGGCGGGCCTGCCGGCGAGAAGGCGGCTGCCCAGGCCGCGTACTGGGGCAAGCGGGTCGCGATGGTCGAGCGCCTGGCGCGCCTCGGCGGGACGATGGTCGGTGGCGCGGTGTCGAGCAAGACGATGCGGGAGGCCGCGCTCTACCTGACGGGCTTCAAGCGGCGCGAGATCTACGACGCCGGACCCGACCTCACCCCCCAGGCCGCCGTGGAGCGCCTGCGCTCCAGGACCGACCAGGTCGAGGGCCAGATGTCGACCAGTGCGGCCGAGAACATGCGACGCCACGGCGTGGACGTGATCCACGGGGATGCCCGGCTCGGGCCCCGCCGCACCGTGGTGGTGCACGGGGGGAGCTCCGGCGACCGTGTCCTCGCGGCCGACGTGATCGTGCTCGCCACCGGGTCGCGCCCGCACCACCCCGACGAGGTGCCCTTCGACGACCCTGACGTCCTCGACTCCGATGCTGCGGCCCGACTCGACCGGCCGTCGAAGCGCCTCGTGGTGATCGGGGGCGGCGCCGTGGGCTGCGAGTTCGCGTCGATCTTCATGGCCCTCGGCTCGGAGGTGGTGCTCGTCGACAGCGGGCCCCGGCTGCTCGCGTTCATGGACAGCGAGATCTCGGCCCTGCTCGCCGATGCCTTCCGGGCCGGTGGGATGCGGATCGTCCAGGACGCCGGCCATCCGAAGGTGTCGCGTGGGAGCGACGGCCTCGAGGTCCGGCTCGCCGGCGGCGAGGTGATCCGGGCCGACAAGGTCGTCTTCGCGGCAGGGCGGGCCGGCAACACCGACGACCTCGGGCTGGCCGAAGCCGGGGTGGAGACCGACGCGCGGGGGCGGGTGCTCGTCGACGACCGCTACCGGACGAGCGCCCCGGGCATCTACGCGGCGGGCGACGTCATCGGCCCTCCGGCCCTCGCGTCGGTGTCGATGGAGCAGGCCCGCGTCGCCGTGTGCTGGGCCTTCGACGTCCCGTTCAAGCTGACCGTCGATCCCCTGCCACCGTTCGGCGTGTACTCCATCCCCGAGGCCGCCATGCTCGGACTGACCGAGGAAGCCGCCTCGGCGGAGGGCATCCCGTACGCCGTCGGGCGGGCCCGCTTCGCCACCAACACCCGGGCCGCCATCGCGGGCGCCGGCGAAGGGTTGGTCAAGCTGGTCTTCGCCCGCGACGACCTGCGCCTGCTCGGCGTCCACATCCTGGGTGACGCCGCGACCGAGCTGATCCACCAGGGCCAGGCCGTCATGCACTTCAAGGGCACGCTCGACTACTTCATCCACTCCGCGTTCAACGTCCCGACGCTGAGCGAGGCGTACAAGTACGCCGCGTACGACGGGTTGGGCGCGCTGCGCCGCGACTAGGGCCGTCGGGCAGCGCCACGGCGTGCACCTTCGGCGCCGACGCGGATGGCCCCTGACAGGGCCTTCACGCGTGAAACGTGGTCGGGTGGGGGAGATTTGAACTCCCGACCTCTGCGTCCCGAACGCAGCGCTCTGCCAAGCTGAGCCACCACCCGGAGGGAGGGGTCAGGCTACCGCATCCCCCTCAGGCCTCCGAAAGCCCGAACAGCGGCAGGCAGGCCTCCAGTCCGACCAGCTCGATGTCGTCGCGGCGCCCGTTCTCCCAGTCGGCTCGCTCCATCACGAAGCGCAGCTCGCGGCGCCGGACGCCGCTGCTGGCGTGGACCCGGTCGCCGCTCGGTCGGTAGCCGAGCCGGGACGTGACCGCGAGCGACGCGCCGTTGCCCTCGAAGGCCCCGGTCTCGGCGCGGAGCGGCGTCGAGGCCCGCGAAGGCGAGGTGGAGGACGGCGGCCCGCATCTCGGTCCCGATGCCCCGACCCTGGTGCTGCCGGCCCAGCCAGGAGCCGGTGACGACGGTGCGCGTGATCGCGAACTGGCTTCCGTACACGCCCTGGGTGCCGACGACCGCGCCGTCCACCACCGTCGCGAGCTCGAGGCGCCACGCTTCGGGCGCGAAGTCGCCCCGGCGCGCCCAGTGGTAGGTGAGCAGGCGCCGCTGGACCTCCTCGTCGCTGCCCTGGTCCCACGGGACGTCGAACGGCTGCAGGTCCGGCTCGTGGATGTCGGTCGGACAGCGCGGCGAGCTCGAGCAGCTCGTCGTCGGTGGGCAGCCGGAGCTCGAGCCACGGGGTGCGCACGGCGAGGCCGAAGAGCGGGAGGCGCTCGGCGAGGCGGCTGCGCAGGTCCATGCCACAGGCTGCCAGCCTGCGCGCCGGTCGAGCGGCCGATTTCACTCGACCCGCGACACCGGCCACACCGCGCTGTGTGCCCGGTGTCGCGGGTTCGGCTGTGGGAGCCCTAGTGGACGGCGGTGCGCCGCTCGAGGATCGCGGTGGCGACCTTCCGGAGCCCGAACGCGTCGAGCGGCTTGACCACCCAGCCGTCGGCGCCCGACCGGCGGGCCAGGAACACGTCGACGTCGCGGTCCAGGAGCATCAGGACGGGCACCTCGGGGAGCCGCCCGTCGCCCGCCTCGTGCCGCAGGTGGAGGCACGCGGCGATCCCGCCCATGTTGCCGATCTGCAGGTCGAGGATCACCAGGTCAGGGGTGGCCGTCTTGACCATCTCCCCCACCGCGGCCCCGGTCCGCACCCGCACCACGCGGGTCGTCTCGTCGGCCAGCGCGGCCTCGACCTCGTCGAACACGGCGTCGGCATCGGTGGCGATCAGCACCTCGGTCACGGGCCGGACGCTAGTGCCCGACGCGTCCCGGCGGGAACACCTTGCAGGCGTGGCTACCATGCCGCGGGGCCGACCCCCCTTCCCCCTTGGAGGACCAGGTGCTCGACATCGAGCTGGAGGACACGTCCGGCTACACGCTGTGCCGTCCCGTCGGGGAGCTCGACGCCTACACGGTGAGCCAGTTCCGCGAGGCCCTCGGCGGTCTGGCCGAGCAAGAAGTACCTCCTCATCGACCTGTCCGCGGTCCCGTTCATGGACTCCGCGGGCCTGGGCGCGCTGATCGGCGGGATCCGCCGGGCCCGCGAGGCGGGCGGCGACGTGGCCGTGGCCTGCAGCCGGCCGACCCTGATCCGCCTGCTGCACACCACCGGCTTCGACCGGATCGTGTCGGTCACCGAGACCGTCGCCGCCGCCGCCGACGCCCTGGCCGACGCCGGCGCCGCCGAGGCCTGAGCCCGACCCCACGAGTTCTGGCCCGGATCCGTCGACCTCTGGGTCGACGAGCCCGGGCCAGAACCAGTGGGGTCAGAGCAGGTGGGCCGCCACCAGCTCGAGGCCCGACGAGGTCGTGCACGTCGGTCGGCAGGAACGGCACCCGCACCACCGGCGCGGGCGCGACGACGGCGGCGAGCCCGCGAGGTGCTCCTCCTCGCGTGACGCGACCAGCTGGAAGTCGGCGAGGTTGCGGTAGAGGCCACCGAGGTCGGTGCCCTCGAGCGTGCGGGCCCGCTCCGCGGTGGCCTCCGCCAGCCCGTCGCCGAACGCCGGGTGCATGCGGTTGACGATCAGCGCCCGCACCGCGATGTCGGCCTCGCGCGAGCTTCGTGGCGAAGAAGCGGGCCTCCTCGATCGTGTCCCGGCGCGGCGAGGCCACCAGCACGAACGCGGTGTCGTCGTCGGACAGCAGGTGGAACACCGCGTCGGCCCGCTCGCGGAAGCCCTGCTCCATGCCCTCGAACGCCTGGAAGAACGCGATGGCGTCGTCGATGACCTCGGCGCCCACCACCTTGGCCACCGTGCGCAGGAACGTCTGCGCCGCCATGTTGACCGCCTTGACGATCCCGCGGCCGGGTGAGGTGACCATGCGGAACAGGCGGTGGTCGAGGAACCGCGACAGGCGGCGGGGGGCGTCGATGAAGTCGAGCGCGTTGCGGGTGGGCGGCGTGTCGACGACCACGAGGTCGAAGTCCGTCTGCTGGTGCAGCTCGTAGAGCTTCTCCATCGCCATGTACTCCTGCGTGCCGGAGAGGGCACCGGAGATGTTGCGGTAGAAGCGGTTCTGCAGGATGCGCTCGGCCTGCTCCGGATCCGTCGCGTTGCGCGTCACGAGGTCGTCGAAGGTGCTCTTGGTGTCGAGCATCAGCGCCCACAGCTCGCCGGGCCAGTCCCCCTCGATCGGCCGACGGCGTGCCGGTGAGCCCGGCGAGGCCGAGCGCGTCGGCCAGGCGCTTGGCCGGGTCGATCGTGACCACCACCGCGCGGCGCCCCGCCTTGGCCGCCTCGAGGGCGAGCGCGGCCGCGGTGGTCGTCTTGCCGACGCCGCCCGACCCGCAGCACACGAGGATGCGGCGCTGCTCGACGAGCTCGCGCAGGCTCGGACCCGTGGTCACACGGCCTCCGGGAGCGCGTCGATCTCCGCGAGCAGGCGGTCGGCGAGCAGCTCGAGCTCGTCGGGGCCGATCTCGGTGGTGAACACGAACGGGAGCCGCAGCTGCGGCAGCGGGAGGCGCTCGGCCAGCCGGGCCAGCTGCTCGGCCTGCAGCGTGGCGCGGTCGGACCGGAAGGACGCGGCCCCCGCCAGCGCGTCGGCCTCGCCGTCGCGCAGCGTGACGTCGCGCCGCCGCGGCCGCCGCGGTCTCGGGATCCGCGCCCACGCCCGCCAGCTCGTCGTAGAGGCCGTTCACGACCACGGGCCCGAGGCCGACGCCCACGCGGTCCTCGAGGCTGAAGGCGGTGTCGACCAGCTCGTTGACCGGGGTCTCCTCGGGCAGCGTCACGAGCACGACGCGGCATCGCTCGTGGTCCGTGAGCATCTCGAGCACGTCCCGTGCCTGCGCGTTGATCGGGCCGACGCGCACGGTGTCGAGCAGCGCGCGGGCCGACTGCAGGAAGGTGATGGCGTGCCCCGCGGCCGGCGCGTCGAGGATGACGAGGTCGGTCTCGCCCAGCCGCTCGAGCTGCTTGACCTTGCCCGAGGATGAGGATGTCCTTGATCCCGGGGGCGGCGGTGGCGACGACGTCGAGCGCCCCGGAGGAGACGAGCCGCCGCGAGATCCGCGACAGCCCGTGGTCCCGCAGGTAGTCGAGCAGGGCCTCGTCGGGGGTGAGCGTGCGGGCCCGCACCTCGCCCTCGCCGCGCGGTCCGCCCGCCGCCGGACAGGGTCGCCTCCTCGTAGTCGAGCGGCGCCCTGCCCGTACATCGAGGACAGGCCCGACTTGCCCTCGACCTCGATCACCAGCGTCGACAGGCCCGACGCGGGCAGCGGCCCGGGCCATGGTGGCGCTGACCACCGTTTTGCCGACCCCGCCCTTCCCGGCCACGATGACGAGCCGCGATGCACCGAAGAACCGAGCGGGATCCAAGGACTGCCTTCCTGGCCGGGGCCGACCCGGCCGACTCGACCTGCGGGCGGACGGGGCCGAGGCTATCCAGGGCCACCGCCGTGCTCGCACACCTGCTGGCGCTGTGCGTGCTGCTCGCCCAGCCCGCCGGGGCCGCCCCGCGTCAGGCCGGCGACGCCGGGCCACGTGGCCGTGATCGAGGTCAGCGGCCTCCTCGACCGCGTGCTCGTCGACTTCGTGACCGACCAGCTGCAGGAGGCCGAGGACGACGGGGCCATGGCCCTCGTGCTCCAGCTCAACAGCAAGGGCGCCGTGGTCGCCGCACGCCCGGCTGCAGCGCCTGCTCGACCGCATCGAGCGCGCCTCGGTGCCGGTCGACGTCTGGGTGGGGCCGTCCGGCAGCCGGGCCGCGGGCGAGGCCACCGAGCTGCTCGCCGCCGCCCGCACCACCGGCGTGGCGCCCGGCAGCCGGATCGAGGTCACCCGTGCCCTGCTCGGCGACCGCAGCCTCGGTGGGCGGGCCGCGATCGGCGACGACGTGAGCGCCGGCGACGCCGTCGACCTCGACCTCGTCGACAACGCCGCCCCCGTGGTCGGCCAGTTCGTCCTGGGGCTGGAGGGGGTGGAGAGCCAGGTCGTGCAGACGGCGGACGGGCCGGAGCGCCGGCCGGTCACCCAGGTGCGGTTCGGCCAGCTCCCGCTGACGGGCCAGCTGCTCCACACCGTCGCGAGCCCGCCGGTGGCCTACCTCCTGTTCGTCATCGGCCTCGCCCTCATCCTCTTCGAGCTCTTCACCGCCGGCGTGGGCGTGGCCGGGCCTCGTGGGGGCGGGCTGCCTCGTGCTCGGCTGCTACGGCCTGGCCGAGCTGCCCACCAACCCGCTCGGCGTGGGCCTGCTGCTGCTGGCGATGGTGGGCTACGGCATCGACGTGCAGACGGGGGTGCCCCGGGTCTGGAGCGGCATCGCCACCGTGGCGTTCGTGGCCGGGTCGGTGGTGCTCTACGACGGCCTGTCGCTCTCGTGGGTCACCCTCCTGGTGGCGATCGTCGGGATGAGCCTGGCCATGCTCGGCGGGATGCCCGCCATGGTGCGGGTGCGCTTCTCGACGCCGACGATCGGGCGCGAGTGGATGGTCGGCGAGGTCGGAACCGCGCACGGCGCCGTGGCCCCGGACGGGGTCGTGACGGTGCGCGACGCCCCGTGGCGGGCCCGCACCAGCCGTGTCACGCCGATCGACGCGGGCCAGCAGGTCCGGGTCGTGGCCGATCGACGGCCTGGTGCTCGAAGTCGAGCCTGTGGACGGTGTGGAAAACTTGTCCACAGGACGTCGCGGATCCCATTGATGGAATTTGGCGAGTTGGTCCGCTCGTCATCTAGCGGGAAGCCAGGCGTCACCGGGAGGCGCCGACCCCCCTGACCTGGGCCGGTTCGCGATTTGTCCCGAAATCGCTCGCGACAGTTCGACCCTTGTTTCTCTGAAATCGCGGGTGTAGCCTGCCGGTTCGGAGAGGGGGACGCCACGTGAGTGCACAGCGTGTCGAGGAGGTCTGGCAGGTCAAGGCGGCATGCCGCGGACCGCAGGCCGAGGTGTTCTTCCCGCCCTCCCACTTCGAGCGGAAGGAAGAGAAGCTCGAGCGGGAGGAGCGAGCCAAGGGCATCTGCCGATCGTGCTCGGTCCGTCAGCCCTGCCTCGCCTACGCCATCCGCATCCGGGAGCCGCACGGCATCTGGGGCGGGTTGAACGAGGTCGAGCGCAAGCAGGTGGTGGCCCAGCGGGCCAACTGAGCGCTCGGACCGCCGGCTAGCCCTGGCGGTCCACCAACAGGGACTGGAGCGAGCGGCCCAGAGGCCCGCGCTCGTCCCACAGCACGCTCTGGGCCAGGCCCACGCCGTCCTGCTCGAGCCGGGTCGACGCCTCCAGCGCGACCCACTCCCCCACCGGCAGCCGGTGCAGGTGCACCGTGAGGTCGGGGTTGATGAACAGGAGCGACGCGAAGTCCGAGAGCGCGCTGATCCCGTTGCCGAAGTCGGCCGCGCCGAGCACCCGCTGGAGGGGCGTCGCCGCCGAGCCGGCCACCACGGGCACGCGGAGCCGGATCCAGTCGGTGGCGGGCCCCAGCTCGACGAAGCTCCCCCGCACGAACCGGTGCTCGACGCCGGTGTTGTGGAACGCGTCGTAGTCGAGCTCCACGGCCACCCCGCCTCGCTCCGTCGCCGTCACCGAGTCGGGTGGGGGCGGGGGCGGCGGGACCTCGGATTCCGGCGCGGGCACGTCGGCCCGGCGGATGCCGAGCACCGTGGCGGTGGCGACGACCGTCCCGTCCTCCGTGGCCAGCTCCGTCCCCACCAGCCGCACCTTCCGGCCCGGCCGCACGGCCCGTGCCGTGACCCGGAGGGGGGCGACGGGGGCGGGCCGGAGCAGCTCGACGGTCACCCGGGCCGGGTGGAGGCCCTCCAGGAGGGGCTCCGCCGCCCCGCCGAGCAGGGCCGCGACGGGACCGCCGTGCAGGGCGTCAGGGGTCCAGGGCCCGCGGGCCGCGTCGGTGGGGAGGACCCGCTCGCCGTCGACCGGGGTGAACAAGGCGTCGGCCATCGGCGGCAGGCTACGAGCACCCCACGAGTTCTGGCCCGGGATCGTCGCTCCTGGGGTCGATGAACTCGGGCCAGAACTCGTGGGGATCGCGGCTTCAACGCGCGATCGCGGCTGCGTCGGGGACCGCGCGCAGGGCCCGCTCGTCGAGGACGCTGTCGACCAGGCCGTACTCCACGGCGGCCTCGCCCCGCAGGATGTGGTCGCGGTCGATGTCCGCCACGATGCGCTCACGCGTCTGGCCCGTGCTGCGCACGAGCACGTCGACCATCCGGTCGCGCATCTCGACCATCTCGCGCACCTGGATCTCGATGTCGGTCGACTGACCCTGCGCGCCGCCGTGGGGCTGGTGGATGAGCACGCGGGCGTTCGGCAGGGTGTGGCGCATGCCGGGCTCGCCGGCGGCCAGGAGCACGGCGGCGGCCGAGGCGGCCTGGCCGACGCACATCGTCGACACCGGCGGCCGGAGGAACCGCATCGTGTCGTGGATCGCGAAGAACGCGGTCATCTCCCCGCCGGGGCTGTTGATGTACAGGTGCACCGGCTTCTCGGGGTCCTCCCCCTCGAGGAACAGGAGCTGCGCCACCACCAGGTTGGCCGACGAGTCGTCGATGGCCGTGCCCAGGAACACGATCCGCTCCCGCAGCAGCCGGGACCAGATGTCGTAGGCCCGCTCCCCGCGCGGGGTGGACTCGAGGACGGTCGGGATCAGCACGGCGCCTCCTGATTGTGCAACTGAACGGTTGCGAATGGAGGGTAGGGGCGCGACCGGCGGATCGCAACCATAGAGTTGCGGGACATGGACGCCGTCGAACGCCACGTCACCCTCCCCACCGACCTCGAGGCCGCCTGGGACCTGCTCACCCGCCCGGCCGACCTGGCCGGCTGGCTCGGCGCCGAGGTGGAGCTCGACCCGGTGCCCGGAGCGGCCGGCGTGGTGGTGGACCCGGACGGCACGCGCCGCCGGCTCGTGATCGACGAGGCCGAGGCGGGGCGGCGCCTGCGGTGGCACTGGGGGGTGGAGGGCGAGGACGGGCTGATCGGCGCGGCCAGCGAGGTCGAGATCACGCTGGCGCCGACCCCCGAGGGCACCCGGCTCACCGTCGTGGAGCGCCCGCTCGAGGGCACCCGGGTCGAGGCGTCGGCCGGCGAGGCCTGGTCGCACCGCCTCCTCCACCTCGAGGCGCTGCTCCTGGTCGCCGCCGCCGTCCGGGGGTGACCCAGGAAGACACCGCGGGCTCGGTGTTCGCCGCGCTCGCGGACCCGACCCGCCGGGCCGTGCTCCGCGAGGTCGCCGAGCGCGGGCCGGTCACCGCCACGGAGCTGGCCGGGCACCTCCCGGTGAGCCGGCAGGCCGTGGCCAAGCACCTCGCGGTGCTGCAGTCGGCCGGGCTCGTGGCGCCGCGGCGCTCGGGGCGTGAGAACCGCTTCACCGCCACCACCGCACCGCTCGCCGCCGCCGAGCGCTGGCTCGCCGCGGCCGGCGAGGCGTGGGACGACCGCCTGGCCCGGCTCGAGGCGCTGGCGCGTGCGCCGCGCGACCGCGAGCAGCCCGCGCGGGGGATGATGACCGGGCCCATGCGCCGGAAGCTGAAGCTCGTCGCCGCGACGCTGCTCGTGGCCGTGGTCACGCCCATCACCGCGGCCGGCGTGATGCTCACGGCCTACCTGTTCCTGCCGCTGCCCGCGAACCTGCCCGAGCGCAGCGGCCGCGAGGCCGCGCAGATCAGCCGCGTCTTCGACGTGGAGGGCAACCAGATCGGCGTGATCAAGCAGTTCGAGACGTCGATCCCGAGCACGCCCGGGGACATCCCCGACGTGCTGCGACAGGCCGTGGTGGCGGCGGAGGACCGCAACTTCTACTCCCACGGCGGCGTCGACATCCGGGGCACGCTGCGCGCGCTCGTGGCGGACATCCGCAACCGCGGCGTCCGTCAGGGCGGATCGACGATCACGCAGCAGCTCGTGAAGATCACCACGGACAACGGCACCGAGCGCACGATCCTGCGCAAGCTGCGGGAGGCCGTGCTCGCGAGCCAGCTCGACCGGTCGATGGACAAGGACGAGATCCTCTTCGAGTACATCTCGAACGTGTACCTGGGTGAGGGCGCGTACGGCGCCGCCGCCGCGGCCCAGACCTACTTCCGCAAGCCCGTCCACGACGTCACGCTCTCCGAGGCCGCGCTCCTCGCGGGGCTCATCCCGGCACCCAGCCGCTACAGCCCGCGGGTCGACCGGTTCACCGCGGACCAGAAGCGGCGCATCGTGCTGGACGCCATGCTCGACGAGCACATGATCGACCAGGCGCAGCACGATGCTGCGGCCGCCGAGACGGTGTGGCTGGCCGTGGAGGGCACCGCGCCCGGGCCGGCCACCGTCGTGTACCCGGCGGAGACGCAGCAGTCGAGCGACCCGTACTTCACCGACTACGTGTTCCGCTGGCTCGAGAAGCACCTGCCCGGCGGCAGCAACCAGATCTACCAGGACGGCCTCCGCATCGAGACCACGCTCGACCCCGACCAGCAGGAGGCGGCGCGCGAGCAGGTGGAGACCTTCCTCGACGGCACCGCGCCCGACCTGCGGGCGTCGCTCGTGGCCGTCGAGCCCCCCACGGGCTACGTGCGCGCGTTCATCTCGGGACGGGGCGACTTCGCCCTCGACCAGGTCAACTACGCGCTCGGCGGCGGCAGCGCGGGCGACGTCGAGGGCGGCGGCTCGGGCCGCCTCACCGGCTCGGCCTTCAAGCCCTTCGTGCTCGCGGCCGCCCTCGACAGCGGCATCACCCCCGAGGCGCGGTACTCGGGGGCTCCCCACGACGTCTCCAAGGCGTGCGGGCCGCAGAACGACGAGCCGCTGAAGAACTTCGGCAACGCGAGCTTCGGCAACATCGACCTGCGCACGGCCACCTGGAAGTCGGTCAACACGGTGTACACGCGCCTCATCCTCGACGTGGGCGTCGACAAGGTGATGGCCCTCGCCCAGCGCATGGGTCTCACTGGGGTGCGCGACTACGACAAGACCAAGTTCTGCGCGTCGGTGGCCCTCGGGACGGAGTCGGTGTCCCCTCTCGACATGGCCTCGGCGTTCGGCGTGTTCGCGGCCCGCGGGCTCCGGGCCGAGCCCACGCCGGTGCTCCGGGTCACGGACCGCGACGGGAACGTGCTCATCGACAACACCAAGCCCGAATCGGAGCGCGTCCTCAAGGAGGACGTGGCCGACAACGTGACCGATATCCTCCAGGGCGTGCTGCAGAGCGGCACCGCGGCCGGGCGCGGCCTCGACCGGCCGGCGGCGGGCAAGACCGGCACGACGAGCGACAACGTCGACTCGTGGTTCGTGGGCTTCACGCCGACGCTGTCGACCGCGGTGTGGATCGGCTACAAGAACGAGACCGAGGAGACCAAGAAGTTCCTCACGAACATCAAGGGCGTCCGCGAGGTCACCGGCGGCACCCACCCGGCCCGGATGTGGCAGGCGTTCATGCGCCGGGCGCTCCGGAACGTCCCGGTCACCGAGTTCACCGAGCCGGCGCCGATCCTGGCCGTGCCCGATGCCGCCAAGCTGCGCCAGCGCGGTGGCTTCGGGCCCGGGACACGGCAGCGCCCCGTCGACAGCACCACCACCTACGTCGAGGAGCCACCGCCCCCGGACGCGTCGGCGCCGACCACCACCGAACCGCCGCCGTCGACGACGACGACCACCGAGCCCGGCGGCATCCTCTTCCCGTAGCTACCCGGGCTGGCTCTGCCCGTCGGGGCACTGGATGACCTGCGCGCACGAGTTGCGGACCGGCACGCCGAAGAAGACCGCCTCGGGCGAGAAGCCGAGCGGCGCGTAGGCCCGGCTCGCCACCGCGAGCACCTCGCCGGAGGAGTTGAGGAGCGGGCCGCCCTGGAACGCGGCGCCGACCGGCGAGTCGTGCTGGATCCCCTCGGCAGACACGCCGGCCACGAACCCCTGGCTGATCGAGCCGCCGGCCGCGCCCAGCCCCGAGACGACGAACACCCGGTCACCCACCTGCACGGGCGGGTCGGTCGGGGCCCAGTCGAGGGCCGGCAGGCTCGGCTTGTCCAGCGTGAGGAGGGCGAGGTCGTTGGCCGGGTCCCAGGAGGTGAGGTCGGCCTGGAGCTCCTCGTCGCCCTTCCGCACGGTGATGTCGGGGGCGGGCTTCACGGTGGCCGCCCGCACGGTGGTGTACGAGGTCAGCAGGAAGGACTGCTCGCTGTCGGAGAACACCACGAACGCCGAGCCCACGGAGGGCTGGCCCGCCTCGTCGAGCGTCTGGACGAACCACACCGAGGCCTGCGCCTGCTCGAGGAGCCCGCTCAGCGTCTCGCCGCTGGCGGCGAAGCGCTCGAGGTCGTCGAGCTGCGAGTCGATCTGGCCGAGGGCGTCGTCGCGGGACTCCCCGATCCGGTCGATCGCGGCATCGAGGGCCTGACCGAAGCCGGCCTCGAACGCATCGACGCGGTCCTCGGTCTGCCCGAGCCGGTACTCGTAGTAGGCGTAGAGCACGGCGCCGGTGAAGGCCGAGGCCACGCTCATGAAGAACAGCATCGTGGCGAGCCCGAGCGCCGTGGTGGGCAGGCGCGAGCGCAGCGCGCCGGGGGGCCGGGGCGGCGTCTCGCCGGGAGCGGTCCAGCCGGACGGGGAGGGGGACTCGGCGCTCGTCGCCTCCTCGGTCGCCATCGGGGGAACGGTAGTCCGCAGGTAGGCTGCGTCGATGTTCGGTCTCCTGGTGCTGCTTTTCCTGGTGGCACCGCTGGCCGAGCTCTACGTGATCGTGCAGGTGGCTGGCGGCATCGGGATCCCCGAGACGATCCTGCTGCTGGTCGCCGTGAGCGTCCTCGGCGCCGCGCTGGCCAAGCGCGAGGGCATCGGCGTCCTCCGCCGCATGCAGGTCACCGTCGCCGAGGGCCGGGTGCCCTCGGCCGAGATCGTCGACGGCGCGCTCGTGCTCCTCGCGGCCGCGCTCCTCATCACCCCGGGCTTCCTCTCCGACTGCCTCGGCATCCTGCTCCTGCTCCCGCCGGTGCGCGCGCTCGTGCGCTCGGTGGTGGTGCGCCGCATCCGCGCCGGCGGTGGCTTCGTCCGCGTGATCGCCACGCCGGGTCGCCGGCGGGGTCCCGGCGACGTGTGGGACGTGGAGGCCTGGGAGGACCCGCCGGGGCCCTCCGACCGCCCGTCGCTCGGCCCGTGACCGAGGCCACCGCCGACCTCGCGGCCGTGCCGGTGCGCGACGGCGCCACGGTGCTGCTCGTCCGCGACCGCGACGACGGTGACGGGATCGAGGTGCTCATGCTCCAGCGCCACCCGGGCACCGCCTTCGGCAGCGTGTGGGCGTTCCCGGGCGGCGCCGTCGACGACGTGGACCTCGCCGCGGGCGCCACGCCGCCGCACGACGACGAGCGCGAGTCGCGCCTCCTGGGCCTGGCCGCCGGCGGCTCGCGCTTCTGGGCCGCGGCCGTCCGCGAGACGCGGGAGGAGACCGGTCTCGCGCTCGCTCCCGCCGACCTCCACTACCTCGCGCACTGGATCACCCCGCCCGGTGCCAAGTGGCGCTTCGACACCCGCTTCTTCGTCGCGGTCGCGCCGCACGACGACCACGCCCTCGACGACACCGAGCACATCGACAGCTGCTGGATCCGCCCCGCGGACGCCCTCGCGCGCCACCGCGCCGGCGAGCTCGACATGATCCTGCCCACGATCCGGAACCTCGAGGCGATCGCGCGCTTCGGCACGGCGGCCGAGGTCGTGGCCGCCGCCGCCGCTGCAGGTGACCCCCGCGCCGTCGACGACGGCGGCGGCTGGCGGATCCTCCTGCCCGGGGACCCGGGCCACGACGCGCCGGCGCTCTCGTGACCGACGACGCGGCGGTCGACGAGGCCGTCGAGGACGGTCGGCGCCCGATCGTGCCCGGGGTGGCGAGCGCGCTCAGCCCGCTCGTGCGCCGGATCGTGGCCCCCAACCCCGGGATGATGACCGGTCCGGGCACGAACACCTACCTCGTGGGGATCGACGAGATCGTGGTGATCGACCCGGGCCCGGACGACGCGGGCCACCTCGACGCCATCGCCGGCTGCGGCGGCGACCGCATCCGGTGGATCGTGTGCACGCACACGCACCTCGACCACTCCCCCGGCGTGGCGGGCCTGCGCGACCGCACCGGTGCGGAGGTGCTCGCGTACGACGCGCGGGACGACCTCGTGATCGACCGGCCGCTCGGTGACGGCGACGTGATCGAGGCCACCGAGTTCGTGCTGCGCGCCGTCCACACGCCCGGACACGCGTCGAACCACCTCTGCTACCTGCTCGAGCAGGAGCGGCTCCTCTTCTCGGGCGACCACATCATGGAGGGGTCCACCGTGGTGATCTCCCCGCCCGACGGGGACATGGCCGTGTACCTGGCGTCGCTCGAGCGGGTGAAGGCGCTCCGTCCGCGCCTGCGCTCCATCGCGCCGGGCCACGGCCACCTGATCGAGGACCCCGCCGCGAAGGTCGACGAGTACCTGGCCCACCGTGCCGCGCGCGAGGCCCAGGTGCTCGAGGTGCTGACCCGCGGTCGCCCGACCACGATCGAGGCGATCGTCGCCGAGCTCTACGTCGACGTGCGCGAGGAACTGCACCCGGTGGCGGCGCGGACCGTGTGGGCCCACCTCCGCAAGCTGGCCGACGAGGGCCTCGCCAAGGGCAAGGACTTCGAGGGCAAGTGGTCCGCCGTCCGGAAGCGGTGACCTAGGGCTTCGCGTCGAGGGCGTCGAGCGCGGCCACGGCCGCGTCGAGCATGCGGGCCGAGCAGCCGGCCAGCTCCGCCGGCGGGATGGCCTCGGTGAGGATCCGGTCGGCGATCGCGCGGAAGGCCACGGCGGCCGGACCGTCGCCGAGCGCCACCGGCTCGCCCGTGTCGCCGCCGGAGGCCACGCTCTGCTCGAGGGGCACCTGGCCCAGCAGCGGCACCCCCGCGTCGTGCGCGAGCGCGGCGCCGCCACCCTCGCCGAACAGCGGGTAGTTCGTGCCGTGCTCGCACGTGAAGGAGCTCATGTTCTCGATCACGCCGGCCACGCGCAGGTAGCTCTTGCGGGCCATGGACACGGCCCGCACGGCCACCTTCTGGGCTGCGGTTGCGGGTGTGGTGATCACGATGACCTCGGCGCGGGGCAGGAGCTTGGCCACGCCCATCTGCACGTCACCGGTGCCCGGGGGCATGTCGATGAAGAGGTAGTCGAGGTCCTCGCCCCAGTCGACGTCCTGCAGGAAGTGGGTGACGCCCCGGTTCAGCATCAGCCCGCGCCACATCAGCGCGGACTCCTCGTCCTCGACCAGGAAGCCCATCGAGATCACGCGGAGCACGCCGTCGCCGATCGGCTTCTCGTGCGGGACCATCACCTTGCGGCCGTCGCGCTCGCGCCCGGCCAGGCGACCCTCGACGTTGAGCATGCGCGGCACGGAGAAGCCCCAGATGTCCGCGTCGAGCACGCCGACGGTGAGGCCTGTCGCCACGATCGCGGCCGCGAGGTTCACGGTGACCGACGACTTGCCTACCCCGCCCTTGCCCGACGCCACGAGCACGACCTTGGTGGTGGCCGAGAGCGACGTCTCCTCGGGCCGCTGGGAGATGTTCCACCGCGCCTTGCCCATCGCGGAGGCCTTCTCCTCCTGTGTCATCTCGGTCCAGTCGAGCGTGACCGCACCGACCCCCGGCAGGGATCCGACGCGGGCGCGCACGTCGCGTTGGATCTGGGCACGCAGCGGGCAGCCGGAGGTGGTGAGCGCGATCGTGACCGCGACATCGCCGGTGGCCTGGTCGATCACGGCGCCCTTGGCCATCCCGAGCTCCACGATGTCGCTGCCGAGCTCCGGGTCGATCACCCCGCGCAGCACCCCCATGACGTCTTCGGGGGTCGGGCGCTCCGCTGCCACGCCGAGATTCTACCGGTCGCAACCGTGTAAACTCCATGAGCGATGGCCGAGACCGATGGCTCCACCCCGGCGCCGCGCCTCGAGATCCTCAAGGCGCTCGGCGACAACACGCGGTACGCGATCTACCTGGAGCTCGCGCGCGCGCCGAGCCCGCTGGCGACGTCGGAGATCGCCGAGCACCTCGACCTGCACCCGAACACCGTGCGCCCCCACCTCGAGCGCATGCGCGAGGTCGGGCTCCTCCAGGTGATCACCGATCCGCGCGGCGCGGTGGGCCGACCGCAGCACCGGTACTCCCTCGCGCACGACGCGCCCGCCCTCGGGTTCGAGCCGCCCGCGTTCCCGGTGCTGGCGCGCATGCTGCTCCGCCTCGCCGCCGCCGCCCGCCTCCCGGCCGCCGACGCGGTGGAGGCGGGGCGCGAGCACGGAGCGGCCGCGGCCGCCCGCGCCGACCGATCCGTCCCGTGCGAGGACGCGCTCGTGGCCGAGCTCGACAGGCTCGGGTTCGACCCGGCCGAGCTCCGGGAGGATGACAGCATCACGATCGGGTTCACGCACTGCCCGTTCCAGGAGCTGGCAGAGGCCAACCCCGAGCTCGTGTGCAGCCTGCACCGGGGCCTCGTGGAGGGCTTCGTGAAGGCGCGGCGGGGCGGCGAGGTCCTGGCGTTCCACGACCTGGCGGACCGGACGCCGTGCCAAGTCGAGATCGCGGTGTCGTCCCGGTAGCATCGAAGCGTCGGATCCGATCCAGGAGGAGCCCGTCCGTGATCACCCTCACCGAGTCAGCCGCCACCAAGGTCAAGGACCTCATCGCGGCCGAGGGCACACCCGAGCTGGCCCTGCGGGTCGCGGTGCGCCCCGGCGGGTGCTCCGGCTTCAGCTACGAGATGTTCTTCGACACCGACGTCGCCGCGGATGACCGCCTGACCGACGAGGGCGGCGTCCGCGTGGTGGTCGACGAGGCCAGCGCCGAGCTGCTCCAGGGCGCCACCCTGGACTACAAGGACGGCCTCCAGGGCGCCGGGTTCGCCATCGAGAACCCCAACGCCCAGCGCAGCTGCGGCTGCGGTAAGTCCTTCAGCTAGGTCAGCTCGGACAGCGCCTCGTCGAGTTCGCTCGCGTCGAAGATCGCGTCGAAGCGCTCGGTGACCTTGCCGTCGGAGCCGACGAGCACGAGCGCCGGCTCCAGGTGCATGCCCAGCGCGCTCAGCGTGGGCGTGTAGTCCTCCGGTCCCAGCGGCGGCGCCGCGAACGCGGCGACTGGATCGCTGTAGACCTCCGCGTGCAGCGCGGTGACGTCCGGGTGGTCCCCCAGCACGTCGAGCAGCACGTCGAGCACCGGTCCGCAGATCGACACCTGGCAGTAGCCCGGCGTCGACACCAGCAGCGCGAGAGGCTTCCGCTCCGCGAGCACGTCGGTGACGGTCAGGTCGTGCAGCGCGCAGGCGGGCTCGCGCGTGCAGATGGGGTTGACGCCACGGGCGTCGCCGACCGTTGGCGTCTGCAGGGCGGGCATGGCCATGCCGGGCCGGATCACCTTCAGCTCCGCGGCCTGGTTCACCGCGAGCGCCATCTCGCTCCCGGCCGGACCACCCAGCTCGGCGCGCACGGTGTAGATCCCGGCCTCGGGCAGCGTGACGATGAGCGGGAAGTCGGCGCGCTCCAGGCCGTCGGCGCGCCGGCGGAGCGTGATCGGCTGGCTGGTGCCGCGCCGGTCGGGGGTGAGGATGACGACCTCGATCTCCTCGGGCGTGTCCTTCACCTTCAGGATGCCCTCGGCGTCCGCGAGCCCGAACGGCGCGCGCAACCGCTCCCCCGCGGCGAACAGCGGGCCGTCGAAGTACTGCGCGATGACCAGGCGGGTGGTCGCCGCAGTGGAGGTGGGCTGGTCCGCGTCGTCGTCGCCACCGCCGCACGCACCCAGCACGATCGCGCCCGCCGTGGCGCCGGCGGTGGCGAGGAAGCGGCGGCGGGACAGGTGCCCCGGTCGGTCGGACATCCCGGCGAACCTATCCTGCGGCCGATGCCCTTCGGAGATCGCCCCGTGCTCCAGCTCGAGGTGGACGGCCGGCAGGTCGAGGTGGCCGATCGGGGCGTGTCCCTGCTCGAGGTCCTCCGCGAGGACCTGGGTCTGCGCTCGCCCAAGGACGGCTGCAGCCCGCAGGGGCAGTGCGGGTGCTGCACGGTCCTGGTGGACGGGCAGCCCGCGCGTGGCCTGCGTGACGCCGGCCCGGCGGGCGGCGGGCCGGGTCGTCACTACCGTGGACGGCCTGCCCGCCGGAGCCGTCGATCGGTGGGCTGATGCGTTCTGCGCCACCGGGGCGAGCCAGTGCGGCTTCTGCACGCCGGGCATCGTCTGCCGCCTCGAGGGCCTGCGGGCCAAGGGTGGCAGCGGGCACGCGGCGGTGGAGCAGGCGCTGCTCGCGCACCTCTGTCGGTGCACCGGGTGGCGCACGATCCTCGAGGCCTGGGACCGCGCCACTGCGAACGAGGTCACGTCCGTCGCCGCCGAGCGCCCCGGCGCGGCCGCACGGGCGGAGCTGGAGGGGGGTGTACCCCAACGCGTCGGGCCCGATGTGGCGCTCGGGCGCGGGGGCTTCGCCGACGACACAGCGCCGCTCGACGCGCTGGTGGCGGTCCCCGACCCGTCCGGGGGGTGGGCCGTCGGCGAGACGCTGGCGGAGGCGCGCGCCGCGGCCGGCAAGGTGCAGGGCCGGCGCACCACCGTCGACGCCCGCCCGCCCCTGGCCCTCCCCGAGGGCGACTGGGACGCCACGCTGCGCACGTCATGGGTGGAACCGGCCTACCTCGAGCCCGACGCGTCGTGGTGCGAGCCGGGAGGCGAGCCGGCCTCGCCGCTCGCCAACGGCGGGGCGTTCGGCGGCAAGCTGCAGAGCCCCGCCCCCGCCGCCGCGCGCGAGCTGGCCGACCGCCACGGGCGCGCGGTGCGCGTGCTGCTCGGGCGCGAGGACATCGTGCGGCTCGGGCCCAAGCGCCCCCCGGTGGCCGGCGGCGCTCGAGCCGACGGCGCCGGCGCGCTGCGCGTGGTCCGCACGCCCGGGATCGCGGCGGCGATCGCGGCGGTCGCGCCCGGCCTGGTGGCCGAGGAGGTCGACATGGCCGGCCCACCCACCAGCGCGCTCCACGCGCGGCGGGCTGGGCTGAGGCCGTGGTGCTGCTCGCCGGGGCGCGGGGAGCGACGGGGCCGGTGGTCGACCCGGTGTCGGGTGCGACGGCCACCGCCGAGGTGGACGACAGCGGGGTGCGGGTGCGGGTCGAGGCCGGCGACCCGCTCGATGAGGTGGTGCTCCGCTCCTACGCGATCGGCGCCGCGCACATGGCCCTGTCCTGGATGGCGAGCGAGGGCATCGCGGTCGACGAGGCGGGCGTGCCCCACGACCTCACCATCCGGTCCTTTGGGGTGCTCCGGGCGGTCGACATGCCACCCGTCGAGGTCGAGCTCGTCGGTACGGGCACACCGGTGCGCGGGGGCGACGCGGTGTTCGCCGCGGTGGCCGCCGCCGCGTGGCTCCACGCCGGGTGCCCCACCGACTGGCCCACCGGCACCCGCTGGCGCTGACCCCACGACTTCTGGCCCGACCTGGTCGGTCCCTGGGTCGACGAACCCGGGCCAGAACTCGTGGGGCACGCGAGACTGAGCCCATGTCGAAGCCGGTGGGGCCCTACACGCCGATGGTGCGGGCCGGCGGGTGGCTCGTCGTGTCGGGCCAGATCGGGATCGTCGACGGCAAGCTCGTGAGCGGCGGCCTGGCCGCCGAGCTGCGCCAGGCGATCGCCAACCTGGAGACCCTGCTCGAGGGAGCCGGCGCCGGTCTCGACGACGTGGTCAAGACGACGGTGTTCCTCCGCCACATGAGCGACTACGACGCGATGAACGAGGTCTACGTCGAGTGCTTCGGCGACCACCGCCCGGCCCGGTCCGCCATCGGCGTGTCCGAGCTCCCGCGGGGGGCGCTGGTCGAGGTGGAAGCGTGGGCCCACCCCGGGGCAGGATGACGTCGTGGCCGGAGCCGTCGCCATCGTCGTGATCATCGTGGTCGTCATCCCCGTGTCGGTGATGATGACCGGCGCCATCGTCTCGGCGATCCTCGGGTGGAGCGCCAAGGACAACGCAGAGCGCACCCACGAGGGCTCCGAGCTCATCGAGCTCAACAAGTAGCTGCCCTCGAAGCGGCCTAGATGTCGTAGTAGAGCGTGAACTCGTACGGGTGCGGGCGCAGACGGAGCGCGTCGACCTCGTGGGTGCGCTTGTAGGCGACCCAGGTCTCGAGCAGGTCGTCGGTGAACACCCCGCCGACGCGGAGGAAGTCGTTGTCCGCCTCGAGCGCGTCGAGGGCCTGCTCGAGCGAGCCCGGCACCTGGGGCACCTGGGCGAGCTCCTCGGGCGGGAGGTCGTAGAGGTCCTTGTCCATCGGCGTCGGCGGCTCGATGCGGTTGGTGATGCCGTCCAGCCCGGCGAGCATCATCGCCGAGAAGGCGAGGTACGGGTTCGACGTCGAGTCGGGGCAGCGGAACTCCACCCGCTTGGCGCGGGGGCTGCGCTGACCGACCGGGATGCGGCAGGCCGCCGACCGGTTGCGCTGGCTGTAGACGAGGTTCACCGGCGCCTCGTAGCCGGGCACCAGGCGCTTGAAGCTGTTCGTCGTGGGGTTGGTGAACGCGATGATCGCGTGGGCGTGGTGGAGCAGGCCGCCGATGTACCAACGGGCCAGGTCGCTCAACCCCGCGTAGCCGGCCTCGTCGTAGAAGAGCGGCTCGCCGCCCTTCCAGAGCGACTGGTGGGTGTGCATGCCCGACCCGTTGTCCTCGAACACCGGCTTGGGCATGAAGGTCAGCGACTTGCCCGCCGCCCACGCCACGTTCTTCAGGACGTACTTGAACGTGAGCAGCTTGTCGGCCATCGCGAGGAGCGTGTCGAACCGCATGCCGATCTCGCCCTGGCCGCCGGAGGCCACCTCGTGGTGGTGCAGCTCGGTGGGGATCCCCACCTGGTGCAGCGTGGCGGCCATCTCCGAGCGCAGGTCGAGGTAGTGGTCCATCGGCGGGACGGGGAAGTACCCCTCCTTCACCCGCGGCTTGTAGCCCAGGTTCGGCTGCTCGTCCCGCCCCGTGTTCCACTGCGCCTCCACCGAGTCCACCTGGTAGAAGCTCCGGTTCATCGTCGTCTCGAAGCGGACGTCGTCGAAGATGAAGAACTCGGGCTCCGGACCGAAGTAGGCGGTGTCCGCGATGCCCGTCGAGAACAGGTGCTCCTGGGCCTTCTGCGCCACGTAGCGCGGGTCGCGGCTGTAGCGCTCACCGGTCACCGGGTCGCCGACGTAGCAGTGCAGCACGAGCGTCTTCCGGGCGCGGAACGGGTCCAGGTACGCGGTGTTCGGATCGGCGATGAGCACCATGTCCGACTCCTGGATCTCCTGGAACCCCCGCACCGACGAGCCGTCGAAGGCGTGGCCGTCCTCGAACTGCCCTTCGTCCAGGACGGCCGCCGGGATCGTGACGTGCTGCATCACGCCCGGGAGGTCGCAGAACCGCAGGTCGACGAACTCCACCTCCTCTGCGGCGACAAGCTCCAGGACCTCGTTGGCGGTGCGCTCTTCCATGCCGGGAACGCTAAGCGCCTCCAACCCCGGCCGCACGCGTCGAGGGCGCCCCCGGGAGGGGCGCCCTCGTCGGCTGGGACGTCGCGATCGCTAGGACAGGGCCGAGCAGATCGTGTCCACGATGATCTGGGTCACCAGGTACGGGTCGCAGTTGGCGTTGGGCCGGCGATCCTCGATGTACCCCTTCTGCTCCAGCTCGACCTGCCACGGGATGCGCACGGAGGCACCCCGGTCGGACACGCCGTAGTTGAAGACGTTGTACGGGGCGGTCTCGTGGAGGCCGGTGAGGCGATCCTCGATGCCGTGGCCGTAGACCGCGATGTGCTCGTCGACCTTCTTGCTGAGCGCCTCGCACGCGCCGATGACCGGCTCGTAGCCCTCGCGCATCGCCTTCGTGGAGAAGTTCGTGTGCGCACCGGCGCCGTTCCAGTCGCCCTTCACGGGCTTCGGGTCGAGCGTGGCCGACACGCCGAAGTCCTCGGCGATGCGGTACAGGAGCCAGCGGGCGATCCACAGCTCGTCGCCCACCTGCGGCGGCGCGACGGGGCCGATCTGGAACTCCCACTGGCCAGGCATCACCTCGGCGTTGATGCCCGACAGGTGGAGGCCGGCCTGGAGGCACGCCTCCGTGTGGGCCTCGACCACGTCACGGCCGTACACCTCGTCGGCACCGACGCCGCAGTAGTAGCCGCCCTGCGGCGCGGGGAAGCCGCCGAAGGGGAAGCCGTAGGGGCGTCCGTCCTTGAAGAACGTGTACTCCTGCTCGATGCCGAAGATCGGCTCCTGGTCGGCGTACTTCTCGGCCGTGATCGCGCAGGCCCGCCGGGTGTTCGAGACGTGGGGCTCCATCGTGATGTAGAGCACCTCACACATCACGAGGACGTTGTCCCCGCCGCGGATCGGGTCGGGGCAGCTGAAGACGGGCTGCAGCACGCAGTCCGACTTGTCGCCGGGCGCCTGATTGGTCGACGAGCCGTCGAACCCCCAGATCGGCAGCTCCTTCGTCCCGTCCTGGAGGATCTTGGTCTTCGAGCGCAGCTTGGCCGTCGGCTCGGTGCCGTCGATCCAGATGTACTCCGCCTTGTACGTCATGGGGTTCCTTTCCTCCACGAGAGGGGGTGGCAGATGGCAGATGGGACCGGTCCTGCCGGCCCGCCACATGCTGGCAGCGGGCAGTTTCCCGACCTTTGCACAAGTGTGAACGCTATGTGAACGCGGGTCCCGGCAATGTGCTGGATCCGTGGGAGGCCTGCAATCATGGTCCGGTGGAGCGCCAGCGTGACTACGTCCTGCGCACGGTCGAGGAGCGCGGGGTCCGGCTGATCCGGCTGTGGTTCACGGACGTCCTGGGCCAGCTCAAGTCCTTCGCGATCTCCCCGGCCGAGCTGGAGGGGGCCTTCGACGAGGGCATGCGGTTCGACGGGTCGGCCATCGACGGGTTCAGCCGGGTCCAGGAGAGCGACGTGCTCGCCCGGCCCGACCCCAACAGCTTCGAGCTGCTCCCCTGGGCCGACGCCTACGGGACCTCGGCCCGGATGTTCTGCGACATCACCAACATCGACGGCACCCCCTTCGAGGGCGACCCCCGTCAGGTGCTGCGTCGCAACCTCGACCGGGCCCGGGAGCGGGGGTTCAGCTTCTACGCCGCGCCGGAGATGGAGTTCTTCTACTTCGCGGACGCCGACACGTCGGTCCCGCCCCGGCCCCTCGACCACGCGTCCTACTTCGACCTCACGACCGCCGACGTGGCCTCCGACCTGCGCCAGCGCACGATCCACACCCTGGAGGCCATGGGCATCCCGGTGGAGTACAGCCACCACGAGGACGCGCCCAGCCAGCACGAGATCGACCTCCGGTACACCGACGCGCTCACGATGGCCGACAACGTCATGACCTTCCGGCTCGTGGTCCGCGAGGTGGCCCTCGAGGCCGGGGTGCACGCCACGTTCATGCCCAAGCCGCTCGCCGACGTGCAGGGCTCGGGCATGCACACGCACTTCTCGCTCTTCGAGGGCGACACGAACGCCTTCTACGACCCGGGGGACGAGCGCAACCTGTCGAAGGTGGCCCGCGGCTTCATCGCCGGCGTGCTCACGCACGCCCGCGAGATCTGCGCCGTCACCAACCAGTGGGTCAACTCCTACAAGCGACTGGTCGTCGGCTTCGAGGCCCCCGTCTACGTCTCCTGGGCGCGCAACAACCGGTCGGTCGTGGTCAACGTGCCGCCGATGAAGGCCGGCAAGGCCGACTCGGCCCGCATCGAGTTCCGCGCCCCCGACCCGTCGTGCAATCCGTACCTCGCGTTCTCCGTGATCCTCGCGGCGGGGCTGCGCGGCGTGGAGGAGGGCTACGACCTCCCGCCCGAGACGTCGGCCAACCTCTACCAGCTGACGCCGGAGGAGCGGTTGGCCGAGAGCATCTCGGTGCTGCCCGGCTCACTGGCCGAGGCCCTCGACGAGATGGAGCGTTCCGAGCTCGTGGCGGAGGCCCTCGGGGAGCACGTCTTCGAGTGGTTCGTGCGCAACAAGCGGGCCGAGTGGCAGGACTACAAGACGCAGGTCTCGCAGTTCGAGCTCGACCGCTACCTCCCGAGGCTCTGACCGGACCCGACGGGCATGGAACCCCTCCTCCTGTACCCCGACCCGGTCCCGCCGGAGCTCGCGCAGGCCCTGGACCTCGGTGGCTACCCGTGGAAGGCCGTCGCCGACGAGGCGGGGCTCACCCGCGCCGAGCCGGAAGACGGCTGGTCGGGCGCCATCGTGGTGGCCGCCGACGACCCGGAGGGCGCGTTCTCGATCTGCCGCACGCTGCGCAAGCGCGACCTGCCGCTCGAGCCGGTGCTCCTCCTGGTGTCGGGCGCGCAGCTGGCGGACCTCGAGCTGCGCGACGACCTGTTCGACGACTTCTGCCTGCACCCGTTCCAGTCGCGCGAGCTCGAGGCGCGGTTGAAGCACCTCTTCTGGCGGACGGGCCGGGGCACCCGCCCGGAGCTGGTCGAGTACGGCGACCTGCTGCTCAACCTCGAGACGTACCAGGCCGCGATCGCCGGCAAGCCGCTCGACCTCACTTACATGGAGTACGAGCTCCTCAAGTTCCTGGCCAGCCACCCGGGCAAGGTCTTCACGCGCGAGACCCTGCTGTCACGGGTCTGGGGCTACGAGTACTACGGCGGCGCCCGCACCGTGGACGTCCACATCCGGCGCCTCCGCGCCAAGCTCGGCGAGGAGCACGCCAACCTCATCCAGACGGTCCGCAGCGTCGGCTACCGCTTCGGCCAGTCCCGCTGGGGCGTCTAGGTCCCGCGCGCCGCTTTGTCTGAGGATCTGGTGGGACGAATGGGATCGCAGGCGGCAACCTGATCCAGATCGCGTCGCGCACCGCGTCAGCCTGATTGCGACCCGAGTCGTCAGAAGCGTGCCCTCCTCAGCCCGGGACGGCCGGTTGGAACAGCTCGACGAAGTTCCCCGAGGGGTCGATCGCGAGCACCTGTGCACCGCCGGGCCCGGTGACGACCTCGTTGCGGAACCGAACCCCCTCCTTGGTGAGGCGGGCGATCTCGCGGTCGAGGTCCTCGACGATGAGGTGGATGCGGTTCCACCCGCCGGGAGCCGGTCGCTCCCCGTCCGCCATCGCCTGGCCCGCCGAGCTCTGCGGGCCGGACAGCAGGAGCCGCAGGTTCCCTCTGTGGACATCGGCGAACGGCGGAGCCTGGATGCCGACGGTGAAGCCGAGGTGGCGGGTGTAGAAGTCGACGGACGCGGCGACGTCGTCGACCAGGTAGCGCACGTTCACGATCGGATCAGCCATGGGGGGTCCTTTCCACTGGTCGGGCTCGGAGGTCGGCGAGCAACAGCGCCACGCGGCCCTCGATGTCGTCGGCCACGTCCTGGAACGCGCCGTAGGTCGCCTCGTCGCTGTCGCCCGCGGCGGCGGGATCGGCGATGCTCCAGTGCGCGGTGATGGGCGCGCCCAGGAACTCCGGGCAGACCTCGCGGACCTTGTCGCAGAGCGTGATGACGCGGTCGAAGCGGTTGCGGGAGAAGCGGGTCAGCGACTTGGTGGGGCGGCCGGCGATGTCGATGCCCCGCTCGGCCATGACCCGCACGGCGTTCGGGTGCAGTGGCTTGGGATGGCTGCCCGCGCTGCGTGCCTCGACGACGCCTGCCGATCGGTGTTCGACGAGGGCTTCGGCGATCTGCGAGCGGGCGCTGTTGCCGGTGCACAGGAACAGCAGCCGCGTCGGCCGACCCCGCCGTGGCCCGACCTCGTCCGGTGGTGTCGGCGCGAGCGAGAGCCCGGGGTGCAGCGAGATCCCCGCTTCGCGGAGCAGATCCATGCAGCGGAAGAGATCACCCCGGTAGTAGACGTCACGACCGTCAGCCGAGCTTCGGCGGGCGCAGACGATGCCCGCGCTCCGGAGCTCCGCGAGGTGGTAGGAGACCAGGTTCTGTGGCTTGCCGACGAGCTCCACGAGCTCGCCGACCCGGCGGTCGCTGCGACCGAGCTCGCCCACCAGCTGCCACCGCACCGGATCGCCGAGCAGTCCGAGGACTCCCGGCGGTTGCGTCGTCCCCACTTGTGTTGTTATATCAATTTGGTTTGATGGAATGCAACCGGCAGGATCCTCGCCGCCGACTCAGGTCCGGAGCGCCTGATCGGGGAAGGCTACGGTCCTGGCCCATCGCGCGGACGATGCTGGGTCGCATGGCTGGGCATGCTCGGGATCGCGCTCGGCTCGGTCGCATGCTCGGCTGACTTCTCCGTCGAGTAGCGCCGAAGGCGGCAGCACCGCGATCGGTTGCGGCGGCCGGGAAGAACGACGACGCTTTGGGCATGACGGGTGGCGACGGCGGCGTCCACGGGTGCCTGTGCTGCGACCTCACGTCCGGGCGGCTGTCGGCCCCGGGCGGGGCGATCCACGACACCGGGCTGTGGCGGGTCGAGCACTGCATCGACTCCCTCGGCGTGGGCACGCTCATCGTCAAGCCGGTGCGCCACGTCACCGCGGTCGGGGCCCTCGACCCGGACGAGGCCGCCGAGATGGGACCCCTGCTCCAGCGGGTTTCGCACGTGGCCCAGGAGCTGACCGGCGCCGAGCAGGTGTACGTCTGCTTGTGGGCCCACGCCGCGGGGGTGGCGACCCACATCCACTTCGTCGTGCAGCCCATCACGACGGAGCAGATGAGCCGCTACCACGGCCACGGACCGCACCTCCAGCAGCAGATGTTCGCGGCGGACGAGCTGCTCGACCACGGCGCCGCCGTGGCGTTCGCCGCCCAGGCCCGCGAGCGGCTCGAGGGCTAGGCCGCGCGGCGGGCGACGACCTGCTCGAGCCGGTCGAGGAAGCTCGGCCAGCCGCCCTGGTGGTCGTTGCGATCCGACTCCCGCTCGAATCCGGACTGCAGGACGGTCAGCAGGGTCTTGTCGCCCTTGGCCTCGAAGGTGACCACGAGATCGGTGTCGAAGCACGAGCCATCCGGCATCGTGAAGGTCGACCGGTACACGAGGCGGGTGGGGCGCACGACCTCGCTGAAGCGGTTCTCCTCGCGGTACGGCACGGCGCCGCGTGGACCGAACGAGGTGGTCCAGACGCCGCCGACGCGCAGGTCGACGGTGCTCTCGACCTCATGGTCGGGTCCGTCCAGGTACCACTCGCGGTGCGCCGCCGGATCGGTGAACGCGTCGAACACCTCCTCGGGGGTGGCGTCGACGAGCCGCTCGAGGTGCAGGTCGTAGGTCATCTCGTGCCCTCCTTCTTGTCGGCCAGGTAGGCCTCGAACCGGTCGAGCCGGCGGTCCCAACGCTGCCGCTGCGCCTCGACCCAGTCGGCCACGTCGTCGAGCGGCGCGTCGCCGAGCCGGCAGTGGCGGGTGCGGCCGTGCTTCTCCGTGCGCACCAGCTGTGCCCCCTCGAGGATCCGGACGTGCTTCAGCAGCCCCGGCAGCGAGATCGCCATGGGCGCAGCCAGATCGCTGACCGACGCCGGACCCGCGCTGAGCCGCTCGAGGATGTCGCGCCGGGTCGGGTCGGCGATGGCGCTGAGGCGGCGGTCCAGGACCGAATACTTAACCATTTGGTTCACCATACGTCGATCCCGCCGAGGGCGTCAAGGCGTCGACGCGAGTAGCACAGGGACCGGTGGACCGTCCCAAGCTGGAGGTGGCGATGGCGCTCGACGTCGATGCGGTGCTCGCGAAGGCAACCGACAACCTGACGGCGGGCCGGTCCTTCGGTCCGGTCGTGGAGCACGACGGCTGCACGGTGATCCCCGCCGCGATCGTGATGGGCGCAGGTGGCGGCGGCGGTGGGGAGGGGCCGTCGGACTCCGGCCAGGGCAGCGGCGCCGGGTACTTCACCCTGAGCTATCCCATCGGCGCCTACGTCGTCCGCGACGGCCAGGTCCGCTTCGTGCCCGCGTTCGACGCCACGCGCGTCGCCATCGCCGCGCTCGCCCTCCTCAAGCTCACCCGACGGCGCCGCCGACGCGACCGCAGCGCCTGAGGCCGCTCCCCGGATAGGGTCCGGCAGCTTCCAGGGGGTGGGCGCATGGGCGTGGCTCTGGTCACCGGTTGCAGCACGGGCATCGGGTACGCGACGGCGCGACGGCTGGGGCGCGACGGGTTCCACGTCGTCGCATCGATGCGCGACCCATCGGCGAGCGACCTGGGCGACGTCGCGAAGGCGGACGGCTCCGAGCTCGAGGTCCGCGCCCTCGACGTCGACGACGGCGCCGCGGTCGACGCGCTGGTCGGCGAGCTGATCGACGCCCACGGTGGCGTCGACGTCCTCGTGAACAACGCCGGGCTCGGGGGGAGCGGTGGCGTGCTGGAGGAGGCGCCGATCGACGTGTTCCGCCGGATCATGGAGACGAACTTCTTCGGCGCGGTCCGCTGCATGCAGGCGGTGCTGCCGACGATGCGGGAGCGCGGCAGCGGCACCATCGTCAACGTCACCAGCCAGGCCGGACGGCTCGCCATCCCTGGCATGGCGCCCTACTGCTCGTCCAAGTGGGCGCTCGAGGCCGCGAGCGAGGCGCTCGCGTCGGAGGTGGCGCCGTTCGGGATCCGGGTGGCGCTGATCGAGCCGGGGGTGATCATGACCGCCATCTGGTCCAAGGTCGACCTCACCCCGCCCACGGGCCCCTACGCCCCGAAGCTGAACCGGCTCGCCCAGACCGTGATGGCGGACATCGTGCACGCCTCCACCGCGGATGAGGTGGCGGACTGCATCTCCGAGGCGATCTCGACGACGACGCCGCGCCTGCGCTGGCTCACGGGCCAGGGTGCCGAGCGCTACATCGCCATGCGGGCCCGCTTCAGCGACGAGGAGTTCATCGCGCTGTGGAACCACCCGGACGAGGAGGAGTTCCTCCGCCAGGTGACCACCTAGGCGGGGAGCGCCACCGCCTGCCAGGACGCGGCGTCGGCCGGCGTGGCAGTGAACGCGTACCGCACGCGGCCGTCGGCAGCGACGGCCACGAGCGCGCCGGAGGTCGAGCCGTACGCGTACCCCTCGATCTCCTTGGCCACCACGAGGGCGCGCTCGTCGTCGCCTGCCAGGCCATCGCCCGTCAGCAGGTCGGGCCAGCCGCCCCAGTCCCCGGTCCCGGGGTCGCCGTCCGCCACGGCGGCCAGGCGCGGCGTGAAGTGCGGGACGAGCGGGTCGTCCGCCACGTCGAGGCCCGCGTTCACCACGATGTGGTGCCCGGGCGCGAGGACGTGGTGCCGCAGCTCCGCGCCGTCCCAGCTCCACAGCTGCTGCTCCGCCCCCGTGGCCAGCAGCAGGTGGAACCGGTCGTACGGCTCCAGCTCGTCGCCCGCCGGCACGCCGTCGCCGGCCAGCAGGCGCAGCACGAGCTCGCCGCGGGTCGGCCGCGCCGCAGCATCGGGCAGCGGATCGCGCCGGCCCCCGTTGAGCACGGCCGCCACCGCGCTCCCGGTGGCGTCGACGGCGAGCCACGTCCCGCCCGCCCGCTGGTCTCGCCCGCCGACCAGTCCGGCCCACGGGCCATCCCAGTGCTGTGCCGGCGGGTCCCACGACCGCTCGACGAACTCGTCCCGGATCGCGCCCAGCAGCACAGGCCACGGTGACATCGGGTCCAATCGGAGCAGGACCGTGCACACGCCGCGGACGGTACCTGTAGCCACCTGACCGCAGAAAGTCGCCCGTTGTGTCAGATCGGTTACATACGGTGGCAGCTGCTGGGCGCACGCTCGTCCCATGCTGGTGCTTGACGGGGTGACGATCGAGCTCGGCGGACGCAACGCCGTCGAGGGGTTGGACCTTGCAGTCGGCGATCGGGAGATCGTCGGCCTGATCGGACCGAAGGGGGCGGGCAAGACCACCCTCCTGGACTGCATCACCGGGCTCTACCGGCCGTCGGCCGGCCGGGTCCTGCTCGGCGACAAGGAGATCCAGCGGCTGGCGCCACATCGGATCGCAGGACTCGGGGTCGGGCGGACCTTCGAGCGCCTCGCGCTGTTCCCGGGTCTGAGCGTGCACGACAACGTCACGCTCGGGCGCCAGGTGAAGCAGCGCTCCGGTGTGGTCGCCGCCGCGCGGCACTGGGGCAGGGCGCAGCGCGACGACACCCGGCAGGGCGACGTCGTCGAGCGGGTCGTCGAGTTCCTCGACCTCCAGGACCTGCGCGGGACCCCCGTCGGCGCGCTGTCCAGCGGGCTGCGCAAGCGGGTCGAGCTGGGCCGGGCCCTGGCGCTCGAGCCGCAGCTGCTCCTCCTCGACGAAGCCACCTCCGAGATGACGGTGGGCGAGAAGGAGGAGCTCGTCGGCTACGTGCGGCGCACCAACGTGGAGATGGGCGTCACGCTCCTGTTCGTGAGCCACGACATCGGCGTGACCACCGAGCTCTGCGATCGCGTCGCGGTGCTCGACGGCGGCCGGAAGATCGCCGAGGGCCCGCCCGAGGTGATCCGCCAGGATCCGCGGGTGCTCAGCGCGTACCTCGGCGGCTCGCTCGTCGGCGACGCCAGCTGACGCATCGCCCTGGCCGGGGAAGCGCGCCCGCCCGACGTCTCGTAGCCTCGCGGTCGTGACCACGCCGGCGCCGCCGCAGACCATGCAAGGGGTCAAGGAGCAGTTCCGCATGGAACGGCACCGTGAGTTCCTCACCACCGCGCTCCGCATCGTCATGGCCGATGGGCTGTCGGGGCTCACCATGCAGCGCCTGGCCGACGACATCGGGTGCGGCATCGGCTCGCTGTACCGGCACTTCCCGTCGAAGGACGCGCTGATCGCCGAGCTCGAGCGCGAGGCCCTCGAGGTGGTCAACACCTCGCTCCAACGGTCGCAGACCCACCTGGACCACGTGCTGGACGCGCGGGGCATCGATGACCAGGGACTGGTGGCGCTCGCCCGGGTCGTGGCCGCCGCGCGCTTCTGGGTGGCGGCCGAGACCGTCTTCCCACAGGAGATCGAGCTCTCCCGGCGCATGTTCACCGACCCGGCCCTCCACATGGACGAGGCCGACGTCGCCCGCGTCCTGCCGGCTGCGCTCCGGCTCCTCGACATGGCCCGGCAGCTCCTGGAGGACGCCGCGGAGGCGGGCGCGGTGCGTGAAGGCCCGGCCATCCAGCGCGCCATCGTGCTCATCGCGGGGGGCACCGGCGTGCTGATGACATCCGGGCTCGGTCGCTTCGACGAGGGCCTCTTCGACGGCCGCATGCTCGCGTCGCTGATGGTCCACGACCTCTTCCTCGGTTGGGGTGCAGACCCCGAGGAGCTGACGGTGGTCGAGGATCTCATCGCCACCATCGCCGAGCACGGACAGCTCATCCCCTCCGTCCGACACTGACCGGCTAGCGGCGGGTCACCGCCTCCGGGTCGATCGTGGGTGCGAGCCGTCCCGCGGCGGCCTCGGCACGGAGCAGGTCGGCGACCCGCGCCATCGCGTCCCGGTCCGCGCCCCAGGCCAGGAACAGGGCGCACAGCGCCTCCCCGGCCACGCGCTCGCCGTCGAACAGATCGAGGTCCCAGCGGGAGAACTTGGCGGTGAGGGTCACCCCGAAGATCGACGAGATCACGACGATGGCGCGCTCCAGGGCATTGCCCGGCAGGAGGGTCCCGGCGGTGACCGCGCCGTCGATCAGCTGGCGGCCCCGCTCGAGCAGCTCCAGCGTCGCGGCGAGCACGCGCGTCGCCTGCTCGGGGGGCACCACCGTCGACCGGTCGACGACCACGCGGCGGGTCAGGTCGATCTCGTACGAGTAGCGGTCCTCGGCGGCGATCCAGAACCACCCCGCGGCCACCGCGCGCGCCAGAGCGGCGTCCCCCTCCTCCCAGGCCTGGGCGGCGAGCGTCTCGTCCAGCTGCCGGGCGCCCTCGCCCCAGGACGCGCCGAGCACGTGGAGCGCGTCGAGCTGGAGCTCGGCGATGAGCGCGTCCTTCGACGGGAAGAGCCGGTAGATCGACGCCACGCCGCACTCGAGGGAGCGCGCGATGCGGTGCATCGTGAGCGCCTCGTGCCCGTCGGTGGTCAGGATCTCCAGCGCAGCCCTGAGGATCGCGCGGTAGCGCCGGAGGCGGAGCTCCTCACGCGCTGCCGCGCCCACGTCGGGGCGAGATCGGTGCGGGGCGCCCACCTCTCGATGATGCCACCTGCCACCACCAGGATCGGTCAGTGCAGGACGTTGCCGTCCTCGTCGACGCACCCGGCGGGGGGCGTCGTGGCGTCGGGACCACCGGGCGGGCACTCCTCGAGCAGCTGCGGCGGCCGCGTCGTCTGTCCCTCCACCGTCGGCGCCGAGGGGATCCCCGGGTCCTGGTCCTTGGCGCACGCGGCGGCCCCGAGCAGGAGCGCGACCGCGAGGGCGGCGCGCCTCACGCCAGCGCCGTCCGGAGCGCGGCCGCGGCCCGGTCGATCGCCACGCCGGCGTCGTCGAGCACCGCGGTCATCGCGAAGAACCCGTGGATCTGGCCCTCGTAGCGCACCGCCTCGGCGGCGATGCCCGCGTCGCGGAGGCGGGCGGCGTACGCCTCGCCCTCGTCCCGCAGCGGATCGAACTCGGCGGTGACGACCAGCGCCGGGGGGAGCCCGTCGCACGAGTCTGCGTAGAGGGGGGACACGGTCGGGTCCTTCGGATCGAGGCCACCGAGGTGGTGGCCGATGAACCACGTCATCCCGGCCTTGGTGAGGAAGTAGTCCGTGCCGTTCGCGTCGTAGGACGGATGGCTCTGGGTCAGATCGGTCGCCGGGTAGACGAGCAGCTGGAACGCGATCGGGGGCCCAGCCTCGTCACGCGTGCGCTGGCAGAGCAGCGCGGCCAGGTTGCCGCCGGCCGAGTCGCCGCCGACGGCGAGCCGCGTCGCATCGATCCCGAGATCGTCGGCGTTGGCCACCGTCCAGGCCAGCGCGGCGGCACAGTCGTCCAGCGCGGCCGGGGCGATGTGCTCGGGCGACAACCGGTAGTCGACCGACACGACGACCAGCCCGGACCGGTTGGCCAGGGCGCGGGCCACGGGGTCGGCCGATTCGAGGTCGCCGATCACCCAGCCGCCGCCGTGGAGCCACAGCAGCACGCCGGGCCTGTCCCCGCGCGGCTCGGGCCAGTACACGCGGACGGGGACGTCGCCGGCAGGGCCGGGCGCGGAGCGGTCCTCGACGCGCGGGACCTCCTCGACGGTCGAGAGCAAGGTGAGCTGGCGGAACATCACCCGCGCATCCGCGGGCGCCATGTCCTCGAGCGCCGGCCCACCCGCCGCAGCGAGGCCCTCGATCATGGTCTTCACCTGTGGCTGCAGCGGCACCGGGTCATCCTCGCGCAGGTGGCAGACGCGGTCAGGCCCGGTCGTAGAAGCGTCGTTCGACGATGCGCCGGGCCCGCCGCGTGACCCGCCGGTACTCCTCCCGCAGGCCCGCCACGGTGAAGCCGACGGAGCGGGCCAGCGGCGTGGCCTGCTCGGGCCGCAGCGGCAGCGCGTCACCGGGCCCGACCACGAGGAAGGTCCTGTTCCGGGTCCGCTCGCAGAAGCGGTACGCCTCCGCGAGCACGTCGGCCTCCTCGACCGGGAGGTGCCCGGCCTCCACCAGTGCGTCCAGGGCCCCGAGGGTGCGCGTGCCCCGCACGCCGTGCCGCAGCTGCAGGAGCTGCACGGTGAACTCGATGTCGGACAGCGAGCCACGCCCGAGCTTCAGGTGGAACTCGGGATCGTCGCCGGGCGCCAGCCGCTCGCGCTCCATCCGCGCCTTCATGCGGCGCACCTCCCGTGCGTCGTCCTCCCCGAACGGCCGCGCCCAGATGGCCTGGTCGATCGCCGCGACGAGCTGGTCGCCGAGCGCCGGGTCCCCGGCCACCCCCCGCACCCGCAGGTAGGCCTGGCGCTCCCAGGTAGACACCCACCGATCGAGGTAGGCGCGCCAGCCGTCGACGCTCCGGGCCAGCGGCCCCGTGCGCCCCTCGGGCCGAAGCGTGGCGTCGACGGTCCACACGCGCTCGGCCGGGGTGTCGCCGCCCACGATGCGCAGCAGGCCGGACGCGACGCGCTCGGCCTCGTCCGCCTCGGAGGCTCCCCCGTCGTGCACGAAGGCGACGTCGAGGTCGCTCGCGTAGCCGAGCTCCGCGCCACCCAGGCGACCGAACGCCACGACCGCGAAGCGCACCTGTGGATCGAGCAGCTCGAGCGTGGCCTCGAGGGTCGCCTCGGCCAGTGCCGTGAGGTCGGCGCCGACCACGTCGACAGTGGCGTGGCCCAGGACGTCCCGCGCCGCGACCCCGAGCTGGTGGCGCTGCTGCCACCGCCGGAGCGCGCGCTGCCGCTCCTCCCAGTCACCGCGCCACGCGATCGACGTGCGGGCGCTGGCCACCAGCTCGTCCCGCGGGCGCGTGCGGAGCCGGTCGGGGAAGGGCAGGCGCTCGATGAGGTCGGGGTTGGCGAGGAGCCCGTCGCCGACGGCCCGGCTCGTCCCGAGCAGGAGCGCGAGGTGGCGGGCGACCTCCGGCGACTCCCGGAACGCCGCGGCCAGCGCGCGGGAGCGGCCCTCGCCGGACGCCAGGCGGCGCAGGCCGAGCAGGCCCAGGTCCGGGTCGGGCGACCCCGACAGCCAGTCCAGGAGGAGCGGCAGGAGCTGCTGCATCATGCGGGAGGACCGGGTGAGCCCGCGCGTCAGCTCCACGACCGCCAGCCGCGTCCGCTCCACGTCGGTGAAGCCGAAGGCGGCCAACCGCTCGGCGGCCACCCCCGGCGACAGCGGGCCGACGCCGGACAGCGCCGCGAGGAGCGGGCGGAACCACACCCGCTCGTGGACGGAGCGCACCCGGGCGCGGTGGCGGGCGAGGTCGAGGTCGAGCTGCTCGGTGGGTCCGCCCTGAGGGTTGCCCTGGTACCCGAGCACGCGGGCCAGCCGCCGCCGATCGTCCCGCGTTGCGGGCACGGTGTGGGTCTGGCGCTCGTCGTCGAGCTGGACGCCGTGCTCGATCCGGCGCAGGAACCGGTAGGAGTCCGCCAGCCCGACCGCGTCGTCCGCGTCGACGTACCCGCCACGGGACAGCGCGGCGAGGGCGTCGAGCGTGCCGCGCGTGCGCAGCTCGCGATCGACCCGCCCGTGCACGAGCTGGAGGAGCTGGGCGGAGAACTCCACGTCGCGGATGCCACCCGGGCCGCGCTTCACCTCTCGGTCGGCGACGCCGAGGCGCCGCACCTCCTCCTCGGCCCGGGCCTTGAGCGACCGCACGTGGCGCAGGTCGTCGGACGTGAACGGCGTGCCCCACAGCACCGTCTCGGCGGCGGCCGCCCAGCCGGCGCCCAGGTCGTCGTCGCCGACCACCGGCGTTGCCTTGAGCAGTGCCTGGCGCTCCCACGGGTCGGCCCAGCGCTCCCAGTACGCCCCGTAGGCCGCCACGCTCCGCACGAGCGAGCCGTCGCGCCCCTCCGGGCGCAGGCCGACGTCGAGCCGGAAGCAGCGGGCCGCGAGCTCGAGCAGCAGCTTGCCGGCCCGATCGAGCGCATCGGGTTCGCCCTCGCCGACGAGGAGGACGTCGACATCGCTCGCGTAGTTCAGCTCGTCGCCACCGAGCTTGCCCATGCCGACGACCGCGAGTCGCGTCCCGTCGGGCTGGCCCGCCACGGCTCGCGCGTGGGCCGCGGCCAGGACGTCGCGAGCCATGGCCGACAGCGCGCTGACCGTCGCCTCGAGCTGCGATGCGCCGGTCAGGTCGCGCGCCGCGACCCGCAGCACCTCGTGGCGGGACCAGCGAGCCACCTCGTCGAAGGGCGCGTCCACGTCGGGCAGCGGACGCCTCGGCGCGTCCTGCCGGAGCGCATCGACCGCCGCCTCGTCGGTCACGAGGAGCACGCCGAGGCTCCGGCTCGCCGCCAGGACGGCCACCACGGCACGCGCGAGCGCGTCGTCCTCGGCGAGGCGATCGCCGACCGCGCGGTCGCACCGTCTCCCACCGCGCCAGCGCAGCGCGGACCCGGTCGGGGTCCGCCGACCGGTCCGCCAGCGCGCGCAGCGGTGCTTCGGTGCCGAGAGCCATCGCCGGTCAGTCTCGCCCGCCCGTGCCCGGCTCGCGACAGATCACCCGAGGTGCGGCAGGACCCACGTGGTCCACTCGACCTGGGCCTCGGACGCTTCGACGGCGCCGACGGCTCGGGAGAACGAGGCCATCTGGACGGCTTCGGCGAGGCACCAGCGGGCGACCGCATCGGGGGAGACCCCCAGGGCGGAAGCGGCGGTGTGGACGCGCCGGCCGACCACCGCCACGGGGTCCGGCCCGTCGTGCGCGAGCTGCAGGAGGAGCCGGGCGCTGTCGTAGGCCGGGTCGCCGGCGAGGGGCTTGGGATCGATCGCGAGCCAACCGCGGCCGGCCGCGAGCACGTTCGTCGGGTTGAGGTCGCCGTGGAGGAGCACCGATCGCCCCGCTTCGACCTCGCCGCGCATCGTGTCGAGGGCGATGCGCCACACGTCGTCGGCGAGACCCTGGGGCCTGCCCCGCCGCTCGACCACCTCCGCCCAGCCCGTGGCGACCTCGATCAGGGCGGGGACGTCGCCGGGCGGGTCGACGTGGAGCTGTGCGGCCACGGCGAGCCCCGCGTCGAACGCCGCCGCGCCGTCGTCCAGATCGGCCAGAGCCGAGCCTGGGACGCAGCGCTCGAGGAGCAGCGCGGCTCGTCCCGGATCGTGGCGGTGGAGTCGCACCGCGCCTGCTCCGCCCCACGCCTCCAGCGCGGTGGCCTCGGGGGCGGACTCGGGATGCGGGAGCTGCACCTTCAGCACCAGCTGCGCGCCGTCGGACCGACGCGTCGCCGGTGCCACCCAGGAGATGTGGCCTCCGGGCTCGAGCGGCGTACCCACGCCCAGGTCCCACGCGACCACCAGGTCGCGCACGATGCCGGGCAAGCGGCCGAGCCACGCCCGAGCGGGCTCTCCCTCCCACGCCACCGCCGTCTCGCGCAGGCGTGCCGGGATCCAGAGCTCCACCACGGCCGACATTCTCGCCTGGGGAGCGGTGGAGACGACCACGTACCCTTGAGGTGTGGGCCGCATTCGCGTGGCGCTCTGCCAGCTCAACCCGATCGTCGGTGACCTCGACGGCAACGTCGAGCGCATCCTCGCCGCGTACGACCGCGCCGAGGCCGCCGGGTGCGATCTCGCCGTGTTGCCGGAGCTGGCCATCACCGGCTATCCGCCCGAGGACCTCGTGCTCAAGGCCCGCTTCGTCGCCGCGAACCGCGAGGCGCTCGACAAGGTGGCCGCCCGCACCGGCCACTGCGCGGCGGTGGTCGGGTTCGTCGACGCCGACCGAGACCTGTACAACGCGGCCGCCGTGTGCGCGAGCGGACGAGTCGTCGGCACCTACCGGAAGCGGCTCCTCCCCAACTACGCGGTGTTCGACGAGCAGCGCTACTTCGCCGCCGGCGACGACCCCCTGCACCTGTTCGAGGTCGCGGGGGTGAAGGTCGGCGTGGCCATCTGCGAGGACCTGTGGGGTCCAGAGGGTCCGATCGCGCAGCAGTCCGCCGGTGGCGCCGAGGTCGTCGTCATCCCCAACGGCTCCCCCTACTTCGCCGGCCGCCAGATCGAGCGCGAGCGCCTCGTCGCCACGCGGGCGGAGGACGCGCACTGCCACATCGTCTACGTGAACCAGGTCGGCGGACAGGATGAGCTGATCTTCGACGGCGCGTCGTTCATCGTCGACGACGAGGGCGACATCGTCGCCCGGCTGCCCCAGCTCCGCGAGGACCTGCGCGTCGTCGACCTCGAGATCCGGCCGGTGTTCCGCACCCGGCTCCTCGACCCCCGCGGCCGCGACATCGCCGCCGCGCTGCCGGTCCTCCCCGTGTCGGGTCCTGTGGCCGCCCACCCCGAACCGCCCCAGCCCCCCGAGGTCGTCCCGGTGCTCGGCCGCGTCGCCGAGGTCTACGAGGCGCTCGTCCTCGCCACCCGTGACTATGCGATCAAGAACGGGTTCACCGACACGGTCATCCAGCTCTCCGGTGGGATCGACTCGTCGCTCGTCACCGTCATCGCGGCCGACGCGATGGGTGCCGACCACGTGCACGCCGTCTCGATGCCGAGCCGCTACTCGTCCGAGGGCTCGCGCACGGACGCGGCACGGCTCTGCGAAGCGCTCGGCGTCGAGCTGCGCACCATCGCGATCGAGCCCGCCCACGCGGCCCTCCTCGAGCTGCTCGGACCGTCGTTCGCGGGACGGCCCGAGGGCATCGCCGAGGAGAACCTGCAGCCGCGCATCCGCGGCACCCTCGTGATGGCGCTCTCCAACAAGTTCCCGGGGTGGCTCGTCCTCACCGCTGGGAACAAGAGCGAGCTGGCGGTCGGGTACTCCACGCTCTACGGCGACACCGCGGGCGGCTTCGCCGTCATCAAGGACGTGCCAAAGCTGCTCGTCTACGACCTGAGCCGGTACGTGAACGAACGCGCCGGCCGCGACGTGATCCCCGAGGCGGTGCTGACCAAGGCCCCGTCGGCGGAGCTGCGGCCCGACCAGCGCGACGACCAGTCGCTCCCGCCCTACGAGATCCTCGACCCCCTCCTGGAGGCCTACGTCGAGGACGACCTCACCCGCAGCGAGCTGGTCGACGCCGGGTTCGAACCCGACCTCGTCGCTCGCATCACGCGCCTCGTCGACCTCGCCGAGTACAAGCGCCGGCAGAACCCGCCCGGTCCCCGCATCACCCCGAAGGCGTTCGGCAAGGACCGTCGCATGCCGATCACCAACCGGTACCGCGGATGACCGACGCGGTGGCGGAGCGCCCGATCACGGCGGTCCTGTTCGACTTCGCAGGGGTGGTCACCTCGTCCCCGTGGGCCGCGCTCGCGGCGGCCGGCGGCGGCAACCTCGAGCTGCTCATCGGCACCTACGAGGAGGACACCGACCACCCGTGGCACCGCGTCGAGCGGGGTGAGCTCGGGATCGCCGAGTGGGCGGCCGAGATCGCCGAGCTGGGCAAGGAGCAGGGCGTCGAGATCGACTTCACGCCGCTCCAGGCGCTGCTGGGGGAGATGACGGTGCACGAGCCGATCGTCGAACGGGTGCGTCGGCTCCGGGCCGACGGCTACCGCGTCGGGCTCATCACGAACAACGTCCGCGAGGGCAGCGCGGCGTGGCGCGCGCTGGTGCCGGTGGACGAGCTGTTCGAGATCGTGGTGGACAGCTCCGAGGTCGGCATGCGCAAGCCCAACCCTGCGATCTACCACCACGCCCTCGAGCTCCTCGGTGGCGTCCCTCCGAGCGAGGCGGTGTTCCTCGACGACGCTCCGGGCAACGTCGAGGGCGCCCGGCGCGCCGGGTTGGCCGGGATCCTCGTCGACGACGTCGACCGGGCCCTGGCCGAGCTCGATCAGCTCCTGGGCGCGTAGACGCCGCGGGGACCCGTCACGTCGGGAGGGGCTCGTGCACGGCCACGGGCTCGGCGAACCCGCGCAGCTCGAGGACGTCGGCCGGCGCCCAGCGGACGGCCTCGTCGGCGGCCGCCAGCGCCACCGTGGCCGCCGCGGTGAGCGCGCGGGCCGGTCGGGCCTTCGCCTCGTCGGTCAGGCGGGCCGCGCAGTTCACCGGTCCGCCGAGGACCGTGTACTCGTACCGCTCGTCCGCGCCGACGCGCCCGGCCACCACGGTGCCCGAGGCCACGCCGATCCCCGCGTCGAAGCCAGGGTGGCGCGCCTCCAGCTCCTGGACCTCCGCCCGCAGCGCTCGAGCCGCGCGCAGCGCGCGCGTGGCGTGGTCCGGCAGCGGCGTCGGCGCGCCGAACACGCAGAGCGCGCCGTCCCCGTCGAACTTGTTGACCAGCCCGCCTTCGGCGGTGGTGACGCGGACCACCGCCGCGAACAGGTCGTTGAGGCGGCCGACGACCTCGTCGGGCGCCAGCTGCTCCGCCATCGCGGTCGAGCCCACCACGTCGACGAACAGGACGCTCGCCTCGCGCTGCTCGCTGCCGAGGCCCTGTCCGGCCAGCGCGAGCTGGGCCACGTCCTCGCCGACGTGGTGGCCGAGGAGGGTCTCGATCCGGTGGCGATCGCGCAGTCCCGCCACCATCCCGTTGACGCCCTGCTGGACCTGGCCGAGCTCGCCGGACACGTCGACGTCCAGGATCACGCCGAGGTCGCCGTCGCCCACCCGCCCCAGCGCGCGGCGCACCTCGCGCAGCGGCGCCGCGATGCCCCGGGCCGCCACGTAGGTGATGGCGAGGCCGCCGACGAGCCCGAGGACCGCGAGGCTGAAGATCGTGACGCCGACGTCGTCCCTGTCGTCGTCGGCGGTCGTGTACGGGAGCAGGAGCAGGCTGACGAGCGGCACCGCGGAGCTGACCAGCCACCCGAGCAGGAGGCGGGGCTGGAGGCCGAGCCACCGCGTGGGGAGGGCGACGTCGTCGCCCTCCAACGCCTTGGCGAACACCGGCCGGCCCGTCCGCTCCAGCCAGAACGCGACGAGGGTGGCGACCAGCAGCCCGACGAGCTCGGTGGTCGTCGCCGTGCGGGCCAGGGTGCGGCCGTCCACCCCGTCGATCCCGAGGGAGGCGGTCGCGAGGCCGGCCGCCACGGTCCAGGCCGCGAGCGTCGTGAGCGCGACACGACCGGGGTAGCGCAGGGTGGCCCGCCGTTCGCGGTCGGTCGGCGAGCGGCCCTCGTCGAGCCATCGCAGGCTGCGGAACGTGAGCCTGCCCAGCCGCTGGAACACGAACGCCATGACCACGAAGAAGCCCGCGGCGACGGGCAGCCGGACCGCCAGCCCCGAGTCGCAGTCGCCGCACCCCTCGGTAGGCGACAGGACCGACAGGTACGCGACCACCATCACCGCGCCGATGAGCGAGGCACCGACCGCGACGTAGCTCGTGCGGCGCTGGAGGCGCCGGTGCAGCTTCGCCCCCTGCCGCGCCGCGGTCGACCGCCGCTCCCGGCGCTCGGAGCGGGTCACGTGTGGACCTGCCAGGTCTCGACCATCTGCGCGTAGCGCTCGCCGCGCGCGAGCAGCTCGGCGTGGGTGCCCAGCTCGACGATCCGGCCGTCGTGGACGACCGCGATGCGATCGGCCCGCATCGCGGTGGCCAGGCGATGGGCGATGAGGATCGCGGTGCGCCCCTCGAGCAGGGCGTCGAGGGCCTCTTCGATCCGCGCCTCCGAGCGCAGGTCCAGGTTCGAGGTCGCCTCGTCGAGCACGAGGATGCGCGGTCGGGCCAGGAACGCACGGGCCAGCGCGAGGAGCTGCCGCTCACCCGACGACAGCGACACGCCGCGCTCGTGCACCGGGGTGTCGAGGCCGTCGGGCAGCCGGTCGAGGAGCTCACCGAGTCCCACCAGCCGGCAGGCCTCGAGCACCTCGTCCGCAGAAGCGTCCGGCCGGGCGAAGGACACGTTGGCCCGGATCGACCCGCCGAAGAGGAAGGCCTCCTGGGGGACCGTGCCGACCTGGCGGCGGACGGAGGCGAGCGTCACCGCGCGGGCGTCCACCCCGTCGAGGAGCACCGCGCCCTCGCTCGGGTCGTACAGGCGGTTCACGAGCTTGGCGATGGTGGACTTGCCCGCGCCGGTCTCCCCGACGAACGCGAACGTCTCGCCCGCGGGGATCACGAGGTCCACGTCGTGGAGCACGGGGCGGCCCGCCACGTACGCGAAGTCCACGTGATCGAGCCGCACCTCCCCGGCGAGGTCGGGCAGGTCCGGAGCACCGGGTCGCTCGGACACGGAGGGCTCCTCGGCCAGGAGGTCGCGGAGCTTGCGGATCGAGGCCTGGCCCTGCTGATAGGTGTTGTACAGCTGCACCAGCTGCTGGATCGGCGCAAAGAACGCGGTGAGGTAGAGCACGAAGGCCACGAGCTCCCCGAGCTCGAGGCTGCCGTCGCGCACCCACCGGCCGCCGATGACGAGGATGACCACCTGGCCGCCGAGGCCGACCACCTCGGTGATCCCGCCGTAGGCCCCGCCCACGACCGCGGTCGACTCGTTGGCCCTGCGGTAGCCGTCCGCGATGGTGCGGTGCTCGGCCACGTTGCGGCGCTGGCGGTTGTGCGCGGTCACGATCCGCACCCCCGACAGGCTCTCCTGCAGGTGTGCCATCACGTCGGCGATCCGGTCGCGCACGTCGTCGAAGCGCCGATCGCTCACGGCCCGGTACCAGAGCGTCGCGGCCACCATGACCGGCACCACGACGAGGAGCGTCACGGCGGCGAGGGGCGGGTTGAGCCAGAACAGCACGCCGGTGACGAAGGCCATCGTGAGCCCCTGGACCACCAGCTGCACCAGCCCCTCCTGGAGGAGCTGGGTGAGGTTGTCGAGGTCGCTGGTCATGCGGGTCATCAGGCGACCCGCCTTCTCCCGTGAGAAGAAGTCGACGGACAGCCGCTGGAAGTGCGCGAACACGGTGCAGCGCAGGTCGTAGAGGAGCCGCTCGCCGACGCGTCCGGTCCACGCGACCCGCACCCGAGTCGTGATGGCCCCGAGGACCACGGTCACGAGGTAGATCGCCGCGACCACCACGACCGTCGTGCGGCTGCGTCCCCGCACGCCGTCGTCGATCGCCACCTGGGTGAGCAGCGGACCGGCCTGCAGGGCCACGGTCTCCAGGAGCACGAGCACGATGGCCCCGCTCAGCGCGGCGCGGTGCGGGAGGAGGAGACGGCGGAGGCTGAACGGCCGCCGGTCGGTGCGCACCGCCTCGTAGTGCGCCGGCTCGTCTTCGTGGTCGGGCTCGTGCTCGAGCAGCCGGTCGACGCGGGCCTGCATCTCCTGGGGCACGCCGGCGAACGGCAGGCCCTTGCTCGCCACCGGGGCGCCGAACCCACCTCCGCCGTAGGCCGCGCCGGGCCCACCCATGGCCATCAGCCCGGCAGCTCCCCGAGACCGGCCGGGCCCTTGGGCGCGGCCTCAGGATCCACCAGGGCGCGGCGCCGCTCGGCCTCGGCCTGCTGCTCGACCGCCCGCTCCCGACGGGCCGCCTCGACCTGCTCGCTGTGCGCGAGCACCTCGGCGTACCGCGGCTCGGTGGCCATCAGGTGGGCGTGGGTGCCCTCCGCCGAGACCCGGCCGCCCTCGAGCAGGACCACGCGGTCCGCCAGCGCGATCGTCGAGGTGCGGTGGGCGATCACGAGCGTGGTGCGACCCTCCATCAGCACCCGCAGCGCGGCGTGGATCTCCTCCTCCACCTGCACGTCGATGGAGCTGGTGGCGTCGTCCAGGATGAGGATCGCCGGGTCGGCCAGCAGCGTGCGTGCGATCGCGATGCGCTGCCGTTGCCCCCCCGAGAGCGTGTACCCGCGCTCCCCCACCTCCGTGTCGAACCCCTCGGGCAGCGCGTCGACGAAGGCCTCCGCCCCCGCCGCCCGAGCGGCGGCGCGGACCGCGTCGGCACCGGCGTCGGGCCGGCCGTAGGCGATGTTCTCCCGCACGGACGCGGAGAAGAGGAACGGCTCGTCGAGCACGAGGCCGATCGCACCGCGCAGGCTGCGGACGGTCAGGTCACGGACGTCGTGGCCGTCCACCAGCACATGCCCCTCGGTCGCGTCGTAGAACCGTGGGAGGAGGCGGGCGATCGTGGACTTGCCGCTCCCGGTGCGCCCGACGATCGCGACGCTCTCGCCGGCGGCGAGGTGCAGATCGAGGCGCTCGAGCACTGGGCCCGCCTCGCCGTAGCGGAAGGTGACGTCCCGCAGGTCCACCTCGCCGCGCGCCCCGACGAGATCGATCGCACCGGGGCGGTCGACCACGTCGGGCTCCGCGTCGAGGATCTCATAGATCCGCTCGGCCGAGGCCGCGGCGCGCTGCCCGAGCAGGAGCATGAAGCCGAGGATGCGGAAGGGTGCCTGGAGCAGCACCACGTAGGTGCTGAAGGCCACGATCGAGCCCACCGTGACGGTGCCGTCGATCGCCAGGAGACCACCGACCAACAGCACCGCCGCGAGACCCGTGCGCGGCAGCGCCTCGAGCAGCGGCGCGTACCGCGCCCGCACGTCGATCTGGAGGATCGATGCCCACCGGAGGCGGCGCGCCGCGCGGGCGAGCTCCTCGAGCTGCTGGCCCTCGGCCGCGAACGACTTCACGACTCGTGCACCGGTGACGTTCTCCTCCACGATGGTGGCGACGTCGGCGGTGCGGGCCTGCACGATCCAGCTGATGGGGAACATCAGCTCGCGCATCTTGACCCCGAGCACGTAGACGAACGGCAGCGGCGCCACCGCCACGATCGTCAGCGGCACGCTGATCGTCAGCATGATCACGAGCGCCACGCCGAAGCTGGCCAGGTTGAGCGCCACGATCGGCATGAAGGTGAGGAACAGCTGGACGGACCGGATGTCGCTGTTCGCGCGGGAGATGAGCTGTCCGGACTGCACCCGGTCGTAGAACGAGAACGACAGGCGGGTGAAGTGCTCGTACATCGTGGTGCGCAGGTCGTACTCGAGCCCGAACGCGGCACGGAACAGCGTCGTGCGGTACGCGAACGTGAGCACGCCGCGCACCGCGGCCAGCGAACCGAGCGCCACCACGTACGGCGTGAGGTCGCTGGTGCGCGCGGTGAGAGCGTTGTCGATCGCCGACATCAGCACCCGCGGCGCGACCACCTGAGCGACCATCGCCACCAGCGCGCACGAGAGGCCGACGGCCAGCTGGCGGCGGCGCGCCAGCACCATCGGCAGGACCCGCCGGATCCACCCGAGGGAGCGGTCGGGGTCGATCGACGCGGCCGGTGCCGGGGCGGCCGGCCCGGGCGGGAGGGCCGGCTCGAACGGGGGCGTCGGGTCCGCGAGCGCGGCGAGGTCCCGGTCGAGGGTGGTCACGGGGCCGACCTTCCCACGGCCGAGGACCCTTGCGGGCGGGAGGACCACGGGCCTAGGTTACGGAACGGATCCGTTCCATAACTCCCCCCGGCCGATCCCGCACCTCCCCGAGGTCCCGCATGGACACCGCCCTCCCCCCGTTCGACCGCACCAGCGCCGCATACCAGCGCCGTTGGTGGATCCTCGCGGTGCTCTGCCTGAGCCTGCTCGTGATCATCGTGGACAACTCGATCCTCAACGTGGCGATCCCCACGCTGGTCCGCGAGCTCGGCGCCACCAACAGCCAGCTCCAGTGGATGGTCGACTCGTACACGCTCGTGTTCGCCGGGCTGCTGCTCACGGCGGGCAGCCTCGGCGACCGGTTCGGCCGCAAGGGCGCGCTCCAGGTCGGCATGGCCGTCTTCGGCCTCGGCTCCCTCGCCAGCGCGCTGATCGACACGCCGAACCAGCTCATCGCCACCCGCTCCCTCATGGGCATCGGCGGCGCGTTCATCATGCCGGCGACGCTCTCGATCATCACGAACGTGTTCCCGCCCGAGGAGCGCGGGCGCGCCATCGGGATGTGGGCGGCGATCGCCGGCGTGGCCACCGCGCTCGGGCCGATCAGCGGCGGGTTCCTCGTCGAGCACTTCTACTGGGGCTCGATCTTCCTGGTGAACCTCCCGATCGTGGCCGTGGCCCTGATCGGTGGCGGCGTCCTGATCCCCACGTCGAGGGACCCGTCGAAGCCCGCCTTCGACCCGCTGGGCGCGCTGCTGTCGGTGGTCGGCCTCGTGGCGCTCGTCTACGCGATCATCGAGGCGCCGGAACGAGGGTGGACCGACGCGGGCACGCTCGCCGCGTTCGCGCTCGCTGCCGTCGTCCTGGCCCAGTTCGCGGCCTGGGAGTCCCGCCGCGCCGAGCCCGATGCTCGACACGTCGTTCTTCCGCAACCCCCGCTTCACCGCCGCGAGCGCGGGGATCATGCTCCTGTTCTTCGCGATGTTCGGCACGATCTTCCTGCTCACGCAGTACCTGCAGTTCGTGATGGGGTACGACGCGCTGCAGGCCGGCGTCAGGCTGCTCCCGATGGCGGCCACGATGCTCCTGGTCGCACCCAACAGCGCCCGGCTGGTCGAGCGCTTCGGCACGAAGCGGGTGGTCGGCCTGGGTCTGTCGGTGGCCGCGGTCGGACTGGCCTCCCTCGCCGGAACACCGGCGGTGAACCCGTCGTACTGGGGCGACGTGTCGTGGCGGCTCGTCATGTTCGCCGCGGGCATGGCCCTCACCATGGCTCCGGCCACGGAGTCGATCATGGGCTCCCTTCCCCGGGCCAAGGCGGGGGTGGGGTCGGCCATGAACGACTCGACGCGCCAGGTCGGCGGCGCGCTGGGCGTGGCGATCGTGGGCAGCGTGATGTCCTCCGCCTTCGGCTCGCGCGTCGTCGACGCGTTCACGGCGTCCGGCGTCCCCGCCGAGGCCACCGAGACGGCGCGCGACGGGCTGGGACAGGCGGTCGCGGTGGCGACCCACACCGGCCTGCCCGCCGAGACCGCCGCGCACCTCGTGCGCGAGGCGAAGGAGGCGTTCGTGGTCGGGCTGCACCGCGGGGTCCTGGTGGCCGCGGCCGCGGCCGCCATCGGTGCGTTCGTGGCGTTCCGCTACCTGCCCGCCGCGGTGGGGAGCCGGCAACGGAGCCGGAGGCAGCACGCGAACCAGTCGCCGCAGGAGCCCCGGGCCGATGAACGAGGTCGCCGTCAGCCGACCACCCGGCCGACCGCGGTGCGCCGTCCGGGACATCGCCATCCTCGAGGCGACGCTCGAGGAGTACAGCGAGCACGGCTTCCGGGGGATGAGCATCGAGGGGGTCGCCGCCCGCGCCGGCGTCGGCAAGGCCACGATCTACCGCCGCTACGACTCGAAGCTCGACCTCGTCAGCGCGGCGATGTACCACTCGTCCGAGCACAAGCCCACCCCCGACACGGGCACGCTCGTCGGCGACCTCTGCGGGCTCCTGCACAACCTCGACCTCCTCGTGCACGACCCGGTGCTCGGCCCCGCGCTGCGCCAGGTGACCGCCGACAGCGGCACCGAACCCGCGCTCCAGGCGGTGCACGACGAGTTCCTCCAGCACCGGCGCGCCGGCGCCAAGCTGGTGTTCGCCCGCGCGATCGAGCGAGGCGAGCTGCGGCCCGACATCGATCTCGAGATGGCCACCGACGTGCTGACCGGGCCGATCATGCTGCGCCACCTCATGACGCACATGCCGATCGACCGCGCCTTCCTCGACGAGCTGCTCGCCACGTTCCTGCGCACGTACGCCGCTTGACCAGCGCGGCACACTCGCGCCGTGCCGACTGCCGCTCCCGCCCGCCGCATCGGCGCGCACGACCTCGCGCTCGTCCTCGCCGCGCTTTGCTTCGGCGGCACCTTCATCGTCGTGCAGGATGCCGTCGAGCGCGTCGAGCCGGTCCCGTTCCTGGCCGTGCGGTTCTCCCTCGCGGCGCTCGTGCTCTGGCCCCTGGCCCGGCGGCGCCCGGCCCAGCCCGGTGAGTGGCGCGACGGGCTGTGGTGCGGGCTCGCCCTCCTCGCCGGCTACCTGTTCCAGACCGTCGGACTGCAGTACACCGACTCGGCCACGTCGGCCTTCATCACCTACCTCCTGGTCGTGGTCGTGCCGCTCCTGGGGATCGCGCTCCACCGCCGGCGTCCCCACGTGACGACACTGGCCGGCGTCGCGCTGGCCGTCGGCGGTCTCGTGCTCCTCACCGACGCTGGCGAGGGCGGCGGCTTCGGCAGGGGCGAGGCGCTCACGCTGGGCTGCGCGGTCGCGTTCGGGGTCCACGTCGTCGTGGTCGATGCCGTCGCCCGTCGCCACGACCCGATCCGCCTGGCCGCCATCCAGGTGGGGGTGGTCGGTGTCGCCTGCGCCGGCCCGGGCCTGGCCCTCGGCGGCTACCGGTTCCCCGCCTCGGCGCTGCTGGCGGCCGCGGCCACGGCCGTGGTGGCCACGGCCCTGGCCTTCGTGCTCCAGGTGGCCGGCCAGCGCGAGGTGCCCCCGGCCCGCGCGGCCCTGCTCCTGCTGCTCGAGCCCGTCTTCGCCGGATTCCTGGCCGCGTTCACCGACGAACCGCTCGGTGGCACCCAGCTCCTGGGGGCCGGCGTGATCGTCCTGGCGATCCTGGTGAGCGAGCTCGGTCAGGGGTGGCTTGACCCAACGGTCAGGTTGGGCGAGGCTGGTCCCGATAACGATCGTTCTCAGGGGGAGACGAGTGGCTGATCCGAGGAAGCCCAGGGCGCCGTTCGCCCCATGGGATCGACGGGAGATCCCCGGGATCTTCGGTGTCGAGGAGTCGGCTCGCCGCGTCGGCCACTACAAGTGGATCGAGATGCGCCTCTTCGAGGTGCTGGGCGGCTGGGTGGCCACGGTCCCCGAGCTCGACGTGAAGCTGCGGCTCGGCACGCACTGCTACCACCACGCCTGGCACTCCGAGCTGTGGCACAAGCGACTGCCCGAGCTGCGGGAGATGAACCCGGACCGCCTCACGGTGCCGCCGAACGACGAGCTCGTGGCGTTCGTCGACGCGCTCACCGAGCCGGAGGGCCCGGACCTCACGATCGAGAAGCTCGTCGGCGCCTACCGGGTGCTGATCCCGGCCAAGATCGCCGCGTACACCTACCACCTCAACGGCACGTCCTCGATCACGGACGCGCCGACCATGCGCTCGCTGAACTTCATCCTCCAGGATGAGCTCGACGACTGGCGCGACGGCGAGATGATGCTCCAGTCCTTGATCGAGACGCCCGAGGAGCTCCAGCGGGCGATCGACCACCAGGCGAAGCTGCAGCTCCTGCTGCTGGCCGCGGGCGGCATCGCCGGCCCCGGCACCATCGGCGATCCGTACTCCACCGAAGAGGAGGCCCACGCATGAGGAAGTCCTTCCCCGTCGAGGATCTGGCCCGCGACGCACGGTTCGTGCGCGTCGACATGATGGAGCGGGCCATGGACCCGCGGAACTCGCTCGGGGCCGAGGCCGGGTCGAGCTCGCGCCGCGGCGTGGGGCGCCTCACCCCCGATCGCCCGGACGCGCCCGATGCCGCCCGTGCGCTCATGCACGGCATCTTCGTCGGCGAGATCCAGGCGCTCGAGGGCGCCGGCCGCACGTGCTGGGACTTCGAGGTGGGCAGCGGCAACGGCGAGGGCATCCCCGAGGTGCCGTTCGAGCTCAAGCTCGACATGGCGCGCCAGTGCTGGGACGAGGCCCGTCACTGCGAGATCTCGATCAAGCTCAGCGGCCACATGGGCACGGAGCTGGGCGAGTTCTCCGAGAGCCCGTTCCTCTACCAGGCGGCCTGCAACCCGGATCCCGTGCTGCGCCTGACCGGGGTGAACCGTGCGCTCGAAGGCCTCGCGATCGACGTGTTCAACACGATGCGCGAGTTCGGCGACATCGCGGGTGATCCTGTGCTCGAGTTCTGCGAGGACTGGATGCTCGCCGACGAGGTGACCCACGTGAAGATGGGCTCCGACTGGCTGCGCCGCCTCACCGCGGACGACAAGGAGCGCCAGGCGCGCGCACTCGAGTTCCAGCGCGTGGTCGACAAGCTGTTCTCGCTCGGTGGCTTCCGCGGCGAGGAGGAGGACAGCCCGGTGCGCCTCGCCCGCCGCTTCCGCGAGCTGGCCGGCTTCGACCAGTCGGAGATGGACACGCTCGCCGACATCGCTCGCGAGGCGCGCGACGAGATGCAGGCCACGATCGCGGCCAACAAGGCCAACGCCGCCGCGGGCTGAGGTCGTCGCCCATGTCGGTGGTGGTGCACCCCGAGGAGTTCTCGCTGGTGCTGTTCGAGGCCGCGGAGATCCAGGCGCTGACCGAGCAGCTCGCGTCCGAGGTCGGCCTGCCCGCGGACCTCGAGATCAGGATCGAGATCGACGAGACGACGCCGCTCGGCAACGCGCAGCTCGCCTCGCTCGACCCGGTGCTGCTCACGCTCGAGTCCGGCGCGCTGGAGGACGCCAAGGCGCCGCGCCAGCTCGACCCGCGCGGCTCGGCCGACGTGATCGGCCGCCTCCTGTTCGAGGTGCGCGACCGCCTCGACCCGGCCTTCGCCGACGCCCCGGCCAGCACCGAGCTCACGCTGCCGCAGTCCTCGGCCTGGCAGGTGTACTGCGTCGGGCGGCTGGGGCGCCTCGGCCACAAGGTGCAACGGCAGCGGCGCCTGTACCAGTTCCGGAACCGCCACGGCTTCACGGATGCCGCGGACGCCGCGTTCGACCGTCTCTGGCAGGCCGAGGGCCTCACCTGGGCGGACATCGACGCGGTCTCCGAAGGCGCCCTCGCCGCCCGCTCGGCCTGAGCGGGACCCGCATGCCGGATGAGGTCGACCTCACGATGGTCACCATGGCGTTCGACGCCAGCGACCCCTCGGCGCTCCAGGCGGTGCTGGCCCGCTACGTGGTCGTGAGCCGGGGCCACCCTGGGTGCCGGAACATCGATCTGGCCCTCTCGACCACCCACCCGGACCGCTTCGTGATCGTGCAGAAGTGGGCGACCCCGGAGGACCAGCGGGCCCACTTCGACTCCGAGGACATGGTGGCGATGGCCCGCGGCTGCGAGGGCCTGCTGGTCGCGCCGCCCCGGATCGACCTCCTGGACCCCATCAGCGCGCACGATCTGAGGTGACCCGAGGAGCCTGCCTGACCTGGGTTTCCGCCCTACCACGCTGGATCGGAGGATCCCAGGGTTGGCACTCTTGACCAGGTCGGTATCGTAGATCCGTACCCCGCGCCGAGGGCTGGGCCCCGGCTGCTGTCGTGGGTGCATCCTCTCTGGCCCCACGTCTCACGAGCAAGAAGGTGCATCGTTGCCCAAGGAGCGCGTCGAGCGCGACGAGGAAGACCTCGTCCGGCTCTACCTCACCGACATCGGCCAGTACCCGCTCCTGACCAAGGACGACGAGGTGCGCCTGGCCCAGGCCATCGAGGCCGGCAACGAGGCCCGTGCCGAGCTCGAGGGCTCGGCCAAGGAGGTCACGCCCGCCCGCAAGCGCGAGCTGCGCCGCACCGCCCGCGAGGGTGAGAACGCGGAGCGCACCTTCGTGCAGTCGAACCTGCGGCTGGTGGTCTCGATCGCCAAGAAGTACCAGGCGTCCGGCCTGCCCCTGCTCGACCTCATCCAGGAGGGCAACCTCGGCCTGATGCACGCCGTCGAGAAGTTCGACTGGCGCAAGGGCTTCAAGTTCTCCACCTACGCCACGTGGTGGATCCGGCAGGCGATCACCCGCGGCATCGCGAACACCGGTCGCACGATCCGCCTCCCGGTCCACGCCGGCGACACGCTCGCCCGCCTGCAGAAGGCCCGGGCCCGGCTCGAGCTGAAGCTCGGTCGCCCCGCCACGCTCGCAGAGCTGTCGGCCGAGGTGGAGATGCCGGAGGACAAGGTCACCGAGGCACTGCGCTTCGCGGCCGAGCCGCTCTCGCTCTCCGAGCCGCTCCGCGAGGACGGCGACGCCGAGCTCGGCGACGTGGTCGAGGACCGCTCGGCGGAGTCGCCGTTCGAGGTGGCCGCCACCGCGCTGCTGCCCGAGGAGATCAACCGCCTCCTGGCCCCGCTCGACGACCGCGAGCGCGAGATCCTGAAGCTCCGCTTCGGCCTCGACCGCGGCGAGCCGCGCACGCTCGAGGAGGTCGGCGAGCACTTCAACCTCACGCGCGAGCGGATCCGCCAGATCGAGGCCCGCGCGATGTCGAAGCTGCGCCACCCCTCGTCGGACACCGGCGCACGCGACCTCCTCGCCGTCTGACCTGTCGGTCAAGGGTCGACGCGATACCAGGCTGCTGTCGCAGTCGAAGCCTCCGGTGTGGCCTCCGAGAGCGTGAGGACGATGTCGCCGCGGGCCCACCACGGGACGACGAGGCTGGTCGTCACGGCGTCGTGGTCGATGCTGACAGGTACCTCGACCCCGTTGACGTGCGCGACCGCGCCGCCCTCCACCGGCACGCCATCGAGGGTGATGCGGTCGCCGGGAGACACCGTCGCACCCGCCGCCGGGGTGAGCGCCGGCCCGCCACTGGTCGGGATGCGGACGATGGCGGGGGTCCCGGTGGGTGACACGAGGAATGCAGCGGCGTGACGCACGCCGTCACCATCCGGTTCCGAGAGGACGGTGACCGCGGCGTCCGGTTCGTCCCATGACCACGCCGGTGTGACGCCCAACGTGAGCGGCAGCGCCGGCGTCGACGTCGTGAGCCACGGGAGGTCGCGCAGCAGCTGCTCGAGCTCCGCTCGGGCGGCGCCCGCGTCGCCCTGGTGCTCGGCGGCGTAGCCGCGCCGGAGCTGGAGCGCCGCATCCCATTCGCCGCGGGCGGCGTGCTGCACCAGCCGCAGCACCACCTCCGAGGCGACCCCACCCGTGACGCCGCCGACCGCAGGCTGCTCGGTGACGTCGACGGCCCAGGCCCTGCGGTCGCGCAGGCGCAGGTCCAGCACGGCGCCGCCCACCATGCGGGCGGCGGGGCCGCGACGCTCCACGCCCGGCCCGGGCGGGGGTTCGAGGAGGTCGAGGAGCGCGCCTTCCTGATCGCCCAGGGTCCCCGAGCAGAGCCGCGTGGTCATCGCTCCACCGGCGAAGCGGAGCTCCTCCTCCACGACCTCGTAGTCGCCAATCACCCCGTTGCACCCCGTGCGCAGCTCCAGATGCGTCCGTCCGAAGACGAGCGACGGCGGCTGTGCCGCGAGCGGCAGCACGACACCCTCGCCCTCGATCGCCACCACCACGAAGGTTCGGCCAGCCAGGTCCGCCTCGGTGACCACACCGTCGAACCGGTCGTCGGCCACGCCGGGGTCGCTGTCGCTGCCTCTCTGCAGCGCGGCGACCGTGGAGCCGATCAGCCCGAGCGCAGCCAGGACGGCTACGGCCCGCCCGAGCCACCCCACCCGCCGTCGGCGAGGGAGCGCATCGTCCTCCGGAATGGGATCGGCCGCCGGAGACACGGACAAGATCCTGGCCTAGCGTGGCGGCATGAAGAAGCTGCTGCTGCTGATCATCCTCGTCAGCCTCGCCGCCTTTGCGGCCAAGAAGGTCCGCGAGGCCTGATCCCGCGACACCGGCGGGCCACCCGGCCCGCCGCGTCGCCACCACCACCAGCCCGCCAGCGCGGCGGCACCGAGCACGGCCGCGCCCCCGCCGACCGCCGCCTGCTTCGGCGCCGGCATCGGCACCCGCTCCCGGAGCGGGACCTCGAGGGCCCACTGCTCGACGGGCCAGTCCCGGTCCTTGGCTTCCTTGGCCAGCTCGCGGTCGGGGTTCACCGCGACGGGATGGCCGACCGCGGCGAGCATGGGGATGTCGGTGGCCGAGTCCGAGTACGCCCACGACGCCGCGAGGTCCAGGTGGTCGCGGGCCGCGGCCTCGACGATCGCCACCTCCTTCTCCTGGCCGTAGACGTAGCGCTCGGTGCGGCCGGAGTAGCGGCCCTCCGCATCGAGCTCGGCGCGCGTCCCGATGGCCTCGTCGACCCCGAGCAGCTGCGCGATCGGGGCGACCACCTCTTCGGGCGCCGCGGACACGATGAAGACCTTGTGCCCCCACGCCTGGTGCTGGCGGATCCGGCCGATGGCCTCGTCGAACACGATCGGCTCGATCACGTCCTCGAGCGTCTCGCGCACGATGGCGGTGATCTCCGACTGGTCCCACCCCTTCGTGAGGGCGAGGACGCGCTCGCGCAGCTTCTCCAGCTTCTCGGGCGACGCACCCACCTGCGCGTAGACGAGCTGCGCCCACGCGGCGCGCAGCATCAGCCGGCGCGACAGGAGACCGGCGCGGTGGAGCGGGCGGCTGAAGGCGACCATCGAGGCCTTGGCGATGACCGTCTTGTCGAGGTCGAAGAACGCCGCCGCTCGGAGCTGGCCGTCGGCAGGAGGCACGACCGCGAGGGTACCGGCGGCCGCGCCGTTCGGCCGCACGCCGGACGTGCGCGGCGACGCGGGCGACCCTTGTCGCCGGCAGGCCGCTGGTCTACGGTCGGCCGTCCGGCCACCGGGGCGCCACCCCGATCGGACCTCCCCCGCCACGCAGCCCGCCGCGCCTTCGCGCGGTCGCCGCCGGAGGTCCACGTGCTGGTCGCCTGCTGGTCATCCAAGGGTGGTGTCGGCACCACCGTCGTCGCCGCCGCCCTCTCCCTCGTCCTCGCGGAGCGCTCGAGCTCCGGCGCGCTCCTGGCCGACCTGGCCGGGGACGTCCCCGCGGCACTGGGTGTGCCGGACAGTGATGGTCCGGGCCTGGCCGGCTGGCTCGCGGCCGGGCCGGACGTCCCGGTCGACGCCCTCGCGCGCCTCGAGCGGCCGGCGGTCCCCGGCCTCGGACTGCTCGATCGCGGCGCGGGTCCGCTCGATCCCGAGCGCGGGGACGTGCTCGCCGCGCTGCTCGGCGCGGACGCGCGGCCGGTGGTGGCGGACTGCGGGACCGACCCGACCGGCGTCGCACTGGCGGTGGGCGACGGCGCCGAGCGCTCCCTCCTGGTGACCCGCTCGTGCTTCCTCGCACTGCGACGCGCGGCAGAGGCGCCCCTGCGCCCCACCGGCATCGTCCTCGTGGTCGAGCCAGGCCGCTCGCTCGACCGGCGGGACGTGGAGCAGCACCTCGGCGTCGAGGTGGTCGCGGAGGTCGAGGTCGACCCCGCGGTGGCCCGCGCCGTCGATGCAGGGCTGCTGGCCGCCCGGCTCCCGCGGGGGCTCGCCCGTGAGCTCCGGCATGCTGCCTGATCGGGCCGCCGGCACGGCGGCCGCGGCCGTGCACGCGACGCTCGTGGGGACCGACCCCGCCCAGGTGGCCGACAGCCGCGCCGTGGCCGCCGCAGTGCGCCGGGCCCACCCCCTGCTCGACGATGCCGGCGTGGCCGCGGTGGCCGCCGCCGTCACCGCCCGGGCCAGCGGGCTCGGTCCGCTCGACCCGTTGCTGCACGACCCCGCGGTCACCGAGGTCATGGTCAACGGCACCGGCCCGGTGTGGGTGGAGCGCGACGGGACGCTGCACGCCACCGACCTGCACCTCGACCGCGCGCAGGTCGAGCTGCTCGTGGAGCGCGTGGTCGGACCGCTCGGGCTGCGCGCCGATCGCACCTCGCCCGTCGCCGACGCCCGCCTCCCCGACGGCTCCCGGGTCAACGTCGTGGTGCCGCCCCTCGCGGTCGACGGCCCCTGCATCACGATCCGCCGGTTCGGCGCGCGGGTGCTCCCCCTCGAGGACCTCTGCCCGCCAGGCGTCGACGAGCTGCTCGGGTGGGCGGTCCTGGCCCGAGCCAACGTGCTCGTCAGCGGCGGCACCGGGGCCGGGAAGACCACCCTCCTCAACGCCCTCGGCGGCCGGCTCCCGCCGTCGGACCGCCTGGTCACCGTCGAGGACACCGCCGAGCTCCGGCTGCCCGGCGACCACGTGGTCCGCCTGGAAGCGCGCCCGCCCACGGCCGACGGGGTGGCCGGCTTCGGCATCCGCGACCTCGTGCGCAACGCGCTGCGCATGCGCCCCGACCGCATCGTCGTCGGCGAGGTGCGCGGCGCCGAGGCGGTCGACATGCTCTGGGCGATGAACACGGGCCACGAGGGCTCGTTGTCCACCTGCCACGCCAACTCCCCGGCCGACGCGCTCCGGCGGCTCGAGCTGATGGTCCTGGGCGCGGGCCTCGAGCTGCCCCTCCACGCGGTGCGCGACCAGGTGGCCGCGGCGCTCGACCTCGTGGTGCACGTCGCCCGCCTGGGCGATGGGCGCCGCGGTGTCGTTGCGGTGGCGGAGGTGCTGGATCCGCCCGGTCCCGCCGCGCGGGTGCGCGAGCTAGCGGACTCCGCCGGACTCCACTCGCTCCCCGTCCGTCCACCGCGGGCACCTGGCGCGCCCGCGCCCCATCCGCGGTGGTGCCGGTGAGGATCGCGGGGCGGTGGCGGGCCCGCCGCGATGCCGCCGCGCGGGACGCGCAGCTGCCCGAGGCGCTGGAGCGCATGGCGTCCGCACTGCGGGCCGGTCGGTCCCTCGGCGCGGCGCTGCGCGAGGTCGCCGCGGACACGGCGGCTCCGCTGGGCGCGCACCTGCGCCGGGCCGGCGCCGCGCTCGACGGCGGCGCGAGCGTCGAGCAGGCCGTCGACGCGTGGCTCGCCGCCGGCGCGGGGTCGCGCGACGTGGCGCTGGCCGCCACCGCGGTGGGCCTCGGTGGCCGCACCGGAGGCGAGGTGGCCCGTGCGCTCGACCGCGTCGCCGCCACGCTGCGCGAGCGCCGTGAGCTGCGCGCCGAGGTGCGCGCCCTGGCTACCCAGGCGCGTGCCTCAGCTGGCGTGCTCACCGTGGCGCCGCTCGCGTTCGCCGCGCTCATGTCGGCGGTGGAGCCTGGGGTCGCCGGGTTCCTCCTCACCACACCCCTCGGTCTCGTCTGCCTTGCGACGGGCCTCTCGCTCGACGGGCTCGGCGCGCTGTGGATGGCGCGCATCGTTCGGTCGGCCGCATGACGGTCCGTGCCCTCGCACTCGGCGTGGTGGCCGGGGCGGCCGTGCTCGGCGTGGCCGGCCCGCCGCGTGCCCGACCCGCGGTCCCGATCCGGCCACCGCCCCCCGAGACACACCCGCGGGGCGCGCTCCTCCCGACACCCGCCGAGGTGGCGGTCGGGGGCGCCGCCGCGCTGGTCGGAGGCCTCCTGGCGCCGCCGCTCGCGGTGCTCGGGCTGGCGGCCCCGCTGGTCCGCCGCCGCGTGGCCGCCCGCCGGTCCGAGCGGGGCGCCGCCCGCGCGGTCGCGGTGGCGCTGCCCGACGCGGTCGACCTCTTCCTGCTGTGCGCGGGCGGTGGGCTGTCGCTCCCGCTCGCCCACCCGCTCGTCGCCGCGCGCGTGCCCGCACCCGTGGGCGACGCGCTGCGGGCGGCGGACGCGGCCACCGTCGCGGGCACCGCGCGCGCCGACGCGCTGCTCGCCGCGCTCGCGCCGCTCGGCGATCGCGCCGCCGCGGTGGCGCGCGTGCTGGTCGACCACCTTCGCTACGGGGTGCCGCTCGTACCTGGGCTCGAGCGGCTCGACCTCGAGCTGCGCCTCGACCGGCGCCGCCGCGCCGAGGAGGAGGCGCGCCGCGTGCCGCTGCGCCTCCTGGCGCCGCTGCTCACGTGCGTGCTGCCGGCCTTCGGTCTGCTGACGGTGGTGCCGCTGCTGGTGGCGTCGCTCCGCTCCCTGCCCACGTGAGCAATCGCGCCGACGGCGCCGACTCGGGCCGCAGGCCCCGCACTGCCAACGACGACCCCGACCTTCGGGAGGTCCCATGTACCAGCTCCTCGTGTCCGTCCACCTGCTCGCGCGCGCGCTGCGCTGCCCCGACTCGGCCGCCGGCTCCGCGGCGATGGTGGCCAGTCCACCGCCGAGTACGCGCTCGTCCTCCTCGGTGCCGCCGCCATCGCGCTCCTCGTGGTGGCCTGGGCCACCGAGACGGACAAGGTCACCGACCTGTTCGACGGCGTGGTCGACCGCGTCCTCGAGCAGGTGTCCTGATGCACCGCCGGCACGGGGACGACGGCGGGCAGGCCACCGTCGAGCTGGCCCTCCTCCTCCCGGTGGTCGTCGTCCTCGTGCTGGCCGTGCTCCAGCTCGGGTTGGTGGCCCGCGATGTGGTCTTGGTCACACACGCCGCCCGCGAGGCGGCACGGGTCGCCGCGGTCGACCCGCGCCCGAGGCCCCGCTCGAGGCCGCGTGGGCCTCGGGCGGGCTCGATCCCGACCGGCTCGACGTGACGGTGAGCGGCCGCGATGGCCCTGGTAGCCGGGTCCGTGTGACGGTGCGTTACACGATCGCAACCTCCATGCCGCTCGTCGGGAAATTGGTCGTTGACCGGGTCGGTGCGGTCGACCGCTACGATGCGCGTGGAGGGGGTATGACAGTCATTTCTGCGCGTTTCGGACGAAGCAGGGTATTCCACGCCTCGACTTCCCGAGCACCCGCGCGGCATGACAGGATCACCCCACCAATGCGGTGACAACCGTCGTGTCGAAGGTGCCCCGGGGGTGAGGGCAGCAAAGACCGGCTCAAGCCACAGCACCCCCGAACCGAACCAAGGGGCACGCCCCCTGGAGGATGACTGAAGATGCTCAAGCGCACCACGGCGGTCCTGGCAGCTGGTGCGATCGCGGCCCTCGCGTTCGTGCCCTCCGCCTCGGCCCTCGACAACCCCAAGCTGGACCCCTACGGGGCCGGCGCGTACGCCACCGCCCTGGAGCTCACCCTGCTCGGCCAGGACCTGGCCGTGTCGACGTCGAGCGCGGCGATCACCTCGACGCCGGAGGCCAAGGCCGACGGCGCCGCGCTGCTGCTCGCCGGCACCCCCATCCCGGGTGCGGCGCCGTCCGCGGCGCCCGGCGGTCCGGCATCGAACGAGGTGTGCGCGGTCGACATCGACCTGGCGGAGCTGACGGGCGGCGCGATCTCGCTGGCCGAGGCCGGCCTGGCGTGCGTCGAGACCACCGCCACCGCCAACGCCGCGAAGACCGAGGCAACCTCCGCCTCGGGTGAGCTGATCATCAACGTCCTGGCCCCCGGCGGCACCGCGCTGCAGCCGCTCCTCGAGCCGCTGTTCGACGGCGTCGAGCAGGTCACCGACCCGCTCCTCATCGCGCTGCGGCCGATCACGGGCATCGTCAACGACCTCACGCAGATCGACCTCGAGGCGGTCCTCACCGGGCTCATCGACGACCTGCAGGACGAGACGATCGTGCTCGCGGAGATCGCCGTGGCTCCCACGGCGAGCGTGGCCCGCGCCACCACGGCCGAGGGCGTGCTCGCCCAGGCCGGCGCCACCGGTGCCACCATCCGCCTGCTGCCGGGCCTGGCCCCGTCGCTCATCGAGCTCGGCCTGAACCTGCCTGGCCTCACCGAGCCGCTTGCCACCGTCAAGGTCGGCACCTCCTCGGCCCAGGTCACCCGTGACCCGGTCACCGGCGCCGCCGACCCCGATGCGAGCTTCGCCCGCATCCTCGACGTGCAGCTGGCCGACACCCTCGGGATCCTCGAGCAGCTCACCGGCGTGGTGAGCTCGGCGCTCGAGGGCCTGTCGACCGGCCCGCTCGGCTGCAACGACAGCAACCTGCTGGCCGACATCGTCTGCATCGACCTCGGCACCGTGAAGGAGCTCTCGACGCAGGACCTGCAGGAGCGCAACCTCTACTTCGGTGAGGGCACCGTGGGCCGTGAGGCCAGCGCCGCCACCGTCCGGGTGCTGCCCATCGCGGCCGCTTCCCTCGGCGGCGACGTGCTGGCCGTGCGCCTCGGCACCTCGACGGCCGCCGCCAACGCCCGGCCGATCGCGGCGCCGGTCCAGGCCCCGACGCCCACCAAGCTCCCGAAGACCGGTGGCGGCGTGTCGCTGCCGCTCGCCCTCGGGCTCTTCGCCGTCGCCGGCGCCACTGCCGCCGTCATCCGGCGCACCCGCACCGTCTAGAGCACGTCGAGCCCCGGCGACCCCAGCCCTGACTACGAGTCGGGCCGGGGTCGCCGGTACGCTCTCCGTTCGCCATGGTCCCCCTGATCGCCACCGCTTGCATCGTCCTCCTCGTCGCCGCCCTGTCGGTCTACGGGGGGCCCGCCTTCCGGGCCAGCCGCAGTGGTGCGCACGCGGCCGACTACTACGAGCCGATCCCGGTCCCGCTCCCCGAGGGGGGCAACGACCCGATCAGCAGGATCGTCAACGTGCTGCGGATGCGGCCGTGGGCACGGATGCTGCTGACGACGGCTTCGATCGGGCTGCTGGTCGGCGCCGTCGGCACGATCGGCTACCCCTTCTACACGAACCTCCTCCAGGACCGGATCCAGTCGCGGCTCGACCGCCAGATCGCCAGCCCGGAGCTGAAGCAGGCCTACCTCGACCGCAACGTGCAGGTCGGCGACAGCCTCACCCGGATCGTGATCCCCGACCTCGACGTCAACGTCGTCGTGGTCGAGGGGACGACCGCCAGCGCGCTCCGCGCCGGCGCCGGCCACTACCCGGACACGCCGCTGCCGTGCGAGATCGGCAACGTGGCGATCGCGGGGCACCGCACGACCTACGGGCGCCCGTTCCACAACATGGACCTCCTCGAGGCGGGTGACGCGATCACGCTCGAGACGCCGATCGGCAAGTGCACCTACATCGTGAGCGAGGAGCCCTTCATCGTGGGGCCGCGCAACATCGACGTGGTGGCCAACACGCCCAACCGGGCCACGCTCACGCTGACGACCTGCCACCCCAAGGGCAGCGCGAAGCAGCGCCTGATCGTGAAGGCCGATCTGAAGACCACCGGCGTCCGGAGCACCGGGAGCTCGAGCTAGTGCGACGCCTCCTCGCCGGGGCGGCTGCCGGCCTCGGCCTCCTCCTCGCCGGGCCCGTGTGGGCCCAGGACTCGATCCCCGCGAGCTATGCGGGCTCGCGGGTGACGACCCCCGCGGCCACGAGCTCGTCGTCGTTCGCGATCACCGCGCAGTTCATCCGCTCGTACAACCCCGGAGTGCCGGGCACGAGCTTCGTGGCCAACACCTACATCACGGTCCCCGGCGGCCTGCCCGGCGCCTGCGGCGCCCCCGGTGAGGTCGAGCTCGTGCCGACCTCCATCAGGCCGGGGGACAAGCCCAACAGCACCGACACGGCCGCGACCACGACCATGCCGTGCAACGGCGCCTTCCCGTTCCGGGTCATCGCCACGCTCAACCGGCCGCTGCAGGCGCCGGACCGGGCGCAGCTGACGGGCACCATCAAGGTCGTGGCCCCGCCGCCCAACGTCTCGAAGGTCACCGGCACGGTCGAGGGCGCGAGCGTGGTGCTCGACTGGACCGCGATCCCCGCCCCGCCGCCGGACTTCCTCGGCTATCGGGTCGAGCGCGTCGCCCCGGGCGACCGGGTGATGCTCGCCACGATCCCGGCGGCGACCACCGCCTTCACCGACACCAGCCCGCCCGCCGAGGGCGGGGAGGTCACCTACCAGGTGGTCGCCCGCCGCTCCGGCCCGTCCGGTGAGGTCGTGTCCGAGGGCACCCGCGTCACGGTGACCCTGCCGGTCGGCGCCACGACGACCACCGTCGCCGGCACCACCGACGGCGCGACCGACGGCGGCACGAAGGGCGACCAGGGCGGCACGGCGGGCACCGGCGGCAGCAGCAGCTCCACGTCGACCACCGTCCGCGCCCGCGTCCCGGTCCCGCAGCGGGGTCGGACGGGCATCGGCACCCGGGCCCCGGGCCTCGGCACACCCTCTCAGTCCAACAGCGGCCTCCTGATCACCCCCGACGAGGGCTTCGACGAGGAGCTCGACTACGGCGAGGACGGGAGCCTGGCCGGCGACGAGGACGACGACCTGTCCTCGCTGTTCTACGAGGACGACGCGGGGCGGGGCATGGCCGTGCCCGTCGCCACCGGCTTCGTGCTGGCCGCCTGGGCCTTCCACCTGCGCTTCCTCGCGGTGGGCGGCGCGGCCCGGCCGAGGCCGCTTCATCTAGCCGAGCAGCGCGTCGAGGAGCGCCACGGCCGCGGCCTTGGCGAGCGGCTCGTTGCCGTTGCCGCACTTCGGCGACTGCACGCAGGACGGGCACCCGGCATCGCACGGGCAGCGGGCGATGCTCTCCCGCGTGGCGGCGAGGTGCCGGTCCGCCGCCTCGAACCCGAGCTCGGCCACGCCGGCGCCGCCCGGCAGCGCGTCGTACACGATGACCGTCGGCACGCCGGTGTCCGCGTGCCGGGGTGTCGACAGGCCGCCGACGTCCCAGCGGTCGCAGATCGCGAACAGCGGCAGCATCCCGATGGCTGCGTGCTCGGCCGCGTGCAGCGCGCCGGGAAGCTCGGCAGGGTCGATGCCCGCCCTCGCCACCACGGCGAGGGGGATCTCGTACCAGACGGCGCGTGACACGAGCGTGCTCGGTGGGAGGTCGAGGACCTCGTTCGCCACGACCGTGCCCGTCAGCACCTCCTTGCGCTGGTAGCCGACGACCCGGGAGGTCACTTCGACCCCGCCCAGGTGGAGCGACGCGGCGCCGACGGACCGCGACGCGTCGACGGCGAGGAGCCGGACCGCGCTCTCGGTGCGCGGCACGGTGGTGGTGAGGCCGTCGTCGCGCGCGACCTCCGCCACACCCAGGTCCAGGTCGAGCGAGGTGACGCGCCACTGCTGGCCCTGGTGCAGGTACGCCGCGCCGGGGTGCACCTGCTCGGGCGCGCGAGCGCGGTCGACGTCGCCGACCTGATCGCCCGCGGCGTCGACGATCTTCACCGGCGCCCCACCCGCGGTGCGCAACCCGACCCCGTGGGTGGGCCACCCGTCGCCGTTCCACACCGCGATCGGTTCGCCGCGCCGGCCCCGGTGGCGCACGACCAGCTCGTCGGCCAGCGCGAGGCGACGCACGCCCTCCGCGAGCGCCGAGCCCCACCACCGCTCGTCTGCGTGCGTGAGGGGGAGCTCGTGGGCGGCGCAGCGCAGGTGCGGATCGACGACGAACGGGTTGTCCGGGTTGACGACCGAGGGCTCGGCTGGCCGCCCGAGCAGCTCGTCCGGATGGGCGACGAACCACTGGTCGAGCTGGTCGTCGCCGGCCACCAGGACCGCGCCCGAGTCGGTGGCGGCCGAGCGACCGGCGCGGCCGACCTGCTGCCAGAACGAGGCGATGGTGCCCGGGAAGCCGTCGAGCACCACGGCGTCGAGCCCACCGACGTCGATGCCGAGCTCGAGGGCGGAGGTGGCCACGACCCCGGCCAGCTCACCGGCGAACAGCTCGTCCTCGATCTCGCGCCGCTCCTCCGCGAGGTAGCCGCCGCGGTAGGAGCGCACGCGCCGCGCGAGGGACGCGGCAGACGACGGCGCACGTCGGCGGCCACCGTCTCGACCGCGCGGCGGCTGCGGGTGAAGCCGAGCGTGGTGTGGCCGGCGTCGATCAGTCCTGCCACGACAGCTGCGGTCTCGCGGTGCGCGGAGCCCCGCGCCCCAGACGCGCGGTCGAGGAGCGGCGGCTGCCACAGCGCGATCGTGCGGGCGGCGCGGGGCGATCCGTCGTCGAGCACGGGTGTGACGTCGACCCCGGTGAGCGCACCCGCGAGGCGCTGCGGCTCGCCGACGGTCGCGGAGCAGCACACGAACGTGGGCTCCGCGCCATGGTGCGCGGCGAGCCGCCGGAGCCGGCGCACGAGCTGCGCGACGTGCCCGCCGAAGGTGCCGCGGTACGTGTGGAGCTCGTCGAGCACGACGTACCGGAGACGGCCGAGGAACGTGGCCCACCGCTCGTGGTGCGGGAGCAGCCCGGCGTGGAGCATCTCGGGGTTGGTGAGCACGACGTTGGCGTGCTTGCGGATCCAGGTGCGCTCCTCCGGCGACGCGTCGCCGTCGTAGGCACCGGCCACGACCTTCGGCAGACCGAGCGCGGTGAGCGCGCGGAGCTGGTCGTGAGCCAGCGCCTTGGTGGGGAAGAGCACGAGGCCGGTGCCGGGGCGCACGGGCGCGGCCACCGCCTCGGCCAGCGCGAGCTGGTAGCAGCGCGACTTGCCGGACGCCGTGCCCGTGGCCACCACCACCGAGCGACCCGCGCGAGCCAGGTCGAGCGCGTCGGCCTGGTGGGACCACAGCGGCTCGGGGACCGCGGCCGCGAGCTCGGGTGGGAGGGGACGGCGCAGCTCGCCCGGGCGCGCGTCCCGGGCGGGGAGGTGGACGAGGTGGGCCAGCCGACGAGGTTCGCCGGCGGTGGGCGCCCGATCGGGGTCCGCGTGGAGCTCGCGATCCCTGGCGGTGGCCAGGTCGGCGAGGACCTCGGCGAACGGCTCGAGGCCGGCCGGCGGGGCGACGGGCAGGGACAGGAGGGCCATGGGGCGTCGCGAGGGTACGCCGTTCTCGGGTCAGATGACAGGGGTGTAGTTCCACCGATGTCGTGCAGGGCGGGCGATAGGTTCGGACGGTGGACGTGTCCGTGCAGGTCGACGAGCTCGAGGGCTGGGCGGTCGTCCGGCTCGGCGGCGACCTCGACATCGCCACGGCCCCCCGCCTCCGCGAGCGGCTCGTCGCGCTGATGGCCGAGGGGCGCACCCGTCTGGTGCTCGACCTGGACGGCCTCGGCTTCCTCGACTCGACCGGTCTGGGCCTCGTGGTGGCCCTCCTCAAGCGGGCGCGGGGCCTCGGCGGCGACCTGCGCCTCGTGTGCACGCAGCCGGCCGTGCGGCGGCTGTTCGAGCTCACGGCCCTGGACCGCACGCTGCCGCTCGCCGACTCCCCCGAGGCGGCCCTGGCCGGGGCGCCGGTGGCCGAGGGCTGACCATGCCCAGCGTGGTCCGCCTCGAGATCCCTCCCCGGCGCGACCACCTCGCCCTCGTGCGGCTCGTGGTCAGCGGCGCCGCCGCCATCGACCGCGACGTACCCGAGCGCCGCCTCGAGGACCTGCGCCTCGCGGTCACGGAGGCCTGCGCGAACGCCGTCGACGCCACGCAGCGGGCGGGCACGGGCGCGCCGATCGTCGTCACGATCGAGCTGGAGGAGGGCGTGGCCACGGTGATCGTGACCGACCACGCCGGGGGCTTCGACCCGGGCGAGGTGGACGCCCTACCCCCCGCCACCGACCCCCAGCGCCTCACCCACGAGCGCGGGCTCGGCATCTCCCTGATGCGCTCCCTGGTGGACGAGCTCACGTTCACCCGGACCGGCGACGGGATGGCCGTGCGCCTGGTCGTTCGAGCCGCCGCCTGACCTGAGTTGATGCTTGCTCCGGTCGAGGCGCGCCTTCGGCGCGGGGCTCAGCCTCCGCAAGTGCCTCCGCTCGGGTCGGCGAAGCCGCCCGGCCTCCGGCCCCCAGGCCCGTCACCACTGGGGCTTGTAATCGGATCGCAATCGTTGTAACGTTATCGCAACGTCAACGGAGCGGACTTGGCACAGGCGGTTCCCACGCCTGCCGTTTCGTAGACATCCCATCTGAGGCATCGGCCCTGCCGTCGGTCTGTCCGCCCGCCCCGACGGCAGTGGCCGGTGCCTCGGGCAGTTTTCGGGCCGGTGCCGCAGAGTCAGTCGGAGACTTCGCGGCGGCCTTCGAGGGCACGGCCGAGCGTGAGCTCGTCGGCGTACTCGAGGTCGCCCCCCACCGGCAGACCGCTCGCGATGCGCGTGACCTTCACGTCGAGGTCCTTGAGCAACCGGCTGAGGTACATCGCGGTCGCCTCGCCCTCGAGGTTCGGGTTCGTGCAGAGGATGATCTCCTGCACGCCTTCCGCGTCGAGGCGCGCGAGCAGCTCGCGGATGCGCAGCTGCTCGGGGCCGATGCCCTCGATCGGGCTGATCGCGCCCTGCAGCACGTGGTAGCGGCCGTTGTACTCCTGGGTCTTCTCCACCGCGACGATGTCGCGCGGCTCCTCGACCACGCACAGCACCGTCGCGTCGCGCCGCTCGTCGTTGCACAGCTCGCACACGGGGCCCTCCGCGATGTTGAAGCAGCGCGTGCAGAACGTGACCCGCTCCTTCGCGGCGTCGATGGCCGACGACAGGCGCCGCGCGTCGACCGACGGCAGCTTCAGCAGGTGGAACGCGATGCGCTGCGCTGACTTCGGGCCGATGCCGGGGAGGCGACCGAGCTCGTCGATCAGCTCCTGCACCGCGTGCGGGTAGACCGACCCCACCTACTGCCCGCCGAGGATGTCGCCCAACGGGCCCAGCGCGTCGCGCTGGATCTCGAGGAGGCGCGCGTTCACGTCGTGCATCGCGGCGAGGACGAGGTCCTCGAGCATGCCGACGTCGTCGGGGTCGACCACCTCCGGCGCGATCGTGACCTTCAGCGCATGCCCGGTGCCGGTGGTGCGGATGCGCACCACGCCGCCGCCGGCGTGGCCCTCGACCTCGAGCTCGGCGGCGGCCGCCTGCGCGGCCATGAGCTCCTGGGCCTGTGCGAGCAGGCCGCTGAGCGCGTCGTCCCCCACGGCATCGAGGTCGGGCAGGCCGGGGACGGCGGCGCCGCTCTCCTCGTCGGGTTGGTCGGCGTCCGGCACGGTCGCAGCCTACGAGTGGATCACGGCTCGTCGACGAGCTCGGCGCCCGGGAACGCCTCGGCCAGGCGCTCGGCACTGGACCCGCCCGGGGGCGCGTCCTCGAGCGCGTGCACGTCGATCGGTTCCTCGGGCTCGGAATCGGGAGTGGCCCGGCGGGCCCGCCTCGGCGCGGGGGCGGCCGCTGGGGCGTCGCCCGTCTCCGGCTCCGTCACCAGCCGCAGCGGGACCGGCCGGCCGAAGTGGGCCGCGAGGGCCTGCTCCACCTCGGTCCGCTTCTTCTCGCAGTGGTCGCGCGTCGGCGCGTTGGCCAGCGCGAAGACCGCCGCCGTGCCGTCACCGTCGACGAAGCGCCCGGTGCTGTAGATCGCCTTGGTGCCGCGCGGCAGCGCGTCGAGCACGTGATCGCCCCACGCCAGCGTGAGCTCGTCCCGCCCGGGCACCGGGCCACCGGTCGCGTCCGGCGCGGGTGCGGCGCGCAACGGCTCGCTGCGACGCGGCGCGGGAGCCGGGGCGGCCGGCGCGGTGGCCTTCGTGACGCGGGCGCGCGCGGGCGCGGCCGGCCGCGACCCCGCCGCCTTCGCGAGCTCCTGCCGGGCCTCCTCCGCCGGGCCGGCCGCTCGACCCCGTTCCCGCGGGGCGGCCACAGCAGGTGCCGGGTCGTCCGACGCCGGCGGGGGGCCACCCGCGGCCGGCGGCGCATCGCGGGCCAGCGCGCGCTCGACTCGCTCGAGCCGGTCGAGCACGGCGTCGAGGGACCGGTCGGCGTCGGGGCGGCACAGCCGCACGAGCGCGACCTCGAGCACGATGCGCGGGTCGGGCTTCTTGGCCAGCTCCACCAGCGCCTCGCCGAGCACCTCGAGCGCGCGCGTGAGCCCGGCCGGGCCGAGCGCGGTGCCCAGCGCGCCCGCACGCTCCCCGTCGGCGCTCGGAAGCTGTCGGTCGGGCGCACCCATCACCGCGAGGAACCCGTCGCGCAGTCGTGCGATCAGCGCCTCCCCGAGCGCTCGCGGCTCGCGTCCTGCCTCCACGGCGTCGGCCACGGCCACGAGGGCGGCGCCGGCATCGTGCGCGACCAGCGCGTCGAGGATCGCCTCGATCGGCTGGGCCTGCTCGACCACCCCGCCCATGGCCGACACCTGGTCCAGGGCCGACAGCGTGTCGCGCGCGGAGCCTGCGCCCTGGCGCACCACGTGCGCAACCGCGTCCTCGCCCAGCTTCAGGCCCGCGTCCTCGATCACGTGGCGCACGTGCTCCGCCAGCAGCTCGGCGGGAAGGAGGTGGAACTCGAAGTGCTGCGTGCGGCTGCGGATCGTGGGGAGCAGGTTCTGCGGGTCCGTGGTGGCGAGGATGAACACGACGTGGTCGGGCGGCTCCTCGAGGGACTTGAGCAGCGCGTTGGACGCGCCGCGGCTGAGCATGTGCACCTCGTCGAGGATCACGACCTTGCGGTTGCCCGAGGTGCCGAGCGGGATGCGCTCGATCAGGTCGCGGATGTCGCCCACCCCGCTGTTGGACGCGGCGTCGAGCTCGAGGAGCCAGTCCACGATGCGGCCCTCGTCGACGGCGAGGCAGTTGGGGCAGGTGCCGCAGGGCTCGCCGCCCTTGGGCTTCTCGCAGTTCAGGACCTTGGCGAGGATGCGGGCCGTCGAGGTCTTGCCCGTGCCGCGGGGGCCGCTGAACAGGTACGCGTGGCCGACCCGGTCCTCGGTGACCGCGGTCTTCAGGGCCCGCACGACGTGGTCCTGGCCCTTCAGCTCGTCGAACCGCTTGGACCGGTAGCGCCGGTAGAGCGACTGGTACGCGTCGGCCATCGGGCCGACCCTACCGGTCAGGGCTGACACCCACGGCGAGGCGGGTTTCGGCGGAGGGAGTGGGATTCGAACCCACGGTGGGTTGCCCCACACACGCTTTCCAAGCGTGCCGATTCGGCCGCTCTCGCACCCCTCCTGGGCACTCCCAGAGGTGGCCCCTGGGAGCGAGGAGGCTATCGTGTTCCCCGGCCCGCTCTCGCATGTGGTGGTCGGGTCCTGTGCAATCGCAGTCCGTGAACCGAGTCAGGGCCGGGAGGCAGCAGCTCTCAGCGGAACCTGCGGTGTGCCGCAGATCGCCTGACCATCACATGGGGGAGCGGGCCCCCTCGCGTACCTGATCTTCCTCCTCCGTTCCGGGTCTATGCACCTCGGGGAAACCGGGCGTCGGTACCGTTGTCCGGGTGACGGACGCGACCGTTCTCGATGACCACGAGGCCATGGCGCTGGCCCTGGCGGAGGCGCGGGCGGCGGGCGAGGCCGGCGAGGTGCCGGTGGGCGCGGTCGTGGTCCTGCACGGTCGCGTGGTCGCCGCGGTGGGCAACCGGCGGGAGCAGCTGGGAGACCCAACGGCCCACGCCGAGGTGCTCGCGCTGCGCCAGGCGGCCGCCGCGCTCGGCAGCTGGCGCCTCGACGGCGCCACCCTGTACGTCACGCTCGAGCCGTGCCCGATGTGCGCGGGGGCGATGCTGGCCGCCCGCATCGACCGGGTCGTGTTCGGCGCCCCCAACGTGGACGCGGGGGCCTGCGGCACCCTCTACAACCTCTGCGTCGACCCCCGCCTGAACCACGAGGTGGCCGTCACCCACGGCGTCGAGGCCGAAGCAGCCGCCGCACTGCTCGAGGAGTTCTTCACCGCCCGACGCCCCTGACGGCCTTGGAGCCGCGGTGGAGCGGCCCGGTAACGTGGCCGACGGAGAGCTGCCAGAGCGGACGAATGGGACGGTCTCGAAAACCGTTGTGGCTTTCGGGTCACCGTGGGTTCGAATCCCACGCTCTCCGCTAAACCAGGGGTGGATTCGCTGGAGTCGACGCACACTGATCGCCGTCGGCCTGGTCGCGGCGGTTTCGACGCCCCGCGGCCATCCTCACCGCCACTAGGCGCTGCCCTTCGCGAAAACAACCTCGTTCTGGGGGGTCGAAACGCGGAGCTTCTCCCCTGACACTTCCACTCGGCTGCCCTGTGAGAATGCCGCCGCGATCTGTCCGGACTGTTCGGATCCGGTGCCCACACAGCCAACAAGCGATCCCACTTGGTCTGACAGGGTGAGTTCGCCAGTCTCGTCGACGGCGTATCGCGCCGTCAGACCGTTGCAACCATCGAACACCTCGAGGAGCTCCCCGAACTTGGCGTATGGCCTTGGATCGGTGTCGACGAGCTCCTGCTCCTCCCCGTTTTCCGTGATCGCGATCACCTGGTAGGTGTTGCCCCGCAAGACCGACACAGAGGCGGGTGTCCATTCGGTGCGCTCGGTCAGATCAGGCTCCTCGCGAGAGCCCTTGTCGTCGCTGCAGGCGCCGACCACGACAATGAGTAGCGCTGAGGCCAGACTCCAGATGGCACCTCGTGACCTGGAGAACGTTTGTGAGCGGCGGAGTCGGGCCCCGCCGGATCGCTCGGTTCTCTCGGCGTTGTCCCCACGGGCGGCTACTTCGGAGGGTGCCCGGGCGGCTGTCACTGCCATGTCATCATGCCGTCCATCCCGAGGTACCAGTAGAGGTTGCTCGACGTGAGTTTGCTGAGCGTACTGGTCTGGTAGCAGGTTGCGGGGTTGGTGTCGCTTCCAGAAAACGTTGCTTGATAGGTGTTCCCGCCTCCGCCGCTCTGGATTCCGACCCAAGTCGACGTGGCATACGTCCACGAGCCACCACTGTCTCCTTTGCACACGTCGACGGACGTAATGATTTGGTCCATCAGAAGCGTCGTGTGCCCGTTCTCTGTGATCACTGTGTTCGCGGACGCGTTCTCGATGAGCCCGCAGCGCGTGCTGTTGCGAGTGGCACCCGAGTAGCAGATGTTCCTGCCGACTTCGAAGACCAGTGGTCCTGCCATGTAGAAGACGTTCTGCGGATTGTTCGCGGCATCGAGCACCTTGTTCGTCTGCTTCCCATAGATCGGACCAATGACCTGGCAGTCGCAGTAGCTCTCCGAGTAGTCGAAGAAGCCATTCGAGTGCCCGGTCGACGGCCCGATCGAATTCGGATTGGACGTGGTCCCCTGCTTCCAGGCCGTGGATTCGCCACAGTGGCCGGCCGTCACGAGCCAGTAGTTGACACCATTGATGTAGCTCGATCCCGTGTTCGAACAGCTCGAGTACGCACCGCCACCAGCTGAGCGAAAGATCCGTGCACCCCCGAAGAGCGCGCTGGCTGTGGAGTAGCGGCTGACGGTGCTGCGGGTCGAGGGACCCGCCGAGATGTCGACGACGTCTGGGTCGAGCCCAGTTGCTGAGTAGAAGCTCTCGCGGAAGTCCTTGACGCTCTGCGTTGCGTCGACGGTGACCACCAGACGGTTCCTCCGAACGTCGATGGCCTCGGTCACCACGTGAACTCCGCCGAGCGAATCGCCGCTACGCCAGCGCTGCAGAATTGTGTCCTCCGCGGTTTTCAGGTCCGCCATGGTGTTCCGCACGATGCGGACCTCGTGTCGAGCACCGAGTAGAGCGTTGGAGATCGCGGTTCTGAGCGCCGGTGTGTCCATCGTGGCGAGCACAACGACGATGCCTCCGGCTGCATTGTCCATGTAGACGCCGGCGAATCCCGTCGTGGCATCAGCGCTGGCTGACTGCCGTAGCAGCTGGAAGCGATCCATCGTTTCGTTGCGTCGCCTGACTTCGGCCGCCTCGTCAGGTGCAAGTCGGAGTTGCGTGTAGGGGTCGAGCGGCGCGCTCGACCGCGCGACGGCTTCGACATGTGCTCGATCGCTGCGCAGGCCGAGCTCACGGCGGGCTTCTGTGGCGTCGTCGAGCGCTGTTGGCGCCGCAACACCTCCGGTGTCGGCCGGAGACGGGCGCTCGGTCGCGGGCACCGCGTTGTCAGCGGCAGCTGTGCCGGGCAGAAGGATTGCCAGTAGCCCTCCAACGACCATCGACGCCACGGCCACCAAACCTGCTGCGTGCCGTCGCAGACGGCGGCGCCCCATGGGTTTCGCGCAGGCCGCCGCCCGCTCTGGGCTCTGCCATGCTCGAATCGTCGTTCCTTCGTGGTAGCGCCCTGGTGTCACTGAGGGCTCCCATCTCTCGCCGAGTGTCCGCTTCGAACACCCCTGTCGGGCTGACAGTCACATGGGCGTTCGCCGTCGTCCATGGGTCGTCCGGGCCATTCCGCCAGTCCTCGGTGGGTACGGTCCTGCCTACGCGGTCACGCCGAAACACCGCGTGGACGCGCAGGATCACTGCGAGGGGCTGGCGGCCAGTGGTGTGCTCCCAGGGCGGGCCCCAGCCCCTGTATATGAGCTGGGACGGGCGTCTGGCATTGCGAGCAGGATGCCTGGGCTCGGCGAGTTGCGCGCGGCTGATCCTCTCAGGCAATCAATGGGCGGGAGATGAGCTTCTCGGACTGTGTCGTGAGCGTCGGGCCAGAGTCGGCGACTGAGCGGCGACAAGCCGATTGAACGTGTCGGGCGGGTTCGAAAGCCGGAGCAGGCTCTCCGCCATCACCCGCGACGCGGCGGTCGCTGACGACCGTACGCTCGGCGGGTGCGCGGTGGACCTCCCTACCTGATCGGACACGGTGACCCGTCGGCCGTGGCCGGCGTCAGCCTCGACCGGACCGTCGTCCGGCGCGCCTGGCAGTTCGCCCGCCCCTACCGGCTCCTGATCGCCGGGTTCCTCGCCGTCATCATCGCCTCGGCGCTGCTGAGCCTCGGCCCGCCCCTGCTCTTCCGGGAGATCCTCGACCGGGCCATCCCGGACCACGACGGCGGGCTGCTCAACGCGCTGGCCCTCCTCATCGTGGGCGCGGCGCTCGCCGACGCGGGGCTCGCCCTGGCCGACCGCTACCTCTCCTCCCGCATCGGCGAGGGCCTCATCCACGACCTGCGGGTGGCGCTGTTCGACCACGTGCAGGGCATGCCCATGTCGTTCTTCACCCGCAGCGACACCGGGGCGCTCACCAGCCGGCTGAGCAACGACGTCCTCGGCGCGCAGCGGGCCGTCACGGGCACCCTCGGGTCGGTCGTCTCGAACGTCGTGCTGCTCATCACCAACGGGGCGGCGATCGTCTTCCTGGAGTGGCGGCTCGCCCTCATCGCCCTGGTGCTGCTGCCCATCTTCCTGGTGCCGGCCAAGCGCGTCGGGGCCCGGCTCCAGGCGCTCACCCGCCGTCAGATGCAGCTGAACGCCGACATGAGCAGCACGATGACCGAGCGCTTCAACGTGTCCGGCGCGCTCCTGGTCAAGCTCTTCGGCAACCGCAAGCGGGAGACCGCCGTGTTCGACGAGCAGGCCGACGGGCTGCGGGCGGTCGGGGTGCGGTCGGCGGTGCTGGGCCGCACGTTCTACGTAGCACTGGGCCTCGTCGGGTCGCTGGCCGCGGCCGCCGTCTACTGGGTCGGCGGCCACCAGGTGATCGACGGGTCGATGTCCGTCGGCACCCTCGTCGCCCTCGCGACCTTCGTCGGCCGCATCTACAACCCCCTCACCGCCCTCACGAACGCGCGGGTCGACGTGATGACCGCCCTCGTGTCCTTCGAGCGGGTCTTCGAGGTGCTCGACGCACCGAACCCGATCATGGACCGGCCGGGCGCGGTGGACCTGCAGGCCCGCACCGGGCGGATCGACCTCGACCACGTCGACTTCGCCTACCCGGCCGATGCCATCGTGGCGAGCCTCGAACCGAGCGCACCCAACGGGTCGACGGACGCGGCGGCCGAGCCGGGCGGTCCGCCGCCGATCGTGCTGCGCGACCTCGTCGCCACCATCGAACCCGGCCAGCTCGTAGCCCTCGTCGGTCCCTCCGGAGCCGGCAAGACCACGCTCGCGCAGCTCGTGCCCCGCCTCTACGACGTCACGGCGGGCGCGGTGCGCATCGACGGCGTCGACGTCCGCGACCTGACCCAGGACAGCCTGCGGGCCGCGGTGGGCGTCGTCAGCCAGGAGCCCCACCTCTTCCACGCCAGCATCGGGGAGAACCTGCGCTACGCCCGGCCCGACGCGACCGACGCGGAGCTCCATGCGGCGGCCCGGGCCGCCCAGATCGACGAGCTCATCGCGTCGCTCCCCGACGGCCTCGCCACCCTGGTGGGCGATCGCGGCCACCGCCTGTCGGGCGGTGAGAAGCAGCGCATCGCGATCGCCCGCATGCTCCTGAAGGACCCGGCCATCGTGATCCTCGACGAGGCCACCAGCCACCTCGACGCCGAGAACGAGTCGCTCGTGCAGGACGCCCTGGCCGCGGCGCTCGAGGGCCGCACGAGCATCGTGATCGCCCACCGCCTGTCCACCATCACCATGGCCGACCAGATCCTCGTCCTGGACGAGGGCCGGCTCGTGGAGCGCGGCACCCACGCCGACCTCATGGCCCGCGGCGGGCTGTACGCGGACCTCTACCGCACCCTCCTCCGGGCCGAGCTCGAACCCGAGGTTGGCAAATACCCCATGGGGGTATAGGGTAGCGTCGTCCGCCCAGCGGAGGTCGTCATGCCCGGTTCGAAGATCGCCACGAAGCTCCTGGCCTTCGCGCTGGTGCTCGCCGTGTCGTTCGGGGCCGGCGCCGCGCTGGGTGCGGCCGTCGGCCCGATCGACGTGGACGGCGGGGACGAGCACGAGGTGGAGCACGCGCCGGAGCCCGGCCAGTTCGGGCACGACCATCGCGGTGGTGGCGACCATGGCTGACACGCACGCCGCCGAGTCGCGCTCGGAGCGCACCGACCTTTCGATCGACGGGATGACGTGCGCGTCGTGCGCCGCCCGCATCGAGAAGCAGCTCAACGGCGTGGAGGGCGTGACGGCGACGGTGAACTTCGCGACCGAGCGGGCCCAGGTCCACCACGGGCCACACGTCGAGCCCGCCGAGCTCATCGCGCAGGTCGAGTCCCTGGGCTACGGCGCCAGCGTTCCCACGGCGGATCCCCACGCGCACCACGGTGCCGTGCCGGACGCCGACGAGACGCGCGACCTACGTGTGCGCGTCCTCGTGGCGACGGCGCTCACGGTCCCGGTGGTCCTCGTGTCGATGGTCACCGCGCTGCAGCTCGACGCGTGGCAGTGGCTCGCGCTCGCCCTCACCGCGCCGGTCGTGACGTGGGCCGCATGGCCGTTGCACCGGGCGACCTGGGTGAACCTGCGCCACGGCGCCGCCACGATGGACACCCTGATCTCGGTGGGCGTCCTGGCCGCCTTCGGGTGGTCGCTGTACGCCCTCTTCGTCGGGACGGCCGGCGAGATCGGCATGACCCACGGGTTCTCCTGGACCGCCGAGCGCGGCAGCGCGGACGGGCAGATCTACCTCGAGGTCGCCGCGGGCGTCCCCACGTTCGTCCTCGCCGGGCGCTACGCCGAGGCGAAGGCCAAGCGTCGCTCCAGCGCCGCCCTCCGCGCGCTGCTCGAGCTCGGTGCGAAGGAGGTCGCCGTGCTACGGGACGGCGCCGAGGTCGCCCTCCCGATAGAGCAGCTGGCCGTGGGCGACCGGTTCGTCGTCCGGCCCGGCGAGAAGGTCGCGACCGACGGCACCGTGGTCGAGGGGACCTCGGCCATCGACGCGTCGCTGCTCACCGGCGAGCCCGTGCCTGTCGAGGTCGGGCCCGGCGACGCGGTAACCGGCGCCACCCTCAACACGGGTGGGCGGCTGGTCGTCGAGGCCAGCCGGGTGGGGGCGGACACGGCGCTGGCGCAGATGGCGCGGTTGGTCGAGGACGCCCAGTCGGGCAAGGCGCCCGTGCAGCGCCTGGCGGACCGCGTGGCGGGCGTGTTCGTGCCCGTCGTGATCGCGCTGTCCGCCGCGACCCTCGGGTTCTGGCTCACGGCCGCCTCCTCGGACGCCGCGACCACTGCGTTCTCCGCGGCGGTGGCCGTGCTGATCATCGCCTGCCCCTGCGCGCTCGGGCTGGCCACGCCGATGGCGCTGCTCGTCGGCACCGGCCGCGGCGCGCAGCTGGGCGTCCTCATCAAGGGCCCCGAGGTGCTCGAGTCGACCCGCCAGGTCGACACGATCGTCCTCGACAAGACCGGCACGGTGACGACGGGGCGCATGGCGCTCGTGGACGTCGTGGCCGACGGCGTCTCGGAGGAGGTCCTCCGGCTTGCCGGGTCGGTCGAGGACGCCAGCGAGCACCCCATCGCCCGGGCCGTGGCGGCCGGCGCACGCGCCCGCGGGATCGAGCTCGCGCCCGTCGGGTCCTTCGCCAGCCGCGGCGGGCTGGGGGTCGAGGGCGTGGTCGACGGGCACGCCGTGGTCGTCGGCCGGCAGCGCTTCCTCGCGGACTGGTCGCTGCGCCTCTCCCCCACGCTGGCCGACGGCACGCGGGCAGCCGAGGCCGCGGGACGCACGCCGATCATCGTGGGATGGGACGGGCAGGCCCGCGGCGTGCTCGTGGTGGCTGACACGGTGAAGCCGACGTCGGCCGCCGCCGTCGGGCGCCTGCGCGAGCTCGGGTTGCGGCCCGTCCTCCTGACGGGCGACAACGAGGCTGCCGCCCGGGCCGTCGCCGCCGAGGTCGGGATCGACGAGGTGATCGCCGAGGTCCTGCCCGCCGACAAGGTCGCGGTCGTTCGCCGCCTCCAGGAGGAGGGTCGCGTCGTGGCGATGGTCGGTGACGGCGTGAACGACGCGGCTGCCCTCGCGCAGGCCGATCTCGGGCTGGCCATGGGCACCGGCACCGACGTCGCCATCGAGGCGAGCGACCTCACGCTCGTGCGCGGCGACCTGCGGTCAGTGGCCGATGCCATCCGCCTCTCCCGTCGCACCCTCGCCACGATCAAGGGCAACCTCTTCTGGGCCTTCGCCTACAACGTCGCCGCGCTCCCCCTGGCCGCGGCGGGCCTGCTGAACCCGATGCTCGCCGGCCTGGCCATGGCCGGCTCGAGCCTGTTCGTCGTGACCAACAGCCTCCGGCTCCGCCGGTTCCGCGCGGACCTCGACTGACGCACCCCGAAGGAGCCCCATGCCCGGGTACGAGATGAACAAGCAGGACTACGTGACCCGCCTGCGCCGGATCGAGGGACAGGTGCGCGGCCTGCAGCGCATGATCGACGAGGACACCTACTGCATCGACGTGCTCAACCAGGTGAGCGCCGTGACCAAGGCGCTGCAGAGCGTCGCCGTCGGCCTCGTCGACGAGCACCTCCGGCACTGCGTGGCCGACGCCGCCGCGGGCGGCGACGCGGTCCACAAGGACCGGATGGTCTCCGAGGCCACCAAGGCCATCGAACGCCTCGTGAAGTCCTGAACCCGACGCAGATCTGACGGACCGTCAGGTCCGCCGGTACGTTGCCGGGATGGATCTGCGGTTCTCGGCCGAGGACGAGGCGTTCCGCGACGAGGTCCGCACGTTCCTCGAGGAGAGCCTGCGGGACGAGTTCGCGGTGGTCCGGGGCCGCGGCGGGCCCGGCGACGACGACTGCCTGTTCGAGGAGCGCCTCGCGTGGGAGCGCCACCTCGGTGCGCACGGCTGGACCTGCGTGGCCTGGCCGAAGGAGCACGGCGGCCGCGGCCTCTCCCTGCACCAGCAGGTCGTGTACTTCGAGGAGTACGCGCGTGCGCGAGCCCCGGGGCGCATCGGCCACATCGGGGAGACGCTGCTCGGCCCGACCCTGATCGCGTTCGGCACCGACGCGCAGCGGGACCGCTTCCTGCCCGGGATCGTGGCCGGCACCGAGCTGTGGTGCCAGGGGTACAGCGAGCCGGGCGCCGGTTCGGACCTGGCCAACATCCAGACCCGTGCGACGCGCGACGGCGACGAGTGGGTGATCGACGGGCAGAAGGTGTGGACCTCACAGGCCCACTGGGCCGATTGGTGCTTCGTGCTCGCGCGCACCGACCGGGACGCGCCGAAGCACAAGGGGATCTCGTACCTGCTCGTCCCGATGCGCCAACCGGGGGTCGAGATCCGCCCCATCCACCAGGTCACCGGCGACTCCGAGTTCAACGAGGTGTTCTTCACCGGCGCCCGCACCTCGGTCGACCACGTGGTGGGCGAGGTCGACGGCGGCTGGCGCGTGGCGATGGGCACGCTCGGGTTCGAGCGGGGCGCGTCCACCCTCGGGCAGAACCTGATGTTCCTCAACGAGTGGGACGAGATCCTCGCGACCGCGCGTGCGTCAACGGGCGGGCCGGCGACCCGACGATCCGCCAGCGCCTCGTCGACACGTGGGTGCGGCTCCGGCTGATGCGGCTCAACGCGATGCGGATCATGTCGTCGTCCCACGAGGCCCCGCCGGCGGCAATGGTCACGAAGCTGTTCTGGGCCACCCTGCACCGGGACCTCGGCGAGCTGGCCATGGACGTGCTGGGGGCGGAGGCGACCCTGCGCACGGCCACGTTCCCGGACGGGTCGCCCGACTACTCCCGCCTCCAGCGCTTGTTCCTCTTCAGCCGGAGCGACACGATCTACGCCGGCACCAACCAGATCCAGCGCAACATCATCGGCGAGCGTGCGCTGGGCCTTCCCAAGGAGTGACGTGAGCACAGTCCCCACACCCCCTGCGGGGCGCGAGCTGCTGGCCGGGAAGATCGTGCTCGTCACCGCGGCGGCGGGCACGGGGATCGGCAACGCCACCGCCCGCCGCTGCGTCGAGGAGGGGGCCACGGTGGTGCTCAGCGACGCGCACGAGCGCCGCCTCGGCGAGGCTGCCGACGAGCTCGCCGAGCTGGCCGGCGCGCGTCCGCTCGCCCTCCCCTGCGACGTCACCGTGGAGGCACAGGTGCAGGCCCTCCTCGACGGCACCGTGGCCGAGCACGGGCGCGTCGACGTCGTCGTCAACAACGCCGGCCTCGGGGGGACCGCGGACATCGTCGAGATGACCGACGAGCAGTGGCACAAGGTGCTCGACATCACGCTGACCGGCACCTTCCGCGCCACACGGGCGGCACTGCGGCAGATGTACGGGCAGGGCAGCGGGGTCATCGTGAACAACGCGTCGGTGCTCGGGTGGCGGGCACAGGCGGGACAGGCGCACTACGCGGCGGCCAAGGCCGGGGTGATGGCATTGACGCGGTCGGCGGCCATCGAGGCCGCGCCGCACGGCGTCCGCGTCAACGCCGTGGCCCCGTCGCTCGCGATGCACCCGTTCCTCGCCAAGGTCACCACCGACGAGCTGCTCGAGGAGCTCACGCAGCGCGAGGCGTTCGGGCGGGCGGCCGAGCCGTGGGAGATCGCCACGGTCATCGCGTTCCTGGCCAGCGACTACTCCACCTACATGACCGGCGAGGTCGTGTCGGTCTCCTCGCAGACGGGCGTAGCCGGGTGGTCACGACCTTCCAGACGCTGGACGAGCTGCGCGCCGCGACCGGCACGCACCTGGGGTGGACCGACTGGGTGGAGATCGACCAGGAGCGGATCAACCTGTTCGCCGACGCGACGGGTGATCACCAGTGGATCCACGTCGACGTGGAGCGGGCCACCGCCGAGAGCCCGTTCGGCGGCCCGATCGCGCACGGCTACCTCACCCTCGCGCTGTCGAACCTCTTCCTCCCCCAGCTCCTGCAGGTGCCGGGCGCGTCGTCCGGCGTGAACTACGGCACCGGCAAGGTGCGCTTCCCCGCGCCGGTGCCCGTCGGCAGTCGCATCCGCGGCGGGGCCGAGATCACCGCGGTCGAACAGGTGGCCGGCGGCGTCCAGACGACCATCACGATGACGGTCGAGGTCGAGGGCGGCACCAAGCCCGCGTGCGTCGTCGAGTCCCTCAGCCGCTGGCTGAAGTGACGTAGCAGGCAGCCAGGCAGCTACTCAGCCCAGCCGCCGTAGGGGACGGTGATGATCTCCAGGATGTGACCGTCGGGGTCCTCCCAGTAGACGCCGCGACCACCGTCGTGGTGGTTGATCTCCCCCGGCTCGTTCTTGTGGGGATCGGCGTAGTAGGTGAGGCCCCGCTCCTGGATGCGACCGAAGATCTCGTCGAACTCGGGCTCGCTGACCAGGAACGCGTAGTGCTCGATGCCGATGTCCCACTCGGGGCCGGTCTCGAGGAAGTCGAGGGAGGCACCGTTGTCGACCTCCACCACGAGGAAGGGGCCGAAGCGCGTCGGCGGGGCCATGCCGAGCATCGACGACAGGAAGTCGGCGGAGGCCTGGGCGTCGCGGGCGTGGACGATCGTGTGGTTCAGCTGGACGGCCATGCCCTCCAGCGTGCCAGCGGATCGCGTCAGGTGGAGAGCAGCACGCAGGAACCGTGGCCGAAGAGGCCCTGGTTGACCGTGAGGCCCACGGTGGCGCCCTCGACCTGGCGGCCCTCGGCCTTGCCCCGCAGCTGCCAGGCCACCTCGCACACCTGGGCGATGGCCTGGGCCGGCACCGCCTCGCCGAAGCAGGCCAGGCCGCCGCTCGGGTTGACCGGGATGCGGCCACCGATCCAGGTGTCTCCGTCGTTGAGGAGGCGCTCGGCCTCGCCGGGCTTGCAGAGCCCGATGTTCTCGTACCAGTCGAGCTCCAACGCGGTGGACAGGTCGTAGACCTCGGCCAGGCTCAGGTCCTCCGGTCCGATGCCGGCCTCCTCGTAGGCGGCCGCCGCGATCGAGTCGCGGAAGCTCAGCTCGGGCGGCGCCAGCGCAGCCGCGGAGTCGGTGGCGAAGTTCGGCATCTCGATCACCGTGTTCGGGAAGCGCGGTGTCACCGTGGACACCGCGCGGATGCGCACCGGCGAGGTGATGCCCTTGCGCTTCGCGTAGTCCATGGACGTCAGCACGACGGCGGCGGCACCGTCGGAGGTGGCGCAGATCTCGAGCAACCGGAGCGGGTCGGCCACCATCGGGCTGGCCAGCACCTCCTCCTCGGTGACCTCCTTGCGGTACCGCGCGTTCGGGTTGTGCAGCCCGTGCTGCGCGTTCTTCACCTTCACCTTGGCGAAGTCGGCGTCGGTGGCGCCGTAGAGGTCGACCCGCCGGCGGGCGTACAGCGCGAAGTAGGTGGGGTTGGTGGCGCCGAGGAGCCGGAAGCGCAGCCAGTCGGGATCGTCCCACCGCTCCCCCGCCACCGGCGCGAGGAACCCCTTGGGTGTCGTGTCGGCACCCACCACGAGGGCCACGTCGCACAGGCCGGCCAGGATCCGGGAGCGGGCCGGCGTCGAGCGCGGTCACGCCGGACGCGCACGCGGCGTAGGACGACGCCACCCGGGCGCCGTTCCAGCCGAGCGCCTGCGTCAAGCGTCGACGCGGCCACCCATCCCGGGTAGCCGTTGCGGACCGTCTCGCCGCCGGCCACGAACTGCACGTCGACCCAGTCGATGCCCGCGTCGTCGAGCGCGGCCAGCGCCGCCTCGATCCCGTACTCGTGGAACGGGCGCCCCCACTTGCCCCACTCGTGCATGCCGACGCCGGCGACGGCGATCGCCTCGGGCGCGGTCACGACGGCCACCAGCTTCCAGCGGTAGATCAGGTGGGGCACCCCGTCGAGCTCGTAGAGCGGCTCGACGACGAGCTCCACGGTGGCGCCGACGGACAGGTCGTCCACCCCGTAGCCGTCCGCCACCTGCCCGAGCACGACCAGCTGCTCGGCGGCCAGCTCGACGGCGGCCAGCGCGAACGGCACGTGCTCCTCGCCGGGCGGGATGTACGGCGGCGGGGGCTGGTACTGGGCGTCGGTGTAGCTCCAGATCGTGCCCGTCCGGGAGAGCTCGACGTCGGTGAACTCGCGCCCACGGCACTCCGGGTTGCGGCAGAACCCGGCGGCCTTCGGGAAGAACACGGTGCCGCAGGAAGTACACCGCGTCCCGAGGAGGTGGGGCTCGTCGTCGGTGGTGAACCAGCCCTCGACGGCCGGGACCGGGGTGGTTGGCATGTGGCTCCTTCTGACGGTGCGTCAGATCCGGCTGGCAGTCTCGCACAGGGGTAGGGTCCCGCCCGAAACACACCGGCGCCCCGGGGAGCGCCCAGCATTTGGGAGGGGATGCATGGGAAGCAGGCGAGTGCTCCGAGGGCTGGTGGCCCTCACCGTCCTGACGTCGTTGGTCGCCGCGTGCGGCGATGACGACGACGACGCCACACCGGCGGAGGAGACCGACGACGGTGCGACCGGCGAGGTCGAGGCCCAGGCGATCGACATCACGGCGGTCGACTACGGGTACTCCGAAGCTCCCACCGAGATCGATGCCGGCCTGGTCACGGTGAGCTTCAAGAACGACGGCGAGTTCACCCACGAGGCGGCGCTGCTCGAGATCGGCGACCTGTCGATCGAGGAGTTCCTCACACAGTTCACGCCGGTCGTCCAGGAGGAGGGCGCTCCCCTCCCCGACGTCACCCAGCACGTCTCCTCACCCGTCGCTGCCGACCCCGGGGAGACGGTGGAGCGGACCTTCACCGTCGCCGAGGGCTCCTACGTCCTCCTCTGCACCTTCAACGACGCGGAGTCGGAGGGGGGTGACCCCGAGGGCGGCGAGGGCGACGCCGACCCGCTGTTGACCGAACCGCACTTCAACCGTGGGCAGGCGCAGCTCCTCACGGTCGGTCCGGGCGAGGTGCCCGACCTGCCGGAAGCCGACGGCAGCATCACGGCCCACGACTACACGTTCGACGTCGACGTCGAGGCCGGTGACGAGACCATCAACTTCCTCAACACCGGCGTCGAGGACGAGATCCACTTCGCGGCTCTCTCGGAGTACCCGGAGGGGACGACCGAGGCCGAGGCACTCGAGGCGTTCAGCACGTTCCTGAACCTCGAGGAGGGCCAGGCCCCGCCGGAGGGCACGCTCGAGCCGTCCGACGAGGACTTCGGGTACACCGGCATCTTCAGCAAGGGCCTCGGGAACCACATCGCGATCTCGAAGCAGTTCAAGTCGGGGTACACGTACGTGGTCGTCTGCTTCATCAACGACCGGGCGGGCGGGCCACCGCACGCCCTGCCGGTCGAGGCGGGTGGCCACGGGATGGTGAAGGCCTTCACGGTCGCGTAGCCCGCCCGGCCGTTCGGCCACCCTCGATCAGCGCCGGCCCCTCTCGGGGGGCCGGCGCTGTCGTTTTGCGGCGAAGGCGCCGGTCTGGTGGGATGGGCGAGCCCTGAACGCCCCTCGTGCAAAGCCAGGATTTCGGGAAGCCAAAGACCGATCAGTGGACGACTCCCTCACGAAGTCCGAACGAGAGGCCCTCAAGGCCATCTACCGCCTCACCCGAGACGGTTCGGAGGCGCACACCGGTGCGCTCGCCGACGTGCTCGGGCTGTCGCCGGGCACCGTCACCACGATGGTCAAGCGCCTGGCCGACCGGGAGCTGGTCGACCACCGGCCCTACCAGGGCGTGAGCTTCACGCCGCTCGGCCAGCAGACCGCGGTCGCCGCCATCCGCCGCCACCGCATCGTCGAGCGCTTCCTCGCCGACATGCTCGGCTACAAGTGGAACGAGGCCGACAAGCTGGCCGTCGGCTTCGAGCACGAGCTCCCCGACGAGGTGCTCGAGCGCCTGTACGTCGCGCTGCACCGCCCGGCCACCTGCCCGCACGGCTTCCCGATCCCGATGGCCGAGGACGCGGAGCTCCCCGTCACGCCGGATCTGTACATGCTCGAGCCCGGCGAGGTGGCCGAGGTGGCGCTGTCCGGCTCCACCGACCCCGAGCTGGTCACGTTCCTCGGCACGCTGGGCCTCGTCCCCGGCGTCGAGGTGTCCGTCGTCGAGAAGCACCCCTTCGACGGACCGCTCGTCGTCACCGTCGACGGGCAGGACCGCACCCTGGGCGAGCGCGTCGCCCGCCAGATCTACGTCACCCGTCGCGACCACCCCAACGGTGATCGCACGCCATCCACCAGTGGGCGCAACGCCGCCCCCACGACCCAGAGGAAGCAAGCATGACCAGCATCCTGGCCGCCGAGGGCGGCTACCAGGAGTTCGTACTGCAAGGGGGTGAGTGGGCCATCCTCGGGTTCTCCGGCTTGGCCGCCCTCATCGCCATCGCGGTCGGGTTCATCCTCATGAGGGACGTCCTGGCCGCCGACCAGGGCACTCCCAAGATGATCGAGATCGCGCTCGCGATCCAGGAGGGCGCGTGGGCCTACCTCAAGCGCCAGTTCAAGACGATCGGCGTGATCATGGTCCCGCTCGCGGCGATCGTGTTCGTCACGTCGACGGAGATCGTCAAGCCCCACGGCGGCGAGGTCGCCCTCTCGTTCTTCGAGTCGGGGCTGTTCCGCACCGTCGCCTTCGTCGCCGGCGGCTTCCTCTCCGGCCTCACGGGCTACATCGGCATGACGCTGGCCACGCGGGGCAACGTCCGCACCGCAGCTGCCGCGAAGCGCAACTCGCTGCCCGATGCCCTCAAGGTGGCGTTCCGCACCGGTGGCATCGCCGGCATGTTCACGGTCGGCCTCGGTCTGCTCGGCGCCACCGTGATCATCGTGTTCTTCCAGAACACCAGCTCGGCGATCCTCGTCGGGTTCGGCTTCGGTGGCTCGCTCCTCGCGCTGTTCCTCCGGGTCGGCGGCGGCATCTTCACCAAGGCCGCCGACGTCGGCGCCGACCTCGTCGGCAAGGTCGAGGCGGGCATCCCCGAGGACGACCCCCGCAACCCCGCCACCATCGCCGACAACGTGGGTGACAACGTGGGCGACTGCGCCGGCATGGCCGCCGACCTGTTCGAGAGCTACGAGGTCACCCTCGTCGCCTCGATCATCCTCGGCGTGGCCGGGTTCTCCGCCGTGGGCGCCAACCCCGCCCTCGGCCTCGTCTTCCCCCTGGCCGCCCGTGCGGTCGGCGTGATCGCCTCCATCGCCGGCGTGTACGCCGTGCGTGCGAAGGAGGGTGAGACCGACGCCCTCAAGCCGATCAACCGGGGCTTCCTCACGGCCGGCATCATCACCGTGATCGGCGTCGGTGCCCTCGGCCTCTTCTACGTCGGCGACGGGTGGAGCGACGGCCGGGAGGCGGACCTCTCCAACGTCGGCGTGCGCTGCTTCGCCGCCGTCGTCATCGGCCTCGTGCTGGCCCAGCTGGTCAGCCGCCTCACCGAGTACTTCACGGCGACGCACCACGCGCCGGTCCGCGAGATCGCCGAGGCCACCCGCACGGGCCCGGCCACGACGATCCTGTCGGGCACCTCCGCCGGCCTCGAGAGCTCGGTGTACGCCATCGTGGCGATCGCCTGCTCCCTCGGCGTGGCCCTCGCCCTCGGCGGCGGCAACCTGCAGTTCTCGCTCTACCTCGTCGCCCTCACCGGCATGGGCATGCTGGCCACCACTGGGGTGATCGTGTCCGAGGACACCTTCGGCCCGGTGTCGGACAACGCGGCGGGCATCGCCGAGATGTCCGGCGAGTTCCATGGCGAACCCGAGCGGATCATGGTGAGCCTCGACGCGGTGGGCAACACCACCAAGGCCGTCACCAAGGGCTTCGCCATCGGCTCGGCTGTGATCGCGTCCGTCGCCATCTTCGCCAGCTTCATCGAGACGGCCGCGAACGAGCTCCTCGGAGCGCTCAAGGTCGAGGAGCTGGAAAGCAGCGCCCGAGGCATCTTCGACCTCGTGCCGATCAACGTCGCCGACCCGAAGGTCTTCATCGGTCTGCTCATCGGCGGCGCGGTGCCGTTCCTGTTCTCGGCCCTCGCCATCAACGCGGTCAGCCGCACGGCCGGCGTGGTCGTCCAGGAGGTGCGGCGCCAGTTCGCCGACGGGCTGATCATGAAGGGCCTGAAGAAGCCCGAGCACGGCCCGGTGATCGACATCTGCACCGAGGCGTCGCTGCGGGAGCTGGCCACGCCGGCCCTGCTCGCGGTCCTCACGCCGGTGATCATCGGCTTCGGCATCGGCTTCACCGCGCTGGGCGCGTTCCTCGCCGCGGTGATCCTCACCGGTCAGCTCATGGCCAACTACCTGAGCAACGCCGGTGGCGCCTGGGACAACGCCAAGAAGTACATCGAGGATGGCAACGAAGGCGGCAAGGGCTCCGACAGCCACAAGGCCGCGGTCATCGCCGACACGGTGGGCGACCCGTTCAAGGACACGGCCGGCCCGGCGCTCAACCCGCTCATCAAGGTGATGAACCTGGTCTCCCTCCTGATCCTCCCGGCGATCTTCAGCGACAGCCTGGTGGACAAGAAGCCTGGAGACTCCGCGCTCGGCATCCTGGCCACCGCCACCCCCACCCGGACGGCACAGCTCATCGCGCTCGCCGCGCTCGTGGTGCTCATCGGCGCCATCGCGTTCAGCAAGCGCAAGAAGAGCGGCTTCGGCGTCGAGGTCCCGACGGCAGCGGCCGAGGTCGTAGAGGAGATCCTCGTGAGCCCGGCCGTGCCCGCCAAGGCCACCGCCGCGACGTCGCCCGGCCGCAAGGCCCCCGCCAAGAAGGCGGCCACGAAGAAGACCGCCGCCAAGAAGGCCACCCCGGCCAAGAAGGCGACCAAGAAGCGCTGAACGTCGCTGACCTGTGATCGACGAGGCCCCGGCTCCGGCCGGGGCCTCGTCGCGTCAGCCGGGGGGTGGCGAGATGAGGGCCACGTGGTGCAGGCGGGTCGGGGTGACTGTCATCGGTGGCTCCTTCGGGTCGTCCGATCGGATGGGTCAGAAGGGGACGGCTCGGGCCAGGAGCCCCTGCCCCTCGGCCCGGCCCGACAACGTGCGGCAGAAGTCGATCGCGTCGATGGTGATGTGGTCCCCGCCCTCGCCCCGGGTGTAGGTGCCGCCCGCGGGTCCCTCGAGGTGCAGCACGAACGGTTCCCCGTGCCGCCGGGCCCACTCCGCCACCACGTCGGCGACGATGCGACCGTCGTGCTCGGCCGTGAGCACGAGGTCGCGGCCGGTGGCCCGCGCGATGTCGACGCGGTGCATCCACGTGTCGCGGGTGAGGATGACCTCGAGCACGTAGCGCAGCCGCCAGGTCTCCTTCACACCGTCCACCTCCTCGGGCATCGGCATCCGCCGCAGTGGGGCCAGGACCTTGGTGCGGAACGTGGCCGAGCGCGGTCCCACCTCCGCGAGCCGCGCCATGAGCTCGTCCGTGGTGAGCGGCGCGTGGTCCGCGACCTGGAGCGCGGTGACCCCGTCGATGAACGGCACGCCGGCCGCCTTCGCGGCCTTGCCGCCCTTGCGCATCATCCCCAACCAGCGGCGGTAGGACGTGAAGCCCGCGGTCATGCCGGTCACGTGGCCGGCCATGGCGCGGACGTCCCAGCCGGGGCAGTCCGTCGGCGCCGACCAGTCGGCCGCCGACAGCGACCGCAGCTGGTCGAGCGCGCGCTGGTTCTCGGTGGCCGCCAGGCGACCCCCCTCCGACCGGCTGATCGCCGGCACCTCCTCGACCGGGGTGATCGTGTCGTTCATCGCCGAGCCCTTCCCTTCTTGGTCTGCTTCGTGCTGCTCGTGAGCTCCGCCCGCCTCAGGAGGTGGGCGTAGAGCATCTCCATCGCCTCGTCGATGAGGCGGATCCACCGGTCGCCGCCGGGATCGTTCGAGATCTGCTGATCCGCCAGGCCCGTGCCGAGCGCGGTCATCAGGTCGATCGCGGATTGGTCGGTGAGCCCGATCGACGGGAAGCGCCGCTGCAGGGCGGCGAGGCTCTGGGCGGAGATCGCGAAGGACTCCGGCGAGGGCTCGAAGCCCGGGATCGTCCGCTGGAACAGCAGCTGGTAGCGCTCGACGTCCTGCGTGCAGAACCGGACGAAGAAGTGCGTCAGCACCTTCAGGTCCTCGAGCGGCTCCCCCGGGTAGGCGACCTCCGCCTCGGCGTCGACGAAGGCCTGGGCGGCCTCCGCGTACATGGCGTCGTAGATGGCGTGCTTCGAGTCGAAGTAGGAGTACAACGACGGCGCCTGCATCCCGACCGCCCGGGCGAGGTCGCGCAGCGAGAGGCCCGCCAGACCGTCGGGCCGGCAGAGCTCCCAGGCTGCGGCGACGATCTCGTCCCGGGTGGCCGCCCGCCGCTCGCTACGCCTATCGCGATTCGGAGTTCCTAACACTGTTCGAAGTATGGGCGCGCGCAGACCTCACGTCAACCCCTTCGTGGGGCTCAGGTCTGGGCGGCGCGGAGGAAGGCGGGCCACTCCCCGCCGCCGTGCAGCAGCAGGTTCGCGCCCGTGGCGTATCCCGCCAGCGGGCTGGCGAGGAAGGCCACCGCGTCGGCCACGTCGAGCGGGGTGCCCATGCGCTGCATCGGCACCGTGGCGGCCACGCGGGCCAGGTTCTCCGCCCCGCCGTAGTGGTCGAGGCTGTCGTCGGTGGCCACCATCCCGGCGGTCACCGCGTTCACCCGCACCTTGGGCGCCCACTCGATGGCCAGCGTCTGCGTGAGGTTGAGGAGCCCGGCCTTGGCGGCGCCGTAGGCCGAGGTGCCGGGCGACGGACGCATGCCGCTCACGCTCGACACGTTGACGATGGCGCCACCGCCGTCCTGGCGCTGCATGACGCGGTTGGCCGCCTGCGCCACGTACATCGGCGCGAGGAGGTTGAGGCGGATGATCGCCTCGCTGAAGCGGGGGGATGCCTCGTCGGCATCGGCGGTGGGCGAGCCGCCCGCGTTGTTCACGGCGACGTCGAGCGAGTCGTACTCGCCGGCGATGCGATCGACGAGCTCGGCGACCTGCTCGGGTTCCCGCACGTCGCAGGCCAGGAACGGGTGGCGCGACTCGACGGGCTCGCTGCGGCCGCACACCACCACCGTGGCCCCGGCGTCGGCGAGGCGGTCCGCGATCACCGCGCCGATGCCCTTGGTCCCGCCCGTGACGAGGGCGACGCGGCCGGTGAGGTCGATCGAGATGGGCACCGACGGCTACCTCGTTGCTAGGTTCCTGACGGACCGTCAGAACCTACTCCGGGACGTCACGATGGGCATCAGCCAGCAGATCCACGACGACGGCATCGCCGAGGTGGTCATGGACAACCCACCGGTCAACGCCCTCACGGTCGCCGGGTGGTTCGAGCTGGCCGAGGTCCTCACCGCGCTCGGGCGCGATCCGCAGGTGCGGGTCGTGGTGCTGCGGGCCGAGGGCCGCGGCTTCAACGCCGGCGTCGACATCAAGGAGATGCAGGCGACCGAGGGGTTCGACGCGCTCATCGGCGCCAACCGTGGCTGCTTCGCCGCGTTCGCGGCCGTCTACGACTGCCCCGTGCCGGTCATCGCCGCGGTCAACGGGCACTGCCTCGGCGGCGGCATCGGCCTGGTCGGCAACGCCGACGTCGTCATCGCCTCGGACGACGCCACCTTCGGGCTCCCGGAGGTGGACCGGGGCGCCCTCGGCGCCGCCACCCACCTGTCTCGCCTGGTCCCCCAGCACAAGGTGCGGGCGATGGTCTACACGTCGGCCACGGCCACGGCCGCCGAGCTCCACCACTTCGGCTCCGTGCTCCAGGTCGTCCCCCAGGCCGAGCTCCGCGACGCGGCAATGGCCGTGGCCGCGCAGATCGCCGCGAAGTCGCCCACCGTGATCCGCGCCGCCAAGGAGTCGCTCAACGGCATCGACCTCTGGGACGTGAAGCGCTCGTACCGGTACGAGCAGGGCTTCACGTTCGAGCTCAACCTCTCGGGCGTGGCCGACGAGCACCGCGACGCGTTCGTCGCCAAGCGCGACACCGACACGACGAAGTGACGGAGCCCCGCGACAAGCGCTGCACCGAGGAGGAGGCCGTCGCCTCGCTCCGGTCGGGCATGACGATCGGCTTCGGCGGATGGGGCTCGCGTCGCAAGCCGATGTCCGTGGTGCGCGCGATCCTGCGCTCGGACCTCGACGACCTCACCGTCGCCAGCTGGGGCGGCCCCGACGTCGGGCTGCTGTGCGCGGCCGGCAAGGTCCGCCGGCTCGTGTACGCGTTCGTGTCGCTCGACTCGATCCCCCTCGAGCCGCACTTCCGGGCGGCCCGGCAGTCGGGTGCCGTGGAGGACGAGCCGTACGACGAGGGCATGTTCCTGCTCGGGCTGCAGGCCGCCGCGTGGCGGGTGCCGTTCCTGCCCACGCGGGTGGGCCTCGGCTCGGACATCCCGCGGGACAACGACCGGGTCCGGATGGTCACGTCGCCCTTCGACGACGCCGAGGAGCTGGTGGCCGTGCCCGCGCTCACGATGGACGCCGCGTTCGTCCACATGAACCGGGCCGACGCACGGGGCAACGGGCAGTACCTCGGCCCCGACCCGTACATGGACGACCTGTTCCTGGGTGCAGCCACGCAGCGCTACCTGTCCACGGAGAAGGTGGTGCCGACCGCCCAGCTCGCCGAGGAGGGCCCGCCGCAGTCGCTCCTCATCAGCCGGCTGCACGTCGACGGCGTGATCGAGGCACCGAACGGCGCCCACTTCACCTCGTGCGAGCCCGACTACCCGCGGGACGAGGCGTTCCAGAAGGCCTACGCCGCGTCGGCGAAGTCGCCCGAAGCGTGGGCGGACTTCCGCGCCGCCTGGCTCGACCTGAGCGAGGCCGAGTACCAGGCCAAGCTGCGGACCGGTGGAGGCACCGGCTGATGGTGGACCGGCACACCGCCGACCTCGTGGCCCGCGCCGACGTGTGCGTCGTCGCCATCGCGGAGTGCTTCCGCGGCGACGGCGAGCTGCTGTGCAACCCGATCGGCACGATCCCGATGATCGGCGGCCGGCTGGCGCGGGCCACCTTCGAGCCCGACCTGGCGATGACCGACGGCGAGGCCCGCCTCATCGCCAACGACGGCGCCTTCGCATGGCCCGACGGCAAGGTGGTGGAGCACTTCAACCCCTACCGCCAGATGTTCACGTGGGTGTGGAACGGCCGTCGCCACGTGATCATGGGCGGCTCGCAGATCGACCGGTATGGCAACCAGAACTTCGCCGCCATCGGCGAGTACCGCCGGCCCAAGGTGCAGCTCCTGGGCTACCGGGGCGCTCCCGGCAACACGATCAACGACGTCACGTCCTACTGGGTGCCCAACCACACCGCGTCGGTGCTCTGCGAGGCCGTCGACACCGTGTGCGGGGTCGGGTACGACCGGGCGGCGGCGCTCGGGCCGACGGCGGCCCGCTTCCACGAGATCCGGCGGGTGGTGACCAACCTCGCGGTGCTCGACTTCGAGACGCCCGATCACCGGATGCGGCTGCGCTCGGTGCACCCCGGCGTCACCCCGGACGAGGTGCAGGCGGCCACGGGCTTCGACCTGGTCGTGCCGGACGAGGTGCCGACCTCCCGCCTCCCGACGCCCGAGGAGCTCGACCTGATCGCGACCGTGATCGACCCCGACGGCGCCCGGCTCCAAGAGGTCCCCGACTGACGACCTCCCGGTAGTACCGTCGCCGCCATGTGGGAAGGGCGGAGCGACGTGGCGCCGTACCAGAGACGACGGATCATCCTGGCCCTCGTGCTGGGTGCGATCCTCGTCACCGGCCTCGGGTTGGTGCTCCTGAACGGCGGGGACGACGACGAGGGCGAGGACATCTTCCTCGAGGGCAAGGACGACATCGGGCCCAACCCGTACACCACCATCGCCCTCTCGCGCTGCCCGGAGGGGTTCGAGGACGCGCCGGCCGGCAGCCAGGACGAGTGCGTCCCGGTCACCGCCACCACCGGGCTGGGCGTCACCACCACCGCCCTCTTCGGCGGCAGCGGCGACCAGAGGGTCTGCGACCCGGAGGCCCTCATCGAGTTCCTCCGCACCAACCGGGACAAGGCCGAGGCCTGGGTCGAGGCGCTCAACGCGGACCCGACCCTCGAGTGGAGCGGGGGCGACAAGCTCACCGTCGGCGACATCCCCACCTACATCCGCGAGCTCACCCCCGCGTTCCTGACCGAGGACACGCGGGTCACGAACCACGGCTACGTGAACGGGCAGGCCACTCCACGCCAGTCGGTCCTCCAGAAGGGCACCGCGGTGCTGGTCGACGACAACGGCATCCCCCGGACGCGCTGCGCCTGCGGCAACCCCCTCACGCCCCCGCACAAGGTCGACGACCCCCACTACGTGGGCGAGTGCTGGGAGGGCTGCCACGACCGGCCCTACTGCTCCCCGCCGGGCTGCTTCGGCACCACCACCACGTCCCCGTCGTCGAGCACCTCCACCACGGCCTGCCCGCCGGGCGTCGTCGGGGGCCAAAGCGGGTGCGAGCCACCACCCAACAGCACGACGACGCCGCCACAACGACCTCGACCGACGACCACGACGAGGCCGCCGACCACGACGTCGCGCCCGCCCGCGACCACGACCACCACCCTGCCGCCCACGACCACGACGTCGCCCAACGACGTGACGAGCACCACCGGGCAGCCCCCGGGGATCGTGGGCGGCGTCCCGAACTAGGCGGCGGCGCGCTCCTCCAGGCAGGGGTCGCCGCAGGGGTGGGACAGCGACGGCTGCGCGTGCGGCGCCACCTTCGACGCCGTGCGCACCGTCGCCAGCGCGATGAGCCCGCCGAGCACGGACAGCCCGGCCGACACGAGCAGCGCGTCGTCGACGCCCGCGTCGAGGGCACCCGCGGCGCCGGCGGTGTCCAGCCCCACCACGGTCGGCAGCAGGGCCACGGCGAGGAGGCCGGCCAGGCGGGCGATCGCGTTGTTCACGCCGGACGCCACCCCCAGGTGCTCGTCGTCGGCCGCCGCCATGATCGTGGCCGTGAGCGGTGCGACCGTGAGCGACAGCCCGAGCCCGAAGACGATCGCCCCGGGCAGCACCCCGCTCACGTAGCTCGTGCCGGCGTCGACGCGGGTCCAGAGCAGGAGGCCGGCAGCCACCCCGAGGGGCCCGACGGTCATCGGCAGGCGCGGGCCGATGCGCTGGGCCAGCGCCCCGGCCCGGGCCGAGAGCAGCAGCATCAGCACGGTGACGGGCACGAGGGCGGACCCCGCCTCGAGGGCCGAGTACCCGAGGACCACCTGCAGCTCGAGGACGAGCAGGAAGAACGCCCCGCTCAGGGCCGCGTAGACCGCCAGGGTCATCGCGTTGGCGCCGCTGAACTGCCGCGTTGCGGAACACGCCGAGGGGCAGCATCGGCATGCGGCTGCGGGCCTCGACCACCACGAAGGCCGCCAGCACGACGAGGCCACCGACCAACGCGGGGACGACGTCCTCGATGAGACCGAACGTGGCGAGGCCGAGGCCGACCGACGCGGTGAGCGCGCCGGGCAGGTCGAGGTGCTCCGCCGTCGCGCTCCGCGTCTCGGGCACGTGGCGCGCCGCCAGGGCCACCAGGGCCGCGAGGGGCACGTTCACGAAGAAGGCGAGGCGCCAGGAGACGGCATCGATGAGCCATCCCCCGAAGAACGGCCCGATGGCCGTGGCCACGCCGCCGAGGCCGGACCAGGCGCCCACGGCGCGGGCCCGGTCGTCGGGGTGGAACACCGCGGACAGGATCGCCAGGCTCCCCGGCACCAGCAGCGCGGCACCGATCCCCTGCACCGCCCGGGCGAGGACGAGCAGCTCGACGTTGGGCGCGACGCCGCACAGGATCGAGGCGGCCGTGAAGCCGGCCAGCCCGATCACGAAGACCCGCCGCCGCCCGTACCGGTCGCCCAGGGAACCGCCGAGGAGCACGAGCGCGGTGAGGGTCACGAGGTAGCTGTCGAGCACCCACTGCAGGTCGGACAGGGACGCGTCGAGGTCCTCGGCGATGGCGGGCAGCGCCACGTTCACGATCGTGCCGTCGAGGAACGCCACCCCCGAGCCGAGCACCGTGGCCAGCAGCACCCACCGGGCCGCCGTCGTCCCCATCCGCATGGGGAGCAGGCTACGGAGCGACGGGCGAGATCAGGCGGCGACGGCGGGGGCGAGGCATGGCGCAAGCGGCGCGGTGCGCTCCGGGTCCGGGGCACCGGTGAGCTGCCGGTAGGAGCGCGACGCCCGCACGAGCAGCGTGGCCACGATCCCGATGAGCCCGGCCACGGTGAACAGGAGGGCGATGCCGCGCTCGGGGCCCGTGCCGAACCACGAGCCGATCCAGTCGGCGCCCTTGCCATCGGTCATGAACGGCATGAGGAACGCCTCGGCGACGGGCGCCGCGGTGATGGCGGTGATCGGCGCGGCAGCGTTCTCGAGCATCTGTGCGAAGCCGAAGACCCGCCCCTGGCGCTCGAAGGGGATCGACTGCTGCAGCACCGTCTGCTCCGCCGCCTCGATGACGGGCATCAGCAGCAACCACAGGAACAGGCCGGCCACGAGCAGGACCATCGAGGACCGCAGCGTGAAGGTCGCGCAGATCACCCAGTTGACGAGGTTGCACGTCACGATCAGCCGGACCGGGGCCGAGCCGAGGCCGCGCTTGGCCACGAGCAGGCCGCCGGCGACGAAGGCGAACATGATGAAGCCCCACAGGAAGCCCCAGGTCTCCACCGAGACGAGCGACAGGCCGTAGGGGTCCATCAGCGCCATGAGCACGCCGAGGAGCAGGTTGTTCACGGCGGCGAGGCCGATCAGGAGCGGGAGCCCGGGGACCGCGCGGATCGCCTCGAGGGCGCCGCGGATGTCGAAGGTCGCGACCCGGTCCCCGTCGGCGGGCGCCGGGGCCGTCTCGGGGATGTCGATGGTCGCGAGGTGCACGAGGGCGCCCACCGTCAGGACGAGCGCGCCGTAGAGGGCCCACCCCATGCCGAGCTGGCCGATGACGAGGCCGCTGAAGACCGAGGTGATGGCGAAGGACACACCGGTGACCGTGCCGACGAGGCCGTTGGCCTTGTCGCGGCGATCCTCCGGCACGAGGAGCGTCACGCAGGTCGACAGGGCGATCCCGCGCATCGAGCCGGACACGGACCCCACGAGGGTCAGCAGCACCAGCACCCAGAACCACGGGCCCCGCAGGTCCAGGAGCCGCTCGGCGTCCACGACGAGGAACACCGTGGTGGCGCCGGCGAAGCAGGCCGCGGAGACCGACGTGGTCATGAGCATCGCCGTGTGCTTGCGGTGCCGGTCCACGAAGGATCCGAAGGCGGGGCCCAGCACGGCGCCGCAGAGGCTGAACGCCCCGCCGATCATCCCGGTGGCGACCACCGACCGCGTCTCCAGGTACACCCAGAACGTGAGCGAGAACCACACGAACGAGCTGGTCACCCCGCTCACCAACGTGTTGAGCAGGAGGCGCCGGAAGGTCACGTCCGGCGCTGTCTGCGAGCGGTTGGTCGTGGTCATGCACGTGCTGACGAGGCGGCCCGGCGCGACTCATCGCGGGTTCGCCGCGCTCCGGCCCCGCCGGTAACCTGACGGGGTGTCAGATCCGCTCCACCCGGCGCTGCGGACGCGCTTCTGCGACCTCGTCGGGTGCCGCGTGCCGATCGTGCAGACCGGGATGGGGTGGGTCTCCGGGGCCAACCTGACCGCGGCCACGAGCGCCGCTGGCGGCTTCGGCATCCTCGCCGCCGTCACGATGACGCCCGACCAGCTGCGTGACGCGGTCGACGGCGTGCAGGAGCGGACCGACGCCCCGTTCGGGGTGAACTTCCGGGCCGACCAGCCCGACCTCGACGAGCGGGTGGCCTTCGTGGTCGCGAAGGGCGTGCGGCTGGTCAGCTTCGCCGGCGCGCCGACCGCGGCGGTGGTCGCCCGCTGCCACGACGCGGGCGTGGCCGTCATGCCGACCGTCGGCGCCCGCCGCCACGCCGAGAAGGTGCTGGAGATGGGCGTCGACGCGGTCATCGCGCAGGGCGGCGAGGGCGGCGGGCACACCGGGTCCGTACCGACCTCCCTGCTGCTCCCCGCCGTGGTGGACGCGGTCGGTGGGTCGATCCCCGTGCTCGGGGCGGGCGGCTTCCACGACGGGCGCGGCCTGGTGGCGGCCCTCGCGTTCGGCGCGGACGGCGTCGCCATGGGCACGCGCTTCCTCCTCACCCAGGAGAGCCACGTGCCCGACGTGGTGAAGGCGCGCTACACGGCGGCGTCGGTCTTCGACACCGTCGTCACCACGGCCATCGACGGGTCGCCCCAACGCGTGATCCGCACCGAGGTCGTCGACCGCATCGAGCGGTCGCCGCGGCTGCTGCGCTTCCCCCGGGCCGCGCTCGCCGCGCTGCGGTTCCGCAAGGAGACGGGCACCTCGCGGCGCGACCTGCTGCGGGAGGGCCTGGCCATGCGGCGCAACCAGGACCTGACCCTCAGCCAGCTGGCGCTGGCCGCCAACGCGCCGATGCTGATCAAGGCCACGATGGTCGACGGCAAGCCCGAGGTCGGCATCCTGCCGACCGGCCAGGTGACCGGGGTGATCGACGAGCTGCCGACGGTGGCCGAGCTGGTCGACCGCATCGTGGCCGACGCGAGCGCCGTCCTGAAGCGCTTGGGCGACCGCTGATGGATCTGACGTGGTCGGCCGAGGAGGACGCGTTCCGCGCCGAGGCGCGCTCGTGGCTCGAGGCGAACCTGGCGGCGTGGCGCGCGTCCGTGGGCGGAGAGCCCGCGTCGGGCGACACCCGCGAGGGCTTCGCCCAGCACCTCGAGTGGGAGCGACGCCTGTTCGCAGACCGCTGGGCCGTCGTGTCGTGGGCGCCAGAGCACGGCGGCCGCGGCGCCTCGCTCTGGAAGTGGCTGCTCTTCGAGGAGGAGTACTACCGGGCGGGCGCGCCGCCCCGCATCACACAGAACGGCATCTTCCTCCTGGCCCCGAGCATCTACGAGTTCGGGACCCCGGCGCAGCAGGACGGGATCCTCCCCCGCATGGCCGGGGCCGAGGATCTGTGGTGCCAGGGGTGGTCCGAGCCCAACGCCGGCAGCGACCTGGCCTCGGTGGCGAGCAAGGCCCGGCGCGTGGACGGCGGCTGGCAGCTCGACGGGCAGAAGACCTGGACCACGCGGGGCGCCTTCTGCACCCACCTCTTCGGCCTGTTCCGCAGCGACCCGGACAGCGCGCGGCACAAGGGCCTCACCTACCTCCTCGTCCCGCTCGACACCCCCGGCGTCACCGTGCGGGGCTTCGGCCGGCTCGACGGCGACGAGGGCTTCGCCGAGGTGTTCTTCGACGGCGCCTTCCTGGCCGACGACGCCGTGCCCGGTGGCGTGGTGCTCGGCGAGCCGGAGGGGGGCTGGGCGGTGGCCATGGCCACAGCCGGATCGGAGCGAGGGCTCACCCTGCGATCGCCCGGTCGCTTCCTGGCCACGGCGGAGCGGCTCGCGGCGCTCGCCGACGAGCGCGGGGACGCGACCCTGCGCCGCCGCGCCGCCGCGCCTGGATGCACGCCGACGCCTACCAGCAGCAGACGCTCGCCACCGTCACGAAGCTCGCCGCCGGGGCCAAGCCCGGCGCCGAGGCCAGCCTCACCAAGCTCTGGTGGTCCGAGCTCGACATCGAGCTCCACGAGATCGCCCTCGACCTGCTCGGCCCCGACGCCGAGCTCGAGGGTCCCTGGAGCAAGGGGTGGCAGTTCGCGCTGTCCGGCCCGATCTACGCGGGCACGAACGAGATCCAACGGAACATCGCCGCGGAGCGCCTGCTGGGACTGCCGCGATGAGGTTTGCGCTGACCGAGGACCAGGCGGCGTTCCGCGACGCGGTGCGGGACCTGCTGGCCAAGGAGTGCTCGCCCGCGGTCGTGCGCGCGGCCTGGGACGCGCCGGCAGGCGAGCTCGACCGCGGCGTGTGGGACAGCCTCGACGCCATGGGCGTGCTCGGCGTCCTCGTGCCGGAGGCCGACGGTGGTCTCGGGCTCGACGAGACCTGGCTCGTGCCCATCCTCGAGGAGGTCGGCCGCGTCGCGCTCCCCCACCCGCTCGTCGAGACGGCGATGGTGGCCGCCCCGCTGGTCGGGGTGGGGACGGGGATGGTGACGAGCGAGCTCGGTGGCCCGGTCGTCGCGTGCGCGGCAGATGCCGACGGCGTGCTGGTCGAGCGCGACGGGCGCCTGCTCCTCCTCGCACGCGACGCGGTCGAGCTGGCCCCGGTCGCGACCGTCGACGGCGGGCGACGGGCCGCCACCATCACGTCGGCCCGGACGGGCCGCGTCGTGGCCGCCGGCACCACCGACCACGAGCTCGCGGTCGACCGCGGCGCGCTGGGGACTGCCGCCTACCTCATCGGGCTGGGCCGGACGATGCTCGACCTGACCGTCGGCTACGTCGCGGAGCGCCAGCAGTTCGGCGTCCCGGTCGGCTCCTTCCAGGCCGTGAAGCACCACCTGGCCGACGCCGCCCTCGCCCTCGAGTTCGCCCGGCCGGCCGTCCACCGGGCGGCGTGGTCCGTGGCCCGGGACGCCCCCACGCGGGCCCGGGACGTGTCGATGGCCAAGGCCATGGCCTCCGACGCCGCCGAGCTCGTCGGGCGCAAGGCCCTGCAGTGCCACGGCGCGATCGGCTACACCGTCGAGGCGGACCTCCACCTCTTCCTCAAGCGGACCTGGGCCCTCGCCCGGTCCTGGGGCGACAGCGCCTCCCACACCGACCGGGTCGCGACCCACCTAGGAGTCACCCATGCCTGATGCCTTCATCGTCGATGCCGTGCGCACCCCGGTCGGGCGTCGCGGGGGCGGCCTCAGCCAGATCCACCCCGCCGACCTCGGCGCCCTCAGCCTCGGCGCGCTGATGGACCGCACGGGCATCGACCCGGGCGCGGTGGAGGACGTCATCTTCGGCAACGTCGACTCCGTCGGCGGGCAGGCCGGCGACATCGCCCGCACCTGCTGGCTGGCCGCCGGGCTGCCGGAGCACGTCCCGGGCACGACGGTCGACCGCCAGTGCGGCTCCGGCCAGCAGGCGATCCACTTCGCCGCCCAGGCGGTGATGGCCGGCGTCAACGACGTCATCGTGGCCGGCGGCGTGCAGCAGATGTCGATGATCCCGATCAGCTCGGCCATGACCCTGGCCGCGGACCTCGGCTTCACCGATCCGTTCACGGGCTCGGAGGGCTGGGTGAAGCGCTACGGCGACGGCGAGGTGAGCCAGTTCAACAGCGCCGAGATGATCGCCACGAAGTGGGACATCAGCCGCGACGACATGGAGGCCTTCGCGGTGGAGAGCCACGAGCGGGCGATCCGGGCCCGGGCGGAGGGCCGCTTCGAGCGGGAGATCGTGCCGGTCGGCGAGCTCGCACACGACGAGGGGCCCCGCGAGCCCAACTGGGAGAAGATCCGGTCGCTGCCGCCGCTGCAGGAGGGCGGGCGTGTGACCGCGGCGGTGTCGTCGCAGATCTCCGATGCCTCGGCCGCGCTCCTCGTGTGCAGCGAGGCCGCGCTGAAGGCACACGGCCTCACCCCGCGCGCCCGCGTCCACCACATGAGCGTGCGGGCCGACGACCCGATCTACATGCTCACCGCGCCCATCCCCGCCACCCGCCACGCGCTCGAGAAGACGGCGATGAAGCTGGACGACATCGACCTGGTCGAGATCAACGAGGCCTTCGCCTCGGTCGTGCTGGCCTGGCAGAAGGAGGTCGACGCCGACCTCGCCAAGGTGAACGTGAACGGCGGCGCCATCGCCCTCGGCCACCCCCTCGGCGCCACCGGCGCCCGCCTCATGACGACGCTCCTCAACGAGCTCGAGCGCACCGGCGGCCGCTACGGCCTGCAGACGATGTGCGAGGGCGGCGGCCAGGCGAACGTCACCATCATCGAGCGCCTCTAGGGGCACCTCGGGCCGCGGCCACCTGTGTCTCCACATGCGGGAGGCGGGCGATGCGCGCCCACGGTGAGCGCGTTCGGCGCCGGGTCGTCGAGCGCGGCGAGGGCGACCGGCCGCGTGCCCGTCGCGATCGCCACCTCCTCGACGAGGTGCGACAGCCGCGGCCACTGGCCCGGCTCCAGGCGCTGCGCCCCGAGGTCCCGCATCGTGAGCCACGGCGCGACGGCGAGACCGATCGACACGTAGACGACGAGGACGAGCGCCGCGAGACCGCCGGCCAGCGAGAGCGCGGTGCCGCCCCGGAGGTCCTCGAGCGCGAACCAGGTGCCGAGTGCAGTGAGGAGCAGCCAGTGGTTGAGGAAGGCCAGGACCGCGATCACGAGGATGCGCCACCGGTTCCGCCGCCGCGCCTCGTCCTGCAGCACGATCCGACGCTGTTGGCCGCCGGGGCCTGACGGGGCGTCAGAGCTTCTGCGATGCTGTCGGCACAGCGCCGACGAGGGGGAACTGATGGCAGCGCACGATCTGGTGATCCGCGGAGGGACGGTCGTCGACGGGACCGGGGCGGCGGCCCGCACCGCGGACGTGGCGATCAGCGACGGCGTCGTGACCGATGTCGGCACGGTGGACGGCACGGGCACGCGGGAGATCGACGCCGACGGCGCGCTCGTCACCCCCGGCTTCGTCGACATCCACACCCACTACGACGGGCAGGTCACCTGGGACGAGCAGCTCACGCCGTCGTGCTGGCATGGCGTGACCACCGTCGTCATGGGCAACTGCGGCGTGGGCTTCGCGCCGGTGGCGCCCGATCGCCGCGAATGGCTGATCGGGCTCATGGAGGGAGTGGAGGACATCCCCGGCGCGGCCCTGTCGGCCGGCATCCAGTGGGGGTGGGAGAGCTTCCCCGAGTTCCTCGACACGCTCGAGAGCCGCCGCCACGTGATGGACATCGGGACCCAGGTGCCACACGGGGCGGTCCGGGCCTACGTCATGGGCGAGCGGGGCGCCCGCAACGAGGCCGCCACCGCCGAGGACATCGAGGCGATGGCCGCCATCGTGCGGGCCGGCATCCAGGCCGGAGCGCTCGGGTTCTCCACGTCGCGCACGCTCGCCCACCGAGCCATCGACGGCGAGCCGGTGCCCGGCACCTTCGCCGCGGAGGACGAGCTGTTCGGCATCGGCCGGGTCCTCGGCGAGCTCGGGACCGGTGTCTTCGAGCTGGCCCCCGCCGGCATCGCGGGCGAGGACCTCGCCGCGCCCGAGCGCGAGATGGACTGGATCTGCCGCCTCGCCGCGACGATCGGCCGGCCGGTCACCTTCGCGATGAGCCAGAACAACAACGCGCCCGACGCGTGGCGCCTGCTCCTCGACCTGTCGCTCGCGGCCACAGAGGGCGGCGCCGCGGTGCGGCCGCAGACCCACGCCCGCACGGTGTCGCTGCTCCTCGGGTTCCAGACCTTCCACCCGCTGCAGTTCACGTCGGTGTGGCGCGAGTCCGGCCTCGGCCTGCTGCCGTGGCAGGAGCAGGTCGCCAAGCTCCAGACCGATCTCGAGCTGCGCGAGCGGCTGGTGGCCGACGCCGCGCTCCTGCGCGACAACGAGATCGTCCGCACGTTCATGCACCCGGGACGGATCTACGTGCTGGGAGACCCGCCCGAGTACGAGCCCGGGCCCGAGCGCAGCGCGGCGGGCATCGCCGCGGCCAAGGGCGTGGACGAGTGGGAGCTGCTGATCGACCTGATGCTCGTCGACGGTGGGCGGGAGCTGCTCAACGCGCCCGTGCTCAACTACAGCAACGGCAACCTCGACGCGGTCGAGGCGATGCTGCGCCACCCGACGTCGGCGTTCGGGCTCGGCGACGGCGGCGCCCACGCCGGTCAGACGTGCGACGCGTCGAGCACCACCTACCTGCTCTCCTACTGGGCCCGCGACCGAGCCCACGGCCGCTTCTCGGTCGAGGACGCCGTGCACAAGATGACGCAGGCCACCGCCACGCTCTACGGCCTCGGCGACCGCGGGGTGCTCGCTCCCGGCTACGTGGGCGACGCCAACGTCATCGACCACACCACCCTGCAGCTGCACCGGCCCGAGCTGGTGGGCGACCTGCCCGGCGGCGCGACGCGCCTCGTGCAGCGCGCTGACGGCTACGCCTGCACGGTGAAGAAGGGCCAGGTCACCTTCGAGGCGGGCGAGGACACCGGCGCCCGCCCCGGGGCGCTCCTCCGCGGCGCCCGATGACCGCCTCGCCCCGGGAGGTGGCGGCTGCGTTCTGGGCCGCGCTCTACGACCGCGACTGGTCGCGCATCCGCTCGTTCTTCGGACCCGACTCGATCTACTACGACGTGCCCACCGGCCCGTCGTCGGCCGGCGTCGGCCCCGACAGCATCGAGGCCCGGCTGCGGCTCGGCCTCGAGGGCCTGGCCGGGTACGAGCACCACCCCGGCGTCGTGGCCGAGGGCCCCGACGGCATCGTGGTGACTGAGCACACCGAGGTGTGGACCTGGGAGAGCGGTGAGACCGTGGCCCTCCCGTTCGTGTCGGTCCAGCGCATCGAGGGCGACACGATCGTCCTCTGGAAGGACTACTGGGACCTGCAGACCCTGATGGGCGCCGCGCCCGCTGCATGGCACGAGCGCCTGGACACCGCCGACCTGTCCTGGGTCGTCGACGTCACCGGGCGCGCCTGACGAGCTCGCTGGGGACACACCGTCAGCGGTACTGCCGAAGGGCGTCGACGGTGGCGGCGACGTAGCCGCCGCCGAACTTGATGGCGTGCACGGCGAGGGGCGCGAGCTGGTGGAGCCCGACGCGCTCGGGCCACCCGGGTTCGAGCGAGGCCACCTCCTCGTAGGCCGCGAAGCAGTCGCCGCCGAAGCCGCCGAACAGCCGCATCATCGCCAGGTCGAACTCGCGGTGGCCGCCGTGGCTGGCGGGATCGATGAGCCAGCTCCGTCCCGCCGCGTCGACCAGCCGGTTGCCGGCCCACAGGTCGCCGTGCAGGCGGGCCGGCGGCTCGATCGTCGGGAAGATCGTGTCGAGGCGCCTGGCGACGTCCTCGAGCGCGGCGCACGCGGCCTCCGGGAGGGCGCCGCCGTCGCGCGCCAGGCGGGCGAGCGGGAGCAGCCGGCACGTGGCGTAGAACTCGGCCCATGTGCTGCTCGGCTCGTTGGGGAGCGCGCGGCTGCCGGTGGTGCGGCGGTCCTCCCGGCCGAAGCACGGGGCGCCGGCCGCGTGGAGCGCGGCGAGCGAGCGACCCAGCTCGGCCTCGGTCCCGGCGCGACTGCCGCCCCGGTCGATCCACTCGAGCACGAGGTGGGACGGCTCGTCGTCGGCGACGGCGAGCACCTCCGGCACCGGCACCGCACCCGCCTCGCGCAGCCACGTGAGCCCGGCCGCCTCCGTCGTGAAGAAGCCGGGAGGTGGCGCGAGGTGCGTCTTGGCGAAGACGCGGCGGCCGTCGGCCAGGTCCAGGCGGTAGGCGACCGCGACGTCGCCGCCGTGCACGGGCGCGGTGCTCCGGATGGCAGAGCCGACCGCCTCCTCCAGCGCCGCTCGCAGCGCCGCATCCACGCTCAGCCGTCCCCGTGCAGGGCGGCCAGTGCGATGGCGGCGGCCGTCGCCACGTTCACCGAGTCGGAGCCGGGTGCCATGGGGATGCGGACCCGACGGTCGACCGCCGCGAGTGCTCCAGCGCTCAGGCCGGGGCCCTCCGCGCCCACGACCAGCGCCACGCGCGGCGGCGCGTCGGCCACGACGCCGCTGAGGGGCTCGGCGCCGGCCGCCGGGGTGAGGGCGATCGTGGTGAGGCCGGCCGCGCGCAGCTCGGCCAGCACCGCCGGCCACCCGTCAGCGGTCACCCGGGCGAACGGGACGCGGAGCACGTGGCCCAGCGACACCCGCGTGGCCCGGCGGTAGAGCGGGTCGGCGGTCGTCGGGTCGAGCACGACCCCGCCGACCCCGAAGGCCGCCGCGTTGCGGAACAGCGAGCCGACGTTCTCGTGGTCGTTCACGCCCTCGAGCACGAGCACCCGTGCAGCGCCCGCCACCACCTCGGCCACCGACGGCAGCGCGGGCCGCGACGCCACTGCGAGCACGCCGCGGTGGAAGTCGACGCCCGTGACCTCGACCACCGACTCCGCGGGGATCGCGTAGGCGGGCACGCCGTCGGGCACGAGCGCCGCCGCACGCGGCGCCTGCTCCGTCGTCACGAGCACCGAGCGCACCGGGTACGGCGACGCGAGGAGCGCCTCCACGGAGAGCCAGCCCTCGACCGTGAAGATGCCGCGCTCGCGCTCGAGCCGCATGCGGGTGGACGGCGCCCGCAGGTGGGCATAGTCCGCCAACCGAGGGTCGGCGAGGTCGGCGAGCTCCTCCACGGCCACGCCGGCAGCCTGGCACGACGGCGCTGGGCGCGTGCCATGCTGCGGGCCGTGCGTGCCGTCGTCTGCTCCGAGTTCGCTCCCATCGACCAGCTCCGCGTCGAGGAGCGGCCCGACCCCGCACCCGGGCCCGGCAAGGTCGTGGTGGCGGTGCGGGCCGCCGGCGTGAACTACGTCGACGGCCTCTTCGTGCAGGGGAAGTACCAGATCAAGCCACCGCTCCCGTTCACACCCGGCGGGGAGGTGGCCGGCGACGTCGTGGCGATCGGCGAGGGCGTGGACGGCGTGGCCGTCGGCGACCGCGTGCTCGCCATGCCGTGGCTCGGTGGCTTCGCGTCGCACGTGGAGCTGGCCGCGGGTGGCGTGGTGCCGATCCCGGGCGCGCTCTCCTACGGGCAGGCGGCCGCGCTCGTGCAGAGCTACGGCACGATGCTGTTCGCCTACACCCGCCGGACCCACGTGCGCGAGGGCGAGTGGGTGCTGGTGCTCGGCGCGGGCGGCGGCATCGGCCTCGCGGCCGTCGACGTGGCGCGGCACCTCGGTGCGCACGTCATCGCGGCGGCGTCGTCGCCCGAGAAGCTGGCCGCCGCGAAGGCCGCCGGCGCGGAGGCCACCATCGACTACGAGACCGAGGACCTCAAGGCCCGCGCCCGGGAGATCTCCGGTGGCGGCGTCGACGTGGTGGTCGACCCCGTGGGCGACCGGTTCGCCGACCCCGCGCTGCGGGCGCTCGGCTGGATGGGCCGCTACCTGGTCATCGGGTTCGCCGGCGGGCAGATCCCGTCGCTGCCGGTGAACCAGGTGCTGCTGAACAACCGCACGCTGGTCGGCGTCGACTGGGGCGCGTGGACGATGCGCGATGCGCCGGGCAACCAGGCGCTCCTGGCCGAGCTGCTGGAGCTGGCCGGCTCGGGCGAGCTCTCCCCCGTCGAGCCCACCCCGTACCCGCTCGACGAGGTCGTCCGCGCGCTCACCGACCTCCAGGACCGCCAGGTCGCCGGCAAGGTCGTGCTCGTCCCCTAGCCGCGCCCCACTCGTTCTTGCGGCAGCTCCCCACTCATCCTTGCGGCACCTCTCAGTCAAGACCGCTGAGAACTGCCGCAAGAAGGAGGTGTGTGCTCGTCCCCTAGCGGCGGGAGGCGACGAGGGCGGCCTGCTCGTCGAGGAGCGGGAGGACGACGTCGCGCGGGGCGCTGGGGAGGCGGAAGACGCACTCCGTCACGCCGATGCGCTCGAAGTGGTCGAGCTTGCCGGGGTCGGGGATCGACCCGAAGGGGATGATCTCCAGGTCGTGGGGATCGCGACCGGCCTGCTCCACGACCTCGCGCAGCTGGGGGATGGCCTCGGTCAGGCCGCGGCCGCCGATCGGGATCCACCCGTCGCCGTACTCCGCGATGTGCTGGAACAGCATGGGGCCCGCGGCCCCGCCGTGGATGACCGGTACACGGCCCCGCACGGGCTTGGGCCAGGACCACGACGGGGCGAAGCGCACGTGCTCGCCCGAGAACGACGCCTCGTCGTCGGCCCACAGCGCCTGCATCGCGAGCAGCCGCTCCCGCGCCACCGCCCGCCGGTCCCCCATCGCCACGCCATGGTCCTCGAGCTCGTCCTCGTTCCACCCGAAGCCCACCCCCAGCGCCGCCCGCCCGCCGCTGAGGTGGTCGAGCGTGGCCACGGCCTTGGCCGTCACGATCGGCTCGCGCTGCGCGGCCAGCAGGATGCCGGTGCCGAGCCGCAGCCGCTCGGTGGCGGTCGCCACGGCGGCCAGCGCCACCAGCGGGTCGAGGCAGCGCTTGTACTCGTCGCGCAGCTCGCCGTCGCCCGTGGGCGGCGGGGTGCGGCGGCCGACGGGGATGTGGGTGTGCTCGGGGAGCCACAGCGACTCGAGGCCACGGGCCTCGGCCTCCCGGGCCAGCTCCACCACGTCGATGCTGACGTCGGTGGCGAACATCGTGATCCCGTAGCGCATGGGCAGGTCGCCTCGTTTCTGATGGACCGTCAGATCCTGCCATGCTGTCGCCATGGCCGGCATCTGCGCAGGACGCGTCGTCATCGTCACGGGCTCGGGCCGCGGGATCGGCCACGCGCATGCGCTCGAGCTGGCCCGCCAGGGGGCCAAGGTCGTGGTCAACGACCTGGGCTGCGAGCTCGACGGCACCGGCGGTGGGACGGGCCCCGCCGGCGAGGTGGTCGAGGCCATCCGGGCCGCGGGTGGCGAGGCCGTGGCCAACGGCGACGACGTGGCGGACTGGGACGGCTCGGGCCGGCTCGTCCAGAGCCGCGATCGACGCCTTCGGCGGGCTGCACGGAGTCGTCAACAACGCCGGCTTCGTGCGCGACCGCATGTTCGCCAACGCCTCGGAGGACGAGTGGGACGCGGTGGTGCGCGTCCACCTCAAGGGCCACTTCTGCGTGGCCCGCCACGCGGCCGCCCACTGGCGCGACCAGGCCAAGGCCGGCACCCCGGTCGACGCCCGCATCGTGAACACCAGCTCGGGCGCCGGGATCCTGGGGTCCGTCGGACAGGCCGCCTACTCGGCGGCGAAGGCGGGCATCGCCACCCTCACGCTCGTGCAGGCGGCGGAGCTGGGCCGCTACGGCGTGACCGCGAACACGCTCGCGCCGGCCGCCCGCACGCGGATGACCGAGGGCGTGTTCACGGAGATGATGGCCGAGGTCGAGGCCGGCGCGTTCGACGCGATGGCCCCGGAGAACGTCGCGCCTCTCGTGGCCTGGCTGGTGTCGACCGAGTCGGCCGGCGTGACCGGGCGCATGTTCGAGGTCGAGGGCGGCAAGGTCGGCCTCGCCACCGGCTGGCAGCACGGCCCGACGCGCGACAAGGGCGCGCGCTGGGAGCCCGAGGAGCTCGGACCGGTCATCGCCGAGCTCCTGGCCGAGGCGCCGCCCGCGGCGCCCGTCTACGGCACCGGCTGAGGATCGACTGGACCTAGAGGCGCTCGACGATCATCGCCATGCCCTGACCGCCGCCGACGCACATCGACTCGAGGCCGAAGCGGCCGCCGGTGTCCTCGAGGCCGTTGAGGAGCGTGGTCATGATGCGGGCGCCGGTCATCCCGAACGGGTGGCCGAGCGCGATGGCGCCGCCGTTGACGTTGAGCTTCTCGAGGTCGATGCCGAGGTGCTTGGCCGAGGGCAGGACCTGCGCGGCGAACGCCTCGTTGATCTCGACGAGGTCGATCTGGTCGATCGTCATCCCCGCCCGCCCCAGCGCCTGGCGGCACGCCTCGACCGGGCCCATGCCCATGATCTCGGGGTTCAGGCCGGACACGCCCGACGCCACGATGCGGGCCAGCGGCGTGATGCCGAGCTGCTCGGCGCGGGCGTCGCTCATCACGACCACCGCGGCGGCGCCGTCGTTGAGCGGGCAGGCATTGCCGGCGGTGACCTTGCCGTCGGGGCGGAACACGGGCTTCAGCTCGGCGAGCTTCTCCAGCGTGGTGCCGGCGCGGGGGCCGTCGTCCTTGGTGACGACCGTGCCCGACGGCGTGGTGACCGGAGTGATCTCTCGGTCGAAGAAGCCGCGCTCCTGCGCGGCGACGGCGCGGTCCTGCGAGCGCTTGCCCCACTCGTCCATCTCCTCGCGTCCCACGCCCTCGGACAGCACCACGTTCTCGGCGGTCTGGCCCATCGCGATGTAGATGTCGGGCAGCCCCTTCGGGGGCTCCCAGCTGTCGGCGCCGTTGGTGCGCTCCGCGGTGCGGGCCTCGGCGTCGGCGAAGGCCGCGTTGTGCGGGCCCGTGTCCGACGCGCCGTTCATGTAGCGGCTCACCGTCTCGACGCCGCCGGCCACGAACACGTCGCCCTCGCCCGCCTTGATCGCATGGGCGGCCATGCGGATCGTCTGCAGCGACGAGGAGCAGTAGCGGTTCACGGTCACGCCGGGCACGTCGGGCAGCCCGGCCAGGAGGGCCGCGACGCGGGCGACGTTGTACCCGGCCTCGCCACCGGGCTGGCCGCAGCCCCAGATGACGTCCTCCACGGTCTGCCGGTCGAGCTGGGGCACCTTGTCGAGCAGCGCCGTGATGATGGTGGACGACAGGTCGTCAGGCCGGCACTCGGTGAGGGAGCCCTTGTTGGCCCGGCCGATGGGCGTGCGGGCGGTGGCGACGATGACGGCTTCGGGCATTGCGGCCTCCTGAGGCGACGAGTCAGGTCAGTCTGGCGAGTCCGAGCCAGCACGACCAACCCGGCACGACAGGTTCAGTGGAGGTGCTGCCCAGCCCCGGCTCCGTGGCTCTGGCCGGGGCCGTGGCCGCCGATGCCGAACGCGTGGCTGTGGCCGCCCTTGTCGAGCCAGCGCTGGAACCCGGCGGCGTTCGAGTGGATGCCGTTGAGGGTGTCGAGGATGAAGGCGGCCTCCGGATCCAGGTCGCGGACGGGCTGCGCGAACGCGGCATCGAGGGCGTCGGCGATGTCCTCGCCGTTGCGCCAGGCCCGCTCGGCGACCTCGGCCCAGCGCACGAGGGTCTCCTCGGCCTCCTCGAGGGTCGCCAGCGGCTCGGGCACGAGCCCGTAGTGGGCCAGGGCCACCCCGGCGGGCGACCGGTCGCGGAAGCGGCGGAGGCTGGTCACCGCCTGATCCAGGTCGAAGTCGGGCGGTGGGGTCGCGGGGCGCAGGATGCCGGCGGCGGGCAGCCGCACGCCGACGGCGTCGCCCGCGAACAGGAGCCCGCTGTCGGAGTCGTGCAGGGCCAGGTGGTGCTTGGCGTGACCGGGCGAGTCGACCGTGGTGAGCCGGCGGTTGGCCGACACCACGACGTCCTCGCCGTCCTCGAGGACGTGCACGCGCGCCGCGTCGGTCGGCGTGAGGCGGCCGTAGAGCGAGTCGAGCAGGTCGCCGTAGACCATCGCCGCGCTGTCCACCAGCTTGGTCGGGTCCACGAGGTGCCGGGCCCCGCGCTCGTGCACGTACACCGTGGCCTTGGGAAAGGCGGCCGCGACGTCGCCCACGCCCCCGGCGTGGTCGAGGTGGATGTGGGTGACGGCGATCCCCGCCAGCGCGTCGGGCGTGACGCCGAGCTCGTCGAGCGCGGCGAGCAGCGCGGGCACGGAGGTCTGGCTGCCGGTCTCGACGAGCACGGGAGCCGTGCCGGTGATCAGGTACCCGGCCGTCACCTCGGCCCACCCGCCGAGCAGGGTGTCGATCTGCAGGACGCCCGGTGCGATCTCGGTGTGCGCCATGGTGGGGCTGTGTCCCACCCCCTTGCCTACTGTGAGCGGGATGTCGCTGTTCGACGACCCGACGGTCGGCTCCGTCCCGGAACCTACCTGGTCGGTCACGGAGCTGGCCGACCGCATCGGCAACGCCCTGCGCGCCGCCTTCCGCGACGAGGTGTGGGTGCGGGGCGAGATCCGCGACCTCACCCGGCCCAGGTCGGGGCACGTCTACTTCACGCTCACCGATGCCGACGGCGGGAGCGACGCCTGCATCGGCGTGATCCTCACGGCCCGGAACAAGGGGCCCGTCAACCTCGCGCTGCGCCGCGCCGGCGGTGGGGTGCGGATGACCGACGGCACCGAGGTGCGCATCCGCGGCCGGCTCGACTGGTACGCCCCCCGCGGCCAGCTGCAGCTGCGGATGACCGCGATCGACCCCGCCTACACCCTCGGGCAGCTCGAGATCGCCCGCGCCGCGCTCCTGGCCAAGCTGGAGGGAGAAGGCCTGCTGGGGGCCAACGGTACCGTGCCGATGCCGCTCGTCCCGCTGCGCATCGGCCTGGTCACGAGCTCGGGCAGCGCCGCGGAGGCGGACTTCGTGCACGAGCTGCGGCGCAGCGGCTTCGCGTTCGACCTCGTGCAGGTCGACGTCCACGTCCAGGGGCTGGACGCGCCGCTCGAGGTCGTGGCCGGCATCCAGGAGGTCACGGCCGCAGCGGTCGACGTGATCGCGCTGGTCCGGGGCGGCGGAGCCAAGACGGACCTGATGGCCTTCGACGACGAGCGGGTGGCCCGGGCGATCGCGTCCTGCCCTGTGCCCGTGCTCACCGGCATCGGCCACGAGGTCGACCGCTCGATCGCGGACGAGGTGGCCCACCGGGCCGAGAAGACGCCGACGGCCTGCGCGCAGGCGCTGGTGGGCCTGGTGGCGGAGTTCGCCGGCTCGCTGCAGGACCTGTGGTCCGCCATCGCGGAGGAGGCCGAGCGGGGCATGGCCGGGCACGAGCGGCAGGTCGACGCCATCGCCGGCCGGGCAGGTCGCGCGGCCACCGCCGGCCTGCGCACGGCGGCCCACCGGCTCGACGGACGCGTCGAGCGGGTGCGGGCGGCGGCCCGCGGCCACCTGCGGGACGCGGAGAGCCGCACCGCCGACCAGGCCCGCCGCCTGCACCACCGCGCGCCGCGCGCGCTGACCGCGGCGGACCGGGCGATGACGTCGCTCGAGGCGCGGGTGCGGGCGCACGACCCCGAGCGCACGCTCGCTCGCGGCTGGTCGATCACGCGCCGGGCGGACGGCACCGTCGTGCGGGCGCCGGAGGACGTCGCGCCCGGCGACGAGCTGCGCACGCTCGTGGCCGGCGGCGAGCTTCGATCGACGGTGGCCCCGCCCTCTACGGTGGACGACGATGACTGAGGCGGCGGTGGGCGGACCCACGAGCGAGATCGGCTACGCGGCCGCGCTCGCCGAGCTCGAGTCGATCCTGGCCGAGATCGAGGACGACGCCGTCGACGTCGACGTGCTCGCAGCCCGCGTGCGCCGGGCCGCCGAGCTCCTCCGGGTGTGCCGCGACCGCATCACCGCGGCCCGCGACGAGGTGGGGCAGATCGTGGCCGACCTCGACCCGGACGTCGACGACGAGGCCTGACGCGTGACGACCGTCCCCCCGCCCGTGCCGGCCAGCGTCGGCGAGGTGTCCGAGCGCGTCGAGACCCGCCTCCGCACGCTGTTCGCCGACGAGGCGGGCCGGTGGCAGCAGCTCGACCCCGCGCTGGCCGAGCTGCTGGACCACCTCCGCGACTTCGTGCTCGGGGGCGGCAAGCGGCTGCGGCCCGTGTTCTGCCACTGGGGCTACGTCGGCGCCGGCGGCGACGGGGAGGACGCGGCCATCGTCGACGTGGGTGCGGCGTTCGAGCTCCTGCAGGGCTTCGCCCTCCTCCACGACGACGTGATGGACGGCTCCGCCGTGCGCCGTGGCGCTCGCACCGCCCACCTCGCCTACGGCGATCGCCACCGCGCCTTCGGCTGGCGGGGCGAGGTCCGCCGGTTCGGCGAGGGCGTCGCGATCCTCCTCGGCGACCTCGCCCACGTGCTACGCCGACCGGCTCATGCCGCGGTCCCCTCCCGACGTGCAGGTCGTGTGGGACGAGCTGCGCACCGAGCTCAACACCGGCCAGTACCTGGACCTGCTGGGCACCGCCCGCGGCGGGGTGGACCGCGAGGCCGCCCGCCGCATCGCCCGCTACAAGTCCGGCAAGTACACCGTCGAGCGGCCGCTGCACATCGGCGCCGCGCTGGCCGGCCGCCTCGACGAGCTGGCGGCGCCGCTGTCCGCCACGGGATCCGCTCGGCGAGGCGTTCCAGCTCCGCGACGACCTGCTCGGCGCCTTCGGCGACGAGGCGGCCCCGGCAAGGCCGTCGGCGACGACCTCCGCGAAGGCAAGCCCCACCGCTGCTCGCCATCGCCGTCGCGCCGGCGACGCCGCGCAGGCCGAGGTGCTCGCCCGGGTCGGCGGGCCCGACCTCGACACGGCGGCGATGGCCAAGTGCAGGGACGTCCTCCGCGACACGGGCACAGCCGCCGCAATCGAGCGCCATCGCGGGACTGGCCGGCGAGGCGGTGGCGTCGCTGCGCACGGCGCCGATCGCAGCGGAGGTGGCCGCCGCGCTCGACCGAGCTCGCCGACTTCGTCGCCCGCCGCGCCGCATAGGCGCTCAGCTCAGTCGAGCGCGGCGAAGAGCTTCAGTGCGTCGGCCACGGAGCACTCGACGACACCGGGCTCGGCCACGACGGCGTCGAGCCACGGCGGTCGGTTGACCGCCGCTGACCGCGATGGCGACGTCGAGCCCGGAGCGGGTGGCCGCCTGGCGGGCGAACGTCGAGGCGTAGTCGGGCGGGCGCACGTCGCGGGTCAGCTCGTGCACGGCCCACGGATCCGGGGTGCCGCCCGGCGGAGGCGGTGCCACCGCGGTCGTGATGTGGGGCGACACCGGCCACGGTCCCCCGCCGGCCAGGCCGGGTCCGTCGAACAGCACCGCCCCCCGCACCTGGTCGGGCCGCGCCCCGGCCGCCAGCAGGCCGACGTAGGCCCCCAGGCCGCGACCGAAGACGGTGGCTGTGCCAAGGTGGGGCGAGCGCCACGTCGACGTCGCCCATGAGCACCTCGCAGAAGTACCCGCCGCCCTGGGCCACGCCGGACGTGCCGTGCCCGGCCAGGTCGAGCGCCCACACCGGGCCCGGCCAGCGCGGCGAGGTGCTCGGGCACGGTCGGCGGAGAAGCCAGGGGCCAACCCCGTGGAGGTGGAGCAGCGGGCGCCCGTCCCCTCCGTGCTGGAGCTCGTGCAGCGCGAGCTCGACGCGGTTCTGGATGCAGCCGCACCGTCATGTGAGGTGCTCCAGGACGAGGGCCACGACGGCGTCGGGTTGCTCGATGTGGATGAAGTGCCCGGCGCCCTCGACGATCTCGAGGCGCCCGCCCGGAGGCAGGTGCGACACCACGTCGTCGGGCGGTGTGCCCCACCCCATCGGGTCGGCCTCCGTGCCGAGCACGGCCAGCACGGGCACGCCGATGTCGGGGAGCCGCATCATCGACCACTCGGGGCGCCACGGGCCGAAGCCGCCGAACGCGGATCGTGGGGTCGATCTTCCAGCGCCAGCCGTCGGCGCTCGTCGTGTGTCGACGGTCACGAGGTAGCGCAGCCACGCGTCGTTCAACCGGGGGTTCATGCGCCCCCGGCGCTCCGCGAGCTCGTCGATGGTGCCGGGCTTGCGACTGCGTGTCGCCGAGCGGCGGCGGTGGTCGAGCCAGCCGGCGAGCTCGGCGATGAGCTGCGTGCGCTGGTGGTCGGGCACGTCGGGAAAGCTGGCCGCGACGGCAGCCCGTCGAGGTTGACCATGCGGCTGACCCGGTGGGGAGTGCGTCGGCGAGCTGGAGCATCTGCTCGCCGCCCTTCGAGTGCCCGATCACCGGAAGCGGGCCGCCGCCGACGAGTCGAACACGTGCACTGCGTCCCGGAGGTCGGCCCCCCAGCTGTAGAGCGGGCGGGCGCCGAGTCGCCGTGACCCCGCTGGTCCCACGACACGACCCGCCACCCCGCGTCGGCCAGCAGCGGCGCGAAGACGTCGTACGTGCGGGCGAAGTTGATGCCGCCGTGGGCCAGCAGCAGCGGCGGCGCGGCCTCGTCGCCCCACTCGTGCACGGCGATCGAGAGGCCGTTGCTGTCCACGGTGCGCCGGCGCTCGGGCGCGCGGGGCGCCCGGGTACGCGGCGGCCTCGGCCAGGTCGGTCATCCGGTCACCCTGACCGGCCGGTCAAGTGAGGCGCAAGGCGGCCGGGAGCCCTGTGACCCACGTCATCTGGACCCTGGGCGGTCCGTCGTGTTGGGGTCGAACACCTGCTGGACGTCGGCCTCGCCCTCCCAGCCGGCCCAGTGCTCCTGGTGGAGCCGGACGAACCGGGTCGCCCACTCGAGGGCCTCGTCGCGGGAGCGGACGTCGTAGACCGCGTAGCTGATGAGCTCCTTGGACTCCGCGAACGGGCCGTCGGTGACGGTGAGGGTGCCGCCCGCGAGGGTGACGCGACCGCCGCCGGCGCCGACCGGCATGAGGCCGGCGAAGTCGACGAGGGCGCCGGAGCGGGTGGCCTCCATGCCGAGGGCGGCGATGGCCTCCATGAGGGACGCCGAGGGTGGGGTGTCGGGCTGCTGGCTGACCTTGAGGGTGCTGACGAAACGCATCGTGGGGCTCCTTGGGGGTGTCGATGGAGTATGCGGGTGGGATGGGGTTCACCGGCGGGCGTAGGTGGCCCGGGTGTAGGTTCGAAGCCGAGCAGGGTCAGCCAGGTCAGCGCCGTGATGATGCCGGTCGTGAACGCCGCGACGCCAGCCCCCGAACCGGACGCGATCGTGCCGAACCCAGCGAGCAGGGCGACCGCGGCCACGACCGAGAAGGCGCTCCGGCCCCGGCGGTGCTCCGACGCATACCGGACCGCCATGACGACCATCGCGGCGGCGAGGGCGAGGAAGCCGACGCCCGAGGTCATCAGGTGCAGCATCCCGTGCAGGCTGGGGGTCGCCGGCGTGGCCATCCCCACGGGGAAGCCGCCGGCCGGGTCGGCCGGGAAGACGCCCGCAAGCAGCACGCCGAGGCCGAACACCGCCACGAGGACGGGCACGGCCCGGCCACCGCGGCCGCCCGCCAGGGTTCGGCGCAGGGCAACCGAGAAGGCGAGCGACATCAGGCCGGTCGCGACGAGGTTGGCGGTCTGGATCCAGCCCCAGTCGCCGATCGCCAGCTGGCTCCAGGAGTGCCGGCCGAGGTCGAAGCCGTCGCGAGTGAGCGGCCTGGGCGAGCGAGACACCGACGTAGACCGGGCCGGCGATGACGCCGTAGCCGGCCAGCGAGCGGGTGACGCGGGTGCGGGGGTCGGCGCACGCCGCGGCCTTGGCGGCGTCACGGGCGGTGGCGGAGAGGGTTCGCGGGTCGACGTAGCTGGTGGTGGTCATGACGGTCGCTCCTTCGGGTCGGGGGCCGCCGCTCGTGCGGGCGGCCTCACCCCTTCCTCGAACGGCGCCGCGCGATTTCGACAGGCGGGCCCGGACTTTACTTCGCCCGGCGTCAGTCCAGCCGTCCGGCGAGGGCGCGCAGTGCGGCCTCGACGGTGTTGTCGTCGGCGTCGGACCCGAGACGCAGCGCCTCGACGAGCATGCGGGTGGCAAGCTCGAAGGCCAGCTCGGAGGACTGGACGGGGTCGTACGGCGCCGCGGTCGACCAGGAGCGTCCCGGCGGACCACAGCAGGTCGATGCCGGTGCCGGCGACCGCGCCGGCGAACTCGCTCGGCAGGCCCGTGACGAGGTCGCGGCCGAGCTATGCCGGGGCAGGTGGGAGCCTCGGGGTCGTCATCGGGCCGGTCGGCGAGGAGCACCTGAACAGTCCGGCTGTCCTCGGCCGCCCGCAGCTGCCCGCCGAGCAGGGCGCGCTGCGGCAGCCCGCCCACCGCGCGGTAGACCTCGATGGTGCCGCGGGCACCGGACAGACCCGCGCCCAGCGGGCGCCGCGACCGGACCGGCAGCGACGCGGACGCCGTGTCGGTCGGCTCGTAGCGGGCTTCCGGGACGTCCCGCAGGAACGAGATCTGGACGTGCCCCTCGTCGACGATCATCTCGGTCCGAGCCCCCAGTAGTTGCGCCAGCGGTTGTTGAACATCTCAGGGTGCTGGTCGATGACATCCGGATGGTAGTTCGCGAACGTCGGGTGCTGCTGTCCGGCCGTGTCGTGAGCCGTCGGGTAGTCGGCGCCGTCGTTCATCAGCCGAGCCTCGGTCAGCTCGTGCCGCAGGAAGTTCAGCTCCGACTCGTGCAGCGGACGGCCGTCGGCGACGGCCTGGCGGATCCGGGCGAGCATCGCGTCGTTGGCGGGGGAGGGGTCGAGCTGCGCGAGGTGGTCCTCCGCGGTCTGGGCCGCTTCGGCGCAGCTCGGCGGGTGAGGCCGAGTCGAGGTTCCGGACGGAATCGGACTCCAGGAGTCCACCGGGTTCCGGCCGCCGGGCCCCCGCCCGGCACCCCCGCCGCCGGGAGGCCCGTCCGCGCCGCGACGCAGCAGGCTGGTGATCTTCTCCATGGCCTCGCCGAGCTGCTTGACGAGGTTGCGCAGCTTGCCGAGGGCCTCCACGACGGCCTTGACGGTCGTGCCGATCCGTCCCGCCAGCGCCGCCACTCGGGCGGAGACGTCGGCGATGACCTTGCGCGATCAGCGTGCCGAGGCTGACGACGGCCTGGAGGATCGCCGACGACAGCGATCCGATGATCTGGGCCAGCGTGTCGCGGACCAGCTCGTGGACGACCTGGACGATGGTCGAGGCGACCTGCAGGCCACCGGCCACCGCCGACGCGGCCTCCTTCATCCCGCCGATGTGGCCGGCGAGGTTCGACGCATACGCCCGGTAGGCCGGCGGCCGCCTCGCCCTTGATGCCCTCCAGCTCGGCGGTGACCCGCTTGGTGAGGAAGGTCGCCTCCTGCTCCATCTGGCCCGCGACGTTGACCCACGTCTGGGCGAAGCCGGCGACCGCGCCCGCGTCTCCGGTGAGGTCGTTCAGCCAACCCTTGAGCGGCTGGAGATGGTCGATGAGCCAGCCGGCGCCCCAGGCGATGAGCGTGCCGAGGGGGTCCAGCGCCGCGGCCACGGTGTCCATCGCGGTGGCGAAGCTCCCGAGGGCCGCGCCGACCCAGTCCTTGTTCTCGATGGCCTGTGCGGTCGACGTCACGGACTCCAGCAGCCCAGTCCCGAGAGGGCGGTGGTGCGATCGGCCGGTCCGGCGACCAGCGGGTTGCCCGTCACGTCGGCGTGCGGCTCAGCCGCGTCTGCGCCTTCGTGTAGCGCTGGCCCGTCGTGGTCTCGTTCTCGTCGTAGTTGCCGGCCATCGCCCGCAGCCGCCGCGCGGTCGACGTCGCTTCCTCGGCCACCGCCTTGATGGCGTCACGCGTCTGGATCTGCGAGGTGGAGATGAACGGCGGGAGGAACTGGCAGAGGATCCCGAACGCCTCGGTGTCGAGCGTCGTCTCGGCGGCCGCCACGGCCTGGTCGACGCCCTGGCCGACCGTGTCGAGGGTCTTGGCGTGCTGGCGCAACGCCGAAGGGGAGGTCTCGTAGATCGGGTTGCTCATCCGATCCTCCCGTCGGGGTACCGGCCGCGCGTTCCTGCAGCTCGGGTCGACGGGGACGCCGAGCCGCGAGCTGAGGTCGTCGACCATGAGCCGGGTGACCTCGGCGTCCTCCCCGAACCGCAACGCCGCGGACCGCGCCACGGCGTCACCGACCGCCTGGTACGCCGCCTTGAGCGCGTCCATCACGCCGGCGGACAGGGCGGCGGCTCCGGCGTCGCACCCGGCCTGGGTGACGCGTACCGACTGGACCACCCCGCTGTGGTCGACCACCACGCGCACGTTCCCGCGCAGCGCCGACCCCTCGGCGGTGAGGGCGTCGACCTCGCGCGACCACTCCTGCATCTGCTCTGCGTGACGCGTCGCCTGGGCGATCTGCTCGTCGATCCGTGCGGTCACCGCCGCCACGTCCGCCCCGAGATCGCCGTCCACGCCGAGGTCCCCGTGCCACGACATGCCCGGCAGGTCTGGCAGGCCGCGCAGCGTCCCGGCCTGAGCCCGCATACCCAGAATTCCGCCCCCAGGAAGCCGACTTACAGTGGAGGCTCGATCCAGGAGGCGCCGGTGATCGAGTGGGTACCCCGCTCCCGCGGCGATAACGGCTGGCGTGACGTCGGCGCGGGGCCGGTACCGGGGCCACGCGGTGCTGTCGAGCAGGAGCGGTGAGCCGGCGGTCCGGGTACCGGTCGTCGTCCAGGACTGGGTCCGGATCGCGATGCGGCGGCTGGGTCAGCGGCTCGTCCGCCTGGCCCGGATGGCGTTCTTCCTGTTCATGTTCGTGGCGTTCATCGTGCAAGGCGGCCGCGGGCGGCCTCAGGGCGCGCCTGGCCGGTGTGGTCGTGGTCGCCGTCCTGCTGATGGTGGCCGCGTACCGGCTCGTCCGGCTGCGTCGGTGGCACGCGGGCCCGCGGGCGGACCTGCTGCTGACCCGGGACGGCATGGCCGTCGACGACCTGTTCGTGCCCTGGTACCAGGTCGAGCGCGTCGTCCGGTTCCACTTCACCGCGCCCTTCGACCGGAGGGGCAACCGGAACTTCCTGGCCCTGGAGATCCGCGACTTCGTGGCGGTTCGGGGCCTGTCGCCGTTCGAGGCCGGCCTGGCGAACCTGACCCGCCGCCGCCTCGTGGTGCTCGGGGAGGCCGCCGAGCTGAGCCACCCGGAGGAGCTCGCCGCGGCGCTGGACCGGCTCGTCGCCGATCCCGAGTCCCGCGCCCTGCTGGCGACCGCCGAGGGCGCTCGACTCCTCGACGAGGGACCGGCGAGGGTGCTGCCGCGGTCCCCATAGACTGACGCACCATGTCCCTCTCCCGCGACGACGTCGTTCATCTCGCGTCGATGGCCCGGATCGACCTCAGCGAGGCGGAGCTGGACCGCATGCTCGGCGAGCTGACCGTCATCCTCGACTCGGTGGCCGTGGTCCAGCAGGCGCCGACCGACGGTGTCGAGCCGATGTCGCACCCGCTGCCGCTGACCAACGTGACCCGGCCGGACGTGGTCCGGCCGAGCCTGACCGCCCGCGAGGTGCTCGCGGGCGCGCCGGCCGAGGAGCAACAGCGGTTCTCCGTGCCCCGCATCCTCGACGCGGAAGACTGACCGACCATCTCGGTATGCGTCGCGCCGGCCCCCAGGGCCGCAGCCGCGCGCATACCTCCGGACCTCATGAGGGTTGAGAACACGTGACCACCGACCTGACCCGGCTCAGCGCCGCCGAGATGGCGCGCCTGCTCGCCGCCAAGGAGGTCAGCTCCGTCGAGCTGACCCGAGCCCACCTCGACCGGACCGCCGAGGTCGACGGCGCGGTCCACTCGTACCTGCACGTCGACGCCCAGGGCGCCCTGCGCACGGCCGAGGACGTCGACCAGCGGCGCATCGCGGGGGAGAGCCTGCACCTGCTCGCCGGCGTGCCGATCGCGGTCAAGGACGTCATGGCGACCCGGGGCCTGCCGACGACGTGCGGCAGCAAGATCCTCGAGGGCTGGATACCGCCGTACGACGCCACGCTGGTGACCCACCTGCGGACCGCGGCCATGCCGATCCTCGGCAAGACCAACATGGACGAGTTCGCCATGGGCTCGTCGACCGAGCACTCCGCCTGGGGGCCGAGCCACAACCCGTGGGACCTGACGCGGATCCCCGGCGGGTCCGGCGGCGGGTCGTCGAGCGTCGTGGCGTCGTTCCAGGCGCCGCTCGCGATCGGTACCGACACCGGCGGCTCGATCCGCCAGCCGGCCGCCGTGACCGGGACGGTCGGGGTCAAGCCGACCTACGGCGGGGTCTCCCGCTACGGCCTCGTGGCGCTGGCCTCGAGCCTCGACCAGGCCGGACCGTGCACGCGCTCGGTGCTGGACGCCGCGCTGCTGCACGCCGCTCATCGGCGGCCACGACCCGATGGACTCCACGTCGATCGACGCGCCGGTGCCGCCGGTGGTCGAGGCGGCGCAGCGGGCGTCGGTCGAGGGCATGACCGTGGGCGTCGTCCGCCAGCTCGGCGGCGAGGGGTACCAGGCGGGGGTGCGCGAGCGGTTCGACGAGTCGGTCCAGCTGCTCGTCGACCTCGGCGCCAAGGTGGTCGAGGTCGACTGCCCGAGCTTCGACTACGCGCTCGCCGCCTACTACCTCATCCTCCCGAGCGAGGCGTCGAGCAACCTGGCCAAGTTCGACGCGATGCGCTACGGGCTGCGGGTGCTGCCCGACGGCGACCCGAGCGCCGAGCAGGTCATGGCCGCCACGCGCGACGCGGGGTTCGGGCCGGAGGTCAAGCGACGGATCATCCTCGGGACCTACGCCCTGTCGTCCGGCTACTACGACGCCTACTACGGCCAGGCGCAGAAGGTGCGGCGGCTGATCGCCGACGACTTCGCCCGCGCGTTCCAGGTCGCCGACGTGCTCGTCTCGCCGACCGCGCCGACCACGGCGTTCCCGCATCGGCGAGAAGCTCGACGACCCGCTGGCGATGTACCTCAACGACGTCGCCACCATCCCGGCCAACCTCGCCGGCGTGCCGGGGATGTCGATCCCCACGGGCCTCGCCCCCGAGGACGGCCTGCCGACCGGCATCCAGTTCCTCGCCCCGGCGACCCAGGACGACCGGCTGTACGCGGCCGGCGCGGCGCTCGAGGCCGCCCTGCTCGACCGTTGGGGTGGCCCGCTGCTCGACCGCGCACCCGAGCTTCCGAAGGGAGCCTCCCGATGACCACGACCGAGGCCCGCGAGGCCGTGCTCCCGTACGAGGACGCGATCGCCGCATACGACCCGGTGCTCGGGCTCGAGGTCCACGTCGAGCTCAACACGGCGACCAAGATGTTCTGCGGGTGCGCCACGGCGTTCGGGGCCGAGCCGAACACGCAGGTATGCCCGGTGTGCCTCGGGCTTCCCGGCGCGCTGCCCGTCGTCAACGAGGTCGGGGTCGAGTCGGCGATCCGGATCGGGCTGGCGCTCAACTGCTCCATCGCGCCGTGGTGCCGGTTCGCGCGGAAGAACTACTTCTACCCGGACATGCCGAAGAACTTCCAGACGTCGCAGTACGACGAGCCGATCGCCTTCAACGGGTGGCTGGACGTCGAGCTGGAGGACGGGTCGATCTACCGGGTGGAGATCGAGCGCGCGCACATGGAGGAGGACACCGGCAAGACGCTGCACATGGGCGGCGCGACCGGTCGCATCCACGGCGCCGACCACTCGCTGGTCGACTACAACCGGGCCGGGATCCCGCTCATCGAGATCGTCACCAAGCCGATGACCGGGGTGGGTGACCGCGCGCCCGAGATCGCCCGGGCCTACGTCGGTGCACTGCGCGAGCTGCTGCGCGCGCTCGAGGTGTCGGACGTGCGGATGGAGCAGGGTTCCCTGCGCTGCGACGCCAACGTCTCGCTGCGGCCCCGCCTGGACGACGACCAGTCGTCGGTGCCGCTGGGGACCCGGACCGAGACCAAGAACGTCAACTCGCTGCGCTCGGTCGAGCGGGCGGTGCGGTACGAGATCACCCGACAGGCGGCCGATCCTGCGCGGCGGTGGCCGGATCGTGCAGGAGACGCGGCACTGGCACGAGGACACCGGTGTGACGACGTCCGGGCGCGAGAAGAGCGACGCCATGGACTACCGGTACTTCCCGGAGCCCGACCTGGTGCCGGTCGCGCCGTCGTCCGAGCTGGTGGCCGCCTTGCGGCAAACGCTGCCCGAGCCTCCGGGGGAGCGGCGCAAGCGCCTCCAAACCGCTTGGGGCTACACGGATCTCGAGATGCGCGACGTCGCCAACGCGGGCGCGGTCGAGATCGTCGAGGAGACGATCGCCGCCGGTGCGACGGCCGCCGGGGCGCGCAAGTGGTGGAGCGGCGAGGTCGCACGGCGAGCCAGCGCCGCCGGCGTGGACGTGGGCGAGTATGCGGCGTCGGCCGGCCTCACGCCGGCGCTCGTCGCGGAGCTCGACGGGCTGGTGACCTCCGGTCGGCTGAACGACTCGATGGCCCGACAGGTCCTGGACGGTGTGCTGGCCGGCGACGGTTCGCCGACCGCCGTCGCCGACGCGCTCGGCCTGGAGATCGTCTCGGACGACTCGGCGCTGGAGGCGGCCGTGGACGTGGCCATCGCGGCGAATCCGGACGTCGCGGAGAAGGTCCGCAGTGGCAAGGTCCAGGCGGCCGGCGCCCTCATCGGTCAGGTCATGAAGCAGATGAAGGGCCAGGCCGACGCCGCGAAGGTCCGCGAGATCGTCCTGGCCAAGCTCACCCCCTGACCGCTTTCCCGCTTCCAACCCGAGGTTGTGCCAAGTTTTCGCGCCGTACCGGCGCGAAACTGGCCACAACCTCGGGTTGGAAGGCGGAGAGGCGTGTCGAACCTGCGCGCGACGGCCCTAGTCGCGCTGCGGGGCTAGCGCTTGCCGCCGCCCAGGAGTCCGCCGAGGACGCCGCCGAGCAGGTCGCCCAGACCGCCCTGTGCGGCGGGGGTTCCGGGCTGCGTCTGAGCGCCACCCGCCCCGCCGAGCACCTGGCCGAGGATGTCGCCGATCCCGCCGCCCTGCGCTGCCCGCCCCGCTCGCAGCGCCACCGCCGAGAACCGACCCGAGCACGTCACCGAGCCCGCCGGAACCACCCGCGCCACCCAGCATCCCGCCGAGACCGCCCATCGGGTCGTCGGTCACTGCGGCGCTCGTCGAACCGCCGGCGCCCTGGAGCTTCTTGGCGAGGTAGGCCATGACGATCGGCGCGATGATCGGCAGCAGCTTCTGGATGAGGCTGGACCCCGGCCCTGGCGTGGCTCCGCCCAGGCGGGCCATGACGTCGGGGGTCTGCTCGCCGAAGACGTTCTGGACGATCCGCTCCCCGTCCTGGGTGTCGATCCGGTCCAGGCCCGAACCGAGCACCGACGGGTCGTGCTGCTCGACGGCGCTCATCAGCGACGCGGCTCCCGCCGGGTCGGCCGCATTGGCCTGCATCCCGCCGAGCAGGGCCGGGATCGCCGTGCGAGTGGCCTCCTCGGCCTCGCTCTGGTCGACACCGAGGGCGGCGGCCACCTGGTCCATCGGTACCTGGCTGAGGATCTCGTCGATCTCCGACATCTGGCCTACCCCTTCGTCGCCCGTGCGAGGCCGTCGTGGGCTCGCCACGTCAGCGTAGAACGGCTCAGCCGGTCAGCGACTGGGGGAGCCTGACGACCCGGTCGTCGCCGTCCCGGGGCTGTCCGCGGGAGGTGTTGTTGGTGATGACCCAGACGTTGCCGTCCGGACCGACGAACACGTCTCGCAGCCGCCCGTACTGGCCGTCCAGCAGCTTCAGGGGTTCCCCGGTGGAGCCGTCCGGCCCGACCGGGATCTTCCACAGCGCCTGACCGCGCAGGGCCGCCATGAGCACGGCGCCATCCGGACCGATGCAGATGCCACTGGGCGACGCCTCGTCGGTGGTCCACTGCCGCACCGGGTCGATGAACCCGCTCTGCCCGGCGATCCCTTCGACCGTCGGCCAGCCGTAGTTGGACCCGCGCGTGATGACGTTCAGCTCGTCCCACGTGTTCTGCCCGAACTCGCTCGCCCACATCTGGCCGTTCGCGCTCCACGCGATCCCCTGGACGTTGCGGTGGCCCCAGGACCACACCCGCGAACCCGGGAACGGGTTGCCGGGCGCCGCCTCGCCGGAGGTCGTGACGCGCAGGATCTTGCCGCCGAGACTGTCCCGGTTCTGTGAGTTGCCGGTCTGGCCGGTCTCGCCGGTCGTGACATAGAGGAACCGGTCCGGCCCGAACTTCAGCCGGCCGCCGTTGTGGATGCTGCCCTTCGGGATGGCCGTGATGATCGGCGTCTGCGCCCCGAACCGGCCGCCGTCCAGGGCGATGGTCACCACCCGGTTGTCCGAACCGGCGGTGAAGTATGCGTACAGCACCGGCCTGCTCGCGAACGTCGAGGCGTCGACGGCCAGCCCGAGCAACCCGCCCTCGCCGCCGGGGTCGACCCCCTGGACGGTTCCGACCGTCTCGACCGCGCCACCGCCGGCCGGGATCCGCTTGACCAGCCCGGTGTCCCGTTCGCTGACGAGGACCGACCCGTCCGGGAGCACCGCGCCGCTCCACGGCACCTGCAGGCCGGTCGCCGCGTCGACCGGTGCGGAGAGCGCGGCCCGGGCACCGGTCGCTCCCGACGTCGCGGACCCGGTCGCGCTCGACGACCCCGCCGCGGACGTGCCGCTCGTCGCGGTGCCGGCGCCAGAGCCCGAGCCGGACCCGGACACCGATCCGGACCCGGCACCGCTGCTGGACGTGCAGCCGGCGAGGGCCAGCGCACCCAGGGCACCGACGCCGAGCACGGCGCGGCGCGAGAGGGAGGTGGTCTGGGGCAGTCGGTGGGCGCCAGGCATACCGGCTCAACGCAAGAGGAGCCCGGTAGGTTCGCGGCATGGCTCTCGTGACGATGCCGGACGCGTCCTGGGTGGCGGACACCGGTGAGATCCCCGGCCTCGAGATGGTCACGTGGGACGTCCACGAACCGCACCCGCGGGCCGACGAGGTCGTCGTCGTCGTCCCGCCGTACCTCGACCCGCACCAGCGGCTCGACCTGCTCGGGACGCTGCCGAGGCTCGAGCTGGTCCAGCTGCTGACCGCCGGCTACGACAACGTGACATCCCACCTCCCTCGAGGGGTGACGCTGTGCAGCGGTGGCGGGATCCACGACGCGTCGACGGCCGAGCTCGCGCTCACGCTGATCCTGGCCTCGATCCGCGGAATCCCCGACTTCGTCCGCGCCCAGGACCAGGGGCACTGGATCCCGACCCGGATCTGGCCGGCGCTGGCCGACCGGCGGGTGCTCGTCGTGGGCTACGGCAAGGTCGGCCGGGCGATCGCCGCGCGGCTGCTGCCGTTCGAGACCACCGTCACCGCCGTCGCCAGCCGGGCCCGCGTCGGCGACGAGCTGGTCGAGACGGTCCACGGCATCGACGAGCTACCGGCGCTGCTCCCGGAGCAGGACGTCGTCGTCGTCATCACCCCGCTCACCGAGACGACGGCCGGCCTGGTCGACGCGCGGTTCCTCGCGGCGATGAAGGACGGCGCGCTCCTGGTCAACGTGGCCCGCGGAAAGGTCGCCGACACCGACGCGCTGGTCGCCGAGGCGACCAGCGGACGCCTGCGGGTCGCCGTCGACGTCACCGACCCAGAGCCGCTGCCGGCCGACCACCCGCTCTGGTCGACGCCGAACGTCCTCGTCTCGCCGCACGTCGGCGGCGCCAGCACGGCATTCCGGCCGCGCGCCCTGGCGCTGGTCCGGCGCCAGCTCGCCGCATACGCAGAGGGTCGTCCGCTCGAGAGCGTCGTCACGCGGTAGGCCTCAGGCGCCTCATACTGAGGTCGGGGTCCCCGCGAAGTATCGGAGCGAAGCGGAGAACTTCGGGGGGTGAGTTCAGCCGGTCCACTCCCCGGTGGTCCAGGCGCGGTCGAGCACCTCGAGGTACGGGCCGAGGTCGAGACCCTGTGACGCCAGCCAGCCGTCGTCGGCATAGGTCTGCGCGTACCGTTCGCGCGGGTCGCACATGAGCGTCACGATGCTCCCCGGCTGACCGGCGGCTCGCATCTCGCACGCGATCCGCAGCGAACCGTAGAGGTTCGTGCCGGTCGACCCGCCGGCCCGGATCCCGGTCCGGTCCTGGAGGTACCGCATCGCCGCGATCGAGGCCGCGTCGGGGATCCCGATCATCCGGTCCACGACGGTCGGGAGGAAGCTCGGCTCGACGCGGGGGCGGCCGATGCCCTCGATCCGGGAGCCGCGCGCGCCCTCGGTCGAGCGTTCCTGGAACGCCATGAGGAACGCAGAGTTCTCCGGGTCGACGACCGCCACCCTCGTCGACAGGGCTCGGTAGCGCACGAACCGGCCGATGGTCGCGCTCGTCCCGCCGGTCCCGGCTCCGACCACGACCCACGTGGGTACCGGATGCCGCTCGTGGCCCATCTGCTCGAAGATCGACTCGGCGATGTTGTTGTTACCGCGCCAGTCGGTCGCGCGCTCGGCGTGGGTGAACTGGTCGAGGTAGTGGCCGGAGGTCGCGTTCGCGATCGCGCGCGCCGTGTCGTAGACAGCAGAGGGATCGTCGACGAGATGGCAGGTCCCGCCCTCGCGTTCGATGAGCGCGACCTTCTCCAGGCTGGTGGTCTTGGCCATGACGGCGACGAACGGCAGCCCCAACATCCGCGCGAAGTACGCCTCGGACACGGCCGTCGACCCGCTGGAGGCCTCGGTGACCGTCGTCCCGGGCCGATCTCGCCGTTGCAGATCGCGTAGAGGAACAAGGACCGGGCGAGCCGGTGCTTGAGGCTCCCCGTCGGATGGGTCGACTCGTCCTTGAGGTAGAGGTCGACGTCCCAGCCGTCGGGCAGCTCGACGTGCACCAGGTGGGTGTCGGCGCTCCGGTTCGCGTCCGCGGTGATCCGGCGGACCGCCTCGTCGACCCAGGCGCGGTCCACGGGGCGCGGCGCCGGCACGTCGACCACGGTCCGGGCTCCGGTGCTGGGCGGGTGGTCCACGACGCGAGCCTAGGCCCGACGCGGCGCCCACCGGTCGCCACTTCTCGGTGGTGCGGTCGGGCCGGTCGGAGGATGCTCTAGCCATGAGCCGAGTCAGCGACGACCGTACGCTGGTCCTGCTGCGCCACGCCAAGGCCGAGCAGGTCCCGGGCAAGCCCGACCACGACCGCGAGCTGACCGACCGCGGGGCGCGGGACGCCGCAGCGGTCGGCGCGTGGCTGCGCGACCAGGGGATCGTCGCGGAGCTCGTCATCTGCTCGACCTCCCGCCGCACCCGGCAGACCTGGGAGTTCGCGGCCCGGGGCGGCGCGCATACCGAGTTCGTCGAGTACCGCCGCTCGGTCTACCAGAGCGGCACGTCCGGGATCCTCGAGACGATCCGGGAGGACGCCGGAGAGGTGCGAACACTCGTGCTCGTGGGCCACGCGCCGACGATCCCCGACCTCGCCAGCGGCCTCACCGACGGGCAGGGGTCGCACGACGCGCACGTCGCCATGGGGGAGGGGTACCCGACCTGCGGGCTCGCCGTCCTCCGGTATGCCGGTGACTGGACCGACCTCTCGGACGGTGACTGCGACCTCGACCGGTTCCACGTCTGCCGCGGTTGACCGCATCTGACGACGCGATTCCGGGGTGTCACTCCTGTTACGGATGTGGTCTGTGCCTAGACTTCGACCGCGACGGATCACGTTCTGACGGCCTCAAGAATCGGGGAAGTTCATGGCCGCTCCTGCTCCCGACACCACCCGCAAGGCGCTCGCCGAGGCGGTCGGCACCTTCATCCTCGTGTTCTTCGCCGTCGGCTCGGCGGTCTTCGGGATCGAGACCATCGGCAAGCTCGGCGTCGCGATCGCGTTCGGGTTCGTCCTGCTGGCCCTCGCCTACTCGATCGGGCCCGTCTCCGGCTGCCACGTCAACCCCGCGGTGACGCTGGGGGTGTTGATCCGCAAGGGGATCAGCGTCCGCGAGGCGGTGGCCTACTGGATCGCCCAGGTCGTCGGCGCGATCGTCGCGGCGGCCCTCCTCAAGCTCCTGGTCTCCGGGTTCGGCGGCGCGAAGGACGAGACCGGCGGCCTCGGCACCAACGACTACGGCAAGTCGGTCTGCCTCGGCGGTGCCATGGTGGTCGAGATCGTGATGACCTTCCTGCTCGTCTTCGTCGTGCTCCTGGTCACCAGCCGCGCGGCGGCCCCGGGGTTCGCCGGACTCGCGATCGGCCTGGTACTGACGGTGATCCACCTGGTCGGCATCCCGCTCGACGGCACCTCGGTCAACCCGGCCCGCTCGATCGGCCCGGCCCTCTTCAACGGCGGCGACTCACTGGCACACCTGTGGGTGTTCATCGTGTTCCCGCTCATCGGTGGGGCGATCGCGGCCGTCGTGGCGCCGTTGTTCGAGACGGCGGTGCCGGCGGGCGAGGTCGATCCGACCGGCGCCACGGTGCCCGAGGCCTGAGGTCACCCGCTCGGTACGCTCGGGGCCATGACGGTCCCGACAGCAACGACACCCGATCTGAAGCCCCGCAGCCGCGACGTCACAGACGGTCTCGAGAAGGCCGCCGCGCGAGGGATGCTCCGTGCGGTCGGCATGGGCGACGACGACTTCGCCAAGCCGCAGATCGGGGTCGCCAGCTCGTGGAACGAGATCACCCCGTGCAACCTGTCGCTCGAGCGGCTGGCCGGCGCGGTCAAGGACGGGGTGTTCTCGGCGGGCGGGTACCCGTTGGAGTTCGGCACCATCTCGGTCTCCGACGGCATCTCCATGGGCCACGAGGGGATGCACTTCTCGCTCGTCTCGCGTGAGGTCATCGCCGACTCGGTCGAGACGGTGATGATGGCCGAACGGCTCGACGGGTCGGTCCTGCTCGCCGGGTGCGACAAGTCGCTGCCGGGGATGCTGATGGCCGCCGCGCGGCTCGACCTCGCCTCGGTGTTCCTGTATGCGGGCTCGATCCTTCCGGGGATCGCCAAGATGTCGGACGGCTCGGAGAGGACGGTCACGATCATCGACGCCTTCGAGGCCGTCGGGGCGTGCGCCGCGGGCAAGATGTCGCGCGCCGACGTCGACGCCATCGAGCGGGCCATCTGTCCGGGCGAGGGCGCCTGCGGCGGCATGTACACCGCGAACACCATGGCGTCGGTGGCCGAGGCGATGGGGATGTCGATGCCCGGCTCCGCGGCGCCGCCGGCGACCGACCGGCGGCGGGACGGGTTCGCCCGCAAGTCCGGCGAGGCGGTCGTCGAGATGCTGCGGCGCGGGATCACCGCCCGCCAGATCATGACCAAGGAGGCGTTCGAGAACGCCATCGCCGTCGTCATGGCCTTCGGCGGATCGACCAACGCGGTGCTGCACCTGCTGGCCATCGCCCACGAGGCCGACGTCGACCTCACCATCGACGACTTCCGGAAGATCGGCAGCCGGGTGCCCGCACCTCGCGGACGTCAAGCCGTTCGGCGCCTACGTCATGACCGACATCGACCGCGTCGGCGGGGTGCCCGTGGTGATGAAGGCGCTTCTCGACGCGGGCCTGCTCCACGGCGACTGCCTGACGGTGACCGGCAAGACCGTCGCCGAGAATCTCGCCGGGATCAACCCGCCCGACCCCGACGGCAAGGTGCTCCGCGCGCTCAGCGAGCCGATCCACAAGACCGGCGGGATCACCATCCTCACGGGGTCGCTCGCCCCGGAGGGGGCCGTCGTCAAGTCGGCCGGGTTCGACTCCGACGTCTTCACCGGCACGGCGCGGGTGTTCGACGGTGAGCGGGCCGCGATGGACGCCGTCGAGAACGGCTCGCTGAAGGCCGGCGACGTCCTGGTCATCCGCTATGAGGGCCCGAAGGGCGGCCCGGGGATGCGCGAGATGCTCGCGGTCACCGGGGCCATCAAGGGCGCCGGCCTCGGCAAGGACGTGCTGCTGCTGACCGACGGGCGGTTCTCCGGCGGGACGACGGGGCTGTGCGTCGGCCACGTGGCGCCGGAGGCGGTGGACGGCGGGCCGATCGCGTTCGTCCGCGACGGCGACAAGATCGTCCTGGACGTCGCCCAGGCGACCCTCGACCTCGACGTGTCGCCGGAGGAGATGGAGAGACGAGCGGTGGGGTTCACGCCGCCGGAGTCGAAGTACCCGCGCGGCGTCCTCGGCAAGTACCGCAGGCTCGTCGGCAGCGCCAGCAAGGGCGCCGTCTGCGACTGACCGCCCGACGCCCACCTCCCACTCCCCCTTCGTGCACCGAAAGGCCAACTTCTGTCCTTATCCGTCACGAATAAGGACAGAAGTTGGCCTCTCGACGAACAGGGCGAGCCGGGTGTCAGTCACACCGCGATGGCGCGGTGAACCCAGGTCGAGGTGACCCGCATACCGACGCGCTCGTAGAGGCCGAGCGCGCCGGTGCGGGAGTCGGTGGACAGCTCAGAGCGTGATGCGCCGTGCTCCCGGGCCACCGCGAAGCAGTCGACGAGCAGGGCCCGGGCGAGACCGCGCCCGCGCTGGTCGCGGCGCACCGCGAGGGTGGGGACGTACCCGTACTCCCCGCTGACGAACACGTACCCCACGCCCACGACGTCGCCGTCAGGATCGGTCGCCAGGCGCAGGTGCCAGGGCTGGAAACCCGGCCGTCGGACGACCCGGGCTGCCCAGTCGTCGTACGCCACCGGCTGGCGATCGGGCCATTCGTTGAAGGCGTCCTCGACGATCCGGTATGCGGCGACCTCCTCCCCAGGGCGGAAGGGCCGGGCCGCGTACCCCTCGGGCAGGGGCTGGCTCTCGATCTGCTCGCCCTCGCCCAGCTGGAGCACCCACGACGTCCAGGCGACGTGGTAGCCCAGCCGCTCCAGGAGGTGGTCGCCGTCGCTGCCCACGGGTACCGGCATACCGACCATCGACCCGGCCTGCCGCTTCGCTTCGGCCTGGGTCCAGGCGGCCAGCCACGTCCCGATTCCCTGTCCCCGGTGGCTCGACGCGACCGCGACGTCGGCGTACCGGCCGTTCGCCACGTCGGCGTAACCGACGAGCCGGCCGGCATCCTGGATCCCGATGGCGTGGGTGGCGAGGTCGAAGCTCGGTCGCTGCCAGTCGCCCACGACGTCCTCGAGGTCGACCGAGGGCTCCCCGGCGTCGAGGGTCTGCGAGTCGACCATCAGGTCGAAGACCTCGCGGGCGTCGGCGGGGCGCAGCGGTCGGGTGGCGAGGCCGACGGGCAGCTCCATGGGCCATAGCGTCGCGGCGAACGAGCTGCCGCGCATCCGGTTTAGGGACACCTACGGTGGCGTAACCTCGAGACCATGACGACGACCTGGTCCGAGACCGATCTGCTGCGCGAGCTGAACCCGGTCGTCGAGACGGAGCTGAACCGGCACCTCCAGGTCGCCAAGGAGTGGTTCCCCCACGACTACATCCCGTGGAGCGAGGGGCGGAACTTCGACGGGATCATGGGCGGCGACCCCTGGACCCCCGAGGACTCGCCGATGAACGAGGTCGCCCGCAACGCGCTCCTCGTCAACCTCCTCACCGAGGACAACCTGCCCAGCTACCACCACGAGATCGCGACGATCTTCGGGCGTGACGACGCGTGGGGCGCCTGGGTGCACCGCTGGACCGCCGAGGAGGGCCGCCACGGCATCGCGATGCGCGACTACCTCGTCGTCAAGCGTTCGGTCGACCCGGTGGAGCTCGAGCGGTTCCGGATGACGCACATGTCGCAGGGCTACTCGGCGGACCACGGCGACTCGATGATGCACAACCTGGCCTACGTCTCGTTCCAGGAGCTCGCGACGCGAGTCAGCCACCGCAACACCGGGAAGTACACCGACGACCCGATGGCCGAGAAGCTGCTCGCCCGGATCGCCGCCGACGAGAACCTCCACATGGTGTTCTACCGGAACCTCATGCAGGCGGCGATCGAGCTGTCGCCCGACCAGGCGATGCAGGCGATCCTCGACGTCGTCACCGGGTTCAAGATGCCCGGCTCCGACATCCCCGGGTTCCAGCGCAAGGCGGTCGAGATGGCCGTCGCCGGCATCTACGACCTGCGCTCGCACCGCGACGAGGTCGTCATGCCGGTGCTCCGCTACTGGAAGATCTTCGAGCTCGAGGGCCTGTCGCAGGAGGGGGAGGCGGCCCGCACGGAGCTGTCCAACTTCATGGACGGCCTCGACAAGCAGGCGGCCCGGTTCGAGGACAAGCGGGACACCCTCAAGTCCCGCATGAACATCAGCTGAGGCGTCCAGCCCGCGGACGGACAGCCGGATGGTGAGACGAGGGTGTCCGCCGGTTGACACGACACGCCGCCCGGGAGCACGGTGGGGGCGTGGCCCGAGTCCTCGTACTCCCCAAGCGCGTCTGAGCAGGCGAACCAGCCGACCCCCTCAGCGCGCTGCCCTTCTGTCCTTCGCCGGACCGGAGGGTTTTTTCATGACCGGCGCCAGCAGCACGACGAGCGAACGACCAGCGAACACCGAGTGAAAGCAGTGGACCAGTGAGCAACGGCGCGACACCGGTGCGACCCACCCCGGCAGATGTGGCCCAGCACGCCCACCCCCGCCCGCGCTCCGCGGCGCCGACGACCACCGTCGCGCCGGCGCCGAGCAGCGCTCCACGGCCGGTACCGCACGCGCCCAGCGGACCGCCCGCCGCGCCCGGCAGCGCACCCGCGCTCCGCGTCCCAGCCGCCCACGCCGGCGCCGGAGCAGGTCACCGGCGCGCAGGCCCTGGTCAAGTCGCTCGAACGCCTCGGCGTCGACACCGTCTTCGGCATCCCCGGCGGCGCGATCCTGCCGGCCTACGACCCGCTGATGGACTCCACCACCGTGCGACACATCCTCGTGCGCCACGAGCAGGGGGCCGGGCACGCAGCCGAGGGGTATGCGGCGGCGACCGGTCGTGTCGGTGTCTGCATGGCGACGTCGGGTCCGGGGGCGACCAACCTCGTCACGCCGCTGGCCGACGCCTACATGGACTCGATGCCCATCGTCGCCATCACCGGCCAGGTGTCGAGCAAGGCGATCGGCACCGACGCCTTCCAGGAGGCCGACATCCGGGGCATCACGATGCCCATCACGAAGCACAACTACCTCGTCACCGACGCGTCGGAGATCCCGCGGGCGCTCGCCGAGGCGTTCCACGTGGCCTCGACCGGACGCCCCGGGCCGGTCCTCGTCGACATCAGCAAGGACGCCCTGCAGGGCAGCACGACCTTCTCCTGGCCGCCGCAGATCGACCTGCCCGGGTACCGCCCGGTGATCCGCCCGCACAGCAAGCAGATCCGCGAGGCGGCCCGGCTCATCACCGCCGCGAAGCGCCCCGTCCTCTACATCGGCGGCGGGGTCATCCGCAGCGGCGCCAGCGACGAGCTGCGGCAGCTGGTCGAGCTCACCCAGATCCCCGTCGTCACGACGCTGATGGCCCGCGGGGCGGTGCCGGACTCGCACGCGCTCAACCTCGGTATGCCGGGTATGCACGGCACCGTCGCCGCGGTGACCGCCCTGCAGAAGTCCGATCTGCTCATCACCATCGGCGCGCGGTTCGACGACCGGGTGACCGGCCAGCTGTCGACGTTCGCGACCGGGGCCAAGATCATCCACGCCGACATCGACCCGGCGGAGATCTCCAAGAACCGGGTCGCCGACGTCCCGATCGTCGGGGACGCCAAGGAGGTCATCCGCGACCTGGTCACGCTGCTGACCGACGAGGGACTGGGCGACGCCGACTACAGCGAGTGGCGGACGACCACCCAGGACTGGAAGGCCACCTTCCCGCTGGGCTACACCGACTACCCCGACCGTCTGGAGCCGCAGTACGTCATCGAGCGGATCGGGCAGCTCGACCGGCCCGGAGGGTGTCTACGTCGCCGGCGTCGGCCAGCACCAGATGTGGGCGGCCCAGTACGTCCAGTACGAGCGGCCCAACGCCTGGCTCAACTCCGGTGGCCTCGGGACCATGGGCTACTCGGTGCCGGCGGCCATGGGCGCCAAGGTGGGCGAGCCGGACCGCGTCGTGTGGGCGATCGACGGCGACGGCTGCTTCCAGATGACCAACCAGGAGCTGGCCACCTGCGTCATCAACCAGATCCCCATCAAGGTGGCGATCATCAACAACTCCAGCCTGGGCATGGTCCGGCAGTGGCAGACGCTGTTCTACAACGAGCGCTACTCCAACACCGACCTGCACACCAGCAGCCACCAGCGGATCCCCGACTTCGTCAAGCTGGCCGAGGCCTACGGCTGTCTCGGGCTGCGGGCGGAGAAGCAGGAGGAGGTCGACGCGGTGATCCAGCAGGCGCTGGAGGTCAACGACCGCCCCGTCGTCATCGACTTCATCGTGCACCCGGACGCCATGGTCTGGCCGATGGTCCCCGCCGGCGTCAGCAACGACAAGATCCTCAACGCCCGTGGCGAGGCCCCCGTGTGGGACCGGGAAGACTGAGAGGAGCGAGACGATGAGCAAGCACACCCTGTCCGTCCTCGTCGAGGACAAGCCCGGGGTCCTGGCCCGCATCGCCGGCCTGTTCTCGCGGCGCGGCTTCAACATCGACTCGCTGGCAGTCGGCCCGACCGAGCACTCCGACATCTCGCGGATGACAGTCGTCGTCGACGTCGAGGAGTTCCCCTCGAGCAGGTCACCAAGCAGCTCAACAAGCTGGTCGAGGTCCTGAAGGTGGTCGAGCTCGACCCGAACGCGTCGGTGCAGCGTCAGGTCGTCCTCATCAAGGTGCGGGCCGACCCGACCACCCGGTCGAGCATCCTCGAGACCGTGGAGCTGTTCCGCGCCAAGGTCATCGACGTCGCGCACGACAGCCTGACGATCGAGTGCACCGGCAAGGCCGAGAAGGTCCAGGCGCTGTTGCACGTCCTCGAGCCCTTCGGCGTGCGCGAGCTCGTCCAGTCCGGGATCGTCGGCGTGGGCCGCGGCCCTCGGTCGATCACCGACCGGAGCCTGCGCACCGCCTGAGCCCCGTTTGTGGCTGACCCGCACACTGCATCACCTGCCTACCGAAAACGCTTGTCCCTCAACGAGAAGGAGCTGGCCACGATGGCCGAGATGTTCTACGACGACGATGCCGACCTGTCCGTCATCCAGGGCAAGAAGGTCGCCGTCATCGGCTACGGGAGCCAGGGCCACGCCCACGCGCTCAACCTGCGCGACTCCGGCGTCGACGTCCGCGTCGGCCTCGCCGAGGGCAGCAAGTCCAAGGCCAAGGCGGAGGCCGAGGGCCTGACCGTGAAGTCCGTCGCGGACGCGGTCAAGGAGGCCGAACTCGTCGTCATCCTCACGCCGGACCAGGTCCAGCGGCACGTCTACGCCAACGAGATCCAGCCGAACCTCAAGGAGGGCGCCGCGCTGCTCTTCGGGCACGGCTTCAACATCCGGTTCGGGTACATCAAGCCCGAGGCCGGCTCCGACGTCCTCATGGTCGCGCCCAAGGGTCCCGGCCACCTCGTCCGTCGCGAGTTCGCCGACGGCCGCGGCGTACCCGTGCTGCTGGCCGTCGAGCAGGACCCGTCCGGCCAGGCCTGGGACCTCGCGCAGTCCTACGCCAAGGCCATCGGTGGCCTCCGGGCCGGCGGGATCAAGACGACGTTCACCGAGGAGACGGAGACCGACCTGTTCGGTGAGCAGTCGGTGCTCTGCGGCGGTGCGTCCCAGCTGGTGATGTACGGCTTCGAGACGCTGGTCGAGGCGGGGTACCAGCCGGAGGTCGCCTACTTCGAGTGCCTCCACGAGCTGAAGCTCATCGTCGACCTCATGGTGGAGGGCGGCATCGCCAAGCAGCGCTGGTCGGTCTCCGACACGGCGGAGTACGGCGACTACGTGTCCGGCCCGCGCGTCATCGACCCGCACGTCAAGGAGAACATGCAGGCGGTGCTCGCCGACATCAAGAGCGGCGCGTTCGCCCAGCGGTTCATCGACGACCAGGACGCGGGCGCACCGGAGTTCAAGGCCCTGCGCGAGAAGGGTGCTCAGCACCCGATCGAGGCCACCGGCAAGGAGCTGCGCGGGCTGATGAGCTGGATCAAGGACAGCGACAGCGACTACGTCGAGGGGTCGGCGGCGCGCTGAGGCGGCGTTCCTAGACTGACGGCGTGAGCGACTGGCCGTACGCGTTGACGTTCGGCGCGTTCTTCGTCCTGGCGCTGGCGCGGGGGAGTGCGACCTACTGGGCGGGGCGGGCGCTGCGCTACGGCGGCCAGCGCACCCGCCTGGCCCAGCACCTCGACCGGCCGGCGGTTCGGCGGGCAGAGGCCGTCGTCGGCCGGTTCGGGGCGCCGGCGGTCGCGGTCTCGTTCCTCACCATCGGGTTCCAGACGGCGGTCAACGCGGCGGCGGGGCGCTGCGGATGCCGTGGTGGCGCTACGTGCCGGGGGTCGTGGTCGGGGCGCTGTTCTGGGCCACGATCTACACGACGATCGGGTTCGCGGTGCTGGAGGCGTGGTTCGGCGACCACCCGTGGCCATGGGTCATCGGGGCCGTCGTCGCGATCCTCGTCGTGGTCGGGCATGACTGGCTGGTGCGCCGCCGCCGCGCGGTGCGGCCGGGCGCGGGTTCCGAGGACCGGCGAGGACGAGCAGCCGGCATAGGTATGCCGCGCCACCGGGGGCGACGCGGCATACCGAGCGTGTGGTTCGGCCTAGTACGTATGGTGGTGGCGCTGGCTCCGCCGCGGCTGAAGAACTCGTGGCCTTGGGGGAGTACAGCAGGGCCAGCACGATGATCGCGATGACGACCTGTCCGATCGAGGTACCGCGCTGGTTCCCGGACTGGAAGGGGGCGAAGAGGCCGGAGATGATCGTCAGGACGTTGATGATGGCCACGATGATGCGGGCGACGTTGCTGCCGCGGAACAGGCCTCGCGCGACCGCGAGCTCGATGATGACCGAAGAGCAGGATGGCGATGCCGAGGACCAGGACGACGATCCGCTGGTTGGTGGTGATCTCGCCGGTGGCGCCGGTGCCACCGCTGCCGGCGTAGGCGATCAGCGCGATGATGCCCGAGATGACGTAGAGGATTCCGGAGATGATGAC
>CAWDXF010000002.1:0-1911828 GCA_963806205.1 uncultured Microthrixaceae bacterium
AGTTCCCGCGCCCGCCCCATCAGCCCCGTCAGCTTTCCCGCCGCCCCGGCGTAGGAGAGGCCCAGCGGTGGGCGGATGTTGGACAGGCAGTTGCGGTCGGCGTCCGTGGTCACGCCGGGGTGGGCCGGTAGGTGAGATACGCGCCCAGGGAGTCCGCCGCGGACATACCGGGCCGTTCCCCGACCAGGACGACGACCATCGCCGCGCCCATCGACCAGCGCGATGTCGTCGCCGAGGGCCACGCGGGCCTGTTCGGCGAGGACGACGGGCGCGACGCGCCAGTCGTCCGGCAGCCGGGCCACCGTCGCCCGCACCACCGCCGCCGCATGCTCGTGCACCGCCCGGCTGGACAGCCCGTCGGCGACCACGAAGACGGCGTCCCACTCCCCCGGGGCAGGTGGGCCCGGTCGGTGGGGTGCAGACGGCGGCCCAGGTCGGCCGCTGGAGGTAGGTGAGCCGGTCGGGGGCGGAGCTGCGGACCCGTACGGTCGGCGTCCCGGCCAGCCCCGCCGCGATCGTGTCGGGGTCGAACGGCGAGTGCACGGCGTCCCGGGCGGCCGCGTGCGCCGCCTGGAGTTCCAGCCGGTGCCGGGTCGGCAGGGCGGAACCGGCCCGGCCGAGGCCGATGCGGGCCTGGGTGCTGCCGCAGTTCCGCCACGACGCCGCCTGTACTGCCACTTCGGTCACGCCGCCGAATCCCTCCGCCTGTACGCCACATCGTCACGCCGCCGACTCCCTCCGCCTGCACGGCCACACGGTCATGCCGCCACTCCCTTCCGGCGATCGCCGTCGACGGGTGGACCTCCGGAGACCTCACGGATGCCGCCGTGTTCGTCCAGCAGCCCGATCGAGTCGAGCCAGGCCTCGAACTCCGGCGCCGGGCGCAGGCCCGAGCACCTCCCGCAGGTACAACGCGTCGTGGTACGAGGCCGACTGGTAGTTGAGCATGATGTCGTCGCCGCCCGGCGTGCAGATCACGAAGGACGCGCCCGCGACGCCGAGCATGGTCAGCATCGTGGCGATGTCGTCGTCGTCGGCGTCGGCGTGGTTGGTGTAGCAGATGTCGCAGGCCCATCGGCAGGCCGAGCAGCTTGCCGCAGAAGTGGTCCTCCAGGGCGGCGCGCAGGATCTGCCGGCCGTCGTAGAGGTACTCCGGGCCGATGAAGCCGACCACCGTGTTGACCAGCAACGGCTCGTAGCGCCGCGCCACCGCGTAGGCCCGCGCCTCCACCGTCTGCTGGTCGACCCCGTGGTGCGCGTCCGCCGACAGCGCGGTGCCCTGCCCGGTCTCGAAGTACATGACGTTCGCGCCCGACGGTGCCCCGGCTCCAGCTTCAGCGCCGCCTCGTACGCCTCGTCGAGCAGGCCGAGCGTGACCCCGAAGGACGCGTTGGCGGCCTGGGTGCCCGCGATCGACTGGAAGACCAGGTCGACCGGGGCGCCGCGTTCCATCAGGTCGACGCTGGTCGTGACATGGCAGAGCACGCAGGACTGGGTCGGGATGCGCGTAGCGCTGTGATCACTCCGTCGAGCAGCTCCAGCAGGTCGCCGTACGGCCTTGGGGCTGTCGGTCGCCGGGTTGATGCCGATCACGGCGTCGCCGGAGCCGAGCAGCAGGCCGTCGAGCAGGGCGGCGGCCACGCCCGCCGGGTCGTCGGTCGGGTGGTTGGGCTGCAGCCGGGTCGCCAGCCGCCCCGGCAGGCCGATGCGTCGAGCGGAAGCGCGGTGACGACGCGGACCTTGCGCGCCACGGCGACCAGGTCCGCGTTGCCCATCAGCTTGGACACCGCCGCGACCATCTCGGGCGTGAGCCCGGGCGACACGGCGGCCAGCGTCGTCGCCGTCCGCCGCGTCCGACAGCAGCCACTCCCGGAACTCCGCCGACGGTCATCGAGGCCACCGGCGCGAAGGCCGCCGGGTCGTGGCGTGTCGAGGATCAGCCGGGTCACGTCGTCGGTCTCGTACGGGATCAGCGGCTCGGCGAGGAAGTCCGCGAGGGGCACCTCGGCGAGCGCCCAGCGTGCGGCGACCCGCTCCTGTGCGGACGCGGCGGCGAGTCCGGCCAGCCGGTCGCCGGAGCGCTCGGGGCTCGCGGCGGCGAGCAGGCGCGCGAGGCAGTCGAAGCGGTGGCGCCGACCGCCGAGGGTGGCGGTGTAGGCGGAGGTATAGCGCTCATGGCGGCGACCGTACGAGCCACGTGTTGCCGCCAGATTTCTAAAGGTCTGGTTGACAAACTTTTAACGCCCCGCGACCCTCGCCCGACTCATTCGGCCTACAGAGTTCCGGTTCGGTACACAAGCGACGGGCAAGGAGAGAGGCCACCCCATGGCAGTGGACGAAGGAGTCGCCCCGGCGACGGACACGGACGGGGACGGCTACGGTCCACCGGCTTAAGGCCAACGCCGTGGGCTTGGTCGGCGTGGTCTTCATGGCCGTGGCGACCGCCGCGCCGATCACCGCGATGACCGGCAACGTGCCCTTCATGGTGTCCTCGGGCAATGGCATCGGGGCGCCGGCGAGCTATCTCGTCGCAATGGTCGTCCTGGCAATCTTTTCCGTCGGCTTCACCTCGATGGCGAAGCACATCACCTCGACCGGCGCCTTCTACGGCTTCATCTCCTACGGCCTCGGCCGCACGGTCGGACTGGCTTCGGGGCTGCTCGCCACCTTCGCGTACGTCGTCTTCGAGCCGGCCCTCATCGGCATCTTCTCGACCTTCGCGACGGGAACTCTCGAAGGACCAGACGGGACTTCACATCCCGTGGTGGGCGTTCGCGGTGCTGATGCTCGCGGTCAACGCGATGGGCACCTGGTTCGGGATCTCGGTCGCCGAGAAGCTGCTCGTCGTCCTGCTGGCCACCGAGGTGACGATCCTCGCCGCGATGGCGATCTCGGTCGCCTTCCACGGCGGCGGCCCGAACGGCTTCAGCCTTCGGACCCGGTCAACCCCGTCAACGCCTTCAAGGGCACCTCCGCCGGACTCGGCCTCTTCTTCGCCTTCTGGTCGTGGGTCGGCTTCGAGTCGACGGCGATGTACGGCGAGGAGTCCCGCAACCCGAAGAAGATCATCCCCAAGGCGACGATGATCTCCGTGCTCGGGCGTCGGCGTCTTCTACGTCTTCGTCTCCTGGATGGCCATCTCGGGCACCGGCGAGTCGAACGCCGTCAAGGTCGCCACCGCCAACCCCCTGCAGCTCTTCTTCGGGCCCACCGAGCAGTACGTCGGCCACTGGGCCGTCGACGTCATGCAGTGGCTGATGATCACCGGTTCGCTGGCCTGCGGCATGGCCTTCCACAACTGCGCCGCCCGCTACATGTACGCGCTGGGCCGCGAGGGCGTCCTGCCCGTCCTGAAGAACACCGTCGGCCGCACCCACGCCCGGCACGGCTCGCCGCACATCGCGGGCCTGGTGCAGACGGTGGTGACGGGAGTGCTGCTCCTCGCGTTCGCGGCGGCGGGCAAGGACCCGTACGACGGCACGTACGTCCTGCTCGCCATCCTCGGCACCATGGCGATCCTCATCGTGCAGGCCGTGTGCTCCTTCGCGGTGCTGGCGTACTTCCGCTCGCACCACCCGGAGAGCCGCCACTGGTTCAGGACCTTCACGGCCCCGCTGGTCGGCGGTGTCGCGATGCTCGCCGTGGTCGTCCTGCTGGTCTCCAACATGGGTGCGGCGGCCGGCAAGGAGTCGGGTTCGCTGGTCCTGAAGGCCACGCCGTGGCTGGTGGCGGGGGTCGCGGCCCTGGGCATCGGGTACGCGCAGTACCTGAAGCGACGGTCCCCGCAGCGGTACCTGCTGCTGGGGCGGACGGTGCTGGAGGAGACGAAGGAACGCTAGTGCCGGCCCGGAGACCCGGGTCCCCGGGTGTCGAAGAGCTCGGCGCGGTGGGCCCGCCACCGTTCCATCATCTCGGCGACGTCCTTCTCGATGAACTCGAAGATAGCGCATGGGCAGGTCGCCTCGTTTCTGATGGACCGTCAGATCCTGCCATGCTGTCGCCATGGCCGGCATCTGCGCAGGGACGCGTCGTCATCGTCACGGGCTCGGGCCGCGGGATCGGCCGCGCGGATGCGCTCGAGCTGGCCCGCCAGGGGGCCAAGGTCGTGGTCAACGACCTGGGCTGCGACGCGACGGCACCGGCGGTTGGACGGGCCCCGCCGGCGAGGTGGTCGAGGCCATCCGGGCCGCGGGTGGCGAGGCCGTGGCCAACGGCGACGACGTGGCGGACTGGGACGGCTCGGGCCGGCTCGTCCAGAGCGCGATCGACGCCTTCGGCGGGCTGCACGGAGTCGTCAACAACGCCGGCTTCGTGCGCGACCGCATGTTCGCCAACGCCTCGGAGGACGAGTTGGGCACGGTGGTGCGCGTCCACCTCAAGGGCCACTTCTGCGTGGCCCGCCACGCGGCCGCCCACTGGCGCGACCAGGCCAAGGCCGGCACCCCAGTCGACGCCCGCATCGTGAACACCAGCTCGGGCGCCGGGATCCTGGGGTCCGTCGGACAGGCCGCCTACTCGGCGGCGAAGGCGGGCATCGCCACCCTCACGCTCGTGCAGGCGGCGGAGCTGGGCCGCTACGGCGTGACCGCGAACGCGCTCGCGCCGGCCGCCCGCACGCGGATGACCGAGGGCGTGTTCACGGAGATGATGGCCGAGGTCGAGGCCGGCGCGTTCGACGCGATGGCCCCGGAGAACGTCGCGCCTCTCGTGGCCTGGCTGGTGTCGACCGAGTCGGCCGGCGTGACCGGGCGCATGTTCGAGGTCGAGGGCGGCAAGGTCGGCCTCGCCACCGGCTGGCAGCACGGCCCGAAGGGCGACAAGGGCGCGCGCTGGGAGCCCGAGGAGCTCGGACCGGTCATCGCCGAGCTCCTGGCCGAGGCGCCGCCCGCGGCGCCCGTCTACGGCACCGGCTGAGGATCGACTGGACCTAGAGGCGCTCGACGATCATCGCCATGCCCTGACCGCCGCCGACGCACATCGACTCGAGGCCGAAGCGGCCGCCGGTGTCCTCGAGGCCGTTGATGAGCGTGGTCATGATGCGGGCGCCGGTCATGCCGAACGGGTGGCCGAGCGCGATGGCGCCGCCGTTGACGTTGAGCTTCTCGAGGTCGATGCCGAGGTGCTTGGCCGAGGGCAGGACCTGCGCGGCGAACGCCTCGTTGATCTCGACGAGGTCGATGTCGTCGATCGTCATGCCCGCCCGCCCCAGCGCCTGGCGGCACGCCTCGATCGGGCCGAGGCCCATGATCTCGGGGTTCAGGCCGGACACGCCGGACGCCACGATGCGGGCGAGCGGCGTGATGCCGAGCTGCTCGGCCCGGGTGTCGCTCATCACGACCACCGCGGCGGCGCCGTCGTTGAGCGGGCAGGCGTTGCCGGCGGTGACCTTGCCGTCGGGGCGGAACACCGGCTTGAGCTCGGCGAGCTTCTCCAGCGTGGTGCCGGCGCGGGGGCCGTCGTCCTTGGTGACGACCGTGCCCGACGGCGTGGTGACCGGGGTGATCTCGCGGTCGAAGAAGCCGCTCTCCTGCGCGGCGACGGCGCGGTCCTGCGAGCGCTTGCCCAACTCGTCCATCTCCTCGCGGCTCACGCCCTCGGACTGCACCACGTTCTCGGCGGTCTGGCCCATCGCGATGTAGATGTCGGGCAGCCCCTTCGGGGGCTCCCAGCTGTCGGCGCCGTTGGTGCGCTCCGCGGTGCGGGCCTCGGCGTCGGCGAAGCGGGTTGTGCGGGCCGGTGTCGGACGCGCCGTTCATGTAGCGGCTGACGGTCTCGACGCCGCCGGCGACGAACACGTCGCCCTCGCCCGCCTTGATGGCGTGGGCGGCCATGCGGATGGTCTGCAGCGACGACGAGCAGTAGCGGTTGACGGTCACGCCGGGCACGTCGGGCAGCCCGGCCAGGAGCGCCGCGACGCGGGCGACGTTGTACCCGGCCTCGCCACCGGGCTGGCCGCAGCCCCAGATGACGTCCTCGACGGTCTGCCGGTCGAGCTGCGGGCACCTTGGCGAGCAGCGCCGTGATGATGGTGGCCGACAGGTCGTCGGGACGGCACTCGGTGAGGGAGCCCTTGTTGGCCCGGCCGATGGGCGTGCGGGCGGTGGCGACGATGACGGCTTCGGGCATTGCGGCCTCCTGAGGCGACGAGTCAGGTCAGTCTGGCGAGTCCGAGCCAGCACGACCAACCCGGCACGACAGGTTCAGTGGAGGTGCTGCCCAGCCCCGGCTCCGTGGCTCTGGCCGGGGCCGTGGCCGCCGATGCCGAACGCGTGGCTGTGGCCGCCCTTGTCGAGCCAGCGCTGGAACCCGGCGGCGTTCGAGTGGATGCCGTTGAGGGTGTCGAGGATGAAGGCGGCCTCCGGATCCAGGTCGCGGACGGGCTGCGCGAACGCGGCATCGAGGGCGTCGGCGATGTCCTCGCCGTTGCGCCAGGCCCGCTCGGCGACCTCGGCCCAGCGCACGAGGGTCTCCTCGGCCTCCTCGAGGGTCGCCAGCGGCTCGGGCACGAGCCCGTAGTGGGCCAGGGCCACCCCGGCGGGCGACCGGTCGCGGAAGCGGCGGAGGCTGGTACCGCCTGATCCAGGTCGAAGTCGGGCGGTGGGGTCGCCGGGCGCAGGATGCCGGCGGCGGGCAGCCGCACGCCGACGGCGTCGCCCGCGAACAGGAGCCCGCTGTCGGAGTCGTGCAGGGCCAGGTGGTGCTTGGCGTGACCGGGCGAGTCGACCGTGGTGAGCCGGCGGTTGGCCGACACCACGACGTCCTCGCCGTCCTCGAGGACGTGCACGCGCGCCGCGTCGGTCGGCGTGAGGCGGCCGTAGAGCGAGTCGAGCAGGTCGCCGTAGACCATCGCCGCGCTGTCCACCAGCTTGGTCGGGTCCACGAGGTGCCGGGCCCCGCGCTCGTGCACGTACACCGTGGCCTTGGGAAAGGCGGCCGCGACGTCGCCCACGCCCCCGGCGTGGTCGAGGTGGATGTGGGTGACGGCGATCCCCGCCAGCGTCGTCGGGCGTGACGCCGAGCTCGTCGAGCGCGGCGAGCAGCGCGGGCACGGAGGTCTGGCTGCCGGTCTCGACGAGCACGGGAGCCGTGCCGGTGATCAGGTACCCGGCCGTCACCTCGGCCCACCCGCCGAGCAGGGTGTCGATCTGCAGGACGCCCGGTGCGATCTCGGTGTGCGCCATGGTGGGGCTGTGTCCCACCCCCTTGCCTACTGTGAGCGGGATGTCGCTGTTCGACGACCCGACGGTCGGCTCCGTCCCGGAACCTACCTGGTCGGTCACGGAGCTGGCCGACCGCATCGGCAACGCCCTGCGCGCCGCCTTCCGCGACGAGGTGTGGGTGCGGGGCGAGATCCGCGACCTCACCCGGCCCAGGTCGGGGCACGTCTACTTCACGCTCACCGATGCCGACGGCGGGAGCGACGCCTGCATCGGCGTGATCCTCACGGCCCGGAACAAGGGGCCCGTCAACCTCGCGCTGCGCCGCGCCGGCGGTGGGGTGCGGATGACCGACGGCACCGAGGTGCGCATCCGCGGCCGGCTCGACTGGTACGCCCCCCGCGGCCAGCTGCAGCTGCGGATGACCGCGATCGACCCCGCCTACACCCTCGGGCAGCTCGAGATCGCCCGCGCCGCGCTCCTGGCCAAGCTGGAGGGAGAAGGCCTGCTGGGGGCCAACGGTACCGTGCCGATGCCGCTCGTCCCGCTGCGCATCGGCCTGGTCACGAGCTCGGGCAGCGCCGCGGAGGCGGACTTCGTGCACGAGCTGCGGCGCAGCGGCTTCGCGTTCGACCTCGTGCAGGTCGACGTCCACGTCCAGGGGCTGGACGCGCCGCTCGAGGTCGTGGCCGGCATCCAGGAGGTCACGGCCGCAGCGGTCGACGTGATCGCGCTGGTCCGGGGCGGCGGAGCCAAGACGGACCTGATGGCCTTCGACGACGAGCGGGTGGCCCGGGCGATCGCGTCCTGCCCTGTGCCCGTGCTCACCGGCATCGGCCACGAGGTCGACCGCTCGATCGCGGACGAGGTGGCCCACCGGGCCGAGAAGACGCCGACGGCCTGCGCGCAGGCGCTGGTGGGCCTGGTGGCGGAGTTCGCCGGCTCGCTGCAGGACCTGTGGTCCGCCATCGCGGAGGAGGCCGAGCGGGGCATGGCCGGGCACGAGCGGCAGGTCGACGCCATCGCCGGCCGGGCAGGTCGCGCGGCCACCGCCGGCCTGCGCACGGCGGCCCACCGGCTCGACGGACGCGTCGAGCGGGTGCGGGCGGCGGCCCGCGGCCACCTGCGGGACGCGGAGAGCCGCACCGCCGACCAGGCCCGCCGCCTGCACCACCGCGCGCCGCGCGCGCTGGCCGCGGCGGACCGGGCGATGACGTCGCTCGAGGCGCGGGTGCGGGCGCACGACCCCGAGCGCACGCTCGCTCGCGGCTGGTCGATCACGCGCCGGGCGGACGGCACCGTCGTGCGGGCGCCGGAGGACGTCGCGCCCGGCGACGAGCTGCGCACGCTCGTGGCCGGCGGCGAGCTTCGATCGACGGTGGCCCCGCCCTCTACGGTGGACGACGATGACTGAGGCGGAGGTGGGCGGACCCACGAGCGAGATCGGCTACGCGGCCGCGCTCGCCGAGCTCGAGTCGATCCTGGCCGAGATCGAGGACGACGCCGTCGACGTCGACGTGCTCGCAGCCCGCGTGCGCCGGGCCGCCGAGCTCCTCCGGGTGTGCCGCGACCGCATCACCGCGGCGCGCGACGAGGTGGGGCAGATCGTGGCCGACCTCGACCCGGACGTCGACGACGAGGCCTGACGCGTGACGACCGTCCCCCCGCCCGTGCCGGCCAGCGTCGGCGAGGTGTCCGGGCGCGTCGAGACCCGCCTCCGCACGCTGTTCGCCGACGAGGCGGGCCGGTGGCAGCAGCTCGACCCCGCGCTGGCCGAGCTGCTGGACCACCTCCGCGACTTCGTGCTCGGGGGCGGCAAGCGGCTGCGGCCCGTGTTCTGCCACTGGGGCTACGTCGCCGCGGGCGGCGACGGGGAGGACGCGGCCATCGTCGACGCGGGTGCGGCGTTCGAGCTCCTGCAGGCCTTCGCCCTCCTCCACGACGACGTGATGGACGGCTCCGCCGTGCGCCGTGGCGCCCCCACCGCCCACCTCGCCTACGGCGATCGCCACCGCGCCTTCGGCTGGCGGGGCGAGGTCCGCCGGTTCGGCGAGGGCGTCGCGATCCTCCTCGGCGACCTCGCCCACGTCTACGCCGACCGGCTCATGCCGCGGTCCCCTCCCGACGTGCAGGTCGTGTGGGACGAGCTGCGCACCGAGCTCAACGCCGGCCAGTACCTGGACCTGCTCGGCACCGCCCGCGGCGGGGTGGACCACGAGGCCGCCCGCCGCATCGCCCGCTACAAGTCCGGCAAGTACACGATCGAGCGGCCGCTCCACGTCGGCGCCGCGCTGGGCGGCCGCCTCGGCGAGCTGGCGGCGCCGCTGTCCGCCTACGGGGATCCACTGGGCGAGGCCTTCCAGCTCCGCGACGACCTCCTGGGGGCCTTCGGCGAGCAGGCGGCCACCGGCAAGCCCGTCGGCGACGACCTCCGCGAAGGCAAGCCCACCCCGCTGCTCGCCCTCGCCGTCGAGGCCGCCGACGCCGCGCAGGCCGAGGTGCTCGCGCTGGTCGGCCGGCCCGATCTCGACGCGGCGCAGATCGCCGAGGTGCAGGACGTCCTGCACGACACCGGCGCGGTGTTCGCGATCGAGCGGGCCATCGCGGAGCTGGCCGGCGAGGCGGTGGCGTCGCTGCGCACGGCGCCGATCGCAGCGGAGGTGGCCGCCGCGCTCACCGAGCTCGCCGACTTCGTCGCCCGCCGCGCCGCATAGGCGCTCAGCTCAGTCGAGCGCGGCGAAGAGCTTCAGTGCGTCGGCCACGGAGCACTCGACGACACCGGGCTCGGCCACGACGGCGTCGAGCCACGGCGGTCGGTTGACCCCGCTGACCGCAATGGCGACGTCGAGCCCGGAGCGGGTGGCCGCCTGGCGGGCGAACGTCGAGGCGTAGTCGGGGGGGCGCACGTCGCGGGTGAGCTCGTGCACGGCCCATGGATCCGGGGTGCCGCCCGGCGGAGGCGGTGCCACCGCGGTCGTGATGTGGGGCGACACCGGCCACGGTCCCCCGCCGGCCAGGCCGGGTCCGTCGAACAGCACCGCCCCCCGCACCTGGTCGGGCCGCCCCCCGGCCGCCAGCAGGCCGACGTAGGCCCCCAGGCCGCGACCGAAGACGGTGGCCGCGCCGAGGTGCGCGAGCGCCACGTCGACGTCGCCCATGAGCACCTCGCAGAAGTACCCGCCGCCGGGGGCCACGCCGGACGCGCCGTGCCCGGCCAGGTCGAGCGCCCACACCGGGCCCGGCCACGCGGCGAGGTGCTCGGGCACGGTCGCGGGGGAGCGCTCGGCCAACCCGTGGAGGTGGAGCAGCGGGCGCCCGTCCCCGCCGCGCAGCTCGTGCAGCGCGAGCTCGACGCGGTTGTGACGCAGCCGCACCGTCATGTGAGGTGCTCCAGGACGAGGGCCACGACGGCGTCGGGTTGCTCGATGTGGATGAAGTGCCCGGCGCCCTCGACGATCTCGAGGCGCCCGCCCGGAGGCAGGTGCGACACCACGTCGTCGGGCGGTGTGCCCCACCCCATCGGGTCGGCCTCCGTGCCGAGCACGGCCAGCACGGGCACGCCGATGTCGGGGAGCCGCATCATCGACCACTCGGGGCGCCACGGGCCGAAGCCGCCGAACCGGATCGTGGGGTCGATCTTCCAGCGCCAGCCGTCGGCGTCCTCGCGCGCGCCCGCGGTCACGAGGTAGCGCAGCCACGCGTCGTCCAACCGGGGGTTCATGCGCCCCCGGCGCGCCGCGAGCTCGTCGATGGTGCCGGGCTTGCGCTGCGTGTCGCCGAGCGAGCGGCGGTGGTCGAGCCAGCCGGTGATCTCCTGGGCGAGGAGCTTCGTGCGCTGGTGGTCCGACACGTCGGGGAAGCTCCGCCGCGACGGCAGGCCGTCGATGTTCACCAGGTGGCTGACCCGGTGGGGCAGTGCGTCGGCGAGCTGGAGCATCTGGCTCCCGCCCTTCGAGTGCCCGATCACCGGCAGCGGGCCGCCCCCCACGGAGTCGAACACCTGCACCGCGTCGCGCAGGTCGGCCTCCCAGCTGTAGAGCGCGGCGTGCGCCGAGTCGCCGTGACCGCGCTGGTCCCACGACACGACCCGCCACCCCGCGTCGGCCAGCAGCGGCGCGAAGACGTCGTACGTGCGGGCGAAGTCCATGCCGCCGTGGGCCAGCAGCAGCGGCGGCGCGGCCTCGTCGCCCCACTCGTGCACGGCGATCGAGAGGCCGTTGCTGTCCACGGTGCGCCGGCGCTCGGGCGCGCGGGCGCCCGGGTACGCGGCGGCCTCGGCCAGGTCGGTCATCCGGTCACCCTGACCGGCCGGTCAAGTGAGGCGCAAGGCGGCCGGGAGCCCTGTGACCCACGTCATCTGGACCCTGGGCGGTCCGTCGTGTTGGGGTAACACCGTTACGTTATCGCTGGGACCCCAGCGTGACCGGAAGGGACCCCCCGCATGCTGCAGCGCATCGGCCGCTTCGTGATCCGCCGCCGGAAGCTCGTCCTGGTGGCCGCCGCGATCCTGTTCGCCGTCAGCGGCGCGTACGGCGGCCCCGTCTCGGAGCACCTCAGCTCGGGCGGGTTCGACGACCCCGCGTCCGAGTCCTTCAAGGCGGACGAGGCGCTGCTCGACACCTTCGGCGCCGGCACGCCCAACCTGCTGCTGCTCGTCACCGCGCCCGGCGGCAGCGTCGACGCGCCCGATGTGGAGGCGGCCGGACGGGCCCTGACGGCCGAGCTCGCGGCCGAGCCGGACGTCCTCAACGTCGTGTCCTACTGGTCGGCCGACAAGGCGCCGCCGCTGCGCAACGACGACGGCGCCCGCGCCCTCGTGCTCGCACGCGTCGAGGGCACGCAGGACTTCATGGACGACCGGATCGAGGAGATCACGCCGAAGTACCAGCGCGACGGCGAGGTCATCGACGTCGAGGTCGGCGGCTACGTGGAGGTCTTCAACGAGGTCGGCCAGACGATCGAGGACGACCTGGTGCGGGCCGAGACCATCGCGTTGCCCATCACCCTCATCCTCCTGCTGCTCGTGTTCGGCAGCGTGGTGTCGGCGTCGCTGCCGCTCGCCATCGGCGCGATGTCGGTCGTGGGCACCTTCGTGGTGCTCCGGCTGCTCAGCACGGTCACCGAGGTGTCCATCTTCAGCCTCAACCTGACCACCGCCATGGGCCTCGGGCTGGCCATCGACTACTCGCTCTTCATGGTCTCCCGCTTCCGGGAGGAGCTGCAGGCCGGGCACGAGCCCGACGTGGCGGTCCAGCGCACGGTGCGCACCGCGGGTCGCACCGTCGCCTTCAGCTCGGTCACCGTGGCCGCGTCGCTCTGCGCGCTGCTCGTCTTCCCGCTCGCGTTCCTGCGCAGCTTCGCCTACGCCGGCGTGGCGGTGGCCTTCCTGGCCGGGTTCTTCTCGGTCGTCGTGCTGCCCGCCATCCTCGGGGGCCTCGGCCGCCGCGTCGACGGGCTCACGATCTTCAGCCGTTCGACCCGGATCAGCGACGAGGGCTTCTGGCACCGCATGGCCCTGCTGGTCATGCGCCGGCCGCTGATCGTGGCCGGCAGCGCGACCGCGGTGCTCCTCGTGCTGGGCTCTCCGTTCCTCCGCATCGACATCGCGCTGCCGGATGACCGGGTGCAGCAGGAGTCGGCCCGCAGCCGCCAGGTGCACGACATCCTCCGGGAGGAGTTCGGCTCCCAGGAGGCGGGCACCGAGGCCGTCGTGGCGCTGGGCATCGGCGACCCGGCGACCCGGGTCGCGGACATCGACGCGTACGCCGCCCGGCTCGCGGCCCTGCCCGGGGTCGCGCGGGTCGACGCGTCCACCGGCACCTACTGCGCCGAGGGGCTCGCCGCGCGACTTCGGCTGCGCACCCGGCCAGCTCGCGCTGCCCGGTGGCTCGGGCCGGTACCTGACCTTCGACAGCGCAGAGTCCGGCGGGAGCACCTACCTCGCCGTGGTGCCGGACGTGGAGCCGTTCTCCTCGGAGGGTGAGCAGCTCGTGGAGGACATCCGGAACGCCGACGCGCCGTTCCCCGTCGAGGTGACCGGGCAGGCCGCACAGCTCGTCGACATCAAGGAGGCGCTGTTCTCCAAGCTGCCCCTCGCGCTCGGGATCATCGCCGTCGTCACCTTCCTCGTGATGTTCCTCCAGTTCGGCTCCGTCATCATCCCGCTGAAGGCGCTCGTGCTGAACGTCCTCAGCCTGTCGGCGACCTTCGGCGCGATGGTGTTCGTGTTCCAGGACGGGCACCTCAGCGACACCCTGAGCTTCACCGCGACCGGGCAGATCGACGCCACGACCCCGATCCTCATGTTCTGCGTGGCGTTCGGGCTGTCGATGGACTTCGAGGTGTTCATGCTCTCCCGCATCAAGGAGGAGCACGACCGCACGGGCGACAACCGGCTGTCGGTGGCCTTCGGCCTCGAGCGCACCGGCCGCATCGTCACGGCAGCCGCGCTGCTCATCTCGGTGGTGTTCATCGCGTTCGCGACGAGCGACATCACGTTCATCAAGCTGTTCGGGGTCGGCCTCATGCTGGCCGTGATGATCGATGCGTTCGTGATCCGCGGCACGCTCGTGCCCGCCTTCATGCGGCTGGCCGGGGAGTGGAACTGGTGGGCACCGGGACCGCTGCGGCGCTTCCACGACCGGTTCGGCATCAGCGAGCACGTGGACCTCGACGGCGACGACCGCCCCGACCGCAAGGACGACGACCAGCCCCCGCCGGCCGCGCCCGCGCCCCCGGTGCGGCCTCGGCGGGACCGCCCGCTGGTGGCGGCCGGACGGGAGAAGGCGGGGGTGGCAGGCTGAGCGGGATGCCCACGACCCGCCGGCGCTCCCCCAAGGGGCGCGGCGACCTCCTCCGGGAGGAGATCCTCGAGGTCACCGAGCGCCTCCTGCTCGAGACGGGCTCCGAGGAGGCGGTCTCGATCCGCGCGGTCGCGAACGCCGTGGGCGTGACCCCTCCGTCGATCTACCGGCACTTCGTCGACAAGTCCCACCTCGTGTTCGAGGTGTGCGAGCGCCAGTTCGCCCGCTTCGACGAGGTGCTGGAGCAGGCCGTGGCCGGGATCGACGACCCCGTGCTGGCCATGCGGGCACGGGGGCGGGCCTACGTCCGCTTCGGCGTCGAGCACCCGGAGCACTACCGCATCATGTTCATGGGGCGGGCGGCCTCCACGCCCGAGCCCTGGGACGACATCCGGCGCACCGGCTCGTTCGCCCACCTCATGGAGGGGATCCAGGCCATCGTCGACGCCGGCCTCGTCCGCGGCGACCAGGACACGTTCGCGACCGCGCTCCACGTCTGGGCCAACATCCACGGCCTCACCTCGCTGCTGGTGGCCAAGCCGGGGCTGCCCTGGCCGGACCTCGAGCCGTTCGTGGAGGCCCACCTCGATCACTGCATGGCCGGGCACGTGGTGACCGCCGACGCCGCCACGGGGAGCGAGCGGGCCGGGCGCTAACGTCGCCGCCCTGCCCCTCGCCCCGCCTCCGCCCCTGCGGCCCCTCCGGCCGCGCCTCAGCTGGCCCGTCCGGGCGCTGAGCGCCGCGATCGCCCTGCTGCTCGCCACCGGTGGTGCCACGGTGGCCCTGCGCACGGTCGACTCCGACGAGCCGTCGCACCCCGACGAGTGGGACCCGCGCGTGGCCGACCTCGCCGACTACGTGGAGGACGTGCGCGACCTCGACTTCGACCACCCGGTGCAGGTCGACTTCCTCACCCCGGCGGAGTACACGTCGGCCACCACGGGCGGCCTCTCCGACGCCGAGGAGGAGGAGCTGGCCGAGCTGGACAGCGCCGCGGCCCAGCTCCGTGCGCTCGGGGTCGTGTCGGGCGCGCTGGACCTGCGCGAGGTGGTCGGCCAGGCGAGCGACGCGGGCACCTTGGCCTTCTACAACCCCGATGACAAGCGCATCCGCGTGCGCGGCACCGAGGTGACGGTGGGGCTGCGCGTCACCCTCGTCCACGAGCTCACCCACGCGCTCCAGGACCAGCACTTCGACCTCGGAGGCCTGCTCGAGGGCGACGACGTCGACAGCAGCGCGTCGGCGGCGCGCCGCGGCCTCGGCGAGGGCGACGCCCTGCGGGTCGAGGACCAGTACGTCAGCGAGGAGCTCACCGACGAGGAGCGCGACTCCTACGACGAGGAGTACGCCGGCGAGGTGGCGCGGAGCGAGGACGCGACCGCCGCGGTGCCCGCGTTCATCGAGGCCACCTTCTCCACGCCCTACGCCCTCGGCGCGCCGTTCGTGGAGACGCTGTTCAACGACGGAGGGAACGGGGCCGTCGACGACGCGTTCGAGGACCCGCCCGACACCGAGGAGCACCTGTTCGACCCGGCCAGCTTCCTCCTCGAGGAGGAGGCGGAGGACACCGAGCTCGGCCTCGACGACGACATCGACGTGGTCGACGACGGGCCCTTCGGCAGCCCCTCCTGGTTCCTGGTCCTGGCCGAGCGCATCGACCCCGACGTCGCGTTCCAGGCCGCGCTGGGCTGGGGCGGCGACGGCTACGCCGTGTTCGAGCGGGACGACGTCACCTGCATCCGCGCGGTGTTCCGCGGCGACGCCGAGGCCGACGAGGAGCAGATGGGCGCGGCGCTCGACACGTGGGCCCCGGCCGTGCCCGGCGGCAAGGCGTCCCGCATCGACGTCGAGGGCCACCCGGGGCTCGAGGCGTGCGACCCCGGGCCCGACATCGACCTGCGCGTCACCGGGCGCTCGAACGAGGTGCTGATCCTGCCGAACGTGTGGGGCTTCCTCGAGGCCCAGGCCGTCCCGACCCTCGGCCCCGAAGGCGCCCGCTGCTTCGCGGCGAAGGTGCTCGAAGGGCTCCCGTACGAGCGGCTCGCCGCCGAGGAGGCCGACGAGGAGCTGAGCCAGGACGTGGCGCGGCGCGCGGTGGCCGGCTACGTGGAGTGCGGGTCGGGCGACACGTAGATCAACGGCAGGCTCGCCGCGCTCACGAGCGCCTTCACGGTGAGGTTCACCACGAAGATGTCCCACACCGCGTCCCAGGGCAGGGTGAGCGCGTGGTCGCCGAGTCCGGGGAGGGCCCCGAACGCGCCCACCGCGAAGATCACGTTGTCGAGCGGCACGCTCACGGCGTTGCTGACGGCGACGCGGGCCCACTGGTGGCGCGTGGTGACCCGCTGCACGAACCAGGAGTAGACCTCGGTGTCGACGAGCTCGCTGACGACCTCGGCCACGATCGACGCGATCGTGATGCGCCACAGCGGGGCCAGCACCGCCGAGAACTCGGGGCCGAGCGGGTACGACGCGTCCGTCGGCGCCCGCGCCGCCCACTGGAGGTAGAAGGCCATGAACAGGTTGACCGCCGCGGCCGTCACCACGAGGGTCCGGGCGGCCCGCTTGCCCAGCGCCTTGTGCACGACGTCGCGCAGCGTGAACGTGATCGGGTAGACGAACGTGCCCATGTCGACCGCCCGACCGGTCACGTTGCCGATCTTCAGGCTGGTGACGTCGGCGATGACCTGCGCGCCCACGTAGGCGCCGACCGCCGCGACGGCGACACGCGCGACGCAGGGCCGATGAGCGAGCGCTCGCGTTCCAACGTCCCTCCGGTTTTGTTGAGGCGGGTGGTCCGGTACCGCCGGGGACCAGATCATGCCATCCGCGGGCTCGCCCCGGCGCGGGTGCCGGCAGTAGACAACTGCAGGGGCCACCCGGGCCCGCAGGAGGGGGAACCATGGACGCACACGCCGCCGCGGCAGCCACCGCGGGAGCCGTCAGCGGGGTCGGGGCCCGGTTCATGCTCGACGGCAACACCTACAAGAACGGTGCGGAGCTCGGCTTCCAGGGCCTCGACTTCTACGCGGCCGGGCGAGGAGGCGTCCTCGGCGACGTCGACGCCGACGTGGTGGCCGCCGCCTTCGCGTTCTTCGAGCCGGGCTACGTGCGCACCCAGTGGGACCAGGGCCGCGCGGTCATGCCCGCTGCCAAGGCCGCCGAGGCCTGGGCGGACTGCTGCGCCGCGTGGGCGGAGGACCACGTGCCCGACGACCACGACTGCGCCGGACTGGCCCCGCTCCTCGATGCGGTGGTGGCCGCCGCCCGGCCCGCCTGCGCCGCCGTGTTCTCCGGATGGCGGGCCCTGCCGGTGCCGACGTCGCCGAAGGCGCACGTCGTCCACCAGATGAACGGGCTGCGCGAGCTGCGCCATGGCCTCCATGCGGGGGCGGTGCTGGCCGCAGGGCTCACCCCCCACGAGGCCCTGTCACTGCGGACCCCGCAGATGGCGCCGATCTTCGGGTGGCCCGGGCTCGCCGAGACCGAGGGCCTGCAGCCCCGGTGGGACGCGGCCGAGGCGGCCACCGATGTCGCGATGGCCCACGCCTACGCGGCCCTCGACGACGGCGCGCTCGACGACCTCGCGGCGCGCATGACGGCGCTCGACGCCGCCAGCGCCTGAGATGGCCGGCTCCTACTCGGCGGGCACCGATCCGGTCGACGACGTCGAGCGAACGCGGCTCACGGCCGAGCGCGATCGCATCCGCGCCGCCTACCTGAACCCACGCGACGAACGGCCGCCCTCCTCGGCCCGGGGGGTGCACCACGTGGCCCTCATCAGCGGCGACGTGGAGCGCACGGTGCGCTTCTACCAGGAGGTGCTCGGCTTCCCGCTGACGACGATGTTCGAGAACCGCGACCTGGTCGGGTCCACCCACTTCTTCTTCGACCTCGGCAGCGGGAACACGATCGCGTTCTTCGACCTGCCGGGCGTGGGGCCCGGTCCCTACGCCGAGGTGCTCGGCGGCCTCCACCACCTCGCCATCTCGATCGAGGTCGCGCACTGGCAGGCCGCCAAGGCGCGGCTCGACGAGGCCGGGGTGCCCTACGACCACGTCGACGGCACCTCCCTCTACTTCCGGGGGCCGGACGGCGAGCGCCTCGAGCTGATCTGCGACCCCCTGCGCTGGATGTACGGCGAACGCGTCGACTGAGGCGGGAACCGGGCGGGCGGGGTCGGTCGTCTGATCAGGCGACCGACCTGGAGGAGCTGCCATGTCCCCCCACCGCGCGATCCGCCTGTCCGCCGTCGCCCTCGGAGCCGCCGGGCTCCTCGCCATCACCGCCGCCCCCGCCGGGGCGTGCGGCGGACTGGTCGGCGAGAACGGCACCATCCAGCTGACCCGCACCTCCACGCTGGCCGCGTTCCACGATGGCGTGGAGCGCTACGTCACGTCGTTCGAGTTCACCGGGGAGGGCGAGGAGGTCGGTTCGATCGTGCCGCTGCCCGACGTGCCGACCGAGGTGGTGCGGGGCGGCGACTGGACGCTGCAGCGGCTGGCCCAGGAGGTCGCGCCCCGGCGCCGGCGGCGTTCCGCCTCGACGCCCTTTCCGCCGCCGGCGCGGCGGACGCGGAGGTGCTGCTGGAGACGACGATCGACGCGCTCGACATCACGGTGCTCCGCGGTGGCGGGGACGAGGTGGGCGCTGGGCCGTCGACCACGGCTTCCTGCTCACCCCCGATGCGCCCGCGGTGCTCGACTTCTACAGCAGCCGCAGCCAGGTGTTCATGGCCGCCCGCTTCGACGCCGCCAGGGCGGCCGAGCTGGGCCAGGGCGCGGGCGACGGCACGCCGATCATGCTGACGATCCCGACCGACCAGCCCTGGGTGCCGCTGCGCATCCTGAGCCTGGGGCTCGACGGCAGCCGGCTGGTGGAGGCCGACGTGTTCCTGCTGACCGACGACGAGCCCGAGCTCCTGGCGGGTGGGCCGGGTCTGCGCCTCGAGCGCAGCGAGGCCGCCTCGACCCTGCTGCTGGACGACCTGCGCTCCGACGTCGGCATGGAGTGGGTGCCTTCGTCGATGTGGCTGACCTACCTGCAGGTCGAGACGCCCGCATCGGACCTCGACTACGACCTCGCCGTGTCGGTCGATCCCGACGTGCGCCCGGCCCGCGTCGACACCGGGGTGGCCGATCCCGAGCTCCGCGCCGTCACCGCGGACGACGGACTGCCGCTGTGGCCGCTGGCGCTGGGCGGCGGCGCCGCGATCGCCGTGCTCGGCGTGCTGTCGAGCCGCGACGGCGACCGCCGGCAGGGACCGGCCGCGGCGTGAGGTGGCGCCGGCGGTCCGCGCTCGCGGCGGCGGTCGTGGGACTGGCCACCGCAGGAACGGGCTACGCCGTGGACACCGCTGCCGCGGAGCACGACGTGCTCGGACCGGGCGTCGTGCAGGTCGACGTGGGCATCCACCACAGCAAGTTCTCCGTCGGGTCGCTGCGGGTGCGCGAGGGCACGCTCGTGGAGTTCCACCTCCGCAACGACGACCCGATCGGCCACGAGCTGGTGGTCGGCGACGGCGAGGTGCACCGCGCCCACCGCGTGGGCACGGAGCGCCGGCACCCGCCTCGGCCCGGCGAGGTGTCGGTGGCGCCGGGCGCGGAGGCGATGACGTTCTTCACCTTCGACGAGCCCGGCAGGGTCACCTACGCCTGCCACCTCCCGGGGCACGAGGCCTTCGGCATGGTGGGGACGATCGAGGTTCTCCCGCCTGCGTGATCGTCGGCCCCGGCAGACTGGGCCCATGCCCAGCGTCGTCGGGGTGCCCACCGAGGTGAAGGCCGACGAGCGACGGGTGGCCGTCACCCCCGACGGTGTGCGCGAGCTCGAGGCCCACGGTGTCGACGTGCTCGTGCAGGCCGGCGCCGGCGTGGGGGCCAGCCTCCCCGACGACGCCTACCGGGCCGCCGGGGCCGAGGTGGTCGCCGACGCGGCGGAGGTGTGGGCTCGCGCCGACCTCGTGTGCAAGGTGAAGGAGCCGCAGCCCGAGGAGCTCGGCCTGCCTCCGCCCGGAGCCTCACGCTGTTCACCTACCTCCACCTCGCCGCCTACCCCGAGGTGGCCGACGGCCCTCTGCCGGCGGGCACCACGGCCATCGCCTACGAGACGGTGATGCGGACCGACGGCCAGCTCCCGCTCCTCGCCCCGATGAGCGAGGTGGCCGGCCGCCTGGCGGTGCAGGTCGGGGGCCCGGTTCCTCGAGGCGCCCCAGGGCGGTCGGGGCGTGCTCCTCGGCGGCGCGCCGGGCGTGCAGCCCGGACGGGTGGCGGTGATCGGTGCCGGCAACGTCGGGTGGAACGCGGCGTGGATCGCGGCCGGCATGGAGGCGGAGGTGAACCTGCTCGACAGGGACCTCGACCGGCTGCGGTTCGTCGACCAGATCCACCGGGGGCGCATCACCACGCTCGCGTCGAACCGCGGCACCGTCGAGCGGTGCGTGGCCGAGGCCGACCTCGTGATCGGAGCCGTGCTCGTCGCCGGCGGGCGGGCGCCGGTCGTGGTCACCGAGGACATGGTGCGCTAGCATGCGACCGGGCTCGGTGATCGTCGACGTGGCCATCGACCAGGGCGGCTGCGTGGCGACGTCGCGCGAGACGACGCACCACGAGCCCACGTTCATGGTCCACGGCGTCGTGCACTACTGCGTGGGCAACATCCCCGGCGCGGTGCCGGCCACGTCCACGCACGCGCTCACGAACGCCACGCTCCCCTACCTCGTGGCGCTCGCGACCACGGCCGTCGACGACGCCATGGCCGACGACCCCGCGCTGGCCGCCGGCCTCAACATCCGTGCCGGCGAGGTGGTGCACCCCGCCGTCGCCGACGCGCTCCGGGCCCGCGGCTGACGCCCTGAACTGACCCCGCGCGACGAGGGGGGCCCGGAGGCCCCCCTCTGACGCACGGCTCAGCCGGCTACTCGCCGGAGCGGACGAACTCGAAGTCCTTCGCGAACGGGGCTCGACGTCGGCCGCTCCACCGCGCGTCAGGCCGGTCGGGCTGGCCGGGTCGACCTTGAAGATGGCTGACTTCGTCGGCGGCACCCGGTCCTCGGCGGGGCCGTAGGTGTAGTCACCCGTCAGAGCCCGTCGAAGCTCGACCGTGCCGAGCTCCTCGCTGGCCTTCAGGATCCCCTCGTGCGAGAGGTCGCCGAGCTCGACGGCCTTCTCCAGGAGGGCCGTGACGGCCTTGGCCTGGATGTAGCCGAAGTTGAAGTAGACGTCGGGCGCCTGGTTCGGGGCGTACGTGTCCTTGATGCGGAGCAGCTCGGCCATGCCCTTCACGGAGGTGTCGCCGTAGTTCGGCCCCTCGGACGCCACCAGGAAGTTGGCCTGCAGGTAGGGCGCCAGCGCGCGACGTCCCGAGGGCGCCGATCCAGGTCGGCGACTGGCCGATCCACTGCGGCGCGAACTCGCGACTGCGCCGCCTTGCTCATGGCCGCAGCCGTGGAGGACGGCGTCGCGACGAGGAACACCATCTCGCAGCCGTCGCCCTTCAGCTGGTCGATCTGCGAGCCGAAGTCGCCGGCGTCGGTGCCGGCGGCGCCGGGAAGCGCGACCGGATCGGCCAGCTCGATGTCGAGCTCCTCGGCCGCGAACTCGAGCCCGTCCTGGCCGGCCTCGCCGTACGGGTCGTCCTGGATCAGGGAGCAGCACCTTCTTGCCCTCGCCGTCGCCCTCGGTGACGTACCAGTCGAGGGCGTTGATGGCCTGGATCTGGTACGGAGCCGCCGATGGGCAGCAGGTTCGGCTCGCGGACCCAGAGCGAGTCCAGCGACGCCGGCGACGCCATGACCCCGTCGTCGATGAGCTGCTCGAGCACGGAGTTCACGATCGGCGTGCCGAGGAGCTGGGCGAGCATCACCGTGCCGCCCTTCACCGAGGCGTACTCCTGGCCGGCCTTGGTCGGGTCGTACCCGCTGTCGCGGATGTCGAGCTCGACCTTGTACTTGCCGCCGATGCCGCCGAGCTCGGCGTTGACGTAGTCGAAGTACGCCTTGTTCCCGGCCGTGAGCGGGTTGCCGATCACGGCGACCGTGCCGCTGGTCGGCGTGATCACGCCGAGCTTGATCGTGGTGCCGTCGAAGCCGGCGACCGCCGCCGGTGCTCCGGCGGTGTCGCCGCCGCCGCCGTCGTCGGCGGCGTCGTCGTCGTCGTCACTGCCGCCGCAGGCGGCGACGGTCAGCGCGAGCGCCACCGCCACCGCCAGCGGTCGGGACCAGGTCCGTGTCTTCATGGTGCTTCCCCCCATGGGTTGGTTCGGTTGTGGATCGGTGATCAGTACGGAGAACGGCCAGGCGCCGATCCAGGTGCGGAACCGGAGCCAGAGGGCGGCCAACGCCCCGCGGCTCGAAGAGCAGGAACAGGACGATGCACAGCCCGAAGAGGATGTTGTTGAACTCCCCGATCGACAGGAACCCCGAGTCGCCCGGGCTGGAGATGAGGATCGGGTCGAAGACGAGCGAGCCGCTGTTGCGGGCGATCACCTGCTGGCCCCCGGACACGAGCAGGGCGCCGAGGATCGGAGCCGAAGATCGTGCCGACGCCGCCGATGATGAGCATCGCCACGAACGTGATGGACAGGAGTAGCTCGAAGATGCCGACCTCGAGCCGGCTGGTCACGATCCCGTAGAGCGCCCCGGACAGGGCCGCGAAGGCGCTCGACCACGCGAAGGCACCGACCTTGTAGCGGGCCAGGTTCACGCCGATCACCTCGGCCGACAGGTCGCGGTCGCGGATCGGCCTGCATCGCCCGCCCGGGGCGGGAGCGCACGAGGTTCTTGGCGAGCAGCGCGGCGAGCGCGACGACAGGCCCACACGAGCCAGAAGAGCCCTGCTTCCTTCTCGTAGCTCGAGCCGAAGAGCTCGAGGTCGCGGAAGTCGAGGGGCCCGATGGAGGTCGGGCGAGGCGGAGGCTCGTGCCGCTGCCGCCGCCGGTGACGCTGTCCCAGTTGTTCCAGAGGTGGTCGCCGACGAACACGAGGCCGAGCGTGACGATCACGAGGTAGTTCCCGCGCAGCCGCAGCGCGAACGGGCCGATCGCGCGCACCGACCACGAAGCCGATGAGCGATCGGCACCGACGAGGTACAGCGAGCAGCGGCCAGTCGCGGCTCGGCGCCGAAGTAGGCGGCGGCGTAGCCGCCGGCACCGAAGAAGAACGCGTGGCCGAGGCTGACCTGGCCGGCGAAGCCGGTGAGCAGGTTGAGGCCGATCACGCCGATCGCGTACACGCCGCAGAGGGTGAGGACGCCGACCCACGTACTGGCTGAAGTAGCCCGGCGCCCACAGGTAGAGCGCGACGAGCAGGACGAGGCCGCCCTTGCGCCACGGCCCCCGGAGCAGGCGGAGGTCGTCGCGCGTAGTCGAGCACGAGCTCTCGATGCGGGCGACCGCCGGGCGGGCGCGACCACGGCAACCGGTCGGTGAAGGCGGCGACCATCAGACCCGGCGCACCTCCTTCGTGCCGAACAGCCCGTACGGCCGCACGAGGAGGATCAGCGACCATCACCAGGTAGGGCGAGACCAGCTCGAAGCTCGAACCCGACCCAGTCGAGGTACTCCGGGGCGAGCAGCGACGTGAGCTGCTGGACGATGCCGATGACGATCCCGCCGACCACCGCGCCGAACGGCGAGTCGAGGCCGCCGAGGATCATCGCCGGGAACGCCACGAGGGCGATCTGGCCGACGCTGGGGTTGAGGCCGACGCTGCCGGCCGACAGCGCGGCACCGGCCAGCGCGGCGACGAGACCGGCGATGCCCCAGGACACCTGGTACACCCGCCGCGACGCTGATGCCCTGCGCGAGGGCCGCCTCCTGGTCGAGCGCGGTGGCCCGCATCGCGAGGCCGAGCGAGGAGTAGCGGAAGAAGAGGAAGAAGGCCAGCATCACGGCCGCGGTGAAGACGATGGTCCAGATGTCCTTGTCCGCGATCGGCGACGTCGCCGACCGTGCGGATGTTCAGGCCCCACGGGTCGCCCAGGTTCTTGGCGTCGGGGCCCCAGATGGCGGTCACGCCGTTGTCGAGGACGAACAGCAGTCCGATGGTGACCATGACGAGGGTGAAGGGCGCCTCGCCGATCATGCGGCGGAGCACGAGCGCCTCGACGGCCATGCCGAGCAGCGCGCCCCCGGCCATCGCGACGAGCAGGGCCAGGTAGAAGTTCAGACCCCAGGTCTCGCTGGCGTTGAAGGTGAGGTAGCCGCCGAGGAGCACGAAGCTGGCCTGGGCGAAGTTGATGACGCCGGTGGCCTTGAAGACGATGACGAACCCGAGGGCCACGAGCGCGTACTTGCACCCGAGCGCGAAGCCCGACACCAGGTTGCGGAGCAGGTCCGCCTGCGTGATGTCGGCGAGGAGCGTCGCGATCACCGGTAGAGCCCCTCGATGAGCGTGGCGAACTGCTGCTCGATGGCGCGCCGCTTGACCTTCTGGGTCGCGGTCACCTCGCCGTCCTCGGGGTCGAGCTCCTTCGGCAGGAGCGCGAAGGCCTTCACGGTCTCGACCTGGGCGAGCTCCGCGTTCACCCGCTCCACCCAGTCCTCCACCAGGGCCACCACCTCGGGCTTGGCCGAGAGGTCGGCGTAGGTCGTGAACCCGATGCGCTGCTGGAGCGCCCACGCGCCGACGGTGTCGAGCTCGATCCCGACGAGGGCCACCAGGTGCTTGCGCCCGTCGCCGATCACCACGGCCTCGCGCACGAACGGCGAGACCTTGAGCTTGTTCTCGATCTCGGACGGGCTGATGTTCTTCCCACCCGCGGTGATGATGATGTCCTTCTTGCGGTCGGTGATCCGGAGGAACCCGTCGTCGTCGAGCTCTCCGACGTCGCCGGTGTGGAGCCACCCGTCGCGGTCGATCGTGGCCTTGGTGGCCTTCGCGTCCTTGTAGTAGCCGAGGAAGGTCCCCGGCCCACGCGTGAGGATCTCGCCGTCGTCGGCGATGCGCAGCTCGCAGCCGGCCACGGCCCGGCCCACCTGGCCCAGACGCACGTCGTCCTCCGGCGTCATCGTGCCCTGCGCCGTGTTCTCGGTCTGCCCGTAGCCCTCCCGCACGGGCACCCCGAGGGCCCAGAAGAACTCGAGGACGCTCGGCGCGATCGGTGCGGCACCCGAGAGCACGCCCTCCACGCGCGACATGCCGAGCTTGGCCCGCAGGGGTCGGTAGAGGAGGAGCCACCCGACCGCGTAGCGCAGCCGGTCCAGCCCGCGGAGCCGGCCCGTCGCCCACCGCCGGCGCGCCACCGAGCGCCCGACGCGCATCCAGAGCCGGTAGTTGGCCCGCTTGAGCCAGCCGGCGTCCGCCATGCGGATCTCGATGCCGGCCATCAGCTTCTCCCACACGCGGGGGACGCCCAGGAAGAACGTCGGCTGCACCTCGCGGAGGTCCTGGGCGAACGTCTCGCTGCCCTCGCCGAAGTTCACGACGTAGCCGTGCACGATCGCGTCGATGCCCGAGATCAGCCGCTCGGCCACGTGGCACAGCGGCAGGTACGACAGGACCTCGGTGCGCTCGTGCACACCGAACGAGACGGACGCACCGACCCCGGCCGCGTGCAGGTTGCGGTGGCTGAGCACGGCGCCCTTGGGCGGACCGGTGGTGCCGCTCGTGTAGACGATGATGGCGGGCTCGTCCGGGTCCACGGCAGCGGCGGCGGCGCCGATGTCGAGCCTCGACTGCTCGCCGAGCAGCTCGAGCTCCGCGAGCGTCATGAGCAGGTCGTCGTCGAGGTCGACGCCTCGCGGGTCGACGACCACGATCCTCTCGAGCGCCTTGAGGCGCTTCCGGGCGGCGAGCGCCTTGTCGACCTGCTCCTCGTCCTCCGCCACCAGCACCCTGGCCCCGGAGTGCGTCAGCAGGTACTCGACCTCCGCCGCCGGTGACGTGGGGTAGATGCCCACGGAGATGGCGCCGAGGGCTTGGGCACCGAGGTCCGCGAACAGCCACGCCGGCCGGTTCTCGCCGTGGATGGCCACCCGGTCGCCCGGCCCGACGCCCAGCTCGGCCAGCCCCCGCGCCACCGCCGTCAGCCGCGCGCCGTAGTCGCCCCAGGTGTAGGTCTTCCAGCGGCCGAGGTCCTTCCTGCGCAAGGCGACGCGGTCGGGGGTGGTGGCGGCCCGCCGCAGCACGATGGCGGGCAGGGACGCGACCGTGGCCTCGTCGCCACCGGCCACCGGTGCATCGAGCACGGCAGTCATGCGGCACCCCCGAGGTACGCCTTGATCACCCGCTGGTCGGTCTGCACCTCGTCGGGCGTGCCCGTGGCGATCACGACGCCGAAGTCGAGCGCCATCACCCGGTCCGCCAGGTCCATCACCACGTGCATGTCGTGCTCGACGAGGATCATCGGGATCCGCAACCGCTCGCGGATCTCGATGATGTGCCGCGCCATGTCCTCGGTCTCCTCGAGGTTCATCCCCGCGACCGGTTCGTCGAGGAGCAGCAGCCGCGGCTCCATCGCGAGCGCGCGCCCGAGCTCGATGCGCTTCTGCACCCCGTAGGGCAGCGCGCCGACGGCATGCCGGCGATAGGGCGTGAGCTCGAGGAGGTCGACGATCTCCTCGACGGCGGCCCGGTTGACCAGCTCCTCGCGCCGCGCCTTCCCGTACCAGAGCGCGCCGGCCACGAACCCGGACGACATGCGGTGGTGCCGTCCCAGGAGGAGGTTGTCGATCACGTCCAGGTGCACGAACAGCCCGAGGTTCTGGAACGTGCGGCCGATGCCGAGGCGCGCGGTCTGGTCCGGCCGGACCCCCACCAGCGACTCCCCGTCGAGCACGATCGTCCCCTCCTCGGGCCGGTACACGGCGGAGAGGCAGTTGAAGATCGACGTCTTGCCCGCGCCGTTGGGACCGATGACCGCGAACAGCTCGTCGTGCGCGACCTCGAAGGACACCTTGTCGAGTGCCAGCACCCCGCCGAAGCGCAGGGTGAGGTCCTCGACGGACAGGAGGGGCGCCATCAGCTGCCCCAGCTCTTCTTGCGCCGGTAGGTCTTCACGTCGCGGAACGAGCGCCGCCCCGCCTCGCCGATGCCCAGGTAGAACTCGCGGATGTCCTTGTCGGCGAGCAGGTCCTGCCCTGCGCCGTCGCGGACGATCCGCCCGTGCTCGAGCACGTAGCCCTGGTCGGCGATCGACAGCGCCATGGTGGCGTTCTGCTCGACGAGCAGGACGCTCGTCCCCATCTCGTTCACCTGCACGATCAGCTCGCGGATGCGCCCGACCACGAGCGGGGCCAGGCCCAGCGAGGGCTCGTCGAGCAGGAGCACCCGCGGGTCGGCCATCAGGGCGCGGGCGATGGCGAGCATCTGCTGCTCGCCCCCCGAGAGGTAGCCGGCGGTCGACCGGCGGCGCTCCTTCAGCGCCGGGAACAGCTCGAGCACGCGGTCGTAGGACTCGGCGATGCCGTCCCTGTCGCGTCGGGTGAACGCCCCGGTGCGGAGGTTCTCGTCCACGGTGAGCTCCGCGAACACCCGCCGGCCCTCCATCACCTGGGCGAGGCCCGAGCGCACGATCCGGGCCGCGTCGGCCCGGGTGATGTCGGTCCCGTCGAGGGTGACCGACCCCTTCGTGATGCGGCCCCGGTGGATGTCGAGCAGTCCGGTGATCGCCCGCAGGAGCGTGGTCTTGCCCGCCCCGTTGGCGCCGAGGAGAGCGACGATCTGCCCGCTCGGCACGTCGAGGCTGACACCCCGCAGCACGAGGATGACGTCGTCGTACACGACCTCGAGGTTGGCCACCGCCAGGGCGGTGCTCGTGCGCTCCTCCAGCGTCGTGGCCAGCGTCGGACCCCCCTGGGCTGTCAGGTCACCCGGACTGCGGCGACATCATGGCCCAGCCGGCCAGAGGCCGCTGTTCGCCACCACCGCCTTGCTCAGGGGCCGCACCAGGGCGCGCAGCTCGTCGCACGCCTCCTGCCCGATGGCGCGCCACGGGGCCATGGCCAGGTCGTCCGTCTTGTCCTCGATGGCCTGGCGGAGCGCGGCGCCGGTGTCGGTGAAGGCTCCCTCGCCGTCGACGATCCCCCGGTCGGCGAGCCGGGTCACGGCAGCGGCCCATGCGTCGTCGCCCCAGTGCCGTGTCCGCTGCAGGGCGACCCGGGGGACCTCGCCGGACGCGGCGTGGAGCACCAGGGCGTCGAGGCCGTCGAGCCCCGCCTCCACCAGGCACGCGATGTGGCCGTCGCCGCGGTACTCGCGCAGCAGGGTGATCGCGTGCCAGAGCTGGAGGGGGGCGCCCTCGGGCCAGGGCAGGGCCGCGTGCCCCGCGAACAGCGGCCGCCCCGCCGGCCCGCACGCCGAGGCGGCGGCCCGGGCCAGGTCGGCCGCCCGCGCCACCGAGGGATCGTCCAGCGCGTCCCCCACCGTGCGCCGGAGGGCGGCTGCGGCGGCCGCGGTGCGCGCGGCGACCAGCTGCTCGGGCGTGGCCGCCTCCCATGCCGCGGGGATGGCGTGGTGCACGACCTCGGGGTCGAAGTTGAAGAACGTCGCCACCACGACCTCGGCCGGGACCGGCCCCATCGCGGCCGCGCGCGACGCGAAGTAGCCGTCGAAGCCGTGGACCCCGAGCTCCTCGTAGGCCGCCGTCGCCTCGGGGGCGAAGTAGATCATCCCGTGGTACGGCTCGAGGGTCCGCCACATCTTGCGTGCCGTGACGCTGTCCATCGCCGCAACGTAGTGGTGGGCTCGCCGCGGCGCGGATGGGGGATCCGCGGCCGGGACCCGGTAGGGTGCTCCGACGCCGACAACCCTGTCGGCGGGCCGTGTCGAGCCGTGGCTTGAGACAGCCACACCGAGCAGCGCTCCCTCCGCTGCGCTCGACACCCCGGTCGGACGACCGAGCTCGAGCGACGCGCGCGCTGCTCCCTCGCCCGAAAGATCCCTCTGTGCCCCCCACCTTCGCCGATCTCGGCGTGCCCGACACCCTCTGCCGCCGCTTGACCGAGCTCGGCATCGACGAGCCGTTCCCCGTGCAGGCCCTCACCATCCCCGATGGGCTGGCCGGCCGCGACGTCTGCGGCAAGGCCCCCACCGGCTCCGGCAAGACCATCGCCTTCGGCGTGCCCCTCCTCGCGCGGGTCGGGCGGGCGACCGCCCGCCGGCCGCGGGCCCTCGTGCTCGTCCCGACGCGCGAGCTCGCCGCGCAGGTCGAGGAGCAGCTCGAGCACCTGAGCGCAGGCAGCCGCACCCGGGTCGTCGCCATCTACGGCGGCGCGGGGATGCAGCAGCAGATCCGCGTCCTCGAGCGCGGCGTCGAGGTCGTCGTGGCCACACCGGGGCGCCTGAAGGACCTGCTCGACCGGCGCGCCCTGCGGCTCGACGACGTCGAGATCGCGGTGGTCGACGAGGCCGATCGCATGGCCGACATGGGGTTCCTCCCCGAGGTGCGCCGCATCCTCGACCTCGTGCGCGACGACCGGCAGACCCTCCTGTTCTCCGCCACGCTCGACGGCGACGTCGACGTGCTCATCAAGCGCTACCAGCGCGACCCTGCCCGGCACGAGGCCGTGTCCCTCGAGGTCCAGGGCGAGGTGACCCACCGCTTCTGGTCGGTCGCCCACGGCGAGCGCGTGCAGGTCGCCACCGCGATCGTCGAGCGGGCCTGGCCCGCGATCGTCTTCAGCCGCACCCGGCACGGCGCCGAGCGCCTCGCCAAGCAGCTCACCAAGGCGGGCGTGCGGGCCGCCTCGATCCATGGCGACCGCAGCCAGGCGCAGCGCGAGCGCGCCCTCGACCAGTTCGGGCGCGGCGATGTGCAGGTGCTGGTCGCCACCGACGTCGCCGCCCGCGGCATCCACGTCGACGGCGTGGCCTGCGTCCTCCAGTTCGACCCGCCGGCCGTCGACAAGGACTACGTGCACCGCTCGGGCCGCACCGGCCGCGCCGGCGCAGCGGGCACGGTCATCACGCTCGTCACCCCGGAGAAGCAGCAGGACGTGCGCGTCCTGCGGCACGAGCTGCGCCGGCACGGCCCGCTCGAGTCCGCCACGCCCGGCACCGTCGCCGCCCTCCTGAACGGGAGCGCCCCGGCCCACACCGAGGCGGCCACCGAGGCCACCGCCGACACCGGCCCGCGCCGGACGGGCGACCGGCGCCCACAGCCGCGAGGCGGCGGCGCGCCGCCCCGGTCGGGTCGCACCGGGGCGAAGCCCGGTCGCACCGCGGGGAAGCCTGGTCGGCGCCACACGGGCACCGGCAGCGGTACGGCCCGACGCGGGCGCCCCGCCCCGGGCGGCGCCCGCCGGCGCTCCCGCTAGCCGACCGCCCCGCCGGTGCCACACTGGCGCCGTGCGCTGGGGTGCCCGAACGCTCGCGGTGCTGCTGACCCTCGGCACGCTCGCGGCGGGCGCCGGCGCCCACCACCACCGCCCCGACCTGCCTCACCAACGTGGCCCGGTCGGCCGGCTCCTCGCCCTTCGGCAGCGGCGGTCCCGAGGACGAGCGGCCGACGACCGTGGTGCTGCTCAACCAGCACTCGGGCACCGCGGTCGTGGGCCTCCGCGGCCAGTCGTACACGCTCGGCCCCGGCGCGTCGCAGCAGCTCAGCCTCCCGCCACGAGCTCGCCATCCTCACCATGGATCTCGGCACCTGCGACGCCGGCGTGAAGCGCACGCTCTACCTGCGGCAGAGCGGCTTCAGCCAGCAGCTCTAGGCCCGCAGGGCCTGCACGGTCTCGATCAGGTCGGCGTCCGCGGGACTCTTGTCGGGACGGTAGCCCTTCACGCGCGCGAACCGCAGGGCCACACCGCCCGGGTACCGGGTGCTCGTCTGCACACCGTCGAGGGCGATCTCGACGACCAGCTCCGGCCGGACGTGCACCACGATGCCGTCGCGGCCGACCTCTCGGGCCAGGAGCTCCTCGGTCTGCCAGGTCAGCAGCGCGTCGGTGAGGCCCTTGAAGGTCTTGCCCACCATGACGAACCCGCGGTCGGGATCGCGGGCGCCGAGGTGCAGGTTCGAGAGCCAGCCCTGCCGTCGCCCGTGGCCCCACTCCGCGGCGAGGACCACGAGATCGAGCGTGCGGACGGGCTTGACCTTGCGCCACGAGCCGCCGCGCCGGCCGGCGTCGTAGGTCGACGACAGCGCCTTCACCATGACCCCCTCGTGGCCCTGGGCCAGTGCGTCGTCGAGCATGGCCTGCGCCGCCGCGGCCGATTCGGTGTGGACGCGGGGCACGGCCAGCTCCCCCACCAGGCGGTCGAGGTGCTCCTGGCGCGCCGTGAGGGGCTCGTCGATCAGGTCGGCCCCGTCGAGGTGCAGGAGGTCGAAGAACCGCACGAGGAGCGCGTCGCCCCCGCGGGTCGGGTCGTCCCGACCGAAGGCGGACATCGTGTCCTGGAACGCCTTCGGGCTGGCGTCCTCCTGCAGCCACAGGATCTCGCCGTCGAGCACGAACGCGCCGGCCGGCGCGCCGGCGGCGAAGGCGACGACGCCGGGGAGGCGGTGGGTCACGTCGTTGAGGTTGCGCGTGTAGATGCGCACGTCGTCGCCCGACCGGTGGACCTGGACGCGCGCGCCGTCGAGCTTCCACTCGACCGACGCCGGGCCGGTCTGGGCGAGGGCCTCGGTGACGTCGGCCGCGCTGGCGGCGAGCATGGGCTGGACCGGGTTGAGGACCGCGAGGTGGACGGCCTCCAGCGCTTCCGCGCCGCCGGTGAGGGCGAGCGCTGCCGTGCGCCCGAGGTCGCCCGACAGCATCGCCGCCCGTCGCAGGAGGTCGAGCGGCACCCCCGCGGCCTTCGCCACGCCGTCGGTCATCACGCCGGCGAGGGCACCCTGGCGCAGCCCGCCCGAGAGCAGCGTGCGCACGAACTCCGCCTCCGGCGCCGTGGCGCGGCCGAACAGGTCGGCCAGCAGGCCCTGGCGGGCGGCCACCGAGCCGGCCCCGGTGGTCACCGCGAGCTCGCCGAGCACGCGGTCGACCTCCCGCAGCTCGACCGACGGCATCGCGGCCGGCGGGACCTCGACCTTGAACGCCGTCCGCCACCCGACCCCGATGCGGCCCTGCCGGGGCGCACCCGTGAGGAACCCGACCGCCGCCTCCACCTCGTCGGGCTCGAGCCGGCGGAGCAGGTCCGCGAGCGCCGTGACCTTCGCCGTCCGGGATCGCGTCGCCGCCACCGCGGCGGAGGTGGCGACCAGGTCGGCGAGGAGCACACCGCCATCGTGCCAGGGCCCCGCCGCCCGGCCGCCCGGTACCCTTGCCGCATGGTGGGTCGGTACGACCGGTGGTCGGGCCGGGGCCGGGAGTGCGGGGACTCGTGAGCTTCGAGACGGTGAGCCTCGTGTTCACCGACCTCGTCGGGTCCACCGAGCTGGCCACCCGCATCGGGCCGGTGCTGGCCGAGGAGCTCCGCAAGGAGCACTTCACGCTCCTCCGCGAGTCCTGCAGCGGGGCGGGCGGGCGCGAGGTGAAGAACCTCGGCGACGGGCTGATGCTCGCGTTCACCAGCGTCAACAGCGCGCTCGACGCGGCCACGGCCGTGCAGCGGGCGGTGGAGGCCCGCAACCGCCAGGCGCGGCACCGCTTCGAGATCCGCGTCGGCGTGGCGGTCGGTGAGGTGGCGGCCGAGGAGGGCGACTACTTCGGAGAGGCGGTCGTGCAGGCCGCCCGCCTCAGCGGTCTCGCCGCGGGCGGCCAGGTGCTCGTCACCGAGATCGTCCGGGCGCTGGCGGGACCGACCACCACGCACCTGTTCACGAACGTCGGCCCGGTCGAGCTGAAGGGCCTCGCCCAGCCCGTCTCGGTGCTCGAGCTGGCCTGGTCGGCCGGCGGCGGCGGGCGCCTCCCGCTCCCGCCGCGCCTGCGCGGTGCGCCGGAGGCGGCCTATGTGGGTCGCGACGAGGAGGTGGCGGCCCTCGATCGGGCGTGGACCGCCGCCAGCTCCGGGCGCGGCAGCCTCGTGCTGCTCGCGGGCGAGCCGGGCATCGGCAAGACGCGCCTCGCGTCACGGGAGGCCTTCGCCGTGCACGCCGCGGGCGGCACGGTGCTGTACGGCGCGGTGGACGAGGGCCTCGGCGTGCCGTACCAGCCGTGGGTCGAGGCCCTCGGGCACTACGTCGACAACGCGCCCGAGGGCCTCCTCGAGCGCTACGTGGCCGAGGCGGGCGGCGACCTCGTCCGCCTGCTCCCCGATCTCGCCCGGCGGGTGGCGGACCTGCCCCCGCTCGCCGCGTCCGACGGCGAGACGGAGCGCTACCTGCTCCTCCAGGCCATCACCCGGTTCCTCCGCGCCGCAGCGGAGCACAACCCGGTGCTGCTCGTCCTCGACGACCTCCACTGGGCCGACAAGCCGACGCTCCTGCTGCTCACCCACCTGCACCGCACCCTCGCCGACGCCCCCGTGCTCATCGTGGGCACGTACCGGGACTCCGAGCTGAGCGAGACCCACCCGCTCACGAACGTGCTCGCGTCCCTGCGAAGGGAGGAGCGCGTCGAGCGGCTCGAGCTGGCGGGCCTGGAGAAGGACGACATCGTCGAGCTGCTCGAGGCGGTGAGCCGCCAGGAGGCCACCCCCGCCGCGATCGAGCTCGCGGGGCTCCTCCAGCGCGACACGGACGGGAACCCGCTCTTCGTGTCCGAGGTGCTGCGCGACCTGCTCGAGCGCGGGTTCCTCGCGCCGGACGAGGACGGCGTGTGGGGCCTGACGACCCCGATCGACCAGCTGCCGGCGCCAGCGAGCGTCCGCGACGTGGTGACCCAGCGCGTCCACCGCCTCGGCGCCGAGTCGCAGCGCGTGCTGGTGACCGCGGCAGTGATCGGGCGGGACTTCGAGCTCGACCTCCTGAGCGCGATCCTCGACGAGCCCCCGGCCGACCTCCTGCAGGTGGTCGAGGACGCGATGGCCGCGTCGCTCCTCACCGAGACGGGCTCGCGGCGGGCGGCTTCCGCTTCATCCACGCGGTGATCGCGCAGGCGCTGGCCGACACGCTCTCCGGCGCGCGGCGGGTGCAGCTGCACCACCGCATCGCCACGACCATCGAGGAGCTCCACGGGCCCGAGCTCGGCGACCGCGTGGCTAGCGTCGCGGGGCACCTGCTCGCCGCGGGCGACGACGCCGCGAAGACCATCGACTACGTGCGGCGGGCGGGCGCGCACGCGCTGGCCGCGCTCGCGCCCGACGAGGCGCTCCGCTGGTTCCAGACCGCGCTGGACCTCTACGACCGGTCGGCACTCGCCGATCCGGAGCTGCGCTGCGACATCGTCACCGACCTCGGCGAGGCCATGCGCGACGCAGGCCACCCCGGCTCGCGCGACCACCTCGTCTCGGCCGCGCAGCTCGCCCGCGTGCTCCAGGACGGGGACCGCCTGGCCCGGGCCATCCTCGCCATGAACCGGTCCATCACCATGTCGGTCGGCGCGGCCGACGAGGAGCTGATCGCCACCATGGAGGCGGCCCTCGCGCTCGAACGACCGGCCCGACGCCACCCGGGCCCGCCTGCTCGCCCAGCTCGGCGCGGAGCTCGCCATCATCGGCACCCTCGACCGGCGCCGCGCGCTGGTGGACGAGGCGCTCGCCATCGCACGGGAGCTCGACGACCTCACACTCGCCCGGGTGCTCACGTCCAGCCTCGGCGCCTACTTCACCACCGTGGCGCACGCGGACCGCCACGCCCTGCTCGAGGAGCTCACGGGCCTGCTGCCGTCGGTCGCCGACCCGCAGCTCACCGGGTATGCCGCGGTGTGGGGCGTGTGGAACTCGCTGGAGGCGGCCGACCGCCTCGGCGTGGGGCTGGCCCTCGACGACGCCAGGCGGGCCTGCGCGGAGTCGGCCCAACCCAGCCTCGGTTGGTTGGTCCTGCAGCTCGAGGCGATCGTCGCCAGGATCGACGGCGACCTGGAGGCGGCGGACGCGCACGTGCTCGCGGCGCTGGAGCAGGCGGAGGCCGCCGGACTCCAGGACGGGTTCCTCTACTACGCGACCCAGACGGTGGGGACGCGGATCGCCGACGGGCGCCTGGGCGAGCTCGTCGAGCTGATCCGCGACGCGCTGGCCGCCAACCCGAGCGTGACCGGCGCGCTCCGGATCATCCTCGCCCTCGCGCTGGTCGACCGGGGCGACCACGACGAGGCCTCGGCCCTCCTCGACGAGGCGATCGCCGACGACTTCTCGATCGTGCCGAACTCGCACTCCTGGGGGATGATCCTCGACATCGCGGCGCAGACCGCCAACCGCGTCGGGCGCCGGGACGTGGCGGCCCGGATCCAGGAGCTGTTCGAACCGCTCCCCGAGGTCATGCTGGTGACGGGCCCCCAGTGCTCGGTGCACACCCTGACCACCCGGGGCCTGCTGGCGGCGACCCTCGGTCAGCACGACGAAGCCGACGAGCACTTCCGGCGTGCGTCGGAGGTGCTCGAGGCGTTCGCGCCGATCCCCTACGCGCGCAACCTGTACGAGCACGGCCGGGCCCTGCTCGAGCTGGGCGAACCGGACGACGGCGAGCAGGCCCGCCGTCTGCTCACCCGCGCCGCGACGACCTTCGAGCGCTACGCGCTCGGCGTCCGGGTGGCCCAGTGCGAGGAGCTGCTGGCCCGGATCTAGCGGTTGCCGCGGTGGTGCCCGGAGCGGGTGGGTGCCACGGGCCCGAACGACGAGCGCCCGGGCAGGGGAGCTTGCTTGTCCCCGCCGCGCACGGGGACGGCGCGGTCACCGCTCTTGTGGGTGTGGGTGCCGGCGGGCTGCGTCCCCTTCGGGGTGACACGGCCGCCGGTGCGCTTCTTCGCAGGCATGGACCTCTCCTCGCGGACGAGACGGACGGATGGACGGCACGTACGTCATCAGCGCATGCCTCGACGGTACCGCCCGTCGGCCGCGATGTGGTGGCGGTTACTCGCCCGTGAAGTTCGGAGCCCGCTTCTCGAGGAAGGCCCGCGGGCCCTCCTTGGCATCCTTGGACGCCATGACCTCCATGCCCAGCTCGAGCTCCCGCTGGAAGGCGTCGGCCTCCTTCAGCTCGAGGCTCTCGATCACGGAGGCCTTGATGTTGCGCACGGCGAGCGGGCCGTTGGCGGCCAGCCGGTCGGCCAGCTCGCGGGCTCGGGCCAGCGCGCCCCCGGTCGGCGTGACGTGGCCCACGAGGCCGATCTCGTACGCCCGGCGACCCGAGATCGGGTCGCCCACCAGCAGCATGTCCATCGCCACCGTGTAGGGGATCTGCCGCGGGAGCCGGATCGTGGATGCGCTCATCGGGAACAGGCCCCGCTGCACCTCGCTCACCGCGAGCTGCGCGTCCTCCGCGGCGACGCGGACGTCGAAGGCCTGCAGGATCTCCATGCCGCCCGCGTAGCAGTAGCCCTCCACCGCGGCGACGATCGGCTTCTTCACGTAGTGCTCCTTGAGGAAGCCCTTGTAGATGAGCGAGAAGTCCTGGCGGATCCGCTCCTCGAACTCGTCCTCGGCCGGCTTGCCCGAGGTGAGGGCGCCGACCAGGCGGTCGAGATCCGCGCCGGCGGAGAAGTTCCCGTCGGCCCCGGTCATGATCGCGACCCGCAGGTCCGGGTCCGCGTCGAGCAGGTCCCACGCGTCGCACAGGCGGCAGAGCACCTCGGCGTTGAAGGCGTTGCGCTTGGCCGGGCGGTTCAGCGTGATGGTGAGGACGTGGCCATCGCGCTCGACGACGACTGAGGGATCGGACATGCGGTGTGGTCTAGCGGAGGGCCGCGGGTCAGCGGAACTCGGGGATGACGTGCGTGCCGAGCAGCTCGATCGTCTGCATCACCTGCTCGTGCGGGATCTTGTACGGGTTCACGAGGCACAGCAGCTGGTCGACGCCCGCTGCCTCGTACCGCCGGCACGTCTCGATGCAGTCGTCGGGCGTGCCGAGGACGCAGGCCCCGGCCTCCGCGAGGTACTCGAGCGTCAGCAGGTCGAGCGAGCCGTCGTCGGCCACCTTGCGCATGTCGGCCACGTACGCATAGCTGCCGAAGTCTGCCGACTCCTCGGCCAGCAGCTCGGCCATCGACGCGATGAGGCGCGCCCCGTGCTTCGGGTACCACTCGAACGACTCGCGCGCGGTGACCCAGGCTTCCTCGCGCGTGGGCGCGCACACGGCCATCGTGAAGGTCGACGCCTCGTCGTGCACGTACGACCCGATCGGCGTGGTGCACCCGCGCACCGCGGTGCGGTAGATGTCGATCTTCTCCTTCACCTGCTCCGGCGACACGCCCACCGCGAACGAGCACAGCCCGAGGCCCAGCTCCCCGACCTGGCGATGCCCGTCCTCCGACGAGGTCGCCCCCCACAGCGGAGGGTGCGGCTGCTGGATCGGCTTCGGCAGCACGCGCCGCTTCGGCATGGACCAGTACGTGCCCTCGAACTCGTACTCGTCGTTCGTCCAGCAGCCCACGACGTGCTCGATGGCCTCCTGCCACATCGCCCGCGTCTCGCGCGGCGAGATGCCGAAGCCCTCCAGCTCGGGGCGGGTCGACGATCGGCCGGTGCCGAGGTCGACCCGCCCGTTGGAGATGAGGTCCAGCACGGCGGCCGCCTCGGCCGTGCGCACGGGGTGGTTGTACGGCTTGGGCATGAGGCGCACGCCGAACCCGAGCCGCATCCGCTCGGTCAGCGCGGCGACGGCGCCGTAGAGCACCTCGGGGTTCGAGCAGTGCGAGTACTCCTCCAGGAAGTGGTGCTCGACGGTCCAGAAGGCATCCCACCCGAAGCGCTCCCCGGCCACCGCCTGATCGAGGGTGTGCTGGTAGGCGAGCCGCTCGCTGTCGGCGTCCCACGGGCGGGCGACGGGGATCTCGTAGAAGAGTGCGAAGCGCATGAGAACGTGTTCTAGTGCCTGCAGACGAGCGACGACGGAGGGACGAGATGGGGGACGTGCGCGGGAAGGTCGTGATCGTGACGGGGGCCGCCTCGGGCATCGGCCTGGCGACCGCCCGGCGGCTGCTGGCCGACGGCGCCACGGTGGTCGGCGCCGACCTGGCCCCACCGCCCGACGACCCGAAGCCGGCCGACCAATGGCACTTCGAGGTCTGCGACGTCACGGAGGAAGGCGCCGTGCAGGCGCTCGTCGCCGCGGCCGTCGCCGCGGGCGGACGACTCGACGGCGTCATGACCGCGGCGGGCGTGGCCGGCGGCGGGCCCGTGCACCTGGTGGACGTCGCCGAGTGGGAGCGCGTGATGGGCGTGAACCTGACCGGCACGTTCCTGGTGGCCAAGCACGCGATCGCGCAGATGCGCACGCAGGATCCGATCGACGGTGAGCGCGGGTCGGTCGTGACGATCGCGAGCATCGAGGGGCTCGAGGGCACAGCGGGAGGCAGCGTGTACAACGCGTCGAAGGGCGGCGTGGTCCTGCTCACCCGGAACATGGCGCTCGACTACGGCCCCTCGGGCATCCGGGTGAACACGATCTGCCCCGGCTTCATCGACACGCCCCTCACCTCCGACGTGTTCGGCGCCCCCGAGATGGCCGAGGTGGCGGCGAACTACCGCGAGGAGCACGCGCTCCGCCGGTACGGCCGGCCCGAGGAGATCGCCGCCGCGGCGGCGTTCCTCCTGTCCTCGGACGCCTCGTTCGTGACCGGGGCGGCCATCCCGGTCGACGGGGGCTTCACGGCGGGCCGCGACCACGGCATCACGAAGCTGCTGGGGCTGAGCTGACGCCCTGCGTCGTTGTGACGCCACATTGACGCTTGACTGACGTCATCAGCGGTGCCATGGTGACGCCATGGACCTCAGCCCCTACGTCGACAGCCTCCGCGCCGACCTCGAGGCCGCGGCCTCCGCCGGCACCGACGCCACCCGCGAGACCGCCCGCCTCCTCTCGGCCGCCCTCGAGCCGGCCGTCCGCCTCTCCCTGATGGACGCCCTCTCCGCGATGGCCGCCGAGGTCACCGCGAGCGCCGAGCTCGGGTCGGTCGAGATCCGCATGCACGGCCGCGAGCCCCAGGTGGTCGTGCTCGCCGGCGCGATGGCCCAGGACGGTCCCGTCGAGCCACCGGCCGGTTCGGCAGCGGCCCCCGACCTCGACGACGAGGGCGGCACCGCCCGCGTCTCGCTCCGGCTGCCCGAGAGCCTGAAGGCGCAGACCGAGGACCGGGCCGCCGCCGAGGGGCTGTCGCTCAACTCGTGGATCGTCCGGGCCGTCCACCAGGCCGTGCACGGTGGCGCCCACTGGAGCTCCCACGGCTGGAGCATCCACAGCCCCGCCGGCATGTGGGGAGGCCACGGCCCCACCCGTGGCCGCGGCGGCCACATCACGGGCTTCGGACGAGCCTGATGCGCCACCACTCCCCCCACCGATCGCACCCAGGAGCCACGATGACCACCCACCGCTTCCCCACGCCCGCACCGATCGACCTGTACGTCGAGAGCGCGGCCGGCTCCGTCGACGTGTTCGCCGACGCACAGGGCGAGACCACCGTCGACATCGGCGGACGCTTCCCGGAGGAGGTCGCCGTCGAGCTCAGCGGACAACGGCTGACCATCCGGCCCCGCCGGCGCCGCTTGCGCCACCAGCGCCTCGACATCACCGTGCACCTGCCCGCCGGGTCCACCGTCGAGGCCGTCACCGCCGCGGCAGGGGTCACCGTGCGGGGCCCGATCGCGTCGCTCGAGGCCACCGCTGCCAGCGCCTCCGTGTCCGCCGAGGACGTCACCGGTGCGGTGTCCGTCGGGTCGGCCAGCGGGTCGCTGCGGGCCGGGACCGTCGGTGGACCGCTCTCGTTCCGGAGCGCGTCGGGGTCGCTGCGGGCCGACAAGGTCGGCGGCGAGTGCACCGCCTCCAGCGCGTCGGGATCGATCACGATCGGCGTCGTCGACGACGACGTGGCCGCCAGCAGCGTGTCCGGCGCCGTCGCCGTGCGGGAGGCCCACCGCGGCACGGTCGAGCTGTCGGCCACCTCGGGGAGCGTCGAGGTCGGCGTGCGCCGCGGCACGGTCGCCTGGCTCGACGTGTCGAGCGTCGGCGGGCGGGTGCGCTCCGACCTCACCGACGAGGGCGCGCCGACCTCCGGCGCCGCCGCCCTCACCGTGCGGGCCCGCAGCGTGAGCGGCCACGTCGCCGTCGTCCCTGCTGGCGCAGCCCCGATCGCGCTGTAGCCACCAGTCCCCCCGGTTCTCGCGGCACGTCGTCACCCCCCCCGTAGACGGCGTGCCGCGAGAACGCGCACCGGGTGCGTGCCAGGATGCGGCCGATGGCAACGTTCGACCAGACCAGCACGACCGACGACGTCCTCTCGGGGATCGACCTGAGCGGCACGCACGCGCTGGTGACCGGCGCGTCGGCCGGCATCGGGGTGGAGACGGTGCGGGCGCTGGCCGCCCACGGCGCGTCGGTGACGATGGCGGTGCGCGACATCCCGAAGGCCGAGGGGGCCCGGGACCGCATCCGCGAGTCCGTGCCCGACGCAGACCTCGAGCTGCGGGAGGTCGACCTCGCCTCCTTGGCCAGCGTGCGGGCGTTCACCGAGGCCTACCTCGCCGACCGGTCGTCGCTCGACCTGCTCGTCGGCAACGCCGGGATCATGGCCTGCCCGCAGGGCACCACCGTCGACGGGTTCGAGCTGCAGTTCGGGACCAACCACCTCGGCCACTTCCTCCTCTGCCGCGAGCTGCTGCCGCTCGTCTCGCACCCCGGTGCCCGCGTCGTGCTGCTCAGCTCCTCCGGCCACCGCCTCGGCGATGTGTCGCTCGACGACTGGAACTTCGAGCGGACGCCCTACGACCCGTGGGTGGCCTACGGCAGGGCGAAGACGGCCAACGTGCTCTGCGCCGTGGGACTCGACCAGCGCCTCGACGAGCACGGCGCCCAGGCCATGGCCGTGCACCCGGGCTTCATCATCACGGAGCTCGGGCGTCACCTCACGCACCAGACGCTGCAGGCGCTCCAGGACATGCGTCCGCCGGGTGAGGTGATGTTCCAGAAGACGGTCGAGCAGGGCGCGGCCACCACCTGCTTCGCCGCGACGGCACCCGAGCTCGACGGCGAGCCGGCCTGGTTCTACGAGGACTGCCATCGCGCCCAGCTGGTGCCCGATGACACCCCGAACGCGGGTGGCGTGCGCAGCTACGCACTGGACCCCGACCGTGCCGAGGCGCTGTGGGCCCTGTCCGAGCGCCTGGTGGGGTGATGCGCTTCACCTACGCGGAGGCGATGACGGACGTCTCCTACTACGGAGCGCTGGCCCAAGCGGCCGAGGAGGCCGGGTTCGACGGCTTCCTGATCCCCGACAGCATCTGCTACCCGTTCGAGAGCGACGCCACCTACCCGTACACCCCCGACGGCGACCGCGGCTTCATCGAGGACAAGGCGTTCCTCGAACCGTTCTCGATGATCCCCTACCTCGGCGCGCTGACGTCGCGCCTCCGCTTCGTCGTCTCGGTGCTGAAGCTCACGGTGCGCCACCCGGTGCTCGTGGCCAAGCAGGCCGCGTCGACCGCGGTCCTCACCGGCGACCGCCTCACCCTCGGCATCGGCACGAGCCCCTGGCCCGAGGACTACGACGTGTGCGACGTCCCGTTCGCCCGACGCGGCAAGCGGGCCGACGAGAGCCTCGACGTCATGCGGGGCCTGCTCACGGGCGACTGGTTCGAGTTCCACGGTGAGATCTACGACGTGCCGAAGATCAAGCAGTGCCCGGTGCCGGCCACGCCGATCCCGTTCCTCGTCGGCGGCCATGCCGAGCCGGCGCTGCGGCGGGCCGCGGTGCGGGGCGACGGCTGGATCCACGGCGGCGGCGACACCGACGCGCTGCCCGGCCTGATCACGCGGCTGCACGAGCTGCGGGCCGAGGCGGGCCGGTCCGCCGACCCGTTCGAGATCCACGTGATCTCGATGGACGCCTACACCGCCGACGGGATCCGCCGCCTCGAGGCGCAGGGCGTGACCGACGTGATCGTCGGCTTCCGCTGGACCTACGACCGGGCCCAGGACACGGAGCCCCTCCAGAAGAAGCTCGACAACCTCCGCAGGTACGCGGACTCGGTGATCGCCGCCACGACCTGACCCCCCCCCACGCGTTCTGGCCCGGGATCGTCGGCCCCTGGGTCGACGATCCCGGGCCAGAACGTGTGGGTCGGGGGTCAGCGGCCGAGCGTCTTGACGAGGTGCTCGCTCATGGTGGTGCTGCGGAGGCGGGCGAGGTCGAGGCAGGATCCGACGTTGGCCATCATGCGGTCGACGTTGGCCTTCAGGCGCTCCTTGTCGCCCTTCGCGTTGAAGAACAGGAACGGGTCGGCCACGTGGGCGGCGCTCGGCCAGCCCTCCTCCACGATGCCGTGCACCTCGGGCGCGCCCGGGGTGACGGCGCGGAGGACCTCGTTGCGCACGTAGCGCGTGCGGGGCTGCAGCAGCGCCGATTCGGGCGACTGGGTGCCGTGCCACGCGGTGATCCACGCGTCGTAGGCGAGGCCCTCGGGACGGTGGATGCGGGCGACGGTCAACACGCCCGGGGACCGCTCACCGTCGGGCCAGGTGCGGGGGCCAGCGTGCGGCGTGGTGCCGTAGTCGTCGTAGAGCGACTCGGACACCAGGTAGGCGCTCGCCGCGTGGCCCGCAGAGGCGACGATCTCGTCGAGCTCCCCGCGGCGGTCGTAGCTCGCCACCCAGACCGAGACCTGGGCCACGTGCGTCGGCTCGTCCTCTGGGGCTGGCGCAGGGCTGGGAGCCTCGGCCGCGGCCGCGTCGTGCACGTTGACGGTGAGGCCGAGCGCGCCGGCGTCGAGCGCGGCGCGTGCGATCGGACCGAGCAGGCGATCGCGCAGGGCATCGCCCGCCGCCGGGTCGGGCCGGCCCCACAGCAGGTACACGAGCTTCTCCACGCCGCCTGTCTAGGCGACGGGTGCGGCCACCACCGATGCGATGGCCACGAAGTGGCACACCACCGCGGCCACCACCAGGGCGTGCCAGACCTCGTGGTACCCGAACACCCGGGGGAACGGGTCCGGCCACCGCGTGGCGAGGAACACCGCCCCCACCGTGTAGAGCACGCCGCCGACCGCGATCAGGACCAGCTCGGCCACGCTCAGGTGGCGCACCAGCTGCGGGGTGGCACCGATCGACACCCACCCGAGCGCGATGTACAGCGCGCTGCGGGCGATGCGGCTGCGGCGCCCGCCGGAGAACGCGAGGACCACCCCCACCGTGGCGCCGACCCACGCGGCGACGAGCATGACGGGCGCCACCCACCCCTGGAGCGCGACGAGGCACAGCGGGGTGTAGCTCCCCGCGATCATCACGAAGATCGTGGCGTGGTCGAGCTTCTGCATCCGGCGCCTGGCCGCCTGCGACCACTGGCCGCGGTGGTAGGACCCGCTCACCCCGAACAGGGCGATCATGCCCACCGCGTACACGACCGCGCCCCACCGGGCGCGGGGGCTGTCGGCCATCGCCACGACGAGGATCCCGGCGGGGATGGCCAGGAAGAAGCACACGAGGTGCATCCACCCACGCAGGAGCGGCCGGCTGAAGAGCTCCTTCGCGGCGCGCACCGGATCGACCGACATCGGGTCAAGGCTACGGGACCGCGCCGGAACCGATGCGGCGGGTGGGTGTGACCGACGGCATGATGCGGCGATGGGCCAAAGAGGGTGCGCCAACAGGTCACCGAGGTGCCGCGGCAAGACAGCACGACGGCGCTGCGCTGTCTGGTCGCCTCGCCTAGCGGCTCGGCTCCTCGCGACGTGAGGACGGACGTCGTCGCCGGGGCCAAGGCGGTGGCGCCGATGCTCGTCGGCGTGATCCCGTTCGGGCTCGTGGCCGGCGCCACCCCCGCCACCACGGGCCTCGGCGGCGGGGTGGCCGTCGGCCTCTCCACGCTCGTGTTCGCCGGGGCGTCCCAGCTGGCCGCCGCCGATGTGCTGGCCGACGGAGGGTCGGCGCTGGTGGCCGTCGTCGCCGCCTGCACCATCAACCTGCGGATGCTCCTGTACTCGGCCTCCCTCGCCCCCCACCTGGCGCGCGAGCCGCTGCGCCGGCGCCTCTTCATGGCCTATCTGCTGACCGACCAGGCGTACACGGTGTCGATCCTGCGCTGGTCGGCCGAGGAGGCCGACGCGGCGGCGGGGGTCGGCGCCGTCGAGCAGCGGCGGCGGGTGCCCTTCTACCTGGGGGCCGCCGTCCTGCTGTGGGTCAACTGGCAGATCTGCACCATCGTGGGCGTGCTCATCGGGTCGGCCGTCCCCGAGGACATCCCGCTCGACTTCGCCGTCCCGCTCGTGTTCCTCGTGCTCCTCATCCCCACCGTCTCCACCCGGCCCGCGGCCGTCGCCGCGATGGTCGGCGGGCTCGCTGCGGTGGTCGCGGCCGAGGCGGGGGCCGGCCACCTGTCGGTGATCGTCGGGGCGCTGAGCGGCATCGGGGCGGGCACCATCGCCGAGGCCAGGCAGGACCGGGCCGCACGCGACGACACCCCGCTTCCCCCCGGGCCGGAGGTGATCACGTGAGCAGTGCGTGGCTCGCGGTGGTCGGCGCGGGGATCGGCACGTTCGCCATGCGGGCGTCGTTCCTCGCGTTCGCGCACCGCCTCGCCGACGTGCCGCCCGCGGTCCAGCGGGTGCTGCGCCAGATCCCGCCGGCGGCGCTGGCGTCGCTCGTCCTGCCGGCGCTGCTGCGCCCGGAGGGGCACTTCGACCCCGGTCAGGAGCGGCTCCTGGCCGGTGTCGTCGCCGCGCTCGTGGCGTGGCGCACGCGCAACATCGCGCTGCACCCTCGCGGTCGGCATGGGCCTCGCGATGCTGATCGACGCGCTGTAGGGCTAGGCGTTCATGAGGGCGTCGAGGTGCTCGACCGCGTCGAGGTACTCCTCCACCCAGCGCTGGATCACGGCGGCCGACTTCTCCACCCGCTCGAGCTGGCCGACGACCTGGCCGACCGGGTTGAAGGCGACGTCCACCGTCTGGTCGGGCCACCGGTGGGTGGCCGACACGGCGATGCCCGAGACCATGTACTGCAGCGGCATGCCCAGCGGCTCCGGGTTGCCCGGCGTCTCCCAGGCATCGGTCCAGTCGTTCTTCAGCATGCGGCACGGCTTGCCGGTGAACGACCGGCTGCGCACCGTGTCCCGCGACGTCGCCTCGATGTAGGTCTTCTGCTGCACCGGCGTGTTCTCCGACTCCTCGACCATGAGCCACTGGGAACCGGACCACGCGCCCTGGCACCCGAGCGCCAGCGCGGCGGCGATCTGGGCGCCCGACCCGATGCCGCCGGCGGCCAGCACCGGCCGCGGGGCGACCGCCTTCACCACCTGCGGCCACAGCACGATCGACCCGACCTCGCCGCAGTGGCCGCCGCCCTCGCCGCCCTGGGCGATGATGATGTCGACGTCGGCGGCGGCGTGCTTCATGGCCTGGTACGGGGACCCGCACAGCGCGGCGACCTTCCGACCGGCGTCGTGGATGAGCTGGATCATGTCGGGCGGGGGCGTGCCCAGCGCGTTGGCGATCAGCGTCATGTTCTCGTGGCGCAGGGCGATCTCGACCTGCGGCGTCGCCGTCGCCTCGGTCCAGCCGAGCAGCTGCAGCGAGTTGTCCTCGCCCTCCTCCGGGATCGGCACGCCGTGGTCGAGCATCAGCTTCCGGGCGAAGTCGAGGTGGCCCTGGGGGACCATGTCCTGGAGCATCTTCGTGAGCTCCTCGGTCGACAGGTCGGCGTCCATGCCCTCGTACTTGTTCGGGATGACGATGTCGACGCCATAGGGCTTGTCGCCGATGTGCTCGTCGATCCAGTTCAGCTCGATCTCGAGCTGCTCGGGGCTGAAGCCGACGGCGCCGAGCACGCCGAAGCCACCGGCCTTGCTGACGGCGACCACGACGTCGCGGCAGTGGGTGAAGGCGAAGATCGGGAACTCGATGCCGAGCTCCTCACAGAGCGGGGTGCGCATGGTGGTGTCCTTTACCTGGAGAGCGGTGAGGTCGGGGTGAACCGGACGGGCATCGTCTTGATGCCGTTGACGAAGTCGGAGTGGAGGCGGTTGGGCTCGGCGGCGAGCTCGAGGTCGGGCAGCCGCTCGACGATCTGCCGCATCGTGGCCCTGATCTCGGCCTTGGCCAGGCTGGCACCGAGGCAGTAGTGCACGCCGCCGCCACCGAAGGTCACGTGGTCGTTCGGCGTGCGGCCCACGTCGAAGGTGTGCGGGTCGACGAACACGTCCTCGTCCCGGTTGGCCGACGCGTAGTAGAGGACGACCTTGTCGCCCTCCTTGATCGGCACGCCCCGGAGCTCGGTGTCGCGGGTTGCGGTGCGGCGGAAGTTGTGGATCGAGCTCCCCCACCGCAGCATCTCGTCGACGCCGGTGTCCCAGAGCGAGGGGTCGTCGCGCAGTCGCTGCGCCTGGTCGGGGTGCTCGACGAGGGCGACCATGGCGTGGTTGATGAGGTTCCGGGTGGTCTCGTTGCCCGCCACGATCAGCGTGATGAAGAAGAGGTTGAGCTCGGCGTCGTCGAGCCGCTCGCCGTCGATCTCGGCCTGCACCAGCGCGGTCATGATGTCGTCGCGGGGGTTGGCGCGGCGGTCGGCGGCCACGGCGTCGCACAGCGCGTAGACCTCCATGGCGGCCATGAGCTCCTGGCCCTCGACGACCACGAAGTCCGGGTCGTCACGGGAGCCGATGAGCTGGTTCGACAGCTCGAAGATCCGCGGCCACAGCTCCTTCTCGAGGCCGATCATCTCGCAGATCATCTGCACCGGGACCTGCGCCGCGATCTCCTCGACGAACTCGACCTCGCCCTTCTCGCACACGTTGTCGATCACGACCGCGGCGCGCCGCTCGATCTCGTCGACGAGCATGCGGATCATCCGCGGCGTGAAGCCCTTGGAGACGAGCTTCCGGTAGCGGTTGTGCTTGGGCGGATCCATGTTGAGGATGGTGAGCCGCAGGCTGACCAGCGCCTCCTCGTCGGCCGTCGGGATGAACGTGCCACCCAGCTCGGAGGAGAACGTGTCGCAGTCGTGGCTGGCGGCCCGCACGTCGGCGTGCTTCGTGAGCGCCCAGAACCCCGTGTCACCAGGCTCGGGGTGCCAGTAGACCGGTGCCTCGGCGCGCAGCCGGTCGAACTGGTCGTGCGGCACCCCGCGGCCCCAGGTCGTCGCGAGGAGGTCGATCCCCTCGAGCTGTTGGATCGTCATCTCGATACCGCCTCCGTGCGTGCTGCGCCGACGGCGCCCCGGAGGGCGGCGACGGCGGTGTCCATGTCGATCGCATCGGGGTCGATGCGGCGCATCATCTCCAGGCCGAGCAGGACGGCGATCATCGCGGCCCCGCCCGAGGGCGGCGGCGCGGGCCGCCCCTCCTCCTCGGCCCACTCGGCCAGCGCGTCGTCGATCGCCGTCCACGCCACGCGGTAGCGCTTGCCGAGGTGCGCGAGCGTCGACGGGTCTCGGGCGGCATAGGACCACAGCTCGTGCTCGAGCCGGATCCACCGCCCGTCGCCCGCGGGCGGCGTGGCGACGTTCCGCCAGATCGCCGCGAGCCGGTCGTCGAGGTTCGTGGCGGCCGCGACCTCGGCGCCGATCACCTCCGCGGTCGCGTCGGTCCACCCCTCGAGCAGCGCGAAGAGGAGCCCGTCCTTGCCGCCGAAGTGGTCGTAGAGGGCGCCCGAGGTGCGGTCGGCCCGCTCCGCGATGGCGTCGACCGACGAGCCCTCGACCCCCCGCTCCGCGAAGAGCTCAGCGGCCGCGGCGAGCAGCCGCTCCCTCGTCTCCGCCCGTCGCTCCCCCTGCGTGGCCACGAGGGAGAAACATAGCGCTCCCTATCTAAGTTGTCGACTCGGCCGGCTAGCGGATGATGCGCTTGACCAGGCGCTCGGCCAGGCCCTTGTAGGGCGGGTAGAGCAGCTTGAGGTCCGGCTTGGTCGGCTTCCGCAGCACGGCCTTGTGGTGGCTGAAGGAGTCGAAGCCGGACTTGCCGTGGTACGCGCCCATGCCGCTGGCGCCCACGCCGCCGAAGGGCAGGTCCGGCGGAAGCACCTGCATGAGGGTGTGGTTCACGCAGGCCCCGCCGCTGCTGACGTCGCCCACCACCGAGTCGGCGACGTCGGCCTTGCCGGCGAAGACGTAGAGCGCGAGCGGCTTGGGCCGCGCGGTGATGAACGCCTTCGCCTCCTCGGGCCCGTCCACCGCCAGCACCGGCAGGATCGGCCCGAAGATCTCCTCCTGCATGAGCGGGCTCTCGGGCGCCGGGTCCACCGTGATGGTCGGCGCGAGGTAGCGCTCGGCCGGATCGATGTCCCCACCGGTCACGACCGTGCCCGCGCCCTGCTCCAGCAGGCCCCGCAGCCGGGCCAGGTGCCGGTCGTTGACGATGCGACCGAGGCTGGGGCTCGCCTTGGGGTCCGGGCCGTAGAACGCCTCGACCTGCGCGACGAGCTTGTCGACCAGCGCGTCGCGCACCTGGCGGTCCGCGAGCACGTAGTCGGGCGCGATGCACGTCTGCCCGGCGTTCAGGAACTTGCCCCAGGCGATGCGGCGGGCGGCCACGTCGAGGTCGGCGCTCGCGTGCACGTAGGTGGGCGACTTGCCGCCCAGCTCGAGCAACGTCGGGGTGAGGTGCTTGGCCGCCGCCTCGGCCACGACGCGCCCGACGGCGGTCGACCCGGTGAAGCAGATCATGTCCCAGCGCTGCTCCAGGAGCGCGGTCGCCTCGGGCACCCCGCCCTCGACCACCACCACCGCCTCGGGGTCGACGTAGCGCGGGAGGAGGCGGGCCAACGCGGCGGAGCACGCGGGCGAGAGCTCGGAGGGCTTGGCCGCCACGCAGTTGCCGGCGGCCAGCGCCGCGGCCAGCGGCTCGACGAGGAGCTGCACCGGGTAGTTCCACGGTGCGATCACGAGCGCGACGCCCAGGGGCTCGGCCTGCACCACGCCCTTGGCGGGCGCCACGGTCAGCGGCACCGACACCTTCTTCGGGCGCATCCAGTCGGCGACGTGCGACTGCAGGTGGCGCACCTCGGCCTTGGCGTGTCCGATGTCGGCGGCGAAGGCCTCCATCACGGGGCGCCGCAGGTCCTCGTGCAGCGCGTCGACGAGCTCGGCCTCGCCCTCCTCGAGCATCCGGCGCAGGCCGGCCAGCTGCTCCTTGCGCCACGCGAGGGGGCGGGTCCGCCCGGTGTCGAACGTGGTGCGGAGGGTCTTGTTCAACACCTCGGCATCGAGCACGGCCGGTGGGTTCAGCGTCATGGCGCACCTCGTGGGGCTCGCGGAGGGTCCAGCCTCGCACCCGGGTACGGTCGGCGCCATGCGAGTGGGGGCGGGCGACGTCGTCGTCATCACCGGGGCGTCGCGGGGCATCGGCCGTGCCGTGGCCGTGGCCGCAGCGGCCCGCGGGGCCCGGCTCGGGCTCCTGGCCCGCAGCGCCGAGGACCTCGCGGCGCTGCAGGCCGAGCTGGGCGAGGGCACCGCCGTGGCGGTGGCCGACGTGGCCGACCCCACGGCGCTGCGGGCCGCGCTGGCGGGCCTCGAGGCCGACCTCGGACGGATCGACCTGCTCGTCGCGAACGCCGGCATCGGCAGCTACGGACCGTTCGTCGACCTGGCCCCCGAGGAGCTCGACCGGGTGGTGCAGGTGAACGTGCTGGGCGCGCTGCACACCGTCCACGCCGTCGCTCCCGGCATGATCGCCCGGCGGCGCGGGCACGTCGTGCTGCTCGGATCCATCGCAGGGCGCCTCGGCGTGCCGTTCGAGGCCGTGTACTCGGCCACCAAGTTCGCGGTGAGCGGGCTGGCCGAGGCGCTGTCGGTCGAGCTGTCCCCGTACGGCGTCGGGGTCTCGACGGTGAACCCCGGGCCCGTGGACACCGACTTCTTCGAGGCCCGCGGCCACGAGTACGCCAAGGCGCGGCCTCGCAAGGCGCCGGTGGAGGACGTCGTGCGGGCGGTGTTCGCGGTCGTCGAGGGCGACCACCTCGAGCGCCACGTCCCCCGCTCGCTCGGCGGCGCCGTGGTGGTCCGCCACCTCGTGCCCCCGCTGCTGCGCTGGGGGACCCGCCGGTCGTTCCGCCGGGAGCTGGCGGAGGACGAGCGCCGCCGGCCGCCGGAGGTGCGAGCGCGCTAGCGCTTGCGGGCGATGGTGAGCCCGTCCGCGATCGGCAGCATGACCACGTCGACGCGGTCGTCGGCGGCCACGCGGTCGTTGATCGCGCGGATCGCCTCCGTGTCGGCGTCGGTGTTGGACGGGTCGACGACGGCGCCGCCCCACAGCACGTTGTCGAGCAGCAGGACGCCGTTGCGCCGCAGGCGCGGCACGAGCGCCTCGTAGTAGGTGCGGTACCCGGTCTTGTCCGCGTCGATGAAGGCGAGGTCGATCGTCGGCTCGGGGGGAAGCGCCAGGAGGGTCTCCTCCGCGGGGGCGATCCGCAGGTCGATCTGCTTCGCCACGCCCGCCTTCTTCCAGTGGCGCCGCGCGATCTTGGTCCACTCCTCGCTCACGTCGCAGCAAACCAGCCGGCCGCCCGGCGCCAGGCCCCGCGCGATGCACAGGGCCGAGTAGCCGGTGAAGGTGCCCACCTCGACCGCGGACCGCGCGCCGAGGAGGCGCGTGAGGATCGTCAGGAACGCGCCCTGCTCGGGCGCGATCTGCATGGCGCTGATCGGACCGAGCTTCGCCGTCGCGTCGATGAGGGAGCGCTGCACGTCGTCCGGCGGCGTGCCATGGGCCACGAGGTAGGCGTGCATCTCCTCGGTCACGGCCACGGTCTTCGGATCTGCCACGACCCGGAACCTACCCAGGGAGGCGGGGCAGCACCTCGTGCTCGAGGAGGCGGAGGCTCGCCCAGGCCTGTTCCGGGGGCACCCCGCCGAGCATCGGGTGCAGGACGACCACCGCCATCGGCCCGGCATCGCGGAGCTCGGCCACCAGGCCGTCCGGCGTCACCACGCGGTAGCGGCCGGTGGCGCGGAGCTCGTCGACCGTCGCGGCCGGGGCGTACCCCGTCTCCGTGCCGCTCGCCACCGCCCACGCGCCGTAGGCGTTGCTCTCGTGCAGCGCGTACGGCCCCAGCGTCGCCCAACCCGCCTCCACGTCCTCGGCCAGGAACGTGACGGTCGAGTCGAGGCCGAGGTGCTCCCCGGGGTCCCCGCCCCCTCGCTCGATGCGCTCCGTGCGGTACGCCTCCCACACGTCGGGCCCGGTCGGCACGAAGCCGACGCCGAGGCGGGCGGCGCGACGGGCGGCCGCCTCGCTGCTCCCGCCGAGCGACAGGCCCGGGCCGCCGGGGCGGTGCGGCCGCGGCGTCACCTGCACGGTGCGGCCGCGGTACTCGAACGGCTCGCCCGTCCACGCCGCCTGCAGCGTCTGCACGACCTCGGTGGTGCGCGAGGCGCGCTGGCCCATGGGCACGCCGAACATGGCGAACTCGTCCGGCACGTAGCCGTTGGCGATCACGAGGTCGAGGCGGCCCTGCGACAGGTTGTCGAGGACCGCGACGTCCTCGGCCAGGCGCAGCGGGTCGTGGAACGGAGCGATCATCGCCGCGACGCTGATGGCGATCCGCTCGGTCCGGGCGGCGACGGCCGCCGCCATCACGAGGGGGCTCGGCAGGTAGCCGTCCGTCGAGCCGTGGTGCTCCGAGAGCACGACGAACAGCAGGCCCAGGCGGTCGCCCCACTCGGCCATGTCCAGCGCCGCGGCGTAGCGATCGGCCATCGAGGTGCCCGCGAAGTCCGGGTTGCGGAGGTCGAAGCGCATGCCGAAGAGAGCCACCACCAGAGGCTGGCACACCTGCGTAGGGTTGCCCGCCGTGCCACCGAAGGACATGCCAGCGGCCGAGGTGGACATCGACGAGCCGCTCGTCCGTGCCCTCCTGCGCGAGCAGCACCCGGACCTCGCCGACCTCCCCCTCGAACCGGCCGGGTTCGGCTGGGACAACGCGATCCTGCGCCTCGGCGACGAGCTCGCGGTGCGCCTCCCCCGCCGGGCGTTGGCGGTCCCGCTCGTGGAGCACGAGCAGCGCTGGCTGCCGGAGCTCGCGCCCCGCCTGCCGCTGCCGATCCCGGCGCCGGTGCGCGTCGGTCGCCCGGGCCAGGGCTACCCGTGGCCGTGGAGCGTCTGCCCCTGGTTCGACGGAGCCCCCGCGCTGGAGGTGCCACCCGCGGACCTGCCCGGTGCCGCGGCCACCCTCGGCGCCTTCTTCGCCGCGCTGCACCAGCCCGCGCCGCCCGAGGCACCGCACAACCCCTTCCGCGGGATCCCCCTCCCTGATCGCGACGCGATCACCGTCGACGCCATCGGGCACGTGGACGGGATCGACCGCGCCCTCGTGCGCGCCCGTTGGGCCGACTTCCTGACGACGCCGGGCTGGGACGGCCCCGCGCTCTGGGTCCACGGCGATCCGCATCCTGGGAACCTGCTCGTGCACGACGGTCGTCTGGCCGCGGTCATCGACTTCGGCGACCTCTGCTCGGGTGACCCGGCCAGCGATCTCGCCGTCGCCTGGATGCTGTTCCCACCCGAGGTGCGGCCGATCTTCCGGGCCGCAACCGGCCAGGTGGACGACGCGACCTGGGTCCGGGCCCACGGCTGGGCGCTCGCGTTCGGCCTCGTCCTCAGCGCCAACGCGGCCGACAACCCCGGCTACGCAGCCCTCGGCGCCCGCGCCCTCGCCGCCGCGCTCGACGACCCCGGGGTCTAGGTCGGACCGACTCCGGCGCTGCCGTAGCCGAGCTCTCCCACCGCGGCCATGCCGACGGTCGCGAGGTCCTCGCTGCCCGTGACCAGCGCGCCCGCACCGAGGCGCCGGCGCTGGCGCTGCTCGAGCCGCCGCGCGATCCGGCTCAGCACGAGGTTCACCACGATGTAGAGGAGGGCGACGACGAAGAAGGACTGCAGCGGGTTGCGGAAGAACGTGCCGGTGGTGCGGCCCCGCCGGAGCAGCTCGTCGTAGGTGATCACGAAGCCGAGGGACGTGTCCTTCAGCAGCGTCACCATCTGGCTGACGATCGCCGGGATCATCCGGCGGGCGGCCTGCGGGATGACGACGAGCAGCATCGCCTGCCAGTAGCCGAGCCCGATCGCGTACGCAGCCTCGGTCTGCCCGCGGTCGAGCGAGCGGATCCCGGCCCGGAAGACCTCGCCGAGCACGGCGCCGTTGTAGATCGCCAGCGCCAGCACCAGGGCCCGGAAGGCGCTGATGTCGACGCCCTGCCGCCGCAGGCCGATGAACATGAAGAGGATCAGGAGGATGAGGGGCACGCCCCGGAAGAACTCGACGAAGGTCGCGGCGAGCCACCGCAGCGGCGGGGTCCGGGACAGCCGGAGCAGGGCCAGCGCGGCGCCGAGGGCGAGTGCGAACACCATCGCGAGGGCCGCGGCCTTCACCGTGTTGAGCAGGCCGAGCAGGAGGAACTTCTGCACGGACCACTGCGTGAAGGGCTCCCACCGGTCCCACTCCAGCTGGCCGTGCGAGTCGAGCCGGCGCATCGCCACGAGGAGCAGGCCGGCCAGCAGCACCCCGGCGATCGCCGTGGCGATCCACACGCGACGCCGGCCCCGCGGGCCGAGCTGATCGCCGAGGAGGAGCGCGTCGGGCGTGCTCATCGCCGGATCGCCACCCGTCGGTCGAGCAGCTCGATGATCACACCGGACGGCACCGTGAGGAGCAGGTATGCCGCGGCGGAGCCGAGGAAGATCGGGATGGTCTGCGCGGTCTCGTTGGCCAGGTCCTGGGTCTGGAAGGCGAGCTCCTCGAGCGCGATGACCGACGCGATCGAGCTGTTCTTGATCAGGGCGACGAACAGGCCGCCGAGCGGTGCGACCACGGTCCGCAGCGCCTGGGGCAGGACGACGAGGCCGAGCACCTGCGAGAACGTCAGGCCGAGGGAACGGGCCGCCTCGGCCTGGCCGCGGCTCACCGCGTTGATGCCCGAGCGCACCATCTCGGCCACGAACGCGCCCGTGTACCCGCCGAGCACGACGACCGCCGTCGTGAACCGGGCGAAGCTCACGTCGACCTGCGTGAGGCCGAAGTAGAAGAGGACCATGAGGACGGTGAGCGGCGTGTTGCGCACCGTCTCCACGTAGAAGGCCCCGGCCACGCGCAGGGGCGGGACGGGACTGACGCGGCACGCGGCCACCACGACGCCGATCACGAGCGCCACCGCGAAGGACAGCACCGTGAGCGACGCCGTGGTGCGCATGCCGCGCCCGAAGGCATCCAGGTTGTCGAGGACGACGTCCACTCGGACGCCTTCGGTCAGCTGGCGCCTACGCCGCTGCCGTCGTGGTGGTGGACGGTGGCGGCGGGGTCTCCGTGTAGCGGTCGACCTCGGGCGGCTCCGGCGTGTCGAGGCCGATCTGGCCGAGCGTGGCTTCGAAGGCCGCGGCCCAGTCGCCGTTCCCGAAGATCTCCTCGAGCCGGTCGTTGACGAAGTCACGGAACGCGTCGTCGTCCTTCTTCAGGCCGATGCCGTAGGGCTCCTCCGTGAAGGGCGCCTCCACCAGCTTGAACGCCCCCTCACTGTCCTGCACGAGGCCGGCGAGGATGGCGTTGTCCGTGGTCACGGCGTCGACGCGACCGTCCCGCAGCTCCGACGCGCAGTCCGAGTACCCGGGGAACAGCGAGAGCTCGACCTCGGGGGCCGCCGCGCGGACGTTGCGCTCGGACGTCGAGCCCTGCACGGAGCAGACCTTCTTCCCGTTGAGGTCCGCCACCTCGGTGATCGTGTCGTCGTCGGCCGCGACCATGATGTCCTGCTGGGCGATGAAGTAGGGCCCGGCGAAGTCGACCACCTGCTTGCGGGCGTCGTTGATCGTGTAGGTCGCCACGACGAGGTCGACCGTGCCGTCCTGGATGAACGTCTCGCGGTTGGCCGACACGGACTCGACGAACTCGATGTCGATGTCCTCGCCGATCGCCCCGACGATGAGCTTGGCGATCTCGACGTCGAAGCCCTCGACCTCACCGGTCGTCGGGTTCCGCAGCCCGAACCCGGGCTGGTCGTACTTCACGCCGATCTTGATCGAGCCGGCGTCCTGGATGCGAGCCATGGCCGATCCGGCCGGGAACGTCACCTCGGTGGCATCCGGCTCCGTGTCCTCGGTGCTGGCGTCGTCGTCGTCACCGCACGCGGCGGTGAGGAGGGCGAGGCCGAGCACGACGGCCAGCAGCTTCTTCGGTCGCTTCCAGGTCATGGCGTTGCCTCCTAGTGGCAGGGGTGGATCGGACTGCCCGCGATCAGTGGACGAGGATCTTGGAGAGGAAGTCGCGCGCCCGCTCGGTGCGCGGCGAGGCGAAGAACGTGTCGGGCGGGGCGCTCTCGAGGATCTGCCCCGCGTCCATGAACACCACCCGGTTGGCGGCCGAGCGGGCGAAGCCCATCTCGTGGGAGACGACGAGCATCGTGGTGCCCTCCGCCGCCAGCTCCAGCATGACGTCGAGGACCTCCTTGATCATCTCGGGGTCGAGGGCCGACGTCGGCTCGTCGAAGAGCATGAGCTTCGGCTCCATGGCCAGCGCGCGTGCGATCGCGGCGCGCTGCTGCTGCCCGCCGGAGAGCTCGGCCGGGTAGCTGTCGGCCTTCTCCTCGATGCCGACCCGGCGGAGGAGCTGGCGGGCCTCGTCGCGGGCCTGGGCCTTGGGCAGCTTGCGGACCTTGATGGGTCCGAGCGTCACGTTGTCGAGCACCGTGCGGTGCGCGAACAGGTTGAAGGCCTGGAACACCATGCCGATGCCGGCCCGGAGGCGGGCCAGCTCCCGGCCCTCCTCGGGGATCGGCAGGCCCTCGAAGAGGATCCGGCCCTCGTCGACCGGCTCGAGCCGGTTGATGGCGCGGCACAGCGTCGACTTGCCGGAGCCCGACGGCCCCACCACGACCACGACCTCGCCGGACTCGATCGCGAGGTCGACGCCCCGCAGCGCGTGCACGGAGCCGAAGCGCTTGCTGACCCCCTGTAGCTCGACCAGCGCCATTGCGGATCCCACCTTCGGTCAGTCGGGGAGCTCGATGCCCTCGTCCGCCGCCTTCTTGGCGACCTCGTCGGGGAACACGTTGCGCACGAGGTACAGGTCGCGCGCCAACGCCCAGTCGGGCGCGAGCTCCTTCGCGTAGCGCTCGAAGTACAGGAGCTGCTTCGTCACGAGCACGAGCTCCTGCGGGCTCTCGGCCCCCATCGCGTCCATCATCTGCACGATGCCCTTGAAGACCTCGCTCAGGCTCACCTGCGCGAGGCCCACGTCGAGCATCGGTCCGAAGGCCATCCCCAACCGGGCGCCGACCTCGTCGTCGGAGCCGGCCTCGTCGGTGAACGCGCCCACCCGCTTGAAGGCCCGCGCGATGCGCGTGAAGTCGCCGTCGATCATCGAGGTGAAGAAGAGGTCCTTCAGCAGCCCGCGCCAGTCCTCCGGCACCTCGCCCATGATCCCGAAGTCGAGGTAGGTGGCCCGGCCGTCGTCGAGCACCCAGAGGTTGCCCGCGTGCACGTCGCCGTGGAAGCAGCCGTGCAGCACGGCCGCCTCGAGCCACACCTTCACGCCCCGGCGGAGCGTGAGGAACCCGTCGACACCCCGGTCCGCGATGGACGTGAAGTCGTCCATCGGCACCCCCGACATCCGCTCCATGCAGATCATGTGGGGGCCGCAGAACTCCCAGTACACCTCCGGCGCGGTGATCCACTGGTTGTCGCCGAACGCGGAGATGCCCGAGCGGAAGCGGTCCTGCCGCCACGCCTCCAGGGCCGGGTTCAGCTCCTTGAAGGTGTTGGCGTGGAGGTCGTTCACCACGCCCACGAGGTTGGCGCTCTTGCCCAGCTTCGTGTGCTTCTGCAGCGTCGAGCCGAGCCGGTGCATGATCCGCAGGTCGGTGGTCATGCGCTCGCGGATGTTCGGGCGCTGCAGCTTGATCACGGCCTCGCGGCCGTCGGGGAGCACGCACGCATGGACCTGTCCGATCGACGCGGCCGACAGCGGCGACTCCTCGAAGTGCTTGAAGACCTGCGAGGGCGGGCGCCCGAGGTCCTTGCGGATCATCTCCCGCGCGGTCTCGCCGTCGAAGGGGGGTACCTCGTCGAGGCAGCGCAGGGCGGCGGTCGACAGCGGCGCGGGGAAGATGCCCGGCGACGACGCGATGAGCTGACCCAGCTTCACGAAGGTGGGCCCGAGCACCTCGAAGGCGTCGACGGCGCCCCCCGACGCGACCTCGGCCCAGGTCCCCTTCCGCTGCCGCGTGAGCTTGCCGGCCAGCGCCTTCAGGAGGCAGAGCGTGATGGTGAGGTAGATCACGACCATCCGCCGCAGCTCGGTGATGCCGAACTTGTCGATGTCCGGTGTCTCGACGTGGAGTGCCGACTCGGGCGGACCGTCCGCGAAGGGCCCCCGGAAGTGCGAGACGACGCCCGGCGCCCCGAAGTCGGTGGCGGGTCGGCTCGGGGTCGGGTCGAGCTCGGTCACGGGCGCCATCCTTGCCGACTGCTCGCCTGCACGCTCGGGGGACGTCGGGCAGGATGGCCCGATGCCCACGCCCCGCATCCCACCGCTGCCGGCCGAGGACCGCGACCCGAGGATCGAGGAGATCCTCACGCTGCTCCGCGCCCCCGACGGCGGGGAGCTGAACATCTTCACGACCCTCGCCCGGCACCCGAAGCTGTTCAAGCGCTGGTCCGACTTCGGGGGCACGCTGCTGTACGGCGGAAGGCTGCCGGCCCGGGAGCGCGAGCTGCTGATCCTGCGCACGGGCTGGAACTGCCGCTCCGAGTACGAGTACGGCCAGCACGTGCTCATCGGGCTCGCCTCGGGGCTCGCCCAGGACGAGATCGACCGCATCCCCGCCGGCCCGGGAGCCGCCGGGTGGTCGGACGACGACGCCGCGCTGCTCCGGGCGGCCGACGAGCTCCACAGCGGCTCGCGGATCGGCGAAGAGACCTGGGCCGCGCTGGCCGCCCGCCTCGACGAGCAGCAGCTCATCGAGGTCTGCATGCTCGTGGGCCAGTACCACCTCGTCGCCTTCACGCTGAACTCGCTCGAGGTGCAGCCCGAACCCGGCCTGCCCCCGATGCCGGCATGAGGCTCCTCGAGGGCCGGCGGATCCTCGTCGTGGGCGCCGGCACCCGGCGCACCGACGACCCCGACGCGCCGGTCGGCAACGGGCGGGCCATCGCGGTGGTCGCCGGGCGCGAAGGCGCGGCGGTGGCGTGCGCGGACGTCGACGCCGAAGCCTGTGCGGCGACCGTGGCGCTCGTCGCGGCCGAGGGCGCCACCGCCCACGCGCTCACGGCCGACGTCACCGATGCGGACGCGTGCGCCGAGCTCGTGGCCGCCGCCGAAGACGTGCTGGGCGGCCTCGACGGCCTCGTGTGCAACGTGGGGGTCGGTGCCGGGATGGGCATGACCGGCACGACCGCGGAGCAGTGGGACGCCGTGTTCGCCGTCAACGTCCGGTCGCACTTCCTCCTCGCGCAGGCCGCGCTCCCCCGCCTGCCGGAGGGCGGGTCGATCGTGTTCATCTCGTCGATCGCCGGCCTGGTGCCGGGCAGCCGCATCCCGGCCTACGACTCGTCGAAGTCCGCGCTCACCGGACTCTGCCGGCAGGTGGCGGCCGAGGGTGCACGTCGCGGCGTGCGCGCCAACGTGGTGGCGCCCGGCCTCATCGACACGCCCCTCGGCCGCCTGGCCACCGGCAACCGCCCATCGCGCACGAAGGCGCCCGTGCCGCTGGGCCGCCAGGGCACCGCGTGGGAGGTGGCCGAGCCGGTGGCGTTCCTCCTCAGCGACCGGGCCGGCTACATCACCAGCCAGCTCCTCGCCGTCGACGGCGGCCTCACCGGCTGCCGAGGTTGATCAGCGGCCGCTGGCGGAGAAGTGCTGGTAGTCCTTGAGGGTCGACCAGTGGCCACCCCACTCCCAGCCCTGCCTGGCGAAGGCGATGACGGCGGCGTCGTCCTCGTGGATGACACCGCGCTCGGTGCTCGTGCGATCGGTGAAGCGCGCGCTCTGCGGCGGCAGCACCGTGTCGCCCCGGACGTAGGGGTTCTGCAACGGGTTGAGGTCGACGGCGCGGCCGTAGGCGTGCTCCGACCACCCCGAGCCACCGGTGGCGGCGCGGCAGTTGAACGCGCTCGTGTTGTTGGCGTCCATCGAGGCCTCGTCGCTGCCGCCGTACACGTCGACCGGTTCCATGCGCTCGATCGGGTACCGGGCGTCGAACAGCTCGTGCAGCACGGTCACCATCGTGTCCACCGCGTCCTCGTGCACGACGATGCTGCCCTGGTGCGGGACCACGGCGTCGAAGCCGTAGTGGGTGGCCCGGATCAGGCGGAGTGACTCCACGGGCACGGGGCACCCCGGCCGCCACGACGCGTACAGGTCCTCCGCCGTCACCTCCTCCACCGTGGCCGCGAACTCCGGCGGCTGGAACCCCGGCCGGGCGACGCTCGTCGACGTCGTCTCGGCGGTCACCGCTGTCGTCGGGGCGGTGTCCCCGCCGTCGTCGTCGGAGCACGCCACGGCGAGGCCCGCGACGAGCACCACGAGGAGCGCGCGGCGGATCGGCACCCGGGCAGCATCGCGCTGCGCTCGGCTCCTAACGTGACGGGATGCTCCGCACCCTGCGCTCGGTGCTGCGGTTCGGGCCGGTGGGCGGCAGCCGCGTCGAGCGCCGGCTGGCCCGCTGCGCCAACGTCGACGACCTGCGCGCCGCGGCCCGCAGACGGCTCCCGGCGGGCGTCTTCGACTACATCGACGGCGCGGCGGAGGACGAGGTCACGCTGGCGGCCAACGCCGCCGCATGGCGGCACGTCCAGCTCGCGCCGCGCGTGCTGCGCGACGTGTCCAAGGTCGATCTCTCCACGACCCTGCTCGGCCGGCCGGTCCCTGCCCCGCTGGCGCTGGCGCCGATCGGGTTCGCCCGCATCGCCCACCCCGACGGCGAGCTCGCCGCGGCCCGCGCCGCGGCGGAGCGGGGGCTGCCCTACTCCCTGTCGACGCTCGGGACCCGGAGCATCGAGGAGGTGGCCGCGGTCAGCCCGGGACCGAAGTGGTTCCAGGTCTACGTGTGGCGCGACCGCGGGCTCGTGCGGGACATGGTCGAGCGGGCGGTCGCCGAGGGGTACGAGGCGCTGCTGGTCACCGTGGACACGGCGGTGTTCGGGCGCCGCGAGCGAGACGTGCGCCGCGGGTTCACGCTGCCGCCGACCATCGGGCTGGGCACGATCGTCGACGGGATCCGCCATCCCTCGTGGACGTGGGCCTTCCTCCGCGGCGGGCCGATCACGTTCTCGAACGTGGCGGGGAGCGCCACGGGCACGGCGGTGACGCTGTCGGACTTCGTGAACTCGCAGTTCGACCCGAGCCTCTCGTGGCGGGACCTCGACTGGCTGCGCGGCCTGACCGACCTCCCCGTCGTGCTGAAGGGCATCGGTGCGGTCGAGGACGCCCGCCTCGCCGCGGCCGAGGGTCTCCCGGGTCTGGTGCTCTCGAACCACGGCGGCCGCCAGCTCGACGGCGCGCCCGCCACCCTCGACCTGCTCGAGGACACGGTCGACGCGGTGGGCGACTCGCTCGAGGTCCTGATCGACGGGGGCGTCCGCCGGGGGGCCGACCTGATCGTGGCCCGCGCCCTCGGCGCGCGGGCGGTGATGGTCGGGCGCCCCTGCTTCTACGGCCTCGGCGTCGCCGGCGAGCGGGGCGTCGGCCACGCGCTCGACCAGCTCCTCGCGGGCGCGGAGCGCACGATGGCGCTGCTCGGCGCGGCGACGCTCGACGACGTCACCCGCGACCTCATCCGCCGCTGACGCGCTCCTCAGGCCGGCAGGGAGTGGCGCCCCGCCGCGTGGCGCCGGCCCCCGTGCTCGAACGGGATGGGGCTGTCCACCTCGACCCGCCCGTCGCGGCACGCTCACGTGGACCAGGCCGGCGGGCGTGGGGACCGAACCCTCGGCCCACTCGAGGTCTCCGAGCGCCGGCTCGACGCGGGCGACGGCGAAGCCCGGCTCGGCCGGCTCCACCCCCAGGACGCGCTGCATCAGGTCGCGCGTGGGCGTGGCCGACCAGCCGTGGCTCACCGTGCCGCCGTACCAGGTCTCGGTGAGGGAGGTGGCGCACCGCTCGAGGGCCCACCGCCAGTCGCGGCACTGCTGCACCACGAGGTCCGCCCGGCCCGCAGCGACGAGCGCGTCGTGCACGACATAGCGGAAGAACGGCTGGGCGCGCACGACCTCGCGCTCGACGTCCCACCAGGGGTGCTCGGGGTGGCCGTCGCGCAGCATCGCGCCGACGTCCGTCCCGGAGCTCGGCGGCGAGGGGCCGTCGTCGACCGAGAACGACGCGTGCACGAGCGCGGACTCGTCGGTGATCACCTCGACCAGGCGCGGCCACCGCGCCTCCGGCGCCAGCCGACCGACGATCGCGGCCGCCTGCCCGTGCTGCGACGCCATGAGGCGCGACGTGCCCGGCACCAGCGAGTCGAGGTATCGGCCGCGGGGCTCGTCCCACAGCCGCTCGAACCCGGCGCGCAGGCGCTCGTGGGTGCGACGGGCCCATCCGGCGCGGCCCGCGTCCCCGAGCCAGTCCGCCATCTCGGCCAGCTCGACGAGGGCGCGGCCCCACAGCCCGCACAGCGACGCCGACACGCCCTCCGTGTAGACCGACGCCCAGTCGACGATGACCCACGCGTACACGTCGGTGGGCAGGCCGGTGGTGTCGTCGCAGAAGGGCTCGAACCAGCGCACCACGCCCTCGACCACGGGCAGCAGGGCGGCGATCTCGGCCGGGTCGCCCACGTATCGGTGGAGGTTCCACACGGAGTGGACCCAGTGGAGCGCCCAGTCCGGGATGATCGTGAAGTCGGCCTGCTCGGCGTCGCCCGCGCAGGCCATGGGGAGCATGCCGTCCGGGCGGGGTGAGGCCGCCATGCGCGGGTGCCACCGGGCCAGGGACCAGTCGGTGTTGGTCGTGAGGTCGACCATCTGGTGCACCACCGAGTCGCCGGTCCAGGCCCGCTGCTCGCGCGTCGGGCAGTCGAGGTAGGTGTCCATGGAGCAGATCGACACCGTGCGGCGACCCACCGCCCAGACGGCCTCGAGCTCCGGGTCGGAGCAGCGGAAGGCGGCGTCGCCGGACACCGGGTGGAGCCGCTCGCGCACGGTCAGGTCGTGCAGCACGGCGCCGTCACCCAGCTCCACGAGCACACCCTGGAGCCCGTAGCTGTCGAAGGACTCGAGCACGCGGCGGGTGCCGTCCAGGGTGAAGGTCACGCCGGCGTCGTGCTGGCTGGGCGCTGGCCGCCCGGCATCGTCGCGGAACTCCGCGGTGCGCACGTCCACCGTCGCCCCGGCCGGGCCCTCGACCTCCGCTAGGAGGGTGCCGACCACGACCCGGCCGGTGCCCCGGGCACCGTCGCCCTCGTCCGCGAGCGCGATGTCCTCGACGGTCGGCCAGCTGATCGGGCGCGGGCCGAAGGGGCCGATCGGGTAGCTCGGCGGCTCCCGCCGGCCCGGCTCTCCCACCGTGCGGGCGCGGCGCTCGACGGCCGCGGGCCAGTCCCCCTCGCCCGCGAGCCAGTCGGCCGGCAGCGAGCGGGCGTCGACCGTCTCGACGCCGCGACCGCTGATCACGCCCCGACCCCCGACGCTGCCCCAGCCGTCGAGCACCCGGCCCTCCCAGGTGCGGTCGGTGACGAGCCACCGATCCCCGCCGAGGTCGGCCTCCAGCACGAAGGCGCCCTGCGCGAGGTCGTTGGCCCACTCGGGCATCGGCAGGTACCACGGCATGGCCCCGCCGTAGCGCGTCACCAGCGCGCCGATCTCGTTGCGCCCCGGCCGCAGGTGGGGGGCGAGGTCGACGTCGTCGTACGGCTGGCGGCGCGGGTTCGACCGCACCGGGCCGCGTGCGACCACCGCACCGTTCACGACCAGCACGTGGCGCGGCGACCGACACGAGGCGGGCCGGCACCCGCGCCGGGACCGCGTCGAGGTCCAGCGTCGTTCGCAGCGCCACGGTGTGGCGCGCGGCCGGTTGCCCGTCGGCCGCCGTGGCGGGGTCGGCCCAGATCCAGCGGGCCCGCCACCGTCCCGGCGGGAACGGCAGGCCGCCCTCCGCTCGCCCCGACGCCTGGTGCACCGCTGTGTTCTACCTTGGCGGCCGATGCCCGACCTCTCCCAGCTCGCCGGCGACACGTCGACCCCGCTGCTCGACGAGACGATCGGCGCCAACCTCGACGCCACCGTCGCCCGCCACGGCGAGCGGCTACGCGCTCGTGGTCCCCTTCGAGGACGTGCGCCTCACCTACGAGGAGCTCGGTGCCGAGGTGGACCGGGTGGCCCGCGCCCTCCTGGCCCTCGGCATCGAGCCAGGCGACCGCGTCGGCATCTGGAGCCCCAACTGCAGCGGCTGGGTGCTCGTGCAGTACGCCACCGCCAAGATCGGGGCGATCCTCGTCACGATCAACCCGGCGTACCGCACGCACGAGGTGCAGTACGCGCTGGCCCAGTCGGGCTGCCGGATGCTGGTGGCCGCCACCTCGTTCAAGACGAGCGACTACGTCGCGATGGTCGCCGAGGTGCTGCCCGACCTCCCGCAGCTCGAGCACGTGGTGTTCCTCGGGACGCCCGAGTGGGACCATCTCCTCGAAGGCGCGGCGACGGTCGTCCGACGCGGAGCTGGCCGAGCGCTGCCGCGTCGCTCCGCCCGGCCGACCCGATCAACATCCAGTACACGAGCGGCACGACCGGCTTCCCGAAGGGCGCCACGCTCAGCCACCGGAACATCCTCAACAACGGGTACTTCATCGGTGAGGGCTGCGGGTACACGCCGGAGGACCGCGTGTGCATCCCGGTGCCCTTCTACCACTGCTTCGGGATGGTGCTCGGCAACCTCGCGTGCACCACCCACGGCGCCGCGATGGTCGTGCCCGCCCCGGCGTTCGACCCCGAGGCGACGCTCGACGCCGTGGTGGCCGAGCAGTGCACGAGCCTCTACGGCGTGCCGACGATGTTCATCGCCGAGCTCGGCCTCCCCCGCATCGCGCACGACGACCTGTCGTCGCTGCGCACCGGGATCATGGCGGGGTCGCCGTGCCCGGTCGAGGTCATGAAGCAGTGCGTCTCCCAGATGCACATGGACGAGGTGACCATCTGCTACGGGATGACCGAGACCTCGCCGGTCTCGACGCAGACGGCCGCCGACGACCCGATCGACAAGCGCGTCGGCACCGTGGGCCGTGTCCACCCGCACGTCGAGGTGAAGGTGGTGTCACCGGAGACCGGGGCCACGGTGCCGCGCAACGAGACCGGCGAGCTCTGCACGCGCGGGTACTCCGTGATGCTCGGCTACTGGGAGGACCCCGAGCGCACGGCCGAGGCCATCGACGCCGACGGGTGGATGCACACGGGCGACCTGGCCGTGATGGACGACGACGGGTACCTGAACATCGTCGGCCGCATCAAGGACATGATCATCCGCGGCGGCGAGAACGTGTACCCCCGGGAGATCGAGGAGTTCCTCTACCAGCACCCGGACATCGTCGACGTGCAGGTGATCGGCGTCCCCGACGAGCGCTACGGCGAGGAGATCATGGCCTGGGTCCAGGTGCGGGAGGGCGCCTCGCTCGACCGTGACGCAGTGGCCGAGTTCTGCCGCGACCGCATCGCGCACTACAAGGTGCCGCGCTACGTCCACGTCACCGACGCCTTCCCCATGACCGTCACCGGCAAGGTGCAGAAGTACCTCATGCGCGAGGAGGCCATCGAGCTGCTCGGCCTCGCAGGACGCGGCGGCCGAGCCCACCGCCTGACCGCGCTCGCTAGGGTCGCCGCCCGTGGCTGCGATCGAGCGCGAATGGGTGGCGCTGACGTCGGCGACGGGATCACGGGCGGGGCACGGTCCCCACCCCTGCCAGGGCCTGTACCACCGCCCGGCCGGGACGCAGCCCAGGGTCGCCTGCATCGCCACGCACTACAACGTCGACTTCACCGAGCACTACCTCGGCGAGCCGCTGGCCGAGCGCGGCATCGGGTTCCTGGGCTGGAACACGCGTTACCGCGGCAACGAGCCGTTCTTCCTCCTCGAGCACGCGCTGGTCGACATCGGCGCGGGCGTCCGCTGGCTGCGCGAGGAGGCAGGCGTCGAGGTCGTGGTGATCGTCGGCAACTCGGGTGGCGGGTCCCTCATGGGGGCGTACCAGTCGCAGGCCACGGAGCCGAACATCGACGGCCACCCACGACCTGCGGCTGCCCGACGCCGTGCTCGACCTCCCGGCCGCCGACCTCTACATCTCGCTCAACGCCCACCCGGGTCGCCCCGAGGTGATGACCGCCTGGATGGACCCGTCCGTCGTGGACGAGACCGACCCGCTGTCGGTGGACCCCGAGCTCGACATGTTCGACCCGGCCCACGGGCCGCCGTACCCGCCCGAGTTCGTCGAGCGCTACCGGGCCGGCCAGCGCGCCCGCAACGACCGCATCACCGCGTGGGTGCGGGCCGAGCTCGAGCGGCTCGGGGCCGCCGGGGCGTGGGACCGCCTCTTCAACGTCACCCGCATGTGGGCCGACCTGCGCTTCGCCGACCTCGTCGCTCGACCCCTCGGACCGCGAGGCCGGGCTGCTACGCCGGCGACCCGAAGTGGGCCAACTTCGGGCCCTTCGCCATCGGCGCCACCAGCATCGCTGCGGTCGTGGCTGTCGATGTGGAGCCTCGAGGCGTCGCAGTGCCAGGGCGCCCCGCACCTCGCTCGCATCCGGGTGCCGTCGCTCGTGGTCCAGTCCCTGGCCGACCGCGGCGTCTTCCCCAGCGACGCGCACGCGATCCACGAGGCCCTCGCCGCGGACGACAAGGGGCTCGAGCTGGTGGCGGGCGAGCACTACTTCGAGACCGGCGGCCGGGACGAGGTGGCCGACCTGCTCGCCGACGTGGATCGGCGCCCGCACGTGACCGTGGTCGCGGTCACGGGGTCCGCCGGGGGCATCGGCAGCGCGACCCGCGCCCGGCTCGAAGCGGCCGGGCACACCGTCATCGGCGTCGACATCGCGCGACGCCGAGGTGGTCGCCGACCTGGCGACGCCCGCGGGCCGGGCCGCGATGGTCGCCGAGGTCACCGAGCGGAGCGGCGGGCAGCTCGACGGCCTGGTGGCCGGGGCGGGGGTGACCCACGACGACGGGAAGCTCGTCACCGCCATCAACTACTTCGGGGCCGTCGCCACCCTCGAGGGGCTACGGCCGCTGCTGGCCGGTCGCCCGGGCGCGAGCGCGGTGGCCATCGCGTCGAACTCGTCGACGACCCAACCCGGCCTCCCCCTCGCGCTCGTCGACGCGTGCCTCGCCGGCGACGAGGCGGCTGCGCTCGCGGTGGCGCGGCCACGGCGTGCCCGCGTACGGCGCGGCGAAGCTGGCGCTGGCCCGCTGGGTCCGGCGCCAGGCGGTGACCGAGGCGTGGGCCGGCGCGGGGATCCGCCTCAACGCGATGCTCACCTGGGCTCATCGCCACGCCCATGACCGCGGGGACGGAGGACTTCGTCCTCGGCCTGGGCGACGTCTTCCCGATCCCGGCGGCGCGGGCCGGCACCGCCGACGAGGTGGCCGCGCTGCTGGCCTACCTGCTCGGCCCGGACGCCGGGTTCTTCTGCGGCCCGGTGGTCTGCATGGACGGCGGCACCGACGCCGCCCTCCGCGCCGAGCACTGGCCCGCCGCCCTGCCGTAGCGCACCCCGCACGCCAACCCGTCCACCATCGTCAACAGGAACCGCGACAAAGGTCGACGGGTTCGCGTGGGTGGGGCTCGTCAGGGGGCGTCGGCCACGAACGGGAGGGACTCGTAGCGACGCACGAAGTGCCCGGGGCCGAAGGTGCCTGCCTCGTGGTCGACCGCGAACCGCGGGCAGCGGGCCAGCAGCTCCTCCAGCGTCACGCGGGCCATGAGCCGGGCGGCCGCCGCACCCAGGCAGTGGTGGGCGCCGTAGCCGAAGGTGAGCAGCGCCTTGATCGGACGGGCGACGTCGAGCGCCTCGGCGGTGGGGCCGAACTCGCGCGGGTCGCGGTTGGCCGAGCCGTAGAGCAGCAGCACCTTGCGGCCCGCCGGGATCGTGCGGCCGTGGAGCTCGACGTCGCGCGTCGGGGTGCGGGCCAGGCCCTGCACCGGGGCGGACAGGCGCAGCAGCTCCTCGATCGCGCCCTCGAGCAGGCCCGGGTCGGCGAGCAGACGGGCTCGCTCGTCGGGGTGCCGCGTGAGCAGCTCCGCGGAGACGCCGAGCATGCCGGTCGTGGTGTCGTTGCCCCCCGTGACCATCGTGAACGCGAAGCCCAGCACCTGCAGGATCGAGACGTCCGCCTCGCCCGTGGCGACCAGCTGCGAGATCGTGTCGTCGCCCGGCTCGGCCCGCTTCCGCTCGATCAGCTCGCTGAAGAAGGCGAACAGCTCCCCCACCGTGTCCGCGGCCTGCAGCGGCGTCGCCCTCCGCGTTGGCGGCCACGATGCCCTCGGTCCAGGCGTCGAACCGGGGCCAGTCCGCCTCCGGGACCCCGAGGTAGTACGCCACCACGAAGCTGGGGAGGGGCTTGAACAGGTCGGCGACCACGTCGCCGGTGCCCGCCGCCCGCAGTCGCTCGAGGCGCTCGACCACGAAAGCGCGCACGGCGGGTTCGATCTCGGTGACGTGGCGCGGCGTGAAGCCGCGGCCGACGAGGCGCCGGAACGCGGTGTGGTCGGGTGGGTCGAGCATCACCATCGGCTGGGCCTCGGCCAGGCCGGCCTTCGCCAGCTCGTCGTACTCGAAGGTCAGTCCCTGCGCGGACGAGAAGGTCTCCGTGTCCCGGGCCGCGTCGAACACGTCCGGAAGCGCGACAGCACCCAGTAGTCCCGGCCGCCGTCGGCCTCGACGTGGTGCACCGGATCGTGATCGCGCAGGGCGGCGTACATCCCCCACGGCGCCCGCCAGGACTCCCGCGTGCACGGCACGAAGGCCGCAGGTGCGGTCACCGACATGGGCGGGAGGGTACTCAGCGGGCAAGGAAGACGGCCGCGAAGACGACCAGGAGCACTCCGAAGGCACGGCGGGCGGTGTCGGTGGGCACCCGTCGCGACACGCGCGGAGCCCGAGCAGCGTGCCCGGGATCGAGCCGACGGCGAACAGGAGCGCCACCCGCCAGTCGATGTGGCCGAGCGACCAGTGCACGGCGAGGGTCGGGAGGCTGAGGGCCCCCGCGACCACGAGGCTCGTGCCCGCGGCCATCGCGGTCGTGAGCCCGAGCACCACGACGAAGGTCGGCACGAGCAGGAAGCCGCCGCCGTTGGCCAGCAGGCCCGTGAGGAGCCCGACGGCGAAGGCGACGGCCATCACCAGGACGGGGCTGGCGAGCCGGTCGGCGCAGCGGTCGGCATGCCCCTGCGGATCCGGGAGCAGCACACGGGCGCCAACGCCCAGCAGCAGCACGGCCGAGAGCACGAGGAGCAGGTGCGGGTCCACCAGCGAGGACGCGAACCCGCCGAGGAGCGTGCCCGGCAGGCCGCCCGCTATGGCGAGCAGGGCGACGCGACGATCGAGGTTGCCCCTGCGCACGTGGTCCCGTGCGCCGGCCAGGGACACGGGGAGCATCGCCGGCAGCGGGGCCGCCACCGCGAACGCGGTCGGCACGCCCACCAGGGCCAGCACCGGCGTGGCGAAGGCGGCCCCGCCGGCGCCGAACAGGCCGTACAGGCTCCCGGCGACGACACCTACGACGAGGATGGCCAGCTGCTCCACGGGGTCATCCAACCGGGACTCGCATCAGAAGTCCAAGACATGATGAGTGCGTACCCCATAGGATTCTCATATGGATGTCCGGAGGCTCCGCCTGTTCCTCGCCGTGGTGGAGGAAGGCGGGTTCACCGCGGCGGCCACGGCGGTGCACGTCGCCCAGCCCGCGGTGTCGCTCGCGGTCCGCGAGCTCGAGCAGGAGCTCGGCGCGCCGCTGCTGGTGCGGTCGCGCCAGGGGGTGGCGCTCACCGCGGCCGGCGAGGCGCTGGTGGGCCCGGCCCGGCAGGCGCTGCGGGACCTCGACACCGCGGCCGCCGCCGTCGCCGCCGTCACCGGCCTCGTGGCGGGCCGGCTCGACCTCGCCACCCTCCCGACGCTGGCCGCCGACCCGGTGGCCGACCTGGTCGGCCGGTTCCGCCGCGCCCACCCCGCCGTGCAGGTGCGCCTGGCCGACCCGGACGACTCCGCCGACCTCGCCGCCGCCGTGCGGTCGGGGGCGTCCGAGATCGGCATCACCGACGAGGGTCCCGCCAACGCGGGACTGGAGGTGCACCGGCTGTCGGTGCAGGCCCTCCTCGCGGTCTCCCCGCCCGGCGGACCGGCCGGCGACCGGCCGTTCCGCCTTCGCCGCATGGCCGACACGCCCCTCGTGCTCAGCCCGCGCGGCTCGTCGCTGCGCTCGGTCGTCGAGGCGGCCGCCGAGGAGGCCGGCGTCACCCCGACCGTGGCGGTCGAGACCGCTCAGCGGGAGGCGCTCATCCCGCTGGTGCTGGCCGGCGCGGGCACGACGTTCCTGCCGCCCGCGCTCGCGCGCACGGCCGAGCGGCTCGGCGCCCGCGTCCAGCGGACGCAGCCCGCGCTCGCGCGCACCGTCGTGCTCGTGCACCGCCCCGGCCCGCTCGGGCCCGCCGCCCGCGCCTTCCTGGACGAAGCCGGCCTCTAGCCCCGGACGCGCCTTCTCAATCGAGGAAGAACATCGTGGCGGTCTGCGTGCCGGTGGCGAGCAGGCGGCCGTCCCTCGTCCAGAGGTGGACGGTGCCGTGGCCGTACCCGCCGGTCGCGAGGTGCGGATCGAGCTGGGCGAGCACCCAGTCGTCGTCACCCGGCACGTCCCCGAAGCGCACGGTGTTGTCGATGCTCGTCCCCGCCGCGGGGCGGCGCCCGGACGCGAGGCCGAGCGACATCGGCACCAGGTCGGCGACGTAGCCGAGCATGGCCGGAGTGAGCGTGCGGCCGTTGACGCACGTCCACAGCAGCATCTCGCCCGGCGGGGGCTCGTAGCCGTCGGTCGGCACGCCGACCCGGATGTCCTGCAGCCGCTCGTTCGACGCGAGGTGCTCGCGCATCTCGGGCGACAGGAGCCGGTCGGCGAGCGGGAACCGGTGCCGCTCGCACTCCTCCGGGGGCAGCGACCGCGGCGGCGTCTGCCAGACGCCCTCGAGCTTGCCCGGCCGCATGTGCCCGGTGGCGCCCACCGCGCAGAACAGCTCGACGCCGCCCACCCCGAAGCCCGTCACGCGCACCTGCGCGGTGCGGTGACCCTCGGCCAGCACCTCGACCTTGCAGTCGAGCCGGTCGCCGGGCTTGCTGGCGCCGCTGATGAACTGCACGGTCGACCAGATGGCGGACCGGTCGGTGGCCACCTCGCCGAGGAGCACGGCCACGCCGAGGGCGGTCCCGCCGTAGAGCACGCCGTCGAGCCGCGCGAGCCGGCGGGTGAGCTCGAAGGACCAGTGGCTGTCGTCCGTGCGCTGGAGGCCGAACAGGGCGAGGTCGTCGGACCGATCGAGCATGCGGTCGAACGTACCCGTCCCGCGAGAACCTGTTTCAATCGAGCCGTGCAGCTCGGCCTCACCCTCGGCTACTGGATGGCGCAGCCGCCCACCGACGCGCTCGACAAGATCCTGGAGGCCGAGCGCCTCGGGTACGACGCGGTGTTCACCGCGGAGTCCTGGGGCAGCGACGCCTTCGGCCCGCTCGCGTGGTGGGGCTCGCAGACGTCCCGCATCCGGCTCGGCACGTCGATCGTGCAGATCTCGGCCCGCACACCCACTTCGTGCGCGATGCACGCGCTCGACGCTCGACCACCTGTGCGGCGGCCGTCTCGTCCTCGGCCTGGGCGTGTCCGGACCGCAGGTCGTCGAGGGCTGGTACGGCGGCCCGTTCGGCAAGCCGCTCGCCCGCACGCGCGAGTACGTCGACGTCATCCGGCAGGTGCTCCGGCGCGAGGCGCCGGTCACGAACCCCGGCCCGCACCACCCGCTGCCCTACGACGGGCCCGGTGCCCTCGGCCTGGGCAAGCCCCTGCGGTCGATCACCCATCCCCTGCGCGCCGACCTGCCGATCTGGCTCGGGGCCGAGGGCCCCAAGAACGTCGCCCTGGCCGGTGAGATCGCCGACGGGTGGCTGCCGATCTACTACTCGCCGAACGTCGCCTCCATGTACCGGGGCTGGCTGGACGAGGGCTTCGCCAAGCGCGACGACCCCGACGGGGCCGCGGCCGGCTTCGAGATCGCGCCGAACTGCTCGGTGGTCGTGACGAACGACGTCGACACGGCCCTCGACGCCATGCGCCCGACGCTCGGCTTCTACATCGGCGGCATGGGCGCCAAGGACATGAACTTCCACAAGCAGGTCTTCGCCCGCATGGGCTACGAGCGGGAGGCGGAGGTGATCCAGGACCTCTTCTTCGAGGGCAAGCGCGACGAGGCGATCGCGGCCGTGCCTCCGCAGATGGCGGCTGACATCTCCCTGGTGGGCTCGGTCGAGCAGATCCGCGACGACCTCCAGCGGTGGGAGGACGCCGGCGTGACGATGCTCGTGGTCGGCGCCCAGACCCTCGACGACCTCCGCCGCACCGCCGAGGTCATCCTGGGCTGAGTTGCTAGCGCTGGCGGGGCTGGTTGACGGTCTTGTAGCTGCCCTCGCGAATGCGGCTCAGCTTGCGGGCCGTCTCGGGTGAGGTGCGGCCGTCGTCGGGCAGGCGGAAGCCCGTGTACAGCACGCGGCGCTCCGCGGTCTTCGGGGCCTGGCTCATGTGCAGCGTGCAGCTGAGGTGGACGGTGACGTCGCCGGTCTGCGTCGGCAGGTCGATCTCGGGCAGGTCGAGCCCACGGCGGACGAAGGCCGGCTGGACCAGCGCGCGGTGCGAACCGGCCACGACCCGGAGCTGACCCGTCTGACGCGTCCGCACCGGTGACCGAGATCCCGACCGTCATCGAGCAGCACCGGTACGAGTGCCGGCCCAGGCTGCAGTCCTTGTGCCACGGCAGGTCGGAGATGCCCTCGACGACGTCGAGCGGCTTCACCAGCGCCTCGATGGCGTTGCCACCGAAGTTCGCCTCGGGCCGGTGGCCGTCGGTCGTGAGTCGGGCGATGCGGGTCAGGCGGTCGTCGCCGAGCAGCGAGGCGGTGGTCGGCGAGTGCTCGTGGAAGTGCTGGAGGCGCACCGCTCGGCGCGTGCCCGAGGCGGTGGTCGCCCACCACGACCGGCCGTCGTCCTCCGAGTAGGTGGGGAACGCGTCGTCCATGTCCCGCGACACCTGCGCCATCTCGTCCTCGGTGAAGACGCCCTGGAGGTGGAGGAAGCCGGCCTCGCCCAGGAAGTGGGCGATCTCCTCGATGGAGTCGTCCGGGCCGAACCCCCGGTGCAGGTCGAGGGGCTTGCCGGCGAGGTCGACGAAGTCGACCGCGCCGCGGGTGTGGGCGGGCCGGTGGTCGAGCAGCGAGCGCAGCACCACCCACCAGTCGAGGAGGTCGTCGAGCCGGCCGCGCTCCTGCTGGAGGTCGCCACCGGTGAGGAAGCCCATCGGCGTGCGGACGTCGTGCACGAGGTCCGTGAGCTGCTCGGGGTCGAGCCGCACGCGGGCGGGTGCGCCGTCGTCGCCGGCCCGCACCGTGACCTCGTCACCCTCGAGGGCGAGGGTCCAGACGCCCGCGTCGGTCTCGATCGCGAGGGCCCGGGGCGCCAGCTCGATCGCGCCGGGGAGGGCGAGCCAGCCGTCCGACGCGAGCAGCGCGGGCAGCTCCTCGTCGAAGAAGGCGACCGGGTCGACCGGCGTGAGGTCCAGGTCGCTGCGGGTGCGCAGGTCGACGCTGATCATCAGCGCTTGCCGTTCGCCTTCGAGCCGCGCGCCTCGTACGGCTGGATGAGCACGCGGCAGGCCCGTTCGAGCTCCTCGTGCACCGACGCGAAGTCGCGGCGGCCGTTGGCCCACGACACCGAGCGCGGAGTACCAGACGTGCCCGAGCACGGCGAGGACGTCGGCCCGCACCGAGCGGGAGCGCGGCGAGGATGTCGTTGCCCATCGACGCGATCTGCTGCTGCACCAGCGAGGAGCTCTCCGCCACCCCCGCGTCGGCCGACGAAAGGGCCCGCACCAGCGCCACGCTCAGCTTCGGTTGGCGCTCCATCGCCTTGCAGCGCGCGCTGCAGCACGTCGACCATCTGGTCCGCCGCGCTGTCGCCCCGCGGCGGCGACTGGGCGACCCGACTCTGCAGGCGGGCCGTCCACTCCGTCATCGCCGCCGCCAGCAGGTGGTCCTTCGAGGAGAAGTACCGGTAGATCGTGGCGAGGGCCACGTTCGCGGTGACCGCGACGTCGCGCATCTGCACCGCGTCGTACCCACCCTCGGCGCCCAGCTCGAAGGCGGCGTCGATGAGCCGGCGCCGGCGGTCCTGCTGCTCGGCGGTGAGCTCGCCGACATCCGTCGTGCTCATGGTGCGAAGTAGAACACATTCTCGTTTCGTGCCTCAACCAGCCCCGAGAGCGGGCCGCTTGTGAGCACCAGGAGAACGTGTTTCAATCCGGGCACCGGCGTCCGGGGGGACCGCGCAGGGATGGCCGACACCGAGATCGAGAGCCCGGCGGACGAGGCGCCGGCCCCCGCAGGCTGGGGCCGCTACGGCATGAAGCCGGCCGTGCTGCTGGCGCTCGTGGCGCTCGTCGACAGCATCGACCGCGGCATCCTGCCCGGCGTCCTCACCGAGGTGCAGGACGACCTCGGCTTCTCCGACACGCAGATGGGCGGCCTGGCCGCCGCCTTCGTGGTCGCCAGCTTCGTGGTGGTGCTGCCAGCGGGCTACCTGGCCGACCGCTTCCGCCGCACCCACATCATCGCGATCGTCCTCGGGTCGTGGGGCGTGGTGTCGGCGATCAACGCGCTCGTGCGCAGCTACTGGCAGTTCCTGCTCGTGCGCGTCACGCTCGGCTTCGGCGAGACGATCGACAACCCGTCGTCGTCGTCGCTCCTCGCCGACTACTACCGGCCCGAGGTGCGCGGCCGCGCGTTCGCGCTGCAACGGGTGGCGCCGATCCTGGGCGGATCCGTGGGCCTGGGGCTCGGGGGCCTCGTCGGGTCACAGCTCGGGTGGCGGTGGGCGTTCCTTCTCGTCGGCGTGCCCGGCTCCCTGCTCGCGCTCGCCATGTGGCGCGCGCCCGAGCCCGCGCGCGGCGAGAGCGACGAGCCCGAGGACGGGCCGGCTCCCCTTGCCCCGCTCGTGGAGGTGCCCCTCGACGGAACCCCCGCGGACGCGCCCTGGCGGGTCATGGCGCACGACCTGCGCCGCGTCCTCGAGATCCGCACGGTGCGCTCCGTCGTCGTGGGCACCGCGATCGGCTTCGGCGCGCTCCAGGGCATGGGCTTCTGGGCCACCGCCTTCTACGAGCGCCACACCTCCCTCGGCACAGGCGGTTCGGCCGGGATCGTGGCCGCGCTCATCGCGCTCGGCGCGCTGGCCGGCACCCTCGCCTCGGGCCGCATCATCGACCGCAACCGCGACCGTGTCGTCGGACTCCCGATGCTCCTGGCCGGCGTCGCCGAGCTGATCGGATCCGTGTTCCTCTTCGTGACGTTCCTCCCCGTGCCGCTGTGGTTCCGCCTGCCCGGGCAGACGGTCGCCGTGGTCTGCATCGTCGGTGGGCTGCTCCCGCTGGCCGTGATGGTCACCGAGGTGGTCCCCGCCGCCCTCCGCGGCGCGGCGTTCTCCCTCGTCTTCTTCCTGCAGTCGCTGGTCGGGGCCGGATCACCGCTGCTCATCGGCTTCCTGGCCGACCGCAACAAGATCCTCGTAGAGGGCGAGCTGAAGGGGGATCTGGCCCAGGCGTTCCTCATCATCACGCCGCTGCTGACCGCGGGCGCGCTGGTGGTGCTCCGGGGCCGCCGCCACGTGGCGGGGGACCTGGCGCGCGCCGCGGCCGACCGCGAGGCCGACCGATAGCCTCACCCCCGATGGGCGGGAAGGCGGACTCCTCCGGCGCGAAGCGCTCTGCCCCGCCCCGCCGCGGCAGCACGGCGGAGCTGATGCGCCTGCTCGAGGAGACCGAGCTGTTCGGGTCGCTGACGACCGCGGCCCGCCGAGCGGTCGCCGCGGAGATGACCCGCGTGGACGTGCCCGCCGGCACCGTGCTCCTGGAGCGGGGCCAGCCGGGCGATGCGCTGTACGTCGTGGTGCGGGGCCGGCTCCAGGTGCTGGCCGAGGACGGGCAGGCGGTGGTGGCCGAGATCGCTGCTGGCCAGGTGGTCGGCGAGCTGGCCCTCCTCAGCCGGCGCCCGCGCAACGCGACCGTGCGGGCCGCGCGCGACACGTCGCTGCTGCGCCTCGACGTCGAGGCGTTCGACCGGCTCGTGGGCGCCCGCCCCGCTGCCCTCCTGTCGCTGGCCCGCACGATCGTGGACCGGCTCGAGGCCGACAGCACGGCCCGCACCGCGCCCGTGCGCACGATCGCGGTGGTGGCCGCCGGCCGGGGTGTGCTGGCCGACCTGGGAGAGTTCGCGCGCGAGCTCGCCGTCGCGCTGGCCCCGTATCGCAAGGCGACAGTGGTGGATGCCGAGGCCCTCGACGCGGCCATCGGACCGGGGGCGAGCGATGCCGGTCCCAGCGATCCGCGCCACAGCGAGGTGGCGCGCCGGCTCGACACGATCGAGCGCGAGTGCGACATGACGGTGCACGTCGGCGACCGGGACCACCCGGGCTGGACGGAGCGGTGCCTGCGCGAGGCCGACCTCGTGCTCCTCGTGGCCGACGCGCACGGCGACCCGGCCGTCGGCCCGAGCGAGGAGGCCCCCGCGTCGCGGGCCCGCCGTCACCTCGTGCTCCTGCACCGAGCCGGCGCCGACCGGCCGACCGGCACCGCGGCGTGGCTCGAGCTCCGACCGGACCTGGTGGCCCACCACCACGTCCGCGCGGGGCGGCCCGACGACCTGGCCCGCGTCGCCCGGCGCGTCACCGGCCGGGCCGTGGGCGTGGTGTTCGGCGGGGGCGGCCCGCGGGGCTTCGCCCACCTCGGCGTGATCCAGGCCCTCGAGGAGGCCGGCGTGGCCGTCGACATGGCCGGCGGGGCCAGCATCGGGTCGATGGTCGCGGCGCTGTGCGGCTTCGCGTACAGCGCCGAGGAGCGCCTCGCGCACATGGAGGAGGCGCTGGCGCGGCGCGGGCTGTTCCGACCGACGCTGCCGATGGTGTCCCTCACGTCCTCGAAGCGGATCACCAAGATGCTGCGGTTCCCGCAGAACCTGGGCGAGACCCAGATGGAGGACTTCTGGGTCCCCTGGCACTGCGTGTCGACGAACCTGTCGCGGGGACGGGCGGTGGTGCACGACCGCGGCCCGGCGTGGCGGGCGGTGCGGGCGAGCATCGCACTGCCCGGCTTCCTGCCGCCCGTGCACGAGGACGGCGACCTGCTCGTCGACGGCGGGGTGCTCAACAACCTCCCGGTCGACGCGATGCGGGACCGGCTCGACGGTCGCATCGTGGCCATCGACCTCGAGCCCGCGGTCGACCTGCGCTACGAGGACGCCTTCGAGCCGACCGTGTCGGGCTGGCGCGTGCTCACCGGCAAGCTGCTGCCGACGCGTGCGCCGCGGGTGCCGAACCTCGTGCAGATCGTGATGCGGGCCAAGCAGGTCGGCGGCGTGCACGCGCAGCGCTGGGTGCTCGCGGAGCACGCGGTGGACCTGTACCTGCAGCCGCCGATCGAGTCGTTCGGGGCCCTCAACTTCAAGGCGGGCCCCGGCCTGGTGGACGCGGCCTACCGGTTCACCGCCGAGCGGCTCGCTTCCGGGGCGCTGGCCGACCTCGTGTGACCTTCTTGGTGGTCGCCTTCTTCGTCGACCGCTTGGCGACCTTCTTCGCCGGCCGCCTGGCCCGCTTCTTGGCGGGCTGCTCGGCCGCCTCCGCCTTCTGGACCCGGGCCCGGAACTCCTGGGCGGTGTAGGCCGTGAGCGTGCACGCGGTGACCGCGCGGGCGGTGGCCGAGCGCTGGAGCCCGAGGAGCGGGCCGAGCTCGCCGACGTGCTGGCCGGGGCCGAGCCTGGCGACGACCTCCTCCGATCCGTCCATCCGCTCGAGCACGACCTCGAGCGTGCCCTTGTCGATCACGTAGACGACGTCGCTCGGCTCGCCCTGGCGGAACAGCACCGTGCCCTTGGCCAGCGGCACGGTGCGGCGCGTCACCTTGCCGAGGTCGGCACGGGGGGTGAGCTCGACCACCTTGTCGGCGAGCGGGAGGAGACGGTCGTCGTGGGTGGCGACGATCACGGTGCGGCCCGCGTCGGCCAGCTCGCGGAGGAGCTGCACCACGCCCTCCACCTGGAGGTAGTCGAGGTGGGCGGTCGGCTCGTCGGCGAGGAGGACCGGCGGGTCGTGTGCCAGCGCGAGGGCGATGGCCACGCGCTGCTGCTGCCCACCGGACAGGTCGCTGGGCTTGTGGAACGCGCGATCGGACAGACCGACCTGCTCGAGGAGCGCGTCGGCCCGCCGCCGGGCGGCGTTGCGGTTCAGCCCGGCCAGCCGCAGCGGCACCTGCACGTTCTCGGCGGCGGTGAGGCTGGGCACCAGGTTGAACGCCTGGAACACGATCCCGACCCCGGTCTGCCGGTAGCGGGACAGGCCGGCGCGATCGAGCTTCGGCACCTCGGTGGCGTCGACCATGACGGTCCCCGCCGTCGGGGTGAGGATGCCGGCGAGGATCGACAGCAGGGTGGTCTTGCCGCACCCGCTCGCGCCCAGCAGGAGCACGAGCTCGCCCGTGTCCGCCGTGAGCGAGAGCCCGTCGAGGGGACGGACGGCGTATCCGCCGCTCGAGTACTCCATCGTGAGGTCGGTGATGACGACGCCCATCACGCACCTCCGAAGGCGAGCGCGGGGTCGACGGACACGGCCCGCCGCACGCCGGCGAGGCTCGACACGAGGGCCACGACGACCGCCACCACGGCGAGCAGCGCGTAGGCGGAGCCGGCGATCTCGGCCGGCATCGGCAGCAGCGGTTTCAGGAGCTGGGACAGGCCCACCCCGACCACGTACGCCGCCAGGGAGATGAGCAGGGCCTGGGCCATGATCCCGCCGAACAGCGCCCGGTCGGTGGCCCCCATCGCCTTGAACACCGCGAAGTCGCGCACGCGGTCGAGCGACGACAGGTAGACGATCGAGCCGACGATCATCGCGGCCACGAGCCACAGGAGCCCGAGGATCATGCTGATCGTCTGGCGGGGGCTGGCCAGCGGTTCGAGCAGGTCGTCCACCACGTCGTCGTCGGTGAGCACCGTGTACCCGGCGCCGAGGACGGGCAGCGCCCGCTGCGTCGCGATCGTCGTCGCCAGCTGGGCCCCGCGGTACCCGAGCGCCTGCGCGTCTGCGAGCGGCACGTAGATGTTGGGCACCCCGGCCCGGAAGCTGAGCCCGTGGGTGCGGCCCACCACGGCGACCGACTGCCCGTTGATCGTGAGGACGTCGCCGATGTCGGCGTCGAGCAGGTCGTCGACGGCGGCCTCGCCCGCGGCGCGGGGCGCCCGGCCCTCGTCGACGGGCGGGTCGGCGAAGGACCCGGGCGGCACGCCGAGCAGGTTGACCTCGGCGTCCTCCCCGCTGACGGGGACGGTGGCCCGCAGGATGGCAACGGCTGCAGCCGGCGAGCCGGTGGCCGCGGCCAGCTCGTCGGCCAGCGTGGCGGGCAGGGTGGCCGACGACATGAACGGCCCGGTCACGCCGGCCGGCACGACCCAGCTGGCGGCGCCGAACGCTTCGGTCGTCCGCCGCGCCTCGTTGGCGAAGCTGGCGCTCACCCCCGCCAGGATCAACGTGAGCGCCAGCACCAACGAGGTGCCCGCGATGCCGACGGCGAAGCGCCGCCGCCGGTACTGGAGGTCCCGAAGGCTCACCAGGAGCATGGTCTTCCGCCCTTCCGCCCTCCCCCGAGGGGAGCCGCTACCGAAGGTGGTAGCGGACCGGGAGGTGCTTGATCCCCCCGATGAAGTTGGACCGTAGACGGTCCGGGGCCCCCAGCGCTTCGACGTGCTCGACCCGGCGGACGAGCTCCTCGAAGAGGACCTGGATCTCCATGCGGGCCAGCTGGGCGCCGAGGCAGAAGTGGGGGCCGCCGCCGCCGAAGGCGATGTGGTTGTTCGGGGTGCGCTCGATGTCGAACCGGAACGGGTCGTCGAAGACGTCCTCGTCGCGGTTGCCGGAGATGTACCAGAGGGTGACCTTGTCGCCCTCGGTCAGCTTCTGGCCGCCGACCTCGACGTCGCGGGTCACGTTGCGGCGGAAGTAGAGGACGGGCGTGGCCCACCGGAGGATCTCCTCGGTGGCGCCGCCGATGCGGCCGTCGATGTCGCCCGCCAGCAGCTGGTACTGGTCGGGGTGCTCGAGGAACGCGTTCATGCCGTGCGAGATCGCGTTGCGGGTCGTCTCGTTGCCGGCCACCGACAGCAGCAGGAAGAACAGGTTGAAGTCCATGTCGGACAGCGACTCGCCGTCGACCTCCGCGCTCAGCAGCGCGGTGATGATGTCGTCGCGCGGGCTCTGGCGGCGCTCCTCGGCCAGCTGCTGCGCGTACATGAACATCTCGACCTGGGCCTGGAACACCTCCTCGTCGGTGACCATGTACTCGGGGTCCTCCGAGCCGATCATCCGGTTGCTCCACTCGAAGATCTTGTGCCGGTCCTCGTGGGGCACGCCGATGAGCTCGGCGATCACCTCGAGCGGCAGCTCGGCGGCCACGTCGACCACGAAGTCGCCCTCGCCCCGGCCCAGGGCCTGGTCGAGGATGCCGTTGGTCAGCTCGTGCACGTGGGTCTCGAGCATGCCGATCATGCGCGGCGTGAACCCGCGGTTCACGAGCTTGCGGTAGCGGGTGTGGTCGGGCGGGTCCATCTGCAGCATCAGGTTCCCGCCGGCCGCCTCGGCCTCGGTCTGCATCTGGGCGCGGGCCTCCTCGATGGCCACCACGCCACCCCGCGCGCCGTCGGAGGAGAACGAGGCCGCGTCGCGGTTGCACTGCACGATGTCCGCGTACTTGGAGATCACCCAGAACCCGGGGCCGTCCGGCTCGGCGTGCAGGTGGACCGGGTCGTTCTGCCGCAACCACGTGAACCACTCGTGGGGGATGTCCTGCGTGAACCGGTCCCGGTCGAGCAGGTCGATCTTCGGTGCTGTGGGCATGTCGTCTCCCTAGCGGCCCTGGAACTTCGGCGCGCGCTTCTCCATGAAGGCCAGCGGGCCCTCCTTGGCATCATCGCTCATGAACACCGGCATGCCGATCTGCGAGTCGATCGCCATCGCCTCGGACTCCGGCAGGCAGTCGGTCGCCCGCAGCGCCTTCAGCACCGCCTGCACCGCCACCGGCCCGTTCGCAGCCACCTTCTCGGCCACCTCGCGGGCCCGGTCCAGCGCCATCCCGTCGGGCACCACCTCGCCGATGAGGCCGAACTCCTTGGCCTCCGCGGCGGTGAGGTGCCGGCCGGTGAGCAGCAGGTCGGCGGCCAGCGTGTACGGGATCTGCCGGCGCAACCGCACCACCGAACCGCCCAGCGGGTACAGGCTCCACCGCACCTCGGCCACGCCGAAGCGGGCGCTCTCCCCCGCGATGCGGATGTCCGTGCCCTGCAGGATCTCGGTTCCCCCGGCCACCGCCGGGCCCTCGACCGCGGCGATGAGCGGCTTGTCGAGCAGGAACCCCTTGAGCAGCGGCTTGATGATCGCCCTTGGCGATGTCGCTGACCGACTCGTCGCCCCGCTCGAACGCGTCCCCCGGCGGCGTCGCGGTCGCGGCGTCGAGGTCCATCCCGGCGCAGAAGCAGCCGCCCGCCCCGGTGAGGATGCAGACCCGGATGTCCGGGTTCGCGTTCACCTCGTCCCAGGCCGCGGACAGGCCCTCCATCATCGACGCGGACAGCGCGTTCTTGCGCTCCGGCCGGTTCATCGTGACGACGAGGACGTGCCCGTCGCGCTCGGTGAGCAGATGCTCCTCGGGGGGAGTCTGGACCTTCTCGGTCATGGCTTCTCGTTCCGTAGGACCCACATGGCGAAGTACTGCGCCGCCCCGCCGTAGGCATGGCCCACCGCGGTGCGCACCCCGTCGACCTGGTGCTCGCCCGCCTGCCCCCGCACCTGCAGCGCGGCCTCGGCGAAGCGCAGCATCCCGGAGGCGCCGATCGGGTTCGAGCTGAGCACCCCGCCCGAGCAGTTGACCGGCAGCTTCCCGCCGATCTCGGTCTCGCCCTCCTCGGTCAGCTTCCACCCGTCCCCGAGGGCCGCGAAGCCGAGGTTCTCCATCCACATCGGCTCGTACCAGCTGAACGGCACGTAGCACTCGACCATGTCCACGTCCTCGAGCGGGTTCGTGATCCCGGCCTGGCGGTAGACGTCGGCGGCGCAGTCCTGGCCGGCCTGCGGGCTGACCGGGTCGCGGCCCGGGAACTGGCCCAGCTCGCTGCGCATCGCCGTGCCGTGGAGCCACGCCGGCGGCTTCGTGGCGGCGTCGCCGCCGGCCTCGTCGGTGAGCACCATCGCGCAGGCGCCGTCCGACGCGGGGCAGGACTCCAGGCGCCGCACCGGGTCCCACACCATCGGGGACTCCTTGACCATCTCGAGGCTGATGTCGGGGACCTTGAGGTGCGCGTAGGGGTTCAGCAGCGCGTTCTTCCGGTCCTTCACCGCCACCATCCAGCCCACGTACTCGGGCGCGCCCGAGCGCTGGATGTACCCGCGGATGTGCGGGGCGAAGTAGCCGCCGGCGCCGACGCTGCCGCTGCGGCCGCCACCGAGGGCCCAGGTCGTGTCGCCCTCGGACTGCTTCTCGAAGGCGACGGTCAGCACCCGCTTGCGCACCCCGCTCGTGATGAGGTTCGACGCCACGATCGCGGTGCTGCCGCCGACGCTGCCCGCGGTGTGGACGCGGAGCATCGGCTTGCCGGCCGCCCCGAGCGCGTCGGCCAGGTACAGCTCGGGCATCATCACGCCCTCGAAGGTGTCGGGCGCGGTGCCGATGACGACGGCGTCGATGTCGCCCCAGGCCATCTCGGCGTCGTCGAGCGCGCGCTGCGCGGCCTCCCGCAGGAGCCCGGCCAGCGACACGTCCTCCCGCACCTTCGTGTGGTGCGTCTGCCCCACCCCGACGACGGCACATCGCTCAGCCACAGCGGACCCCCCACCCCACGGTTTCTGGCCCGGGATCGTCGACCCCTGGGTCGACGGACTCGGGCCAGAACGCGTGGGGTGCAGCCATCAGGCGCTGCCCTCCAGGACGCAGACGAGGTTCTGCTGCAGGCACGGGCCGGAGGTGGCGTGGCCGAGCGTGCGGCGGGCGTGGCCCTCGTGGATCTGCTTGGCCGCCTCGCCGATGCGGGTCAGGCCGGTGGCCATCACCGGGTTGGCCGCGAGCGGGCCCCCCGACGGGTTGACCGCGACGTCGTCGCCGAGGCCGAGGGCGGAGCGCAGGACGAGCTCCTCGTGGCTGAACAGCGCCGACAGCTCGGCCACCTCGACCGGGCCGTCGCCCACGCCCGCGGCCTCGCCGGCCAGTCGGGTGGACTCGCTCACGGTCAGGTCGCGCAGGCCCGGGTAGTGCGGCTCGATGCGGTGGTCGATCCCCCGGATCCACGCGGGGTGCTCGCAGAGGTCGCGGGCCCGGTCGCCCGCCACGAGCACGACCGCGGCGGCGCCGTCGGTGACCGGCGGGCAGTCGCCGGCGCGCAGCGGGGCGACGGCGTAGGGCTCGGCCAGCAGGTCCTCGGTGGTCACGTCGGCGAAGCGCTGGGCGAAGGGGTTGGCCAGCGCGCTGCGCTGGCACCGGGCCGCGATCTCGGCGAGGTCGCGCTCGTCCTTGCCGGTGGCCTCGAGCACGGCCCGGGCCTGCAGGGCAGCGAGCGACACGTGGTCGGCCCACAGCGGCATCAGGTAGTACGGATCGTTCTGCAGGCAGAGGACCTCGCGCAGGTCGCCCCGCGACGAGATGCCCGAGCCGAACACGAGGGCCGAGTCGACGTGGCCGGTCTGCAGGTGCACCCACGCCTCGTACAGCGCCCACGCGCCGTCCATCTCCACGTGCGACTCGGGGATCGGGGGCCAGGCCCCGGTCACCTCGAGGTTGCCGACGAACGCGAACGACTGGCCGGCGAGGTAGTCGGCGCTGCCGGAGCAGGTGAAGCCGATCTCGTCCCGCCCCAGCCCGGAGCGCTCCATCGCGTCGGCCACGACGGGGAACAGCATCTGCGCCTCGGTCTCGGTGACGGGCGTCGCGGACCCCGCCGCCTGCGCGAACGACACGACGGCGACGTCCCTCACCGCGAGCTGCTCGCTTCGCTCACAGCGCGTGGTCCTTGTAGGCGGACGGGTCCGCGTCGGGCTCGCCCGTGGGCTTCCAGCCCGTGATGGCCGAGCCGAAGCCGAAGCCCATCGCACCGCCGGCGTCGCCGCGGCGCTTGTCCTCGGGCGCCCACACCGCCTGCACCCGCAGGCCCGTCCGCACCTGCTCGAGCGGGACGTCGACGAGGCGCTGCTGGCCGACCGTGCCGTCGGCTCCGTCGAGCAGGATGCTGGCCAGGGCGTAGTCCTCCCGCTCCTGCTGCCCGTGGTACTGGATCGGGGTGAGGATCGTGAAGGCCGTGACCATCCCGCGGTCGATGATCTCCAGCTCCTGCTCGTCGCCCATGGCCACCGTGCACATGGGGCAGAACGTGCGGGGCGGGACGTAGACGAGCGAGCACGCCGGACAGCGGCGACCGAGGATCACGCCCCGTTCGAGGGCACCGGCGAAGCGCGCCGCGATCGGGCTGACCCGGAGCACGTAGTCGAGCGCGATGTGCTGCTGCATGAACCGCACCGGCCCGCCCTCGTCGACCTCGACCTCCTCGGTCATTCCGGCTCCGGCTCGAAGCAGGCGATGTCGCGCAGGTGGCCGGTGCGCTCCTCGCTCCAGCGGATCCGCACCCGCATGCCCGTGCGCACGTCGTCGGGCGACGGCACGTCGAGGGCGTGGAGCAGGGCCGTGTCGGCGCCGTCGAGCTGCACGAGGGCCCAGGCGAAGGGCCGGTCGAGGGGGTGCTTGCGCATCGGCTCTGGCACCCAGGCCCACGTCCACACGGTGCCGGCGCTGCCCACCGGCACGAGCTCGCTGACGCCCTCGCCGGTCTCGGGGTCGTACTCCAGCGGGGGGACGATCACCCGCCCGGCGGCCGTGCGACTCCCGAGGACCTCGCCGTCGCGCAGGCCCGTGAGGAAGGCACCGACCACGGGGCCGAGGCTGCGGCGGTACGGCAGCTCGAGCGTGTACGTGGACTCCCCCGAGGTCACGGGCCGCAGTAGAACACATTCTACCGAGGGCTGCACGGCGTCCTTCCGAGCACCATCGGTGGCCCTCGCGGCCGTCGCGTTGCCGCGCTTTCGAGAACGTGTTCTACTGCGCAGATGGCGTTCAACCTCGCCGACTTCGTGGAGCACACCGTCGACGCCGTGCCGGGTCGGACCGCGCTCGTCTGCGGCGACCGGCGGGTCACCTTCGCCGAGCTCGAGGACCGCGCCAACCGCCTCGCGCACCACCTCGCGGCCCAGGGCGTCGGCGAGCGCGACCACGTGGCGATCTACTCGCTCAACAGCATCGAGTTCGTCGAGGCCATGCTCGCCGCCTTCAAGCTCCGGGCCGTCCCGATCAACGTCAACTACCGGTACGTCGAGGAGGAGCTCCTCTACCTGCTCGACAACAGCGACGCCGTGGCCCTCGTGCACCAGGCCCAGTACGGCCCGCTCGTCGAGACCGTGCGGGGCCGGCTGCCGCTGCTCCGACACGTCCTCACGGTCGACGACGGCAGTGGGGTGGCGCCGCCGGAGGGGGCCGTGCCGTACGAGGACGCGCTGGCCGCCGCGTCGCCCGAGCGCGACTTCGGGCCCCGCACCGACGACGACATCTACATCCTCTACACGGGTGGCACGACCGGCTATCCGAAGGGCGTCGTGTGGCGGCACGAGGACGTGTGGCGGGTGCTCGGCGGCGGCATCGACTTCATGACCAGCGAGCGCATCGAGGACGAGTTCCGCATGTCGCGGGACGCGGCCGAGGCACCCGAGACCGTGGGGCTCGTGCTGGCCCCGCTCATGCACGGCGCCGCGCAGTGGGGCACCCTCGGCGGCCTCATCCGCGGGACCACGTCAGTGCTCCTCCCCCAGTTCGACCCCCACGCGGTGTGGGCCGCGCTGGCCGAGCACCAGATCGCCACGATCGCCATCACCGGCGACGCGATGGCAATCCCGCTCATCGACGCCCTGCAGGAGGGCGACTACGACACGTCGTCGCTCGTGGCGATCGCCTCGACCGCCGCCGTCTTCTCCCCCGTGGTGAAGGACCGCCTCTTCGAGCTGCTGCCCGACCTGTTCATCAGCGAGGCCGTCGGCTCGTCGGAGGGCGGCTTCAACGGCATGCGCCTCGTCGAGAAGGGCAAGACGCAGACCGACGGGCTCATCAACGTCACGCCGGGCCCGGACACGATCGTGATCGACGAGCACCGCAAGCCCGTGGCGCCGGGCGAGGTGGGGCTCCTGGCCCGGGGCGGCAACGTGCCGCTCGCCTACTACAAGGACCCGGAGAAGAGCGCGGCCACCTTCGTCGAGGTCGACGGCAAGCGCTTCTCGGTCCCCGGCGACTCGGCCCGGTTCGAGCTCGACGGCACGATCACGCTGCTCGGCCGCGGCTCGCAGAGCATCAACTCCGGCGGGGAGAAGATCTTCCCCGAGGAGGTCGAGTCGGCCCTCAAGGGCCACCCCAAGGTGTTCGACGCGCTCGTGGTCGGCGTGACCGACGAGCGCTGGGGCCAGCGCGTGGCGTGCCTCGTGCAGCCGCGCGGGGACGCAGTACCCACCCTCGACGAGCTGATCGAGCACTGCCGCACCAAGATCGCCCGGTACAAGGTGCCGCGCGAGCTGCACCTGGTCGAGGAGATGCCGCGCCACCCGAGCGGCAAGCCGGACTACCGCCGGGCCAAGGCCATCGCCGAGTCGTCCTAGGGGGACCGCCATGAAGAACCGACTGACCGAGATGTTCGGGATCGAGTTCCCGATCTTCGCCTTCTCCCACTGCCGCGACGTGGTGGCGGCGGTGACGAACGCGGGCGGCATGGGGGTGCTCGGCGCGCTGGCGTTCTCCGACGAACAGCTCGAGCTCGAGCTGAAGTGGATCGACGAGCACGTCGACGGCAAGCCCTACGGCGTCGACGTCGTCATGCCCGTGAAGACCGCCGACCGGGAGCTCGGCCTGGGCGGCAGCGCCAAGGACCTCGGCGCCCAGCTCCGGGCGATGATCGACCAGGAGCACTGGGACTACGTCGACAAGATCCTGCGCGACCACGGCGTCGACCCGTCGGCCCCCGACGACGTCGACGCGCCGATGGCCGGCGGCATGGCCTCCGGCGGGGTGCTGGGGTGGACGGAGGCCACCGGCACGCCGCAGATCGACATCGCGCTCGCCCACCCCATCGCGATGCTGGCCAGCGCGCTCGGGCCGCCCCCGCGGGAGGCGATCGACCGCGCCCACGCGCAGGGCGTCAAGGTGGCGGCGCTCATCGGCCGCGTCGCCCAGGCCCAGCGCGACGTCTCCGAGGGCGTGGACATCATCATCGCCCAGGGCTACGAGGCCGGCGGCCACACGGGCGAGGTGGCCTCGATGGTGCTCGTGCCCGACGTGGTCGACGCGATCGCGCCGGTCCCGGTCCTGGCGGCGGGCGGCATCGGCTCGGGCCGGCAGATGGCCGCCGCGATGGCCCTCGGCGCCGACGGCGTGTGGACCGGCTCGATCTGGCTCACCGTCATCGAGAACGAGTCCGGCCCGGTCATCACCGAGAAGCTGCTCGCGGCGACGTCGACGGACACCGTGCGCTCGCGCTCGCTCACCGGCAAGCCGGCCCGCATGCTGCGCACCGGCTGGACCGAGGCCTGGGAGGCGCCCGAGTCGCCCGGCACCCTGCCGATGCCGCTGCAGTTCCTGCTGAACGCCTACGCCAACCGCAAGATGGGCGGCCACGCGCCGAAGGAGCTGGTCGGCATGCCGGTCGGGCAGATCGTGAGCCGCATGAACAGCGTGCGCACCACGAAGCAGGTCGTCCTCGAGATGGTCGAGGAGTACATCGACGTCACGTCGAAGATGGCCGACGACCTCCAGGACGCGTCGAGCGCGACGTCCGTCAGCCCGGCTTGAGGAGGCGGAGCACGAGGAAGGCGGGCTCGCGCTCCAGCTTCTCGACCTCCTCCGGCCAGCGCTCGCGCATCGACGCCGCCGGGAGCGGCTCGACGAGGCGCTCGATGAGGAGCCCGGCCCGGAACACCGCGTCGCAGAGCGAGGTGAGCGGCTCCCGCCAGTACGGGATCGACGGCTCGCCCTTCACCCGCCACACGTCGGCCTCCTGCGCGACCGCGAAGTACGAGCCGCCCTTGCGCAGCCAGTCGCACATGGGGTGCTGCGTCGACAGGACGAGCGCCCCGCCCGGCCGCAGGACCCGGCCCAGCTCGGTGAGCGCTGCCGCCCGGTCGTCGACGTAGTGGATGGCCAGCGCGCAGAGGACGAGATCGAAGGTCCCGTCGGCGTACGGGAGCGGCTCGCCGAGCAGCAGCTCGTCCACCACCACCGAATCGCCGAGCCGCTGGCGCGCGAGGGCGACCATCGGGGGGCTGGCGTCGAACGCTGCGACCGATGCGCCGCGAGCCACGAGCTCCTCCGCGTAGAAGCCGGGACCGCAGCACGCGTCGAGGACCCGCAGCCCGGCCACGTCGCCGCAGAGCGCCAGCACCGAGGGCCGGTCGTAGTGCGCGTTGTAGGCGCCGTCCTCCGCGTGGGCTGCGTACGCGGCGGCGATCTCGTCGTACACGCGACCGAGGTGGTCCGTCACGTCCCCTCCGCCCCCGCCCACCGGTCCATCTTGCACCCTTGGGCGGCGACGGTCAGCGAGACATCCGTCGCACCCGGAGGTGCGGCTACTCGGGCGTGGCGGCGAAGGTGCGGCCGATGGCGAGCAGCTGGTCCGTGGCGCTTCCGAGGGCGAACTCGATCGCCTTGGCGGCGATGAAGTACCGGTGGACGGGGTAGTCCTCGTCGATCCCGGTGCCGCCGTGCACGTGCACGCAGGCGTGCCCGACGCGATGGGCCGCGTCGGCGGCCCAGAACTTGGCCACCTCGACCTCGGTGGAGGCGGGCAGCGACTCCTCGAGCCGCCACACCGCCTGCCAGAGCGTGAGGCGCAGGCCCTCGACGTCGATGTAGGCGTCGGCCAGGCGGTGCCCCACGGCCTGGAACATGGCGATGGGGACGTCGAACTGCACGCGCTCCTTCGTGTAGTCCGCGGTCATCTCGAGCATGCGGCTGAGGACGCCGAGCTGCTGGGCGCACAGCGCCACGGTGCCGCGCTCGACGATCCAGCGCAGCACGTCTGCACCGGTGTCGGGCCCGGCGAGCACGCCGCCGGCGGAGACCACCACCCCGTCGAAGGTCAGCTGGGCGGCACCGTCGCGGTTGGTCACCTCCTGGCGCTCGACGGTGAGCCCCGCCGCGCCCGGCTCCACGACGACCACCACCGGCCGGCCGTCCGGCGACGACGCCGACACGACGACCGCGTCCGCGATCGTCCCGGCGGGCACGGTGGTCTTCACGCCGTCGAGGCGGAAGCCGTCGCCCTCGGGCGCCGCCGAGACCCCGGGGCGGAGGAGGTCGCGGTTGGCCGGTTCGCTGAGCGCCGCGGTGAGCACGATCGTGCCCTCGGCCGCGGGTGCGGCCCAGCGCTTGCGCTGCTCGTCGGTCCCGAACGCGGCGATCGGTGACGCGCCGAGCACGAGGCTGGCGGCCACCGGCACGGGCGCGACGGCGCGGCCCACCTGCTCGAGCACGACGGCCTGCTCGACGAACCCGTAGCCGCTGCCGCCGACCTCCGCCGGCAGGCTGATGCCGAGCAGGTTCGCGTCGGCCAGCGCCGACCAGAGCGAGCGGTCGAAGCGCACCTCGGCCTGGTCGGCCTCGCGCAGCACGGCCTCGGTGACCTTGTCCTCGAGGATGCGCTTGGCCAGCCCACCCAGCTCCTGCTGCTCCTCGGTGAACCCGAAGTCCATCTCAGTGCTCCCTAGAAGCGGGGCGCTCGGGGCATCCCGAGGCCGACCATGGCGATGATGTCGCGCTGCACCTCGTTCGTCCCGCCGCCGAAGGTGAGGATGAGCGCCGAGCGGTACATGCGCTCGAGGCGGCTGCGCAGCAGGGACCCGGGGGAGCCGGACCGCACCACGGCCTCCTCGCCGAGCACCTCCATGAGGAGGCGCCACGCCTCCGTCGCGAGCTCGGTGCCGAAGACCTTCGTGGCCGAGGCGTCCTGCATCCCGACGCCCTTCTTCACGCCCCAGGCGATCTTCCAGTTGATGAGCTTGAGGAACTCGGTCTTGGCATGGACCCGGGCCAGGTGCACCTGCACCCACTCCTGGTCGATCACGCGGCGACCGTCGGCGAGCGTCGTCTCGTGCGCCCACCGCCGCACGTCGTTCACCGCGTGCTGCAGGTTGGCCGCCGAGCAGAGCGCCACGCGCTCGTGGTTGAGCTGGTTCGTGATGAGGTTCCAGCCCTTGTTCTCGTCGCCGACGAGGGCGGTCAGCGGCACCCGCACGTCCTGGTAGAAGGTCGCGCTCGTGGTGACCCCGGCCATCGTGCGGACGGGCGTCCAGGAGAAGCCCTCGGCCGACGTGGGCACGAGGAGCATGGAGAGGCCCTTGTGCTTCGGCGCCTCCGGGTCGGTGCGAACGGCGAGCCACACGTAGTCGGCGTACTGGATGAGGCTCGTCCACATCTTCTGGCCGTTGACGACCCACTCCTCGCCGTCCTTGACGGCCCGGGTGGTGAGGGAGGCGAGGTCGGTGCCGGCGCCGGGCTCCGAGTAGCCGATGGAGAAGTGCATCTGCCCGCCGATGATCTTGGGCAGGAACTCCTTCTTCTGCTCCTCCGTGCCGTAGTGCATGATCGTCGGCCCCACGGTGTTGATCGTGAGGAACGGCACGGGGGCGCTGGCGAGGCTGGCCTCGTCCATGAAGATGAGCTGCTCGATCATCGTGCGGTTCTGGCCGCCGTACTCGGTCGGCCATCCGATGCCGAGCCAGCCGTCCTCGCCCATCTGGCGGACGAGGCGCTTGTAGAGGTCGCCGTTGCCGTACTCGCCGTCGCCGGATGCCATCTCCTCCTGGACCTCGGGCGTCATCAGGCCGGCGAAGTAGGCGCGGAGCTCCTTGCGGAGCGCCTCCTGCTCCTCCGTGAACGCGATCTGCATGGTGCTCCCCCCGGCCGCCGGACGAGAACCTGTTCTACCACTCAGGCATCAGCTCAGCCGAAGCGGTACGCCTCGCCGAGCCCGCACTCGAAGCCCGAGGCCGGGTGCTCGCGCACCCACCGCCGGTCCTTGACCCTGGCGATGATGAAGCAGCCCTCGGTCTGGCCGGTCCGCGGGTTGCTGGGGGCGCGGATGCCGCCGCCGTCGGTCCGGGTGATCGTGTCGAGCGCGGCGAGCAGCCGCTCCCGGGTCACGTCGGGCCCCACCTTCCGCAGGGCCTCCACGAACAGCGCCGCCGCCCCCCAGCCGCTCACGGGGAACAGGTCGATCGAGGCGCCCGGGGCCACCCGGGAGTGCCACTGGAGGAAGTCGGCGAGGGGCGGGCTCTTGGCCGGCTCGTCCGGGTTGAGCATCGGCAGGTGGTCGATGTGGTTCGTCCACCCGTTGGCGATGTCGCCGAGCAGCTCGAGGAGCTTCGAGTTGTACCCGATGTTGGCCACCTTGAGGGGCGGCTCGAAGTTCTGCTGGCGCATGTTGCGGGCGATGCGCACGTGCATGTTCACCTCGAAGGCGAACAGGTACACCATCTGCGTGCCCTTGTCCCGCATCGCGATCACGTCGGAGGTGAAGTCGGGGCTCACGGCGCTCAGGCCCGAGTCGTGCACGATCTGGAAGCCCTCGTGCTTCAACCCCTCCCGCGAGGTCGGGGCGTTCGCCCGCACACCGCCGACGTCGGCGTAGAGGTACGCGACCCGCTGCACGTTCGGATAGGTCTTCCGGTAGTAGGCGAACGGGCCCGTGTGGACGGCACCCGAGATGACCCGCGGGTACACCGTGGCGCTGCGCCCCGCCGGATCGACGAAGGTGCCCACGTACGGGATGCCGGTGCTCTTCACCAGGTCGCCGAAGCCGGAGTCGGCCACCGAGAAGCCACCGACCATCGCGAACACCTGCGGCTCGAGCCGGAGGAACTCGCCCCGCGCGCGCTGCGGGTCGAGCCCGTCGTCGCCCTTCACGAGCGAGAGCCGCCGGCCGCACACCCCGCCCGCGGCGTTCACCTTGGCGAAGTACGCCTGGGCGCCGCGGAACGACCCTTCGGTCGCGCCCGGCAGCGGACCTGACGCGGTCACGATCGCACCCAGCTTGATCTCGCCCGCCGTCACGCCGGCGGCGCTGGCCCCGCCGCGGCAGCTGGCATCGCTGCTGAAGCCGGAGGTGCCGCCGGTCGTGCCGCCGGTCGCCCCTCCGGTGTCACCGCCGGTGGTGGCATCGGCCGCGACCCCACTGTCGGTCGTCCCGCCGATGACGCCGACGTCGACGCTGCCGTCGGTGGACGACGCGTCATCGGCCGTCTCGCGGTTCGAGGACGTGCGCTGGCCGTCGATGTCGGCGAGCACGTCGTCGGGCAGGCGCGACCCGCAGCCCGCCGCGAGCACCCCCAGCAGAACGAGCAGCGCGACCGCACGCCCCCCACGACCCCCCATGGCTCGCACGGTAGCCCTGCACGGATCGACGCGCTGAGAACCTGTTTCACCGAGGCGGGTGCCGGGCGGCGGGTGGCGCCGACCGTAGGCTCCGGGAGTCGCGACCAGGGGGTTGGTGGCCTGCAGACGTTCCTGACGTACCTGGTGCTCGGGGCCGCGGTGTCCGCGGTGTACGCGATCTCCGCGTCGGGTCTCGTCGTCACCTACATCACCTCGGGCGTCTTCAACTTCGCCCACGGCGCGGTCGGGATGTTCCTCGCGTTCGTGTACTGGGGTCTGCGGGTCGACCTCGGGTGGCCGACGCCGCTGGCCCTCCTGGTCACCCTCGGGGTGTGCGCGCCCGCCATCGGCGTGCTCCTCGACGTGCTGGTCATGCGCCGTCTGCTCCGCGGCGCGTCGGTGGCCACCAAGCTGGTCGTGACGTTGGCCCTCCTGCTCGCGTTCCAGGGCCTGGCCCTCGCGCTGTGGGGGATCGAGCTGCGGGCGCTCCCGGGGCTGTGGGGCGACGACCGCCGCTTCACGGTCGTCGACCTGGTGATCACCTGGGACCAGGTGACCACCGTGCTCGCCGCCGTCGGCGTGGCCTTCGGCCTGCGGCTGCTGTTCCGCCACACCCGGCTCGGCGTGGCCATGCGGGCCGTCGTCGACAGCCCTGAGCTGTGCGCGGTCAAGGGCCTCAGCCCGAACCGCGTCACCGCGGCCTCGTGGGCCCTCGGGTCGATGCTGGCCGGGCTGGCCGCGATCCTCATCGCTCCCGGGCTCAACCTCGAGGTGAACACGCTGAGCCTGCTCGTGGTGTCCGCCTACGCCGCCGCGGTGGTGGGGCGGATGCAGAGCCTGCCGGCCACCTTCGCCGGGGCCCTCGTGCTCGGCATCGGCCAGACGATGGTCGTGGGCTACCTGCCCCAGGACAACGAGCTGGTCCGGAACCTGAAGCCCGCACTGCCGTTCCTCCTGCTCTTCGCCGCCCTGCTGCTGCGGCCCGAGCGGCGCCTGCCCGAGCGCGTGCGCACGCATGCCGAGCCGGCCCCGCCGGCACTGCCGGTGACCCTCCTGCTGGGCGTGCTGGGCGTCGGCGCGGCGTGGATCGCGTCGGGCAGCCTGTCGGACTTCCAGCTGCTGATCGGGTCCAAGGCGCTGCTGTTCAGCTGCATCACGCTCAGCCTCGTGCTGCTCACCGGCCTGTCGGGCCAGGTGTCGCTCATGCAGATGTCGTTCGTGGGGATCGGCGCGGTGATCGTCGGCGAGCTCGGCTCGGACGTGCCGTGGGTCGTCGCCCTGGTGCTCGCGTCGGTGGCGACGGGCGTGGTCGGCTGCCTCGTCGCCCTCCCCGTGCTGCGCCTGCGCGGCATCTACCTCGCGCTGTGCACGCTCGCGTTCGCGATCCTGATGGACGGCCTCGTGTTCGGGAACAGCCGGCTGCTCGGGGGCGGCGAGACCCTCGCCGTGCCGCGTCCGTCGATCCTCGGGCTCGAGATGACGAGCGAGCAGGCGCTGTTCGTGCTCACGGCCGCGGCCGTCGCCCTGTACGCCAACGTCTTCCTCGCGGTGCGCCGCAGCTCGTTCGGCCGCATGCTCTCCGCGCTGCGCGACTCGCCGACGGCGAGCCAGATGATGGGGATGGACCTCGTGTGGATCAAGCTGCGCGTGTTCGGCCTGTCCGCGCTGCTGGCCGGCGGGGCCGGTGTGCTCCTGGGCGCCTTGCAGGTGCGGGTCGGTGCGCTCGACTTCCTCTACTTCCGCTCGCTCACCGTGCTCCTGGTGGCGACGATCTTCGGCATCACCAGCGTGTCGGGCGCCCTGCTCGGCGCGCTGTTCTTCGTGGCCCTTCCCGAGGTGCTGCGCTCGCTCGGCAGTGAGGGCGGCGGGGGCGTGACCGGCTCGGAGGCGCTGCAGCCGCTCATCATCGGTGGCCTGGCCATCGCGGTGGCCCGCCGGCCCGAGGGCCTCGCCGGCCAGCTGCGCGCGCTGCTGCACCGCTGGCTCGACCCGGTCCTCGCGTGGTGGCGGCGCCGCTCGGCCCGCGCCGCGGAGGCCGTGGACGGGGTCGAGGAGGTGGCGGTCGGTGCGTAGGCGCCAGCTCGTGGCTGAACCGCTCCCGGCCGTCGAGGCCCCGTCGGACGACAGCGTGCCGGTCATCGAGCTGCGGGGCATCGCCGCCGCGTACGGGACCATCGAGGTCCTCCACGGCATCGACCTCGACGTGCCCGGCGGCTCGATCACCGCGGTGCTCGGCCCGAACGGCGCCGGCAAGACGACGCTCCTCAAGGTCATCAGCGGGGCGATGCGGCCCACGCGCGGCACGGTGCGGATGGAGGGGCACGACGTGACCGGCACGTCGATCGACCGCCTGGCCAAGGTCGGGGTCTGCCTCATCCCCGAGGGGCGCGGCGTGTTCCCCAACCTCACCGTCCGGGAGAACGTGCTGATGGACACGTTCTCGTGCGCGGGCAAGGCCACGACCGGCGAGCTCGAGGCGGTGGCCTACGAGCGGTTCCCGCGGCTGGCCGACCGCCGCAGCCAGCTGGCGGGCACGCTGTCCGGCGGCGAGCAGCAGATGCTCGCGCTGGCCCGCGCCCTGACCACCGACCCGGCGGTGATCCTCCTGGACGAGCTGTCGATGGGGCTGGCGCCCACGATCGTTACCGAGCTGTTCGACGTGGTGCGCGGCCTCGCGCGCGAGGGGGTCACCACCGTGATCGTCGAGCAGTTCGCGGGGGTCACCGCCTTCGCCGACCACGTGGCGGTGATGGCCGCCGGCCGCATCCGCCTCCAGGGCCGGCCCGAAGAGGTGGCCGACCAGCTCACCTCGGCCTACCTGGGGGGCGACGGGTGACGGCCCACGCCGGGCGCTGGCTTCGCCGGGTGCCCACCGTGGTCGGCGTGGTGCTGGTGCTGGGCAGCGTGCCGTCCGCGACCTCGGCGCAGACCGCCGTCGATTCCTTCGTCGGCTACCAGGCGGCCGCCTCGGGCACGGCGTTCACCGCCTTCCCGACCGTGCCCGCCCTGCTGCCGGTCGAGGTGCCGTTCGAGGCCACGATCGCGCTCGCCACGGCCACGCTGTCCAGCGGCGGTCAGGGCTTCGGGCGGGCCAGCACCTTCTACCCGGGCACGCTCACCGCGGGCCTGCGCCCGCTCCTCGAGACGGGCGCCGGGGTGCGCCTCCCGATCCCCGACTACCCGATCGTGGTGGAGGCCCGGGAGTTCGAGGAGGCCAAGCACAGCGAGGTGCCCGGCATCACGATGGCCGCCGACGTCGACCCCGAGCGGGCCGTGGCGGTGGCCGACGCGGGCACCATGGCCATCCCCGCGGTCGTCGGCGTGCGGTCGCTGCACACCGAGAGCCGCGTCCTGCTCGAGACCGGGAAGATCACCTCGATCAGCACCACGACCCTCAACGGGATCGACGTGCTCGGCGCGGTCACCATCGGGACGCTCGTGAGCACCGCCAAGGTGACCTCGGACGGCACCACGGCCACCTGCGAGGGTGGCGTGACCGTCAGCGGCGTCACGGTGGCGGGCACCCCGGCCACGCTCGACGAGTCCGGCCTCCACGTCGGCGCGCTGGTCGACCAGGTGCTCGCCGGCACGGGCATCAACGCCCGCGTGCTCGGGGGCGACGACGGCTGCACCTCCGCCACCGGCAGCCGCACCACCGCCGGCGTGCTGATCAGCTTCCCGCTCCCCGAGCTCGGGTCGGTCCCGCCGGGCGGCGGCTTCAGCGTGGTGCTCGGCAGCACGTCGGCCAACGCGGGCGCGTCGGTCGTGCCGAGCGAGGACACCTCGGGCGGCGGCGACCTGCCGCCCGTGTTCGGCGACGTCGTCACGCGGCTGCCCGGCCCGTTCTCCGGCGGCGGCGTGCTCCCGCCGGCGGGCGGCGGCACGGACGGCGGGGAGCAGCTCCCCGCCGAGCAGGCCGCCTCGTACGACTTCGACGGCGTCCCGCTGTCGCTGCTCGTCGGGCTCGTGCTGCTCGCCGTCGTGGCCTCGGCGCGCGTGCGCCGCTACATGGACCAGATCATCGGCCTGGTCGGCCCCCCGTGACCGACCCCCACCTGCCAGGAGCGACCATGGTCGACCCCACCGAACAGGACAGCACCGCCGGCTCGTCGCGACGGGCCCGGTTCCGCGAGGCGGTGAGCCGCCTGTCCGACCGCTCGAGCTCGGCGGACCTCATCCGCTGGATGCTCATCCCCGGCTCGCTCGCCGTGCTGCTGGGCTTCGTGGCGATCACGCTCGGGTGGGTCGGCGCGTCGCGCACGGCCCGCGAGATCGAGCAGATCCCCTACCTGATCTCGGGCGGCCTGATCGGCCTCGCGCTGGTGGTGCTCGGCGGCCTGCTGCTGGCGTCGACCTTCTGGGTGGCCGTGCTGCGCAAGCTCCAGCAGGAGGCGGAAGACGCGCGCCGAGCGCGCCACCGCCGACCTCGACGACGCGGGTCACTGCGCTCGAGTCGGCCCCCGGACGCCGCCGCGCCGGCTGAGGCCACCTACCCCTGCGCGTTCTTGCGGCACTTGGTGGAGAAGACCCCGACCGACTGCCGCAAGAACGCGTGGGGGTCGCTCGTCAGCGCGGGGTGACGGTCAGGTCGAGGACGGCGACCGAGGGGTCGACGCCGACGATCCACACACCGCCGGAGATCGGCGCCAACCCGCGCGGGCGCATCGGGAGCGGATGCCCGGCGTCGAGCACGGTGCCGGTGGCGGCATCGATGACGGCCACGGACGGGTCGTCCTGGTTGAGGACCTGGGCGAGGTCGCCGTTCGGCGCGATGGCGATCGGAGCCCGGCCGACCGGGACCGGCGGACCCACCCGAGCGCCGGTCACCGGGTCGAGCCGGCTGACGGTGCCGTCGTCGCTGTTCGCCACCAGCAGCACGCCGCCCGCGACCGCCATGCCGATCGGGGCTTGGCCGACGGTCACCGGCACACCGACGGTCGCGGTGGCGAGGTCGATCGGGGTCACCTGGTCCTCGAGGCCGCTCACCCAGATCCGGTCGCCCGCCACGAGGAGCCGGACGGCACCGGCCTCGACGAGCACCGGCTCCCCCGCCCGCGCGCCGGTCACCGGATCGCGCACGTGGACCACGCTGCCGCCGATGTCGGCCACCCACAGCCGCCCCCCGGCGAGGACGCCGTCGACCAGCGCGCCCTGGAGGTCCACGGTCGTGAGCGCCACGTCAGGGCCCGAGGCCTCGATCCGCGTGATCAGCCCCGTGGCCCCGATCGTCCACACGCCGACGTCGGGGATCGGCACCACCGCGACCGGGTGGCGTCCGACCTCGTGGACGGCCAGTCGGGTCCCGGTCTCCGTGTCGTACCTCCGCACCCGCCCGACCTGATCGTCCTCACCGTCGCTGGCCACCCAGAGGTCGCCGAGGGCCACGGCGGCGGCGGCGGGACGCCCGTCGACCTCGATCGGGACGCCCGGCGCCACCGTGGTCGTGGTCGGGGTGGTCGCTTCCACTCCGTCGTCGTCGGAGCAGGCGAACGCCGGGAGGGCCAGCGCCAACACCAGCGCGACGGCCAGGACGGCGCGCATCCACGCCTTCTGGCCCGATCTCGATGCCGCTAGCGGCATCGGATCCGGGCCAGAACCAGTGCCCGCCGCCTCACCCGAGGCCGGTGCCGAGGTACGCGGACTGCACCAGCGGGTCGCGCTGGATCTGGGCCGGGGTGCCGACGGCGATGATCCGCCCGAAGTCGAGGACGTGCAGCCGGCTGCACACCCGCATGACGAGCTCGACGTCGTGCTCGACGAGGAGGATGCCGAGGCCCTCGGCGGCCAGGCCCTCGAGGAGGGTGGCGAAGGCGTCGGTCTCCTCCTCGCTGAGGCCCGACGACGGCTCGTCGAGCAGGAGGACGCGGGGCTCGGTGGCCAGCGCGCGGCCCACCTCCACGAGGCGGGCCAGCCCGGTCGGGAGCGCGTCGACCCGGGCGTCGGCCACCTCGACCAGCCCGACCCGCTCGAGCAGCTCCTCGGCCCGCTCCAGGGGCGCCGGCACCGTGCGCCGGTCCTTGCGCGACCACGAGCGCCGCACCTCGGCGGCGACCCGCAGGTTGTCGCGGACGCTCATCGAGCCGAACACCTCGAGGCGCTGGAACGTGCGGGCGATGCCGAGCCGGGCGCGGTGGTGGGGGCTGCGGCCGTCGAGGACGTCGTCGCCCAGGAGGACGCGGCCCACCTGCACGGGTTGCAGCCCGCACACCACGTTGAAGAGCGTCGTCTTGCCCGCGCCGTTGGGGCCGATGAGGCCGGTGATCGCCGCGGGCTCGACCGCGAGGTCCACCTCGTCGAGGGCGCGCACCCCGCCGAAGCGAACCACGACGTGCTCGACCGCGAGGAGGGCCACGGGCCACACTGTAGAACGCGTTCTCGTGGAGGGGGCAGGCATGGACCAGCGAGGGTTTCGGCAGACCCTCGTGATCTTCATCGGCCTGCAGCTCGGGCAGGTGATGGCCTCGATCGACGGCACGATCGTCGCCACCGCGCTGCCGACGATCGTCGACGACCTCGGTGGCTTCTCGCGCGTCACCTGGGTCGTGAGCGCGTACTGGCTCGCGATGGTCGCGTCGATGCCGCTCTACGGGAAGCTCGGCGACCTGTACGGCCGCCGGCGCGTGCTCCTCGGCGCGATCTGCGTCTTCCTCACCGGATCGCTCGCGTGCGGTGCTGCGCAGACGATGGACCAGCTCCTCGTCGCCCGCTTCGTCCAGGGCCTCGGCGGCGGCGGTCTGGGCGCGGTCGCGATGGCCACGATCGCCGACATCGTCCCGGCCCGCGAGCTCGGGCGCTGGCTCGGCTACCAGGGCGTGATCTTCGCGCTCGCCAGCGGCGTCGGCCCGATCGTGGGCGGCCTGTTCGTCGACCACCTCAGCTGGCGCTGGGCCTTCTACGTGAACCTCCCGGTCGGGCTCATGGCGATGGCGATCGTCGCGAGCCGCCTGCGCCTCCCCCACCGGCGCATCCAGCACGCGCTCGACGTGGGCGGCGCCGTCCTGCTCACGACCGCCCTGGCGATCGTGGTGCTGCTCGCCACGATGGGCGGCCGCGACCTCCCCTGGGGGTCGCTCCGCACGATCGCCCTCGCGCTGGCCGGCGTCGCGCTCGCGATCGGGTTCGTGGTCCGCGAGCGCCGGGCCGCCGAGCCGGTGCTCCCGCTGCGGCTCTTCGCGCAGCCGGTCATGCGGGCCTCGGCCGGCATCAACTTCACCAGCGGGCTCCTCTTCTGGTGCGGCCTGTTCTTCGTGCCGCTGTTCGTGCAGGACGTGCTCGGTGCCAGCCCGTCGCGGTCCGGCGCGGTGCTGGTGCCGGTGATGTTCGGCGCCGCCGCCGGCACGCTGGCCACCGGCCGCCTGGTCGCCCGCAGTGGCCGCTACCGGGCCTGGCCGATCATCGGCTCGATCCTCATGACGACGGCGATGGCGCTCCTGCTCACCCTCGACCGGGGCTCGTCGGTCCTCGCGGCGTCGGCGATCGTGCTCCTCCTGGGCCTGGGGGCGGGCTTCGCGATGCAGCCGAGCCTCCTGGCCGCCCAGAACAGCGCCGACCCCCAGGACCTGGGCACCGCCACCTCCACGGCCCTGCTGTTCCGCACCCTCGGCAGCACGATCGGCACCCCGATCTTCGGCGGGATCCTCAACGCGGGGCTGGCGGGCGTGGCCCGGACGCCCGAGAACGTGGGTGACGCCCTCCAGCCGGTCTTCGCCGGCGCGGTGGTGGTCGGCCTGGCCTCGATCGCCGTGTCCCTCGCCCTGCCCGAGCGCCCGCTCCGCGAGGGCCTGCCCAGCTCCCCCGAGGTGGAGCTGGCCCCGGCTCCCAACTAGCGCGAGAACGCGTTCTACTGCAGACTGAGGACCTGGGGCACCGGCCGGACCGGGCCCGAAGGGGAGGCCACCATGGCTGCTGCCACCGCCACCGACGAGCGGTACACGATCATCTCTGCCGACTGCCACGCGGGCGGGAGCCACGCCGCGTACCGGGAGTACCTGGACCCGGAGTTCCTCGAGGACTTCGACGCGTGGCGCAACAAGTACAAGAACCCGTACAAGGACCTCGGCGACAACCGGCGCCTGCGCAACTGGGACAACGAGATGCGCAACTCCCAGCAGGAGGAGGACGGCGTCGTCGCCGAGGTGGTGTTCCCGAACACGGTGCCGCCGTTCTTCCCCAGCTTCGTGCTCTTCGCCAAGCCGCCGACCGACGAGGAGTACCCCCACCGCCACGCCGGGGTGCAGGCGCACAACCGGTGGCTGAAGGACTGGTGCGACGAGTTCCCGGAGCGGCGCGCCGGCGTCGGCCAGATCTTCCTCAACGACATCGACGACGCGATCGAGGACATCCGCTGGATCAAGGAGAACCTCCGCGGGGGGCTCCTCCTCCCGAACATCCCGCCGAACTCGCACGGGTTGAAGCCGCTCTACGACCCCGCGTTCGACCGCGTGTGGGAGGTCTGCCAGGACCTCGAGATCCCGGTCCACGTCCATGGCGGCACGGGCAACCCCGACTACGGGCCCTACCCGGTGTCGATGCTGCTCTACATCACCGAGACGATGTTCTACTCGCAGCGGCCCTTCGTGCAGCTGCTGCTGTCGGGTGTGTTCGAGCGCTTCCCCGGCCTCAAGTTCGTGATGACCGAGCAGGGCTGCGCGTGGGTGCCGAGCCTGCTCGAGCGGCTCGACACGATGCTCGAGGGCATCCGGTCCACGGGTGCCACCGGTGAGATCCGCTACGGCGACGACCACGTGCTGCCGAAGTCGGCCACCGAGTACTTCCGGCAGAACTGCTGGATGGGGGTGAGCCAGCCGGGCGACGCCGACGTGGCCGCTCGCGACCTCATCGGCGGCGACCGCTTCATGTGGGGCAGCGACTACCCGCACGACGAGGGCACGCACCCGTACACGCGGGAGCACCTGCGGGCCCGGTTCAGCTCCATCGACCCGGCCATCGTGCGCAAGCTCCTCTCGGAGAACGCCGCGAAGCTCTACGGCTTCGACCTCGACGCGCTCGCCCCCCTCGCCGCCAAGGTCGGCCCGAGCGTCGCCGAGGTCGCGACCCCCATCGACGCGGTGCCGGAGAAGACCCTCGAGCGCCTCTCGTCCGACATGGACCCCAAGGCGATCAAGTGACCGACACGAACGGGCAGGTGCTGGTCGTCGTCGAGGACCCGGCCCCCAACGTGCGCCGCCTCACGCTCAACCGGCCCGAGAAGCGCAACGCGCTCAACCACCTGCTGCGGGGCCAGCTCCTCGACGCGCTCCACGCGGGGGACGACGACCCGGACGTGCGGGTGCAGATCATCCGCGGCGCGGGCACGTGCTTCTCGGCCGGCTACGAGCTGGGCGGTGGCAACGAGGGCGTGCCCCTCCCCCACTTCACCCCCGGCGGCGAGGGCCAGTGGCCGCGGCACGTCACCGAGACGTGGATGAGCATCTGGGACCTGGCCAAGCCGGTCATCGCGCAGGTGCACGGGTACTGCCTGGCCGGGGGCAGCGAGCTGGCCACCGGCTGCGACCTCGTCTACGTGGCCCACGACGCGAAGATGGGCTACCCGGCGGTGCGCTTCGGCGTGCCCGACATGCACTTCCACGCGTGGTTCCTCGGGATGCGGGCGGCGATGGAGATGATGGTCACCGGCGACTCGATCTCCGGCGACGAGGCGGTGCGCCTGGGATGGGCCAACCGCGCGTTCCCCGAGGCGGATCTCGACGACGCGGTGCTGGAGGTGGCGCAGCGCATCGCGCTGATCCCGTCCGACATCGTGCAGCTCAACAAGCGGACCGTGCACCGCCAGATGGACGCCATGGGCATGCGCGCCGGGATCCGCGCCGGCACCGAGCTGTGCGCGCTCGGCATCCACCAGCGGAGCATGCAGGAGTTCGTCACGAAGATGCGCACCAAGGGCCTGACCACCGCCCTGCAGGAGCGCGACGAGCCCTTCGGGGACTACCGGACCACCAGCACCTGACCCATCCACCACCCAGGTGAACGGGGGGTGGATGCTGGTTGTCCATGAAGGCGGAGAGGCGGGCTCACGCCGACCCCATGGAGGGCCTCTGGTTCGGGATGCTCCTGTGCGCCCCGGTCTGGACCCTGGTCCTCCTGTTCGCGCTGCGCTAGGCGGCCAGGGGTCGGCTCACGAACGCTCACCGTGGCGGCCGGCGCCGTCACGGAAGCGCGCGGCACCCGCCTGGGTCTCGCCGCTCTCGATCGTGGCCAGGCCGTGGCGCAGCTCGTTCTGCACCGCCGCGTCCTCGGGCAGGTCCCACTGCTCGATGGCGGAGAGCCGGTCGCCCCGCATGCAGCGCTGGGGCAGCGCGGCCAGCTCGTGGGCCAGCTCGATCGCGTCGGCCAGGGCCCGACCGGGCTCGCTGAGCCGGTTGACCAGACCCATGGCGAGGGCCTCGTCGCCGGCGACGCCGCGCCCGGTGAGGATCAGGTCCATGGCCCGGCTCTGGCCGATGAGGCGGGGCAGGCGGATGGTGCCGAGGTCCACCAACGGCACCCCGAAGCGGCGGCAGTAGACGCCGAGCACCGCGTCGCGCGCGGCGACGCGGAGGTCGCACCAGAGCGCGACCTCGAGCCCGCCCGCCACCGCGTGGCCCTCGATGGCGGCGATGACGGGCTTGCCGAGGCGCAGCCGCGTGACGCCCATCGGGCCGTCGCCGTCCTCGGTGACGCGGTTGCCCTGCCCCGCCGCCACCGCGTGGAGGTCGGCGCCGGCGCAGAACGTCCCCCCGGCGCCCGTGAGCACCGCCACCGCGAGGCCGTCGTCCGCGTCGAAGGCCCGGAACGCCTCGGCCAGCGCCGCGGCGGTGGGCCGGTCGACCGCGTTGCGGCGCGCGGGCCGCTCGATGGCGACGACGCGGACGGGGCCGTCGTCGCGCACGGAGATCGTGGGCTCGCTCATGGGGCTGGCGCTGCCGTGGTGGTGGTCGCGCCCGCCGGGGCGGTGGTCGTCGGTCCGCCCGCCCCGTCCGAGATGTCGGGCTGGGGGGCGGGCGCCACCGCGTCGACGAGCCAGCGGCCGTCGACCTTCACCAGGTCGAGCACGAAGCTGAGGTCGGACAGGTCCTGGGCGCCGCTCGTGGTGCTGCGGGCCTTGACGTCGACCACCACGAGCGCGGCGTGCGCGGTCGCCCTCGATGTCGCCCACGAACACCTCGTCGGTGGTGGCGACCGTCGAGGTCTCCATGCTCGCGAAGAGCTCCTCGATGCCGGGGGCGCTGGTGGCCTCGAACCGCTCCGCGAAGTCGTCGGTGGCCAGCGCGACGACGGCGTCGCTGCTCGCGTCCACGTCGTCGAAGTCGTAGCTCAGGTAGGCCCGGCCGAACTCCGACGCCACGAGTGCCACCTCGCGCCGGTCGTCGCGGTCGGCCCGCAGGTCGTCGACCTCGCCCGACTGCCCCAGGGCGAGGGCCGCGGCGCCGACGGCCACCACGAGCGCACCGATCGCGAGCACGAGCAGGCCGCGCCCCATCCGGGCACGGCCGGGCCCGGCCTCGGGGGCGGCGGACGGTGCCTCGGCGTCGTCGGTCACTGGGGGTCCTTGCTCGAGGGGGCGGGGCCCGCATCATCGCGGCTGGACGACCCGGCTGCGGCCAGCGCCGCCCTCCGGCGCATCACCACGAGCGTGGCGGCCAGCGCCAGCCCGACGGCGAGGAGGGCGAGCGCGAGCGGGAACCGCTGGTCACCGGCCCGGAGCCGGCTGGACTCGGGCAGGTCGGGGGCCGGGGCCGGCGGCCGCTTCGACACGTCCACCTCGTGGGCGCCTTCGCTGTGCGCGCCCGTGCGCCCGTCGGTGGCGACCGAGCCGCCGGCCGCCGGCGTGGCGAGGCCGGCGGCGCCGCCCGCGCAGCGGCGCAGCGGCGGCGGTTCGGGGAGGGTGGGCCGCGGGTCGTACACCGGCGGCGGGTCGTCGAAGGTGATGCCGAAGGAGCCGGTGAGGTACGGGCCGTCGGCGCCGTCGTCGCCCGCCTCGATCACGGCGGTGTTGAAGGCCACGTCCGCCTCCCGGGCCACGTCGAGCACGCGCAGGAGCTGCCGGATCTTCTCCGGGTCGCCGATCGACTCGAACAGGTGGCCCACGCTGCCGAACGTGCAGCCGAGGTCGGCGATGGTGACCTGGAGGAGCTCGTCCACCCGCCGGCCGAAGTCCGGGGCCTCGTCGAGCAGCTGGTCGAGGTCCCCCTTGCTCGCGGCGAGCGCGTCGGTGATGGCGGCGAGGTTGTCGAAGGACCGGCCGATGCTGTCGCGGTCGGCGGTCAGGGTGTGGGTGAGGCGGGTGAGGTCGGTCGCCAGCTGGTCGAACAGCTCGCTCCGCTCGGCCAGCGTGCCCGACAGGTCGTCGCCCGACTCCAGGAGGCGGCGCAGTGCCGGCCCGCGCCCGCCGAGTGCGGTCGCGAGCTCGTCCAGCACCGAGCCGAGCTCCTTGGCGGGCACGGCGTCGACCAGGTCGTCGAGGGCCACGAACAGGTCCCCGTAGCTGAGCGGCACCGTGGTCTTGCGGAGCGGGATCCGGTGGTGGGCGCCGTGGTCGAGCTGCTCCCCGCCCCGCTCGTACCCCTTCGGTGGCTCGAGCGCGACGTACGGCTCACCGACGGCCGACTTGCGGCGGATCGCCGCGCCGAGGCCCTCGGGGAGGTCCTGGTCGCGGTCGATCGCCATCTCCACCACCACGGCGTCGCCGGTCAGGTCGAGCGAGCGGATCGTGCCGACGCGCACCCCCAGGTAGGTGACCTCCACGTTGGGGCGCAGGCCGGGCGCGGCCTCGAACTCGGCGGAGATCCGCCAGGGGCGCTCGATCACGTCGAGGTGGATGACGTTCCCGAGCGCCCACACGCACAGCAGCACGAACAGCGCCGCGAACGCGAGGAGGTTGATCTTGACCCGGCGGGGGATCATGCGTCGCCTCGCACGAGCTGGGCCAGCGCGACCATGGGATCGGCGTCGACATCACCCGGGAGCACCTGGCGCTGGTCGACGAAGGCCCACGCGAGGAGCAGCACCTGGCCGTTGTGGAGGGCCGTCGGGAACGCCTCGGTGAACCGGAGCAGGTCGGTCACGAGGTCGGCCAGCACGTCGGTGCGGTCGGCCAGGGCCCCGAGGATGGGGCTGACCTGGGCGAGCATCGTGCGGAGCCGCTCCGTGTGCGGCTCGAGCACCACGTCGTTGGTGGCGGTGGCCAGGGCCACCAGCGCCTCGACGGCCTGCACCGCGCCGGCCCGGCTGCCGGCGATCTCCTCGCTGGCCGCGGCCAGCTCGCCCACCACGGCCCCGAGCCGGTCGTGCACCGGCGCCAGCGACGCGCCGAGCTTGGCGAGGCCGTCGATGGCCGCGCCGATGTCCGCCTGCTGGTCCGCCAGGGCCCCGATGACCGAGGCCGCGTCCTGGATGGCGCGGTGCAGGGTGGCGCCCCGGCCCCCGAGCCCCTCGGCCCCCGCCTGGATGGTCGTGGCCAGGTCGTCGGCCGTGAGCGCGCCGACGACCACGGACGCCTGCTGCGCGAGCTGCTCGAGGTCGGGCTGGGTCTCGCTGTCGGTGATCGTGGAGCCGGACCGGAGGAACGGCCCGGCCTCGGTGTCGAACGTGGCCGGCAGCACGAGGTCGACGAAGTACTCGCCCAGCAGGGAGGTGCGTCGGATGACCGCCACGGTCCCCTCCGGGATGCGGATGCCGTCCTTGATCGACAGCCGCACCTTGGCCTGGTACCCGTCGAGGGAGACCTCGCGCACGCTGCCGGCCACGACGTTCGAGATCTGCACGTTGTGACCGGGCGTGAGGTCCTGCGCGTCGGCGAAGGTGGCGTAGAGCGTGAGCTTCCCGGTCGGTGCGGTCGCGGTGTTGATGGAGCAGGCCGCGAGGAGCGCCACCGCGAGCGTCGCGGCCACGTGCCGCACGAGGGCGCGGGGGCGGCGGGCGGTCACGGCGCGGGCTCCGGGGGCAGGACGCCGAGCAGGTCGCGGAAGACCTCGATGAGGCCGACGAGGGTCGGCGTGCCGTTGGCCCGCAGGTAGATGCCGCCGATGTCGGGCTGGTAGCCGTTCGCGATGCCCTCGGCGACCTCGGGGAACGCGGCGACCAGCTGCTCGGCCGCGCTCGAGTTGTCGGAAAGGAGCATGGCGAGGGCGGTGAGGTGTGCGATGTCGCCGGGCAGCTGGTCGCCGTAGGTGTCGAGGATCCCCCGGCCCTGCTCGGTGAGGTCGACGAGGGACCCGAGGAAGGTGCGGATGCCGTCGCGCTCGTCCGCCAAGACCTGGGTGGCGTCGGAGAACGAGCGGACCAGCGCCCCCAACCGCTGCTCCCGCTGGAGGAGGGTGCCGGCCAGCGCGTGGAGCGAGTCGGCCGCGTCGACCAGCTGCGTGTCGACCTCGGCGAGCGTCGACGTGATGCCCGACGCCTGGTCCAGGGCGCGGCCCAGCTCGTCGCCGAGCCCGCGGATGGCTTCGTCCGCGCTGCGGACGAGCTTGCCCACCGTGTCGGGGTCGAGGCTGCGGGCCAGCTCGTTGAACGTCTCGAGCGCCTCGTCGGGCTCGACCGGCGGTGTGGTGCGGCTGATCGGGATCTCGTCGCCGTCCTGCGCCTTCGCCTTGCCCGCCTTGGCCATGGCCTCGTCCCACGGCGGGAACAGCACGACGTTGCGCTCGCCGATCAGCGTGAGGGGCTCGATGGTGGCCTGGAGGTCCGCGGGCAGCGGGATCCCGGGATCGATGGTCATCTCGATGCGCACGTGGTCGTCGTCGATCTCCACCGCGTCGACCGTCCCGATCGACACGCCCATCGAGCTCACGTCGCCGAACGGGTAGAGGCCGACCGCCCGCTCGAAGTTCGCGGTGAGGTGGTAGCCGTCCACCGGACCGTCACCGAGCATGCGGCTGCAGCCCGCGGTGAAGGGCCCGAGCGCCACGAGCAGCGCCACGGCGAGGGCGAGGACCCGGCGGCCGCTCACTCGAGCACCTCAGGGAAGAGCAGGGACAGGAGCCCGCGCAGCTGGTCGGTGGTGGTCACGAAGCCCTCCACCGCGACGTCGAAGCCGCCGTCCGGCCCCGCCACCCTGCCGAGCAGCTGGAAGATGGGGCCGGCGTAGGCGAGCCCCGTGTTCAGGTCGGCCAGGCGGCGATCGACGCCGTCGAGGAGCACGTGGGCGTCCGCGAGGATGCCGTCGATCGCCGCACGGTGCTCGGTGATGGTGCGGGTCAGAGCGGCGACGGCCTCGCTGCCCTCGCCGAGCACGGTGGCGAGCTGGTCCCGGCGCTGCGACAGCGTCTCGAGCAGCACGGCGGCCGCGTCGACGAGCTGCCCGATCTCCGTGTCGCGGTCGGCGAGCACGCCCGCGACCTGCTGGCCGCTGGCCACCAGGCGTCGCAGCTCCGCGTCGCGCGACTGGATCGCGGCGCCCACGGTCGTCAGGTGCTCGACGAGCTGGGGGACGAGCTCCTTGTTGCGATCCGTCGCCCCCGCCATCTGGGCCAGGACCGCGTTGATCGCGTCGATGTCGAGCGCGCGGACCTGGCGGGTGGTGTCGCTGAGGGTGCCGATCAGCGAGAGGGGTGCGCGAGTGCGCTCGAGGGGGATGCGCAGCCGCGGGTCGCCCTCGGGCAGGTCGTCCAGGAACGGCTCCTCGACCGGGCCGGAGAGGCGGAGGTAGTAACCGCCGAGCAGCGTGGCCGACGCGATCTCCGCCCGGGTGGCGGGCCCGAGGTCGACGCCGTGGTCGACCTCGAAGCGCACGACCACCTGGCCGCGCTCGAAGTCGGGCTTCAGGCCGGTGACCTCGCCGACCCGCACGCCCGCGACGCGCACGTCGGCGCCCTTGCCGATCCCGCCGGTGCTGGGGAACACGGCGCTCAGCGCGTAGCGGTTCGCGCTGAGGTCGAGCGCGCCGTAGGCGAAGGACCCGACGGCGAAGGCGATGAACAGCACCACCGCGACGACGCCGATCACGGCCTGGTTCACGTCGCGGAGCGACGGCAGGTCGCGCAGCCACGTGCGGGCCCGGCGGAGGATCCCGAGCATCAGCCGTCACCCGGGCTGGCGAAGATGATCGGCGGGCCGCCCGGCGGGCCGCTGATCGACGTGGGGTACGGGCACTGTCCCGGCGCGAACGTGAGGCACAGCACGCTGACGCGGAGGTACTCACCGCGGTTCAGTGCCGGGAACACCTTCTCGAACAAGGCGGGCAGGTTGGCGAACGCAGCCTCGAGCTCGGTCACGTTGTCGGCCGCGGTGTGGGTGAGCACGGCCAGGTGGTCCAGGGCGGCGCCGAGGTCGACGGCCCCCGTCGACAGCAGCCGGTCGAGTCCGTCGCTCACCCCGGCCAGCTCGACCACCGCCTCCTCGAGGAGGTCGTCGTTCTCGCGGAACGTCGTGGCGATCGCCACCAGGTTCTGCACCATCTGGTCGATCTGCGCGTCCCGGCTGGCAACCGCGTCCGAGATGGCCGCGTAGTCCTCGACGAGCTGCGCGATCGTGTCGTCGCGCGCGGCCAGGGACGCGAGCACCGCGTCCAGGTCCCGAACGAGGCCGTCGAAGGTCGCCTCGTTGCCGTCGAAGGCCTCGAGCAGCGTGGTCAGGATGCGGTTGACCTGCTCCGGCGAGACGGCCTGGGCGAGCGGCGCCAGCTGGTTGACGAGCTGCCCGAGGTCCACGACGTCCTCGGCGTGGTCGACCTCGTCGCCGTCGCCCAGCATCCGCTCGGAGGAGCCCGGGGCCAGCCACAGGTAGCGCTGCCCCAGCAGGTTGCGCCAGCGCACGGCCACGGTGGAGTCGACGGGAAGCCGGACGCCCTCGTCGACCTCGAACCGCACGACGGCCCGCCCGCGCTCGATCTCGATGCCCGACACCCGGCCGACGCCGACGCCGGCCAGCTTGACCACGTCACCGCCGTGGAGGCCGGCCACGTCGTCGAAGGTGGCCTCGAGCTCGTAGCGGTCGCCGACGTCGACGCCCACGATGCGCGCGCCGATCCAGATCGTGAGCCCCACGGTGAGGATCACGAACAGCGCGAGGCGCAGGACCTTGGAGCGCATGCTCAGACGCACAGCCCGTAGACGAGGCAGGGATCGAGCGCGATGAAGCCCCGGAGGCCGGCCATCTGGGTGGGTCCGGGCCCGTCGAAGCGGATGACGTCCGACAGGCGGCCGAAGAACGAGTCGACGAGGTGGAGGAAGTCGGGGATCTGCTCGCTGCGGGCGTGCACGCCGTCGATGAACGTGGCGACGGCCGTGATGGTGGCGTCGAGCTCCTCGGCGTTGTCGGCCAGCAGGTCGGCGAACGAGCCCGAGATCGCGGTCGTGGCCCCGAGGAGCTCGTCGAGCCGCCCGGGGTGCTCGGTGAGCACGGGGAGCACCTCGCCCAGGTCCTCCGTGATCGACCGAGCGTCGTCCGCGTGCTCGGCGAGGGTGGTGGCCAGGGACGCGAGGTCGTGGAGGAACTGCCGGGTGTCGTCCGTGTGGCGGGCGCCGACCTTGAGGAGCTCGGAGGACGCGTCGATCGTGCGGCCGATCTCCGGCCCGAGGCCGCCGACCCCGTCGGCCAGCGTGCGCAGGATCGTCACCACGTCCTGGGGGTCGACCGCCTCGAACAGCTTGGTGGCCGAGGCGAGGATGTCGGTCAGCTCGACGGGCGCCATCGTCTCGACCACCTCGGCGCCCTCGGGCAGCGGCTTCCCCGTGCCGGGGTGCTCGTCCGGCTGCAGCCGCACGAACTTGGGCCCGAACACCGACAGCGGCTCGATGCTGGCGACCACCGTGTCGGGCACCTCGATGCCCTCGTCGATCCGCAGCCGCACCCGCACCGTGCCGTCGTCCTGCAGGTCGACCCCGGCCACCGAGCCGATGTCGACGCCGCGGAGCTTCACGTCCGACCCGCCGTCGGTGTAGAGCCCCTGGCTCGACGTCGGGAACGTGGCGTAGAGGTCGTAGCCGCCGTCGTAGTAGCCGGTGCCGTAGCTCAGGGCGACGACGGTGAGCCCGGCCAGCAGCACGGCGCCGGCCCACCCCACGGCGGCGCGCAGCGGCAGCGGCAGGTCGTGGATCACGGCTCGCCCCTCATCCGGTGAGGCTCACGGTCGGCGCCCCGCCACCCCAGAACAGGTAGGACAGCAGGAGGTTGGTGAGGACGACCACGATGATCGTGGTGCGGATGGCCACGCCGACGGCCCGGCCCACGCCCACCGGGCCACCCGACGCGTAGTAGCCGTAGTACGAGTGGATGAGGCTCACCTCGACGGCGAACACCACGACCTTGATGACGCTGTAGAGGATGTCGATCGGGGGCAGGTAGAGGTTGAAGTAGTAGTCGTAGAGGCCCGGGGACATGTCGAACACGTCCGTGGTCATCACCCGTGTGCCGAAGAAGGACGCGAAGAGCGCCACCATGTAGAGCGGGATCAGCGCCACGACCATCGCCACCAGCCGCGTGCACACGAGGTACACGAGCGAGGGCACCGACATGACCTCGAGGGCGTCGATCTCCTCGGAGACGCGCATCGCCCCGATCTCGGCCGTGAAGGCCGAGCCCACCTGGGCCGACAGCGCCACCGCCGCGATGAGCGGGGTGATCTCCCGCGTGTTCGCGTACGAGCCCGCGAGGCCCACGAAGGACTCGGCCCCCAGCTGCGAGAGCCCCACGAACGCCTGCACGCCGACGGTCGCCCCTGCCGCCAGCGCCAGCGCGGCGACGAGGAACACCATCCCTCCGCCGACCACGAAGGCGCCGGCACCGGCCACGATGTCGCTCACGTGCACGACCACGTGCCGCCGGAACTTCAGGCGCAGGATCACGTCGAACACGCAGTGGTAGAGGACCTTGGCCGAGAAGATCAGGAAGCTGCCGAGGCCGCCGACACCCGTCGTGACCCGCTCGGCCGTGCGGCCCACGAGCCGCACCGGCGGCGGCGCCGTGGGGAGGGGCGCGGAGTGGACGGCCATCAGATCAGCGTCTGCGGCGAGATCACCGCGTAGAGGGACGTGATGAGGAAGTTGAGCGGGAAGACCACGAGCATCGTGAGCACCACGCCCTGCTTCACCGCCAGGCCCACGCCGGCGGGGCTCTTGGTGCAGTGCATCCCCTGGTGGCAGGCGATCGTGGCCGCCACGAAGCCGAACATGCCCGCCTTGAGCAGGCTCACGACGAGGTCGCTGAGGCGCAGGAGGGTCGCCGAGCTCTGGAAGTAGGCGCCGGGGCTGACGCCCTGGAGCACCACGTTGAAGAGGAACCCACCGGTCACGCCGGCCACGATCACGAGGGACACCAGGAGGACCCCGATCACGGTGGCCGCCCAGAGCCGGGGCGTCACGAGGCGGTGCACCGGGTTCACCGCCATGACCTCCATCGCGGCCAGCTCGTCGCGGATGTTGCGGGCACCCATGTCCGCGGTCATGGCGGACCCGCCCGCCCCCGCGATGAGGAGGGCCGCCGCGATGGGGGCCGCCTCGCGCACGACGCCGACGATGACGCCGGCGCCGGTGAAGGACTCGGCGCCGAGCTGCCGCGTCAGCTGGCCGACCTGCAAGGAGATCGTGGCGCCGAGCGGGACGGCGATCAGCATGACGGGGGTGGTCGTGACCTTGATCAGGAAGAGGCACTGCTCCACGAACTCCGGCCACCAGCGCGCGACGTCCCAGGTTCGGCGCAGCCCCTCGAACGCCGTCGTCGCGTAGCCGCCCGCCCATGCCGCGGCCTCTCTGATGCGATCCACTCCCCCCGAACCCCCCGATCGCTCCGTGTCCGCGGCACCCCGGTCCGTCAGCAAAGCACGACCGGCGGCCGTGCGCCCCCGTTCAGCCGGCGCCCGCCCGTGCCGCGACGCCAGGCGACGTGGCGAGGTAGGCCTGCGCTGCCTCGGGGCAGCCGTACTGGGACGGGTGGTAGTCCCGCCGCAGGTACGCGCGCAGCGAGCCGACCACCCCGCCGAGCGCGGGGAACCGGCCGGCCCGCACGGCGCGGCGGTACGCGCCGAACCGGAGGTTCCGGCGGGTGGCCGGGTCGAGCGCCATGATCCGCGCCGAGATGGCGAGCAGGCCGAGGAGGATCCCGAGGGAGGCGACCACGCCGTGGACGGCGCGCCGCAGGTACCCGCCGTCGAGGTGCTGGTACAGGTCGAAGGCCACGGCCCGGTGCTCGACCTCCTCGGCACCGTGCCAGCGCAGGAGGTCGAGCATCGCCGGGTCGCCGGCGGGCAGGTCGGCCCCTACGATCCAGGTGCCGAGCACCGCGGTGTAGTGCTCGATCGTGGCGATGGCCGCGAGCTCGTTGCGGAGGATCCGCCGGCGCAGCCACACGGGGAGCCGCTTCACGCGCGCTCGCACCCGGGCCCTGGCGCGATCGACCCACGCCACCTCGGCCCGCAGGTCGATGCCGTGCCGGGCGAGGTGCTCGAGCCCGAGGTCGTGCGCCTTGGCGTGCGTCGCCTCCTGCCCGATGAACCCGCGCACGTCCTCGCGGAGCTGGTCGTCCGTGATGAGGGGAAGCGCGTCCCGGAACACGTCGCAGAACCACCGCTCCCCCGGGGGCAGCGCCACATGGAGCGAGTCGATCGTGTGCGTGGCCTGGAGGTCGCCCGCGATCCACTCGTTCGGCGTGGTGCTCAGGTCGAAGCGGGTCCGCCGCGCCTTCAGGCGCGTGCGAGGGACGGCGGTCTCGATGGCGCTCACGGGGTGGCCTCCTCCAACGGCTGGACGGTGGCTGGGCGCTCCACCTCGGCGACGTGGTCGGCGATCCAGGCGGCCACGTCGACGGGCTGGCTGCGCACCACCCAGTGGGTGGCGGGCACGAGCCGGCGCCGCAGGTCGGGCGCGAGCGCTTCGATGCCCTCGAACAGCCACTCGGGCACGAAGCGGTCGCGCGTCGGCACCAGGAGGAGCACCGGGAGGTCGAGCGGCGCTGGCGCCCCGGGGTGGCGCAGCCGGTCGCGGAAGTTCGCTCGGTACAGCCCCATCCCCTGGGCCACGTCGGTGCCGAACGTGGGCGCAGGCCAGGCGTCGTCCACCCTGGCGCCGTCCACCCGCTTGAGGGTGCGGGCCCAGAGTCGCCGCGTGCGGCCGATCGCGCGGGGAACGCGTGAGCGGCACGGGCGATGCCGGGCAGGTGGAACACGCCCACATAGGAGGAGCGCACACCCTGGCGCAGGAGCGTGAGGAAGGAGCGATCGCGCACCCGCGCCCGGAACCAGCGCCCGGCGTGGTCGAGCGGCGGCCCGGAGATGGACGTGAAGCTGGCCACCCGGCCGGCCAGGCGGGGGTCGGCCAGTGCGGGCCAGCTCTGGATGGAGCCCCAGTCGTGGCCGACGAGGTGCACAGGACGGTCGGGCCTCACGGCGTCGATGACCGCCGCGAGGTCCCCCGCGAGGTGCTCGAGGCGGTAGCCGTCGAGCGTGGCGGGGGCCTCGGACGCACCGGCGCCGCGGACGTCGTACGCCACCACGTGGCAGCCGTGGTCGACGAGCGCCTCCGCCACCGGGCGCCACACCTCGTGCGTGTCCGGGAAGCCGTGCACGAGCACGACCGTGGGGTCGGTCGAGTCTCCCCAGGTGTGGACGGCGAGCTCGACGCCGTCGCCGGACACCCGCCGCTCGGTCACCGCGTCCTCCGGGCCGCGCTGCGGGCCGTGAGGACGCCGACGGCGTCGAGCACCGGAGTCGGCACGAAGCGCGTGAGGTACCAGCCCAGCCACGCCTCGATCCCGACGGGGACGACGGAGCGGTTGCGCCGCACCGAGCTCACGATGGCCTTGGCCACGATCGACGGCGAGTGGGCCCGCGCGAACCCCTTGGCCGCCAGCGAGGCCGTCTTCGGCGCGCTGGCGCCGAGGTAGCGCGTGTTCGTGGCGATCGGCGTGTTGATGAAGCCTGGGCAGATCACCGACACGCCCACGCCGTGCGCAGCCCAGTCGGCGCGCAGCGAGCGGGACAGCGACAGGGCGGCGGCCTTCGTGGCCGAGTACGCCGGGGTCTCCGCCGTGGGGACGTAGCCGAGGCCCGACGACACGTTCACGACCTGCCCGCTGCCCCGCGCCACCATGGCCGGACCGAACGCGGCGCAGCCGTTGATGATCCCGCGCAGGTTCACACCCACGATCGCGTCCCAGTCGGCCGCGGTGGTGTCGAGGAAGCGGCCGGACATTCCGATGCCCGCGTTGTTCACGAGGACGTCGGGTACGCCGTGGTCCCGCTCGATCGCGGCGGCCAGCTCGGTCATGGCGCCGGGGTCGCTGACGTCGGCGCAGTAGGCGCCGTGCCCGGTCCCGAGCGCGTCGGCGGTCTCCTTGGCGGCGGCCTCGTTGATGTCGACCACGAGCACCTTGGCCCCGGCAGCCGCGAGGGCAGTGGAGGTGGCGCGGCCGATGCCGCTGCCGCCACCGGTGACGACGGCGAGCGAGCCGGGGAGCGAGACCTTGGCCATCTGGGACGCCTCCTTGCCGGGTGGTCCGACTTCAGATACCGTCAGGATCTGAGCCAGATGCTCACGGTATCTGAAACGGAGCGAGCATGGCAAGGGCCGCCAGCACCACGAGCCGAGCGGAGAGCCAGGCCCGCACGCGGCAGCTGGTCCTGGAGGCCGCCGAGCGGCTGTTCCTCGCCCAGGGCTTCGGGGCCACCTCGCTCGAGGACGTCGCCCGGGAGGCCGGCTTCTCGAAGGGGGCCGTCTACTCGAACTTCGCGGGCAAGACCGACCTCTTCTTCTCCATCGTGGAGACCCAGTTCGCCGTGCTCGCCGAGCAGCTCCGCCAGGCCGTGGCCGCCGAGGACGACGCCCTGTCCCGGCTCGCCGCGGTGGGCACCTGGTACCAGGAGTTCCTGCGGGTCGAGTCCGGCTGGACGCGCTCGCTCCCCGAGGTGGCCGCCCTCGCCGGGCAGGACGACGACGCGCAGCAGCGCTTCGGCGCGCTCCTCGGCTCGATCGAGGCGGCCATCGCCGAGCTCCTCGCCGAGCAGCAGGAGTCGCTCGGCATCCGCTTCGGCCTCGAGCCCGACGCGGTGGCCGCGCTCGTCGTCTCGCTGGTGATCGGGCTCACCGTGCGCAGCGTGCACGACCTCGAGAGCCCGCCCGAGCTCTTCAACGCCGCACTGGCGAAGCTGCTGCTCCCTAGCTGATCCCCGCGGCGACGAGGTGGGAGGCGGGATCCTGCGCGCGCTCGGCGTGGCGGGCGTAGGCCCACCCGGGGCCGCGGACGACGTACGAGAGGCGCTCCCGCCACGTCGGGGAGTCGGCGACGTCGCGCACGATGTCGAGCAGCTCGTGGGTGGCGATGCGCAGCGGCGAGAACGTGCCGACGTTCTTCGTGAGGCCGTACACGACGGGTTCGTCCTCGCGCTGGAACGTGCCGAAGAGGCGGTCCCACAGGATGAGGATGCTGCCGTGGTTGCGATCGATGTACGCGGAGTTGCTGCCGTGGTGCACGCGGTGGTGCGAGGGCGTGTTGAGCAGCTCCTCGCCGCGACCGAGCGCGCGGATCGTGTCGGTGTGGATCCAGTACTGGTACAGCAGGTTGATCCCGCGGGCCTGTTGGATCAGCGACGGCCGGATGCCGAGGCGAGCGAGCAGGCCGTAGGGAACCCACACGCCCAGCACCTCCGCCACGGGCTGCCGGAGGGCCGTCGAGAGGTTGTACTTCTCGCTCGAGTGGTGCACGACGTGGATCGCCCACATCCCGCGCGCCTCGTGCATGAAGCGGTGGTTCCAGTAGTAGATGAAGTCCCAGCCGAACACCGCCAGCGCCCACGCGAGCGGACCGTTGCCGAGGTCGCGGGCCGCGCCGCCCCGTTGCCACTGCCGCTGCGCGCTCGGTGCGGTCGGCGAGCGTGGTCGAGATGGCCAGGCTGCCCGTGGCCACCGCCACGGGGGCGCCGACGCGCGAGACCTTCCGGGCCCACCGGCGAGCGCGACGCGAGCCTCCCGCCGTCTCGGGCCCGGGCGACGGACCTCGGGCGAGGCGATCGGCCACCGTGGTGACGACGGCCGCTCCGATCGCAGTGCCGACCAGGGCCTTGCCGAAGCGGCCGCGGCCCGGCGTGACGTGCTTGACCAGCGCGTGCGCGGCCAACGGGAGGACCAACGAGCCGACCCCCATCGAGAGGCTGGCCAGCGTGTCGTTGCGCTCGTAGTCGACCGGACTCGGGCCCTCCGCCTCGGCCCGGCGGCGCAGCCACCGGCGCTCCGCCTCCATCGACCCGAAGTAGAAGGGGATGGCGACGACGGTCGCGTCGAGGCCCTGGCCCGGCGCCATCAGCCGTCCCCGGCAGAGCTCGGGTCGAGGAGCAGGGCGCGGAACTCCGCCTCGGTCGCGCGGGCCGGCTCGGTGGCGGCCATGAACGCGTCGATGGCCTCCACGAACGCGTCCGGCGCGTCGGTCGGCACGAAGTGGCCCACTCCCGGCAGCACCAGCAGCGTGCTGCCCGGGATGAGGTCGTGGGCGGCGTGCGCGTGCTCGACGGGGATGATGCGATCGCGCTCGCCCCACACGATGAGGGTGGGCACCTCGGCGGCCAGGTAGAGCCGGTCGCGCGCGCTGACGCGCTGGCCGCTCGGGTCGATGACGCTGCGCACGGTGTGGATGAACGCGAGCCGGCCGTGCGTCTCCGACAACCCCGAGTAGCTCCGCCACAGCTCGCGGGCCGTCGCCCCGAGCCGCAGGCCGCGCCGCCCGAACCAGTCGCTCACGCGGGAGAGCACCGAGTGGACCTGGCCGCTGAGGAGCACGGGCATCACCAGCTCGCTGCCCGGCAGGCTCACCGCCCGCAGCAGCGGGTTGACCTCCTTGCCGAGGCCACCGCTGCCCACGAGGACCAGCCGCTCGCACCGCTCGGGGAACTGGTACGCGAGCTGCAGGGCCACACCCCCGCCCAGCGAGTGGCCCACGAAGGTGGCGCGCTCGATGCCGAGGGCGACCATGAGGTCCCGCAGGCCGCTGGCATAGGCCCCGAGCGAGTAGTCGCCACGCGGCTTGGCCGACTCGCCGTGGCCGAGGAGGTCCGGGGCGAGCACCGTGTACCGGTCGGCCAGCTCCGGCAGGACCTCGAGCCAGGTGGTCGAGCTCCCGGCCAGGCCGTGCACGAAGACGAGCGCGGGACCCTCCCCCGCCATCCGGTAGCCGACGTCGTGTCCGTGCAGGCGGAGGTGGCGGAGACGGAGGTCGTGGCGGCGGTCGGGCACGGTGCAACTGTGCCAGCGGGACGCCCCGGGGTCACATCTCGCGGCCGTCCAGGGGGCGCGCGAGGATGCCGCCATGGCGAAGGCGAAGTGGACCGCGGCCGACATCCCGGACCAGACGGGCCGCACGATCCTGATCACGGGGGCCAACAGCGGGCTCGGACTGCGCTCCGCGGAGGCACTGGCGGCGGCGGGCGGCCGGGTCCTGCTCGGGTGCCGGAACGCCGAGAAGGCGGCGGCGGCCCGGGACCAGGTGGCGGCCGGAGCGATCGGCCCGGCGCCCGAGGTGGTGCCGCTCGACCTGTCCGACCTCGACGACGTGGCCGCCTGCGCCGACCGGCTGGCAGGCCAGCTCGACCACCTCGACCTCCTCATGAACAACGCCGGCGTGATGGCGGTGCCGGAGGCCCGCACGAAGCAGGGCTTCGAGATGCAGATGGGCACGAACCACCTGGGCCACTTCGCCCTGACCGGCCGGCTCCTGCCGCTCCTCCTGAAGGCCGACGCACCTCGGGTCGTGTCCGTGTCGTCGTTCGGCCACCGGCCCGGCCGCATCCGCTGGGACGACCCGAACTGGGAGAAGGGCCGCTACTTCGCCTGGCCCGCGTACTTCCAGACCAAGCTCGCGAACCTGCTGTTCACCGCGGAGCTCGAGCGCCAGGCGCGCGCGGCGGGCACCTCGCTCCTCGCCGCGGCGGCCCACCCGGGCTATGCCGCGACGAACCTGGTCGAGTCCGGACCCGGCTCCGGGAGCCGGATCATGCGCACGGGTGGCGCGGTGGTCGACAAGGCGTTCGGCCAGCCGGACCACATGGGGGCGCTGCCGCAGCTGTACGCGGCGACGATGGCGGACGTGGAGGGCAACGACTACTGGGGCCCGGACGGGCTCCTCGAGCAGCGGGGCCACCCGAAGCGGTGCGGCCGCTCGAGCCGGGCCCGCGACGCCAAGGCAGCGGAACGCCTGTGGTCCCTCAGCGAGGACCTCACGGGCGTCACCTACCCCTGGCCCTGACGCTCACCGCACGCATACCCCGCGAACCCGTCGACCTTTGTCGCGGTTCCTGCCGACAATGGTCGCGAGTTCGTGATCCTGGGCGGGCAGCGGCGTCAGCGGCGGTCGGCCAGGAACGGGAAGCGAGCGCGGGTGGCCGCCACCAGGTCGGGGTCGACCTCGGCCACGAGCACCGTCTCCTCGGGTCCGGCCTCGGCGACCACCGCGCCGACGGGATCGATGATGCAGCTGCCACCGCTGTGCTCCGTGCCGTCGCCGGCGGTGCCGGCCCGGTTCACGCCCACGACGTAGGCCTGGTTCTCGATGGCGCGCGCCACGAGCAGCGCCCGCCAGTGCGCGTGGCGGCGGCTCGGCCAGTTGGCCACCACGACGAAGCAGTCGGTGTCGGGGCCCTGGGCCCAGAACTGGTCGGCGAAGCGCAGGTCGTAGCAGACGGCGGGACTGAGCCGGAGGCCACCGAGGTCGAGCGTGATCGTGGCATCACCCCGCGCGTAGTGATCGTCCTCGTGGCCGTAGGAGAACGGGTGGCGCTTCGCGTAGCGGTGCCGCTCGCCCCCCGGGCCCGCCAGCACGAACACGTTGTGGGGCAGCTCGTCGCCGTCGGCCCGCTCGGGCAGCGAGCCGCCGATCCAGAGGCCGTGCGCCGCGGCCTGGTCCCCGAGCCATCGGGCGGTCGGGCCGTCGACCGGCTCGGCCGTGCGCTCGGTGTCCATCGAGAAGCCCACCGCGAACGTCTCCGGCAGGAGCACGAGCTCGGCTCCCCGTCCCGCCGCGTCGGCCACCATCGGCGTGAGGCGGGCCAGCGTGGCATCACGGTCCTCCCACACGATGTCGTGCTGGATCGCGGCGACGCGCACGGTCAGCTCGCGATGCCGCCGAGCCCGCCCAGGCTGAAGCCGTCGGGGCCGTACGCCAGCTCGGGCTCGGCCCGCACCTTCTCGTCGAGCATCACCGCGTCGTCGCCGATCAGGATGCGCCACCGTCCGGCGCGCACGCCGTCCAGGATCACGGTCGCCGCCTCGGCCGCGGACACGGGCGCCGCGTCGCGGAACATCTCGCCGAAGCTCTCGACCAGCTTGACGATGTCGTCGTCGGACATCTGGTCGGTGGGCATGCCGCGCTGCTCGAGGGCGGCGCGGAACTGGGCCGCGCCGTCGGCGCCGGGTTCGTTCCGCGCGTGCACCTTCTGGCTGTTGATCACGATGTCCGTGCCGATGTGGCCGGGCATCACGACGGACACCTGCACGTGGGGGGCGTTCATCCGGAAGTCCTCGAGCAGGGCCTCGGAGAAGCCCTTCACCGCGAACTTCGCCGCGCTGTAGGCGGTGTGCGGCACGCCCGGCCCGAGCGAGGCCCAGAAGCCGTTGACGCTGCTCGTGTTGACGAGGTGCCCGGCGTCGCTGGCCACCAGCAGCGGCACGAAGGCCCGGGCGCAGTTGTACACGCCGCCCCAGCACACTCCGAAGGTGCGGTCCCACTCGACCCTGTCCGATGTCAGGAAGCTGCCGCCGCCGCCGATCCCGGCGTTGTTGAAGACCAGGTTCACGTGGTCGGTGCCGTGCTGCTCCAGCACGGCGTCACGGAACGCCACCACCTGCGCCTCGTCCGACACGTCGCACACGTGGGTGGTGACCCGCACGCCGTCGGGCGCCCCGGCGAGGGCGCGCTCGGCCGTCTCGGCCATCGACTCGACGTTGAGGTCGCACGTGGCGACCGAGCAACCCGCGGCCGCCAGCTGCACCACCAGCTCGCGGCCCATCCCCGAGCCGCCCCCCGTCACCACCGCCAGGCGTCCTGCGAAGCTCTCCATCCGGGGGACCCTAGGCAGCGGGCTCAGCCGACGGCGAGCGCAGGGCCCGCCGCGAAGATCTGCCCGAGCCGCGCAACCTGCTCGAGGTCGCCCGTCAGCACGATGCGCCCGGCCATCACGCCCTCGATCGCGTCGAGCTGGCCGAGCGCGAGCCGCAGCAGGTCTGGCCCGCTCAGCCCGAGGGTGAGCGCGGCGGGCCCGTCGCCCTCCTCGAGGGTGGCGCCGACCGCCTCCTCCGACGACACGAGCACCCAGCGGTGCTGCACCTCGCCCTCGCCGACCTCGAAGGCCACCGCGAGGTCGCCCACCACGGCCGGGTCGACCGCCGACCGGAGCGCGTCGAGGATCGACCAGGCCAGCGCCGCCACGCCCCCGGCGCCCACGAGGAACGCCTCGAGCTCCTCGTCGGTCTCCCCGATGACCTTGCCGGCCAGCGCGGCGGTGGCCGCCGAGGCGCCCGGGGCCTGGTCGGCCCCACCCGCGTCGAGCGTGTGGGAGGCCGCACCGAGCGCGCCGCTGCGCACGTCCTCGAGGAGCGCCAGCACGAGCGGGTCGTCCTCGACCTCGTCGGCGGCGCGCGCCACCTCCGCCGCCTCGGCGTCGCCTGTGTCGTCGACCGGGACGTAGGCGGCCGCGACGCGCGCTTCGACCTCGGGGCCGGTCGCCCACAGCGCGGCGTAGGCGCTCGTCTTGCGGCGCTTGAGCGTGGCCGGCGCGCCGCTCTCCACGATGGTGCCGTCGGACACCACCACGACGGTGTCGGCCGACTGCGCCACCGGGAGGCGGTGCGTGATCATGATCGTCGTGCACGCCATCGCACGCGTCGCCGCCAGCACGTGCTGCTCGGTGGCGGGGTCGAGGCTCGAGGTCGCCTCGTCGAGGATCAGCAGGTCCGGCTCGGTCAACCAGGCGCGGGCCAGCGCGATGAGCTGCACCTGCGCGGCCGTGAGGTTGCGACCCTCCTCCTCGACCCGGGCGTCGAGGCCGCCGACCAGGCCGAGCACGGCGTCGAGCGCGCCGACGGCCGCGGCGGCGGCCTCGATGTCGGCCCGGTCCGCGTCGGGCCGCCCGTAGGCGATGTTCTCGGCGACGGTGCCCCGGAAGCAGAAGCCGTCCTGGGGCACGATCCCGATGCGGCGGCGGTAGCCCGAGAGCTCCCACCCGCGGATGTCGGTGCCCCCCACCCGCACGGTGCCCTGGTCAGGGTCGTACACCCGGGCCACGAGCTTCGCCACGCTGGACTTGCCGGCGCCCGTCGGGCCGACGACGGCCACGGTCGAACCGGCGGGCACGACGAGGTCCACGCCGTGCAGCACCTCGCGGCCGGTCCCCGGGTAGGCGAACGTGACCCCTTCGAGCACCACGTCCCCTGCGGCGGACCCGCACGGCCGGAGGTCGGTGCGCTCCACCGGGAGCACCGGGTCGGCGAAGGGCTCGGACAGCGTGCGGAAGCTGGCCCGCGCCGCCAGGTAGTTCTGCAGCACGGTCGACAGCAGCGGGATCGGCGCCAGCGCGGCGATCAGGAACAGCTGCATCGCCACGAGCCCACCGACGCTGAGCGAGCCGTCGAACACCGCGTCGGCGGCGCGGCTGATGAGCGCGGCGCCCGCCAGGGCGGCGATCCAGCTCATGACCTCGATGTAGGTGTTGGCGATCGTGTTGGCCCGCTTGCGGGCCTGGCGCAGCACGAAGGCCAGGCGCACGAACGCCTCGCGGCTCTCCTCCTCCGCGCCCGCCGCCTCGATCACGCGGCGTCCGGCGAAGTCCTCCTGCAGGCGCTCGACGACCGCGCCGAGCGCGACGCGCTGGTCGCGGTAGGCCCGCGCGGCGGGGCGGAGCTGGGCCAGCGTGAGGATCACGAGGAGCGGGATGACCCCGGCCACCGAGACGGCCACCGACGGCTCCCACACCGTGATGACCACGAAGCTCATCACGAGCAACATGATCGACCCCGCCAGGTCGTAGACGCCGGTCTCGAGGAAGAGCGCGATCTGGTTGAGGTCGTGGACGACGCGCGCGGCGACGCGGCCGGGGAGCTCCCGGTCGTAGAAGTCCACGCCGAGGCGCATGAGCCGGGCGAAGGCGCGCCGGCGCAGCACGTAGCCCACGCCCTCCTCCACCTTCTTGGCCTCGATGCGGTAGGCGAAGGTCAGCACGGCGACGATGCCGGCGGCCACGAGGGTCACCACGCCCGCGACCGCGCCCTGGCTCGCGTCCTCGGCGCCCACCGCGTCGAGCGCCACCTGCGTCATCCAGGTGGGGACGAGACCGACCAGCGTGAAGCCGAGGAGGAGCGCGCCGGCGCGGAGGACGTGCCCGCGGAGCGGCCGGAGGATGCCGCGCACCGTCGGCACCTCGTCGTGCTCCGCGTCGGCCTCGGTCGTGACCGGCTCGTCTCGGTCGGCGGGCAGCTGGGCGACGATGCCGGCGAGCAGGAGGTCGTAGGGCCCGTCGGTGGCGAGGCTGCCCGTGGCGCGCGGCCGCTTCGGGGCGCCCGCGCCGGGAGCCGGCAGCTCCACGACCCGGTCCGCCACCGAGGCCGCGCTCGGGCGCCGAGTGATCGCCACGACCGCCGTGCGGGGCGCGTGCTGCGGGATCCGGCTCAGGATCTCGACCTCGAGGGCGGGATCGACGGCCGAGAGCGCGTCGTCCAGGACGAGCACCCGCGGGGGCGTCACGAGCGCGCAGGCGAGGGCGAGGCGCTGGCGCTGGCCGCCGGACACCGTGAGGCCGCGGTCGCCCAGGACCGTGTCGAGGCCGTTCGGCAGGTCCTCGACGACCTGGCGCGCCCCGGCCGCCTCCAGCGCGGCCCAGAGCAACGGCTCGGTGGTGCCGGTCGGCGCGCCGAGGAGGAGGTTCTCGCGGACCGAGCGCCCGAACAGGAACGGGTCCTCGGCCACGACCCGCACCGCCCGCCGGAGCGCGATCGGGTCGGCGACCTGGAGGTCCACGCCGTCGAGGGTGACGATCCCCCGTCGGCGCGCCGGCCGCCGGCGACGAGCCGGGCGAGGGTGGTCTTGCCCGACCGCGGCGGGCCGGCCACCACCACGACCTCGCCGGGGGCGACCGCCGTCGTGAGCGGGCCGACCACCGGGTGGTCGTGGATGCGCACGGTGGCGTCGCGGAGCACCAGCCCCTCGCCGTCGGCGGGCAGCGGCACCCCGGCGGTGACGGCGGCGGGCTTGGCGTAGGCGATCAGCTCGAAGATGCGCCCGGCCCCGGTCTTGGCGAACTGCCAGGCCGACTGCACGGTGGCGAAGATGCGGGCGAAGTTCGCGAAGGTCAGCGCGAACACGAAGAACAGCAGGAGATCGCCGACGGTGAGGCGTCCGTTCACGCCCTCCCACGCGCCCAGCCAGGTGAGCAGCGCCATCACGACGCCGGGCATGGCCGCCAGCACGAGGTCGTAGCGGGCCACGAGCCGCGCCCGCGTCATGCCCGCCCCGTACGCGTCTCCGGCCACGGCCGCCAGCCGGCGGCGCTCGTGGTCCTCCCGACCGAAGGCCTTCACGACGCGGGCGCCACGCACCGACTCGTCGATGAGGGTGGTCACCCGTGCCCGCCGGTCGAGCGTGACCCACGACATGCCCCACAGCCGGCGGCGGATCCGCAGCACGATCGCGAAGTTGACCGGGATCACGGTCACGGCGATCAGAGCGAGGATCGGGTGGATGATCGCCATGAGGATGAACACGGCGACCAGCGCGAGGCCCACGATCACGACGGCCGGGACGATCAGGATCACGAGCTCGAGGAGCAGCAGGTCGGTCATCGCGCGCGTGACCATCTGACCGGTGGCCAACCCGTCGAGCCGCTCGGCGTGGGTCGACTGCAGCCGCTCGTACAGCCACACCCGGAGCTCGAACTCGAGGTGGTACGTGAGCCGCGCGATCACCTGGCGGAGCCCGAGGCCGAACACCAACCCCATGAAGGCCAGGAAGACGAGCAGGTCCACGAACTCGCTCACCGGCTTGGTCCGCTCGACCACGCCCTCGTCGACGAGCTTCTGGAGGGTGTCCGCCGTGCCGATCAGCGCGGTGATGGTGCCCAGCGCCGTGATGAACAGCCACACGACCCACTTCCGCTGCCGGGCGAGCAGGGCGTACATGATCGTCTGCCGGAAGTCGTTCCAGCCGCGGCGCCATCCCCCGATGCGTCCCATCCGCTCGGGAACCTAGTCCATCGGGCGTGGAAACGATTTCTAAGGCGCCGCACCGGACGAGACGCGTTCAGCCAGACTTCAGGCGCAGTCCTGCAGGGTCCCGGGCTGGAGGGACGAAGTCGTGCGCATCCTGGTCGTCGAGGACGAGAGTCGGCTCGCCGCCGGGCTGCGCAACGGCCTCGAGGCGGAGGGGTTCGCGGTCGACGTCGCGGTCGACGGGACCGACGGGCTCTGGATGGCGCGGGAGCACCCCTACGACGCCATCGTGCTGGACCTCATGCTGCCCGGCCTGAGCGGCTTCAAGGTCTGCTCGACCTTGCGGACCGAGGGCGTGTGGACCCCCATCCTCGTGCTCACGGCCAAGGACGGGGAGTGGGACCAGGTCGAGGCCCTCGACGCCGGCGCCGACGACTACCTCATGAAGCCGTTCTCGTACGCGGTGCTGCTCGCCCGCGTGCGTGCGCTGCTCCGCCGTGGCGTGCGGGAGCGCCCGGCGGTGCTGGAGGCCGGGGACCTGCGCCTCGACCCCGCCTCGCAGCGCACCTGGCGGGGCGCCACGGAGATCGAGCTGACCCCCCGGGAGCGGTCGCTGCTCGAGTACCTCCTGCGCCGCCGGGGCGAGGTCGTGTCCAAGCGCGAGGTCCTGGACCATGTCTGGGACGACGACTTCGAGGGCGACCCGAACATCGTCGAGGTGTACATCCGCCACCTGCGCAACAAGGTGGACCGGCCGCACGGGCGGGCGTCCATCCAGACCGTCCGCGGTGCCGGGTACCGCCTGGCGGCCGACGGTGGCTGAGCACCGGCTCGCCCGCCTCTGGGCCCGCCGCGGCACGGTGCGCGCCCGCACGACGGCGGCGGCGGTGCTCGTGGCGGGCCTCGCGCTCGTGCTCGCCGCGGTGGCGCTCGTGGGGCTCTCGCGCCGCAGCCTCACCGATGGCGTGCAGGAGGCGGCGTGGTCCCGGTCCGAGGAGGTGGTCGACGCGATCGCCGCCACGGGCCGGCTGCCCGAGCCCACACCGGCGGCCGACGAGGAGCTCCTCCAGCTGCTCGACCCGGACGGGACGGTCGTCGCCTCCAGCTCAGGGGTCGATGCGTCTCGACCGATCGCGGGCATCGCGCCTGGGCACTCGCGCGAGGTCGACGTTCCCGGGGCCGAGGAGCCCCGCTTCCTGGTGGTGCGGGCTGCGCTCCCGGACCCGGCCGGTGGCAGCGTGCTCGTCGGCCGCACCCTCGACGACGTGGTCGAGTCCACCAGGGTCCTGAGCCGGCTCCTCGCCGCCGGGGTCCCGTTGCTCCTGCTCGTCATCGGAGCGACCGCGTGGGTCGTGATCGGGCGGGCCCTCACCCCCGTGGACGAGATCCGGCGCGAGGTCGATGAGATCTCCAGCGCGGAGCTGCACCGGCGGGTGCCCGCACCTGCGACGCGCGACGAGGTGGCGCGCCTGGCCGAGACGATGAACCGGATGCTCGAACGACTCGAGGCGGCCCAGCACCGCCAACGCCGCTTCGTGTCCGACGCGTCCCACGAGCTCCGGTCGCCGGTGGCCACCATCCGCCATCACGCGGAGATCGCCCTCGCCCACCCCGAGCGCACCTCGCTCCCGGAGCTGGCCGAGACGGTGCTCGCCGAGGACCTGCGCGTCCAGGCGCTGGTCGAGGACCTGCTCCTCCTCGCCCGGTCGGACGAGGGGACGCTCGGCCGCGGGCGCCAGGAGGTGGACGTCGACGACGTGGTGCTCGACGAGGCCCGACGGCTGCGCGTGGCCGCGGCGCACCGCGTCGACAGCGGGCAGGTGTCCGGCGGCCGCGTGGTCGGTGACCCCGCCCAGCTCGCGCGCCTCGTGCGGAACCTCGGCGACAACGCCGCCCGCCACGCCAGGTCCCAGGTCGCGCTCGGGGTGCGGGAGGTGGACGGCTGGGTGGTGCTGACCGTCGACGACGACGGGCCTGGCATCGCCGAGGACGACCGGGCGCGCGTCTTCGAACGGTTCGTGCGGCTCGACGAGGCCCGCAGCCGCGACGGCGGCGGCGCGGGGCTCGGGCTCGCCATCGTGGCCGAGGTGGCCGCGGCCCACGCGGGTTCGGTGGCGGCGCTGACCGGCCCCCTCGGAGGGGCCCGGATCGAGGTGCGCCTTCCCGGCGCCCCCGACGGCGGCCCGAGAGCACGGGCCTGACGGCCCGGTCAGGGAGGTTCAGGGCCCCTTCAGCGGCGACCGGAGATGCTGTCCCCAGCGATCGAGCGACCGCCCGATCGCCCATCCAGAGGAAGGACCTCCACATGAGGAAGCCCACGGCGAAGTGGATCATCGGCGGGGCCGCCGCAGTCGCACTCGTCGGCGGCGGGGCCGGCGTGGCGCTGGCCGGCGGGGGCGACGACAACGAGGCGCCCATCACGGGCACCGAGCTCGAGCGGGCCAGCGCGGCCGCACTCGAGCACACGGGGGGCGGGAAGGTCACGGAGACCGAGAAGGGTGACGAGGAGAGCCTCTACGAGGTCGAGGTCACCCTCGACGACGGCAGCCAGGTCGACGTGCAGCTCGACGAGAGCTTCGCGGTCGTGGGCTCGTCCGCCGACGAAGAGGACACCGGCGCCGACGACGACTGATCCGCACACGCACCCACACGCGCCAGGGCCGCCCCACTCCGCCGATGGGGCGGCCCTGGCGCGCTACACGATGCGGTAGGTCTGGACCGCGTGGGCGACCACGGCGCCGTCGGCGTCGGTGGCCGTGATCTCCGTGAAGGTGAGCTCCTTGCCCCGGCGCACGGCGCGGGCGTGGCACAGGAGGTCGGAGCGCTTGCAGGCCCCGACGTACTGGACCGACATGGCGATCGTCGACGCCCGGGCGCCCTTGTCGAAGTCGTGGTTGGACCAGGCGGCGAGCGCGCCGGTCGTGTCGATGACCGAGGCGATCACCCCGCCGTGGTAGTAGGTCCCGTCGTTGGTGAGGTCCTCCCGGAAGGGCAGCCGCACGGTGGCCTCGTCCGGTTCGTAGCGCTCGATCACGATGCCGAGGCCGGCCAGGAACGGGGTCGTGGGCATGAGCTCCGCCACCCCGGCCCGGCGCCGCTGCTGCTGCTCCTCCGTCAGGCCGCCGTCGGCCATGGCCACCCCCTCTCGGCTCGGGGAACTGTACGTTGCTGCGCCATGGCGATCTCCGAGCTCCTCGACCGCTACGAGCGCACGCAGTTCACCCACGACGGCAAGACCCGAGACGTCTTCCGGCGGGGCACCGGCCCGGCGGTGATCGTGATGGCCGAGATGCCGGGCATCACGCCGAAGGTCATCGAGTTCGCCGACCGGGTCGTGGACATCGGCTGCACGGCGGTGATGCCCCACCTGTTCGGCCGGCCGGGCTACGACGTCGTCGCGGCCGGCAAGCTGCGGGCTGCGGCGGCTACATGCTCAGCTCGATCGGGCCGGCCTGCATCAGCCGCGAGTTCGCCACCTGGTCGGGCCGGGCGCACCTCGCCGGTGATCGACTGGCTCCGCGCCCTGGCCGCCGCCGAGCACGAGCGCTGCGGCGGCCCGGGCGTCGGCGCCATCGGCATGTGCTTCACCGGCGGCTTCGCGCTGGCGATGGCCACCGACGACCGCCTGCTCGCGCCGGTGCTGTCGCAGCCGTCGATGCCGATCGGCCACACGGCGGGGCCGCGGCAGCATCGACTGCTCCCGAGCCGACCTCGACAAGGTGAAGCAGCGGTGCGACGAAGACGGCCTCAAGGTGCTCGGCCTGCGGTTCAAGGGCGACCGCTTCGTGCCCGCCGGAGCGCTTCCAGTACCTGCGCGACGAGCTGGGCGACGGGTTCGTCGGCGTCGAGCTCGACGACGACTCGGCCAACCCGGACGCCATCATGAAGAACCCGCACTCGGTGGTCACCGAGCACCTCATCGACGAGCCCGGGCAGCCGACGCGCGCCGCGCTCGACCAGGTGCTCGACCTCTTCCGTACCCGCCTCCTGGTGACGTAAGCGGTCAGACGAGGGAGCGGATCGCGGCAGCCACCTCGTCGGGGGCCTCGAGCGGCGGCCAGTGGCCGACGTCGGCGAGGCGGTCGATGCGGGCACCGTCGGACCCGCTCCTCGACGCGGGCGATCATGTGCGCGCCCGACACCGGGTCGAGGTCGCCCCACACGAACACCGTCGGCAGGTCGTTGCCCTCGAGCGCCGCGCGCCAGCGGGCGGCGTGCTCGCGCCGGTCGGCGATGTAGTGCAGCAGCTCGTGCATCTGGCTGCGCGCCACCGCCCTCGTCCATCGAGGCCCACATCGTGGCGACGGCCGGCTCGTCGAACGGGACCCGCTCGCCCCACGTGCCGCGGATCCCGTCGATGAACAGCTCCTCGGTCATCGCCCGCCGCGAGCGTCGGCGCCCTGGTCGGGGTCGAGCAGGAGCTGCTGCCCGAGCGTCGGGCCGGTGCAGGTCGGGGTAGAGGCCGCCGTTCATCCACACCACGCCGGTCAGCGCGACCGGCAGCGCCGCCCTCGGCGCGGCGGGCGAGCAGCTCCTGGCCGACGGACACGCCGTAGTCGTGGGCCGACGAGGACCGTGGCCGTGACGCCGCGGTCGGCCCAGAGGGCCTCCACCGCGTCGCGCGGCGGCGTGGATCGAGTGCGGGTGGCCCGACCGGCTTGGCGGACGCCCCGAAACCGGGGAAGTCGACGGCCAGGAGCCGGTGGCCCGCACCGAGGCGCTCCAGGACCGGTGCGATGTCGACCGAGGACGACGGGTACCCGTGCAGGAACGTGCACGGCGCCCCCTCGGCGTCGCCGAGGTCGTAGGCCGCCACGGTGAGCCCGCCGACGACCAGCGGCGTCGGCCCGTGCCCGCCACGCCTCCCAGGTGCTCACAGGGCGATGCTCGCGCGCCGGCCCACCCCACGCGTTCTGGCCCGAGTTCGTCGACCCAGGGACCGATGAGATCGGGCCAGAACGTGTGGGGTGGGGGTCAGGCGGCCTGGACGGCCCGGCCCAGCTCACCCCACGGGCCGAGCGCGGCGGGCTCGCGGGCCCAGGCCCAGCCCGCGAAGTAGGAGACGACCCGCGTGGCCACGCCGCGGTGGCGGGCGATGAGGTCGTCGGCGACGGTCGCCCAGTCCCCGCTCACGCAGAAGTGCTCGAGCAGCTCGTCGTCGATGATTGCGGCCATCCCGGGGAGGTCGCCTGCCTTCTGCCGCTCCCGGATCCGCTCCGTGGTGCCCGGTCTCCCGAGCTGCTCGAAGATGAACGCGTAGTTGGGCGTCGACCCGTAGAACGCCGTCTGCATCCGGGCCGCCTCGCGGAGGGCCTGCACGTCGTCGGAGGTGTCGCCAGGCGCGGCGAAGGTCGGCACGATGACCTCGAGGTCCGCGACCGTCCGGCCCGCTGCGCGGCACCGGCGGCCAGCTCGGGCAGCACCGTCTCGCGCAGGTAGGTGGGCGTGTTGAGGGGGTGGACGTGCACCCCGTCGGCGACCTCGCCCGCCATCCGGAGCATCCACGGGTTCACCGCCGCGAGGTCGATCGGGGGATCGGGCGCGTCGATGGCGCCGGGCGCCCACATGGCGGGCAGGAGCGACAGCTCCCAGAACTCGCCCTCGTGGGCCAGCGGGACGCCCTCGCGGAAGCTGGCGAAGATGGCGCGCAGGGCGAGCACGTACTCGCGCAGGCGCGGCCCGGGCCGGTCGAACTCGCTCCCGTACCGGCGCTCGATGTGGGCCCGCACCTGCGTGCCCAACCCGAGGCGGAACCGGCCCTCGGACAGCTCGGCCAGCTCCCAGGCCACCTGGGCGGTGACCATCGGGCTGCGTGGGAAGGCCACCGCCACCCCGGTGAGGATCTCGAGCTCGGTGGCCTCGGCCGCGACCGCGCACGAGAGGTAGGCGCTGCGCCCTGACTCGGTGACGACGAGCCCGGAGAACCCGGCCGCGGCCGCGTCGACCGCGAGCTGCCCCATCCGCCGCAGGGGCAGCCCGGTGGTCATCAGGTCGAAGCGCACGCCGGAAGCGTCGCACGATCGCGCCCGCCGGTGCCGTCTGGCAGGATCCTGCCGGGACGAGGGGAGGCCAGGTGTCGGAGACCAGCGTGACCACCGAGGTCCAGATCGTGCGCGAGTTCCTCGGCGACCTCGAGCGGCTCGACGTCGACGCGGCCGTGGAGTGGCTCGCCGACGACGTCGTCTACCAGAACGTGCCGCTGCCGGCGGCCAGAGGGCGCAGCGCCGTCGAGAAGCAGCTGCGGGGACTGGCCAGGTACGGCTCCGGGTTCGAGGCCCGGATCCACAACATCGCCTCGGACGGCTCGATCGTGCTCACGGAGCGGACGGACGTGCTGGTGATCGGCCGCGTCGAGGCCGCGTTCTGGGTCTGTGGCACCTTCGAGGTGCGCGACGGCCACATCGTGCTGTGGCGCGACTACTTCGACTACGCGAACGTCCTCTGGGCCTTCGTCAAGGGCGCGGCGCGCGCCGTGCTCGGCCGCCGGTGACCACGAGCGGAGGCGCGCGCAGCCTCGAGGCGTGGCAGCTCGTCCGGCAGATGCTGGACGACATGGTCGCCATGGTGCAGGAGGACGCGGAGACGGAGCTCGAGCTGCTCGAAGGCCTGCGGGTCCTCGGCCGGGTCACGGCGCTCTCCTCGGAGCTCTCGCTCGACGTGGACCACGCCCGGCCCTGGTTCTTCGACATGAACACCGAGGCCCGGTTCGTGGGCGGACCGAACCCGGACGGCGAGTACCTGTTGGCGATGATCGACGGGGGCCGCCGCTACCGCGTGTCCGGCACGCGCGGCACGAGCGCCTACCTCGGCATCCAGGTGCTGGCCGGCGTCGGTCTGACCCCGCGCCGGATGACCGGCTACGTCTCCGACCGCGACCTCGTGCTCGACGGGGCCGGGCGCTTCGGGTTCGTCCTCTCCCGCGACGAGCCGACCGCGGACGAGTTGGCCGGGCTGCTCTGGGTGCCCATCCCCGAGGACGCCTCGGCGCTGGTAGTCCGCGAGTACGTCGCCGACCGGGCGACCGAGCAGGGCGCCACGCTGGCGATCGAGCCGCTCGACCCGCCCGAGCTGCCGCCGCCGCCGAGCGACGAGGGGTTGGCGGGCCAGCTCACCGGCCTGGCGTGGACCATCGCCAAGCTGGCCACGCTGCACCGCACCATCAAGCCCGAGCTGCTGGACCAGCCCAACGTGCTCGTGACCGCGGACGCGGCGGAGCTCGGCGCCGCCGACACCACCCCGGACAACCTCTACATGATCGGCACCTTCCGGCTCGCCCACGACGAGTGCCTCGTCCTCGACCTCGAGCCGCCGGACACCCGGTACTGGAGCGTGACCCTCGAGAACATCTGGCACGAGTGCCTCGAGCCGCGCCGGCGCCGCAGCTCGCTGACCAACGCCACCGCGGTCCGGGAGGACGACGGCACCGTGCGGGTCGTGGCCGCGGCGACCGACCCGGGTGCGGCGAACTGGTTGGACACCGGCGGTCGCCACCGTGGGTTCGTGCTGCTCCGCTGGCTCGACAACCCGAGCGCGCCGACCGTGCGCACGCGCGTCGCCTCGCTGGCCGAGCTGACGGCTCGGTGAGCGTCGCGGACCGACTCGACCGCGACCGCCTCCTCGAGGAGGCCGTGGCCGCGACCGGCCACGACGACCTCGGCGAGGCCACCTGGCAGGAGGGGCTCGACCGTCTGCTCGACGGGTTCGCCAACGAGGCCCGACTGCACGAGATCGGCGTCGAGGTGGCGGTCGACGACGTGCACACCTACCTCACGAACCGGCTGGCGATCACGGCGTGGCGGGCCGCCCACCCCGAGGTGGCCGAGGGGCGCGTCGAGCGGCCGATCGTGATCGTCGGGCAGCCCCGCACCGGCACCACGATCCTCTACGACCTCCTGGCCCAGGACCCGGACCTCCGGGCCCCCCTGACCTGGGAGGTCGACCACCCGGTCCCGCCACCGGAGACCGCGACCTACGGCACCGACCCGCGCATCGAGGAGACGCAGGCCCGCCTCGATCTGGCCGACTCCCTCATCCCGGGGTTCACGGCGTTCCACCCGATGGGCGCCCGGCTCGCGCAGGAGTGCGTGCGGATCACCGGTGGGGACTTCCGCAGCATGATCTTCCCGACGCAGTACCGGCTGCCGACCTACAACCGGTGGCTGCTCGACGAGGCCGACCTCGCGCCGGCGTACCGCTGGCACCGCGGCTACCTGCAGCACCTCCAGTCGCGGCACCCGGCCGACCAGTGGCTGCTCAAGTCACCCGCGCACCTGTGGCACCTCGACGCGCTGGCGGGCGAGTACCCCGACGCGCTGGTGGTGCAGACGCACCGGGACCCGCTCACCGTCATCTCCTCGGTCAGCGCGCTCGCCGCGCACCTCCGCCGCATGGCGAGCGACGAGGCGTCGATCACCGAGGCCGCCGCCGAGTACGTCGAGGACATCTTCCTCGGGCTCGAGCGGGGCATGGACGCGCGCGACCGCGGCGCGTTCCCCCGGCGCAGCTGGTCGACGTGCAGTTCTCCGCCTTCGTGGCCGATCCCATCGCCACCATCTCCGAGATCTACGCCCGCCTCGACCGCGAGCTCACCGGCGCGGCCGCGGACCGCATGCGCGCGTTCCTCGCCGAGCACCCCGGCGACGGTGGGGGCGGCGGGTCGCGCTACCGCTTCGCGGACACCGGCCTCGACGCGGCCGCGGTCCGGGAGCGCGCCGTGGCGTATCAGGAACGCCACGGCGTCGCCTCCGAACCAGTTCGCTGACGCTCCCCCGAGCAAGAGCCGCCGCTTCGCACCCGACCGCCACGGTGCGAAGCGCCAGACCCCGAACGTCGGGGTTACGGTAGCGTCACCCGGCCGGCGGCGAAAGGGACACGGGCGATGAACACCACGGCGATCACCGAGCGGCCCGTCCCGCAAGGGGCCCGGCTGTCAAAGGAGCAGCGCCGCGACCACCTCCTGGACTGTGCGGCCCAGCTGCTGGTGGACGGCGGGGTGGCCGCCATGACCATGGAGGGGGTGGCGGCGCTGGCCGGGGTCAGCAAGGCCCTGCCGTACGCCCACTTCGAGAACGCCACCGCCATGATGCAGAGCCTGCGGGAGCGGGAGCTCGACCGGCTCGCCACCCGCATCTCCGGCAACACGGCCCAGGTGGAGGGCCTGGAGGCCATCGTGCGGGCCGCCGTCCACGCCTACTTCGAGTCCATCCGGGAGCGGGGCACGGTGCTCGTCGCGGTGCTGCAGAACCTGCCCATGGAGGACGAGGAGGCGGACCAGCGCCAGAACCCCACCTTCTTCGAGGAGGTGCTGCAGGAGCACCTCGGGCTGTCGGACGAGGCCGCGCACGTGGCGTCGGCCGTGTTCGTGACCGGCATCGACGGCGCGGTCGACGTGTGGGTGCGGGGCCGCGCCACGCAGGAGCAGGCCGAGGACCTGTACGCCCGGCTGCTCCTCGGCGGGGTGCTGGCCGTGGCCGCCCAGGAGCGCGACGCAGCTCTCTAGCGGTGCTCGGGGTTCGGGAAGTCGAAGCGGCAGCCCGCGTCCCACGCGGAGCGCTGGTTGCCGTGGGCCGGTATCCCGCCGGCGTCGGTGAGCATCCGCGCGAGGTGCAGCAGGTTCCAGGTCATGAACGTCGCGTTCCGGTTGGTGAAGTCGTTCTCGGGACCACCGGAGCCGGGGTCCAGGTAGGACGGGCCGGGGCCGGCCTCGCCGATCCAGCCCGCGTCGGCCTGGGGCGGGATCACATAGCCGAGGTGCTGCAGTGAGTACAGGACGTTCATCGCGCAGTGCTTCACGCCGTCCTCGTTGCCCGTGACGAGGCAACCGGCGACGCGGCCGTAGTACGCGTACTGCCCCTCGTCGTTGAGCTGGCTCGAGTTGCCGTAGAGCCGCTCGACGACCTTCGTGCACACGGAGGACTTCTCCCCCAGCCAGATCGGCGTGCAGAGCACGAGGATGTGCGCGGCCCGCACCTGCTCGAAGATGGCCGGCCACTCGTCCACCTCCCACCCGTGCTCGGTCATGTCCGGCCAGACCCCCGTGGCGATCTCGTGGTCGACGGCGCGCACCACGTCCACGGTCACCCCCTGCCGGCGCATGATCTCGATCGAGATGTCCGCCAGCCCCTGGGTGTGGGACAGCTCGGGTGAGCGCTTGAGGGTGCAGTTGACGAACAGCGCGCGCAGGTCGCTGAGGTCCCACTGGCTCTGCGTGCAGAGCTCCTCCTGGAACGGCGTGAGGGGCATCGGTCCGGGACCCTAGTGGTGGACAGGGACGGCCCGGCGGGCGAGGCTGTCGGGACACAGGGGCCGGGCGGCGGTGGAGGCGGGCTCATGCTTCGGATGGTCTTGCGCGACCTGCAGTGGCGGCGACGCCGCTTCCTGCTCGCGGGGTTGGCGACGGCACTCGTCTTCTCGCTCACCATCGTGCTCACCGCGGTGACGCTCTCGCTGCGCAGCGAGCTGGAGCGCACGGTCGAGCGCTTCGGCGCGGACGCGTGGTACATCCCCGCGGACGCGGAGGGACCCTTCACCGGCGCGCCGCAGGTGCCGGTCACGGCCGCCGACACGCTCGCCGCGCTGCCAGGCGTGGAGCGGGCGGAGCCCGTCCTGATCTTCAACGGGACGATCAGCGACGACGGCATCGAGGACATCAACCTCATCGCGCAGGAGGCCGACGGCCTCGGGTGGCCCGACCTCGAGGAGGGCGTGCAGGCCACGGCGCGGGGCCAGGTCGTGACCGACACCCAGCTCGGCTACGACCCCGGTGACCGGCTGACCATCGGGGGGATCCCGTTGGAGGTGGTGGGCACCGCCGACCGGGTCGCGTTCGCGTTCGGGTTGCCGACGGTCTTCCTGATCCTCGAGGACGCGCAGGCGCTCGCGCTGGACGGCGCGCCGGTCGCCAACGCCGTGGTGACCAAGGGCGCGAGCGACCAGACGCCGGACGGCCTCAAGCGGCTCGACGACGACGCTGTCTTCGACGACCTGGCGCGACCGGCGAAGCCGGCGACGCAGTCGATGAACCTGATCCGGATCCTGCTCACGATCGCGGCGGCAGGGATCATCGGCCTGATCGTGTACCTGTCCTCGATCGAGCGCACCGCGGACCTCGCCGTGCTGCGGGCCACCGGCTCGACGAAGCGGTTCATGGCTGGTGGGCTCGCGCTCCAGGCGCTGGTGCTCAGCCTCATGTCGGCGGTCGGCGCCGCCGGGCTCGCCGCGATCATCGGCCCGATGTTCCCCGTGACGTTCGAGGTGGGCCTGAGCACCTACGTGATCCTCCTGCTGCTCGCCGTGATCGTCGGCGTCCTCGCGTCGATCGCCGGCGTGTGGCGAGCCGTCCGCGTCGACCCTGCCACCGCCTTCGGAGGGGCCTGATGAGCAACGTCGCCGTCCGCGGCCTGACCATCGAGTACAAGTCGGGGCCCTACCTCGTGCGCCCGATCCACGAGCTCGATCTCGACCTGGCGTCGGGCTCGCTCGTCCTCCTCCTCGGCGCCAGCGGCTGCGGGAAGACCTCGCTCCTCTCGGTGCTGGCCGGCATCCTCACCCCGAGTGGGGGGACCATCTCGGTCGACGACCACCTCCTCGGCGCGATGTCCGAGGCCGAGATGGTGCACTACCGGCGCTCCACCGTCGGCCTCGTGTTCCAGTCGTTCAACCTCGTGCCCAGCCTCAGCGCCTGGGAGAACGTGGCCCTTCCCCTGTGGTCGGCGGGCCAGAGGGGCAAGGGGGCCCGCGACCGGGCCGTGGCGCTTCTCTCGGAGGTGGGCCTGGCCGACCGGGTGGGGCACCGCCCGTCGCAGCTCTCGGGTGGCCAGCAGCAGCGCGTGGCGATCGCCCGCGCCCTCGTCCACGACCCGCCCGTGCTCCTCGCCGACGAGCCGACCGCCCACCTCGACGCCGCGAGCGTCGAGGAGGTCCTCCGCGTGCTGCGCTCCCTCGCCCGACCTGGCCGGCTCGTCGTCGTGGCCACGCACGACAACCGGCTCCTGCCGGTCGCCGACCACGTCATCGAGCTCACCGCGACCGGCGCGTCGCCCGACGAGCCGGTCCGCACCACCCTCCGGCCGGGCGAGGCGCTGTTCCGCGAGGGCGACATCGGCCAGCTGGTGTTCCTCGTGGCGGTCGGCTCGATCGAGCTCGGGCGCAGCCTGGCCGAGGGCGGCGAGGAGCACCTCGCGACCGTGGGCCCCGGCGGCTACTTCGGGGAGCTCGGGCCGCTGCTCCAGCTGCCGCGCGCCGCCACCGCGCGCGCCGGTGACGACGGCGCCACGGTCGTCGGGCTCACGCTCGAGCGGTTCCGCAAGCGCACGCAGGCCGCCGAGCGCGAGGTGATCGGCGCGCCGAAGCGGTCGACGCGGAAGAAGAAGGCGGCACCGCGGGTCAACAAGGCCGCGCCGACCGCCAAGAAGGCCGCGCCGCGGACGAAGAGGGCAGGCGCCCCGCGGAAGCGGCCGGCCCGCTGAGCCGTCAGCCCCGGTGGGCGCGCCGTCGCTGGTTCGCGACGGTGAGCACGACCCGGCCGTTGAGCAGCAGCAGCAGGCCGATCAGCACCGGGGTGATGAGGTCGCGCCCGGTGGTGGCCATCCAGCCGCGGTCGGACCGCTCCGCCCGTGCCGCGGGCGCCGCGCTCGGCGAGCTCGCTCCGCTCGACGCTCGGCCCGAGGACGACGCGGAGGACCGGGCCTCGGGAGCGGCCGGTGAGGAGGTGGCCGCATCGGTGGCCGTGGCCGCTTCGGCCGCGGCGGCCGCGAAGCGGGCCGGGGCGGCGGGGACGATGGCGGACGCGTCCTCGGGGAGCAGGTACCCGGCCTCGACCGCCTCGGCGGCCGCCGCGGTGACGGCATCGACGTAGGCCTCGGGTGTCGGATAGCGCTCGGCGAGGTCCTCGGTGGTGAACGGGACGGTCGACCCGGTGAGCCCGCAGTACCCCAGTGCATCCGACTCGCCGGAGTGGGCGGCGGTGGGTGCCTCGATGTCCGGCAGGCGCAGTCCGCCGAGCGCGTTGCCGTCCGCATCCCGGCGCAGCTCGCCCGCGGAGTCGCGCGACAGCGGTGGGGCCGTCGGCGGCTCCGTCCCGTCCTCGACCCATGCCCCCAGGGCCCGGACCGCCGCCCGCAGCGCGTAGCGGGTGGGGAAGCCGTTGGGCTGGTCGCACTCGAGCTGATCGAGCGGGACCTGGGGGAAGTCGCGGTCCAGCTTGGCGACGGTGGCGTCGGTGGCAGCCGCGTCGAGGTGGCTCGTGCCGGCTACCTCCCAGGTGCGGTAGGTGTCGGAGTCGGGCCGGCCGACGGGTGCCACCTGTGTGGCCTCGGTCTCGGTCAGCACCACGAACACCGGGACGTCGGTGTCGCTGCGCACCTTGGCCAGAGGCGGGCCGGACAGGAGCGCCGCGATGGGATCGGGCAGGAAGGGCAGGTCATCGGAGTCGTCGGGATCGAGGAGCCCGTTGGCCGGCAGCACCGCGTTGCCGAGCGGCGCCGCGCCACGCCAGCGGGAGACGAGCAGGAACCCGTCGTACACCTGCGCGGTCGGGTGGAACGCGTTGATGTAGGTCACGAGCCGCTGCGCGGACTGCGACTGGCCCGTGGCGATGAGACGCCGCTCGCCGGGCAGGCCGCCGAGCGGATCGACGCCATCCGCCGCGCGGAGCGCCTGCCCGGCCTGCGAGAAGATGTCGTAGGAGAGGTTGTCGCCGGGGAGCACCAACGAGCCGTAGCGCGCGGGATCCCAGCGCGCCGCGCCGAGCGGACCGGCCACGCCGAGGGTCTGCGCGGACACGCCCACCCAGGCCGCGCCTTCGCGCATCAGCTCCTCGCCGACCTGGTTCCACTCCGGATCCAGGTCGAACGCGGTGCCGACGTTCAACCAGCTCACGAACACGTTGCCGTTGAACGCGGCGGGATCGGCCGGCCGGCGCACGAGCAGGCGCGTGCGGTACGGCGCGGGCCCGATGTCGCTGGTGGCCCACTCGCCGTTCGAACCCCACAGGCCCGCGGGACCGTGGATCGTGGCGGTGCCCTGGAGGAACACCTCCTCCTCGACGTACCCGAACGGTGCGAGGGGCGCGAGCGTGGCCCCCACCGGGCCGCGCGTGCCCGCGGTGACGGGGCCGACCACGGTCACGTCGGGAGGCGTGTCGGGCGGATCGTCCTGCGCGGCAGCGGGAACCGCGTTCAGCGCCAGTGCCGCCAGCCCGGACGCGGCCAGCACCCGCCACCGTGACCCGGCGCGTCCCATGGAGGAACACTACTGGCCCCCTCCGGGGGCCGGACAGCGCCGATCGGATGACGGCTGGATGACGGGATGGTGGCGATCGGAGACGGATCTGACGGCGTGTCAGACCATGTCCGGCAGCACGTCGAGGGACACGCCCGCCGGCTGGAGGTCCATCGTCATCCCGTCCCAGGCGCAGCAGACACGCTCCGGGCCGTCCCCCCAGAGGCGCCGGGCCTCCTCGACCAGCTCCTCCACCTCCTCGTCGGTGTGCCCCGGATCGTGGTGGAACAGCACGAGCCGATCGACCTCCGCCTTGCGGGCGAAGGCCACCACGTGCCCGATGGCCGAGTGCCCCCAGCCGACGTGGCGCGGGTACTCGTCGTCCCCGTACTGGGCGTCGTGGAGGAGGACGTCCGCGGCATGCGAGATGTCGTAGCCGCTGAGCCAGTCGGTCGGCTGGAGCGAGACGTCGACGCCGAGGCCGGGCTCGTGGTCGGGGAGGTACACGATGCTGCGCCCGCCCTCCTCGACGCGATAGCCCACCGTGGGCCCCTGGTGCGTGACCAGGGACGCGCGCACCGTGACGCCGCCGATCTCGATGGCCTCCTCGGGAGCGTCGTGGAACTCCAAGGTCGCCGGGATGTCCGTGAGGCGCACCGGGAACAGCGGCGGCGACAGGTAGGTCGCGATGCGCTCGGCCAGCGACTGCACCGGCGACGCAGGACCCCACACGTGCACCTCCGCGGAGGCTTCGAACAGCGGCCGGAAGAAGCCGAGGCCCTGCAGGTGGTCCAGGTGGAGGTGGGACAGGAACACGTGGATGGGCTTGACGCCCTCCTCGACCATGCGGAGCCCGAGCGGGCGCATGCCCGTGCCCGCGTCGAGCACGATCGCCTCTCCCCCCTCGCCCCGCACCTCGACGCACGACGTGTTGCCGCCGTAGCGGACGGTGTCGGCACCGGGCGCTGCGAGGGAGCCGCGACAGCCCCACACCCGCACCTTCACGTCTGGGCCTCCCAGAACACGGTGAGGACGCCGTGCATCTCCTCGTCGCGGCCGAACAACGGATACGCGGTCACCTCGAGCTCGCGCTGGAGGCCGTCGAGCGTGGTCACGATCACCCGCTGGTGGGCCGGCGTGCGCAGCCAGAAGGCCTGGCCCGGCGGGCTGTCGCGGTTCGGGACGGGCACGCCGTCCAGCGACTTGAGGGCGAGCATCGCGCCGAACTCGTTGGCGGTCATCACGCCGAGCTCGCCGAAGGACCGACCGATCATGAGCTCGGCCGCCTCGTTGCAGAAGACGAGGTAGCCCCCGCCGTCGATGAGGAACATCGGTGTGGCGAGGTTCGCCGCCAGCTCCCGAGCCAGGATCAGCGGCAAGCTGCGGGGCCCGCCCCCCGAGCCATCTGTTGTCACGGCAGCAGGCTAGGCGCGGATCCGGCGCTCCACCCTCGCTTGTCCGTGGACGGCGCTGCGATGTATCGTCATACTACGTGCCATAACTCTGGAGGCGACCGCGATGGCCATCGCACCCAACCACGACCAGTTCCTGCAGCTGGCCACCGAGGCGCAGGCGAAGCCCGGCGAGGTGGTCATGCTCAACCTCCTCAAGTACAAGGCGGCCGCCGAGGACGGCGAGGGCGGTACGGGCGAGGAGGCCTACGCCCGCTACGGCAAGCAGGCCGTGCAGATGGTCGAGGCGCAGGGCGGGAGCGTGCTGTGGATGGGCCGGCCCGACCAGGTGCTCATCGGCGACGCCGATGCCGACGCATGGGACGCCGTCGCCCTCGTTCGGTACCCCAGCCGGCAGCACTTCATCGACATGGTCACGCAGCCCGCGTACCAGGAGGCCCACACCCACCGTGAGGGCGGCCTCGAGCGCACGGTCCTGCTGGCCATGACCCCGAGCGCGGCGCTGTCGTAGCGTCCTCGGCGTGGCGACACAGCTCTCCCAACGGGTCCGACTCAAGTTCGACATCGAGGCCGGGCCCCTCGCACACCTCCAGGCCGAGCGCGAGCGGCTCGCGACGCTCACCTGGCAGCACTTCGAGCCGGTCCTCCTCGGCGCCACCGTCGGCGCCGAGCTGCACGGCGTGGAGCTGGGGCCGGACCTCCCCGACGAGGTGATCGCCGAGATCCGCCAGGCCCTGCTCGAGTACAAGGTCGTGTTCTTCCGGGACCAGGAGCAGCTCACGCCCGCAGGTCACGTGGCCTTCGCCCGCCGCTTCGGCGACCTCGAGGTCCATCCCTTCCTCAAGGAGAACGCCGAGCACCCGGAGCTGGTGCGCTTCGAGAAGTCCCCCGAGATCGGGGGCTACGAGAACGGCTGGCACAGCGACGTGTCGTGGCGCGAGGTGCCGTCGATGGGTGCCATCCTGCGCTCGGTCGAGATCCCGCCGAGCGGCGGGGACACCCTGTTCTGCGACATGTACGCGGCGTACGAGGGCCTCGACGACGACCTGCGGGCGCAGATCGACGACCTCGTGGCGGTGCACGACTACACACAGGTGTTCGGCCTGGTGATCCCCGACGACAAGAAGGCCGAGATGCGCGCCAAGTTCCCGCCGGTCGAGCACCCGGTCGTGCGCACCCACCCGGAGACGGGACGGCGCCTCCTGTACGTCAACCGGTTCTTCGTGCACCACATCGTGGGGATGGACCGCGACGAGAGCGATCGCCTCATCGACCGGTTGGCGCGCCGGGCGGAGACCGTCGAGTACCAGTGCCGGTTCCGGTGGGAGCCGCACTCGGTGGCGTTCTGGGACAACCGCGCGGTGCAGCACTACGCGGCGAGCGACTACTGGCCGGCCCGCCGCGTGATGGAGCGGGCCAGCATCATCGGCGACCGCCCCCGCTGACCGCGCCCGACCTCAGTCGCCGACGGGGCAGCCGCCGCGGGTCGGCGCCGCGCCCAGCCGGAGGTCCGTCACCTCGAGCTGCGGCGTCTGCGAGGACAGGGTGAGGCGCATGACCGACCGGTGGAGGCGCACCGCCCCCTGGAGCTTGCCGTCGACGAGCAGCACGGCCGACCGGTCGCCGACCACCACGGCGAAGCGCACCGGCCCGTCACCGGACACGTTCGCATCGACCGACTCGAACCCGGTCGGGCCGAGCCCCGCGCTCCCCGACCCCGCCCGCGCCCCGGTCAGCGCCAGGAACTGCGGCTCCCGGTTGGGGTCGGCCTGGCTCTCGAAGCGGAAGAGCACGTCGGCGAGCGCGCCGGCCGCCTCGACGTCGAGGACGCCCTCCACGCGGACGCACGGGCCCGAGGCGAGGAAGAGCGCGTCCTCCGAGCCCGGCCGCTCCCGCTGCAGGAAGCTGGCGTCGGCGCCCGCCACCGTCCACCCGCTGTTCCCCGCGCGCTCCTCCGCGTCCTGCCACGGTCGATCGGTCGGACCGTCGACCAGCTCGTCGGCCACGTCGTCGCGGAGCCACACCTTCGCGGCCGGACCCGGGTACACCTCCCGGAACCGCGTCCGGATGAGCTTCTCGAACGGCGTGCCGGACGCGAAGTCCTGCGTCTCGACGAACGCCACCGGGTCGGTCTCGGCCACGTCCTCGGCGAACCAGTCCCAGGTGTCCGGGAGGATGTACTCCGGCCGGGTGCGGCCGAGGTAGATCTCGCCGAGCAGGAACGACTTCCACTGGAACCGGGTGGCCGGGATCCGCTCGAACTTCGAGTACACGAACGGGTCGTAGGTCCACGCGAGCAACCCGTCCTGCTCGTGGGACACGAGGTCGAGCACGGCCCGCACGCTGCGATCGCTCCCGCCCAGGGCATCGGCTCGCTCGTCGGCCAGCTCGGTGAAGCCCCGGAAGTCGCGCGTCCGCTTGACCGCGTCCCCGAAGGTGGTCCCGCCGGTCAGGAAGATGGCCATGACCGTCACCACCGCGGGGGCGAGGATCGTGAGCTGGGGCCGCCGGGCCACGATCGCCCGGCTGGCGTGCCCGGCCACCGCCGCGCCCATCAGGGCCGTCGGCAGCGCGATCACGGCGAAGTAGTGGCTGCTGTACCGCTGGCTCAGCACGAGCTCGACCCAGCCCGCCGCCAGCCACGCGACAAGCCCGGCGTGCACGATGCGCTCGCGGGCACTCAGCGCGTCCCACAGCAGCCAGGTGAGCGCGACGAAGCCGCCGACGAGGAAGACCAGGGAGGGGTTGCGCCCGTAGTACTCGTAGAACCTGTCCCAGCCGAGCCCCGCCTGGTTCGTGAGCGACCGGCCCGGTCCGTCGCCCATGTACCGGGCGTAGGTCCACCAGCCCGACCAGTACTCGTGGAAGCTCCCGCGCGCGAGGTACCAGGCCGGGGTGGCGGCGAAGGCCGCCACGCCGGCGACGGCCGCCGCCCGGAGGTGGCCGAGCACCTCCTCCCGCCCCTGGCGCTCCCAGAGGAGCGCGAGCGCGACGAGCCCGACCACGGCCCCGGCGAACACGCTCGTGAGGAGCTGCTGGGCCAGCAGGCCGAGGAGCGCCCCGATCACGATCGACGTGCGGCGGGAGCGCACCGGCGTGGTCCACGCCGACTCGGACAGCGCCACGATCCAGACGAGCGCGAGGAGGACGGTGGTGATCGTGCGGATGTAGAGCACGCCCGCGTAGCCGACCCGTCCCATCGTGAAGTGCACGTAGATGACGGCCGCCGCGGTGATGGCGACGGCCCGGTTGGCGCCCGTGAGCCGCGCGGTGCGGGCGCCCGCCCACGCGAGGGTGCCCGCGGCGGCCGCTGCCATCGCGGAGATCACGAACCAGAAGGCGTCGTAGGGCACCAGCCGTCCGGCGATGTCGTAGAGCAGCGGCTCGAGCGGCCCGCGGTTGTGGATCGCGTTCTGGTAGTAGGTGCCGCCGAGCTCCGACGCGCGCTCCACCACGTTGCGCATGAAGACGGGGTCGACGTCCTGCACCCGCAGCTCGTTGCCGACGAGGGGGACGAGCGCCACGAAGAGCAGCCCCGCGATCGTCAGGCTCTCGAAGATCGACGTGAACCGCCCCGCCCGCCACCACGCGACGGGCCGCTCCACGGCCCTGGCCAGGAGGGACCGCACCGGCGCGCCCGCGCCGTCCGGAGGAGGGACCGTGTCCGTCATGCCGCGGAGGCCGACGTTAGGGGATGGCGTCGGCTGGCCGACGCCGGTCGGCCAGCCAGGCCTCGGCCAGGAGGCCGAGCTGCACGATCAGCACCACCCGCACGAGCACGGCGCCGGGGAGGGCGAGGCGGCCGTTCTCGACCGTGACGGTGTGCCACACCACCATGAGCGACAGGGTGAGCGGCAGCAGGGCCAGGAGCGGGAGCAGCCACCGTCGGTCCGGGCCGTGCACCCGCCAGCGGTACCAGCTCGCGGTCAGCGCCAGGAACACGGCGAACACGACGGTTCCCGCGTGCCCGGGGTCGAACAGGAGCTGCTCCACCGGTTCCGGGATGACCTCGCGAGCCACGCCGTACGCGTCGGGCGAGGCCAGCATCGCGTTGTCGCCGCGCTCCAGGTCGAGCCACGGTGGTCGGTCGGTCACGAACGACTCGAGTGGGCGGGTGAGCGTGTCCCACGGGTGCGCGAGGAGGAACCACGCGTACGTGCGCACCCCCTCGGTGTTGACCCAGTGCTCGTAGTCGGGGTGCTCGAGGAGCTGGCTCGGCTCGCGCGGCTCGCCGGGCACGGCATCGGACGGGATCGGCATGCCGTGGTCGTGGAGCCACTCCACGTCGTCGGCGTACGTGAAGATCCGGCGGCCGATCACCTCCGCGAGGTTCTCGTGCATGATCACGGTGTTGCGTGAGTAGTAGACGACGCCGAGCAGGGTCACGATCACGGCACCGGCCAGCAGCACCCCGAGCGGACGGTCGAGGACGCGGGTGCGCAGCAGCTGGTAGCCCAGGAGGCCGGCCACGACGATCACGGTGAAGACGGCCAGGATCAGGTGGGCCTGCCGGGTGAAGATCCAGTAGAGCCACGTCACCACCACGAGACCGGCGAGTGCGTGCGACGGCCCGCGCCAGAAGCGGATCAGGAGGCCGAGCAGGAGCGCCGAGGACGAGATCGCGAGCGACTCGGAGAGCAGCGTGGCGTCCCAGTTCGTGACCGACGTGGTGAGCGAGAGGGCGAGGATGCCGCACAGCACGACCCAGCGCGTGGTGCGGTGCTCGACCAGACGCGACGCCTGCACCGCGAGGTAGGCCCAGCCGAGGACACCGAGGACCGCCTGTGCGGTCACGCGGAGCGCGCGGTCCTCGATGAGGTTGTAGAGCAGCGGGACCCCCCACGGGCGCTTCGACCGGCCGCTGAGGTCGAAGACCTCGTAGCCGGGCGAGTCGGCGTAGACGATGGCCTGCTGCCCGATCACGGCGGCGACGCGCAGCAAGCCGAACACGGCGAGCACGGTGAGCAGCGGATCGCCCCAGGTGACGCGCGGCCAGTCGGGTCGCGCCCGCTCCCCTCCGCCGGTCGGCGCGGCCGGTGCCTCGACCGCCGCCTTCTTCGTGACCGCCCGCGCCGCGGTCGGCTTCTTCTTGGTCGCCCCCCGCGCCGCGGCGGCCTTCTTCTTGGTCGCGGCGGGCTTCGCGGCGCTCTTCTTCGTGGTCACGGGGGGCATCATCGCAGGTGGTGCAAACCCCTAGGGGACGTCGCGCTGTCGAGGCGGTCCGCCGCGTGCGTACGGTCCGTCCATGGAAGCCCCGGGACCTCCGACCCCCGAGCTGCGCCGCTCCGCCGTCGCCGGCGCGCTCGCCCGTGTCCCGGGCCGTGCCGGCGAACAGGCCGCGCTGCGGGCCGCGCTGCGGCTCGAGGGCGGGCCGTTCCGCTCGGCCACCGCCCGCGAGCTGCTCCGCCGCCGCGGCGTCGAGATCGGTGCGTACTCCTACGGCGCGTGCTTCCGGCCCGGCCTGCTCCCGCCCGGCGTGGCCGTGGGCCGCTACGTCTCCATGGCCACCCAGCTCGCCGTGTTCCGGCGCAACCACCCGACCGAGCGGCTGTCGATGCACCCCGCCTTCTACAACGCGGACCTCGACCCCGCGGTCCACGACGACCTGCCCAGCGCACCCTTGGACATCTGCCACGACGCGTGGCTCGCGCACCAGTGCGTGGTGCTGCCGGGCTGCACGCGGATCGGGATCGGGGCGGTGGTCGGGGCCGGCGCCGTGGTCACCGCGGACGTGCCCGACCTCGCCGTGGTGACCGGCAACCCGGCTCGGGTCCGCCGGTTCCGGTTCTCCGACGCGGTGTGCGAGGCGGTGCTCGAGAGCCGCTGGTGGGAGCTGCCGGTGGAACGCCTGCTCGCCGACCTCCCGAGCATGCAGCTGCCGCTCGGCGAGGGCCGGCCCGAGCACCCCCTGCTCGCCCGCCTGGCCGCGTGAGCGGCACCGCGTGACCGACACGTGATCGCCACCACCGCGCCGCCGGCCGGCGACGTGTCCGCGACGAGCGGGCCGAGGGGCAGCGCGGCGGGCGTGGCCGGCGCGGGCGTGGCGGGCCAGGCGATCGCGTTCGTGACCGCGCCGATCCTCGCCCGTGCGCTCGGCCCCGCCGGCCGCGGGGTGGTCGCGCTGCTCGGCGTGTACGACGAGCTGTCCACCAACGTCTGCAACGCGGGGGTCCCCGAGCGCGGTCGGCTACGCCGCGAAGGAGGGCACGGCGTCGGTGCCCGCGCTCCTCGGCGCGACGCGCCGGTTCGGGCTGCTGCTCCTGCCCGTGTCGGTGCTGGCCGGGCTGGTCGTGGCCGCCTGGCCGCTGGCCGACCTGCCCGCGGGGGCGCGCGTGGCCGGCTTCGCGCTCGTGGCGCTGTCGCCGGTCGCCAACACGTTCCTCATCGCGTGCCGCAACGTGCTCATGGCGCGCGGCGACCTCGTGACCCTCCGCACGCTGCCGCTCGTGCAGGCGGGCCTGCGGGGCGGCGCGATCGTCGGGCTCGCCGCGCTCGGGTGGCTCGAGCCCGCGGTGGCCGCGGTGTGCCTGTCGGCATCGGTGGTCCTGGCGAACGCCCTGGCGTGGCGCCGGATCGGGGCGCGCGCCGGCGAGCCGGCCCCGCTGCGGCCGCTGCTCGGGTTCGGCCTGCGCTCGCTCCCGGGCACCCTCTCGAACCTCGCGACCAACCGCCTCGACCAGGTCCTGATCGCACCGATGCTCGGCACCCGGGCGCTGGGCCTCTACGCGGTGGCGGTCGGCGTGACGTTCGTGCCCGTGCAGGTGGGCGCCGGGCTCGCCTTCGCCACCTTCCGGCGGGTCCGCCCGCACGACCCCGCGGGCCGCGCCGCGCCGGCGGCGACGGCGGTGCGCCGGGCGTGGCTGCTCGTGGGCGCGGCCTGCGCCGTCACCGCACTGGGTGCGGTGCTGGGCCTCGAGCTCGTGTACGGCGATGCGTTCCGCGCCGCGCTCACGCCGACGCTGCTCCTCCTCCCCGCGGCGCTGTTCCTCGGGGTCCACCTCGTGCTCACCCAGGTGGCCAACGCGCTCGGGTGCCCCGAGCACGCCTCCGCCGGGCAGGTCCTGGGCGTCGTGGTGACCGTGGCCGGGCTCGTGCTCGCGCTCCCCCAGCACGGGCTGGCCGGCGCCGCGGTCGTGGCCAGCGCGGCCTCGTTGGTGCGCGTGCTCGTCACCGCCGCCCTCCTGCGCCGCCGGGGCGTCCGGGGCACGCTGCCCTGGGTCGCCGACGCACGGACCGCGGTCGCCGACGCCAGGCGGCTCGCCGGCCGGTCGGTCAGCCGGGCGCGCGCCCGGCGGGCTCGGGCAGCCGCGGCCGGCCCGTGACCGGGCGCACCGGCCGCGGGCGGCGCAGGTCGTCGCGGCGGATGCGGCGCACCGTACCCAGGAGCGAACGGGCCTTGGCCGCCGGCCCGAGGTGGCGCCACCACGCGCCGAAGGTCGGCACGCCTCGGTAGCGCGGCGTGGGCAGGCCGAGCATCCGCATCGCCTGCACCCGCCCCCACACGGCCCCGCGGGTCTGCACCAGGTTGGGCTGCGACCTGGGGAGCCGGTCGAGCGGGGCGGGCTCGAGCACGAGCGCGCCCGCCGCCAGCGCGGCCCGCACCGCGGCGCGGCCGCGGTCGGTCCGGGCCAGCACGAGCGAGCGACCCGGATCGTCACCGGTCGGGCGCCACCACGGGTCGCCGACCGCGATGTCGGCGAACTCACCGGTGTGGTCCGGGCAGATCTTGCAGCGCCACGGTCGGTGGCGCTGAAGGATCTCGCCCCAGGACCGGTCGTACGACAGCGGCGTGGGGCGGGGGGTCCGCGGCGAGCGCAGCTCGACGCGTGCCTCCCCCGGCCACCCGTCGCCGCGGTAGTCCACCGAGCGCACGTCCGCGAGATCCGTGACCCCCATCGTGGCGAGCATCTCGAGCGTGCCTGCGGTGCTGGGGGTGCCGGCGCAGAAGACGCCGATCGTGAGGTCGATCCGGTCGGCCAGCTCGGGGCGGAGGCGGGCGGCCCGCTGCACCGCGGCGATGTCGCACGGCTTGCCGATGACGACGCACGGGCCTGGCGCGGCCTCGACGAGGGCCAGGCCCTCCGCGGGGCTGGCCGGGGCGTAGCGCGATCCGCACGCCGCGAGGACCGACGCCGCGTCCTCGGACAGGACGGGCTCGTTGCGCCAGGGCTCGCCCGCCGCCGCGCGCACGTGCAGCACGCCGTGAGCGAGGCCGCGCTGGAGCCGGTCGACGGCCAGCGCGGTGGCGGCACCGCCGCTCGACGCCGCGCGGCGGACCACGGGATCCGCGGCATGGCCCTCCCACAGCTCGACGACCGGACCCCAGAGCGGGAGGAGCTCGGGTTCCACGTCCGCCGGGAACGCCGCCGGGTCGTGCTCGAGGAGCACGCCGGGGCACACGGCGAGCGCGGCCTGGGCACCGGGGCCGGCTCCGATGCGCACCGGGCGGCGACCCGCCTCGACGTCGTCGACCATCGCGATCTCGTCGGGAGCCACGTACGCGCAGGCGCCGCAGCCCGTGCACAGGTTCCGCTCCGCGACGTCGATGACGTCGGCGATGGCCCGACGGCTCACGAGGCTTCGGCGGCGGCCAGGATGTCGTCGAACTGGTAGCGCGCCCGCACCCGCGCGTGCGCGGCGGACCCGGCCAGCGCGACGCGGTCGTCGTGCCGACGCTCGTAGGAGTCGACCAGGGTGCGCACGACCGCGTCGGGATCCGACCGTCGCGCGTCGGCGACGTCGTCCGCCCGGCCCAGGGTCGTGAAGGTGCCTGCGAACTTGTCCGAGTAGGCCACCGCCGCCGCCGGCACACCGGAGGAGAGGGCAGCGATCGTGGCGTGCATGCGCGCCCCGCAGAACCAGCTGGCCCGGGCGATCAGGCCCTTCACCACCCCCGGATCGGCCACCACCGGCGCGACGATCGCGCGCGGGCCGAGCGCCTCGGCCAGCGCTCGGCCCGCGCCTTCGTCGGACTCGGGTGAGTGCCCGACGACGTGGGGGACGAGCACGACGCGCGCGGTGCGATCGGCGGCCAGCACGCGCCGCGCGAGGCGGAGCACCCCGGCGCGGTAGTCCCGGCGCGGCGGGGGTCGCCGACGCCACCGCCGGCCAGCAGCCCGCTGACGTTGATCGCCACGAGCTCGCCCTCGCGGTCGAGGACCTCGCGATAGGTCTCGTCCACCACCGCCGGGGCGGCGGCGGGCAGCCCGAAGGCCACGTCGATGCCGAGCCGGTGGCGTGCCGGGTCGTGGTCCGTGCCGGTGAGGTCGGCCAGGGCGCGGTACCCGTGGCCGTCCCGCGCCCAGCTCATGTCCGCGCGGCGCACGAGCCGCTCGGCCAGGCGGCGGGCGCGGGGCGCCCGGTACGGGCCGTAGGTCTGCGGCAGCAGGATGAGGGGACGGCCGAGGTTCAGGGCCAGGCGCATCGGCGCCGTGACCGCGTCGAGGCGCCGCTGCCCGTAGAGGTCGGCGAAGCTGTCGCCGCCGGCGAGCACGAGGACCGCGTCGGCGCCCCGCACGTCCTCGGCCCCCGGGTGGACCGGGGCCCCGGCCAGCGAGGCGGCGGCGAGGCGGGCGAAGCTCCCGGACCGGTGGATCCGCCGGGTGCACGGCGCGCCGACCCGGCGGTGGCGCACCTCGCGGTCCCCGAGGCGGACCGTGGCCCAGCCCGCGCCCTGCCCGTGGTCGAACACCACGACCTCGGCGTCCGGAGCGCTCTCGGCCACGCCGGCGAGCACGCCCCGCAGCAGGGCCGCAACCCCCAGGTTGCCGGTGTCGTCGGACGCCCCGAACAGGCAGAGGCGCAGCGGCATGGGGTCACTGTCCCAGTGCCCGTCCGTGGCGACCATCGGGCACCTCCCCTAGGGGGATGGACCGATGGAACCGCCCCGGGGGCCGTCCGTACGGTCGGGACGTGACCGTTGTGGAGACCCTCGCCGCGCCTTCGTCCCCCCGGGAGGCGCCCCCCGACGACCCGGTCGACGTGTCCGTCATCGTGGTCGGGTACCGCACCCCCGACCTCGTCGAGCGCTGCGTGGCGTCCGTCGAACGGGAGACGACCGGCCTGACCCACGAGGTGGTGGTCGTCGACAACGATGCCGATCCGGTCGCCGATCGCTCGCTGGCCGAGCGCCACCCCACCTGTCGGGTCATCACCCCGGAGGCCAACCTCGGGTTCGCCCGAGCCGTCAACACCGGCGTGGCCGCCTCGCGTGGGCGCTACGTGCTGCTGCTCAACCCCGACACCACGGTGGTCGAGGGGGCCGTGCAGCGCCTCGTACGGTTCGCGGAGCACCACCCCGGCCACGGGCTCTACGCCGGCCGCACGGTGGACCAGGACGGCAACCTCGACCCCCGGTCGTGCTGGGGCTTCCCGACGCTCTGGAGCACCTTCTGCTTCGGCGTGGGGCTCAGCTCGGTGCGCAAGGGCAGCCCCACCTTCGACCCCGAGTCGCTCGGCGGCTGGCGCCGTGACACGGTCCGGCCCGTCGACGTCGTGACGGGCTGCCTGTGCCTCGTGGACCGTGCGACCTGGGACCGGCTCGGCGGCTACGACGAGCGGTTCTTCGTCTACGGCGAGGACGTCGACCTGGGGCTGCGGGCGCGGGCCGCCGGGCTGCGGCCGCTCCTGTGCCCGGAGGCGACCGTCGTGCACGAGGTGGGCCGGTCGTCGGCCACCCGCGGCGACAAGCTCGTGCTGCTCCACCGGGGCAAGGTGACGCTGTTCCGGAAGCACTGGAGCCGCCCCGCCGCCGCGGTGGGCGTGGGCCTCCTCCGCCTCGGGGTGGCGCTGCGGGCCGCGGGCGGCCAGGACGCGTGGCCCGAGGTGCACCGCCGGCGCGCCGAGTGGGTCGAGGGCCACCCGCTCCCCACCGCATGAGGGCGCGCCGACCCGGTGCAGGACGCGTCTGGGCCGCCGGCGTCGCCGCCCTGGCACTGGTGGCCGCAGGCCCCCCCTCCTGTGACGAGGGTGGCGCGGACCCGGCGGACGCGGCCGGCACCGTGCGGGTCGCCACCGCCCGTGCCCTGGCCGACGCCTACGCCACCGCGCCGCCCGGCTCCACGATCGTGCTGGCGCCCGGGGTGTACGCGCCCCCGCAGCTGAAGCGCGGCGCACTCGACGAGCCGATCGTGCTGACCCGAGACCCCGCCACCGAGGTCGAGGTCCAGAACCTGGACGTGAACGGGCCGGCCCTCCACGTCGACGATCTGCACCTGACCGGGATCATCCGGTTCCGGGCCGCCGCGGTCGGGTCGCAGCTCACCGGGTCCACGGTCGTGCCGGGGAACGTGATCGTGGAGGGCGACGACGTCGCCATCGTGGGCAACACGATCACCGGCCCTCCCGACCGGGACGCGCTCGACATCGGCGCCACCGACGGCACGGGTCCGGCCCACGTCGTCGTGCGCGACAACCTGCTCGGGCCCGGGCGGCTCACCCCGGGCAGCGCCGCCCACGTCGACTGCCTCCAGGTGATGAGCGGCACCGATCTCGTGATCGCGGACAACCAGCTCTACGACTGCCCGGCCCAGACGCTCCTCCTGAAGAGCGACCTCGGGCCCGTGGCGCGGGTGCACGTCGTGCGCAACGCGCTCCGCGGCTGCACGCCCCGCACCGACGCCTGCCCCGCCTTCATGACCCTCCAGGTGGTCCCGGGCCAGCACCCGCTGCACGACCTGTACCTCGAGGGCAACTCCATCGCCGGGGCCTTCCGCGCGGTCGCCGGGATCGAGGGCCTCCTGCTGGTCGGCAACGCGATCGACCGCATCGAGGAGGGCTGCGAGTACGTCGGGACGGGCAACGTGATCGGGTCGGCCCGCTGCGACCTCCCGTCGGGCAACCGGCTGGCCGCGCCGGCGTGGGTCGACGGGAGCTCCGAGCCACCGGACCTGCGCCCGGCCCCCGGCTCGCCCACCGAGGACGCGGGCGGCGCCTCGATGGCGCCCGACGCGGCGGGCCGGACCACGGCCTGCGGCTCAGCCTGGGACGCGGGTGCCTACGAGCGCTGCGACTGAGGAGCCGAGCCGTAGGCGAGGCGACCAGACGGCACAGTGCCCTCGCTTGGCCCAGCGGCACCCCGGTGAACTGTCGGCAAGTGTGCTGAACCGTCGCGGTGGGCGACCACCCTCGCCGGCACCCCGACTGCGATCGACCCGGGCGGCAGCGACCGCGTGACCACGGCGCCGGCTCCGACCACGCAGCCGTCGCCGATCTCCACGCCCGCGGTCACGACGACACCGGTGCCGAGCCAGCAGTCGCGCCCGATGACGACGTCGGCCTCGCGCCGGGGCTGGTCGAGGATGCGCGGCTCCGGCGCCGTGCCGTAGTCGGACGCGGTCACGAACACGTTCGGCGCCAGCAGGCAGTCCTCCCCCACCACGATCCGCCCGGTGGAGGGCCCCGCCCACAGGTGGGTCCGAGCGTTCACGTGGGTCCGGGCACCGACCACCACCCGCTCGCCGTGCGCCATCGACACGTTGGGCGCGATGCGGGCCGTCGGGTGCACCTGGGCGCGGCGGAGCGGCTCGACGTGCGCGTAGTTCTCGTGGTGGACCAGGCGCAGCACGTGGGCCCACGGCCGGGGATCGAGCACGCTGAGCGCGGCGGCCGCCCCCCGCGCGACGCGCGACTCCCGCGCCCGCAGGCGCTGCACCAGCCCCGGCCTCACACGGCCCCCCGTAGCCGTCCACTGACGTCCGCGTCCCACTCGAGCGCGCCGTCGCGCCAGCGGCGCCGGGCCCGGCGCCGGGCCACCGCGTTCACGCCGAGGTAGACGGGCGCGCCCACCACCGCGCGGGGCGAGCAGGCCGCGCAGGTAGCCCCACCCCCGCGTGTCCCCGCGCCGCGGTGCACCGAACTGGCAGTGGTACTCGAGGTTGCCGAGGTGCTGGCGTGTGCGCACCCGCAGGAGGCTGCCCAGGTCGCGCGGGGGGTGCTGCACGAAGCGGGCCGAGCGCACCGACATCCGCTCGCCGGGCGCGAAGTGCTCCCGGAACCACAGGTCGTCGGCGATGATTCCGGGGAACGGGCCCATGCGGCGGTGTCCCGCCGCGCTCACGCCGTACACGCCGCTGCCCACGAGCTCGCCGGTGCAGTACGGGAGCCGCCGCCACACCCGGTAGTAGGCGCGCACGGCCCGTCCGCAGCCGCGCAGGTCGAGGTCGAGGCGGGGGGCGGCGGCCAGCGCCGCGCCGGCGGCGAGCACGTCGGCCGTGGCCCGCAGGGCGCCGGTCGTGAGCTGCACGTCCGCGTCGACGTAGAACCGGGGGAAGTGCTCGGCCAGCGCGTCGCCGCGACGCAGGGCCAGGTGCTTGGAGGCCTCGGGCACCTCGACCACCCGCACGGGGTACTGGCGGGCGACGGCCGCCGTGTCGTCGGTGCAGCCGTTGCACACCACCGTCACGTCGAGCTCGCCCGGGCGGGCGTCGGCCAGCAACGTCGACAGGAAGCGGCCGATCACGACCTCCTCGTCGTGGGCCGGCACGACCACGGACACCGGCACGGTGTCGCGTGGCGCCGGGCGTGGCGCGGTGACGGGCGGCAGCGGGATGGCGCCCCAGCGCGGCACCGGTTCCAGCGGCCCGGCCGTGGGCGGCGCGCCCCAGGCGAGCACCGGCTCCAGCGCCTCGGAGGCGTCGGTCGCCGGCACGACCACCTCACCGCGGTCCTGGAACCGCCACAGCACGCCGACGATGCCGGTGAGCGTGTACAGGAGCGCGGTCGCGATGCGGTACCCGGCGCCGTCGAAGAAGGCCCACGTCACCATCAGGACGCAGAGCGACGCGGCGACGGCCCGCGCCAGGTGGCGCGTGGCCGGATCGCCCCGTCCGCCGCGCAATCCGCCACACGAGCAGGATCGGCGCCACGAACGCGAAGAGCTGCACACCGAGACCCACGTAGCCGCCGTCGACGATCGTGGCCAGGTACTGGTTGTCGAAGACCTCGTAGTCGACGATGTTGTACTCACCGAGGCCCCGCCCGAACAGCGGTGTCTCGGCCAGCACGTCGTCGAGCACGCGGTAGTCGCGGGTCCGGGCCTCGATGCTCGTGTCCTCACCTGCGTGCACGAACAGGTCCTGCATCGTCCCCACGAGCTGGGGGATGGCGAGCGCGAGGAACGTCACGCCGGCAGCCAGCCCCACGACCACCGTCGCCCGTCGCCGCCAGGACCAGCCCAGCGACAGCACGAGCACGCCCACCGCCGCGCCGATGACCCCGGACCGCGAGATGGCGAGCGGGAGCGCCACCGCCATCAAGACCGTGAGCCAGCGCGCGGTGCGGCGGAACCCCTCGCGCCCGTGGACGGCGAGGTGGATGCCGAGCGGCAGCACGGTGGCCAGCACGACCGCGAACTCGATCGGGTGCTTGGCCGTGCCGGCGATGCGCAGGAACCCGTTGCGGGAGGTGATCGTGAGCTGCGACGGGTTCTCCGTGAGGAGGGGGAGGACCCGGCCGCTGAAGAGCCGCTGGCCGGTGACCTGCTCGATGAGGCCGCACACGGCGAGCGCACCGGCGCACAGCACCAGGATCTCGAGGAGGTCGTCGAGCCGACGGCGGGTGGGCACGCCGTCGGCGATGAGCAGCGTGATCCCGACGAACATCAGGAGGATCCCCGGTGACCGGTGGGCGTTCACGAACTGCTCGGAGGTGACGGGGTGCGTGAACATCGTGGCGAACCCGATCGCCGCGCCGATGAGCAGGATCACCACGATCACGTGGACGGGCTGGCTCCCCCGGTCGAGGAGAGGGTGGCGCGTGACCCGGGCCCACGCCCACCACACCAGCGCGACCGACGCCACGAGCATCCCCGGCGTCAGCGGGCCGAAGCCAACGAAGCTGTACCTGGTCGGCACCGCGACGAACAGCACGAAGATGGCCCCCACGATCGTGACCGGGTCGCGGCGGCTGCCGAACAGCAGCACGAGCGCGATGGCGAGCGAGACCACGATGGCGCCGGCCACCGGCGCCACGAGGGCGACCAACCCGGCCGCGATCACGAAGGCCCCGCCCGAGCGCGCCTCCGTCGGGGCCCGCCCCTGCACCGCGGTCATGCGGTCACCCGAGTCGGTGGCGCGGTCCCCCGCTCGCAGCGCCGTTCGTGAGCTCACCGACCTCACGATCGAGGTCGGCCGTCAGCCGGCGCTCCAGCCGGCGGCGCAGCGCCTGGTCGGATCCGAGCACGATCAGCGCCACCCCCAACAGGGCGCCGATCAGCACGCCGACGAGCACCCGCCGGCGGTCACCGACCTCCTGCAGCACGGTGGGGGTGGCCAGCTGGACCGTGTCGATCCGTTCGAGGTCGGTCGTGCCGAGCGGGTCCTCGATGCTCCTGAGCGACGACTCGAGCTGGTCGACCGCGACCTCGGTGCCCCGCTCCACGACGGCCCGGGTGTCACCGTCGACGGAGATCACCACGATCGGCGCCTCCTCGATGAGGCTGTACTCGACGCCGGCGCCCGGGGCCTCGAGCTCGCGCTCGGCGGTCGCCGCGGGCGAGTCGAGCACGAACACGAGCGACTGCGTGGCCGCGGCCAGCTGGTTCTGCGTCGCGAGCAGGAGGGGGTTGCTCACCTCCTCCGCCGGTCGCTGTGGGGCCAGGAGCACCTGGGTGTCCGCGGAGTAGGTGGGCTGCACCGACGAGGCCACCGCCACGGCCAGGAGCACCGCCGCGGCCGCCAGCGGCAACGTGAGGTACCAACGCCGGCTGAGCCGGCCCGCGAGCAACCAGAAGTCCAAGCGAACACCTCCGAGGGTCACCTTCGATCGTAGGAACCGCCCTCCGCGCGCTCTGCTCGGCCATGCCCCTAGGGGGACCTGCCACCACCTTCAGGGGGACCGCATGTTTCGAGCAGGTCAACCTTGGGGGAAGAGGCGGGTCTCGGCTTGAGTCCGCGCGCAACGACTCGTACGGTCGAGGAGCAACGCTACGGGCGGACACCCGACTGGACCCATCCATCGACGTGTGAGGTGCCCCCCGCCCATGCCAGCGTTCATCGTCCATGCCAAGGGATTCGTCCGCGAGACCACGGCCCACCTGCTCCGGGGCCGAGGTGTCCGGGTGGTGGAGGCGGCCGACGCCGGCGATGCCGTCCACCACCTGCGGGCCCAGCCGGCCGCCGTGCTCGTCTGCAGCGAGGTGCCGCCGGTCGAGTCCTGGGCGCGCTCCGCCGCGTCGTGCTGCTCGACGGCGTCGCCGACGAGGACGTCCTGCGCCTCATGCGCTCGGGCGCCCGGGTGGCCCGCCCCTCCCACGGCACCGTCGACGCCCTGCTCGACGCCGCCTTCGCCGTGCCGCCGGTCGGCCGGGACGCCAGGGCCGTGCACCTCCCCGCCGAGCGCCGCGCCGAGCGGCGCCGGGCCGTGCTCACGCCCCGGCAGCTCGAGGTGGTGTGCCTCATCGGCCGCGGGCTGACCAGCCAGGAGATCGCCGACGCCCTGGGCGTGCGGCCCAAGACCGTCGAGAACTACAAGCAGCGCGTGTTCGTGCGTCTGGGCGTGCAGAACCAGGCCCACGCCGTGGCCCGCTGCGCCCGCATGGGCCTCATGGACGACGCGCTGGCCGGGTCGCTGGCCAGCTAGTGCCCTCGTCCCTAGTGCCCTCGTCCGCCCCACGTCGTGTCGCGGTCGTCGGGGGCGAACGGCTGACCGGCGAGCTGCTCGCCCTCGCCCTGCGCCGGCACGGGCTCTTCGAGGCGTCCTGGCACGAGGGGGACGACCTGCCCGAGGACGTCGACGGGGCCGTGGTGGCCGTCATCGTCGACCCGGCGCCCGCCATCCTGCGGGCCGTCGTCGAGCGGGGCGCCCGCGCGGTCGCCGTGATGACCGACCCGCCGGTGTCGGCGGACGACGAGGTCGGCCTCCTCCTGGGGGGCGCCGATGCGGTCGTGGCCGCGGACCTCGGCGCCGGCGAGGTGGCGGCCCGGGTGGAGGTGGTGGGCGACGGCGGTGCGGTCGTGCCGCCGCGGCGCCTCCGGTACCTGCTCGAGCGCGCCCGCCAGCGCGGCAGCCGCGTCACGTCGCCGGAGGACCTGACCCGGCGCGAGCGGCAGATCCTCCTGTCGATCGACCGCGGCGAGTCGGTCAAGCAGACGGCGCGCTCGCTCGGCATCTCCCCGAAGACGGTGGAGAACCTGCAGAGCCGGCTGTTCAGCAAGCTCGACGTGCGCAACCGCGCGCAGGCGGTCAGCCACGCGCACGGGTTGGGCATCCTCGGCGACGGCGTCACCGAGTAGGGAACCCCCATGGGGGGTTGGACCTCTGTCCACGCGGGGCGTGCTTCCTACCGTCCCCCTCATGCAGGTCGCTGTGATCGGACTCGGATATGTCGGTGCGGTCACGGCCGCCTGCCTCGCTGAGGCGGGCGCCACGGTCGTCGGTGTCGACCGCGACCGTCGCAAGGTGCGGTCGGTCAACGACGGCCGCGCCCCGGTGATCGAACCCCGCTTGGACGAGCTGGTGCTCGCCAACGTGGCCGAGGGCCGGTTGCGGGCCACCGCGGACCTGACCGAGGCGCTGGAGGACAGCGACGTGTCCCTTGTGTGCGTCGGCACCCCCTCGCAGGCGAACGGGAACATCGACGTGGCCCACGTCGAGCGGGTGGCCGAGGCCATCGGCGAGCAGCTGCCCTCGCTCCCGCAGGACCATGTAGTCGTCTTCCGGTCCACGATGCTCCCGAACACGGTCGAGCAGGAGCTCGTGCCGATCCTCGAGGCGTCGAGCGGCCAGCGGGCCCGCCGCGACTTCGGGGTGGCCTACTGCCCGGAGTTCCTCCGGGAGTCGACCGCGGTGGCCGACTTCTTCGACCCGCCCCTCACCGTGGTGGGCGCGGAGGACGACGCGTCGGCCGATGCGGTCACCGAGCTGCTCGGCTTCCTGGACGCGCCGGTGCACACGGTCCCGGTCGCCGAGGCCGAGGCGATCAAGTACGCGTGCAACGCGTTCCACGCCACGAAGATCACCTTCGCCAACGAGATCGCCCGCTTCTGCGACTCCGCCGGCGTCGACGGGCGCCGCGTGATGGACCTCGTGAGCGAGGACACGCGGCTGAACATCAGCACGGCCTACCTGCGCCCGGGCTTCGCCTTCGGCGGCTCGTGCCTCCCGAAGGACCTGCGGGCGCTCATCCACCGGGCCCGGTCCTTCGACCTCGACCTCCCGATGCTGTCCGGGCTCCTCCCGAGCAACGACCAGCACCTCCGCGAGGCGACGCGCTGGGTCCTCGACATCGGCGCCCGCCGGGCGGCGCTGCTCGGCCTGAGCTTCAAGCCGGGCACGGACGACCTGCGCGAGAGCCCGCTCGTCGAGCTGGCCGAGACGCTGCTCGGCAAGGGCGTCGAGCTGGCGATCTACGACCCGGTGGTGTCCCTCGAGGGCCTCGTGGGGACGAACCTCGCCTTCGCCGAGGAGCGCCTCCCCCACCTCTGCCGCGTGCTCGTGCCCACCCCCGAGGAGGCACTCGCGGGAGCGGACGCCGCCATCGTCGGCACGAAGGCCGACGGGCTGCTCGAGCCGCTCGAGGCGGCCGCGCTGCCCGCGGTGCTGGACCTGGTCGGCAACTGGCCCGAGCTCGAGCGGCTCCCGGGCTGCCGGGGCCTCGCCTGGTGACCGACCTGCGTTCGGGCCCGCCCCCCGCCACGTCGCACGGGGGGCGGGTCACGATCGTGGTGCAGAACCTCCCCGTGCCGTTCGACCGGCGGGTGTGGCTGGAGTGCCAGGCCCTGCGGGACGCCGGCTACGAGGTGTCGGTGATCTGCCCCACCGGCCCCGGGTGCGAGGCCCGCTACGAGGTCCTCGACGGGGTCCGCATCAACCGCTACCCACCGCCGCCTCCGGCTGACGGCGTGGCGTCCTACGCGTGGGAGTTCGCCTACTGCTGGGCGCGGACCGCCGCCCTGGCGCGCCGCATCCAGCAGCTCGACGGCATCGACGTGCTCCAGGCGTGCAACCCGCCCGACACGTTCTTCGCGCTGGCCCGCCTGCTCCGCCCCTCGGGCGTGCGGTTCGTGTACGACCAGCACGACCTCTGCCCGGAGACCTACGCCTCGCGCTTCGAGCGCCCGTCGCCGCTGCTGCACCGCGCCCTCCTCGGCCTCGAGCGGGCGACGTACCGCACGGCGGACCACGTGATCGTGACCAACGGCTCCTACCGCCGGGTCGCGCTGGAGCGGGGCGGGCTCGACCCCGCCGACGTGACGATCGTGCGGACGGGACCCGACCCGCACCGCCTGCGGCCCGGCGCGCCCGATCCCGGGCTCCGCCGCGGGCGTGAGCACCTCGTCGCCTACCTCGGCGTCATGGGCCCCCAGGACGGCGTGGACCTCGCGGTGCACGCCATCGCGGACCTCGTGCACCGCCAGGGCCGCACGGACACGTCCTTCGCGCTCATCGGCGACGGCGACGCCCGCTCCGACGTGGTCGACCTCGTGCGCCGGCTCGATCTCGCCGACCACGTCGACCTGCCCGGCCGCGTGCCGGACGACCTGCTGTTCCGGTACCTGTCGACGGCCGACGTCGGCCTGTCCCCCGACCCGCCCAGCCCGCTCAACGACGTCTCGACCATGAACAAGACGATGGAGTACATGGCCTTCGGCCTGCCCGTCGTGGCGTTCGACCTCCCGGAGACGATGGTGTCGGGCGGGGACGGCGCCGTGTACGCCCCAGGCGGCGACGTGCCCGCGTTCGCGGCCGCGGTGGGCGGCCTCCTCGACGACCCCGCCCGCCGCGCGGACCTGGGTCGCCGGGCCCGGCAGCGCGTCGAGGACGTGCTCGCCTGGGACCGCCAGGCCGAGGCCTACGTCGGCGTGTTCGACCGGCTCCTGGCCCGCTCGACGGCCCGTTCCCGTCAGCCCGCCTGACCCCTCCCCCTTGCGAACCCGTCGACCTCTGTCGCGGTTCCTGTTGACAATGGTCGACGGGTTCGCGGGTGGGGGTGGGCACTCAGTGGGCGCCGTTGCCGAGGAGGACGAGCGGGACGGTGCGCACGAGGATGGCCAGGTCCGTGGCCAGCGACCAGTTGTCGACGTAGTACAGGTCGTACCGGGCGTAGTCGTCGAAGCTGCATTCGCTGCGGCCGCTGACCTGCCAGAGGCCCGTGATCCCGGGGCGCACCCGCAGCCGCTCGTGGAGCTCGGGCGGCCACGACGCCACCTCGTCGGGGAGGGCGGGACGGGGCCCCACGAGGCTCATGTGGCCGAGGATCACGTTGGCGAGCTGCGGCAGCTCGTCGATCGAGAGCTTCCGGAGCACCCGGCCCACGCGCGTGACCCGCGGGTCGTCGCGCAGCTTGAACAGCGGCCCGTCCGCCTCGTTCCGGTGGAGGAGGTCGTCCCGCAGGTCTTCGGCGTCGACCACCATGGTGCGGAGCTTGAAGATCGTGAACGGGACGCCGTCCCGCCCGACGCGGCGCTGGCGGAACAGCGCGGGGCCGGGCGTGTCCCTGCGCACGAGGAGCATCGCCAGGAGCACCAGGGGGGCCACGAAGAGCAGGGCCGAGCCCGCGACGCCCACGTCGAGGGCGCGCTTGGCCCCGACCCGCCAGCCCGCGCGGCGCCGCCTCGACCGTGACGAGCGGCTGGCGGCCCCCCGGGTGCGGCACCAGCCGGGTGCACCGCACGTCCTGGAGCTGCGAACACAGCTGCACGTCGAGCCCGGCGGCCAGGCTCGCCCGGACCAGCCAGGCCGTGCGCTCCTGGGAGACCGAGCCGGTCAGCACCAGGCCCCCTGCGTTGCGCGCCTCGGCCGCCACGATGGCGGAGGCGACGGATCCGACCACGGGCACACCCGCGACCTCGGTGCCGGGGGCGAGCTCGTCGTCCACGAAGGCGATGGCCCGGAGCCGGCACTCGGGCTCCTCCTCGAAGGACCGGACCACCGCCTGGCCCTGGGGCCCGGCGCCTACGACCACGACCGGCTCGGCCGCCCAGAGCCGGCGGTGGTCGAGGCGCAGCCACTGCCGCGCCCCCATGCGGAGGACCGCCACCGCCCCGGTGGCGGCCACGCCGGTCGACGCGAACCACCACCGGGGCACCTGCATGCGGAATCCGACGGCGGTCACGGCGAGCCCGGCCACGGCCAGCGCACCGGTGCGGAAGACGGAGGCCAGCTCGTCGATCACGGATCCGGCCCCGCGCAGGCGGTGCGCCCGGATGACGACGGCCGCCGCCATCCAGGCGGCGGGGGCCACGACCGTGAGCACGAGCACCTCGGGGGCGTCGGTCACCGAGCGATGGGCCACGTTCGACCAGAGCACGGTCACCAGCAGGACGGCGATCCCTACGGCCACCACGTCGCCGACGCCGAGGAGGCGCCGCACGACGCGGTGGCCGGGGATGCGGAAGGCCCGGGAGGCCTCGCCCGGGCGCAGGGTGAGGGGGGTCGCCACGTCGCCATGGTGCGATCCGCGCCGTCGGCGCGCAGCCGGGTACGTCCCCTAGCGGGTTCCTCTGAGCGTCCCCTCCTATGCTCCGCCCCGACCTCGGAGGGAGGGGCAGATGGCGGAGCAGGACATCCTCGCGGTGCTGACGTCGCTGGCGCCGGACGCGGTGGCGGTCATCGACGGGGACCGGGTGCAGACCCGGGCCGAGTTCAACGCCTTCGTGAACCGGTACGGGAACGTGCTGCGCGACGCCGATGTGCGGGCCGGCGAGAAGGTGCTGTGGGTCGGCCAGAACAGCCTCGAGGTCGTCGCGATCAACCACGCCGCCCGGAAGGTCGGGGCGGTGTGCGTGCCGATGAACTACCGCCTCGCCCCGGACGAGGCCGCGTACGTCATCGACAACTGCGACGCGGTGGTCGCGCTCTTCGACGTCGAGCAGACCGCGCAGCTGGAACCGATCCGGGAGGGCTGCGAGCGGGTCCGGGCCTGGTTCGCCTTCCGGGCCGCCGGCGACCCGCCCGCGTGGGCACGGGACCTCGACGAGGAGGCGGCGAGAGCGGCGGCCGACGAGCCGGTGCGGTCGGGTGAGGACCCGACGGCCGGCACCACGATGATCTACACGTCGGGCACGACCGGGAAGCCGAAGGGCACCGTGCGCGAGTCCACGCGCGGGACCAGCAACACCGCCGCGTTCATGCAGCTGATCGGGTGGCAGCCCGACGACGTGTACCTGTCGACCGGCCCGCTGTACCACAGCGCCCCGCTCGGCTTCATGCTCGGCGTGCAGCTGATCGGCGGGTCGGTCGTCGTGCAGCGCCACTTCGACCCCGAGGAGTGGCTGCGCCTCGTGCAGGACCACAAGGTCACGACCTCGTTCTCCGCGCCCACGCCGATCCGCCGTGTGGTCGACCTGCCCGACGAGGTGCGGGCGAGGTACGACTCGTCGTCCATGCAGCGGCTCATCGCCAACGCGGCGCCCTGGCCGTTCGAGCTCAAGCGCAAGTACGTCGAGCGCGTCAACGACTGGTCGCTCTTCGAGGTCTACGGCTCCACCGAGCTCGGGGTGAACACGGTGCTCCTCCCCCAGGACCAGATGCGCAAGCCGGGCTCGTGCGGGCGCCCCATCCAGGGCGTGACCATCCTGCTCGTCGACGACGAGGGCAACGAGGTGACCGAGCCGATGCAGCCCGGCGAGGTGTTCATCTCCTCCGACATGACCTTCGCCACCTACTACAAGGACCCCGACAAGTACGAGGCCGGGCGGCGGGGGGACTTCCTGTCGGTGGGCGACATCGCGTACTGGGACGACGAGGGCTTCCTCTACATCTGCGACCGGAAGAACGACATGATCATCTCCGGGGGCGTGAACATCTACCCCGCGGAGATCGAGGCCGTGCTCGTGGCCCACCCCGCGATCGAGGACGCAGCGGTGTTCGGCATCCCCGACGACGAGTGGGGTGAGGCCGTCCACGCGGCGATCACGACCTACACCGGCGAGGACGTGGCCGCGGCGGACCTCGAGGCCTTCTGTCGCGAGCACCTCGCCGGCTACAAGGTGCCGCGCTCGCACACGCTGCTGGCGGAGATCCCGCGCAGCGCCTCCGGCAAGATCCTCAAGCGCCAGCTGCGCGAGCCCTGGTGGGAGGGCCGCACCACGAAGATCGGCTAGGTGAGGGAGACTGCCCGCGGACGAGCTGGGATGGAAGAGTGACCTGGGAGGGGACCATGCACCGGGGAACCGCACTCGCGATGGCGTTGCTGCTGGCGGTCGGGACCGCCGGGGTGGCGGCCTGCGGCGACGACGACGCCGACGTCGACGTGGAGGACTCGACGACCACCACGGAGGTCGAGGCCCAGGTCACGAGCACCACCGCAGCGGCGGTCGGCTCGCAGGGCGGGGGCCCGAACCCCACCACGGTGACGCCGGCGCCACCGACCACGAAGAAGCCGGTCGTGGCTCCCGCGCCCACGACCACCGCGCCCGTCATCGTGAACCCGACGGTCACGACGAAGAAGCCCATCATGGGCGGCAACGACCTCGGGTACGACTACTGACCGACGCCCGCGTCAGTCGAGGACGGGACTGACCTCGAGGTAGGTCTCGAGGGCTTCCACGCCGCGCATCGCGCCCATGTACGCCTTGCGCCCGAGCCCGAAGTTCGCGGCCAGCGCCGCCTCGGCGTAGGGCCACTCCGCGTCGGGGACCTCGCGGCCCGTGGCGCGGTACACGGGGCCGACGGGCTTGCCCCGCCGGGTCGACGCCACGATGAGGGCGCGGTCGTCGTTGCGCAGGCGCTTCATCTTCCCGCCGTCGCGCTGGGTGTGCGCGTAGACGCGCCCGTTCTCGGCCAGCGCGACCCAGAGGGGCGACGGCATGGCCTCGCCGGTGCGCCGGAACGTGACGACGGTGGCGTACCTGCGGCCCCGGAGCGAGTCGAACGGCCCGGTCACCGCGCCCTCCTCGCCGATCGTGAACGCACCCTTGTGGCGCATGCGGTCGTAGAAGGCGTTGGACAGGCGCGCCATCCGTTCGGCGAAGCTCATGAGTGCACCCCCCGGGGTCGCAGGATGCCACCCAGCACCAGCGGCCGGAGCGCGGTGACCGCGCCGATCCCGCCCAGGGTGGCGTCGAACAGCGCGTAGCAGCCCCCCGAGCCGGGCTGCTCCTTCGCGCACAGGTCCGACGACGACGTGCCCGAGCCGATCACCACCATGTCGCCCGCGACCGCGGGACCCGACGAGATGGGGCCGAACAGCGGGAACACGGACAGGGGCAGCCCGGTGACGGCGTCGAAGGCCTTGAGCGTGGCCGTGAGGTCCCCGGTGAGGACCACGCCGTTCACCACCGCCGAGGCGCCGTAGGTGGGTCCGGCGAGCCCGGACCACCGCGGCGTCCCGTCGCCGTCGAGGGCGTGGAACCAGGGCGGCCCGCCGAGCGCGGTCCCGCCGAACACGCCACCCCGCCAGGTGGCGGTCGACCCGATGAAGCCGCCGATCGCGAAGTCCTCCTGGAGGTTGCCGGGCTCCGCCACCTGGCGGGACCACACCACGGAGCCGTCGACGGGATCGAGCGCGTAGTACACCGCGTCCTTGTTGCCGATGCCGACCAGGCGACGGCCGCTACCCGGCAGCGTGATGAGGTTGGGCGTGGACCCGAAGTCGAGGTCGAGGCGGTTGGGCGGGTGGGGCTGGAAGGCCCAGCGGACGCTGCCGTCGGCCAGGTCGAGCGCGGTCACGGCCTCGGTGTGCTCGTTCCAGGTGAACGCCGCTGCATCGGCCGCGCAGTTGGCGGTCGCGAGCAGCACCGTGCCCTGCACGGTGTCGATCGCAGGTGACGACCAGACCCCGCCGCAGCCCTGGCCCGGCTGCTCGAGCTCCGGGTTGAACTCCCAGAGGAGCGCGCCCGTGGCCGCGTCGACGGCGAGCAGGCCGCCCCGCACACCGCCGGTCGCGGTGGCGGGGCGCCCGTGGGTGTCGATGCCGACGTACACCACCCCCGCGTGCACGACGGGGGACGACTCGAGCTCCGTGGAGGTGTCGGCGATCCCCATCGAGCGATCGAGGACCCACACCTCCGAGCCGTCCGCGGCGTCGAGCGCGTACAGGCGAGGCCCCGCGCCGAACACCACGAGCCGCCGGAGATCCCCGTCGACGGCCACGTCGGCGACGGCCGCCGACGACACGATCGGCCCGAACGCGGCGCCGGGCGCGTGCTCGGTCTGGTAGGTCCACCGCTTCGCGCCGTCGGCCAGGGACAGCGCGTACATCGTGCCGCCCCAGTCGCCGACGTAGACCGTGCCCTCCACCACCGCCGGCGACGCCGTGACGGTGCGGGGCGTGCGCACCACCCACGCGGGCACCAGCGTGCGCGCGCTCAGCGGGTCGATCGCCGTGGGGCACTCGGTGGAGAAGGTGCGCCCGACCCCGGCGCCGTACATGCCCCAGCTCCCGCACGGCCACTCCGAGGTGGCGTCCGGGTCCGAGGCCGTCGGCAGCGCGTCGACCAAGGGCACGAGCCCGAGGCCGTCGGGGAAGTCCAGCCCGTCCGCGACCGTCTCGGGCGCCTGCGGCTCACCGTCGACGAAGCGGATGCGCCGCACGGTGCCGTGGCCGTCGACGGGACCGATGGAGGGCAGCGTCAGCTCGACCCCGAGGTCGGCGTACCAGAGGGAGCCGTCCTCGGTGACGGCCATGCCGTACGGCGTGCCCCCCGGGTACGGCGGGAGCGGGTGGACCAGCGGCGGCTCGAGGACCCGGCGCACGAAGTGCCCCGCCGAGTCGTACTCGGCGATGACCCCGGTGAGCACGCTCGACACGTAGAAGCCGCCGTCGGGCGAGGCCACGATGGCGCTCGGCGTGAGCGCGCCGACGGGGGTGCCGGTGATGAAGCGCGTCTTCTGCACGACCCCCGCGTCCACGAGGGGGGCGCCCGTGGCGTCGGTGCGATCGCACTCTGCCGGGGACTCGGGGAGCCCGGAGTACCGGTAGATGCCCCCCAGGGACAGGTTCGAGGGCACCCCGGGGCGGTTGGCCGCGACGTAGACCCGATCCTGGTCGTCGACGTGGATCCCACCGGCGGTGGGGAGACCGACGTCGACCTTGCAGTAGTCGAAGTCGGTCCCGGTGAAGGTCCCTGCGCCGTTGGGGAACCACACGATGAGCTGCCCGTTGGCGGCCGAGAGCGGCTGCTGGTCGCCGACGTCGGTGGTGACGAGGCGGCCGTCGGACAGGAAGCCGCAGCCGTAGTTCTCCGGGTTGTCGGCCGTGTTGCCGTAGGTCGGCACCAGGTTCCCGGCCATGATCACGTCGAGGTCGTCGAGTGACGTGCCGAAGATGTTGAGGTAGCCCCACCCGGGCGCGTCGGCCGGGAGCCCGCTGTCCTGGTCCGTGTCCTCGCCGGCGATGAAGTACCCCGGGTGCTCGGGGTCCGCGCAGATCTGCGCGTTGAGGTCGAGGCCGTTGACCGCGTCGTCGGCGGCCGAGCCGAGCGCCACGGCGTGCTCGCCGGTCACCGGGTCGTACGCGAGCAACCGGTTGTCCTCGGCGCCGAGCACGAGCTGCACCCCAGGCGGCGCGGGCGGCTGCGCGACTGCGGCCGGGGCCGTGCCCGGCACGGCCGCCGGCGCGCCCAGCAACGCGGCGGTGACCACGGCGACGACCCGAACCCTCCTGCCCACCACCCCTCCCATCCCGATCGGCACGGCAGGCTACGCGATCGCCGCCCTCGCTAGCGTGCTCTCCATGGCCGCCCTCGTGACCCGCAGCATCGACTGGATCGACCGCGCACCCATCGCGCTGGAGGGCCGGGCGACGTCGCCGGCCGCGCCGGACGCGGTGTTCGCCGTGCTGGCCGACCACGAGCGCTGGCCGGAGTGGTTCCCGAACGTGCGGCGCGTCGAGGTGCTCGGCCCGGCCGAGGGCGTCGGGGCGCGGCGGCGGGTGCACGTCCCCGGCCTCACCGTCGACGAGGAGTTCATCGTGTGGGACCCGGGCGTGCGGTGGTCCTTCACGGGCACCTCGGCCCGGCCCCGCTTCGTGCGGTCGATCGTCGAGGACTGCCGCCTCGAACCCGTCGCGGGCGGCGGGACCGAGATCACCTACACGATGTACCTCGACCCACCGGGGCCGCTGCGTCCGCTCGTGCAGCTCGGTGGCCGGGTGGTGCGCAGGAGCATCCAGCGCGCCGTCGAGCGCCTCGCGACCCGGGCGGCCGGCTGAGCCTCACCACCACACCTCGGGGGTTCCCCGGTCCGGAGCCTGGGCATGAGGTAGGGTCCCGGCGTCACGACGGCACGGGGCAGCTGGAGGGGATGCGACAGATGGGACGACGGAAGCTCGCTCGGATCGGCGCGGTGCTGGCCACCTTGTCGCTGCTGACCGCCGCGTGCGGCGACGACGATGACGAGGGCACGGTCGAGCTCCCCGAGGCGACCCCACCGCTGGAGGTGACCGGGGTCGACTACGCGTTCGAGGGCCTGCCCGAGGAGCTCCCCGGCGGCGCCGTGGCGATCGACTTCGAGAACACCGGTGCCGCCGACCACGAGATCGCCTTCGTGGAGATCGGCGACGTCCCGCTCGACCAGTTCCTCACCGAGTTCGCGCCGGTCATCGACGGCAGCGGCCCGTTCCCCGACTACGTGACCAACATCATCGGGGCCAACGAGGCCGCCCCGGGCGAGTCCACCTCGCTCGTGTACACGCTGTCGGAGGGCACCTACGCGGTGTTCTGCGCGCTGACCAGCACGGCCGACGACCCCGATGCAGAGGGGGCGCCGCACTTCGAGCTGGGCATGAAGGACACCGTCACGGTGACGTCGCCCGAGGGTGACGTCGAGCTCCCGGGCGGCGACGGCACCATCACGGCCGAGGACTTCACGTTCGAGGTGGACCTCACCGGTGGCGATGAGGTCATCAACTTCACCAACACCGGTCCCGCGCAGACCCACTTCGCCGGCTTCGACCTCTACCCCGAGGGCACCACGGTCGGGCAGGCGGAGGAGGCCTTCGCCACGTTCCTCAGCCTCGACGAGGGCGCCGAGCCGCCGGAGGGCACGATCGAGAGCGAAGAGGTCTCGTTCAGCGGTGTGGCGACCCCGGGCAACAGCATCCAGTTCTCGGTGCCGGGTGGGTTCCAGGCCGGCCGGACCTACCTCTTCTACTGCTTCATCTCCGACCGTGAGGGCGGGCCGCCGCACGCGCTCCCTGAAGCGGCCGGCGGCCACGGCATGTACAAGGCGTTCACGATCGAGTAGCGACGACCTCGAGGTACTCCGACGGCACGGCCAGCGAACCGGACGGGCCGCGGTCGTGCTGGTCGGCCAGGGCCACGAGCTGGGAGCGGAACGACTCTCGCCCGGCGTCGTCGAGCGCCGCCCACGCCTTCACGACCGGTCCGTAGTAGTCGCGGAACGTCTCGAAGAAGTGGGTGGCCGAGCGGTAGCGGAACACGAAGTGGCGCCGGTGCACCTCGACCTTCGCACCCCCGCCGAGCAGCTCGCCGAGCCGCTCTTCGGTGCCCCAGGCGAGGGGGGAGGGCACGCCGGCGGGCGGGGGGACGTGCCCGCCGACGATCTTGAACATCTGGCCGACGAAACCCGTGGGCGTCCAGTTGGCCAGCCCGATGCGCCCGCCGGACCGGCACACGCGGAGCAGCTCGGCCGCGGCGCGTGCCGGATCGGGGACGAACATCACGCCGAAGGTCGAGAGCACGGCGTCGAACTCGCCGTCCGCGAACGGGAGGTCCTCGGCGTCCGCGGTGCGGGTCTCCAGCACCAGGCCATCGGCTTCGGCGCGGTGGCGCGCGGCGTGGAGGAGGTCCTCCACGTAGTCGGTGGCGACGACCTGGCAGCCGCGTCGGGCCGCGGCCAACGCTGCGTTGCCGTTGCCGGCGGCCACGTCGAGCACGCGCGTGCCGGCGGCCACGTCGACCGCCTCGCAGAGCGACTCGCCGACGATCTGCAGCGAGGTACCGATCACGACGTAGTCGCCGCTGGCCCAGGTCTGCTGCTGCTTGGCCTTGATGGCGTCGAGGTCGTCTCGGGTCAGGGTGGTGGTCACGGTGTCTCTCCTGTCGGTAGGGAACGGCCCGTGAAGGCGACGATCCGCTCGAGGGGTCCTGCGTCGGGCGGAGCAGGTGTCTCGGCGGCGAAGGTGTCGCCGTCGCGCATCCCGTCGGTGAGCGCCTGCCGGACGAAGGCCTCGACCTCGGCAGCGAGCTCGGGGTCGGGCGCGTACGGCTGGCCGGTGGCGGTGGCCAGGTCCCAGCCGTGGACCAGGCCGTCGAAGGCCACGAAGCGGGCGAACACGCCCCCCGGCACCTCGCCGATGGGTGCGGCGACCGTGCGGTCGAGCGCGCCGGGCGAGTGCACCGCGGCGAGCAGCTCGGCCATCGCCGCGCGCCAGCGGTCCTGGATCGTCCCCGTGGTCGCCGGGACCGCGGAGGCGGGTTCGCCGCGGAACGCAGGGGCGAACGCAGTGGCGCCCGCCGTCATGTGCTCCAGCACCCCCTCGACGGTGAACGTGGCGCACGGGGTCGGGGCGCCGAGCTGACCGGCACCGATCCCGTCCACGAGCTCCTCAAGGAGCGGCATGATCTCGTCGAGCTGCTGGGCTCCGTCCATGGGTCCCCCTCGTCCTCGTCCTGTGGCGCGCGCGGCGCGCCGGGTGTGGTCGGGTCCAGAGTCGCGCGCCGCGACCGCGAGCGCCTCCCGGTCCCGCCCGATCACGATGAGGTCCGCCACCGTGGGGGTCGAGTCGTCGCGCTCGTGGGTGTTGGTCATGGAGGCATGGTGCGCACGCCGCCCCGGGCCGGGCATCGGCCGGACGCGCCAACCTCGCCGCCCCGCGATGGCGTGGATTGCCCACGCGGCGCCCGAGAGGCAGCCGGCGATGGGCGACCTGGCCGATGCGGCGGACCGGTCGCGGGTGCATGATGAGCCGAGCAGTCCGGGGCTTCCCCGGGCACGATCAGGAGGCGTAGCCATGCGAAGCCAGAGCAAGGACATCCCGCTGGAGATGGACCAGGACGGCATCGAGACGCGGGGGATCGACTGCGACGGCGTCTACGCCCGCTACATCTCGCTGCCCGCGGGCGTGGACTTCACCCCGCTCCTCGCCGGGCTGCCGGACGACCGCTGCCAGTGCCCACACTGGGGCTACGTCCTCGAGGGCTCGATCACGCTCAAGTACGCCGACGGGACCGAGGAGACGAACCGCGCCGGCGACGTCTACTACTGGCCTGCCGGCCACACCGGGTGGACCGATGGCGGCGTGGTGTTCCTCGAGTTCAGCACCACCTCGGAGATCCTGCCCGTGCTCGACCACCTGTCGAAGCAGCTCGCAGGCTGATCGGATCGCCGCGCTACCGTGCCGCGGAGTGGACGCCCTCGCCGTCGCCCGTGACCACCTCGCCCGGTCGGCGTGGGCGGAGGCGCTCGACGCCGCTCGGTCGGCCGGCCCCCTCCCCGACCGGGCGGAGGCCGACCGCCTCGACCTCGTGGCCGACGCGTCCTGGTGGCTCGGGCGGATGGACGACTGCATCGAGGCCCGCGAAGACGCCTACGCGCGCTACGAGGCGCTCGGCGAGCGGCAGCGGGCGGGCCAGTGCGCGGTCTGGCTGTGGGAGCACAACCAGCTCAAGGCCCGGCCCGCCATCGCCGGTGGGTGGCTGCGGCGGGCTCGCCGCGCGCTCGAGGGCGAGCCGGAGTCGGGCGCGCTCGCGGCGCTCCTCCTGCGGGAGGCCGAGGTGGCCCACGGGTCGGGCGACCTCGCCGGGGCGGAGGCCCTGGCCCGGGAGGCCCACGCACTCGCGCTCCGCCTGCCGTCGCTCGACCTCGAGGCCGAGGCCCTCCAGGCGATCGGGCGCGTCCTGATCGACCAGGGCCACGTGGCCGACGGGCTCGGCCACCTCGACGAAGCGATGCTGCTGGCGGTCGAGGGCCGAGTCGGCCCGTTCACCACCGGCAAGGTGTACTGCAGCCTCATCACCGCCTGCGAGGGCCTCGGCGACCTCCGGCGTGCGGCCGAGTGGACCGACGCCACGCTGCGGTGGTCCGAGGACAACCCCCTCGCCATGTGGCCCGGCATCTGCCGCGTGCACCACGCCGCGCTCCTCCAGCTCCGCGGGGAGTGGACCGCGGCCGAGCGCGAGGCCAGACGCGCCTGCGCGGAGCTCGACGGGCTCCACGTCCCGAACGTGGCCGCGGGCTGGATCGAGGTCGGCGAGATCCGTCGTCGCCTGGGTGACCTCGACGGGGCCGAGGAGGCCTTCGCCCAGGCGGAGGAGCTGTGCGGCCAGCAGGCCGCGGGGCTCGCGCTGGTGCGGCTGGCCCAACGTCGCGTCGACGCGGCGACCGCGATCATCACGCGCATGCTCGCCGAGCAGACCTGGAACAGGCTGGCGCGCGGGCGGCTGCTGCCGGCCTTCGTGCAGATCTCGGTGGCCGCGGGCGATCTCCCCGCCGCTGGCGACGCCGTCGTCGAGCTCGAGGAGCTCGCCGCGGAGTACGCCAGCCCGGCGCTCACCGCCGCAGCCTTGTCCTCGCGCGGCCGCCTCCTCCTCGCTCGGGGCGATGCGGCCGCCGCGTGCGGCGCGCTGCGGGAGGCCCTGCAGGCGTGGCAGGAGCTCGCGGTCCCCTACGAGGTCGCGACCGCGCGCGTCCTCCTGGGGCAGGCCTGCCGGGAGCGCGGCGACGAGGACGGAGCGGCCCGGTCGTGGGCCAGCGCCGCGGCCATCTTCGACCGGCTCGGCGCCACCCTCGATGCGCACCAGGTCCCCGGCGTCACCGCCCCGGCCCTCCCCGCCGGGCTCACCGCCCGCGAGGCCGAGGTGCTCGCGCTCGTGGCGTCCGGACGCACCAACAAGGACATCGCGGGTGCCCTGTCGCTGAGCGAGCGGACCGTGGCCCGCCACCTGTCGAACATCTTCACCAAGCTCGGCGTCACGTCACGGACCGCCGCCACGGCCTTCGCCTACGAGCACGGGCTCGCCGGCTAGGCGGTCGCGCAGGCGGTGCTGATCGCGTCGATGTGGCGGTGGTCGGTGCCGCAGCACCCACCGAGCACGGTGAGCGTGGGCACCAGGGCGCGAAGGTCCCGGTACTGCTGGGCGAGCTCCTGCGGGTTGCCGCTGTCGAGCTCCTCGGCCTCGTCGAGCTCGGAGTGGCTGAGCCGTGACGCGTTGGCCCGCACGCCCCCGAGCCGCGCCGCCCAGGCCGGCGGGCCCGCGAGCACCTGGTCGAAGTGCGTCGGGTGCGCGCAGTTGACCATGTAGTAGGCGGGCGAGGAGCCGGTCGCCGCGTCGACGGCCGCGATGGCCTCGCCCAACGGCTGTCCCGACGGCAACCGACCGTCGGTCTCGACGGTGAACGAGATCACCACGGGCATGCCGGCCCCACGGGCAGCCTCCGCGAGGCCGATGGCCTCGTCGGCATAGGTCATCGTGATGGCGGTGAGGAGGTCGGCCTCCGTGCCGGCGAACGTCTGGGTCTGCACCGCGTGGTAGTCGCGCGCCGCGTCCGGGGTCATGGCCTCCCCCACCTGGTAGCCGTCGCCGCGCGGCCCGATGCAACCGCTGATCACCACGGGGCTCGCCGCCGTCTCGTGGCGGGCGCGCAGCTCGACCAGCAGCGCCACCGCGTCGCGGTTGACCGCGGCCAGCGCGTCGGGGCTCAGGCCGAGGCGGGCACCCCAGTCCGGGCTGGCCCGCCAGGTCGGGGTCTCCAGCACGATGCCGACGCCGTCCCGTGCGGCGATCGAGAGGTACGCCTCGAAGTAGCGCACGAGCGCGGCTCGACCGGCCTCGTCGTCGAGGAGCGTGAAGGCCGCGAAGTCGGGCAGCTCGAAGCCGTCGTCGAAGATCAGCGTCGTCTCGATCCCCCCGTCGGTCAGGAAGACGTCGGCGTCGAGCTGCGGCAGGTGGTCCCGGTAGGCGGGCATGGCTCCTCCTCGGATGGCGTCGCTAGCCGGCGACGACCTCGCTCGTCTGCATCACCGGCGTGGCGTTCGTGTAGTTCGGGACGTCGGCGAGGATCGCCCCGGTGCCCTCGCTGCCCATCGCCGCGCCCAGCGCCTCGAGCGAGTCGAAGGTGAAGTGCACCGCCGCCTCGTACGGACCGTCGATGCCCTTTTCGATCTGCGCCGGCACGCCCCACGTGCTGCTGGCGAGCGGCACGTGCTTGTCGCGGTAGTAGTCGTGGTCGAACGTGGTGCCGTCGGCCTTCGGGTAGAACACGCTGAGTCGGATCATGGCCGAGCATCGTAGGCCGAGGAGGTCCCGCCCGTGATCGCTGTGCAGCAGCCCGACCTTTGGGCCGCCCGTCAGCAGATGGCGCTCTCGCTCGGCTGGCACATCGTGCTCGCGTGCTTCGGGGTCGGCCTCCCCGGGCTCGTGGTCGCGGCCGAGGCGCTGGGCATCCGCCGCGGCGACGCCGACCTCCTGCGGCTCGCCCGGCGCTGGTCCAAGGCGCTGGCGCTGCTGTTCGCCGTCGGCGCGGTGTCCGGGACCATCCTCTCCTTCGAGCTCGGCATCCTGTGGCCCGGGCTGATGCGCACCTTCGGCGACGTGTGGGGCCTGCCGTTCGCCATCGAGGGCATCGCGTTCTTCGTCGAGGCGATCTTCGTGGGCCTCTACCTCTACGGCTGGGACCGGCTGCCCCCGAAGGTGCACGTCCTCATGGGAGTGCCGATCGTGGTCGCGGGCGTGGCATCGGCCTGGTTCGTCGTGACCGCCAACGCCTGGATGAACCAGCCGCGCGGCTTCGACGTCGAGCACTACCTCGCCACCGGTCACGTCACCGACGTCGACCCGTGGGCGGCGATGTTCAACCCGGCGACGCCTCCGCAGACCACCCACATGGTCCTCGCGGCGTGGATGGTCGCGGGCTTCGGGACCGCTGCCGTCTACGCCGTGGCCCTCCTCCGCGGGCGCACCGATCGCTACCACCGCCTCGGCTTCCTGCTCCCCTTCGCGATGGCCGCTGCCATCACGCCGGTGCAGATCGGCGTCGGGGACTGGGCGGCGCGGTTCCTGGCGGAGAACCAGCCGACCAAGTTCGCGGCGCTCGAGGGACTGCACGAGACCGAGCGCGGGGCGCCCGTCACCATCGGGGGGCTCTACCTCGACGGCGAGGTGCGCTACGGGATCGAGGTCCCCCGGGCCCTGTCCCTGCTCGCCCACCACGACCCCGACGCGGTGGTCCTCGGCCTCGACGAGGTGCCGGCCGACGAACGCCCGCCGGTCGGCGTGGTGCGCACCTCGTTCCAGCTGATGGTCATGATCGGCACGGGCCTGCTCGCCCTCGCGGCCTGGTTCGCCGTCGTGTGGTGGCGGCGGCGGGCCCTGCCCCGCACCCGGGCGTTCCTGTGGCTCGCCACCGCGGCCGGGCCCCTCGCCGCCGTCGCGCTCGAGGCCGGCTGGGTCACCACCGAGGTCGGACGGCAGCCGTGGATCGTCTACGGGGTGATGCGCGTGGAGGACGCGGTCACCACCGCGCCGAACATCCGCCTCGGCTACTACGCGCTCGTCCTCGTCTACACCGCGCTCACGGCCGGGACCGTCTACGTGCTGCGGCGCCTCGCGCGGAGCGAGCCGACGTGACGCTCCCGGAGGTGGTGCTGGCGCTCATGTGGGTCGGCGTGACCCTCTACGCGGTGTTCGCGGGAGCCGACTTCGGCGCCGGCGTCTGGGACCTCCTCGCCGGCGGCCCGCGCTCCGGCGCGCCCGAGCGGCGCCTGATCGAGCAGCGCATCGGGCCCGTGTGGGAGGCCAACCACGTGTGGCTGATCTTCGTGCTCGTCGTGCTCTGGACCGGCTTCCCGACCGCGTTCGCCGCGATCATGTCGACCCTCTACGTGCCGCTCACGGCCGCCGCCATCGGCATCATCCTGCGCGGCGCGGGCTTCGCCTTCCGGAAGGGGGTGGAGGACCTGCCGTCCCGACGGGCCTTCGGCGTCACCTTCGCGGCCTCGTCGCTGCTCACCCCCTTCTTCCTCGGGACGGTGGCCGGCGCCGTGGCCTCGGGCCGCGTCCCCGTCGACACGGCCCCGCCCGATCCGTTCGACCCCTGGATCCACCCGACCTCGCTGCTCGGCGGCACCCTGGCGGTGGCGACCTGCGCCTACCTCGCCGCCGCGTTCCTCGCCGCCGACGCCGCGCGGAGCGGGGACGCGGACCTCGCCGCGCGCTACCGCACGCGCGGGACCGCGGCGGCGGTCGTCACCGGCGCGGTGGCGCTGGCGGGGATCCTCGTGCTGCGGGCCGACGCCCCCGACCTGTACGACGGGCTCACCGGGCGCGGGCTCCCCCTGCTCGTCGCGTCGGGTGTGGGCGGACTGTGCTCCGTCGGGCTGCTGGCCAGGCGCTCGTACCGGGCCGCCCGCGTGACCGCGGTCGTGGCGGTGACGGCGGTGGTGTGGGGGTGGGCCGCGGGGCAGTACCCGGACCTGCTGGTGGACCAGCTGACGATCGCCGAGGCCGCCGGGAGCCGGGCCACGCTGATCGCGATGCTCGCCAGCCTCGGGGCCGGGAGCCTCCTCGTCGGGCCGGCCCTGGCGGCGCTGCTCGTCCTCCACGCGCGCGGCGAGCTCGACGAGGACGGATCGCACGACCAGGCGTAGAGTCGCCCTCGTGGAGCTCGGCGACGCGATCGAGACGTACCTCCAGGCGGTGGCTCGGATCGTCCGAGGAGACCCGGAGCCGCTGAAGGGCCTCTACTCAGAGCAGGACGACATCGCGCTCGCCAACCCGTGGGGCCCCTCCCGGATCGGACCCGCTGCGGTGGCCGAGGGCCTCGAGCGCGCCGCGTCCCAGTTCCTCGACGGCGAGCCCCGGCAGCACGACGAGCTGGCGCGTTTCCTCAGCGGTGACCTCGCCTGCCTGCTGATGAACGAGCGCTGGCAGGCCAAGGTCAGCGGCCGCGACGAGGTGACCCCCTTCGACCTCCGCGTCACCACGATCCTCCGCCTCGAGGCGGGTGCGTGGAAGGTCGTGCACCGCCACGCCGACCCGATCACGACCCCGAACCCGGCGGGCCCGCTGATCGCCGGCTAGCGCGGCGGCTCAGCGGAGGAACCGCAGCGCGGTCTCCGCCGCGCTCGCGGCGCCGTCGCCCGGGTGGCGCAGCATCGCGCCGATCGTGGCGACGAGGAGGTGCTCCGCGGCCTCGTCGGGGGCGGGCCAGCCGGCTGCCCGTCCTGGTGTCGCGGCGGTGACGAGCACGCGGGTCGTCCGCCGCAGCACATCGTCGAGCTCGGCCGGCTGGTCACCACAGGCCGCCAGGGACAGGTACAGCCGGGCCAGGTCAGTGCGCGTCGCCACGAGCTCGGCGACGTCCTCCAGATGCCGCTGGAGCGCGGCGGCCGGATCGGCCACGTCTGCCGGGCCCACCGTGGCGAGGTAGGCAGCCGCGTGCGAGTCGAAGAGCGTGAGCGCGAGGTGCGCCTTCGATTCGAAGTGGTCGTACAGCGTCGCCACGTGGACCCCGGCGGCTCGGGCCACCTGGGTGATCGACGTCGCCTCGTACCCGTACTCGCCGATGAGCTCCGCCGCAGCGTCGAGCAACCGGGCGCACGTCGTCGCGCGGCGGCTCGACGGGGGCGTCGCCGTCGCTCTCGCCCCCGGGTGGTAGTTCATCTCCGACAGGCGGTCGTCCATCGTCCGGCGGTCGCCGTTGGGCCGCAGCATCACCATGCTCAGGGCCGCCGCGGCGCGGGCATAGCGCTCCGGCGTCATCACGTCCGGCTCGGCGAGGTGCCGCATGACCGAGCCGCCGAGCAGCGCCAGCTGGACCGCGAGGTACGACCGCAGGTCGAGCGGTGGCCGGACCTCCCTGCCCCAGAGGTCGTGCAGCCCCTGTGCCTGCGGGATGAGCTGCCGGTCGACCTCGCGCAGGAGCGTGCCGTAGGCCTCGTCGACCGCCGGCCCGGCCAGCGCCCACAGCCCCATGCGCACCCGGAAGTCCGGATCCGCGGCCAGCTGGTGCAGGTCCCTCGTGTGGTAGGCGATCGACTGCTCGGCCGGCAGCGGCTCGCGCTGGGCCTCCTGCAGGCCCTTGGTGACGACCCCCTCCACGGACGTGCGGGTCGGTGAGAACACGTGCTCCACCAGAGCGTCCGCGTACTCCTCGACCGTGCGGAAGTGGTGGAAGAACGTGGGAGCACTCACCCCGGCTCGCCGGGCGATCTCGCGGGTCCGCAGCGCCGCCACCAGCGCGGCCGGGGTCAGCTCCCGCAGCAGCTCCAGGCCAGCGTCGAGCAGGGACGAACGCGTGGAACGAGCGATGTCGGCCAGACGGATCCCCCCTCCCCTTGGCCCGCTGAACGATCGGTCAGCCGTCGACCGGGAACCATAGGGCGCCCGGCCCGCCCGCAGCCCGAACACCTCGGGTTGGGACGATTCCCCGTGCGGTGCCAGGTGGGCCCGGGCAATGGTGCTCCGAGCAGAACGTGGCTCGGAACAGGCGGGAGCTCCGTGACAGATCACCCTCTCCACCAACCAGGGTTCTACGAGCGAGGCGACCTCGCGGATCCCATGGACCAGCGGTTGCACCTCGACTGGGCATGGCTCGTGCTGGGCCTCGGGCTCGTCGGCTTCTGGATCACCGTCGCGGTGATCGCCGCGTGGGTGCTCGACAAGACCTGATCCGCCCCCCTCACGCACGGACAGGCGGTGGGTGCCCGAGGTCTAGCCCACGCGGCGCGCCGGTGCCGTGCTGCCCGGTGCGGACCGGGGGGCGAAGGTCTGGAGCGCCTGGTCGCAGGCGCGGTCCATCTCCCGGCGGTACTCGACCCGGGACTGGCAGCCGATCTCCCAGGTCTCGCCGTCGATCCGCACGAAGTTGAGACGCGACAGCGTGTTGGCCCCGCCGGCGTGGTCGGCGACCTGCCAGGTGCTGAACGTCGTCGCATCGGCCCTGAACTGGTCGCGGCCCAGGATCTCCTGGCTCGGGGTCAGGGTCGAGCGGAGCCGGGCGTCGATCGCGTCGTCGTCGAGCTCCTCGTAGGCCGTCAACCGGACGTCGACGTAGTCGAGCGGGGTGAGCCCCACGATCGCGAAGAAGCCCGGCGGCAGCTTCTCGGCCTCCACCGGGACGAGCTCCTCCGCGACGACGAAGGTGAACGGGACGTTGGCGACGTCGAGCCGCTCGGAGCCCCCGTCCGAGCCGTCGTCGGACCCGCCGCCCCCGGTCATCCTGACGACGAGGACCGTCGTCAGGATGACGCCGAGGACAGCGATGATGATCCATCGGGTGCGCTTCGCCTCGAGCGCGTCGCCGCGTGAGGCGAGGGCTCACCCGACGCTGATGGATGCCTGGGAGACGATCGCCGACACCAGGGCCACCGTCGAGTGCGACGAGAGGACCAGTGCCACCCACTCACCCGGGTTGACGGTCACGCTGCCTGTGCCCTCGCACGTGAACGTCGCGCCGGCCGCGACCGGCGGGACCAGGCTCGGCGTGAGGTCACACGTCAGGGCTTGCGCGGTCAGCGGCCCGGCGAGCGGCCCCTTGACGAGGGTCGCCCTCAGGGTGACCGGGGTCCCCAGGTTGACGCCCACCGTGAGCCGGGCGTTCGCCCGGATCGTGGTGAAGGTCTGGGCCTTGGCCAGCGTCTGCTGGACACCGGACGCACCCAGCAGGTCGATGGAGATCGCACCGCCGACCAGGTTGACCTGCGGTGAGGCCAGCGAGAAGCCGCTCAGGGGCAGGGCCGCCACGGTGCCGGCGACACCGTTGAGCACGATCGTGTTGGTGGCCGCGTTGGTCGAGGCCGTGAACAGCGTCGGGCCTGCCGGACCCTCGGGGCCAGGAGGCCCCATGTCCCCGGTCGGGCCCTTGTCACCGGTCGGCCCCTTGTCGCCCGTCGGGCCCTTGTCACCAGGGGCTCCCTTGTCACCAGGGGCTCCCTTGTCACCAGGCGAGCCCTTGTCACCAGGGGCACCCTTGTCACCAGGCGAGCCCTTGTCGCCGGCGGGTCCCTTGTCACCAGCCGGTCCCTTGTCGCCGGTCGGGCCCTTGTCGCCTCGGGCGGGCCCTTGTCACCGGGGGGACCCTTGTCCCCGTCGTTGTCGTGACCATGGCCGTAGCTGCCGTGTTGCCAGAAGTAGGAGGACCGGGACGGCGTGTCCGCCCCTCCGGCGCTTGCCGGCACCAACGATGCCAACAGCGCCAACGTTGCCACTGCCACGAGCTTCCGCACGGGTGACCTCCCGATCTCGCCCTCGCCCCACCCCTGGGGGTCTGGCGGCACGTTACCCGAAACGGGCGCGCGTTACCCGAAACGGGCGCGACGGACGAATGTGACGAAGGTCACGAATCGCCCTGGCGGCGGAACGTCGTGAGCATCTGGTCGCACGCGGCGTCCATGGCGACCCGGTCGCCCTCGTCCGACTGGCAGCCCAGCTCCCAGGTCCGGCCCCCCGCCCGCAGGAACGTGAGCCGCGACAGGGTGAAGACGGATGCCGACGTGTCGCTCACCACGAAGGTCACGGCGGTGTCGCCGTCGAGGGGTCGGGTGCCCTGCGAGAGCAGCACGGTGGCGTCGGTGGTCATCAGGGGTCCGATCTGCGCCACGATGGCGCTGTCGGTCAGCGCCGTGTCGGCCGTCTCGCGGACGTCGATGAAGCTGACGGGGCTCACCCCGAAGATCGCGAGGAACCCCTCCGGCAGGTTCTCCTCCTCCACGGCGGCGAAGTTGGGGGGGTACTCGAAGGTGAACGGCACACCATCCATCTCGAACCGCTGCACACCTTGGTTCAGGACCGACTCGGGCCAGAGCGTGCGGTCGCTCGTGAGCGAGGCGGCCACGCCCCACGCCACGAGGCCGACCGCGAGGACGACGACAACGACCATCGCGATCCGACCCTTGGGCCGCCGCCTGCGTCGAGCGACCGGCTGCACATCCGGTGCCGGCATCGGCATCGGCGCCCGCGGTGGCACGGGTGCGCGAGATGGCAACGACGCGCGGGGTGGCACGGGCCTCGGCTCCGGCACGAACCTCGTCACGGGTTCGGGTTCGGGTTCGGGCTCCGGCTCGGGCTCCGGCTCGGGCTCGGGCTCGGGCTCGGGCTCGGGCTCGGGCTCGGGCTCCTCGATGGTGGGCGGCTCCGCGGCGCGCGCCGGGGGCGCGGGCCACTCGAGCGCGGGTCTCTTGAGCGCGGGCCACCGGGGCGCCCGCTCCTGTGACGCGGGCTCGGTCGACTCGGACTCCTCCGGCGCCGGCTCGCTCGACCCCGACGCCTCGGCCTCGGGTTCCGGCTCGGGCTCAGGCTCCGGTTCGGGTTCGGGTTCGGGTTCGGGCTCCGACTCGGGTTCGGCCTCGTGTGGCACGTCGAGCTCGGGCTTGGGCTGGTCGTCCGGTTCGACGTCCGATTCGTCGTCGGCCACGGGGCCGACTGTAGGTGTCCGCGCCTACCAGACGAACGGCACCAGCCGGTACCGCACCCGTTCCTGGTAGTCGGTGTAGCCGGGGAGCCCCGCGCGCAGCACCCGTTCCTCGATGCGGATGCGCTGGGCGAGCCCGACGACCCCGAGCACCCCGAGCGTCAGCGCGAGGTACGACCCGAGCCACACGGGGACACCCAGGGTCAGGAGCGAGGCGCCGAGGTACATCGGGTGGCGCACGATGCCGTAGACGCCGGAGTCGATCACCTCGTGGTGGCGCTCGGTCTGGATCTTCACCACGGTGGACGCGAAGCGGTTCTGCCTCACCGAGAGGGTCATCAAGGCCCAGCCGACCGTGAGGGACACGAGGCCGACGACGGCCACCCCGAGGGGAGGTGGGTCGGGGAGGTCGAGGTGGAAGACCTCGAGTGGCAGCACGACGAGGTAGGTCAGGGCGAGGGGGAAGAGCAGCAGCACGAAGACGAGGTCGCCGCGCTCCAGCCGGCGCCCGTCGCGAAGCGGCCACATCCGCTCGAGGAGCACCTCGGTGCTCGACAGGACGCACACGAGGAGGACGTTCAGGTCCCACACGGCGATGAAGACCCAGGCACGCGGCCAGTCGAGGGTGCCGGCGATCCCGAAGAGCGGCACCCCGAGCAACACGGTGTGGCTCACCGTGGCGCTGATGCCGAGGATCAGGCGGAAGAGGCGCCCCGGCAGGCGGACCTCGAGCGTGACGCGGTCGCGCTCGTCCGTCCTGATGCGCCCGTGCACCCCGCCCACCACGCCCTCATCATCGCGCCCCGCCCGTCAGCGGCAACGGCCGACGCGTCAGGCGCTCTTGCGGGTCCTGGTCGTGCGGCTCCGGGCCGAGCTCTTGGCGGTGCGCTTGGCCTTCGAGGACTGCACGCTCTTCTCGAGGGCCTCCATGAGGTCGAGCACGTCGGCGGTGGGCTCGGTGGCCCCGTCGCTCACGACCTTCTTGCCCTTGTCCTTCGCCTTGATGCGGCGCCGCAGCTCCTCGGCGTAGGTGTCGTGGTACTGCTCGGGCTTCCAGTCCCCCGCCAGCGAGTCGACGATCTGTGTGGCCAGCTTCAGGGCCTTGGGCTCGGGCTTCGACCGCCGGGTGGGCACGCCCTCGACATCCGCGCGGGGCACGACCTCGTCGGCGAAGCGCATCGTCGACATGGCGAGCGAGCCGTCGAGCGGACGGATGGCGGCCAGGTACTGCTTGTTGCGCATGACGACCGAGCCGATCGCCACTCGCTCACGGTCCTCCATCGCGGCAAGGAGGAGCTGGTAGGCCTGCTTGGCCCCGTCGCCGTCCGGCCCCAGCCAGTAGGTGCGGTCGTAGTAGATCGGGTCCACGTCCTCGAGGGCGACGAAGTCGCTCACCTCGATCGTCCTGGTCGACGCCGGGCGCAGCTCGTCCAGCTCGTCGCTGCTGAAGGTCACGTACTTGCCCTTGCTGACCTCGAAGCCCATCTCGATGTCCGCGGCGTCGACCTCCTGCGCCCGCTCGCGACCTTGCGGTTCCGGATCCGCGAGCCCGACTTCTTCTCGAGCTGGTGGAAGTGGACGTGTGGTCGCGCACTGCGGTGAACGCCTTCACCGGGACGTTCACCAGCCCGAAGCTGATCGACCCCTTCCATACCGGGCGTGCCATCTCGGACCTCCTCGTTCGTCAGCTGGACCGGGCTGCATCGCCCGGTCGGACGTCGTGCTCGCTGCGGTGCCACACCGGCGCATCACCCGCGGTCTCGACGTTGAAGCCGTAGTCGAACACCAGCGAGCCGCCGATGGTCCCGCCGAGTGCCGTCAGGATCGCGGCCGCGAGGCTGAGCGCCAGTGCGAGACCGGTGGTGGACGGCTCGTCCCAGAGGGCGATCGCACGCACCGCGATGCCGACTGCCACCAGGACGGTCACGGTGATCATCGTCAGGGCGTGTGCGTTCGCCGTGCGCCGGGCCTGCGTGCCGGCTTCGGTCGAGCGGAGCCAGTCCCAGAACCCGGTGAGCGCCGCTAGCACCGACACCGTCGCTCCGCCGATCAGGGTGAACGACGCCGCCCGGTAGAAGTCACGGGCCCACGGCTCTCCGTTGCCCACCGCGGAGATGACGTCGAAGGCCGCTGCCAGCACGTACGCGCCGACCGGGATGTCGGTCAGGGGCGGGTGCAGGGGCTTGCCCGCCCACCCCCGAAGGCCCTTGAACGCTCGCCCGCGCAGCGTGAGGCTCGGCCGGAAGGCGACGTGCCGCACGGGCTGCCTCAGCTGGATGTGCCGCGGCCGCGGAAGACGCTGTAGCCACCGGGGCCGACCATGGCGGCGATCACCAACAGGACGATCCCGAAGATGATCTGGCCTTGCAGGAGCTGGACGACGCCGACGACGGCGATGACCGCGGCAATGATGGGAAGGAGCATGGGCCGCTCCTACCCGCACACTCCCCGTCCCAGCCTCACGCCCTGAGCCGGGGGGCCGCATCCCCGCATGCGCGTGCGTATGATGCCGCGTCTGGAGTTCGCGCTGCGACGACGTCGCGCGGCGGATCGGGGGAGACTCGATGGAATCGGTCGCATTGCTCAAGCGGGTCGTCGACGAGACCGATCGGCTGGTCGCCAACATCGGACCGGAGGACCTCGCGGCCTCCACGCCGTGCACGGAGTGGTGCGTTCGGGACCTCCTCAACCACATCACCGGAGGAGCCACGATGTTCGCCATGTCGGCCGAATCGGGCGCCGTCTCCGATGAGGTGCTCGGCCAGCTGCTCGGCGGGGACAACCTCGGCGACGACTACAGGGGTGCATGGCAGGTGGCAAGCCAGCGCGCGCTGGCCGCCTTCGACCAGCCAGGCGTGATGGACAAGATCGTGAAGTTGCCGTTCGGGGAGATGCCGGCCGGGTTGGCGTTGAGCATCGCCGTGTTCGACGTGGCCACCCACGCCACCGACCTGGCCCGGGCGACGGGGCAGACCATCGGCGACGAGGGCCTGCTCGAGGAGGCCCTCGCCATCGGCCAGCAGACCGTCGGCCCCGACCTCCGCGGGACCGGCCTCTTCGATGCCGAGCAGCCCGCGCCCCCCGGCGCCTCCGTGGTCGACCGCCTCCAGGCGTTCGCAGGCCGCAAGCTCTAGCGCAAGCGTCCGCGAAGCGTCACGCGCGGCGATGCAGCCTCCGCCCCCGCCGGCCTTCGGCGGCTGACGCGGGACGGCGCTACGAACCCACCCGGTAGTGGAGGTGGACGACGCCGTTGTCGAAGCGGCGCTCGTCGAGCAGCTCGAGCTGCGCGCGGACGTCGTCCGGCAGGGCGCGCTTGCCGCCACCGACCACGATCGGGCACAGGAAGAGATGGCACTCGTCGACCAGCCCGGCGCCGATCGCCTGGCCGGCGATCTCGCTGCCGCCGATCGAGATGTCGGCCGTCGAGGACAGCTTCAGCTGCCGGACCGCGTCCGGCTCGAGCTCGCGCTCGATCCGAGTCCTCGCGCTGGATGGCGTCTCGAGCGTGCGTGAGTAGACGATCTTCTCGGCTGCCCGCCAGATCTCGGCATAGTCGAGGAACACAGCCGGCTCTTCGGGGTCGGTCGCGGTCTCCCAGAACACCATCGTCTCGTACATCCGGCGCCCGTAGAGGTAGGTGCCGATCGGCCGCTCGAGCTCGTTGACGAACGCGTGCACTGCGTCGTCCGGCGCCGCCCAGTCGAACCCGCCCTCCGCGTCCTCGACGTACCCGTCGAGCGAGCTGATCGCCGCATAGATCAGCTTGGCCATGTCAGCTCCAATCGATCGGCTGGGTCTCGCGTCGCATCCTCGAGCGCTTCCTCCGGAACCCGCTCGTCCGCGGCCAGCCGCTCGAGCACCGACCCGCGGAGGTCGTGGGCAGCGAGGAGCTCGCGGAACATCCTCTCTGCCTCGCGGAGCGATCCATGCTGCTCCATCGCCAGGGTGGTCAGCGCGGTGAGGCCGAGGGACCGAACCTCCTCCTCGGGCAGCCCTGGACCCACGGTCGGCGGGTCATCGAACAACGGACCCGCGTCCGGCCCCCTCGCAAGGCTGGCGAGCCGTCGATTCGAGTCCTCGTAGTCGGCCAGCAACGCGCGTCGTTCCTCGTCTCCCAGCAGCTGGTCGATCGACGTCGTGAACCCGCACAGCGCGATCGAATCGGTCAGTGCCTTCCGTTCGAGGAACGTGAGCGAGCGACGGCCCCCGTTCAGGATCCGGATGGCCTCCACCGCCTCGAGGGACGCGGCCCGGTTGGCGTGCACGTCGGCCCCCTCGAAGGCGCCCAGCTCCGGGCGCCCGATCAGCTCGAAGAAGGAGGGAACGACCCCCGATGGCATCCGCCGCGGGTCGTGCACGCCCACGAGCAGCCGCTCCCACCCGAACCCGTCCGCCCAGAGCCCGAGGTGCATCGCGTGGTCGTACCGCAGCAGCTGTTCCGCGGGGTGCTCGACGAGGAACTCGCGGACCGACCTGCGGTCGCCGTGCAACACCCAGAACGCGTAGGCCGAGAGCAAGAGGTCGTCCTGTCGCCGGACGCGCACCACGACGCGCACGGCGTCGAGCTCACCTGCGTCCTCGAACCACTTGACGATCCACTCGATCCCAGCAGGGCGCACCCGAGTGGAGAACTGCTCGGCGCTGAGCAGGACGTCGCGGTCTGGGTTCTGCTGCAGGACAGCACGGAGATCCCCCCACTCCTCCTCGAGCGAGCGGAACGTCCACACGCCGAGAGGCTCGTGCCCCGGGATCTCGCGCAGGAGGGGGCCCACGAGGCCGGTGTGCAGCTCGGCGTGCGGACCGATCTTGGGATAGACGAGGCCCGCACGCCCGAGTGCGGCGCGCCGGCGGTTGGCGTAGCGCTGGATCGACGTCGTGCCGGTCTTCTCGGTGCCGATGTGGAGCCAGATGCGCCGCGTCACCGTTGGCTCCTCAGCCCTGCGCGCCCGTGGAGACAGCCGCCAGGGCCGCGATCGTGGTGCTGACCGCGAGGTCGATGTCCTCCCGCGTCAGCGGGCGCGGGCGGGGGAGCGGCTCCATCCACAGCTCGGTCTCTGCCCATCGCTGCTCGGCGTAGATGTCCGGCCTGAAGTGGATGCCCATCTCACCGATGTACCGCCCCAGGCAAGGACGGGAGGACACCCTCCAGGCCCCGACCGCCAGGGTGGCCGCCATCATCGCCGTGTCCTGCGACGTGGCGGACAACGGCACACCCCAGGAGCGGAACAGGTCCCGGATCTCCGCGTTCGGTCGATCGGCATAGGTCCGTCCCAACGTGAGGCGGTAGTACTCGGACATGTACGGGGCGATGCGGAGCCAATGGTCCCGCGTGAGCGCGTACCCCCACTGGTGACCCATGCCGACCAGCGCGTCGCTCGACAAGGCTTGCTCCTCGAGTGATGCCGTGTGCGGCCCCATGGCGTTGAAGAGCCCGATGCTCGGTTCGTCGGCCACGACCTCCCAGATGGCCGCGAGGGCTTGGAGGTAGTGGGGCGCGAGCTCGAGGTCGTCTTCGAAGAACAGCGCCAGAGGCGCTCCGAGCTCCTGGAACACCAGCGTCTCGGCCGCGACGTAGCTCTCGGTCGGGCCGATGTTCCACGGCGATCGGTGGAGGTGGCCCGCCGGGAAGGCCGCGCGGAACAAGCGGACGCACGCCTCGATGTCGTCGGGGTCGGCGTTGGCCGCGCCCGTGTAGGCGTTGACGGCGCCGTCCTGGAACAAGTGGACCCGTCGGCCGTCGACCGGCACGGACTGGGCGCGCAGGCTGGTGAGCACACGCTCGAAGTACTGGGGCCGGTTGAACGCCAGGAGCACGATGGGTGGCTCAGCGTCGATCACCCCAGGCAGCGCGCACCACGGGTGGTACGACGCGTGGCGTCACGGCGCGATGGGTCCGGATGGCCTCCAGCCGGTCGCGCATCCGGGCGCCGGTCTCCTCCGCCGAGAACCGAGCCGCGAGGTCAGCGGCCGCCGCCGCGCCCTTGCCGGCCGCGACCTCCTGGGCCTCGTACACCTCGCGGAGCAGGCTCGCTGCGTGCTCGACATCCGGCTCCGCCCAGATGGACTCCTCCGGGTACGCGCGATACGGCGCCGGTCCGACGGGAGCGAAGCCGCGCCGTTGGACCAGGTAGGAGTTCTCGTCGGTCATGAAGTCGAGGTTCCCGCCGAAGGCAGTGGCGATCACGGGCCGGCCCGCCGCCATCGCATCGGAGATGGTGAACCCCAGACCCTCGGCTCGATGCAATGACACGTAGCAGTCGCACGCAGCGATCATCGACTGCACCGCGTGGGGTTCGATCCTCCGGTCGATGACGACGATGTCGCTGCGTCCACGAGCCGCCCATCGCAGCTCCTCGAGGTCGCCGCTCACGGCCGGCTTCCTCCCGTTGATGGTCTTCACGACGAGCGCGGGCCCTTCGCCGTCGTCGAACGCGAGGCGGAACGCCTGGATCAGTCCATGCGGGTTCTTCCGGAGGGCGCTGCTGTAGAAGTCGAAGGCGAACAGGAACGTGAACCGGTCGTCGAACCCCACGTCAGCGCGCCCGAGTCGGGGCTCGAGCAGTGGCGGCTCCAGGGGGTAGGGCATCACGACCGTTCGCTTCGGGGCGTACGGCTCGAACACGCTGGCAACGAAGGTCGACGGTGCCCAGACCTCGTCGACGAGGTCGGTGGCAGCCTCGAGCCCGGGGGAGGTGCGTGAAGCACCTCCCAGTGCCAGCAACCGATGAGGTAGCGACCCCGAAGGTGGGACTGCAGCTCCGAGTGGATCATCGGGGTCTCGGACGGGTTGACGGCCAGGATCACCGTGTCGTGCCTGAACACGTCGTCGGTCACGTACCCGTCCCACATGCGCTGATCGACGTCGCGGTAGGTGACCGTGGACAGGGGCACGCCGGCGGCTCGGAGCGCTGTCGTGAGCCGGCGACCGGCCTCACCGAGCCCGAACTCCCCCTTGAGGTAGCCGACGATGTCGACGCCGAAGGGCTCCGCCCCCACCCGCAGGATGGTCGGTGGCGCCATGTGCTCTACGACGATGGCCCCCCAATCGATCTTCGGATGCTCGGCGGCCGCGCAGCGCTCGATCCAGCGGAGGAACCCCTCGCGCTGGTGGAGATCCGTGAGGTCGGGATGCTCGCGCTGGGCCTCCTCGTCAACGCACCAGAGCGCGTAGGCGACGAGGGGAACCCGACCCGGAATGCCCTCCGACGAACGGAGCCACCGACGGAACGCGGCGCCACCATCGGGGTCGAGTGGCGTCCCCGGGGCCTCCACGCCGGCTCGCAGCGCTTCGACCGTGTCGTAGCGCAGGACGTCACGAAGCACGGGCGCGAGGTCCCCCACATCCTCCTGCATCGGGTCTCCCGAGGCGGTGCCGTCCAGCTGCACGCCCGAGAGGCGGTCAACGTAGGCCTCGCAGATGGAAGCCAGTGCCGGCGCGTCGCTCAACGACACGCGGGGCGAACGCCCGTGGTGCCCGGCGAGGAGCCACGGACGCGCTGTGTCGAACGAGGTCAGCTGCACGTGGCGAGCGGGTTGCCCACCGATCGACCACCCGTGCCGGGCGCGCTCGAGCGGGCGCTCATCGGCGTTCCAGAACCCGATGCCGACGCCCGGGTCCCGGACGACCTGGGGCCCGAAGGTGGACACGGCCAGGTCGACCCAGCGGTCGACGAACAGGTCCCCGGAGACAGCCTCCACTCGGGGGGCTCCGAAGGAGCGCTCACACCACCAGTCCACGAACGGGGCCGATCGTCGATCGAACCCCATGCAGCCTGCGCTGTAGAGCGGGAGGCGGATCCACTCGTCCAGCCCCAGGTCGTGATCGTCGTCAGGCGGGGCAGTGAGACGGGTTGGGGCGACGGTCCAGCCCGAGGTCGTCGACGGGTCCGGCAGCATGAGGGCGAGGTCGGCGAGCACGAACGAGGACGGATCGATCCCGATCACGGAGTCGTGATCCTCGAGGAGCGACCTGACGACGAACGGGCGGGCGACGAGTGGGGCCACCGACGGTTGGATCGCGCACAGGAGCTGCCGCCCGTTCAGCGGACCCAGCGGGAGGTCGACCACCGACCGCACCTGGACTCGACCGTCGCCGAGGTCCGGCGGACTCGGGAGTCCCGCGGTGACCGCGATGACGAATCGGGCCCGAGGGTGGTGCTCGACGAACGACAGTGCGGCGACGGCCGCTCGCGGGAGATCCTCGACCCGCGCCACCGTGCAGCCGACGAGCGGGCGCTTCGAGGTCACGAACCGCCAGCGACGACGGGCGGGGCCGAATCGATGGGCGCCCTAGTGGGGGTGGTGGTAGGGGTTGAAGAGGTTGCACCCAGCGAGGACACCGGGTGCAGACACCGCCGCCGCCCCCAGACCGAGCCGCCGCAGGAACTCCCGCCGATTGGTCTCAGACCGGTCATCACGCTCGTCCATGCGCACGCTTCCTTCTGGGTGACAGGGACCACGCGGACCCTAGCATCCAGGCCCCTTCTGTCGAGCGGCCCGCTACTCCTTGCACTCCCCGCCGTGCAGCGCGGCGGCGCGCGTAGAGTTCACGAAGAGCTCGGTCCACGGGAAGGAGGACCGATGGCGGCAACCAGGTCTGGCGGAGCGCCTACCGGGTCGCAGACCCTGGGCCACCCCCTGCGCGTCGTCGCGGCGTGCGCTGCAGGCGCCGCCGCGGTCATCCACGTGTCCGCGGCATCCGATCATGCCGGCCATGGTCGGACGGTCACGTTCTTCCTGATGGTCGCCGGTGTGCAGCTCGTGATGGCGCTGCTCCTCGTGTCCAGGCCCTCGGACCGCCGGGTGCCGGCCGGTGCGATCGTCCTCAGCCTGGCGGTGGTCGCCGTATGGGCGGTCTCACGCACGGCCGGGATGCCCTTGGGCCCGAGCCCGACCGAGGCCGAGCCCGCTGGTGCTCCCGACGTCGCGGCCGGACTCCTCGAGCTCGTCGTGGCCGGTGTCGGCGCCCTGCTGCTGGCTCCGGGCGTCGCCGAGGTCCCGATGCCCGGTCGTCGCACGGCGCCGTGGCGACGGGCCCTGATCGGCTCGGCCCTGCTCCTCGCCCTCACCCCTGCGTTGGTCGCCGACTCCCATCACGACGGGGCCGGCCACCACGGGACCGGCGAGGCTGCCGCCCACCACCAGCCCGGTCATGACGGCACCGGAGCGACAGGAACCGACCACCCGCAGGGCGAACCCGCCAGCGGGCACGGGACGCACACCACCGGGGCCACCGCGGCCGGGCTCGGCCACGACCTCCACGGCGCCGGCGGGTGGGACGGCGCCGGCGCCTCACACGGGCGGCACGCTCCGGCAGCCGGTACCGGATGGAGCACGGGCGCCCACGCCCACGGCCCGTCGGGCGAGTGCGTGCCGACGCCGGCGGAGCGGGCAGCGGCCGACGAGCTCGTGGCCGACACCGCCGCGTCGCTCGAGAGCTTCACCCACGAGCGGGCGCTGAGCGAGGGCTACGTGCCGTACATCGCACCGGCCAACTGGTACTACCACTACCTGAACTACGGGTACTACAAGTCACCCGACATCATGAACCCGCAGCGGCCTGAGGCGATCATGTTCGCGATGACCGACGACGGGTACCGGGCGATCGGCGCCCTGTACATGATGCCGGAGGTCGGGGTGCACGGCCCGGCCATCGGGGGGTGCCTCACCCACTGGCACGCCCACGATTCACTGTTGATCAAGGAGCCGTGGGAGGCGGAGTCGCCGGCGATGATGCACGTGATGACGATCCCGCTGGTCGGTGGGCCGTTCTCCGATCCGTCGCCCGACGAGATCCGCAACCTGTACGGGCCCTTCCGATCGATGGTGGAGCCGTGGTACCAGGACGGCTGCGCCGGTGCTCCCGCCCTGCCCGTCGATGTGTACCCGCTGCTCATCCCCGGCTGCCGGGACGACCCCATCCTCACCCACACCGAGCCCGGCTGACCGAACCTCGGTCGCAGCCTCAAGCGACTTGGACGGCGTCCTTGAGTCGGCGGGGACCTTCTCGGCCATCGGGAACCACGCGGCGTGACGCTCCTTCCCGCGGGCGAGCTCGACGTCGCCTCCGTCGGCACGCTTCGAGCGTGCCTGGACTCGATCGACCGCCAATGCCGCAACGTAGACCTCGACCTCGCCGGGCTCACGTTCATGGACTCCACCGGGGTAGGCGTCTTCGTCGAAGCCCAGCAGCGCTTCGAGCCCGTGCGCCAGCTCACCTTGCGCAACCCCACCGGAAGCGTCGCCAGGGTGATCGAACTCACAGGTCTGGTCCAGGTGATCCCTGTCGTCCACGACGGCCCGCAGGGACGATCTCCCTGACGCCGCGACGAGATGACCGTCCACCTCGTTTCGGACGTCCCCTGGCGGTGAACCACGGATCCACCGCCAGCAGTACCGACGTTCCCGGTCAGGCCGATGTGCGACCGGCTCGGGTTTTGGGGATGGCCATGGCTGCCAAACAACGGATCGAGGTCGCACCTGTCGCCGATGTGGATCGAGGCCGTCTTGGAGTGATGCCAAGGACATGGGTGACCTGCTTGGCCGAGACGTCAGTGGCGCCACGGAGAGGTGGGGCATACCGTCGCGCTGTGGCGCTCATCGCAATCAACGGGATCGAGCTGGCCGTCGAGGAATCCGGAGCCGGCAAGCCGCTCGTGCTCGTGCACGGCAGCTGGGCCGACCGAACCGGGTGGATGTTCGTCGAGGAAGCGCTTGCTGAGTCGTACCACGTCGTGAGCTACGACCGCCGAGGCCAATCGACCAGTCCGCCAGCGTCAGGCACTCGTAGAGACGACGAAGACGACCTCGCCTCGCTGATCGAGCACCTAGGTCTTGCGCCAGCGAACATCGTCGGGAACTCATTCGGTGCGTCGATCACGCTCGCCCTGGCGACGCGCCGCCCTGATCTGGTTCGCTCGGCGTGCGTGCACGAACCGCCGCTCATGGGATTGTGCGTGAATGATCCCGTTGTCAAGGAAGCGAACGATCAGGTCAACGGCCGCGTGCTTCCACTCATCGCGCACGGTGAGACCGAGACCGCTGCGCAGGTCTTCGTCAACGACGTCGCGCTCGGGCCGGGTGCGTGGGACCTCCTCCCGCCTGAGAATCAGGCGCTCATGGCGAACAACGCAGAGACGTTCTTCGAGGAGATGCAGGATCCCGACTGGTCGACGCTCGACGTGGCGGCTCTCGCCGCATGCCCGGTGTCGATGCTGCTCACGTACGGGGATCAGAGTCCACCCTTCTTCGAGAGGGTCGTGGACTTGCTTCGGACGTCGGTCCCACAGATGCGAGTCACGCAACTAGCGGGTGCTGGCCATTTGCCGCACATCACGAACGTGTCCGATTGGCTCGACGTCGTTCGTGAGTTCGTCGACGGGAGCTGACCCACCCACGTTCTCGTGCCTCGTCTAGGTGTGGTGGGGTCAGCGGCGGTTCTGATCAGCAACCCTGGCCGGGCACGACGCGGTACGCCTCGTCTACCTCGGACTGTGCGCTGTGCTCACCGACGAACACCCAGGTCGCGGGTGAGCGTGGACGCACGAGTTATCGGGTCGATCGGTATGGCGGCTAGAGCCTGGCGGTTCCAGTGCTGGCCAGGTGGTTGGTGTCGCCGGCGAAGGCCGCGGTGTAGCCGGCCGAGCCGATGATCACGGCGCTCTTGGTGCAGGTGGCAACGCCGGTGTTGTTCGTGGTCGCGGTGCACACGTTGGCCGAGCCGATGCGGAAGGTGACGGTCCGGCCCGCCAGGCTGGCGCCATCGTGAACGCGGCTGAGGGTGGCCGAGAACGTCACCCTGAGGAACCCCCGGTCAGCCTTGGCCGCAACCAGCGTGGTGGTGGCCTTGTTCACTGTGTGGGCCCGGCCAGTGCTCGACCCGGCGGCGACGTTGGTATCGCCCAGGTACATGGCTCGCAACGTGTGCCCCCCGGTCGACAGGGTCGCCACGGTCAAGGTCGCCGTGCCACCGGTGACGGAGGTGGTGCCGAGGGTGTTGGCGCCGTCCATGAACAGCACCGAGCCTGTCGCGACACCGCTGCCCGCGGGTGTCGGGGCCACGGTGGCGGTGAGGGTCACGCCCTGGCCGTACTGGCTCGGACTTGGGGCAGCCGAAAGCAGAGTCGTCGAGGCGGCCTTGGTGATCGTAAGGGAGCCGTTGGTGTAGCTGAACGAGTAGTTCGGATCGACCGCCCCGCCACAGGTCACCACATAGGGCGAACCGGCCACGCCGCTCGTTGCCGTCGCGGTGGTGGTGCAGGTCGCCGCGGTGTTCGGATCGTCGCCGGCCACCAGCCCCCCGTACGACGGGGCCAACGACGGGTTGGGCTGGCCGTACACCTTCGACGCTGTCGGGCCGGTCACCGTGACCGGCTTGGGAGTCACCGTCAGGTTGGCGGTGGTCCCGGTGGCGAACGTGTAGTTCGGCGCGGTCAGGGTTCCCGGCGCGCAGGTGATCGTGTACGGCGAGCCAGCCACAGACTCACCTGCGACCCGGCTGCACGACGCTGCGTTGGTGATCCCCGAGTTGGTCGCGGTGTCGGTTCCCTTGAACCCCGACAGCGTCGCCGTCAACGCCGGGTCGGCGTTCCCGTAGGTCTTCGACTTGGGATCCGCGTTGACGTTGAGGACAGCCTTGGCCACGGTGAAGGACTGCGCCGGGTCGTCGGCCGCGCCGTAGTTCGCCCCCGCCGCCACATGCGCGGTGAGGCTGCAGGTGCCTGCGGCCACGAAGCTCACATTCAACCCCGACACCGCACACACCGACGGCGTCGAAGACGTCACCGACTTGATGCCATCACCTGTCGTCGCCACTGTGGCCGCGAAGCCACCGCCGTAGGTCGGCGCGGCCGGGATGTTCGACACGACCGGCGCACTCGGCGCCGCCGGGTCGATCGTGAGGTCCGCGCTGGTCCCCGTGGCGAAGCTGTAGTTCGGCGCCGCCAACGTCCCCGGCGCACAAGTGATCGCGTACGGCGATCCACCCACCGACTCACCCGCCACCCGGCCACACGACGCCGTCCCAGTGATCCCGGAGCTGGTGGCCGTATCCGCGAACTGGAACCCCGAAAGAGTCGCCGTCAACCCCGGATCCGCAGCCCCGTACGTCTTCGACTTGGCCACCGCGTCAACCGACAACACCGCCGGGTCGATCGTGAGGTCCGCGCTGGTCCCCGTGGCGAAGCTGTAGTTCGGCGCCGCCAACGTTCCCGGCGCACAAGTGATCGCGTACGGCGATCCACCCACCGACTCACCCGCCACCCGGCCACACGACGCCGACCCGGTGATCCCCGAGCTGGTGGCCGTATCCGCGAACTGGAACCCCGAAAGAGTCGCCGTCAACCCCGGATCCGCAGCCCCGTACGTCTTCGACTTGGCCACCGCGTCAACCGACAACACCGCCGGGTCGATCGTGAGGTCCGCGCTGGTCCCCGTGGCGAAGCTGTAGTTCGGCGCCGCCAACGTCCCCGGCGCACAAGTGATCGCGTACGGCGATCCACCCACCGACTCACCCGCCACCCGGCCACACGACGCCGTCCCAGTGATCCCCGAGCTGGTGGCCGTATCCGCGAACTGGAACCCCGAAAGAGTCGCCGTCAACCCCGGATCCGCAGCCCCGTACGTCTTCGACTTCGGATCAGCGTTGACGTTGAGAACCGCCTGGGCCGCGGTGAAGGACTGCGCAGTGCCATCAGCGCCGAGGTAGTTCGACCCCGCCGCCACATGGGCCCTGAGGATGCAGGTGCCCGCGGCCACGAAGGTCACGTTCAACCCCGACACCGCACACACCGACGGCGTGGAGGTCGTCACCGACTTCGTGCCGTCTCCCGTGGTCGCCACCGTCGCCGCGAAGGCGCCGCCATAGGTAGGAACGGCAGGGATGTTCGACACGACCGGTGCACTCGGTGCCGCTGGGCTGATCGTCAGGTTGGCGGTGCTGCCCGTGACGAACGTGTAGTTCGGGGCAGCCAGGGTCCCCGCTCCGCACGTGATGGCATAGGGCGAGCCGGCCACCGGCTCACCAGTGGACCGGTCACACGACGCCGACCCCGTGATCCCCGAGCTGGTCGCCGTGTCCGTGAACTTGAACCCCGACAGCGTCGCGGTCAACGCCGGATCACCGTCACCGTAGGTCTTCGACTTCCCGACCGCATCGACAGACAACACCGCCTTGGCCACGGTGAAGGACTGGGCGACGCCGTCGGCCTCGTTGTAGTTCGCGCCCGCCGCGACATGAGCAGTGAGACTGCAGGTACCCGCGGCCACGAAGCTCACGTTCAACCCCGACACCGCACACACCGACGGCGTCGACGTCGTCACCGACTTCGTGCCGTCACCACTGGTCGCCACCGTCGCCGCGAACCCACCGCCATAGGTCGGCACAGCCGGAATGTTCGACACACTCGGCCCGCTCGGCGCCGCCCGCGTGATCACCAGATTCGCGGTGCTGCCCGTGGCGAACGTGTAGTTCGGGGCAGCCAGGGTCCCAGGTCCGCACGTGATCGTGTACGGCGAACCCGCCACCGACTCACCCGCCACCCGGCCACACGACGCCAACCCCGTGATCCCCGAGCTCGCCGCCGTATCGGTCCCCACGAACTCCGACAACGTCGCCGTCAACCCCGGGTCACCATCGCCGAAGACCTTCGACTTCCCGACCGCGTTGACAGACAACACGGCCCTCCCGATCGTCAGGTTGGCGGTGCTGCCCGTGACGAACGTGTAGTTCGGGGCAGCCAGGGTCCCCGCTCCGCACGTGATGGCATAGGGCGAGCCGGCCACCGGCTCACCAGTGGACCGGTCACACGACGCCGACCCCGTGATCCCCGAGCTGGTCGCCGTGTCCGTGAACTTGAACCCCGACAGCGTCGCGGTCAACGCCGGATCACCGTCACCGTAGGTCTTCGACTTCCCGACCGCATCGACAGACAACACCGCCTTGGCCACGGTGAAGGACTGGGCGACGCCGTCGGCCTCGTTGTAGTTCGCGCCCGCCGCGACATGAGCAGTGAGACTGCAGGTACCCGCGGCCACGAAGCTCACGTTCAACCCCGACACCGCACACACCGACGGCGTCGACGTCGTCACCGACTTCGTGCCGTCACCACTGGTCGCCACCGTCGCCGCGAACCCACCGCCATAGGTCGGCACAGCCGGAATGTTCGACACACTCGGCCCGCTCGGCGCCGCCCGCGTGATCACCAGATTCGCGGTGCTGCCCGTGGCGAACGTGTAGTTCGGGGCAGCCAGGGTCCCAGGTCCGCACGTGATCGTGTACGGCGAACCCGCCACCGACTCACCCGCCACCCGGCCACACGACGCCAACCCCGTGATCCCCGAGCTCGCCGCCGTATCGGTCCCCACGAACCCCGACAACGTCGCCGTCAACCCCGGGTCACCATCGCCGAAGACCTTCGACTTCCCGACCGCGTTGACAGACAACACCGCCTTGGTCACCGTCAAGGTGAACGACCACGACCCCGAGTCCCCATAGGTGTCGCTCGAGGTACCCGATGCCGTGTACGACCCCACCCCTAGGCTCGCGGGGGCCGACACCGCACCCGTGGCGCTCACCACCACGTTCGGCGACCCCGACGACTGCACGTAGGTGACCGTTCCCGACCCGCCCGTCGTCGTCAGCTGCCCCTCGAAGCCCGAGCCGTACACCCGGGACGCTGTCGCCGGTGTCGACGACAACACCGTCGCGGTCCGGGTCAACGTGAACGACCACGTCCCCGTGGACCCCAACGAATCGGTCACCGACCCCGACGCCGTGTAGGTCCCCGCCGCCAACGGCGCCGGTGACGTCACCGCACCAGACGACGACACCACCACTGCAGGCGACCCCGACGACTGGGCGTAGGTGACCCCACCCGACCCACCCGACGTCGACAGCTGCCCCGCAAACGCACCCTGCGTCGAACTCGACCCCGACGCGGGCGACACCGACAAGCTCGCCGAGGTCACCGTCAACGTCGCTGCGTTCGTGTAGAGGGTCGCCGAGCCGTTGAGGAAGAGCGCGCGATACAGGTTGCCGTTGTCAGCGACCGCGGGCGTGAAGGTGTAGCTCGGGGAGTTAACGCCCGGGATGATGGTGAAGGTCGTGCCGCCATCGGTCGAGACGTACCAGCTGTGAAAAGTCGGAGTCGGGTAGCCGGCGGCTGACGCTGTGAACGTTACCGGGCTGCCGCTGGTGGCGGTCTGGTTCGCGAGGTGGTTGACGCTCGCGGGGGTGGCGAAGGTGACCGTGATCAGCCCGTTGCCCGACCGCACGCCCGTGGCCTGTTCCGTGAGCGAGGACCCCACAGCCGTGATGAAGCCGCTACCGCCGCCCCCGCCCCCCGCCGAGTAGCGCGAGCTGATCGGACTACCACCCCCCCCGCCGCCGTAGTAGCCACCGCCGCCGCCACCACCGCAGCTGGTGCCCGCGCTTTGCCCCGCGCTGCCCGCGCCACCCTGCGCCGCCGAACCAGCCCTACCACCTGGACCGGCGGCGCCACCGGCGGTCAGGGTTCCTGCGCCACCACCTTGCGGGCCGAGGTTGTTCGGTAGCGGAGACAAGGAGTCGTAGCCGTTAGAGCCGGGCGTGCCCGAGTCGCCGCCGCCGGCTCCCCCGGCACCCGTGTTCGCTGCCCCACCTCCACCGCCGGCAGCGAGATACCACGTGTCGCCCGAGCGGCTCCGAACGCTAGAGAAACCGCCCCCGCCGCCGCCACCGGCCGTCGAGTCGGACTCGGGACAGGGGGCGCTGCCGCCGCTACCGCCGCCGTTGGCGCCACCGGGCCCTCGATCCCTTGTGGAGTCCTGCGTGCCGCCCTCCCCGCCCACATCGAGCTGGAACACCTGTCCGGGGCTAACGATGAGGGTGGCCCTAGACCTGCCTCCGAGCCCGCCGGCAGTTTGCCGCGGCGGCCGCGCCGACGGTGTTCCTCGCGCCCTGTGCGCCCCACACCTCAAAGGTGGCAGAGGACACCCCGGGCGGAACCGTGAAGGTGTCGCTGCGCACGGCATCGTAGGTGCACCGCGCCATCGTCGCGTCGTAGCTCCCGTGACCGCAGGGTGCGTTCGGGGTCTGCACCGAGCTGACGATCACGAGCCCCGCCCCCGATCGCACACCGGAGCTGAACCCAGCGCCCGTCGCAGATGGCGTGATGAAGCCGCTCCCACCTCCGCCCCCGGAGGTCCTGGGAGATTGGGAGATTGGCCTGCTGTCACCGTCTCCGGCGCCACCCCCGTAGTACCCGCCGCCGCCCGCGCCTCCGCACACCGTAAAGGTGAACAGGAAGCTCCCTCCGACCCCGCTCGTTCCCGCCGAGGTACCAGTTCCGCCCCCGGATTGTGTTCCGCCGCCGCCTGGGTCCCTGATGCCGAAGTACACGCCAGGGGCCCCTTCAAGGCCGCCGCCCATGCCGCCCGCCCGGCCGTTCGCACTCACACCACCGCCGCCGCCGCCAACCATGATGCGGTCGGACAGCAGAGTGCCACCCTGCCGCACGTCCGATGCGCCGCCACCGCCTCCTCCGCTGTTGAAATGGGAGGCGTTACAGGTAACGCCGCTGCCACCCCCGTTGAACCCACCCGCGGCCGCCGGGTTCGACTGGGAGGGGGTGCCTCCCTGGCCGCCCACGTTGATCGCGAGCATCTCCCCCGGTACGACCCCGATCGTGGCGAACGCCTCGCCCCCCTTGCCAGGGGTCCCGGCTACCGTTCCCCCCCGGCCGCCTTCCGCGCCATACACGTCGACCGTGACCTGGGCCATGCCCGCTGGCACGGTGAACGTGTCGGTACCCACCGTCGCGTACGTGCAGGTGAACGACGTCGGAACGGTGCCCACCAGCGTGCCGCCGGTCCCGCAGATGTTCGTAGCACCGGCGGAGGGAGCCGTGGCCACCTCGGTCGACACCGCCACACCTAGACCACCAGCGCTCACAAGCAACGCCGTCACCGCGGCGGTCAGGCGGCGGCGCCAACCCTCGCGCCCGATCACACCAGCGAGCACAAAGCTCGCACGTGAATCCACCGTGCCACCCGCCTTCCCCAGCCAGCCGGCGAGGCGTCCCCGCACTGCCCGGTGCGAGCCCCACCCACCTGACTTCCGCGCCCGGAACGTTAGCCGCCGCTAGCACACCCAGCCAGGAACCGCCGCTCGGTCCCCACTGGCTGCCGCTAGCCGCCTTGACCGGGGACTACTCGGTACGCCTCGTCTACCCCCCGATCTCCACCGTTGTCCACCGACCTGGCGGTCAACATCGCGGTCAACCGAAGGCCGGAACGAGAAGAGCGGCTGCCGGAACAGCCGCTCTACCTGCAGATTCACGTGGCGCGCTCGGAGGGACTCGAACCCCCAACCTTCTGATCCGTAGTCAGATGCTCTCTCCAATTGAGCTACGAGCGCCGGAGGTTGGACCGGCGACTCTACCGGAGGGGTTCCCGACCGGTCGATCCGAGGATCCTCAGGCTCCGGCGACCGCGAAGCCGAGGCCGCGGGCGGCCTGGGCCTGACGGACGTCGAAGGTCACGAACGTGAGCGACGTGCCGAGCCGCCGGGCCGCCCCGAGGTGCAGCGCGTCGAGCGTGCGCACCCCGGTCTGCTCGGCGATGGTGGCGGCGAGCTCGCAGGTTGCGGCGTCGAGCTCCACGATCGAGAACGCGGCAAGGTCCTCGACGAGCGTCGACCGTGCCGCCGCCGCGGCGGAGGGGTCGAGGAGCCGCGCCAGGTTGCGCCGGACCTCGACCGATGTGTGACGGCCCGTCACGAGCTCGTCGTCACTGGCGAGGAGCTCGACCGCGCGCTCGGAGTCCGGCTCGTCGACGTAGCGCTTCAGCAGCGCGCTCGAGTCCGCGTAGAGGGTCATTCGCCTCGATCCTCCGCCAGCACTTCGAGCACGGACCCTCGTGCCCGATGGCGTGGGACGGGACGGAGCCCGACACGGCTGGCGGGCGTGACCCACCCCGCCTCGACCGCTCCTCGCAGGTCCACCACACCCAGAGGCGGGCCGAGGATGGCCACCGGACGCCCACGATCGGTCACCGTGATCACCTCACCGGCCGCGGCCCGCTGCACGTAGGCCGAGAGCTTCGCCTTCAGCTCACGGATGCCGATGTCCATGTAGTCATTCTATCGAATCAGATGACTACATCTACACCTACATCTACGCTCGTCACCATCACCGATCATGGCCGCCCGGTCGCTCAGCTCATCCCGGGAGCAGCGTGACACCGAGCGGTACTGACGGTGGCCCACCACGTCGACACGTCGGCGGTGGTGAAGCTCGTGGTCAAGGAGCGCGAGACGGCGGCGCTCCTCGCCTGGGCCAAGCAACACGACGGCGGCCTCGTGTCGAGCGACCTCACCCGCACCTGACCGCCTCACTCGGGCACATAGCCTGGAACGGCTCCGCCTGACCGAAGGGACGCAACGCATGACGCTCTCCGAACACGAGGCTCCCGACACCACCACGACGCCGGCCTGGAGCGGGATCAACCACCTCGCTCTGGTCACCACGGACATGGACGCGACGGTCCGCTTCTACCACGGCGTGCTCGGCGCCCGGCTCGCCGCGACCATCGGCACGCCGGACTTCCGCCACTACTTCTTCGACTTCGGCCCGCACTGCACGGTGGCGTTCTTCGAGTACGCCGGCGTCGCGCTGCAGCCGTTCGCCAAGCCGGCCGGCGTGCCCGACGCTCGGGCGGTGCAGTTCGACCACCTCGCGCTGAACCTGCCCGACGAGGAGGCCCTCCACGCGCTGCGCCACCGGCTCCTGGACGCCGGCTGCGAGGTCACCGATGTCGTCGACCACGGCTTCATCCGGTCCGTCTACTTCATGGATCCCAACGGGATCGCCCTCGAGGCGTCCTGGTGGGTGCGCGACGTGACCGGCCGCTCCGGCGAGGACGACCAGCTCTTCGGCGACCCGAACCCCGTCCCCGCGCTCCAGGAGCTCCGAGCCACCGGCACCGTCACCGCCGGTGCGACCACCCACCTCGCGTAGCTACCGGACTCGCCGACGTGGGGGGGTAGCCGAACGTCGAAGCCGTTCCGCGACGGCCTGGAACGCGGGCAGGTCAGGATCGATCACGAGATCGGCAGTGCTGGCTGAACGGGGCCCCCGTCGAAGGTTCTCGCGTGGGAGCCAGTCAATATGTGGCACCCCGGCGAGATCGCCCGAAAATCTACGTCTGGTCCATGGCGAGGTGGTCACCGGCGAGCACGACGAGGTCGTACTGGTCCGCCAGGCCCACCAGCCAGTCCAGCTGGCGGAGGTGGTAATGCCAGATCCGACGCCACCAGCAGTCGCACGGGTGACGTGGTGAGGAGAAGAGCCGCTACGTGTTGTTCGGTGTAGTGAACGGTACGCAGGCGCTGGCCGGGGTGCCGGTCTGGGTCGCCCGTGCCCAGAAGTTTGCCTCGTCGTCCAGAACTGCGGAGTTGGTGCTGCTTGTAGCAGATCCAGCTGTCCAAGGAACACCAGCCGACGTCGAGGTCGTGTTCGCCGTCGGGTCGCGCCCGAACAGCCCGCCGGTGGTCGCCTCGTTCATGCAGTTGCTGTCCGTGAAGACCGTCACGATGATCTGATTTGTACTGTTGCTCCCGGACCCCTGGAACCACGTTCGAATGTTCGAGGAGCCTCCGGGATCAGCGAAGTTGATGTTTGTGATGACGAGCGGGTTGATGACGCTGAAGGTGTTGCTGGTCGCTCCCGTGAGGCCCGCTGCGGAGGCGGTCAGCGTGTAGCCGGTCCCGGCATTGTTAACCGACAGGTTGGTGAACGTCGCGAGGCCGTTGACCGCCGTAACCGGATTTGTGCCCGACAGGGTGCTACCGCCGGGGTTGCCCAGCGCGACGGTCACGCTGGTGGTGTTGTCCGTGGTTACCGTGTTGCCGAACGTGTCCCGCACGGCCACGACGACCGCAGGGGTGATAGCGGCGTTCGGAGCAGTGTTCGTGGGCTGCACCGTGAACACGAGCTGGGTCGCCGCCCCGGGGGTGACTGTCACCGCCTGAGCCGGCGTCGTCGTGAGGCCCGCGCTCGACGCGGTAATGGTGAAGCTGCCGGCGGTGTTGTCGAAGTAGCGGAAGCTCGCCGTGCTCGATCCGGCCGTGATCTGGACGTTCGGGATCACCGTCGCAGGCGTGGCGTCGTCCCGGAAGGTCTCCGTGAGCGACGAGCCAGCCGGGGTGACGGTGATCGTCCCGGTGGTGGTCGGGTTGTTGAAGCTGTCCTGGCGCTGGACCGTGATCGTGCCAGACGGCGTCCCGGCCGGGGTCGTCCGCGGTGGCGTGGTGAAGACCAGCTTCGACGCCGCCGCCGGGTTGACGGTCACCACCTGGGTGCCCGGGTCGAGAGCGCCGCTCGACGCCGTGATCGTGGGCGTGCCGGCCGTGTTGTCCCGGTACCGGAAGGTCGCGGAGCTGGAGCCCACCGGGATCTGCACCGACGTGATGCTGGGGTTGGTGTCACCGGCGTTGCGGAACACGCCGGTCCCGGAGGTGCTCGTGAGGCTGACGGCGATCGTCGGGTCCGACGTGACCGGGTTGTCGGACGCATCCCGGCGCTCGACCGTGATGAGCCCCGTCGACGCGCCCGCGGTGGTCGTCTGCGGCGGCGCGAGGATCACGAGCTTCGTGGCGGGCGGGTTGATCGTCACGTGCTGCTGCGCCGAGATCAGACCAGCCGCGGATCCGTCCGCTTCGATCGTGTGTGTGCCGACCGTGGTGTCGCGGTACCGGAAGCTCGCCGCGCTCGATCCCGCGGGGATCGTCACCGAGCTGATCGGGGTCGTGTTCAGCTCGTCGAAGAACTGCCCGCTCGGAGAGTCGCTCGTGAGCGCGATCTCGACGTCCGGGTCGAGCGTGCTCGGGTTCATGTACAGGTCCCGCCGCTCAATGGTGATGATCCCCGTCGAAGTCCCCGCGGTAGCGGACTGCGGCGCGGTCGTGAACACCAGCTGCGTCGCCGGCCCGCCGAGGTTGGTGAGGAGGAAGGGGGCCGAGCCGACCGAGGCGGTGGCGGTCACGTTGTAGGAGCCGGCGATCAGATTCGCTGCCGCGGAGACCTGGGCCCTGCCGTTCGGTCCGGTCACGACGGGAGTGGTCGGGTCGAGCGACGCACTGGCGAGACTGGGGTTCGTGGGCGCCGAGAAGGTGACCGACACCCCGGAGACAGGGTTGTTGAACTGATCGGTGACTTGGGCGACGAGTGGGAAGTCGAAGTTCGTCCCGACGATCGCCTCCTGGCCCGCCCCACTGAAGGCCGAGATCCCGGTCGCGGCCGCGGCCGTGATCGTGACGTTCTGGCTGGCCGACGTCAGCCCCGTGCTCGACGCGGTGATCAAGGGCGTCCCGGCGCGGTTGTCCCGGTACCGGAAGCTCGCCGAGCTCTGGCCCGACGCGATCTGTACCGAGGTGATGTTGCCACCGGTGTTCCCGGCGTTCCGGAAGGCGAAGGTGCCCAACGAATTCGACGCAAGGTTGACCGTGATCGTCCCCTGCCAACTGGTCGGGAGGCCATTGGCATCGCGACGCTCGACCGTGATCAGGTCCGTCGCCGCGCTGTTGCTCGTGCTCGCCGTTGCGGTCCTCGGTGGAGTCGTGATCACCAGGTGCGTGGCCACGCCCAGGATGGTCTGGGTCTGGCTGGCCGAAGTCAGGCCCGTGCTGCTCACGGTGACCGTCGGCGTCCCCGGGGTGGAGTCGCGATACCGGAAGCTGGCGCTGCTCTGCCCGCTCGGGATGGTGACCGACGTGATCGTCGCACCGTCCGCGCTGTCCCGGAACGTTCCCGTCGGCGAGTCGGAAGCGAGGCCGATCGTGATCGCGTCCTCGATGCTGGTCGCGTTCCCGTCGACGTCCCGGCGCTGAACGGTGATCAGATCCGTCGACAGGTTCTGACCTGCCGTCCGTGCGGGCGTGGTGATCGCCAGCTGCGTCGCCGGGCCGCCGCTGATCGTCACCTGCTGCGTGGCGGGCGTGAGGGCCGGGCTTCCGCCGCTCTTGGCCGCCGTCAGCGTCGGATTTCCGACGGTGGTGTCCTGGTAGCGGAAGCTCGCCGAGCTCTGGCCCACCGAGATCTGCACCGACGTGATGTTGGCGGTGTTGTCGGCATCGCGGAACGTGCCCGTGCCCGAAGAGCTGGTCAGGTTCACGGTGATCGCCGCGTCGGTGCTGTTCGGGTTGTTCGACCCGTCCTGGCGCTGGACGGTCATGACGCCCGTGGCGACGTTGACGACGGTGACCTGCGGGGCCGACGTGAACACCAGCTTCGTCGCGGGCGCCGGGTTGACCGTCACCACCTGCGTAGCCGAGGCCAGCCCCGGCGAGCCAACCGCGGTGATGGTCGGCGTCCCCGCGATGAAGTCCCGGTACTGACCGTCGATCGCCGAGGTCGTCTGGCCGTTCCCGATCGACCATTCCGTGATCGGGAGCGCGCTGAAGATCAGGAACTGCGCATTGGCCGAGGTGGTGGTGAGCGCGCCGCTGATCGCCGGGCCGGTCTGGGGGTTGCCGAACTCGTCCTGGCGCTGGACCCTGATGGCACTGGACACCTGACCCGCCGTAACCGTGAACGGCGCCTGCGTCCAGGCGATCTTCGCCGCCGCAGCGGCCACGGTGGTCCGGCTCAGCGTGGCCGACGTCAGCCCGCCGCCGTTCTTCGCGGCGGTGATCGTGGCGGTGCCCGCCCGGGTGTCCCGGTACCGGAAGCTCGCCGAGCTCTGCCCGTTCGGGATCTGCACCGAGGTGATCACCGTCGTGCCGTCGAGGTCCCGGAACCCGCCGCCGGGCGACGTGCTGGTGAGATCGACGGTGATCGCGGGGTCGGTCGTGATCGCCGCGTTGGCGGCGGACTGGCGCTGCACCGTGATCGTCCCGGTCGCCACGCCAGCCACCACGTTGTTGGCGGGGATCGTGGTGAACACCAGCTTCGTCGCGGGGACAGTGACGGTGACGCCTTGGGTGCCCGTGACGGCCCCGCTGGTCGCGGTGATCGTGAAGCTGCCGGGGGTGGTGTCGTGGTAGCGGAAGCTCGCCGTGCTCGACCCGTCGCTGATCTGGACCGACGGGATCACGGTCGTAGGCGTGGTGTCGTCCCGGAAGGTCTCCGTGGCCGACGAGCCGGCAAGCGTGACGGTGATCGCCCCTGTGGTGGTCAGGTTCTCGAACTGGTCCCGGCGCTGGATCGTGATCGTCCCCGACGGCGTCCCGGCCGGGGTGGACTGCGGGGGCGTGGTGAACACCAGCTGCGAGGTCACATCCGGGGTGATCGTGACGCCCTGGGTCTCCTCCAACGGAGTCCCCTCAGCGACAGTCAACGTGAAGGACCCGGCGGTCGTGTCCCGATAGAGGAAGCTCGCCGTGCTCGACCCCTCGAGGATCGTCACCTCCGTGACCGGCCCCGCATCCCCCACGTCCCGGAACTCGCCCGTCGTCGAGTCCGAGCTCAACCCGACCAGCAGATCCCCCTCCGCAGTGTTCGGGTTCCCGAACTGATCCCGACGCTGGATCGTGATCGTGTCCGTCGACACCCCCGCCGTCGCCGACCGCGGATCAGTCGTGAACACCAGCTGCGAGGTCACATCCGGGGTGATCGTGACGCCCTGGGCCTCCTCCAACGGAGTCCCCTCAGCGACAGTCAACGTGAAGGACCCGGCGGTCGTGTCCCGATAGAGGAAGCTCGCCGTGCTCGACCCCTCGAGGATCGTCACCTCCGTGACCGGCCCCGCATCCCCCACGTCCCGGAACTCGCCCGTCGTCGAGTCCGAGCTCAACCCGACCAGCAGATCCCCCTCCGCAGTGTTCGGGTTCCCGAACTGGTCCCGACGCTGGATCGTGATCGTGTCCGTCGACACCCCCGCCGTCGCCGACCGCGGATCAGTCGTGAACACCAGCTGCGAGGTCACATCCGGGGTGATCGTGACGCCCTGGGTCTCCTCCAACGGAGTCCCCTCAGCGACAGTCAACGTGAAGGACCCGGCGGTCGTGTCCCGATAGAGGAAGCTCGCCGTGCTCGACCCCTCGAGGATCGTCACCTCCGTGACCGGCCCCGCATCCCCCACGTCCCGGAACTCGCCCGTCGTCGAGTCCGAGCTCAACCCGACCAGCAGATCCCCCTCCGCAGTGTTCGGGTTCCCGAACTGATCCCGACGCTGGATCGTGATCGTGTCCGTCGACACCCCCGCCGTCGCCGACCGCGGATCAGTCGTGAACACCAGCTGCGAGGTCACATCCGGGGTGATCGTGACGCCCTGGGCCTCCTCCAACGGAGTCCCCTCAGCGACAGTCAACGTGAAGGACCCGGCGGTCGTGTCCCGATAGAGGAAGCTCGCCGTGCTCGACCCCTCGAGGATCGTCACCTCCGTGACCGGCCCCGCATCCCCCACGTCCCGGAACTCGCCCGTCGTCGAGTCCGAGCTCAACCCGACCAGCAGATCCCCCTCCGCAGTGTTCGGGTTCCCGAACTGATCCCGACGCTGGATCGTGATCGTGTCCGTCGACACCCCCGCCGTCGCCGACCGCGGATCAGTCGTGAACACCAGCTGCGAGGTCACATCCGGGTCGTTGGTCAGCGCGAAGTCCGCTGTCTCGGTCACGCCGTCCACGGACGCCTGCACCACATAGGCGCCCGCGGTCGTGTTCGCCGTCGCCGACGCCGACGCCAGCCCGTCGACACCGGTGGTCGCCGGGCTCGTCGCCACCGACGCGCTCGCCCCCTCGTCCGGCGCCTCGACGGTCACCTCCGCCCCGGGGACCGGGTTGTCGAACTCGTCCTGAACCAACGCCACCAGCTCGGCTCCGAACGGCGAGTTCACCGTGGTCGACTGTGGCGAACCCGACGACACCGAGATCTTCGCCGGGGCGGCGGCGGAGACGGTGACGGATAGTGGCGTGGGCGTCGTGAGGGCGCCCTCGGTCGCCACGATGGCAGCGACCTCGGCCTTGTACAGCGTCATGGCGCCGTTGTCGCCCGCATCGACCGTCGCCACGCCGCTGGCGAACGTGATCGGGGTGGCCGTTCCGAAGGCCACGTCGGTGCCGGTGCTGTCGGTGACCGTCGGGCTGCTGCCGCTAGGCGAGTCATTCGCCCCCGAGAAGACGAGGTCGTGGCTGCCCGTGAAGGTGTCGGCCGTGTTCCCGAAGAAGTCCTGGGCCGTGATCGTCAGGTCGTTGGAGGTGCCGGCCACCTGCGTCGCGCTGCCGGCCACGGCGAACTTGTGGGCAGGCCCTGGGTTGACGGTGATGGGGGCGGACGGGAGGCTGACGAGCGAGCCGATCGCGTACACCGTGTGGCTGCCGACCGTGAGGCCCGCTGGGATCGTGACGCCGATGGTCGTGACCGTCCCGCCACTGGCCGGCACGGTGTCGGTGCCGAGCACCTGGCCGCTGGGGCAGCTCGTCGTGACGAGGTCGATGCAGTAGGTGACGCCCTCGTTGTCGAAGAAGCTGGCGACGGTGGCATCGGTGGTGCCGCCTGCGGTGGTGAACGTCGACGTCGTCAGCGAGAGGCTCGGGGCGGGGATGGTGACCTGGGCGGAGGCCGGGCTCTCGGGGCCGATCCAGCTCCCGATGTGCCCGGTGTCGGTGTAGGTCCAGTTGGTGGCGGCGTTGCCGTTCTCCGGCAGTCCGACGTCCGTGCACGTGAGACCGCTGACCGTCCCGAGGCAGGAGCCGGTCAGGGTGGTCGACAGGCTCTGCGGGCTCACGTTCGACCGCGCCACCGTGTAGCTCGTGGCGTTGGTCGCCGCGCCCCAGCTCAGCGTGACGTTCCGGCCCGAGACCGTGAAGGTGGGTGCCTGGCCGGCCCCTACGCTTCCGGCGACGGCCCGAGCGTCGGCCTCGTTGGAGCTGTCGGTGGAGGACCAGTAGGCGAGCGCGATGCCCGCGAACAAGAGCACGAGCGCGAAGGCGCTGCCGAGGAGCACGGCGAGCTTGCGGAGCGCGCCGCGGCGGCTCATGGGGCGTGCACCGTGATCGACACGGGGATCGTGAAGGTGGCGCCCTGGCAGCCGTTGCTCGAGTCCAGCGACATGCTGGCCGCGTCGGCAAGGTGCACGAGCGTGGTGCCCGACGCGGCGATGGGGATCGTCAGGCCGGACTGGTCCGTGAACGTGACGCCGGTGGTGGTGCAGCCGGGATGACCGCTGTCGGCGGTGATCGTGCCGTCCAGGGACACGCTCACGAGCGTGATGGCGTCCGGGTTGGGGTTGTTGACCCGCAGGATGACGTCGGCCGTCCCGCCCGGCAGCAGGAGGGTGTCTGGCGCGTCACCGCCCGCGAGGGCGGAGACCTTGACCGGTTGGAGCGTGCCCGTGATGGCCGAGCCGAAGCCGATGCCGTTGCTGGGCCACACGGCGTAGGCGACGGCGCCGAGGAGGCCCATGGCCGCGCCCATCAGAGCCAGGACGATGCGCGCGCGCCGTGACATCAGAACCCGCTCGCCGAGCATGTTTGGCCGGTGCGAGTGCCGGACACGGTGTTGGGATGGCCGTTGTTCGTCGGCGCGGGCACGTTCCCCGAGCACTCCAGCCGGCCGCTGATCTGGTTGCCGTCGATCTCGATCTTGCTGCCCAGACCGGTGCCGAAGCCCTTGTTGTCCTTGACGGCGATGGTGCCCTGGAGCTTGTTCCCGCCGAGCACGAGCCCCTTGAGGTTCTTCGACAGGGTGACCCCGTTGTTGAGGCTGCTCCCGGGACACGCCGTGGTGCCGTCGCCGAACACGACCCGGCTGGCGGTGTCGGAGATGGACACGCCGAAGCCGAGGTACTGGGCGCCGCAGATCCTGACCGCCGCGGCCTGCACCGCGGTGATGTTGAGGTCCACCCGACCGCCGGTCATGAACAAGGATCCGCCCGGCTCCACGGTGACCTTGCCGTGGACGGCGCCGCCGTTGATGTGCAGCGCCCCGCCGGAGCGCACGAGCACGAAGACGAACACCTGCCCGCTCGCGGTGATGCAGATCGACTCACCGGACTTGACGGTGAGGCCGAGCAGCTGCGTGCCGGTGATGCAGCGGGTGTAGACGACCTGGGAGATCGTGTTCGACGTGCTCGGGTCGAAGGTGGGAGCGCCGTTGTAGACGGCCTTGATGGCGTGGGTCCCGACGGAGAGCGACGACGTGGTCAACGTGGCCTTGCCGGCGCTGAGTGTCCTGGTTCCGAGCGATGTGGTGCCGTCGAAGAACGTCGCCGTGCCGGTGGGCGTGCCCGAGACCGTCGACGCCACCGTGACGGTGAAGCTCACGGACTGGTTCTTCACGGAGGGGTTCCCGGAGGAGACGAGCGAGCTGGTGGTCGGTGCCGAGACCACCTGGCTGACCGGGGCGGACGTGCTGCCCGTGAAGTTCCCGTCGGGGCCGGGGGTGTACACGGCGGTGATCGAGTGCGGGCTTCCGACCGTGGTGGCGTAGGTGACCTTGCACGTCGCGGTGGAGCCGTTGAAGGCGACGGAGCCCGCACCGCAGGTGATCGGGGCGGCGCCGTCGTTGAACACGACGGTCCCGGTCGGCGGCGACGGAGGGGTGCCACCCGGGGTCGTGACGGTGGCCGAGTAGGTGACCGGCGACCCGATCAGGACCGGGTTGGGCGATGCGGTGAGCGCCGTGGCCGTGGCGTAGACGTGCGTGTAGGTGGCCGTCCCGGTGTAGCGGAAGTGGAACTCCTGGTTCTGGCACGCGCCCTGGTCCGACGCGGTGTTCAGGAGAGCGATCGTGCGGGTGACGGTGGCGACTCCGTTGTTGGCTCCGACCTTGGCCGGGACCACCAGCGAGCCCGAGAAGCCGGCGCCGGTGAGATCGAGGTTGGAGGCCGGACAACCAGGGGGCAGGGCCCAGGAGGGATCCAGCTCGATCGTGATCGACGACACCGTGATCGGATCGGGCAGAGGGTTCGACACGGCATACGTCAGGCACCGTGTCGTGCCGGGGACCAGGAACGCCGGACCGCCCGAGCACGCTGGATGCGCGGTGATCGAGCTCGTGATGAAGAAGTCGGTCCCGGCGATCAGCTCGGTGTCGAGGTCGCGCTCGAGGACCTGGCTGGCGAGGCCCATGCTGAGGACCGCGACGACGATCGCGACGGCAACGCCGCTGACGATCGTCGAGATCCTGCGCACGATCACCTCATCGACTCCTGTCCCCACCGCGAGTCGGCCGCCCGACGCTCAACGTGCACCCAGACGAGGCGTCCACACGCTCCCTGAGGCGCTCCACCTTGCACTCACGCCCAGCGTTCGACTTCCCGCTGGGGGTGCTGATCCGCCGCCTCCCTCCGGGCATCACGTGCCCTCCGCCCTGTGCGGAACGTAGCAGGGAAGCGTCACCTCGGCCACGGGTGGCGCGTGGAAGTCTCGCGGCGTGAGCGACTCCTCGTCGACGGTCCTGATGCTCGCGATCCTCGGCCTGCTCGGCCTCGCCATCGGCAGCTTCCTGAACGTGGTCATCCACCGCCTGCCCCGCGGCGAGTCGCTGGCCTCCCCGCCGTCGCGCTGCCCCGCGTGCGGCCACGCGATCCGTCCCCGTCACAACGTCCCGGTGGTGAGCTGGGTGCTGCTCCGGGGCCGGTGCGCCGACTGCGGCGCGCCCATCAGCCCCCGGTACCCCCTCGTGGAGGTGGTCACCTGCGCGCTCTTCGTGATGCTCTCCGCGCGGATCGTGGCGCTGGACCTCGGGAGCTCTCTTCCCGCCTACCTCTGGTTCGCAGCGGCCGGGGTGGCGCTCGCCGGGATCGACCTGGACACGAAGCGCCTGCCGGACGTCCTCGTCTACCCGTCCTACGGCGTGGTCGCGCTCGCTCTGACCGTGTCCGCGGCCATCGAGGGGTCGTGGTGGCCGTTGGCCCGGGCCGGACTCGGCGCCGCTGCCCTGTTCGGCTGCTTCCTGGCCCTGGCCCTCATCCGCCCCGACGCCATGGGGTTCGGCGACGTGAAGCTGTCCGGGCTGGTCGGCGGCGTGCTCGGCTACCTGTCCTGGGCGGCGGTGGCAGTGGGTGGGCTGGCGGCCTTCGTGCTCGGGGCGGCCGTGGGGATCGCATTGCTGGTCGGACGGCGCGCCGACCGCAAGACGGCGTTGCCCTTCGGGCCGTTCCTGATCGCCGGCGCGATCCTCGCGATCCTCGCGGCGGACCCGCTCGCGGACGCGTACCTGGACCTCGTGCGCCGCTGAGCCCGTCATGGTCGCTGGTGGCTCCAGCTGAGCACCTTGTAGGGCGTCCCGGCCTCGTCGTCGGTGTCGGCCCGCACCCGCACGGTCGGTGGCCCGTCGTGCGCGCGCACGGCTGCGGGGCCGACGCGGGGCACGTCCACACGTTGATGTAGCTCACCGGGTAGCTCGTCTCGACGTTGAAGGAGATCGGCGGCACCCGGACGATCGAGTAGTTGCCGTTGATCGTGTTGTCGCTCGTCACCCTGAAGCGGCGGGCGATGAGCCCCCAGTTGAAGACGTGGCGGAAGTCGTAGTTCGCGTTGATGTCGATGGCAGACCTCGGGGCGTACACAAGGCCGTAGATGTGGAGGTCCGACGCGTTGTCCAGCGGGTTCGTCACGGCGCCCGGGGTCTGGCGGAACAACGAGCCCGCGCTCATGGTCGTCGTGTTGTCCGTGCAGCCCACCTGGGTGAGGCAACCGGACTGGGCGGGCACCGTCAGCAGCGGGTTCGTCGGGTGCGTCAGGGCGGTCCTGAGGCCGTGCACCGCCACCGGGACCTCGGTCGCCGAGTAGGTGGCGCAGATCGTGGTCCGGCCGGTGTCGAGGTTCATCGCGCTGGCGCCGCCGAACACGAAGGTGACCCCGGGGTACGTGTTCTGCTCCGCCGGGTCGGCACACCCGTCGATCCGGTTCCAGGGAACCAGGTTGGTGCTCGAGTAGGCGTTCGCCTGTGGCGTGCAGGGGGTGGGCAGGCAGCTGGAGAGGTTCTCGAAGGGCCGAGTGAAGAGGTCGTCGCGAGCGGCTGTCAGGGTGTCCACGGTCCAGCCGCCGGCGCGGCGGCGCGGCCGGCAGTGGCACGGCCCACGCCGGCGGCACGTTCAGCGGGTTCCCGCGACAGGTGTCGGGGTTGCCCGTGGCGCAGGTCGTGGGTGTCCCAGCGACGAGGACCTTTGGGATGTTCCACCACGCCGCGCCGAAGTTGAAGAAGTAGTTGCCGGGGGTGAACCAGATCGACTGGGCCCGCACCGGCGTCCCGTTCTCGAGGCACGGGGTGTTGAGCGAGAACACCCCGGCACCGGGTGGGGAGGACACCCGGGTGTAGATGCCAGGAAGGAACGCCGCGTGCCACTTCCGGTTGCGGCGGGAGCCCAGTCGAACGGCATACCGGTTCCGGGTTTCGCGACAGCGACGTCGTGAAGGCCGGGGGCGGGGCGTAGTCCGGCTCCTGCACCAGCGAGCCGCTGGGGGTGCGCCCGGAGCACGCGGTCGGCGACATGGGCAGAGTGGGGCACAGCGCCTGGGTGGGCGCCGTCACGGTTCCCGCCGGCCCGGGGGTGTTCGCGCAGGAATCGAGGTTGCCAGGGGCGATGTACTGCCCGACCGAGATCGTGTTGCCGACCGGGGTGCGGGTCGAGCCGCTCACCGTTACAGCCTCGATCTTGTTGTTGGACCGCACGGTGCCGCTGTTGACGCAGAAGCGCCAGCTGTTGCCATTGGGTTTCGCAGCCTCGATGCCGATCTCGGCGGCGTTGGCGCCAACCGTGAGGAGCGCGTCGACCGGGAGGTTGTCGTAGCTGATCACCACCTCGGTGGTGGTGTGCTCGTTGGTCGTCGTCCCCCACGCAGGTGGCCGACGCGTTGAGCGGCTCCGTGGCCGACCCGGCGTCGTAGAACGGCGAGGCGGCCGTGCCGAACGAGTACGTGCTCGGCGTGGACGTCGACGCGCAGCTCAGCTCACCCAGGGGGCTCTGACTGCGCTGGTACTTCACCTGGGTGAGCACCGCCTGCACCGCGGCATCGGCGGCGTAGTTCTCCGCCGTCTGGTCGCGCAGGGTCCGGGTGGTGCGCACGCTCGTGTCTGCCTGCGTGAGGAGCACTCCCATCACGAGGCTGATCGCGCTGACGACCACCAGGACCATCAGCAGGGATGCTCCCCGGTCACCCCGGTCGATGCGGCGCCGCATCACGAGCCCTGCCTCCGGTGGCCCTTCAGGACCACAGACGTGTTTTCGTCGGCGCCGAACCCTCGCAGGTCGACCGTCAGCGTCACGTCGGTCGGGACCGCGGGCGCCGCGTTGCACGCGCCGGGGGCACAGGTGACGACCGGCGGGCTGCTGGACACGACGTTGTGCATCAGCACGAGGTCGACGTCACGGGTGCTGTCCGGGGGTGGTGTGGTGGTAGCGGTGGTGTCGCTCGGATCCGGGCAGTACCTACGGTGCAGCGTTCCCGCCTTGGTGTAGTAGGTGACGGTCTCGGTGCGCCGCGTGCCCACCGTGGTGCTGTTGGTGGTGGCGGTGTCGTGCTTGTCCCACTGCAGCATGACGACTCCGGTCCCATCCGCTGGCAGGCACGAGAAGCCCGAGGTGAAGATCGACGGCAGGAGCGGGAAGGGATCGGTCGGGCCCCGCAGCCCCACGTTGGCCACGTCCTGGCTGAAGTAGGCGGTCGCGATCTGCATGTCGTGCGACTCGCTCATCCGGGCCTGCGTCTCGTTGACGTTGTCGAGGTACGCGAGGATGAAGTTGCCGAGGGGGACGATGATGATCCCGAGGATCGTGACCGCCAGCACCAGTTCGACGATCGTGAACCCGTCGTCGCCCGAGGATCGGAGCCGGGTCACGCCGTCAACTTCCTCAGCACGACGATCGAGGGACTCGGTGACGAAGCCGTCGTTGGATCGCAGCTCGAGGGTGACCTGTTGGAGCCCCGGGTCGGTGCCGGGGCAGGTGGGGAGGGTGAAGCCCCCGTCGCTCGTGGCGGGGTTGTTGTCGGGGTCGGGGTTCCAGAACCGCACGGTGGCGGTCGGGGCCAGGAACCCGCCCGGGGGCGCCGTGAGGCCGGCGATGGTGACGTAAGGCGGCGGGTTGCCGCCGCTGCATGCCGTGTACCGGCCCTGCAGCTCCTCGGCGTAGTTGTGCAGCGCCCGCCCGGCCTCCGCCTGGTCGCGGTGGATGCCCGACGACCTTCACGCTGAGGGCGATGCTCGACCCGATCGCGATCACGCAGATGCCGAGCATGCCGACCGCCGTGACGAGCTCGAGGAGCGTCTCCCCGCGCTCCCCACGACGGCCCCGGACCGCAGGCCGCCGTTGCATCACACCTCGACTTGACGGAACACGCCGTACATGGCCGACACCAGGGCGATCGCGACGAACCCGACCACCAGCCCCATGACGAGGATGACGATGGGCTCGAACAGCGCGGTGAGCTTGCGGATCTTGTAGTCGAGCTCGGTCTCGTAGTACTCCGCCGTGATGGCGAGCTGGTTGTCGAGCGTTCCCGTCTCCTCGCCCACTCGCAGCATCTGCAGCGCCGCCGCGGGGAACATCGACGTGCGCGACAGCGGCTCGACGATGCCCTGGCCCTGCAGGATGGCCTCGTTCACGTCGGTCATCGAGCGCATGTAGACGCGGTTGCGCAGCGACCCGGTGGCCACTCGGAGCGACTCCGGAAGCCCCACCCCGGCGCCGAGCATCGACGAGAGCACCCGGCAGAAGCGCTCCACGAGCGCGAACTGGATGGTGCTGCCGACCACGGGCACCGCGAGCATGAGCCGGTCGCGCCGCGTAGCGCCCCGCTCGGTCCGCAGGCCGAGCACGACGAGGAGCACGATGGTCACGAGGCAACCCGCGATCACCGGCCACCACTGACCGAGGAAGTCGGTCGATCGACAGCATCATCCGTGTGGCCAGCGGGAGGTCGGCGTCCAGGCTCTCGAAGAAGTCCTCGAACTGCGGCAGGACGAACACCGCCATCACGACGACGGTGATGATCGACATGCCGGCCACCATCGCCGGGTAGATCGTGGCGGCCTTGATCTTGCGCCGGGCCTCCAGGTCGCGCTCGATGTACCGCGAGAGCCGGACCAGCACCTCGTTGAGCTCGCCGGTCAGCTCGGCCGACCGGACCATCCCGCGGTAGAAGTCCGGGAAGACCTTGGGGTGACGGTCGAGGAGGTCGGAGAACGACTCACCGGTTCGCAAGCCGTCCTCGATGTCGTTCATGACGCGGCGGACCGACGAGTTCGGCGATTCCGTCCCGATGGCGCTCACCGCCGACAGGATGGGGAGGCCCGCACCGACGAACGCCGCCATCTGCCGCGAGATCTGCATGAGGTCGTCACGAGTGATCCGCGGGCCACTGATCTCGGTCTGCAGGATGCTCTTCTTCTCGGTGACCTGGATGTCACGGAGCTGCCGCTCGTAGAGCACGACCTCGGCCGCGCTGCGGCTAACCGCCTTGTAGGTGCCACGCACCGACTGCCCATCGACGCCTACAGCCGTGTACGCGAACTTCGGCATCTCAGACCCCGGCCACGTAGATCGACCGCATCACCTCGGCGACGGTGGTGACGCCCTCCTGCACGAGCTGCACCGACTCCTCCTGCAACGTGCGCATCCCCTGCGACTGGCACAGCTTCCGGAAGTCGTCGTGGGTGGCGTGGTCCACGATCATCTCGCGCACTTCATCGCTGACCTCGATCAGCTCATAAACGCCGATGCGCTCGAGGAACCCGGTCTGACTGCAGAAGTTGCACCCGGCGCCCCGGATGAAGCCGTCGCGCGGGAGGTCGCCGCCGAAGGAGCGCAGGTAGCGCGAGCTCCTCGGGCGAAGGCTCGTAGCGCTCCAGACACGAGGTGCAGCTCCGCCGCACGAGCCGCTGGGCCATCACCGCCGTGACCGAGGAAGCGACCAGGAACGCCTCGATTCCCATGTCGAGCAGCCGGTACAGCGCGGACACCGCGTCGGTGGCGTGCAGGGAGGAGAGCACGAAGTGGCCGGTGAGCGCGGACTGGACGGCGATGCGGGCCGTGTCCCGTCACGGACCTCGCCGACCAGGATCACGTCGGGGTCCTGCCGCAGGATCGAGCGGAGCCCGTTGGCGAAGGAGATGCCGGCCTGCTCGTTGATCTGGATCTGGTTGATCGTCGGGAACGTGTACTCGACCGGATCCTCGATCGTCATGATGTTCCGCTCGGGGCTGTTGATCTGCGCGAGCGCTGCGTAGAGCGTGGTGGTCTTGCCGCTTCCGGTCGGCCCGGCGCAGACCACCATGCCGTAGGGCGAGCGGAGCAGCCCCAGGAATCGGGCCGCCACATCGCGAGGCATCCCGAGGTCGGGTAGCTGGAAGAGGGGTCGGCTCTTGTCGAGGAGTCGCATCACGAGCTTCTCCCCGCCGACCACCGCGGTCGACGACACGCGGATGTCGACCTCGCGGTCGTCGATGGTCATGCTGATCTGGCCATCCTGGGCGCGACGCCGTTCGACGATGTTCATGTCTGCCTGGATCTTCACGCGGCTGACCACCGCGGGGCCCATTGATCCGGGTAGCGACAGGACATCCTGCAGCGCGCCGTCCACGCGGAACCGCACGCGCACGCGGTCCTCCACCGGCTCGATGTGGATGTCCGAGGCCCGGTCCCGGAGCGCCTGGGTGATCATGAGCTGCACCACCTGAACGACGGGCGCGTCGTCGTTGACGCTCGCCGACTCGAGGCGGGCGGTGGCTTTGCGGAGCGAGTCCGCCACCTCGAAGGCGTGCAGCTGCTGGCTGATGTCGGTGAGTGCTCGATAGCTGTTGGGGATGCGCGCGAAGGACGTCCTGCCGCGTCGTGACCACGGGGATCACCGATCGCCCGGTCGCCTCGGCGACGCGCTGCATGACCGCCTCGGAGAGGTCGGCGACGGCGACGTAGAGCAGGTTGTCGTCACCGAGGGCAACCGGCATGACCTCGAGTGAGCGGGCCGTTGGCTCGGTGAGCAGGGCCAGCGCCTCGGGCGCGGGTGTGACGGTGCGCAGGTCGACCAGCTGGAGGTTGTAGTACTGGGCCAGCGCGGTGGCCAGGGCCTGCTCGGTCAGGTGGCCGCGATCGACCAGGACCCGGCCCAGCCGCAGGCCCTTGTCCCCGGCGAAGCCGAGCGACGCACGGGCTTCGGTCTCCGGCACGAGCTGCGATCCGACCAGCCACTGCGCCAGCTGGGTATCGGCCGCCAGCATGCTCTCATCCGGGCCGTCGCCCGGAGGTGCGGCCGCGCCCGTTGCGACGGCCGGCCGGGCCACGGGCTCGGTGCCACGGGAGCGCTTCATGCGCTCGCGCTCGCGCTCGCTCGGAAGCGGACCCGGGCGTCGACCTCGTCCGGGTAGAGACTGCGGGCCACGGCATCATCGAGGGTGACGACGCCCTCCTGCACGAGGACCGACAGGGACTGCTCGAGGGTGACCATGCCGTCACGGCTGCCCGTGGTGAGCGTGTTGCGGAGCTGGTGGGTCTTGCCGTCGCGGATCAGGTTGCGCACGGCCGCGTTGGCCACGAGCACCTCGAACGCCGCCACCATGCCCCCCCGACCTTGGGGAGCAGCCGCTGGTACACGACACAGCTGAGAGCAGCCGACAGCTGCACACGGATCTGCAGCTGCTGGTCGGAGGGGAACACGTCGATCACACGGGCGATGGACTGCGCGGTGTCGTTGGTGTGCAGGGTCCCGAACACGAGGTGGCCCGTCTCCGCGACCGTCGAACGCGAACGCGATCGACTCGAGATCCCGCATCTCGCCAACGAGGAGGACGTCGGGGTCCTCCCGTAAGGCGCAGCGCGCAGTGCCGACGGGAAGTCGGCAGTGTCGGTGCCCACCTCCCGCTGGTTGACGGCGGAGCGCTTGTGCTCGTGCACGTACTCGATCGGGTCCTCGATCGTGATGATGTGGCAGGCCCGCTCGGTGTTGATCATGTCGATGACGGAAGCGAGCGACGTCGACTTGCCGGAGTTGGTGGGCCCGGTGAAGAGGATCAGGCCCTGGTGCTGTCGAGCCAGGTCCGCGACGATCGACGGCAGCCCGAGGTCCGTCATCGACGGGATGTGCCGCGGAACCATGCGGAGCGCGATGGCCGTCAGCCCGCGCTGCACGAACGCGTTCCCTCGGATGCGCGCCTGGTCGCGCCAGGTGAATGCGAAGTCGTACTCATCCAGACCATCCCTGGCCGCCCGCTGCTCCGGAGACAACGTCTCTTCGAGGAGGCTCTCGGTGTCCTCCGCGGTGAGGACGGGCCCGTCGAAGGACACCAACGAGCCTTCCAACCGGAGCTGTGGGGGCATCCCGACCGTCAGGATGAGGTCGGTGCCCTGATGATCCCAGAGCATCGCCAGGAGATGGTCGATGCGACTGCCGAGCTGGTGCCCGGTCATGCGAACCTCCCTCTGCCGTGTCGCCGTAGCCGTGGATGCCGGGCGGGCCACCGCTCACGCGGTGGCCCGCCCAGAGATCACGGTTCGGGGAGACAGCCGTCGGGGGGAGGGTCACCGCCTTCGGAGTCCTCCGCGGTGACCTCACCGGTCGTGCCGTCGAGGGTGATCGTGTAGTACTGGCGGCTGGGCACGTCGCGCAGCAGGCCGTAGTCGACCAGCTGCTGGATGTTGTCCGCGCCGGTCGGGTACGAGTCCTCTTGCGTCCGGTACGCCTCCGCCGCGACTGCGACGGTCTTGATGTCCGCCTTGCACGCCGACACCCGGCTGGTGTCGTTGATGCCTTGGACCGAGAACACGACGATCGCCGCCAGGACGGCCAGGATCACGATGACGAGCAGGAGCTCGATCAGGGTGAAGCCCGCCTCCGCCTCACGCGCCGTGCGGAGTCGCTTGAACATGGGCATTTCCGCCCTCCCCCTGTGCGGTCCGCCCGCCATAGGAGGACCGATCGGGAACATACACCACATCCGGGGCGAAATCTCATGGAGGGTGACCCGCCCCCTACCCAGCGCGGTGACCCGGCGTTCACTCAGGCGCCGGAGGCGTGGAGGTCGACCCCGCCGCCGCGATCGTCGGGCGTCAGTCGGTGGCGTCTGCGGCGCAGCTCGGGCAGCGGCCGCGGAAGGTGATGTCGACGTCGTCGATGACATAGCCGTGGCGCTGGGCCGGCGTGAGGCGGAGCTCGTCCGCCCCGGCGGGGTGCACGTCGAGCAGGGACCCGCAGCCGGTGCAGGCCAGGTGGTGGTGGGCGGTCACCGCGTTGGGGTCGTACCGCGACGGTCCGGAGCCGACGCGGAGCTCGAGGACCTCGCCCATGGCGACCAGCTCGCCGAGCGTGTTGTAGACGGTGGCCAGCGACACCTCGGGCAGCACGTCCCGGGCCCGGGCGTGCACCTCCTCGGCGGTGAGGTGGACGTGCTCCCCAGCGAGCACCTCCGCGACCGCGCGACGCTGTGGCGTGACGCGCCACCCCCGGTTCCGGAGGCGGTCCAGCAGCAGCGACGGCCGGCTCATCGGGCGCAAGCCTAGGAGCCATCCCGCCGCTTGACCAAGAATGGGTTCGGCATTAGAACCGTTCTAACCCCCACGGCAGGCGAGAGCAGGAGACCCAACGTGTCCGAGAGCGAGAACCCAGCGATCGACTCCCCGACCCCGTCGGGGACGGACCGGCCGAGGACGAACCAGGACTGGTGGCCGAACCAGGTGGACCTGTCGGTCCTCGGTCCGCACGGCTCCCAGCTCCACCCGATGGGTGAGGACTACGACTACTCGAAGGAGTTCGCGACCCTCGACGTCGAGGCGCTCAAGCGGGACGTCATCGAGGTGATGACGACCTCGCAGGACTGGTGGCCGGCCGACTACGGGCACTACGGGCCGCTGTTCATCCGCCTGACCTGGCACGCCGCCGGCACGTACCGCATCGAGGACGGCCGCGGTGGTGGCGGGACCGGCCAGCAGCGCTTCGCGCCCCTCAACAGCTGGCCCGACAACGCCAACCTCGACAAGGCCCGCCGCCTGCTCTGGCCGATCAAGCAGAAGTACGGCCGCAAGATCTCCTGGGCCGACCTGCTCGTGTACGCCGGCCACGTCGCCACCGAGTCGATGGGCTTCCAGACCTTCGGCTTCGGCTTCGGGCGCCCCGACGTGTGGGAGCCCGAGCAGGTGTACTGGGGCACGGAGGACGAGTGGCTCGGCGACGCGCGCTACAGCGGCGACCGCGAGCTCGCCAAGCCGTTCGGCGCCGTGCAGATGGGCCTCATCTACGTGAACCCCGAGGGGCCCAACGGCAACCCGGACCCGCTGGCCAGCGCCCGCGACATCCGCGAGACCTTCGCCCGCATGGCCATGGACGACGAGGAGACCGTCGCGCTCATCGTCGGGGGCCACACGTTCGGCAAGTGCCACGGCGCGGGGGATGCGGACCTCGTGGGGCCCGAGCCCGAGGGCTGCCCCATCCACGCGCAGGGCATCGGCTGGATCAACCCGCAGGGCACCGGCAAGGGCGCCGACACGATCACCAGCGGCCTCGAGGGCGCCTGGACCAACGAGCCGACGAAGTGGGACAACGGCTACCTCGACAACCTCTACGCGTACGACTGGGAGCTGACCACCAGCCCCGCGGGCGCGCAGCAGTGGACCCCGAAGAACCCCGAGGCGCAGGGCACGGTGCCCGACGCGCACGATCCGTCCAAGCGGCACGCGCCGATGATGCTGACGACGGACCTCGCGCTGCGGCTGGACCCGATCTACGGGCCCATCTCGAAGCGCTTCCACGAGAACCCGGATCAGCTGGCCGATGCGTTCGCCAAGGCCTGGTACAAGCTCCTGCACCGCGACATGGGGCCGCTCTCCCGCTACCGCGGCCCGTGGATCCCCGAGCCGCAGCTGTGGCAGGACCCCGTCCCCGCGGTCGACCACGAGCTGATCGGGCCCGACGACATCGCCGCCCTCAAGGCCAAGATCCTCGAGTCGGGGCTCTCCGTCTCGCAGCTCGTCTCCACCGCGTGGGCCGCGGCCTCCTGCTTCCGCGGCACCGACAAGCGGGGCGGCGCGAACGGCGCCCGCATCCGGCTCGCGCCGCAGAAGGACTGGGCGGCCAACGACCCCGCGGAGCTCGCCAACGTGCTGCCGGTCCTCGAGCAGGTCCGGCAGGACTTCGGGAAGAAGGTGTCCCTCGCGGACGTGATCGTGCTGGGCGGGTGCGCCGCGGTCGAGAAGGCGGCCAAGGACGCCGGCCACGACATCACGGTCCCGTTCGCGCCGGGGCGCACCGACGCGTCGCAGGAGCAGACCGACGTCGACGCGTTCGAGGTGCTCGAGCCGCGCGCCGACGGCTTCCGCAACCACCTGGAGGCCGGCGACAAGCTGCCGCCGGAGGTGCGGCTGGTGGAGCGCGCGTTCCTGCTCAACCTGACGGCGCCCGAGATGACGGTCCTCGTCGGGGGCCTGCGGGTCCTCGGCGCCAACACCGGTCAGAGCCGGCACGGCGTCTTCACCGACCGGGTCGGCGCCCTCACGAACGACTTCTTCGTCAACCTGCTCCGGATGGGCACCGAGTGGCGGCCGTCCGCCTCGCAGGAGAACGTCTACGAGGGCCACGACCTCGCCACCGGCAAGGTCGCCTGGACCGCGACCGCGGCCGACCTCGTCTTCGGGGGGCACTCCCAGCTCCGCGCCTTCGCCGAGGTCTTCGCGCAGGACGACTCGAAGGAGAAGTTCGTGCAGGACTTCGTGGCCGCGTGGGACAAGGTCATGAACCTCGATCGGTTCGACCTGGCCTGACGTCGGTCGCCGAGCGGCGCTCGGCCTCCGGCTGCCAAGATCCCCTCACTGCGAGCGGGGAGGGGACCATGGCCAAGACGGTGGTGATCACCGGGACGTCCACGGGCATCGGACGCGCCTGCGCCGAGCGCATGGCGGCCGACGGGTGGACCGTCTACGCCGGCGTGCGCAAGGAGGTCGACGGCAAGGAGCTCGAGGCCCAGCTGGCCGGGGACATCCGCCCGGTCATCATCGACGTCACCGACGGGGATCACATCGCGGCGCTCGTCGAGCGGCTGACCGACGAGCTCGGGGCTGCCGGGCTCGACGGCCTCGTGAACAACGCGGGGGTCGCCGAGGGAGGTCCTGTCGAGACCGTCACCGACGCGGCCTGGCGGTGGCACTTCGACGTCAACGTGTTCGGGCTCGTGAACCTCACGCGGGAGTGCTTCCCGCTGCTGCGGGCAGCGCAGGGCCGGGTGATCAACATCGGATCGATCGGCGGTCGCGCGGCGGGGGCGTTGACCGCGCCCTACTCCGCCGGCAAGCACGCGGTCGAGGCGATCTCGGAGTCGCTCCGGTTCGAGGTGGCGGACTTCGGCATGCACGTCTCCTGCATCGAGCCGGGTGAGATCGCGACCGCCATCTGGGAGAAGGCGGACGAGCAGATCGCGCGGGTCGAGGCGACCTTCGACGAGGACATGCTCGCTCGGTACGACCGGCACCTCGACATGCTCCACGGGTTCGTGGCCGACGGGGCCAAGCGCGGCATCCCCGCCTCCAAGGTCGCCGACGCCGTCCACCACGCCCTGACGGCGAACCGGCCCAAGCACCGCTACCTGATCGGCCTGGACGCGAAGGCGGCCGGCCACATCCTCACCCGGCTGCCGGACCGGCTCCGGTACCGCGCGTTCACGCTGGTCTCCGCGCGCTGGGCGCGCATCGGCCGCAAGCTCCGGGCGCGCTCCTAGCGCCCGTAGGCGACATCGGTCCCGTCCCGGATCGCGAAACCGGGACCTAGGCACCGCCGATGCAGCTTCGGTAGCCTGCTCGGCGGCAGGGCGCCGGCTCCGGCCGGAACTCCGAAGGGATGGGCTATGCGACGACGGATCATTGCGGGGGTCGCCGCTGCGGCGATCGTCACGGGAAGTGCGATCGCCTTGGCGGAGAGTCCGGCCGAGGCGCATCCGGGGTGCATTCTGCTCCACATCCAGATCAGCAACGGCGCTGGTGGTGATCTGCTCCACTTCTGCGTGATCTGACCGCACACGCGGTCATGCGACGGGGGCGGGCTTCGGCCCGCCCCCGTCGCGCGCACGGGCACTTCGATCGGCGGGTACCGTCCGGATGGTGCCGAGCGACGACGAGTCGCGTGACGGGGTCCCGCTCACCAACCTCGACCAACCCCTGTTCGACGCGGCCGGCGCCACGAAGCGCGACCTCGTCGACTACCTCGACGGCGTGGCCGACCGGATCCTCCCCGCGCTCGAGGGGCGGCCCCTGTCCGTGATCCGGGTCCACCGCGGGCAGGAGGCGTTCATGCAGAAGAACGTCCCGAAGTACACGCCCGACTGGGTGCCCACCGTGCGGCTCTGGGCGGAGACCTCCAAGCGGGAGGTGGCCTACGCGCTGTGCAACGAGCGCCGCACCCTGCTCTGGTTCGCGAACCAGCGCGCGGTCGAGTACCACCCCACCCTCGTGCGGGCGGACCGCCTCGACCGGGCCACCCACCTCGTGCTCGACCTCGACCCGCCCGAGGGAGACGGCTTCGCCAAGGCCGTGCGCGTCGCCCACCTCGTGCGCCAGGCGCTGGCCGACGTCGGCCTCGAGGGCGGGGTGAAGACCAGCGGCGCCAAGGGGGTCCACGTGTTCGTGCCGATCGACGACCAGGTCGACCTCGCCGACGCGGCCGCCGCCACCCGGGCCATCGCGGCCCGGACCGAGCTCCTCGATCCCGGGATCGCCACCACCGCCTTCATCAAGGAGGACCGCGGCGGCAAGGTGTTCGTCGACTCCACCCGGGTGGGGGGCGCCACGGTGGTGGCCGCCTACAGCCCGCGGGTCCGCCCCGGCGCGCCGGTGTCCTTCCCCGTGGCCTGGGACGACCTCGACGCGGTGTCCCCGGCCGACTTCACGCTGCACACGGCACTCGCCCAGCTCGGCGATGCCGACCCGTGGCGCGACCGCCTGCCGTCTCCGCAGGCGCTGCCGGCGGCCCTCCTCGAGGAGGGTCACGCCATCCCGGTCGCCCGCGTGCAGGCGATGCACGAGGGCAAGCGCCGAGCCCGAGCCAAGCGGACCGGGTGATGTGTTATCGGATCCGATAACATAGGCCCGTGGACGTCGCCACCCTCCTCCGCACCACCCGCCGGCACGCCGGCCTCAGCCAGCGAGACCTCGCCCGCAGAGCCCGCACCTCCGCGGCGGCGGTCTGCCTCTACGAGCGGGGCGAACGGGTGCCGCGCGTCGACACGCTCGAGCGTCTCCTGACGGCCGCCGGCGCCACGCTCTCGCTCGATGCCCTCCGCCCCCCGCCCGTCGACCTCGTCGCGCGCGGCGAGGACCTCGCCGCCGTCCTCGAGCTCGCCGACCGGCTCCCGCAGCGCCACGAGCCGGCACTGGCCTTCCCGCCCTTCCGCGCACTGGTGCGCGCGTGACGGACAGCCTGACGTCGAAGATCCTCGGCCTGCACGCCGCCCTCGACGCGGCCGCCCTCCCCCATGCATTCGGTGGCGCGCTGGCACTCGCGTACTGCACGGAGGAGCCGCGCGGCACGAAGGACATCGACGTGAACGTCTTCATGGGCGCGGACCGCCTCGCTGAGCTGATCGCCGCGCTCCCCGCCGGCGTCGAGGTGACGACGGACGATCAGGCCCTGCTCGTCCGGGATGGTCAGGCCCGCCTGAGGTGGAACGGCACCCCGGTGGACGTGTTCCTCTCCAACCACCCCTTTCACGACCACGCCGAGGCCAGCAGCCGCTTGGTGCCGTTCGCCGGGATCGACGACCTGCCCGTCCTCGCGTGCGCGGACCTCGCGGTGTTCAAGGCCTTCTTCGGGCGAGCCAAGGACGCAGTCGACGTGGCCGGCATGATCGCGGTGGGAACCGTGGACCGGGATCACCTCCACCGCACCGTCGATGCGCTGCTCGGCGAAGGGGAGCGCGACCGCTTCTACGCGCGCGTCGACGACGCGCTGTCCGACCCCTAGCCGCGCTGGCGGGACGGGCGGGTGCGCTCCTCGTGGGGCACGCCGAGGACCTCGAGCCGGCGCGCCACGTCGGCGGTCGCGGCGTCGACGGTCGCCTCCGGCTGCTTGCCGGCCCGGTCCTCGGCCCAGTCGGCCAGCGTGTCGCCGAGCCGGTCGAGCTCGACCATCGCGCGCAGGAGTCCGACCACCAGATCGTCCGCCCCATCGCCCGCCTGCAAGGCCGCCCAGAGCGCGGGACCCTCCTTGTCGAGCCGCTTGGTGTGCGGGTGCAACGCGAACTCGATGCGGCGGACGAGGTCCAGGACCTCCCGCACCCGCACGGGCTGGGGCTGCGCGTAGCGGCACAGCGCGGAGCGCAGGCTCCAGTCGCCGACGCGCGATCGCTCGGCGAAGTCGATCAGGCGGGCGAGCCCCGGCGGCGCGACCTCGGCAGGCACGGCGCCCGAGCCTAGGGCGTGCCCCGGCGATCCCTGCGAGGTCGCCCACCGCAGGGGAGGACTTCCGCGGAACGTTTGGATCGCAGACCGGCGGGTAGGGGCGGGCCATGGATGTCACCAGGATGCTCGAAGCCGACCACCGCACCGTCGAGGGGCTCTTCGCCGAGATCGAGGACACGAAGGGCGAGGACCGTGCGTCTCTCGTGCACGAGCTCGCCACGTCGCTCAAGGCGCACATGCAGCTCGAGGAGACGGTCGTCTACCCGAAGGCGCAGTCCGTCGTGGGCAAGGAAGCCGTCGAGGAGGGCGAGAACGAGCACAAGGTCGCCCGCGCGGCCCTGGCGGAGATGGTGTCCCTCACCCCGGACGAGCCGGGGTTCACCGCCGCCCTCGACGCGGTCAAGGCCGCCATCGACCACCACGTCAAGGAAGAAGAGGACGAGATGTTCCCGAAGCTCCGGTCCAACGGGCCCAGGGTGCTCGAGGACATGGCCACCCCGTTCATGACCAAGCGCACCGAGCTCGGGTTGCCCATGGAGGCCGCCGCGCTGGCCGCCGCGGCGAGCAAGGACGAGCTGGTCGAGGAAGCGCGCAGCGCCGGCATCGACGGCGCCGCTTCGATGAACAAGGACCAGCTGGCCGAGGCGCTCGCCGCCAACATGGCGTAGGCCCCGCCCGCGTGGGTCAGCGGGGGGCGCGACGCGCACGCGGGCGGCGGGGGCGTCCCGTTCGCGGCGCAGATCCGAGATCGTGCGCTGCAGCCCGTTGTGGAGGTCGACGAGGTAGCTGAGGCCGTCGGCCAGCTCGTCGAGGGCCTCGTCCGTCCGCTGCGCGGTCGACGCCCGCGCCTGGACCTCGTTGGTCGAGGTCTCGAGCACGAGCCGCTCGAGGTGCGACGTGGCTTGGACGACATCCGCCCGCAGGGCGAGCAGCGCCTGCTCCAGCTGGGCGATCTCGCCTTCCCTGGCGGCGCCCTCGGTGGTCGCCAGTCCCCGGATCGCGGCGGCGACCTCGCCGCGCAGGCGCTCGACGCGCTGCTCGGCCCGTGCCGCGCCGTCGCCGAGTCCCTTGGCGGTCTCGATGAGTCGGCTCTGCAGCTCCGCCACGGCGTCCGTTAGCTCGGATCGGAGCTCCTCGAGCTCGTCGTCGCGACCACGCGCGCGACCCTCGAAGGTCCGCGTCGCCGACCCGACGAGCTCTTCCAGTCGCTGCGTCGCGGCGCTCAGCTCGGCCCGCAGGGCGGCCTGCTCGTCCTGCGCGCTGCCGGTGCGGTCGAGGGTGACCTCGAGCGACCGGTCGATGCGGCTGTGGAGCGCGGACAGCGCCGTGGTGAGGTCGGACCGCAGGTCCTCCACCCGCTCGCTCCACTCGCTCGACCCCGCCCCCTCGACCGCGCTCCGCACGGCGGACTGGACCTCGGCCCGGAGCTCCGAGCGGAGCCGATCGAAGTCCTCCCCGCGGTCGCCGAGGTCCACCAGCGCCACTGCAGCCCGGACCTCGGAGCGGATCGCCGCCAGCTGGTCCTGGAGACCCTGGCTCAGCTCGGACCGGATCTCGTCCACGCCCTCGGAGCGTCCTTCGGGCGTGAGGCGCTCGACCGCGGCCTGGAGCTCGGTCCGGATCGCTCGCACCTGGTCCCCGATGCCCGTCGAGACCTCGGCGCGGAGCTGATCCACCTTGTCCTCGCGGGCCCGCGTCCCGGCGTCGAACGCTCGCGTGGCCGCGGCCACGACCTCCTCGAGGCGCGCCGCGGTGCCGGCGAGCTCGGCCCGGAGCGTCTGGACCTGGTCGTCCGCCGCACGGGTGTCGCGCTCCACCACACCGCTGAGGGCCTGCTCGATGTCGGTCTGGATGTCGGCGAGCACGGCCCGCAGGTCGCCCTTGATCCCCGCCACCTGCTCTCCCGACGAGCGGGAGGTCTCGGCGAGCGTCGTGGCTGCCCGGGCCACGTGGTCCTCCAGCGCGGCGACCGCCGCGTTGACGCTCTCCCGCAGGTCCGCCGCGTCGGATCCCCGGGCATCGGTGGCCATCGCGACCAGCTGCTCCAGCCGGCCCGTCGCCTGCCCGACCTCGGTGCGGAGGGCTGCCGCCACGCCCGCGGTGAGGTCTGCCCGCAGGCTCGCCAGCTCGTCGTCCAGCGCACGGGTGCTGGCGTCGACGGCCGCGGCGGCGTTGGCGGTGGCGGCCGAGACGAGCGTCTCGAGGCGGGTCGTCGCCTGCTCCAGGTCCGATCGGAGCACCGCGACGCGCTGCTCCGCGGCGCCTGCGTCGCGGTCCGAGGTGGACACCACCGCCCGCTCGATCTCGCCCTGCAGCTCGGCCAGCGACGCGCCCACGTCGCGGCGGAGCTCCTCCAGGCGCGTCCCCCAGGTCCGGTCGGCCGCGCCGAGCGCCTCGGCCGTGCCGACCAGGTGCGTCTCCAGACCGGCCAGCGCCTCGGCCACCGACCGCTCCAGCCGACTCGCCTCCTCCTGACGCGCGGCCGCGTCCGCCCGGCTCGCCTCCTGCACCGCGCCCTGCACGACGGCCTGGAGCCCCAGGACCAGCTCGTCGCGCACCGAGTCGTCGGTGCCGGCGGCCAGCTCGCCGCGCACGGCCTCGAGATGGCCGCGGACGGTGTCGAGGTGGCTGCGCAGCTCGGCCGCCTCCATCTCCCGCGCCTGGGTGGTGGTGGCGAGGATCTGCTCGATGCGGGACGTCGACCGCGCGACCTCGGCGCGCAGGGCCACGAGCTCCTGGTCGTCACCCGTGTGGTCGAACGCCTCGACCAACGTCTCGTTGAGGCCGCTACCCATCCGGGCAACAGCGCCGACCAGCTCGTCGCGCAGGCCGGCGAGCACCTGCTCGGTGTGCGCCTCCTCGCTGCGCGCGGCCTCGGCCCGACGGCGGGTCTCGGCCACGACCTCGTCGAGGGACGAGACGGTGGCGTCGCGCACCTCGGCCAGGTCGGCGCGCATCGCGCTGACCTCCGCCTGCACGCCGCCGACGGCGCCGAGCGCGGTGCGCCGGGCCTCGGCCTCCTCCTGGAGCGCGACGGTCAGCTCGCTGCGGACCACCTCGACGAGTGCGCCGCGCAGCGCGCCGCCTGCATCCGCGACCACGGCCCGCAGGGCATCGACCTGCGCCGTGTGGGCGGCCGCGAGCTCCTCGGTGTCCGCCTGGCGCGCTGCGGCGGCCTCGTCGAGCGACGTGCGGACCGTCCCGGCGAGCGCGCTCTGCTGCACGAGCAGCTGGGCGGCGGCGCGATCGATCAGCTCCGCGAACGACTCGGACGCGAGCGCGATGGCATGGGCGACCGCGCCCCCGCTCTCTTCCAGGCGGGCCACGACCGTGGCGTCGCTGGCCTCCAGCCGCGTGAGCGACTCCGAGACGATCTGAGCGGTCGGGCGCACGCCCTCCGCCACCGCCGCGCCGAGCGACGCCACGAGCGCCTGGCTCCACTGCTCGAGCTGCCCGCTGAGCGCCGCGGCGTCCGCCGTACGGCCCGCGGTGACCTGCGCCTCGCGGGTCTGGCTCTCGATCGCTGACCACTCGGCCAGCGCCTCGCGCAGCGTCGTGACCAGGGCCTCGTGGCGGGCCGCCGCCGCGTCGACCGCGATCGCCGCCTCCGCGCGCCTCTCCTCCTCGGCGGCCGCCGCGGCGGCCTCCCGCTCGTCCTGCGCGGCCTTGATGGCCTGGACGAGCTCGGAGACCTGGGCCAGCTCGGTGCGGCGGATCACCGAGTCGCGCTCCAGCGAGCGGGCGAGCTGCTCGGCCAGCGACCCCGTCGCCAGCCGCGTCTGCTCGGCGAGCCCCGCCGTCGAGGCCTGCGACAGCTCGGTCAGCTCGGTCCGCAGCGCGACCAGCGCCTGCCCGTGGAGCTGCGTGTGCTCGAGGATGGTGCGCGCCGCCTCGTTGACCGCGGTCGTCCCCACCTGCACCTCGTTCTGCACCGCGGCGAGCACGTCGCCGCGCAGCCCGGCGGCCAGCTGGCTGAACAGCGCGTGCTGCTGCTCGCCCAGCACCTCCGCGTCGGCCCGCAGTGCGGCCTGCAGCGCGGCACCGAGCTCCGCCGTCGACGCCAGCTGCTCGGCCAGGCCTGCGCTGTGCGCGCTCATGGCCTGCTGCAGCTCGGCGAGCTGGTCGACCATCTCCTCGTCGGGGGCGAAGCCCTCCACTGCCTGCTCCAGCGCCGAGCGCACCTCGGTGCCCTGGGAGACCAGCGACTTGGAGGTCCAGTCCCGCAGCGCGGTGAGCTCCTCCGCCAGCTGCGCGGTGGCGCCCACGACGTGGTCGGTCACGGCGTGGACGCTCTGGCTCAGGCCGTTCATCGTCGTCCGCAGGTCGGCCAGCTGCGCCGTGGTCACCGCGAGTCCGCTGACCACCTCGTCGAGCCGGTGGTCGTCGACCGTCACGAAGGTCGGGACGGCACCGGCGGCGACGCTGTCGTGCGCGTCGACGAGGGCCCGGAGCTGGGCGACCTCGGCGTGGAGCGCCCGGAGCTGGCCCAGCACCTCGGCCGGGGGCCCACCTCCCCGCCCGCCGACGTCGAGCGCGGGGAAGTCCCCGGGGTCGATCTCGACCAGCCGTTGCTCGAGCTCCTCCCGCGACGCGTCGAGCTGTGACCGCACCGAGCTGAGGAACTCCCGGTAGTTGTCGTTGCCGCTGCCGCTCGATGCCGCCATGTGGTCCTCGGCTGGGTCCATCCCGCTCGCGCCGGCGAGATGGTAGGTGGCGGGGCCGATCGGCGCCCCGGGGTCCGGCCAGGATGGCGCGGAGCGGGCGCCCGAGGCAACGGGGGTGTCCCCGGGCGCCGCCCGGGCTCAGGGCAACAGGCGATAGGTGGGGTTGCGGAGGGCGAGGCGGGCCTTGTGCACGCCGACCGTGCCCTCGACCACGAGCCGCCGGCCGACGTGGATGCCCGCGATCGAACGGCGCCCCAGGAACACGATGGAGATCGCGCCCGTGGCGTCCACCAGCACCACCTCGAGGGTCGGCGCATCGTGCAGCGGGGCCACCCGGATCGAGCGCACCTCCCCCGCCACCACGACGTGGGCCCGCCACCGCGCCTCGATGATCGGCGTGGCGCCGTGGACACCGTTGGGAGCGACCTTCGGGTGCCCGTTGGCCGGGACCGGCTGCGGTGCGGGAGCCGTGGGGGTCGTCCCGGCCCGGGGGGCCTCCCGGGCCGGGACGGGAACGAGGTCCTGGTGCGAGCCCAGGTGGAAGGGGACGCTGGTCACGTTGGCGTGCGCCAGCCGTGACACCTGCTCCTGGATGGCCTCACCGGTGCGGTCGTGCAGCACGCGGTGCCAGATCCCCTTGTACTTGCGCTCGGGTAGCAGGACGCTGACCTCGGTCTCGCGGTCGGACAGCTCGCGGGCCACCTGCTCGACGGCCGCCCGCGTCAGGCGACGGTCGGGACAGGCCACCAGCTCGAGCGGGATCCGCTGGAGGCCCATGCGGCCCCACTCCTCGGCCAGGTCTGCGGCGTGCGCGTCGTCCACCACGAAGTGGACGGCCCGCAGCTCGTCGGGGGTGAGGGTGCGCGCGTACTGGATGCAGCGGGCGGTGGCGGCGTCGAGGCGGTCGACGAAGACGAGGACGACGTGGCGGCGCAGGATCGGCGCGGTGGCCGCCGCCGGGACCTCGTGCTCGAGGTCCTCAGCCTCGGTGCGGTACTGGTGGTTCAGGCGCAGCAGCAGCACGACCATGACCGGGAGGAGCACGACGATCACCCAGGCGCCCTCGGTGAACTTCGTCATCGCCACGACGACCAGCACGACGAAGGAGAGCAGGCACCCGACGCCCTGGATCACGATGCTGCGCCGCCAGCCCGGCTGGCGGTGGGTGTGGTGGTGCTTGACCATCCCCGCCTGCGAGAGCGTGAAGCCCGTGAACACGCCGATCGCGTACAGGGGGATGAGCCGCGTCACCACGCCGCCCGTGGCGATGACCAGCAGGATCGCCACGCCGGCGAGGAGGATGACCCCGTTCGAGTACACGAGCCGGTGGCCGCGCTTGGTCAGCTGGCGCGGGAGGAAGCTGTCGGTCGCCTGGAAGCTGGCGAGGCGCGGGAAGTCGGCGAAGCCGGTGTTGGCCGCCATGATCAGGATGAGCATCGTGCCGGCCTGGAGCGAGTAGAAGAGCACGTCGCCGAGGGCGCCTCCGCCGTACACGGCCTCGCCGACCTGCGAGATGACCGTCGGCGTGCCCGAGGGATGCGGCCCGACATGGACGACGGACGCGAGCGCAGAGAGCCCGAAGAACATGACACCGAGGCCGATGCCCATGACCACCAGCGTCTGGCGCGGCGTTCTTCCAGGCCGGCTGGCGGAAGGCGGGGACGCCGTTGGAGATCGCCTCGACGCCGGTGACCGCGGCCCCGCCGGAGGCGAAGGCATGCAGGACGCCGTAGAGCCCCGCGCCGTAGAACAGCCCGTCGGACGCGCTGCCCGCCTCGTGGGCGGTCTCGGGGAGCAGGCCCACCACGGGCAGGTCGCTGCCGATGTACTTCCAGAGGCCGAGCCCGAGGAGCACCGCCATGTTGAGGATGAAGAAGTAGGTCGGGACGGCGAACACGCGCGCCGCTCTCCTTCACGCCCCGCAGGTTCCCGTAGGCGATCAGCGCGATGAAGAAGCAGGCGATCGGGACCTTGTAGGGCGCGAGCCCGTCCACGGCTGACACGAGCGCCGCGGTGCCGGCCGCTGCCGACACGGCCACCGTGAGCACGTAGTCCGTCAGCAGCGATGCGCCGGCGACCTGGGCCGGGATGATCCCGAAGTTGTCGCGGGTCACCAGGTACGCGCCGCCCGCCGAGGGGTATTCCTTGATCGTCTCGCGGTACGAGAGGATCAGGAAGCCCAGCACGACGACCATCGCGAGGGTGATCGGCACCACGAGCGAGAACGCCGCGATGCCGACGATGGGGATCAGGACGTGGAGGATCTCCTCCGTGGCGTAGGCGCTCGAGGAGAGGTTGTCCGACGCGAAGACGGCCAGCGCCGTCGGCTTGCCGAGCCGCTGGTGCTCGATCTCGTCGCTGTGCAGCGGCGGGCCGAGCACGCGGCGCTTGAGCCGGTAGCCGAGTCCGTCGGGCGGGAGCGGCACGCCCGGGTCGGCCGGACACCGGCAGCGGGGCCCGGTAGGCCCCGGCGGTCGTGGTGTCGGTGGTGGGGGTGGTCGTCACGAAGGCCCTCGTGTCGGTCGTGGTCGGATGGGTTGGTCAGGCGACGGCGGGCCGGGCCGCCAGTGCGGCGCCGGCCTGGTCGACGAGCGCGACGGCGCGCGACAGCTCCTCGCGGGAGATGGGGAGCGCGACCGGCGCTCGCAGCACGAAGCGGCCTCGCCGTCGCCCGTGCGCCCAGATCGGGATGGTGACACCGTCGCTCGGGAGGCCCCACCGGTCGGCCTCCCAGACGGTGGGACCCCACCGCACCGTGCCGTCGCGCTCGACGATCGGCAGGATGCGCCCCTCGGAGAGCTCGCCTTCGGCCTCGTAGCGACAGTCGACGAGGTGCAGCAGGTGCGTCAGCTCCGACGCCGTAGCCATGAGCACGTAGTCGACGTCCTCGCCCTCGACCACGAGCCGGCCCAGGCCCTGGATGCTGGCCAGGTCCTGTCGTCCCCGCTCCACGAGCACCCGGGCTCGCCGCCCCCGGAGGGCGAGCTCGCCGACTGCGATGCCGACGGCGAGCAGCAGCACCGCGGTCTCGACGTCGTCGCCGGAGTCGATGCGCAGCGAGTAGTAGGGCCGGGTGTGGAAGAAGTTGAACGCGGTGGCTGCCGACAGGGCGGCGAGGACCGCCGCCGGCCGGCGGCCGGACGACGCGATCGCGACCACCGTGACCACGAGCAGCAGCGCGATGTTCGTGTTGTCGAGGTGTTCGCGGAGCGGGATGAGCGCCGCGCCGGCCAGGAGCGGGGCCAGCACCGCGGCGGCGGTGATGCTCCGAGCGAGGCGGATCGACGTCATGGATCCGTTGTACGGCCGGACCTCGCGGGTGTCCGTCTGCGCTGCATCAAGAGCGCGACCGCGACCGTCAAGGAAGCGTCAAGGCCCTCGCTGGACGGGTCATCCGGCCGTACAACGACCGCGATGCGCGACCTCGTCTACATCGGCCTCACCGTCGGGTTCTTCGCCTTGGCCTCCCTCCTCGTCACGGCCTGCGATCGCATCGTGGGACGGGACGACGGATGACGTTCGACAACGTCGCCGCGCTCGTCGTTGCCGTGCTGCTCGTCGGCTACCTCGTTGCCGCGCTCGTGGTCCCCGAGCGGTTCTGACGTGACCGCCGCCTCCTGGGCGCAGCTCGGCGCGCTCGTCGCGGCCATCGCCGTGGCGACGCGGGTGCTCGGGCCCTACCTCGCGGGCGTGTTCGGCGACGGCGAGCGGGCCCATGGCGAGCGGGTCTTCGCGCCGGATCGAGCGCCCGATCTACCGGCTGTGCGGCATCGACCCGACGCGGGAGCAGCGGTGGACCACCTACGCGCAATCGCTCCTCGCCTTCAGTGCCGTCTCCGTGCTCGTTCTCTACGGGCTCCAGCGGCTGCAGGGATCGCTCCCCCTGAACACCACGGACGTGGGCGCGGTGCCGCAGGCGCTCGGCTGGAACACCGCGGTGAGCTTCGTGACGAACACGAACTGGCAGAACTACGCGGCCGAGAACACCATGAGCTACCTCACCCAGATGGCCGGGCTGACGGTGCAGAACTTCGTGTCGGCGGCGGTCGGGCTCGCGGTGGCCGTGGCGCTCGTGCGCGGGTCGGCCCGACGCCGGTCGGCCACCATCGGGAGCTTCTGGGTCGACCTCGTGCGCGGCACGGTGCGCGTCCTCCTCCCACTCGCACTGGTGTTCACGGTCGTGATCGTCAGCCAAGGGCGCGATCCAGACGCTCCGCGGGCCCGAGACCGCCACGACGCTCGAGGGCGCGACCCAGGCGATCCCCGGCGGGCCGTTCGCCAGCCAGGAGGCGATCAAGGAGCTCGGCACGAACGGCGGGGGTCCGCTCAACGCCAACTCCGCGCACCCGCTGTCGAACCCGAACGGGTTCACCAACCTCTTCCAGATCGCGGCGCTCCTCGCCGTCCCGTTCGCGCTCACCTACGCCTACGGCCGCATGGTCAAGGACCAGCGGCAGGGCTGGGTGGTGTTCGGGGCGATGTTCGCCCTCTGGGCCGGTTCCGTCGCGGTGGCGTCCGCCTTCGAGACCGGTGGCAACCACGCCGTCGACCGCCTCGAGGTCGGCGTCACCCAGGAGGCCGGCGACGGCCAGGCCGGCGGCAACATGGAGGGCAAGGAGGTCCGGTTCGGTCCGGCTGCGTCCGGCCTGTTCGCCGCATCGACCACCGGCACGTCCACCGGCGCGGTCATCGCCGCGCACGACAGCTTCACCCCGCTCGGCGGGGCAGCCCCGCTGGTCAACATGATGCTGGGCGAGGTGAACCCGGGCGGCGTCGGGCGCCGGGCTCTACGGGATGCTGGTCTTCGCGCTCCTCGCCGTGTTCATCGCCGGGCTGATGGTCGGGCGCACACCGGAGTACCTGGGCAAGAAGATCCAGGCCGCGGAGATGAAGCTGGTCGTGCTCTACATCGTGGCCGTGCCAGTCGTCGTGCTCGGGTTCACCGCGGCCTCGGCCCTGCTCGACACTGCGTCCACGCTCGATCCTGTCGGGCCACCAGGGCACGCCCCACGGTCTCACCGAGGTGACCTACGCGTTCACCTCGGCCGGCAACAACAACGGCTCGGCGTTCGGAGGGCTGACCGGCGCCACCGACTGGTACAACACGACGCTCGGCCTCGCGATGCTCGTCGGTCGCTTCTTCCTCATCGTTCCCGCGCTGGCGATCGCGGGCTCGCTCGCCCGCAAGCAGCCGGTCCCCGCATCGGCCGGGACGTTCCCCACCGGAACGCCGCTCTTCGGCGGGCTGCTGGTCGGCGTGGTGCTGATCGTCGTCGGCCTGACCTACTTCCCCGTCCTCGCGCTCGGCCCCATCGTCGAGCACCTGTCGCTGTAGGAGACGAGTCGTGCAACGTTCTCTCCTCGACCGGGCGATCCTGCGGCAGGCGCTGGCCGCCAGCGTCGTCAAGCTCCACCCCCGCACGATGGCGCGGAACCCGGTGATGTTCGTGGTGGAGGTCGGCAGTGTCCTCACCACGCTCGTGTTCGTCCGCGACCTCGGCTCCTCCACCGGCTCCGAGAACCTCTTCGCCGGCCTGGTGGCTCTCTGGCTCTGGTTCACCGTGCTGTTCGCCAACTTCGCCGAGGCGATGGCCGAGGGCCGCGGCAAGGCGCAGGCCGACTCACTGCGCCGCGCCCGCTCCGACACCCTCGCGAACGTCCGGCGCGGCGGTCAGGTCGTGTCCGTCCCCAGCCCGCAGCTCGTGCCCGGCGACGAGTGCATCGTGACGGCGGGCGAGATGATCCCTGGCGACGGCGAGGTCATCGAGGGCATCGCCAGCGTCGACGAGTCGGCCATCACCGGCGAGTCCGCGCCTGTGATCCGCGAGTCGGGCGGCGACCGCTCCGCCGTCACCGGGGGCACCAAGGTGCTGTCGGACGAGATCGTGGTCCGCATCACCGCCCGCCCGGGCGAGACGTTCCTCGACCGGATGATCGCCCTCGTCGAGGGCGCGTCCCGTCAGAAGACCCCCAACGAGATCGCCCTCAACATCCTCCTCGCGGGGCTCACCATCATCTTCCTGCTGGCGACGGTGACGCTGCAGCCCTTCGCCATCTACAGCGGCGCGGAGCAGGACATCATCGTGCTGATCGCGCTCCTCGTGTGCCTCATCCCCACGACGATCGGCGCCCTGCTCTCCGCGATCGGCATCGCGGGGATGGACCGCCTGGTGCAGCGCAACGTGCTCGCCATGTCCGGGCGGGCGGTGGAGGCGGCCGGCGACTGCTCCACGCTCCTGCTGGACAAGACCGGCACCATCACGCTCGGGAACCGCCAGGCCGCCGCCTTCCACCCCGTCGGCGGCGCCGGGGAGCAGGAGCTGGCGGACGCGGCGCAGCTGTCGAGCCTGGCCGACGAGACGCCGGAGGGCCGGTCCATCGTCGTGCTCGCCAAGGAGCGCTACGGCCTGCGTGAGCGCGATCTGCACGACGCCACCCTCGTGCCGTTCACGGCCCAGACCCGGATGAGCGGCCTCGACGTCGACGGCCGCGTCGTGCGCAAGGGCGCGGCCGACGCGGTCCGGCGATACGTCGTGGCGCTCGGTGGAGCGTTCCCGCCTGAGCTCGACGCCATCGTCACCGAGGTGGCCACGAGCGGCGGCACCCCCCTGGTCGTCGCGGAGGGGAACCGGCCACTGGGTGTGATCGAGCTCAAGGACGTGGTCAAGCAGGGCATCCGCGAGCGGTTCGACGAGCTGCGGGCCATGGGCATCCGCACCGTGATGATCACCGGCGACAACCCGCTCACCGCCAAGTCGATCGCGGACGAAGCGGGGGTCGACGACTTCCTGGCCGAGGCGACCCCCGAGGACAAGATGGCGCTGATCAAGGCCGAACAGGCCGGCGGCCATCTCGTGGCGATGACCGGGGACGGCACGAACGACGCACCGGCCCTGGCCCAGGCCGACGTCGGCGTGGCCATGAACACCGGCACCCAGGCGGCCAAGGAAGCCGGGAACATGGTCGACCTCGACTCGAACCCGACGAAGCTCATCGAGATCGTGGAGATCGGCAAGCAGCTGCTGATCACCCGCGGATCGCTCACCACCTTCTCGATCGCCAACGACATCGCCAAGTACTTCGCCATCATCCCGGCGATGTTCGTCGGGGTCCTCCCCGCGCTCGACCGCATCAACGTGATGGACCTCGAGACGCCCCGCTCGGCGATCCTCTCCGCGGTCATCTTCAACGCGCTCATCATCGTGGTGCTGATCCCCCTCGCGCTCCGCGGTGTGCGCTTCCGTGCACAGAGCGCGGCCGCGGTGCTGCGCCGCAACCTGCTGATCTACGGCGCCGGCGGCATCGTCGCCCCGTTCGTCGGCATCAAGGCGATCGACGTGGTCATCTCCGCCATGGGGGTGCACTGATGCGCCGGCAGCTCCTGCCCGCCGTGCGCATGATCCTGGTGGCCACCGTGCTCTTCGGGCTGGTCTATCCCCTCGCCGTGACCGGGGTGGCCCAGGCTGTGTTCGGGGACGAGGCCGACGGCTCACTCGTCGAGCGCGACGGGGTGGTGGTCGGCTCGCGGCTCGTGGGACAGGCGTTCAGCGCCCCGGAGTACTTCCACACCCGCCCGTCCGCCGCAGGTCCGCTCGCCAACGGCTCGCTCGTCGACGGGCACCCAGCCGACTCCTCGGACCTGGCCCTCGCAGTGAGCGGTGCATCGAACCAGGGCCCCACCGACCCCGACCTCCTCGCCGCCATCGAGGAGCGGACGGCCGCCTATCGGGAGGTGAACGACCTCGCGGAGGACGTGCCGGTGCCCATCGACGCCGTCACCGCGTCGGCTTCGGGCGTGGACCCGCACATCTCGGTCGCCAACGCCCGGCTCCAAGCGCCGCGGGTGGCCCGGGAGCGGGGGCTCGACGTGCACGAGGTGCTGGCCCTCGTGGAGGCGCACACGGACGCTCGCTCGCTGGGCTTCCTGGGCGAGGAGGGCGTCAACGTGCTCGAGCTGAACCTGGCGCTCGACGAGCTGTCCGACTGACCGGCCGTACGCTGCGACTGTGGCACGAGGAAGCCTGCGCATCTACCTCGGGGCCGCCCCGGGCGTCGGCAAGACCTTCGCCATGCTCAACGAGGGCCGCCGCCGCGCGGAGCGCGGCACGGACGTCGTGGTCGGGTACGTCGAGACCCACGGCCGCGCCAACACCGCCGCCCAGCTCGACGGGCTGGAGGTGGTGCCCCGCCGCACCGTGGACCACCGGGGGACACGCCTCGAGGAGATGGACGTCCCCGCGATCCTCGCCCGGGCGCCGGCCGTGGCGCTCGTCGACGAGATCGCCCACACGAACGCGCCCGGCTCCGCGCACGAGAAGCGCTGGCAGGACGTCGCCGACCTCCGCGACGCCGGGATCGACGTCATCACCACCCTCAACATCCAGCACCTCGAGTCCCTCAACGACGTCGTCGAGCGCATCACCGGGATCAAGCAGCGCGAGACGATCCCCGACGAGGTCGCCCGCGATGCGGAGCAGGTCGAGCTGGTCGACATGGCACCAGAAGCCCTGCGCCGCCGGATGGCCCACGGGAACATCTACGCGCCGGAGAAGGTCGACGCCGCCCTGGGCAACTACTTCCGGCTCGGGAACCTGGGGGCGCTTCGCGAGCTGGCCCTGATGTGGGTGGCGGACAAGGTCGACGAGGCGCTGCAGGACTACAAGACGACCCACGGGATCGGGGAGACGTGGGAGACGCGCGAGCGGGTGGTCGTGGCCCTCACGGGCGCGCCGAGCGGCGAGCAGCTGATCCGCCGCGCGGCCCGGATGGCGCTGCGGATGCGGGGCGAGCTCCTCGGCGTGCACATCCGCGCGGGCGACGGCCTGGCGAGTCCGCCCTCGGACCTGCTGACCCGCCATCGGCACCTGCTGGAGGACCTCGGCGGGTCGTACCACGAGATCGTCGGCGAGGACGTGGCGCGCACGCTCACCGCGTTCGCCCGGGGCGAGAACGCCACGCAGCTCGTCCTCGGCGCGAGCCGGCGCTCGTGGTGGGCCCGATTGACGGGCGGCTCCGTCATCGGGTCGGTGCTGCAGCACGCCGGCTCCCTCGACGTTCACGTCATCGGGGTGGACCCGGAGGGCGAGCCCGCGGCCCGGGTACTCCCCCACCCCCAGGCCCGGCCCAGCCTCTCCCGACGACGTCAGCGCCTCGGGTGGGCGCTGGCCGGGGCGGGGTTGCCGCTCCTGACCCTCGCCCTGGCCAACCTGCGGTCCGCGTTCGGCCTGCCGAGCCAGCTGCTGCTCTACCTCCTCCTCGTCGTCGTGGTGTCGGCGGTGGGTGGGGGCGGTCCGGCCGCCTTCACCGCGATCGCGGGCTCGCTCCTGGCCAACTGGTACTTCACCGCACCGCACCACCGATTCACGATCGCGGAGGGCGAGAACGCCCTCGCGCTCGTGGTGTTCCTCGCGGTCGGTGCGGTCGTGAGCCTGTTGGTCGTCCAGTCGACGCGACGTGCGGCCGAGTCCCAGCGAGCCAGAGCGGAGGCCGAGGCCCTGGCGCGGGCGGCGTCGGAGCTGGTGGAGCAGGAGGACCCGCTCCCAGGCATGATCGAGCGCGTGCACGCGACGTTCGACGTCGACGCGGTGTCGCTGCTCGTCGAGCACGACGACGGCTGGCGGGTGGAGGCCTCGAGCGGCGACGCGCCACCGCGGCGGCCGGAGGACGGCACGCCCATCGAGCTGGCCGAGCACACCACGCTCGTGCTGCGCGGCCCGGGCCTCACCGCCGACGACCGCCGCATGGTGCAGGCGCTCGGTGCGCAGGTGGTGTCCGCGCTGGAGCGAGCCCGGTTCCGCACCGAGGCAGCCGAGGCCGTGGTGCTGGCCGAGGCCGACCAGCTCCGTGTCGCTCTCCTGCGGGCCGTGTCGCACGACCTGCGCAGCCCGCTCGCGTCGATCAAGGCCTCGGTCACCAGCCTCCTGCAGCACGACGTCGCCTGGAGCCCGGAGGCCATCGAGGAGTTCCTCGCCACGATCGACGAGGAGACCGATCGCCTCGACCTCCTCGTGGCGGACCTGCTCGACATGAGCCGGCTGCAGAGCGGGGCGCTGCGGTTCCAGCTGCGGCCCGTGGGCTACGAGGAGGTGGTGCCTGCCGCCCTCGCCAGCCTGACCGGCCCCACGGACGCCGTCGACATCGTCCTCGACGAGACCTTGCCGCGGGTGGCGGCCGATCCCGCCCTCCTCGAGCGGGTGGTCGCCAACCTCGTCGCCAACGGCCTGCGGGCCACGCCGCCGGGCGGCCGGGTGCGCATCGAGGCCGGCGCGGTGCCGGGGCGCGTGGTGCTCCGGGTGGTGGACCGCGGCCCGGGCATCCCCATGGCGGAGCGGGACCGCGTGTTCGAGCCGTTCCAGCGGCTGGGCGACGCGGCCCCCACCGGACTCGGGCTCGGACTGGCTGTGGCGCGCGGGTTCGTGCATGCGATGGGCGGCGAGCTCCACCTGGACGACACGCCCGGCGGGGGCGTCACGATGGTGGTGGAGCTCCCGGAGGCCTCGGAGCCGTGACCCGCGTCCTCGTCGTCGACGACGAGCCCCAGATCGTGCGGGCGCTCGCCACCAACCTGCGGGCGCGAGGCTTCGACGTGGACCTCGCGGCCACCGGCGAGGACGGCCTCCGCCTCGCCGCCGACCACCACCCCGATGTGGTGATCCTCGACCTCGGGCTGCCAGGGATCGACGGCCTCGAGGTCGTCAGCGGGCTCCGGGGCTGGAGCACCGTCCCGATCATCGTCCTCTCGGTCCGCGAGGGCGAGGCCGACAAGGTCGCCGCGCTCGACGCCGGCGCGGACGACTTCATCACGAAGCCGTTCGGCATGAACGAGCTGCTGGCCCGCGTGCGCGCTGCGCTCCGTCGGAACGCACCGGTCGGCGAGGAGCCCGTGGTCGACACCGAGTCGTTCCGGGTGGACCTGGCAGCGAAGCGGGCCCTCCGCGACGGCGAGGTGGTGCACCTCACCCCGATCGAGTGGCACCTCGTCGAGGTGCTCGTGCGCCATGCGGGGCGGCTCGTGACCCAGAAGCAGCTGCTCCAGGAGGTCTGGGGCCCGCAGTACGGCACGGAGAGCGCCTACCTCCGGGTCCACATGGCCCAGGTGCGCAGGAAGCTGGAGCCCGACCCCGCCCGGCCCCGGCACTTCATCACCGAGCGGGGCATGGGCTACCGCTTCCTGCCCTAGGCGGTGACGTCCCGGCGGGACACGAGCACGAGGCTCACCGCGGCCGCGATGGCCGTGTAGAGCCCGGCCGTCGCCATGGCCCGTCCCATCCCGAGCTCGACGGTGCCACCCCGGATCAGGGAGCCCAGGACCTGGCCCGGGAAGACCTTGAACCCGGTGGTCCACGAGTCGACGACGATGTTCTCGAACGGGCCGGCCCACGCGAACCCCACGCCGAGCGCGAGCGGGGTGGAGCGGAAGATCACCGCGAGGGTGGTGCCGAAGATGGCCCACCCGGTCACGCCGGCGAACACCGTGCCGAAGTCGCGCACCGCATCACCCAGGCTGGCCAGCGAGAACCACTGGCTGGTGGAGACGTCCTGCCCGGGGGCCACGACGAGCGACAGCCCGAACGTGAGCACCTCGGCCAGGGCGACGACACCCGCGGCCACCAGCAGCACCGCGGCCAGCTTGCCGATGATCACCCGGAGCCGGTGCGGCTCGCGAAGGAGCACGGCGCGGAAGGTGCCGCCGCTGAACTCACCGGCGATCAGCGCGATGAACGTGACGAACACGAGGAAGCCCACGAACGACGCCGCCACGGCGAACGCCTCCGTCCCACCGCCGTGGCCGTTCAGGGCGGCGACCGTCGCCCCGCCCCGGCGGAGCGTGGCGCGGGTGTCCTCCGCCGAGGAGAACACCGCGAGGGCGGCCACCACGGCGAACAGCACGGCGCCTGCCACGGCCGCCACCAGCGTGCGGCGACGCAGCAGCCGGCCGAGCTCGGCCTGGAAGATCCTGGTCATCGGGCACCTCCTTGCACCATCGAGAGATAGCGGTCTTCGAGCGTCGTGCGCAGCGGGCTGAGCTCGACGAGGACGATCCCGGCGTCGAAGGCGACGCGGTTCACGGTGGCGGCCACCTCGACCACGTCCGTGCCGTCGACGCCGACCACGAGCCGGTCCGGCTCCACGTCGACGCGGTGGCCGCCCCCGACGAGCACCTCGGTCAACGGGCGCCGGTCGCGGTCGTGCTCGGGCACCACGGCGAGCCCGGAGGCGGCGCCGTCGAGCAGGTCGCTCGTGGGGCCCTGGTAGAGGGAGCGGCCGCGCTCGATGAGCACGAGCCAGTCGCAGACCTGCTCGAGCTCGCTGAGGTCGTGGGACGACACGAGCACGGTGCGGCCCGAGCCGGCCAGCGTCCCGATCAGCTCGCGCATCTCGCGCACGCCCTGTGGGTCGAGGCCGTTCGCCGGCTCGTCCAGGATCAGCAGGTCCGGTTCGCCGAGCAGCGCCGACGCGATGCCGAGCCGCTGCTTCATGCCGAGCGAGTAGCCGCGGTAGCGGTCGTCCCCGCGACCGTCGAGGCCGACGAGCTCGAGGAGGGCGGGGATGCGGTCGTGGTCGTGGCCGCCGACCGTCGCGAACACCCGGAGGTTCTCGACGCCGGTCAGCGCGGGGTAGAAGGCGGGGCTCTCGATGAGCGCACCGACCCGGGGCAGGTAGGCGGCCGGCTCGGTGATCGGGTGGCCGAGCACCGCGCCGGTGCCGGAGGTGGGGCGGACGAGGCCGAGGAGCATCGCCATGGTCGTGGTCTTGCCGGCACCGTTGGGACCCACGAAGCCGGCCACCACGCCCGGGGGCACCTCGAGGTCGAGGTGGTCCACGGCCGTGCGGTCGCCGTATCGCTTGGTCAGCCCGGTGACGGACAGTGCAGCGGTTGTCATGCCGCCATGGTCCGCCCGTCCGGCCCCGCCGTCGTCGGGCGAGGGGAGGCTCTGCGCCTACCCCGCGGGGCGTAGCCCGGGGATCACGGGGCCCAACCGGGGCGCACCAGACCGCTCTCGTACGCGAACACCACGAGCTGGGCCCGGTCCCGCGCCCGAGCTTCACCATCGCCCGGCTCACATGGGTCTTTGCCGTCGCGCCGCTCATGACGAGCCGCTCAGCGATCTCGTCGTTCGTGAGGCCCTCCCCCACCAGGGCCACGACCTCGCGCTCCCGATCGGTGAGGACGTCCAGCGCGGGCACGTCGACCGGGTCCTTCGCCCGTGCCGCGAACTCCTCGATCAGCCGGCGCGTGATGCGCGGCGAGAGGAGCGCGTCGCCGGCCAGCACCGCACGCACGGCGCGGACCAGCTCGTCGGGCTCGGTGTCCTTGACGAGGAACCCGTTGGCCCCGGCCCGGATGGCCTCGAAGACGTACTCGTCGAGGTCGAACGTGGTGAGGATGACCACCTTGGTGCCGGCCAGGCGCTCGTCGTCGACGATGCGCCGGGTGGCGGCCAGCCCGTCGACGCCCGGCATGCGGATGTCCATGAGCACGACGTCGGGTCGCTCCGCCAGCGCGAGACGGACCGCCTCCTCGCCGTCGGCCGCCTCACCCACCACGGTGATGTCGTCCTGCGCGTCGAGCAGGGCCCGGAACCCGCCTCGCACCAGGGCCTGGTCGTCGGCCAGCAGGACGGTGATCACGCCGCACCCGCCGGCAGCCGGGCCACGACGCGGAACCCTCCGCCGGGGGCCGGCCCGGCCTCGACCTCGCCGCCGAGGGCGGCGGCCCGTTCCCGCATGCCCGCGATGCCGTTGCCCGGCATGGCCGCGCCACCCACGCCGTCGTCGCGCACCTCGAGGGTCACGCCGTCCGCGTACCCGACGCGGACGACGACCGAGCGGGCCCGGGCGTGGCGGGTCACGTTGGTCAGCGCCTCCTGCACGATGCGGTAGGCCGCCAGCTCGACGGCCGCCGACAGCAGCGGCGGCGGGGCGTCCTGCTCGAGCCGTACGTCGAGCCCGCCGGCCCGCACGCCCTCGACGAGGTCGCCGAGCTCGGCCAGCCGGGGCGCGGGCCCGAGCGGGGCGCTCTCGTCCCCGTGGCGCAGCACGTCGAGCGCGGTGCGCAGCTCGTGCAGCGCCTCGTGGCTGGCGTCCTTGATCGCCGTGAGCGCGGGGCGGGCCTGTTCGGGCTGCTCCTCGAGCAGGTGCAGGGCCACGCTCGCCTGGACGTTGATGAGCGAGATGTTGTGGGCCAGCACGTCGTGGAGCTCCTGGGCCAGGCCGAGCCGCTGCTCGCCGGCGCGCCGCTGGCGCTCCTCCTGCTCGGCCCGGTCGCGCTCGGCGGCCTGCTGCTTGCGGGCCCGCACGACCTCCGGGACCGCGAGCACGACGAGCAGCCAGCCGGCCACCAGCGACCAGTGGAGCAAGCCCGCCCCCTCGGCGCGGTCGTCGAGCTCGTACGCGACCAGGAACGCCGCGTACCCGGCCGCGGCGAGCGCCCACGCCGCGCGGCGGTCACCGGCGACGACGACGGTGAAGAAGCCGACGACGACGCTCACGAAGATCGGGCCATACGGGTACCCGAACCCGACGTAGACGGTGGCCGCGGCGATCGTCGTGGCCAGCGCGAGCCGCGGGTACCGATCGCGCACGGCCAGCGCCGCCGGGCCGAGCAGCACGAAGAACAGCGCGAGCGCGTCGACGTCCTTGCGCTCGGGCTGGTTGTCCGCCGCGCCGAAGGACCCGATCACCTGGAACGCGGCGATCGCCAGCGCGCTCGCGACCACCGCGCCACGGCCCTTCCAACGCATGCAGGCACGGTAGGCCCGGGCCCCTCGCCCGTCGTCCCCCTAGGGGCGCAGCCCCACCTGCGCCCCGGGGAGTAGCGGAGCGCGCCGGGCCCCTGACGCGACGGAGGGCGGGCCGACCCGGCCCGCCCTCACGTCAGTTGTCCTCGCGCTGGCTCAGATGCAGAAGTGGATCACATCCGGGCCGTCGCCCATGCGCTGGATCTGGAGGTGCAGCAGCACGCAGCTGTCGTGCGGGTGAGCTTCCGCCGGGCTCTCAGCGAGCACGATCGCCCCTCCCGTCACCATCGCCGCAGCCGCGATTCCCGCGAGAATTCTCCGTCGCATCGTTCAGCCATCCCTTTCTCGGCCGCAGGCCATCCCGCCACCCTGGGTGGCACAGCGAACGCCGTGCCGGGGACAGAGTACCCCGCGGGGTCTTCCGTGTAACTCCCCCTGATGGAGCCGCAACCTCCCCGTCAGGCGGTGGTCACCCTGGATACGTCGCCGACCGGAGTCCCGTTCACCTGGATCCCACCAACCCAGGTCCCCACCACGTCGAGCCCCGCCGTGAGCAACACCACGTCCGCCCGGCGCCCGGGTGCGAGCTCGCCGCGCGACCCGTCGCCCAGCAGACGGGCAGGCGCCGTGGCGGCGGCGGCGAGGGCGGCCTCGGGCGGGCATCCCGAGAACGCCCGGAGGTTCCGGATCGCCCGGTCCATGGGGAGGGCGCTGCCGGCCAGCGTGCCGTCGGGCAGCCCGACCCCCGACGCTGGGTCGGCGCCGTCCGTGCCCATGGGCGCGACCGCATCGGTGACGAGGGTCAGCCGGGGACCCAGCGCCCGTTGGGCGACGGCCACCACCTCCGGCGCGACGTGCACGCCGTCGGCGATGAGGCCCACGACGAGTCGCTCGTCGGACAGCGCCACCCCCACCAGGCCCGGCTCGCGGTGGTGCAGCGGCGCCATCGCGTTGAAGAGGTGCGTGACCCAACGCGCCCCCGCGTCCACGGCACGCCGCACCTCGTCCGCGGTGGCGTGCGTGTGCCCGAGCGACACCACGACACCGCGCTCGGCCAGCGCGGCCACCACCTCGGGCGCGCCCGGGAGCTCGGGCGCCAGCGTGACCACGGCGACCCCGGCGGCGCGCGACCAGCCCGCCACCGCCTCGAGGCGCAGCGACCGCAGGTGCTCGGCGCGGTGCGCGCCCCGCGCGCTCGGCGAGAGGAACGGTCCCTCGAGGTGCAGGCCGAGCGGCACGGCGCCGCACCATCCCGGCGGCGGGCCGGCCTGCAGCGCGGCGAGCGCGGCGTCGATCGCGCCGTCCGGCGCCGACACGACGGTCGGCAACCAGGCGGTCACTCCGTGCCGGGGCAGCGCCTCGGCCAGCTCCCACAGCCGGGCGGGCTCGCGCGTGACGTCCACCCCATGGCCGCCGTTGCACTGGAGGTCGACGAACCCCGGCGCGACGACCAGGCCGCGGGCGTCGACCAGCCGGGAGCCGGGAGCGCCGGAGGGCGGCCCGTCGGCGACGCGGCCGTCTCGGCAGACGAGGTCCTCCTCGACCCACCTCCCGCCCCGCAGGACGGTCCCCCCGGTGATGACCAGCTCGTCCATCGGCGGGAGTCTCCCGCGTCAGGTCCCTAGTTGGCGGCGTGCCGGCAGCCCCAGGGGCTCCAGCCCTGCTCCTTGAAGATGGACCAGGCCACCAGGGAGTTCACCTTGGGTTCGAGCAGGTCCTCCCACTGGTAGCCCATCCGGGCCACCCGCTCCCGGTGGACGGTGTTGATCTGGAAGAGGCCCCAGTTCCCGCCGCCCCGGCTGATGGCTCCCGGGTTCAGGCCCGATTCGCAGCGGGCCACGCCGATCGCCTGCTCCCCGTAGGCGCCGAAGACCTCCATGATGATCGCCTCCACCGACCCCGGATCGGGGGCTGCCGCGGCCTGGGGCGCCGTGGTGCTGGTCGTGGTGGTGGGTTCGGGCTCGGTGGTGGGCGGGGCCACGATGCCCCGGAGCTCGCCGGGCCCCTCGGCGACCTCACCCGTGACCTCGAGCGCCTGGCCGGTGGCGGGCATGGTGCGGCTGGCCAGCTCGGCGGTCGCCGTGCCTGCTGCACCGGTGCCGAGCGTCGTCGCGCCCGCCGTCACGCCCGCTGCGGTGTTCGTGACCGCGCCGACCGCGTCGGTGGCGGCGAGCTCGGACACGGTCGCGTCGTCGGGCCGGCCGGAGCTGTAGCCACCGCCGGCCCCGACTGCCGCCTGCCCCGCGGCGCTCATCATGTTGCCGCCGACGCCGAGCAGCAGTGCGGCCGCGACGCCCGCGCCGCCGACCGCGAGGGTCGCGCGCGAGAGCACGTGGACGATCTGGGGCCGGGCCGCGAGGGGAACGTCTGGCAACGAGGTGTCCGCCTCCGCCCGCCCCCTGATCATTGCGATCAGGCGACGGTTTGAAATCACAGCGCAACATCTTGCCCGTATTGGCACCGGTTGTGGCGAATCCACGACGGCCCGCCGGCCGCCGGGTTGCGGTCCGGTGACGGGCCGACGAAGGCCGCAAGGGGGGCGAAACCCCCATTTTCCCGGGCTTTTCGGACGTTCCAGGACACCTCGCCATACCCCGGAACGCGCGTTCCGCCACCACCCCTAGGGGGACCTCCGACCTCGGAAACGACACGGGCGGCGGGTTTGGGTTGCAGGGCGCCAAAGGCGCCCTTGCCAGCCACACAGCCGGAGCCGCTCCGCCCCCAAGGACGGGTGGACCGTCGTGGGACCAGATCCGTGAGCACGGCGATCGGAGCGTTGGCGGAGTGGGTGGGATTTGAACCCACGGAGGAGTTGCCCCCTCACATCCTTAGCAGGGATGCGCCTTCAACCGGACTCGGCCACCACTCCAGGAAAGGCGAATGTACTGCCGCACGCGTTGGAGCGGTATTGCGGCGGAGCGGGTGGGATTCGAACCCACGGACCCCGAGGGGTCGACGGCTTTCAAGGCCGTTGCCTTCGTCCACTCGGCCACCGCTCCGCTCGGGAGCATACGAGGGCCGTCTATTCGGCGAGCTTGGCCCGTTGGACCGCGATCCACGCGTCGGCGTCGCGCCACGCCTCCTCCGCGTCGCGCCGCACGGCGGGGCCGTGCTCGCCGGCGGCGGGATAGCTGCCGAGGAACTTGATGTCGGCGACCTTCGACCGCAGATCGCGCAGGCAGTCGGCCACCAGCTCGTCGGCCAGGTGGCCTTCGAGGTCGATGATGAAGCAGTAGTCGCCGAGGGCCTTCTTGGTGGGCCGGGACTCGAGCTTGGTGAGGTTGATGGCCCGGGCGGCGAACTCCTGGAGGATGGCCAGGAGGGATCCGGCCCGGTCGGTGCGCTGGAAGACCACGATCGTGGTCTTGTCGTGGCCCGTTGGGGCCGGAATGCGGTTCCGGCCCACCAGCACGAACCGGGTCTCGTTCTCCGGGTGGTCCTCGATGTCCGAGGCCAGGACCTCGAGGCCGTAGATCTTGGCCGCCAGGGCCGGCGCGACGGCTGCGGAACGCCCGTCCGCCTCCTCGGCCACCAGCCGGGCCGCCTCGGCGTTGGAGTTGGCCGCCACCACCTCGGCCCCGGGCAGCTCCCGGACCAGCCAGCTCCGGCACTGCCCGGCGGCCACGGGGAAGGTGTGCACCCGCTGGATGTCGGCCAGGCCCATCCCGGCGGGGGCCAGGAGGTTGAGCTGGATCCCGATGACGACCTCCCGCTGGATGAGGAGGTCGTGCTCGAGCGCGAGCGCGTCGATCGTGACGGTGACGGTGCCCTCGATCGAGTTCTCGATGCCCACGAAGCCGAGGTCGAGCTCGCCCGTGTCGACCGCGGCGAGCACCTCGGCGAAGGTGGCCATCGGCACGAGCTCCTCGCCGGCCAGGTCGGGCTGGGAGAGGAGGGCCTGCTCGGTGAAGGTCCCTTCGGGGCCGAGGAAGCCGACGCGCCGCGGCGCTGCGGGTGCGGCGTCGGCAGTCACGAAGCGCAATGCTACTGAGGTGGACGAAACCGCTCTCCTGCGATTGCTCGAGGAGGTGCGCACGGGCGCGCTCCATCCCGACGACGCGATGGTCACGCTGCGCCGTCTGCCCTTCGCGGACCTGGGCTTCGCCCGCGTCGACCACCACCGCGACCTGCGCCAGGGGCTGCCCGAGGCCGTGTACGGCCCGGGCAAGGCGCCGGAGCACGTGGCCGGCATCGTGGCGGAGCTCCTCGACGTGGGTGCGAGCCCGGTCGTCGTGACTCGCGTCGACGATGCCCAGGCCGCCGCGGCTCTGGCCGCCAACCCGGGCGGCGCCCGCCACGGTCGCACCCTGGTGTGGCGGCCCGCCGCCCCCCGGCCCGAGCGCGTGGTGCTGTGCACGGCCGGGACGGCCGATCTGCCGGTGGCCGACGAGTGCGCCACGGTGCTGCTGGCCCACGGCATCGACCCGGTGCGGGTGACCGACGCCGGGGTGGCGGGGGTCCACCGGCTCCTGGCCGAGTCCGACGCGATCGCCGATGCCGACGCCGTGGTGGTGGTGGCCGGGATGGAGGGCGCGCTGGCCAGCCTGGTCGGCGGGCTCACGCCCGCCCCGGTCGTGGCCGTGCCGACCAGCGTGGGATACGGCGCCGGGCTCGAGGGGGTGACCGCGCTGCTCGCGATGCTGGCCTCCTGCGCGGCCGGTCTCACGGTGGTGGGCATCGACAACGGGTACGGCGCCGCGTGCGCCGTCCTCCGGACGCTCAAGTGACGTGACGCGGCTCGCCTGGTTCCACTGCTTCTCCGGGATCGCCGGCGACATGGCGCTGGGCTCCCTCGTGGACGCGGGCGCCGACCTGGAGGAGGTGCGCGAGGTGCTGCGCCGCCTGCCCGTGGGCGGCTGGTCGGTGGAGGCCGAGCCCGTGCTGCGCTGCGGGGTGGCCGCCACCAAGGTGCACGTGCGGGCCGAGGAGACCTCGGTCGTCCGCACCGCGGCTCACATCAGCGCGCTGGTGGAGGAGGCTCGCCTGCCCGACCGCGTCCGCCGGCGGGCGCTGGCCGTGTTCGGCGCGCTGGCCGAGGCCGAGGGGCGGCTCCACCGCCGCCCGCCCGAGCAGGTCCACTTCCACGAGGTCGGCGGGCTCGACGCGATCGTCGACATCGTCGGGACCTGCGCCGCCCTGGAGGTCCTCGGGGTCGACGCCGTGCACGCGTCGACGGTGGCGACGGGCACCGGGATGATCCGCTCCGCCCACGGCCTGCTCCCGAACCCGGCGCCCGCGGTGGTGGAGCTGTTCGCCGCGGTGCACGCCCCCACCACGGGCCTCGACGTCGGCGTGGAGCTCACGACCCCCACCGGGGCGGCGCTCCTCGCCGCGCTGGCGTCGGGCTTCGGCCCGCTCCCCTCGATGGTCATCGCCTGCAGCGGCTTCGGCGCCGGCAGTCGCGAGCTCGACGGGCGCCCCAACGTCACCCAGGTCGTGATCGGCGAGCAGGCGGCGGCGCTGCCGGACGGCCAGCCCGTGCTGCTGCTCGAGGCCAACGTGGACGACGCCACGGGCGAGACGCTGGCGCACACCGTGGCCGCCCTGCTGGCGGCCGGCGCGCACGACGCGTGGATCACGCCGATCGTGATGAAGAAGGGCCGGCCCGCGCACACGATCTCCGCGCTGGCCGACGTGGCGCTCGCGGAGCAGGTCGCCGCGGTGCTCACCGACGAGAGCGGGTCGCTCGGCGTCCGCGGCGTGGCCTACGAGCGCTGGCCCACCGAGCGCCGCAGCGACGTGGTCGAGGTGGCGGGGTACCCCGTGCGGGTGAAGGTGAGCCCCGGACGGGTGAAGGTCGAGCACGACGACGCGGCCCACGTGGCCAGCCGGGCCGGGCTGCCGCTGCGCGAGGTCGTGTCGCTGGCCGAGGAGGCAGGCCGCCACACCCTGCGGGCGGTGCCCGACCCGACCGAGGGGGGACCGGGTCCGGAGCAGGAGCCCGCATGACCACACCGGTGGAGGGGTGGACGATCCCCGAGGTCTGCGAGCAGTGCCGGTTCGACAGCAGGCAGTACGACGTGTCGGACGCGCTCGGCACCCTCCGGGCCGTGCCGCCGATGTGGCAGCAGCTGGCCGCGGGTCTCGGTGACGACGTCCTGGGGACCCGCCCGGCGGAGGGTGTGTGGTCCGCCGTCGAGTACGCGTCGCACAGCGCCGACGTGGCCCAGTCGCTCGGCATCGGCCTCCACCTCGCGCGGACGCTCGACGGGCCCGCGGTCGACGACCCGGGCGAGCCGCCGCAGACGCCGGACACGGCCGGGGGCGCGTCGGGCCAGATCGCGCGGCTCGGCGAGAACATCGCCCGCATCGCCCGCCATGCCAAGGAGGTCGGGGCGGACGACGCCCCCGGGTGGCCGCGGACCATCCGCATCGGGGACAGCACGGTCGATGCCGCCTGGCTCCTGCGCCACGCGGTCCACGACCTGACGCACCACGTGCACGACGCGGGCCGCGGCCTGCACCTGCTGGGCGCTGGCGCGCCGACCCAGGAGGGCGCGGTGGCCCAGGTCAACGCCGGCGACGGCGGTGTGCCCAAGCGCGCGGTCAAGGTCGCCGAGGTGGGCGACCGCGGGCTGGTCGGCGACCGCCAGGCCGACCGCCGCAACCACGGCCGGCCCCTCCAGGCGCTGTGCCTGTGGTCGACCGAGGTGATCCAGGCCCTCCAGGCGGAGGGGCACCCGATCCAGCCCGGATCGGCGGGCGAGAACGTCACGATCAGCGGCGTGGACTGGCCCACGCTGCGGACGGGCGTGCAGCTGCTCATCGGCGACGTGCTGGCCGAGGTCTCCGCCTACGCGACGCCTTGTGCGAAGAACGCGGCATGGTTCGTGGACCGCGACTTCCGCCGCATGGACCACGACCTGCACCCCGGCTGGAGCCGCGTCTACGCATGGGTGCGCGAGCCCGGCACGATCCGCGCCGGCGACCCCGTGATCGTCGAGCCCTAGCGCTCCGGCCGGCTGCGCAGCGCGCGCCAGAGGGCGGTGTAGCTGGGGTAGGTGAGGTCCGGTGTCACCCAGCCCGCGGCCACGAGCTCGTCGTGCAGCTTCGGGAGGTTGCGCCACGGCGTGCCCATGTCGACGTGGTGGGCCAGGTGCCAGCCGGTGTTCAGCGGCACCATCCAGAAGCGGGCCGGCCACGTCTGGCGCACGTGGTGGGTGGTCTCGCGGCGGTCCTTCGACCGCTGCATGCCGCCGTGCTCGGCGATCGAGCGCAGCCGGTTGATGACGCGCCACACGGTCATCCAGGGCGCGAGCCACAGGAGCGGGTACAGCCACCAGCGACCGACGAGCACCGCCGCGGCGATGAGCGGCAGCTGCATCACGGCGATGCGGGTCGCGATCGGCCGCGCGTCGTTGCTCTTGAACGCGTAGAGCAGCCCCTTGAGGTTCTTCCAGCCCGAGGTGCCACGCGCGTCGCGCCACATCTTGCGGCGGAAGCTGGCGCGCGTGATCGGGTACCCGTTGTAGAGGTTCATGTCCGGCTCGTTCGGGCCGAACTCGTCCTTGTGGTGGGCGAAGTGGCCACGGCGGTACGCGTCGAGCGGCACGAACGAGGGGTAGGCCACGACCCACCGACCGATGCGGTCGTTCCAGGTCTTGTTGGTGAAGAGGAGCTTGTGCGCCGCCTCGTGGCCGAGGATCGCGAAGCGGGCGAAGGCCGGGCCCATGAGCAGGAAGGCCGCCCCATAGGCGAGGGGGTGCCCGATCCACACCGCGAGCCAGATCGTGCCGAGCGCCTGCGCCCAGGTGGCGACGACGGTGCCGGCGTTGCGCAGGTCGGCGATGCGACGCAGCTCGGTCCGCAGCTCCGGGATCGGCATCCCGGACTCGGTCAGCCGCTCCGTCGGGAGCACGTCGGGCCGCGCCGCGGCCGGGGGGATCATCGTCGTGCGAGGCTCCAGCACCACCGCCATGCCTGGTATGTTACATGCTTGGTGCAGATGTCGGCAACCCGTAAGACGGCTCCGGGGGAGCTCACGGCCCGATCGGTCCTCGCCTCGGTGCTCCTCGGCACGGATCCGCCGTGGCTGCCCACGGCCCGGCTCGTCCGCACGGCGGAGCTGTTCGGCATCTCCGACGGCACCGCCCGCGTGGCCCTGTCCCGCATGGCGTCCACGGGGGAGGCTCGCGCCGAGCGGGGTGGCTACCGCCTGGTGGGGCGCCTCGCCGAGCGCCAGGTCCGCCAGCGGGCCAGCCGCCGCGCCGAGGTCCGCGCGTGGGACGGCACGTGGGAGCTCGCCACCGTCGACGGCGACGGTCGCCGGCCGGCGGCCGCCCGCGCCGCACTGCGCGACGCCTGCCGGCAGCTCCGCCTGGTCGAGCTGCGCGAGGGCGTGTGGGCCCGGCCGGACAACCTCGACCCCGACCGGTCGCCGGACGCGTCCGCGGTGGTCGCCGAGTGGTGCCGCCGGTGGCGCGGCGCCCGGCCGGACCCCGCGCCGCCCGCCGACGACCTGTGGGACCTCGCAGGCTGGCAGGCGCGGGCCGAGGAGCTGCGCGACGAGATGGGGGCACTGCTCGGCCCCCTCGAGACCGGCGACCGCACAGCGCTGGCAGCGGGCTTCGTGATCTCGGCCGCCGTGCTCCGCCACCTCCAGGCCGACCCCCTCCTGCCGCCCGAGCTGCTCCCCGCCCGCTGGCCCGGTGACGCGCTCCGCCGCGAGTACGACCGGTACGACGCCGCGTACCGGGCCGTGCTCGTCGGCTGGCTGGCCGAGGGCTGAGGGCCCGGCCGTAGGCTGCGGCGATGGCCGACGACCGCCTCTACTTCCGCCAGCTGCTGAGCGGGCGGGACTTCGCCCGGTCCGATCCGATGGCCCGTCAGATGGTCAACTTCGTCTACCTGATCGGCGACCGGCAGACAGGCGAGGCGCTGATCGTCGATCCCGCGTACGACATCCCCGGACTGCTCGAGGTGCTGGCCGCGGACGACATGCGCTGCGTCGGCGCGCTCGCCACGCACTACCACCCCGATCACGTGGGCGGCACCATGGGCGGCTTCTCCATCGAGGGCGTCGACGCGCTGCTGGAAGCGGCGTCGGTGCCGGTGCACGTGCAGGCGGACGAGGCGCCGTGGGTCCTGCGGGTCACCAACATGGCCGAGACGGACCTCGTGACCCACTCCAGCGGCGACACCGTGCTCGTCGGCGAGATCCCGATCGAGCTCATCCACACACCGGGCCACACCCCGGGGAGCCAGTGCTTCTACGTGGCCGACCGGCTGGTGAGCGGCGACACCCTGTTCCTCGAGGGCTGTGGCCGCACCGACCTCCCCGGCGGCGATCCGGCCGCGCTCTACGACAGCCTCACCCAGAAGCTCGCGAAGGTCCCCGACCACGCGGTGCTCTTCCCGGGCCACCTCTACTCCGCGGAGCCGTCCGCCACGATGGAGGACACCCGCCGCTGGAACTACGTCTTCACCCCGAAGACGCAGGAGCAGTGGCTGATGATGTTCGGTCGCTAGCTCAGCTGGCCTGTTCCGCTTGGAAGGTCCGGCGGTAGTGGGTGGGGTTGGTGCCGACCTGCCGCTGGAAGTGGACGCGCATCCCAGCCGCCGTCCCGAAGCCGCACTGCACGGCGATCCGCTCGATCGGTTCGTCGGTCGTCTCGAGCAGGCGCTGGGCCAGCAGGACGCGCTGGCGCAGCAGCCACTGCAGCGGCGTCGTGCCGGTGGCGCCCACGAAGCGCCGCGGCGAACGTGCGCGGGCTCGTGGCGGCCCGGCGGGCCAGCACCTCGACCGTGAGCTGCTCGTCGAGGTGCTCGACCGCCCAGTCCAGGGTCGAGCGGAACGGGTCGTCGACCTCGGCACACGTCGGCACCGGCGCCTGGATGAACTGGGCCTGGCCGCCGTCGCGGTGCGGGGGCACCACCATGCGCCGCGCCACCGCGTTGGCCACCTCGGCGCCGTGGTCGTGGCGCACGACGTGGAGGCAGAGGTCGATCGCCGCCGCCGTGCCCGCGGAGGTCATCACGGTGCCGTCGACGACGTAGAGCACGTCGGGCTCCACGCTGATCGCGGGGAAGCGCTGCGACAGCAGGTCGGCGTACATCCAGTGCGTGGTGGCGCGGCGGCCGTCCAGCAGCCCGGCGTGGGCGAGCAGGAAGGCACCGCTGCAGAAGCTCAGGATGCGGGCCCCACGGTGATCGGCCGCACGCAGCGCGTCGACCAGCTCCGCGCCCGGCTCGTCGTCCGCGTTCCACATCGGCACCACGATCGTGCCGGCCCGCTCGAGGTCGGCGAGGCGGTACGGCGTGTCGATGGTGAGGCCGTGGGAGGTCTTCGCCCGGATCGGCGGCTCCACCGCCGCGCACACGAGGAGCTGGTACCAGGGGTCGACGAGCTCGCTGCGGTCGAGGCCGAAGACCTCGCAGGCCACGCTCAGCTCGAAGGGGCTGACGCCGTGGGTGACGACCGCGGCGACGATGTGGGGGCGGCGCTTCGCCGTGTTCCGTGCCATGTGAGCAGTATGGCAGCAATCATGCGGCCATGGTCAAGACTGCCACTCGTCATCGGCAGGATCCGGGCGGACGATGGCTGCATGTTCAGCGCCCACTGCCCCCGCCACGGCCGCACGGTCCTCCTGCCCACCTCCAGCATCGCCGGCATCGACAACACCGCTCGCGAGATGGTCGTGCGCTGGCGCTGCACCTGCGGCGAGGCCGGCACCACCCGCTTCCCCCGCCGCCGTCCGGTCGCCTGAGCGTCTCCGGGCGTTCGCGGGCGGCCGGTAGGTTGCCCGCGTGCGAACGACGACCCGTCGCCGGCTCGACGTCCTCCTCATCGGCGCCGGGGGCGCGGCAGCGGCCGGCGTGGCCGCGCTCGGGTCCGTGGCCTTCAACGAGGAGCGCATCGAGCAGATGTGGCTGGGGGCGTCGCTGCGGCCCGACGGCACGGCCGCCCTCCACGAGGTCATCGACGACAACTTCGGGGTCTCCGCCGAGCGCCACGGCCTGTTCCGCACGATCCCCGGCCTGACGACCCAGTCCCCGGTGCAGGTGCACTCCCCCACCGGCGCCCCGGACGGCATCAACTCCATCGTCCCGTCGGAGAAGGTGCGAGACGCAGTCGACATCCGCATCGGCGACGCCACCAAGATGGTGACAGGACGGCACCGGTACGTCATCGACTACTCGCTCTCGACCCTCGCCAGCGGCGCAGTGATCGCATGGAACGCGGTCGGCACCTACTGGGAGCTGCCCATCGAGGAGACCGAGATCCACCTCGTCGCGCCGTGGCGGCTCACCGACGTCGTGTGCCAGGAGGGCAGGCCGCGCTCGACCGAGCACTGCGAGATCGACCAGGTCGAGCCCGGGCACCTGGTCGTCCGCGTGCACGACCGCATCGAGCCCGGCCACGGCATCACGATCCGCGCGGTCAGCGCCGACGGCCTCGCGGCCACACCGGCCCTCCCACCGGACCCGCCGATCCCTGCGGACCACGGCGCTGGCATCGCGAAGCCGGCAGGCCTCGCGGCGCTCGCGGCGCTGGTCGGCGGGCTGGTCACGTCGCGCCTCGTGCGCCGGGCGGGCCGCGAGCGCGTGGGGGTGGGCGGCCCCACCGACGCCGCGTTCGCCGACAGCTCCGGCGGAACGGCCGAGCGGCGCGTCGACACGGCCGACCTGAAGGACCTCGCCACGACCGACTTCGCGCCGCCCGAGGGCGTCACGGCACCGACGGGCGGGCTGGTCCTCGCCGAGTCGGTGCGCCCGGAGCACAAGGTGGCGTGGCTGCTCGAGGCCGCGATCGCCGGCGTGGTGGACCTGGACGACACCGACGGCCAGCTGCGCCTCACCCGGTCGGCGCCCGGCGACGCGGAGACCGCCGACGTGCTCGACACCGCGTTCGGCCGGCCGCGACGCGATCACCCTCGGCACCTACGACAAGACGTTCGCGAAGGGCTGGGGGGAGCTCGGCACGAAGCTCGAGGAATGGTCGGCGAGCAGCGGCCTGTGGGACCCGGCCGGGGACCGGCGCAAGCTGCGGGCGCGGGTGCTGGGGGTGCTCGCCGCCATCCTCGGCGTCATCGGCCTCGGGGTCACGGCCGCACTGGCGGGCCGCTACGGCGGCGGGTGGGTCTGGCTGCTCGCGGGCGCCGCCGTCGTCGCGGGTGCGGGGTACGCGGCAGCGCTGCGGGGCTGGGAGCTGCGCGTGCGCACGCCGCAGGGCTCGGCGCTGTGGCTCCGGGTGGAGTCCTTCCGTCGCTTCCTCCACGAGTCCGAGGCGTTCCACGCGGAGGAGGCCGCCAAGCGCGGGGTCCTGCGCGAGTACACGGCCTGGGCGATGGCCCTCGGCGAGATCGACCGCTGGAAGAGGGCCGTCGAGGGGTCCACCGTCATCCCCGACACCGCCGGGCTGCACTACCTCGCGATGGCACCGCTCCTCAGCTCGTCGACCTCCTCGGCCTCGACGGCGCCGTCGTCCAGCGGTGGGGGCGGGGGCGGGGGCGTCGGCGGTGGGGGTGGCGGCGGGGGCGGCGGGAACTGGTGAGCGCGGCGCGGCTAGCGGGTCCGCCGGGACGCGATGCGGGCGGCGGCCTCGCCGATCGCGAGGAACACCTCGGTGGCATCGTCGACCAGCTGCTCACGGCTCACGTCGATGCGACCGTCGAGCCACGCGACCACGAGCTCGCCCGCGCCACCGACGAGCACGGCGGCGCCGAGGCGGCCGATGTGCTCGCCCTCGGGCAGGGGCCCGTGCCGCTCGGCGCCGGCCAGCTCCACCACGGACACGAGCTGGTGGGCCGTCTCGATCCGGCGCCGGTTGAGCGCCTCGTTGCCCAGCGCCTCGACGTAGAGCACGCGGCCGCGGCGCCGGTCGTCGTCGACGAAGCCGACGATGCGGTCGATGGCGGCGCGGGTCTGGGCGCGGGCGTCGTCCCCCGCCGCGGCGACGGCGACGAGGACCTCCTCCCCGAGCTGGGCGACCAGCCGGTCGTAGACGGCGACGAGGAGCGCGTCGAGGTCCTCGAAGCTCTCGTAGAAGTAGCGCGGGTTCAGCCGGGCGCCCTGGCAGACGGCCCGCACGGTGGTGCCGGACCAGCCCTCGGTGCCCAGCAGCTCGAAGGCGACGTCGAGCAGGAGCTCGCGCCGGCCGGCTCGGCGGTCCTCGGGGGCGAGGCCCGCCCAGCGGCTCGGTGCACGCCGCGTTCGGCTCCGGGTGACGTTTGGCAACGCCCGTTACCATATCGTAGGGTGCTGGCAACGGCTGTATCCAGCAACACGCGGACCGGCACGGAGGGGCCATGCCCGAGCGAGTGGTGATCATCGGCGGCGGCGTCGGCGGCCTCACGACGGCGCTGGCCCTCGGGCGGGCCGGCCACCCGGTGACGCTGCTCGAGCGGGACCCGCTGCCGCCGACCGCGGACGCCGAGGAGGCGTTCGACGCCGAGCGTCGCGGCGCGCCCCAGGTCCACCAGACCCACGGCTTCCTGGCCCGCCTCCAGGTGACGCTCCGCGACCGCTTCCCCGACGTCCTCGCCGACCTGCTCGCCGCCGGGGGCTCGACGATGCCGACGACCGCCCGACCTCGGGCGAGCCCGAGCCCGGCGACGAGGACCTGAAGGTGATCATCGTGCGCCGCACCACCCTCGAGTGGGTGCTGCGCAAGGCCGTGCGTGGCCCAGCCCGAGCGTGGACGTGCGCACCGACGTGGGCGTGGCGGGCTGGTCGCGGGTCCGCCGGCGGCCGACGGCACCCCGGTGGTCGCCGGCGTGCGGCTCGAGGACGGCAGTGTGCTCGACGCCGACGTCGTGGTCGCGGCGACGGGCCGGCGCGGCCCCGTGCCCGGCGTGGCTCGGCGGAGCTCGGCGTCGAGGTGCCGGAGACCGTCCACGAGAGCGGGCTGATGTACCTCACCCGCTGGTACGTCGACCCCGCGGTCGACGTGCCCCTCGACGCGAAGCTCGGCGGCGACCTCGGGTTCGTGAAGTTCCTCGGCATCCCCGGCGACGCGCGGCACGCTCTCGGTCACCCTCGCCATCCGCACCGACGACAGCGAGCTGCGCGGTGCCCTGTCCGACCCCGACCGCTTCGACCTCGCCTGCCGGCTGCTGCCGGGCCCCGACCTCTTCTTCCGCCACGGCCCGATGAGCCGATCGGCGGCGTGCGGCCGATGACCGGCCTCGTCAACCGCCTGCGCCGCTTCACCGACGACGGCGGCTGCCCACCGTCCTCGGCTTCCACGCCCTCGGCGACGCGCACACCACCACCAACCCGCTCTACGGCCGCGGCTGCGCGCTCGCCGCGGTGCAGGCCTGCCTCCTCGCCGACGCCGCTGCCGACCACCCCGGCGACCCGCTCGGCCGGGCCACCGCCTACGAGGCGGCCTGCGCCCGCGAGGTCGAGCCGTGGTTCGAGTCGGCCGGTGCAGATGGACCGCATGGGCGCCGACCCCTCCGGTCGGGGCGCCCTCGGCGGTGGCGCCGGCAGCGAGGCGGATGCAGGGCCTCGCCGCGGTGTTCGTGGCCGCCGCCACCGACCCGATCCTCGGCCGGGCCTCGCCCGCTTCATGAACCTGCTGGCCACGCCGGCGGACCTCATGGCCGACGGCGCGGTCCTCGCCCGCGTCGCCGAGGTCATGGCCGATCCCGACGCCTACCCCGCGCCGGTGCAGCCCGGCCCCACCCGCGCCGAGCTGCTCGAGTCCCTCGCCGCGGCCGCCGCCTAGCCCGCCAAGGAGACCCATGCCGACCGACCACCCCTCGACCCGCACCCGCACCGTCGCCACCAACGGCGTGGACCTCCACGTCGTCGAGGCCGGCGAGGGCTTCCCGGTCGTGCTCGCCCACGGCTTCCCCGAGCTGTCCTACTCGTGGCGCCACCAGCTCCCCGCGCTCGCCGACGCCGGCTACCGCGCCATCGCCCCCGACCAGCGCGGCTACGGCCGGTCGAGCCGGCCCGAGGCGATCGAGGACTACGACATCGTCCACCTCACCGACGACCTGCTCGGCCTCCTCGACGACCTCGGCGAGGAGCGGGCCGTCTTCGTCGGTCACGACTGGGGCTCGATGGTCGTGTGGCAGATGGCGCTCCTGCACCCGGACCGCGTCGCCGGCGTGTGCGGCATGAGCGTGCCGTTCCTCCCCCGCGGCACCGATGCCGCCCGTCCAGCTCATGCGCCAGGTGTTCGGCGACACCTTCTTCTACATCCTCTACTTCCAGGAGCCCGGGCGTGGCCGACGCCGACCTCGGGCGCGACCCGGCCACGACGATGCGGCGCATGCTCGCCGGCGCGGTCATGCCCGAGCCGAGGGCTTCGACCCCGCTGCGTTCGTCGCCCACGACGGCACGCGGCTTCGTCGACCGGCTGCCCGAAGCCCGACGGCTGCCCGACTGGCTGAGCCAGGAGGAGCTCGACCACTACATCGCCGAGTTCACCCGCACCGGCTTCACCGGCGGCATCAACTGGTACCGCAACCTCGACCGCAACTGGGAGCTGACCGAGCACGCTGGCCGGCGCCAAGGTCACGGTGCCGTCGCTGTTCATCACCGGCAGCGCGCGACCCCGTGCGCCTCATGAGCCCGGACACGATCATGGACGGCTGGCTTCTGACCGACCACCGCGGCACACGTGGTCGTCGACGGCGCCGGCCACTGGGTGCAGCAGGAGGCCCCGGACGAGGTCAACGCCGCCCTCCTCACGTTCCTCGACGCGACTCGACCTCGGAGGTCGCTGACATGCCCGCCCCCTGGCCCCTGCGCTTCGGCGTGTTCTACGCGCCGTTCCACCCGGTCGGGCAGAGCCCGACGCTCGCCCTCGAGTACGACCTCGAGCGCGTCGTCGAGCTCGACCGGCTCGGGTACGACGAGGCCTGGTTCGGCGAGCACCACTCCGGCGGCTACGAGATCATCGGCTGCCCGGAGATCTTCATCGCCGCCGCCGCCGAGCGGACCAAGCACATCAAGCTCGGCACCGGCGTCGTGTCGCTGCCGTACCACCACCCCTGGCTGGTGGCCGACCGCATCTCGCTGCTCGACCACCTCACCCGCGGCCGCGTCATCTTCGGCACCGGACCCGGCGCCCTGCCCGACCGACGCCCACATCATGGGCATCGACCCGGTCGACCAGCGCCGGATGATGGAGGAGAGCCTCGAGGCGATCCTCGCCCTGTGGACCTCCGACGAGCCGATCACCCGGGAGACCGACTGGTTCACGATCCGCGACGGCCACCTGCAGCTGCAGGCCGTACACCCACCCCCACCCCGAGGTGGCGGTGGCGGCGATGGTGACGCCGTCGGGCCCGCGCCTCGCCGGCCAGCACGACGTCTCGCTGCTGTCGCTGTCGATGTCGCTGGCCGAGGGCTTCGCCGCCATCGGCCAGGCCTGGGGCGTGGTGGAGGAGCAGGCCGCGAAGCACGGCCAGCCCGCGCCCGACCGGCGGACGTGGCGCATCCTCGGCAACCTGCACATCGCCGAGACCCGCGAGCAGGCCGTGAAGGACTGCACCTACGGCCTCAAGGACTTCTCCGACTACTTCGGCGGCGGCGCCGGCTTCGTGCCGCTGGCCAACAAGGTCGAGGGCGAGCCCGACACGCCCGAGGCGTTCGTCGAGCGCTACAACCAGGCCGGCGGCGTGGTGATCGGCACGCCCGACGACGCCATCGAGTACATCGAGGGCCTGATCGAGCAGTCGGGCGGCTTCGGCACGTTCCTGATGCTCGGCCACGACTGGGCCTCACCGGAGCGGACGCTCGACAGCTACCGCCTCTTCGCCCAGAAGGTCATCCCCCACTTCCAGGGCCAGCTGGCCCCGCCCCGCGACTCCCACGAGTGGGCCACCGAGAACCGCGACAAGCTCTTCGGGCGGTCGATCCAGGCGATCGGCAACGCCATCACCGAGCACGTGGAGGAGAAGGAGAAGGACGCGCGGAGGCGGCAGGGTGACGACGCCCAGGAGGTGACGGCCTGATGCGGGCGGTCGCGCTGAAGTCCGGGAAGATCTACGTCAACGAGGACGCGCCCGAGCCGGAGCCCGGCTTCGGCCAGGTGCTCGTGCAGGTGAAGGCGTGCGGCATCTGCGGCTCGGACCTGCACTTCGCCAAGCACGGGCGCGGACATGCTCGCCCTCACCAGCGAGATGCAGGGCATGCCGATGAGCCCGGCCGGGCGACCTCGGCCTCGACCTCGACCGCGACGTGTGGATGGGCCACGAGTTCTCCGCCGAGGTGCTCGAGGTCGGCCCGGACACCGTCGCCCCCGCGGCCGGCACGCTGGTCACCTCGATCCCGATCCTGCTGAGCGCCACCGGCATCGAGCCGATCGTCTACAGCAACACGACCGCCGGCGGCTACGGCGAGCGCATGCTGCTGTCCGCCGCCGTTCCTGTCCGAGATCCCGAACGGCCTCGACGTCCGCCACGCCGCGCTCACCGAGCCGATGGCCGTCGGCCTGCACGGCGTCAACAAGTCCGAACATCAAGCCCGGCGAGGGCGCGCTGGTGCTCGGCTGCGGGCCGGTCGGCCTCGCCGTCGTCGCCGCGCTCGAAGCTCAAGGGCATCGACACGATCGTGGCCACCGACTTCTCGCCCGCCCGCCGGGCGCTGGCCACCACCATGGGCGCCACCGAGGTGGTCGACCCCGCGCAGGAGCCGGCCTTCGACGCGTGGAACCGGGTCGGGGGCGGCAAGCCGCTCGTGGTGTTCGAGGCCATCGGCGTGCCCGGGATCATCGACGGCATCCTGCGCGACGCCCCGATGGGCACCCGGGTCGTGGTCATCGGCGTGTGCATGCAGCCCGACCAGATCAACCCCTTCTTCGCCATCAGCAAGGAGATCAACCTCCAGTTCTGCCTGGGCTACGACCCGATGGAGTTCGCCGGCACGCTGCGGTCGATCGCCGAGGGCGAGCTCGACGTGGCCCCGATGATCACCGGCGAGGTCGACCTCGACGGCGTGGCCGGGGCGTTCGACGCGCTCGGCAACCCCGACGACCACTGCAAGATCCTGGTGATCCCGTGACGTCGACCACTTCCCCCGCGGCTCGGTCATCCGGCGGGTCAACCTCGAGCCGGCGATCATGTTCGGCGCCGGCCGGGCGCTGATGCTCCAGCTCGCGCACGAGGCCGTCGCCCAGGGCGTCGAGGACCACAGCGACTTCAAGGGCAACCCGTTCAAGCGCCTGCTCGGCACGCTCGAGGCGACCTACGCGGTCGTGTACGGCTCCGAGGAGCTGGCCCGCGGCGTGGGCCGGCGCATCCAGTGGATCCACGACTTCGTCGTCGGGCCCCACCTACCAGCGCCAACGACCCGGCCAACCTGCTGTGGGTGCACGCGACCCTGGCCGACACCGCGCTGCGCTGCCACCTCGAGCTCGTCGGCCCGCTCTCGGACGAGGACCAGGAGGCCTACTACCAGGAGATGAAGCTGGTGGCCGCTGGCCTTCGGCGTGCCCGCTGGAGGACGCAGCCGCGCCACCCTGGCCGACTTCCGGGCCTACTTCGACGAGACGGTGGCGTCGCTCGACGTCACGCCCGTCGGCAAGGACCTGCGCCACGTTCATCCTCGACCCGACGCTGCCGCTCGGCCTGCACGTGCCGCTGAAGCCGCTGCTCGCGCTCCAGCGCTTCTACACGCTCGGGTTCCTGCCGCCGTCGATCCGCGAGCAGCTCGGCGAGCCCTGGACGGAGCGCGACCAGCGCCGCTACGACCGCGCTCCAGAGCATCGCTGCGGGCCGGCTTCTACATGGTCCCCCGCCCCCTGCGCACCGCCGGCCCCCGGCTCAACGGCGGTTCCTCCTGTGGCTGGCCCGCCGCCACGTCCGCCAGTTCGACAAGCGGATGAAGTCCCGCGGCGCAGGCGGCGCCGTCGCCGCGGCCTAGGGCGCGGTCTCGAGCTCCGCGACGAGCGCGCGCACGCGGCGCTCGATCTCGTCGCGGATGGGACGGACGACCTCGATGCCCTGACCGGCAGGGTCGTCGAGGGGCCAGTCCACGTAGCGAGTGCCGGGCACGTACGGACACGAGTCGCCGCAACCCATCGTCACGACGACGTCGGCCGTGCCGATGCCCGCCTCGGTCCACCGCTGGGGATGCTCGCCGGAGATGTCGATGCCGACCTCGTCCATGGCCTCCACGGCGACCGGGTTGACGAGCTCGGCCGGCTCGCTGCCCGCGGACCAGGCCGTCGCCCGGTCCCCGGCGAGGTGGCGAAACCAGCCGAGCGCCATCTGCGAGCGGCCCGCGTTGTGGACGCAGAGGAAGAGGACGTTGGGGCGATCAGGCATCGAGCACCTCGTCCAGCGCGGGCTCGGGCGCGGGGAACAGGATTCGGCTGGCGGCGAGCGCGAGACCGCCGCCGAGCAGCTGGGCGGCCACGAAGGCCGGGACGGACGTCGGGGCGATGCCCGCGAACGAATCCGACAACATCCGGGCGACGGTGACGGCCGGGTTGGCGAACGAGGTGGACGAGGTGAACCAGTACGCGGCGCCGATGTAGCTCGCCACCGCGATCGGCACGGCGCCCGCTCGGCCGGAGTGCACGACGCCCCGGATGACGAGCACCAGGCCGAAGGTGGCGACGACCTCGGCCAGGAACGTCGCGCCCGTGGCCCGGTCGTGTGTCGACAGCTCGATGGCCGGCAGCTCGAACATGAGGTTGGCCACCACGGCGCCGGCGCAGCCACCCGCGACCTGGGCGGCCACGTGCACCCACGCGGTGCGGGCATCGACGTTGCCATCCACCCGCTCGGCGAGCGTGACCACCGGGTTGAAGTGGGCCCCCGAGACAGCTCCGAACGTGAGGATCAGCGCCGCCAGCGCGAGGACCGTCGCCGTCGAGTTCTCGAGGAGCTGCAGGCCGACGTCATCGGGAGAGAGCCGCTCGGCCGCGATCCCCGACCCGACGACGACGGCCACCAGCAATCCCGTGCCGAGCCCTTCGGCGAGGGCGCGAGCGCCGAGGGACGGTGGCTGCGCCAACGGTCAGCAGCAGCCGGCGACGGACTCGGGGGCGGAGGTGCCGCAGGCGCCCTCGCGGCAGGCGTCGACGTTGCCCGTGGGGTTGTGGGGGACGTCCGAGTCGGCGAGCACGGTGTAGATCTCCCACGGCGCGCCGTCGGGGTCGTCGACCCAGACCTTGTCCTGCTCGGCGTAGCAACAGGTCACGTTCTCCTCGACCGCGGTGTCGAGCCCCTCGCCGGCGAGCCGCTGCTGGGCGGCGGTGACCTCGCCGGTCGACATGACCTCGACGCCGAGGTGGTTCAGCCGGCCGGCGGCGTCGGGGCTCTCGATGAGCACGAGCTTCAGCGGCGGCTCGGCGACTGCGAAGTTCGCGTAGCCCGGGCGGCGCTTGGCCGGCTCGGTGGCGAAGAGCTTGCTGTAGAACTCGACGGCCTCGTCGATGTCCTTGACGTTGAGTGCGAGCTGGATGCGAGACATGCGCGGGATCCTTTGATAGATTGACAGTTGTCGATGTATCGACCTTCGCGAATATATCGACGATTGTCAATACGACAACCTCAGTTGTCAAGAGAGGACCGACGATGGCCACCGAGCTCGAGACCGCCGCCCCCGTCTGCTGCGCCCCGCTGCTCGACGCGCCCCTCGCCGAGGCCGACGCCGAGGAGCTGGCTCGCCAGTTCGCGGCGCTGTCGGACCCGGTGCGCCTCCGCCTGCTGTCCCTGATCGCAAGCGCAGGCGAGGCGTGCTCCTGCAACCTCCTCGAGCCGCTCGGCAAGTCGCAGCCGACGATCAGCCACCACACGAAGACCCTCGCCGATGCGGGCCTCATCGTGGGCGAGAAGCGCGGCCGCTGGATGTGGTGGCGCGTGGTGCCCGAGCGCCTCGAGGCGCTGCGCGCCGTGCTCGCCTAGCGCCGCTGGGCGCGGGCCGCGAGGCAATAGGTCCCGTTCCGGACTGCCCGAGGCGATAGGTCCCACATACGGAACTCATTGCCTCGGGCCCGTCGGATCGGGACCTATTGCCTCGGGGCGCGGGACCGGACCGCGAGGAGCGCGCCCGTCGCAGCCGCGAGGACGCCCACCCCCACTGTTGGCTTCACCCAGCCCGGGGCTCCGTCTCCCCCGCCTGCCCGGCCGGGCCCCGCCGCCTCCGCCGGCGCACCCCTCGTGGTGGACGAGGACGCGGGGGTGGTGGCGGTGGTCGAGGACGCCGCCGTCGTGGTCGAGGGGGCGCCCGCCGTCGTGGTGGGCGTGGGCCGCGACGTCGTGGTCGGCGCAGCCGTTGTCGGTGGCGCGGCGACGGACCCGCCGCCGCGGGCGAGGCGGCGGAACGTGCCGTCGGTGACGAGCGCGTAGGCGCCGTCGCCGGGGCAGGCGGTCTGGCTCACGTCGCGGTGCCCGGACACCGTCGCAACGTCGACGGCGGCACCGGCCGGGTAGCGGTTCGACCCGCGCGACGTGAACCGCGCCCGGGCGCCGTCGGCGAGGTCGAGCCCGTGCCGCTGGGCGAGCCAGCCGAGCATCGCCCCCATGGACGCCTGCGCCGCGGAGCTGGGCGCCTGGGTCGAGTGGTCGCCGAGGAAGCAGCACAGCTGCGCGAAGCCCTGGCTGCCGCCGGTGGCGTCCACGGCCTTGGCCCGGTCGAGGCTGCCCGAGCGGCCCTCCCACACCCCGCCGAAGCGGTCGACGAAGAAGTTGTACGCGATGTCGGGCCAGCCCTTCTCGCCGGTGTGGAAGCGGAAGATGCCGGTCAGCATCCCGGGCACCGCCGACGCCGCGTACGTGTTCGCGTTCACCGAGTGGTGCACGAGGAGGAAGCGCACGTCCGGCTCGTCGGGCACCGGCCCGGTCGGGGTCAGCCCGGGCCCCCACTGGCTGCGGGGCACGACCGACACCCCGGGCGCGGCGAGCACCGGACGGAGCGCGGGCAGGAGTGCCAGGCCCGCCACGCCCATCGGCGCGGCGACGAGGAAGCGGCGCCGCGACAGTGCTGGGTCGACGACCGGGGGCGTGTCGCACACGCCGGCGATGGTACGGGTGCGCGTCAGGGATCGGGAAGGAGCCGGAACCCGACCCCGCGCACGGCCACGATGCGCCGCCTACCTTCGAGGGCCTCGAGCTTGCCGCGGAGGCGACGGATCACCGCGTCCAGCGAGCCCTCCGGGTCGGCCTCTGCGGCGATGCCCGCGCTCAGCTCCTCCCGCGTGGCGACCGCGCCGCGCCGGGAGACGAGGACCTGCAGCACGTCGGCCTCGCTCAGGGTCAGGGCCGTCTTGCGGCCATCGACCATCGCGACACAGGTCGTGCGGTCGACGGTGACGGGCGCATCCGGGTGCTCCGGCACACGCTGGGCCGCGGGCGGGGAGCGCCGGAGCAGCGCCCGCACCCGGGCCACGACCTCTCGCGGACGCACGGGACGGTGGACGACCAGGTCGACGCCGGTGTCGTAGAAGGCCAGCGCGCTCGCCTCGCCGAGCGCGGACGAGGCGACCACGACGAGGCACGCGCACCGGGCGACCTGGAGCGCCGACACGACCGACGCGGCACGATCGAGGCTCGCGGGGAGGTCGACGAGCGCGACGTCGCACGGCGCCGGCGCGAGGCCCAGCACACGCTCGACCGGTTCGGTCCGGACGAGGTATCCCTCGCGCTCGAGGGCGGGCACGACCTCGCGCGGCCAGGAGGCATCGTCGCTCACGACCATGACCTGCACTGGGCTCCGCCGCACCGATCGATGACGCTAGGAACCGGAGGTGAGCGAGAGGTGAACGGCCTGTGGTGCTCCGATGTCCTTCGGGCAAACCTCCCACCGGTGCCCGGACGCGGCCGTGGCGCCGGCCGAGCTGTTCGCTCGATCCGGCGCCACGGAAGGCTGACTAGCGAGGGCGGGTCGCTACTTCAGCCTCAAGCCGGCCTTCGCGGTGGTTCCACCCGGGGGAGGGCAGGGGCTGCCGAGAAGGCCCTGGACCAGGCACACCACCTGCTTGACCAGCGCGTTGATCTGGTCGAGCAGGCCCTGGGCCGGGTTCGCAGGCGGCGGCGCCGTGTTCTTCACGGCGGTGTCCGTGCCGGCCGGGCCGGTGTGGTTCACCGAGTTGGTGACCGTGACCGACGCCGTGATCGTGCCGTCCGAGAGGCTGGTCAGGTCCAGCGTCGCGGTGTAGGCGCCGCTCCCGTTCACCGGGGCCGTCGTGGTGATCGCCGGGGTGGCCGCGTTGGTGTCGTTCACCGTGATGTTCGCGGTCCCGTCGGCCTCACCGACGCCCGACACCGTCACCGCCGTCTGGTTGGTGGCGTTGATCGGGTCCGGCGAGATGGTCACGGTCGGCGCGGCCGGCGTGGTGTTCTTGGTCGCCGTGTCCGACGCCGACGGGCTGGTGTTGTTCGCCGCATCGGTCAGGGTGACCGTCGCGGTGACCGTGCCATCGTCGAGGCCGGAGACGTCCACGGAGCCCGAGTAGCCGCTCGCGGTGACCGGAGCGGTCGTCGTCACCGCAGCCGTCGCGGCGTTGGCGTCGTTGACCGAGATGTTGGCAGTGGCACCTGCCTCACCGGTGCCCGACACGGTGACGCTGGCCTGGTTGCCGACGTTGATCGGATCGGTGATGTTCACGGTCGGGGCCGCAGGCGGCGTGACGTCGCCCGGTGTCGCGGTCAGGACGTTCGAGGCGGCGCTGTCGCCGACTGCGTTGGTGGCCTTGACCGAGACGTTGTACTGGACGAAGTCCGTGAGCCCGGTCACCGTGATGGGCGACCCCGAGCCGGACTGGGTCACCGTGGCCCCTCCACCCGTCGGGGTGGCCGAGACCGTGAAGCCCGTCGTCGCCGGCACCGCGAAGGCGCCTGCCGCGAAGGTGGCCGTGATCTGGCCGCCGGAACCTCCGACCGCCGTGTTCAGGGTCGGCGCGTTCGGCACCGTGCCGTTGTCCTGCGCCCAGGAGACCTGGGCCGGACCGCCGGCGGGGTTCGTGCCGACCGTGATCTGCTTGTTCCAGAACTTGTCGAGCTGCGTGGCCGAGGGCGGGCCCTTGATGCACGCGATGCCGAGGTTGTACTGGCCGGTCGGGATCTGGCCGGGGTTGAAGACCGTGAGGTCGAACTGCCCGATGCCGATGATCGTGCCGGGGCCGCCCGGGGTGTCCGCGTTCGCGGTCTGACGGGCCGTGAACGCCGAGCCCGAGCCCACCTCGTACAGCGGCTGCCGGAACGAGGCCCCGGTGCCGAGCGGGTTCGGCCCGGTGATCGGGTCGTACTGCAGCGTGGTCAGGTCGACACCCGTCGGCACCATGTAGCTGGTGACGAAGTAGCCGTCGTTGGCCGAGTCACCGGTGCACGCGGCACCGGCGGGCAGGCCGAGGGTGAACGCCGTGTCGCTGTTGCCCTTCGTGGGGCTGATGGTCGCCGGCCCTGCCAGCGTCCCGACGGCAGTCGCCGTCGAGGACGCCAGGACCGGCAGGACCACGGCCGTGACGGCGATCGCCACGATGCCGGGCCACGCCTTGCGGAGTCGCTTCATGTGTGTGTGCGTCCTTTGTTCGTAGAGACGGTGCGTGTCAGGTCCGGGCGGTCAGGCGACCAGCGGGCCTTCGAGCGTCGTGGAGCCGCAGCTGGCGCCGAGCGAGGCGAAGCCGAAGGCCTGGATGGTCGACGTCGCCGAGCACACGGCGGAGCTGGAGCCCACGAACAGCGACTTCAGGTCGTTGTTGCCGGGGTTGGCCACGATCGACTGCGGGAGGACGTTGTAGACGTCACGCCCGTAGGTCCCGCTCGCGTAGAACGTCGAGTTCGCCGCGATCGGACCGCCGACCGAGCCCGTGTAGGGCTTGCCGAGGGCGTCGATCGACCCGAGGTCGACGGTGCCGGGGGGGGCCGGGAGCTGGCTGCCCGCGACGAGGTTGGTCTGCGAGATGAAGTTCGCGGCGGAGAAGCCGATGATCACCTGCTCGTTGCCGGCGAGGGCATCGCCCTTGGCCTTGAGCCCGGCGCCGTCGTTCTCCTGGATCTCCGAACCGGCCGGGGTGCACGTCGCGGTCGCCGCAGCCATCTGCGCTGCGGTGACACCGATCGCCGTGTTCCACGACTGGTAGGTGCCGGAGCCGGTCTGGATGGAGCACGGCACGATCAGCGTGCCGTTGATCGTCTGGGCTCCGGTCGAGAACAGCGAGGTGAGCTGCGCGCTCGTGAGCGTCGTCACCGGGGTCACGCCGTTCGCGTAGTACGCGAAGCTCAGCGCGTCGCGACCGAACGGGATGTAGGTGAGCGCCGTGCCGGCGCCGGAGGGGCCGGCCGAGGACCGGGCGAACTGGATCAGGCCGCTGACGGGCTTGCCCGCCGTGCCGCACGCACCCGCGCTGCCCCACAGGCCACCGTCGATCGAACGGCTGAGCACCCGACGGCCGTTGGTCGAGCCGTTCGGCGCGGTTGATCGTGGCGCCGGGAGCCTTGGGGGTGACGCAGCTGGAGCCGACGGCGTCCCAGGACACGAGCTGCTTCCGGCCGGTGGCGGCGGAGCTCTGGACGGGCACGTAGTTGATGCCGTTGGCGAAGCCGGACATCGCGTTCATGACGTCCTGCGTGGTGTCCGAGCCCATGCCGATGGCTGCGGTGAACTGCTTGGGGTCGGCGTCGGCCGGATCACCGCTGACCAAGGTCGTCGCCAGGCCGAGTGCGGTGGCGGCCGCTACGAAGGCCCTCACGCGCCGACGGCCCAGAATGCTGCTGAGTCGCTGCAAGATCGCTCTCCTTGTGCAGGTCTGCATCCCGGCAGGGCTGCCCGGACGGTGCGGCGCGCTACGTGAAAACCGCACGCCCGGACCATCGCAGCCCCGGTCGTCGCCCAGATGGCCCCTAGGTGAAGGGACAGGAGGGTGAGGTGAATGGTTCCGGCGGGGTCCTCGCGCGCCCCGGGAGCGGGGGCGCGGGCGTGCGATCCGGTCTGCGCACCAGGCGCGCCGGACGCAGGCGGACTACCGGTCCAGCGTCGGTCGGGAGTCGTCCAGGAGGCCGAACCGGATGCGGCGGCGCTGGGAGATGGCCAGGAGCACCAGGCCCATGCCGAGGACCACGGCGGCCCATCCGGAGGTGGCGATCGAGTCGGACCCGGTGCGGACCAGGGTCCCGCCGGACCCGCCGCCCGTGGTCGATGTCGCGGCACCCGCGGCGGCGATCGTCACGCCCGCCTTGATCGAGCGAGCCGCGCCCGTGGCGTCCTTGCCGACCAGCTCGAGCTCATGCGCTCCCGGCGTCGTGTTGGCGGGCACGGTGAAGGCGCCGCTGATCTTGCCGGTGCTGTCGGCGGTGAGCGTCCCGAGGGTCACGGGGTCGGACCGCAGCACGCCGGTGACCGGTGAGCCCGGCTGCCATCCGGTCGAGGTGACCGGGATGGAGCCGCCCGCTGTGCTGCCGGCGCCGACCGTCGTCCCCGCAGGGAGGGTGGTGCTGGTGGACGAGGTCGACGTGCTGCCGCCGACCGTGGACGTCGTGGATGCTCCTGCCGTGGTCGATGTCGTCGATGCCCGCGACGTCGAGGTGGTCGACGCGGCGGCGCGGTCGTCGTCGAGGCCGGGGGCGCCGTCGTCGTCGTGGCGGGCGCCACCGTCGTGGTCGTGGTCGCCGGGGGCAACGTCGATGTCGTCGACGCAGGGGACGCCGTGGACGTCGTCGACCCGGACGGCAACGTCGACGTCGTCGATGCCGGGGGCAACGTCGATGTCGTCGACGCGGGAGGCGCCGTGGACGTCGTCGACCCGGACGGCAGCGTCGACGTCGTCGACGCGGGAGGAGCCGTCGAGGTCGTCGAGCCAGACTGAGCAGTCGAGGTCGTCGAGCCGGACGGAGCCGTCGAGCTCGTCGACGCAGGGGGCGCGGTCGACGTCGTCGTCGCGGGCGTGCCCGTCGACCAGGAGATCTGGGCGGTGCCACCGCTCGGGTTCGAGGCGACCGTGATCTGCGTGTTCCAGAACTTGTCCAGCTGGTCCTCGTCGGCGGGGCCCTGGATGCAGGCGATGCCGAGGTTGTAGGTGCCGGCGGGGATCTGGCCCGCCGTGAAGATCTCGAAGTCGAAGGACCCGATGTCGATGATCAGACCTGGACCGCCGGGCGCATCGGCGTTCGCGGTCTGTCGAGCGGTGAAGGAGCTGCCGGAGCCCACCTCGTACAGCGGCTGCCGGAAGCTGGCTCCGGTGCCGAGGGGGTTCGGGCCGGTGACGGGGTTGAACTGCAGCGCGTTGACCTCGACCGTGGACGGCACCATGTAGCTGGTGACGAAGTACCCGCCGTTGGCGGAGTCGCCGGTGCACGAGGCCCCCGTGGGCAGGGTCAGCGTGAACGGGGTGTCGCCGTCGCCACTGCCGGGGACGACGGTGGCCGACCCGGCGTTGGTGCCGAGGGCGCTCGCCACCAGCACCCAGAGGAGCGGCACTGCGACGATCGCAGCCGCGACCGAGAGGCCCGTCCACGCGCGCTTCTGCGATGCCTGCATCCGTGTGCTCTCTTCCGCCGTCAGGTGCTCCGCCGGGACCTTGCCAGCCTCGGTCGTCCGTGGGATGACCCCCGGGTGAACGGGATGCAAATTCCGCCGGTCATCCGAACCGTCCGGTGACGTAGTCCAGGGTGCGCTGGTCCTGCGGCGTGGAGAACATGTCGTCCGTCGGGCCGTGCTCCACGATCACACCGGGCGTCCCCTGCTCGGCGAGGAAGAACGCGCACTGGTTGGACACGCGCAGCGCCTGCTGCATGTTGTGGGTCACGATCACGATCGTCACCTCGGCCGCGAGCTCGGAGATCGTCTGCTCGATCCTGCGGGTCGAGGTCGGATCCAGGGCGGAGCAGGGCTCGTCCATCAGCAGCACGAGCGGCCGGATCGCGAGTGCACGCGCGATGCAGAGGCGCTGCTGCTGGCCGCCGGAGAGAGAGCCGCCCGGTTGACGCAGCCGGTCGCGCACCTCCTTCCAGAGGCCGGCCTTGGCGAGGCACGTCTCGACCAGGTCGTCCTTCGTCGCGAGATCGGCCTTGGTGCCCGTGAGCCGCAGGCTCGCGACCACGTTGTCGTAGATCGACATCGCCGGGAACGGGTTCGGCTTCTGGAACACCATCCCGATGGACCGACGTGCGTCCGTGATCTTGCGGCTCGGGTCGTACACGTCTGCACCGTCGAGCAGCACCTCCCCCGCCAGCGCAGCCGACGGGATCAGCTCGTGCATGCGGTTGAGGATGCGCAGGAAGGTCGACTTGCCACACCCCGACGGTCCGATGAGGGCCGTCACCTGCCCGGCTGTCATCGTGAGGGAGACGCGATCGAGCACGAGGTGATCGCCGAACCACGCCGAGATCGAGCGCGCTTCGAGCGTCGCCGGGCCCGGTCGCATGCCACTCGGCCAGGGGCTCGCGACGGGCGCGGGCCCGCGCCGCGCCACGCGGTCCCGGAGCGCGGACATCCGCCGTCGGCCGGGTCGGTCGAGCTCGAGGACACCGGTCGGCGCGGCGCCCACATCAGGGGGGCCCACGAGCTCGGCGCCCGGGGGCGGTGGGATGTAGGTCTCGATGTCGTCTCGCATGGTGGCTCCAGTGGTCAGAGGAGGTTGGGCATGAGGCGCGCCGCTTCTCCCGCCGCGCTCAGGCCGATGAGGAGCATGGGCGGCAGGAACACCACCCAGGCCTTGGCGCGCCCCCACCGGTACCAGGCCCAGACGGCACCGATGGAGGCGAGGATGAGGGCCTGCAGCCACAGGGCCAGCGCCCAGAGGGTGCTCGTGTCCGCGCCCATGAGCTGCTCGGAGCGCGGCAGCGATCCGCTGGCGACCAGCGGCCGGGGCCCGCCCACCGCCTCGCCGTCGAGCTTCGCGTCCACGCGCAGCACGCCGGAGGGCATGAAGGGGGTGCCGGCCGCGGTCGCGAGGAGCAGCCGACCCTCGCCGCGGCTGGGCAGGGGTGGCGCGGGATCGCCCTCCTCGCGCACGCCCATCACCTCGAAGTCGAAGGTTCCCTGCCCGGTCGTGACGCGGATGAGGTCGCCCTCCTCGAGGTCGTCCAAGCCCGCGAACGGACCCCCGAAGGCAGCGCGCCGACCGAGCAGCATGCTGGTGCCGACCTGGCCCGGCAGCGGTGTGTCGCGGCGGTGCCCGGGACCGTCGAAGAGGACACCTGCGGTCGTGCCCGAGCCGACGACCTGGCGGAGCCCGAGCTCCGGGATCTCGAGGTAGGCGACCGGGGTCCCGAGCGGGAGGACGTGCCCTGTCGAGTCGGTCGGCCCGATCGGCGCGGTCCCGGCTGCGAGATCGGCGCGCAACGAATCGAACGCGCGCTGCTGCGCGGATCGATGCTGGAGGTTGCTGACCAGGAGGAGCTCGAGCAGCAGGCTCACCGAGACGATGAAGGACATCACCAGGACGGCGCGCGGCGAGCTGCCGGCGCGGCGTGAGCACCAGGCCGCTCCGACGAGCCCAGAGGCTCGCCGAGCTCGAGGCCGCGACCGCGGTCATCCGGCGGTCGGCACCTTCGGTGGCCTCCCGAGCACCACCGCGATGCGGCCGCACACCAGCAGGACGATGCTCCACATCAGGAGCCCCAGCGGCGAACCGCCCGTCGCGGGCAGGCCGGTGCCGGGTGAGGACGACGACGGGCCTCCGCTCGTCGTGCCCGCGGCGGCGGCCGCCGTGCTCGTCGAAGTGGCGCCGGTCGGCCGTGTGGTCGTCGTGGTGGAGCCACCCGCGGCCGTGGTGGTGCTGCCGCCGGATGCGGTCGTCGACGTGGTGCTCGCGCCGCTCGCCGCCGTGGTCGTCGTCACGACTGACGGCGTGTCGACCACCTTCCAGGTGAACCCACCGGGGTCCTGGGTGTCCGCCTTCACCTCGATGTGCCCCACCCAGTAGCTCTTCATCTGCGTGGCCGACGGGACCCCGAGCGTGCACGCGAACCCGAGCGCGTACTGACCTGCCGGGAGCGTCGTCGCGGTGAACCCGGTGAGGTCGAACGCGGGGAACTCGACGATCGTCCCCGGGCCTCCGGCCGTGTCCGCGTTGGCGGTCTGGCGGGCGACGTACGTGCTCCCGGAGCCGACCTCGTAGAGGGGCTGGCGGAAGCCGGCGCCGGTGGCCAGCGGGGTCGGTCCGAGGGTCAGGTCGAACTGCAATGCACTCACATCAGCGGCGGCGGGGACCATGAAGCTCATCACGAGGTACCCGTCGTTGGCCGAATCGCCCGGGCAGGAAGGGGTGCCCGGCCCGAGCAGGAGCGTGAAGGGGGTCGCGCTCCCTCCGCCGGTCAGCGTGGTGCCCCCGCCGGGCGTGCCGTCGTTCGGCTTGACGATGCCGGCGGTGCCGACCTGAGTGCCGGCCGCTCCGGCGACCGTCACGCCTGCAGGGAGCAGTCCGCTCGCGCTGATCAGCACCATCACGGTCGAACCGATGAGACCGGCTCGGGCGGCGACTGCGGCGAGGCGCCGCCTCCTCGGATCGTGCAGGGTCATGCGTTCCTCCCAAGGGGGGTCGCCGCGGGCCGGCGGCGTCGGATGTACAGGACGATGAGTGCCGTGATCGCCGCAGCCCCTGCGGCGATCGGCAGGATCGGGGTGCTCGAGTCGTCGGCCGGGTCGAACCCGACGACGCTCCATCGGAGCTGGGCCGGCTCGTCGGCGGGATCCTCGGTGACGACGACCTCGGCGTCCCACACGCGCGTGATCTCGTTGAGCAGCGTGCAGGCGATGCCGACGTGGTAGCGACCGGCGGGCACGTCTCCGGGCGCGTAGACGTCGAAGTCGAAGCGCGGCAGGTCGACGATCACTCCCGGGTCACCCGGCCGCTCGGCATCCGCGGTCTGGACGCTCACGAACGACGCCGAGTCCTCCTGGTAGAGCGGCATCTGGAACGAGCCATCGCCCCGGTAGCGCTGTGGCGCAGGGCCGAGCCCGTCGTAGGTCACGTCGGTCGGCGTCACCGACTCCGGGACCATGTAGCTGTTGACCCGGTAGCCGTCGTTCCGGCTGTCCCCCGGGCAGGTGGCGTCGTCGGGCAGCTCGAGGCCGAAGGGGGTCGCGCTCCCCCGCCGGCGATCGGATCGCCGGACGCGGACACCACCTCGAGCGGGCCGGTCTCGATGGTCTGCGCGTCCGCGACCCCTCCCGAGGAGAGGAGCAGACCTCCGACGATGGCGAACGTCACGAGCCCGTTGGCGCGGCGTGCGGTCATGCCGTGCCCTCCGGGGCCGGCTGCGGACCGGGGCGCCGGGTGATCTCCACCGCACCCAGTGCGGAGAGGAGCGCCATCAGGGCGAGGATGGGCAGCACGAAGCGGTTGTTGGCCAGGGCCAGGATCGGCGTGAGCGCGCCCGCTGCCGGGGCCTCGCGCGGCTCGGTCTCGGCCGGCAGGGTCGGGAGCGCGGCCGCGGCGATCGCTCGGGAGATCGGCGATGTGCTGCCCAGCAGGGGCAGGCTCGGCGTGAGATCGGGGAAGGTGGTGGTCTCCTCGCCGAACAGTCCCGGCGACTCCGTGGGCGTCTCGGCGACCTCGATCGGCTCGAGGTCGAGGATGGCCCGCACGGCCTCCTTGGCCTGCGCCTGCAGCGCCGGCGGGAGCGGCGCGAAGCCCGGGGGCAGCTGGCCGACCTTGAGCCCGGGCACCTGTCCGTCCTGCACCGCGTAGGAGAGGAACGCCGCGTACTCCGATCGCGCGGCTCCGTCGAGCGTCAGCGGTGCGAGCACGGCGTACGTCAGCGCGGTGAGCGGGTAGGCACCGGGGGCGTCGGCGGTGGGGGCGGGCTCGAGGACGTCGGGCTCGGCACCCGGCTTCATGGATGCGATGCCCTTCGCCATCCCGGCCTCGTCCGGCGCGATGAACGTGCGCTCGGCATCGTCGTCACCGGCGCGGCTCAACCGCGCGGTCTGCAGCCCGAACTTGCGGGCGGACGGCGTGTCGACGAACCCGAGGATCCCGCGGGAGCCGAGGATCTGGGGCCCATTGCGCTTGTACACACCGCTCGCGCTGAGGGCGAAGGGGTCCGGCGTCGTCCGGGCCGTGTCGTCGGCCACGCGCACGCGCCGCGCCGCGTCGAACAGGCTCTGGGCGTACGGGATCCAGTCCGTGCCGCACAGCGGCTGCGGCACGATCGAGTTGTTCGGCCCCTGGGCGGGCGCCTGGAAGCAGTAGGGGTCGCTCTTGGGGAAGGTCTCGGGCGCGGGGTCACCGAACGCGATCCCGGTCGAGTTGGCGTCCGCCTTCGTCGCGTAGACGGGATCGACGACCATCCCCCACTCGTCGGGCTTGCCGTCCAACCACGCCTTCGCCTCGGGATCGGCGAGGATCCACTCCCACACCTGCCGGGCCACGTCCGAGGTCCGTGACGGCGCGATCAGGCCGCCCAGGTTCTTCGCGTTCGGCGTCTGGAGGAGCTCGAACTCGGGGTTGAACCGCAGGAAGTCCGGGTCCTGCACGATGTGCTGCGGGTTCGTCTTCGCCCACTCGTAGGGCGTCGGCGCCTGGATCGCCGTCTGCGCCTGGTACGACTGCGTCAACAGCTTGGCGACCAGGCGCGGCGTGAGGTTGAGCTCCTCGACCCGCACCCCGCGGAGCGCCTGCTCGCCCGCCGGGGCGTCCACGTGCGGCACCCGCTCGAGGTTGAACCCGATGGCGGTGGCCGACACCGTGAGGGGCACGTAGACGATCGGGTTTGTCGGATCCGGCTCCGCGGTCAGCGGCCTGGACACCACCACCATGTCGGGGCTCCCGGTGACGGCGCTCAGCAGCTGGATGCGGGCGCTGATGTCGCCGATGGTCCCGTACACGTACGGCGGGAGCCCCTCGGTGGCGCACAGGGACGGCTGCCAGCTCGTGATGGCCACCAGGGGCAGCTCCGAGCCCGCGATGTGTCGGGCCTCCTCGGAGATGTCGCAGGCCGACTCGATCGGGTTGAACTCGAGCGGGATCGCGATCCGGTTCTTCCAGGCCGCGGGTGACAGGGGCGAGGTGCCCACGCCGAAGGTGGCGTCGCGGGGCGTTCCCTCGTTCTCCACGCCCGGGTCTCCACGGGGGACGACCACCAGCCAGCACTTCGGGATCTTGGGCGCACCCCCCGGGTTGGGCTGCACGTGCTGCCCGCAGCCGAGGCCAGAGGACTGGACGCCGGTCGCCACCTCGAACAGCGCCTCACCCGTGCCGTCGCTCCGGGTGAGCGCCCCCGAGATCTCGTTGGTCGTCACCGCGTTGAACGAGTCGTTCAGCCAGTACTGCTCACCGCCGACGGCGGGGCTGAACGTCGGGTCGTAGTGCGCCGCCGTCTCCTTGCCCTTGACGGAGCGGAAGGGGCGCCAGACGTAACGGGTCGCGGTCTCGACGACGCCGACGGCGGGGTCGAAGTTGGCGAAGTCGGTGCGCGTGATGATGCGCTCCAGCGCGAAGCCACCGGGCGGGAAGAGGCTCTGGTTGCGCCCGCCGAACACCGCGTCGGTCGCGCCCTGCACACACTGCTCGGGAGGGGGGCCGGGGTTCTCCGACACCGTGCCGTCGGGGTCGCCCCAGCACTGCATGATCTGCAGGTAGTGGCCCCCGAACCGGCTCTGGTTCGCGGTGATCGTGGGAGTGCCGCCCGTCCACTTGACCGAGACCGCCTGGTTGACCAGGTCCTCGGTCTGGTTCACGGTGATGCGCAGGCTGGCGAAGGGACCGCGCCCGGACACCGTGACCTCCGAGTCGGTGGAGTCCAGCGAGGTGTCCGTCCCCGCGCTGCCGGGGACGGGCGCTGCACCCGACGGCGAGGCCAGCGACGCGAACAGCACGAGCGCGAGGAGCGCGAGCGACGCGTTGCGGACGCGCCGCGCCCACACCCGGCGCCTCACGGGTCGTCACCGTGCGACAACCGCCGCCAGAAGACCGCAGGCGCAGCGAGGAGGCCGAGGACCAGGAGCAGGACGAGCGCGACGAGGGTCTGCGACGACGACCAGCCGTTCGACGACGACAGGAGCGTGGGCGACGCCGCGGCGATCTGGCCGCCCGTGGTGCCCGACTCGTCGCCGGTGGCCGCACCTCCTCCGACGGTGGCGCAGAGCCCGGTGTCCGGATCGCACACCTCCGTTGCCGCGCCACCATCGGTCACGCCCGTGGCACCGGTCCCCCCGGTGCCGCCCGTCCCACCGGCCCCGCCGGTGCCACCCGTCGCGCCGGTGCCCCCGGTCCCACCGCCGGTCCCGCCCTGGCCACCCGACGCCGCCGGCGCAACCGGGGTCTGGACCTTCTTCAGGCCGCCGGTGCCCGTGGCGCACTGGTTGGAGCCCTGCTTGTCGCACTCTTGGGGGTTCGGCGCGTTCTTCGCGAGGAGGTTCGTGCCGTCCGCGGAGAACGTGGGGTTCTTGCAGCTCGCGATGTTGATGTTCTGGACCTCGACTCCGGGGATCCTGCGGATCTGCTCGAAGCTCGCGTCGACGAGGTTGATCGGCATCGGCGAGTACCCGAGCGACGCCGAGCGCTGCTGCGCCTGGCACATCGCGTAGTAGGTGAACGCGCCCAGCGTGCGGCCCTTGGACTCGTTGAACTGGCCGCGCACCGTCGTCGGGAGGATGAAGTACGAGTAGGACGACAGCTGGTAGCTCCGCTTGTCCGTGTCCGTGTAGACGCGGTCGAGCTTCTGCGTCAGGTAGTCGTCGGAGCTCTCGTCCTTGTTGATCTCCGCCTGGAGGAGCGACACGGCCACGTTCTCCGGCGTCGGCTCCGTGTAGTACCCGGCGGCGTTCAACACCTTGGCCACCGGGAAGTTCGTCCCGATCGCGTAGGAGTAGTTGACGTAGCCGATGGCGCCTTCGGCGTAGCTCTGGGACACGTAGCCCGACACGCCGAGGTCGCCCGACTGGGCGATCATGCCGGTGACGGTTGGGTAGTAGGACGTGAACCCGCAGGCCGGCGCACGTCCGGACTTCGAGCAGTAGGCGTCCCAGATCCCCTTGTGCTGGTGGATCAGCCAGCGCGTGAACTGCGCGCTCGACCCCGATCCGTCGGACCGGACCACGGGCACGATGTTCCGGCTCGGGAGGGCCAGGCCCGGGTTGTCCGCCTTGAGCGCGGCGTCGTCCCACTTCGTGATGACGCCGGTGAAGATCTTGGCGACGTTCTCGCCCGACAGCCGCAGGTTCGTGACCCGCTGGCCGTTGATCTTGAGGTTGTACATGAAGGACGTGCCGCCGGCGGTGACCGGGATGTAGGCGTAGCTGCCCTTCGGGGGAGCTCGGGCGCGGACCCGTCCTCCGGCTGGAACTGGAAGGGGATGTCCGACGCGGCGAAGTCGACGGTCTTCTGGAGGAAGGCCTGCCGGCCGGCGCTCGACCCGCTCGGGTTGTAGTCGACGGAGATCCCGAACTGCTCGACGTTGACGCGCATGTCGTCGATCGCGCCGAAGGCCCACGACGAACCCTCGCCGGAGATGCGCTGGTACCCCTCCTGGCTCCCCGCCCGTGGGAGCGGCCCCCCGAGGAGGGCCACGGCGGTGGCGATGAGGACCAGCAGGCGTGCGGGGGCAACGCGGTGCATCAGGCCACCTCCGTGTGGCGCCGGTCGAAGCGCTGCACATCCCGGGCCGACCGAGCAGCCAGGCGGGTCGCCTGACGCCGGGTGACGCGCCCGGCGGGACGGCCGCCGAGGATGCGAGCGATGGCGAAGAGGACGAGCACGACGATCATCAGAACGGCGGCGGTCGCGAACCCGCGCACGTACAGCGACGGCTGCGGAGACCGCACGAACTCGAAGGTGGCCAGCGGGAGCGACATCATCGAACCCTTCAGGGGGTTGAGGTTCGTGCTCGCGGTGACGCCCGAGGTCAGCAGCACCGGCGCCGTCTCGCCGACGCCGCGGGCCACGCCGAGGATCACCGAGGTGGCCAGTCCGGATCGAGCCGTGGGCAGCACCACGTGCCGCACCGTGCGCCACTCGGGCGCGCCGAGCGCGGCCGCGGCTTCCCGGAGGTTGCCGGGCACCAGTCGGAGGACGACGTCCGCCGAGCGGATGATGATCGGCAGCATCATGATGCTGATGGCGATCGCGGCGGCGAGGCCCGAGCGCTCGAACCCGAGGATGAGCACCCAGGTCGCGAAGACGAACAGGCCCGCGAGCATCGACGGCAGCGCCGTCATCGCGTCGACGATCGTGCGCACCGGTGGGCCGAACCGGCTCCGCGTCTCGTTCAGGAACACGGCGCAGGCGAGCCCGAGCGGCACCGTGATCACCAGCGCGAGCAGCATGATGATCAACGTCCCGAACGAGCGCGTGCGCGATGCCGCCGACGCTCAACGGGTCGAGCGGACCCGCCGAGCTCATGTCCTCTGTGTAGAGGTTCGACTTCGTGACCGCCTCGCGGCCCTCGAACAGGGTGTAGGCGACGACCGACACGAGGGCCGCGCCCGCCACGAAGGCGGCGGAGCCGAGCACGACGGTCATCACCTTGTCCACGACCACCGGGCGGTCATCGGTCAGCCCGACGAGGAACGCGTAGGTGGCGATGAACAGCACGAACGTCACGACGACGAACCCGAACGGCCCCTGCAGCGGCGTGAGCCGCCCGAACAGGAGGAAGGCGGTCGAGACAGCGGACACGGCCGCACCCGCAAGGGTGAGCAGGTCCTCCCGTCGCATCCCGTGCAGGGACCGGACCGGCTGCGGTTGCCTGTCCTTCGGCGCCAGCGCCGGGAGGACGGTCCGCGGCACCCGCTGGGTGGGCTCGCTCGGCTCGGGTCGTTCGAGGGTGGCGGTCATGCCTCGCTGCTCGCGCCGGAGCGGGACCGGGCCACGAAGGCCGACGCGGTGAAGTTGACGACGAGCGTCATCGCGAACAGCGCGAGGCCTGCAGCCATCAGGGCGGAGAGGCCGAAGCCGGACGACTCGCCGAAGCGGAGGGCGATCAGGCTCGACACCGAGTTGCCGCCCGCCTCGAGGACGTTGAAGTTGATGTCGAAGCGCGGCGAGATGATCAGGTAGACGGCGATCGTCTCCCCGAGGGCTCGACCCAGCCCGAGCATCGTCCCGCCGATGATGCCGCCGCGAGCGAACGGCAGGGAGACGATGCGGATCATCCCCCAGCGCGTCGCCCCGAGGGCCAGCGCGCCCTCGCGCTCCCCGACGGGGACCTGGGAGAAGACCTCCCGCATGATCGAGCACTGGATCGGCATCACCATGAGCGCGACGACGATCCCGGCGATGAACGTCGAGGCCGTGTACACGGTGAGGTTGGGCAGCGGGCTGTTCGGCTCCGAGCCGGTCACCTCGAAGATCGGGATCCACCCGAACCAGCGCGAGATCCACCGCGACAGGCCGACGGCGAGGTCCTGGAAGAAGAACAGGCCCCAGAGCCCGTAGACCACGCTCGGGACCGCCGCCATGAGGTCGACCATGGCGACGAACGTCGAGCGCAGGCGCGGGGGCGCGACCTCGGTGATGAACAGTGCCGTACCCATCGAGATCGGGAGCGCGACGGCCACCGCGACCAGCGCGATCGCGACCGTGCCCGTGAGCACGGCCGCGATGCCGAACTCGCCGCGATCCGGCTGCCACTCGGCGGTCGTGAGGAACGAGAAGCCGGTCTTGGAGAGCGCGTCCCAGGCCTCGATCGACAGGAAGAGGCCGACGCCGGCCATGATCGCCAGCACCGCGAGGCCGGTGCTGAGCGAGCCACCTCGGAAGATCCGATCGCCTCGGTCACGACTCGCGACGAGCTGCCGCGGCGTGGGCAGCGGTGCGCCCGGAGGCGGCGGTACGTAGACCGTGGTCGCGCCCGCCACGGTTCAGCCCTCCCGGACTGCGGCCAAGGTCATGGTGGTCATCCGATCCAGGCGAGCAGCAGACCGACGATGAGGACGACGAGGACGGCGCTGATCGCCGTCAGGAGCAGGTCAGGACGACCGTCCCGATCCGCCACGGGGTCGAGCTCGCGCCACTGGTGCCGGAGCATCGACGGATGGTCGCAGCCGCAGGTGACCGCCAGTTGAACGAGCGGCGAACGCCGGCCCTCGCCCGCGAGACATCTGCCGAGCGATCCCGCGGGCAAGATGGCGCGATGGTCGACAACCCCCGTGTGGCCGGCGCCGAGGCCCGGTTCACGCACCGGTCAGGCGACGAGGTGCCCTGGATCGCGGTGCGGAGCCAGCGCAACGCCGACGGCAGCGAGTCCCACGTCTGGGAGAAGTGGGTCGCGTTCTCGGTCGACCCGCTCTACCTCGCCCTGTTCGCGCGGTGGGACCCCGGGATGATCGTCCGGCGCCACGGGCACCACAGTCCGCACACCCTCACGGTGCTCGAGGGTTCGTTCACCTGCGGCGGCGTCGAGTGCGGCCCCGGCACCCACATCGAGCTGCCGCTGGGCGCCGCCTTCGGCCCGTTCGTGGCCGGGCCCGAGGGCGTGCACCTCTACGAGGTCATGCTCGGTGACCCGCGCTCGTGGAGCGACGAGCCCGAGGCGCTCGCCGAGGTGCTCGCCGAGCACGGCGTGGAGCAGCTCCCCGACCCGCCCATCGAGCTGCCCGCCGGCCTCGCGGACCTGCGCGCCGTCTTCACCCCGCCTCAGCGGCCGGTGTAGCGGGCCTCGCGCTTCTCGAGGAACGACGCCACGCCCTCGCGGTGGTCCTCGGTGCGCATCAGCTCGCCGAGGCTCCCGGTCACCCACGCACCCAGCTCGCCCCAGTCCGGATCAAGTGCCTCGCGCAGGCCCCGCTTCAGGCGCTGCACCGCGAGCGGTGGGTTCGCTGCGATCTCCGTTGCGAGCGCCAGGGCCTCGGGGAGCAGCCGCTCGTGGTCGACGACGCGCCCCACCAGCCCGATCCGCAGGGCCGCGGCCGCGTCGATCACCCGGCCGGTGAAGAGCAGCTCCGCCGCGTGCTCACGGCCCACCAGCTGGGCGAGCCGTCCGAGCCCGGCCACGTCGCAGCACAGCCCGCGCTTCACGAACAGCTCGCCGAACCGCGCGCGATCCGACGCGACGCGCAGGTCTGCCATCAGCGCGAGCTCGACGCCCCAACCGATCGCCGCGCCGTTGACCGCCGCGATCACCGGCACGTCCATGTTGAGCAGCGCATCGGCGGCCGGGGTGATGGCGGGCGCCGACCGCATCGCCGCGGTCGCCTCGGGCGAGCCGCTGGTGGCGGACAGCACCTGCTTCACGTCGTCACCCGAGCAGAAGGCCGGGTCGGCCCCGGTGATCACCAGGCAGCGCGCCGTCGTGGTGCGGACCGCGTGCTCCAGCTCCGCGTACGTCGTGTAGGTGAGGGCGTTGCGGGCCGCAGGCCGGTCGAGCGTGATCACACCGACGTCGCCGACCTCCTCGTAGCGCAGCTCCGTGGGCACGAACGGCCTCAGTCGGCCGGGGGCCAGTCGATCGCCACGCCGGCGGCGGCGTCGGCGTGCTTCTCGAGCCAGCCGCGCGCGTACGGGCAGCGGGGCACGAGGGTCAGCCCCTCCTGCCGGGCCCGCTCCACGGCAGCGGCCACGAGCACGCCGCCCAGCCCGCGCCCGCCGAGCTCGTCGGGCACCTCGGTGTGCACGAGCACGAGCCGGTCGCCGTCGAGCTCGTAGACCAGCTCCGCCTCGTGGCCGTCGACCCCGAGCACGAAGCGGCCGCCGGCGCGGTCGTCGACGACGGCGGGGTCAGCCATGGGCCCGCCCTGTCAGTCGAGGCACTGGCCGCTCGTCTGGTAGGCGGGCTTCTCCCACTTGTTGTCGCAGCCGGTGCCGTGCTGGGCCGCCTCGGCGAGGTACATCGGGCCGAACAGGTCGCCGTACTGCTCGAACTGGCCGACGTGCACCATCTCGTGCACCAGCAGGCTGCCCGAGCAGACGAAGCGGCAGAAGATCCAGTGCGCGTAGGTGGTGCCGCTCGCGGTCGGCGAGCCCGACGGCATGACGTCCACGTTCTCCACGCACCGAACCGTGATCCCCAGCGCCGAGGTCTCGCACACGCGCACGGTGCCGCCGGTGCCGACGGAGATCGTGCTCGCGAAGAGGTCGGTGCCCGGGTTCGGGTTGCCGGCGATCTGGGGCACCACGGGCAGGTCGACGGGGAGAGCCGAGCCGGCCGGGCCGCCCGAGAACCCCAGCGACGCGGCCACCAGGAGCCCCGCCACAGCGGCCTGCGCCGCATGCGTCCGCTTCGCCATCCCCCACCCCCAGACCTTCGTACGGGCGCCGACCCTACCGGAGAGCCGCTCGGCCATGGGTTGTGCGGACGGCCCCCTGGGAAGGCCCAGTTGGGGCCCCAACGGGAGGAGTCGCCATGGGCGAGCCGTACATCATCACCTCGCCGTGCATCGACACGAAGGACAAGGCCTGCGTCGACGTGTGCCCGGTGCAGTGCATCTACGAGCTGGTCGACGGGCAGCTCATCGGGAAGGACAGCCAGGACGGCGACGTCGTGAACACGCACCCCGCCCAGGCAGACCTGCAGTTCCTGCACGGCGACACGATGCTCTACATCAACCCCGACGAGTGCACGTCGTGCGACGCGTGCATGCCCGAGTGCCCGGTCGACGCGATCTTCCCCGCCGACAAGGTGCCCGACGACCAGCGCGAGTTCATCGACGTCAACCGGTTCATCTTCGCCGACATCGGCTAGCGGCTAGGCAGCGGCGGCGACCCGCCGGCCGGTCACCCGGGCCGTGGCCAGCTCGACGCACGGGAGCACCGGCACGGCCCACCGCACGAGGCGCGCCTGCAGGCGCGCCATCGGCTCGAGGTAGGCGAGCTCGACGACGCGGGGCTGGTAGGTCCCGGTGAGGTGCCGCGCCCACGCCGGCACCAGCATCATCGACGCGGCGAGGCCGAGGCGGCGCTCGAGCTGCTGGCGCGCGGTCGCCCGCCCCTCGCCCTCGACGTCGCCCGCGAGGAAGTCGACGAACCCGCGCGTCTGCTCGGTCATGGCCATGAGCGGGCGCATCCGCTCCACGTAGGCCTCGAGCTCGTCCACCGACTCGGGTACGTGGTCCGCGCCGCCCATGCGGCCGATGGGGGCCTGCTCGGCCAGGTAGCGGTCCTTCTCCGCGCGGTGAGCGGCCGGCGGTACCGGTCGAACGCCTCCATCACCGCCCACGGGATGCAGGTGTGCACCCATGCGATGAGCTCGGGGTCGAGCGCCCGGTAGGCGACGCCGTCGGGGCGGGTGCCGTTGACGTGGCCGTGGATGCCGCGGACGCGGTCGATCACCGCAGTGGCCGCCTCCGTGTTGCCGAAGGTCGTGCGCAACACGTAGCCGAGGGTGTTCCGCGCCCGTCGCAGCGGTTCGGTGCGGTACGTCGACTGGTCGTGCACCCCCGCCATGACCGACGGGTGCAGGACCTCCATCAGGATGGCGGCCGACCCCGCCGCGCTCACGCTGGCCAGGTCGCCGTTGATCTCCCAGGAGATGCTGCCGGGGCCGCCGGCCAGGCCGGGGTCGCCCGCGGGACCGCCGTACACCTCGGGCTCGTCGTGCCGCCCGCCCACCGCTTCGATGTCGGTGCGGATCCTCGTGCGCAGGTCCATCCCGCCAGGATGGAGCCCGAAGTTGACAATTGTCAATATTAGCGTTCGAGCAGCCCGTCGAAGAGGAGGTCGACCGCCTCCTGGGCATGGCGGCGCACCGCCTCCGGGTCGGTCGGGTCGACCGTGCTGCCGAACCGCTCCGCCATGGCGGGCAGGGTCAGCGGTCCGCCCGCGCCGTGGGTCATGAAGAAGTACATGAGGGCCACGGAGTCGGTGCGGAGCCGGCCGCTCGCCCGCAGGCGGGCCAGGAGATCCGCGCCGAACACGCGCACCGGGTCGATGTAGTGCTCGAACAGGTAGTCGAACCGTGGCCCGGGGGCGATCGCCTCCTGCTGGATGATGCGCAGCAGCGCCGGGCGCGCGGCGTTGGCCTCGAGGAAGCGCACCACCACCGCGCGCAGCCGCTCCACGTCGTCGCCGTGCTCGTCGGTGAGGGCGCCCGCCAGCTCGATCGCGAGGTGGCCGAAGCCGCGGTCGACGGCCTGGCGCCACAGCTCCTCCTTCGTGCCGATGCGCTGGGGGATGAGGTTGTGGCTCACCCCGAGGGCACGGGCGATCTCCCGGACCGAGGTGCCGCTGTACCCGTGCTCGGCGAACGCCTCGAGGGCGGCGTCGAGGAGCTGCTCGGTCGACAGCGTCGCCGGATCTCCTGCGGGAGGCCGTCCCCGTCGCCTCGTGACCACGGAGGCGGAGCCTACGGGGCACCGGGTGCGCTCCCACGACGCCCGGCCGCGCATCGCACCCAGAGGTCCCGATGTGGCAGTGTGACCCTTGGTAACGGTCCGCCGCCTCCGCCCGCGAGGCGCGGCGGGTCGTGGAGGTCGGGGAGTCATGGCAGCGCGTTCCGCCACAGCGCCGGAGACGACGAGCGGCACCGAGGTCGCCGGCGACGGCATCGCCTTCGGCCAGATCGTGCGCATCTGCGCCGCCCTCGCCACCGCCGGCGCCGGCGTCCTCCACCTCGACGCGGCCGGCGACCACACCGACCACGAGCACATCGCCGCCTTCTTCGTGGGCGTCGCGGTCGTGCAGATCCTCTGGGCCGCGACCGCCGTGCGACGCGACGTCGATCGACGCGTCTTCGCGCTCGGCCTGCTGTTCAACCTGGGCGTTCTGGCCGTGTGGATCGTGTCCCGCACCGTCGGCCTGCCGACGTGGATCCCCGACGCCAGCGGCGTCGAGGAGATCGGGTGGAAGGACACGGCGGCCTCCGGCCTCGCCTTCGCGGCGCTGGCCGCCGGCGGGCTCGCGCTGTCCATGCCCGCGTCCGCCGCGGCCGCTGTGCTCGCGCCGCGCTCGGGCGAGCGCATCCTCAAGGCGATGGCGGTCGCCACGCTCGCGGTGACGGTCCCGGGGACGCTGGCCGCCCACACCCACGACCACGAGCACGCGCCCGGTGAGGAGGCGGCCCACGACCACGTCGACGGCGAGCTCGCGTCGGCCGTGGAGGTGCACACGCACGAGGACGGCGCCGAGCACGCGCACGACGACAGCACGCCGCACGTCGACGCCGAGATCATCCAGGGCGACGGCCACCCGCCCGGCACCGCGGCGCACCAGCACACGACCACCGCGGCCGCGCCGGTGGTCGGGGGCCACACCCACGACCCGGGCGTGCCGGCGCACCCGCACGGCGACGCCGCCGTCAGCGCCGCCTCGCTCCCGGCGATGGACCCGCTGAACGGCCCTGGCGAGATCACGACGGTGCGGCTCGGCCCGTTCGCCCTGCTCCCCGACCTCGACGCACCCCCGCCGCACTTCGGCCCGGCCGTGCCGATGATCGCCGCCGGCCAGACGAACCTCCTCCCCCTGATCGGGGTGCCGCCGCCGTGCCAGGACTGCTTCGTCCTCGGCCTCCAACCCGACCTCGTCTACCTGGACGGCACCCCCGCCAACCTCGACACCGGACCGATGCTCCACCACGCGGTGTGGACCGACACGAGCCGCACCGACCCGGTGTGCTCGGCCAACTCGCTCGTCGGCAAGCTCGGCCACCGCGTGTTCGCCTCCGGGAACGAGCGCACCGGCTTCGCGGCGCCCGAGGGGTTCGGGATGCCCGTCGGTCGTGGCCTGTGGGGCGGCGCGGTGGAGCTGATGAACACCTCGTCGCAGGTGAAGATGGTCTACATCCAGCTCACGTCGCGGTGGGTGCCGAGCTCCACGCCGGACATCGAGCCCGTCACCTCCGTGTGGCTCGACATCGACAGCTGCGGCGACTCCGAGGTGGACATCCCCGCCGGGGTCACCGACATCCCGTGGGAGTGGCGGTCGTCGGTGACCGGCCGCATCCTCGGCGCCGGCGGGCACCTGCACGACGGCGGCGTGTGGCTCGGCCTGACCAACCAGACCACCGGTGAGCATGTGTGCACCTCGGTGGCGGGGTACGGGACCAACCCCAGCTACGTGGGCTCGGTCGAGTCGATGAGCACCTGCGCGTGGGACCGCCTGGCCACCGTGCGCAAGGGCGACCTCCTACGCCTCAACGCGCACTACAACACCGCCGCGCCCGCGGTCGGGGTGATGGGGATCATGGTGATCCTCGTGCACGAGACGACCGACCTCGCGTCCGGGAGCGCGTCGCCGTACCCGGCCACCGTCCCGACCGATGGCTCGGCGATGTCGGGCGGCCACTCGCACTAGCGATCGGCTAGCGGCGCTCGGCGGTGATGAGCCACGCCGAGGAGCCGAGCAGCACCCCGTCGGGGGTGGCGTGGGCCGCCATCACAGCCTGCAGGTTGGCGAGGCCCTCGGCCCGGCCGGCGTCGTCGATGCCGTCCAACAGCCCCTCCACGATGCCCACGTTGCGGAAGAACGTGAAGGCGTCCTCGGCGTCGGTGCCGAGCTCCACGGGCTCGTCCACCGGCGTGAAGTCGATCGCGTCGAACCCGGCGCTCTCGAGCAGCGGTCGCACCCGGTCTGGGTCGGCCAGCGAGAACGGGGTCGGCGCGTCGGGCGGCGGCGTCCCGAGCTCGCGGCCCAGCGCCAGCGCCCCGCGGATCTCCGAGAGCCACTCGTTGCGATCGAGCTCCCGCCACGTGAGCACGGCGAGGCGACCACCGGGGCGCAGCACGCGGCCGATGTTGGAGAACGCGGCGGCGCGGTCGCCGAAGAACATCGCGCCGAAGCTGCTGATCACCAGGTCGGTGGTGCCCGCCTCGAACGGGTGCACCTGGGCGTCGCCCTGGACGAACTCGACGTTGGTCAGGCCCTCGGCCGCGGCCCGCTCGCGCGCCACCGCCAGCATCGGGCCGGAGAGGTCGAGGCCCACCACGAGCCCGTCGCCGGTGAGGTGCGCTGCCTCGCGGGTGGCGGCGCCACAGCCGCACCCGATGTCGAGGACGCGCGTGCCGGCCGGCAGCCGGGCCGGGTCCACCAGGTGGGCACGGTGGCGCCACGACGAGCGGTCGTAGCGGTCGGCGTGCTCCGCCCAGTGCTCGCCCTCGTGGCCGTCCCACGCCGCTGCCTGCTCGACGTTCGCGATCTCCACGGTGTGCTCCTCCATCGGGGCCTCCTCGCCTATACTCCCTTAGAGAGTAAGATACGCTCCCAAAGGGAGGACGTCAATGGCGACTGCCCCGCCGCTCACCTCTACGTCGTACGCGATCCTCGGACTCCTGTCGCTCCGGCCGTGGACGACCTACGAGCTGGCGCAGCAGATGCACCGCGCGCTCGGCCAGTTCTGGCCGCGCGCGGAGAGCAAGCTCTACGAGGAGCCGAAGAAGCTCGTCGCCCACGGCTTCGCCACCGCGGCGCGCGACTCCGTCGGGAAGCGCCCGCGCACCGTGTACTCGATCACCCCCGCGGGCCGGAAGGCGATGCGGGCCTGGGTGCCCGAGCCGGGTGCCGGCCCCGTGCTCGAGTTCGAGCAGCTCATCAAGGTGTTCTTCGCCGAGCACGGCACGAAGGCCGACCTCCTCGCCGGCCTGGCCGGGATGCGCACATGGATCGACGGGCGCTACGCGGCGGGGGCGGGCATCTCCCGCGCCTACCTCGAGGGCGAGGGCCAGTTCCCCGAGCGGCTGCCCTGGCTGATCCTCTGCGGCAGGTTCCTCGAGGACCTCGTCGTGATGGTCGAGCAGTGGACCGACTGGGCCGAGTCGGTCGTCGAGTCGTGGCCCGAAGACCTGCGGAAGGCGGAGCCGGACTGGGCGACGCTGCAGGTCATGTCCGATCGCGTGGACAGCCGCGGCTAGCGGAACCGCACCCGCTAGGGGAGACCGAACCAGCGCTGCCGCCGGGTGGCGGCGAACTGGCGCTTCTGCTCGGCGCCCTCGCGCGACGGCGGGGTGAAGACCGCCGTCGGTGCGGGGCCCCCGAGGAAGTTCACGTCGACGAGGCCGACGTGGTCCTGCCCCATCTCGACGTAGCACTTGATCGCCCCTTCGAAGGGCCGCACGGGCGCGCCGCCCCGGACCCGGTCGACGAGGACGTCCGCGAGGGTCGTGGCCTCACCTTCGGCGATGACACCGGCCCGCGGCACCGGAGCGCTGGTGATGTCGCCCACCGCGAAGACGTCGGGGAACCTGGTGGCGAACGTGGCGATGTCGACCGCGATCCAGCCGTCGTCGGTGAGCCCCGCATCGACGACGACCGGCGGTGCGACGTGCACGGGGATGCCGAGCAGGAGGTCGAACGGGAGCTCGCGGCCGTCGCTCAGGTGCACGGTCTTCGTCGCCGGGTCGATCCCGGTCGTCGAGGTGCCGTGCGAGTACTCGATCCCCCGCTCGTCCAGTGCCGCGAGGATCGCTCCCGACACCTCGTCGGATATCGGCACGGGCTTCGGGAGGGGCGACACCAGCTGGATCGTCGAGCGGTCCCGCACCCCGCGCGTGTCGAGCTGGTCGTGGAGCATGAGCGAGGCCTCGTACGGCGCCGGTGGGCACTTGAAGAAGCCGCCCAGCACCGCGATGACGACCGACCCGCCCCCGAAGTCGAGCAGGACCTCACGCAGTCGCTCCGCGCCGGCCAAGCGAGTAGAACTCGAAGCCGCTCTCCACGAACCCCGGCGTGGCCTCCGGCGCCAGGTCGGCACCGAGGGCGATCACGAGGATGTCGGCCTCATGCGTGCCGGCGTCGGTCACGACCCGCTTCTGCTGCGGATCGATCGAACGGATGGTCTCCTGCCGGAAGGCGACGTTCGGGTGCTCGATCCGCCAGTACGGCAGGCTGACCTCGTCGACCGTGGACCGACCGAACATCACGTCGAGCTTGGTGAAGCCGAACACGAACGCATCGCTCTGGTCGATGACGGTGACCTCCACGAGGTCTCCGACGTCGGCGGACAGGCGGGTGGCGAGCTCGAGCCCCGCGAACCCGGCGCCGAGGATGACGATCCGCGTGCGTTCCGTCACCGGTCAGCTCCTCCCGTCCAGTGGGCGGGCAGAGTCTGGCAGTCCCGGCCGCCGGGCGCTCCGCCGACTACGGGTGTCCGTCTCGGTAGAACATCTCGAACTGGATGCCGTCGGGGTCCTTGAACGTGAGGACCGAGCCGTAGTCGTGGTGGACGGTCGGCGTGTGCGTCACCCCGAGACTCTCGAAGTGCTCCTGCCACACGTCGAGGTCGGCGCGGTCGTCGACCTTGAACCCCAGGTGGTCGAACCCGGTGCGGGTCGGATCGAACGCCTCGCCCCGGTTGGCGTCGTGCTGCTGGACCTCGAGGAGGGTGGCGGTGGCGGGATGGATCAGCACGATCCCCTTCCAGCCGTCGCCGTGGGAGCGGTCGACGTCGACGAGGCGGAAGACGTCTCGCCACCACTGCGCGCTGGCCTCCGCGTCGCGCACCGAGAACGAGGTGTGGGACACCTTGGAGAACATCGGTTGGCCCATGATCCGCCTCCTCTTGCCGCCACCGTTACACCATCACCGCGAAGGGCCGCCGGGCACTGCGGGCGTGGCTCGCCGAACCGGGTGGCGGTCCGACGCTCGAGCTCGAAGCGCTGCTCAAGGTCTTCTACGGGGAGCAGGCGACCAAGCGGGACGTGCTCGCCAACATCGACGCCATCGCCCGATGGGCCGGCGGCCAGAACAAGGAGAACGTCGCGTTCGCCCGCCTGTACCGCGACGGGGACGGGCCGTTCCCCCAGCGATCGGCCGTCATCGCCCTGACCGGCAAGTTCATGACCGACTTCTCCGACATGGTGTCGGCCTGGGCGACCTGGGCCGCCGAGACGGTGGCGGGCTGGCCGGAGGACATCACCTCCGCCGAACCCGACCGCCAGGTGTTCGAGGCGATCGCCGCCCGACCGGTGCTCTGACCGTCGCTAGCGCTTGTTCAGCTTGGCCTTGAGCTTGTCGACCTGTGTCTCCAGCGCGGCCACCTCGGCTTCGAGCACCAGGATGCGCTTGATGCCTGGCAGGGTCATGCCTTCACCGGCCATGGCAGACACCGCGCTGATCCGGTTGATCTCGTGCCGGCTGTAGCGGCGCTGGCCACCAGCAGATCGGGTGGGTTGGACGACCTCCTCGGTGTCCAGCCGGCGAACGAAGGCGGGCTGGACACCGAGGATCTCCGCGACCTGCCCCACCGTGTACAGCGGGGCGTGCACGTCGTCGAACGCCAGCAGCCGCTCAGGCAGCGCTGGCACTCGAGCCCTCCGTGGAGGTGGTCTCGATGGCGGTGGGCTGCGGGCCGGTGTCGACCTCGACCCGCCGAGGCTTGGCCCTCTCGGCGACGGGGACTCGTAGCGTCAGCACGCCGTCGGCGTAGTTGGCGCTCAGCTGGTCAGCGTCGAGGCTCTCGCCGAGGAACAACTGGCGGCTGAAGGTTCCGTGTGGGCGCTCCCCGACGACGAGCTCGGTGTCGTCGCCGACCGCGCGGCGGCGCTCCGCATGGATGGTCAGGACGTTCTTCTCGACGGTGAGGTCGATCGAGCCGGCGTCGACACCCGGGAGGTCGAGCTCGACGACGAAGGCCTCGTTCTGCCGGTAGGCGTCGATGGGCATCGCCGCCGGACGGGCCGGGGTGCCGAGCACCTGCTGGGCGAAGCGGTCGAGCTCACGGAACGGGTCGGTGCGCATCAGCATTGGGCTCTCCTCTCAGATCCGAGACGACGGAACATCTATCTATCTATCGATTTCGCAGAAAACTGTCAATCAGAACTGTAACTTCGTCGCGCTGATGTCCCCGCGTCACCGCTCGGCTCGAGCTCGAACTACGAGCCCGGGAGGCCGGCGGCATGAGCGAGGTCGTGCACCGTGTCCAGCGACGTGTCCGCCGGGTGCGGCACCCGTCGCCGATCGACGGGTGGCTCGTTGTGGTGGTGGGCGAGGGGGGACTTGAACCCCCACGTCCTTGCGGACACTGGCACCTGAAGCCAGCGCGTCTGCCAATTCCGCCACTCGCCCGAGTGGAAGGGCGAGCCTAGCGCGAGGGTCCTGCGGCTCCCCCGAGCCCGGGAGCGCCGGTAGCCTGCCCAGCCGATGGGGATCCGAGGGTTCGAACGACGCCTCGAGCGCATGGTCGAGGGGGCGTTCGCCCGGGCCTTCAAGAGCGGGCTGCGGCCCGTCGAGCTGGGCCGGCGGCTCGTACGCGAGATGGACGACAACCGGTCCGTCGGCGTGCGTGGCGGCACCGTCGTGCCGAACAGCTTCACCGTGTCGTTGGCGAGCGACGACTTCGAGTCGCTCAAGGGCGTGCAGGACAGCCTCACCCGCGAGCTGTGCGACGCCGCCCGGGAGCACGCCCGCGACGAGGGCTACGGGTTCATGGGCCCCGTCGAGGTGGAGCTCGAGGACGACGAGAAGCTCCACACCGGCGCCTTCCAGATCATCGGCCGGCTCGTCGAGGGGCCCGGCGGCACCGGGGCGGGCTCGATCTTGCTCCCCTCGGGCGACCGGTTCGCCCTCACCGACACGATCATCACGATCGGGCGCCACCCCGACTCGAACCTGGTGCTGGCCGACCCCAACGTGAGCCGGAACCACGCGGAGATCCGGCCCCAGGGCGACCGGTACGTCGTCGTCGACCTCGGGTCCACGAACGGGACCCGGGTGAACGGGGTACGGGTGGACAACCAGCCCCTCGAAGACGGCGACGAGGTCACGTTCGGGAACACCCGCATGCGCTTCGAAGCGTCCTAGCCAGAGCCCCACCGTGCCCGACCAGCTCCTCAACCTCCTCAAGATCTTCCTGCTGCTCCTCCTCTACCTCTTCTTCCTGCGCGTCCTCCGGGCGGTGTGGGCCGAGGTCAACCCGCCCCGGCCGATCGAGGCGCCCGTGAAGCGGCCGAGCAAGCAGACCCGCCGGGTCGCCCCCCGCCGGGGCGGGGGTGGTGCGTCGCTCCGGATCCTGCTGCCCCCCGAGCTCAAGGGCCGCGCCTTCCCCCTGACCGAGGAGATCACGCTCGGGCGGGCCGCGGGCTGCCAGGTCACCCTCGAGGACACGTACGCGTCGCAGCTGCACGCCCGGGTCTTCCAGCGCGACGGCACCGTGTACGTCGAGGACCTCGGGTCCACGAACGGCACCTACCTGAACCGCCGCAAGGTCACCGGGCCGATGGTGTTCCAGCGGGGCGACAAGCTGCAGATCGGCAACACCGTGCTGGAGCTGGGCTCATGACGTTGCGCGTGCGCGCCGGGGCGGTCACCGACGTCGGTCGGGTCCGTGGGATCAACCAGGACGCGTTCCTGGTGCTCGAGGACCAGGGGCTGTACGCCGTGGCCGACGGCATGGGCGGCCACCGTGGCGGCGAGGTGGCCTCGCAGCTCGCGGTCGAGGCGCTGCGGGCCGCCTACGTCGACCGCGCCGCCGACGCCCTGGCCGAGGCCATCGCCGAGGCCAACGGCCGCATCTTCGACGCCGGCGCGGCGGACCCCAACCTGCAGGGCATGGGGACCACCGTCGTGGCGGCCGCCGTGCTGGCCGACGGCGACGCCGACGGCAACCGCCTCCTCGTGGCCAACGTCGGCGACAGCCGGGCCTACCTCTTCCGCGACGGCGACCTCACCCAGCTCACCGAGGACCACAGCATGGTGGCCGACCTCCTCCGTGAGGGCCGGATCACCGAGGAGGAGGCCGAGGTCCACCCGCAGCGCAACATCGTGACCCGCGTCCTGGGCGTCTACGACGAGGTGGAGGTCGACTTCTGGCCGGTCGACGCCGTCGCCGGCGACCGCGTGCTGCTCTGCTCGGACGGGCTGTTCAACGAGGTGGCCACCGACCAGATCACGTCGGTGCTGCGCCGGCTCGACGACCCGCAGGAGGCGGCGGCCGAGCTCGTGCGCCGCGCCAACGAGGCCGGCGGCCGCGACAACGTCACGGTGGTCGTGCTCGACGTCGTCGACGACGGCGGCGTGGCCGAAGCGGCGTCCGCGGCGCTGGCCGACGAGCGCCGGCAGCCCGGGCAGGCGAGCGCCGACATGGCGGGGTTCGAGACCGCGCTCGACGCCGGCGCCGCATCGCCCGCGACGGCGGACCAGACGCAGGAGGCGCCGGCGCAGCGGCCCCCGCGGGCGTCGCTGCGGGAGCGAGTGACGTGGCGCTCGCTGGCCTTCACCGTGGTCGTGCTCGTGGTGCTCGGCGGTGCGTTCGCCACCATCCAGTGGTACGGCACGAGCACCTACTACGTCGGGTTCCACGGCGACGAGGTCGCCATCTTCCAGGGCCGCCCCGGCGGGCTGCTGTGGATCGACCCCGAGCTGGAGAGCGGCACGGGCATCGAGCGCGACGACGTGCCGAGGCGGTACCTCCCCGACCTCGAGGACGGCCGCGAGCAGTCGTCGCTGGCCGCCGCGCAGCGCTACGTGTCGAACATCGAGCGCGACATCATCGCGTCGACCACGACCACCACCACCACCACGACCACGTTGCCGGTCACGACCACGGCCCCGGCCGTCGCGCCCTAGCGCCTTGCGGGTCGTCCGGCGCAACACCGAGCTCGGGCTGATCCTGCTCGGCACCCTCGTCACGGTCGGCGCCTACCTGCTCGCCAGCTTCGCGGAGGACGCCAGCATCCCCGCCAACATCGGACCGTTCCTCGGCGTCGTGCTCGGGCTCCAGCTCGTCGCCCACCTCGCGATCCGGCAGCTGGCGCCCGACGCCGACGGCACGCTCGTGCCGATCGCCGGGCTGCTCAACGGCCTCGGCTACGTGTTCATCGTGCGGCTCGACGAGGGCAGCGGGGACCCGCAGGGCCTCGCCGGCCTCCAGTCCGCGTGGGCGGCGGTCGGCATCGTGGCCTTCGTCGCCACGCTCGCCGTGATCCGGCGGGTGCGCGACCTCGAGCGCTACCGGTGGACGATCGGCGCGTCCGGCGTGGCCCTCCTGCTGCTCCCGCTCGTGCCCGGGGTCGGGCGCACCATCAACGGGGCGAAGATCTGGGTCGGCCTCGGCCCGATCAGCTTCCAGCCGGGCGAGTTCGCCAAGATCCTCCTGGCCCTGTTCTTCGCGTCGTACCTCGTGGAGAAGCGCGAGCTGCTCGCGGTCAGCAGCTTCCGCGTCGGCCCCGTCTCCCTGCCCGACCCCAAGCACCTCGGGCCGGTGATGCTGGCCTGGGGGGTGTCCCTCCTCGTGATGGTGTCGGGAGCGCGACCTGGGCAGCTCGCTGCTGTTCTTCGCCCTGTTCGTGGCCCTCCTCTGGGTCTCGACCGAGCGGGCCAGCTACCTGCTCGTGGGCCTCGTCCTCTTCGGCCTCGGCGCGGCCTTCGCCCACAGCCAGTTCGAGCACGTCCAGCAGCGGGTCGACATCTGGCTCGACCCCTGGGAGGACCCGAAGGACGACGGCTTCCAGATCGTCGAATCGTCCTTCGCCTTCTCCGCCGGCGGCGTCACGGGCACCGGCATCAACCTCGGCTCCCCGACCCGCATCCCGTACGCGGAGACCGACTTCATCTTCGCGGCGATCGGCGAGGAGCTCGGCCTGGTGGGCGCCACGGGGGTGCTGGTGGCGTTCGTGCTGATGATCGGCGCGGGGCTGCGCATCGCGCTGCGCACCTCCATACCCTTCGAGAGGCTCCTCGCGACCGGGCTCACCGTGCTGCTCGGGGTGCAGTCGTTCATCATCATCGCGGGGGTGACGCGCGTCCTGCCGCTGACCGGCGTCACGCTGCCCTTCGTTTCCTACGGCGGATCCTCGCTCATCGCGAACTACGTGCTGCTCGCGCTCCTCCTGCGCATCTCCGACGACACCGCGCACCGCGAGGAGGCGGCTCGGTGACCCGGCAGATACGCCAGCTCGGCATCGGGCTCATGGCGTGCTTCCTGGTGCTGTTCGCGCAGCTGAACTGGCTCACCGTCTTCAACGCGGACGCGCTCAACGAGAACCCGATCAACACCCGCGAGATCCTGCGCGACTTCAGCAACCCCCGCGGGAAGATCATCACCGCCGACGAGGAGGTCATCGCCGAGTCGGTGCCGTCCGACGACCAGTTCGAGCTCCAGCGCGTCTACCCCCACGGCGACCTGTTCGCGCACCTCACCGGGTTCTTCAGCTTCACCCTCGGCAGCGCCGGCGTGGAGCGCACCTACAACGACGAGCTCGCCGGCCGCACCCTCGGCCTCTCGCTCCAGGACCTCGGCGACCTCTTCGTCGACAAGGACCGCGTCGGCGACGTGACGCTCTCGGTGCGGTACGACCTCCAGCAGATCGCGGCCGAGGCCCTCGGCGAGCGGGAGGGGTCGGTCGTGGCGCTCGACCCGCGCACCGGCGAGATCCTCGCGATGGTGTCCTACCCGTCGTACGACCCCAACGTGATCGCGGACCACGACACGACCGCGGCGACCGAGGCCCAGCAGCTCCTCGACGCGTCGCCCGAGAAGCCCCGCCTGGCCCGCACCTACCAGGAGCGGTACTTCCCGGGCTCCACCTACAAGGTCGTGACCGCCACCGCCGGGCTGCGCTCGGGCAAGGTCACCCCCGACGAGCCCTCCTACCCCGTGCGGGACAGCTACCTGCCCCCCAACACCACCCGCCCGATCCGCAACTTCGACGGTGACTCCTGTGGCGGCACCCTGTTCCAGGTCCTCCGCCAGTCCTGCAACAGCGCGTTCGCCCAGATGGGCGTGGACATCGGGCCCGAGCCCATGATCGAGGCGGCGGAGGACTACGGGTTCAACGACGAGCCCCCGATCGACCTCACCAACCCCACCCGCTCGATCTTCCCCACCGAGTTCGAGCGGGACGAGCCCAGGCTGGCCCAGACCGCCATCGGGCAGAACGACGTGCGCGCCACCCCCCTGCAGATGGCCCTGGTCGCGGCGGCGGTGGCCAACGAGGGCAGGATCATGCGCCCCCACGTCCTGCAGGACGTCCGCGACACCGACGGCAACGTGGTCGACCGCTACGACGAGGGCATGTGGAAGGAGGCGATGGACCCGGGCACCGCGCAGATCCTGCGCGAGGCGATGCTGGGTGTCGTCGCCTCCGGTACAGCCACCCGCCTGGCCGTCCCCGGCTTCGAGGTGGGCGGCAAGACGGGCACCGCGCAGCTCGGCACGGACCCGCCGCGGTCGCACGCGTGGATCATCGGCTTCGGCGGGCGCGAGGGCGAGGCGCCGAGCGTGGCGGTGGCGGTGATCGTCGAGGGACAGCCCGAGCTGAGCAACCAGACGGGTGGCCGCGTGGCCGCGCCGATCGCCCAGGCCGTGCTGAAGGCCGCGCTGGAGCGCCGGTGACGGCGTCCCGGCCCGATCCGAGGTGCCACAGGCGCCCTCACTAGGCTGCCCTGCGCTATGGCGAACGAGGCCACCGTCTTCAACGGCCGCTACGAGCTGCACCGCCGCATCGGACGCGGCGGGATGGCCGAGGTGTCCCTCGCGCGCGACCAGCTGCTCGACCGTCCCGTCGCCATCAAGGTCCTCTTCCCGGAGTTCGCCACGGACCCCGCGTTCGTCGAGCGCTTCCGCCGCGAGGCCACCGCGGCGGCCAACCTCAACCACCCCAACATCGTCGGCGTCTTCGACTGGGGCGAGGCCGAGGGCACCTACTTCATCGTGATGGAGTACGTCGACGGCCGGTCGCTCTCCCAGATCCTTCGTGCCGACGGGCCCCTCCACCCCGACCGGGTGGCCGACGTCGGCGCCGACGTGGCCGCCGCCCTGGGCTTCGCTCACCGCAACGGCGTCGTCCACCGCGACGTGAAGCCGGGCAACGTGCTGGTCGACCAGAACGGCCAGGTGAAGGTGGCCGACTTCGGCATCGCCCGGGCCATCACCGCCTCGACCGACGACAACCTCACCCTGGTGGGCACCGTGATGGGGACGGCGACCTACTTCTCGCCCGAGCAGGCCCGGGGCGACCCCGTCGACCCCCGCTCGGACATCTACTCCCTCGGGTGCGTTCTCTACGAGCTGGTGGTCGGGCGCCCGCCGTTCAGCGGCGAGACGCCCGTGGCCATCGCCTACAAGCAGGTCCACGAGTCACCGGTGCCGCCCCGCCAGGTGCACTCGGGGGTGCCGCCCGCCCTCGAGGCGATCATCCTCAAGTGCCTGGCCAAGAACCCGGCCAACCGGTACCCCTCGGCCGAGGACCTCCGCGCCGACCTGCGCCGCTTCCGCGAGGGCAACCGCATCCTGGCCGAGCCGGTGATGGCCCCGCCGCAGGATCCTGCTGCCACCGGCGTCATGGCCGCCACCACCACGATGGCCGCCGCGCCCACCCGCGCCGGGATGCCGAGCTACCTCGACGACGACCTCGAGTACGACGAGGGCCCCCGGCGCTCGTCCGGCGCGTTCCTCACCGTGCTGGTGGTGCTGCTGCTCCTCCTCGCGGGCATGATCTTCCTGCTCGCGCGCACCCTCGGCCTGGGTGACGACGACGGCGGCGCCACCCTCGTCGACGTGCCCGGCGTGGTAGGCGAGCAGCTCGAGGACGCCACGCGCACGCTCGAGGCGCGCGGCTTCGACGTCACCAGCACCACCGAGGAGAACGACGAGTTCGAGCCCGGCGAGGTGTTCGACCAGACCCCCGAGCGAGGTGAGCGCGCCGAGGAGGGCTCCACCATCGCCCTCAAGGTGAGCGGCGGCGCGGAGTCCGTGCCCGTGCCGGGCGTGATCGGTCAGCAGCGCGAGGACGCGCAAGCCACCCTCGAGGCGGCGGACTTCACGGTGCGGGTCGAGCCCGCCTCGGAGGAGGCCGCGGAGGGCAAGGCCGACAACGAGGTGGTCGACCAGGACCCGGCTGCCAACGAGCAGGCGCCCAAGGGCTCCGAGGTCACCCTGTTCGTCGTCACGGGCCAGTCGATCGAGGTCCGGGACGTGGCGGGCCGCACCGAGGGCAACGCCTCGGCCCTGCTGGAGCAGGACGGGTTCAAGACCTCCTCCACCAGCGAGGCCGATCCCGCCGTGGACAAGGGCAAGGTCATCCGCACGGAGCCCCCCGCCGGGACCCTGCGGCCGGAGGGATCGACGATCACGCTGGTGGTGTCGAGCGGCCCGTCGGAGACGACCGTGCCATCGGTCATCGGCCTGAGCGAGAACAGCGCGGTGTCGGTGCTCGAGGGCGAGGGGTTCAACGTCGACGTGCAGGAGCAGGAGGTCATCAGCCCCTCCGACGAGGGCAAGGTGATCGACCAGGACCCGAAGGGCACCGAGAAGGCCCCCGAGGGCAGCACCGTCACGATCACCGTCGGGCACCTGATCCTCGCCGACGACGACGGCGGCGAGTAGGCCGCCCGCGGCTACACCGTCGCGCCCGCTCCCGCGAGGAAGTTCCGCAACAGGTCGTGGCCGCCCGTGGTCAGGATCGACTCCGGGTGGAACTGCACGCCCTCGACGCCGAGCTCGCGGTGGCGCAGGCCCATCACGATGCCGTCGTCGGTCTCGGCCGTGATCTCGAGGCAGTCGGGCACCGACGCCCGGTCGACCACGAGGCTGTGGTACCGGGTGGCCTCGAGCGGCTCGGGCAGACCGGCGAACACGCCGGTGCCGGTGTGGCGGATCAGCGACGTCTTGCCGTGCATGACCGCGGGCGCGTGGACGACCGTGCCGCCGTACACCTGGCCGATGCACTGGTGGCCGAGGCAGACCCCGAGCACCGGCACGCGGCCCCCGAAGGTGCGGATCACGTCGTTGGACACCCCGGCGTCGTCGGGTGTGCCCGGCCCGGGCGAGATGAGCACCGCGTCGGCTTCGAGGGCGGTGATCTCGTCGATCGACAGCTCGTCGTGGCGGTGCACGAGCGGCTCGGCGCCGAGCTCGCCGAGGTACTGGACGAGGTTGTAGACGAAGCTGTCGTAGTTGTCGATCACCAGCACCCGCGTGGCCACGGCGACGAACCTACCGGTGGTCAGCGGCCCTCGACGACCTCGATACCGATGCCGAGGACGCCCTCGAGCAGGTCGCGGCGGGCGCCCGCCGCGTAGAGCTCGAGCCCGATGTCCTCGCCGGGCGCGGGGATGGCCATGACCACGAGGCCCTTGCCCTGCTCGAGCACCTCGACGTCGGCCACCCGGGCCGCGTGGTTGCGGTCGAGGCCGATCGCGATGCGCAGGATCCCCGCCAGGCAGCGCACGAGGTGCTGGTCCTGCTCGTCGAGCGCCGCGAACTCGGGGTGCTTGGCCTTGGGCTCCGACTTCCGGTGGTAGCGGGCCACGAGCGCGATCCGCTCGACCTCCTGCGCGGTGAAGCCCGCCAGCCGGTCGGTGCTCCGGATCACGTAGTAGCTGTGCTTGTGGTGCTGGGCGTGGGAGAGCCAGAGGCCCACGTTGCACAGGAGCGCGGCCGCCTCCAGGATCTCGCGGGCGTCGTCCCCGAGGCCGTGGCGCTCCGCGGTGGCGTCGAACAGGTCGAGCGCGAGGCGGGCCACCTGGGCGGAGTGGGCGGGGTCGTCGTCCATCAGCTGGGCCATGTCGAGCACACTGCGCCGGCGCAGGTCGGACAGGTGGTGCAGCGAACCGCCGTGGCGGCGCCGCCACATGTCGAGCAGCACGCCCTCGCGCAGCGCGTAGTCCGACACCAGGAGCTCCTCCACACCGAGCTCGTGCAGCACCTGCTCGAGGATGAGGGCACCGGCGAGGACGATGTCGGCCCTGCCCGCGTCGAGCCCCGGCAGCGCCGCCCGGGCCTCCTGGTCAGGCGCCCGCACCAGGTCGGCCACCGTTGCGTCCAGGTCCGCCCGGATGAGGGTGTGGTGGCCCCCGGCCCGGAGTCGCTCGCCGCCGGCGCGCGCGGCCGCCATCTCCGCGAGGGCGGCGACGGTGCCCGACGACCCCACGGCCACCTCGAGCTCGAAGCCCCGCACCTCGTGCACGAACGGCGCCAGCGTCGACCGGATGTGCCGGCGGCAGGCGTCGACCGCGCCGGGGTGGGTGCGGTCGCCGTCGAAGAAGCGCCGGGTCAGGCGGATGGCGCCGAGCTTGAGTGACCGCGACGCGAGCACCTCCCCGCGGAGTCCGACGAGCAGCTCTGTGCTGCCGCCGCCGATGTCGCACAGCAGGAGGCGGCGGTCGAAGACCGGCACCGCCTGGAGCACCCCGAGGTGGATGAGCCGGGCCTCCTCGAGACCCGAGATGATGTCGACGTGGACGCCCGCCTGGGTCCACACCCGATCGATGAACGCGTCGCGGTTGTCGGCCTCGCGCACGGCCGAGGTCGCCACGGCGGTGACGGGAGCGTCGTGCACCGCCGCCACCTGGCGGAAGCGGTCGAGCGCGGCGACCGCCCGGTCCATCGCGTCTGCCGACAGCTCGGTCATGTCGCCGCCGCTCGAGCCGAGGCGCACGACCTCCTTCTCGCGCTCGAGGATCTCGAACCGGGGGACGCCGTCGGACGCGGTGATGCGGGCGACGACGCCGTGGACCGAGTTGGTGCCGATGTCGATCGCAGCGAGGGTCTCCGACGGCGAGGCACCGGTGGCCACGGGGTCAGTCTGGCGCCCGCTGCGGGTAGTGTCGCCCGCCATGGCCACGAAGCCCCCGAAGCGGAAGGTCAAGGGCGGTCGCGTCACGCCGAAGGGCGGCCCGGCGGCGGCCCCGCGCCCCAGCCCTCGAGCCGCTACACGCCGCCCGTGCCCCGCTCGCAGAAGATCAGCCCCACGTGGGTGCCGGTCCTGATGTTCGTGCTCCTCGGCATCGGCCTCGTGGTGATCTTCTGCAACTACCTCGGGGTGCTCCCCGGCGGCACGAAGAACACCTACCTGCTCGCCGGCCTCGGCTCGATCCTCGGCGGCATCATCACCGCTACCCAGTACCACTGAGCTGATGCCTGAAGCGTTGACACGTCCTAGTCGTTGCGGGGAGGTGTCGAGCGTGTCGGGCAGATGACCAGGGTGCGGCACCCGAGTTACACCCGTGTGATGCCCCACAGGATCGTCCACAGGGTGTGGAGAAGCGCCCCGTCGTTCACAGGTCGTCGACGGGGGTGACGAGTTCCATGTCCTCGAGGCAGTGGCGCGGGGGCTCGGGCATCTCGTCGTTGGCCGTGGTCATCCGGACCTCGGTGCCGCAGATGCTGCACCGGTAGAGGATCTTCACCTTGCGGAGCTCCCCGGGCGGGGGCGGCTCGGGCGGCGTCTGGGCCAGCCCGCCGAGCATGGCGTAGCCGACCTTGAACAGGACGCCCACCACGACCGCAGCCAGCAGGAGCGGCAGCGGGTCGGCCTGCGTGACGAGCCACGCGACCACGACGAAGACGCCCAGCCAGGCGAGCGTCGACGGCTTGACGGAGAACCGACCCATGGTCCGGAGGGTATTCGCCTCCGGTCGCGATCTACCCGAGGCGCTCGATGATCGTGGCGTTGGCCAGGCCGCCGCCCTCGCACATGGTCTGGAGGCCCCAGCGGCCGCCGGTGCGCTCGAGCTCGTTGAGGAGCGTGGCGAGGAGCTTGGTGCCGGAGCAGCCGAGCGGGTGGCCGAGGGCGATGGCGCCGCCGTTCACGTTGGTCTTGCCGAGGTCGGCCTTGAGCTCCTTCTCCCACGCGAGGACCACGGAGGCGAAGGCCTCGTTGACCTCGAACAGGTCGATGTCGTCGATCGACATGCCGGCTTTGGCGAGCGCCTTCTCGGTGGCGGGGATCGGCCCGGTGAGCATCGTCACGGGATCGACGCCGGCGAGGGCGAACGTGTGGAAGCGGGCCCGCGGGGTGAGGCCGAGCTCCTTGGCCTTCTCCTCGCTCATGATCAGCGCGGCGGAGGCGCCGTCGGAGATCTGGCTCGAGCTGCCCGCGGTGATCTTGCCGTCGGGCTTGAAGGCGGGCTTCAGGTTGGCGAGGGTCTCGACGGTGGTGTCGGGCCGGATGCCCTCGTCGCGCAGCACCAGCTCGTCGCTCTCGATGAGCTTGCCGGTCTCCTTGTCGATGCGCTTCTCGGTGACCCCCACGATCTCGTTCTCGAAGCGGCCCTCGTCCGAGGCCTGGGCGGCCCGGCGCTGGGACTCGGCGCCGAAGCGGTCGAGGTCCTCCCGGGTGATGCCCCACTTGTCGGCGATCATCTCGGCGCCGATGCCCTGGGGCACGAGGCCGGGGTCGGTGTAGCGGGCCAGGACCTTGTGGCCGAAGGGGATGGAGCCGGGTGTCATCGAGGCGCCCATCGGGGTGGTGGTCATCACCTCGACGCCGGCGGCGACCGCGATGTCGTAGGCGCCGGCGATCACGCCCTGGGCAGCGAAGTGGGCCGCCTGCTGGGACGAGCCGCACTGGCGGTCGACGGTGGTGCCGGGCACCGACTCGGGCCAGCCGGCCCCGAGCACGGCGTTGCGGGCGATGTTGAGGCCCTGGTTCCCCACCTGGGAGACGCAGCCCATGATCACGTCGTCGATCAGGGCGGGGTCGAGGGCATTGCGCTCGACGAGGGCCCGCAGCACCTCGGCCGCCAGGTCGGCGGCGTGCCAGCCGGAGAGCTTGCCGTTGCGCTTGCCGCCGGCGGTGCGGACGGCGTCGACGAGGACTGCAGTGGTCATGGAGGGCTCCTCAGCTGTCTTGACCGGACGGTCAAGTCTGGCCCCGGCGCCGCGGGTTCGCAACCTGGGCGGATCGACTTGAATTGGGCACCGACCGCAGCAGGAGGACGCGTGGCGAAGACGATCACCCAGGCCGAGCTCGACGAGGCAGCCGCCGGGCAGACGATCCCCGGGCGGTTCCTGCGGACGGTCGCCGCCCATCCCGACCAGGTGGCGTTGCGGGCCAAGGACGCAGACGGCGCGTGGACCGAGGTCACCTTCCGGACCTACGCGGACCGGGTGGCTGCGGCGGCCGGGGCGCTCGAGCAGGCCGGCGTGGGCCCCGGCGATCGGGTGGTCCTCATGCTGCGGAACAGCATCGACTTCCACGTCGTCGACATGGCCGTGCTGTTCCGGGGCGCCACGGCGATCTCGATCTACAACTCCTCCGCCCCCGAGCAGATCGCCTACCTGGCGGGCCACTGCAAGGCCAAGCTCGCCATCGCAGAGGACATCGGGTTCCTCGAGCGCTTCCTCAAGGTGCGCGACGAGCTGCCCGACCTCGAGGCCGTCGCCGTGCTCGAGGACCCCGACGGCGTCGCCCCGGACGACGTGCTCCCGCGCGCCGCCGTGCTCGAGGGCCCTCCGGTCGACCTCGACGCCGCCGCCTCGCTCAGCACCCCGGAGGCGCTGGCCACCGTGATCTACACCTCAGGCACGACCGGGCCGCCCAAAGGCGTCATGCTCACGCACCACAACGTGGTGTGGACCGCGGAGGGGTACCTCCGGCTGCTCGACGTCGACCCGGTCGGCTTCCGCGCCATCTCCTACCTGCCGATGGCGCACATCGCCGAGCGCATGTCGACCCACTACCTCGGCGCGCTCGGCGGCTACGAGGTGTCGATGTGCCCCGACGCGGGCCAGATCGGCGCGTACGCGCGCGAGGTCAAGCCGCAGATCATGTTCGGCGTGCCGCGCGTGTGGGAGAAGATCCACGCCGGCGTGCAGGCCGCGCTCTCGGCCGACCCCGAGCAGAAGCGCCAGTTCGACGAGGCGGTCGCCGCCGCGGGTCCGATCGTCGAGCGGCGCACCTGGGGCACCGCCACCGAGGAGGACGAGGCCACCTGGGAGTTCCTCGACGAGGTCGCGTTCGCCGGCGTGCGCGCGCTCGTCGGCCTCGACGAGGTGCTCTACGCGCTGACCGGCGCCGCGCCCATCCCGCCCGAGCTCATCACCTGGTACCGGGCCATCGGCGTGCCGCTCTCGGAGATCTACGGCATGTCGGAGAGCACCGGGCCGATCACGTGGGAGCCGTTCAAGGTGAAGGTCGGCACCGTGGGACTGCCGTTCCCGGGCGTCGAGGTGTTCCTCGCGGACGACGGTGAGGTGTGCTGCCGCGGCGGCAACGTGTTCCTCGGCTACCTCGATGACCCGGAGAAGACCGCCGAGGCACGGGACCCCGACGGCACCCTCCACTCGGGTGACATCGGCGAGCTCGACGAGGACGGCTACCTCCGCATCGTCGACCGCAAGAAGGAGCTCATCATCACGGCCGGCGGCAAGAACATCAGCCCGGCCAACCTCGAGAGCGCGCTCAAGACCATCCCGCTCGTCGGCCAGGCGTGCGCGATCGGCGACCAGCGGCCGTTCGTGTCCGCGCTGGTCGTGCTCGACCCCGAGGTGGCGCCCGCGTGGGCCAAGGAGCACGGCATCGAGGCCGGCTCGCTGGTGGAGCTGGCCGCCCACCCCGACGTGGTGGCCGAGATCGAGGCCCGGGTGACCGAGGTGATGGCGCCGTTCAACAACGCCGAGCGCGTGAAGAAGGTGACCGTGCTGGGCGAGGAGTGGCTGCCGGACTCCGAGGAGCTCACCCCCACCTCCAAGCTCAAGCGACGGGGCATCCACGCCAAGTACGCGGAGGAGATCGCGGCCCTCTACGCCTGACGCGTCGGTAGCCTGATCTCGTGCGCAACACCCTCAAGACCACGATCCTGCTGGCCGGCCTCGGCGGCCTGATGGTCGGCATCGGCTCCCTGTTCGGGCGCGGGGGCGCCATCATCGGCCTGGGCCTCGGCCTCGCCATCGTCGGCTTCTCCTACTGGCAGTCCGACAAGCTGGCCATCCGAGCCGCACACGCCGTGCCGGCGGACCCGGCGCAGTACCCCGACTTCCACCGGATCATGCAGGACCTCACCCAGCGCGCCGGTATGCCGATGCCCAAGCTGTACATCAGCCCGGAGCAGCAGCCGAACGCCTTCGCCACCGGGCGCAATCCCGAGCACGCGGCGGTCGCCGTGACCGAAGGCCTCATGGCGATCTGCAGCTGGGACGAGATCCAGGGCGTGCTCGCGCACGAGATCATGCACGTGCGCAACCGGGACATCCTGATCGGCTCGGTCGCCGCGGCGGTGGCCACCGGCATCTCCTTCATCGCCAACATGGCGATGTGGGGCGCGATGTTCGGCGGCGGCCGGGACGACGACGAGGGCGGCAACCCGCTCATCCTCATCCTCACTGCGCTGCTCGCCCCGCTGGCCGCGGGCCTGCTGCAGATGGCGCTCAGCCGCAGCCGCGAGTTCGAAGCCGACCGCACCGGCGCCGAGCTGCTCGGCACCGGCGAGCCGTTGGCCCGCGCGCTGGAGAAGCTCGAGCTGGCCGCCAAGAAGATCCCGATGGACATCTCGCCGGCGCAGGCGCAGGCCTACATCGTGAACCCGCTGACCGGGCGCGAGATGCGCTTCGCCAACCTGTTCCGCACCCACCCCACCACCGAAGAGCGGGTCCGCCGCCTCCGGGGCGTCACCGCCGTCGTCTAGGCGTCGTGGGGGACGCCCAGACCGGGGGCGAAGTCCCGCAGGGTCTGCTCCGCGAGGGGGAGAGACACGCCCAGTGACGCCGCCAGCTCCAACGCGAGCGTGAGGTCCTTCTCGCCGAGGTCGCGGGTGTGCGAGAACAGCTCCCGGAGGGGATCGTCGCTCTCGAGGTCTCCGGTGCTGGTGCGGACCATGATCACGCCCGGCCCGCCGGTGACCGCGTCGCTGTGGCGGACGATCTGGCCCAGCTTCTGGAGGTCCAGGCCCGCGGCCTCGGCCAGGCGCTGCGCCTCGAACGCGGCCGTGTAGCCGGTGAACTGCATCGCGTTGCGGGCCAGCTTGGTGCGGGTGCCGGCGCCCACCGGTCCCATGTGCACGACGAGCGTCGCCCAGTGCTCGAACACCGGCTTGGCCCGCTCGAACGCGGCTGCCTCGCCGCCCACGATCGCGGCGAGGGACCCCTGGAGCGCCCCGACGAAGCCCCCGCTGACCGGCACGTCGAGGACCTCGATGCCGCTGCTCGCCGCGTCCGCCTCGAGGTCCTCGGCCGTCTCGGCCCGGATCGTGGAGTGCACGGCGACGACGCTGCCGGGTGACATCGCCGGCACGAGCTGCCCGACGACGTCGCGCACCTGGTCGTCGTCGCGGACCATGACCGACACGACACCGCAGACGGATCCGACCGCCGCGGCGCTCTCCGCGACGACCGCTCCGGCCGCGGCGAGCGGCTCGGTGGCCTCGGGGCGGACGTCGTAGACGACGAGGCCCCCGGGCCAGTCGACCAGCCGCGCCGCCATGGGCGCGCCGATCTGCCCGAGCCCGATGAACCCGACCGGCCCGGCGTCGGTCATCGCTCGGGCCATAGGGGCGCGGGCGCGCCGCCGAGGGGGTAGTGACCCGGCAGGTCGCCGCCGAGCGAGCGATGCATCCGCGCCGTCATGCCCTCCGACAGGGTGCCGTCGGACATCATCTCCAGGAAGCAGGCGGCCGCGTTGCCGTAGTCGAACCAGTCGCGCTGGAACCGCCACTGGAAGTCGCCGCCGTAGCCGAACCACGAGCCGCCGATGCCCGCCACCTCGTAGCGCGACCCGTCGGCCCGCTGAGCCAGCGCCACCTGCTTCCAGAACCCGACGACCTGGCCCTTCTTCTCGTCGATGAGGATCTCCTGGTACGGGTACTCCCACCCGTCGAGGCCGCCCATCTCGAGACCGACCGCGATCTCCCGGATCTGCTCGCGCCCGACGGTCATGAAGTCGACCTCGGGCCCGTAGTTCCACCCGTAGGTGGCGTCCTCGCGGAACAGGTCGGCGAGCGGCTTCCAGTCACCGGCGGCCTCGCAGTCGCGGTTGGCCTGGAGCCAGCGCTCGACCATCTCCTCCAGCTCCTCGCGCGGGTACGACGGCATCAGGGTTCCTCCACGATCGACAGGGCATGGGTGGGGCAGTACTTCACGGCTGCCTCGACAGCCGCGCGGCGAGCGTCGCCCGGCGCGTCTTCGAGCACGGAGAGCTCGCCCTCCTTCGACACCGAGAACACGTCGGGCGCCTCCGACTCGCAGACGCCGTGCCCCTGGCACAGGTCCCGGTCCACCACGATCTTCCAGCTCATGTCCGCCGCTGCATCCGGGCCCCGCAGGGCTGGGCGAGCTGCACGACCATCTTCGAGTGGTCGTTTCGGTACGAGTCCGGGGGCTGGGTGAGCTCGAAGGTGTACCGGCGCAGGAGCACCGAGAAGATCGCCTTGAGCTGCATCATGGCGAAGGCGGCGCCGACGCAGCGGTGGCGCCCGGCGCCGAAGGGGATCCAGCTCCACGGGTTCGCCGCGTCCTCCTCGCGGGGCGCGAGGTAGCGCGACGGGTCGAAGCGCTCGGCGTCGGGGAACGCCTCGGGCAGCCGGTTCGAGACCGACGGCGACGCGGCCACGAGCGCACCCGCGGGCACCAGGTGCGCGCCGACCGCGAGGTCGACCTTGGCGACGCGCAGCAGCAGGATGAGGGGCGGGTGGAGCCGCAGCGCCTCCTTGATGGCCGCCTCCAGCCGCGGCATCTCGCGCAGCGCCTGGTAGCTCACCTCCACGCCCTCCGCCGCGAGCGCGTCGAGCTCGTCGAGCACGCCGGCGAGGACCTCCGGGTTGCGGAGCAGCTCGATGAGCGTCCATGCCGCGGTGCCGGAGGTGGTGTGATGCCCCGCGAACATCATCGAGATGAACATACCGGTGATGATGTCGGCGCTGAACTGCGGCTCGCCGTCCTCCGAGCGGATCGACATCAGGACGTCGAGCAGGTCCCGCTCCTCGCGCGCGGGTGGCGGCTCGCCTGCCCGCGCCTCCATGATCGCGGCGACCAGGTCGACCAGCCCGACGCGGGCAGCGTCGCGCCGGTGGAAGCTCTCGATGTCGGCGTACGGGTCGACGTAGGCGAGCGCATCGGTCCCGCGCTCGAGGTCGTGGTACAGCTCGGCGAAGCGGCCGTCGAGCTGCTCGCGGAAGCGCTTGCCGATGAGGCAGGCCGAGGACGTGTAGATGGTGAGCTCCGCGAACCAGTCGAGCAGATCGATCTCGCCCCCGTCGGGTGCCTGGGCGACCATGCGCTCCACCTCGACCGCGATCGTCTCGGCGTGCCCACGCATGAACTTGTCGCGCAGGGCCTGGTTGTGGAGCGCCTTGCGGCGCTCCTCGGGGGACGCGTCGAACACGACACCCTCGCCGAAGATGGGGGTCATGAAGGGGTAGGCCTCGGCCTGGTCGAGGTCCTCCTCCGGCGCCCGGAAGAACACCTCGTTCGCGTCGGGCCCGGTGAGCAGCACCACGTCGCGATCGGCCAGCCGGAACGTGCCCACGTCCCCGCACTCGGCCCGCACCCGCTCCATCAGGCCGATCGGATCGGCGCGGAGCTCCTCGAGGTGTCCGGTGCCGCCGTCGTCGCCCGACACGCGGGGCGGCTCTCGGCGAGCGGTGTCGATGGCGGTCACGGTCCCTCCCCTGTCAGCTCCGGCGTGCCCACGGGCGCCTCCGGCTCGACCTCGATCAGCGTGATGTGCGTGCCCCTGGGCGTGGCCACCATCGTCACCACCGTGGCGGCGATGTCCTCCGGGCGCAGGTAGCCCCCGTGCCGCATGAGGCCCCACGAGGTCCAGCTCGCCAGGGCCTCGTCGATCACGCCCGCCGGCCAGTCCGAGCCCTGCTCGGTGGTGGCCGGCCCGGGGCGCACCATCCCCACGCGCACACCGGAGCCCTCGAGCTCCATCTGCATGGCGCGGGCCAGGCCCTCGAGCGCGTGCTTCGACGTGACGTACGCGGCCATGTGGGTCCGGGGCACGCGGACCACGTCGGAGGTCACGAACACGATGTCGCCCCGGCCGCGTTCGACCATCGCCGGGCCGATGGCGCGGACGAGGCGGTGCGCGCCGACGAGGTTGACCTGGAGCTCGCCGGCGAACTCCGCGGGGTCGACCTCGAGCGTGGTGGCGGGCAGGACGTGCCCCGCGTTGCTCACGAGCACCTCGATCGGACCGAGGTCGCGCTCGATGGCGGCCGCGAACGCGTCGATGGACGCGTCGTCCGCGAGGTCCAGCGGCGCGGCGACCGCCTCGCCCCCCTGCCCGACGATCTCCTCGGCCACCTTCTCGAGGCGGTCGACCCGACGCGCGCCGAGCACGACCGGGTGCCCCGCGGCGGCGAGGGCCACGGCCACCGCCCGGCCGATCCCGGACGAGGCGCCCGTGACGACCGCGGGTCGGCGCTCGGGGTGGGGCTCGAAGCGGGGCACTATCGCAGCACCACCGTGGTCGGGAGGGCGGCGAAGCCGCGCACGTTGACGGAGTGCACGCGGCGCACGGCCGCTGCGTCGATGTCGTAGTCGGCCACGCGCGCCACCAGCTCCTCGAGGGCCACCCGTGCCTCGAGCCGAGCGAGCGCGGCGCCGAGGCAGAAGTGGCGCCCGAAGCCGAAGCTGGCCGTCTGCTGGCGCTCGCGCTCGGGCCGGTCGAAGTCGTAGCGGTCGGGGTCGGCGAACACGCGCTCGTCGCGGTTGGCCGAGCCCACCACGAGCACGACGCGCTCCCCCGCGGGGATGGTGGCGCCGTGGATGGGCACGTCCTCGGTGGTGACGCGGGCGAGCATCTGCGTCGACGTGTCGTAGCGGAGGGTCTCCTCGATCCAGTCGGGGACCCGCGCCGCGTCGGCGAAGGGCTTGGCCCGCTCCGCAGGACTGCGCCAGGCCCAGTACCAGGCGTTGCCGAGCAGCTTGGTCGTGGTCTCGTTGCCCGCCACGACCATGAGGAAGAGGAAGCCGATGATCTCGTCGTCGGTGAGCCGGTCCCCGTCGACCTCGGCCGCCAGCAGGGCGGTGGTGAGGTCGTCGGTCGGCCGGGCCCGGCGCTGGGCGAGCATGTCGGCGTAGTAGGTGACCAGGGACATCGCCGCCTCCACGCCGGCCGGCGGCACATCGTCCATCCCCTCCTCGCGATGCACGAGCAGGTCCGACATGCGCCGCACCTCGTCCCGATCCGCGCCGGGCACGCCGATGAGCTCGCTGATCACGTCCATCGGGAGCTTGCCGGCCAGCTCGCCGACGAAGTCGAACGAGTCCCTGGCCAGCGCCGCATCGAGGTGGGCGCGAGTCAGCTCGCGGATGCGGGGCTCGAGCTCGGCCACGCGCCGGGGCGTGAACCCGCGCGACACGAGGCCTCGCATGCGGCCGTGCATCGGCGCGTCCATGGCGAGGAAGGACATCGTGCGGTGGGCGTGGGGGCCCGACGCCGCGGGATCGAGCGACACCCCGTGCGCCGACGAGAAGCGCACGTTGTCGCGGAAGCCCTCCACCACGTCGGCGTGGCGCGACAGCGCCCAGAAGTCGCCGTCGTCGTTGCGGTACACGGGTGCCTCGTCCCGCAGCCGCGCGTACGTGGGGTACGGGTCCTCGTGGATCTCGTACGCGTACGGGCTGTACGTCAGCGTGCTCACGAGCTCGTCCCCAGCACCAGTCCCGCGACCTCGCGCATGCGGTCGGCGAGGTCGGCGTAGGAGAAGTAGCCCATGCCGGCCTGGAGGAGCGCGCCGGAGAGGGCCAGGTTCAGCGCGCGGAGCGCGGCGGGGTCGTGATCGGGGCCGAGGGCGGCCTGCAGGCGCGCGTTGAAGTCGGCGCCGATGCGGTCGCGCAGCCGCTGCACGTCGGGGTCGCGGGCGAGGATCGCCGTGGTGGAGGCCGCGGCCAGCTCGGGCTCGTCGGCCACGAGCAGAGCCACCTCCCGCAGCGCGGCCGAGACGCGCTCCACGGCCGAGTGCCGGCGGTCCACGACCGGGGTCGGGAGGGCGTCCAGCCGGCGCCAGAAGACCTCGGCCACCAGATGGTCCTTCGACCCGAACCAGGTGTAGGCGGTGGCCGCGCCGACGCCGGCCCGCCGGGCCGCGTTGCGCACGGTGAGCCCCTCGTACCCGTGGATCCGGAGCTCGGCGACGGTGGCGTCGACCAGGGCGTCGACCCGTTCGGACTGGCGGCTCCCGAGGTCGCGACGCCCGACGTCGGCGGTCGACGTGCTGGACATGTGTCTGGACACTAGTCTAGGCCCATGCCCGACAGCAACCGCGACCTCCCGCTCACGGACCGGCCGGACTACAGCGGCCCGTTCGACCCCGACTTCCGCTACGAGGACCTCTCGAAGGAGGCTCTCGTGCGGCTCGTGCGCGAGTACGCGCTGATCGTGCACCTCCTCGACCGGTCCATGTGCGCGGCCATCGGCCTCCGCTACGGGCAGGAGGTGGTGGAGGAGCTGGCGATCGAGGAGTGGCGCGGCGCCTCGCCGATCTACGGCGACCGCCTGCGTCGCGTGATGGGCATCGAGGGCGACGGCGTCGAGGCCATCTTCAAGGTGCTGCAGCTCGATCCCGGCTTCCCGCAGCACTACATGGACGTGCGATACGAGGTGGTCGACGACAACCACGGCTTCTTCGAGCTCGCGTCCTGCGGCGCGCTGCTCGACGTGGAGCCGTGGGGCGAGCGCGCGATCACCGGCATGTGCCACACGATCGAAGACGCCACGTTCGATCCCACCGCGCAGGCCGTGAACCCGAAGGCGCACGTCTCGCACGTCCACCGTCCGCCCCGCGTGCCAGCGGACCGCGAGCCCCACTGCCGGTGGGAGATCACGATCGACGACGCCAACGACACGCTCGACGAGCCACCCATCCTGGAGATGACCCGGCGCACCACCGCCGCCACCTTCGAGTTCCCGCCCATGCGGGACGGCACGCCGCACCTGCCCCCGTCGGCCACCCAGGTCAGCGTGCGCTGACGGCGGGCGCCCTCACCTCTGCTCCCGGGCCGCCTTCGCGAGCAGCTCCTCCACCTGGGAGTTGAGCTTGGCCCCTTGCGGCCACCCGGCGTAGTGGGTGAGGAAGATCACGATCTCCCGCAGGACGTCGGGCTCCAGCTCCCCGTTGGACAGGGCCGCCTCCAGCTGCAGGCCGAGCACGTCGTCGAGGCCCCGGCCCACGAGCAGGCCGATGAGGAGCAGCCGGCGATCCCGGAAGGTGAGCCCCTCGCGGGTCCAGACCTCGGCGAAGAGGTGCTCGACGGTCATGCCGAAGAAGTCGCCGTCGCCGTCGCTGACCTCCCAGCCGTACACGGCGGCCATCGTCTCCAGCCCCCGCCGACGGCGCTCCGGGTCGCTCTCCACGCGGCGCACCGTACCCTCGCCGGGCGAGGTGGCCTGGACGGGAAGTAGCGTGGCGGCCGCACTGTCGGCAGGCCACGCGCTGGCCGCGACGGCGCTGACCAGGTCCGACACCACGAGGGGACGACGGTTGAGCACCGACGGGGATCGCGAGAACGGCGACGGCGAGCGCAGCGCCACCGGCGCGCCCGCCGCCACGCCCGCCGCCACACCGCCGAACCGCCCGGCGCCGGCACCCACGCCCGCCGCGGCACCGGCGCCCGCCGCCGCACCGAAGCCGGCGCCCACCCCCGACCGCCGCGTGAGCTGGGGCAGCGAGCCAAAGGAGTCCGGCGGCACCATCGGCGGTCCCAGCAACCCACCCCCGATGCGGCTCACGCCTCCGCCGCCGGCCGCCGCCGCACCCCCCCGCCCGGCAGGCCCTGCCCCGGCCGCGCCCGGTGCGCCCGCTCCGTTCGTGACCGGCGGGCCGCCCCCGTCGGGTGGGCAACCCGCGCCCGATGCACCCGCCGGTGAGCAGCCCGGCCCCAGGCGGGAGGGCCCGCTCGAGCGCCGCATGAGCGACCGCTCCGGCGCGGCCATCGGCGAGCTCGCCCAGCAGCTGGCCGCCACCCAGGCGCAGGTCGCGTCGATCAGCGCCCAGCTCACGACGCTCGCCCACCGCATCACCTACGACCTCGAGCGCGGCGCCCAGACCACCTCCGAGCGGATCCTGCGCGACCTCGAGCACCTGCCCGACCAGGTGAGCTTCCGGGTCGGTGCGCACCTCGGTCCCGCCATCGACGACCTCACCGACCAGGTCGAGGCGGACAGCCAGCGACTGCGCCAGGTCGTCGACGTGAGCTTCGGAGCGAAGCTCGCCACGATCGGCGAGACGGTCGAGTCGCTGCCGCTGGGCACCAGCGAGCTCCTCAACGGCCTGCAGACCGTGGCCGGCGACCTCGAGGACCGGCTCACGCGCTTCGCGACGCGCGTCGGCGACCAGGTGAACGCGCTCGAGCGGTCCACCCACACCGACCTCGCCGCGCTGCGCGAGCGCCTCGACGAGGTCAAGGACGCGGCGCAGCCGCAGCTCGACACCGAGGCGATCGACCGGATGGCCGGCCAGGTCGAGCGCCTGGCCGAACGCCCGACCGGCACCACCGAGGTCATCGACGCTGTCGAGCTCCTCATCACCGAGCACCTCGAGGTGCTCCGCGACGGCGTCGAGACGCGCGTGGCCGCGCTCGCACCGGTGCTGCACGAGGAGCTGGAGTCCGTGCGCGAGGAGGCGCTCGCCTCGACCGTGGCGACGGAGGAGGCCCTCGTCGAACGGCTCGACAGCCTCGAGGTCAGCCTCATGGAGCGCGTCGACGCGGCGCTCGGGGACCAGGTCGACGCGGTCGACGCCATCATCGCCGACCGCCACACGGCCCTCCTCGGCTCGGTCAGCGAGGCCGGCGACGCCCGCCTCGAGGAGCTGGCAGTGTCGGTGGCCACGCTGGCGGAGCGGCTCGAGGAGGTCATGGCGGCGGTCCTCGAGCTCCAGGAGGCGCAGGTCGCGGGCGACGATCCGGTCGCCGCGGTGCACGAGGAGCTCCAGGCGCTGCGGCGCCGGATCTCGGTGCGGCTCGAGGGCGCGGAGTCCGCGCAGGGGCTCACCCCCGAGCAGCTGAAGGAGCTGGCGGCGCAGATCGCGCTGCACCTTTCCTGAGCCTCGGGTCTAGGGCCGCCGCTCAGCCGGGTAAGGGGTGACCCCATGGGGTGGCCCCGTGGTCACCGGTTCGGAGGACGCTATGGGGATCATCCGCAAGACCGCGTCGGTCTCGACGCTCGGACTCGTGAAGTTCCGGTCCAAGAAGGAGCGGCTGCGCCGCGCGGAGGCAGCCCAGCGGATCGCGTCGGACGACCTGCTCGCCGAGAAGGCCGCCCGCGAGGCCGCTGACGAGCGCGTGGCCGAGGCCGAGCGGCGGGCCCGCAGGGCCGAGCTCGCCGCCCTGCACGAGGCCCGCGTCGCAGCCCGGCGCGGGCACCGCCTCAAGGCCGCGCGGGCCGAGCGCTCGAGCCACCGCCACCGGCGCGCCCGTCGCAAGGCGAAGGCCGCGGAGAGCACCATGCGCTCGGCCGTCACCGATCTGGTCGAGGCGGCGCAGCCGCTCGCCGAGGAGGGGGTCAAGGCGGCCCGGCGCGGGGGACGCGCCGCCCGCCGCAAGGCGGCCCGCCTGGCCGAGCAGGCGCGCGAGCGCGTCGAGTCCTGAGCGCGTCGTCACGAGGGCGGGGATGACGGTCCTGATCGCCCTGCTGCGCGGGGTGAACGTGGGCGGCCGCACGAAGGTGCCGATGGCCGACCTCCGTGACCTCGCGACCGAGCTCGGCTACGGCGACGCGCGGACCTACATCCAGAGCGGCAACCTCCTGTGCACGACCTCGACGTCGCCCGCCGCGGTGAAGCGAGCCCTCGAGCGCGGCATCGCCGAGCGCTGCAGGGTCGACACCGACGTGATCGTTCGCACGCGCGCGGACCTGGCGAAGGTCGTGCGCGGCAACCCGTTCGTCGCGCGCGGGGAGGACGCCGCCCACCTGCATGTCGTGTTCGTGGACGGCACCGCACGGGTCGGCGTCGACGACCCGGCGCGGTTCGCCCCCGAGGAGGTCATCGCCAAGGGGCGCGAGCTGTACCTGCTGCTGCCCGGCGGAGTCGGGCGCAGCAAGCTGGCCGCTGCTCTCGCCAAGGCCAAGGGCCCGGCGGGCACGATGCGGAACCTGCGCACGGTGGAGAAGCTGCGAGCGATGGCCGACGAGCTCGCCTAGCGCGCTCGTCGCCAACCAGACTGCCCCGATGAGCGAGATCGACCGGGCCCTCGAGGCCAACGCCGGCTACGCCGTGGTGCACGAGGAGGTGGCCGACAACCGGCCGCGCCGCCACCTGGCCATCGTGACCTGCATGGACGCGCGCATCGACGTGTTCGCGGTGCTCGGCCTGCACCTCGGCGAGGCGCTCGTCCTCCGCAACGCCGGCGGTCGCGTGACCGACGACGTGCTGCGCAGCCTCGCGCTGGGCGTGCACGTGCTCGGCGTCGACACGGTCATCGTCATGCAGCACACCACCTGTGGCCTGGCCGGCGTCACCGACGACGAGCTGCGCGAGCGCACCGGGGCGGACCTCGGGTTCTTCCCGATCGACGACCACGCCGCCGCGCTCCGGGAGGACATCGACCTGCTGGCGGCGACCCCGTACCTCGACCGGATCGGCGAGCTCGCGGGCATCGTCTACGACGTCGAGACGGGCCACGTCGACGAGGTGCTGCGCCGGCGCCGCCCGGGCTGAAGCGGCCGCATCCTCCTGATGGTGAGCCACCCCGCCGCCGGGCGGTGACGGCGAGGTGGCCCGCCTCCCGAGACGATAGTGACGTCGCGCAGGGAATCGTCAAGCGTGTGACGGATGGCGGGTTGTGCGATCGCTCAGCGGGGCTCGAAGGCGAGCTCGAAGCGCCGCACCGCCCCGGCGAAGATGTTCGGCTCGATGTCGGGCGGGGTGACCACCCGGAGGTCCCGCCACCGCTGGGTGAGGGTGGCGAAGAGGAGCCGCAGCTCGAGGCGGGCGAGGTTGGCCCCGATGCAGAAGTGGGTGCCGTTGCCGAAGGCGAGGTGCGGGTTCGGGTCGCGCCGGATGTCGAACCGGAAGGGGTCCTCGAACACGGCCTCGTCCCGGTTGGCCGAGGGGTAGGCGAGGAGGAAGCGGTCGCCGGCGCTGATCGCCTGGTCGCCCACGTGGTCGTCACGGGTGGCGCTGCGGAACATGTTGTTGAGCGGTGTGACCCAGCGGATGACCTCCTCGACCAGGCCGGGCACGAGGGATGGATCGGCGGCGGCGGCCTCCCACTGGTCGGGGTGGTCCACGAGCACAGCGAGCCCCCGCGCGATCGCGGTGCGCGTGGTCTCCGCGCCGCCGGCGATGAACAAGCCGGTCTCGTGCATGAGGGTCATCTCGTCGAGGTCGGCCGCGACCCACGCGGACACGAGGTCGTCGGCCGGGCAGCCCCGCCGCACCTCGGCCGTGTCGGTGAGGAGCGCGTTGAACTCCATGATCGCCGTCATCATCCCCATCACCGCGTCCGGGTCGATGAGGAGCGCGTCGGTGCGCATGAGGCGCTCCGACCAGCCCTTGAGGTCCTCCCACCGGTCCTCCGGGAAGCCGAGGAGCGCGGCGGTGAGGCGACTCGGGAGCTGCGCGGCGAGGTCGTGCACCACCTCGAGCTGCCCGGCGGGGGTGACGGCGTCGACCAGCTGGTCGACGCGCTCCTGCAGGAAGTCCTCGTGCTCCTCGACGGCGCGGGGGGTGAAGCGCCGGGTGACGAGACGGCGCTGCTGCAGGTGCTCGGGATCGTCGAGGGCGATCGTGTTCGTCTCCTCGAGCGTGACGTTGGCGCGATAGCAGCCCCGGGAGGAGAAGATGTCGCTGCGGCGCTCGACGTCGAGCACGTCGGCGTGCCGCGTCACCGCCCACATGCCGCTGGCCGGGTCGCGCCACAGCGGCGCTTCGCGTCGGGCCCAGGTGAAGAAGTCGTGGACCTGGTCGAGGTCGGCCCACCAGTGCGGGTCGAGGAGCTGTGCGGTGGGGGCGTCGACGGCGGTCATGCGGACCGGACCGTATCGCTCACGTCCTTGCGCCGCGGCTCGCGGCCGATGAGCTGGCGGTAGCGCGCCACGGTGTCGGTGTTCCGCACCACCTTGTCGACGAACCCCTGCGTGTACAGGTAGTCGCGGTGCGGCTCGTCGTAGGTGCAGTAGCGCTCGTCGGTGCGCTCCGGGTGGGCGTCGCCCGCGGGCGGGCGCACGCCGAGCGCCCGCCAGGCCCGCGGGAACTCGCTCGACGCGCCGAACTTGAAGGGGATCCGCGCCTCGATCGCGGCCGCCGCCGCACTGGGCCGCATGAGCCCGTGGGACGCGACCGCCCGCAGCTCCTGGTGCGCGATGACCGTCCCGGTGCGGCCGAGGGTGGCCAGCGCCTCGCGCTGCTCGGGCGTGAGGTCCTCCTCGCGGACGAACGTGATCGCCGCATCCGATGCGCCCCGCGGGCCGAGCTGCGGGACCAGGCGGATGCGGAGCTCGAAGCGCTGGTCCCCCGCGATCGACTCCGGGACCGCGGCCTCGACCTCGGCCAGCAGCCGATCGACGGGCGCCGGCACCTTGCGGCGCCTCGGTGCCCCATCGCCCCGGCCCGCCGTGATGGCCCCGACGAAGACCGGGAAGCGGAGCTGGTCGCCGAGCGACTCCGCCGCGCCGAAGGTGTCGACGATCGTCGTCTCGAAGTTCACGAGCATCGCCTGGAGGTAGCCCGCCGTGCGCTCGGCGATGGCCTCGAGGCCCGCCGCCCGATGCTCGATGCGGTGGTGGAGGGCGAGGGACAGCTCCAGGTTGCGGCGGATCGGGTGGTCCGGGGGCCACTCCTCCTCGACGCAGCGGGCCAGGTCCCACGTCCGCACCGCGCCGTCCACCCGATCGAGCCGGCCCTGTTCGTCGCGGTACCGGAAGTCGATGTGGTCGCGCGTGAGCTTTGCCTGGAGCAGGTAGGTCCAGGCCAGGTGGACGTGCACGTAGAAGGCCTCGAGCCACCGTGGCTGGCGCGGCGCGTTGTAGGCGTGGACGGCCAGCAGCGCCTCGTCCTTCGCCGCCCTGAGCATCGAACGCCAGCTCGCGCGCATGCCGAACCCCCGGTCGACGCTACCCCCCTGCGGATGTCCGGGCGACGGAGCGGGCAGGCTGGCGGCGTGCATCCCTGGACCCGCCTCGCCGTGGCCGCGCTCGGCGCCCTCGTGGTGGCCACCGGGTGCGCGGACAACGCCGACCGGCGGCCGGGCGTGGCGGATCCCGCGTTCTACGAGCTGCCCGATCCGGTCCCGGGGGCGGCCCCCGGCGACATCGTGCGGGTCGAGTCGGTCGAGGGCCTCGGGGGCGAGGGCAAGCTCCTCCGGGTCCTCTACCGGTCGCAGTCGCTGGCGGGCGCACCGATCGTCGTGTCCGGCGTCGTCGCCGTGCCGCCGGGCGTGCCGCCCGCGGGCGGGTGGCCCGTGCTGTCGCTCGCCCACGGGACCGTGGGCCTCGGCGACCGCTGCGCTCCCTCGCGGGACCCCGGCCCGCAGGCCGCGGAGGTGGCGGCACGGGGCTTCGTGGTGGTGGCGACGGACTACGAGGGCCTCGGCCCGCCGGGGCCGCACCCCTACCTGGTCGGCGAGAGCGAGGCCAGGGGCGTGATCGACGCGGTCCGCGCGGCCCGGGCACTGGGCGACGAGGTCGGCGCCGGCACGCGCTACGTCGTCATCGGGTACTCACAGGGCGGCCACGCCGCGCTGTTCGCGAACCAGATCGCCGCCACCTGGGCGCCCGAGCTGACCCTGGTGGGGACCGTCGCCGGCGCGCCGGTCGTGGAGCTGGCGGCCTGGCTCGCGCAGCTCGACGCCAGAGGCGACGACTGGCTGCAGGCGATGCTCGTGGCCGGCTTCGCGGCGGCCGACCCCGCCGCCGATCCGGCCCTCGTCCTCACCCCGGACGCCCTCGAGCGGCTGGACGTCGTCGAGGAGGGGTGCGCCCAGGACGTGGTGCAGGCCTACGAGGGCGTCACCAGCCTCGCGGCGGGGCTCGACACCGTCCCCGCGTTCGCCCGCCTGGTCGCCGCCGACACCCCTGGCCTCGTGGCGGGAACCGGACCGCTGCTCGTGCTGGGCGGCGACGCCGACCCGCTGATCCCGCCGTCCCTGCTCGACGCCGGGATCGCGCGGCTGTGCGCGGCCGGCCAGACCGTGGACCGCTCGGTCTACGCCGGGGTGGACCACGACGGGATCATCCTGGCGTCGCTGGTCGACGCGGTGCTGTGGGCACAGGACCGGTTCGCGGGGCGACCGGCTCGCGACGGCTGCTGACGCGCCGCGTCAGCGCATGCTGAGGAGGAGCGGGGCGAGCCAGCGGTCGGCGATCGCCTCGGCGCCGACATCGGTGAAGTGCACCCCGTCGTACCGCGCCCCCGCCACGCCGTCGACGGTCGAGCTGTAGCCGCCGCCCGGACAGACGTGCGCGTCGAAGTCCGCGACGGTGGTGCCCGCCCGGCGGATCAGGGCGTTCAGCAGGTCGATGCGGCGGTTGCCCTCGACATCGTCGTGGTGGTTCGGGTGGTGGGCGGGGTCGAAGCGCGCACAGGGCGTCGTGGCCCACACGACCTTGGCCCCACCCGAGCGCAGCGTGCCGATGACCTGCCGCTGCTGGTCGGCCAGCCAGGCGTCGTAGGTCGGCTGGCCGAGGTGGTAGAAGTCCGGCCACCCGACCTGCTGACGGTCGAGGATGTCGAAGATGCTCGAGTGCACGAGCACGATGTCCGGCTTGAAGCTGTAGATCTGCGGACCCCAGTCGGCGCGGCGGGGCCCGCACTCGAGCGGGGCCGTGTGCAGCGAGCCGTCGGGCCAGCGCATGATGCCGTCCGTCGCGGCAGGACAGCCGTTGGCCGCGTAGTTGAGCACCTCCATGTCGCCGTACTTCTGGAGGTGCCGGCCGAGGCCCACGCCCAGGTTCACGGCGATCGAGTCCCCCACCACCATGACCCGCAGAGGGCGCGGGGGTGGCGGCGCGGCGGGCGCGGTCGTCGACGCCGGACGGGCGGTGGTGCCGGTGGTCCCGGAGGGCGCGCCCGAGCCCCCGCGTCCGACGAGGCCGCCGCCACGTTCGAGCGCGCCGCGCGCGTGGTGGTGGCGCCCCCTCCCGAGCTGGAGGTGGTCGCCCCGTCGGTCGTGCTGGTCCCCGCCAGGGTGGTCGTCGTGGCTCGGATGACCTCGGGCTTGTCGGCCGCGGTCTGCACGGTCACGTGCGGCGCCGGTGACGCGGTGCTGGCCAGCACGACGACCGCGGCCACGGCCACGCTGGCGTTGGCCCACCCCGTCAGCAGGAGCTGCGCCGGCGACCGGGTGCCCAGGCGGATCGGCTGCTCGACCAGGTGGTACGAGAGCACGGCCAGCCCGACCGTCACGGCCATGCGAAGCGCGAACAGGGGGCCGCCGTCCAACCCGGTCCGCTGCTCGTTCATCCAGAGGAACAGCGGCCAGTGGAAGAGGTACACGCCGTAGGAGATGCGGCCGAGCGCGGCGAGCGGCCGGAGGCCGAGCACCCAGGAGACGGGCGAGCCCGCCTGCGTGGCCGAGGCGACCACGAGGGCGGCGAGGACGGCGATGCCGAGCAGCCCGCCTTCGTAGAGGCGATCGTCGTACTCGCGTGTGACGAACCACAGCACGACCGAGACGCCAAGCGCCGCGGCGCCGAGCAGGTTCACGAGCCACCGGAGCGCGGTCGGCAGGCGGCGCAGGCCCTTGGGCCCGATGAGCACGAGGGCGAGCAGCACCCCGACGAGGAGCTCCGCGGCGCGGGTGTCGGTGCCGAAGTACGCGCGCAGCGGCGGCTCGCCCGGATGGTGGATGAACCGCATGATCACCGTCGAGCCTGCGATCAGCTCCACCGTCACGAGGGCGAGCAGCCACCGCCGGCCCCGGGCCAGGTAGAGGGTGCCCACCGCGATCAGCGGGAACACCACGTAGAACTGCTCTTCCACCGCCAGCGACCAGAAGTGCTGCACGGGCGACGGGTCGCCGAAGAGGTCGGCGTAGCTGCGGCCGATGAAGATGAAGCGCCAGTTGGCGACCCACCCGAGGCATGCGTACACATCGCCCTGCAGGCCGGGGACCGAGCGCCCGATGGCTGCGGTGTACAGCGCCACCAGGCCGAGCGCGAGGATCGCCGCGGGCACGAGCCGCCTGGCCCGGCGCCCCCAGAAGGCGCGGAGCCCGATGCGGCCCGAGCGCCCCTGCTCGAGCAGGAGCAGGCTCGTGATCAGGAACCCGGAGAGGACGAAGAACGAGGTGAGCGGCAGGTAGCCGCCGTGGATCCAGTCGAAGCCGGTGTGGAAGCAGAGCACCGCCACGAGCGCGATGGCACGGAGCCCGTCGAGCGCGGGCAGGTACGGCATGCGGCCCTCGGTGGCCGCGACGGTGGGCTCCGGCGCGCTCGCGCCGGGGCGGGCGCGCTCGAGCAGGCGCCGGTGCCACGGCTCCGGGACCTCCCACCAGTGCCGCGCAGGGCGGCGACGCAACGGCGTGCGCACCGGAGCGAGGGTAGTGCCGACCACCCGCCCCACCGAGGGCAGGAGGGGCGCCTTTCGGCAGATCGCGCGACGCGATCGGGACGAAGCGGCCCACAAGCCGCGGCTTCCGTCCTGGGGGGTCGGTCGAGCGCGGCCGCGACACCGCCGGTACGGTCGGCGCCGATGCTGTTCGTGCACGAGACCCACCGCGTCGCCGGCCGCGAAGCCGACCGGTTCGAGGACCTGTACCGGGAAGGCTGGGCCGAGCCGTTGGCGAAGTCGGACGGCGCCCGGCTCCTCTGGTTCCTCCACCAGGCCCACGGGACCGGCTCCGCGTACGTCTTCGTCACGGTCACGGCCGTCGCGTCGGCCGTCGCGCACGACGACCTCGCGGACCGGGTCCGGCACGGTGACCTCCGGGCGTGGGCGGCCGAGGTGGACGCGCTGCGCCACGGGTCCACGGCGAAGGTGCTGGAGCCGACGTCGTTCTCCCCGCTGACCGAGGTGGACCTGGCGTCGGTGCCCGCCGCGGGCGCGTCCGCGGCCGACGACGGGAGCCTCCCGCTGTTCATGGAGGACACGGCCTGGCCCCACCGGGGTCGCTTCGAGGACTACCTCGCCAAGGCGGGCACGCTCTACGTCGACACGCTGGCCAAGGCCAAGGGCCGGGGCCTGCTCGAGCTCGTCGCCGCGTTCACGCCGCGCTACGGCAGCGGCCCGCGCCGCGAGATCGTGCTGTGGCAGCGCGTGACGCGGCCGGAGGCGTTGCTCCCTCTGCTCAACCGCGAGGTGCCGGCCGAGTACCGCGCCCCGGGCACGTGGATGCACGACGCCCTCGAGGTGCGCGACGAGTGGGAGAGCCGCCTCCTGCGGGTCTCCCCCTGGTCACCCCTCGCCTGACGCGGGCGGACGGGCACAGGAGTACCGTCCATCGCGCGGGGTCCGACGAGGAGGAGGACGTCATGGCAGTGTTCAACGGAGCGTTCCCGATCTTGCCCGGCAAGGAGGACGCCGCCCGGGCGTTCGCCACTGCGTGCACGGGGCAGAAGCAGGGCGAGTTCGACGACATGCAGGGCCGGGTGGGCACGCGGCGTGAGACGTGGAGCATGCAGCAGACCCCGGCAGGGACCTTCATGCTGGTCTGGTTCGAGAGCGACGACATCGAGGGCGCCTTCACCGATCTCTCGACCAACCAGGACGACTTCATGGTCTGGTTCCGGGGGCAGGTCCTCGACGTGACGGGGGTGGACATGTCCGTCCCGGACGACTCGCCGCCGCCGGAGCTCGTGCTCGACTGGACCAAGTAGCGACGGTCAGGCGCTCGCAGCCCGGCGCGCCGCGGCGGCGGCCCGCACCTGCTCGAGGGGCAGCCCGGCCTGCTCGCAGAGCGTGGCCAGGTCGAAGTAGATGGTCTCGCCGGCCATGCGGCCGTCCACGAAGGTCGTGACGTTCGTGAACGGCACGGAGAACGAGCCGCCGCTCGGGGGCACGCCCAGCCACTCGCCGCCGCTCGTGCCGTTCAGGTGGCCCCAGCAGACCATGACGTCGTCGCCGAAGGCCCAGCCCTCGTCGCTCGGCACGAGGTCCGGGAAGGCGGTGAAGTAGCCGACGTAGGCGGCGCGTGCGGCCTCGCGGCCCTCGCTCCGCGTGCCGAAGCAGGCCGTCTCGAGGTAGCAGTCCTCGGCGAAGGTGGCGAGCACCGCGTCGTAGTCCCGGCGGGCCTCGGCGTCACGGTGCTCCTGGAACAGCGCTCGCATCTCGTCAGGCGTCATCGGGCCCCCTCGGTCGCCTTGCCATCACCGGTCACCCTGCCACGAGCCGTCGGCGTCCGCTCATCCGAGCAGCGACGACAGGTCGTCCACCGGGCTCGCCCGGTTGCGCCGGCGGGCACCGCATGCGGTGCACTCGTGCAGGACGGTGAACTCGCCCCGCTCGTACAGCAGGGCGGCGGGCCGCATCAGAGCGCGACAGCTCGCCGCCCTGTCCCCCGGGTGCACATCGACGTGGCGGGACCAGAGGCAGGCAGGGCAGTGGTTCGTGTAGCCGTTCCCCTCGACCCGGAGGCCGCAGCTCGCGCAGCGGAAGTCCTCGCGGGTGCGCGTGAAGCGCCGCGACAGAGCACACCTCGCTTCGTCGTACCGGACGGGGCGCGCACGAGGGATCCACCTGCGGGATCGCGCTCGGGGGCGCCGGAGTCAGGTCGAACGAAGCAGTACCTCCGGCGGCCACGGTAGTCCTGACCTACCGTCTGTGCCGGTCCACGAAGGGAGCCCCGATGACGGCAACCACCATCCCCTCCGGTTCGGTCGATCGCGACCAGGCCCTGGCCGCGGTGGTCGCCGCGTTCGTCGCCGATCCCGTGCTCCGCTGGGTGTACCCGGGCGCGTCCCGGTACCTCACCGCGTTCCCCCGCCTCCTCGAGGTCTTCGCCGGATCCGCGTTCGACACGGAGAGCGCCGACTGCACGGAGGGCTACACGGGGGCGGCGCTGTGGGTGGCGCCGAGCTCGCCGGCCGACGAGGAGGCCATCGGCGCGCTGCTCCAGGAGACGATCGACGAGGAACGGCACGAGGTCTCGTTCACGTTCCTCGGCCAGATGGAGGAGCACCACCCGACCGATCCGGTCTGGTACCTGCCGTTCATCGGTGTCGACCCGAGCCACCAGAGCCGCGGGCACGGATCGGCCCTCCTGCAGGTCGGCCTCGCCCGCGCCGACGGCGACGGCCTCCCCGCCTACCTCGAGGCCAGCAGCCCGCGGAACCGGTCGCTCTACGAGCGCCACGGGTTCGAGGTCGTCGGCGAGATCCAGGCGGGAGACTCCCCACCGCTCTGGCCGATGCTGCGACCCGCCCGCTCCGGCTGAGCGGCGCGATCAGCTCGCGGCGATCGCGGCCGCGAACGCCGTGCGGTGGTCCTTGGTCCACGGCGGCCCCAGCGTGCGGCGCGGGGCCTGGAGGAGGTCGTCCGCCGGTGCGCCGAGCTTGGCGCCGGCCTGGCCGATCACGGACTTCGCGTCGTAGTGGTGGACCGGCCAACCTCGCTCGTCCGCGAGCTCGGCCAGCACCTGGCGGTACATGACGGCATCGGCTCGGGCCTCCCACGGCACGCGGCGCTGCACGGCGATGTCCTGCGGGAAGTCCACGGGCCAGGTGCGGAGCGAGAAGGAGGCGATGGGTCCGGGCAGCTCGGTCGCGAGCTCGTCTAGCGCCGCGGCCGCCGCCCGGGCCACCGACGCCCGCACCTCCGTCACCAGCGCGGCCGTGGCCGGCACGTCGAGCGTCTTGCTGTCGTGGTGCATCGGCATGTTCGGCACACCTGGCTCGACCAGCTCGATCCGGCGGCGGTCCACCACCTCGTGCTCGTCCGACGCCGTGACGACCACGGCCCAGCCGAGGTGGTCGGCGATGCCCACGTGCATGGCCCCGATCCTCACCCGACCCGTCACCCCGCGTCCTCGTCGTGGGGGGTGGCGAACCGGATCCGCAGGCGGCGGGTGCACAACGCCCGCTTCAGCGGGTCGTGGAGGCTGAAGTCGTGGACGACGAGCGTCGCGGGACCCCGCGGTGGGACCTGCAGCTCGAGCACCATCTCATCGTCGATCGACCACTGCACCCGCCGGTCCTCGCCGGCCCCCGGCTGCAGCTCGCGCCGGCGCGCACCACGCTGCCAGTACGAGGCCGCGTGCTCGGCCACGAGCGCCTCGACCGTCGGCTCGATCCGCGCGAGCGCCCGCCGGAACCGCCAGGCGACCGGATCGATGGGGCGGGAGGCGGACACGGCCGAAGGGTACGGCGGTCAGGAAGCGCACGACGTGGGCGACCTCGGCTGCCTGGCCGAGCGTGGCAGATCAACCCCGCGGCGACGCGGCGACGGAGCAGCATCACGACCCGAGCGGCTGTCGCCGGACCGGCATAGGGTGACCGCGCGGGCAGGGGGGTTGAGGCACCGTCAGACGTCGACCGACCAGGACCTGCCTCCGCGGCGCCGCCGGAGAGGAGACCCTCGAATGCCCACACCAGCACCGAACGAACTGCCCTTCGAGCCACCGGGCCCCGGAACGTGGACGCAAGACCCCGTCCACCATCCCCGACCGCTGACCCGCTACTGGCAGGAGATGCACCCGGTGCCCTTCGAGCGAGGGACCCGGGAGTTCATGAAGTTCTACGGCCTGCTGCTCGAGCGGCTCGCCTCCGAGTACGTCAACGGCTTCGGCTACAACTCCGTGGTGCCGGTCTCGGACGAGGCCGAGGTGCCGGAGCGGTTCGCCCGGGCCGAGGAGGTCTTCGAGCACAAGCTCTGGCGTGAGCAGCTCCGGGAGTGGGAGGAGGTCTGCAAGCCCGAGACCATCGCGGCCCATCGAGAGCTGCAGTCGGTTGACCCGGATGCGCTCTCCGACGAGGAGCTGATCGCCTACCTCGGTCGCTGCCGCGACCGTCACAGCGAGATGATCTACCAGCACATGCGCTTCACCGGCGCGGCGCTGATCCCGATCGGCGACCTGCTGGTGCAGGCCGGCGAGTGGACCGGACTCCCGCCCGAGAAGCTCCTCAACATGATGCGCGGCGCGGCGCAGATCTCCGGCGGTGGCTCTCCCGAGCTCGACCAGCTGATCACCACGGTCAAGCAGGATCCCGCCGCCTGGGAGCTGCTCGAGTCCGACGGCGACGCCCGCAAGGTGCTCGACGAGCTCCAGGCCCTCGACAGCGACGCCGGTCGTGCGCTGTCCGCGTACCTCGACTTCGCCGGCTACCGGCTGCTCGACGGCTTCGACATCTCCGGCCGCTACGCGCTCGAGCTCCCCGAGGCGCTGCTGCGGGCCATCCGCTCGTCGATCGCCGGCAGCGTGGCGCAGTCGGAGGGCGTCGAGGACCAGATCGCCGAGGTGCGCAAGCAGGTGCCCGACGAGCACCGCGCCGCGTTCAACGAGCTGTTGGAGGAGGCTCGGCTCACCTACCGCATCCGCGACGAGCGCGGCGTCTTCAGCGACGTGTGGGCATCGGGCATCATGCGCCGAGCCGCGATGGCGGGCGGCCGGCGGGCGGCGGCGAAGGGCCTCCTGCACGACGCCGAGCACTTCGTCCACGCCGGGTTCGACGAGATGGTCGCCCTGCTCTCCGGCACTGGTGGACCGTCGGCCGACGAGCTCGCCGACCGCTACGAGTACCAGACGACCTACACCTCCAAGGACGCACCGCCCTTCCTCGGTGAGCCGCCGCAACCGCCGCCCGACGCCTCGGGGCTGCCCCCCGCCGCCGGCCGCGTGATGCGAGCGGCGGGCCTCGCGATCGGCTCGTTGTTCGGGAGCTCGGAGCACGCCCACGACGAGGAGGTCGTCCGCGGGCTCGCGGCCAGCGGCGGCGTCTACGAAGGGCCGGCACGGCTGGTGTCGAGCCGGGCCGACTTCGACCGCATCGTGAAGGGCGACGTGCTGGTGACCCAGTCCACGACCGAGGCCTTCAACATCCTGCTGCCGTTGCTCGGCGCCATCGTGACCGACGCCGGCGGCCTGCTCTCGCACTCCGCGATCGTGGCCCGTGAGTACGGGATCCCGGGCGTCGTCGGCACGCGCGACGCCACCGATCGGATCGCCGATGGCGTCACCGTGCGGGTCGACGGCGATGCGGGGGAGGTGACAGTCGCCTCGTGAGCTCGGTCGTGCCGCTGAGCGAGGCAGACGACGAGGCGCTCTTCGGCGCCAAGGCCGTCGGCTTGGGGGACGCGATCCGCGCCGGTCTGCCCGTGCCGCCCGGCGTCGCCCTCTCCGGCGACGCCGTCGAGGCGATCGCATCGGGCGATGAGAGCGCGGTGAAGGCGCTGGCCAAGTCGATGCGGACCTTGGCCGGCCCGCTCGCCGTCCGTTCGTCGTGCGTCGACGAGGACGGAGCCGAAGCGAGCTTCGCCGGCCAGCACCTCACGCTCCTCAACGTTCCCGCCACGGGCGATCTGCAGAAGGCGGTGCGAGAGGTCTGGTGGTCGGCCAACTCCGACTCGGCCATCACCTACCGACAGCGGGTCGGCCTCTTCGCCCGACCGAGCGTCGGCGTCGTCGTGCAGAGCCTCCTCGACCCCGAGTCGGCCGGGGTGATGTTCACCACCAACCCGGTGACCGGCGCGAGCGAGCGGATGATCGAGGCGACCTGGGGGTTGGGCGAGGCGGTCGTGGACGGCCGCGTCATCCCGGACCAGTACCGCGTCGACCCATCGGGCGAGGTGCTCGAGCAGACCGCGGGGCTCAAGAAGATCGCGATCCGGCCACTGCCCGACGGTGGGACCGTCGACGAGCAGGTCGCCCCCGACCTCGTGGAGGGGCTCTGCCTGGACGACGCGCAGCTGCAACAGCTGAACGACCTGGCCACGCAGTGCGAACGCATCTACGGACCGGGTCGCGACATCGAGTGGGCGTTCGCCGGCGGGCAGCTCTACCTGCTGCAGTGCCGAGCGGTGACGCGCGGTGGCGCGTCGAAGCCCGCTGACGAGCCGTCGGCGGAGAGCGACGAGGCCGTCGTCACCCCTGCCGCCATCTTGCAGAGCGTCCCACTGTTCGCCGAGCTGACCCAGCCGGATCTGGACGAGGTCGCCCGCTTGTTCAAGGAACGTCGGTTCGCGGCGGGCGAGACGGTCACCAAGGAGGGCGCGGGCGGCGCCGCGTTCTTCGTGATCGGCGCGGGCGAAGCGTCGGTGTCGATCGGCGGCGTCGAGCGGGCCACGCTGAGCTCCGGTGACTACTTCGGCGAGATCGCGTTGATCGACGAGGGCGCCCGCACCGCCACGATCACGGCGACGACCGACCTCGTCTGCTACGGCTTGACGCTCTGGGACTTCCGCCCGCTCGTGGAACGACACCCCACCATCGGGTGGAAGCTGCTGCAAGCACTTGCCCAGCGCCTCCGCGACGCGTGAGCCCACTGACCGCGGGCCGGTGGAGGGGAACTGCCCTCGCTAGCTTGCCCGCGCCAACCGGTCGTCGTAGATCCCCGCGAGACCCCTGAGCGCGGCGGCGCAGTCGCCGGTGAACGACGAACCGTGCATGATGCCGAGCGTCGTCGGCTCGAGCTCGGCGAGCCGACGGATCGTCGGGCCAGTGCTCGGGGTGAGGCAGGTGGCGCCGAAGATGTCCTCCGCCTGCCGGGCGGCGTCCAGGATGTCGTCCGAGGTCAGCGCCGGGCCGTTGCCGAGGTGCGAGAAGAGGTCCCCGCACAGCAGCGTGCCGGTCATCTCCTCGTAGAGGACCCGAGCCTCCCAGCCGTGGGGCACGTGCGGTGTGTCGATGTGGCGGACGCGGTGGCGGCCGAGCTCGATGACCTGCCCGTCCTCGAGCGGCACGGGCGGCCGATCGCAGAGGTCGTTGAGCGAGACCATGCAACCGAGCCCGCCATGAGCGACCTCCGACTGGGGCGCGGCCTCGAGGAACAGGTTCATCGCGCCGCATTCGTCGGACTCGACGTGTCCGAACGTGATCCACCGGAGGCGCTCGACCGGCAGCACCGTGACGATCGCGTCAGACACCTGGGGGAAGAAGCCTCTCGGGCCGGTGTGGAACAGGAGCGGCTCGTCGTCATCGATGAGGATCTGGTTGAAGGTGAAGCCCGTCGGCCCGATCTCGGGCAGGAAGGTGGACAGCCGATAGATGCCGTCCGCGATCTCGTCGACGTCAGTCATGGAGCGCTCCTCGGGTCGTCGGGACAGGCCGCCCTGCGGATCCACCCTGTCGCGTCCGACGTCAAGGTGCCAGTAGCGCAGCGCGAGCGCACGATCCCCTGAAAGCGGGTTCGAACGCTTCGGTTGGGCTCGAGGTCATCACAGCCGGGGCTTGCGCGCGACCCGTGACCCGCGGTTATATACAACCATATGGTTGTAGGTTTGTTGACGGACGAGCGGGCCGACCGGGTGTTCCACGCCCTGGCCGACGCCACCCGGCGCGACATCGTCGTGCGCACGTTGGAAGGCGAGCACTCGGTGTCCGCCCTCGCTCGTCGCTACCCCATGAGCTTCGCCGCCGTGCAGAAGCACGTGGCTGTGCTGGAAGAGGCAGGACTCGTGACCAAGCAACGCAAGGGACGCGAGCAGATCGTTCGCGGTGACGTCGACACCATCCGCCGAGCCAACCAGCTGCTCGACGGGTTGGAGGCGGTGTGGCGTGGCCGCGTCGAGCGGATTGGCGAGCTCCTCGCCGATGACCCGACTGGAGGCACCCGATGACTGTGACCAACGTGCACAAGGACCCCGAGAAGCTCACCATGACGATGACCGTGGAGCTCGACTCGACCGCCGAGCGGGCATGGCAGCTGTGGGCCGATCCTCGCCAGCTCGAGCGCTGGTGGGGCCCGCCGACGTATCCGGCCACCTTCGTCGACCACGACTTCAAGCCGGGTGGTGGAGCGAGGTACTACATGACCAGCCCGGAGGGCGAGAAGTTCCACGGCTGGTGGGAGTTCCTCGCCGTCGACCCGCCCCGACGGCTCGAGGTGATGGACGGCTTCGGCGACGACACCGGCCAGCGGAACGAGGACATGCCCCCTGGAAGGATGGTCGTCACGTTCGACGAGCGCGATGGCAAGACGGTGATGGCCATCACCTCGCACTTCACATCGCTCGACGCCATGAACCAGCTGCTCGAGATGGGCCAGGAAGAGGGAATGGTGCAGGCGCTCGGTCAGATCGAGGCCATCCTCGCGGGCTCGGCCACGTCGTAGCGGGCTCAGCCACGAGCGACCGTGACGCCGTGTTCGGCCTGCACCGCGAGGAGGGCCGCCATGCCGGGCGGACCGTCGGTGGCGGCGTTGAGGATCTCGGCGATGCTCAGGAAGCGTCAAGGGCGAGGCTCACGATCCCTCGACCTCGATTGCGTAGACCAGGGACGGTTTCGAACATCGTCCGCTCGCCAGAAGCCCAGTGGAGGCGATGGGACTCGAACCCACGACCCCCTGCTTGCAAAGCAGGTGCTCTAGCCAGCTGAGCTACGCCCCCCGGGACGGACCAACCTACCGAGGCGGCAGGATCTCCGGCAGGCCGAAGCCCTCGAAGCGCGACCAGCCGAAGGTCGTGATCTCCTTGAGGCGGCCGCCCTCGACGCGGAGGACGTCGAGCTTGAACGCGCGGAACTCGGTGTCGCCCCAGCGGCGCAGGTAGGTGCCGGAGGCGGGCTGGCCGTTGGCCGAGGTCGGCACGAGTCGCCAGTCGCCTTCGCGCCCCTCGCCGAAGCCGCGCTCGAGCAGCTCGGTGGCACCGGCGATCCCCTCGTAGAGCCAGGGGTACGGCGGCATCGTGACGCGGATGTCCTCCGCCGCGATGGCCAGGCAGGCGGCGGCGTCGCAGCGCTCGTGGGCGTCCATGTAGCGCTCGAGCACGTCCCGTTCCTCGTCGGTCAGCCCGCGTGGCGTCCAATCCGATCGGCGGGCCGGCAGATGGTCGCGGAGCGTCGCACGAGCCCGCTGGAGCGCGCTGTTGGCCGCGGCCACGCTCACCTCGAGGGTCGCAGCCGCGTCTGCTGCCGGCCAGCCGAGGACGTCGCGGGCGATGAGGACCGCACGCTGCCGCGGCGGCAGCACCTGGAGCGCCACGACGAACGCCAGCGCGACCGTCTCCCGGTCGACGGCCGCCGCGTCGGGCTCGCGATCGATCCCGGTCACCTCGTCGAGCAGCCGGTCCGGGTACGGCTGCAACCACGACACCTCCCCGCCGTGGCGGGCGCGCGGCGCGACCGGCTGCGCAGCAGGTCGAGGCACACGTTGGTGGCGATCCGGTAGAGCCAGGCCCGGAACAGGTCGCCGTCGCAACGGTCACGGCTGCGCCACGCGCGGAGGAACGTCTCCTGGACGGCGTCCTCGGCCTCGTCGAAGGAGGCGAGCATCCGGTAGCAGTGGACGTGCAGCTCACGCCGGTGGCGGGCCGTGACCGTGCCGAAGGCGGCCTCGTCACCGGCGAGCGCCGCGTCGAGGAGGGCGGTCTCGCTCATCGCCCCGGTGCGTGGTGCTGGACCTCCTGGAGGAGCCAGACGTTGCCATCGGGATCCGCGAACGGGGCGAAGGAGCCGTAGTCGGCCCGCTCCGGGTGGACCCCGTCGGTCCGGCCCTCGGGGCCGAAGTGGTGGATCGGCTCGACCTCGATCCCGCGACCCGTGAGCTCGTCGCGCGCCGCCTCGATGTCGGTGACCACCAGGTGGAGGCCCTTCTGCGACCCAGGGGGCGTTTCGGTGATCCCGATGCCGAAGCACACCGAGCAGGCCGACCCCGGCGGGGTGAACTGGATCACCCGGAACTGGTCGCTGGCGTGGTGGTCGACGTCGAGCCGGAACCCCAGCTGCTCGTAGAAGGCCTTGGCCCGGTCCACGTCGGTGACGGGGACGAGCACCAGCTCGAGCTTGTAGTCCATTCGCTGCACGCTCCTTCGGTCGGGGCCGCCGGGTGCGACCCACGCCAGGTGCAACGCCCGACCCCGGCGGGAGTCATCGGTCCATCGATGCGCCGATGATCGCAGCCCCAGGCAGGTTCCGGGCCCCTCGACGTCGAAGCGGTCGATCGGTGCCCCGAACCTGGACCGAGCAGCCGGGATCGGGGCACCACCGCGCCCGATCCCGCCTCTTGTGTTGTGGCAGTCTTTGTGCCAATACTTCTCCATGGCACTCGAGCTGATCCTCGACTCGCTGCAGCGGCGGATGACCGCCATGCACTCCCTCTGGTACCAGGCCGTGTCCGACATGGACTGCGACAAGGTGAACCACGTCGAGCGGGAGGGGGTGCTGCCGATCGCCTTCTCGCTGTTCCACCAGGCCCAGATCGAGGACACCTCGCTCCTCATGCTGGGCGGACCGCCCATGATCTGGAACGAGACCTGGGGCGACCGGATCGGCCTCGGCATCCACGACCACGGCAAGCACCGCACGGTCGAGGAGATGATGGACCAGCGCATCGGGGACTACGACGCGTTCTGCGACTACCAGCGCCAGGTGTTCGACAAGACCGAGGGGTGGTTGGCCGGCCTCGACCCTGCCTTGCTCACCGAGGTCGTCGTCACCCGGCCCTTCCCGCCGCAGATCGCGACCACGTACAGCGCCCGCGTGGCCGGCGAGGCCGGCATCACGCGGCTCGACGGCGTCGAGTGCTGGATCTACCAGCACGGGCTCCGGCACATGGGCGAGATCGAGCACGCCCGCGCGCTCGTGGGCCTCGGGGGCATGACGTCGTGATCGCCATCACGCTGCTGGGAACCGGCAGCCCGCTCCCCGACCCGCACCGCGCCGGACCGGCCACCCTCGTGCAGGCCGGCGGGGCCAACCTGCTCGTGGACTGCGGCCGCGGGGTGCTCATGCGCCTCACCGGCGCCGGATGCGGAGCGAACGCGCTCACCGCGCTGCTCCTGACGCACCTGCACAGCGACCACATCACCGATCTCGGCGACGTGATCACGACGCGCTGGGTCACGACCTTCGCGCCGACGCCCCTCACGATCGTCGGGCCGCCCGGCACCCGCGCCGTCGTCGACCGCACCCTCGCCAGCCTCGAGCCCGACATCGGCTACCGCATCGCCCACCACGACGACATCGAGCAGCCGCCGATCGTCGAGGTCCACGAGCTGACCGAAGGCGTGGCGTGGGAGGGCGGCGGCGTGCGCGTCGTCGCCGCGCCCACCGACCACCGACCCGTCGCACCCACCATCGGCTTCCGGGTCGAGCACGCCGGCGCCAGCGTGGTCCTGGCCGGGGACACCGTGCCGTGCACGACGCTCGACGAGCTCAGCCGCGGCGCCGACGCCCTCGTCCACACCGTCATCCGCAAGGACCTGCTCGAGGCGGTCGGCGTGCCCCGCCTCCTGGACGTGTGCGACTACCACTCGTCGGTCGAGGAGGCGGCGGCCACGGCCGCGCGCGGCGGGGTCGGCACGCTCGTGCTCACGCACTACGTGCCGGGCATCGCACCGGGCGACGAGGACACCTGGCGCAAGCTCGCAGCGACGGCCTTCGACGGCCGGATCGAGCTGGGCGACGACCTCCACCGGGTCGAGGTGGGCGCCCCGGCCTGAGGCCAGGGGCGATGCGGCCGGCCCGGGTCCGGCTGCCTACGCTCGCCTGCGCATGTCCTACCCCGCCCCCCGCCAACGGCACGCGCCGCAGGTGTACCGGGTGCGCCAAGCCATGGCGGCCAGCGCAGTCGTGGTCGTCCTGGCCCTCGGTTGGCAGCTCGTGGGTGGCGGGAGCGGGGGTGACGCGGCCCCGCCGCCGTCCTCGTCGAGCACCTCGACCACCCTGCCGCCGGTCCCGCCCTGCGTGGACGGCGAGCCGAACGACGTCCTCAGCGGACAGAACCCCGACTCGCAGTGGGCCACGATCCTCGTCGACACCCAGATCGAGCTCCCGAGCAACTACGGCCCGCGCGACCTCCACAACATCTCCGAAGCCGGGTTCCCGCTCACCGAGGGCATGGCCCTCCGGGGCTTCGTGATGCCCGACCTGCGCGCCCTGCGCGACGGCGCCATCGCCAACGGCACCCCGATCAAGATCCTCGCCGCCTACCGCAGCTACCAGTCGCAGGAGGACCTGTACGCCCGGCGCGTGGACGAGCTCGGCGCGTCGGAGGCCGGCAGCCGGGTGGCCCGGCCCGGGCACTCCGAGCACCAGCTCGGCACCACCGTCGACCTGACGTCGGAGGGCGCCAACGACGTCGACCAGTCATGGGGCGCGTCGCCGGCCGGGCAGTGGATCGCCAGCCACGCGCACGAGTACGGGTTCATCCTCAGCTACCCGTCGGGCGCCGCCACGAGCACCTGCTACGACTTCGAGCCCTGGCACCTCCGCTACGTCGGCCGCGACCACGCCGCCGCCGTCATCGACCAGGGCATCACCCTGCGCGAGTACCTCTGGAACCTCCTCCAGGGCGCGCCGCCGCCGCGTCCCACCACCACGCTGCCGTGAGGCGTCGGCGCGGCATCTACCTCCGGCGGCGGGCCATGGTCGGCCTCGCGCTGGCGAGCGTCGTCGCGCTCGGCGTGAGCATCGCCGTCGACCGCCGCGACGGCCACGGGAGCGACGGCCCCACGACCACGACCACCGAGCCGGTGCCCGAAGGGGAGTTCTTCCGCGGGTCCTCGGCGGTGCTCGCGGACCCGGCCGGCTTCGGGCAGCCGTACCTGAACGCCGAGGTCGAGGGGCTGCTCACCTTCCGCGGCAACCCCTCGCGCAGCTACTACGGGGTCGGCCCGGTACCCGCGAACCCGGTCAAGCTCCACCGCTTCCCCGCCGAGCCGATGTGCCGGCGCTCGGCGAACCTCGGCGAGATCAAGGTGTGGTGCGGGATGGGCTGGACGGGCCAGCCGCTGATCGTCGAGCGCGAGGGCACGCGCTGGGCCATCTTCGGCGGGTACGACGGCCACATCCACTTCATCGACGCGCTGACCGGCGCCCGCCTCCTCCCCGACGTGGAGACGGGCGACCTCATCAAGGGCACACCGACCGTCGACCCCGCCGGCTTCCCCCTCGTGTACAGCGGGTCGCGCGACGACCTCCTGCGGGTGATCGCGTTCGACCGCCCGGGCAGGGCGGAGGTGCTGTGGACGCTCGACAGCGAGTCGGTCGGCCCCGTGCTGTGGAACGACGACTGGGACTCCTCGCCGATCGTGCTCGGCGACTACCTCGTGGTCGGCAGCGAGAGCAGCCGCTTCTGGGTGATCAAGCTGAACCGCACCACCGACGCCGCCGGCCTCGTGCAGGTCGACCCGCAGGTGGTGTTCACCACCGAGGCGTGGGACCAGGAGGTGCTCGCCGCGAACGGCGACGAGGTGGCCTCCGTCGAGAGCTCGGTGGCGGTCTACGAGGACACCGTGTACTTCGGCACGTCCGCCGGGCTGATCCTCGGCTACGACCTCAGCGCCGTGCCCGACGGCGGCCAGCCCCGCAAGGTGTTCCGCTTCTACACCGGCGGCGACAACGACGCGAGCGTCGTGGTGGACGAGGACGGATTCCTGTACGTGGCGGGCCAGTACGACCGCGCGCTCCCCGCGCCCGCGAGGTCGGCCAGCTCACCAAGCTCGACCCCCGCAACACCGTGAACCCGATCGTGTGGAAGGTCGACGACGCCACCGCGGTGAAGGGCGGCATCTACGGCACGCCCGGGATCTACAAGGACACCGTGTACGTCGGCACCAACGGCGGCCGCCTGCTCGGCGTCGATCGGGCCACCGGCGCCGTCCGCTGGGAGCGCCACCTGCCGCCGCCCGTGTGGGGCAGCCCGGTCATCGTGGACGGCACCCTCCTCATCGGCGACTGCCTCGGGTTCTTCCACGCCTTCGACGTGTCCGACACGACCCTGCCCCCGGTGCCGAAGTGGACGATCGAGCTCGGCGGGTGCGTGGAGGCCACGCCCGCCGTGTGGGACGGGCGGATCTACATCGGCACACGCGCCGGCTTCCTCTACATCCTCGGTGACGCCCCGCCGGAGCCGAGCGCGAGCTCGACCCCCGCCACCGGTCTCCCGCCGACCTCCACGACGCGCCGCTGACCGACCTCGACCCGCGGGCGGCTACTCGAAGGTGGCCGTCGAGACCCGCACCGGCCGGAGCCGCTGCGAGGTCGCGCTCGCCGCGTGGGCCACGAGGGCCACGAGGGCCGGCACGGCCACCAGCAGGAGGGCGACGGTCGTGCCCGGGAAGACGAGCGGGAACCCGTCGTCCTCGGCCTGGGTGAACACCACGACCGGGAGGAACCCGATGGGCAGGGCGAGGAGGCCGCCGATGCCGGCCAGCAGCCACGCCCGCGCCCCGGCCGCCCGGGCGAGCGAGCGGGGTGGCGCGCCGGCCACCGTCAGCACGTCGCGCTCGTCCTTCGACTCCGCCGCGGCGAGCGCGAGGCTGGCGCCGACCACGAACATGGCGAACAGCAACGCCACGCCGGTGAGGATGAGCTCGACCTGGAACGGCGAGGGGCCGCCGGGTGGCGAGTACCACCAGAGGTCCAGGTAGCGCGTCCTGCCGTCGGGCGCGGCCGCGGCCGCTTCGCTGTCGAGCTGCAGGTCCTCGATCGCGTCGCGCTGGTCCTCGGTGAGGGGCTCGGGGTTGTCGTAGACGAGCTCCGACGGGGCGATCTCGAGCCCCAGCTCGCGGGCCAGGGCCTCGGTGACGAGCACCTCCGTGCCGCGCCCGGCGGCGTGCTCCCCGGCGACGACGGGGATGGGTCGTGGCTCGCCCGACGACAGCACGAGCTGCGCGGGGGCCTCGGCCCGATGGCGGACCAGCACGGCGCCCGTCTCCTCGAGGGCGGCACGGCCGGCGCTCGACAGGCCCATCAGATCGACCAGCCGCTCGTCGGCGATCGCCGCCCACCCGAAGCCGTAGCCCTCGGTCACACCGTTCCCGACCGTCCGCTCGACCGAGATCCAGCCCACGGGATCGATCGGATCGCGCGGGAACGCGGGATCGGGCACGGGCGGCGGGGGGACGGCGGTGCGCACCTCGATGGTGGTCGCCTCCGGGAGGATCTGCGCGAGCTGCGCCTGGAGCGCCGCGTCCGGGAGCTCCACCTCCGTCGAGAACCCCGCCTTCGGCACGCCCGGGACGGGCACGTCGACCAGCTGGTGGACGGCCACCACGTCCTCCGCGATGTCCAGGTACGCGTCCTCCTGCTGATCCGCGCCGCGCACCAGGGCCGTCGACACGATCGCGAGGGCGCCCGCCGCGGCGACCGCCGACACGACCGCGCCCGTGCGCGTGCGCTGGCGGGCCAGGCCGCGGGCGGCGAGCCGCCAGGACCCCCGGACCCGCCCGGCCAGGGGCTCGAGGCGGGCCACGAGCGCGGGCGCGATCGCGCACGCGCCGAGCAGCTCGCACACGCCGCCCAGGATGGCGACGAAGACCCACACGTCGCCCGAGCTGCCGCTGGCGCTGCCGAGCACCGCGAGCCCCAGGAGCGAGAGGCCGGCCGCGACCCCGCCGACACCGAGCACCACGAGCCGCCGCGGCACGGGGGCCAGCGGCCGCCGCCCGGCGAGGGCGGCGAGGGTGGGCAGGCGGGCCGCGCTGCGGGCCGGGATCAGTGCGGCGAGCGTGGCGGCGACGACCCCGATCGCGACGACGATCACGTGGTCGAACGGGCGCACCTCGTAAGCCCCGAAGCGGTGGCCGCTCGCCCGCTCGATCGCGTCGTGGAACCCGAGGAGCAGACCTGCCGCGAGCGCGAGCCCGACGACGGTGCCGACGAGGCCGGTCACCGTGCCCTGCAGCACGAGCATCGTGCGGACGGTGCTCGGGGAGGCGCCGCTGGCCGAGAGCTGACCGAGCGTGACGAGCTGACGGCGCGCACCGACCGCGAACGCGGCCGAGATGATGATCCCCATCACCGTGAGCACCACCCCGCCGATGACGTAGCTCCAGCGCACACCCTGGTCGCGGCCGTCGATGCCGCTGTACGGCCCCTCGACGAACTCCGTCCGCAGCTCCACGTCCTGGCGGGCGCCCAGCGACGCGAGCTCGCCCGCGGACAGGCCGTCGGGGAGGTCGACGAGGAACGAGCGGGGGAACCCACCCCGCTGGAGCTCCTCCGGCACCGCCCCGGGCGCGAGAGCGCGGTGTCGCAGTGCAGGCACGCGGGCTCCTCCACGAGCCCGACGACGTCGAGGCGGAGCGCCGGCCGTTCGAGCTCGAGGACCTCGCCCAGGCGCACGCCGAGCCGGCCGGCCACGTCACCGCGAGGGCGACCTCGCCCGCGGCCGCGGGCGCGCGCCCGTCGACGATCTCGTAGAGGCCCTGGGTCATCGGGTCGTCGACGGGGAGGTCGCCGACCTCCATGCTGCTGCGGTGCTCGCCGTCCGCGGCCCGCACGCGGGCGTAGCCCCGGACCCACTCGATCGTGCGGGACCCGGCCGGGAGCTCCGCCGGCGCGGGCCGATCGACCTGCTCTTCCGTCGGTGTCCGTTCCACGACCACGACGTCGCCGCCGGGGAAGAAACCGCCGGCCTCGAGGCGCGCGTCGGCGGTGCCCGCGAAGGAGGCCCACTCCTCCGCGCGGGTGCGGTGGTCGGTGCGGACGATGGTGATCGCGAACGCCATCCCGGTGACGGGCAGGGCCACGAGGAGCGCCACCAGGAGGGTGCGACCCGGCCGCCGGCGGACCTCGCGCGTCGCCAGCCGCACGGGCAGGGCGAGGGAGCTCATCGTGCCGCCTCGACGGCCGTGCCCACCGAGGCCTCGTCGACGATCCGGCCGTCGCGCAGGAACACCACCCGGTCGGCCCATGCGGCGTAGCGCGGCTCGTGGGTCACGAGCACCACCGAGGTGCCGGTGGCGGCGGGGAGCCCCGCGATCAGCTCGATCACGGCATCGCCCGTGAGGGTGTCGAGCGCTCCGGTGGGCTCGTCCGCGAGCACGAGCTTCCGGGTGCCGACGACGGCACGGGCGACCGCGATGCGCTGCTGCTGGCCACCCGAGAAGTCGTCCGGGAAGCGATCGAGCTGCTCGTCCACGCCGACGGACACGAGCGCGGCACGGGCCTGCTCGCGGGCCTCGCGCGCCGGCACCCCCTCGAGCTCGAGCGGGAGCATGACGTTCTCGAGCGCGGAGAGCGACGGCACCAGGTTGAGGCGCTGGAACACGAAGCCGACCTCCCGGCGGCGCAACGAGGCGCGCTCGGCGGCCGACGCGGTCGAGAGGTCCTGGCCCCCGACGGAGACGCGTCCGGCGTCGGGATCCTCGAGGCCGCCGGCGAGGTGCAGCATCGTCGACTTCCCACATCCGCTCGGGCCCATCACGGCCACGAGCTCGCCGGGCGCGATCGTCACAGAGACGTCGGTGAGGGCGCGCACCTCGGTGGTGCCGCTCCCGTAGCGCTTGACGACGTCGTGCAGCTGGAGGGCGGGCGGGGTGGGGAGGCGGCTGGTGGTGTCAGCCATCGGTGGCTCCGTTCGTGGTGGTGGGCTGGGTGGTTCGGAGGAGGCGGCCCTCGCACAGGTCGAGCCAACGCAGGTCGGCCTCGGCCCGTACGGCCAGGGCGTCGGCCACGAGGGTGGCGGCCAGCGAGCCGTCGGTCGCGGTGGTGCCGGACCGGGTGGCCTGGCGGCGTTGCTGCAGGAGGCGGGTCAGCGCCGTGCGGTGTCTCGTCAGCACCTCGAGCGCGTGGTCGGCGCCCTGCTCGACGGCGAGCAGGACCTTCAGGAGCAGCTCGTCGCGGGGCGGCGGCCCGTCGTCGGGCTGCGCGTCCCACCACCCGGTCAGCTCCTCGCGTCCCGCGGCCGTGAGCGAGTACTGCTTCTGACCGTCGTCGTCCTCCACCGCGACGAAGCCGTCCCGGTGGAGGCGGTCGAGGGTCGTGTACACCTGCCCCACGTTCAGGGGCCAGGTGCCGCCGGTGGCGGCCTCGAACTCGGTCTTCAGCTGGTAGCCGTGCCGGGGCCCGGCCGCGAGGAGGGCGAGGAGCCCTTCACGAACGGCCATCGGTGCCCCGGTCCTGCATGCTTACCGAGTATGCATACGGAGTATGCTCCTGTCAACGGGCGCGGCCGGAGTACCCCCAGGGCCCGCCTAGCCTCCGCCGGATGCTGCGACGCCGTGCCCCCCTCGCCGTCGTGCTCGCCCTCGCGCTCGTGGCCGGTGCCTGCGGCGACGACGACGGCGGGGACGACGCGGCGACCACCACCACGGCGGCCGTCAACACCGGGGACGCCGGCGTGGGGCCCAACGGGTTCCGGCCCGACCCGATCGCCTGGGAGGAGTGCGGGGCCGCCGAGTGCGCGCTCGTCGAGGTGCCGCTCGACTACGCCGAGCCCACCGGGTCCACGATCACCCTCTCCGTCCTGCGCCAGCCGGCCGCGGGCCGGCGCGAGGGCGCGCTGTTCGTCAACCCCGGCGGCCCCGGGGGCAGCGCGGTCCAGTACGCGAGCCTGCTGCCGCTCCTGCTGCCGGAGTCGATCACCGATCGCTTCGACGTCGTCGGCGTCGAGCCCCGGGGGCTCGACGGCAGTGCCCCGCTGCGCTGCCGGCTCGACGAGGCGGAGGTGTACGCCGTCGACCCCACGGTGGAGGACGCCGCCGATCGCACGGCGCTGGTGGACGGCGCCGCCGAGGTCGCCGACGCGTGCCAGGCGGGCGCAGGCGAGCTGCTCGCCCACATCGGCACCCGCGACGTGGCCCGCGACATCGACGCGGTCCGGGCGGCGATGGGCGACCCGACGCTCAGCTACTACGGCGGCAGCTACGGCACCGCCATCGGCCAGGTGTACGCCGACCTGTTCCCCGACCACCTCCGTGCGATGGTCCTCGACGGGATCGTCCAGCTGGGGCCGACCGGCGTCGAGCAGGCCGCGAAGCAGGCGGCCGGCTTCGAGCGCACGTTCCTGCGCTTCGTCGACCACTGCCGCACCTCCGGCGAGTGCACCACCGACGACCCCGTCGCCGCGATCGAGGAGATCGTGGACGCCGCAGAGGCGCCCGGCGGGATGGCCGCCCCGGAGGCCGAACGGCGCCTCGGGCCGGGCGAGCTCTACCGCGGGCTCAGCCAGGCCCTCTACAGCGAGCTGCTGTGGCCGCGCTTCGACGAGGCGCTGTCCGACGCGCTCGACGGCGACGGCAGCGGGCTCGTGCAGCTGGCGGACGAGTACCTCCAGGACCTGGACATCGACATCTACTACGGCGTGAACTGCGTGGACTTCGTCTGGCCGGTCGGTGATCCGGACGCGCTGCTCGCCGCCGCGAAGGACGCGAACGAAGACGCCCCCCACTTCGGGGAGGCGCTCGTGACGGACTACCTGCCGTGCGTCGACTGGCCGGTCCCCGCCGAACCGCTCACCGCGGTGACCGCCCCGGGGAGCCCGCCCGTCCTCGTGATCTCCACCACGGGTGACCCCGCCACGCCGCACGAGGGCGGCATCGCGGTGGCCGACCGGCTCGAGCACGGTGTGCTCGTCGTCAATGAGGGCGACAGCCACGGCGCGCTGGGCATGAGCTCGTGCGTGGACTCGATCGTCGCCGCGTACCTCGTCGACGGTGTGGTGCCCGAGGACGGCGTCGTGTGCGGCTAGGCGGTCAGCCCGCGGTGCCCTCGGCCACGAGCCGCTCGAGGGTGAGCTCGGGATGGTCCCCCTCCACCCGGGCCAGCCAGTAGGGGCTCTCGAACAGTGCGTAGCGCGTGCCGTCGGCCCGGCCGTACACGGCCACACCCTGCAGCCCCCGCAGCGCGGGCGTCGACGCCTCGTCCGTGCGGCGCGCCACGCGCCACGACGTGGGCGACAGCTCGGTCGGCGCGCCGAACTCGTGCTCGAGCCGGTGCGCGGCGACCTCGAACTGCATGGGCCCGACCGCCGCGAGGATCGGCGCCTGGTCGCCGAGGTCCTGGTCGCGCAGCACCTGCACCACGCCCTCCTCGTCGAGCTGGGCGATGCCGCGCCGGAACTGCTTGAAGCGGCCCGTGTCCTGCACCCGTGCCACCACGAAGTGCTCGGGCGCGAACTCGGGCAGGCGGGGGAACTCGACGGGCTGGTCGGCGTAGAGCGCGTCGCCGACCGTGACGTCGGTGGCGTTGACGAGGCCCACCACGTCACCCGGCCACGCCTCCTCGATGGTGTCCCGCTCCTGGCCGAACACCGCGTGCGCGTACTTCGTGGCGAACGGCTTGCCCGTCGGCCCGTGGGTCACGACCATGCCCCGCTCGAACCGGCCGGAGCAGACGCGCACGAACGCGATGCGATCTCGGTGAGCGGGATCCATGTTCGCCTGCACCTTGAACACGAACGCGGAGAACGGTGCGTCGAGCGGGCGGGGATGGCCCGCGACGTCGTCGCGCGGGGTCGGTGACGGTGCCAGGTCGACGACCGCGTCGAGGAGCAGGCGCACGCCGAAGTTCGTGAGCGCCGAGCCGAAGAACACGGGCGTGACCTCGCCCTTGCGGAAGCGCTCACCCTCCGCGTGCGCGCCGACCTCGTCGAGCAGGGAGAGCTCCTCCCGGGCCGCCTCCCACGCGGGGCCCTCCTCCGCCGCCGCCTCCTCGAACGAGCGCACCTCCTCGCCGGCCTCGGTGGCGCCACGGGCGGTGCGCGTGAAGCGCACGTACGCGTCGCGGGCCCGGTCGACCACCCCCCGGAAGTCGCCGGCGATGCCGACCGGCCAGGTGACCGGCGTGGGCACGATGGAGAGCTGCGCCTCGATCTGGTCGAGCAGCTCGAGGGGCTCGCGCCCGGGCCGGTCCCACTTGTTGATGAAGGTCACGAGCGGCAGGTTGCGCTCGCGGCACACCTCGAACAGCTTCAACGTCTGGGGCTCGATGCCCTTGGCGGCGTCGAGGACCATGACCGCGGCGTCCGCCGCGGCCAGCACGCGGTAGGTGTCCTCGGAGAAGTCGCGGTGCCCCGGTGTGTCGAGCAGGTTCAGCACGGCGTCTCGGTAGGGGAACTGCAGCACCGTCGAGGTGATCGAGATGCCGCGCTTCTGCTCCATCTCCATCCAGTCCGACGTGACGCGCCGCCGTTCGCCGCGCGCCTTCACGGCACCGGCGGACTGCACCGCCCCGCCATACAGGAGGAACTTCTCGGTGAGCGTGGTCTTCCCGGCGTCAGGGTGGCTGATGATGGCGAACGTGCGGCGGCGGGCCGCCTCGTCGGAGGGGGTGGTCATGGTCAGGAGGGGGAGGCGCCGAGGCCGTTGATCACGACCCCGACGACCGGGGCGTGCACCTCGCGGAGCTGCTGCAGCGTACGGCGCAGGCCGGCGCGATCGGTCATGGCGGGGTCCACCACCACGACGGTGGCGTCGGCCAGCTGGGCCACCACGAAGGCATCGCTCACCGGGAGGGCCGGCGTGCAGTCCATGACCACCAGGTCGACCTCGGCCGCGACCGCTCGCACCACGGCGGCCAGCGCCGCCTCCGACAGCAGCTCCGACGGGCTCTCCGCGGGCGAGCCCGCGGTCAGCACGAGCAGCCCGTCGGAGCGGCGCAGCGCGTCGTCGAGCGCCACCGTGCCGCGCAGCACCTCCGAGAGCCCGGGCACGAGCGCGACGCCGACCCTTCGGTGCAGCGAGGGGCGGCGCAGGTCGCAGCCGATGACCGCGACGCGCCGGCCGGACCCGGCCAGGGCGACCCCGAGGTTCGCGACGACGGTCGACTTCCCCTCGCCCGACGCGGCCGAGGTGACCTGGAGCACCCCCCCGGGTCCTGTCGGCAGCAGGGGCACGACCGCGTCGCACAGCTCGCGGTAGGCGCCGGCGAGAGGACCGTCCGGGTCGTCCCGCACGGCCAGGAAGTCCTCGCCGTGCGCCGCCGCGCGCGGGACGACGGCGAGCGTGGGCAGGCCACCGCTGGCGCGGTCGACGTCACCGCCGCTGCGGAACCGCACATCCATGCCCTCGCGCACGAACACGGCGGCGAGCGCGAGCCCGATCGCCAGGCCCGCGGTGAGCGCGAGGTCGCGCCCCCGGTGCACCGGGAGGGGCTCGTCCGGGACGGTGGGCGGGCGCACCACCTCGCCCGACTGCTCGGCCACGGCGATCGCCGCCGCGAGCTCGTCGCTCTGGCTCTGGGCACGGGCCCGCTCGCCCTCCAGCGGCGTCAACGTGGGCGCCAGGTCGGCCGCGAGCGCATCGCGCTCGGCCCGCAGGTCCCGGTCGCCGGGCGCCGCCGCGACGCGGGCCTCCAGGTCGTCGAGCGGCGCCCGCAGGTCACCGATCCGCGCGTCGAGGTCCTCGATCTCGGCCAACGCCTCCTCGCGGTTGGTCGTGAGCCGGCCGGCCGTGCGGGCACGGCGCACCTCGACGAACGTGCGGACGTACACGTCGAGCAGCTCGGCCGCCGCGACCGGGTCCCCGGCCACCACCGAGGCCTCGATCACGCCGGCGGCCGCCACCCCCTCGACGTGGTACACCTCGAGCGGCCCGTCGTACGCGGCGCTCGACCGCCCTCCGGACCACCGCAGCGCCGAACAGGCGCAGGTCGGCATCGAGCGACCGGGCCGCGGCCTCCGCGGTGGCCGGCGAGGTGGATGCGGTGGCCGACTCCGGCGTGTCCTCCGCGACCCGCACCGTCGCGATCGCGCGGTACCGCTCGTCCTCGGCCGCGGTCCGGGCGAGGCCGACCGCGAGCACGACGACCAGGACGAGGGCGGCCGTCCGCCGCCGCCGCCGCACCACGGCCGCCCGCGCCCGGAGGGCGGCCCAGCCGTCGGCGCCCCCCACCGCGCCGTCCGGGAGCATCGACGGGGAGGGTAGCGGTGGTCCCGCGGTGCGCTCGTGCGCGGCGCCCGCCGAATGCCACCCATCGGGTGCGGGGACTACGCTCGTGACCTCTACCCGGCGGGCGGCCTGGTCTGACCAGGACCTGAGCGAGGTTCGTCACACCGCATGCCTGATCCTGTAGCCCCGGAGGGGGTCCCGAAGCCGTCGGCCACCTGGGTCGCGTCGCGCCTCCAAGCCCGGTTCGAAGGGCTCGACGCCGACCACGCCTCGTCCGGCCAGGACGACCTCCAGCCGCCCTCCAGCGGCGGCATCGAGCCCGGCGCCGTGCGCAACGCGGGCATGACGGCCCACGGGTTCCCCCGCACGAGCGACAAGGCGGCCCAGCGCCAGCTCGACGACCTCATGAAGCAGCTCGCGGTGCTCCGCGACCAGCTCGACGCCGCGTTCGACGAGTTCGACCAGCGGCTCGAGGGGGCCGAGACCCGGGCCGCCGTCGCCGAGGCGCGGGCCAGCGTGGCCGAGGCGCGGGCCAGCGTGGCCGAGACCCGGGCCACCGACGCCGAGGCTCGCGCCAACCTCGCCCACACCCGCCTGGACGAGGTCATCGAGTACCTCACCGAGCAGCGGGAGGACGAGGACGACGCGGACTTAGCCGAGATCGACCGGGCCGCGATCGAGCACCCCGCGACCTTGCGCGGCGCCCTCGACCGGCTGCGCGACCGCCTCGACGTCGGCTAGACGAAGGCGGGGGTGACCCCGATCGCGTCGTAGACCGCGGCCACCAGCACGCGGGTGCGCGGGTCCCCCGAGAGGTGCTGCAGCATCCGGTTCATCACGTAGCCGAACCCGATGCCGTGCTCGGGGTCGGTGAAGCCGAGCGAGCCACCGGCGCCGCCGTGCCCGATCGCCTTGGCGCCGCCGTACGGCGCGTAGGGCGAGGAGGTCCAGAAGCCGAGGCCCACCGTCGTCTCCATCATGATCACCTGGTCGGCACCGCTGGTCTGCGTCTCCGACGCGGCGGCGATCTGCGCGGGTGCGAGCAGGGGCGCGGCCGGTGATCCGTCCAGGGGACCCGTGAGGCCGGCGTAGAAGCGGGCTAGCGAGCGCGCGTTGGTCACACCGTTCGCCGCGGGGATCTCCGCCGCGCGCACCTCGGGGCGATTCCACACGTCGTCCTCCATCGCGAACACACCCGACGGGGCGGTCAGTGCCTTGCCGAGCATCGTCTCGGGACCGATGAACTGCTCGACCAGGGCGATCATCGCGGGATCGGTCGGCTTGGGGAACGTGATGAGCGGCGCGACGCGGTGCTGCTGCTCCTCCGGGAGCCCGATCCAGAACTCGAGGCCGAGCGGCCCGGCGATCTCGTCGGCGAAGTAGGTGCCGATGCTCTTGCCGGTGATGCGGCGCACCACCTCGCCGACCAGCCAGCCGTAGGTGGTGGCGTGGTAGCCGTGGGCCGTCCCCGGCTCCCACACGGGCGCCTGCGCTTCGAGGGCGCGGATCACCGGGTCCCACGCCAGCGCCTCGTCGAGGGTGAGCGCGGCGTCGACGTACGGGAGACCGGCCTTGTGGCAGAGGAGCCAGCGAACGGGGATGTCGGCCTTGCCGGCCGCCTTGAACTCGGGCCAGTAGGTGGCCACCGGCGCGTCCATGTCGAGCTCCCCGCCTTGCGCGAGGAGGTTCGCGCACGCGGCGGTGGCGCCCTTCGTCGTCGAGAAGACGAGCTGGAGGGTGTCCTCGGTGTAGGGCGCGCCCGTGGCGCGGTCCGCCACCCCGCCCCAGAGGTCGACGACCTTGCGGCCGCCGACGTACACGGCGGTCGCCGCGCCGACCTCGCCGTGCTCCGCGAAGTTCGACCGGAACGCGTCGGCCACCCCCTCGAACCCCGCGTCGACGCTCCCCCCGATGTCGGTCACCGTGCCTCCCTGACGGCCGCTTGTCGGCCCAGGCTGCCACGCCCGCCGCCGTTGTTGCACCTTGCGTGCAGATGTCGCACAGGTGGTGGCGGCCCACCGCCGAACCCATTAGGATGTTCGCATATGACAGCGGTGGCGAACCTCGACCGGCCGGCAGCCGTCCAGCGGGCCCGTCTGCTCAACCGCGTCTCCCTCGCGTGGAACGCGCTCGAGGCCGTCGTCGCGCTCGTCGCCGGCGTCGCCGCCGGTTCGGTCAGCCTCGTCGGCTTCGGTCTGGACTCCGTGGTCGAGGTCTCGGCGTCGGCCGCGCTGGCCTGGCGCCTGAGCCGGGAGGGGGCGGGCGGGTGCACGCAGACCGACGACCGGCGGGCCACCCGGCTCGTCGCCGTGAGCTTCGCGGCCCTCGGCGGCTACGTGGCCGTCGAGGCGGTGCGCAGCCTGGCCGTCGGCGACCATCCCGACGCGAGCGGCGTCGGCATCGGCCTGGCGCTCGCGTCCCTGCTCCTCATGCCGTTGCTCGCCCGCGCGAAGCACCAGGTCGCCCCCGTGCTCGGCTCCCGCGCACAGGCCGCCGAGGCCGATCAGACGTCGCTGTGCGCGCTGCTGTCGGGGGTGCTGCTCGTGGGCCTGGTGGCCAACGCGGCCCTCGGCTGGTGGTGGGCGGACGGCGTGGCAGCCCTCGGGATCGCGGCGCTGGCGCTGCGGGCCGCCGTCACCACCTGGCGGGCCGAATCCCTAGCCGACACCTGCTGCCACTGAGCCTCCGCGCCGCACGCGAACAGCGGCGACGAGCTCCTGCGCCAGCAGCACCAGGAAGAACAGCGCCACCGAGGAGCCCGCCATGGTGGCGCCCGCCGCGGTGCCGGCGTGGAAGCTGATGGCGAGCCCCACGACCACGGCCACCCAACCCAGCAGCACGGCCACGACCATGCAGACCCACACCCGGCGCACCAGCAGCGCGGCGGTGGCCGGCGGGCCGACGAGCAGGCCGAACACGAGGAGCGTGCCGACGGCCTGGAAGGACGAGACGATCGCCACCGCGATCAGCCCGAGCAGGACGAGGTGGGTGAGGCCGGGCCGCAGGCCGAGGCTGGCGGCCTTGTCCTCGTTGAACGACAGCGCGAGGAACGCCCGGTAGCCGAGGACGGTCACCAGGAGCACGAGCACGGCTGCGAAGGCCTGCACCCGGACATCGCCCCACGTCACGCCGAGGACGTCACCGAACAGGAGGTTCTGCACGTCTGTGGTGAAGGAGTCGCTCTTCGAGATGATGATCACGCCGAGCGAGAGCATGCCGACGAAGAGCAGCCCGACGCCCGTGTCCTCGCCGAGGTGGGCCCGGCGGTTGACCACGCCGATCCCCGCCACCATCACCGCCGCGGTCAGCAGCGCACCGACGGTCAGGTTGAACCCCCAGAGCACGGCCAGGGCCATCCCGGGGATCACCCCGTGCGCCAGCGCGTCGCCGAGGAAGCCCAGGCCGCGCAGCACCACCCAGGTGCCCACGACCGACGAGGCCAGCACCGCGAGCATCCCGGCCAGCAGCGCGCGCTGCATGAACTCCGGGTCGAACGGATCGATCAGCCAGCCCACGTCAGCCTCACCCCCTCACCCGCGCAGCGCCGCCGCGATGCGCTCCGCGTTGGTGCGGACCATGCCGAGGTAGGTGTCCGCGCCCGACCCGGCCTCGCCGAGCGCCTCGCTGAACAGCTCGACCACCTCCACCGTCGTCCCCTCGGCGGCGAGCGCCTCGGCCAGGCGCGTGGGCGACGAGGTCTCCGCGAACACGGCCGGCACGTGCGCCTCGGCGATGGCCGCCGCGAGGTCGGCGAGCTCCTGCGCGCTCGGCTCGGCGAGCGTGCTGAGCGACGGGATCACGGTGCCGAGCACCTCGAACCCGTAGCGCTCCGCGAAGTAGCCGAAGACGTCGTGGTTGGTCACGAGCACACGAAGATCCGCCGGCACGACCGAGAGGATCCGCTCGACGTCGGCGTCGAGCCGCTCGAGGTCGGCCACGTAGGCATCGGCCCGGGCGCGGTACGCGGGTGTGTCGAGCCCCGTGACCAGGTCGGCCAGCTCGTCGGCCAGACGCTCGGTGGCGACGGCCATGCGGGCCGGGTCGGTGAACACGTGCGGGTCCTCGGCGCCGTCGAGCGTCCGCAGGTCCGGCGCCAGCTCGGCCACCGCGACCACGCGCGCGCCGTCGTCGGCCGCCGCGGAGATGGCGTCGTCCAGCCCGGCCTCGAAGCCCAAGCCGTTGACGACCAGCACGTCGGCCTCCCGCATCGATGCCGCCTGGCGGGCCGAGGCCGCGAACTCGTGCGGGCTCGCGTTGGGTGGCATCAGCACCTCCACCCGCACGTCGTCGCCGACGAGGTGGCGCACCACGTCGCCCAGGATGCTCGTGGTCACGACCACCGACGGCCCGTCGGCCGATCCCCCGCTCCCGTCGTCGCCGCACCCCGCGGCGGCGAGCAGGACGGCCGCGACCACCGCCGCAGACCGTCTTACGAGAACGGTTCTCATGCCCGAGACCATACGGAGTTCGGTTATCATTCGCAAATCGTTGCGATCGCCCCCACCACCACGCCCGCGGCCGCCGCGGAGGGCCTCGTCCTCGCGCACGGCGCCCAGGTCGTGCTCGAGGCGGCCACCTTCTCCATGCCGGGCGCGGCGGTCACCGCGCTCGTCGGCCCGAACGGTGCCGGCAAGACGACGCTGCTCCACACGCTCGCCGGGCTGCTGCCCGCTCGCAGCGGGCGCCTCGCCGTGCCCGCGGCCGAGCGCCGCGGGGGCGTCGCCTACGTGCTCCAGGGGACCCGGGTCGGCGCGCACCTCCCCCTGAGCGTGCGCGAGACCGTCACCATGGGGCGGTACGCCGCGGCCGGGCCGGTCCGCCGCCTGCGCGACGAGGACCGCGACGCCATCGATGGGGCGATCGAGGCGCTCGGACTCCAGGACCTGGCCCGCCGGCCGCTCCACCAGCTCTCGGGCGGGCAGCGCCAGCGGGCCTTCGTGGCGCAGGGGCTCGCGCAGGAGGCCGAGCTGCTGCTCCTCGACGAGCCCGTCACCGGCCTCGACCTCGTGTCGCGGCAGCACATCCTCGAGGCGATCGCCGGGCAGAAGGAGGCCGGAAGGGCCGTCGTGGTGTCGACCCACGACCTGGGGGACGCCAACGAGGCCGACCACCTGCTGCTGCTGGCAGGCCGGGTCGTGGCGAGCGGCCCGCCCGCCGAGGTGCTCACCGATGACCACCTCGCGGCGGCCTACGGCGGCCACCTGCTTAGGCTCGGGGACCGCACCCTGATCCTGGACGACCACGCGCACCACTGACCTGCATGACCGCCGACCTCCACACCACCGCCACCGAACGGCTGCACGCCGATGGGCAGCGCTACACGCCGCGCCGGCGGGCGCTCGTGGAGGTCCTGGCCGCCGCCGACCAGCCGCTCACCATCCCGCAGCTCCTCGAGCAGCGGCGCGACCTCGCGCAGAGCTCCGCCTACCGCAACCTCGCGGTGCTGGAGCGGGCCGGCGTGGTCCACCGCATCGTGACCTCCGACGAGTTCGGCCGCTTCGAGCTGGCCGAGGACCTCACCCGGCACCATCACCACCACCTGATCTGCTCCCGCTGCGGGGACGTCGCCGACTTCACGGTCCCGGCCCCGATCGAGCGCGAGCTCGAGGGCGCCCTGTCGCGGGCCGCCCGTCAGGCGGGCTTCCGCGCCAGCAGCCACCGGCTGGACCTCGTCGGCACCTGCGCGGGCTGCTCGTGAGCACCTGGAGCTGGGTCCTCGTGTCGGTGGCGACCGTGCTCGCGTCGGCCGTGGCCGGGGGCCTCGTCACCTGGTCGCTCTGGACGGACGGGACCTTCGAGCGCGGGGGGCTGCGGCGCCGGCTGGTGCCCGGCCTCCTCTCCCTCCACGCGGGCGCCGCGCTGGTGGTGGGCACCGTCACCGCCGCCGCGGCCGTCCGCAGCTGGCAGCTCGTGGACCGCGACCCGCAGCAGGAGGCCGCGTCCGCGCTCCTCGACGTCAGCCGGGTCGACGGCGACCGCGCCCTCTACGCCCTGCTGGTGCTCCTGCTCGTCGCGACCACTGGATGCCTCACGCTGCTCCTGGCCCAGTCGGCCCGCTTCGCCGCGACCGACGACGGGACCCAGCGCTCCGTCGCGTGCGGCGTGCTCGGCCTCGAGATCGGGCTCTGCGGGCTGGGCCTCGCCCGGCTCGTCATCGGCGGCGTCAGCGCGCCGGCGCTGCTGGCCGTGGCCCACCTCCCCGTGCTGATCACCGCGATGGTGCTGTGCTGGCCACCCCATCCCGACGCCGCGGTGGCTCGGTAGCCTCGCGGCCATGTGCATGCAGTGCGCCACCAGCGCCGACGTCCTCCTCGGCGGAGGCATCCTCGGCAGCGCGAGCCTGCGGGTCTTCGGTCGCCAGCTCCGGGCCCGGGGGTCCGGTCACCAGCCCTCGGGGTCGCCCGGCGCGAACCGGTCCCAGCCCTCCTCACCCTCGACCTCGGCGTCGCCCTCGGCGTCGGCCTCCTCGGTCACCGCGGACGCTCGGCGGCGGGCAGGCGGCGGCTGATCGACTGCCTCCCCGGGGCCCGCCTCCACCGCGCTCCCCCGCGTGACCACGACCGCCGCCAGCGCGGTCGTGATCGGCACGGCCGCCACGAGTCCGATCGACCCCACGAGCGTGCGCACGACCTCCACCGCCACGAGCTCGCTGGTGGCCACGTCGCCGAGGCTGCGGCCCGCCTGGGTGAAGAGCAACAGGAGCGGCAGCGACGCGCCCGCGTAGGCGAGCACGAGCGTGTTGACCGTCGACGCGATGTGGTCGCGGCCGATGGCCACCGCCGCGCGGTAGGTGCCGACCGGGCCGGCCGACGGGTCGGCCCGGTGGAGCTGCCAGACCGCGGAGACCTGCGTGACCGTCACGTCGTCGAGCACGCCGAGGCTGCCGATGATGATCCCCGCCAGCACGAGGCCCGGGATGTCCACGCGCGACGACGCGACCTGGAGGAAGTAGGCGTCCTCGCTGCCGAAACCGGTGAAGTGGGCTGCCGAGGAGAAGACCGCGGCCAGCACCGCTGTGAGCGCGAGCGCGCCGAAGGTGCCGAGCAACGCCACCGTGGTGCGCTCGCTCACACCGTGGGTGAGGTACAGCGCGGCCACGCCGATGATCACGGCCGCCACCAGCGCGACCGCCGTGGGGTCGTTCCCGTCGAGGATCGACGGGAACATGAACGCGATCATCACGACGCCGGTGACGACGAGGCCGACCAGCGCCCGCACGCCCTGCCAGCGACCCAGGGCCACCACCGCCACCACGAACAGCACCCACAGCACCGTGAGCTGCGTGCGCCGCTGGAAGTCGCTGAACCGGTACTGGAACTGCGGCTCCAGCTCCGGTTGGTACACGAGCACGATCTCGTCGCCGTCGTCGATCTGCACCGACGCCTCGGTGATCGGCACCTCGAAGGACGACTCGTCGCCCTTCGACGACCCGTTGGTGACCCGGAAGTCCACCTCGGTGCACAGGATCCCGTCCTCGACCGTCGTGCCGGCGCAGGGCACGACGTCGGTGAAGGTCACCGTGCCGTCGACGAGCTCTCCACCCAGCCCCAGCTCCTCGGCCAGGACGTCCTGCTCACCGTCGGGCCACAGCAGCACGAGCCCGACCAGCGCGACCAGGACGACAGCCGCCACGATGCCGGCCAGCAGCCGGCGGCTCGCCCGTGTGGTGACCGCCGGCCCCGTCTCGTCGTGGTCGTGCTCGTACCCCACGGCCACCGAGTGTGGCAGCCCGCCGCGCCGGCGACGGCGACACCAATGCCGCGCGTCGCGACGCCGGCCGATGCGAGACTCGGCCGATGCCCCCGCCGGTCGACCAGGCCACCCTCGACCTCGCCCTCGGGCTGGCGCGCGCGGCCGGCGATCGCACCTTGCGGTGGTTCCGCGCCGACGACCTGACCGTCGAGCGGAAGGACGACGGCACACCGGTCACCGCCGCCGACCGCGACGCCGAGCGGTTCCTGCGCGAGGAGCTGCTCGCCGCGTTCCCGGACGACGGGATCCTCGGCGAGGAGGAGGCCCCCCGGGCGTCGACCTCGGGACGGCGGTGGATCATCGACCCGATCGACGGCACGAAGGCGTTCACCTGCGGCGTGCCGCTCTACTCGACCCTCCTCGCGCTGGAGGACGCCGACGGGATCGCCGTCGGCGTGGTGCACCTCCCCGCGCTCGGCGAGACGGTGTGGGCAGGGCGCGGCCGGGGCTGCTGGTCCGAGCGCGGCACCGCCCGCGTGCAGGGCACCGCGTCGCTGGCCGGCGCGTACGTGATGTCGAGCTCGTTCGACAGCTGGCGGCCCGCGCAGATGGCCGCGGTCAGCGACGCGGGGGCCATCCTGCGGACGTGGGGCGACGGCTACGGCTACGCGCTCGTGGCCACCGGGCGGGTCGCCGCGATGGTCGACCCGGTGGTCGCGCCCTACGACGTCGGCCCGATGCCGGTCCTCCTCGCGGAGGCGGGCGGCCGCTTCACCGACCTCGCCGGCGCCGACACGATCGAGGGCGGCAGCGGGCTCGGCACGAACGGGCTCGTGCACGACGAGCTGCTCGCCCTCCTCGCCGCGGGCTGAGCGTCAGCCGGCCCCGCCGGGGACACCGGCCGCGCCGCTGCCCGGTCCCTCGGCCAGGGCGTCGAGCAGGTCGGCGCGGGCGCGGCGCGACACGGGAGCGGATCGTGCCGACCGGGACCTCGCACACCTCTGCCGCCTCGGCGTAGGAGAGCCCGACCACCTGGGTGAGCACGAAGGCGGCGCGCCGCTCCGGGTCGAGCCCGGCCACGGCGTCGTCCAGGTCGACCTCCCCCGTGCGCGCCTCCGTCGCCTCGCTGCGGTCGCCACGCTGGGCGAGCCGGGTCAGCAGGGCCCGCCGGCGGGTCGCGCGCCGGACGTGGTCGGCGCACACGTGCCGGGCGATCTGGAGGAGCCAGGTGCGCGCCGACGCGTCGCCGCGAAAGCGGGCCAGGGCGGGGAGGGCCCGGAGGTAGACCTCCTGGGTCAGGTCGTCGGCGTCGGCCCGGTCGCCCAGGCGCGCGCAGAGGCGCCACACCTCGGGCTGCGTGCGGCGGACGAACGCGGCCACGGCGACGCGGTCGCCACCGGCGGCCGCCAGCGCCATCCGGGTGAGCTCGTCCACCGGACCAGTCTGGTCGCCGGGAACCATCTGCCGGGAACCGGGGGCGGCGACGCGACGACCACCCCCACATGGAGTGCGCACAGATCCGTGAAGCCCTGTCGGCCCGCCTCGACGACGAGGACCCCGGCCTGTCGCCCGAGGAGGTCGACCACCACCTGGCCGGGTGCCGGGCCTGTTCGGCCTGGGCGGAGGAGCTGGGTGCCCTGCACCGCATGGTGCGCGTCCGGGAGGCCGAGCCGGTGCCCGACCTCAGCGCCGCCATCGTCGACGCCTTCGCCCCCGCGCCGAGCGGCCCGGCCACTGGCGGCTCGGCGAGGCGATCGGCGGTGCCCGGTGGGCGCTGCTCGTCGTCGCCCTCACCCAGCTCGTGCTGGCCGTGCCCGCCCTCGTGCTCGGCGAGGACAGCGGCGCGACCGTGCACGTGGCCCGGGAGCTCGGGTCCTTCGACGTCGCCCTGGCCGTGGGGCTCCTCGTCGCGGCGTGGCAGCCGGCGCGGGCCTGGGGCCTGCTGCCCGTGGCCATGGCCCTCGCGTTCGTGATGGCCGGCACGGCCGTCCTCGACCTCGCCGACGGCCGAGCCGACACCCTGGGCGAGGCCCACCACCTCCTCGACGTCGCCGGTGTCGCCCTCCTGTGGCTCGTGGCCCGGGACGCCCGAACGAGCCCGTCGGGCGCCGCCGTGACCCACGCGTGACCCGCTCGACGATCCGCGCCGTCGGGCGCGTCGTCGCCGCCCTGCTGCTGGTGGTGCTGGTGGTGCTCGCGGGGGCGGCACCGGCGGCCGCCCACGCCAGCCTCGTGGCGGCCGACCCGCCCGACGGCGCCCGCCTCGACGAGTCACCCGCGGCGGTGCAGCTGACCTTCAGCGAGCACGTCTCGGCTGCGCTCGGCGGGGTGCGGGTGGTCGACGCGGACGGCCGGCGGGTCGACGAGGGCGCCGTTCGGGTCGAGGGAGACGTCGTGTCCGTGGACCTGGCTCCCGATCTCGCCGACGGCACCTACGTCATCACCTACCGGATCGTGTCGGCGGACGGCCACCCGGTGCGCGGCGCGTCGATCTTCGGCGTCGGCGACGGTGAGCTCGACCCGTCCGTGGCCGAGCGGCTCGGGTCCGGCGGCGACGACCGCCGGTGGGAGGTCGTCGGCGCCATCGGTCGCGGCCTCGCGTACGCCGGCACCCTGCTGGCGGCCGGCGGCGTGGCCTTCCTCCTCCTCGCCCACCGCGGCGGCGACGAGCGCCGCCTGCTGGTGCGCATCGTGCGCGGCGCGGCCCTCGTCGGCGCGGTCGGCGGGTGCATCGCCCTCCCGGTGCAGGCCGCGCTCGGCACCGGCCAGGGAGCGGCGTCGCTGTTCGACGACGGCGTGCTCGGCGCCGTGCTCGACGACGGTGTGGGGCTCGGCCTCGGCCTGGCCGTCGTGGGCCTCGTGCTCGCGGTGCTCGCGCTCGGCCGCCATCGCAGCGCGGCGCTCGCGGGAGCAGCCGTGGCCGCCGGGTCGTTCGCCGCGACCGGGCACACCCGCGCGGGCGACACGCGGTGGCTGGCCACCGGGGCGGACGTCGTCCACCTCGTCGTGGTCGCGGCCTGGGGCGGCGGGCTCGTGCTCCTCGCGCTGTTCCTCTGGTCTCGTCGGCGCGCGGCGGCGGCAGGGGACGCCGCCGGGAGCGCCGACACCGCCGTGGTGGTGGCGCGCTTCTCCACGGTCGCCACCGTCACCGTCGTCGGCGCCGGGATCACCGGCCTGGTCCTCGCGTGGAGCGAGGTGCGCTCGATCGACGCGCTCACCGGCACGGGGTACGGGCGGCTGCTGCTCGTGAAGGCCTCGCTCGTCGGCGTGGTCGCCGCGCTCGGCGCCTACAACCACCTCCGGCTCGTCCCCGCGCTCCAGCGGGGCAAGGCCCGAGCCGCGCTCGCGCAGCTGCAGCGCACCCTGGGCCTCGAGGCGGTCGGCCTGCTGGGGGTCGTCGGCCTGACCGCCGTGCTGGTGGTCGTCACCCCGGCCCGCACCGAGGCCGCCGGCGGCCCCGTCGAACGGATCATCGAGCTCGGCGACGCCGGCTCCGTGCAGCTCGTGGTCGCGCCCGCCAAGGCCGGCTTCAACCAGATCCACCTGTACACCTTCGACCCCGCCGGGCGCCCGGCCGAGCTGGCCGACACGATCCAGCTCGAGCTCAGCCTCCCGGCCGCCGACCTCGGGCCGATCCAGCGCACCGCCACGCGCGCCGGACCCGCCCACGCCCAGCTCAACGGCGACGACCTCGCCCTCGGTGGCACGTGGCGGATCACCGTCCGCGTGCGCACCGACCGGTTCTCCGAGGTGTCCGGCACCGCCGAGGTGCCGATCGCCGGATGACCGCCGCCCACCCCACAACCAACGGAAGGAACACCATGTCCACACGACGCACCCTCACCACCGCCGGCCTCGCCGCCGTCGGCCTGCTCGCCCTGGCCGGCCCGGCGGCCGCCCACGTCACCCCCAGCGAGACCAGCGCGCCCGCCGGCAGCTACCTGAAGTTCGACCTCCGCGTCCCCCACGGGTGCGAGGACGCGGGCACCACCAAGCTCGAGGTGCAGATCCCCGAGGGCATCACCAGCGTCACCCCGCAGGTGGTGACCGGCTGGACGATCGAGCGCACGATCGAGCAGCTGCCCGAGCCCCTCGACGACGGCAACGGCGGCCAGATCACCGAGCGCACCTCGGTGATCACCTGGACGGGGGGACCCCTGGCCCACGACCAGCTCGAGGAGTTCGGCCTGTCGGTGAAGCTCCCCGACGAGCCCGACACCACGCTGACCTTCCCGACGATCCAGACCTGCGAGGACGGCAGCTCGACCGCGTGGATCGAGGCGACGCCCCCTGGCGGCGAGGAGCCGGAGCACCCCGCGCCCGCCATCGCCCTCACCGCCGCCGCGGGTGACGAGCACGGCGATGACGCCGGCACGGCCACGACGATGGGCGAGGACGACGCCACCGAGGACGAGGACAACGCAGATGACAGCAGCGCGAGGGCGCTGGCCGTCACCGGCATCGGGCTCGGCGCCGCCGGGCTCGCGCTCGGGGGCGGCGCGCTGCGCCGGGCCCGCTCCCGGGGCTGACGCGGCATGCTCGAGGTCGTGCGTCGTCTCTTCCCACTCCTGCCTCGCGTGGTCGCGCTGGCGACCGCGCTGCTGTTCCTCGGCGCGGGTCCGGCCATGGCCGATCCCGCGGGGCCGAGCGACTTCCGGTCCGAGGTGACCGGGATCGTCCCGGACGTGGACGGCGTCGAGGCGGAGGTGCGGGGCGGCGACGCCTTCCTCGAGGTGCACGTCGAGCGCGGCCACGAGGTCGTGGTCGAGGGCTACAGCGACGAGCCGTACCTGCGGTTCCGCGCCGACGGCACCGTCGAGCGGAACCGCAGGTCGCCCGCCACCTATGTGAACAACGACCGGCGCGGCCGCGGGAGCGTGCCCGCGGACGCCGACCCCACGGCCGAGCCGGTGTGGGAGGCGGTCGCGTCCGGGGGCACCTACGCCTGGCACGACCACCGGATCCACTGGATGCAGGACAGCCGCCCGCCCGTGGGACGCGGCGAGCGGGTGCTCGGCGAGTACGACCCGTGGCGGGTCGCCATCGAGGTCGACGGCACCCCCGTCGTCATCGAGGGGACGCTGACCTACGAGGACGCGATGTCGCCGATCCCCTGGGCGGCGCTGGGGCTCCTCCTCGCGGCACTGGTCGGGTGGTTCGGCCGCCGCAGGGCCGTGGTCGCGGCGCCGGCCGCGCTCGCGGTGGTCGCGGCACTGGCGGCCGTCGTCGGCCGAGCCGACTTCAGCTCCACGCCGGGCGGCGGGAACCCCCTGCTGTGGGTCCTCCCCGCAGTCGCCCTCCTGACCGCGGTCGTGGCGCTCGTCCCGGCAGCCCGGCGCGTCGCCGTGATCGGCACGCTCGCGTCGGTGGCGTCGCTCTCCGGCTGGGCGCTCCTCCGCATCGGGGTGCTGACCAAGCCCGTCCTGCCGTCCGACCTCCCGGCCGGCCTCGACCGGGCCACGGTGGCCGCGGGCATCGGGGTCGCCGTGGCGGCGGCCTACCTCGCGGTCACCAGCGGCGAGCTCCGCCTCCCCGACCTGCCGGACGACTGAGGCCTACAACCACCCCGCGCGCTTGAAGCGGCGGTAGAGCGCGAAGCAGACGACGCCCATGAAGGCCATCACGACCAGGTAGCCGTACTGCCAGCCGAGCTCGGGCATGTGCTCGAAGTTCATGCCGTAGATGGCGCCGGCGACCGTGGGGAAGCCGCCGATGGCCAGCCAGGCCGAGATCGTGCGCATGTCGTCGTTCTGGCGGGTCGTGACGATGGCCAGGTTGGCGTCGAGCGCGTCGGTCAGGAGCACGCGGAACTGCGCGGCCGACGCCACCACGCGCGTGAGGTGGTCCTCCACGTCGCGGAAGTACGACGCCAGCTCCGGGTGCGCGCCCGGCAGGTTGCCCGCGGCCAGGCGGCTGACGGGTTCGAGGAACGGCTCGGTGTTGCGGTGGAGGTCGAGCACCTCCCGCTTCAGCTTGAAGATGCGCTGGGTGGGGTCGAGGCCCCGTGGCCGGTTGGGGTCGAAGACGGCGTCCTCGATCTCGGCCAGGTCGTTGTCGAGGCCCTCGATGACGGGGCCGTAGTCGTCGACGACGTGGTCGATCACCGCGTGGAGCACGGCCATCGGACCGCAGCGGATGCGCTCGAGGTCCTTCTCGATGTTGGCTCGCACGTCGGACAGCGCGCTCGCCTCACCGTGGCGCACGGACACGACGTAGCGCTTGCCGATGAAGAGCTGGATCTCGGCGAAGGCGACCGATTCGCTCGCGTCGTCGTACCGCGCCGTCTTCAGCACCACGAACAGGTCACCGTCGTAGATCTCGAGCTTCGGGCGCTGATGGGCGACCACCGCGTCCTCGACGGCCAGCTCGTGCAGCCCGAGCTCGACGCGCACGGCCTCGAACTCCTCGAGCGTCGGCTCGTACAGCCCGATCCACACGAAGGTTTCCGGCTGCTGTATGGCCTCGAGCGCGTTGTCGACAGCGAGGACGCCCGGGCGCCGGTGTCCTCCCTCGTAGACGGCGCAGTCCACGATCACCGCGTCATCATCCCCCATCCCGTGGCAGGCTCCCCGCATGGACCCGGCCCTGCACCTCCGCCACCTCCGCGCCGACGCCACCACCGTCCTCGCCGCGGCCCGCGCCGAGCCCGACGCTCCGGTGGCCTCCTGCCCGGGGTGGGATCGGCGGACGCTCATCAAGCACCTCTGCGTCCCGTACGGGTGGGCCACCGCCCAGGCCCTCGCGGGGCCCGACGAGCAGCGCGGGTTCAAGGACGCCGTCCGCCCGGCCGACGACGAGTACCTCTTCGACTTCTTCGACGCGGCCGCGGACCGCGTCGTCGCGGCCCTCGGCGCGATCGACACCACGGCCACCTGGCCGACGTTCGTCGGGCCCCGCCCGGGTGCGTGGTTCCCCCGGCGCATGGCGCTGGAGACCGCCATCCACCGGTGGGACGGGGCCGGCGGGGAGATCGACGGGGCGCTGGCCGTCGACGGTGTCGACGAGCTGCTCGAGGACCTCGCGCCCCTCATGCCCGCCGACCGGTTCGGCGGGACCGGCTCCACCGTGCACCTGCACGCGACGGACCGCGACGACGGGGAGTGGCTCGTGACGCTCGGGCCCGACGCGCTCACCAGCGAGCGGGTCCACGCCAAGGGCGATGCGGCGGTCCGCGGATCGGCGTCCGACCTCTACCTGTTCACCTGGAACCGGGTGCCGCTCGACGAGCGGTTCGAGGTGATCGGCGACCGCGCCGCGGCGACCCGGTGGGCCGACGTCGTGGTGATGTGACGGCGACCTAGGACGGGAGCTGCGGGCACTTCGTGTCGCGCTCGGGCGACCGGTCGCCGTTGCGGTACTGCTCCACGAACTCGACGAGGCGGGGATCGCGCACCGAGTCGAGCTCGAGCTGCCGCGCCCAGGCGGTCGCCACCACGGCCACGCCCGCCGGGAGGTCCGGGTACGGCGTCGCGATCGTGTCCTCGTACCGCTCGACGACCCCGCGCACGACGGCGAGGTCGTCGGCGGAGAGGGTGGGCGAGTAGGCGAGCCACACCGCGCCGTGCTCGAGGGTGTGCACCACGAACTCGTCCGGGATCTCCTCGTCGTAGAAGCCGCACGGCGCCGACACCGGGTTGTGGTCGCCTCCGGCGGGCGGGTGCCGGTCGTAGTCGACCCGGGCCTCCGTGTGCCGGTTCGACGGGATGCGGACGGCCTTGACGCCGACGATCCCCTCGTCGGCGTCGACGACCCCGGGTCCGTCGTCGGGGAGTGCCGGGTCATGCCGGTCGTAGCCACCCCCGCCGCCGCACGCGCCGAGGAGGGCGAGCACCGTCAGCGCCGCCGCGAGGGTCAGCCTCACGCGGCGCCTTCGAACGCGGCGGCGCGGATGCCGATGTCGGCCAGCTCCGTCAGGAACGGCACCGGGTCGACGGTCAGCGCCATGCCCGCGGCACCGGGGGCGATGCGGCCGTCGACCGTCCACTGGGCCACGAGCGCTGCCACCGCTCCGGTGGCGACCGCCGGCCGGTCCAGCGCGCCGTACACCACCACGTCCTGGGCGTCCCCCCGGCGCCCGCGCACCTCGACCCGCAGCGCGCCGACCAGCCCTTCGGGGTGCGGGCGGCGGAGCATGGGCAGGTGCGAGGTCATTCGGTCACGGCGGCTGGCGGCCAACCGGGCCGTCACCCGCTCGACGCCCGGGAAGGCCGGCACGAGCAGCAGCGCGTCGGGCAGCTCGGCGCGATAGCAGTCCGCCGCGCCGATCGGGTCGGGGAACCAGCACAGCTCGCGCCCGGACCCCGCCCGCCGCCGCTGCCACTCCCCGTCACGCCAGTCGCGCGCGGTGCCGGACAGGGCCCGATGGTGCTGCCGGGCGCAGCTCGGTCCACCGGTGCCGCCGCGCGCCACGTGGATCTCGTCGACCCGATCGAACGGCGCGGCGGCATGCCGGGCCAGCACGCAGCTGTAGCCCGGCGAGAACCCGGCCCCGACCACGAGCGCTGCCCCGCCGGCCCGCGCCTCGTCGTCGAGCGCCAGCAGCCCCTCGACGTCCGCGACGTCGTCGCTGCACGACACCACGTGGCGTCCCGCCGCGACGTGCGCGCCCGCGGCCGCGACGTGGGTCCCCGCCGGTCCGGCCAGCACGACCACGTCCGGGAGCCCCACCTCCGGACCGGTGCCGTCGCCGCCGTCGCGCAGCTTCGGACCTCCCGACCGCACGAGCGCCTCCCGTGAGGCGGCCCCGCCGCCGGCAACCACCACCTCGACGACGACGTCGAGCTCCGCCAGCTGGCGCGCCACGCGGGCACCGACCGCGCCGGCGCCGAGGAGGAGGGCCCTCACCGCAGGTCGGGACCCGACAGCTCGCGCCACCCGCCGTCCTGCGGCGGTGTGCCGCCGGTGCCCCGGATGCGGAGCACCGCGGCGATGAGACCGGCGATCCCCAGAGCCACCAGCGCGCGGCGCAACAGCTTCATGGTGGGGCTAGCAAGAATCGAACTTGCGACCTCTTCCTTATCAGGGAAGCGCTCTAACCGACTGAGCTATAGCCCCAGAGAGAAGAGCGAACCTAGCCGCGGTCCTGCGGAGGTGGCGAGCCTGCGGCGGGGGGTCGGCGGCGGCGCGGCTCGTCCTCGATCACGGTCACCTGGATGCCCCCGGTGAGGTCGCTCATCAGGTTGAAGAGGAGCACCAGGACCACCGTCGCCCCGGTCCCGGCGAGCACGAGCACCACACCCCCGAACGCGAACGCCGTGAAGATCCGGCCGTCCTCGAACTTGAACTCGCCCACCAGGCGCTCGCCCGGCCGACAGTCCCCGTCGTCGTCGATCACCTCGTCGTCCGGCTCGTCCTCCGCCACCACCTCGTCCTCGGGCACGGTCGTCGTCGAGGACCGCCCCGGGTCGAGCTGGTCGACCTCGTCGTCGGGGGGCAACGTCGTGGTGGTCGTGGTGGTGGTCGCGCGGGTCTGGCCGTCGATCGGCTCGCAGTTGCCGAAGCCACCCACCGAGGTGATGAAGCTCTCGACGTTGTCGAGGGTGCCCGACGCGCGGGCCGCGCTCCACAGCAGGGCGGACGCCACGCACAGGATCAGGAAGATGGCCGCGTGGAACAGCAGGGCGATCTTGAGGACCGACCACGGCTCGATGTGGCGCAGCGTGCGGCGCACCCGCCGGCCCCGCGGCGCCGGCGACGAGCGGAGGGCCTGGGAGACGCGCGACCGCAAGCCCTCCCGGTCGCCGTCGTCCACGGGCGCAGTGTAGGACAGCCCGGAGATCAGCCGCGACGGGCCTTGGCCCGCGCGCGGGCGTCGCCGACGCGCACCTCGACCCACACCTCCGGGCCCTGCGCCGCCCACTCCAGCAGCTCGCCACCGTTGGCTTCGGCCACCTCCCGGGCTGCGCCCTCCCCCTCCGCCGCGCCCGCCAGCGCCGCCGCGTCGGCCGCCGTGCGGGCCCGGGCACGGGCGTTGGCCGCGCGCCCCAGGGGCGCCAGCGCCAGGAGCACCACCACCGCGACCGCCACCACCGCCAGCACCAGCGGCACCGCCTGCCCCTCGTCTCGTCGCACCGCGACACCTCCCCGGTCGGGCGCGCCGCAGCGCGCCGGCTCAGCGGGGGAAGGGACCGAGCGCGGGGCTCGGGCTAGTCGTCGTCGTCGGTGGAGAGCACCGGGGCCACGGACGCCACGGTCTGCCCGTCTTCGAGGTTCATCACGCGGACACCGGTGGCATCACGGCCCTGGGACGACACGTCGCGGGCGGGGATGCGGATGAGCGTGCCGACGGAGTTGATGACGAAGACCTCGTCGTCGATGCCGACCATGAACGCGGCCACCACGAAGCCCTTCTTGGCCGTGAGCTTGATGCCCCGCACGCCCTGGCCGCCACGGCCCTGCCGGTTGAAGTGCTCGAGCTGGGTGCGCTTCCCGTACCCGGCGTCGGTGACGATCAGCATCGCGCTGTCGTCGCGGCAGGTGTCGAGGCTCACGACCTCGTCGCCGGTGCGGAGCTTCATGCCGCGCACCCCGGCCGCGGCCCGGCCCATCGGCCGGACGTCGTCCTCGTTGAACCGGATGGCCTGCCCCAGCCGCGACAGCATGAGGATGTCGTCGCCGCCGTTGGTGGGGATCACCTTCACGAGCTCGTCGCCGTCCCGCAGGTTGATGGCGATGATGCCGGTGCGGAGGGACGTGTCGTACTCGTTGAACTTGGTCTTCTTGACCTGGCCCTTCCGGGTGGCGAAGAACAGGAAGCGGTTCGTCTCGTAGTCGCGCGTGTCGATGATCGTCTGGATGTGCTCGCCCGGCTGGAGCTGGAGAAGGTTCGGCATGGCCGTGCCCCGCGCGGTGCGCTCCTTCTTCGGGATCTCGTGGGCCTTGAGCCGGTAGACGCGGCCGAGGTTCGAGAAGAAGAGCAGGTAGGCGTGGGCGGTGGTCGTGAGGATGTGGCTCACGTAGTCGCCGTCGCGGAGCTTGGTGCCGGCCACGCCCCGACCACCGCGGCCCTGGGCCCGGAACGTGTCGGCGAGGACGGTCTTGATGTAGCCCTTGGCCGACAGCGTGACCACGAGCTCCTCGTCGTCGATGAGGTCCTCGATGTTCATGTCGCCCGCGTCGAGCGTGATCACCGAGCGGCGGTCATCGGCGTACTTCTCCTTGATCTCGCCCAGCTCGTTCTTGATGACGGTCCGGAGCACCCGCTCGTCGTCGAGGATCGCCTCGAGCAGCGAGATGGTCTCCCGCAGGGTCTCCATCTCCTTCTCGAGGTCGATGCGGGCCAGCCGCGTGAGCTGCCCGAGGCGGAGGTCGAGGATGTGCTCGGCCTGCACCTCCGTGAACTCGAAGGGCTCGGCGATCAGGCCGGCCTTGGCCGCGGCGCGGTCCTCGGACCCGCGGATCAGCGCGATCACTTGGTCGATGACGTCGACGGCCTTGAGGAGGCCCTCCACGATGTGGGCGCGGGCCTGGGCCTTGTCGAGCCGGAACTCCGACCGGCGCCGGATGACATCGACCTGGTGGTCGACGTAGGCCTGCAGCGCCTGCTTGAGGTCGAGCGTGCGGGGCACGCCGTCGACGAGCGCCACCGTGTTGACCGCGAAGTTCGTCTGCAGCGGCGTGTGCTTGTACAGGTTGTTGAGGATGACGAGGGCCGGCGCGTCCTTCTTCAGCTTGATCACGAGGCGCGTCTTGCCCTTGGCCGACTCGTCGTTGACGTCGGCGATGCCCTCGACCTGCCGGGCCTGCACGAGCTCCGCGATGCGGGCCGCGGCCACCGAGATGGACGTCTGGTACGGCATCTCGGTCACGACGATCTGGTCGCTCCGGGGACCCTCCTCGATCTCGGCCACGGCGCGGATGCGGATCGAGCCCTTGCCGGTCCGGTAGGCGTCGAGGATGCCCTGGCGACCCATGATGAGGCCGCCGGTCGGGAAGTCGGGGCCCTTCACGAACTGCATCAGGTCGTCGACCGCGGCATCGGGGTTGTCGATCAGGTGGACCGTGGCGTCGATGACCTCGCCGAGGTTGTGCGGCGGGATGTTCGTGGCCATGCCCACCGCGATGCCCTGGCTGCCGTTGACGAGCAAGTTCGGGAAGCGGGCCGGGAGGACCTCGGGCTCGCGGTCGTCGCCCGAGTAGTTGTCGACGAGGTCGACCGTGCGCTCGTCGATCCCGTCGAGCATGTGCATGGCCAGCGGGGAGAGGCGGCACTCCGTGTACCGGGAGGCCGCGGCGCCGAAGTCGGGCGAGCCGAAGTTGCCGTGCCCGTCGACGAGGGGGTGGCGCAACGAGAAGTCCTGCGCCATGCGGACGAGCGCGTCGTAGATCGCGCCGTCGCCGTGCGGGTGGTACTTGCCCATGACTTCGCCGGTGACCCGCGCGCACTTCATGTGGGCCCGGTCGGGGCGGGCCCCGAGCTGGTCCATCCCGTAGAGGATCCGGCGGTGCACCGGCTTCAGGCCGTCGCGCGCGTCCGGGAGGGCGCGCATCATGATGACGGACATGGCGTAGTCCAGGAAGGACCGCTCCATCTCCTCCTGGATCTCGATCGGCTCGATGGCGCTGATCACGGCGCCGCCGTCGCCGCCCTCGTCGTCCGGACCGTTGGGGGTGGTGGGATCGGCCATCAGATGTCCAGGAACCTCACGTCCTTGGCGTTCGTGATGATGAACTGCTTGCGGACCTCGACGATGTCGCCCATGAGCGTGGACACGGTCATGTCGGCCAGCGCGGCCTCCTCGACGGTGACCTGCAGCAGTGTGCGCAGCCCGTCCTCCATCGTGGTGAGCCGAAGCTCGTCGGCATCCATCTCGCCGAGGCCCTTCAGGCGACCGAAGTCCTTCTTGTGGTTCGGGTTCTCGCGGAGGAACGCCTCCTTCGCGTGTTCGTCCTTCAGGTAGACCTTGTTGCGCCCGACCTCGGTCGAGAACAGCGGCGGCTGGCAGATGTACACGTGCCCGTGGTCGACCAGCCCGCGCATCTGCCGGAAGAAGAACGTGAGGAGCAGGGTGCGGATGTGGGCGCCGTCGACGTCGGCGTCGGCGAGGATGCAGACCTTGTCGTAGCGCCGCTTCTCGACGTCGAACTCCTCGCCCACGCCGGCGCCGATCGCCGCGATGAGCGCCTGGACCTCGAGGTTCTTGAGCATCTTGTCGAGGCGGGCGCGCTCGACGTTCAGGATCTTGCCGCGGATCGGCAGGATCGCCTGGCGCAACGGGTCGCGCGCCGTGACGGCGGAACCGCCGGCCGAGTCACCCTCCACGATGAAGAGCTCGCGCTCCTCACGGTTCTTCGAGGAGCAGTCCTTGAGCTTGTCGGGCATGCCCGCGCCGTCGAGCAGCGTCTTGGAGCGGATGACGTCGCGAGCCTTCTTCGCCGCGATGCGGGCCTGCGAGGCGGCGATGGCCTTCTTCACGATCTTGTTGGCCTCGGTCGGGTTCTCCTCGAACCAGGCGCCGAGTCGGTCGTTGGTGGCCTTCTGCACCAGCGTCTTGATCGAGGTGTTGCCGAGCTTGGCCTTGGTCTGCCCCTCGAACTGCGGATCCCGGAGCCGCACGGAGATGATCGCGGTGATGCCCTCCCGGATGTCCTCGCCGAGCAGGTTCGGGTCCTTCTCCTTCAGCAGGTTCTTGGTCCGGGCGTGCTTGTTCACCACGGTGGTGAGGGCCGCCTTGAACCCCTCCTCGTGGGTGCCGCCCTCAGTGGTGTTGATGCCGTTGGCGAAGCTGGCGATGCCGTCGGCGTTGAACCCGGTGTTCCACTGGAACGCGATCTCCACTTCCTGGTCGGACTCGGAGAGCTCGTAGTAGCCGACCTTGGAGAACAAGGCTTCCTTGCTCGTGTTGAGGTGCTTGACGAAGTCGATGATGCCGCCCGAGTAGCGATAGGTGACCGGCTCGGCCGTGTGCTCGGGGCGCTCGTCCTTGAACCGGATCTCGAGGCCCTTGTTCAGGAAGGCCATCATCTGCAGCCGCTCGAGGATGGTGCGGGCCGAGAACTCGGTGGTCTCGAACACGGTGCCGTCGGGCCAGAAGGTGACGGTGGTGCCGGTGCGACCACGCGGCGCGTCGCCCTTCACCTGGAGCTTCGTCTTGGGCGCACCGCCGTCGGCGAACTCCATCACGTGGTGCTTCCCCTCGCGGTCGACCTCGACCACGAGGCGGGTCGACAGGGCGTTGACCACCGACACGCCGACGCCGTGGAGGCCGCCGGACACCTTGTACCCGTCGCCCCCGAACTTGCCCCCGCCGTGGAGCTTGGTGAGGGCGATCTCGACCCCGGTGAGCTTCTGCTGCTTGTTGACGTCGGTCGGGATCCCGCGGCCGTCGTCGGCCACGCGGCAGCCGCCGTCGGCCAGCAGCGTGATGTCGATCCGGGTGGCGTGGCCGGCCATCGCCTCGTCCACGGAGTTGTCCACGACCTCCCACACGAGGTGGTGCAGGCCGCTGGGTCCGGTGGACCCGATGTACATGCCGGGGCGCTTCCGGACGGGGTCGAGACCCTCCAGGACCTGCATGTCCTTGGCCCCGTAGGAGCTGGTTGTCTGCGCCACGAAATCGACGTCCTTAGAGCGAGGGCCAGGCCGCAGCGGGGGCCAGGCGGAGCGAGGGGTCCGGGGGCGCCGATGCGGGGCAAAAGCCCTGGTCAGACCCCGAAATCACAACGACGGAAGTCTACCAGCCGAGGGGTGTCTTCCGGACCATCGCGGGGCCGGAAAACGGCGCGATCCGCGGCTACTTCTTGGGCCCGACGCGCAGGTCCAGAGCGGTCACGCGACCGGGCCCCAGGAGGTCCTCGAGACGGGCCAGGAGCTCACCCTGGAGGAAGCGCACATGGGTGGCCATCGCGGGTTCGTCGACGGCCAGCACGAGCCGGTCGCCCTCGATCCGGAGGGGGTGCGTGCGCGCCGCCAGGCTCTCCCCCACCACCTCGGCCCAGCGGTCGAACACGAGGTGCACCCCGCTCGCCTCGGGCGCGCCGAGGCCGCGCATCACGCGGTCCAGGGCCTCCCCGATCGGCTGCGGACCCGGCCCGTCGCCGGGCAGCGGGCTGGCTGGCATGGACTGCAGCCTAGGGGTCGGGGGTGACACTGCCGCGGGCGACGCGGAGCACGAGGTCGGGACGAGCCCCGGGCGGGAGGCCGCTCGCACTCGACAGGACCGTCTGGCCCGGGGGGAGGTTGGCGAGGAGCGCGTCGCTGCGGGCCGGGTCGAGCTCGCTGAACACGTCGTCGAGCAGGAGGATCGGCGCGGTGCCCGCCGACGCGGTGATCACCTCGTGGGCGGCGAGGCGCAGCGCCAGCGCGAGGGAGCGCTGCTCGCCCTGCGACGCGTGCGTGCGGGCCGGCAGCCCCCCGATCGAGAGCGCCACCTCGTCGCGGTGGGGCCCCACGGTCGACACGCCGCGGCGCACGTCGTCGCGCCGCGCCGCCGCCAGCGCCTCGGCCAGACCCGTGGCCTCCCACTCCGCCACGTAGCGCGCCTCGACCTCGGCCGGGCCGTGGGCCACGGCGTCGTAGGTCCGGGTGAGGACCGGGGCGAGGCGGTCGAGCAGCTCGCGCCGCGCCGCGGCCAGCTCGCCACCTGCCTCGACCAGCTTGGCGTCCCACACGTCGAGGGTGAAGGCCGCGCTCTCGTCGAGCCTCCCGCCGGCTCCCTTGAGCAGCGCGTTCCGCTGCCGGAGCACCTTGTCGACCTCCCCCCGCAGCGCGTCGTACCGGGGGTGCCCGGCCACCAGCGCGTCGTCGAGGTACCGCCGGCGCTCGGCCGGGCCGCCCTTCACGAGCTCGAGGTCGTCGGGGCTGAACACGGTGACCCGCACCACCCCGAGCAGATCGCGCGCCCGCTGGAGCGGCTGCCGGTTCACGAGCACGCGGTTGCGGCCGTCGCGCACCACCTCGGCCTCGACGAGGATCGAACGGCGCTCCCGCTCGCCCTCGGCGCGGATCACCGCCCGCGCCGCGCCGTGGCGCACGAGCGCGTCGTGCGGCGCACCGCGGAAGGAGCTGAGGGTGGCGAGCCACGCGATCGCCTCGAGCAGGTTGGTCTTGCCCTGGCCGTTGTCCCCGAGGACCGCCGTGAGCCCGGGGGCCAGCGCGACCTCGGCGTGGGCGTAGCTCCGGAGGTCGGTGAGCCAGACCCGGTCGAGCCGCAAGGCTCCTACGACACCCGGACGGGCATGAGGAGGTAGAGGAAGTCCGGGTGGTCGGGGCAGCGCAGGAGCGCGGGCTTCAGCGCGTCGACGGTCTCGATCGTCACCTCGTCGCCCGGCGCCACCTCGATGCCCTGCACGAGGTACTCCGGGTTGAAGGCGACCGTGAGGTCGGACCCCTCGAACTTCGCGTCCAGCGACTCGTGGGCCTGGCCGACGTCCTGCGTGATCGCGACGAGCTCGAGCCCGTCACCGGACATCGCCAGCCGCAGTGGGGTGGCCTCGCGGGCCAGGAGCTTCACGCGCCGCACCGCCTCGAGCAGGACCTCGCGGCCGACGGTGAGGCGGTTGGGCTGGGCCTGCGGGATGAGGCGCTCGTACGGCGGGAACTCACCTTCGATCAGGACCGTGGTGAGGCGCGTGCCGGCCACCTCGAAGCTCGCGTCGCGCTCGCCGAGGCGCACGGTCAGCGAGTCGCCGTTGGCGAGCACGCGGGCGAGCTCCTGCAGCGCGCGCGAGGGCACGAGCACGTGCTGCCCCTCGGCCAGCACCGTTGTGCCCGGGAGGTCGCGGATCGCGAGTCGGTACGAGTCGGTGGCGACGAGGCGCAGCCCGGTGGGCTCCGCGGCGAGCAGCACGCCGGTGAGGATCGGGCGGGCGTCGTCACTCGACGCCGCGCGCACCACCTGGGCGAGCGCCACGGCCAGCTCGGCGGTCGCCAGCGTCACCGGTTCGCCCGACGGCTCGGCCACCCGCGGGAACTCGTCCGCGGGCAGGACCCTGAGGCTGAACTCCGAGCGCCCCGCCGAGATGCGCGCCTCCTCGGCGTCCACCTCGACCTCCACGCTGCCCGCCGGCAGCGCCCGCACGATGTCGGATGCCAGGCGGCCCGGCAGGACGGCGACGCCGTCGCCCCCGCCCGACACCTGCACCTCCACGGAGATCGTGAGCTCGAGGTCGGTGCCGATCAGCCGCAGCTGGTCACCGGTCAGCTCGACGCGCACCCCCGAGAGGACGGGCAACGAGGTCCCACGGCCCGCAGCGGCGCGGCCGGCGCTGCCGAGGGCTTCGACGAGGACATCGCGCTCGCATCGGAACTTCACGCCGTGGCTCGCTTTCTACCGTCGTACGTAGCTGAGAACAGAAGTGGTGGTGATAGGGGCTGTGGATTGGGGACGGAGCGCCATCTTCCCAGGTCAGGCCCGGGATGGTTGTCCGAGTGCCGTCCCCAGCGTCCCACAGGTCGCGGGGGTCTCCGGGGAGGTGGCACCCAGCGAGGCGGTGCGTCGCCCCGCGCGTCCACAGGAGATCCGGAGGCTCGTCCCCATGGGGTGTGCGCGCGACGTCACGCGCCGGCCCGGACCGTCTGCATCAGCTCGGTGACCTGGTCGTAGGTGGGCCGGTGCGACTTCATCTGGTTGGTGATCTTGTCGACCGCGTGGATGACCGTGGTGTGGTCGCGGTTGCCGAACTCGCGGGCGATCGCGGGGTAGCTGAGGTCGGTCAGCTCGCGGACGACGTACATCGCGACCTGGCGGGCCGCGACGAGCGGCCGCTGGCGCTTCTTGCCGGTGATCTCCTCGATCGGGATGCCGAACATCTTCGAGGTGGCCTCGAGGATGACCTCCGGGGTGATCGGCCGGGGCTGGCGCGCGGTCAGCAGGTCGCCAAGCACGTGGCCGGCCGTGTCGACCGTGAGGGGTTCGGCGGTCAGGTTGGCGAACGCGGCCACGCGGATGAGCGCGCCCTCGAGCACGCGGATGTTGTCGGTGATGTTGGCGCCGATGTACTCGAGCACGTCGGGTGGGATGGCGGTGCCTTCCCGATCGGCCTTGTTGCGCAGGATCGCGAGCCGCGTCTCGAGGTCGGGCGGCTGGATGTCGGTGATCAGCCCCATCTTGAACCGGCTGCGGAGCCGGTCCTCCAGCGTGCCGATCGCGTCGGGCGGGCGATCGGAGGACAGGACGATCTGGCGGTTGGCCTGGTGGAGGTGGTTGAAGGTGTGGAAGAACTCCTCCTGCGTCTCCTTCTTCCCCTCGATGAACTGGATGTCGTCGACCAGGAGCACGTCGATGTCGCGGTACTTCCGCTTGAACGCGTCGTTCGACTGGTTGCGCACCGCGTCGATGAACTCGTTGAGGAAGGTCTCCGAGGTCACGTAGCGCACGCGGTAGGTCGGGTAGTTCTCCCGCACGTAGTGACCGATGGCCTGGAGCAGGTGGGTCTTGCCGAGCCCGGCGTCGCCGTAGACGAACAGCGGGTTGTACTTCCGGGCGGGCGTCTCGGCCACGGCCAGGGCGGCGGCGTGGGCGAACCGGTTGGACGCACCGATCACGAAGGTGTCGAAGGCGTACCGAGGGTTGATGTCGTGCACCGGGATGTCACCACCGATCCCGGGGGCCGCGGCGGTGACGGTCGGGGGGCTCACGGTCCAGGCGGGCTCGGGCTCGCGGGCCGCGATCTCGAGGGCCAGCTCCACGTGGCCGGCGCCGATCTCGGTGAGCGCGTCGCGGACCAGCGAGAGGTACCGCCCCTCGAGCCGCTCCTTGGCCAGGAACGACGGGACGGCCAGCGTGAGCTGGGCCCCGTCGAAGGAGACCGGTCGCGCCGCCTCGAAGGACGTGAGCCACACCGGCTCGGACACCTGGGCCCGGAGGATCCCGGCGCACTCGTCCCACAGCCGCTGCGCCTCGTTCACGCGGTGCCAGCCTCCTGCTCGAGGGACGTCCACAATGACGTCCACACCTGTGGAAAAGCACGGATCCCGAGCCGTCGCGGTCGCCGGTCGCCCGGCCGGCTGCTGCGGCTCGCGTGCCCCCTCACCAACGCCGATCCAGAGCGGAGGAAGCAGCCGCCCCGAGCCGCCGTGGCGGGTTCGGGCACCGTAGCACCGGGGTCCCAGGGCTCCGCAAGGGGTCCTGTGGATTTTGTGTTTGCCCTGGTCAGGGGGGGTGAAATGGCCACGGACCGCCTCAGGTTGCCCGTCGCGGCGCCCAGCCTCTACCGTGCTCGGCGCAGCACCTCGCTGCCGGGGTCCCGGCGCGTCGTGCCACAGGTCATCCCTGTCGGACGGGCGTCCGGCAGTCGAGGAGGACGTCGTGAAGCGGACCTACCAACCCAACAACCGCCGCCGCGCCAAGCGCCATGGCTTCCGGCACCGCATGGCCGACCGCGCGGGCCGGGCGATCATCCGCTCGCGGCGGGCCAAGGGGCGCAAGCGGCTTTCGGCGTAAGAGCGGACGACCGTGCCCTCCGTGGTCACTGACCCGCGAGGCGTGACGTCGCGACCGACCGTCTGGCGCATCGGCGATCGACGCACCTTCGCCGCCCTCCGGCGAGACGGCCGGCGCGCCCGCGCGGGAGGTATCACGATCACCTGGCTGGCCCCTCCCCCCGGCCCCGCCACCCCGCCGCGGGTCGCCTTCGCCGTGGCCCGGGCCGCCGGGGGTGCCGTCCAGCGCAACCGCATCCGGCGCCGGCTGCGGGCGGCGCTCCGCGAGCTCGTCGTCACGGACCGGCTGCCGGCCGGTGCCTACCTGGTGGGCGCAGGCGCCGAGGTGGCCACCGTCGCGTGGCCCGAGCTGGTCGCCACCCTGGCCGATGCGGTCGGCCGCGCCGCGGCGGACGGGCGATGAGCCCGTTCGCCCGCGCCGAGCACCTGGCCGTGCGGGGCTACCGTCGGCTGGCCGCCGGCCGCCCCTCACCGTGCCGCTTCGATCCGAGCTGCTCGACCTACGCCCTCGAGGCCCTCGAGCGCCACGGCGCTGCCCGTGGCACCTGGCTCACCATCCGCCGGATCACCCGCTGCCACCCGTGGGGCGGCAGCGGCTGGGATCCGGTCCCTGACGGAAAGGCGAACTGATGTTCGAGATCGTGGCCAAGACGCTCAGCGTCTTCTACGACCTCGTCCCGAGCTACGCCATCGCGATCGCGATGCTGACGCTCGTGGTGATGGTCGTGACCACGCCGTTCACCCTCAAGGGCACCCGCAGCATGATCCAGATGCAGCGGCTCCAGCCCGAGATGCGGAAGCTGCAGATCAAGTACAAGGACGACCGCCAGAAGCTCAACGAGGAGCTGATGGCGTTCTACAAGGAGCACCAGCTGAACCCGCTGGGCGGCTGTCTCCCCCTGCTCCTGCAGGCCCCGATCTTCCTGATCCTCTTCCGCGTCGTGAGCGGCCTCACCAAGACCGACCCCGAGGGTCGTTTCATCCCCAAGTACCTGGACGGGAGCTCCCACCTGTACCGGAGCCTCCACGGCGACACGAAGATGCTGTCGTTCGGCGTGGACCTGGCCGAGAGCGCCAGCAAGGCCCTGCAGGAGGGGTTCGCCCACGGCCTGCCCCACGTCCTGCTGGTCGCGATCGTCGCCGTGACCTCCTACTACCAGCAGCGCCAGATCCAGGGCCGGAACCCGAACGCCGAGATCCCGCCCCAGCAGAAGATGCTGATGCGGCTCATGCCGGCGATGTTCGTGGTTTTCGCCTTCGTGTCGCCGTCGGCCCTCGTCGTCTACTTCGTGACGTCGAACCTCTACCGGATCGGGATGCAGCACTACATCACCCGGACGCTCTACCACGGCGACGACTCGCTCGGCGCCCAGGCCCAACGGGCCGCGCTCGAGACCAAGCGCCTCAAGGAGGAGCACGGCACCCCCCAGATCCTGCCCAAGCTGGGCCGCCGCAAGGACGAGGAGGGCGGGGACGGCTCCGGCGGGGGCACCGCCGCGGCCTCACCGGCCACGTCCAACGGCGCCAAGAAGACCACGCCACCCCCCCGACCACGCACCGGTGCGCAGAACCGGTCCAAGAAGAAGAGGAAGCGCCGCTGATGGAATGGGTCGAGACGACCGGGAAGACGGTCGACGAGGCCAAGGACGCCGCCCTCGACCAGCTCGGGGTCGACGAACAGGACGCCGAGTTCGAGGTGCTCGAGGAGCCGCGCGCCGGCCTGTTCGGCCGGACGCGGGGCGAGGCCAGGGTGCGGGCGAGGGTCCGGCCCACCCAGCCCCGGCCCAAGACCGAGCGCCGCGATCGGAAGGGCCGCTCCGGCCGCGGCGGGGCCAAGCGCGCCGCCGGCAGCGGGCAGGGGCGCAACGGCGCCGCCAGGACCGAGGACGAGCGTCCGGCCGAGGCCGAAGCTGCGGCGGTCGCCGTGGCCGACGGACCCCGGGCAGACGCCGGTGGCGAGCGGCGCGCTCGCCGCGGCGGGACCCGCAACGGCGCCGGCCGAGCGCACCGCACCGACGCGGACGACGACGAGGGGAGCACGGCGATGAGCGATACCGAGCTGCAGGAGCAGGGAGAGGTGGTCCGGGCGTTCCTGCTCGACCTCCTCGACGCCTTCGGCCTGGATGCCCAGGTGACGACCACGACGGCCAGTGAGGACGGGGCCGTCGAGCTGGCCGTCGTGGGTGACGACCTCGGCCTGCTCATCGGGCCGAAGGGCCAGACCCTCCAGGCCATCCAGGAGCTGGCCCGCAGCGCGCTCCAGCGCCAGAAGCCGGGCGAGACCCACGCTCGGGTGCGCGTCGACGTCGGTGGCTACCGGGAGCGCCGTCGCGAAGCGCTGGCCCGGTTCGCCCGGGACATCGCCGAGCAGGTCAAGGCGAGCGGGGTCCAGAAGGCCCTCGAGCCCATGAGCCCACCCGACCGCAAGGTCGTCCACGACACGGTGAACGAGATCGATGGCGTCACGACGATCTCCGAGGGCGAAGACGCCCGCCGCCGGGTCGTGATCCTGCCCGGGTGAGCTCCGGCGGCCAGCCCGCCGCCTCCCTGCTGGCCCACCTCGAGCGGGCCCGCGACCTCGGGTTCCTGGGCCCGGGGCCCGTCGAGGACCACCTTCGCCACGCCACGGGCTTCGTCGAGGCCCTCGCGGGTGTGACCGGGCACGTCGGCGACCTCGGCAGCGGGGCCGGGGTCCCGGGCCTGGCCGTGGCCGTGGCCCGGCCCGACCTGGCGCTGGTGCTCATCGACGCCGCCGCCCGTCGGGCGGACTTCCTTGAGGAGGCTGTCGCGGCGCTCGATCTGGCCGATCGGGTCCGGGTGGTCCACGGTCGGGCGGAGGTGCTCGGCCACGGCGAGCTCCGCGGGTCGCTGGATGCCGTGCTGGCCCGTGCGTTCGGCCCTCCGGCCGTGACCGCCGAGTGCGCCGCCCCGCTACTCCGGGTCGGTGGGCTCCTGGTGGTGAGCGAGCCCCCGGGTGCCGAGGATCGGTGGCCGGCGGAGGGGCTGGCTCCCTTGGGCCTGCGCTCGCGGGGCCGGTCGGCCGAGCCCAGCATGCAGGTCCTCGAGCAGATCGAGGCCTGCCCTCCGGCCTATCCGCGCCGCGACGGCGTGCCCGCCAAGCGCCCGCTCTTCTGAGGCCCAGGCGTGTTCCACGTGGAACACCGCGTCTGGGGGGTCACGCGCGGGTCGAGGGTTCCACGTGGAACATCCGGGAGGATCCTTGCATCCGGGAGGGCGGAGAGGCAGGATGCTGCGGTGAGCGAGGCCTCGGACGACGTCGCGGCGCGGGGTCGAGCCATCTTCAAGCGCCTTCGGGCGGGTTCTCCGGCCGAGGCCGACGCCGCTGAGGACGAACCCGACGACGTAGAGGATCCGGCGGAGGACGACGAACCGGCGCTGCCGCCGCCGCCGGGACCGCTCCCGGGCCTCGTCGACCTGCCGGATCTGGGGGAGGCCGCCGCCGCCCCCGAGGCCACCCCCGAGGCTCCGGAGGCCGCCCCGCCCGCCGACGAGGCGGCCGAGCCGGCGGCCCCCCCGGCCCCCACGGACGTCGATGCGCCTGCTCCGAGCCCGTTTGCCCGGCCGCTGCCCCGCGTCATGGCGATCGCCAACCAGAAGGGCGGAGTGGGGAAGACGACGACCGCCGTGAACCTCGGGGCCTGTCTCGCCGATGTCGGCTACCGGGTGCTCGTGGTCGACCTCGACCCCCAGGGCAACGCCAGCACTGGCCTCGGCATCAACATCCGTGACCTCCAGGGCTCGATGTACGACGTGATCCTGCACGACCTGGCGATCGAGGACTGCGTCGAGGCCACCTCCGTGCGCAACCTGTTCTGCGCACCGTCCGCCCTGGAGCTGGCGGGGGCCGAGATCGAGCTGGTCCCGGCGTTCAGCCGGGAGCTGCGGCTGAAGCGGGCCCTCGACGACGTCCGGGACGACTACGACTTCGTCCTGATCGACTGCCCGCCGTCGCTCGGCCTCCTCACGGTCAACGCCTTTGCGGCGGCCACCGAGGTCGTGGTGCCGATCCAGTGCGAGTACTACGCCCTCGAGGGCCTCGGCCAGCTGCTGCGCAACGTCAACCTGGTCCAGAAGAACCTGAACCAGGACCTGGAGCTGACCGCCATCATCCTGGTGATGTACGACGCCCGGACGAAGCTCGCCGACCAGGTCGTCCAGGAGGTCCGGGAGCACTTCGGCGACAAGGTCTGCCGGCAGGTCGTCCCCCGGACGGTGCGGCTGTCCGAGGCGCCCTCGTTCGGGCAGCCCATCATCGCGTTCGATTCGAGCTCCCGGGGCGCCATCGCCTACCGGGAGCTGGCCAAGGAGGTGAGCGGTGGCACGCCGCAGCGGTCTCGGTAGGGGGTTGGGGGCGCTCATCCCCACGGACATCACGGGGGAGGCGGGATCCGCCTTGCGCGAGGTGCCCGTGGGCTCGATCGCCCCGAACCCGCACCAGCCCCGCAACTACTTCGACGAGGAGGCGCTGGCCAGCCTCACCGCCTCGATCGCCGAGCTCGGCGTCCTCCAGCCGATCCTGGTCCGGGAGCTTCCCGACGACAGGTTCGAGCTGATCGCCGGCGAGCGGCGCTGGCGGGCGGCGAAGCGGGCCGGCCTCCCCAGCATCCCCGTGGTCGTGCGGACGGTGGACGAGGTCCTGTCCCTCGAGCAGGCCCTCGTCGAGAACCTGCACCGGGAGGACCTCAACCCGCTGGAGGAGGCGGCCGCCTACCAGCAGCTGATGGAGGACTTCGAGCTCACGCAGGAGCAGGTGGCCCAGAAGGTCGGGAAGTCCCGCTCCTCGGTGGCCAACACGCTCCGGCTGTTCCAGCTCTCCCCCTCGATCCAGCGGCTGATCGCCGAGAACCAGCTCGCCGCGGGGCACGCGAAGGCGCTCCTGGGCACGCCCGACCGGGCGTTCCAGGAGGCGCTGGCCCGCCGCATCGTGGACGAGGGGCTCTCGGTCCGAGAAGCCGAGGAGGCGGTCCGCCGCCACGGCCAGCCCGAGGATGCGCCTGCCGAGGCCGCCGCACCGGCGGCTCCTCAGGCCCCCGCTGTCGCAGGGGAGCCCCGCCGGCTGCGCCCGCCCGGCCTGCTCGAGCTCGAGGAGCTCCTGGCGGACCACCTGTCGACCCGGGTCGGGGTCACGATGGCCACGGCGACCGGCAAGGGGAAGATCGTGGTCGAGTTCGCGGGTCTCGAGGACCTCGAGCGCATCTACCGGGCCATGACCGAGGCGCCGTCGGTCGAGACCTGAAGGGAGCGGAACCTGGTTCCGCACCCATCCGTCGACCGACCGTCGAGTCCCGATCGAGGGTTGGCGGCGTCGACCGGTGGTTGACGTTCTCCACAACCTTCCTCACAGGTTGTGGAGAACGTTGCTGACGGTGCGTCGACCCCCACCAGACGTGGGCGGGTCGAGGGTTCGCGAAGCCTCTACTGGAGGAACTCGGAGAGCTCTTCGAGCAGTTGACCCTTGCCCTTGGCCCCCACCATCCGCTTCGCGGGCTGGCCGTCCTGGAACACGATGAGGGTTGGGATGCTCATCACGTCGAATCGGCGGGCCACGTCAGGGTTGTCGTCGACGTTGAGCTTCGCGATCTTGAGCTTCCCCGCCTGCTCGGCGCTGATCTCGTCCAGGATCGGGGCGATCATCTTGCACGGCCCGCACCACTCCGCCCAGAAGTCCACGAGCACCGGCTCGTCGGAACCGGAGATCTCCTCGTCGAAGGTGGCGTCGGTCAGGGTGGTGGGCATTCGGTCCTCGGTTCCTCAGGATGGGGGTTCGGGTCCTGCAACGCCGGTCGCGGCGGGCGCGCATTCCCAGGTCAGTGGGCCTGTGACTCCAACCAGCGCTCGGCGTCGATGGCGGCCTGGCACCCGGAGCCGGCGGCCGTGACCGCCTGCCGGTAGGTGTGGTCCTGGACGTCGCCGCAGGCGAAGACCCCCTCGACGTTGGTGGTGGTGGCCCCGCCCCACCGGCCGGTGACGAGGTAGCCGTTGTCCTCCAGCTCGAGCTGGCCCTTCACCAGGTCGGTGTTCGGCTTGTGGCCGATGGCCACGAACAGCCCCGTCACCGGGAGCTCACCGGTCTCGCCGGTCTGGACGTCCTGGACCTCGAGGTGGTCGAGCCTGGTGTCGCCCACGATGCCGGTGACCACGGTGTTCCACCGGATCTCGATCTTGTCGTTGGCGAAGGCCCGCTCCTGCATGATCTTGCTGGCCCGGAGCTGGTCCCGGCGCACGAGCATGGTCACCTTGTCGGCGAACTTCGTGAGGAACAGGGCCTCCTCGACCGCCGAATCGCCGCCTCCGACCACCGCGATCTCGTGGCCCCGGAAGAAGAAGCCGTCGCAGGTGGCGCACGTGGACACGCCGTGTCCGATGAGCCGGCCCTCGTCCGGCAGCCCCAGCATCAGGGACTGCGCCCCGGTCGAGATGATGAGGCTGCGGGCCCGGTACGTGGGCTCCGCGGCGTCGGGATCGCCCACCCACACGCCGAAGGGACGGCTCGACAGGTCGACCCGGGTGACCTTCTCGGTCCGGATGTCGGCCCCGAACCGCACGGCCTGCTCCCGGAACCGCACCATCAGCTCTGGCCCCATGATCCCGTCGGGGAAGCCGGGGAAGTTCTCCACGTCCGTGGTCAGCATGAGCTGGCCACCAGGCTGATCCGAGGTCGAGGAGGGCTCGCCCTCGATCACCAGGGGAGCGAGGTTGGCGCGGGCCGTGTACACGGCGGCGGTGAGCCCGGCCGGGCCGGATCCCACGATCACCACGTCGCGTACCTCAGCGGGCTCGCTCATGCTGCGCCTCTCGGGTCTGGGGTTGGTGGAACGGTCGCGGGGGCCCGGCTATTCCGCGTCGCCCGAGCGGCTGGTGCGCCGCGCCCAGAGGACCATGCCCGCCACGGCGAAGACGGTCCCGACCAGGAGGTGGGCGGCCCAGGTGTGGTCCTCGCCGACCACGGCGTCCGGGAGGTACACGTCGAGGGCCCGGACCGCGCTGATCGCGACGAACACGGCCACCGCCGTTCCGACCAGCAGCGCGAACGTGCCGTACACGATCCCCCGGGCCACGGTGATGGCCGGGCCGGTGGTCCGGTCCCGGACGGCACCGACCGCGCGCTCGATGGCCTCGGCCGCCTGCGCGGGCCAGTCGGTGGTGTCGACCTCGGCGGCGCGGAGGGCGTCGCTGGGGACGGTGGCGCGGTTCGGGACGGGGGGCGAGCCGTTGGCCATGGCGCAGACACTAGAGCGCGAGTCCGAGCCGGGCCGGTGGCGCCGATACGGTGAGCGCTCGTGATCCGGACGGTGTGCGGCCTCGTGTGCGGCGCGTTCGTCGCAGCGCTCGGCGCGCTGATCCTCGGCGAGTACGAGTTCACCGGGTGGCTGCCGTACATCGGCGGCCCGTTGTTCGGGCTCGCGGTGGGGGAGACGATCGTGGCCGTCGGGCGCTCGCGCGCCACGTGGACCGCTGCCGTCGCGTCGGTGATCGCGCTCGGCGGGCATCGTGTGGGCGGGGTGGATCGACTCGTCGGAGGGCGTCGAGCCGCTGCACCCGCTCGTCTGGCTCGCGGCGGCCCTCGCCGCCGTGGCCGCCTACCTCCGCACGGTCGACCTGAGCGCATCGCGGCACGAGCCGCCGCACGTCTCCGAGTGACCTAGAGCGCGGCGGATGCCACCGGGGCGCACCCGGCGGCGGGATCGACCGCCACCAGCGTGCGGTCGCCCGCCGCGTCCTGCTCGACCACGAACGCGACCGGCTCCCCGGCGAGCTCGGCCGTGCCGGCCAGCACCACGCCCGAACCACGGCCCTCCGCCGCACCCGCGAGCTGCTCCAGGCACGCGCGCGCCGGCGTCGGAGGGTCCGGCGGCGCGGCGGTGGGCTCGCTCGTGGCGGTGTCGTCCAGCACGGCGCGGGCGCTTGCCACGAGCGCGTCGAGGTCCACCTGCCGGCCGAGCGACACGGGGGCCTGCAGCGCGAGCCAGCGCGCCGCCGGCCGCGCCCGTGCCCGCGGCGAGTCCCGTGCCGGCCTCCGGGGCCGCCGCGTCGAGCGAGAACGCCTCGGCTCCGGGGGCGCCGACCGTCGTGGTGGTGGCGGCCTCGTCCTTCCCCGACGCGGTGACGGCGTCCGGCTCGTCGTCGCGCGACAGGAGAGGGATCAGCAGCGCCGCGAGGAGCGCTGCGGCGGCCGCGCCCACCGCCGGGGCCCAGCGCGGGACACGGCGGCGCCGCGCCGATGGGCGTGACGACGGTGCCCGCCGCGAGCGCGGCTGCGATGGCCTGCTCGCGCCGGTCCTCGTCGACGGCCTCGCCTGCGCCGCGTACAGCCGCGCGCACCGCGGCGAGCGCGTCCACCCGCGCCCGATCTCGGGGTCGGCGACGACCCGCGCCGCCTCCTCCGGCGTGGTCTCGCCGTCGAGGTGGGCCGAGGCGAGCTCGTCGCGGGGGTCGAGGGTGTCGTCGGTCATCGGTCGCTTCCTGTGCCGCGGCTAGGACGCCGCTGCGGCGGGGCCTGGTTCCCCGGGTCGAGGAGACGGGCCAGCTGGGCCCGTCCCCGGGCGATGCGCGAGCGCACGGTCCCGGGCGGGATGTCGAGGGTCTCGGCGATCTCCGCGTAGTCGAGGTCGCACAGGTCGCGCAGCACCACGGGCACCCGGAACTCCTCCGGGAGCTGTGCGAGGGCGGCATCGACCGCGAGCCGGTCCGGGAGCACCTCGATGCCCGGCGACGGCGCGCCCGGCAGCGCCCTGGCCGCGCCATCGGTCTCGTCCGGGAGGCCGGGGAGCGGTCGCCGGCGCCGCCGCCGGAGCTCGTCGAGGCACGCGTTGGTCGTCACGCGGTAGGCCCAGGTGGAGAACCGGGCCCGCCCGTCGAACCGGCCGATGCCACGGGCGATGGCGATGAGCGCCTCCTGCGAGGCGTCGAGGGCATCCGCCTCGTTGCTCGCCAGCCGCCGGCACACCGCGAGGACGCGGTCGTGGTGACGGCGCAGCAGCGCGTCGAGGGCGCTCCGATCGCCCGCTTGGGCCGCCCGCACCAGGGCGTCGTCGTCGACGGGGGGCACGATGCGGGGAGGCTAGTGACCCGTGTCAGCGACCGAAGACGCGCGCTTCGCGGATCTCGGCCGGAGCGCGGCCCAGGGCGTCGCCCCGGTCGATGATCCAGATCAGCACGGCGCCGCCCCGCCGGCCGCGGAGGTCGATCGCGTTGTCGCCCGCCGGCAGCCCGTCGGTTGTGGTCACGACCTCGCCCCAGTCGCCGATCGACGCCTTGGGCTCGTCCGCCACGTAGATCTCGACGCGCCAGTCGTTCGTCGGGCTGTCGAGCTCGAGGTGGTCGAGCTCGGTCACCACGCCGAGGTCGAGGATGAGGCCGACCCCGTCCTTGAGGACCGTGATGTCGCGCTGGTTGTAGCCCTCCGTGCGCCAGGCCGTGTCGGCCTTGCCGTCGAACACCAGGGCGGCCAGCTGGCCGTTCTCGTCGCCGTCCCCGAGGGGATCGAAGGCCTGGGCCGCGGTGATCGGGACCGGGTCGCCGCCCCCGCCCCCCAGCGCGCTGCGCACATCGTCGAGAAGCCCACCGGGTCCTCCGCCGCCCAGCAGCAGGCCGGCCACCCCGAGGGCCACCGCCACCAGCACCACGATCACCGTGGGGATCAGGAGCGCGCGCTCGGTCTGCCCGAACGACGGCGCCGGTTCGGCGGCCCGCGTCGGTGCGGGGACGCCGCCGGGATGCGCCGCCGGCGCGCCCGTCGTGCGCGGGACGGGCGCTGCGTCGAGCGACGTCGAGGTGAGGTCGGCATCCGGCGCCGTGGCACCACCGGCCAGCAGGGCGGCGCGCATGTCCGACGCGCTCGCGTAGCGGTCGCGCGGCTCGCGCGCCATGGCGCGGGCCACGACCTCCTCCAGTGCGCGCGGCACGCCCGCTCGGACCTGGCGCGGGCGCAGCGGGTCGCGGTGGAGGCGCGCGAGCGCGGTCGCGGCATCGGTCTCCGCGCTGAACGGGGGGCGCCCGCAGAGCATCTCGTAGAGCACGACACCCAGGCTGTAGATGTCGGTGCGCGCGTCGACCGGGTCGCCGCGCACCTGCTCGGGCGCGAGGTACTTCGCGGTGCCGATCATCAGGCCCGGCTGCGTGAGGTCGGCGTCGGTCACGGCCTTGGCGATCCCGAAGTCCGCCACCTTCACGCGGCCGTCGCCGCACAGCAGCACGTTGGCCGGCTTCACGTCCCGGTGCACCAGGCCGGCCCGGTGGGCCGCGTCGAGCGCCTCGGCCACCTGCGCCGCCAGGCCGGCGGCCTGCCAGGGATCGAGGGGCGTCGTGTCGTCGAGGCGCTCGCGCAGCGTGCGCCCCACGACGAGCTCCATCACGATCGCCTCGACCCCGTCGTCCGAGCAGGTGTCGTAGATCGACACGATGCCCGGGTGGGCCAGGCGGGCCGCGGCCACCGCCTCCTGGCGGAAGCGGGCCACGAACGTGGCGTCGGCGGCCAGGTGCGGGTGCAGCACCTTCACCGCCACCTTCCGGCGCAGCACCTCGTCGGTGCCCTGCCACACCTGCGCCATGCCGCCGGAGGCCACCAGCGCCTCGAGTCGGTACCGGGAGCGCAGCAGCTGATCGGGCTCCACGCCGCCGTGCGAGGCGGCGCGCAACGGGGCCCGGCGGGGAGGTTCGGGGCTGCTCACGGGCCTCCCAACCTATCGGCCGGGGCCGGGCGTGCTGCCTCGGGCCCGCGCCGCGATCAGGAGGGGTCGAGCCAGGTGACGCCCATAACCCGCGGGCCCCCGTGGGTGCCGATCACCGGGCCGATGTGCCGCAGCCGGATCTCCTCCCGCGGGTGGTGCGCGGCCAGCAGGTCGACCATCACGTCGGCGTCCGGCGCGAAGCCGTGCGTCACGTGCAGGTTGGCCACGGCGCCGTGCTCGACGACCCGATCGCGCAGGGTCTCGAGCGCCTTCTTGCGGGTGCGGGCCCGGCCGGCCTCCTCCACCTCGCCGGTGGAGATGTCGAGGATGGGCTTGATCGAGAGGAGCGAGCCGACGATGGCCTGGGCGCCGCCGATGCGCCCGCCCTTCTTGAGGTTGTCGAGCGTGTCCAGCGCGCCGATGACGTGTGTCCGGCGCACGAGGTCCTGCACGAGCGCCACGACGTCGTCCGCCGACGCACCGCCGGCGGCGGCTTCTGCCGCGAGCAGCACCTGGGTCCCGAGGCCGCTGGTGATCGACCGCGAGTCGACGACGTGGACCGGCAGGTCGCCCGCGACCGCGGTGGCGGCGTTGTTGGCGGACTGCATCGTGGCGGACAGCCCGGAGGAGAGGTTGATGCACACGACCGCGTCGGCTCCCGCCGCCGCCTGCCGTCGGAAGGCGGCCTCGAACTTCCCCGGTGCCGGGGCGGCGGTCTCCGGCAGCACGCTCGAGGTGGCGAGGCGCTCGTAGAACGCCTCCACGGAGAGCTGCGTGCGGTCCTCCAGCTCCTCGTCGCCGAAGCGGATCGTCAGCGGGACCACCTCGATGCCGTTGGCCGTGGCCTCCTCTTCGGTCAGATCGCAGCTGCTGTCGGTGACGATGCGGACGGCCATGGCAGGCGCTCCCGGTCCGTGGGCGTGGGCGCCGCACCGTACAGCGCGTCGTGCGCTCAGTCGTCGCCGGGCGAGGCGACGAGCTTCGTGCTGCGCCGGTGCTCCCGCCAGTGGCGGGCCCACCACACGACGAGGAACAGGCCGGCCCCCGCGGACAGCACGAGGCCGACGCCCGACACGGCCGTGGACCGCACCGAGTAGCGCGTCGACGCGAGCTCCAGCTTCCCGTCGGGGGACGTCACCTCGACCTCGAAGGGGAAGCTCCCCGAGGCCCGCGTCCGCACGGCGATGTCGAGCCGGGTGGTGTCCTCGGCCAAGGTCATCGCGAACGTGTCGCCCCCGGGCAGCTCGACCTTGGGGCTGCGCAGCCGCACCTGCACGTCCACAGGTCCGCCGGTGTCGTTGCGGATGGTCAGTGGCACGGTGCCCTCGCGCGCGGTGAGCGTGATGGTGACCTGCGGCGGCGTGCCGATCGCCTCGACGAGCCCGTCGATCGACGCGCCGCGCGGCGTCGAGCTCGGCCCGCCGCTGCCGCGAGTCGAGTCCCAGCGCGGTGGCGCGCAGGAGGTGGGCGTCGAGGGCGGCCAGCGTCGGCCCCCGCGGGCCCACGGTCGCCTCGATGCTGCCCCGGAGCCCGCGCAGCCCGATGATCCCGTCGGCGACCGACGTGGAGATCTCCTCGGGGTCCTCGGGGTCGAGGGCGCGCCGGAGGGGGTCCCCGTCGACGCCGGCCAGCGGGGCGGCCTCCGCGAACGCGTCGTCCAGCGCCACCGGACGGAAGAGGCTCCCGGCCCGCAGGCCGTCGAGCACGCCGCGCGCGGCCTCGCGCGGGACCTCCGGGTCCAGCTCCAGCACGATGGAGCGTGGGGTCCCTGGCTGCTCGAACCAGAGCATCGCCAGCTCGGCCAGCACGTGGCTCGCGATGAGCGCGGGCTCCTCGTCGCCCTCGAGGGCGTCGGCGAGGCGGGTGTCGGTCAGGAGGGCCTGGATGGGCGTGTCCGGATCGGGGGCGGCGCGGCCCCGCGCCGGTCGTGGCGGTGCCAGCACGAACGGCCGAGCCGGCGTCAGCACGCCGTCGGTGACGCGATCCACCCGGCCCGGGGCCACCACCGCCCGCCGAACCCCCAGCGACGAGAGCAGCTCGAGCCCGGTCGCGCCGAGATCCGATCCCGCGATCCAGGTGGCCTGCGTGGGCGTCGTGCCCAGGAGGTCGCGGACGACGGCGGCCCCGTGGTCGAGCTGCTCGACGAGCTCGGCCTCGAGGTCCGCGTCGGCCAGTGCGTCGGGCGAGGTGGCCACGTAGGGGAGGGCGAGGAGGGGTCGGCTGGTCGCGGCGGTGCGCAGCGCGTCGACGAGGGCCACGGCCTCGGGGTCTCCGGAGAGCGCGAGCTCGGACAGCGTGTCCGGCGTGACGGCGAGGGTCGCGGTCACGTCGGGCACCGCGGCGAGGGCATCCACCAGACCCGTCGCGTCCGCCACCTCGGCGGCGTCGAGGGCGGGTTCGTCGGGCGGCCGCGGTGGTGCCCCGATGTGGGCGAGCACCGCGACGGCGAGCGGGGTCCCCTGCGAGGCGGGCGGCCGCAGCACGAGGTGCGTGATGACCCTCGCCAGCTGGCGGCCCGACGGGGCCACCGCGTCGAGCGCGACCGGGTACACGCCGGGCTCGGTGACCGCCCGGCCGGCGGGCGTCGCCGGGGCGAGCGACACGCCGAGCTCGCGGCGACCATCGGCCCCGGCGGGCAGCGTGCCCAGCGGCACGGTGGTGGTGTGGAGGCTGCGGCGCAGTCCCTCGCCCTCGCTCGACGTGCCCAGCTCCGTCCGCGTGCGCACCCGGTCGTGCACCGTCACGCGCAGCTCCGTGTCCGCGGGCATGCCGGCGGGCAGCACCGCCACGGAGAAGGTGCCGCCCACGTCGACGCCGGCGGACTGCGCTGCCAGCTCGAGCACGGGCTCCGCCTGCTCGACCGCGCTCGCACCGCGGGGCCCGAGCGCGGTCGCGGCGAGGACGACCACCGATCCGAGGAGCCGCGCCGCGCGCCGGGGCGCGGTCATGTGGCGGGCGCGAGGGGTCGCTGCAGCACGGCCAGCCCCTCGGCCTCCCGGCGGAAGCCGAGGTGCTCGTAGAGGGCCACCGCGCCGCCGTTGTCCTCCTGCGTGTTCACCAGCACCTCGCGACCGCCCCAGCGCCGGAGCCAGCGCAGTGCGTCGGCCACGAGCGCGGTCCCGATGCCGCCCCGCTGCGCGGCCGGGTCGACGGCGAGCCGCTGCAGGTACCCGCGCGGCTCCGGCGCGGCCCGTGACCGCGTAGCCGATCACGTCATCGGGCGCGCCCGGGCGGTGGGCCACGCGGAACCGGGCGCTCGGCGTGGCGCCGATGGCATCGTCCAGCCCGGGACCGTCCAGGTGCCAGAAGTCCGGGAACGCGGCAGCGTCGACGGCGAGCACCTGCGCGCGGTCACGGCGGCGGGCGCGGCGCAGCAGCACGCCCTCCGACTCCTGGGGCAGCGGGTCGACGGAGCGGACGAGGAGGTGGAGCCGCTCCCGGACGGTGAACCCGTTGGCCAGGTAGGGGGCCTGGTCAGCGGCCGGCGAGCGCCGTGGTGAGGGCGGCGCGGTAGCCCCCGTCGGCCAGCTGCTCGATGCAGCGGGCCAGGGCGACCGTGCTGGGCCGGCCGGTGCGGGCGACCACGTAGGCGGTGTGCGGATCGCCGCGCCAGGGCGCGACCCGCAGCCGGTCATCGCCGATCGACAGGCCCCGGCGCGTGCACGCCGCAACGGTAGGCGTCGCCGGCTCCCGGTCGGGTCGCCGATACCGTGGCGTCGCCGTGGCCGTCCTGCTCGTCACCCATCCGCGGTACCTCGACCACGAGCCCAGCCGTGGCCATCCCGAGCGGCCCGCCCGGCTCGAGGCGGTCCTCGCCGGGATCACGGCGGCGGGGGTGGCCGACGCGCTGGTGCCGGTCGCCCCGCGCCCGGCGACGACCGAGGAGCTCGAGCGCGTGCACGAGCCGGCCCTCCTGGCGCTCCTGGCCCGCGCCGACGACGTCGGGCGGCGGGTGGCTCGACGCCGACACCGCGATGAGCGACGCGTCGCTGCGACGCGGCGCGTGCTCGCCGCTGGCGCGGGCCCGGCCGCGATCGAGGCGCTCGACCGCGGGCGAGGGCGACGCGGCGTTCTGCGCGGTCCGCCCGCCGGGGCACCACGCCACGCCGACGACCGCGATGGGCTTCTGCCTCATCAACAACGTCGCGGTCGCCGCTGCCGCGCTGGCGGACGCGCGGCGAGCGCGTGCTCATCGTCGACTTCGACGCGCACCACGGCAACGGCACGCAGGACGTGTTCTGGTCGGATCCGCGCGTCGCCTACGTGTCGCTCCACCAGCACCCGCTCTACCCGGGCACGGGCGACCGCCACGAGGTCGGTGCGGGAGCGGGGCGCGGCCTCACCGTGAACGTGCCGCTGCCGCCGCGCACCACCGGCGACGCGTACCGCGCGGCGGTCGACCTGCTCGTCGCGCCGCTGCGCCGCGGACTTCGCGCCGACCTGGGTCCTGCTGTCAGCGGGCTTCGACGCACATCGTGCCGATCCGCTCACGGATCTCGGCCTCTCGGCCGGCGACTTCGGCGACCTCACGGCCGCGCTGCTCGAGCTCGCGCCGCCCGGGCGCCGGCTCGCGTTCCTCGAGGGCGGCTACGACCTGGACGCCCTGGCGGCCTCGCGCCGGGGCCTGCGTGGCGGCGATGGCGGGGTCGCCCGACGCACCCGGAGCCGCCCACCGCGGGCGGTCCGGGGCGGGACGCCGTCCACGCGGCCGCCCTCGTCCGGGAGGAGGCCCGAGCGGGAGGTTGACAGGGGTGAGGGCCGGGAACAACGCTCCCGCCACCGGGCAATGCCCGAAACGTGGCGTTTTGGTGGCGTCCGTCACCGAGTTCGACACAAGACTGCAATGATGTCCTAGGATTCCCGCCGCACGCATCTGCTTGTATTTCTTTCAACCTGGGCGACTACGGAAGGTTTCGCATGCTTCGTCGATCGACTTCGACCCGAACCGCTTCGGCGGTCCTGGCCGCCGGCCTCGGCCTCGCACTCGTGGCGGCAGTGTCGCCAGCGAGCGCAGCGCCGGCCCGTCCCGACGCTCCTGCGGCTCCGGCGGCCACTCGAGGCCGCCGGTCCCTACGCGGCTGCGGCCGACGCGAGCCTGCTCACGCTGGACATCCCGGCCCTGTCGCCGGCGATCCTGCCCGCAGACCAACGTCGACCTGGCCCGCTCGCAGGCCAACGCCGAGTCCGACGCCGACGTCGACGCCGACAAGGCGGGCGCCCAGCGCACCGGTGCCATCGCCGGCACCACGGGCTCCACCGTCGCTGCTCGGCGCCCCGATCGAGGTGCAGGTGAACGAGGCCTCGGCCCCGCCGTCCGAGGCGAACGAGGACATCCTCATCCCGCTCGACCTGTCGCCGCTGCTCGACCTGCCGGTCATCCGCACCACGGCGCTGGCCAACTGGGTCAGCGACACCGAGTGCGTCGCCGCCGACACGCCCGCTGTCCTACGCCGACCAGTCGCTGGCCGACCTCACGCTGCTCGGCAGCCGCGCCCGGTCAGTCGGTCGTCGAGCTCGACACCGACGACGCCGACGGCGCCGCCGACACCGAGGCGTCGACCTACCTCGCCTCGATCCCCGGCGCCGAACGACCCCCGTGCCGTCCAGGCCCGCGTCATCACCGACATCACCAGCGCCAACGTCCTGAACGACCATCGCCCCGGACCTCGCGCTCGGCGATCCAGGTCGACGCCGTCCAGACGCCGAACTACATCGTGAGCGCCAGCGGCCTCCCCGGCGGCGCCTCGGTCACCGGCGCGGATCCGGTCGTCAACGTCTCGATCGGCGGCGACCCCGTCATCACCCTCGACACCGCGGACGAGACCGTCGAGGCGGCCACTCACCGACCTCGTCCTGGGCGACCTCCTCGACCTCGAGCGGCACCGGCCTCCTCGCCGACCTGCTCACGACCTCGGCCTCGAGGCGCTCGATCCCGGTCGTCGCGCCGATCGAGGACGCCGTGCAGACGGCGCTCGCGCGAGCTCCAGCCGATCGTCCGGCTGTCGATCCCGGTCGCAGAAGACCGTCAACCCCGACGGCACCCAGGCCAGCGTCGCAGGCCGCCCTCCTGCGGGTCGAGGTGCTGCCGCCGACCGCCCTCGGCGCAGCCGAGCCGCTCGCGGACGTCCTGAACCAGATCCTCGGTGCCCTCGGCGCCGACCTCGACGGGCCCGCTCCTGGCCCTCGACCTCGGCCCGGTCGGTGCCTCGGTCGTGGCTCCCGCCGGTGGCATCACCTGTGGCGAGCCGAACAACCCGCTGCGCGAGCTCAACAAGCACGCCTCGGCCACTCGAGGTCGCCCCTGGTGGCACCTTCGAGTACAACATCGCCGTCCCGAACCGTGGCCCGTGCGTCGTCCGGACGTCACGGTCACCGACGTCGTCACCGGCCCCGCCGGCTTCGAGATCATCGACACCGAGCCCGACGGCACCGATCGACGGCGGCAACGTCACCTTCGACCTCGGTGACCTCGCAGTCAACGAGACGATGAACCTCACCATCACGATCCGGGTCCCGGACGACGCGCCGAACGACGGCACCTTCGACGACGTCGTCACCGCCTCGGGCACCTGTGACGGCCGCCCGGTCAGCGAGGACGACCGCGTCGACGACATCCCCGTCGTGAAGCGCGACTTCACCGGCGACTGCAACGTCCAGTTCTCCAACAAGGACGCCAGCCACATCCAGGTGTTCCCGGGTGAGACGTTCAGCTACTACGTCCACGCCTTCAACAGCGGTGGCCGAGCCCTGCACCAACGTCGACGATCACGGACACCCTCGACGACCGGGTCTCGTTCGTGTCGTGCAACAAGAGCTGCACGAACGACCCGGCCAGACAAGGTCACCTGGAAGCTCGCCACGCTCCGGGTCCGGCTCCAGCGCCATCCTCTCGGTGGTCGTGAAGGTCGACGATGACGCCTCCGGCATCCTCGAGAACGCCGCGATCATCACGCCGGAGAACGGTCCGCCGATCACGGTGAAGCACCCGCGGCCCGGTGATCGGTCCGGACTCGATCCCGAAGGATCCGGCTCCGGCCAGCCGCCGCCCGCTGCCCAAGACCGGTGGCGTGCCTGCCGACGACCGGCCTGGCCCTGGCGCTCGGTGCTCGGGGCGCTGGCCCTCTTCGCCCTGCGCCGGCGCAGCGCCATCGTCTGAGCGACTACAGGCTCGCTAGCGATCTGATGAGCTGGCGGCTCCTGATCCCCTCCGGGGGTCGGGGGCCGCCAGTTCCGCGTCTGCGCCGCTGTCAAGCTGCACTCCGTGCCCGCGCGGCCGTGCCCCTGGAGCCTGGTCCGCGTGATCCCCGACCGCCTGACCCCATCCTCGACGCCGTGCGGCCCCTGGCCGCCCGCTTCGACGCGGCCGGGCACCGCCTCTACCTGGTGGGCGGGATCGTCCGCGACCTGGTGCTGGGCCGGCCCGCTCGAGCGAGCGACATCGACCTCACCACCGACGCCCGCCCCGAGGAGACCGCCGACGCTGGTGCGGGGCTGGGCCGACGCGGTGTGGGACCAGGGCGCCCGCTTCGGCACGATCGGCGCTGAAGCACGGCGACCGGACCTTCGAGATCACGACCCACCGGGCCGAGGCCTACGTCCCCGACTCCCGCAAGCCCGACGTCGTCCTTCGCCGACGAGGTCGAGGCCGACCTGGCCCGGCGCGACTTCACGGTCAACGCCATGGCCCTGCGGGTCACGGGCGCGCCGGGCGAGGCGCCGGAGCTGATCGACCCCTACGGCGGGGTGGCCGACCTCGCCGCCGGGCGTGCTGCGCACGCCGCTGGAGCCGGAGGTGTCCTTCAGCGACGACCCGCTGCGCATGCTGCGGGCCGCCCGCTTCGTCGCCGGCTACGGGCTCGCGCCCGACGCCGGACCTGGTCGGCGGCCGTGCGGCCGGATGGTCGACCGCCTCGAGATCGTGTCGGCCGAGCGGATCCGCGACGAGCTGTCCAAGCTCTCGTGGTCGACGGACCCGAGCGCCGGCCTGTGGTTCCTCGTCGACACCGGCATCGCCGACGTCGTCCTCCCCGAGCTGCCGGCCATGCGCGTCGAGCAGGACCCGATCCACCGCCACAAGGACGTGCTGGCCCACACGATCGCGGTGGTGGCCAAGACGTCACCCGGACCTGGTCGCTGCGCATGGCCGCGCTGCTCCACGACGTCGGCAAGCCCAAGACCCGCTCGATCGGGCCGCCGGGGTGTGTCGTTCCACCACCACGAGGTGGTCGGCGCCCGCATGGCCCGCGACCGCCTGCGGGCGCTGCGCTTCTCGAACGACCAGATCGAGGCGATCACCCAGCTCGTGTACCTGCACCTGCGGTTCCACGGCTACGGCGACGACGTGTGGACCGACGCCGCGGTGCGCCGCTACGTCCGCGACGCCGGGCCGCTGCTCGACGAGCTCAACGAGCTCACCCGCTGCGACTGCACGACCCGCAACGAGCGCAAGGCCCGGCGCCTGGCCGCGCGGATGGACGCGCTCGAGGCCCGCATCGCCGAGCTGCGCGAGCGCGAGGAGCTCGAGGCCATCCGGCCCGACCTCGACGGCGAGGCCGTGATGGCCCACCTCGGCATCGGCCCGGGCCCGGTCGTGGGCCAGGCCCTCGCGATGCTCCTCGAGGCCCGCCTCGAGGAGGGCCCCCTCGGCGACGGACGAGGCCTGACCGCCGCCTCGACGCCTGGTGGGCCGCCCAGCCCAGAGGCTGACGGCAGCTAGATGCCGAGCTTGCGGGCCCGGACGATGAGGGTGGCGGGGACGTACTGCATCGCGTCGGTCCACCGCGTGCTGCGCGGGACCCGGGCGGCCGGCTCGGGCTCGAGCACGGTGTCGACCCGGAAGTTGGCCCGGCCAGGCTCGTGAAGAGGCCGCTGATCGTGCGCGGCACGTCGGGCGGCTGGCCGGCGCCGTCGGCCGGGATCGGCGGCGGTCGTCCCAGTAGGACCGGCTGCACCCGGCGCTCGGGGTCGTCCGGGTCGACCATCGCGAAGGCGGGATGGGGGAGCGACAGCACGAGCGCCATCTCGGGGCGCAGGACGCGGTGCACCTGGCGGAACACCCGGTCGATGTCCTCGACGGGCGCCAGGCCGAAGGCGGAGAGGGCACCGTCGATCGTGTCGGCCCGCAGGAAGGCCAGCTCGGCGAGCGGGGCGTGGTGCAGCTCGACCTTCACGCCCTCCCGCTCGCACGCGGCCCGTGCGTCGGCGATCTGGTCGGACGACTCGTCGACGCCGATGACCTTCGCCCCCTGGCGGGCCAGCGCGATGGCGTTGTGGCCGGCGCCGCAGCCGAGGTCGAGGATCCGCTTGCCCTCGACCGTAGCCGAGGAGCTTGAGCGTGTCCTCCCGCGGCACGTCGGCGCCGTAGGACGACGACGTCGGTGGGCAGGTCGTTCCCCCCGGGGGAGGCCACGGAGAAGCGTCGGTGCATGCAGGACAGTCTGACCGCGCCGGCTGACCGCCGCCGCGATGTCCCTACTTGAGCTCGGCGTCGCCCCGGGCGTAGGCCTCGACCAGGCGGTGGGCCTCTTCGTCGCGGTACTGCATGGCCGGCGACTTCATGAAGTAGGCCGACGGGCCCTCGAGCGGGCCGCACATGCCCCGGTCGAGGCCGATCTTGGCGCAGCGCACGGCGTCGATGATCACGCCGGCGGAGTTCGGGGAGTCGTGCACCTCGAGCTTGAGCTCGACCGTGAGCGGCACGTCGCCGAAGTTGCGGCCCTCGAGGCGGATGAGCGCCCACTTGCGGTCCTCGAGCCACGGCACGTGGTCGGACGGGCCGATGTGCACGTCGCGATCGGAGATGCCCTGGTCGATCTGGCTGGTGACCGACTGCGTCTTGGAGATCTTCTTGGACTTCAGCCGCTTGCGCTCCAGCATGTTCATGAAGTCCATGTTCCCGCCGAAGTTCAGCTGGTACGTGTGGTCGATCGTGGTGCCGCGGTCCTCGAAGAGGCGGGCCAGCGTGCGGTGCACGATGGTGGCGCCGACCTGGCTCTTGATGTCGTCGCCGACGATCGGCACGCCGGCGGCGCGGAACTTCTCGGCCCACTCGGGGTCGGAGGCGATGAACACGGGGATGGCGTTCACGAAGGCCACGCCGGCATCGAGGCAGGCCTGCGCGTAGTAGCGCTGCGCCTCCTCGGAACCGACCGGCAGGTAGGACACGAGCACGTCGGCCTGCGTGTCGCGCAGGACCTGCGCCACGTCGACCGGCTCGGCGGGGGACTCCTCGGCGACCTGGCGGTAGAACTCGCCGAAGCCGTCGAGCGTCGGGCCGCGCTGCACCTCGACCCCAGGTGGGGGACCTCGGCGAACTGGATCGTGTTGTTGATCTCGGCCTGCAGTGCCTTCGAGGCGTCGAGGCCCGACCTTCTCGGCGTCGACGTCGAACGCGGCCACGAGCTCGATGTCGCGGATGTGGTAGCCGCCGAGGACGACGTGCATCAGCCCGGGCACGCGGTCGGCCGGATCGGCGTCCGCGTAGTAGGTGAGGCCCTGGACCAGCGAGCTGGCGCAGTTGCCCATGCCGGCGATGGCGAGGCGGATCTTGCTCATGTCGTTGGCTCCTCCTGGCAGGTGCGGCCGGGCCGCCGGCATCGGTCGAGCGAGCGTGCGCTCGCCGTCGATGAGCCGGTCGAGCCAGGCGAGGTCGTGGGCGAGGTTCTCGGCGTCGCGCTCGAGGAGCGCGCCGAGGTAGGCGTGCGCGCGGCCGCGGGCGGGGCGGCTCTCGCGGCGGCGCAGGTCGTCGCGGCGGCCGAGCAGCTCGGTGCGGCGGCGCTCGAACAGCTCGAGGCGGGCCGGCGTCCGGGAGGTCGGGGGCGAAGGCGACGCGCAGCGTGAAGGCGCGGTCGTCGCTCACGTCGGGGTCGGACAGCAGCTCGAGGAGGCGCTCGCGCCCGCGCTCGGTGATGCCGTAGACCTTCTTGCCCCGGCCGGTGCCCTTGCCGAGGCCCGACTCGCGGACGCGGGCCCGGAAGGCGGCCAGCTCGCCGGCCAGCGAGCCCGACATCGGGGCGCGCGGGCACGGAGGTGCGCTCCTCGACGGCCTTCACGCAGCCCTGCTTCTCGAGGCGGGCCAGGGCCGGGTACAGCGAGCCGAACGAGACCGAGGCGCGGCTCGAGAGCAGCTCGCCGAGCCGCTTCTTGAGCTCGTAGCCGTGGAGCTCCTGCTCGGTGAGCAGGCCGAGGATGGCGAGGTCGATCATGGTGGAGGGGGCCTCGATCGCTACATCCGAACGATGTATCGATTCGATGTAACGAGCAGGATGCCGGAGCCTGGGGGTCGCTGTCAAGACACGTCCCGTCCACCGGTCCACGGGGCCCGGGCCGCCCAGTAGCCTGCGGACCGTGACCGTTCCGACCCGAGGCCATCCGTGGGGCCGTGGCCCCGCGGGCGCCGGGGCCTCGATCGACTACCGGCTGGCCCGGCTGGCCGTGGTGTCGGAGTACCGGAAGGGCCGCCTGGCCCGCCACGAGGTGTGCGACGCCCACCCCGAGCTGCGGCGGGCCGCCGCCGAGGCCAGCGAGCCCACCGTCGATGGAGTGCCCGATCTGCGAGGAGGACCAACGTCGTGCTCGTCACCTACGCCTTCGGGGCCCGGCTCCCCGCCTCCGGCCGCTGCATCACGGCCAAGGGCGAGCTGGACAAGCTGGCCAAGGGCCGGGCCGAGCTCGCCTGCTACGTCGTCGAGGTCTGCCCGTCGTGCTCGTGGAACCACCTCGCCCGCACCTTCCTGCTCGGTCGGGGCTGAGCCGGCCCCTCCCGCCGCTGGCGGCCGCGGCCGTCTCGGTCGCCGCCGTGGTCCTCGGCCTCGCGTCCCGGGGCGAGGCCCTGGTGCTCGGAGCCCTGCTGGTGGCCCTCGAGCTGGCCCCCACGACCCTGGTCGCCGTGGCCGGGGCGCTCGTGGCGTCGTCGTGGCGCTGGGGCACGCACCTCGCTCGAGGCCCTGGCCGGCGCTCAGGCCGTGCTCGGCCCGGCCGGCGGCGTCGGGCCCGCCGCCGCGGCGGCGGGCTCGTGGCTGGCGGCTGCGGCCGTGGTGCTGGCCCTCGGCCGGCGACCTGATCCCCTGCGCTGCGTGCCGGCCGGGGTCGTGGCCGCCGCGGTCCTGGCCGGCCCCGCCCCGGGCGGGGACCTCCCGGTCCGCGTGTTCGTCGCGATCGGGGCCGGCGCCGCCGCGTTCGGCCTGGGCCACGTCCGTGCGACGCGCCCCGGCTCGACCGGGCCTCGGCCCGCGTGGCCGCGGGCACCGGCGTGGCGGCGATCGTGGCCGTCGCGCCCGACGCGCCCGTCCTGGCCGCCGGTCGTCGACGCTGGCGGACGTGCGGAGGGGCTCCTGCTCGGCGGGCTCGTGGCCGTGCTGGTCGTGGTGGGGGACCGCGTGCGCCGGCGCGCGCCGTGGAGCACCGGGGGGTCCACGCCTATCGTGAAGCGCCCCGGTCCCCGCCTCGCAGCACCGCCCCGACGTCCCCGATGACCCAGCGCCGCCCCGCCCCCACCACGCGCTCGGCCGCCAAGAAGGCGCCCGCGCCGGCGGACCTCTGTTCCCCGGCCGCGGCGGCCCGTGCGCCGGCGGCGGCGCCCTGTGGCGCTGGCGGCGGGGCCTGTTCGTGGTCGGCCTGGTGGGGGTGGCGGCCACCGGCGGCGTGGCGTCGGTCGTCTTCAACATCAACCTCCCGCCCGAGGAGCCGCTGCGGCAGACGTCGTTCGTGTGCGCAGCCGACGTCACCGACCGGCTGCGGGCCCGACAACGCCATCGCCACCTTCAGCGCGGAGGAGGACCGCATCAACGTCCCCCTCGAGGAGGTGCCGCCAGGTCCTCATCGACGCGGTGCTGGCCACCGAGGACCGCGACTTCTTCGAGCACGGCGGCGTCGACCCGATCGGCATCGCCCGCGCGTTCTACAACGACCTCCGCGGTCGCGGCGTCCGGCAGGGCGGCTCCACGATCACCCAGCAGTACGTGAAGAACGTGTACCTCACCTCCGAGCGGAGCATCGCCCGCAAGATCAAGGAGGCGATGCTCGCGGTGAAGCTCGAGCGCGAGCTCGACAAGGAGGAGATCCTCGAGCGGTACCTCAACACGATCTACTTCGGCCGCGGCGCCTACGGCGTGGGCGCCGCCTCGCGGGCCTACTTCGGCAAGGACGTCCGCGACGATCGGCGCTGCCCGAGGCGGCGTACCTGGCCGGCCTCATCCGCGCGCCCGAGGCCGCCGACGCGCTGGTCGACCCGGTCGAGGCAGTCGCGGCGCCGCGACACGGCCCTCGACGCCATGCTGGCCGAGGGCGAGATCACCGCGCGACCAGCGCGACGAGGCGAGCGCGCTGCCGTGGGAGGGCAACGTGATCGCCCGCCGAGATCGGACGAAGCTCGACCTCGACCCCGGCGATCGAGCGGATCGGCGGCGCGTACTTCATCGAGGCGGTCCGCCAGCAGCTCGCCGAGAAGTACGGCGAGGCCGTGCTCTACGGCGGCGGGCCTGCGCATCTACCTCACCCTCGACCCGAAGATGCAGGAGGACGCCTGGGACGCGGTCACCGGCACGCTCAACCAGCCGGACGACCCGGCTGCCGCGCTCGTGGCCGTCGACGACCAGGGCCAGGTGAAGGCGATGGTCGGCGGGCGCGACTTCGAGACCCAGAAGGTCAACTTCGCGCTCGGGCACGGCCGGCGGCGGCTCGGGCCGCGGCGCCGGGCTCGTCGTTCAAGCCCTTCGTGCTGGCCACGGCCATCCACCAGGGGATCTCGCTCAACTCCAAGTTCAACGCACCCGCCGAGATCACCCTGCCCAAGGCCAACGCGGGCAAGGACTGGGTGGTGAGCAACTACGACGGACGCCGAGCAGGGCGTGCTCGACCTCGTCGACGCCACCCGCGTGTCGTCCAACACCGCCTACGCCCAGCTGATGCTCGAGGTCGGGCCCGGAGAACGTCGTCGAGCTGGCCGAGCGCCTCGGCGTCGCAGTCCGACCTCGACGGCCGTGAACTCGGCGCGTGCTCGGCACCGAGGACGTGTCGCCCCTCGACATGGCCGCCGGGTTCAGCACCTTCGCCAACCGGGGCGTGCACAACGACCCCGAGCTCATCGCGCGGATCGAGCAGGTCGACGAGGACGGCGACGTCACCGTGCTCGAGGAGGCGCGCCCGTCCAACGACCGGGTGCTCACCACCGCAGGAGGCCGACCAGGTCACCTACGCCTGCGGCAGGTGGTCGCCGGCGGCACCGGGCCGCGCCGCCAACTTCGGCAAGGCCGGCGGCCGGCAAGACCGGCACCACCAGCAACCACCGCGACGCCTGGTTCGTCGGCTACACGCCGAAGCTCACCGCCGCGGTGTGGATGGGCTACCCGAACCCGCCCGGGGCACCGCCGCGCTACATGGACGACGTCCACGGCATCGAGGTCACCGGCGGCTCGTTCCCCGCGCAGATCTGGAACAAGTTCATGCGCAACGCCACGGCGGGGATGGACACCGGGCTCGTTCAGGGACGCCGAAGTCGTTCCCCGGGCAGCGTCCTCAACCCCGACCTGGAGCTCACGCCCGATCCGACCGCGAGCACGACGTCCACCGCGATCCCCGGCGACCCGGTCCGAGCTCCACGACGTCCTCGGTGCCGTTCGGCTCGACGAGCACGACGCTCCCGGGCGGCCCGACGACCGTCCCGCCGCCGACCGCGCCGACCACACGACCCTGCCCCCGTGCAACGCCGCCGCCGAACCACCTCGACCCGCCGTTCCCGCACTGCGTGCCGCACGCCCTGAGCCGCTAGAGCTCCTCGTGGGGGTAGTGGGTGCGGCAGGGGAAGCACCAGCGCTCGACCTCGTCGACGGACGTCGACCTTCCTCGGTGTCCCAGGCCTCCGGGGTGACGTAGACCCGGTGCACGCGGACGACCTCCACCCCCTCGTCCCCGCAGCTGTCGCAGGTGCCCGTGTCGTCCACGGCCCGCAACGTAGCGCCGCGTGGGTTGGAGCGGCCCCACCGGCGGGGACGTACGCTGGCGGTGCCGCCGGCAGCCACCCAGGCGCTGGACGGTAGGAGGTGCAGCGATGCGCACGCAGGTCACCGCGCCCGCCGTCCGGGCCCGCAAGGTCCGGGACGGCGGCGACCCGCTCGTGATGGTCACGGCCTACGACGCCCCCGGGGCGCGGATGGCCGACGAGGCCGGCGTCGACCTGATCCTCGTCGGCGACTCCGTCGCCATGGTGGTGCTCGGCTACGACGACACCCTCCAGGTCACGGTCGACGACCTCGCCCACCACACCGCCGCCGTCGCCCGCGGCCTGGCCGTCGTCCGCTCCCGACCGCGAGGCGCCGAAGCCGCTCGTCGTCGCCGACCTGCCGTGGATGAGCTACCACACGACCCCGGTCGACACCGTCCACAACGCGGCCCAGCTGATCCGGGCCGGCGCCCAGGCCGTGAAGCTCGAGGGCGGGCGCAAGCGCCTGCCGATGGTCGAGGCGATCGTCGACGCCGAGATCCCGGTGATGGGCCACCTCGGCCTCACCCCGCAGTCGGTCCACGCCATGGGCGGCTTCAAGGTGCAGGGCCGCGAGCACGGCGCCGCGCTCGAGCTGGTCGCCGACGCCAAGGCGCTGGCCGCGGCCGGGTGCTTCGCCATCGTGCTCGAGGGCGTGCCCGACGAGGTCGCCCGCATGGTCACCGACGCCGTCGACGTGCCCACCATCGGCATCGGCGCCGGGCCCGGCTGCGACGGCCAGGTGCTCGTGTTCCACGACGTGCTCGGCATCGAGGACCGCATCCTGCCGAAGTTCGTCCGCCGCTACGCCGACTGCGCAGCGCCGGCGTCGCCGGCGCTGGCCGCCTACGCCGCCGACGTGCGCACCGGCGCCTTCCCGGCCGCCGCCGAGAGCTACCACCTCACGCGCCGACGTGGCCGAGACCCTCGGCCTCTACGGCGAGTAGCCCGCACTGACTAGCCGCGTCCTGAGCACGGCCGGCGCCGGGGTGCCACCATGGCGTCGGTGATCTCGACGAGCGCCGCGTGCGCTGGCTCCTGCTGGGTGGCGTCGCGCTGGTCGGCCTCGGGCTCTGCGTTCTTCGTCCTGCGCGGCGCCGACCAGCCGGCCGATCCCGGAGCTCGGCCGACCCGGCGGCGCAGCGCCGCCGGAGCCGCCGCCGCCGGGCGACCCCGACGCGGGTGCCGTTCGGCGGCTTCGACGAGGTGGCCATCGCGGTCGAGCCGGCCGACGGCCGGCGGCCTCCTCTCGTGGTGCCTGCTCGCCGCCCTCGACGCCGAGCAGCGGGGCCGGGGGCTGATGGCGGTCACCGACCTCCAGGGCTACGACGGCATGGCCTTCGTGTACCCCGAGGACGTCCACGAACCGCTTCTACATGCGCAACACGCCGACGCCGCTGAGCATCGCCTGGATCGACGCCGACGGCGCGGTCGTGTCGACCGCCGACATGGCGCCCTGCGAGGACCGGGAGCGGCTGCCCCATCTACCCGGCCGCCGGGCCCTACCGGATGGCCGATCGAGGTGCTTCCAGGGCCACCTCGACGACCTCGGCATCGTCCCGGGCGCCACGGTGACCGTCGGCCGGGAGCTGCGCCGCCCGCGCGACCGTAGGAGCTGTCACACCCCGCTGGCACGATGGCGGATGTGTGCCGCGCACGCCCACCACCGCTACGCTGCTCCGGCCAGTTGGCAGCCCTGCCCCCAGGTCGGGGGCCCCGGCATCGCCGGGTCCACAGGGAGGAGACAGCCCCATGCGGGCCTATGAGCTCATGGTCATCTTCGAGTCGGGTCTCGACGACCAGGTGATCGACGACCAGGTCAAGTCGGTGGCGGCCCAGGTCGTCACCCGCGGCGGCGCCGTCGCCTCCACCGATCGGTGGGGCCGGCGGCGCTTCGCCTACGAGATCGACCACAAGACCGAGGGGTACTACGTCGTCTGGGAGATCACCTCCGACGGCGCCGACCTCGAGGCCCTCGAGCGGTCCCTGCGCCTCGCGGACGAGGTCGTCCGCCACAAGCTCGTGCGCCTGCCCGACCGGGAGGCCGCTCGCCGCGGCCTGCTCGGCGGGCAGGCCCAGCCGGCCGCGACGGCCGGGTAGAGGAGAGATCAGACATGGCAGACAACACCGTCACCGTCATCGGCAACGTCACCCGCGACCCCGAGCTGCGCTTCACGCCCGTCGGGCCAGGCCATCGCCACCTTCGGGCTGGCCGTCAACCGCCGCTGGCAGAACCGCCAGACCCAGGAGTGGGAGGAGCAGGTCAGCTTCTTCGACGTCACGTGCTGGGCCCAGCTGGGCCAGAACGTGAGCGACACGCTCGTCAAGGGCAGCCGCGCCATCGTCACCGGCCGCCTCGAGCAGCGCTCGTGGGAGACCGACCAGGGCGACAAGCGCTCCAAGGTCGAGATCATCGCCGACGAGGTCGGCCCCAGCCTGCGCTGGGCCACCGCCGAGATCACCCGCAACGAGCGCCGCGAGGGCGACGACGGCGGCGGCGGCGGGGGCGGCGGCGGCAGCAGCGACCAGCCCGTCGCCAACGAGGCCCCCGCGGGCTACGACCCGAACGAGGAGCCCTTCTGATGGCCAAGCCCGTCCGCACGAAGAACAAGGACAACGCCCGCCGGGCCAAGAAGAAGATCAGCCTGCTGATCACCGACCGGGTCGAGTACGTCGACTGGAAGGACGTGAACCTGCTCCGCCGGTTCATGTCCGACCGGGCCAAGATCCGGGCCCGCCGCGTGTCCGGCAACAACGCGCAGCAGCAGGCCGAGATCGCCCGGGCGATCAAGAACGCCCGCGAGATGGCGCTGCTGCCCTACGCCAGCCGGGTCACCCAGACCCGCGGCCCGAAGCGCGACGGCGAGCGCCGCGGCGCCGCGAGCGCGATCGCGACCTGCCGGCGCCCGAGACCGAGCCCCTGAGCGCGTCGAGCCGGTCCTCGAGGACGACCTACGAGGACGAGGTCCTCGACGACGGCTCTCGGCGAGCGACGACGGCGCCGACGGCCGAGCGAGCGCCGACGAGGCCGCGACGAGCTGGCGGCGACGCCGACGACGCGGCGGCGAGGAGGACGTCGTGAAGGTCGTCCTGCGCACCGACGTCGCCCAGGTCGGCAAGAAGGGCGACATCGTCGACGTGGCCGACGGCTACGCCCGCAACTTCCTCGTGCCCAAGGGCCTGGCCTTCCAGGCCACCGCCGGGCGTGGCCGACCAGGCCGCCGCGCATGCGACGCAGCCGCGACCTCCGCGACGCCAGCGACCGCGTCGGCCGCCGAGGAGGTCGCCAAGACGCTCGTGCCCCGGGTGGTCACCATCACCGCCCGGGCCGGCGCCGAGGGCAAGCTCTTCGGCTCGGTCACCACCACCGAGGTGGCCGACGCCGTCGCGGCCCAGACCGGGATCGAGATCGACCGCCGGAAGCTCCACCTCGACGAGCCGATCAAGGCGCTCGGCACCCACCTCGTCCCGGCCAAGCTCCACGCCGACGTCGAGTTCCCGATCACCGTCGAGGTCGTCGCCTCCTAGCCAGCGCGGTCCGGCATCGCGGGGCTTGTCCCCAGGCCGTCCACACGATCTCCACACCATCGACGGCAGAGATCCACAGGGTTTCTCCTCTCGTGTCCCACAGGGCGTTTCGGAGGAAGGTGGGCGCGCGCGATGGCTGCACGAACTCGACGACCAGGACGCGCCCCGACGGGCGGGCTGCAGGGCGTGTCCCCCCGCACGACCTCCAGGCGGAGGAGTCGCTCCTCGGCGCCATGATGCTGTCGGCCGAGGCCATCGCCGCGGCGGCCGGCGTCGTCACCGCGTCCGACTTCTACAAGCCGGCCCACGGCCACATCTACGACGCCGTCCACACGCTCTACGCGTCCGGCCAGCCGGTCGACTCGGTCACCGTGGCCGACGAGCTGCGCCGGGCCGACCTGCTCGAGGCGCTCGGCGGCCCGGCCGTGCTGGCGCAGATCATGGCGTCCACCCCGGCCACCACCAACGCCGGCCGCTACGCCCGCATCGTCGAGGAGTACTCGCTGCTGCGCCGCCTCATCGGCGTGGCCGGCGAGATCGCCGAGCTCGGCTACTCCGTGCCCGAGGACGTCGCCAAGGCCCTCGACCGGGCCGAGGCGATGGTCTACGAGGTCAACGAGCGCCGCGTCACCGACAGCACGCAGCGCCTCGCCGACCTCCTGTCCGACAACCTCGACCGCCTCGAGCAGCTCTACGAGAAGGGCGACGCCATCACCGGCGTGCCCACCGGCTACCTCGACCTCGACCACCTCCTGTCCGGGCCTCCAGAAGAGCTCGCTCGTGGTGGTCGGCGCCCGGCCCGCCATGGGCAAGTGCGTGGCCTGGGACACCCCGATCGTCGACCCCCGCACCGGCGCGGTCCGCACCGCCGCCGAGCTCCACCGGGCCGGCGCCCTCGGCGAGGACGTGCGGGTCCTGGCCCTGGGCGACGACGGCCGGCTCGCCGTGGCCGCGCCGTCGGCGTACGTGGACGACGGGCGCAAGCCCGTGTTCCGCGTGCGCACCCGCCTCGGCCGCGAGGTGCGCACCACGGCCAGCCACCCGTTCCTCACCCCGGACGGGCTGGCAGCCGCTGCGTCGCCCTCGAGCGAGGGCGACACGGTGGCCGTGCCCCGGCAGCTCCCGGTGTTCGGGTCCGACCCGCTGCCCGCGCGCCGAGGTGGGCCTGCTCGGCTACCTCGTCGGGCTCGGTGCTGCCGCTACGACGACGGGCCGGTGCTGCGCTGCTCCGACCCCGTCGTGGCCCTCGACCTCCGCGAGCTCGGCGACGCGGGCCGCGATCGACGTCATCGACCGCTCGCTCGACCTCGACACGCCGCAGTACGACGTCGACGCCTGCCCGGCCGTCGACCGCCTCGCCCACCGCCACCGCATCGCCGAGCGACCCGAGCACTGCGCCGGGTGCCCGAGGCCGTCTACCGCCTGCCCCGCCACCAGCTGGCCGCGTTCCTCAACCGCGTGCTCGCCATCGGCGCGTCCACCTGGATCCCGGCCGGCGCCGCGGGCCGCGGCCGCGTGCTGCTCGCGTCGCCGAGCGCCCGCCTCGTCCGCGACCTCCAGCACCTGTTCCTGCGCTTCGGCATCAACGCCGCGGTCCGGGCGCCGATCGTCGCGGCCAACGACGAGGCGTGGGTCAGCCACGAGCTGGAGATCTCCGGCGCCGACGACCTGCTCCGCCTGGTCGCACGAGATCGGCGTGCTCGGCCAGCAGGCCGCGCTCGAGGAGCTCGTGGCCCACGCCCGGGCCGTGGCCGAGCCGGTGCTCGTCGGCCGCGGCGCCGGCGGGCGTGCGCGTGGCCGACGCCGACCGTGGCGGCGGGCGACGTGCGGTGGGACGAGATCGTGGCCATCGAGCCCGACGGCGACGAGCAGGTCTACGACCTCACCGTCCCCGAGCTGCACAACTTCGTGGCCGGCGACGTGTTCGTGCACAACACGTCGTTCGCGCTCGGCATGGTCGCCCACGCCGCGCTCGAGGCGGCCCGGCCGGTGCTGTTCTTCTCGCTGGAGATGAGCAACCTCGAGCTGTCCCAGCGGCTGCTGTGCGCGCGAGGCCCGGGTCGACTCCACCCGCGTGCGCAACGGCCAGCTCCAGGCGGACGACTGGTCGAAGATCTCCCGCGCCATGGGCCGCCTGGCCGAGGCGCCCGATCTGGATCGACGACAACCCCAACCTCACGATCATGGAGATCCGGGCCAAGGCCCGGCGGCTCAAGAGCCAGATCGGCGACCTCGGGATGATCGTGATCGACTACCTCCAGCTCATGACCGGCCGCGCCCGGCGCCGAGAGCCGCCAGGTCGAGGTGTCCGAGCTCAGCCGCGGCCTCAAGATCCTCGCCCGCGAGCTCGAGACGCCGGTGGTCGCCCTGTCGCAGCTGTCCCGTGGCCTCGAGATGCGCGCCGACAAGCGCCCGATGCTCGCCGACCTCCGCGAGTCGGGCTCGATCGAGCAGGACTCCGACGTCGTGATGTTCATCTACCGCGAGGAGATGTACGACCCGAAGCCGGAGAACGCCGGGCAGGCCGAGATCATCGTGGCCAAGCACCGCTCCGGCCCGACCGGCGTCGTCCAGCTCGCCTTCCTCCCCCAGTACACGCGCTTCGCCAACATGGCCCGCGGCTTCGACTGAGCTTCGGTCTCGAGCGGAGCTTCTCGACGGCTAGCGGCCGGCCTCCGGCCGGCTGCTGTTCGATCGCGGAGTGGTCTGGGAGGGGATCGCGCGACGGGAGCTGCGATCACGTCACGTTCCGGCGCTGGAAGCGGCGCCAGGCCGTCGACCGGGCGACGTCTACCGCACGCCGGCCGGGCTGATCGAGTGACCGCTGGCGTCGACATCGTCACCGAGGACGAGATCACCGAGCGAGGACGCGCGAGGCGCAGCGGCTACCCGTCGGCGGCGGCGCTGCTCGCCGACCTGCGGGGCACGCCCGACCTCGCCGATCTACCGCATCCGGTTCCGGCCTGGCCGGCCGATCCCGACCCGCGGGACGAGCTGGCCGCGACGGCCGACGCTCACCGACGACGACGTCGCGCCGAGATCGACCGAGCGGCTCGCCCGCCTCGACGCGGCGAGCAAGCCGGGCCCGTGGACCGCGCCAGGTGCTCGAGCTCATCGCGGCCCGGCCGGCGGTGCGGGCCGGCGACCTGGCCGACGACCTCGGGCCGCGAGCGCCTCGACTTCAAGGTCGACGTGCGCAAGCTGAAGGACCTCGGGCTCACGATCAGCCTCGGCGTCGGCTACCGCCTGTCGCCCCGCGGCGCGGCCTACCTGGCCGACCGCTGACCTCACGCGACGGCTCGATCACGCTCGCCTGGGCTGGACGGACCTCCGGCTGCGATGGTCACGACCGCGATCGCTAGCTCCGGGCGGGCAGGCCGTCGGTGCCGCGCCGGCCCGACGAGCCAGCAGGCGATCGGCGCGGCGGTGCGGGCCGACGCGTGGGCGGCGACCCCGGCCAGGTCGAGCAGCGTGTCCACGGTCGCCTCGTCGGGGGGCTCGAGCGCCGAGCCGTGCGGCGAAGGCGGCGATCCACCGGTGGTCGCGGTCGGGCAGGGCAGCGTCGTCGGCCATGCCCGAGTGCAACCTACGGCTGGCTCAGGCGATGGCCGAGGAGCCGGGGTTCCTGCGGGTGTCGAGCAGCCTGCGGATCCCGCGAGGCCGAGCTGGGGTGGCGGTTCAGCCGGTCGGGCGGGCCCGGCGGGCAGCACGCCAACACCTCCGACACGCGCGCCGAGGTGCGCTTCGACGTGGCGGGCTCGCCCATCCTGGGTCCGCGCCAGCGGCCGCGCCTGCTCGAGCGGCTGGGGCCCGAGGTGCGGGCGGTGGCCTCTGACGAGCGCTCGCAGGCCCGCAACCGCGCAGCTGGCGCGGCGCCGGCTCGCCGACCGCCTGGCCGCAGGGCCTGCGCGTCGACGCACCCCGCACGGCCACCCGCCCGAGCAAGGGCAGCGTCCAGCGCCGGCTCGACGCCAAGCGCCGCCAGTCGACCCGCAAGGCCGACCGCCGCCGGCCCGGACCGACGCCGCACGAACTCGCGGTTCACGGCAAGAACCTGCAACTCGCGAGTTCGGCGAGGTCACGGGCGGGTGGCGGCGGCGCGGTGAAGGCGGCGGCGGCGAGCGCGTCGAGCTCGTCGCGCGGGCAGGTCGACGGCCGAGGACGGCGACCAGCTCGCCGACGTCGCCGTGGCGGAACACGCCGATGTCGATGCGCGAGCGACCCGGAGCCGACGGACACGCCGTGGCGGGTGACGTGCGCGTCGGTGCCGGCCAGCGGCGGCGTCGACGCCCGGGCGCGGCCGGCTCGTAGTCGAAGGCCAGCCCGCTGCGCGTCGGGCACGCTGCTGCAGCGGTCGAGGATCGTCGCCGGCCTGCTCGACGAACCGCGTCGGCCGTCGCCCGCCGGAAGCGGAACACGAGGTGGATCACCGACGCGCCCGCCGGCTCGCGGCGTGAAGCCCGACCAGCGCGCGGCCGGAGGCCTGCAGCCCCGCCGTCGCGTCCTCGCCCGCGCAGAACGCGGTGATCGTGTCGTCGACGTCGGTCGACGGCGGCGAACCCGGCAGGGCAGGTCGCCGGCTGTCAGGGCCACGGCGCGAGCGCCGGGTCCTGCGGCATCGGGATCGACGTCGGGTGCTCGTGGTCGGGGCGTCGGCGCCGTCGTCGTCGTCCGAGCACGCCGGCGCGCCGAGGAGCAGCGCCACCGCCAGCGCGACGCGCGACGAGCGGTCAGGCGGCGCACCGGCCCTTACTACTCTGCCGAGCGTGTTCCTGGGCCAGGACCTCCTCGCGTACCTCGTGCTCGCCATCGGCGGCGCGATGGCCGTCGGCAGCATCGCCGCGCTGGTGCGACCCCCCGCGCAGCGCGGCGAGGGCGACCTCGAGCAGGCGCCGGTCGGCCCGCAGCCTCGCGTTCGCGGCCGTCGGGCTGGTCGGCGCGATCTGGGCCCTGGCCAGCCTCGATCGCCGGCTGACGGCGAGGCCTACGACGCGGTCGAGGCGCAGGCCGAGCGACACGAGCGTGCTCGTAGGGCTGGTTGTAGCCGCGCTCGAGGTGGTGGATGCCGTGCAGGGTCGACGGGCCCTCGGCGGCCGCGGCGGCGATGACCGAGGAGAACCCGGCCCGCACGTCGGGGATGGTCACCTCGGCGCCCTGGAGCTTCGACACGCCCCGCACGACCGCGGAGTGCACGGCGGACGAGTCGTGGAAGCGGCAGGCGGGCCCGCCGAGGCAGGTGTCGAACAGCTCGATCTCGCCGCCCATGGCCTTGACCGCCTCGACGTAGCCGAGGCGGTCCTCGTAGACGGTCTCGTGGAGCACCGACATGCCGTCGGCCTGGGTCATCAGCACGATCAGCGGCGGCTGCCAGTCCGTCATGAACCCGGGGTGGGTGTCGGTCTGCACCGCCGCCGGGTCGAGCTGGCGTCGCGGTGGCGCTGATCCAGGTGTCGTTGATCGTGAAGTGGGCGCCCATCCGCTGGAGCGTGTTGATGGCCGTGACGAGCCGGTCCTGGTTGCACCCCGCCACCCGCACCTCGCCGCCGGTCATCAGGCCGGCCGACGAGGTAGCTGAACGCCTCGAGGCGGTCGCCCTGGAGGCGGGCCTCGGCGCCGCTGAGCGACTCGACGCCCTCGATCACGAACCGGCGGTCGGGGCGCAGCGCGATGTGCGCGCCCATGCGCTGGAGGAACAGCGCCAGCTCGACCACCTCGGGCTCGGTGGCGGCGTTGTGGAGGACGGTGCGACCCTCGGCCAGCACGGCGGCGAGCAGCACGGTCTCGGTGGCGCCGACCGACGGGTACGGCAGCGTGATGCGCGTGCCCGCGCAGGCGGCCGGCCATGCGGGCGGTGATGCCGTGGGGCTGGACCTCGACCTCGGCGCCCATCTGCTGGAGGGCGCTGACGTGGAAGTCGACGGGGCGCCGCCCGATGCGGTCGCCGCCGACGAGCGGCACGAACGCCTCGTGGGCGCGGTGCAGCAGCGGGCCGAGGAGCAGGATCGGGATCCGGTTGAGGCCGGAGAACTCGAGCGGCACCCGCGGGGTGGGCTCGTCGGTGGGGACGACCGTGATGCGCGTCGCCCTCGATGTCGACGCCGAGGCCGATCGACCGGAGGATGTCGGCGGTGATGCCGACGTCGCCGACGGCGGGGCGTTGGTGATGGTGGACGGCGAGTCGGCCATGAGCGCGGCGACCATGTGCTTGGTGACCGCGTTCTTCGACCCGGCCACCCGGACGTCGCCCCGCAGCGGGCCGGTGGGCTCGATGCGCCAGGCCTCGGCCGGCGGCGTCCGCGGACGCGGGGGCGGGGGCGTCCATGGCGCGAGGGTACCTGCCGCCCGCGGCACGACGGGGGCCGACGCGCGAGGGACCGCCCGTGGGCGGCCCCGTCCCTGTCGGTCGACCCGGCGGTCAGACGGCGTCGCCGCCCATCTCGCCGGTGCGGATGCGCTGCACCTGCTCGACGTCGGTGACCCAGATCTTCCCGTCGCCGATCTTGTCGGTGCGGGCCGCGGCCACGAGGGCGTCGAAGATCGCCGTCGACCGTCACCGTCGTCGGCGAGGACCTCGAGCTTGATCTTGGGGACGAACTCCACCGTGTACTCGGCGCCCCGGTACACCTCGGTGTGGCCGGACTGGCGTCCGAACCCCTGCACCTCGGACACCGTCATGCCCTGGACGCCGGCGCCCTTCAGCGCCTCCTTCACGTCGTCGAGCTTGAACGGCTTGATGACTGCGGTGATGAGCTTCATCGAGTCGTCTCCTCCGGTCAGTTCGAGTATGCGGTCTCGGCGTGCAGGCTCAGGTCGAGGCCCACGTCCTGCTGGTCGTCGGTCGCCCGCAGCCCGATCGTCTTCTGGATCACGAAGGCGATCACGAGGCTGACCGACGAAGGAGTAGGCGAGGGTCACGCCGGAGGCGACGATCTGGTCCATCAGGAGGTCGGTGCCGCCACCGTCGATGAACAGGCCCGGGTTGCTGACGACCGCGTTGATCGTCGGGTCGGCGAAGAAGCCGAGCAGCAGCGAGCCGACGAGGCCGCCGACGAGGTGGACGGCGATGACGTCGAGGCTGTCGTCGAAGCCGAACGCCTTCTTCAGCCCGAGGGCGAGGTAGCAGATCACCCCGGTGGCGAGCCCGATGTAGATCGGGGCCATGCCGCCCACGAAGCCGGCGCAGGGCGTGATGGCCACCATGCCGGCCACGGCGCCGGACGCGGCGCCGAGGCTGGTGGCGTGCCCGCTCTTGAGCTTCTCGACGACGAGCCAGCCGAGCATCGCCGCGGCGGGGGCGAGGAACGTGTTCATGAGGGCCTGCGCGGCGACGCCGTTCGCGGCGAGCGCGGAGCCGGCGTTGAACCCGGCCCAGCCGAACCACAGGATGCCCGTGCCGAGCATCGTGAGCGGCAGGTTGTGCGGCGGCATCGGCTCGTCGGGGTAGCCCTTGCGCTTGCCGACCACGAGGATCACCGCCAGCGCCGCGGCGCCGGCGTTGATGTGCACGACCGCGCCGCCGGCGAAGTCGAGCGCGCCCACGTCGGCCAGCCAGCCGCCGCGCGAACACCATGTGGGCGACCGGCCCGTACACCAGCACCAGCCAGAGGCCGATGAACATCGCGTAGCCGGAGAACTTGAGCCGGTCCGCCGTGGCGCCGGTGATCAGCGCCGGGGTGATGATCGCGAACGTCATCTGGTAGGCGCAGAAGAGCACGAACGGGATGGTGAGGAACGCGAGGAACTCGTTCGACGTCCCGCCGATGCCGACGTCCTTCAGGAAGGCGTAGTCGAAGTTGCCGATGAAGCCGGCGTTGCCGGCGTCGCCGAACGCGAGGCTGAACACCACCACCGCCCAGAGGACGGCAAGGATCCCCATGGCGAAGTAGTTCTGCATGAGCATGGCCAGGACGTTCTTGCCGCGGACCATGCCGCCGTAGAAGAACGCCAGGCCGGGCGTCATGAAGAGCACCAGCGCCGTGGAGACGAGCATCCAGGCGGAGTCGCCTGTGTCCAACGCAAAGTCCACGTTCGCTCCTTGGTCGAGGGATGAGGCTGGCGACAGATTCGTGTGGCTCTGTTCCGGAAGGTTTCTGCTGGGCACCGCCTCTGTGAACCGTGCCCTATCCGTGGGTGGCCGAGCAGTAGAACGGGGGGATGCCGCCCGCCCGGTCGAGGAAGATCGCGCTCGTCGTCCTCATGGGCGGCATGGTGGCCCTGTCCGTCGGTGGCGCCATCGGCGCGGTGTTCGACGACCCGCCGGTCCGCCGGGCCACCACCACCACCGTCCCCCTGACCACCACCACCCTCCCGCCCGTCAGCGAGCTGGGCGCCGGTGGGGGAGGAGCTGGGCGCCCTGGTCGAGGCAGGCCGTCACGTCGACTACCACGCGGTCTACGACGTGACCGATCCGGCCCTGCCCGAGGGGCTGGTCCAGTCCGTCGAGGTCTGGCGCAAGGGGGAGCTCTTCCGATCCGACATCGTCGAGCGCGCCGCCAACGGCAACCGCCGCCAGACCTCCATCTCCGGTGGGGCGGTCGCCCGGTCCTGCGAGACGGTGAACGGCGTCCAGACCTGCGAGACGGCCGACGCCGTGCCCGGCGACCTGCCCTCGGCCTTCATCCGGGCCCTCCTCACGGCCGAGGACCGGCCCGAGGTCATCGCCCGGGACGACGACGTGGCCGGCTACGTGGCGCGGTGCTTCGAGGCCGACGACGTCGGCGAGCTGTGCCTCGCGGAGGACGGCGTGATGCTGAAGCTCGTCCTCCAGGGCGCGACCGTGCTGGCCTCCCGCATCGTCGACGAGGTGCCCGACGCGGCCTTCGACACCGCCGGCTGACGGGCCGGCCGGCGCCTGCCGGCGTCAGCCCTCGTCGTCCTCGTAGCGGTAGCGGAACGAGAACCGGCTGGAGTCCTGCGGCGGCGCCTTCCGCCTCGCGCTTGGCCGGGCCCTCGTCGTCCTCGTCGTCGAAGTCGAAGACCTGCGGCACGGCGGCGGTGGTCGGGTCCTCCTCGCGCGCCGGCGCGGCCGCGATGGAGGCGGACCGGAACGCGGAAGCCGGCGCCGGCGTCGGCTGGCGCGACGGCTCGATCTCGAGGTCGAGCTCCGGGTCGAGGTCGAGCCCGATGTCGGGCTCGGGGCCCGGCTCGGACGGCTCGCCCCACGAGACCGAGGCGCGGCGGCCCTCGTCGTCCTCGGCGGCCTCCCGATCGGCGGCCGCGGGCTCCTCGGGGTCGGCGGGGAACTCGGCCGGCTCGGGCCGGCCCTCGTCGCCGGTGCCGCCGAGGCTGCCCTCGTCGTCGGCCACCCGGCTCTGCGTCGGCGTGCGGGCGCCCTGCGGCGCGGCCGCCGGCACCACGTAGAGCGTGAGGGCCCGCACGAGGTCCTCGTCGAGGTAGAGGCGCACCTGGTGCGTGCCCCACGTGCGCGCCCGGACGCCGGTGATCGAGAGCACGAGCGGCACCTGCTGCACCTCGTGGGGGAACAGGCCCGCGTCGCTCACGCGGAAGGTGTTGTCGAGGGTGGCCAGCACGGTGCCGTGGCGGTTGATGACCTCGGCCCGCAGCCGGTGCTCCATCCCCGCGTCCTCGAGGGGCACCTCGATCACGAGCCCGACCATGAGGCCGAGGGGCGAGGGCAGCTCCTGGCGGTACGAGGCGCGAGACGGCGCCGGACGACACGAACAGGAGGCGGTCGCGCACCTGGGCGAAGTCGCACAGCACGGCGGTGCTCAGATCAAGCATCGGGGAGCCACCTTAGGTGAGGCGAGAGGGGGCGCGCCCGGGCGGTGGCCGCACTAGGGCGCGGGCGCCAGCTCGTCCGGCGCGCGGTCGGCCGCCGAGCCTAGGTCGGGCGCGGCGGTCCAGCCGAGCTCGCGGCCGAGGAGCGCCGCGAGGGGTCCGGCGTCGCCCGCCTCGAGCAGCGGGCCGAGGTCGGCGGGGGGCGCCGCGCCGACCATCAGGGCGGGGCCGGGAACCGTCAGCGGCCCCTCCTGCACGACGGCGAGGACGAGCCCGGACGTCGGGAGCTTGGCGGCCGAGCGCGCGTCGAGGGCGCGCTCGGTCGCCGGTCTTCGGGTCGCGCAGGGCTCGCCCGCCGTCCACGACCTCCCAGATCCGATGGCGGGCGGCGGCCCAGCCCGCGGCCAGCTCCCGCTCGTCGTCGGGCAGCAGCGGGCCCCGCTGCTCGAGGAACCGGGCGAAGACGCCGCCCTCGAACAGGCACAGCTCGGCCACCGTGGCGTCGCAGGCGGCCGCGATGACCCGGGCGGGGGCCTCCTCCGGGCTCGCCACCCCGGCGCTGGCGGTGGCCACCTCGAGCAGGAACGGCCGCTGCGGTGGGCGCTGCAGGAACATGACGGCCTTGGCGTGCAGCCACGGCGGCCCGGGACGCGAGGTCGTGGCCGTTGAGGCGCAGGCAGCACTGCTTGTGCTTGCGGCCGGAGCCGCACCAGCACGGGTCGTTGCGCCCGGCGGCGTTCGGGCCGGCGGCTGTGTACCGGGTCAGGAGCTCGAGGTCGGGGTCGTCGGCGGGCACGTGCGCGGCGCGGAGCAGGCCGAGGGCCTCGCGGGCGTCGCCGCGGTCGGCCGGCGAACCAGGCGGCGTCGACGAGCGCCGCTGGGTGCTGGCCCGTGCGGGCGGCGGCGTCGAGGGCCGCCTCCTGGGCGTCGGCGTCGCCCTGCCACTCCGCCAGCGCGGGAGCGGAGGAACGCGAGCCCGGCCTGGTCGTCGTCGCCCACCACGCGTGGCGAGGTGCTCGACGAGGGCGACCAGGTGCTCCTGGGGCACCGAGCGCGCCGCCGATGACCTGCTCGGCCATCGCGGCCACGCCGTCGGGGTCGGCGAGCTCGGCCACCACCGAGGGGTCCACCTCGTCGCCGCGCTCGACCGCGAGGACGGCGGCGAGGAGGCGCTCGGCGGCCAGCGCGGACGCGAGACCCAGGCCGGGCACGCCGACGACCTCGGTGTCCGGGCGGCGCGTCGGCGACGCCCGCCCGCACGACGAGGGTGCCCGCCGTGGTCAGCCCGGCGACGGCCAGGAGGTCGCGGAGGGGGATGGTGGGCCCCGTCTCGAGCACGCCGCGGTGGTCGACGAGCAGGTGCAGCAGGAGGTCGAGGAGGGGGACGGGCTCGCCGCCGCCGAGCTGCTCGAACGTCGCCGAGCACGTCGGTGGCGTCCACGAGCACGTCGGTGGGGGCCGGCTCCCAGGCCATCGTGAGCGCGGTGCCCTCGATGCTCAGCAGGACGTACCCGTCGGCCACGGCGGCGTCGAGCCAGCCGTCGGGCCCCCGCAGGACGAGGCCCGCCGCCTGCCCGGGCGCCAGGTCGCCGGGCGCGAGCTCGACCACGTCCACGGCGCCGCCGTCGACCAGCTCGTAGTGGTGCGCGAACGCGGCGATCGGCGCGAAGTCGGGCACCACCTCGAGCCACCCCGCCATCAGCTCGTCCTGGGTCGGTCGGTGCGCGAAGCGGAGCCCACGCACGAGCTCGTCGTTCACGACCATCTGGTCCCCCGGGGCCATCCACGCGCCAGGCCGGATCTCGTCCAGCGCTCCGAGGTCGATCGGCTCGTCGTCGGCCATGTCGTCCCTACGGGATCGGAGAGGTGGTGGGCGGCGGTTCGGTCGTCGGCGGCGGTTCCGTGGTCGTGGGTGCCGCGGTGGTGGTGGGTGCGGTGGTCGGCGTCGTCGTGGCGGGCGGGGCGGTCGTGTTGGAGCTCGCGCGCGTCGTGGCGGTCGTGCGCCGGCGCGTCGTGCCCGTCGACGCGTCGGTGCCGTCCGTGCCCGGGTCGACGAGCTCCCCGCCGCCCTCGAGCGGTGTGGTCGGCAGGGTGAAGGCGGGCTCGCTCGACTGGGTCGTGCGCCGGGTGGCCACCGTGGTGGTCGTCTCGGTGGCCTCCACGTCGGGCTGGTCCGACCCGCCGTAGATCTGGCTGCCGATGCCGATCGCGATCATCACCCCGGCGGCGATGCCGAGCACGAGGAGCTCGCGCCGGCGCCCGCGGGCCCGCGGCGGCGTGACGGCCCAGCGGTCCTCGTCGTCGTCGAGGTAGAGGTCGTCCTGGTAGGTCGGCCGGGGCCGGCGCCGGGGCCGCGTCGACGGACCGAGGTCGGGCGCGGTGAGCGCGCCCTGCACCGGACCGAACACGTTCGCGTAGTCGAGGCTGTCGAGCTCGACCGGGATGGCCTCCTCGACGATCCCGAGGTCGCCGGGTCCGAGCGGGAAGCTCGAGTCGAACTCCAGCTCGTCCTCGAAGTCCTCGCCCAGCTCCTCGGGGTCCGGCTCGGGGTCGGCGAAGCGGGCGCCGAGCCGCTCCAGGCCGGGATCGGCCGCGGGCAGTCCGTCGTCGATCGTGAGCTGGTCGTCGGAGAGGAGGTGGCGGGGCGGTGGCAGCTCCTCCTCCGCCTCCTCGTCGTCTTCGTCCGCGCTGTCGACGGGTCCGGGCGCGGGGTTGCCCCACAGGTCGGCGCCCAGCCGCTCGCCCCGGTCCGGCGGCCCGGCCGGGATGCCGGCTGCCCCGGACACGGGCACCTCGTCGGCTCCGAGGTCGTAGAAGTCGTCCGCCGGGTCGTCGAGCAGGTCGCGATCGGCCGTCGCGGGGTCCGCCCAGTCGCCGGTGTCGGCCGCGGCGCCGTCCTCGGCCGGGGCCGCGACCGCCACCTCGTCGTCACCGATCGTGTAGAAGGCGTCGAGGGGGTCGTCGAGGGCATCCCGTTCGGGCGCGCCGTCCTCGGGCCCCGCCGCGGCGTCCGGGGTGGGTGGGCGGGGCCCCCCGCCCGTGAAGTCGATGGCCTCGGTCGGCGGCGGCAGCACCGCGAGGTCGCCGAGGCCGCCGTCCTCGACCTCCGAGCCGAAGCCCGAGGACTCCCCGAGCTGGATGGGGGCGTCGCCGCCGCTCAGCTCAGGATCCGCCGCAACGGTGGCGGCCAGGCCCATCTCGTCCTCGAGCACGCCGTCGTCCACGTCTTCGGGCTCGTCGGCCGCCTGGGGGTAGTCGCCGAGCTCCTTGGTCAGCTCGTCCTCGGACGGGCGCCGGGTGGGGCTCGCGGGACCCTCCATGAGGACGACGTCGTCGGGGGACCAGCCCTCGGCCGGGGCCACGGGCCCGCCCTGGTCCACCTCCTCCACCTCCACCTGGACCGGTGCCGCCGGCGTGGGGCCCGCCGGGCCGTCCTTCCCGGCCGGCACGGGCTCCGGGTGGTCCGGGGAAGGGGTCGTCCCCGGTGAGCGGGGCCGGGGCAGGGGTGGCCCGGCGCTGCAGATCCACGCCTTCCGGCGGGCCGAAGGCGTCCGGGGACAGCCCGGCGGCGTCCTCGGCCCCCTCTCGGTCTGTGGAAAGCCCTGATCCATGTCCAGCTCGTCCAGCGAGGGCAGGGCCCGGCGGCGCCCCGTGCGCTGGGCGGCGATCTGGCGGGCCGTGGCGTCGTCGACGGTCTCGTTCTCCACCACGATGACGTCCCACTCCGCGGGGTCCTCGAAGTCGCCGACGGACACCAGGACCCGCGGTGGACGGGCCTCCGAGCCGTCGGACCTTCCGGCACCGCGCCCGTCGGGCGGCTGTGGCTCGGGGGTGTCCGGTGTCATGACGCCCAACCATTCAGGCACACGGAAGTAGTGGGTGCAACACCATGGGCGGGGACCGGGCCGCGGGGCTGAGAACGGGGCTCGAAGCCCGGAATTTCGAGGTTTGACTGCATCCAAGGGGCGGGGCATGCTTCACCCGACCTCGCTCCGGCCCGTGCGCGGCCGGGTCAGGCCGTTCAAGTACCATGCCCCTCGTTGGTTTCCCGGGTGGACCACCGATTTCGTGGATCTGCAACCCCATCTCTGAGCGGGCCGCGAGCCCGTGAACTTCGAGCTCCTGGAGGAGACCGTTGACCCTCAGCACCGCTGACGATCTGGACCGGACGACGAGCGGGCGCTTCGTTCGCAACCTCGCCCTGTCGCTGTCCGGAGGTGCCCTCGTCACGCTCCTCGGCGCGACCGCCGCGCAAGCGCAGGACGGCGGTACAGGCCGGCACCGACTCCGCCGGCACCGGCGCCGCGCAGTCGGGCGACGCCACCGCGGTCGGCAACCAGTCGGGCACCAACAGCACGCAGACCGTCACCGTGTCGGGCAACCTCGGCATGATCCAGGTGATCAACCAGCGCGCCGCGGTCTCCAACGTCGGCGCCGCGCGTCGCCAACACGGGCGGCAACATCGCCATCGGCAACAGCTCGAACAACACCGCCGACGCCAACCAGACCGGCGACCTCCGGCCTCGGCCCGGCCTCCAACACCGGCGAGGCCGCCAACGGCGAGCAACGGCTCCGCCCTGATCTCCACCGGCAACGCGTCGGCGGTCGGGCAACCAGTCGAACACCACGATCAACCAGACCGCGCACGGCTCGGCCCACGGCCAGCTCGGCGGCATCCTCGTCATCAACCAGGACGCGCTCGTCACCAACAGCGGCGTCGCCCTCGCCAACTCCGGTGGCAACTCCGCGACCGGCAACGAATCGGTCAACGACGCCGGCCTCGTGCAGGACGCGAACAGCCGCCGCGGGCATCGCGGCGAACAGCGGCAAGGCCACCAACAGCTCCGACGGCAAGGCCACGATCAACACCGGCAACGCGTCGGCCACCGGCAACAAGTCGAACACGCAGGTCATCCAGTCGGCCACCGGCTCCGCCGGCGGCGCGCTCGGCGGCCTCGTGATCATCGACCAGGACGCGTTCGTGCTGAACACCGGCGCCGCGGCCGCCAACACCGGCGTCAACGACGCCGCCGGCAACGACTCGGTCAACGGCAGCGGCCAGGACCCCGACGTCGACCAGACGATCGGCAGCGACCCCGGTCCGCCGCCCTCGGCCCGGTCGGCGTCGCGTCGAACAACGGCGAGGCGTCCAACTGGTCCGGCGGCACCGCCGGCATCGGCACCGGCGACGCCACCGCGGTCGGCAACGACTCGAACACCAAGGTCACCCAGAACGCCGAACGTCGGACATCACCGGCTCCGGCGGCGGCTCGCTCGTGTCGCAGTCGTCCGGCGTCGTGAACGCCGGCTTCGCCGTCGCCAACAGCGGCCTGCAACGTCGCCGATGGGCAACGAGTCCGTCAACAACGCCGAGATCGAGCAGGACACGCCCTCCGGGGGCGGCACCGACGTCGGCGTGGTCGGCAACTTCGGCCTGGCCGAGAACGTCTCCGACGGCACCGGCCTCGTGCGCAGTCGGCAGCGGCGTCGGCCGCCGGCAACCGGTCGACGACCGACGTCGAGCAGAACGATCAAGGCCAGCGGCGGCGCCTTCAACCTGCAGACGCAGGCCAACCTCGTCACCAACACGGGCGGCGGCTTCGCCAACTCCGGCCTCAACTCCGGCGTCGGCAACAACTCGACGAACACCTCCCACGTCGACCAGGACGCGACGCTGTCGGACGATCCCGGCATCGACGCTCGGCGTGATCGGCAACTTCGGCAAGGCGTCCAACATCTCCGACGGCACCGCCGCCATCACCACCGGCGACGCCACGCGCGGTCGGCAACGACTCGAACACCGACATCAGCCAGACGATCGATCCCGGCGGCCTCGTCGTCAACACGCAGGCTCGCCGCGGTCGTCAACGCCGGCGTCGGCATCGCCAACACCGGGCGGCAACAGCGCCCTCGGCAACCAGTCGAACAACAACGCCGACGTCGATCCAGAGCACCGAGATCGGCGACGACAACGGCGACCCGCACCGTCGCTCATCGCGGGCACGCTCGTCGGCGTCGAACAACGGCGAGGCCTCGAACATCTCCGACGGCATGGCCACGATCACGACCGGCGCACGCCGACGCGCCACGGGCAACGCCAGCGGCACGAAGCTCGTGCCAGGACGCCAACGGCACGATCGACGGCGCCGGCGCCGTCCATCAACACGCAGGCCGGCCTCGTCACCAACACCGGCCTCGGCCTCGCCAACAGCGGCCTCAACGTCGCGGTCGGCAACGACTCGCATCAACGACGTCCGACGTCGAGCAGGACGCGGACGTCGCTGTCGGACAACGGCGGCGCGGCCCCGAACCTCGTCGGCGGCATCGTCACCGCGTCGAACAACGGCACGGCGGCTCAACACCTCGGACGGCAAGGCCGAGATCACCACCGGCAACGCCACCGGCACCGGCAACCGCAGCCAGACCAACTTCGCCCAGAACGCGGACGGCGACATCGACGGCCTCGGCCTCGTGCTCAACACGCAGCTCGGCAGCGTGACCAACACCGGCATCGGTGTCGGCAACACCGGCCTCAACGCTGCCGTCGGCAACCGCTCCGACAACGACGCCGACCTCGACCAGGACGCGGAGATCGCCTCGGACAACACCGGCGCGAACCTCCTCGCGATCGGCACCGTCACGGCCGCCAACAGCGGCGAGGCCACGAACGTCTCCGACGGCATCGGCCTACGATCAAGACGGGCAAGGCCGACGGCACCGGCAACACCTCGGCCACGCAGTTCACCCAGGACGCCGAACGGCGACGTCTCCGGCCTCGGCCTGGCGCTCAACACGCAGGTCGGTGGCGTGGTCAACGCCGGCGTCGGCATGGCGAACAGCGGCGTCAACACGCGCGATCGGCAACATCTCCGACAACGCCGGCAGCGATGGCGTCTCGCCTCGACCAGGACGCCGAGATCCTCTCCAACAACTCGCCGAACTCGGCCAACGGCTTCGTCGTCGGTCCGGTCACCGCGACCAACCAGCGGCGTGGCCTCCAACACCTCCGACGGCGACCGCCCGGATCCGCACCGGCGGCGCGCAGGGCCAGGGCAACGTGTCGAGCACGTTCTTCGACCAGCAGGCCGACAGCACGATCGACGGCTTCGGTGCCGTGCATCAGCACGCAGGTCGGCGGCGTGGTCAACGTCGGCGTCGGCATCGCCAACAGCGGCTTCAACGCCGCCATCGGCAACGCCTCGACCAACGACAGCGACCTCGACCAGGACGCGGAGATCGCGACCGGCAACGGGGCCAACAGCGTGCTGGCCGTCTTCGGCCCGGTCACCGCGAACAACTCCGGCGAGGCCTCGAACGTCTCCGACGGCACGGCCCACATCACCACCGGCGGGGCGCTCGGCCACCGGCAACACGTCGGCCACGAACTTCGCCCAGCACCAGGACGGCAACGTCGACGGACATGGGCCTCATCGTGGGCACCCAGGTCGGCGGCGTGGCCAACCTCGGCGTCGGCGTGGCCAACAGCGGCTTCAACGCCGCCCTCGGCAACGTCTCGGACAACGACATCGACGGCCTCGGGCGGCGGGGCCAACCCCGCCGAGCAGGACGCCGTGATCGCCTCCGAGGAGAACCCGCCCTTCACCGGCTTCTACGTCGGCGGGGTCACCGCGGCCAACGACGGCGCCGCCACGAACGTGTCCGACGGCGAGGCCTGCGTCTGCACGGGCGATGCGGTGGCCAGCGGCAACGTGTCGTCCACGACGCTGATCCAGGACCTGAACCTGACGGTCGGGTCCGGGGCTGATCGTCCTCACCGAGGCCGGTGGCGTGCTCAACGCCGGTCTCGGCCTGGCCAACACCGGCTTCAACGCCGCCATCGGCAACTCGTCCGAGAACGACGTCGAGCTCGAGCAGGACGCGCACGATCAACGATGCCCTGCTCCCGCTGGCGGTCGTCGGCCCGCAGGCAGCCCACAACGGCGGGCTCGCCGCCAACACGTCCGACGGCTCCGGCCACGTCGGGACCGGCAACGCCTCGGGCACCGGCAACCAGTCGACGACGGACTTCATCCAGGCGGCATCCGTCGACGACGACTTCGCGATCGTCGACCATCGTCGGCGGCACGACCAACGCCGGTCTCGGCCTGGCCAACACCGGGCCTCAACTTCGGCCTCGGCAACAACTCGACCAACCGGGCGGTGCTCGACCAGGACGGCCGACGGCGCCGGCCTCGTCAGCAACCAGGGCGAGGCCACCAACGACTCGGACGGCACATGCGCAGATCGGCGATCCGACGTGCTGCGACGACGAAGAAGAGGCAGGGCCCGAGAAGCCCGGCGAGCCCGGCAAGGTCGGTCTCCCGGTCACGGGTGCCGAGCTCAGGCCGAGGCCGCCATCGGTCTGATGCTCCTGCTCATGGGCTTCGGCCTGCGGCGCCGGAGCAAGCGCCTCAGCTGACCCAGCTGTCCACGAAGTGCACGAGGGCCCCGCTCCGGCGGGGCCCTCGCCGTTCCGGCGGTCGCGTCGTCTGCTCCACGCGGGGCCGGGTCACGACTAGGTCCAAGCTGTCCGTGAGAACGCGGAGATCCAGCAGTGGTGTCAATACTTCCTGCATGCGGTCCCGAGAGTGCATCAGGATCAAGTCGGGTGCCGGTGTCGTGCTCGAGGGCGCGGACTGCTGCCTCAAGCACCTCCCGTCGCGTAACCGCCCGATTCCGGTACGCATCCTGGAGCATTGCCTGAAGGGTCTCGACCGCCACCGCATCTCCCAGCCCGGCCCATGCTGCGGCCTGTGCAGCAGCGCAACCTCCGGAAGTCATGGCCCTGCGATGACCCCGGCCAATGAGTCCGGGGCGGTCGCCTAGTGGAGCGCGACCGAGACCGAAACTCGCCACAAGCGGACCTTGGCCGGCACCCGGGCCCCGTCGCGAACCCTGGTCGGCTGGGAGCGGGTGACGGGAATCGAACCCGCGTTCTCAGCTTGGGAAGCTGATGTTCTGCCTCTGAACTACACCCGCGTGGGAGCGGTCAGCGTAGTCGCGGCCCCGCACTAGCGTCACTGTCGTGATCCTGTCCGATCGCACCATCCGCGAGGAGATCAAGGGCGGTCGCATCGTGCTCGAGCCGTTCGACGACTCGATGGTGCAGCCGTCCTCGGTCGACGTGCGCCTCGATCGCTACTTCCGCGTGTTCCTCAACCACACGATGCCCGTCATCGACCTGAAGCGGAACCTCGAGGAGCTCACGCGCCTCGTCGAGATCGACGCCGGCGACCCGGACCGGACGTTCATCTTGCACCCGGGCGAGTTCGTGCTCGGGTCCACCCTCGAGCGCGTCGCACTCCCCGACGACACCGTCGGGCGGATCGACGGCAAGGCGCTGTCCATCGATACGGAGATCCCCACACCGGACGGCTGGGTCGTCATGGAGGACCTCCAGGTCGGCGATCAGATCTTCGGGATCGATGGTCGTCCTGTCCGGATCGTCGATGCGACTGACGTCATGCTCGGTCGCCCGTGCTTCGAGGTCTGGTTCTCGGATGGCACGTCCGTCATTGCCGACGCCTCACATCAGTGGCTCACCCGGGACGCCGCCGATCGCCGATCTCGGCGGATCGGCCGTGTGAGGACCACACTGCAGATCGCGGGCACGTTGATGCGGAGTGACCGCGAGTACATGCACCGCGTTCCCCTCTGTGCTCCCGTGGAGTACCAGCCGAAGGCGCTGCCCATCGATCCGTATGTCCTCGGCGCCTGGCTCGGCGACGGCACATCCGCTCAGGCCGTCATCACCAGCGCAGACCTCGAGATCCTCCAAGAGATCGAGTGTGCTGGGTACGCGGTCGTCGAGGCGGCCGGTCCGCTCGCGTATCGCATCGGTGGAGTCGGCCACACGCGCGACACCGCGACCGGCCGCTACACGAGGAACGACTCCCTGTCGAGCCGACTTCGTGACGGGGACCTGCTCGGGAACGAGCACATCCCTGACGCGTACATGCAGGGAAGCGTTGTTCAGCGCCAGGCCCTCCTGGAGGGCCTCATGGACACGGATGGATACGCAGACAAGCTGGGGCGGTGCGAGTTCACGAGCACGCGCCCGGGCTTGGCAAATCAGGTCCGCGAGCTCGTCGCCAGTCTCGGGTTCGAGCGTGCCCGATCGATCGTTGGCGTCAGACCGGTGGATTCGGTTCCGGTCAGGTGCGTCCAGGTGGACTCACCCGACGGCCTCTTCTTGGTCACACGTTCCTACATCCCGACCCACAACAGCAGCCTCGGCCGGCTGGGGCTGCTCATCCACTCCACCGCGGGGTTCATCGACCCCGGGTTCGACGGGCACATCACGCTCGAGCTGTCCAACGTGGCCAGCCTGCCGATCACGCTGTACCCGGGCATGAAGATCGGCCAGATCAGCTTCCTGCGCATGACCACGCCGGCCGACGTGCCCTACGGGGCGACCGAGCTGGGCTCGAAGTACCAGGGCCAGCGCGGGCCCACGCCGAGCCGGTACTGGGAGAACTTCGAGACCTGAAAGACCGCGAGGTACGTTCGGGACGTGAAGTCGCGCCTGAAGCCCCACCAGCTCGCGATCGGCCTCGGTCTCGTGTTCGCCACGATCACGATCGGGTCGGGCATCACGGCCACGATCTTCCAGTTCCACGACGACAGCCCGGTGCACCGGCCCGTCTTCGAGAACATCCCGAGCGCCTGGAAGCTGGTGTTCTACACGGTCTTCCCGATCCTGATCGTCTACGGCGCGGTGCTGTTCAGCCAGCGCGTGCGCAACTGGGAGCGGGGCGCGCCGGACAACCGCGCCACCACGCCGAAGAACGTCAAGCGCCGCTTCGGCGACTTCCGGGCCGGCGTCTACATGCAGACCCTGCTGCGCGATCCCGCGGCGGGGATCATGCACAGCCTCATCTACTTCTCGTTCCTGATCCTGCTCGGCCGTCACCACGGTGCTCGAGATCGACCACCAGGTGCCGGAGTCGATGAAGTTCCTCCACGGCGACGTGTACCGCGGCTACGCGCTCATCGGCGACGGCGCCGGCCTCATGCTCCTGACGGGCGTCGTCTGGGCCATCGTCCGTCGGTACGTGCAGAAGCCCTACCGGATCCGCATCAAGACCCGGCCGGAGCACGCGCTCATCCTCGGGACCCTGCTGGCCATCGCGGTCACCGGCTTCGGGGCCGAGGTGTGGCGGATCGCCCTCGACGGACGGCCCGACCACGAGGCGTGGTCCTTCGTCGGCTACCCGCTGGCGGGCCTCGTCGACGGCAACGGCAACCTCGCCGGCGTCCACCAGATCTGGTGGGCCGGCCACGTCGCCAGCTTCTTCCTCTTCCTCGCGATCCTGCCGGTCACGATGCTGCGGCACATCTTCACCTCGCCGCTGAACATGTACCTGACGCGACCGCGAGCGGCCCAAGGGCGCGATGAAGCCGATGCCGAACCTGATGGAGACCGAGCTCGAGACGTTCGGCGCCGCCACGGTCGAGGACTTCACCTGGAAGCAGCTGCTGGACACCGATGCCTGCACGATGTGCGGCCGGTGCACGGCCGTGTGCCCGGCCCACGCCACCGGCAAGCCGCTCGACCCCCGCGAGATCGTGCTCAAGACCGGCGAGGTGATGGCCCGCACCGGCACGCCCGCGGTGTCACCGCCCATCGGCGTCGACCCCGAGATCACCGTCGGCGCCAACAGCCTCTTCGAGCGGATCACCGCCGAGGAGATCTGGGCCTGCACCACCTGCAAGGCCTGCGACGAGAACTGCCCGGTCAACATCGAGATCCTCGACAAGATCCTCGACATGCGGCGCTACCTGTCGCTCATGGAGTCCGACTTCCCGACCGAGCTCGGCACCGCCTACCGGGGCATGGAGAACTCGGGGAACCCGTGGGGCATGAGCCAGTCCGACCGCGCGCAGTGGACGAGCAAGGTCGACGACGTGGCCATCGTCGAGCCGGGCGGGCCCTTCGACCACGAGTACCTCTACTGGGTCGGGTGCGCCGGGTCGTTCGACGACAAGAACCAGAAGGTCACGATCGCGATGGCCAAGCTGCTGCAGCGGGCCGGCATCGACTTCGCCATCCTCGGCCCGTCAGAGAGCTGCACCGGCGACCCCGCCCGCCGGTCCGGCAACGAGTACATCTTCCAGATGCTGGCGATGGCCAACATCGAGACGCTCAACGGCATGGGCGTGAAGAAGATCATCACGCAGTGCCCTCACTGCTTCAACACGATGCTCAACGAGTACCCGCAGCTCGGCGGGCACTTCGAGGTGGTCCACCACAGCCAGCTGCTCGAGTGGCTCATCGACTCGGGCAAGCTCGACCTCAGCGACGCGCGGCTCGACGAGCGCGTCGTGTACCACGACTCCTGCTACCTCGGCCGCCACAACGACGTGTACCTGTCGCCCCGCACGCGTGATCGGCTCGCTCGGCGGCATCGAGGTCGTCGAGGCCGGCCGCAACGGCACCAAGGGCATGTGCTGTGGCGCCGGCGGCGCCCGCATGTGGATGGAGGAGACGATCGGCAAGAAGGTGAACGACGAGCGGGCCGAGGAGCTCATCGCCACCGGCGCCAGCCGCGTCGCCACCGCGTGCCCCTTCTGCTACATCATGCTGGACGACGGCGTGAAGGGCGCGGGGGCCGAGGACGACGTCCGCGTGGCGGACATCTCCATGCACCTGCTGGAGGCTCTCGAGGCCGGCGACGCCGCTCGCTCAGCCGAGCTGCAGACGCTCGAGGATTGACCTAGCCGTACGTCTTGGCGTCGAGCTCTCGCACGGTCCCCGCGAGGGACTTGAGCAGCTTGTGCGCGATGGGCGGGACCTCGTCGAGGATCCCCGCGAACTCCCGCGCCCCGATGACGAGCACCTTCAGCGGTGTCGCGGCCGTGACGGTGGCGGTGCGGGGCCCGTGATCCAGCAGGGCCAGCTCCCCGAAGCAGTCGCCGGGGCCCAGCGTGGCGACCTTCCGGCCGTTGCGCTTCACCTCCGCCTTCCCGTCGAGGATGATGAACGCCTCGCGCCCGATGCTCCCTTGCTCGCAGAGCGCCCGTCCGGCGGCGAGGTCGACCTGATCGGACGCCCGCGCCACCGCCTGGAGCTCCTTCTTCGAGCACGCCGAGAACAGGGACACCGAGGCAAGGTGGTCCAGGTGAGACAGGCGAGCCATGGGGCCGCAGCATAGGGACCCCCGACCCCCGGTGCGCTGGATCCTCGGCCGTCCACCGCGAGAACGCTTCACAGTGGCGAAACGTCCGCGAAACAGGGCGTCCGTACCTTCCGTCGGGTGGATGTGGTCATCCTGCGTTGGCCCGCGGAGCAATCGCGCCGGTCCGAGCTCCAGGAGGCGGGCCGGCCCCGCCTGCTGCTGCTCGAGGGCGACGCCGCGCCCCGCCGCTCGTCGACGAGCTGGAGGACTGGATCCGCGTGCCCGCGGGCGAGATCGACCTGCGGGCCCGGGTCGACGGCCTGCGCCGCCGGGTCGAGGCGAAGGTGGCACCGGCGCCGGACCTCGACGAGGACGGCGTCCTGCGGCTGGGCGACCAATGGGTGTCGCTGCCGCCGGTGGAGGCCCGCCTGATGGCCGCGCTGCTCGAGCGCTACGGCGCGGTCGTGTCCCGCGATGCGCTCTCGCGGGCCGGCTGGCCGGCCGGTGCGCCCGGTCGCAACGCCCTCGACGTCCACATGCTCCGCCTCCGGCGCCGCCTCGGTCCGCTCGCGCTCGCCATCCGCACCGTGCGCTCCCGCGGGTACCTGCTCGAGCGCACCGCGGACGACGCCGCCGTCTCCTAGGCCGCTACCCCTCCGCCTGCCGGGCGACGGCCTCTGCCGCCGCCCGGATCTCCTCCGCGGCTCGGAGGTAGCGCTCCTCGACCGGGAGCGCCTCGACCGGTCGGAGGTCGGCGTCCAGCTCGTACACGAGGGGCTCGCCGGTGGGGATGTTGAGCTCGACGATGTCCGTCGTCGGAGATGCCGTCGAGCAGCTTCACGAGGGCCCGGAGGCTGTTGCCGTGCGCGGCGACGAGCACCGTCTCCCCCGCCCGCAGGTCGGGGGCCAGCAGGTCCTCCCAGTAGGGCTGCAGTCGGGCGACGACGTCGGCCAGGCACTCGGCGCTGGGCAGCTGGTCGGGCGGCACCTGGGCGTAGCGCTCGTCGCCGTTCGGGTCGTACGCGTTGTCGGGGGCGAGGTCGGGCGGGCGGACGTCGTAGCTGCGCCGCCAGACCTTCACCTGGTCGGCGCCGTAGCGCTCGGCCGTCTCGGCCTTGTTGCGGCCGGTCAGGTCGCCGTAGTGGCGCTCGTTGAGCCGCCAGTCCCGCCGCACCGGGATCCACGACCGTCCCATGGCCCACAGCGCCAGGTCGGCGGTGCGGATGGCCCGGGTCTGCACGCGACGTGTGCACGAGGTCGGGGAGCACGCCCCGCTCGAGCATGAGCCGCCCGCCGGCGAGGGCCTGCTGCTCGCCCAGCTCGGTCAGGTCCGCGTCCCACCATCCGGTGAAGAGGTTCTCCCTGTTCCAGGTGCTCTCGCCGTGGCGGAGCAGCACGAGCCGGTGGGTCGGCGGCCATGGGTGGACCCTACGCGGCACCGCCCCCTCCCCTGGAACGGGGGGAGGGGGCGGGTCTGCCGTCGGTGGTGGTCCGGCGGGATTGGATGCCACACCGAGCTCTCGGGGGCTACGACTCCTCGGACTCGTCCGACTCCTTGCGGCCGAGGCGCTTGAGGGCGGCGCCCACACCCGTCAGGCCGAGGCCGGCGAAGGCCCAGGTGGCCATCTCGGCGCCCGTGTGGGGCAGGCGGCCGGCGTGGCCGTCGGTCCCGCCGTCATCGCCGCCGGTCGTCCCCTCGTCGCAAGGGTCCTCGTCGCCGTCGCGGGGCGCATGGGTGGGCGGCAGGCAGGGGTCGTCCTCGTCGCAGTCCTCGAGCTCCGCGTCGCGGGGCTGGTGCTGGGGCCGCTCCTCGCACGGGTCCTCGCACGGGTCGTTCTCGTCGCCGCCGTGGCGGGCGATCTCGTCGTCCGTGCAGTCGTCGCCGGGGAGGCAGGGGTCGGCGACCACGGCCTGGACCGGACCGTCGGGCCGCGGGATCGGGCAGCCGTCCGGGAGGCACGGATCCTCGACGATCCGGAGGGGGCCGTCGGGGCGGGGGATCGGACAGTTGTCCTCCCAGTCGTGGTCGATCTCGACGTCGTCGGTCGGGGCGTCGGCCTCGGGCCCGTCGGCGGGCTTCTTGGGCGGTGCCGGGGCGAGCGGGAGGTCCGCGTTCGGCGCGTCGTCGGTCGGGTCGACCTCCTCGGCCGGGAAGGTGAACGGCGGCTTCGGGGTGGTCGGGGCCGGACCGAAGTCGTCGATGGTGTCGCCGCTCTGGTCGAGGACGAGGGTGCCCTGCTGGGGCGGCTGGGCCTGGGCCAGGCCGGCCGAGGCGAACAGGGTGCCGAGGCCCACCGCAGCGGTGAGGCTCAGCTTGGCAAACGTTGCCTTGCGCATTGGAGGGTCTCCTTGGGTGTGCCGGCAGGCCTCTCCCGCCGTGCACCCGTTAGGAGGCACCCACCCCGCCGGCCCTTGCAGTTCTGCAGCGGAAATCTCGTCCGACCCGAAGTTGCCAATGCATGACTCAACTTCTATCGTGCGAACCCGACACAGGTTTGCTCCCCCTACCCGGAGGCCCCCATGCCCAAGGCTGTCGGCATCGATCTCGGCACCACCAACTCCGTCGTCGCGGTCCTCGAGGCCGGCGATCCCGTCGTCATCCCCAACAGCGAGGGGTCCCGCACGACCCCCTCCGTCGTCGCCTTCTCCAAGGGCGGCGAGGTGCTGGTGGGCGAGGTGGCCAAGCGCCAGGCGATCACCAACCCCGACCGCACGATCCGGTCCGTGAAGCGCCACATGGGCACGAGCTGGACCACCGAGATCGACGGCAAGGAGTACACGGCCCAGGAGATCTCGGCCCGCACGCTCATGAAGCTCAAGCGCGACGCCGAGGCGTACCTCGGCGACTCCGTCAGCCAGGCGGTCATCACCGTGCCGGCGTACTTCGACGACGCCCAGCGCACCGCCACGAAGGAGGCCGGGCCAGATCGCGGGCCTCGAGGTGCTGCGGATCATCAACGAGCCGACCGCAGCCGCGCTCGCCTACGGCCTCGACAAGGGCGCGCACGACGAGACGGTCCTCGTGTTCGACCTCGGCGGCGGCACGTTCGACGTGTCGATCCTCGAGATCGGCGACGGCGTGTTCGAGGTGAAGAGCACCCACGGCGACACCAACCTCGGTGGCGACGACTGGGACCAGGCCGTCATCGACTGGCTGGTCGGCCAGTTCAAGGCCGCCCACGGCATCGACCTCGGCAAGGACAACATGGCCGTGCAGCGCCTCATGGAGGCCGCCGAGAAGGCCAAGATCGAGCTGTCGCAGGTGCAGCAGACGCAGATCAACCTGCCGTTCATCACGGCCACCGCCGACGGTCCGCTGCACCTCGACGAGCAGCTCACCCGCGCCAAGTTCCAGGACCTCACGGCCGATCTCCTCGAGCGCTGCCGCGTGCCCTTCGAGCAGGCCATCAAGGACGCGGGCCTCACGAAGGACCAGATCGACCACGTGATCCTCGTGGGCGGCTCGACCCGCATGCCCGCGGTCGTGGAGCTCGTGCAGAGCCTCACGGGCAAGGAGCCCAACAAGGGCGTGAACCCCGACGAGGTGGTCGCCATCGGCGCCGCCGTGCAGGCCGGCGTGCTCAAGGGCGAGGTCAAGGACGTCCTGCTGCTCGACGTCACGCCGCTGTCGCTCGGCATCGAGACCAAGGGCGGCGTGATGACCAAGCTCATCGAGCGCAACACCACGATCCCGACGCGCGCACCGGAGGTGTTCACCACGGCGGAGGACATGCAGCCGTCGGTGGAGATCCACGTGCTCCAGGGCGAGCGCGAGATGGCGCAGTTCAACAAGACGCTGGGCAAGTTCCAGCTCGTCGACCTGCCGCCCAGCGCCCCGCGGCGTGCCGCAGATCGAGGTGACCTTCGACATCGACGCCAACGGCATCGTGCACGTGGCCGCCAAGGACCAGCGCCACGGGCAAGGAGCAGTCGATGACGATCACCGGCCAGTCGAGCCTGGACAAGGACACGATCGACCAGATGGTGCGCGACGCCGAGGCGCATGCCGACGAGGACTCGCGGCGCCGGGCCGAGGCCGAGGTGCGCAACAACGCGCGACACGCTCGTGTACCAGACCGAGAAGCTGCTCCGGGAGCAGGGCGACAAGCTCGAGGGCGACGAGAAGACGCAGGTCGAGGAGCACCTCGCCGCGCTGAAGACGGCGCTCGCGGGCACCGACGTCGAGGCCATCGGCAAGGCCACCGAGGCGCTCATGACCTCCTCGCAGGGCTTCACGCAGCGGCTGTACGAGGCCGCCGCCCAGGCCGACCGCGACGGCGGGTCCGGTGGCGGGCGTCGCAGGCCTCCGACGACGACGTCGTCGATGCCGAGATCGTGGATGACGGCGAGACGAGCAGTCGCGTGAGCGAAGCCGACCGGATCCGACGAGCGAGCTCGAGCGAGCCGGACACGACGAGGCCGCCGTCCCCGAGGCTGACGCGTCGAGGAGCTGGTGGCGGACCTCGAGCGCGTCGTCGCGGAGCGCGACGGCTACCTCGACGCGCTGCAGCGGACGCAGGCGGACTTCGAGAACCACCGCAAGCAGTCCCAGCGGCGCCTCACCGACGAGGTGGAGCGGCGTCGTCGGCGCGCTGGCGGAGGCGCTGCTGCCCGTCCTCGACGCATGCGACGCCGCGCTCGCGCACGGCGCCGCCGAGGTGGAGCCGATCGCCGCCGCGCTGCTGCTCGCGCTCGAGAAGGAGGGCCTCACCCGCATCGATCCCGCGCGGCCAGCCGTTCGACCCCGCCGTGGCCGAGGCCGTGGTGCACGAGCCCGGCGACGGGCGGCGAGCACCGTCGTGTCCGAGGTCCTGCGGCCGGGCTACGCCTGGCAGGGCCGCGTCCTGCGCCCCGCCATGGTGAAGGTGACCGACTAGGTCACCGGAGGAGGCGACGATGGCGCCCGCAGCGCGAGTGGTTCGAGAAGGACTACTACCGGGTCCTCGGCGTGCCGGAGACGGCATCGGCCAAGGACATCAAGAGCGCGTTCCGGAAGCTGTCGCGCCAGTACCACCCCGACGCCAACGCCGGTGACGCCGCTGCCGAGGAGCGGTTCAAGGAGGTGTCCGCGGCGTACGACGTCGTGGGCGACCCCGAGCGGCGCAAGGAGTACGACGAGGTGCGCCGCCTCGGTCCCGCGGCGGCCGGCTTCCCGGGCGGCGGCGGCGGCGCGGGCGGCGTTCCAGTTCCAGGACGTGGGCGACCTCGGCGACCTCCTCGGCGGGCTGTTCGGCCGGCGGTCGCGGCGGCGGCCGCGCCCGCGGCACCGGCCCGCACCGCGGCCAGGACCTCGAGACCGAGCTCCACCTCACGTTCGAGGACGCGGTCGCGGGTGCCACCACGGTCGTGCACCTCACGAGCGACGCGCCGTGCAGCACGTGCCACGGCTCCGGGGCACGGCCGGGCACGTCGCCCCAGCCCCTGCACGACCTGCGGCGGCCGCGGCGTGGTGAGCGACGACCAGGGTCCGTTCTCGTTCTCGTCGCCGTGCCCGACGTGCGGGGGCCGCGGCGTCACCGATCGACGACCCGTGCCCGACCTGCCGCGGCAGCGGCGTCGAGCGCCGACCGCGCGAGGTGAAGGTGCGGATCCCCGCCGGCGTCGACGACGGGCAGCGCATCCGGCTGAAGGGCCGCGGCGGCCCGGGTCGCAACGGCGGGCCGGCCGGCGACCTCTACGTCGTCGTGCGGGTGCGCCGCACCCGCTCTTCGGTCGGTCCGGCTCGCAACCTCACGCTGACCGTGCCGATCACCTTCGCCGAGGCCGCCCTCGGCGCGGACATCACGGTGCCGACCCTCGCGCGACGGGCCGGTCACGCTGCGGGTGCCCGCCGGGCACCCGGTCGGGCCGCACCTTCCGCGTGAAGGGCAAGGGCGTCGCCACGTCCAAGGGCACCGGGGATCTGCTGGTGACCGTCGAGGTGGCAGTACCGTCCAAGCTGTCGAGCGCCGAGCGCAAGGCGGTCGAGGCCCTGCACGCCGCGTCCGAGGGTGACTCCCCTCGGGCGCACCTGGGGGTGTGATCCATGGCGAACCCGATCGACCGACCTGAGCAGGGCACGACCACCCGTGCGGTGTACGTGATCTCGGTGGCCGCCGAGCTCTCGGGCCTCCACCCGCAGACGCTGCGCATCTACGAGCGCAAGGGCCTGCGTCGACCCGGCCCGCACCGGGGGCGGCAGCCGGCGCTACTCCGACGCCGACATCGCCCAGCTGCGCCGCATCCAGGAGCTGACGAGCGAGGGCCTGAACCTGGCCGGCGTGCAGCGGGTGCTCGAGCTCGAGGCCGAGGTGGCCTCGCTGCGCCAGCGCCTCGAGGCCGCCCTGGCCGGGACCCAGGCCGCCGTGGAGCACGCCCACCGCCAGCACCGTCGCGAGCTGGTGCCGCTGCACCAGTCGGTGGTCCTGTTCCGGGACGACTGAACCGTCGCTGACGGGTTCGCCCGGTGCCCGCCCGGGCGACGGCTACCGTGCGGCGCACCCCCGCGGATCTGGAGGTCCCGGTGCCGACCCCGATGTCACGCCGCCCCCTGCGAGCCCTGCTGGCCGTCCTCGCCGTCGGCTCCCTCGTCGCCGCCTGCAGCGACGACGACGACGGCGGACGACAGCCGCGACGACCACGACGTCGACGCCAGGGCGGCGGTGTCTGCGACGTGATCGACATCGACGACCTCTCGCGGGTGGTCGGCGTGGAGTTCGACTCCGCCACCGCCAGCGAGAACGCCTGCGTCTACACGTCCAGCGCGCAGCCTCGCCGGGATGGGGTTGAACATCACCGACCTCGGCGGCATCGACGCCACCCAGGCCCTCGAGACCACCGCGGGCTCCTGCGACGAGGGGTCGCACCGGGAGCTCCAGTTCACGGACGCCGACGGGGGCTTCGGCTGCCTCGTCGGCCGGGGTGCCGACGTCGTCGCCACGGGCGAGGGTGTGCTGGCCGTGCTCACGGGGGCCAGCTTCAGCGACGACGTCGACGTCGAGCAGCTCCTCCAGGCCCTGGCGACCGATGCTCGAGCAGGCGATCACCGCCGGGTCCTGACGAACCCTGACTTGACACGACCCGTATCAAGTTTCCTCAGTCGGAGGTAGAGTGCAGCCATGGCGCTCGACCCGAACCGCTGGACCCACAAGACCCAGGAGGCCGTGACGCGGGCCGTCGAGTCGGCCAAGGCCGCGTCCCACCCCGAGGTCACCCCCGACCACCTCCTCCTGGCCCTGGTGGGCCAGGAGGGCAGCATCGTCCTCCCGATCCTGCAGCGGCTCGGCGTGGCCGTCGCTGGCCGTCCGCAACGCCGCCGAGGAGGCGCTGGCCAAGCTGCCCAAGGCCTACGGCAGCGAGGCCCGCATGGGCCGTGACCTCCAGGCCGCCCTCGACGCGGCCGACGCCGCCCGGGTCGACCTGCACGACGAGTACCTGTCGACCGAGCACCTGCTGCTCGCGCTGGCCGACCGCGTCGGCGTGGAGCGCGAGGACCTGCTGACCGCGATGCAGGAGGTGCGGGGCAGCCACCGGGTGAGCTCGCAGGACCCGGAGGAGCAGTACCAGGCCCTCGAGAAGTACGGGCGCGACCTCACCGAGGAGGCCCGCCACGGGCGCATCGACCCGGTCATCGGGCGCGACGAGGAGATCCGCCGCGTCATCCAGGTGCTGTCGCGCCGCACCAAGAACAACCCGGTGCTCATCGGCGAGCCCGGCGTCGGCAAGACCGCGATCGTCGAGGGCCTGGCCCGCCGCATCGTCGAGGGCGACGTGCCCGAGGGCCTCAAGCACAAGCGGCTCGTGAGCCTCGACCTCGGGTCGATGGTGGCCGGCGCGAAGTACCGCGGCGAGTTCGAGGAGCGGCTCAAGGCGGTCCTCAAGGAGATCACCGACGCCGACGGCGAGGTCATCACGTTCATCGACGAGCTCCACACCGTCGTGGGCGCGGGCGCGGCCGAGGGCGCGATGGACGCGGGCAACATGCTCAAGCCGCTCCTCGCGCGTGGTCAGCTGCGCATGATCGGCGCCACCACGCTCGACGAGTACCGCAAGCACATCGAGGAGGACGCCGCGCTCGAGCGCCGCTTCCAGCAGGTGTTCGTCGGCGCAGCCGACGCGTGGAGGACACGGTCGCGATCCTCCGCGGGCTCAAGGAGCGCTACGAGGTGCACCACGGCGTGCGCATCCAGGACGCGGCCCTCGTGGCCGCCGCGGTGCTGTCCGACCGCTACCTCACCGGCCGCTTCCTGCCCGACAAGGCGATCGACCTCATCGACGAGGCGGCGTCGAAGCTGCGCATCGAGATCGACTCGCTGCCGACCGAGATCGACGTGGTCGAGCGCCGCATCCGCCAGCTCGAGATCGAGCAGGTCGCGCTCGCCAAGGAGACCGACGCCGCGAGCCGCGAGCGCCTCGAGCCGCTCGACGCCGAGCTGGCCGACCTCACCGAGCAGCGCGACGCGATGCTCGCCCACTGGACCAACGAGAAGGACGCCATCGCGCAGCATCCGCACGCGCAAGGAGGAGCTGGAGGGGCTCCGCGGCGACCTCGAGCGCGAGACCGACCTCGAGAAGGCCGCCGAGATCCGCTACGGCCGCATCCCCGAGCTCGAGCGGCAGATCGACGAGGCCACCGAGCAGCTCGCCGAGCTCCAGCACGCGCAGCGGATGCTGAAGGAGGAGGTCGACGCCGAGGACGTCGCCGAGATCGTCGGCCAAGCTGGACCGGCGTCCCCGTGGCCCGCCTCATGGAAGGCGAGGTGGCCAAGCTCGTGCGCATGGAGCAGGTGCTCCACGAGCGCGTCGTCGGTCAGGACGAGGCCGTCGCGGCCGTCGCGCACGCCATCCGGCGGAGCCGTGCCGGCCTCTCGGACCCGCACCGACCGATCGGGTCGTTCCTCTTCCTCGGGCCCACGGGCGTCGGCAAGACCGAGCTCGCCCGCACGCTCGCGGACTTCCTGTTCGACGACGAGCGCGCGATGGTCCGGATCGACATGAGCGAGTACATGGAGAAGCACTCGGTGTCGCGCCTGGTCGGCGCGCCTCCCGGCTACGTCGGCTACGACGAGGGCGGGCAGCTCACCGAGGCCGTGCGCCGGCGCCCGTACTCCGTCGTGCTGCTCGACGAGCTCGAGAAGGCCCACCCCGACGTCTTCAACATCCTCCTGCAGGTGCTCGACGACGGTCGCCTCACCGACGGCCAGGGCCGCACGGTCGACTTCACGAACGTCGTCCTGGTGATGACGTCGAACCTGCCCGGCGAGCCGAGCGACCACTTCCGGCCGGAGTTCATCAACCGCATCGACGAGATCGTGCGGTTCCGCCACCTCACCGAGGAGGACCTCGCCCCGATCGTGGACCTGCAGCTCGAGCACCTGCAGGCGCGGCTCGCGGACCGGCGCATCGAGCTCGACGTCACCCCCGCGGCCCGGTCGCTGCTGGCCGCGCGCGGCTACGACCCCGACTTCGGGGCCCGTCCGCTGCGGCGGGTGATCCAGCGCGAGGTGGCCGACCCGCTGGCCTCGGCGCTGCTCGAGGGCGGAGGTGCCGGACGGCGTCACCGTGGTGGTGGACGCCCGGGACGGCGAGATCACGGTGAACCCGTCGGGGGCCGCGGCCGTCGGGGAGTAGGCTCGTCCGCCGTCCTGACAACCGAGGAGGCGGGCGTCGTGCCTGCGACCATCATCGTCGGAACCCAATGGGGTGACGAGGGCAAGGGCCGGTTCACCGACCTCTTCGCCAAGGAGATGCACCTCGTCGTGCGCTACCAGGGCGGCCACAACGCGGGCCACACGCTCGTGGTCGACGGGGAGACCTTCGCCCTCCAGCTGATCCCGAGCGGCGTCCTCTACGACCACATCACGCCGGTCATCGGCAACGGCGTGGTCGTCGACCCCGCCGTGCTCCTCGACGAGGTGGCGATGCTCGAGGGCCGCGGCATCGACTGCTCGCGCCTGCGCGTGTCGGGCAACGCGCACCTGATCCTCCCGTACCACCAGCTCATCGATCGGGTCACCGAGCGGCACCTCGGCAAGAACGCGCTCGGCACCACGCGCCGCGGCATCGGCCCGGCCTACGCGGACAAGGCGGCACGGGTGGGCCTGCGGGTGCAGGACCTGTACGACGCCAAGATCTTCCGCGAGAAGCTGGCGCTGGTCCTCAAGGAGAAGACCCCGGTGCTGGCCAAGGTCTACAACCAGCTGGCGCCGTCGGCCGACGAGATCGCGGCGCTCTACCTGGAGGACCTCGCACCCCGCCTGCAGCCCTACGTCGCGGACACGATCAACCTCGTGCACGAGGCGCTCGAGGCCGGCCAGCACGTGCTCTTCGAAGGGCGCGCAGGCCACGTTCCTCGACCTCGACCACGGCACCTATCCGTTCGTCACGTCGTCGAACCCCGTGGCGGGCGGCGCGTGCACCGGTGCGGGCGTCGGCCCGCGCCACATCGACCGCGTGGTGGGCGTGGCCAAGGCGTACGTCACCCGCGTGGGGGCCGGGCCGTTCCCGACCGAGCTGACCGACGAGGTGGGCGACCTGCTCGTCGAGCGCGGCCACGAGTTCGGCACGAACACGGGCCGCCGGCGGCGCCCCGGCTGGTTCGACGCCGTGATGCTCCGCCACGCGGTGCGGGTCAACTCGCTGTCGGAGCTCGCCATCACGAAGCTCGACGTGCTGGACGCGCTCGACGAGGTGAAGGTCTGCGTGGCCTACGAGGTCGACGGCCGCCGCATCGAGAGCCTGCCCGACAACCAGTCGCTCCTGCACCGGGCCGTGCCCGTCTACGAGACCTTCCCGGGGTGGGGGAGCGACCTCAGCGAGGCGACCGAGCCCGGGCATCTGCCCGGCCGGGCCCACGACTACGTGGCGTTCCTGGAGGAGCAGGTCGGCGTGCCGATCCGCCTCCTCGGCGTCGGCCCCGGTCGGGACCAGTACGTGCAGCTCTCCTCCGCCGCGGCCTCCTAGGGTCGGCGCGTGCGCGTCGTCGTGGTCGGCTCGGGCGGGCGCGAGGCGTGCCTCGCGCGTGGTGCTGGCCCGCACCGCGGAGGTGGTCGTGACGCCGGGCAACCCGGGCATCCCCGGCTCGGTGGGCACCGCGCCGGAGGAGCTCGACGCCGACCTCTACGTGATCGGGCCCGAGGCGCCGCTCGTCGACGGGCTGGCCGACCGCCTGCGGGCCGCGGGTCGGGTGGTGTTCGGCCCCGGCGCGGACGGAGCGCAGCTGGAGGGCTCCAAGGCCTGGATGAAGGAGCTCGTCAGCACGGCCGGCGTGCCGACGGCGCGGTACGGGCAGTTCAGCGACGAAGGGCCAGCGCTCGCGTTCCTGCGCTCGCTGCCGGGCCCGTACGTGGTCAAGACCGACGGGCTGGCCGCGGGGAAGGGCGTGCTCGTCACCGACGACCTCGCCGTGGCCGAGGCGGACGTGCGGGACAAGCTCTCGGGCGCGTCCTTCGGCGCCGCGGGTTCGACGGTCGTGATCGAGGAGGGCATGGCGGGTCCCGAGGTGTCGGTCTTCGCCGTGTGCGACGGGAGCCGCGCGGTGCTCCTGCCACCGGCCCAGGACTTCAAGCGCGTCGCCGACGGCGACGCAGGGCCGAACACGGGCGGCATGGGCGCGTACTCCCCGCTGCCCTGGCTGCCGTACGGGTTCCTCGACGAGGTGCAGGTGCGCATCGTGGAGCCCACGCTCGCCGAGCTGCGCCGCCGCGGCATCGACTACCGCGGCGTGCTCTACGCCGGGCTCATGCTCACCGACGAGGGACCCAAGCTCGTCGAGTACAACGTCCGCTTCGGCGACCCCGACGGCCAGGTCGTGCTCCTGCGCATGACGTCGGACCTCGCCGGCCTGCTGGCCGAGGCGGCGGCCGGCGAGCTCGTGAGCGAGCCCACGTTCGACGCCGGCGCCGCGGTGCTCGTGGTCGCCGCGGCCGAGGGCTACCCCGTCGACCCGCGCACCGGGGATGCCATCGTGGGCCTCGACGCCGCGGCGGCCGTGGAGGGAGTCGACGTCCTCTGTGCGGGCGTCTCGGCGGGCGCCGACGGCGCGCTGGTGACCGCCGGCGGACGTGCCGTCGACGTGGTCGGCCGGGGTGCCGACCTCGCCACCGCCCGGGCCCGCGCCTATCAAGCTCTCGGCCACCTCTCGTGGCCTGGTATGCACCATCGGACGGACATCGCCAGAGAGGTCACCCGGACATGACGTACAAGGTCGCCATCCTCATGGGCTCGCCCAACGACATGGACAAGATGCAGCCCGCCGCCGACATCCTCGGGCGGTTCGGCATCGAGGCCGACGTGCAGGTGGCCTCCGCCCACCGCACGCCCGCCAAGGTCACGGAGCTGGCCTCGACGGCACGGGAGCAGGGCTACGCCGCCTTCATCTGCGGCGCCGGGATGGGCAGCGCACCTCGCCGGGGTGGTCGCCGCCCACACGACCCTCCCGGTGGTCGGCGTGCCGCTGTCCGGCGGCGCGCTCGAACGGCGTCGACTCGCTGTACTCGACGGTCCAGATGCCCAAGGGCATCCCGGTCGCCACCGTGGCCATCGACGCCGCGATGAACGCGGGCATCCTCGTCGCCGAGATGCTGAGCCATCACCGACGAGGACCTCGCCAAGCAGCTCGCCGCGTACCGCAAGGAGATCGCCGGTTAGTCCGGCGGGGCACAGCAATGGTTGTGCCTGCGAGCCGAACGAGTTCACTCCGGGAACCGCCCAGATGGGAGAATCCACAGGTGATCCCGAACGTGCTCGCCTCGCGGTATGCCAGCCGGCCGATGGCCGAGCTGTGGTCACCCGAGCACAAGGTGGTGCTGGAGCGGCAGCTGTGGATCGCGGTGCTCCGGGCGCAGCAGGACCTGGGCGTGGAGATCTCGGAGCAGGCCATCGAGGACTACGTGGCCGTCGTGGACAAGGTCGACCTCGAGAGCATCGAGGCCCGCGAGCGGGTGACGCGACACGACGTGAAGGCGCGGATCGAGGAGTTCTCCGCGCTGGCAGGGCACGAGCTGATCCACGCGGGGATGACGTCGCGGGACCTGACGGAGAACGTCGAGCAGCTGCAGGTGAAGGCCGCGCTGGAGCTGGTCCGGGACCGCATGGTCGCGGCGCTGGCCCGGCTGGCCGACCGGGCCGCGGAGCACGCCGAGCTGGTGATCACCGGCCGGAGCCACAACGTCGCCGCGCAGGCCACGACGCTCGGCAAGCGGTTCGCCAACGCGGGTGAGGAGCTGCTGCAGGCCCTGCAGCGGGTCGAGGAGCTGCTGGCCCGCTACCCCCTCCGCGGGATGAAGGGACCGGTGGGCACGCAGCAGGACATGCTCGACCTCCTCGGCGGGGCCGAGGCCGTCGACCGCCTCGAGCGTGCGGTGGCGGAGCACCTCGGCTTCTCGGCGACGCTCACCAACGTCGGGCAGGTGTACCCGCGGTCGCTGGACCTCGACGTGGTCGCGGCGCTCGTGCAGGCCGCCGCGGGGCCGGCGAGCCTGGCGACGACGATCCGGCTGATGGCCGGGCTCGAGCTGGCCACGGAGGGCTTCCAGCCCGGTCAGGTCGGCTCGTCGGCGATGCCGCACAAGATGAACAGCCGGTCGTGCGAGCGCATCAACGGACTGGCCGTGGTGCTGCGCGGCTACCTGTCGATGGTGGGCGAGCTGAGCGGCGACCAGTGGAACGAGGGCGACGTGTCGTGCTCGGTGGTCCGCCGCGTGGCGCTGCCCGATGCCTTCCTCGCGGCCGACGGCCTGTTCCAGACGCTGCTGGCCGTGCTCGACGACTTCGGTGCCTATCCCGCCGTCATCGCCCGGGAGCTCGACCGCTACCTGCCCTTCCTCACCACCACGAAGGTCCTCATGGGCGCGGTCCGGGCCGGGGTGGGGCGGGAGGTCGCGCACGAGGCGATCAAGGAGCACGCGGTGGCGGTCGCCCTCGCCATGCGCGAGAGCGGCGCCGACGGGGAACGACCTGCTGGACCGCCTCGCCGCGGACGAGCGGCTCCCGCTCGACCGGCAGGCGCTCGCGGCCCTGGTCGGCGAGCCGATCTCGTTCGTGGGGACCGCCGTGGCCCAGGTGGAGACGTTCGTCGCGCAGGTCGGCGCGGTCGTGGAGCGCCACCCGGAGGCAGCGCGCTACCAGCACGAACCGGTCGTCTAGCCGCCGCTAGGTTCGGGGCGTGACGATCTCGCTGCCGTACGTCCACTCCGGGAAGGTCCGCGACATCTACGCGGTCGGTGACGACCGCCTGCTGATGGTCACGTCGGACCGGATGTCCGCCTTCGACGTGGTCATGGCGCGAGCCGATCCCCCACAAGGGCCGCGTGCTCACGGCCATGTCGGCGTTCTGGTTCGAGGTGCTGGGCGACGTCGTCGGCTCCCACCTGATCTCCACCGACGTGGCCGACCTGCCCGACGGGGGCGGACGCCGAGGCCGACGACCTCGCCGGCCGGGTCATGCTCTGCCGCAAGGCCGAGATGCTCCCCATCGAGTGCATCGTCCGTGGCTACCTGTCCGGATCGGCCTGGAAGGAGTACTCGCGGAGCGGGACGATGCACGGCCAGGCGCTGCCGGCCGGCCTCCAGGAGAGCGACCAGCTCCCCGAGCCCGTCTTCACCCCGTCGACCAAGGCCGACACCGGGCACGACGAGAACATCTCCTACGACACGGCCGTCGGGCTGGTCGGCGAGGCCGTGGCGGCGCGAGCCCGTGACGTGTCCCTCGAGCTGTACCGCCGCGGTGCCCAGCTGGCCCGCGACCGCGGGATCATCATCGCCGACACGAAGTTCGAGCTCGGCCTCGTCGACGGGGAGCTCGTGCTGTGCGACGAGGTCCTCACCCCGGACTCGAGCCGCTTCTGGCCGGTCGACGAGTGGAAGCCGGGGGCGACCCCGCCGAGCTTCGACAAGCAGCCGCTGCGGGACTACCTGGAGACCCTCGACTGGGACAAGACCCCGCCCCCGCCCACCCTCCCCGACGAGGTCGTGACGGCCACCCGCGACCGCTACATCGAGGGCTACGAGCGGATCACCGGCCGGTCCTTCGGGGACTGGCCGGGCGTTTAGGCTTTACCCATGCTGTTCTCGGTGCTCGTGGAGACGCGGCTGCGGCCGGGCATCGCCGACCCCCAGGGCGCCACGATCGAACGGTCGCTGCCGGCGCTCGGGTTCGAGGGCATCCACGAGGTCAGCGTCGGCAAGGCGATCCGCTTCACGATCGAGGCACCCGACGAGGCCGCGGCCCGCGCCCACGCGGACGAGGTCTGCCAGCGCTTCCTCATCAACCCCGTGATCGAGGCGGCCGACCTCACGGTCACGGTGGCCGAGGTCGTCTGATGGCGGCCCGGATCGGGGTCGTCACCTTCCCCGGGTCGAACTGCGAGCTCGACGTCGTCGAGGCCGTCCACCACCTCGGCGGGCAGGCCGAGCTGCTCTGGCACGGCGACGCCGACCTGCACCAGGTCGACGCCGTGGTCCTCCCCGGCGGGTTCGCCCACGGCGACTACCTGCGGCCCGGCGCCATCGCACGGTTCTCCCCCGTGATGGAGGCGGTGCGCAAGCACGCGGCCGACGGCGGTCCCCTGGTCGGCATCTGCAACGGCTTCCAGGTGCTCACCGAGGCCGGGCTGGTGCCCGGGGCGCTCCAGAAGAACCGGGGCCTCAAGTTCCTGTGCGCGACCACGCAGCTGCGGGTCGAGACCACCACCACCGTGCTCACCGGCGAGGCCGCCGTGGGCGACGTCCTCCGCATCCCGATCAACCACTTCGAGGGGAACTACACCTGCGACCCCGACACCCTCGCGGCGCTGCGGGCCGAGGAGCGGGTGGTGGTGCGCTACGTCGACAACCCCAACGGCTCGGTCGACGACATCGCCGGGGTGTGCAACGAGGGCCGCAACGTCGTCGGCCTCATGCCGCACCCCGAGCGGGCCTGCCACCCGCTGGTCGGGTCGACCGACGGCACGGTGCTCCTGCGATCCCTGCTCGTGAGCGCCGGGGCGAAGGTCTGACCACGGAGACCGGCGGTACCGGGCGCGCCCCGCGCCTGCCCGTACTGGCCCGCCCTCGACGGCCTGCGGGGCGTGGCGATGGCCGCCATCCTCTGCTTCCACGGCCGGCTCGGCTGGGCCAAGGGCGGCTTCATCTGCGTCTCGGTGTTCTTCACCATGTCGGGCTTCCTCATCACGAGCCTCGTGCTGGCCGAGCGCGAGCGCAGCGGTCGCGTCGACCTCCCGGCATTCTGGGCGCGGCGGGCCCGGCGGCTGATCCCGGCGTCGATCGTCGCCCTCCTGCTCGCGGCCTGGGTCACGGTGGTCGTGGTGCCGGCCGCGCAGCGCGTGGAGGTGGCCGGCGACATCCGCGCCGCCGTCCTGAACTTCGCCAACTGGCGGTTCATCGCGCAGGGCGCGCGGTACGTCGACTTCAGCGTGGTGCCGTCGCCCGTGCAGCACTACTGGTCGCTGGCGATCGAGGAGCAGTTCTACCTGGTGTTCCCGGTGCTGGCCGCGCTGGCGCTGTGGCGCAGCCGCGCCGCGCTGGCGACCTGCTTCACGGTGCTCATCGCGATCTCGTTCGTGCAGCAGATCCGCCTCGACGACATCGACCGCGTCTACTTCGGGACCGACACCCGCCTGGCGGAGATCGCGGTCGGCGGCCTGCTCGCCCTCGCCTACCCCCGGCTGCGCGACCACCCTGCCCTGCGACGATGGCACGCTGGCCGACGTCGGCGGGCTGGTCGGCCTGGCCGCGTCCACGGTGATCTTCCTGGCCACCCCGCACGCCCGCACCACGATCTACGACGGCGGGCTCGGCGCCTTCGCGGCGGTGTCGTGCCTCATGGTCATCGGCGCGGTCGAGGGGCCGATCACGCAGCGCATCCTCGGGTTCCGGCCCGTCGGTCGACGCTCGGGAAGATCAGCTACGGCGCGTACCTGTACCACTTCCCGCTCTACCTGCTGCTCGACGAGGAGCGCGTCGGGCTTCGGGGGCTACGCGCTGTTCGGCGCTGCGGCTGGCGCGACCGTCGACGCTGGCGTGGCTCTCGCTTCCAGCTACTACGAGCGGCCGATCCGCGTCGGGGCCATGCTCACGGCGCGCACCGCGCGGCTCGCCCTCGCCGGCGGGTTCGCCGGGGTGCTGCTCGATCGGCTTGCCGGTGGCTCGCTCCGCGGACGACGACCAGCAGCCTCGCGTTCCGTCCCGTCGACACCCCCGCCGACACCAGCACGTCCACCACCGTCGCGAGCACCGGTGCCGGGACCACGCCCGTCACCACGCCGCCGCACGACCACCATCGCGCCGGCCCGGCCGCCCCGCGTCGTGGTGGTCGGCGACTCGACCGCGGCCGCCAACGGCGAGGGGCTCGAGACCTGGGGCGCCGAGACCGGGAAGCCTCCAGGTCGTGACCGTCAGCGAGCCCGGGTGCGGTCCGCTCGCTCGGCATCAAGTTCAAGGTGCGCGAGGACTACGAGTTCGAGCCGCTCCGCTGCGACGAGCTGTTCCCCAAGGCGGCCCCGCCGCGCGCGAGCTCGACGCCGACGCCATCGTCGTGTTCATCGGCTCCTCGCAGCTGGCCGACTGGACGTACGCCGACCTCGAGGGGCTGCACCACCTCGGCGAGCCGGTCATCGACGGCCGCTACGCCAGCGCGCTCGACCAGGTGTCGCTCGCGCGAGCTGGCCGAGGCCGGCCGCCCGATGCTCTGGGCCACCGTGCCGCTGCCCATGTGGGACCTCGAGGTGTTCAGCCAGGTCATCGGCAGCCCGGTGCCCGGCCACGGGCCCGATCACGCTCAACGACCCGCCGCGGACGGTCCGCCTCAACGAGCTGAACCAGGCCGGCGTCCCGGGCTCGGACCTCGCCGTGCTCTGGCCCTACGCTGCCGGGCTGGCCGGGCCGGACGGCACGATCCCCACGCGCATCCGGCCCGACGGCCTGCACCTGTCCGAGGCGGGCGTGCGGGAGGTGGCCGACGCTTGGCTGTTCGACGCGCTCGGCAAGGCGTTCCGCACCATCGTGGGCCGCCACCCACCGGGCCTCCTCCGGTCGAGCGCCACTCCTGGTCCGCACCAGGAGCACCCCTGCCCTCAGCTGCGGCGGGAGATGCCGGCGCGCTTGAGGACGGCGGGCTCGACGCCGAGCTCGCGCCACGCGGCGTAGGAGATGCCCTTGCGGGCGCTGTAGGCGGCGGCCGCCTTCACGAACTCGTCCTCGAGACCCGACAGATCGACCTTGGTGTCGAAGTCCTCCAGCTCGGCGGTGAGGTCGAGGCGCTCCTGGATCAGCTGCAGGCGCTTGAGGGGGTCGGCGGACGCGAGCTCGGCCTCGATCCGGTCGAGGTTCTGCCGGATCGACTCGCGGGTCCGCTTGCGCCCGCGCTTGGGGCGGTGGCGGTCGAGCGCCTCGAGGTAGCGGCGCACCGAACGCCCCTGGTTGCGCCCCTCGGCGAGCGCCGCCTTGTGCTCGTCGGACATCGGTGTCCGGGTGCGTTCCGTCGCCATGGCGGAGCCACGCTAGTTCGCGCCTCCGCGGGCTGCCCCGGGGCTGATCGGGCCTCCGCGGGCCATCTCCTAGGGTGGGCGGCATGGCGGAGGCTCCCCCCGGCGACGTGCCGCTGCACCGCGCGCTCGGGCTGACCGACGACGAGGCGGAGGCCATCGAGCGCATCCTCGGGCGGGCCCCGAACCACCTCGAGCTCGCCATGTACTCGGTGATGTGGTCGGAGCACTGCTCGTACAAGTCGTCGCGCATCCACCTCGGCCGGCTGCCCACGGAGGCGCCGCAGGTGATCGTCGGGCCCGGTGAGGGCGCGGGCGTCGTCGACGTCGGGCGACGACATCGCGGCTGCCTTCCGCATCGAGAGCCACAACCACCCCGAGCGCGATCGAGCCGTACCAGGGCGCGGCCACCGGGGTGGGCGGGATCCTCCGCGACATCTTCAGCGTCGGCGCCCGGCCCATCGCGCTCATGGACCCGCTCCGGTTCGGCCCGCTGTCGGACCCGCGCAGCCGCTGGATCGCCGAGGGCGTCGTCAGCGGGGTCAGCGGCTACGGCAACTCGGTCGGGGTCCCCACGGTCGGCGGCGAGACCGTCTTCGACGAGACCTACCAGGACAACCCGCTCGTCAACGTGTTCTGCCTGGGGCTGCTGCCGCGGGACCGCCTCGTCCTCGCCCGCGCGTCGGGCGTCGGGAACCTCACGGTGCTGTTCGGCTCGTCGACCGGACGCGACGGCATCGGCGGGGCCAGCGTGCTCGCGTCGGCCGGCTTCGGCGAGGAGGCGGACGACGCCGACAAGCGGCCCAGCGTGCAGGTCGGCGACCCCTTCGAGGAGAAGCGCCTGATCGAGGCCTGCCTCGAGATGCTCGACGCCGGGCTCGTGGTCGGGATCCAGGACCTGGGAGCGGCCGGCATCACCGGTGCCTCCAGCGAGACGTCCTCGAAGGGCGGCGTCGGGATGGACGTGCACCTGTCCGGCGTGCACGTGCGCGAGCAGGGCATGGAGCCCTTCGAGATCATGACGAGCGAGAGCCAGGAGCGGATGCTCGCCATCGTCGAGCCCGACAAGCTCGACGACGTGCTGGCGATCTGCCGGCGCTGGGAGGTCATGGCATCCGTGATCGGCACGGTCACCGGCAGCGGCCGCCTGCGCGTGCTCGACCGGACGGGCGGCGAGGTGCTGGCCGACATCCCCGCCGTCGTCCCTCGACGAGGACGCCCCGCGCTACGAGCGGCCCCTCGCACCGCCCGCGGACCTCGAGGCCCGCCGGGCCGACCGCAGCGCGCCGCCCGCGCCGGCCGACCCGGGCGCGGACCTGCTCGGCCTGCTGGCCGACACGTCGTGGGTGTCGAGCCAGTACGACCACCAGCTCTTCCTGAACACCGTCGAGGGCCCCGGCGGGGACGCCACCGTGCTGCGGCTCAAGCACCCGCGCACGGGAGACGACACCGGCCGTGGGCTGGCCCTCACCTGCGACGGCAACCACCGCTGGTGCGCGCTCGATCCCCACCGCGGCACCGCCCTCGTCGTGGCCGAGGCCGTGCTCAACCTCGCCTGCGTCGGTGCCCGCCCGCTCGGGCTCGTGAACTGCCTCAACTTCGGCAACCCCGAGCACCCCGAGGTCATGTGGCAGCTGTCAGCCGCGGTGGACGGCATGGCCGAGGCCTGCCGCGCCCTCGACCTCCCGGTCGTGGGTGGCAACGTGAGCCTCTACAACGAGAGCCGCGGGCGGGACATCGACCCGAGCCCCGTGGTCGGCGTGCTCGGCCTCGTCGACCGCCTCGAGCGGCGTCCGCCCGGGGTGCGGCTGGTCGACGGCGGCACCATCGTGGTGCTCGGGCCTGACGACGCGGTCGCTCGCCGGGTCCCGCTGGGCCTGGGAGCGCGGCCACCGCAGAGGCGACGCGCCGGCGCTCGACCTCGGCGTGCACGCCGCGCTCGTGCGGCTCGTGCGCAGCCTCGTGGCCGACGGGCAGGTGGCCGGGCTGCACGACGCCGCCGACGGGCTCGGCGTGGCGCTGGCGGAGATGGCCGTCCGCGGCGGCACGGGCTTCCGGGTCGCGGCCACCGGCGCCGACCACGCCTGGCTGTTCGCCGAGTCGGCCAGTCGGGTCGTCGTGTGCGCGGTGAACGGCGGCGGCGACGCCGTCGTGCAGGCCGCGCAGGCCGTGGACGTGACGGCCACGCGGCTGGGCACGGCGGGCGGCGACCGCCTCGTGGTGGACGGCCTGCTCGACGTGGCGTTGGAACGCGCGGTGACGGCCTGGCGCGATCGGATCCCAGCGGCCTTGGGCGCGGGGACGACGCACTAGCGGCGCCGGCGGAGCCGGCGCGCGTGGGGTCGTGCGCGCTGTCGTCTCGGTCGGGCCAGAACCGGGCGTTGCCGGGTAGCGCGCTACGTCGTCGGTTCTGGCCCGACCGAGACGACGTGTGGGACTACTTCACCGGCGCTGGCTCCGCCAGCGCCGGCTCCGCCAGCGCGGCCGGTCCGCCAGCGAGCTCGCGGCGGCCGGGGGCGGTGGGCGGGGCGAGCTCGGCGCCGGTCTCCACGCTGGCCGCCCAGCTCGGCACGTCCTCGAGGCCGACCACGCCGGTGAGGCCGAGCATCAGGAGGCCGGTGCGCCACACGATCCACAGGTCGAGGCGCAGGCTCTGGTGCTGCAGGTAGAAGCGGTCGTACTCGGGCGACTCGCCGAGCAGCCCCGCGCAGCCCCGCCCGATCTGCCAGATCCCCGTGCAGCCCGGCCGCACCGCGATGCGCTCGCTCGCGAAGACGGGGTCCAGGAGGTCGTGGAACTGGATCATCTCCGGCCGGGGCCCGACGAGGCTCATGCGCCCCGTGAGCACCAGGAACAGCTGCGGCAGCTCGTCGAAGTGCAGCCGGCGGAGCGCGCGGCAGAACGCCGGCAGCTCCTCGACGTGCAGCTCGTTCTTCAGCAGGTAGGTGGGCGTGCTGGTCGGAAGGGTGCGGATCTTCACGAACCTGAAGGACATGCCGTCCCAGCCGACGCGGCGCTGCACGAAGAACGGCCAGGCCCGCAGTGCGATGGCGCTCCCGACGGCCGCGACCAGCACGACGGGCAGCGTCAGGACCACCAGCACAGCAGCGATGAGGATGTCGGCGGCGCGCTTCAGCATGGGTGTGGGTCGACCGCCGCAGGCTGAACCGCCGCGGGTCTCGGGGCAACCGTAGTGGCGGTCCCGAGCCGGTCCTAGTGCCCAGGAACTGTAGGGCACAGGGCCCCCGGGTCTTCGCATCGGGGGCCCGCGGAGGGCCCCGCCGACCCCGGTACGCTCGCCGTGCGATGCGCACCGTGATCCTGTGCGGCGGCAAGGGCACCCGGGCCTATCCGTCGACCCTCGACCTCCCGAAGCCGCTCATGGACGTGGCCGGCGAACCCGTGCTGGCGCGCCTCATGGGGATCTACGCCGCGCAGGGGTTCACCGACTTCCTGCTGGCCGCCGGCTACCTCGGCGAGCAGCTCGTGGCGTTCGCGAAGGACGCGCCCGCGGCGTGGGACGTCGAGGTGGTGGACACCGGTGAGGACACCCGCCGCGGTGGGCGCGTGCGCCGCGTGGCGGACCGCGTCGGCGACCCGTTCTTCCTCACCTACGGCGACGGCCTCGGCAACGTCGACCTCCGCGCGCTCCTCGCGTTCCACCAGTCGCACCCGGGCGCGGCCACGGTGACGACCGTGCCCCTCCCATCGCCGTACGGCACCCTCCACGTCGACGACGCCGGTCGGGTGCACGGCTTCGACGAGAAGCCGCGCCTCCCCGACCACCCGATCAACGCCGGGTTCTTCGTGTTCGACCACCGCGTGTTCGACCTGTGGCCGGATCCGGGAGAGGACCTCGAGCGTGAGGTGCTGCCGACGCTCAGCGAGCAGGACGAGCTCTACGCGTTCGAGCACGCAGGGTTCTGGAAGTCGATGGACACGTACAAGGACTCGATGTCGCTCGGCGCCCTCTGCGCCGACGGGCCCGGCCCGTGGATGGCCGACCCGGGCGCACCCGTCACGCCCTAGGCGCTCGACCCGGAGCCGGCCAGGTCGGCGTACAGCGCGTCGAGCGCCGCGCCGGCGGCGCGCACGTCGAAGCTCGCGACGACCCGGGCGCGGCCGGTGGCGCCCAGCCGGGCCCGGGCCGCCGCGTCACCGAGCAGGCCGGCGGCCGCCCGGCCGAGGAGGTCGGGGCGCCCGGCCTCGACGAGCAGGCCGGACACGTCGTGATCGACGGCGTCGCGGTTGCCCACGACGTCGGTGAGCACGACCGGCGTCGCCGCCCGCATCGCTTCCAGGGGTGCGTACGGCCCGCCTTCGAAGCGCGACGCCAGGAGGAACACGTCGAGCTGGTCGAGCACGCCGCCGGCGTCGGGCAGGGCCGCGATCCGGTGCATCCGGTCGCGGATGCCGGCCGCGTCCACGGCCGCCTCGTACGGGCCCGCCAGCTCGCCGTCGCCGATCACGACCACGTGGGCGCCCGGCACGAGGTCGAGGAGCACGCGGCTCGCGGCCACGAGGTCCTCCGGCGCCTTCTGGGGGACGAGCCGGGAGATCGAGCCGGCCAGCGGGGTGTCCGGTGCGAGGCCCAGGGTGGCGCGGAGGTCCAGCGGCGTGGGCGGCGGGTCGAGCGGGATGCCATTCGGGATGACCTCCACGCGGACGCCGCGGGTGAGCCCGAGGCGGGCGGCGTGCTCGGCCTCGCTGGCGGACGTCGCGACGAAGACCGACGTGCGGCGCCGCAGGGCCCGCTCCACGGCCACACCGGCGCGGACGGTGGTGACGCCGTTGGCGGTGTAGAGCACCGGCGTGCGGCGGGGATCGACGGCGAGCCGGGCGAGCAGCCCCCCGATCGAGCTGTGGCCGTGCACGAGGTCGGGGCGGACCTCGCGCACGAGGCGCCGCAGCCGGTGGAGCGCGGCGACGTTCGCCGGTGACCAGGGCGTGCGGTGCATCGCGAGGTGGTGGACCGTGGCCCCGGCCGCGCGGAGGCGGGGGAGCGCGGTCTCGTCGGTGAGCCCGCCGACGCGGCGCAGCGGGATCACCACGTGGTGGCGACTGGCGGTGGCGTGGGACGCGATGTCGCCGAGGTGGCGGGCGGTGCCGCCCTCGAGCGCCTCCAGCACGTGCAGGACGACGGGCGGACTCACCGCAGCACCTCGTCGTGCACCGCGAGGGTGGCGGCCGCCGTCCGGCGCCACGTGAACGCGGCCTCGTGCCGGAGGCCGGCGGCCACCAGCGCGAACCGCCGCTCGGGGTCGGCGGCGACCTCGGTGATCGCGGCGGCCCAGGCGTCGGGGTCCTCGGGGTCGAGCAGCACGGCTGCCGCGCCGGCCACCTCCGGGACGGAGCCGGCCGCGCTGGCCAGCGCTGGCACCCCGGAGGCCATGGCCTCGAGGGGTGTCATCCCGAACCCCTCGTCCCGGCTCGGGTGCACGAGCGCCAGGCTGGCGGCCAGCAGCACGGGCAGCTCCGCGTCCGGGACGAAGCCGGCGAAGCGGATCCGGTCGACCAGCCCGAGGCGCGCCGCCTCGGCCTCGATGGCCGCGAACCCGCGTCCCAGCGGCCCGGCCACCAGGAGGGCTGGGTCCCCGAGCAGCGCGGGGTCGGTGCCGGCCAGCCCGCGGAGCACGACGGACAGGTTCTTGCGCTCCGACACCGTGCCGATCGTGAGCAGGTACCGCCCGGGCTCGACACCGTGGTGCGCGCAGGTGGTGGTGACCTCCTCGGGGGTGGGGCGGCGGCGGAACTCGTCCCCCACCGCCATGGGCACGACGCGCAGCCGGTCGGGCGCGACGGCGAGGTGCTCGGTCACGACCGCGGCCGTGTGGGCCGACGGCACGATGATCAGCGCGGCCCGCTCGGCGACCTGGGCGACGGACCGGCGGAACGACCACGACTCCATCCGGCCGTGCCACTGCGGCTGGAGCATCGGGAGCAGGTCGTGCACGGTGGCGACGAGGGGCGCGCTGGTGGGAAGGGGCGCCCAGGTCTGCAGCAGGTGCACCAGGTCGGGGTGGCCGAGCGCGCCGTCGACGGACGGGCGCTCCAGCAGGCCCCACGCCAGCGCGCGGGCCTTGCGGGGACCGCCGAGCGTGCGCAGCTCCAGGGCCGGTGGCACCCACGCGGGTGACCGCCCCTCCCGGGTGCTGGCCACGACGTAGTGGTGCGTCGCCGGGTCGGCCAGCTCCGCGAGCCCGCGGGCGATCTCGGTGTAGTAGCGGCCGATGCCGGTCGGCGCGAGCTCGGCCAGGCGGTGGCCGACCAGCGCGATGCGGCGGGGCGCGGTCTCAGCCACCGGCGGTCCCCTCGTACGCGTCCGCGAACGCGTCGACCAGCCCGCCCGCTTCGAAGCGGCGTTCGTCGACCAGCGCCGCCGCAGCCGTGCGCAGTCGCTCGGCCAGCGCGTCGTCGCGGAGCACCCGCACCAGCGCATCCGCCAGCGCTCGCGCGTCCTCGGGCTGGACCAGCAGGCCCGTGTCGCCGTCGCGGACGATGTCTGCGACGCCGCCGACGTCGGTGGCCACGACCGGGGTGCCGACCGCCATCGCCTCGAGGATCGCGAGCGGGAGGACCTCCGTGCGCTCACGGGCGGGCTGCACGTACACGCGCGCCGCGGCGACGGCCTCGTCGGGTCGTTCGACGAACCCGGCCAGCTCCACCGCGGCGCCGATCCCGAGCGCGCCGGCCTGGGCCGTGAGCTCGCCGGCCACCTGCTCGAACCCCTCCTGTGCACCACCCACGATGCGGACCCGCGCGTCCGGCACCCCGGCCCGCACGAGGGCGAGCGCCGCGACGAGCACGTCGAGGCCCTTGTCGGGGTGCAGCCGTGCGGTGGTGGCGATGAGAGGTTCCGCCGGCAGCGGGGGGAGGGGTCGCCGGCGCACCCCGTCGGGCACCACGTTCGGGATCGCTCGGAGGTCCCGCGGCGCGCCGAGGCCCGGGAGCTTGCCCACCACGGCCTGGGTCGGCACCACGGTGCAGTGGGCCAGACGGGCACCCCACCGGTTCAGGGCGGGGGTGGGGTCGAGGGCCTGGACGTGCCACACCAGGCGGGCCCGCGCGAGCCGGGCCGGCACGCCGGCGAGCACCAGGCCCCGGTGGTCGACGACGTGGACCACCTCCGCTCGGGTGCGTCGCAGCACGCGGGTGAGTCGGAGCCAATAGCCCGGCAGGGCGAAGAGTGCCCTGCCGCGGGCGCCACCGGTGGTGCTGCGGCCGTAGCGACGGAGCGAGGCCGGCGCGCCCACGACGCGGTACGGGAGCCCCTCCGCCCGGAGCCGCTCGGTGAAGGTCCCCTCGGCGGGGGTGATGGTCACCAGCTCCCACCCCCGAGCCGGAAGCCCGCGCGCGAGGAGGTGGTCGGTGCGCTGGGCGCCGCCGTAGGTGTGCGGGTACGCGTCGAACAGCACGGCCCGCCGGCGCGCGGGGCCGGTCATCCCGACCCGAGGACGGCCTGGTGCACCGCCGCCGTCGCCGCCGCGCAGCCCTCCCACGTGAAGCGCGCCGCGTTCGCGGGCCCCGCCGACGCGACGGCCGCGAGCGCCGGGTCGCCGCCCAGCCCGGCCTCGAGGGCCTCCGCCAGCCCAGGGACGTCCAGCGCCGCCACGAGGACGGCGGCGCTCCCGGCCACCTCGCGGTGCACGGGGATGTCGCTGGCCACCACGAGGACGCCCTGCGCCTGGGCCTCGATCACCGGGAGGCTGAACCCCTCCTCGATGCTCGGCACCGCCACGATCGTGGCGGCCGCGTACCAGCCGGCCAGCTGCGCGTCGCTCACGGCCTGCACGCGGTGCACTCGCTCCGCGAGGCCGAGCACCCCGGCGAGCTCGGCCAGCGCCGCGTCCTCGGAGCCCTCCGGGCCGACCAACGCCACCTGGAGCTCGGGTTGGTCGAGCCGCGCCACCGCCCGCAGCAGGTCGTCGTACCCCTTGCGGGGGATCGGCGCGCCGACGGCGAGGACGTACGGCCGGCCCGCGAGCGGGGGCACGTCGGGCGCCGGCAGCGGGGTGCGCCCGTACGGCGTGATGTGGATCGTGGCGCCGGGCGCCATGGCCGAGACGCGGTCGGCCGTGGCCTGGGTGCCGGTGACGACCGCCGCGACGCGGTCGAGGCCCGCCAGGTACCGCCGCAGCTGCGCGACCGAGCGCCGCGGGTGCATCTCGGGGTGGTCGAGCGCGGCGACGTCGTGCACGACGGCCACGGTGGGCCGGCGGGTGGTCGGCAGCACCGGCCCGGCGGCGTGGACGGTGTCCACCGGGCCCACCATGCGCTCGACCGACGGCGGACCACCCACGCCCCAGGAGCGCGCCACGAGGCGGAGGGGGACGCGGAAGCGGTGGGCGTCGCCCCCACCGTCCACGACGGCCCGGCCCACCGCGAACCGGCGGATCACCGGCGGTGTCGGGAGGGCCTCGAGGGCGGTGGCGACCTCCCGGACGTAGCGGGCCACCCCTGTGGCGCCGGCGATCGTCGATGTGACGTCGAAGCCGATGGTCATCGCCGTCATCGCCGCCATCATGGTCGATCCGGCCTCGGCCCCTACGCTTGCGGCCGTGCTCCCGGCGACGCTGCGGCGACGGTCCCCCGGTGGCGGCACCCGGGCCCGGCCGCGGTGGTGGGTGACGTGGGTCGCCGCGCTCGTCCCGGCCGTGGTCGCGCGGGCTCCTGGTGGGGTCGAGCCTGGCCAACTTCGAGCAGCTGATCGGCGCCGTCGTGGCCGGGGTGGCCCTCGTGCTCCTGGCCCGGCGCCCGGCCCACGCCCTGGCCGTGCTCCTCGTCCTGCTGCCCTTCCAGCTGATGCTGACGTCGTTCGTGTTCGAGCTCGGCGTGACAGCGGGCGTCACGCGGATGCTCGCGCTCTGGAAGGAGCTCGTCGTGCTCGCGGTCGCCGTGGCGGCGTGGTACCGCAGCCGCGACCGCGTGGGGCGCTTCGACGCCCTCGACCGCGTCGCCACCGCGTTCGTGGTGCTGGGCACCGTGTACCTGCTGCTGCCCGAGGCGTTCGTGGGCCGCCCAGGTGCGGACCTCAGCCTCGACGCGCGCTTCGCGGCGTGGCGGCTCGTCGTCCTGCCGTCGGTGCTGCTCCTCGCGGGCCGGCGGCTGCACGCAACTCGAGCCGAGCTCCGGCTCGTCCTGCGCGGCGCGACCGTGATGGCGGTGTCGCTCGGGATCGTGGCCGTGGTGGAGTTCCTCTTCTCCGACTGGTGGAACCACCTGCTCGTGGAGACCATCGGGGTCAACCGCTACCGCATCCTGGCGCTCGACCAGGACCTCCCCAGCCTCGGGCTCAGCTTCTTCGACATCCGCGTCTACGGGGAGGTGGCCGGTCGCGAGATCATCCGCGTGGGCGGCCCCATGGTGAGCCACCTCACGTTCTCCTTCGTGCTCCTGATCGCGCTCGCGGTGCTCGTCGAGCGGCTCATGCGAGGGGACACGACGGGCGCGGTCGTGGCGGGCGTGGCCGGCTGCGCGATGGGCCTCCTGTTCACCCAGACCCGCAGCTCGATCGTGGGTGCGGTGGTCCTCCTCGCGGTCGCGCTGCGGCCCGCTCCGGGACGGAGCAGCCGGAGCAGAGCCCGCTACGCGGTGCTCGCGGCCGCAGCGGCGATCGTGGCGCTGCCCCTCGTCCTCGGTGCCGGGCTCGCCGACCGGTTCACCGAGGGGGACGAGGTGTCCGACGACGTCCACCAGCTCCGCGTCGACGCCGCCGTCGACGCCATCGTCGACCACCCCCTCGGCCTCGGTCTCGGGATGGGCTCGACCGCCGCGGGGCGGCCGGCCGCCGGCTCCGTGTCGGTCGAGAACCAGGTGCTCGACACCGCGATCCAGCTCGGGGTGCTCGGCTCCGCGCTGCTGTTCGCGCAGCTCGGCCTGCTGGTCGTGGTGCTGCGGAAGGCGGCCGTGCGGGCCGGGCCCGATTCGCAGGCGGCGGCCTTCGCCGCCCGCACGGCGATCCTCGCCCTGCTCGTGCCGCTCTGGTACCAGCAGGCGTTCGGGCTGATCGAGGTGTCGTGGGTGCTGTTCGGGATCGCCGGCGTCGCGCTCGGCGCAGCCGAGGCGTCCGCACGGGCGCGGGCGGCCGAGGCCGAGCGGGTCCCCGCTCCGTGAGCGGGGCGGACCGCGCGCCGCGGTCGTCCTCGTCATGGGCGATCACGGCAACGAGCGCTGCGGGGTGGGCAGCAGCGAACCGATCGCGGCGGCCCTGGCCCCGGGCGAGGTGCGGGTCGTCGACCCGACGACCGGGTCGCTGCGTTCGTTCCGGCGCGCGCTCGCCGGCGCCCTCGACGGCGCTGTGGGGGCAGTCGTCGCGTACCCGACGATCCGCGAGGTCGAGCGGCTGGGCCTGGTCCCGCGGCTGCTGGTGCTGCGGCGCCGGCTCGGGCGCGGGCGCTGGCTGCGGGTCCACCTCCATGAGTTCGAGCGCCTGCGTCGGCGCCAGCGCATCGGCGTCGCGCTGCTCGCGGGGCTCGTGGCCGACCGGGTGGTGGTCTCCTCGGAGCGGGAGGCGGCGTCGCTCCGCGATCGCTACCGGGGCTGGGCGGGCCGTCGGGAGGTCCGGGTCGCGCCCCCGGCCAACGGGTCGGCACCCCCGGCCGCCCCCGCCGTGCACGACCCGCCCGCGCGGGGACGCACCGTCGGGGTGATCGGCCAGCTCCGACCCGACAAGGGCGAGGCCTGGTTGCTCGACGTGCTCACGCGCCTCGATGCCCGCTACGACCGCCTCGAGGTGGTGGGGCGGGACTGGGACCTGGATCGCTGGCCGGTCGCGCTGCGGGCCCGGTACGAGGTCGTGGGCCACGGGCAGGTGCGCGCCGTCGACCTGCCGCGCGTCGTGCAGCCCTGGGATCTCGCCGTGGCGCCGTTCGAGGAGCCGCCCCACGACGGCCGCCTGAGCCTGCGCACACCCCTGGCCCACGGCGTGCCGACCCTGACCGCGCGGTCCGCGGCCCGATCACCTCCGGCTCGACGTGCCGCACCTCCTCCTCGACGACGAGGTGGACCTCGGCGCGCTGCCGGACCACGGGGCGGATGACCGCGCCAAGGGGGCGGCCGCCGTGGAGGCGCTCGAGGCGGCGTGGCGGGCACGCCTGGCTTTGGAGCTCTACGGCCCGTGAGCCGGCCTGCGGTCCTCTGGGTGACCCAGGAGGTGCCCGGGGAGGGCGGGGGCGGGGCGATCCGCCAGGCCGCTCTCCTCGCTCGCCTCGGGGAGGACCTCGACATCGACCTGCTCGTCGCCGGGCGGGTCACCGACCCGGCGGTGCGCGACGCGGTGCGGACGGTCGTCGAGGTGCCCGTCACCGAGCGCCGTGCCCCCGGCCGGCTCCGGACGGCCTGGGAGCTCGGTGTCCGGCGCCGTCCCCTGTTCCTCGCCGCGTCGACGAGGAGCCGCCCGCGCGCTGGGTCGGGCCCTGCGGGCACGGGCGGCCTCCTACGACGCGGTCGTCGTGCACCACGAGGAGCTGCTCCGCCTGCTCCCCGACGCAGGGCCCGCGCTGCGCGTGCTGCACGTGTTCGACGTCAAGGCCGAGCGCGCCGAGCGGACCGCCGCGCTGGCGTCCGCCCGCCGCAGCGCGTGGGTGTGGCGGGCCGAGGCCACCGCCGCCCGGCGCACCGCACGGCGCTGGCTCGACCGGGCCGACCTCGTCGTGACGTGCACGGACGCGGACCTCGCGGCCCTGGGGTCGATCGTGGGAGGCGCGCCGCAGGGCATCGTGGTGCCGAACGGGGTCGACCTCGCACGCGTCACGCCCGCGCCCGCGCCGGGGCGCGCCCGCACCTTGTTCCTCGGGTCGCTCGACTACGAGCCGAACGTCGACGGCATCACGTGGTTCGTCCGCGACGTCTGGCCCCTCGTGCGGGCGGACCTGCCCGAGGCCACCCTCACCGTCGCGGGGCACCGTCCCACGGCCGCCGTGCGCGCCCTGGCGGCCGAGCCGGGGGTCGAGGTCGTCGGGCCCGTGGCGGACGTCGCCCCCGTCTACGCCGAGCACGACGTCGTGGTGGTCCCCCTCCGCATCGGCACCGGCTCGCGCCTCAAGGCGCTCGAGGCGCTGGCGGCCGGGCGTCCCGTGGCCGGCACGTCGATCGGCGTCGAGGGCCTCGGCCTCACCGACGGCGCCGCCGGGACCGGGCCGGCCGTCGTGGCGGACCATCCGGCCGCCCTTGCCGGCGCGGTGCGCGACCTCCTCGCCGACCCGAGCGAGGCCGCGAGCGCGGGGCGCGGCCGGGCGGGCCCACGTGGAGGCCACGGCCGGGTGGGACGCGATCGCCGCGACGATGCGTGACGGGCTGCGGGGTGCGCTGGAGCGACATGCCGCGCCCGCCGCCCACGGGGTGACCGTGCTGGTGTGCACGCGCGGCCGCCCCGCCCTGCTCGAGACCGCGCTCGCCTCGCTCGATGCCGCGCTCGGTCCCGAGGACGAGCTGCTCGTCGTCGAGGCCGACGGGGACGAGGCGGCCGGCGCGGTGGCCGCGCTCCGGGCCCGCACCCGCCACCTGGCTGCGCCCCGCCCAGGCAAGAGCCGCCAGCTCAACCTGGGCCTCCGGGCCGCGGGCCATCCACTCGTGGTGCTCACCGACGACGACTGCGAGGTCGCCCCGGCGTGGGTCGCGGCGATGGCGGCGCCGTTCGCCGACCCCGCCGTCGGAGCCGTGTTCGGGACCGTGCAGGGGCTCTCCGGCGTGCGCGGGGTGGAGCTGGCGCCCGCGTCCCCGGGTCCGCCGCCGGCGGTCACCTGGGAGTACGCGAACGGCGCGGCGATGGCCGTCCGGCGTCGCGCGGTGCTCGACCTCGGTGGCTTCGACGAGCGGCTGGGCCCCGGTGCGCCCGTCCACGGCGAGGAGCACGACCTCGTGCTCCGGCTCCAGGAGGCGGGCTGGCTGGTGCGGATCGCGGACGCGCCCCCGGTGCGCCACCTCGACTGGCGCGACGCCGGGGAGACGCGGCGCAACCTCCTCGTGTACTCGCGCGGCGCGGGCGCGTTCGTCGGCGCCGCCGTGCGCCGGTCCCCGCGGAGCGGCCTGCGGGTGCTCGTGCGCAGGGCGCGCTACCAGGCCTCGCTGTGGCGCCACACCGAGGCCGAGGGGGCCGGGTTCGGCCTGGCGACGACCGTTGCGTTCGCACGCGGGCTCGTCCGCGGGTTGCTGCTCCGGCCGCTGCGGCGTCCCTGAGCGGGCGCGCCAACAGCGCCTCAGCTGCGCAGCCGCCCGAGCTCGTGGCGGACCTTGCCCGTCACCCGCCGGAAGGGGCCCAGCAGCCGGTCGCGCGGCGTGCGGTAGAAGGGCTGCTCGGTCCAGTCCTCGGAGAGCGTGCCGCCCCGGGCCCGGCGTCCAGGCCCGCCACTTCCGTGAGCCCGCCACGTGCTCCCAGCGCGGGTCGGCGTCGAGGAAGCGCACCAGCACGCGCACGGCCGGGAGCGTCGAGGTCGTCGACCACGAGCACGCCCCCCGGGCCGAGCAGCGCGGCCCCGTAGAACCAGTCGACCGCGGGGAGCGGGAACGCGTGGCTGCCGTCGATCAGCACGAGGTCGCGGGCCGCACCGGATGCCTCCAGCGGGGGCAGCGTGCGGTGCGACGAGCCGACCTCGAAGCGCACGCCGTCCGTGGGGATGCCGCGCGTCTGGCAGTGCTCGAGCACGCGGTCCGCCTCCTCCTGACCGGCGGTGCAGCAGATGTGGTCGGTCCCGAGCGCGGCGAACAGCACGGTGGAGAGGCCCGAGCCCGTCTCCAGCGTGCGGGTGCCGGGCGAGCACCGCTCGGCGAGGAACCGGTAGCAGGACGGCTCGGTGGCCCACACCCCCATGCGGGGCTGCTCGGCGGCCTCCATCGGGTGCACCACGGGGGGATCGGCGAGGATCCGGTCGACGATGGCGAGCCGCTCGACGGGTTCCGCGGGCACGACGGCGGACACTACTGTCTGCGGCTCCGAGGCGGATCGAGCGACGATGCCGGGGAACGGCTTGGACATCACCGTGGTGGCACCGACCTACCAGCGCGTCGACCGCCTCCGCCGGCTGGTCGCGGCGCTGGAGGCACAGGACCTCGCGCCCGACCGCTTCGAGGTGGTGGTCGTCGACGACGCGTCGACCGACGGCACCCCCGAGGTCCTCGCCGAGCTGGTCGCCGCGCTCGCCGCTCGCGCTGCGAGCCGTCCGCCACGAGCAGAACGGCGGTCCGGCCGCGGCCCGCAACACGGGCTGGCGGACGGCCGGCGCGGCGGTCGTCGCCTTCGTCGACGACGACTGCACCCCCGAGCCCGGCTGGCTCTCGGCGCTGGTCCGCGCCTTCGCGCGCAACGACCGCCTCGGCGTCGTCCAGGGGCGCACGCGCGCGGCAGACGGGCCGGCGGGGCGCCTGGACGGTGGCGCGGGAGATCGCGGACGAGACGCCGTGGTTCGAGGGCTGCAACATCGCCTACCGGCGGGAGGCGCTCGAGGCGACCGGCGGGTTCGACGAGCAGATCCGCTGGTACGGGGAGGACACGGCTGCCGGGTGGAAGGTCGTCGACGCCGGGTGGGAGCGCGACTTCGAGGGCCGCGCCGCGGTGGTCCACGACCTCGAGGAGCGGGGCGTGCGCTGGCGCATCCGCCATGGGTGGCTCGAGACCAACCTCGTCCGCCTCGCGGGCCGGCACCCCGGGCTCCGGGCGGGCCTGTGGCGGCCCTGGGCCTTCCGCTCCCAGAGCCTCACGTTCCCCCTCGCGCTCGCGGGGCTGGTGGTCGCGCTGTGGGTGCCCGTGACCGCGCTGGCGGCGCTGCCCTACCTCGCTGAGCCGCCGGTCCCTGTGGCGCCGGCCGCTCGACCTCCTCGGGTTCGTCGCAGTCGACGCGGCATCGAGCGCGGGGCACGTGCACGGGTCGGTGCGCGGCCGCGCCCTGGTCTTGTGAGCCCGCGTCGGAAGGCGCCCGAGGTGTCGGTCGTCGTCTCCACCTACCGCCGCCCGGAGCTCCTGCCCCGCCTCGTCGCAGCGCTTCGAGGCGCAGACCCTGCGACCCGGAGCGCTTCGAGGTGGTGCTCGTCGACAACGGGTCGGGCGACGGCACGGGCGCGGTGCTCGACGAGCTGGCCGCTGCCTCGCCGCTCCACATCGAGGTGCTCGCGATCGACGAGAACCGCGGGCCCGCGCCGGCCCGCAACCTCGGGTGGCGGTCGGCGCGGGCGCTCGTTCGTGGCCTTCACCGACGACGACTGCGTGCCCCGCCCCGACTGGCTGGCCCAGGCGCTCGCGTCGGCGCGCGGCCACGCCCGACCTCGGCGTGCTCCAGGGAGCGACCCTGCGCCCGCCCGGGCCGTACCCGTACGGGCCCCGCACGGTGTACCGGGAGACCCTGCGCCCGAGCCCGTACTTCGAGGGCTGCAACCTGTTGTTCCCGCGCGCGGTGCTCGAGCGCACCGGTGGCTTCGACGAGGCGCTTCACCTTCGGCGGGGAGGACACCGCTGCGGGGTGGGCGGCGATCGAGGACGGCGGGCGGTGGGTGTTCGACGAGACCTGCGCCGTCACCCACGACATCGTGGAGCGACCGCTGCGCTGGCACCTGATGATGGCGTGGCGCGAGGGCAACCTCGTCGACGTGGCCGCGCGGCACCCGGCCTTCCGGGCCCAGGGCCTCTGGCGGCGCTGGGCCCACCGCCCGTGGAACGTCGCCGTCCCCGTGCGGCCTGGTCGGCCATCGCGGTCGGCGTGGTGTGGCGGCCGGCGCTGCTCGCCCTCGGCTCCCTGGCTGTGGTGCGCCGCCGCCCGCCGTGGCGCGCCGGGCCCGGTCGGGCCCTGGGCGTCACCGCGGTGCTGGCTCGTGAACGACCTGGTCGTGCTCGGCGGGATGCTCCGCGGTTCGCTCCGCAACCGGACGCTGGTGCTGTGACGCGCATCCTCGTGCTCGGGCTCCAGTACCCGCCGCACCACGTCGGGGGGTACGAGGTCGCGTGCCGCGACGTGGCCGAGGGCCTCGTCGATCGTGGGCACGAGGTGGTCGTGCTCACCAGCGACCTGCGCCGGCCGGGGGTGGCGGACCCGCCCGACGAGCGTCGCGCGCCGCGTGCCGGTGCGCCGCGAGCTCTCGGCCTGGTTCCAGGACGAGGCCCTCTACGCGCCGGGCGCTGCGCACGCGCCTGCGCATGGAGCGGGCCAGCCAGCAGCGCGCTGCGCCTGGCGCTCGACCGGTTCGAGCCGGACGTCGTCTTCGTGTGGCAGATGGGCGCGCTGTCGCTCGGCCTGCTCACCACGGTCGCCCGTCGGGGCGTGCCGATGGTCTACGCGGTGTTCGACGACTGGCTGAGCTACGCGCCCGAGCTCGACGCGTGGAGCCGCGATGTTCCGGCGGGTCCCCCGCCCGCTGGCGCGGTTCGCCGGTGCGGTCCTGCGCGTGCCGACGGTGGTGCCGGACCTCGGCGCCACGGGGACGATCTGCTTCATCAGCGAGGTCGACCGAGAAGCGCGCGCCGAGGACCTCGCGCCGTTCGCCATCCGCGACAGCACGATCGTCTACTGCGGCATCGACGGCCGCCTGTTCACGCCGGGCGACCAGCCCAAGACCGAGGCCTGGCTCGGGGGCCGGCTGCTCTACGTCGGCCGCTACGACCCCCGCAAGGGCATCGAGACGGTCGATCCGCGCCCTGCCCACGGCTCCCCGGCACCACGTTGGAGGTGCAGGGGACGGGCGACCAGGACGAGCGGGCGCGGCTCGCCCGCCTCGCCCACACGCTCGGGGTCGGCGGACCGCGTGACGTTCGGCGCCGTCGAGCGGGCCGGGCTCGTGGACCGCTACCGCGCCGGCCGACGCCGTGGTGTTCCCCAGCGAGTGGGAGGAGCCCTTCGGGCTCGTGCCCCTCGAGGCGATGGCCTGCGGCACCCCCGTGCTCGCGACCGGCGTGGGTGGCTCGGGCGAGTACCTCCTCGACGGCGTGAACTGCGTGCGCTTCCGGCCCGGTGATCCCGCGTCCCTCGTGTCCGCCGTGCAGCGCCTGGCCGGCAGACCCGGCGCTGCGCGAGCGCCTCGTCGCGCGTGGCCTCGCCACGGCGGCGGCCTTCGACGTCGAGCGCCTGACCGACTGCTTCGAGGCCTGGCTCACCGGTGCGCCGGCCGGCTATCCCGCCGGCCGTCCCCCGGCCCGGTCGCTTCCGCGTGGTGGGCGACGATGTCGCCGCCTGACGTCCGCGTCGGGATCGTGTCGTGGAACACCGCGGCCCTCCTCGACCGCTGCCTCGGCCGCCCTGCCCGCGGCCCTCGGCGACCTCCACGCGGAGGTGGTGGTCGTCGACAACGCGTCGGACGACGACAGCGTGGAGGTCGCAGGTCGCCACGCCGTCGAGGTGGTGCGTGAACGGCGCGAACGAGGGCTACGGGCGGGCCATGAACCAGGCGCTGGCGGACACGAGCGCGCCCGTCGCTCATCGCGCTGAACCCCGACACCGAGCCGCCGCCCGGCTCGCTGGCCACCCTCGTGGCGGCGCTGGAGGCCGCACCGGAGGTGGGCCTCGTCGCGCCGCACCTGGTCCATCCCGACGGCCGACCGCAGCACTCCGCCTACCGCTTCCCCTCGGTCGCGCTGGCCGTCGGTCGTGTGCTTCGCGCCGGGGCCGCTGCAGCGCGGCCGCCTCGGCACCCGTTGGCGGTTGGAGGCCGCCCGGACCGTCGATCGCTCCGGCCCGGTGGACTGGGTGATCGGAGCGGTGCACGTCATCCGCCGCGAGGCGCTCGGCGGGCGGCCGCCCTACTCCGACCGCTGGTTCATGTACGCGGAGGACCTGGAGGTGTGCTGGCGGCTGGCCCGTGCGGGCTGGCGGACCCAGCTCGCTGCCCGACGTCGTGGTCCCCCACACCGCCAACGCCGCCGGCGCGCAGGCGTGGGGCGACGACCGCGACCGCAGGTGGTGGGCCGCGAGCTACGACTGCTACGCGTCGGTCCGCGGCACGGGTGCGATGCGCCGCTACGCGCTCGTGAACACCGTCGGCGTGGCGGTGCGGGTCGCGCTCGGCAAGCTCCTGGGCGCGCGTGCCCGCCGGCGACCGCGCCGCGCGCCGCCACACCGCGGCCGTGCTGGCTCGGGTCCTGCCCGTGCACGCGGCCGCCGTCCGGAGCTCGGAGCGCGCCGCCGCCGCGGCCGGCGTGACCCACCGGCCCGCGTAGGTCACCGCGCGCGTAGAGGGCCTCGCAGAGCGGGGCCAGCGCCTCGTCCCAGTCGAACCGGGCGGCCGACGCGCGGCAGGCCTCGACGGTGCCGCCGCGACGCACGAGCTCGAAGGCGCGCGGCACAGGCCGCCGCGAAGCCGGCGGGGTCGTGGGGCTCGCACAGCTCCCCGGTGCGCCCCGGCTCGACCAGCTCCTGGGGGGCGCCGTGGGTGCTGACGACGATGGGGGTGCCGCAGGCCTGCGACTCGATGAGCGCCATGCCGAAGCTGTCGTCGGTGGAGGGGAGCACCGTGGCCCAGGCCCGTCCGTAGCGTGCGGCCTGCTCGTGCGCCTCGCCGACGCCGAGGACGGTCGTGCGCTCGCGGGCCTCGGCCGGCGCCGCCGCGAGGAGCTCGCCGGCGTCGCCGGGTCCCGACAGCCACAGCTGCACCTCCGGCTCGGTGCGCGGCGAGGAGCGGGAGCGCGTCGAGCACGGTGGCGGCGCCCTTGCGCGGGTCGAGGAACGCGCCGGACAGCAGGAGCGTGGGTCGGGACTCCGCGCACGGCGGCCGGCGCGAACGACGCGAGGGACACGCCGCCGGGCACGACGACGCCATCGGTGCGGCCGTAGTCCCGCGCGAGGAAGTCGAGGGCGAAGCGCGACATGCAGCTGTACACGTCGATGCCGCGCACCACGCGCTCGACGACCCGCGCCTCCTTGCCGTGGGTGGCCCAGAAGGCCCGGCTCGGCAGCCCGAGGTCGGTGATGACCGTGCGCCGGCGCGCGGTGCAGGCGCGCGGCCCGGACGGAGGCGAGGGCGTCGCGGCGGCCCATCGAGTGGACCGCGTCGTAGCGGCCCCGCACCAGCAGGGGCAGCACCCGCCGGCCGAAGTCGGCCTCGTGCGCCCACCCGTCCTCGTGCTGCCGGCGCAGCCGGACGGTGCGCACGCCGTCTTCGACGGTGGTCGGTCGCGTCCCACCCGGAGGAGAGGATCGTGACCTCGTGGCCCCGCCGCACCAGGGCCGCGCCGAGCTCCTGGATGAACCGCTCGGCGCCCCGGCGCACCTCCGGCCAGCAGAACGCGTGGGTGAAGGCGATCCGCACGGGCGGTCACCATACGACGTCTACGCTGCTCGCCGTCATGGCCCCGCGCAGCAAGGTGACGACGCCCGAGGAGGTGCAGGCCCGGCTCGACGCGCACCCCTTCTGGTACCACTCGATGGAGGTCGTGCCGGGGGCGGTGACGAAGGGGTGGTTCGACCTGCGACCCGTCGTCGACCTGCTGCCGTGGCCCAACGTGCGGGGCAAGCGCTGCCTCGACATCGGCACCTACGACGGCTACCTGGCCTTCGAGCTGGAGCGCCGCGGCGCGGCCGAGGTGGTCGCCATCGACGTCGAGGACCACCTCGAGTGGGACTGGCCGCCGGACTACCGGGGCGCGGAGCTGGCGCGCGACCCCGGGTTCTCGGGTCCGCCCAAGGGTGCGGGGTTCCGGCTGGCGGCCGAGCTGTCCGGCTCCAAGGTCGAGTGGCGGCCGCTCAGCATCTACGACCTCGACCCGGCGGAGATCGGCACCTTCGACGTGGTCGTGTGCGGGAGCCTGCTGCTCCACCTGCGCGACCCGATCCGCGCCCTCGAGGCGGTGCGCTCGGTCACCGACGGCGTGTTCCTGTCCTCCGAGCAGATCGAGCTGTGGCTGTCGATCTTCGGCCGCGGCCGCCCGCTCCTGCGCCTCAACGGCAGCGGCGGCGACTGCCAGTGGTTCAACGCCAACGCGGCCGGCCACCGGCGGATGCTCTACGCGGCGGGCTTCGAGGTGGAGCGCACCTCGAAGGCGTACACGGTCCGCTTCGACCACCACCCGAAGCCGCCGAGGACGCTGCGCAACGTCGTCGACGCGCTCGGCGTGCGCGCCGTCACGGGGTCGTGGCACTCGGGCGTGCTGCACCGCGCCGCCCTCGCCCGCCCCCGCGTCTGATCACAGGATCGGGTAGCGGGCCTTCACGGTGCCGATCACCAGCGAGATCGCGGTGATCACGTCGATCCCCATCTCGACCGGCAGGATGCGCAGGCGGCGGCTCCACGAGATCGGGAAGCGGCGCAGCTCCTGGAGGCGCAGGACCATCCACCACGCGACGGGCAGCGCGAGCAGCAGTGGCTGGCCCAGCGCGACCGCGAGTGGCAGCGCGACGAACGTCGCGTACGTGGGCAGCCGGGTGCGCTGCCCGAGCTGCCAGCCCCAGCGCACGAGCGTGGGCCGGAGCTCGGGGATCTCCTTGATCATGGCGGGGAACGCCGCCACCCGGGCGGTGCGGCTGAGGACGTCCTTGCCGTCGGGCGGGAACACGGCGTGCTCGACGATGGCTTCCTCGACGTACGCCGCGGTGCCACCGTCGCGCACCACACGCCACGCGAGGAGCGTGTCCTCACCGAAGCCGTCGCCCTTCGAGCGCCGGTCGGGCCGGAAGCCCCACCGACGACCGGCGTCGCCATCGAAGCGCCCGGCCCGGTCGAAGGCGTCGCGCCGGTAGACGACGTTGCAGGTGGGGTAGAGGCCCTCGAGCCCGGAGCCCATGCTGCGCTCGAGCGGCAGCACGGGGCGGTCGGGGATCGTCCGCCCGTTGACGAGGTCCGCGCCCGCGTCGACCGCCTCGACCGCGAGCTCGAGCCACCGCGGCGACGGCACGCAGTCGCTGTCCGTGAACGCCAGGAGCTCGCCCTCTGCCGCGTCGACGCCCAGCGTCCGGGCCGCGACGGCGCCGCTCCCGCCGCCGTCGAGCACGCGGACAGGTCGCCCGAGGATCACCCGTTCCCGCGCCAGCTCGCCCGAGCCGTCGGTGGATCCGTCGTCGACGACGACCACCTCGAAGTCGGGGTAGGTCTGTGCCGCGAGCCCGTCGAGGGCGCGCCCGAGCAGCTCCCGGCGGTCCTTCACCGGGATGACCACGCTCACTCGCGGCCGGGGGTCGCGCGCCACGGCGTCGACACTACGCTCGCCTTCTCATGCGGCCCGCCGTGCTCGAGTTCGCCCGCGACGTGGCGGCGAACCTCCCGATCGCCGAGCCCCTCGTGGAGATCGGCGCCCGGGCGGCCGAGGGACAGGAGGGTGTCGCCGACCTCCGCGCCATGTTCGGCGCGGCCGAGCACATCGGCTGCGACATCCAGGAGGGCCCCGGGGTCGACCGCATCGAGGACGTGCACCAGCTGTCCTTCGCGGACGGGTCCGTGGGCACCGTCGTCTGCCTCGAGACGCTCGAGCACGTGGCCGACCCGCTGCGCGCCGTGCAGGAGATGCACCGCGTGCTGCGTCCCGGTGGTGTGCTGGCCATCAGCTCGCTGATGTTCTTCCCGATCCACGCCCACCCGTGGGACTACTGGCGCTTCACCCCCGAGGGGTTCGAGCTCCTCCTCCAGCCCTTCGAGTCGCGGTTGGTCGTGGCCCAGGGCTGGGAGCACCTCCCCGAGGGCGTGTTCGGCGTGGGCGTGAAGGGCCCGGCCGAGCTCGGCCCCGACACCCTGGCCCGCACCACGGAGATCGCGCGGGCGTGGGGCGCAGGCAAGCGGGTCGACCTCGGCCCCATGCGCATGTCCGTGCGCGAGCTGTGGCGCTTCACGCTGCGCAACACGCGGAGCGCGCTCGCCGACCGGGTGCGCGGCCGGCGGGACGCCTGATCGTCAGCCGGCGCTCTCGCCCTCCAGCGGGCGGGGGACCGCCCGCACCCACGTCGACGTGGTGCCGAGCTGCCGGGTGAACACCCAGTAGGTCCACTCCCGCAGCGTCCGCGGGAACGTGCTCGGCCACCTGGGGTGGGCGGCGCCGAGGGGGACCAGGAACGGGCGGCCGGAGTCGACGATCCGGAAGCCGCCCGCTTCGATGAGCCGCTTGTAGCCCTTGAGGTTGTGCCGCCACCACGTGGCTTCGTCGGTGGGCCACAGCTGCGCGGCGGGCGTGAGCGGCCGGAGCACCGTCAGCGGGAACGAGATCGGCTCGAACGAGAGCAGCTCGCCACCGGACCCGACCATGCTCCGCACGGCGCGCAGCCCCCGGCCGGGGTCGCCGAGGTGCAGGAGGATGTTCCCCATGAAGACGAAGTCGAACGTGCCCAGCTCGGCGGGCGAGAGCTCGTAGAGCGACAGGTCCCGGCGGTCGATCTCCACGCCGTACGCCTCGCGCACGAGGTCGAAGCCCTCGCGGAGGAGCCCCTGCCCCCACCGGCGCGCGTCGTTGACCCCGGGCGGGCCCTGCCAGTCCCAGCGCGTCGGGTCCTCGATGTCGACGCTCACGACCTCGGCGGCGCCCCGCCGGGCCATCTCGACGGAGAAGAACCCGGTGGCCGACGCGACGTCGAGGCACCGCTTGCCGGCCAGGGAGGCCGGGATCGGCAGCCGGTGGACCGCCTTGCGGAGGTCGAAGAACCCCGGCACGACCGTGCCGTCGGGCAGCTCGAACGTGTGGTACAGCTGCAGGCCCCTGGCGCGCTCGGACCACGATCGGCCGTCGGGCGCCCCCGTCGAGCCTGCTGCGTCCATGCGCGTCCAACCTCCTTCGTGGCCGAGCCGGGCAGGTTAGCCGTCAGCGGGGATCGCCTACCCTGACCGCATGAAGGTGACGGAGCTGGCGCGGTGTCCGTCCTGCGAGGCGCAGGACCCCGAGCCGTACAGCATCGGCGGCACGACCCGGCTGCACCGCTGCCGCGCCTGCGGGCTGGTGTACGCGCCGGAGTACGCGAGCCCCGCGGAGATCTACGTGGACGGCTACCTGTCCGGGGGGTCGGAGCTGGGCTTCGGGCTCGACATCTTCCACCCCTACTTCCAGGCCTTCCTCGGCTACGCGGCCGACGCCCGCATGCGGCGCATCGCCCGGTTCGCGCCTCCGCCCGGCGCGCTCCTCGACGTCGGCTGCGGGAGCGGGGAGGTGCTCCAGGGCGCGATGCGGGTCGGGTGGACCGCGGTCGGCGTCGAGCCGGTGGAGGAGTCCGCCAAGATCGCACAGGACCGCGGCCTCGACGTGCACTGCTGCCTCCTCGAGGAGTCCGGGCTCGAGCGGGGCACCTTCGACGTCGCCACGGCATTCCACGTCCTCGAGCACATGACCGAGGCGACGGCCTTCCTCCGGACGGTGTCCGACCACGTCCGACCGGGCGGCCACGTGGTGGTCGAGGTGCCCAACCTGCGCAGCGTCCACCGGAAGGGGTTCGGGGCGGCGTGGCCGGGGCTGCGGGCCCTCGAGCACATCAGCCACTTCACGCCGCGGACGCTCGGCGACACCTTCAGGCGGGCCGGCCTCGCGGACGTCCGCGTGCAGACGATCGGGTTCCTGTGGCCGGGGCAGACGCTGCCGGAGATGCTGAACGACCTCGGGCTGTCCCGCCTCTCCCCGCGGCTCGGACGCCTGGGCACCCCCGGGCAGGTGATCGGCCGCGACGGCCTCGTCCCGCGGCGCTCGACGTGGAGGGCGTTGCTCCTGGCCGAAGCCGCGCTCAACCGGCTCAAGCTCGGTCCCGCGGTGATCGGCATCGGCCGCGTGCCATCTCGGTGACCGCGCGCCTGCGCGTCGCCGTCCCCGCCGCGATCGAGCAGGCCAACCCCCGCTCCGGTGTGGGGAAGATGTGGAGGCACGTCCTCGCCGGGCTCGCCCGCGAGGTCGACCTCCTCCCGCGCGACCCGGGTCGGCGCCGCTGGTGGGGCGGCGCGCCCGACCTGTGGCTCAGCGACTGCGGGTTCGGCGCGCTGCCCGTGCGCGAACCCGTCGTGGTGCAGGTGCACGAGGCGGGCTGGGCGGACGACGAGGTGCGAGCGCTGGTCGAGCCCGAGTTCCTGGAGGTCGTCCTCGAGGGCCTGGTCGGCGACGCGGTGCGCGCGGCGGTCGCCATCGTGACGCCGTCGGCCTCGTCCCGACAGCAGGTGATCGACCACTGGGGCGTGGCGCCCGCACGGGTCCACGCCGTCCCGCACGGCGTCGACGCGCGACCTCTTCCGCCCGGGGCGCGACGGGGGCCCCGACCTCGTCGCCGCCGCCGGCGGCGACGGCGACGTGCCCTACGTGCTGTTCGTCTCGCAGCTCCACCCGCGCAAGAACCTCGCGGTGCTGCGCGCCGCGATGGCCGAGCTGGCCGCCGATGGCCTCCCGCACCAGCTCGTGATCGTCGGCGGCGCCGCCCAGGACCGGCCGGACTCGACGGATCTGCAGCGGGAGGCGGCCGCCGACCTCCCCGGCGCGCCGGGCCGGGTGGTCCTCCTGCAGGACGTCCCGGACGAGGCACTGGCGGACGTCATGGCCGGCGCGGCGGCGTTCTGCCTCCCGAGCCTCATGGAGGGCTTCGGGCTCACCGCCCTCGAGGCGATGAGCTGCGGCGTGCCCGTCGTGGTCTCGGATCGGGGCTCGCTGCCCGAGGTCGTCGGCGACGCCGGTCTCGTGGTGGCCCCGACCGTCGACGCCGTCGCCGGTGCCCTCGCCCAGGTGCTGGTCGATCCCGGACGGGCGGCGGAGCTGGGCGCGGCCGCCCGGGCGCGGGCACTGACCTTCACCTGGGCCCGGACGGCGGCGGGCTGGCTCGATGCCCTGCGGGCTGCCGCGGCTAGCGAAGGTCGAGGCGCGTGACGATGGCGACGCCCTCGTCCTCGTCCTTGCGCGGGTGGTCGAGGACGTGGGCGACGTACATCGACTCGACCCAGCGGGCGTGGAACTCCTCGGGCGGGGTGCTGTAGCGGAGGCCGGGCAGGAAGTCGAGGACGCGGTCGTCGCGGGCCTCGTTGAAGTGCCGGATGGCGAGGCGCTCGCCGTTCGACTCGCCCCACGGGTAGCCGAGGATGTCGTCGAAGTAGCAGAGCACCCGCGGGAGGAAGCACTCGGGCCCGGCGTCGAACAGCCGGAAGGCGTCCATCGTCGACGAGTAGTAGTCGAGGTCGAAGGCCACGAAGCCGATGGGGGCGGGGCCGGACTCGACGAAGGGACCGACCGTGTCGCGGACCAGCCCGAGGTGGAGCGACGCATGGCGCAGGCGGGCCCGCAGCTCGGCTTCGTCCATCGGGAACTGCCCGGCCTCCATGAGGTACGGCGCGTCGCGGTAGTCCTCCGCCGGCGGCAGGCCGGTGCCGTGGTCGAACCCGACGACGTCGACGGCCACGCCGAGGTGCTCGACCACCGCGTCGGCGGCGGCCTCCAGTGCCACGAGCCCGTTGCCGCCCGCCACGCCGAACTCGATCGCCGTGATCCGCGGGTACCCGAGCGTCCGCGCCACGTCGCCCGCGTGCAGGAGCGACCACGTGTAGCACGGTCGCCCGCCGCGGCCCTGGGCGACGAGCTCGGCCTGGATGCGATTGATGCGCGACCAGTGGTCGTCCGCGGCGGGCCGTGCCGCCGACGCGGCGGGCACCCCGGGTTGATCGCTGCCGGCGAGCCCGCCGACCCTGCGGGCCACCCCCTTCACGGCCGCTTTCATCCGGGGCGACAGCCGTCGGCCGACCGCCGCCCGCAGCCCGCCCGTCTCCGCTGACGCGGCAGCCACTGGTGCCGGGGCCCGCCCAGGGACCTGGTAGAGCGTCGAGTGCGGAGCCATGGCCTCCTCGGCTGGTCGGCCGTTCGTGTAGTAGTAGAACGCGAGCGACTTTCGGGCCTGGCCCGGCGGGCACGCCACGGGACCCGGGTGTCCGTGGTAGCTGTGGCTCGTCGTGCTGAACACCACGCACCGGTTGAGGATCGGCGCGACGCGGTGGACGCACCGCTGCATGTCGCGGTCCCACAGCTCGAGGTGGCCCTCCCACGCGTCTTCCCATTCGGGGTTGAGGTAGTAGAGGACGTTCAGGCGCCGGTCGAGGTCGAGCATCGCGTGCTTGTTGAAGTCGGCGTGGATGTCGAGGAACCCGCCGGGCTCGATCCGGTGGAGGCCCCCGCCCCCGAGGTAGGGGTCGGCCACGAGCCCGGTGATCCCGGTCAGCTCCTCGAGGAAGCTGATCATGGTCCCCGAGCCGAACTGCCCAACGAGCTGGCGGGCGAGGGGAGGCATCACGGTCTCGTCGTCGCAGGTGAGCTTCAGCGTGCGGCCGCCGTCGGTGTACACGTCCCACGGGATCGCCTCGCGGCCGGGGAACTCCTCGGCGCACGCCGCCGCGACCTCCAGCGGGAGGAAGTCGTCGAGCACCAGGTGGGGGAACGGCTCGGCCATCCGGTACGCGTCCCGCGCCCCTCGGGCGCGCGCCACGAGCTCGGCGCGATCGAAGAAGTACGGGGCGTCACCCATCGGTGGCCTCGCCGGAGGGGACGGAGATCCACTCCTCGTGCTCCGGGTCGAACCGGCGGACCACCCGCGCGGGGTTGCCGACCACCACGGTCCGCGGCGGCACGTCGCTCGTCACGACGGCGCCGGCTCCCACCAGCGCCTCCTCACCGATGGTCACCCCCGGCATGACGATGACGCCCAGCCCGAGGTGGGCCCGGCGTTCGATCGTGACCTTCCGGGGGGCGACGGCCTGCTGGACGATGTGCGCGTCGGGATCCGTGTAGTCGTGGTACGTGTCGCCGATCAGCACGCGCTCGGCGATGAGCACGTCCTCGCCGATCTCGATCTCGCCGACGCAGGCCACGTGCAGCAGGCGGTCGATGACGGTGCCGTCGCCGATCGTCAGCTTCGGCGTGTGGCCCGGGACCGCCTCGACCACCGAGATCCAGCTGTGCTCGTTGATGGTCACGCCGGCTCCGATGTGGATCGCCTCCGGCATGGACACCCGGGCCGGCGGCACGATGTAGGACCCCGGACCGAACGAGCCGAACGCGGAGGGCGGCGGGGGCGTGAGGTTCCGCGCCGTGGCGGCACCGATCTGCCGGGACCGCCAGCCCTCGCGCAGCCGCGTCGGGAGCGTCCACCACCTCCCGCGCAGCGCGTCGGGCCTCACGGCCACTCCGGTCCCGTCCACGCGCGCGTGGCGCGGTCGTAGCGGCGGGTCACCACCGCCGGGTTCCCCCAGACCACGGTGAACGGGGGCACGTCGTCGTACACGACGGCGCCTTCACCGACGTACGCGTGGCGGCCGACGCGGACGCCCGGCCCGACGACCGAGTTGCACGCGAGGTACGCGCCCTCCTCGATCACCACCGGCCCGCCGCGCGGGGCCGCGGGCGAGCCCCGCCCGGGCGGCGCCAGCGGGTGGTCCCACGTGTCGAGCACGGCCACGGAGTCGGATCCGGAGACCCGGTCCTCGAGGACGATCCCCGCCGTGCTCACCAGGGAGCAGAAGCGGCCGAGGAGGACGTCGTCGCCGATCGTGATGGACCCCTCGGTGGCGGCGCCGTCGAGGGCCCAGAGCCTCGCGTGCTCCATCAGCACGGTGCGCGCCCCGATGCGGATCCGCTCCGGGTGGCGCACGCTCGTCTCCGGCACGACCCAGCTGTCCGCGCCGAACGCGGCGAACGCGCTCGGGGGCGGCGGCCGGCGCGTCGGCGGCGACCCGGTGCACCGTGCGCCGGAGCGGCACGGCGCCGCTCGCGGCGAGCCGGGCACGCGCCCTCGCGCGGGCGATCCGGGGTGTGGCGGCCCTCACCATCGCTACCGTACGCTCCGCGGCGTGCGCCCATCGATCGGCCGGCCGGTGAAGCGGATCGCCCGCCGGCTGGGGTTCGACATCGTTCCGGCCGCCGGGGACGAGCCCGTTCCCGACCTCCCGGTCGACTTCGACGCCGATGCGGTCGCCCTGTTCCGCCGGGTGCAGCCCTACACCCTGACCGGCATCGAGCGGGTCGTCGCGCTCCGCGATGCCGTGCGCCACGTGGTCGACGCGGGCGTGGAGGGCGCGGTCGTCGAGTGCGGCGTGTGGAAGGGCGGGAGCATGCTCGTCGTCGCCGAGACGCTGCTCTCGCTCGGCGTGCGCGACCGGGACCTGTACCTGTTCGACACCTTCACGAAGATGCCCCCGCCCGACGACGTCGACGTCGACGCCTGGGGCGTCGCCGCGGCGAGCGTGTACGACGATGCCGTCGACCACCCGTTCTACGCGTTCGACCAGGCAGAGGTCCGCCGGCTGCTCGTCGGCACGGGCTACCCGGAGGAGCGGCTGCACTTCGTGCAGGGGATGGTCGAGGACACGATCCCCGACCACGCGCCCGACCGGATCGCGCTGTGCCGCCTCGACACCGACTGGTACGCGTCGACCTCGCACGAGCTCCGCCACCTCGTGCCGAGGGTCCCGGAGGGCGGAGTCGTCCTCATCGACGACTACGGGCACTTCGCCGGCTCCCGCAAGGCCGTCGACGAGTACCTCGCCGCACTGGGCGTGGCCGTCCTCCTGCACCGGATCGACTACAGCGGCCGGCTCTTCGTCGTCAGCCCGGCCCTGCGGGCCCGCGCCGGCGCCTGACGCCGCTCGGAGCTACGCCTCGCTGCTGTCCGCCTGGAGGAGCAGGGCGTCGTGGTCGGTGACGCGCTTGCCGTCGAGGCGGATCTGCGCGTCGAGGTCCGTGAGCCCGGCGGTGCCCAGCGGGGGCGGGACGTAGAGGAGCGCGCCGACCGGGTCCCGGAGGAGGGCCACGCGGCCGGTGCGATCGGTGATGGTCAGCTGCAGCCGGTAGGTCCCGCCGCCGAGGTGGGCGCGGAAGCGGACCTCGACCTTCGCCTCGTCCCCGGCCCGATAGCTGCGGCCCGCCTTCCCGATGGCCGACTTCATCTCGTACACGGGGGTGCCGTCCTCGGCCACCACGTTGAAGAACAGGTGGGGGCTGTCGACGTCGGCCAGGAAGCGCAGTCGGGCCGTGTACCGCAGCGGCGCGTGCGCGTCGGTGGACGTGACCGGCCCGGCCTTGCCCTCGATGCCCCGCTCGACGAGCTCGACCTGGCCGAGGTGGGCGCCCTCGCCGCCACCCGCGCCCTCGCGGCCGAGGAGGTCGTGGTGGCGGGCGATGGCCGCCTCGCTGTCCCCGTCGAGGTCGAGGTGGCCGTCGCGCAGGAGCAGGACGCGCGGGCAGAGCAGGCGGATCGCGTGCATGGAGTGGCTCGACGAGCACGATGGTCGTGCCCCCCGCCTGGAGGGCGCGCATGCGCTCGAAGCACTTGAGCTGGAACGCGATGTCACCGACGGCCAGCACCTCGTCGACGAGCAGCACCTGGGGATCGACGTGCACGGCCACCGAGAAGCCGAGCCGCATGAACATGCCCGACGAGTAGAACTTCACCGGCGTGTCGATGACCTCGCCGAGCTCGGCGAAGGCCACGATCTCGTCGAAGCGCTCGGCCACCTCGCTCGCGCGAGAGCCCGAGCAGCATGCCGTTGACCTGCACGTTCTCGCGGCCGGTCATCTCCGGGTGGAAGCCGACGCCCACGGAGATCAGCGGCGCCACGCGGCCCGCGCACGGTGACGGTGCCGGCGGACGGGCGGGTCACGCCCGCGAGCAGCCGGAGCAGCGTGGTCTTGCCGGCGCCGTTGCGCCCGAGCACGCCGACGGTCTCGCCGGGCTCGATGCGGGCCGTGACGTCGCGGAGCGCCCAGGTGTCGGTGCGGGTGGGGCGGGAGAACGGCAGCAGCGAACGGAGCAGCAGCGGCTGCTCGGCCAGGCGCTCGTAGCGCTTGCCGGCGCCGTCGAGCTCGATCGCGGCACCGCCGCCCGACGGGCTCACAGCAGGTCCACGAAGAGGCGGTCGCGCCGGCGCTGGGCCTCGAGGCCGGCGGCCAGCAGCACGACCGTGGCGACGACGCTGGACGACGAGCGGGCGGGCCAGGGCCTCGTCGCCGCCGACCGCGGTGTGGAACAGCGCCACGATCCCGGTCAGCGGGTTGACGTCGACCCAGCCCTCGAGCGTCCCGAGCAGCGACTTCGGGTAGAGGATCGGCGTGACGTAGATCCACACGAGCAGGGCGGCCTGCACGAGGAACCGCACGTCGCGGAAGGACACGTGCAGCGCGCTCAGCACGAGGGCCGCGCCCGACGGTGAACGCGAGCAGCAGCGCGCACGCGGGCACGAGCAGCAGCAGGTCGGCGCCCATCGGGGCGTCGAGGAACGGCAGCGTGCCGAGCAGCACGAGGATCGACACGGCGAACCCGATGAGGTTCGACAGGCACGGCACGAGCGCGAGGAGCGCGCGGGGGAACCACACCTTGTCGGTGAGCCCCGCCCCGTCGACGATCGACGTCGTGGCCGCCGAGAGCGTCGCCCGACACGTAGGCCCACGGCGAGGATCCCGCTCAGGACGTACTCGGTGAAGCCGTCCCCGCCGCCGACCTTCACCACCTTCGAGAACACCACCGCCAGCACCGCGCCCTGGAGCAGCGGCACGACGACCACCCAGACCACGCCGAGCGCGGCCCGCTTGTACCGGGTCTGGAAGTCCTTGCGGCACGAGCGCGCCCGAGCACCGGCCGGTGCCGGCGCAGGTCGGCCAGCCAGGCGGCCCACGGCTCGGGGCGCGTCGCGGAGGACGAGCGTGCGCGGCGCGCGGCTGCGCCGTCACCCATGGCGGACGGCCCAGTCGTAGGGGATGTCGTTGTCGAGCGGGTCGAGCCGCTCGATCTCGTCGGGCCGGTGCGGGATCGTGGCGCAGTTGGCCACCACCGCGGTGACGGTGCCCTCGCCCTTGAACCCGTTCCACACGAGCGGCGGGATCGTGACGAGCGCGTAGTTGAGCTCGCCCGACGTGCAGCTCGACGACGTTGCCCTGGGTCCGCGATCCGTCGCGGTCGTCGTAGCAGACGAGCTTGACCATGCCGACCGGCACCGCGTAGTTGAGCGTCATCTCCTGGTGCAGGTGCCAGCCCTTCACCATCGCCCGGGTGCACGGTCGAGAAGTAGATCTCCCCGAAGCGCTCGAACACCGGGCTGTCCTCGCGGAGCATGTGGAGCACCGCGCCCCGCTCGTCGGCGATGCGGCGGCAGGGGCGTGACGACCAGGCCCTCGATCTCACTCATCGATGCGCTCCGGTCCGTGGGCGAACGTGCGGCGGCACAGGTCGATGATCTCATCGATCGAGTCGCGCCAGCGGTTGATCGGCCCGCACGCCGTGGGCGGCGAGGCGTGCCGGGGTCGAGGTGGTAGGCCGCCGGGTCGGGGTCCACCGGGTCGGCGGTGCCTCGAGGGGCGGCCGCGCGCCCGGTGGCCGCCTCGAACCGGTCCTGCACGAGCTCCGCGAGGGCCCGGACGGTGGTCGAGCGCCCGGACACGAGGTTGTAGGTGCCGGTCGGCACCCGGCCGGGGTCGGCGCGCGCCGGCGATCGCCTCGACCACGTCGGCCAGGCCGATGAAGTCGCGCCACTGCTGGCCGGTCGAGCGCAGGCGCAGCGCGCCGGTGGTCGACCGCGCTGCGGCAGAGGTCGGCGGCCACGAGGGTCCAGCGGTCGACCTCGGGGTGCGCCGGCGCCCCCACGGCGTTGCTGAGCCGGAGCACCACCGGGTCGGGGCCGTCGGCCACGAGGTGCTCGACCGCCAGGCGGGCCACGGCGTAGGCGCCGTGCGGCGCCGGGCGGCACGGACTCGTCGACGGTGGCGCCCGGCGCGAGCCGGTCGCCGTAGACGTGGATGGTGGACACGTAGACGACGCGCGCCACGCCGGCGGCGCTGGGCGGCCTCGATCGACGTGGCGCCCGGCCATGAGCGCGGTCTCGGCCAGGGCCCGATCGGGGTCGGCGGCCGCGACCACCTCGTTGTGCCCGGCCAGGTGGACGACGCGTGCCGACGCCGGCGAGGGCCTCGGCGATCGCGTGGCGGCGGGGTCGAGCAGGTCGACGGCGTGCTGGTCCTCCGTGGCGAGCCAGCGGCACCGGCGCCCGCACGAGCGCCCGGACCGGCCGTGCCCCGCCGCGCCAGGTCCGCGACGAGGCGGCTGCCGAGGAACCCGCCCGCACCCGTGATCGCGAGCGACGGGCCCTGCCGCGTCGCGTCACTCGCCCGCGACCGAGCTGGTCGCGGTACCAGGCCACGGTCTCGACGAGCGCCGTCTCCACGGACACGGTCGGGCGTCCAGCCGAGCACCTTGCGGGCCTTGGCCGCGGACAGGAACTGGCTGTCGATCTCGTGGGTGGCGGTGGCGCGGATGTCGAGCTCGAGGTCGGTGCCGGCCGCCTGCCTGCAGCGCGGCGACGAGCTCGAGCACCGTCAGCGGCGTCTCGGTGGAGAAGTTGAAGGCCTCGCCGAGCACGGCGGGGTCCCGGGCCATCGACTCGACGAGCCGCAGGTAGGCGAGGGCGCCGTCGACGACGTAGAGGTAGTCGCGGACCATCGTGCCGTCGGAGCGGATCACCGGCCGCTCGCCGCGGAGCAGCGACCGGATCGTGCCGGGCACCAGGCGCTCCCAGTTGCGGTCGCCGGGGCCGAAGAAGTTGCCGCAGCGCGTGACGCACACCGGCACGCCGAAGGTGCGGTGGTAGCTGGTGGAGATCAGGTCGGCGCAGGCCTTCGACACGTCGTAGGGGTTGACGGCGAGGAGCGGCATCTCCTCGTCGTAGGGGAGCTGCGGCTGGGCGCCGTAGGCCTTGTCGCTGCTGGCCGTGACGACCTGCTGCGACGAGCGGGCGAGCGGCGCACGGCCTCGAGCACCGACCACGTGCCGGCCACGTTGGCCTCGTAGGTGGCCAGCGGGTTGCGGTTGGCCACGCCCACCTGGCTCTGCGCGGCGAGGTGGAGCACGGTGCGCACCTCGTAGTCGCCGAGCATCCGCTCGATCGAGCGGCTGGTCCTCGACCGAGCCGCGCACGACGGTGACCTGGTCGGCCCACGCCTCGGCCACCGGCGGTGCCGGGCACCTCGTCGCGCACGAGCGCGACCACCTCGGCGCCGGCGTCGACGAGCAGCGGCGGTGAGGTGGGAGCCGAGGAAGCCGGTGGCGCCGGTGACGGCGACGGGGCGGTGGCGCCAGAACTCGGCGATCGGGCGTCCAGGCGGGCGACGGTCACTGCGGCTCGAGGCTCTTCGCCGTAGCCGAACTCGTAGCCGGCGTCGTCGTCGCCCGGGCCGGAGCTGGTTGAGCACCACGCCGAGGATGCGGGTCTGGTTGCGGATCAGCGCGGCCTTGGCCCGGTTCACCATCTGCACGGGCGTGCGGCGCGACTCCACGACGAGCACCGCGCCGGCGGCGAGGCGGCCGATGACCAGCGTGTCGGCCACGGGCAGCACCGGCGGCGTGTCGAGCAGGACGATGTCGGCCTCCTTGGCGAGCGCGTCGAGCAGCCGCCCGGTCCGCGGCGTGCCGAGGAGCTCGGTGGGGTTGGCCGCCGCGTGCCCGGCGGGGAGGAAGTAGAGGCCGCTCGCCGACGGGCGAGCCCTTGGGCGGCGGGAGGAACTGCAGGCACTCCTCGATCTCGCGGCGGTCGTGCAGCACGTCGGCGACGCCGGGCACGTTGTCCGCGCCGAGGAGGCGGTGGGCGTCGGGGCGGCGCAGGTCGAGGTCGACGAGCACGACCCGCGGCCCGGCCAGCGCGAGGGAGCGGGCCAGCATCACGCTGGTGGAGGTCTTGCCCTCGCCGGCCTGCGCGCTGGTGACGACCACGATGGGGTTGGCCAGGTCGTCGATGGCGACGAGCAGGTTCGAGCGCAGGACGCGGAACGCCTCGTCGCGCGTGGCCCGCCGGGACGCCGGGGAGTGGGGGCCGCGGTTGCGCGCCATCAGCGCGCGTCTCCCGGTCGCTCGGGCTGGCGGGGCCGGCCCGCCGAAGGGCGCCTCGCTGCCGAGCGCGGGGATCACGCCGAGGACCGGGCAGCTCGAGCCGCCGCTCGACGTCGGCCGCGCTGCGCAGCGACACGTCGAGGTAGTCGCAGGAGGAAGGCCAGGGCCGTGCCGGCGACCAGGCCGAACAGCGTGGCCAGGAGGACCGTGCGGATCTGGTCGGTCGGCTCCGGGTCGGTCGGGCAGCTGGGCCCGCTCGAACACGTAGGCCGGGAGGCGGGGCACCGACCCCTCGGACTCGGCCGCCCGGCTCGAACTCCTGGACCGCCTCGACGAAGGAGTCGGCCAGGGCGTTGGAGAGGGACTGGGCGGTGGCGGCGTCCTCGTCGCTGACGTCGATGTAGAGGAGCTGGGTGCCGGGCTCGGGGCTCGACCTCGGTGTCGTCGCACCACGTCGTCGGCGTCGAGGTCGAGCTCGAGGTCGCCTGATGGCCTGCGACGCGATCGGCTCGCTGTCGATCATCTTCGAGAACGTGAGGACGAGCCGATCCAGCGCCGCCAGCCGGTCGGTGCTCAGGTCGCCGGCCGTCGGCTCCGGCGAACGTTCTGGGACCCCACGTAGAGGGTGCTGCGGGCCACGTAGCGGGGCGTCGAGGCTGGACAGCGTGAAGCCCACGCCGCCGGCGAGCAGCGGTGGCGACGAGGATCAGCCAGAGCCGGCTGCGGAGGACGCTGAGGTATTGGCGGAGTTCCACAGGGGCGAGGTCCTGCATCGACGGACGGAGCCGGAGCGGGCCGTACCCTAGCGTAGAGGGGTGCGGAGCCAGCCCCCGGGTGGAGGGGTCGCGACCCCCATCACCGCAGGTCCGAGGGCCGAAACAGGAGGAAGCAGGAGCGCATGCAGACCGACCGCCCGGGCTCGAGCAGCGAGGAGTTCTCGGTGCGCCTCTCGTGGCCGAAGGCCGGTGCCGCACCCGCGGACGCGCCCGCGACGCCCGAGGATGCGGCGCCCCCCGCACCGGCGCCGTCGGCGCAGCCCTCGCCGCCGACCACGCCCGCGGCCGCACCGCGGCCCCGCCCATGCAGCGCGCCCTGCCATGCCCTCGACGCCGGCCGCGCCGACCACCGGTTCGACCTCGGTGGCCGCGATCCCCGAGCTCGTCGGCGGCCGGCGCCGACGGCAGCCGCATGGGCCGCGTGTTCGTCGAGGCGTTCGACCGCCTGGCCGACCGCCTCCTCGAGCGGCTCCGCTCGCTGCGCCAGGACGTCGACGCGGACCTCGCCTCGGTGCGGTCCGAGCTGGCCTCCCTCCGCCAGGCGGTCGAGGACGTCGGCGACCGCGTGCAGCTGCGCCAGCTGCGGGCCACGCTCGACGAGCTGCGCAGCGACGTCGTGGGCCTGCGCCGGGCGGTGCTCGAGTGGCCCGAGCTCGAGCAGGTCTCGAGCGACATCGCCGCCGTGCGCGGCGACCTGTCGTTCCTGTTCGACACCGGCACCGACGGCTCGCCGGCGGCCCCGCCCAGCGAGCTGCTCGTCCGAGCTGCAGCAGGTGGTCGCCACCCTCTCCGACGAGGTCACGCGGCTGTCCACCGACCAGCCGCAGGTCGGCGCCCTCGCGCCGCTCCTCGAGGAGGTGGCGACCGTGCGGGAGCGAGCTCACGCAGGTCCGGCGCCGGATGGTGCTGCGGGCCACGCCCATCGACGACGAGCAGCTCGAGCGGATCGTCGGACGCCGTCGCCGACCGGGTGGTCGAGGACCTCCGGGCCGACGCGCCCGTCGGTCAAAACGACGGTAGGAGGCGTTGACCCCAGCCCGTCGTCGTCGGCGGCTGTCGTGGGAGGCCCGCCGGCGCCTCCGGTTCGCGCTCGCTCGGCGTCGGCGCGCTCGTGCTGTTGATCGGCCTGGCGGCCGGGTTCCGGCTGCTGCAGGCCGGCCGGCACCTGCGCGCGGCCGAGAGCCTGCTCGACGACGCCGGCGACGCCGTCGAGGAGGGGCGCATCGCCGACGCCCAGTCGCTCCTGAACCGGGCCACCTCCCGGCTGTCCGGTGCCGCCGAGCGCGCTCGCACAACCACCCCGAGCTCGACGTGCTGCGCACCGTCCCGATCCTCGGGCGACAACGTGAAGGAGCTGCGCCGGGCCGTGGCGCTGGCCACGCAGCTGAGCAGCGGCGGGCGAGCGGATCCTCGTCGCCGCCGAGCCGCTCGCAGCGGGCCGACGGCCACCTCGAGGTGCCGCTCCGCGTCGGGGGCGCTGCCGCTCGGACGCGATCCGGGCCGTGCAGCAGGAGGCCGAGCTGCTGGTCGCCGGCCGCTCCCCGACGCGCGAGGAGCTGGAGGAGGACCCCGGCGCTGCTCATCGGCCCGATGAACGAGCGTCCACGACCGGGTGGTGGAGGAGGTGATCCGGCGCCGGGCCCAGCTGCGAGACCTGGCCAACGGCCTCGCGCTCGCCGCGGACATGTCCGGCGGCGCGGGCCCGCGCTTCTACCTGATCGCCGTCGCCAACACGGCCGAGATGCGGGGCAGCGGCGGGATGATCCTCAGCTACGGCGGCCTGGTCGGGAAGGACGGCGACTTCGAGCTGACGGACTTCGAGCGCATCGACGAGCTGACTGCTCGACGAGCCCGCTCGAGCGCAAGTTCGTGCCCGACCTGCCCGACGACTACCTGCGACCGCTGGGAGGGCTTCGATCCGCTGCTCCGGTGGCGCAACGCCAACCTCGCCGCGCGACTTCACGGTCGTGGCGCCGGTCCTCGAGGCCGATGTACGGCGCCGCCAAGGGGATCGCCGTCGACGGGGTCATCCAGATCGACCCGCAGGGGCTGGCCGCGATCCTGGAGGGCACCGGGCCGGTGGAGGTGCCGCGGCTGGGCACGGTCAGCGTCGAGAACCTCGTCCCCCTCGTCCTCAACGAGGCGTACTCGCGGTACCAGGGGATCGAGCAGCGGTCCGACGTGCTGCGCGACGTGGCCGAGGCAGCCTTCCAGAAGCTGATCACCGGCCAGTACGACAGCCTGCGCCCGCTCGGCACCGCGCTGGTCCGGGCCGTCCAGGGCCGGCACATCCTCTTCCACACGAAGCAGGCCGTCGACCGAGGCCCGCATCCAGTCCTTCGGCGCCGACGGCGCGCTGCCCGGCCTCGACGGACCCGACGCGTCCACCTCACCGTGCAGAACGTGAGCGGCAACAAGCTCGACTACTTCGTCGACACCGAGCTCGGCCTGTCGGGCGACCTCCGCCCGGCGCAGCCGGGCCAGCTGCGGGCCGAGGTGCTCGTGCGCAACACCGCCCCGCCGGGCGTCACCCAGCCGAAGTACGTGTTCGGGCCGTTCAACGACGACCAGGAGGCCGGGCTGTACCGCGGCGTGGTGACCCTGTACCTGCCGCGGGGCGCCACCCTCGGTCGACGTGTCCGGCGACGCGCCGCGCGACCCACCCGTCGTGCGAGACCGAGGCCGGCCGGCCCGTCGTCAGCTACACGGTCGACCTCCCGGCCGGCGCGGCCCACCACGTCGTGCTGGACCTGGTCCTCGCGCCCCGCCGGGACCGGCCCTACGAGCTGATCGCCGTGCCGTCGCCCCGCGTCCGCCCCACCACCCTGCGCACGGACCTCGACACGGGCCGGGGCCGGCTCCGGGAGACCTCACGCTCGACCGGACCTGGCGGCTCCGGGACGACGGGGCTCCGAAAGGCGCTATCGGGCGCACTCGAAGAGGAGTCTTCTAGTGCAGGTAGGGCCGCTACGGTATGCTCCGACGGTCCAGGTGGCCCGCCCGGACAGCCCCCCGGACGAGACGGGAAGCAACTGACCTGACATGAGCGCCGTTCGCACGACCTCACGCCTCGCCGTGGCCCTCCTGGGCGCCGCGTTGCTCGTCGGCCTCGCCGCGCCCGTCGCCGGCGGCGCAGGAGACCCCTACGGCGCCACCACCACGGTTGCTCCTTCGACCCGTTCCGTCGAGGCCACCTGCGGTCTTTCGCTCACCGAGGGCCGGCCGGGCGACACGGTCACGGCCACCGTCAACGGCGTGTTCCTCGGGCGAGAACGTGCGCCTCCTGTTCGACGGCGTGCAGGTCGGCGCCACCACCGCCCCGACGGTCGCCGCGACCTCCGTCGGCTCCGCGGTCGCGGTTCGGCGGCGCGGCGCTCCCCGCCCAGGTGTCGACCACCTCGGTCAAGATCACGTTCCGCGTCCCGAACGCCGCGCCGGGCACCCACATCGTCACCGCCGTCGGTGACACGTTCAGCTGCTTCTGCAACCCCAACGGCAGGTTCCTCGTCCTCGCGCAGAAGTCCGCCCGCTCGCTGCCCAAGACCGGCATCTACGTGGCCCTGTTCCTCGTGCTCGCCGCGATCCTCCTGGGCATCGGCAGCGAGCTCGTGCTGCGGGCCCGGCGCCGCCGAGCCAGGATCCTCGCCGCCTCGGCGCGCCACGACGACGACCTCACCTCTTCCGGCCGCTGGTAGCCGGACCCGCGGCGCGGTCCTGGCAGACTGGCGGCGTGTCCGCCGGACTGATGCCCGACGACAAGCCGCGGGAGGCCTGCGGCGTCTTCGGCATCTACGCACCCGGGCAGCCGGTCGCCCATCTGACCTACCAGGGCCTCTTCGCCCTGCAGCACCGGGGCCAGGAGTCCGCCGGCATGGCGGTGAGCGACGGCACCGACGTCACGGTCGTGAAGGACCAGGGCCTCGTCGTGGCCGTGTTCGACGATCGCACGCTGGCCGGCCTCGACGGTCACGTGGCCATCGGCCACTGCCGCTACTCGACCACGGGTTCCTCCACCTGGCGCAACGCGCAGCCCGCCTACCGCGGCGTCGGCGACCACCAGTTCGCGCTCGGCCACAACGGCAACCTCACCAACACCGAGGCGCTGGCGGAGGAGGCCGGGATGCTGCCCGGCACCGTGAGCAGCGACACCGACCTCGTGGCCGAGCTGCTGGCCGCGGAGCTGGCCCAGCTGCCGGAGGACCGCAGCGACGAGCGCGACCTCGAGCGCGCGCTGGTCGAGGTGCTGCCCCGGCTGGAGGGCGCGTTCTCCTTCGTGGTCATGGACGAGGGCCGCGTGATCGGCGTGCGCGACCCCAACGGCTTCCGGCCGCTGTGCCTGGGCCGCCTCGAGAACGGCTGGGTGCTGGCGTCGGAGAGCCCCGCCCTCGACATCGTGGGAGCCACCTTCGAGCGCGAGCTGGAGCCGGGCGAGATGGTGGTGATCGACGCCACCGGGCCGCGGTCGCTGCGGCCGTTCCCCGCGGAGCGCGTCGACCCCCGGCTCTGCCTCTTCGAGTTCGTGTACTTCGCCCGGCCCGACAGCCGCCTGTACGAGCGCAACGTGCACCAGGCACGGGTCCGCATGGGCGAGCAGCTGGCCGAGCAGGCCCCGGTCGAGGCCGACATGGTCATGGGGGTGCCCGAGTCGGGCGTGCCCGCGGCCGAGGGCTTCGCGCGCCGCAGTGGCATCCCCTTCGGCCAGGGCCTGGTGAAGAACCGCTACATCGGGCGCAGCTTCATCGCGCCGAGCCAGGACCTGCGGGCCCAGGCGGTGCGGATGAAGCTCAACCCGCTGAAGGAGAACCTGGTCGGCAAGCGCGTCGTGGTGGTCGACGACACGATCGTGCGAGGCACCACGCAGAAGCAGATCACCCGCATGCTGCGGGAGGCCGGCGCGCTCGAGGTCCACCTGCGCATCACGGCGCCCCCGGTGGCGTGGTCCTGCTTCTACGGCATCGACACCGGCGACCGCAGCGAGCTGCTCGCGGCGTCGCACACCGTCGAGGAGATCCGCGCCTTCCTCAACGTCGACACGCTCGACTACCTCGACCTCGACCGCCTCGTGGAGGCCACCGGCGCCGTGCGGGCCGGCTTCTGCGACGCCTGCTTCACCGGCTCGTACCCCGTGGCCGTGCCCGTGACCCTCCGCAAGCACGTGCTGGAGGAGCCCGCACGAGCACCGGCCGGCACCGCGGTGCAGACTGCCATCGATTGACATGGGTACGAGCTACGAGGACGCCGGCGTCAGCATCTCCGCAGGGGAGGAGGCCGTCGAGCGCATCAAGTCGAAGGTGCGCTCCACCTTCCGCCCCGAGGTCATCGGCGACATCGGCGGGTTCGGCGGGCTGTTCGCGTTCGCGCACCACCGCTACTCGCACCCCGTGCTGGTGTCCGCCACCGACGGCGTCGGCACGAAGGCGCTGGTCGCCCAGGCGGCGGGGCGGTTCGACACGATCGGCGTGGACCTGGTCGCGATGTGCGTGGACGACATCGTGTGCCAGGGGGCCGAGCCGCTGTTCTTCCTCGACTACATCGCGGTGGGCAAGCTCGACCCCGACCACATCGAGCAGCTCGTCGAGGGCGTGGCCCACGGTTGCCGCCAGGCCGGGTGCGCGCTGGTCGGCGGGGAGATGGCCGAGCACCCGGGCGCGATGGACCCCGGCGAGTTCGACCTCGTCGGCTTCGCGGTGGGTGTGGCCGAGCGCGACCACCTGATCACCGGCCAGCGGGTCCGCTCCGGCGACGTGCTGATCGGGCTCCCGTCGCCCGGGCTGCGCTCCAACGGCTACTCGCTGGCCCGCAAGCTGCTGCTGGACGTCGCGGGCCGCGGGCTCTCCGAGCCGGCTTGGCCCGGGGCGCCCCACAGCCTGGCCGACGAGCTGCTGCTGCCGTCGGTGATCTACGCGCCGGCCATCGCGGCCCTGCTCCGCTTCGTGGACGTGCGGGGCCTCGCCCACATCACCGGCGGGGGGCTGCCCGGCAACCTCGCCCGCGTCCTGCCCGACGGCACGGAGGCCGTGCTCGACCCCCGCACGTGGGAGGTGCCGCGGATCTTCACCGAGATCCAGCGCATCGGCGACGTCAGCGACGAGGAGATGCGCAAGGTCTTCAACCTCGGCATCGGCATGGTGGTGGTGGTCGCCCCCGAGGAGGCCCACCGCACCCTCGACCTGCTCCGGACGGAGGGCCACCGCGCCTCGGAGATCGGTCGGATCGCCCCCGGGCACGGCGCCGTCCGCGTCATGGCCGGCACCCTCCGGTGAGCCGGGTCCTGGTCGTCGACGACGACCCGGACATCCGCCTGCTCCTGCGCCTCGAGCTGGCCGCCGAGGGCCACACGATCGTGGAGGCGGGCGACGGTGGGGCGGCCCTGGCCGAGCTGGCCGCCGCGCCCTCCGACGTCGTGCTCCTCGACATGATGATGCCCGTGCTCGACGGCTGGGAGGTGCTGCGGGCGCTCGACCGCGCCACGGCCCCGCCCGTGGTCGTGGTCACGGCCCTGGCCACGCACGACCAGCGGCACATCGTCGACCTGCTCGAGCTGGGCGCGTTCGACGTGGTGACGAAGCCGTTCGACCCCGGCTACCTCGTCGCGCTCGTCACAGAGGCGCTCGCCCTCGACGCGGACGGTCGCGACGCCCACCGCCGGGAGCGGCTCGAGGCCGCCCGCGGCGCAACCACCTGATCCGGCACACGGAGGCCAGATGCCCACGCCCACCGCCGCCCTGGTCGACCACCTGCTCGCGCACAGCATCAAGCGGGGTGACTTCACCCTGAAGAGCGGGGCGAAGAGCTCGTGGTTCATCGACGCGAAGCAGACGACGTGCCGGCCGGACGGCATGCTGCTCGTCGCCGACGCCGCGCTCGCGGTGCTGCCCGACGACGTCACCGCGATCGGTGGGCTCACGATGGGGGCGGACGCGGTCGCCTTCGGCATCGCCGCCGTGGCGGCCACGCGCGGACGGGAGCTCCGGAGCTTCAGCGTCCGCAAGGAGGTCAAGGACCACGGCGCGGGCGGGCGCATCGCGGGGGCGCTGGAGCCGGGTGACCGGGTGGCGATCGTGGAGGACGCCGTCACCCGGGGCGTGTCGATGCTCGAGGCGGCGGACGTCGTCCGCGAGGCGGGCGCCGAACCGGTGCTCCTGCTCCCGGTCGTCGACCGCGGGGGCACGGTGACGGACCTGGCGGCCGCGCAGGGACTGCCCGTGCTGGCGCTCGTGACCGTGGCCGACCTCGGCTTCGGCCCGCATGACTGAGCTTGCTCAGCCCCGCAGGGAGAGCCGCATCGCGTCGACGATCCGCGGGATGTCGACGAACAGCGCCGCCTCGAGCCCGGCGCGAAGGGGTAGGCGGGAACGTCGGCGGTCGCCAGGCGGCGGACCGGAGCGTCGAGGTCCCAGAACGCATCCTCGGCCACCAGCGCCGCCACCTCGGCCCCCACGCCGAAGCTGCGGTTGTCCTCGTGGACCACGAGGCAGCGGCCGGTCCGGGCCACGGACTCGAGCACCGTCGTGCGGTCGAGCGGGCTGATCGTGCGCAGGTCGACCACCTCGACCGACGCGCCGTCCTCGCCGGCCACCTGCTCGGCGGCGTCGAGGCACAGGTGGCGGTGCAGGCCGTAGGTCACGACGGTGAGGTCGGTGCCGGCCCGCGCCACCTCCGCCAGCCCGATCGGCACCCGCCAGCCCGGATCGTCGGGCACCAGCCCGGTCACGGCCCGGTAGGTCTTCTTGTGCTCGAGGAAGAGGACGGGGTCCGGGTCGTCCATCGCGGCCCGCAGCAGCCCGCACACGTCGGCCGGCGTGGACGGCGCCACCACCTTCAGCCCGGGGACGTGGGCGTAGAAGGCCTCGATCGACTGCGAGTGGTAGAGCGCGCCGTGCACGCCCCCGCCCCAGGGCGCGCGCACCACGAGCGGCACGGCGAAGTCCCCGTTCGAGCGGTAGTGGATGCGAGCGGCCTCCGACACGAGCTGGTCGAACCCGGAGTGGATGAAGTCCGCGAACTGGATCTCCGCGATCGGGCGGAGGCCGGCGAGGGCGAGGCCGATGCCGATGCCGATGATCGACGACTCGGCCAGCGGCGTGTCGAGCACGCGGGCCTCGCCGAACTCGGCCGCCAGGCCGTCCGTGGCGCGGAAGACGCCGCCACGCGGCCCTACGTCCTCGCCCAGCACCAGCACCCGTGGGTCCTCCGCCAGCAGCTCGTGCTGGGTCCAGCGGATCGTGTCCACCACGTTGCGCTCGGTGCCGCCGCCCGGCCGCGGCGGGGCGGTGGGGCGGCCGACCACGGGTCGGGCGAAGACGCGGTCGGCCGCGGTGGCCGGATCGGGCGGCGCGGCGGCCTCCGCGGCCTTGGCGGCGTCGTCGACGAGTGCCTTCACCTCGGCCTCGACGCGCTCCTCCTCGGCCTCGGAGAGGAGGCGTTGCTCGATGCAGTACTGCGTGATGCGACGCAGCGGGTCCTTCTTGCGCCACGCCTCCACCTCCTGGGACGTGCGGTAGGTGCGGTCGTCGTCGTCGGAGGTGTGGGCCAGGTACCGGTACGTCTTGCACTCGACGATCGTCGGGCCGTCGCCGCGGCGGGCGTGGCGCACGGCGGAGCGCACCGCGCCGTACACGTCGAGCGGGTCGTTCCCGTCGACGATGACCCCGCCGAACCCGTACGAGTGGGCCCGCGCCGCGACGTCGTCGACGGCGGACTCGGACGACATCGGGACCGAGATCGCGTAGCCGTTGTTCTCGCAGACGAACACCATCGGCAGGCGGTGGATGCCGGCGAAGTTCAGCGCCTCGTGGAAGTCGCCCTTCGACGTGGCGCCCTCGCCGAAGAACGACACGACCACCCGCTCGTCCGCGGCCAGCGTCGAGGCGTAGGCCAGGCCGGCGGCGTGGGGCAGCTGGGTGGCGATGGGGGAGGACCCGGTGATCACGTTGCGCTCGGCGGACCCCCAGTGGTTCGGCATCTGCCGCCCGCCGCTGTTCGGGTCGTCGGCCCGGGCGAACACGGCCAGGAGGATCTCCTCGGCCGACATCCCCAGCGTGAGCAGCACCCCGGTGTCCCGGTAGTAGGGCAGCACCACGTCGTGGCCGGCCCGCAGCGCCCAGGCGGCGCCGACCTGCGCCCCCTCGTGGCCCTGCCCGGACACGACGAACGCGGCCTTGCCCATGCGGTTGAGGGCCCACACCTTCTGGTCGAGCACGCGGGCCAGGAGGATGGTCCGGTACATGCCCAGGAGGTCCTCGCCGGTGAGGCCGAGGTCCGTGTGGCGGTCGTGGAGGTGCAGCACCGACAGATCGTCAGCGGTGGGCACCGGACCGGCCATGGGACCTCCCCTCTCTCCTGCCGCCACCGTATCGACGCCCCACCATCTGGGCGATCACCCGGGGTGACTAGTCACTCGGACGTCCGAAATGACCCGATCGGGCCATCGACCACCCTCACCGCGAGCCGTACGTTCGATGGCGAAACGGACAACCGCCGACTCTCGCAGCGTGGGGCACACGACCGCACCAAAGGACGACCCATGGCGCAGCACGACATCGACGCACACGAAGCGCTCCTCACCCCGAGCGAGGTCGCGGCCCTGTTCCGTGTCAACCCGAAGACCGTCACCCGCTGGGCCCGCTCCGGGAAGCTCACCGCGATCCGCACGCTGGGTGGGCACCGACGCTTCAAGGCGTCCGAGATCCGCCGCTGTCTCGACGAGATGTCGCAAGAGGCCTCGTAGTACCGTCGCCCTCCCGAGCCGGGCAACGATGCCCGGGTTCCTCGAGATCGGTTGACGACATGGCCACCCCCACCGCCGCCTTCTCCATCCGCATGCAGGTCCGGCTGGACAACCGTCCGGGCACCCTCGGCCGTCTCGCCACCACCATCGGTGAGGCCGGCGGCAACATCACGGCGCTGGGCGGCTTCGACGTGCGCGGAGCGCACCTCGACGAGGAGGTCATCGTCAACTGCTCCTCCGAGGAGCACATCGAGCAGCGTCGTCGCGGTGGTCCGCGACCTCGACGGCGTCGAGATCATGGAGGTGAAGGACCGCACCTTCGAGATGCACGAGGGCGGCAAGATCGAGGTCCTGGCCAACATGCCGGTCAACGACCGGGACGACCTGTCGATGGCCTACACGCCGGGCGTGGCCCGGGTCTGCATGGCGATCGAGAAGCAGCCGGCGCTGGCCCACGAGCTCACGATCAAGAAGAACACCGTCGCCATCGTCACCGACGGCACCGCGGTGCTGGGGCTCGGCGACATCGGCCCGGCCGCCGCCCTCCCGGTGATGGAGGGCAAGGCCCTGCTGTTCAAGAACTTCGCCGGGGTCGACGCCTTCCCGATCTGCCTCGACGTCACCACCGCCGACGAGATCGTGGAGACCGTGGTGCGGATCGCCCCCGTCTTCGGCGGCGTGAACCTCGAGGACATCGCGGCGCCCGCCTGCTTCGAGATCGAGGACCGGCTCAAGGACCTGCTCGACATCCCGGTCTTCCACGACGACCAGCACGGCACGGCCGTGGTGGCCCTGGCCGCGCTCGAGAACGCGCTGCGGATCGTCGACAAGCGGATGGAGGACCTCTCGATCGTGGTGGCAGGTGTCGGTGCGGCCGGCGTCGCCTGCAGCAAGATCCTGATCGAGGCGGGCGTGAAGCAGATCATCGGCGTCGACCGCAAGGGCGCGATCTGGGAGGGCCGCGACGACCTCAACGTCGCCAAGCTCTGGTTCGCCGAGCACACGAACCCCGACCGGCTCGAGGGCACGCTGAGCGAGGTGCTCCCCGGGGCGGATGTGTTCATCGGCGTGTCGGGGCCCGGTCTGGTCACCGCGTCGGACCTGCGGAAGATGGCCAAGGACCCGATCGTGTTCGCCATGGCCAACCCCGATCCGGAGATCCGGCCCGAGGACGCCGACGGGCTCGCCAAGGTCATCGCCACGGGCCGCAGCGACTACCCGAACCAGATCAACAACGTGCTCGCGTTCCCCGGCATCTTCCGCGGCGCGCTCGACGTGGCCGCGACCCGCATCACCGAGGGCATGAAGCTCGCGGCGGCGGCGGCCATCGCCGAGGTGGTGGGGGACGAGGTGCGGCCCGACTACATCGTGCCGTCGGTGTTCGACCACCGCGTCGGTCCGCTCGTGGCCGAGCGGGTGGCCGAGGCGGCCGTGACCGAGGGCGTCTGCCGCACCGCCACGGCCTGAGCCGCTGCCTCCGGCCCGGAGCGTCGAGCCCGTCCCAACAGCAGGCTCGACGCCCCGAACACCGGGTGTCCGCTCGGTCGTCTCGAGCGGTATGTAGGTAAACCTAACAATCGATGAGAGGTAGCGTCAACAGCGCACTCGTGGCTGGGGCCGGGCCGGACCCGGCCGCTAGCGTCGGCCGCGATGGAGCGGACCGTAGACCTCGCACCGGCGCCGGCGTCCGTGCCCCGCGTGCTGTCACCGCTCGACCGGCGCATGCGACGGCTGCTCCTGCTGCCCCCGGAGGTGGAACCGCGGCGGGCCGGGAGCGAGCGAGCGGCCCGCCGGGTCTTCGAGGTCTCGATCTACATCTCGGCCGCCCGGTGCCTGCTGACCTACATCATCCTGCCGTTCGTCTTCCCGATCGTCGGCGTGAGCACGAGCGCCACACCGGCCGTGGGCCTGCCCGTGAGCCTCATCGCCATCGCCGCCGACGTGATGTCGATCCGGCGCTTCTGGCGGGCCGACCACCGCTACCGGTGGCACTACACCGCGCTGGCGGGGGCGATCATCTGCGCGATGACCGTCCTGGTGGTCACCGACCTGATCGACCTGCTCTCCTGACGCGACGAGGGACGCCCCCCGGCGGGGCGCCCCTCGTGCATCGCGACAACCTGGGCGGTGGGGGTCAGGTTGCGGCGGGGTGGGTTCGCAGGGATCAGGCGGCTGCGTCGTCGGCAGTGGCGTCGTCGGCTGTGTCGTCGCGGGGGCCGTGGCGGTGCGGCCGGTCGGGCAGGCCCTCGCGCTGCACGAGCTCGGAGACCCGCTCGGGTAGGGCCGCGATGGCGGCCTCGAGCTTCTGGGTGCCTTCGGCCACGAGGGCGTCGACCACGGTCTGGACGTCGACGCCCTTCTCCTCGGCGACCTGGGCGATCGACTTGCCGGCCCGGAGCTCGGTCAGCAGCTCCTCCTGGGTCATCCCGAGGGCCTCGGCGGCCACGCTCAGGCGCTCGCCCCGGTGGCCGAAGGGGCCGGGCCGCAGCGGGCGGGCGGCGTCGGCCGCGGGCGCCTCGGTCGTGGTCTCCGTGCTGGAGTCGTCCTGGGCCCCCGACAGGGAGGGGGTGCCGAGGAGGGCGCCGGCCACCCCGCCGCCGGCGAGAGCGGCGGAGAAGGCTGCGGCGCCGAGCAGGGTGCGCTTGCTGGGCATCTGGGTGGTCCTTTCGTGGTCCTGGTGACGGGGACCACTGTCTGCCTCGAACCTCAACGCCACCTGTGAGCCGGAGCAGACCTCCCGGAGAGGAGGCCGCTCAGCCTGCGGTGCGGGGTCGCGGGGCGGCCGCCCGCTTCTTGGCCGGCGCCCGCTTCTTGGCGGGCGCCTTGGCGGCCCGCTCGCGCTCCTGGTTCCGCTCGTGGAGCTGGTCGAGCACCGCCAGCCCGCCGATGGCGAAGGCCAACCCGTACGCCCCGCCGCCGACGCCGTAGACCTCGTACCCCACCAGCGCCACGACCCAGGGCACGAGCAGCCCGATCTCCACGGAGCGGGCCGCGATCCACCGCCGCACGACCAGGGAGTCCAGGACCTGGAGGGCCACGGCCGCCACGCCCAGCACGATCGCCGTCGTGGCGGAGCGGAAGCCGAGGCTGAGGAGCAGCAGCGGCACCGAGCCGATCACCACACCGACGTGCGGGAGCAGTGCGAGCAGGCCCGTGGTGAACCCCACCGCGAGCCCCGCGGGCAGGTCGAGCACCGTCGCCACCGCCGCGCTGGCACCGCCGACCACCGTCGCCCACCCCGCGGTGAGGAGGATGGCCGACCGGGCCTGCTTCACGGCCGGCCCGACGACCGCGTTGATGCGCTCGCGCCGGTCCTCGTCTGGGTCCTGGGCCACCGCCGCTCCTGCGATCCGCGGGCCGTAGGTCATGAGGAAGACGGTGAGGATCGCGCACACGAAGTAGGTCGGCGCCGTGCCGGCGGTGGTGCGCAGCACGTCGTCGCCGCCCGTCACGCGGTCGCCCAGCGCATCGACGAAGCTCGTGACACGATCGCGCAGCTCGAAGTCGCGCGCCACCTCGCCCAGGCGGTCGTCGCGCAGCTCGACGCGCCGCGCGGCCTGGGGCGCGGCGGTCTCCAGCCGGTCGACCGCGTCCTGCACGCCGTCGAACACGAGGTACGCGCCACCGACGGCGACCGCGCCGATCACGAGGAACGTCCCGAGCACCGCGGGGACGCGCCGGATGTGCAGCGCGAGCCGGTCCACGATCGGATCGAGGAGCACCGCGGCGACGGTGGCCGCCGCCGCCCACGACAGCGGGCGATGGGCGTCGACGAAGACGCCGCGGACCACGATCAGGGCGAGGATCGTGCCGACGATCGTCAGCGCCGCCTGCGCCGAGAGGTGCACGACCCGCTGCTCGACGGTCCCTCGGGTCCCCGCCATCGCGGCGTACCGTACCGTCGGTGAGCCCGTCAGCCGGGGAGGGTCGCGGCCGCGATCGCGGCGGCACGAGGGTCGTCATCGACCTCGACCTCGGCTCGATCGTGGTGTTCGGCGCGGTCGCGGCGGGGGCCGCGGCGCTGTGGGCGGTCCTGTCGATCGCGCCCGACATGGTGACGCGCGTGGCGGTGGGCCTCGTGCTCGGCCTGGCGCTGTCGCCGGTCGTGACCGCGGTGCAGCGGCGGTGGCACACGACCCGCGGCACGGCCGCGCTGGTGGTCGGCGGTGGGCTGGTCATGTTCCTCGCGGCGGTGGTGCTGCTGGTGGCGCCGCCCGCGGTGGACCAGGCCCGCAAGTTCAGTCGGGAGCTGCCCGCCACGGTGGAGGACCTCTACAGCTGGCCGATCGTGGGACAGCGCCTCGAGGAGGCGAACGCGGCCGACGACGTGTCGGAGGCGATCGACGATCTGCCGCAGAGCTTCGACGACGAGGAGCTGGCGGACCTCGGCGAGCGCGTGCTCGGCGGCGCGTTCAGCACGATCGTGGCCCTCATCACGGCGCTGGGCGTGCTCGTCGACGGCGAGGTGATGGTGCGGCGCATCCGGTCGATCGTCCCGCCGTCGCGCCGTGCGTCAGCCGACGAGGCGGGACGCATCGTGTACCAGAGCTTCGGCAGCTACTTCGCCGGCTCGCTCCTCGTGGCCGTGCTGAACGGCCTCGTGATCCTCACGACGGGCCTCGTGCTCGGCATCCCGCTCGCGCCCATCGCGGGCGTGTGGTCGATGCTGACGAACTTCATCCCGCAGATCGGCGGGTTCCTGGGCGGCTCCTTCTTCGTGCTGCTCGCGCTGACCGACAGCCCGATCACCGCGGCCATCGCCGCGGTGATCTTCCTCGGCTACCAGCAGTTCGAGAACAACGTGATCCAGCCGGCCGTCGTCGGCCAGGCCGTCAACCTCACGCCGCCGGCCACCATGCTCGCCGCGCTCGTGGGCGGGGCGGCGGCCGGTGTGCCCGGCGCGCTCGTGGCCACGCCGCTGATGGGCGCAGGCAAGGCCCTCTACCTCCACCGGCGCGGCCAGCTCCCGCCGAAGCGCGAGGCGGCCCTCCGCCGCCGCCTCCGCCGGCGCGTGGAGCGGGCGCGGGAGCGCGTCTCGACCGTGGCCGGAGCCGTGGCCGAGAAGCTGCCCGGCTAAACCCACGCGTTCTGGCCCGAGCTCGTCGACCCAGGGGTCGACGGATCCGGGCCAGAACGAGTGGGGTGCTAGCGCCTCAGCGGCGCGGGGACCGGGAGGCCGAACGGGCCGAGGCCCAGGGCGCCCATGCGTCGAGCGTGGCCCGCGAGGAGCGCGCCGACGAGCTCGTGCGGCCGGCCGAGGCGCACGAACGCGGCCAGAGGCGCGGCGCCGGTCCGTCCGCTCCAGAGCATGTGCACGAGCATGCGCCGGGACGCCCGGCCCGCCCGTCGTCCGCCACCCGGGGTGGTGGCCAGGACCTCGCGCAGGTCGGCGGCTGCGTTGGCCTCGTGCTCGACCTCGTCCTCGATGACGGTGTCGATGAACTCCGCCGTCTCGGGGTCCACCACCTTGCGCAGCCACTGGAGCAGGTCGTCGGCCACACCCTCGCCGAGGTAGGCGGACACCGCCTCGTCGACGGGGTCGTCCGTGCTGCGGCCGTGGTACCGGTCGAGCGGGACGCGGTAGGGCGCCATCGCCCGTTCCGGGTCCGCGCCCATCGCCTCGAGCCGCGCCACGAAGCCCTTGTGGTGGCGCAGCTCCTCGGCGGCCACCTTGCGGAAGCGCCGACGCTCGGCTTCCGTCGTGGCGGCCTCGGCCTCGGCCTTGGCCCCCTCGTACGCCTTCAGCTCGCCGTAGGCCACGGCGCCCAGCACCTGCACGAGTGCCTTGTCCATCATGGGCCTCCTTCGTGTTCGGTCGTCATGGTGTCACCACGCCGTGCACCGGTGGTGCGGCGGCGGACTCGCCGGCCATCGATCGCACCAGGTCCTCCGCGTCGTCGAGACCGACGCAGCGGCGGGGCAGGTCGGCGAACGGGTAGCGGCCCGTGGCGAGCAGGTCGAGGGCGGAGCGGTACGCGGGTGCGTCCACGCCCAGCGCGCCGAGGATGCGCAGCTCCTTGTACACGACGTGGTCGGGCCAGAAGCCGGGGGTGTCCTCCGTGCCGCGGGTCCCCGCCAGCACGACGGTGCCGCCGACCGCGGCCAGCCCGACCGCCTGCGCGAGCGCGGCCGGCGCCTTGGCGGTGACGTCGACGACCACGTCGGCGAGCCGTCCGCCGGTGGCCTCGCGCAGCGCCGCCACAGGATCGGTCGTGCTGACGTCGACGGCGAGGTCCGCCCCGAACGACGGTGCCAGCGCCAGCCGCTCGGCGTCCGCCGGGCCGACGCCGGTGACCAGCACGAAGCCCGCCCCGGCCTCCTTGGCGGCCGCGCACGCGGACAGGCCGCGCACCCCGGGTCCGAGCACCGCGACGACGTCGCCGGGTTCGGTGCCCGGGAGCGTGACGGCCCAGCGGATGCCCGCGCCGAGTGGGTTGAACAGCGTGGCCACGACCGGGTCGAGCGCGGCCGGGACGGGGAGCAGCATCGAGTCCGGCGCGAGGTACTGCAGCTCGGCGTACCCACCCCACAGGCCCGGCGCGCGGTCGACCGGCACGAAGCCGTACATGTCGCGCATCCCGTGGCGCGCGCACCGCCGGTACCGCCCGGCCCGGCACTCGTCGCACGTGCGGCAGGACTGGAACACCTCGACGGCCACACGGTCGCCGACGGCCACGCCCCAGCGCGCCGCCGCCCCGGGGCCGAGGGCCGCGACGGTGCCGACCGACTCGTGGCCGGGCACGAACGCGAAGCCCGCGGGCAGCGCGCCGGTGTACTGCTCGTGGTCCGTGCCGCACAGGCCGCACGCCTCGACCAGGAGCAGGCCGTCGTCCTCGCCCACCTCGGGCACGGGCAGCTCCCGCGGACCGAGGCGCCGGGGGGCATCGAGCACGAGGGCTCGGACGGCGGCCATGGGAGCATCCAAGCCCCTGCCCGCGCGCCAGGCAAGCGTCAGGCGGTCGGGGCGGCGAGCGGGAGCTCGACCCGCACCGTGGTGCCCTCGCCGGGGGCGGTGTCGATCGCGACCGTCCCGCCGTGGGCCCGCACCGTCGCCTCGACGATGGCGAGCCCGAGGCCGCTCCCGCCCCTGTGGCGTTGGCGGGACGCGTCGGCCCGGTAGAAGCGCTCGAAGGCCTTGGCGGCGTCCGCCGGGGCCATGCCCGGGCCGTCGTCGGCCACCTCGAGCACCGCGGAGTCCCCCCGGCGCGCCAGCTTCACGTCGACCCGGGCACCGGGCGCGTGCACGAGCGCGTTCCCCACGAGGTTCGCCGTGACCTGCCGCAGCCGGCCCTCGTCGCCCTGGACGACCAGCTCGGTGGGACCGTCCACGGCCAGCGTGCGGTCCGGTGCCACGGCCTGCGCGTCGAGCACCGCGTCCGCGGCCACCGCGGCGAGGTCGACGGGGGCGCGCTCGAGCGGGCGGCCCTGGTCGAGCCGGGCGAGGTGGAGGAGGTCCTCGACGAGCGTGCCCATCCGGACCGCCTCCTGCTCGGTGCGGCGCATCGCCTCGGCCAGCTCGGCCTTCCGGTCGAGCGCGCCGGTGCGGTACAGCTCGGCGTACCCCCGGATCGTGGTCACGGGCGTGCGGAGCTCGTGCGACGCGTCGGCGATGAAGCGTCGGAGCCGCGCCTCCGACGCGGTGCGCTCGTCGAACGCCTCCTCGATGCGACCGAGCATCGCGTTCAGCGCGACCCCGAGGTCGGCGGCCTCCGTGCCCGGCGCGCTCTCCGGGATGCGCTGCGAGAGATCGCCGCCGGCGATCGCCCCGGCGGTGGCGGTCATGCGCCGCAGGGGGCGGATGCCGAGGCGGATCACCCATCCGGTGACGAGCCCCAGCACGGCGAGCACGGAGAGCACGGCGACCACCTCGACGGCCACGAGCCGGCGCACGGCGTCGTCGACGTCCTCCATGGGCAGCGCGGCCACGGTAACCCCGCCGAGACGGCCCTCGACCCGCCCGAGCATGCGGTACCGCTCGTCGGATCCCGCGGCACCCACGGTCACCGCCTTGCCCTCGCGCAGCGCGGCCACGTCCTCGTCGGTGAGCTCCGGCAGGGGCGCGTCCTCGCCCGCGCAGGTTGGGGGCGTACACCGTGACGAGGTCGCCCTGGCGGTCGATGCGCCCGACGTACAGGGACGACAGGCGGGGCGGCGGGCCCCCGCCGGGGCCCTCGTCGGCGGGCGCGTCCATGCGCCCGCGCAGCTGCGGACCAGCGCTGCGGAGCTGCTCGTCGACTTGGTCCACGAGGTGCTCCTCGGTCGAGCGGGCGATCACGACCGCCGCCAGCCCGAGCACGACCGCGATCAGGGCCATGCCGAGCAGCAGGCGCGATCGCAGGGACACGGCCGCTACCGCGGGGCCCGCAACGTGTAGCCGACGCCGCGGATGGTCTGGATCAGGCGCGGCTCCCCTCGGTCGAGCTTCCGGCGCAGGTACCCGATGTAGGTCTCCACCACGCCGCCGTCGCCGCCGAAGTCGTAGTCCCACACGTGGTCGAGGATCTGCGCCTTCGAGACCACGCGGCCCTGGTTCACCAGCAGGTACCGCAGCAGGTTGTACTCGGTGGGTGACAGGGCGACCTCGGTGTCGCCGCGGGTGACGACGTGCGCGTCGTCGTCCATCGCCAGGTCCGCGCAGCGCAGATCGCTGATGGCCCGATCCACGCCGGCGCGGCGCAGGATCGCCTCGATGCGGGCCACGAGCTCCTCGAGGCTGAACGGCTTGACCAGGTAGTCGTCGCCCCCCAGGGTCAGGCCGCGCACGCGGTCCTCGGTGGCGTCGCGGGCGGTGAGGAAGAGGACCGGGGTGCGGTCGCCGGAGGTGCGGAGGCGCTTCACGACGTCGAACCCGTCGAGGTCGGGGAGCATCACGTCGAGGACGACCAGGTCCGGCTTCACCGTGCTCACGGCGTCGATGGCGTCGCGGCCGTTGGCGGCGGGGTGGACGTCGAAGCCCGAGTGGCGCAGCGCGGCCTCCAGCATCGAGCGCAGGTTGTCCTCGTCGTCGACGAGCAGGAGGCGGGCACCGGTCACGGGGTGAGCATGGCACCGGTTCCTGGGAGTCGGCTGGGAGCCGGCCGTGGACGCGTACGGAGGGTTCACGGGTGCCTGCCAGCGATCCCACAGGACCGGCTGGGAACATGCTCGGCATGCCCTCGGTCCCCCCCGCCCTGCGCCGCCCCCGCAACCTCGTCCTGCTCGCCGCCGCCGTCGTCCTGGCCGTTGCCGTCGTCGGGCCGTGGCTCTACATCAACGTGATCCGGGAGGACGCCCCGGATCGCCTCACCCTCGCCGATGCCCCTGCGGCGACCACGACGAGCACCGCGACGGCCGGCACGGACGGCGCGACCTCCGAGACCGGGATCGACGGGAGCTGGACCGTGGGCGACGGCACCATCGCGGGGTACCGCGCCAAGGAGGTGCTCTTCGGGCAGGACGCCGAGGCGGCCGGCCGCACCGAGGAGGTCACCGGCACGCTCGCGGCCAGCGGCACCTCGATCACAGCCGTGGAGGTGGTGGTCGACATGACCACGATCACGAGCCCCGAGTCCCGCCGGGACGGACAGTTCCACGGCCGCATCATGAGCACGTCGCAGTTCCCCACGGCCACGTTCGTGCTGTCGGAGCCCATCGAGCTCGGCACCCTGCCCGCGGTGGGGGAGGAGGTCTCGATCCCGGCCACCGGCGAGCTGACCCTGCGGGGCGTGACCCGGTCCGTCACGGTCGACCTGCAGGCCGTGCTCCGCGACGGCTCGATCGTGGTGAACGCCACGATCCCGATCGACTTCGACGACTACGAGATCCCGGACGCCAGCGGCGGGCCGGCCTCGGTCGGCCGCAGCGGCGAGATCGAGCTCCTCGTGGTCTTCACGCGGTAGCCGGCTCGATCACTCGGACACGATCTCGCAGTCGAGGAGCGTCCGCAGCTCCGGCGCCAGGCGCGGCGCGGCGGCGCCGAAGCTCTCGGCCATGAGCTCCTCGAGCGCGTCGAGCTGGTCGATGCCGAGGCCGAGGAGGGGCGGGGTGTCGGTGACGCCGCCGAGGTCGATGACCAGCGGGGCGTCGGCGGCGCAGACGGTGTGGACCCGGGCCACCGGGAAGCTGGCACAGGCCGCGCTCACGGGGGCGAGGTACGGGAGGATCCGCTCGAGCGGGACACCTTCGGCGGTCTGCGCGACGACGGCCACGACGATGCTGGCCAACCCGAGACCGGTGCAGCCGGTGGCGGCGAGCGGCGCGATCGCCGCGGCCACCGTGGACAGCTCCTCGGGCAACGGCGGGAACACGAGCGGCGGGATGGCGTCGAACACGAGGTCCAGCACCTCGGGCGGCACGAGCTCGAGCGCGGGCACCGAGGTGGTGGTCGCCCCTACCCCCTCCGACTCCCCGGGACCTCCGCCGCCGACGTCCGTCGGGGGCGCGCCGCCCACCGGGGTGCCGGGCCCGAGGTCGGGCACGGTCCCCTCGATCACCCGGTCGGTCGCGACCTGCGGCCCGCCGCCACCGCCGCGGACTGCGCCGAGCGGGTCGAGCTCGACCACTGGGAGGGCGAGCATCGCCCCGAGCCACGCCACCCCGAGGGCGTACCACCACGGGTAGCGGCGGACGTGCGAGGCCACCTGGCGCGGGGTCATGCGGCCGGCTCCACCAGCTCCAGCGACGCGGCGAGCGCGGTCAGCTCGGCGAGGTCGATGGTGCCCGCGAGGCGCACGAACCCGCCCTCGGGCCGCGTCAGGCGGATCTCCGCGATGCGGAGGTCGACCGCCAGCACCGCGCGGCCGAGCGCGGGCAGGTCCGTCGTGCCGATCGTGGAGCTGGGGTCGAAGGGGGGCGATCCGGTCGTGCTCGCGCCCTGGTCGAGCAGCAGGACGTCGGGGCCCCGGCGCCACACGTCCGTGTACAGCGCCACGCTGGGGTCGGTCGCGAGGGCCTCGGGCGATTGGGACAGTCGGGCCGGCACGACCGCGTAGCGACCGACGAACGTGAACCCGTCGGGCGGGGCGAGGCGCCAGGCCTCGACGAACGGCGGCGCGGCGTCGGCGGCCAGCTCGTTGACGGCGCCGTTGCCCTGCGCGTCCGGGAGCGGGTCGGCGTCGGGCAGGTCGACGGCGGGCACGTCGTCGCCCAGCTCGAGGTCGATGGCCCGCTTGGTCAGCACCCGCTGGCCGCCCGCGGTGGTCCACCGCTCCTCGAGCACGAGTCCCTGCGCGTCGACGCAGCGCTCGATGAGGGCGGTCAGCGACCCGGTCCGGTCCTCCGCACCGGTGGCGTCCTCGTCGGGGGCGGTGACCACCTTGCCGGCCTCCTTCAGCGCGGCGGCAGGGGCGGCCGCCCACCGCGCCGTCCTTGCCCGGGAGGAGCTTCTCGGCGGACTCGAGCCGTTCGGCGAACCGCTCGGGACGTAGGTCGCTCGCCGCCGGCGCGATCGGCGGTGTCGATGCGGACCGCCGGGCCTCCCTGGGAGCGCGTGACGAGCTGGCCGAGCGTCGACCACCGCTCGGACGTCACGGTCCCGGAGCTGTCGCGCTGGACGATGTGCGCGTCGAACGGCCGGTGGACGACGTGCTCCTCACGGCCCACCCCCTCGGGGTTCGTCACCTCGTACACGATGCGGTACGCCTCGGGTGCCTCGGTGCCCTCCACCTCGGGCAGGCCGGTCTCCTCGTCGTCACCCGACAGCGCCAGCACGACCGCCACGATCGCCAGCACGACGACGACGCCACCGGCCACGACGAACCAGCGGCTCACGACGCGGCTCCGGCCCGGTCGCCGAGGTAGGCGGCCACCACCTGCGGGTGGGAGAGCACGCTGTCCGCATCCCCCTCGGTGACGACCGCGCCCGCGTCGAGCGCCACCAGCCGGTCGGCCACGCCGGTGAGGAGCTGCATGTCGTGCTCGATGAGCACGATGCTGGCGCCCAGCTGCGTGCGCAGGTCGAGCAGCACCGGTCCCAACGCCTCCGCCTCGCGCTGCGCGATGCCCGAGGACGGCTCGTCGAGCAGCAGGGTGGTCGCCCCGTTCGCGAGCAGGCACCCGATCTCGACCATGCGGCGCGACCCCGTCGACAGCTCGGCGAGGAGCTTGTCCGCGAACGACTGGAGCCCGAGCAGGTCGACGAGGTCGACGGCGCGCGCCGCCACCCGCGCCTCGCTCTCGCGCTGGTTGGGCAGCCGCAGGATGGCCGAGACCGGGTCTCGCGCCGTCACGTCGCGCTCGCAGGCGACGGCGAGGCACTCGCGCACGGTCAGCGAGGGCCACAGCCGCGCGTCCTGGAACGTGCGCCCCAACCCGAGGCGGGCGCGGCGATGGGCGGGTGCGCCCGTCACGTCGCGTCCCCGGAGGACGACGCGGCCCTCGTCGACGGCCGCGAAGCCGGTCAGGAGGTCGAACAGCGTGGTCTTGCCCGCTCCGTTGGGGCCCACCACGCCGAGGAGCTCGCCGTCACCCAGGCGCAGGTCGACGTCGTCCACCGCGGTCACGCCGCCGTAGCGCTTGGTCAGCCCGTGCGCCTCCAGCACGGCGGGGCCGGCTGCGCCGTCGGATGCGGCGGCTCGGCTCCCGGCCGCGGGGGCGGGCACCCGTCCCGTCTTGCGGCCGGCCGCCACCGCGGCGGCACCCCGGAGGTACACGGCCCGCACGATGTCGTCCCGCTCGATCAGCTCGGCGGTCGGGCCCTCGAACCGGACCTCGCCCTTCTCCATGAACACCGCCCGCTCGGCGAGGCGCAGGGCCACGTCGACCGACTGCTCCACGAGCAGGACCGCGGTCCCGTCCGCGTGGATCGCCCGCACGATCTCGAGGAGGTCCTGCACGATGGTCGGGGCCAGCCCGAGGGACAGCTCGTCGATCATCAGGAGGCGGGGCCGCGCCAGGAGGGCCTGCGACAGGCTGAGCATCTGCTGCTCGCCGCCCGACAGATCGCCGGCGGGCACGTCGAAGCGGCGGGCCAGGGCGGGGAACCAGTCCAGGCAGCGCTCGCGCCGCCGGCGGAGCTCGGCCCGGTCCCCGCGCAGGGCCCATCCCGCCGCCCGCAGGTTGTCCGCGACCGTGAGCGTGGGGAAGACGCCGCGGCCGCCGGGCACCTGCGTGATGCCGAGGCGGGAGGTGGCGCGGGCGTCGGCGCCGGTGATGTCCTCCCCCGCGAACGTCACCGTGCCCCGCATCGGCGGGGTGAGGCCCGAGACGGCACGCAGCACGGTCGACTTCCCCGCGCCGTTCGTGCCGAGCAGCGCCACTATCTCGCCCTCCGCCACCTCGAGGTCGACGCCGAAGAGCACCTGCGTCTGGCCGTAGGCCACGTCGATGCCGGCGACCGAGAGGAGCGGCGTCATGCGTCCACCAGCTCACGGGCGTCGGGGTCGGGCGTGGGGTCGGCGACCCGCCGGTCGGCCACCAGGCTCGGGACGTGGAGCCCGCGACGGCGGGCGATCCGGCGGAGGACCGCGTCACGGAGGCGGTACAGGCCGCCACCGAGGCCCTCGGGCAGCACGAGCAACAGCACCAGGATCCCGACGCCGCTCGCGATGAGCGACCACTGGGCCGGGAGGAAGAACTCGGCGCCGCGCACGTAGGCGGCGCCGAGCACGGCGCCGGGGATCGTGGACAGGCCTCCGATCACGACCATCGAGAAGAGCCGCACGCTCACCTCGGCGTCGAACGCGTCGGCGAAGATCCCACCCTGGAGGACCACGTACAGGCTGCCGGCGAAGCCGGCGAACGCGCCGGCCAGCGCGAAGGCGGTGAGCTTGGCGCGGCGTCGCGTCGATGGTGACGGTTGCGGCGGCCGCCTCGTTGTCGCGGACGGCGATGAGAGCCCGCCCGACGCGCGACGCCCGCAGGTTGCGGGCCGCGCCCATCGCGAGCAGGAGGCCGACCAGGCACGCTTCGTACTGCACCCAGCCCACGCCCAGGTCGATGCGCTTCCACAGCACCGGTGGCGGGACGTCGTCCGGCACGAACCAGCTGAAGTAGCGCACGTTGAGGAAGTAGGTCGCGGTCGTGACCGCGAAGGCCAGCGTGGTCACCGCCAGGAACGGGCCGCGCACGCGCAGGGCCGGCAGGCCGATCACCACCGCCGCCAGCGCGGCCACCGCCACGCCGACCGGGAGCGCGAGCAGGAAGTCCCAGCCGTGGCGCTCGTAGAGGATGCCCGTGGTCGCGCCGCCGAACCCCACCGAGCGCGAACTGCCCGAGGCTGATCTGGCCGGCCCAGCCCGTGAGGATGAGGAGGGAGATCGCCACGATGGCGTAGACGAGCAGGAGCGCCGTGGCCTGCTCCTGGCTCGGCCGGGCCCAGAGGGGCACCGTCACCGCCAGCGCCAGGAGTGCGGCGAGCAGCACCCGGCGGCCCCAGCGGACCTCCGGCAGCGCGGCCAGCTCGACGGGGATGGGGCGGACCTCCCGCGTGGCCCGCCACGAGGAGATGCCGGTCTCCGACGCGCGTCGGAAGGCGTCGCGCTGCACCAACAGCGCGAGGAGGATCACGACGACGAGCAGGGCGTCGACGATGTTGGTGTTGGCCAGCTCCGAGCTGGCCAGCTCCTCGAACACGCCGATGCCCAGTGCCGCCACCACGGTCCGCGGGAGGTGCTCCATGCGCCCGATCACGGCCGCGGCCAGCAGCCGGAGGAGGAGCGAGTTCCCGGCGCCGGAGACGTTCGAGAAGGAGGCGAACCCGAGGAGCGGGACCCGCAGCATCACCGCGGTGGCCGACAGCACGGCGGCGATGGCCCACACGAGCCCCGCCAGGCGCCGCGTCGGGATGCCGACGAGGCTGGCCCGCTCCTCGTTGTCGGCGGCCGCCCGGATGCCGACGCCGTAGTCGGTGGAGCGCAGGAACCAGGCGAGGGCGAGGAGCACCGCGGGGACCACGAGGAGCACGAGCAGGTAGTTGCCGTCGAAGGTCACGGGGTCGACGGTGAAGGTGGCGGAGAACGGCGTCTCGAAGCGGCCCGCGCCGATGCCCTCGAAGGCCAGCGGGATGAGGATCGACACGCCCGCCAGCACCTGTGCGATGCCGATGGTGGCGACGGTCAGGATGAGCCGCGGCGCGGTGCGGAAGCGGCGGATGATCGACACCTCCACGAGCCAGCCGATGGCGGCGGCCAGCGCGAGCCCGATCGTGACGGCCAGGAAGTAGTTGACCTCCCACTGGACCACGAGCTCGATGGCCACGACCGCGGCGACCGAGCCGAGCTCGGCCTGGGCGAAGTTGACGGTGCCGCTGCCGCGCCACACCAGCACGATGCCGATCGCACCGAGCGCGTACAGGCCGCCCACCACCGCGCCGCGGAGGAGGATGCCGGGCGGCGCGCCGCGGTCGAGGACCGCGTCGAGGATGCGCCACAGCGCAAGGAGCACGACGGTGTAGGTGGCCCCGCGGCGGGTGCCGGCCACGACGGGACCTGGAGCCGCGCGGGGACCCTCATCCGCGCTCCGGGTACACCGGGGGCTCCTCGGCCGGCCACTCACCGTTGCGGAAGCGGCGGCCCCCGTACGTCTCGATGTAGGTGCCGGCCTTGCCGTCGTTCGGCGAGCGCACGTCGCCCCGCCAGTAGACCTCGCGCGAGTCGTCCACGAGGGTGTGGTCGTGCCCGCCGGGTGTGCCGTCCGGCGCGTCGAGGAACGACCAGTAGCCGGCGGCGTAGTCGGGCGCGCCGGAGGGCGGGAGCGTGTGGGCGCCGGCGCCGAGGTTGTCCGGGGTCAGGTTCGGTCCGGCCGCCTGCATGAGGTTGTAGACGTGCAGCAGCGTGTGGAGCTGCCCGGTCGTGCCCGGGGGGATCTGCTGCCCGGTGAGCCGCTTGTACAGCTTGCCGGGCTCGCCGAGCGGGCCGAGCAGCTTCGAGGTGGCGCCGAGCTGGCTCATGCCGAAGAGGTGGCCGTCGACCTGCTTCTGGTCGTAGAGGCGGGCCGCGTTGTCGACGTCGGTCAGGACGATCCCGATGAGGAACCACTCGGGGAACCACCCCTGGGAGGTGGCCGACTGGGTGAGGAAGATCATCGAGATCGGGTCGCAGGCCATCACCACCGTGGTGACGCCGTCGCGCTTGAGCTGGAGCACGCCGCGCGCGGCCTCGTCCGGGAACCGGGCCACGTCGAGCACGTACTCGTAGCGCGAGCCCGCCTCGTCCGCGTAGCCGTAGCGCGCGATCTCGCTCCGCGCGAGGTCCGAGCAGGTGTTGTCCTGCCCGTCGCCCACCGGGGTGTAGATGCCGAACTTCCGGCGCTGGGTCCGCATCTGCGGGTCGCCCGCCCACTTCGCGGGTCGGGCCGCGAGGCGCTTCGCCAGGTACTCCGTGACCTGGTAGTTGATCCGCTCGCAGTCCATGATGATCGCCCACGCGTACGGGTGACGGTCCCGGTAGAACTTCTCCGACGCGTACGACGCGCCGTCGAGCACGACCAGCCCGCGCTGCACCGCGCACTCGGTGAACGGCTTGCTCAGCGCCAGGCGCTCGGCCACGACCGCGAACGCGTGGAGCTCGTTGGCCACGACCTCGGCGTCGAGGCACGCGCCCTCGCGCCCGCGTCCCTGTACCTCCGCCGTGTCGTTGCCGAAGCGGGACTCGTACTGCACCCACTCGACGTGCCGCCCGTACAGCTCGTACTTGGCCTCGATCTCGCGGGTGAAGACGTCCCGCACCGCCTGCGTCACGCTGTGGGGCGCGCCACCGGCCTGGGCCACGACTGCGTTGACCGCCTGCGAGTTGGCCGACTCGGGGAACGAGCGCCGCACGATCCGGATCGAGCCGCTCGTGACCCCACGGTGCGTGGCGCCGCCGTTGTCCCCGGTGAAGGCGGGCACGCAGGGCGCCGAGTAGCCGCTGTCGGGGAGCTGGCGGACCCCGGGCGCGCACGCGATCCCGCCCCTGGTGACCCCCGTCGTCCCCGCGCCCGGGGCGCCCGCTCGGCCGACGGCGCCGCTGCCGACACCAGCCGGTCCGGCGGTGAGCGTGCTGCCGGTGGCGCCGGGGTCGAGGATCGGCCCCGCCGTGGGCCCGCCGACGCGGTCGGCGGTGGCCGCCGAGCGCTCGGGGAGCGGCCGGCTGGGCAGGACGAGCACGGCTGCGATCCATGCGACCACGAGCACGTAGGCGAGGCCGAACCGCCCGAGGTGGGCCGGCAGTCGGAGCCCGCGGTGCCCAGCGTCAGGCGACGATGCCCCGTCGTCCGCCGCGCCGTCGCCCACGCAGTCCCCTCCCTGTCGCGCCCGTACCCTCGCCGCAGGATGCCACACCACCCCCGGTCTGCCGGGTCCGAGTCCCGGTGACATCGGTCGCCGTGCTCCCCCGCGGCAAGATGTCCTGCGGTACGAGAGAGCAGCGGAGGAGCCAGTGGCACGGTCGACACCGAGACGGCGGAGGCGCAGGCGGGCGCTGGGCGTCGCGGCCGTCGCGGGGCTGGCTGCCGCCTACGCGGCGCGGGCCGCGCAGCAGCGGTGGGCGACCGGGGACGACCCGTGCGGGCCCGAGGGGCTCCGCCTGCCCGACGGCGAGGCCCGCAGCGTCACGACGGACGACGGCGCCGTGCTCGAGGTCCACGTCGCGGGCCCGCCCGATGGGCCGACGGTGGTGCTGGCCCACTGCTGGACCGGCAACAAGGAGATGTGGGGCGCCGTGGCCCGCCGCCTGGTGGCGGACGGGCACCGGGTGGTGCTGTACGACCAGCGCGGCCACGGCCGGTCCACGCTCGGCACCGGACCGATGACGGTCGACCGCCTGGGCGAGGACCTGCGGACCGTCCTGGCCGCGGTGGGTGTGCAGGAGGTGGTGCTGGCCGGGCACTCCATGGGCGGGATGACCATCCAGGCCCTTGCCGCGCTGTACCCGGACCTCGTGCGCGAGCACGTGCGCGGGATCGTGCTGGTGGCGACCGCGGCCAACGTGCTGCCCCGGGCGCTGGCGCCGGAGGTGCTCGGCCTCGCGCTCGGCGACGCGGCGCTGCGGCCGATCTCGCCGGGGGGCGGCCGGCCTGGCGGTGACGCGCGGCGCGTTGGGACGGGTGCCGCACCGTGCGCACGTCGTCGCCACCCGCGACGGGTTCTTCGGCACATCGGCTGCCGCTCGCGTCGGGCTCCTCAGCGGGATCACCGCGATGGACTACCGGGAGGGGCTGCGCGACATCGGCGTGCCCACGACCGTCCTCGTCGGGACCCACGATCGCCTCACCCCGCCGCGGCGGGCGCGGGTCCTCGCGGCCGGCATCCCGGGCGCGGAGCTCGTCGTGCTCCCCGACGCCGGCCACATGCTCCCGATGGAGGAGCCGGAGCGGGTCGCCGAGGCGATCGAGGAGCGCGCCGCGGTGCTGCGGGCGCCCGTCACCTGAGGCCGACGAGCCCCTCGGAGACGGCCCAGAGGCGCTCGCCGACCTCGTCGTCGCGTGCCCGCTTGGACAGCTTCCGGTCGGCGCGCTTCGAGCTCGCGAAGTAGGCGCCCGACACGCCGTCGGCCGCGGGCGAGGTGGCCACGTGCAGCGAGGTGCGGGCGCCCTGCTCGGGCGACCTGAGGATCACCTTGGTGGCGGCGGACACGAACCGGCCCGGCGCGCCGATGTTCGTGGACACCGAGCCCGGGTGCACGGCGTTCACCGTGACCCCGCTGCCCTCCAGCCGGCGGGCGAGCGCGCGCGTGAAGAGGATGTTCATCAGCTTCGTCTCGCCGTACCGCGGGAAGCTCAGGAACCCGTAGCCCCGCGTCGCCTGGAGGTCGTCGAAGTGGATGCGCCCGAAGCGGTGCGCGTCGGAGGCGACGTTGACGATCCGCGCCGGCGCGCTCGCCTGCAGCAGCGGGAGCAGCAGGTTGGTCAGCAGGAACGGTCCGAGGTGGTTGGCGGCCAGCATGACGTCGAGGCCGGCCTCGGTGACCTGGCGCTTGCCCCGCAGCGTGAGCCCCGCGTTGTTGACGAGCACGTCGAGGCGGTCGAGCCGCTCGACGATCTCCGCGGCGGCGGCCCGCACCGACGCCATGTCCGACAGGTCGCCGAGCACGATCTCCGTCGACGCGCCCGGCACCGACGCGTCGATGTCCGCCTTCGCGGCGGCGGCCCGTTCGGCGTTCCGGCAGAGCAGCACGACGTGGAAGCCCGCCCGGGCGAGCCCACGGGCCGTCTCCAGCCCGATGCCCGAGTTGGCCCCGGTGACGACGGCGGTCCGCGAGCCTGACGGCACGGGCCGCATCGTATGGCGGTCGGTACCGTGGGGCCGTGCCGACCTGGAAGGACGTCGTGAAGATCGCGTCGAAGCTGCCCGAGGTCGAGGAGTCGACCTGGTTCCGGGCGCCGTCCATGAAGGTCGCCGGCAAGGGGTTCCTCCGGCTCCGGGCGGAGGCCGAGGGCGGCCTCGTCTGCATGTGCGACCTCGACGAGAAGGCCGCGTTGCTCGCCAGCGGCGATCCGGCCTTCTACACGACACCCCACTACGACGGGTACGGGGCGATCCTCGTCGACCTGAAGAAGATCGACCGTGCGCAGCTCGCGGAGATGATCGAGGAGTCCTGGCGGCGGAAGGCCCCGGCGAAGCTGCGCAAGGCGTACGACGCCGAGCACGCCTGACCCTCCGTTGCGCGAAGGACGTCCCCGTTCGAATGAGACGGGTCAGCCCATCGTCGAGGCAACGCGGCCGGCGACCGTCGAGCAACGCTGGGCGCGCTCGACGGCCTTCTCGGCGACCGCTGGCGCGATGTCGTCCGGGTCGTACTCGGCTGTCGCCTTGAGCGGGAGGAGCCGGCGCAGCTTTGTGCGCGGCTGCCTAGGCATGGCTGGCCTCGCGGAGTCGATCGAGCCTGACGCCGTGGACGACTCGGCCTTCGCGTCGGATCTCGTTCCAGAGGTGGGAGCGGCCAGCCAGGCGGGACGCGGCTTCGTCGGCGCTCACCTCGAGCACCTCGACGGGGTTCCCGGTGAGCCGTCGCACACCGTTGCGCCATTGTTCGATCGAGCTCGACCATTGCTCGTCGTCCTCGTCGATGCGGCCCGGCCGGACCACCACCAGGTCGATGTCGCTGTCAGGCCCCGCTTCGCGGCGGGCGAAGGATCCGAAGACGATGACGCTGAGGGGCGGGACCGGAAGCTCCCGGGCGGTGCGGCCGATCTCGTCGAGCACGCGGTCGGTCGAGGCGGCGAGGTCGAGGACGACCCGGGCGGCGACGTGTTCGGGAACGAGGCGGAACAGCGACGATGGGGGTACCTCGCGTCGCTCGACGACGCCGAGCTCGACCAGGCCGGGCAGGACACGAGACGCCTGGGCCTGGCTCACCCCTGAGAGCCGCGCGATCGTGCGTAGGTTCAGCTCGGCGGTGGTCCCGGCCAGCACGGCCAGAACTCGCCCCTGAGCAGCGGGCAGGATCGCCTCGATCGGATGCACGAAGTCCACGACGGGAGCCTACTGGCTTGCCAGCAAGAATGAAACGGTTCTTCCGTATGTGATGGCATGTCCGAGAGGCGAGAAGCGGCGGTCGGTCAGGCGGTCCCGCCTTTCGGGGCGATTGTCCCGGCAGGGCGACACCAGTGGCCGAGTGACGTCCCGCGGCGGCTCGCCTGCCGCGCAGGACGTCAGGCCAGGAGGGCCAGGAGGGCTGTGCCGTCCGAGCGCAGAGTGGGGCGGGACCGGCTGAGGCGGGCTTCGCCCGGGTCGACGGCGTGCTCGCAGCGTGCGGTGTAGGCCAGGTGGAACAGCGCGTGGGCCCAGAACGAGCGCTCGTCGTCAGAAGCCAGCTGCTCGGGGAAGTCGGCAAGCCACGCTCCGGCCTCGTCGATGCTTGGCGCAGGACCGTCGGAGGTCTGGCCGAACGCCCGCCAGGTCATCGCGGCACCGGCTAGTGCCGCGGGAAGCGTGGTCCACGACAGACTGTCGAGGTCGTAGACGGCCTGCACACCGCTTGCCGACAGCCGAACGTTCCGAGCCGACCAGTCGGTGTGGGCGACGATCGGCCGGCCGCCGGTCGTGTGTGCCGACGCCGCACGGGCGTAGGCGTCGATCCACTCGGCGCCGGCGGTGGTCGCGTCGAAGTCGAACAGGGGCGAGTGGGGTGTCGGGTACAAGCCGCCGGACGGCTCCAGCATCGGGTGCGCGTGCAGGCCCTCCAGGTCAGGCGACGCCGCGATCAACGCGGCGAGCCCCTCGGCCGATGCCCGTCGCTCGGCCTGACCGAAGACGGCGTTCGGGCCAGGATCGGGCAGGAAGGTCTCGATGGTCGCCAGGCCGGCACCCAACGGGGCGGGCGGGGCGAGCGGCAGTGCACAGGGGATCCCGCTGAGGTGCAGGACCGTCTGTGCCTCCACGACCGCAGCGACGAACGGCAATGACCATCGCTGTTGGTACGCCTTCACCACCACGTCGCGTCCGTCGGCGAGCGTGACGCCGGTGACGCTCCCGACCGAGGTGGCGTGGAACCGCGCGCCGACCACACCGACCCCCAACGTTGCCTCCACGTGGGCATGCAGCTGGCCGGCGATCACCTCGGGGTCGTCACTGCCGTGGATGGCGCGGTGGACGACGGCCGGCTCTCCGTCGTGCTCGGCGATCGCCGCCGTGATCACGTCCGTCGTGCGCACGTCCACCAGTGTTACGCCGTGCCCCGACGCCTGCCCGCGCGGTGGAGTCCGAATGGGACCAGGTCAGGACCGGGAACCGGCCCTGACCTGGTCGTTTCAGTGGTCGGGACCGGCGTCGATCCGGTGACCTTCCGCTTTTCAGGCGGACGCTCTGCCAACTGAGCTACCCGACCGAGATCAGAGATCTGGGTGGCGGTCCCGACGGGATTTGAACCCGCGACCTCCGGCTTGACAGGCCGGCGTGCACTCCAAACTGCACCACGGGACCAGGAACCTGGACTTTGCGCAACCGCACCCCCAACGGGATTCGAACCCGTGCTGCCGGCGTGAAAGGCCGGTGTCCTAGGCCGCTAGACGATGGGGGCTTGGGACGGCGGACCAGCCGCCCGGGCGTGCACCCCGTTGAGGGTAGGGGCGAGACACTAGGACCGCGTCGGACCGTCTGCCAAGCCGTCTGCGAGGGCCTCGACGATGGCGTCGAGCACCTCGGTCAGGTAGGCGTACACCGCGTAGGCAGGGGCGTCGGGGTCGTCGAGGTCGGGCGGCGGCTCGTCCTCGGCGATGTCGAGGCGGGTCCCCAGCACGAGGCGCAGGTCGTTCACGGACGCCAGCCAGGCGGTCAGCGCCGCCTGGTCGAGCTCCGTCGCCTCGATGGTGGCGGTCGTGGCGTCGAGCGCCGAGAGGCGCCGCTCGAGCAGCTCGCCGCGCGCCAGCTGCTGGTACTCCTGGTCGCGCTCGGGGTCGTCGTGGTAGGCGGTGGGGAACAGCCGGCGCACGGTCGGGTCGTCCGTCGTGTCCTCGAGCAGCGCCCGCAGCTGGCCCACGAGCTCGCGGAGGAGCGTGCGCTCCTCGTCTGCGAGCTGGACCTCGTAGCGGTCCGGGCCGACGCGCTGCACCCAGGCTCGGCGCGACCATGCCATCAGGTGTCGTGCTGCATCGTGGCCCAGAGCCCGTGCTCGTGGAGCCGGAACACGTGCAGCTCGCACTCGGTGCGCGGGCCGTTGGCCACCACCGCGCGCCCCTCGTGGTGGACCTGCAGCATGAGCCGGTCGGCCTGGGCCTTGGGGTAGCCGAAGAGCTTCTGCAGCACGAAGGTCACGTAGGACATGAGGTTGATCGGATCGTTCCACACGAGCACGACCCAGGGCGCGTCCGTCTCGGGGTCGGGATCGGAGGTCGGCCGTTGGACCTCGGCCGGTGCGGGGACGGGGTTGCTCATCGCGGCACCGCCGCGAGCGCGCCGGGATCCGGGGCGGGGTCCGCCGTCGCCTCGTGCAACGCCAGGTGGAAGCGCAGCACCGCGGCCCACACGACGACCGATCCGAGGACGTGCAGCCCGACCAGCCCCTCCGGTACGTCGGTGAAGTACTGCAGGTAGCCGATGCCGCCCTGCACCGCGATCGCGCCGAGGAGCGCGCGCCCACGTCCGAGTGCAGCCGGCTCCACGTCGCCGCGCTCGGCGCGGGCCAGGACCACGATCACGCCCAGCAGGAGCACCCACACCATGCCGCTGTGCAGCGGCACGACGGTGCGCACGGCGAAGGGGAGCCGATCAGCGGCCTCGTCGCCGCCGTGCGGTCCGCTGCCGGTCACGAGCGTGCCGGTGGCGAGCACCACCGCGGTCAGCGCCACGAGCGCCTGGCTCGCGCGGAGCAGCGACGGCGTGGCCGCGGGGCGGCGCAGGCCGGGCGGGAGCCCCGCCCGGTGGTGCAGCACGACCGCGGTGGCCACGAGCGCGGCCGACAGCAGGTAGTGGGCGGCGACGGCGATGGGCGTCACGTGGAGCCACACCACGAGGCCGCCGAGCAGGGCTTGAGCGAACACCCCGGCCACGAGGGCCCACGCGAGCGCCGACAGGTCGGGCCGGGGCGTCCGCAGGCGCCGGGCGCCCAGCACGGCGAGCGCCACGGCCACGGACACCGCGCCGGTGAAGGTGCGGTTCACGAACTCCACCCACCCGTGGCCGCCGGTGGCCCCGCGCGGCACCAGGGAACCGTCCTCGCAGGTCGGCCAGGTGGGGCAGCCCATGCCCGAGCCCGTGAGCCGGACGGCCGCGCCCGACACCACGATGGCGGCGAGGGCGACCAGGGCCGCGGCCGTGACGACCCGGTAGCCGTCGGGGGTGACCGGCCGGCGCCAGAGGCTCGCGACGCGGGCGCGGATCGGTTCCACGGGGCCAGGCTACGGAGGGCCGACCGAGGGCTCCAGACGGCGGCCCGGCTGGTTGGTCGGGGCCCGAGGGGCGGGCCTACCCTGTCCCGTCGTGTCCGCTTCGAGGTCGTCCACCCGCGCCCGCGTGGCGGCGTACGTGGCCCTCACGAAGCCCAGGATCATCGAGCTGCTGCTCGTGACCACCGTGCCCACGATGATCGTGGCCGAGCGGGGCCTCCCCTCCCCGTGGCTGATCGCGTGCACGGTCGTGGGCGGCACCCTCGCGGCAGGGGGCGCCAACGCGATCAACATGGTCGTCGACCGCGACATCGACCGGCTGATGGAGCGCACCAAGTCCCGGCCCCTGGTCACGGGCGCGATGTCGCCCCGGGCTGCGCTCGTGTTCGCCCTGTCGCTCGAGGTCGGGGCCTTCGCCCTCCTGTGGGGGACGGTCAACCTGCTCAGCGCGGCCTTGGCGGTGGCGGCCTGCCTCTTCTACGTGTTCGTGTACACGCTCTGGCTCAAGCGCACCTCGAGCCACAACATCGTGATCGGCGGCGCCGCCGGGGCCGTGCCCACGCTCATCGGGTGGAGCGCCGTGACCGGCACCCTGGACTGGGCCCCCGTGGTGCTCTTCGGGATCATCTTCTACTGGACGCCGCCCCACTTCTGGGCCCTGGCGATCCGCTACCGGGAGGACTACGCGGCGGCCGAGGTGCCGATGCTGCCCGTGGTGGAGAGCATGCGACGCACCTCGGGCCGCATCCTCGGCTACACGCTCCTCCTCTGGGCGCTCACCCTCGCCTTCTCGCCGGTGGCCGGCATGGGCCACCTCTACCTGGGGGCTGCGCTCGTGCTCGGGGGCGTGTTCACCTGGTACGCGGTCCGGCTTCGCCAGGTCGGCGGGGACCTGCCGGCCGTGGCCGTCGCCGGCGGCGCCGCCGAGCTCGAGCTGCAGGCCACGGCCATGCGCACCTTCGCCTGGTCGATCACCTACATCACCCTCCTGTTCGGGGCCATGGCCGTCGATCAGCTCCTCCGATCGGGCTGGTGACGGTGGCCGGAGGCAGGTTCGAAGGCGGTCGGCGCACGTGACTAGATTCCCGAGCGGAACCCGTCCCTTCCCACAGGACCGTCGATGACCGTCACCGCAGACGCTCCCGCCGCCGCGCCGGCGTCCGAGCCAACGGCTGCCGCCCTGGCGCCGACCGGCTTCGCCGCGGTGCTCGGCTCGGGGGACCACAAGGTCGTGGGGCGGCTGTGGCTGGTGGCCTCCATGGCCCACCTCGTTCTGGTCGGCCTGGTCTCGGTGCTGATCTCGGCCGAGCGGATCGACAGCAGCACCTTCGACGTCCTGGGCTCGGATTGGGTGGTCCAGGCCGACACCTTCCGCTTCATCGCCGGCTTCTTCCTCTTCGCCCTGCCCCTCACGATCGGGCTCGCCATGGTGGTCGTGCCCCTCCAGGTCGGGGCCTCGACCATCGCCTTCCCGCGCGCGGCCGCTGCGGCCGCGTGGGCCTACCTGTTCGGCGGCGGCGTGCTCATCGGGGCCTACGCCATCGACGGCGGGCCGGGCGGCACCGACCTCGACGGGCTGGAGCTGTTCGTCCTGGCCTTCGGTCTCGTGCTGGTGGCCCAGGTCGTCGCGTGGATCTGCCTGGTGAGCACGGTGTTCGCCCTGCGCGCGCCGGGTCTCCGCCTCGCGCGCGTGCCGCTGTTCGCTTGGTCCGTCGTCGTCGCCGGCGGCATCTGGCTCCTCACGCTGCCGGTGCTGGCGGCGCAGTCGATCCTGAGCTTCCTCGACGTGCGCTACGGCGGGTTCCTCGGCGGCATCGAGGTCGTGGCATCGGGTGAGTCGGGTCTGTACGACCGGATCGCGTGGGCCTTCGAACCCCCGACCCTGTACGCCCTGGCCATCCCCGCGCTCGGCATCGTCGGCTCGATCGTGCCCGTGTTCGCCCAGACGCGACACCACCTCCACCGCGTCGCGGTCGGACTCGTCGGCGCGTTCGGCGCGCTGAGCCTCGGCGCCTGGACCGCGCCCAGCCTGGAGGGCGACCTGCCGTGGCTGTACGACGGCCCGTGGGTCGCCGTCTGCATCGCCGCCGTGCTCCCCGTGGTCGGGCTCGTGGGGCTGTGGGCCCTCACCGTGCGGAAGGGCCGCGTCGTCCTGAAGAGCCCGCTGCTGTTCGCCGTGGCCGCGGTGCTGCTGCTCCTGCTCGGCGTCACCGCCGGCGCGGCGCAGGCGATCGAGCCGATCGAGACCATCGTCGACGGCACCAGCACGTCGCTGTTCGGCACGGCCTGGTCGACCGGCGTGACCGCGCTCATCCTGCTCGCCGCGGTGGTCGCCCTCCTCGGCGGTGTCGCCTACTGGGCCCCGAAGGTGGTCGGGTCGCTGCTCCACGAGGGCGGCGCCCGCCTCGTCGTCACGCTCCTGCTGGTCGGCTCGGCCGTCGGCTGCCTCGCCGAGCTGGCGGCCGGCCTGCTCGGTCAGCCCAACACGCCTGCGCTCGCGGCGGCGGAGCACACCGACGCCCTCGAGGCGCTGAGCCTCGTCACCACGATCGCCGACGGCGTGCTGGTGCTGGGCGGGCTCGTGTTCATCATCCTCCTGGCCCGAGCCGCCGCCAGCGACGAGGACCCGGGCGAGGACCCGTGGGCCGGCCACACCCTGGAGTGGGCCACCGCGTCGCCGCCCCCGGTGGGCAACTTCGCCTCGTTGCCGAAGATCACCTCGGAGGCCCCGCTGTACGACGCCCGCCACGCGCAGGGGGACCAGACCTGATGGCCGGCACGACCGTCAGCCCCCTCGTCACCGCGCCGCCGCCCGCTCCGCGCCGACCCCGCGTCCTGCTCCTCGGCGCCGCGTTCGGCGCCACCGCATCCGCCCTCACCGTGCTCGGGCTGCTGGCCGTGTACCTCCAGGCGCGCAGCGAGGAGCTGGCCGCCGGCCGCACGGCGCTCCCCGAGGGCGTGGTGCTCCCGCTCACGCCGGGGAACATGGGGATGGTCACGCTGCTGATGGCCGGCATCACGATGGCGTGGGCCGTCGACGCCCTGCGCAACGACGACCGTCCCCACGCCTACGTGGCCCTGGGCCTCACGCTGCTGTTCGGCGTCGCGTTCATCAACTCCACCGTCTACCTGTACCAGCAGCTCGCGCTGCCGCCCACGAGCGGCCCCATCGCCGGCCTGCTCTACGCCGTCACGGCCAGTCACCTCGTGATGACGGTCGTCGGCATGCTCTTCGTGGCCGTCATGGGCTTCCAGGCCCTCGGCGGCCAGCTCACCGGGCGCGACGCGGAGGGCATGAGCGCGGCGGCCCTGTACTGGTACGCCACGATCGCCGTCTACGCGGTGCTCTGGTACGCCGTCTACATCACCAAGTAGCCCTCTCACCCAGGAAAGCCGTCTCTTCCAGCATGTTCACCACCGGATCGAAGTGGTTCCTCGGGCTCGGGCTCGTCACGCTCGTGCTGGCGGCCGCGTACGGCTGGGCGACGGGCGGCTCCGGGTTCGGTCCCGTGTCCGGGGGCTACAACGGCGCCGTCGGAGACCACTTCGGCTACGCGCTGCTGCTGTCGCTCGGTCTGCTGTCGGTGTTCCTCGGCCTGGTGGTGGTGGCGGTGCGCGATGCCGACGCCGGTGCGCTGGCCCAGGTGGCGGGTACGGAGACGGCGCCCGCCGCGGTCCCCCCGGCCCACCTCGCGTACTGGCCGATCGCCGGTGCCTTCGGGGCCGTGCTGGTGGTCCTCGGCCTCGTGATCAGCAACGTGCTCTTCATCGCCGGGTTCATCGTGCTGCTCGCGGTGCTCGTCGAGTGGATGGTGCTGGCCTGGTCGGACCGTGCCACCGGCGACCCCGAGACCAACCGCCTGGTGCGCGATCGCCTCCTCGGCCCCTACGAGGTGCCCCTGACCGGGATCCTCTTGGCCGGTGGCACCGTGGCCGCCCTGTCGCGGGTCTTCCTGGCCGCCACGGAGCTCGGTGCCGTGGCCGCGGGCACCATCGTCGGCACGATCGTGTTCGGCCTCGGCGCCCTCCTCGCTTCGCGCCCCAAGCTGTCGTCGAACGTGGTGGCCGGCGTGCTCGTGCTGGCCGCCGCGGGGGTCGTCACCGCCGGCGTCGTGGCCGCGGCCCGGGGTGAGCGCGACATCGAGCCGCACGAGACGCACCACGAAGAGGCGCCGGCCGAGGGCGACGAGCAGCCCGAGGCCCCGTCCGAGCACGAGGCGCCCGCCGAGGGCGGCCTCCGCCCGCTCGTGCCCGAGGGCACCGAGCACAGCCGCGCCGACCACCACGGAGGCAGAGGGTTGACCCGCACCCCGTCCGATCCGATCCGCCGGCCCCGCCGGTGGCGGGCCGCGCTGGTCCTCCCGATCCTCCTCGCCCTCACGGCCTGCGCCGAGCACGCGCCGCTCGACACGCTGGAGCCGAAGGGGCCCGAGGCCCGGTCGATCGACCGCCTGTCCGACCCGGTGTTCCTGATCGCCGGGATCGTGTTCGTGTTCGTGCAGGGCGGTGTGCTGTTCCTGGCCTGGCGCTTCCGCAAGCGCAAGGAGGACGACGACTCGCTCCCGTCCCAGGTCCACGGGCACACCCTGCTTGAGCTCACCTGGACCATCCTCCCCGCGCTGCTCCTGGCCGGCGTCGGCGGAGCGTCGGTGCTCACGATCCTCGACCTCGACGACACGCCCGACGACGCGATGGAGGTCACCGTCATCGGGCAGCAGTGGTGGTGGGAGTACCGCTACGACGTCGACGGCGACGGCACCGACGACATCATCACGGCCAACGACCTCGTGATCCCCGCGGGCGTGCCGGTGAGCCTCACCATCACGTCGCGCGACGTGATCCACTCCTTCTGGATCCCCGCCCTCAACGGCAAGCGCGACGCCGTGCCCAACCGCGAGCACTCGCTGGTGCTCGAGGCCGACGAGCCCGGCGTCTACCGGGGCCAGTGCACGGAGTTCTGCGGCCTGTCGCACGGCTACATGCGCATGCGCGCCGTCGCCCTCGACGAGGACGACTTCGCGGCGTGGCGGGCCAACCAGCTCGAGGGCGCGCAGGACCCCACGGGCGCGCTCGCCGAGGAGGGCCAGGAGATCTTCCGCACCACCTGCTCCCAGTGCCACCGCGTGCGGGGCCCCGGAGGCAACGACGAGCAGTTCAAGGGCGCCGCCCTCGTCAGCGGCGCGGCACCGGACCTCACCCACTTCGCCAGCCGTGGGGTGTTCGCCGGGTCGGTCTTCGACCTGTGGGTCGACCAGGACGACAACGGCGAGGTGGACCTCGACGAGCTGGGCGCCGCCAACGGCGGCCGGTTCAACGTCGCCGACCTGCAGGCCTGGCTCCACGACCCGCCCGGGCAGAAGCCGATGTACCCGCAGGGTGGGCGCGGGATGCCGAACCTCGAGCTGACGCAGCAGCAGATCGATGCGCTCGTCGCCTTCCTGGAGACGTTGGAGTAGGGAGACCGTGGCGAACCTCGAGCGACCGTCCGACAGCCTGGCCCTGCCCTCCGGGGGCACCGCGGCCCACACTCCCCTCGGCGTGTTCACCCGGCCGCGCGCCAGGACGGGCTGGCGGGCCTGGGTCAGCACCGTCGACCACAAGAAGATCGGGATCATGTACGGCGCCTCGGCGCTGTTCTTCTTCGTGCTCGGCGGCGCCGAGGCCCTCGCCATCCGGGCCCAGCTGGCGGCGCCGGAGCAGAAGCTGTTCTCCGCCGACCTCTACAACCAGGTCTTCACGATGCACGGGATCACCATGGTGTTCCTCGTGATCATGCCGATGGGCGCGGCGTTCATGAACTACCTGATCCCGCTCCAGATCGGCGCGCGCGACGTGGCCTTCCCCCGGCTCAACGCGCTGAGCTTCTGGACGTTCCTCTTCGGCGGGATCTTCCTGAACACCTCGTGGTTCCTCGGCGGCGGCGCCGACGGCGGCTGGTTCGCGTACGCCCCGAACACGGGCTCCGTGTTCTCGCCGAGCCACGGGATGGACTTCTACGCGCTCGGCCTCCAGATCACCGGCATCGCGTCCCTGATCGGCGGCATCAACCTCGTGGTGACCGTCCTCAACATGCGCGCGCCCGGCATGACGCTCATGAAGATGCCGGTCTTCACCTGGATGAGCTTCGTCGTGCAGGTCCTGCTCGTGTTCGCCATCCCGGTCATCTCGGTGGCGTTGTTCCTGCTCACCTTCGACCGGATCTTCGATGCGAACTTCTTCAACGTCTCCCAGGGCGCCGATCCGCTGCTGTGGGAGCACCTGTTCTGGATCTTCGGCCACCCGGAGGTCTACATCCTGATCCTGCCCGCCTTCGGCATCGTGTCCGAGATCATCCCGGTGTTCTCGCGGAAGCCGATCTTCGGCTACCCGTTCATGGTGTTCTCGGGCATCGCCATCGGCTTCATGGGCTGGGGCGTGTGGGCGCACCACATGTTCGCCTCCGGCATCGGCCCCATCTCCGTGGCGGCGTTCTCCGTGTCGACGATGTTCATCGCGGTGCCGACGGGCGTGAAGATCCTCAACTGGTTGGCCACGATGTGGGGCGGGAAGCTCAGCTTCACCACCCCGATGCTGTGGGCCGTGGGCCTCGTGGCGATGTTCACCATCGGCGGCCTGTCCGGCGTCACCCACGCCGTGGCGCCGGCCGACACCCAGCAGACCGACACGTACTACATCGTCGCCCACTTCCACTACGTGATCTTCGGTGGCGCGCTCTTCGGCTTCATGGGCGGCTTCTACTTCTGGTGGCCCAAGGTCTTCGGCTACTTCCTCGACGACAAGCTCGGGAAGGTCCACTTCTGGCTGACCCTGATCGGGTTCAACCTCACCTTCGGGCCGATGCACATCCTCGGCCTGCAGGGGATGAGCCGCCGGATCCCCACCTACCGCGACGGCTACGGCTTCAACCTGTGGAACATGGTGTCGTCGATCGGCGCGGGGATCATCGCCGTCGCGATGCTCATCTTCTTCATCAACATCGTGCGCTCGAAGCGCCGGGCCCCGAGCCAGCCGGCCCCCGGGCCTGATCCGTGGGACGCCCGCAGCCTGGAGTGGAGCATCCCGTCGCCCACGCCCGAGCACAACTTCGACGACGACCCGATCGTCACCCGGCTGGACGACTTCTGGCACCGCAAGTACCAGGAGGACGAGAGCGGGCAGGTGGTGCTGGTGGCCACCGGAGCCGAGGTCGCCATGCCCGGCGACCCGTCGCGGTCGCACCTGCCGGCGCCGTCGTACTGGCCGATCGTGCTCGCCGTCGGGCTCCCGCTGATCGGCTACGGCGTGATCTTCAACCTCGTGGTCGCCGCCATCGGCGGGGCGATCGTGGTGGCCGGCATCGTGGGCTGGGCCCTCGAGCCGCCCGACGACGCCGACCTGCCGCCCAACGGCCACGGCCACCACGACGGCGACGGCGACCCGAGCTCGGCCGCCGAGGTCGAGGCCCCTGACGAGGCCGACGAGAAGGAGGAGGTGACCGTCGGTGACTGACACCGCCGCGCACGCGCCCGGCGCCCCACACCGCGACCGGCATCTCCAACCCGAAGCTGGGCATGTGGGTCTTCCTCGGGTCGGACTGCCTCCTCTTCGGCGGCCTGATCTCGACCTACCTGCTCCTGCGCCACCGCAGCGTCACGGGGCTGGGCCCGTCGGACGTGTTCGACATCCCGTTCACCTCGGTGAGCTCCTTCGTGCTGCTGATGAGCTCGCTGACCATGGCCCTGGCCGTGGCCGCCATCGGGCGGGGCGACGTGCGCCGGAACCGCATCTGGCTGGTGACCACCGCCCTGCTCGGCGCGACCTTCATCGGCGGCCAGGTCTACGAGTTCACGACCTTCTACCGCGAGGGCCTCGGCTACACCACGAACATCTTCGGGTCGGCCTTCTACACCTTGACCGGATTCCACGGCGTGCACGTGAGCGTGGGCATCGTGATGCTGCTGTCGCTGTTCGTGATGTCCGTGCGGGGCAACCTCGGCCCGGAGAAGGCCGAGGCGGTCGAGATCGTCGGCCTGTACTGGCACTTCGTCGACATCGTGTGGATCCTCATCTTCACGATCGTCTACCTGATCCCGTAGGAGCACCGATGAGCACCGCCACCGCCGCTCCCGAGGATCACCGCCAGACGCACGAGCACGAGCACCCCTCGGACCTCATGTACGTGAAGGTCGCCGCGATCCTCGGGTTCATCACGGCGCTCGAGGTCAGCACCTACTTCTGGGAGGACATCTTCGGCGACAAGCCGAGCACGATGGCGTTGGTCGTGACGCTCTTCCCGATGATGATCGCCAAGTTCGCGATCGTGTGCGGCTGGTTCATGCACCTCCGGTACGACAACCCGCTGTTCCGGCGCGGTCTTCGTGTTCGGCCTGGTGCTCGCGGTGATCGTCTACCTGATCGCGATGTTCGCCTTCGAGTTCTACTCGGACGACTACCTGAAGTTCCTCCAGCGCTGATGGTGCTGGCCCAGGCCGACTACTGGCGGTGGGTCCCCCATCCGGAGGTCTGGGTCCTCGTCGGCGGGCTGGTCGGCCTCTACGCCTACGCCGCGCGCGTCATCGGACCGAAGGCGGTCCGCCCCGGCACGCCGGTGCTCACCCGCCTCCAGGTCGCCTGCTTCGTCGCCGGCGTCGCTGCTCCTCTGGGTCGCCACCGACTGGCCGGTCCACGACATCGGCGAGCAGTACCTGTACCTGGTCCACATGAGCCAGCACCTCGTGCTCACCCTCGTGGTCCCGCCGCTCATGCTGCTGGCCACGCCCGAGTGGCTGGCCCGCCTCGTCCTCGGCCGCGGCCGCGTGGACCGCTGGGTGCACCGCCTGGCTCGTCCCGTCCCGGCCGCCCTGCTGTTCAACGGCCTCGTGCTCCTGAGCCACTGGCCGGCGGTCGTGAACGCGGCCTCCGAGCACGCGCTGTTCCACTACGGCATGCACTCGGCCCTCGTGCTCACGGCCTTCCTGCTGTGGATCCCCGTGTGCGGGCCGCTGCCGGAGCTGCGCATCCCGATGCCGGCGCAGATGCTCTACCTCTTCGTGACGTCGATCGTGCCGACGGTGCCGGGCGCGTGGCTGACCTTCGCCCAGGGCGCCGTGTACAAGGTGTACGACATCCCCGACCGGCTCGGTGGCATCTCGGTGACCTCCGACCAGCAGGTGGCCGGCCTCATCATGAAGCTCGGCGCGGGCAGCTACCTCTGGGTGCTCATCGCGTCGATCTTCTTCCGGTGGGCGAGCCGCCACGACGAGGCCGACCGGCGGGGCGAGTCGCCCAGCGAGCGCGAGGTGCTCACGTGGGACCGGGTGCAGGCCGAGTTCGACCGCGCCCCCGCCCCGGTCCGAGAAGCGCTAGCGACCGCCCTGGCCGTCGTCGACCTTGACGATCGTGCCGGTCACGCACTCCGAGGCGGGTGACACGAGGTAGAGCAGGGTGCTGTCGAGCTGCGACGGCCTGCCCAGGCGCTTGCGGGGCAGCATCTGCGTGAAGTCGCCGATCCGCTCCATCATCCCCGCCATCATCTCGGACTCGAAGGAGCCCGGCGCGATGCCGTTGACGTTGATGCCGAAGCGGGCCCACTCCACCGCGAGCACCTCGGTGATGCGCGTGAGGGCCGCCTTCGAGACCGAGTACAGGGCCGCGCCGCCGCCCTGGTAGTGGTAGCCGCCGATCGAGGAGATGTTGACGATGCGGCCCGGCTGCTCCGCGGCGATGAGCCGGCGGGCCACCTCGCAGGCCAGCAGCCACGGGCCGCGCACGTTCGTGTCGAGCACCGCGTCGACCAGCTCGAGCGACATCTTGTGGGCCCGCTGGGCATCGGGGATGCCCGCGTTGTTCACCAGGATGGTCACCGTGCCGAAGGCCGCCTCGGCCGCGTCGACGGCGGCCGCGATCTGGCCGGCGTCGGTCACGTCGAGGGGCACGCCCACGGCCGTGCCGCCCGCCGCGGTGATCTCCGCGCACACCTCGTCCAGGCGCTCCTGGCGCCGGCCGGCGGCCACGACGGACGCCCCGGCCGCGGCCAGGGTGGTGGCGAAGCGCCGGCCGAGGCCCGAGGTCGCCCCGGTGACGAGGGCGACCTGCCCGGTGAGGTCGACGGGATCGTTGTGCGCCGGGCTCGTGTCCGGCGTCTGCTCGGCCATCGGTGCTCCTGGTGTCTCGGTGGCGGGGCGGGCGCAGCGTAGGGGCTAGACCAGCGGGCCGTGGAGGGGCTCGCGGTGGTCGCGGTGCTGTTGGGAGCGATGGCCCAGGCGGTCACCGGGTTCGGCTACGGGCTGGTGTCGGCGCCGTTCCTCGTGGCCGCCTACGACGCGCCGGAGGGCGTGCAGCTCAACCTGGTCATGTCGATGGCGGTGGCCCTGCTCGTGCTGGCCTCGAACCGGCGGGGTCTCGACGGCGCCGTCGCGCTGCGGCTCCTGGTCCCGGCCGCCGTGACCACGGTGGGCGTCGGGTTGCTGGTGCGGGGCAGCGAGACCGACGGGCTGACGGTGCTCGCCGGTGTCCTGTGCCTCCTGGCCGTCGTGCTGGTGGCGCGCGGGCGCACCTCCGACCGGCTCACCGGGACGGCCGGCACCACGGCGGTCGGGGCGGTGAGCGGCGCCATGAACGTGGTCGCCGGGATCGGGGGTCCACCGGTCGTCCTGTTCGGCGCGACCGCGGGGTGGACACCGGAGGTCGCGCGCCCGACGCTCCAGGTCTTCTTCCTCGGCTGCAACGCGATCGCGCTCGCCACCCTCGGTCCGCCCGATGAGCTGCCTCCCGCGCTGCTGGGCGCGGTGGTGGGCGGGATCCTGCTCGGCCGGCCGATCGCGCGCCGGCTCCGACCCGAGCACCTCCGGGTGGCGGTGCTCCTGCTGGCCGGCGTGGGATCGCTCCTCGCGATCGCGCGCGGCCTCTGACCGGATCGCCTACTCGGCGTCCGCGGCGGCGTAGAGCGCGGCGAGGTCGAGCTTCTTCATGTCGAACATCGCCCGGATGGCGCGGTCGGCGCGCGCCTGGTCGCCGCTCATGAGCTCCTCGAAGGCTGCGGTCGGGCTGATCTGCCACGACACGCCGTACTTGTCCTTGAGCCAGCCGCAGGGCCCTTCCTCGCCGCCGGCGCCGAGCTTCTCCCAGTAGTAGTCGATCTCCTCCTGGTCGTCGCAGTTCACGAGCAGCGAGATGGCCTCGTCGAAGGTGAACTCCGGGCCGCCGTTGATGGCCGTGTAGTCCTGCCCGTCGAGCACGAAGTCGACGGTGAGCACCGTCCCGGCCGGGCGCGGCCCGGCATCGGTGTAGTGCCACACGTTCGTGACCTTCGAGTTCGGGAAGATCGACACGTAGTACTCGGCCGCCTCGAGGGCCTCCGTGTCGAACCAGAGGTTGGGGGTGATCCGGGGCATGGCCGTCCTCCTGTGATCGCGTGGTCTACCCGCATGAGACGACGAGCACCCGCTCGACTCATCGCGGAGCGCTCGGGGCCGTCGTGCGGAGCGCCCGGAGAGGGGCCAGCGCGGCCCACTGGCCAGGCGTCGAGGTGTTCCAGTCGTACAGACTGCCGCCGATGGCGCCCCGGTCCCGGATGGCCCGCACCATCGCCTGGAGGTCGGGCGCGCTCGCCGCGTCGGCGACGCCGCCGATGACGTGGATCGGCACGTCGGGGCCCGCCGCGGCGCGGATGCGGTCGATGCCGTCGCCCACGTAGCGGCCGCCGTCGCGCAGGTCGCCGACCCGCAACGTCCAGTAGGCCATCGGCAGCAGCACGTCGTAGGTCGCGCCCAGCTCCGCCCACGGGAAGCCGGGCCAGAACCCGGGGTTCACGACCTGCAGGTGCACGCTCGAGAGCGTGATGGCGGCGAGCGCCCTGTCGGGCCCCACGGCCGCACGGAGGCGGGTCGAGAGGTCGAGCACGCGGCGGGTGCGCTCGACGGGGTCCACGACGTCGGTGGCCTCGATGTCCACCCCGAGCCCGTCCACCGGGAGCTCGGCCGCGGCCACGAGTCGGGCGAGGTCCTCGTCGACGTCGACGAAGGTGGGGAGGTACCACGCCACGACGTGCAGGTGGCGCTCGTGGGCCCGTTCGATGAGCCCCTCGAGCCGCTCCCGCTCCATCACGTCCTCGGCGGAGCGCCGGTGCGAGGTCTGCAGGTACAGGGTCTGCACCCCGGCCGCGGCCATCGCGTCGACGTCCTCCAGGCCCACCGAGGGCTCCGGCCCGCCCAGCTCCACGGTCCAGTCGTACGCGTCCACCCAGGCGCCGAGGCCGCGGTGGGGGATGAGCGTCCAGCGGCCCGGCGGTGGGTCAGCCGGCCCGGGGGGCCGCACGGCGTCGACCGCCAGCGCGGCCACCAGCACCACCGCGGCGACGACCAGCACGGCGATGAACCGGCCCCGCCGCGCCGCGTCGTCCGGCGCCGCGTCGTCCGGCGCAGGCAGGGACGCGGTCTGGGGCAGCATCGACCCTCCCTACCCGATCAGGTGGGCGAGGTGCCCTCGCGGGATCAGAAGGAGCGCCCGAAGTACGTGGCCGCCGTCGTGGCCACGACCGTGCCCGCCTCGTCGCGGAGCGCCTGTTCGAGCACGTACTTCGCCTTGCCGTGCTCCTCGAGCTCGGCGGTCACCCGTGCGATCTCCTCGTCCGACATCCGGGCGTCCACCGTGATCGCGGTCATGGCCGGCGCCTGGAAGCGGATCTGCATCTCGCCCACGATCGGGTAGAAGCGCGTCACGTCGAAGGCGCTCGCGAAGAGGACGCCGCCCGGGATCTCGGCCGCGGTGAAGAGCGCCCCCGCGTAGGCCCAGCCCACATGGTTGACGTTCGGCTCGAACGGCAGCCGCAGGACGGCCCGTCCCCGCTCGAGGTGCAGCAGCTCGAGGCCGCTGCGCTCGACGAACGGGAAGTCGGTGATGGGCCGGGGCGGGACGACGTTGTACGGCTCGGGCACCGGGCGAGGCTACGTCGTCGCTTCGTGTAGAAGGGATCGATGCAGATCTCCGAGCTGACCGGTGGGCGGGCTCCGTTCGTGGCCGGCACCCTCTTCGACCTCGGCACCGTCGGGTACCGGCAGGCCGAGTACGCGATCTCGGGCACGGCCCGGGCCTTCCGGGGGGGCGACGGCGGACCGGTCGTGGCGGCAGAGGCGCCGTTCACGACCCGGCTGCTCGTCTACCGGCCGGTCGACGACGCCGCGTTCAACGGCACGGTGATCGTGGAGTGGCTGAACGTGAGCGCCGGCCTCGACGCCGCGCCGCTCTGGCAGTACGCCCACCGCGAGCTCCTCCGGCAGGGCGCCGCGTGGGTCGGCGTGTCGGCCCAGCGGGTCGGGGTGCACGGCGGGCCCGGGGTGCTGGACATGGGCGTGTCGATGGCCCTCGTCGACCTGGACCCGGAGCGGTACGGCGGGATGGACCACCCGGGCGACCGCTTCTCGTACGACATCTTCACGCAGGTCGGAGAGGTGGCCCGCACCGGACGGGGCACGATCCTCGACGGGCTGCCCGTGGCGCGCGTGCTGGGCGTCGGCGAGTCGCAGTCGGCCTTCCGCCTCACCACCTACGTCAACGAGCTCGACCACTCGACGGAGGCCTTCGACGGGTACCTCGTCCACGCGCGGGGCGGCACCGCCGCGCCGCTCGACGACGGGGGCGGCGACCTCGCCGGCCAGATCCTCACGGGCGACCCGACGCCGTTCCGGGCCGTCCTGCGCGTGCCCGTGCTCTGCGTCGAGGCGGAGACCGACCTGATCCTGCTCGGCTACCAGGCCGCCCGCCAGGACGACGGCGAGCGGCTCGTGATCTGGGAGATCGCCGGCGCGGCGCACGCGGACGTCTACACGTTCGCGGCCGGGATGACGGACGACGGGCTCCAGCCGATCGAGGCCCTGGCGGCCGCGTGGCGCCCGGTGCGGGAGCTCTTCGGCATGCAGCTCGACGAGGCCGTGAACACCGGACCTCAGCACTGGGTGGTGCAGGCCGCGATGCGGACGCTGGACGCGTGGGTGCGCGACGGGACCCGCCCGTCCGCCTCGCCCCGGCTGGAGCTCGACGGCGCCGGCTTCGCCACCGACGAGCACGGCAACGCGCTCGGCGGGCTGCGCACGCCGCACGTCGACGTGCCCGTGGCGCGCCTGTCGGGCCTCGGCAACGGCGGCGCGCCGATCGCCTTCCTGGCCGGCAGCACCACCCCGTTCACCCCGGAGCAGCTGGCCGCGCTCTACGGCAGCAAGGACGCGTTCGTCGAGCGCTTCGCCGCCTCGGCGAAGGCGGCGGCCGACGCGGGCTTCGTGCTCCACGACGACGTCGAGGAGATGGTGGCCATCGCCGCCGCCAACGTCGACCTCTGAGCGGGGCGTCGGCGGTGTGGTGCAGGATGGGCCGATGAGCGAGCGCTTCGAGATCCAGCGGACGATCCCGGCCGACCCCGCCACCATCTTCGGTGTCGTCTCCAGCCCGGAGGGCCATGTGGCCATCGACGCCTCGGGGATGCTGCAGAGCTGCTCGGGCGAGCCGGCGAAGGCCTTGGGTGACACGTTCGTGATCCACATGGACCGCGAGTCGCTCGGTGACCTGCCGATGGGCAAGTACGACGTGACGGTCACGATCACCGGCTACGAGCAGGACCGGTTCATCACCTGGGAGGTGTCCGGCGCGGGCTTCCCGAGCATCGGGCACTACTACGGGTACCGCCTCGAGCCGGTCGAGGAGGGCACGCTCGTCACGTCGATCTACGACTGGTCGAACGTCGGCGAGCAGTGGCGGGCGCCGGGCATGTGGCCGATCATCCCGGAGTCGGCGCTCAAGGCCACCCTCGGGATCCTCGAGCGCACGGTCAAGAAGGCGGTGTAGCCCGATGGACCCGACCTACCCGCCGGAAGCCGACGAGTACCGGGACAAGGTGCGCGCGTTCCTCGCCGAGCACCTGCCGGCGGACTGGCGGGGGATCGGGGCGCTGCCCCGTGAGGAGGTCGAGCCGTTCACGAAGCAGTGGCGGGCGACCCTGCACGCGGCCGGGTACCTCGCCACGTCGTGGCCGACCGAGTACGGCGGCCCGGGACTCACCGCTCTCGAGCAGGTCATCCTGGCCGAGGAGTTCCAACGGGCCGGGGTGCCGCTCGGGGGGACCAACGACGTCTTCTCGATCCAGATGGTCGGCAACACGCTGCTCGACTGGGGCACCGACGAGCAGAAGCGCCACTACATCCCGCGCATCCTCTCGGGCGAGGACGTGTGGTGCCAGGGCTACTCGGAGCCCAACGCCGGCTCCGACCTCGGCAACATCGGTTGCCGCGCCGCGCCTCGACGGCGACGAGTGGGTGATCGACGGCCAGAAGATCTGGACCTCCGCCGGCCACCTCGCCAACTGGATCTTCGTGCTCACCCGCACCGACCCCGACGTGCCGAAGCACAAGGGCATCACGTTCCTGCTCTGCCCGATGGACCAACCCGGCATCGAGGTGCGGCCCATCAAGATGATCTCGGGCGAGTCGGAGTTCAACGAGGTGTTCTTCACCGACGCGCGGTGCCCGAAGGGCAACGTCATCGGCGAGGTCAACGGCGGCTGGGCCGTGGCCATGACGCTCCTCGGCTACGAGCGCGGCGAGGCCGCGGCCACCTTCCCGCTCATGTTCCGCACCGAGCTCGACCGGCTCGTGGCGCTCGCCAAGGAGCGCGGCGCCACCGCCGACCCGGTGCTCCGCCAGCGGCTCGTGGACTGCCACACGAAGGTCGAGGTGATGCGGTTCCTCGGGCTCCGCTCGCTCACGCAGTTCCTGAACGGCCACCACCCCGGTCCCGAGGCCGGGATCTTCAAGCTCTTCTGGAGCGAGTACCACAAGGTCGTCACGGAGCTGGCCGTCGACGTCCTCGGCGCGGACGCGATGACGCCCGACGGCCGGTGGCCCGCCTCGTCGTTCCAGACCGACGACCCCGGCGCCCCCAACGACAGCGCGAGCTGGGTGGGGTCGTTCTTCAACGCCCGGGCCGGCACGATCTACGCCGGCTCCAGCCAGATCCAGCGCAACATCGTCGGCGAGATGGTCCTCGGCCTCCCGAAGGAGCCGCGCGGCGCCGCGCCCGCCAGCTGGCGCGAGGAACAGGGCGCCCGCAGCTGAGGTCCTGGCCGTCGCGGGGGAAGTGCCCCCGCGAGGCCGTAAGGTGGGACGGTCACCGGCAGGTCATCCCTTCCTCTGGCATCCGTCGAGCAGGAAGGCGCCACGATGGCTCACCACGACGTGCCGGATCGTGCGGGCGATCGCGCATGAGCACCGCTGAACAGCGGCCGGTCCGGTCGTCGCTGCCGGCGGCGTTGCCGGACGGGGAGCCCACCGCGGCGACACGCCGCCGCAGCCGCGGCTACGTCCGCTCGTACGGCCCGTCGCGGCAGTGCCGGGTCGCCGACTGCTCGACGGTGCTGTCGCGCTGACAACGCGGCGACGGCGTGCTGGTTCCACGACCACACCGACGCAGAGTGACCCGAGCACGAAGCAACTAGGAGCCCGGCCGGAGCCGGGCGCCTTCGCCGACCCGTGCGGAGGCACTTGGGGAGGGTGAGCCCCGCGCCGCAGGCGCCGCCGCGACCGGAGCCAGCATCAGCTCAGGCACGGCGGCGGTCCCGGACCATCAGCACCACGTTGGTCCCGAGGATCAGCAGGACGGCGAGCGTGGCCCACGCGTCCACGCCGCCCGCCGAGGCGGCCTCGCCCGTCGTCCGCACGAGCGGCGCGCCGGCTCCGGGCACGATCGCGTCCCCGGCGGCGCAGGTCGATCTGCTCGCACTCGAGCAGCGCCAGCAGCTGCGCCTGCACCGCGCCCGAGCCGAGCGCGGTCTCGACCAGGCCGGCCAGCTGCGCGACGTCTCCAAGGGGTGTCGGCACCGGGAGGGCGTTGGCGGGCGGGGGCAGCCCGCCGAGCGGCGCCCCCACCTGCGCGTCGACCGCGCAGCGGGTCTGGATGGTGCGCACCGGCAGTCCGCTGCACATCCCGTCGAAGATCGACTTGGCGTCGACGGTGCTGCGCGGGAGGTTCGCGCCCAGCGCGCCGGCGAGCAGGACGACCGTCCCCACCACCGGTCCCAGCGCGCACAGCTCCGACCCGGGGATCGACAGCAGCTCGTTCAGCGGTTGCAGGGGGGCGGGGAGGCCGTAGGGGTTGTCCGGCGTCGGCGTCACCGAGGGCGGGTCGGCGCGTTCCCGCACCTCGGCGAGCGCCGCCACCAGGAGGCCGGCACGCTGTCGGGCGGCGAGCAGCAGATGCTGGCGCTGGGCAAGGCGTTCCTGCTGGAGCCGCGCCTCCTGCTCATCGACGAGCTGAGCCTGGGCCTGGCCCCGATCGTCGTCGGTGAGCTGCTGGACATGGTCCGGACGATCAACGACCGCGGGACCGCCGTCGTGCTGGTGGAGCAGTCGGTCAACATCGCCCTCTCGCTGGCGGACCGGGCCTGCTTCATGGAGAAGGGCGAGGTGCGCTACGACGGGCCGGCGGGGGAGCTCCTCGATCGGGACGACCTGCTCCGCTCGGTGTTCCTGGAGGGCGCGTCGCGGGCCCTGGCCCTCCCGGCCCGCTGAGGCTCAGGCCCGGCGGTGCAGGCGGACCGGGAGGCTGCGGATCCCGGAGTGCCGGTTGCTGCGGGTCCGCTCGACGTCGCCCGCGAGGCTGATGCCCGCGAACCGGGCGAGGAGCTCCTCGAACATGACCCGCATCTCGAGGCGGGCGAGGTGCGCGCCGAGGCAGTAGTGCACGCCCCGGCCGAGGGCGAGGTGCGGGTTGGGGTCCCGGCGGATGTCGAAGGTGGCCGCGTCGTCGAACACCCGCTCGTCGCGGTTGGCCGACGCCTCCCAGAACAGCACCTTGTCGCCCGGGGCCATCGCGTGCCCGCCCAGGGTCACCGGTGTCGTCACCGTCCGCCGCTTGGCGGGCGACGGCGTCGTCCACCGCAGCATCTCCTCGATGGCCGTGCCGAGCAGGCCCGGTTCGTCCCGCAGCGCGGCGAGCTCGTCGGGCCGCTCGAGGAGGGCCAGCAGCCCGCCGGAGATGGCGTGGCGGGTCGTCTCCGCGCCGGCGGCGAACAGCAGCGAGAAGAACGCGTAGAGCTCGACGTCGGTCAGCTGCGGCGGCTCGACGTCGGGCAGCGACGCGTGGACCACCACCGAGAGCATGTCGTCGGTCGGCGTCGCACGCTTCGCCGCGATGAGGGCGACGGAGTAGTCGAGGACCGAGAGGCCGGGCGCCCCGTCCCTCTCGGCGGTGGTGCCGGAGTCCGTGAAGCCGACGTCGCCTTCGCGCACGTCGAACCCGGCGTCGAAGAACCGGCCCAGCTCGTGCCGGTCCTCCTCGGGCACGCCGAGGAGCATGCAGATCGCCTGGAGCGGCAGCTCGCGCGCCACGTCCGCCACGAAGTCGAACGCGTCCCCGTCCTCCACCGCGTCGAGCAGGGCGACGGCGCGGCGGCGCAGCTCCACCCCCAGGTCCCCGACCGTGCGCGGCGTGAGCCCCGCGCTCACGAGCCGCCGGATCCGGGAATGGCGCGGGTCGTCCATCATCGACAGCACCAGCCCGGCCACCTCGAGGTCCTGGAGCAGCGTCCCGCCGTGCCGGCGATCGCCACCCCGCTCCGAGGAGAACGTGGCCGGATCGAGTTGGACCGCCTCGGTCTCGGCGTAGGTGGCCACGGACCAGAACCCCTCGCCGTCCGGCGTGTGGACCGTGGGCGGGTGCCAGTACACGGGCGCCTCGTGCCGGTGTCGGTCGAAGAGGTGGTGGGGGAACCCGCCGGCGAAGTTGTCGAGGTCGGTCAGGTCGATCCCTGACATCGCGGCGGCACCCATCGCGTGACTGGCTAGCACCTGGTGCGGCCGGTGTGCGCTCTCCGCTGCCCCACCACGCCGTGCGCGGTACGGTCGCAGGCGTGTCGCTTGTTGACGACCGACCACAGTCGCGGCTCGGCGCGTGGTGGCGCGGCCGGTTCGGTCGCACGCTCCTGCTGGAGGTCGTGCTCCTCTTCTCCCTGCTGAGCCTGTACCGGCTCGGCCGCTACCTGGGCCGCGACCAGGCCGAGGCCGCCTTCCAGCACGCGCGCGAGCTGCTGTCCTGGGAGCACACGGTGGGCCTCGGCAGCGAGCGCAGCATCCAGGACTTCCTGCTCGACCACCAGGTCGTGATCCGCGGGATGAACCGCTACTACGCGATGGTGCACTTCCCGGCCACGCTCGTCTTCCTCGTGGTGACGTACCTCAAGGCGCCCGAGCTCTACGCGCGGATCCGCGTGATCTTCATCTCGGTCACCGCGGTCGCACTCGTCATGCACATCGCCTATCCGCTGGCGCCGCCGCGGATGCTGCCGGGGTTCGTCGACACGATCGCCCGGTACGGCCCGCAGATCTACTCGCGGCCCGGGGTGGAGAGCATCGCGAACCAGTACGCCGCCATGCCGTCGCTCCACGTCGGGTGGGCGCTGATCGTCGCCTACGGCACCTGGCATCTCACCCGCCGCCCGTGGCGGTGGATCGGCGTCGTCCACGCGGTCCTCACCTCGATCGCCGTGGTGGTCACCGCGAACCACTACTGGCTCGACGGCATCGTGGCCCTCGGGCTGGTCGTCGCCGCCGAGCGCGTGGTCGCCTACCGCAGGCAGCCCCGGCACGCGGGGGTCATGGTCAACGGATAGCCGGGCGCGCAACGGGCCGCCGGTGACACCGACGGCCCGTTCTGCAACGCCGTGGGGTCAGATGACCCGAACGTTCTGGGCTTCCTCGCCCTTGCGGCCGGGGGCGACGTCGAACTCGACGCGCTGGCCCTCGTCGAGGGACTTGTAGCCCTCGCCCTGGATGTTGGAGAAGTGGACGAACACGTCGTCGCCCTGCTCCCGGGAGATGAAGCCGAAACCCTTCTCGGCGTTGAAGAACTTCACTGTGCCTGTGGTGGTCATGTTGTGTTGTCGTTTCTGTGTTCGACCCGTCCGAGTGACGGACCGCACTTCGACGCTATCGGGTCCGAGGCCCAAGACCCGCAACGGTCAGGCGCGGGTGGCCTCCAGGATGGTCGCGGATCTCCGCCGACGCGTCGAGCTCGGACTCGATGCTGCTGCCGTTGATGATCAGGTTGAACGTCCGACACCCGGCCGCGGCGTACGGGATCAGGAGCTCCGCGATCTGCTCCGCGGTCCCGGCCGGGGACCACTTCTCGAACCGCTCGTAGGGCATCTGGTAGAAGGCCTGCATGGCCGGGCCGACGTAGGCCCATAGCGCTCGGCCGAGACCCAGAGGCCGAACCAGCCGTCGCCGAGCCGCCCGGCGCGTGCCACCGCGGCGTCGGACCGGCCGCCCACGACGATCGGGATCGGGACGGCGGGGCGATCTGCATGCACTCGTCCATGCGGCGCCCGCGCGTCTTGGGGTCGACGCCGCCGATCTCGACCTCGTGCGGATCCTCGCCGCCGATGCCGACGCCGAACAGCAGGCGACCGGGTGCGAGCCGGCCGATGTCCGCCAGCTGCCGCGCGACGAGGACGGGGTGCCGCAGGGGGGAGCAGGTACACGCACGTGTTGACCGAGAGCCGCTCCGTGGCACCCAGCACGAGCGCAGACGTGAGCAGGCCGTCGAACCCAAGTCCGACGAAGAAGCTGACGTGGTCGCCGAGCCCGGGTGGTCGAGGCCGAGCTCCTCGGCCCGCCGCGCCGTGCTCCGGAGATCGAGCCCTCGCGCACTCGTGATGTCGGTGGGGACGTAGCCGATCGTCGGTTGCTGCACGCCTGCATCCTGGCAACTCCGGGCGGAACCCGCCCAGACGTAACCTCCGGCGCTGGTCGTTCGACGATGTGGGATGGTGCCGGCGATCTCTCGCCCTGAGCCGAGCGGTCAGAACCGGAACCGGGTCAGGCCGCCCGGGTCCGCGCCCAGCACGACGGTTGCTGAGCGGGGTGCGACGCGGTACACGTCCCAGGGCGGAGGGCCCTGCGAGGGTGCGTTGAAGGGTGCGGTGATCCCGGTCCCGCTCGGATCGGGTTCGGCCGGCCAACCGCCGTCCGCCCACCCCTTCGCGGCGCGGGCGATGTCGGCGGGGTCCGTCACCCGTTGGGCGGTGCCTTCGACGACGACGTCGGCGTCGCGGACCGACAGGGCGACGGTGCAGCGCCCGTCGCGCTCGACGTTCTGGTGCTTCCGGGTGCCCGCACCCGTCTGGAACCAGAACGTCCCGTCCAGCCAGAGGGCGCCCACCGCGGTCACGTGCGGGCTCCCGTCCTCGTTCAGCGTCGTGAGCCAGGTCGTGCGGGAGTTGTGCGCGTCGGGAGCCGGCGCCGACCCGGCGTCGAGCTTCTCCACGATGCTGCCCCAGTCCACCGGCGGCAGCCCGTCGTCGACACCCAGGTTGATGGCCTTCATCGAAGCCTCCTTCTCGTTGCCGCCACTGCGGCAACGTTGCGTCACCCACCGACGGGCTCCTACCCGCAAACTCATCGCTTGGTCAGCCACCCCCGGACAGCTCGAAGTCGAACACGTCGAGTTCTCCGCCATTCGCCGACGCCCTCCTCGTTGCCGTAGGCGGCCGCTGTGTCGATGTGGCGGTAGCCGACCTCGAGCGCATCGGTGACTGTTCGCTCCGTGTCATCCGGCGGGATCTGGTGGACGCCGAACCCGAGGACCGGGATGTCGACGCCGTTGTTCAAGGTGAGGTTCGGGACGGATGTGGCCATGACGGAGCCTTCCCAGGAGAAGGTTGCTCCAAGGATCCTTGGAGCTACTCCCAGCGGAAGAAGCGGGTGGCGGCGAGGGGGGCGAGCACGGCCCAGGCCGCGAGCACGGCCCAGGCGCGGCCGGGCACGTCGACGCCGGCGATCACGCTGCCGCGGACGGCTTCGGCCAGCGCGCCGCTCGGGAGGGCGCGGGCGACGGCCCGGGCCGCGCCGGGGAGCTCGTCGAGCGGGATCACCATCCCGGAGAGCAGGAGCAGCACGAGGTAGAGGCCGTTGGCCGCGGCGAGGGTCACGAGGGCCTTCAGCGACCCAGCCAGGCACAGGCCGATGCCCGCGCAGGCGATCGTGCCGAGCGCGAGCGCGGCGACGAGCCCGGGGACCGCGACCGACGGCTCCCAGTCGAACGCGAGGGCGAGCGGCCACAGCACCGCGAGCTGCACGAGCTCGACCACCGCGATGGCGAGCGTCTTCGCGGCGAGGAGGCGGGGTCGTCCCAGGGGCGTGGCGCCCAGGCGCTTGAGCACGCCGTACTCGCGCTCGAAGCCGGTGGCGATGGCGAGGTTGACCATCGCCGTCGACAGGATCGCGAGGGAGAGGACGCCGGGCGCGAGGAAGTCGATCGGCTCGCCGTCGATCGGGAGCACGTCGACGTTGGCGAAGAAGCACAGCAGCAGCACCGGGATGCCGAGCGTGAGCAGCAGCGACTCGCCGTTGCGGGCGATCAGCGTCAGCTCCAGCCGCAGGTGTGCCCGCAGGCCCCTCATTCGTCGCCCACCAGGCGCAGGAACACGTCCTCCAGGCGCTGCCGACCGGCCCGCAGGTCGGCCAGGGGGAGGTCGCGGTCGGCCAGCCACGCCGTGAGCGCCGCCACGAGCGCGGGTGTGCCTTCGGCGGCGACGCGGTACTCGCCGGGGCCGACCTCGGTCACGGGTGCCCCGAGGTGCGTGGCCAGCTCGGTCACCTGGAGGCCGGTGGGCGCGCCGAAGCGGACCTCGGCCGAGGGGGCGGTGCGGAGCTCGGCCGGGCTGCCAGCGGCCAGCACGTGGCCCTGGTCGAGGATCACCACGTGGTCGGCCAGGCGCTCGGCCTCGTCGAGGTCGTGGGTGGTCAGCACCACGGTCACGCCGTCGTCGCGCAGGCCCGTCACCACGTCGCGGATGGCGCGACGACCCACGGGGTCGACGCCGGACCCGGGTTCGTCGAGGAAGGCCACCTGGGGTCGCCCGACCAGCGCGAGCGCGAGGCACAGCCGGCGCTGCTCGCCGCCGGAGAGCTGGCGCCACGTGCGCCGCTCGAGGCCCACCAACCCCACCCGTTCGAGCAGGTCGGCCGGGGCGAGCGCGTCGTCGTAGAGCGCCGCGGCGTGGCGCAGCGCCTCGCCCACCCGCACGCCCGGCCCCACCCCGCCGGACTGGAGCATCACGCCGACGCGCCACGTCAGGGCGGCGTGGTCCGCCCTGGGGTCGAGCCCGATCACCGACGCCCGCCCGGACGCAGCGCGGCGGTAGCCCTCGAGCACCTCGATCGTGCTGGTCTTGCCGGCGCCGTTTGGGCCGAGGACCGCCGTGATCTCCCCGGCCGCCGCCGTGAACGACACGCCGTCGACGGCGACGACGTCGCCGTACCGCACCGTGAGCTCCTCCACCTCGACCGCGGCCATGCGGGCCCCGACGCTAGGCGGGCCCCGCCCACCCACCGAACTCGCCCGAGAACGACCCACAGGGCCGGGGACACCCGCAACTACGGTGGCGCACCGTGCTCGACATCCGCCTCGTCCGTGCCGACCCCGACGCCGTGCGCACCGGGCTGTCCCGGCGCGGCGGCGATGCGGCCGACCTCGTCGACGAGCTCCTCGAGGCGGACGCCCGCGTGCGCGCCGTCGGCACGCGGCGCGACGAGGTGCGGGCCCGCATCAAGGCGCTCTCGAAGGAGGTCGGAGCGCTGCGCCAGGGCGGCGACGCCGGCGCCGCCGAAGGCCTGATGGCGGAGAGCCGCACGCTCGGCGAGGAGGAGAAGGCGCTCGAGGCGGAGGCGGACGGGCTGGCCGCCACGGTGCAGCGGCTGCTGCTGCTCACCCCCAACGTGCCGGCGGAGGACTGCCCGGACGGGGCGGGCGAGGCCGACAACGTGGTGCTGCGGGTCGAGGGCTTCGATCCCGCCGCCTACGGCGAGCACCAGCGGGTGCCGCACTGGGACATCGGCGCCGAGCTCGGCCTGCTCGACCCCGAGCGGGCCGTGCGCATCTCCGGCTCGATGTTCACGATGTACACGGGCTGGGGCGCCCGGCTCCTGCGGGCGCTCGTGCAGCTGAGCCTCGACCTCAACGGCGACGCCTTCCTGGAGGTGCGCCCGCCGACGCTCGTGCACTCCGACACGATGGTGGCCACCGGCCACCTGCCCAAGTTCGCGGACGACTCGTACCACGTGGAGCGCGACGACCTGTGGGCCATCCCCACGGCCGAGGTGCCCCTCACGTCCCTGCACCGCGACGAGGTGCTCGACGCCGCCGACCTCCCGCGCCGCTACATGGCCTACACGTCCTGCTTCCGTCGCGAGTCGGGCTCGGCCGGGCGGGACACGCGCGGCCTCCTCCGCTCCCACGAGTTCGACAAGGTGGAGCTGTTCGCTCTCACGACTGGTGCCGCGGACGCCATCGCCTGCCAGGAGGACGTGCTCGCGCGCAGCGAGGCGATCCTCCGCGACCTCGGGCTCGCCTACCGCGTGGTCGACCTGTGCACCGCGGACCTCGGCGCGTCGGCGGCCCGCACCTGGGACCTCGAGGCCTACGCGCCCGGGTGCGACCTCTGGCTCGAGGTCAGCTCCGTGTCCTGGTTCACCGACTACCAGGCCCGCCGGGCCGGGATCCGGTTCAAGCCCAAGGGCGGCAAGGGCACCGAGACCTGCCACACGGTGAACGGGTCCGCGATGGGCTGGCCCCGCACGGTCGCCGCGTACCTCGAGACGCACCGCCAGCCGAACGGCTCCATCGCGGTCGTCGAGTGCCTGCGCCCCTACCTCGGTGGCGCGACCGCCATCACGAGGTAGGGGCGCCCGGCCGCTGGGCTAGATCAGGCCCTTGTCCTCGAGCCACTCGGTGGCGACGTCGGCCGGCTCGTCCTTGTCGACGTCGGTCCGGACGTTCCACGCGATGAGGTCCTCGGTGGTGAGCACGGCGCTCAGCTCGTCGAGGGCCTCGGTGAGGGTGTCGCCGTAGGCCGTGGCGATCGCGCTCCGGAGCACGGGCACGATGTTGTCGGCCGAGAGCAGGCCCTTGTCGTCGGTGAGCACCACGAAGTCGCCGCTGGCGATCTCCGGGGCCGTCGTCTGGTACTGCGCGACCTGGATCGCTTCGCTCTCGAGCGCGGCGGTGAGGGCCGGGCCGTACTCGAGGGCGGTGAACTCGATCGTCAGGCCGTACACGGCCGGGTCGGTGTAGCCGACGAGGCAGTCGACGCGCTCGCGGCAGTCCTCGGCCCCGCCGAGCTTGACGCTGCCGAGCTTCTCGAGGTCGGAGATGGTGACGAGCCCGTTCTCGTCGGCGAAGGACTTCAGCGCCACCGAGCGCGTTCTTGTCCTCGGCGGGCGAGAAGGCCGCCGCCTCCAGGCCCTTCGGCGAGAGCGCCTCGCTCAGCCGGGCGTGCGCCTCCGTGGGGTCGGCCGTGCGAGCGCTGTCGGGGTTCAGGAACCCGGCGGCGCTGCCCGTGTAGTCGATGATCAGGTCGAGGTCGTCCGCCTCGAGGGCCGGGTACACCTGGTCCCGGAAGCCGTTCGGCGCCTGGATGTCGACGTCGAAGCCCTTGGCCTCGAGGTACTGGCCGTACACCTCGGTGAGGGTCTTCGCCTCGGCGAAGTCCTGCGGAGCCATGCGGATGGTCGGCCCGTCGATGGCCTCGACGTCGTCCGTGCCGGTGGCGTCGTCATCGTCGCCGCACGCGGCGACGGCGACGGTCAGCCCGACTGCGAGCCCGAGGGCGAGGGCCTTCCTCCAACGTGATGTGGTCATGGGTGGGGTTCCTCCGCTTTGTCGGGATAGCTACCTGCGTATCAGGTGGGCACGGCATCGAGCACTGGATCCACGCGACGGCGGGCCCGGCGGGCCGGTGTGGCGACCCGGATGCCCTTCGGCACCAGGACGCGGGCGCCCGCCACGAGCAGCACCTCGGCGCCGATGGCGACGGCCGTCACCAGCAGCGCACCGGCCTGCACCTGGTACGAGTCCTGGGTGCTCAGGCCCTGGCGGAGGTAGGCGCCGAGCCCCTCGCCGCCGAAGAAGGCGCCGAGCGGCTCGGTGGCCACGATCTGGACGGCGGCGGTGCGGATGCCGGCGATGATCACGGGCAGCGCCAGCGGCAGCTCGACGCGCGCGAGCACCTGCCGGTGGGTCGACCCCATCGCCCGGGCGGCGTCGACGGGCCCGGGGTCGATGCCGCGCACCGCCGCGTAGGTGTTGGCGAACACCGGCGGCAGGCCGAGCAGCACCAGGGCCACGACGATCGGCCACGGCTCGAGCCCGTAGCCGTTGCGGAGCGACACGATCACGGCCACGCCCACGACGGTGACCGTCGGGACGGCGCGGCCGATGCTGACGGCGAACGACGCCGCGAGCTCGCCCCGGCGGTGGTGGGCCAGGACCGCGGCGACCGGCACCGCGATGGCGACCACCACGACGAGCGCCAGCGCGCTGTGCCACACCGTGAGCCACATCTGGTCCGGGATGGCGCCGTCGTGCACCCGGTCGGCGCGCTGGCTGAACCACTCGACGACGTTCGACGGCTCGTCCACGCCGAGCAGGGCGAGAGCGGGCGCGGGCGCGCTCACGGGCGCCGGCTCCGGCGGGACCACGGCGTCAACGCCACCTCGGCGCGGTGGAACGCGATGTCGAGCACGAGCGCGAGGAGCACCGACAGCACCGACCCCACGACGATCTTCGTGTAGTACTGGGTGCCGTAGCCGTCGAAGATGAGCTGACCGAGACCGCCCAGCTGGATGATCGCGGTCACGCCGACGAGCCCGACGGTGGTGACGGTCGCGACGCGGATGCCGGCCACGATCACCGGGAGGGCCAGCGGCAGCTCCACGGTCAGGAGGCGGCGGGCGCGCGACAGGCCCAGGCCGTCGGCCGCGTCGGTCACCGCGGCCGGCACGCCGTCGATGCCGGCGACGATGTTCCGCACGAGCACGAGGAGCGTGTAGCTCACGAGCGCGATCTCGGCCGAGGTCGTGTTGCCGAAGCGCGTGACGAGGAGGCCGAACAGCGCCACGCTCGGGATCGTGTAGAGGAAGCCGGTGAACGCGGTGATCGGCGCGAACGTCCATCGGAAGCGCAGCGCGATCACCGCCAGCGCCGACGCGAGCGCGAGGCCGATGCCCACCGCCATGAGCGTCAGCTGCAGGTGCTGCAGCGTCGCGTCCCAGAGCTCGCCCCGCGTGTCCTCGCGCACGAACACCCACTCCCACCGGATGATCGGGTTGGTGGCCTGCGTCTCGGTGCTGAGGTCCGCGATCCGCATCCACGCCCAGGCCACGGCGCCGGCACCGGCGAGCCCACCGGCGAGCAGGAGACCACGGCGCCGGGTCATCGCAGCAGCCCCTGGCGGATGGCCTCGAGCTGCACCAGGCCGCGGAAGCGACCGTCGGCGTCCTCCACCACTGCGGTCGGCGTCTGCTGCGTGAGGATCACCTCGAGGGCCTCCCGCATCGTGCTCTCGGCGCGGACGCGGGCCGCCGGTGGCACCGGCGCGAGGTCCGCGAGCGAGGCGGCGGCCGCCACGTCGGCGCTGGTGACCCAGCCGGTGAAGCGGCCGTCGGCCACGAGCCCGAGCCACTCGCTGCCCGTGCGGGCCAGCACCTCCTTGGCCGCGCTCATGCCGTCCGCGACGTCCACCCAGTGCCCGCCCTCGAGCTCGAGGCTGCCGACGGTGCTGAGCGCGAGGCGCTTGATGCTGCGCTCGGTGCCGAGGAACGACGCCACGAAGGGGCTGGCCGGCGCGGCCAGCAGCTCGTCGGGCGGGGCGTACTGCTCGAGCACGCCGCCCACGTTGAGCACCGCCACGCGGTCGCCGAGGGCCACGGCCTCGTCGATGTCGTGGGTCACGAGCACGATCGTCTTGCGCACCTTGTCCTGCAGGTCGAGCAGCTCGCGCTGGAGGCGACCCCGCACGATCGGGTCGACCGCGCCGAACGGCTCGTCCATGAGCAGGACGGGCGGGTCGGCGGCGAGCGCCCGGGCCACCCCGACCCGCTGCTGCTGCCCGCCGGACAGCTCGGCGGGATAGCGGCCCAGCAGCGTCCGGTCGAGGCCGACGAGGTCCACCAGCTCCTCGACGCGCGCGGCCGTGCGGGCCTTGTCCCAGCCGAGCAGGCGGGGGACGGTGGCGATGTTCTGCGCGATCGTCCGGTGCGGGAACAGCCCCACCTGCTGGATCACGTAGCCGATGCCGCGGCGCAGCTCGGTGGTCGACCGCCGCCGGATGTCCTCGCCGTCGATCGTGATCGTCCCCGCGGTCGGCTCGATGAGCCGGTTGATCATCCGCAGCGTCGTGGTCTTGCCGCAGCCCGACGGGCCGATGAGCACCACGAGCGAACCGCCGGGGATCTCGAGGTCGAGCGGTGCCACCGCGGGCGTCGCCGACCCGGGGAACGTCTTGGTCACCCCCGCCAGGGTGATCGACCCCCCCGAGCTCACGGGCGGTGAGCCTATCGGGGTCGGTCACGGGCCGGTCGGGCCGTCGGTACGGTTGGCTCGTGCCGCCGACGACCGTGGTCCTGGCCGACGACGACGAGCGCTTCCGCGGGCTCGTGCGGTCGGTGCTGGTGGACGACGGCTACGACGTGGTGGCCGAGGCCGGCGACGCCGACGCCACGGTGGAGCTCGCGTCGGCCCACGACCCCGACGTGGTGGTGGTGGACCTGGTGCTGCCCGGCGCGGTCGGCCTCAGCGCGGTGCGGGCGCTGCGGGCCGAGCGGCCGCATCGGGCGGTGCTCGTGCTGTCGAGCCTGTTCGACCCGGCGGTGGAGCAGGAGGCGGTCGAGCTGGGAGCGGCGTACCTCGACAAGACGGAGGGCCTCGACGCGCTCGAGTCCGCCATCGAGGCGGCCATCGACGCGGCCGCGGGAGGGCTTTGATGGATCTCGACGCCGTCCTCCAGGAGCGCCGCGAGCAGTACGAGCAGCTCCCCCTCGACGTCGCCGACCTCGATCCCGATCCCGTGGCGCAGGTGCGGCGCTGGACGGCCGAGTGGTCGGAGGTGGCGCCTCGCGAGCCCGCGGCCGCGGTGCTGGCGACCGCGGGCCCCGACGGTGTGCCCGGCGCACGCAACGTGCTCGTCCGCGGCCTCGACGCGCGGGGCTGCGCGTTCTTCACGAGCTACGAGAGCCGCAAGGCGCAGCACCTGGCCGCCACCGGCCACGCCGCGCTGCTCTTCAGCTGGGTCCCCGTGCAGCGCCAGATCGAGCTGGTGGGCCCGGTCGAGCGGCTCGCCGCCAAGGAGAGCGACGAGTACTTCGCGTCGCGGCCGCGCGGCAGCCAGATCGCCGCGTGGGCGTCGACGCAGTCGACGGTGCTGCCCGACCGCGCCGCGCTCGAGGCGCGCTTCCGGGAGGCCGAGGAGCGCTTCGGCGACGGGCCGGTGCCGCGCCCGCCGCACTGGGGCGGCTACCGGCTCGTGCCCGACACGATCGAGCTGTGGCAGGGCCGGCCCAACCGCCTGCACGAGCGCCTCCGCTACCGCCGTGACCCGGCGGCTCCCACCGGCTGGCTGATCGAGCGCCTCAGCCCCTGACCCCCACTGGTTCTGGCCCGGATTCGTCGACCCAGGGGTCGACGAGCTCGGGCCAGAACGCGTGGGGTCAGGTCCAGCTCACCGCCGCGGCCGCGAGGCCGGTCACGAGGTCCGCGGCGTGCGGGATGGGGGCGCCCTCGGGGAGGTCGGCCCAGAAGGGCGTGCGGCTGCGCACGCGTGGCGGCAGCTCGAGCTGCACGCCGCCACCGGTGCAGCGGTTCACCGGGTTGGCGGGGTGCACGCCCCGCAGCTCCGGCGGGATCTCCTCGAGGTCGTCGACGACGTCGTAGCCGGGCAGCGCGGCCCGGAGGTGCGTCGCCGACGTGGCGGGCAAGGTCGCGGTTGCCGCCGCCCAGCAGCAGGCGTCGTCCACCAGCCGTCGCGGCCGTAGCCGTGCAGGGCCACGGCCACGTCCACGTGGTCGAGGAACGCGGCCAGGGCAGGCGACTCGTCGGGGGTCACCTCGATCGACGGGATGTGCCACCGGAGCCCGTCGGGCTGGCGCACGGCGTACAGGGACGCGCCGGCGGCCTCGGCGGCCCGGCTGGCCACGTCGTCCGTGCCCGCCTCGAGGTTGCCCCCGTGGAACGCGAGGAAGCCGAAGCGAGGACCGCAGCTCGAGGTCCTCCGCCACGCCGTCGTGGGCGAGAAGCTCCGCGAACCGACCCACGCGGTCGGCGCTACCGGTCGCGGGCGCGGAGCCCGAAGGTCGCCGTGAGCACCGCCAGGAGGGCCAGGGCCAGCAGCAGCCCGAGCCGGGTGGCGCCGACCTCGCCGACCCAGCGCCCGATGTCCTCGGACCAGCCCGTGACCACGTCGACGGGACGTGAGCCGCGCAGGTCGCCGTCCTGCACGCGGCGCTCGTACCAGCCGTAGTGCACGAGGTAGCCGCCGGCCACCACCAGGAGCAGCCCCGACGCCCGGGTCACGTGCGGCATGGCGCGGCGCAGCCAGCGGACCAGCCCCTGCCGCGCCATGCCGAGGCTCACCGTCAGCGCGAGCAGCACGAGCGTCATGCCCACCGCATAGGCCACGAACACCGCGAGGCTCGACACGAGGTTGGCGCGGCGGAAGGTGCCGGCCACCGCGCTGGTGAACAGCGGGAGCGAGCACGAGATCGACGCCACGGCGTAGGAGATGCCGAACACGAACATCGACGGGCCGCTGCGGCGCCGCCCGCCGCGCTCGAGCTTGGGGAGGGCCAGCACGGGCTCGAACCCCCGCAGCATCGCGAGGCCCAGCACCACGAGCGCCGCCGCCGATCACGATCGTGGCCCACGGCGTCCAGCGGTCGACGGAGGCGGACAGATGGTAGATGGCGAGGCCGACCGCGCTGAACACGGCGAGGAACCCGGCCGACACGGACAGCCCCACGCCGAGCGAACGGCGCAGGCTCGCCTGGCTGTCCCGCGTCTCGCCCTCCGCGCCGAGGAAGAAGGCGAGGTAGGCGGGGAGCATCGCGAACCCGCACGGGTTCACGGTGGCGACCATGCCCGCGCCGAAGGCGAAGGCCAGCGGCGCGTCGATCAAGACCCGATCCCGAGCTCGTCGGCCAGGAGGGCGCGGAGCTCCTCGGCGTCGAGCGCGCCCGAGTGCGTGGCCACGATCCGCCCCTCCGCGTCGAGCAGCACGGTCGTCGGCAGCACGGTGCCGCCGCAGGGCGGCGATCACCTGGGCGTCGCGGTCCTGGGCGGTGCGGTAGGTCACGCCCGTGCGGTCGACGAGGTCCCGGGCGTCGTCGGAGCGGTCGGCAACGGCGAGGCCGAGGAAGGTCACCTGGTCGCCCAGGTCGCTGGTGGACGCGCTCGAAGGCCGGCATCTCGGTGACGCACGGCACGCAGGTCGAGGCGAAGAAGTTCACGACCACCGGACGTGCCCCGCAGGGAGGCCAGGGGCACGACCTCGCCGTCGAACTCGGTGAACGTGACGGTGTCGGGGTCGGCGTCGCCCGTCTCGGGGGTCAGCGTGAGCGTGCCGCTGGGGTCGGTGGCCCGGGGCGGTTCGTCGCCCCCGTCGTCGAGCAGCACGTACGTGCCGGCGGCGGCGATGAGCGCCAGCGTGGTCGAGGCGACGAGCGACGCGCCACGGCAAGCGGGGGACCTCCGGCACGGCGACGACGGTATCTCCGGACGCGATGCGACCCGGTCCGGGGGGAGGACCGGGTCGCAGCGTCAGTGTCGGTGGCGGGTTGACCGTGGGCGGGCCGGGGGTCGGCGGGGGCGATCCGCACGTCGGGGGGACATCGTGCGGATCGGCAGGCCGTTGCCCCGGCCCGCCCTTCACGGTGATCTCCGATGGCTCCTCAGGTCACGCGATCTTGTAGACGACGCGCTCCCTGAGGTGCTCGGGGATCGGGATGTCCGGGAGCTGGTCCTCGGGGCGGGGCGACCTTCGGGGGACGACCCCGCCGGCGCTTGCTCTGGAGCACCTTCCCGTTGAGGAGCAGCTGACCGCCCCAGACGCCCCACGGCTCGCGCCGCTCGAGGGCGCCCTCGAGGCACTCGGCCATGACCGGGCACAGGGCGCAGATCTGCTTCGCCCGGGCGATGTCCTGCAGCTCCTCGGAGAAGAAGAGCCCGGACATGGTGCCGGCCTGGTCGTTGCAGCGGGCCTCGGCCCACCAGTCTCGGTTGTCCTCGATCCCCAAGCCCTCGGGCTCCTGGACCTCGTACTCGTAGCGCTCGGGCAACATCGCCCTGCCCCCTCTTGCTGTGGGTGGTCTCTGGCTCGTCGGTCGGTGGTGTCGGTGGGTGGGTCGCTGGCGGTCGGCGGCCGGAAAAGGAGAAAGGCCGCCGGGGTGTCCCGGCGGCCTCTCGGAGGTCCTTGCGTCTCGCTCTTGGCTTGTGTGCCTTTATGGCGAGAGCTCCGATGGCTGCCGGGTGGGGCGGTTCTTGCGTCGAACACCATGAAGGTGGTGGCGGGTTGGCGATGGCGCCCATGGTCCAGGTGGCGGACTGGTGGCCGTAACCGACCGGCGCCACGGGTGCCCCGGATGGCGAGGCGCGACGCAGCGCGCGGCGCGCGTCACCGGCGTGGGCCAGCAGGCCTGCCATGGTGTGCGTCGCGGTGGTCATCGTCACGGGCTCCTCGGGAGGGGCGTGGTCGGGTCGGCGACCCGGGTCCTGGCATCGGACCACGTCGCCGGGGGGCGGGTCAACCGCATTTGCGAAGATTTCCGCGCGAATACAGTCATCCCGGTGCCGCTCCTCGGTCTCCACGGCCCACCTCGCGGCCGGATCTTCGAGGCGTCGAGGCCCGTCCGGCTGGGCGACGTCCGGCCCGTCCGGGCACCTGCGGCTGGACGCCGCGGCCCGGTACCTGCAGGACGTCTCGGCCGACGACACGGCCGACGCGGCCCTCCCCGAGACGCCGTTCTGGGTGGTCCGCCGGACCGTGCTCGAGGTGCTGGCCTTCCCCCGCTACCTCGAGCAGCTGCAGCTGGCCACCTGGTGCTCCGGCACGGGCAGCCACTACGCCGAGCGCCGGGTCGAGGTCGTCGGGGCGAGGGGGCGGGTGCCTCGAGGCCACCAGCCTGTGGGTGCACCTGGACCGGGCCACGGGCCGACCGCGGCGGCTGGCCGACGGGTTCGAGGACCTCTTCGGCCCCTCGGCGGGAGGCCGCAAGGTGTCGGCCCGCGTCCGGCACGGCGCCCCGCCCGACGCTGCGCCGGTCCAGCCGTGGCCGCTCCGCGCCACCGACTTCGACGTCATGGACCACGTGAACAACGCGGCCTACTGGCAGGTGGTGGAGGAGGCGCTCGCGGCGCGCCCGGTGCTGCCCGCGCCGCTGCGGGCCGAGGTCGAGCACCGCCACGCGATCGAGCGCGGCGCCACGGTGACGTGGGCCGCGGTCGACCGCGAGGACGGTGGCGTGGCCGTGTGGGTGCTCGACGACGGGCGCGTCGCCGCCACCGCCGTCGTCGCGCCGGCTCAGTCGATGAGGTGGTAGCGCAGGAGACCGTCGGCGAAGCGCGACTCGGCCTCGCCGGTGACCCGCAGGTGCTCGAGGTGCGCGTAGGTCTCGCTCTCGGCCATCTGGCCCCAGGACCGGGGCTTGAACAGGCGCTGCATCAGCTCCTCGACCGTGGCCGAGCCGAGCTCGCCCGCGGCCGTGCGCAGCGTCTGCAGCCGCTCCTCGTGGTGCTCCCGGATCTGCGGCGGCGCGCCCGGCCAGGTCCTCGAACGGGTGGCCGTGCGCGGGCAGCACCTGCTGCACGCCCTCGAGCGCGGCGACCTTCTCGAGCGACAGGAAGAACTCGGTGAGCGGGTCGCCCCCGGAGTCGCCGGAGATCGCGACGAGCCCGGAGATGTGCGGGGTGATGCTCGGGAGCACGTGGTCGCCGGACAGCACGACGCCCTCGACGGGGTCGTACAGGCAGAGGTGGTCGTCGGTGTGGCCCGGCGTGTGCAGCGAGACCCACTCGCGCCCGGCGAGCGTCACCACCTCGGCGTCGTCGACGCGGCGCGTCGGCGAGGGCGTGCGCATGAACCGGCGCGCCAGCTGCGTCATCATCGTGAAGCGCATCGCGCCGGCGCGAGCGGCGGGCGGAAGGTCTGGTCCTGCCGCCACGGCATGGCTCGCGCCCCAGGGCATCGGCACGGGGGGCGGGTCGCCGTCCTCCGAGTCCGGGTCCGCGGCCTCCTCCGACGCGGGGTCGAACCAGGTGCGGAAGGTGCGGTGCGTGAGGACGTCGGCGCCGTAGGTGTCGCGGAACCGCCCGGCGCCGCCGAAGTGGTCGGGGTGCGAGTGGGTGACGACGACGGTGTGGACGTCGCGCGGCTTGTAGCCGGCCTGCTTGAGCCGGTCGACGAGCGCCCGCCAGGACTGCGGGCCGGGCAGGCCCGGGTCGACGATGCGCGACGCCGCGCTCGTCCTCGAGGAAGTAGCAGTTCACGTGGCCGAGCCCGGGGAGGAACACGGGCAGCTGCGACCGGAGGATGTTGGGGGCCACCTCGGTGATCTCGGCCGAGGCGGGTTCCTGCTCCTGGCGCCTCGGGCGCTGCCGCGGGGTGCGGCTTCCACTGCGCCGAACCTATCTTGACCGGGCGGTCAACTGCGATCCCCGTCGCCGCGGCCTCTGCGCCGGCGGGCGCCGCGGGTGCGGGCCACCTCGGGAGCGGGGCGGAACACGTGCTCCCGGTACCAGCTGCAGCTCGGCGATCGACTCGCGGATGTCGTCGAGGGCGCGGTGGGCGGTGGCCTTGCGCGGCACCTGCGTCGAGCGCCCCGGGGTACCACCGGCGCGTCAGCTCCTTGATCGTCGACACGTCGACGGACCGGTAGTGGAGGTGGTCCTCGATGGCCGGGAGGTGGATGGCCAGGAAGCGCCGGTCGGTGCCGATCGAGTTGCCGCACAGCGGGACCGTGCGGGGCTCCGGCACGTGCTCGAGGATGAACTCGAGGGTCTGCTTGCCGGCCTCCTCGAGGGTGATCGTGGAGGCCTCGATGGCCGCGAGCAGCCCGCTGCTCGTGTGCATCGTGCGCACCACCTCGTCCATGCCGGCGAGGGCCTCCGGCGGCTGGTGGACCACGAGGTCGGGACCCTCGGCCACGATCTCGAGCTCGTCGTCGGTGACGATGGTGGCGATCTCGACGATGACGTGACGGGCCGGGTCGAGGCCGGTCATCTCGAGGTCCATCCAGACGAGCACGGCCGCAGGGTACTCGCGAGGGGTGTGTCGCCCTTCTAACGTCCCCCCGGTGCCGCGAGGTCCTCGACCGTCCCCGTCGTGCGGCTCGACCCCGACCTCGACCTTCCCGCCTACGCCCGACCCGGCGACGCCGGCCTCGACCTGGTCGCCCGCGAGCCGGCCCGGCTCGAGCCGCGTGGGGGCCGGGCCCTCATCCCCACCGGCATCGCGTTCGCGCTGCCCGACGGCTACGCCGGGTTCGTGCAGCCCCGCAGCGGGCTCGCCCTCCGCCACGGCGTCACCTGCCTCAACACCCCCGGCCTCATCGACGCCGGGCTACCGCGACGAGCTCAAGGTCCTCCTCGTGAACCTCGACCCGACGCGAGCCGTTCGACGTGCAGCGGGGCGACCGGATCGCGCAGCTCGTCGTGCAGGCGGTCGCGGAGGTTGCCTGGTCGCCGGTCGACGAGCTGCCGCCCTCGGAGCGGGGCCGGCGGCGGGTTCGGCCACACCGGCCGCTGACGGAGACGCGCGCATCCGGTCCCTCCCGGCCATCCCGATCGCATCTCGGGGCCGTATGCTCCGCGGCGGGCGCCGTCTCGGCGTGTGGTGGAGGAACACGGGGGTCCGGCATGCTCGGAACGAGAGGCCGCGTCGTCATCGCGGGCGTGGTCATCGCCACCCTCGCCCCGATCAGCGGATCGGCGGGAGCCGTCGACGGGGACCCTGCGCAGGTGGGCCAGTTCACGGTCCCCTTCGAAGAGGCGGGGGGCAAGTGCATCATCGACGCCGACGGACGCGAGCTGTGCAAGCCGGCCGGCGCCACCCAGGTGATGCTCGCCACCGGACGCGTCCTCTACTGGGACGGCGTCGAGGGCACGGAGAACTCAACCTGAGCATCCTCGCCGAAGGCGGGCACGCCTCCGGGAACAGCCGCACGCGCCTCCTCGACCTGTCCACCGGCACGCCGCGGTTCCGCGCGCCGAGCCCCGAGGACGGCGGCGGCCCCGAGGGCGGCCGTCCCTCCGAGTACCTGCCCTACGTCCCCCACGACGACCCGATCGTCAACGACAACGACCTCTTCTGCCGCGGACCAGGTGCTGCTGGCCGACGGCCGCGTCCTCTCCGTCGGCGGCACCGACTGGTACGCGGAGCCCTACCTCGGCGAGGTGGCCGGCCACCACTACGGCGTGCCCGATCTCGAGGGCCTCAAGGCGGCCCGGATCTTCGACCCGTACAGCGAGACCTGGACCGAGTCCGGGTCGATGCAGTTCGGCCGTTGGTACCCGTCGCTCGTGACGCTCCCCGACGGCAAGGTGTTCACGGCCAGCGGCGTCGGCAAGCTCCTCAAGCCGATCTACCCCGAGCGCCCGTTCGACTCGGGCACCAACGTCCGCCAGACCGAGACGTACGACCCGGTCACCGGGACGTGGGCGCTGAACCCCACGAGCGCCAACCGGTCCCTGCCGCAACTACCCGCGCCTCCACCTGCTGCCGAACGGGCACGTGTACTACGACGCCGCGGGCCAGGTGTTCACGCCGATGGGTCAGGCCTACGACGAGGCGTTCTGGAACATCGCCGCCTCCTACGACCCGGTGACCGCCCGCTGGACGGATCTCGGCGTGCCGGGGATGGGCCTCGGGGCGCTCCCGAGCCTGCCCGACCTGCCCGGGCGCACCGGCATGCTCGGCGGCGCACCGGTGATGCCGAACGTCCCGCTCGACGGCCTGCCCAACGCTGGCGGCGAGCTGAGCCTCAACCCCGGCTTCCGGGGTTCCACGTTCTCGATCATGCTGCCCCTCCGGCCCGATGACGAGGGCCGCTACTCGCGGGCCGAGTTCCTGTCCGCCGGCGGCATCCTCGGCACCACCCCCGGCATCTACGTCGCCAACGCGAGCAGCCAGGTCAACACCGTGACCATCGACGCAGGCGGACCACGAGACCCTGTCCTCGCGGAACACCGGATCGCTGAACACGCCGCGCTGGTACGGCACGGGCGTGGTGCTCCCGACCGGCGAGGTCATGGTCTTCTCGGGTGCGGATCGCGACGAGGTCCTGCTGCCCGGCACGGCCGCGCCCATCACGACACCGGAGCTGTTCGACCCGACCACCGAGACGTGGCGGCCGATGGCGACGCAGGACCCGGTCGCGCACCTACCACAACACGGCGATCCTGCTCCCCGACGGGAAGGTGCTCGTCGGCGGCCACGCGCCGATGCCCACCGTGTACGGCTTCAACGTGACCGTGCCCGGCCTGAGCCCGAACGAGGGGCGCGACCCGTCGTTCGAGGTCTACTCGCCGCCGTACCTGTTCCGGGGTGACCGGCCCACGTTCCAGGACGCCCCGAGCCGCGTCGACACCGGCACCACGTTCACCGTCACCCTGGCCTCGGCCGAGGAGGCGGCGGCCGTCCAGGAGGACGGCACGGTCGTGCTGATGCGCAACACCGCCCTCACCCACCTGATCGACGGCGACCAGCGCTCGGTGGTGCTGCCGGTCGTGGAGCGGGACGGCGCCACCCTCACGGTCAAGGCCCCGACCGATCGCGCGGTCACGCCGGCCGGCCCGTACCTGCTGTTCGCGAACCGGCCCACCGACGACGGGCCGGTGCCCTCGATCGGCCGGCAGGTCTTCGTCGATGCGCCGGTCCCGGCGGCGGTCGCAGGCCTCCCGGCGACCGACGCGGGCCAGATCTCGGGCCCGCTCGAGATCCGCGCCCCCCAGGACGTCGTCGTCGACAACCTGACCGACGCCCTCGGCGTCGAGGCGATGGCGACCGCTCCGACCGCCGACCACCGCGACGTCCGGGAGATCCCGGGCTGGATCGTGCTCATCGCCGCCGGCCTGCCGATGGCGGTGCTCGCGGCCCAGCCGACCGTGCGCGCGCAGCGGCCGGTCGCGGGCGCGCCGACGCACCGGGTGAGCCGGCGCGCCGTCGCGGCCACCGCGCTGGCGATCGCGCTGATCGCCGGCGGCGGTCGCGCGATCCGCGCACCAGGTCGACCCGTCGGTGGTGACGGTCATCGACGAGGTGGCGCCGGCGGTGGAGGGGATCCACGTCGAGGTCGGGACCTCCGTCACGACGCAGCTGATCGTCGCCAACGACACCGACGAGACCCTCGAGGTCCTCGACGACACGGGGCAGCCCTTCCTGCGGGTCGGACCCGAGGGCGTCGACGCGAACCTCGCCGCGCCGGCCTGGTACCTGACCAACCAGCCGTTCGGCGGCGAGGTGCCGCGCGAGGGCGTGGGCACCGATGCCCCGGCGCGCTGGGCGCACGTGTCGACGCAGCGGTCCTGGGGCTGGTTCGACCACCGCCTCCACCCGACCGCCATCGCCGGCGTGCTGGAGGAGGACCGGCGGCCCACCTTCGAGGTGCCCATGCGCCTCGGTGACCGCGCGCTCGTCGTGCGCGGCCACCTCGAAGCCCGCACCACGGTCCAGCGCTTCACCGCGGCGCTGCGTGCCGTGCCCGACGCGGCATCGGGTCTGGTCGTGCAGCTCCTCCAGGGCCGCGCGCCCGGGCTGTTCGTGCGCTACGAGGGACCGGGCACCGTCGTGGTGCAGGGCGCGGACGGCGAGCCGTTCGTGCGCCTGGGTCCCGCGGGCGCGGAGGTGAACCGGCGCAGCCCGACCTGGCTCTACGCCGCGCAGGCCCGCGGCGAGGACCTCGCCGGCGTGGACGTCGACCCTGCCGGCGAGCCCGAGTGGGCGCCTGTCGCGCCCACCCCGTCCTACGCCTGGCTCGACCCCCGGACGCTCATCGAGGAGGCCGGCGACGAACCGGTGACGCTCGACTGGGTGGTGCCGGTCGACGTCGACGGGCGGCAGGTGGAGATCGTGGGGACCTCCACGGCCGTCGTGACGCCGCTGTCCGCGCTGGCCGGCGCGGACCAGGGCGACGACAGGCGGGGCTGGCTCCTGGCCGCCGTGGGCGCCGGCACCGCGGCGACGCTCGCCCTCGTGCTGCGCCTCGCACTGGGCCGCCACCGGACCGGCTGAGCTCAGGGGTCGCGGGTCACGTCGCCCGGGTCCTTGTCGGTGCGCAGCCCGAGGTAGCTCGGGTGACGGAGGCGGTGGTCGCCCGTCCACTCGCCGTAGGCCACCTCGGCCACCAGCTCGGGCCGCACCCACCGCGCGCCGCGGGAGACGTCTGGCCGCGGGGGCGGCGGGTCGAAGGGGCAGATGTCGGTCTCGAGCGGCCCCAGGAGGGCGCCGAGCCGGCCCAGCTCCGCATCGGAGAACCCGGTGCCCACCCGACCCGCGTAGCGCAGCGGCCCGCCGTCACCGGGGGCGTCGTGCACCCCCACCAGCAGCGCGCCCAGCGCGCCCGACCGCGTCCCCTCCCCCGGGAGCCAGCCCCCCACGACCACCTCCTGGTGGCGGCGCACCTTGACCTTCACCCACGTGCGCACGCGCGCGCCGGGCTCGTAGCGCGAGTCCGCCCGCTTGGCCACGACGCCCTCCAGCCCCTGCTCGTCCGCGGCCTGGCGGAGGGCCGGGCCGTCGTCGTGCACGGGCGACGGGCGCCAGCGCGGCGCCGGCTCCACCAGCTCGTGCAGCAGGCGCCGGCGGTCGGCCAGCGGCAGCGCGGTGAGGTCGTGCCCGTCGAGGTGGAGCACGTCGAACACGACGTAGCTCACCGGCACCTCGTTGGCCCGCCGCGCCGCCTCCGCCGCCACCGCCACGTGCATCCGCTGCTGGAGGCGTCCGAAGCTGGGCCGGCCGGCGTCGTCGGTGGCCACGAGCTCCCCGTCGAGGAGGACCGCCCCCGCCGGGAGCGCAGCGGGGAGCCCGGCCAGCTCCGGCCACGACACGGTGACGTCGCGCAGGTTGGCCGACTGCACGCGCAGCGCACCGTCCTCCACGAAGGCGAGCGCGCGCATCCCGTCCCACTTCACCTCGTAGGTCCAGCCCTCGCCCAGCGGCAGGTCGCCGGCGGTCGCCTTCATCGGCGCCAGCGTCCGCGGCATCGGGTCCGGACCCACGGCTGGCAGGCTAGGAGGCGTGGCGGTCTCGGCCTGGCGGGTGCACGACTCCGGCCTCGTCGCCGTCCCGAGCCGCTTCCGGCGCCTCGGCGGGCTCGTGCGCCACCACCGGGGCACCGGCGCCGACTGGCCGCGCGAGGTGGTGCTCGCGGTCGACGGCGCCGCGCTCGTGGTCACCGGACCGGACGGCGAGGTCGGCCGCTGGCCGCGCGTCGACGTCGCCGCCCGTCGCGTCAGCGCGGGTCCGCCGGTGCAGTTCGTCGTCGAGGTCCCCGGGAGCGCCCAGCTGCTGGCTGCCGCGGCCGGCGACGACCTCGACGTGCTGCTCGCGGCACTCGGCCCGCGCGGCTAGCGACCGCGTCGGCCCCGCAGCGCGAGCGCCGCGCCCAGCGCGGTCGCGCCGGTCGCCGCGCCGAGCCCGATGGGGAGCCACGGCGGCCCGTCGTCGTCGTCGGGTGGTGCCGGTGTGGCCGCGCCGGTGGTGGGCGCGAGGCTCGACGGTGGCGCCGCGGACCCCTCGCGGTCCTCGGTCGCCACGACCTCCTCCACGAGGTGCATCGGCGGGGCGATCGGCGCGGACCGCGCGGCGCCGAAGCGCTGCGAGGCGGGATCCGCTGGATCGACGTACCACCACTCGCCTTGCACGCGCTCCGGCGTGCAGTCGACGAGCAGGTACCCGTGGCTGGCCAGCTCGACGTGCGAGAGGTCGTCCTCCACCAGGGCCAGGCCCGCCTCGACGAGGGAGGTGGGCAGTGGGATGCGGGAGGCGAAGGACTCGGAGGTGATGCTCGGCGTCACGAGCTCGACCATCGTGGGCGTGTCGCCGCCGGCGGGGCCCTCCCATGCCCACGACGAGTGCACGTCGCCGGTGAGCGCCACCACGCCGCCGCGGTCGCCGACGGCGCCGAGCAGTTCGTCGCGCGCGTCGGGGTACCCGTCCCACTGGTCCGGGTTCACGGCCTGGCCGTCCACGACGAGGAACCCGCGGTCGCGCAGCGACGTGGCGTACGCATCGCCGGGCACCGGCAGGCGCAGCGGGTGGAGCATCACCTGGTTGGCCAGCAGGACCCAGGGCGGCCGCTCCTCGCGGCCCAGGCGTCCGGCCACGAACGCGGCCTGGTCGTCGCCGAGCATCGAGCGCGCCGGCCCCCCGGAGGCGGGCCGCAGGTCGGCGGCGCTGGTGGGCTGGCGGTCGCGGCCCCACGCCCGCGTGTCGAGGACCACGAGCTCGGCCAGCTCGCCGAGGTCGACGGCCCGCCACGCGCGCAGCCGCCCGTCCTCGCCGCGACCCGTGCGGCCCGGCAGCCACTCGTCGTGGGCCTGGCTCGCCGCCAGGAGGCGGGCGAGCCACGGGCCGTCCCGGCCGTCGTCGTGGGACACCGCGCCGTCGCGCCACGCGTTGCCGGCGATCTCGTGGTCGTCCCACACCGCCACCATGGGGTGCTGCGCGTGCAGCGCCTGGAGATCGGGGTCGGCGCGGTGCTGTGCGTAGCGGGTGCGGTAGCCGTCCAGCGTCGAGACCCGGCGCGGCGGGTCGTGCGCGCGTGCCCCGCTGCCGCCGCCGTCCTCGTAGATGTAGTCGCCGACGTGCACGACGAGGTCGACGTCGCGCCCCGCGAGCGCGCGGTACGCGGCGAAGCCGCCCGACGCGTACCGCCCGCACGCGGCCACCGCCACGCGCAGGCGGTCCGCGGAAGCCGGCATGGTGCGCGTGCGCCCGACGGGTGACCGCGCGCCGTTCGGCGCGATGAACGCGAACCACCAGTGGTGGCCGGCGTCGAGGTCGGCGACCTCGACGCGCACGCAGTGGTCCGCGGCCGCGGTCGCGGTGACGTCGCCCTCGGCCACGACGTCGGTGAGCGCGTCGTCCGCCGCCAGCTGCCAGCGCAGGGGCACGTCCGCGCCGGCGGCGGCCGACCGCACCCGCGCCCACAGGAGGACGCCGGTGGGCGTCGGGTCGAAGGACGCCACCCCCCACTCGAAGGGCGCGGCCGCCGGTTGCGCGCGGGCGGGCACCGCGAGCCGGTGCACCGTCGGTGCCGCCGCGAGCGCGCCCAGGCCCGCGAGGAACTGCCGGCGGGGGAGATCGGCCACGGGGTCAACGTAGTGATGCCGGCCGCGCCCGAACCGTCGCCTGCGCCGGATCACTAGCGTGGGCCGGCCACGACGAGGAGGGGGCACGATGGCGGACCTGGTGCTGGCCGGACAGGCGGCGCTGATCACGGGTGGGGGGAGCGGCATCGGCCTCGCGTGCGCCGCGCCACCTGCTGCGCGACGGGGCCTCGGTCACCGTCGCCGGGCGAACCCAGGCGCGCGTCGACGAGGCGGCGGAGGAGCTGCGGGCCGACGCCCCCGCGGGCGCCGAGGTGCGGGCGGTGGCCTGTGACGTGGCGGTGGAGGACGAGGTGGCCGCCGCGGTGGAGGCGGCGGCTGCGATCACCGGCGGCCTGCAGCTCTGCGTGGCCTCGGCGGGCACCGGCACGGTCGGCCCGGTCATCGCGCTCCCCGCCGAGGAGTGGCGGCGCGTCCTCGACAGCAACCTCACGGGCGCGTTCTTCACCCTCAAGCACGCCGGCGCGGCGATGGTGCGCGCCGGCGGCGGCGGGTTCGTCGGCATCTCGTCGATCGCGGCGCCGCTCACCCACCCGTTCATGGCCGCGTACTGCGTGTCGAAGGCGGGCCTCGAGGCGCTCGTGCGGACGGCGGCCGACGAGCTGGGCCGGGCCAACGTGCGGGTCAACGCCGTCCGGCCGAGCCTCGTGCCGACCGAGCTGGCCGCCCCGCTGGAGCAGGACCCGGCCGTGCTGGCCGACTACCTGGCCCAGATGCCCATCAGCCGGACCGGCACCGTGGACGACGTCGGCGCCCTGGTCCGCTTCCTCCTGGGCCCCGAATCCTCCTGGATCACGGGCCAGTGCATCGGGGTGGACGGCGGCCACCACCTGCGCCGGGGCCCCGATGTGGAGCACTGGGCCCGGGCTCTCTACGGCGACATCGTCGACGGCGTGCTGCCTGGCTGAGAGCACCCTGGGAGGCCCGACTTCCCGGGGCTGTGGGACGTGACAAACAGCCCCAGCCCGAGGCCTACCGTGGGGCTTGATGATGGACCGCATTCGCGAGGCCATGACCAAGCAGACCTGGAGCCCGAAGACCTGGGTCCGGTACTGGCAGGTCGGGTGCATCTTCGGGCCTGTGGTGGCGGGGTACGGGGCCGCGACAAGCGACTGGCTCCTCATCGGGCTGGGTGTGGTCGTGGCGATCTTGGCTGTGGTGATGGTCAGGTTCTGGCGTCGGAGGTCGCCCGACAGCCCGGGCTCGGAAACCCCGGGGGTACCCTCGGACCATGCCTGAACGCCCGGATCTGGACGAGCCGTTCAGTCTCCACCCGCTCACGGGGGAGCAGGCGGTCAAGAAGTTGCTGGGCGTCGACGACGACGACCTCGACGGCGACCCGGAGGACGACGAGACCTAGCGTTCCGGCGTGCTCGCCGCCGAGACCCAGCGCGACCCGTGGGACTGGGTTCTCATCGGCGCGGCGCTTCTCGCCGCGGCGACGGGTGTGTACGGCGTGGTAGCCGCTGCGATCGCTTTGAAGCGGACTCGGACCGAGATCGTGGTCGAGCGCATCGCGCTCCGGACTCTCTCGCCCACTGACGACCGGGTTCAGTGCATGGTGCGGATAGCCGTCACGTCACCGTCGGCATGGCGATGTGAAGGCTGCGAGCCGACATTCGATGCCATAGACGAACGCGGCAAGAGGACACGGATCAAGGACGTGCGAGGCGGAAGGAGCGTGTTCCCCGCGTCCGGCTCGGGCTACACGGATTTCTCTGTGGAGTGGGTGCTCCCGCCCATTGAGGCGGAGCGTGTTCGCGTCACGCTCCGCATCAAGCTGGCTCGCCACCGCATGTTCCGGCATCGCGAGGTGGTCGTGCCTGCTGAGCCGATTTCGGTGCAGATCAAGAGGCAGCCGACGTGACCCGCTTGTACGTGAGGCGTCGGCCGTGAACCTGGCCCATCAGATCGGCCATGCGCTCTGTGTCGGTCATGTCCTTGGTCGTGTACCGGTAGTCGAACTCGGCCAGGTAGCGGTGCAGGTGCTCGCGGCTGACCCGGTGGTGGGTCCCGTCGATGGAGCGCTTCAACTGCGAGAAGAAGCCTTCCAGGCGGTTCGTGGTGACCACACCATCAGGCGTGTACCGCACGTACTCGTCGGCGGAGTGGTCGATGGCATGGTGAGCGGCGACCTCCTTGCCAACCTCGCGGTAGGAAGCCAACTGGTCGGTGTGCAGGATCGTGGAGGGCATGTCGGTCTGCTCCGCGATGGCCTTCCGCAACGTTGCGGCGGTGACGCGGGGCAGGACGCGAGAGCGGGCCTGTCCGGTGTCGGCGTCGATGAGGGAGAGAACGGGGATCTTGTGCGCGGTTCCGCCTTCGGATCCGGCCTTGGCGTCCTTCGGCCGCTTGGACTTGTGCATGTTCCCGTACTTGCCGCCGATGTAGGTCTCGTCCGCGATGACCACACCGCGGAACATGGTGAGGCCGTCGTCGCGCATGGCTTCGCGGATGCGGTGCATGAGGTGCCAGGCGGTGCGGGCGCACAGGCCGTACTTGCGCTCGATCTCGCGGGCGGCGATCCCGTTCTTGCTGGCACACATTTCGAAGATGACCAGCACCCAGGTCCGCACGGGGATCTTGGTGCCGTGCATGATCGTCCCGGTGAGGACGGAGAACTGGCGGCGGCAGGACAAGCAGCGCCACACCCGCCGCTGGCTCATGGCACCGGTCCTGGTGGCCCTGGAATGCCCGTTGGTGGGTTCGATGTAGGAGGCCCCGAGGTTCCCGCAATGGGGGCACTCGCGGCTCCCCGCCGCCCCAACGCAGTTCCTCCAAGAACAGGTAGGCGTCGGCTTCGCTCGGAAGCGGTCTACGTGGGCAAGGACGGTCCTGCCATGGATCCTCAAGACGCATGCCCTGAGTAGCGGCTGGCTGTGTGGCAGAGATGTCCGAGAGTGGTACTGGCCTGTTTGGTCAAGAGCACACATCCCCGACTTCCCAGCCTACCTACCGGTAGGTAGGCTGAACGCATGACGTCCCAGGACGCTCTCCTCGCAGAGCTGGAGCCCACCGCCGCCCGGCTCCTCGACCGCCACCTCACCACCTCGAAGGAGTGGTTCCCCCACGAGCTCGTGCCGTGGGGCCGGGGGCAGGACTTCGAGGACGGCTACGAGTGGTCTCCCGAGGAGGTCGACCTCTCCGACGAGGTGCGCAGCGCGCTCTTCGTCAACCTCCTCACCGAGGACAACCTCCCGTACTACTTCCGCACGATCGAGTCGATGTTCGGCCGCGACACGTCATGGGGCGTCTGGGCCCGGCGGTGGACCGCCGAGGAGGGCCGCCACTCGATCGTGATCCGCGACTACCTGACCGTCACCCGGTCCATCGACCCGGTGCACCTCGAGCGGGCCCGCATGGCGCAGGTCGAGTGCGGGCAGGTGCCCGAGCCCGAGACCGCGCACGACGGCTTCGCCTACGTGGCCCTGCAGGAGCTGGCCACGCGCATCGCCCACCACAACACCGGCAAGCTCCTCGAGGACAAGGCCGGCTACGAGGTGATGAAGAAGGTGGCGAGCGACGAGAACCGCCACCACCTCTTCTACCGCGACCTCGTGACAGCGGCGCTCGAGGTGGATCCGTCCGGCATGGTGTGCGCGCTCGAGCGCCAGGTCCGCACGTTCGAGATGCCCGGCACGGGGATCCTCGACTTCGAGGCGCATGCGAAGGCGATCGCCAAGGCCGGGATCTACGACTTCGGCATCCACCACGACCAGATCCTCCAGCCGGTCGTGCTGCGCCACTGGGGCGTCGAGGCGCTCGAGGGCCTCACCCCGGAGGCCGAGCAGGCCCGCGCGGCGATGGTGAAGCGCATCGGCCGCATCGGCAGGGCCGGACGGCGCTTCACCGAGCGCCGCGACGAGTCCGCAGAGCGGACGCTCGCCGCCGTCTGACTCAGACTTCAGTCGCGTCGTCGTCCAGGAACGTCACCGTGACGGTGAGCTCCTCCGCCCCGCGCACGAGCAGCAGGTCCAGGGTCGCCTCGGCGCCGTCGATGGCCCGGTGGAGCTCGTCCACCTGCTCGACCGGCTCCCCCGCTGCGCCAGCGACGAGATCGCCGACCTGCACACCGGCTGCGGCCGCGACGCCGGACGGATCAACCGAGCGCACGAGCAGACCGGCCCGCTCGGGCAGGCCCACCGACGCCCGCAGGCGCGCCGCAACCTCGCCGGGGGCAAGGCCGATGCCCAGGACGCGTCGCGTGGGCGACTCACCGCGGAGCAGCGCGTCGACGCGGCCCCGCAGGTCGGCGTCGGCCGGCAGGGCGACGTAGAAGCCCTCGCCCAGGCGCGCGGCGTTGAGGCCGAGCAGGCGGCCCTGCTCGTCGAGCAAGGGACTGCCCGAGGAGCCGCGGGCGAGCGGCGCGGTGTGCTCGAGGCTGCCGCTGATGCGCCGGCCCCGCGGCCCCCGGAACGCGCCGTCGACGCTGCTGAGCATGCCGAAGCTCACCCGCGTGCCGTCGCCGGGCGTGCGCGCGAGCGCGTAGACGAGGTCACCGGCGGCCGGCGGATCGTCGGCCCACCCGAGGACGGGTGCGTCCGCGGTGTCGACGCGCACGACCACGAGGTCGCCGTCGACGTCCGCGGCGGCGACCGAGCCCTGCTCGGCGCGACCGCCGGCGAAGGTCACCTCGGTCGTGCGATCGCGCAGGTTGTGGGCGTTGGTCAGAACCGCCCCCTCGGCCACCACCACGCCGCACCCCCGCCCGCCGTGGCGCCCGATGCGCACGACGGCCGGGCCTGCGGTGGCCAGGACGGTGTGGGCGGCCTCGGCCAGGGCGGTGCGGACCGATGCGGGAGTCGTGGCCATGGTGGCCTCCGTTCCTAGGATGGGGCCGGGTCGCTTGCGAGTCGCAAGTGACTTGCTCTGTGCAAGTTACCATGGCGGAGGACGCGTGATGGCACCACCCAGGCACCAGCACCGGCGGCCGGCCCGGCCGGTGACCGAGCCGGTGAGCTCGCTCGACGAGGCGCTGCGTCGGGTCGGGGACCGGTGGACCCTCCTCGTGGTCGAGTCGCTCCTGGCCGGGCCGCGCCGGTTCGGCGAGGTCCTGGAGGGGCTCGACGGCCTGGCGCCGAACATCCTCTCCCGGCGCCTCAAGGCCCTCGAGGCGGACGGGCTCATCACGGGCGAGCCGTACTCGCACCGCCCCTACCGCGTCGCCTACCGCCTCACCGCGGACGGCGCGGAGCTGGCCAGCGCGCTGCGCCTGCTGGCGCAGTGGGGTTCGCACCACGCGCACGCCGACGCGGCGCCGCTCCACCACGCCACGTGCGGCACCGCCGTCGAGGCGCGGTGGTGGTGCCCCACCTGCGCGCGCCAGGTCGACGACGACGAGGCCCCCGACCTCGACTACGTCTGATCGCCGCGCTTGGCCTCGTAGAGGCGGCGGTCAGCGGCGGCCACGAGGTCGTCGCGCTCCGTGCCGTCGCCCGGGAAGCGGGCGGTGCCGAAGCTGGCCCGCACCTCGGCCATCGCCGGGGGCCCGGAGGCGAGGGTGACGGCCAGCCGCGAGAGGATGCCGGCCTCGTCGCCCGCGTCGGCGCCCACGAGGATCAGCGCGAACTCGTCGCCGCCGATGCGGCCGACCGAGTCCGAGGTGCGGAGGTTCGCCTCGAGAAGCTGGGCGAACGCCTGCAGCGCGGCGTCACCGGCGGGGTGACCGTGCGCGTCGTTGATCGCCTTGAAGCCGTCGAGGTCGCAGAGCACCAGCGTCACGGGCGCGTCGGTCCGCGTCGCCCGCGCCAGCTCGTCGTCCAGCCGCTCGAAGAACGCGCGCCGGTTGAGCGCGCCCGTGAGGTCGTCCAGCCGGGCGAGCTCGCGCAGCTCGTCGACCTGCGCGACGTCACTGGCGTGCGCGGCGACGACCCGGTGGGCCGACGTCACCGCGTCGACGACCGCCCGGCTCAGGTCGGGGTCGAGGCCCTCCACCGCGGTCAGACCGCCCTCGGGCCCCGGGGGCTCGATGCGCACCGCCGTGCCGGTCACCGAGCCCACGCGCTGGGCCAGCTCCGCGACCGCCGCGTCGAGGCCCACGGCGAGGGCCCGTTCGGTCAGGTCGACCAGGGCCCGCACCACGGGCCACGGGACGGTGGGCTCGCCCATCGCGTGAGCATCCCACGCGGCGCCCGGGCGCTCAGGAGAAGCGGTCGCGGACGGCGCGGACGATCGAGTCGGCCTGCAGGTTCGGGAGGGCCGCGCCGCCGTCGACGACGAGGTTCTGGCCGGTGACGTAGGCCGCCGCGTCGGAGCAGAGGAAGGCGATGACCTCGGCCACGTCCTCGGGCGTGCCGATCCGCCCCAGCGGGGTGCCCTCCTCGGCCACGGCGGTGAAGGCCTCGTCCTCGGTGATGATCGACGTGAGCGCCGTGGCGATCATCCCCGGCGACACGCAGTTGGCCCGGATCGTCGGCGCGTACTCGAGGGCGGCGGTCTGGGTGAGGTTCAGCACACCCGCCTTGGCCGCGCTGTAGGGCGCCTCGCCCGGGAGCGGGCGCGTGGCGTTGAGCGTCGCCACCGTGACGATGCTCCCGCCCCCGCCCTCGAGCAGGACCGGGATGGTGGCGCGCAGCGTGTGGAACGTGCCGCCCAGGTTCACGCCCACGACGAGCCCCCACTCGGCATCGGTGTACGCGTGGAGCGGCTTGTTGATGCCGAAGCCGGCGTTGGCCACCACATCGGTGAGCCCCCCGAGCACGTCGGCCGCGGCCCGGACCGCGGCGGTGGTCGCGTCCGGGTCGGCCACGTCGACCGCGACCGCCGTGCCCGCGATCTCCGCCGCCACCGACCGGGCAGCGGCGCCGTCGCGGTCGAGCACCGCCACGGCCGCGCCCCGCGCGGCCAGGAGCCGGCAGGTCGCCGCGCCGATGCCGGCGCCGCCGCCGGTGACGACGGCGAGGTGGCCGGTCAGGTCCCACGCCCGGTCCGTGCTCATCGCGGCACCAACGTCAGCGGCGCGGCCTTGATGCCGGAGATGACCGACGAGCCGCTGCGGAGCACGGGACCGGCCACGGCGAGCTCGCGCCAGCGCTCCGCCACGCCCTGGAGCACGACCGTGAGCTCGAGGCGCGCGAGCGCGGCGCCCAGGCAGAAGTGCGGGCCGAACCCGAGGGCCACGTGGTGGTTGGGCGAGCGGGCGACGTCGAAGGTGCCGGCGGTGGGGCCGAACTCCGCCTCGTCGCGGTTCGCCGCCGCGTAGATCAGGAGCAGCGGGTCACCCGCCGAGATCGCCGTGCCGCCGAGCTCGGTGTCGGCCACCGCCGTGCGCAGGAACGACGTCACCGGCGTCGTCCATCGCAGCACCTCCTCCACCGCGGTGGGCACCAGTGCCGCGTCGGCCGCGAGGCGCTCGAGCTGGTCGGGGTGCTCGGCCAGCGCCACCAGCGCGCCCGAGATCGAGTTGCGGGTCGTCTCGTTGCCCGCGACCAGCAGCTGGATCAGGAACATGCCCAGCTCGTCGTCGGTGAGGACGTCGCCGTCCTCCTCGTACGCGGCCAGCATCGACACCACGTCGTCGCGGGGCTCGGCCCGCCGCGCGGCGGTGAGGCCCAGCAGCTCGACGGTCATCTCGCCCAGGAGCGCGCCCCGCTCCTCCTCCGACCAGTCGGTCGCACCGGGGATGGCCGCCTCCGACCACCGGAACAGCCGCGCCTCGTCCCCCTCGGGGAGGCCGAGCAACGAGGCGATGAGCTGGATCGGGAGCGGCACGGCAAGCGCGGCGGTCACGTCGACGACCGCACCATCGGCCGCGGCCGCCGCGAGCGCGTCGAGGAGCTTGGTGGTGCGCTCGCGCACCAGCGGCTCCAACCCGCGCACGACGGCGTTGGTGAAGCCCGGCCGCACGAGCATCCGGTAGCGGGTGTGCTCCGGGGGGTCGGCGTGCATCATCGTCGGCGGGCTGTCGTAGGTGACGCCGATCTCCTCGACCAGGATCCCGCGCTTCGAGCAGAACCGGCCCGGGTCGGCGGAGGCCTCGCTCACGTCGGCGTGGCGGGTCACGGCCCAGAAGCCGGCGGTTCCGTTCCAGCTCAGCGGGGCGTCGGCCCGCAGGCGGTCGAGCACCGCGTGGAGGTCGCCGGCGTAGGTGGCCGGATCGAGGAGCGCGTCGGTCAGCGGTTCGTGGGCGCCGGGCACCGCCGGAACCTACCGGCTACGTCCCGGATCAGCCGTAGCGCGCGCGGCAGTGCGTGCGTAGCGTGGCCCCATGAGCACCCAGGCCGAGGCCGACGACTTCGCCCGGCGGTTCGCGGCGTACTGGAGCAGGCCGACGCTCGACGGGCTCGACGCGCTCCTGCGGCCCGACGTGCGCCTGGCGGCCCCGCTCACGCCCACCACCGACGGCCTGGCCGACGGCAAGCAGACCATCGGCGGGCTGCTCGAGCTCATCCCCGACATCACCGGCACGGTGCACCGCTGGGGGCCCCACGCCGACGGCATGTTCGTGGAGTTCACCCTGAGCGGCACGCTCAACGGGGAGCCGGTGTCGTGGCGGGCGATCGACTCCTTCGAGCTCGACGACCAGGGGATGGCCCGGGAGCGCGTGTCCTACTTCGACCCGGCGCCGATCCTCGCCCAGGCCAACGGCGTCGCGCTCTGATCTGACTCACCAGCGGTGTCGCGTCTGCCATCGCGTATCGGCTCGGGTTCGGGGATGGGCGGCGGTCCTGGCTGGGGCTGGGGCTGCGGCACCACCGGCTCGGGCGGGAATGGGTCGGGGATGGTCATGTCGGGCGCGTACCCCGGCTGGCGGGGCGGAACCCGCGGCCACGGACCGGCATCCGCGGCCGGAACCCCGCGTCGTGCGTGCACCCCACCACGGAGGGTGCCGGCCGGGGCTGGAGACCGCCAGATGGCGGTCAGGAAAAATCTCGGTGAACGAGGTTTGCGGATCGCGCCGAGCGGGCAATGCTCCCCGCGTCGGCGCAGGACTTCCGCCCGCCCCTGTCCGACACTCACGGTGCCCGGCCTTCTCGGCCGGGCGCCGTTGCGTTCGGGGGGACTTGCGCGAACGGTGCCGCCGCTAGGTTCGCCGCGGGGCCGTTAGCTCAATTGGCAGAGCACCGAACTTTTAATTCGTGCGATCTGGGTTCGAGTCCCAGGCGGCCCACCGGGTGGCTCCTACGATCGCGATGTGACGTCGCAGGACGAACCGGAGCTCGTGGACCTCGACCTGGTGGAGGCGGAGCTGGCCGACGTGGCGCGCGCCCTCGAGCGGCTGGACGACGGCACCTACGGCACCTGCGAGGTGTGCGGCGCCGCGCTGGCCGACGAGCAGCTGGCGGCCGCGCCGGCGGCGCGCCGCTGCGCGGCCCACGCCGCCTAGGCGGAGCCGGGCGGCTTCGCCGACCCGAGCGGAGGCACCTGCGGAGGCTGAGCCCCGCGCCGAAGGCGCGCCGCGACCGGAGCAGGCGTCAGCTCAGCGGGGCTCAGATCTCGACGTCGTCGTCGTCCGTGAGCTGCTTGGCGATGAGGAACCCGTAGGCCCGCTCGGTCTTCGGGTACCGGTGGGCGAGCTCCCAGAACTCCGCCGTGTGGCCGAGGTGCACGAGGTGGGCGAGCTCGTGGACGATCACGGCGTCGAGCACCCACTGCGGGAACCCCGCGATGCGGTCGGACAGCCGGATCTCGCGCGTCGAGGGGGTGCAGGATCCCCATCGCTGCGACTGGTTCGACACGAAGCGGATCGACACCGGCTCCGGCAGGTCGTACCGGCGCGCCAGCCACTGCGCCCGGGTCGGCAGGTCGACGGCCTCGGACGTGCGCTGGCGCTCCAAGCGGGCGACGAGGGCGGCGACGTACTCCTCCTCCTCGGCCTGGGTCATGTAGGTCGGCATGCGCACGACGACCTTGTTGCCGCCCACGATCGTGGCCGACACGGTCTTGCGCCGCTTGGCCGAGCGGATGACCTCGACCTCGAGGGGCGGCAGCGCGGCCGCGTCGACGACGGCGTCCTCGTCGAGCTCGTCCTCGAGGGTCGACCACAGCGTCTCCACCCCGGAGACGGTACCGACGCGCTGTGACCGCACCGCGGCACTCGCGCGCCGGGTGCGCTCGGCCTCAGATCTGGCTGGGGATGGTCAGCTCGTCGGGGTCGACCAGGATCACGCGGTCGCCGAGGCGGGTCGGCCCGTCGGGGCCGACCTCGACCCAGCGCCCGCCGAGGTTGGCGAGCCGCTCGAACGGCTCCCCGAAGTGCCCCTCCAGCACGTACACGAGGCCGCCGTGGGTCACGGCGATGGCTTCGCCGTCGGACACCAGCTCGTGGATCCGCCCGAGCGCGGCCGTGGCGCGCGCGAGCAGCTGCGCGTCGGGCTCCCAGCCCTCGGGCCGGCGCCGGCCCTCGAGGAAGCCGGGCCAGCCGGCGTCGATCTCGGCGCGGGTGAGGCCGGACCAGGCGCCGGCGTCGCGCTCGCGCAGGTCGGGGTCGAGCACCAGCGGGCCGACGCCGAGCTCGCCGGCGAGGATCACGGCGGTGTCGGCGGCGCGGGCGAGGTCCGACGCCACGACCGCGTCGACGGTGCCGAGGGATCGGGCGGCGTGGAGGGCCTGCGCCCGCCCGAGGTCCGTGAGGGGCGGGTCGGCCTGCCCCTGCCAGCGGCCGTCGGCGTTCCACTCGGACTGGCCGTGGCGCACGAGCAGGACCCGGGTGGTCATCCCGCCGAACCTATCGGCCGCCTGACGCCCCTTGGGTCGGCCGCCACGGCCGTCGCTACGCTCGCCCCGTGGTCGTGCTGCGCCTCTTCGCTGCGGCCCGGGAGGCGGCAGGCGCCGGGCGGGACGAGCTCCCCGGGGCGACCGTGGGTGAAGTGCTGCGGGCCGCGCGCGAGCGGTACGGGACGGCGTTCGCCGAGGTCCTGGCCACCGCACAGGTGTGGCGGAACGGCGAGCCCTGCGACGAGGGCGACGCCGTGGAGGACGACGACGAGGTGGCCGTGCTGCCGCCCGTGTCCGGGGGCGCCGGCTGATGGCGCGACCGCCCACGAGCGAGCAGCGCGCCAAGCCCGACTGGGGTGCGCCCGCCCCGCAGGCCGAGCCCGCGCCGAAGCGTGCGGCCGAGCCGGCGCCGAAGCGGGCGGCCAAGCCGCCGGCCACGGCCAAGCCGCCGGCCACGGCCCCGCGGCAGGCCCCGGCGCGCAAGGCCCCGGCGCGCAAGGCCCCGGCGCGGAAGGCCCCGGCCCGCACCGCCGCGCCGGCCCCGAAGCCCAAGAAGGCGGCGCGGCCGGCGGCGCGGGCGACGCCGGGACGGCGCGGTGGGATGCCCCGCGGCGGCAAGCGGGCCCTCCCGCCGAGGCGGGGGCCCCGTCCGCAGCTCGGCCGCGTGATCCGGCAGCGGTACGCGGTCGTCTACGACGTCGAGGGGCCGCACGTCCGCCTCGGCATCTGCTGGTTCCTGGTGGCGGTCATCGGCCTGGTCGGCGGCCCGTTCACCACGGCCCTCGTGTACGGCCCGGCTGCCACCATCACCGCGGCCCAGCTGGCCCACACCTGGCGCAAGCACGGGCCGCGCCCGGCGGTGCTGATGTCGGCGGTGGGCGCCGGGATCGTGACCGCGGGGGCCTGCTTCGGCGCCGGCGGGGCCGGCCTGGCCATGCTCGGCACAGTGGTCCTCGCGTTCGTGGCGGCGGGCGGCGACACCTCGTCCCGCAACCCCCGGATCGCCGACATCGGCTGGACCCTGCAGTGCGCTCTGGCCCCCGGCGCGGTCGGCCTCTCGATGGTGCTGCTCACCCGCCTCGACCAGGGCTCGGCGATCGCGCTGCTGCTGCTCGTGTCGGCCTACGAGACGGGCGACTACCTCATCGGCACGGGCTCGACCAACCCCTTCGAGGGGCCGGGCGCGGGCGCGGCGGCCATCGTCGTCGTGACCTTCATCGTGTCGACGCTGCCGATCGCCGCCCTGTCGTTCGGGGAGGCGTGGCTCTTCGGCGGGGCCATCGTGATCCTCGCCCCGGTGGGCCAGCTGCTCGGGTCGGCGCTGCTCCCGTCGGCGGGCGCGCGCGCGCCTCGGGGCTGCGCCGCCTCGACTCACTGCTGCTCGCCGCGCCCCTGTGGGCCTGGGGCGTCGGCCTCGCCATCTGACCCGTTCCGGGATCGCCGCGACATCCGAGGTGGCGCAAATGGCGTGCGATAGGTTCCAACGCGGATCCGTTCCCAACTGCGAGGTGCCGCCGTGGAGATCTTCGATGGGTTCACCGACCCCAGTGGTCCGCTGTCCGTGCTCACGAGGGGGGCGCACGTCCTCTCCGGCGTCACCTGGATCGGCCTCCTGTACTTCTTCAACTTCGTGCAGGTGCCGGCCTACGCCGAGCTGTCCGACGGCGCCCGATCCGAGGCGCTGCGCAAGCTCACCTTCCGCGCGCTGTGGTGGTTCCGGTACGCCGCGCTCCTGACGTTCCTGTTCGGGGTGCTGCTCGTCGGGATCCAGGGCGACGGCGAGAACACCGACCTCTACCTGTCGGGCGTCGGCGGCACCGCCATCCTCACCGGCATGCTGTTCGGCACCACGATGTTCCTGAACGTGTGGGGCGTGATCTGGCGCCACCAGAAGGTCGTCATCGGCAGCGCCGAGGCCGTGGCGGCCGGTGGCCAGGCCAACCCCGACGCTGCGGCGTCGGCGAAGGCCGCGGCCCGCGCGTCGCGCTGCAACACCCTGTTCTCGATGACGATGCTGTGGTTCATGATCTTCGCCGCCCACGGCGCCGTGTGGTTCGACGGCATCGACGGCGGCACCGTGGGCTACTGGATCTTCGTCCTGGTGGTCTGGGCCTTCATCGAGGCGTCCGCGCTCGGCTTCATCGGCGGCCTCGACAGCCCGTTCAACAAGCTCGTGTTCGACAAGCACCGCGACACGATCATCTACGGCTTCGTGCTGCTCGCCCTCGTGTACGGCGTGGGCTGGGAGCTGATGCTCGCCCCGTAGCCGGGGACCGCTCAGGCCACGTTGAGGTCGGCGACCATGCCGGCCGTCTCGTGGCCGGCCACGTCGCAGTACATGCGGTAGGTGCCGGCGGGCAGCTGCACGGTGCCGTCGTCGGTCTCGTGGGACCCGACGGACAGCTTGAACCCGTCCGCGCCGTCGATCAGGAGCGTGTGGGGCTGGGCGCCGTCGTTCACGTAGCTGATGGCGATGTCGCCCGCGGCCACGTCGTAGGAGGACTCGTCGAACTTCAGCGAGTCCTCCGCGTGCACGGTGAGCTCGGCGGCGCGGCCGCCGCTCGTCTCGGCCGTCGTGGTGGTGCCGGCGGTACCCGTGTCGTCGTCGTCGCCGCACGCGGCGAGGGGGGCGACCAGAGCGGCGGCTCCGGCCAGGCAGAGGAGGGTGCGTCGCATGCGGGCACGCTACCGCCGGGCCCCGCGAGCGCCTCGAGCGGACCGATGTCATGATTGCGGGGCGGTCGTGGAGGCCGTGTCGAGAGAGCAGGAGGAACCCCATGCCTCTGTACATGGATGTCCACAGCATGGAGGGCGGCGTGTCAGCCGCGGACGTGGCCAAGGCTCACCAAGCCGACTTGGAGGCGCAGGAGAAGCACGGCGTCAGCTACAAGCGGTACTGGGTCGACGAGAGCGCAGGCAAGATCTTCTGCCTGGTCGAGGCGCCCGACGCCGAGGCAGCCAACACCGTGCACCGCGAGGCGCACGGGCTCGTCGCGGAGGAGATCTACGAGGTCTCCGAGCACACCTGAGCCCTACTGATCGCGAGGGACCCGAGCGGGGCGGACGCGGCGCGGCACTACGCTGCCCGCATGGCTGCGGTGCTCGAGCGGGTGCTCGCCCCCGGCTACCTCGACGCCCTCGAGGAGCGGCCGACGGCCGACGTGCGCGCCATGCGCGCGGAGTGCGAGGAGGTCGAGACCGGGCTCTCGCTGCTGCGGCGCGTGGTGCAGGGCCACCTCGACATCGTCGGGGTCGAGCTGGAGCGGCGTGCGGGCGGTGGTGCGCCCGGCGACCGCGCGGACCTGCTGGCCCGCCTGCCCGAGGTGCTCGCCGACCGCCTGCAGGCCCCCGGGCCCGGTCGCCTGTCGACGATGCTGGTGCCCGAGGCACTGGACCCCGGGCTTGAAGGGGAGCTGGCCGCTCTGGTCGGCCCCGGCACGGTGATCGACCCGTCCGGGCACGACGAGGCCGGGCTCCGGTCGCTGGCCGCCGGCCTGGAGGCCCTCGAGGGCAAGGTGTCGGCTCACCGCCAGGCGGTGTTCGCGCTCCTCGACTCGCTGCAGGCGGAGCTCGCCCGCCGATACCGCACGGGCGAGGAATCGGTCGACTCGCTGCTCTCGTAGGCGCCCGACCGCTCGCGGTCGACTATGGATCGCTCGCGGCCGTCGCGTAGCCTCTCGCCCGATGAAGGAGGAGCTCGAGCACCGCTGGCGCGACCTGGGCGAGTTCATCCGCGATCAGCGGCGGGTGGGCCACCTCTCCCTGCGCAAGCTGTCGGAGATGGCGGGCATCTCGAACCCCTACCTGAGCCAGATCGAGCGGGGTCTCCGGAAGCCCTCGGCCGAGATCCTCCAGCAGATCGCAAGGGCCCTCGAGATCTCCTCGGAGACGCTCTACATCCGGGCCGGGATCCTCGAGGAGCGGGTCGGCGGCGACCTGGTCGCCGAGATCCGCAGGGATCCGCAGCTCTCCGAGGAGCAGAAGAAGACGCTCATCCGCATCTACACGTCCTTCCGGCACGAGAACGAGGTCGGTTCCGGGACGTCCGAGGAAGAACTGGCCGACGCCGAGCGTTGACCCCCCTCGGGTCCCTCCATGCGCCGTCTCGCCGTCCTCTCCCTCCACACCTCGCCGCTGGCCCAGCCGGGCCTCGGCGACAGCGGTGGCATGAACGTGTACGTCCGCGAGCTGGTGTCCGCCCTCGCGCAGGCGGGCGTGCAGACCGACGTGTTCACCCGGCGGAGCGACCTCGGCTCGCCGGAGATCGTGGACGTGGAGCCCGGGTTCCGCGTGGTCCACGTCGAGGCCGGTGCCGTCGACCTGGCCAAGGAGCAGCTGCTCGACGTGGTGGACGAGTTCGCCGACGGCGTCCGCGACCACCTGGCCCGGCTCGGCGACGTCGACGCGCTCCACACCAACTACTGGCTGTCGGGCGTGGCCGGTCACCGGCTGAAGCACGACCTCGACCTGCCGCTGGTCTCGACCTTCCACACGCTGGCGCGCGTGAAGGCGGAGACGGGCGACCCCGAGCCCGAGCTGCGGGTCAAGGCCGAGGCCGACGTCATCGGCTGCTCCGACGCGATCCTCGCGTCGTGCCGAGCCGAGGCCGAGCAGCTCGTGCGCCTCTACGGGGCCGACCCCGACCGCGTCGAGCTGGTGCCGCCGGGCGTCGACCACGCGTTCTTCTCGCCGGGCGATCGCGCCGGCGCGCGCAGCGCGCTGCGGCACCTGCGCCTCGGGTCCGGGCCGCTCCTGCTGTTCGTCGGGCGCATCCAGCCCCTGAAGGGCCTCGACGTCGCGGTGCAGGCGCTCGCGGAGCTGCAGCGCCCCGATGCCACGCTCCTCGTGGTCGGCGGCGCCAGCGGTGTCGGCGGTCCGGGTGAGGTCGAGCGCATCCACGCGCTGGTCGACGAGCTCGGCGTGGCCGACCAGGTCCGCCTCGTCGAACCGCAGCCCCACCACCTGCTGTCGACCTACTACCGCGCCGCCGACGTGTGCGTCGTGCCGAGTCGCTCCGAGTCGTTCGGCCTCGTGGCCCTCGAGGCCGCGGCCTGCGGCGCACCGGTGGTGGCCGCAGCGGTCGGCGGCCTCCGTACGCTCGTGGAGGAGGGCCGCACCGGCTTTCTCGTGGAGGGCCGCGACCCGAGCGACTTCGCCAAGCGGGTGGACGAGGTGCTGCGCGACGAAGAGCTGGCCCGCGCGCTGGGCGCCCAGGCGGCCGAGCGCGCCCGCAGCTACACGTGGTCGACCGCCGCCGGGCGCCTCCGCCGCGTCTACGGCGACCTCACCACCCGCTCGCTCGTCGACTGCCGCTGAGTCGTCCTACGGTCGGGGCCATGGCCGAGCCGTCCACAGGCGCCGAGCTCGAAGCCCTCGACGCGCGCATCTCGGCCTGGCTCGACCGGCAGCTGGCCGACAACCCCGTGGTGGCGGCGGTCGAGCGCGACCTGGAGTCGGGTGAGCGCCGCTGGTTCGTGCGGGTGCGGGGCGAGCAGAAGGACGTCTTCTCGATCTGGTTCCACCTGCGCCAGCGCACCCTGCACTACGAGACCTACGTGATGCCCGCGCCGGAGGAGAACCACGCCGCGTTCTACGAGCACCTGCTGCGCCGCAACCTGAAGCTGTACGGCGCCTCGTTCGCCATCGGCGACGAGGACGCCGTGTTCCTGGTCGGCCAGCTCGACAACGCGGCGATCGACGAGTACGAGCTCGACCGCGTCCTCGGCTCCCTCTACGCGTGGGTCGAGCAGTTCTTCCGCCCCGCCCTCCGGATCGGCTTCGCCAGCCGCTTCCCCGGTTGAGGCACCCCATCGTGCCGTGTCACCTGACAAACGCACGCCGTAGACTGCACCGTTGGCGAGAGGGGCAGTTCATGGCGGAGGCCGTTCGAGTCGGGCGACGACCAGTGGGCCGAGCCGCATGGTCCCGCACGAAACGAGATCTTCGGGTTTTCGTAGGGACCGTTCGGTTCTGGTTTGCGAGCGTCTGTCACGGCGGCAGCAGGAGCGGCGCTTGCTTCCCTTTCACGAACGACGCCTAGCATTCGACCCGATCCCGCATCGTGGCCCAGTCGGTAGGGACGGTGGGTGGGGCGCTCTTGCTCTGGGGTTCTCCTTGGTGGTCATCGGGACCCGTACCCCCGTCGTCAGCGGGACGAGGCCAGGGGGGCCCTTCATGCGGCCGACGAGGACCTGAGTTGGGAACTTGAGGGCCGTTGGATGGTTTCGTGCCACGTCGGGCTGAGGGTGACGAACCTGGGCGCCTACCGACGTTTCCAGATCACGGAGGAACAGAGTGGTGCCCTGACGGCCCGCAGCCGGTCATCCTGGGATACGAGCGGACTGGGGACAGTCACGAGACCCAGACGAGCAACGGCTACTCACCGGCGAACGCATGAGCTTCCAGGTGATCGGTGTTCGCTCAGAACCGTCCATCGTCATGATCCGGGTCCTCGCCGTGAACCGAAACCCCGCGAGATCAGGGTTCACATCCGCCCACGGCCCCTCGGGATGTACCAGGCGCGGCTCGACGATCAGGAATGGCCGAAGCGCGGTCCGGAATGGGACGCCGCGGCAGCGGCCCTGCTGACCACCCTCAAGGATGCCTCGGCCGAACTCGACGCTGTGGCGACGCAGAAGGAAGGCCAGGCCGCGATCGCCAACTTGTTCGACCGGTCGGGGGCACCCTTGTAGGGGGCGAGTTTCGGCATCGCGTGATGACCGTCAACCAAGCCTTGGTCCGGGAGAACGAGACTCGGGGTCGAAACTGGGAGGGCCGGAACGAGGCCTACCTGACTGGGTACCGGAACGTGGTGGCTGGCTGGATCCGAGAGCTGGACGCCGAGATCAAACGGCCAGAGGACGACTGAGTCCGCGTCGTCGCGTCGTCGGCGTCTAGCGCCAGGAGCGCCCTCATGACTTCGTCCGGGTCGCCTTCCACGTTCAGCGGCTCGTCCATGTCCCGGAAGTCCTCGGGCTTGCGAGGGGTGGGCATGGCTCCACCGTAACGCCCGGACTCCCTTCAGAAGTCCGTTCCCCCGGCCGAAAACATGATGAAACCTAGGGTTCACGGGGGCGACCTTGTTGGTACTAGGGCCCGCTTGTACGTTTGTGCGGGCCCTCGGCCAGGGAACCTACCGGACTAGGGTCCCGCTCCGTGTGGGATGGAGTACCCGACGGGTCGTGCGTTGAGGAGTTGTTGAACGGAGTAGCTCCGAGTGGAGCTGACATCGAGCGAGTAGTGAGTCCCGAACACGCCGCGAACGCCGTTTGGTACCGGGTGTGGATCGGAACTCAGTTTCATCACTTCGAAGTACAGGAGCACATTGATGACGGCTGTGCCGAACTCCAGAAGGAGTTTCGGCGTTTGCGAGGAAGTTGAAGGGGCAGCGATGAGCACTTCACCGAGGTTTGCTTGCGAGCTGGCTTTCGCTGACGCGTGGAGGGCCACGCGTCAGGAGATGGGCGGCCTTGTCGATGCGCTCGTTGTGTCGCTGACGGCTTCGGGCGTTCGCAACCTGTCAATCGGCGGGGACATCGCAGACGGCACGTTTCACCTCGGTTTCAACTGCCCCGAGAGCGATCCTGCGAACGATGATTCGTTGGCTGCGGTTGCGATCGTGGTGAGGGCGCTGAACGGTGCGCGTGTGTCAGCGCCGGGCTGGCCTGACGATCACGTCATCGAGAAGGCGATCGTGACCGTCAAGGTGCGCGAGTTCGGGCTAGTCACCGCGGCCTAGGCCGCCTCGGTCATCCCGCTGTGAGCGGCCGATAGGTCAGCCGCCGACCACCGACCTGGCCGAACAGGCGCTGGGTCCGTGCGGAGTCCGAGAGCCGGCGCGTGCTGTAGCGGTAGTCGAACTCGGCCAGGTAGCGGTCCAGGTGCTTGCCGCTGACGTGGTGGTGGGTGCCGTCGATGGAGCGCTTGAGCTGCGAGAAGAAGCCCTCTGCTGCGTTCGTGGTGACCACGACGCCATCGGGGTCGCGTCGGACGTACTCGTTCTCGGAGTGGTCGACGTAGCGGTGGTCTGCGAACTCGTCCGCGATCTTCTTGTAGGAACCGGCGGCGTCGGTGAGCAGGGTGGTGGCGCTCATGTCGACCTGCTCTGCGATGGCCTTCTTCAGAGTGTCGCCCTTGATGTTGGGGACGACTCGGGACCGGACCTCGCCTGTGCTCGGTGTCGATGAGCGAGAGCACGGCGGTCTTGTTGCGCGAACTGGTTCGCTCGCCCGCCTCTGCCGGGCCCGACCGCCGCGGTAGGGGCTCTGGTGGCCGTGCATGTTGCTCTTGTGCGCCGCTGCCGCCGATCCATGCCTCGTCCGCGATGACGGTGCCGCGCATGGACTCCAGCGAACGGGCCGCGCTTCATCGCCTCGCGGAGCCGTTGGGTCATGAACCAGGCGGTCTTGGCGGTGACCTCGTACTTACGTTGGATCTCGCGGGCTGCGATGCCGTTCTTGTTGGCGCACATCTCGTAGGCGACGAACAGCCACTTGCGGAGCTGACACCTTGGAGCCGTGGAAGATGGTGTTCGTGGTGACCGAGAACTGCTTGCGGCAGTCCCCGCAGAACCAGACGCGCCGCTCGGAGGCGTTGCCGGTCCGGGTCTTGCGGCTGGTCCCGTTGGCGGGGTTGAGGAAGTGGACGCGATCGGACGCCGCAGTGAGCGCACACCGGAGCGTCGCCCCAGCGGAGCTGCTCCATGTAGGCGTAGGCGTCGCCTTCGGTCTGGACCTTGGTAAGCAAGGGCGATCACGGAGATCTCTGCGGCCATGCTCCCATTCTCTCAGAATCAGGGTGCGTTTGTCAAGTCACACATCCCCCACCCCATTGCATCTCGGCCCATCTCATCCTAGGGTGCCGGCGGGCGGCGGGGGCCGGGCATCGGTCACCCGATCGGGGAAGGGGTGAGCGACACCGCACCCCCGCCGCCCGCCGGGCCGGCCGCTGCGCCGGCCGCAACGGCGCCCCCGCTCCCGCTGATCTTCACGATCACGATCACCGGGATCCTCGCCAACACGCTCGTCGGCGCGGCCATCCCCGACATCCTGGAGGCGTTCGACCAGCCCGACACCCGGGCTGGTCTCTTCGTCGCCGCGGGGACCCTGCCCGGGATCGTCATGGCTCCGGTGATCGGCGTGCTGGCCGACCGGCACGGGCGCCGGGCCGTGCTCGTGCCGTGCCTGACCGCCTTCGGTGCGTTCGGCCTCCTGTCCGCGCTCGCGCCGAGCTTCCCGCGCTCCTCGCGCTGCGCGTGCTGCAGGGCATCGGCTCGGCCGGGCTCATCAACCTCGCGGTGGTGCTGATCGGCGACCACTGGAGCGGGCTCGAGCGCGCCCGCCTGGTCGGGCAGAACGCCGCCGTGCTCACGGTCTCCCTCGCCGTGTTCCCTCCCATCGGCGGGCTGCTGACGGAGCTCGGCGGGTGGCGCCTGTCGTTCGCGCCCTACGGCATCGGCCTGGTGACCGCGATCCTGATCTGGCGCCGCCTCGCGCCCAACCGACCGACCGAGGTGGTCCTGTTGCGGGACCAGCTCGGCGCCGCCCGCTCGGCCGCGCGCCACCGGGACGTGCTCGGCTCGATCTCGATCGGGTTCGTCCTGTTCATGCTCATCTTCGGGTTGTTCCTCACCGTGCTCCCGGTGCACCTCGAGCGCGAGTTCGACCTCGGCGCCGGCTGGCGCGGCCTCGTCATCGCGGCGCCCTCGGTCACGTCGACGTTCACGGCCCTGCGCCTGGGCCGCCTCCGCCATCGGTTCGGTGCGTCGGGCCTCCTCGTGATGTCGGCCGTCTGCTTCGTGGCCGGGTTCGTGGTCATGGGCGTCGCCGGCGCGCTGCCGGTCCTCGTGCTCGGCGCGCTGCTCTACGGCGCGGGGGAAGGCATGTGCATCCCGACGTTGCAGGACGTCGTCACGGGCGCGGCGCCGCCGTCCCAGCGGGGCGCGGTGGTGGCCATCTGGGTCGGCGCCGCGCGCGCGGGGCAGACGGTCGGGCCGCTCGCGGCGGGCGCGGTGTTCGGTGCCGTCGGGACCGGCACCACGTTCGTGCTCGGTGGGGGTGTGGCGGCCGGCATCCTCGTCGCCCAGCTCGCCGGCCGCTTCGGCACCGACGCGTGAGCGATCGCGCGACGCCGGCGCCACGCATCTGTGTCGCCGGCGTCGCGGGTTCGCCCTAGCGTCCGCCCCATGGCCGTGCTGCAGGTGGTCGGGGGCGGGAAGATGGGCGAGGCCCTGGTCGGCGGCCTGCTGCGAGCCGGCCACGCGGCGGTGGACCTCGTGGTGGTCGAGAAGGACCCGGCCCGCACCGACGCGCTGCACGCCGCGCTGCCCGAGGTCGCGGTCGTCGACCAGCCCACCCCGTCGGAGGGCACGGTGCTCGCCGTCAAGCCGGGCGACGTGCCCGCCGTGTGCCGCGCGGTGGCGGCGGCGGGCACCGACCGCGTGCTGTCGATCGCGGCGGGCGTGACCATCGCGACGCTCGAGGCCGAGCTGGCGCCCGGCACCGCGGTGGTCCGGGCCATGCCCAACACCCCGGCCCTCGTCGGCGTCGGTGCCGCCGCCATCGCGCCCGGTCACGCGGCGGGCGAAGCGGACCTGGCCTGGGCCGAGTCGCTCCTCGGCGCCGTCGGCACGGTCGTGCGCGTCGACGAGCCCCTCCTCGACGCCGTCACCGGCCTGTCGGGCTCGGGCCCGGCCTACGTGTTCCTCCTGGCCGAGGCGCTGATCGCGGCCGGGGCCGAGGTCGGGCTGCCCGCCGAGGTGAGCGAGGCCCTCACCGTCCAGACCCTGCTCGGGGCCGCCACCCTGCTGGCCTCGAGCGACGACGGGCCCGCGGCCCTCCGGGCGGCGGTGACCTCCCCGAACGGCACGACGGCGGCCGGCCTGGCCGTCCTCGACCGCCTCGGCTTCACCGCCGCGCTGGCCGAGGCGGTGGCCGCGGCCACCGAGCGGTCCCGGGAGCTGGGCCGCTCCTGAGCCCCGCAGGGCCCCCCGAAGGTCCCCACTAGCAACAGCAGCCACAGGTGCGTACGCTGCGCGCACACCTTCTGGAGAGGGGTGCCTTCCATGGCGACGCAACCCGCGCGCCCTCGGTTCCTGACGCCGGCCGAGGTCGCCGACAACCTGCGAGTCTCGGCGATGACCGTGTACCGGTTGATCAAGTCCGGGGAGCTGCGCGCCGCACGGATCGGCAAGTCGTACCGGATCCGCGAGGAGGACGTCGACGCGTACCTCTCGGCCCGGTTCAGCGACGCCGGCTAGGGAACCACCCCGACACCACCGGTAGCGTCGGACCGCCCATGGACGCGCGGTTCGACACGATCACCTTCCTCTCCGACTACGGCACGGGCGACGAGTTCGTCGGCGTCGTGCACTCGGTCATCCGCTCGATCGCGCCGCACGTCACCGTCGTCGACCTCACGCACGACGTGGCGCCCTACGACGTCCGCGCCGGCTCGCTGCTGCTCGGCCGCGCCGCGCAGTACCTGTGCCCGGGCGTGGTGCTCGCCGTGGTCGATCCGGGCGTCGGCACCCCGCGCCGCGGCGTCGCCATCGAGGTCGGCGGGGGCCAGAGCGTGCTCGTCGGTCCCGACAACGGCCTCCTCGCCGGCGCGGTGGCGATGAGCGGCGGGGCGACCGCGGTCGTGGAGCTGACGAACCCCGAGTTCCAGCTGCCCGCGCCCGGCGCGACGTTCGCCGGTCGTGACGTCTTCGCGCCCGCGGCGGCGCACCTGTGCCTCGGCGTGCCGTTGGACGAGCTCGGTCCGGCCGTCGACCCGATCACGCTGCTGCCCGGGCTCGTGCCGCTGTTCGCGCGAGGAGGACGGCGCGGTGGTGGCCGAGGTGCTGTGGATCGACCGCTTCGGCAACTGCCAGCTCAACGTCGACCCCGCAGAGGTCGCCCACCTCGGGCCCAAGGTGCAGCTGCGGTGGGGCGACGACGTCCGCACCGCGATCCGGACGCCGACCTACGAGGGCATCGAGGCGGGCCAGGTCGGCCTCGTGGTCGACAGCTACGGCCTGCTCGCCATCTGCCTCGGGCGCCGGTCCGCGGCAGCGGAGCTCCGGATCTCCGTCGGCACGGAGATGGTGCTCCGGGCCCCGGACGACGATGACGACGGCCCGTCGTCCACCACCCAGTCCGTCACCCTCACCCCCCGGAGCCCCAGATGAGGCCAGGCACCACGATCGTGCTCGCCGTCCTCCTCGCCGTGATCCTCGGCGCAGCCGTCCTCCAGCTGTTCGTCCTCGCCCGCTAGCTCACGGCGCGGACGGTGGCCTCCAGGCTCCGCAGGGGCTCGAGCACCGCGGCCACGCGCGCCGGTGTGGGGTGAGGCCCCGGGACCGGGATCGGCTCCGGGGTCTCCGGCGCGGTGACCGCGATGGTGGTGGGCGCCGTCGACGGGGTCGGCGTCGACGGGCGCGATCGGGGGGCGGGCGCCGGCGCGGGATCGGGCGGCGCCGGCCCGAGGTCGGGTGCGGGCGCGGTCGCGCCCCTCTCCCGCATGAAGTCGTGGACCGTGAAGAGGGCGCCGTCGGCGCCGTGCGCCACACCCACACCGACCCGCGTGTACGCGGGGTTCACGAGGTTGGCGTAGTGGCCGGGGCTGTCGACGAACGCCTGCATGAGCCCGAGCACGTCCCAGCCGGACCCGACGTTCTCCGCCAAGTGGCTCCAACCGGACACGAGGGTCGAGAGGTCCGGGTTGTGCGAGATGTGCCCTTCGGCCGCCATTTGCTGCGCCCAGCTCGTGGCGACCTGCGTCAGCTGGTCCGACACGACCAGCGCCGGCATCCCCAGCGTGGTGCGCAGCAGGTTGATCTCCTGCAGGAACGATGCGGCCTCCCCGCCGAGCAGGCGGCTGAGCACCGGGAGCGGGGCCGGGCGGGCCTCCGCGTGCACCGGCGGCCGGACGACGCCCAGGGCGGCGACCGCGAGCAGCACCGCGAGGAGCCGCCGGCCCAGGGACCGGGGCGGACGGTCGTGGGGGCGCGGTGCCATGCCCTTGTATCGGCAGGCGGCGCGCGCCGGCGCATGGGGCGAAGGGCCCAATCGCTGTGATGGACTGCTGCCCCGTGAACCTGGCCACGATCATCGACCCCCACCCCGCCGACACCGTCGCGCTCGTCTCGCGCGGTCGGAGCACCACCTACGGGCAGCTGCGCGATCAGGCCGGGGCGCTGCGCGGCCGGCTCGTGCAGCTCGGGCTCCAGCCCGGCGACCGGGTGGCCATCATCGCCGCGAACAACTGGTACTTCGTGGTGTCGTACCTCGCGACGTTGGGCGCCGGCTGCGTGGCCGTGCCGGTCAACCCGGCCAGCCCCCTGCCCGAGCTCACAGCGCGAGCTCGGCGCGATCGGGGCCCGGGCCGTGCTCGCGGGCCCCCTGGCCAGCGGCACCCTGTCGGGACTGGACCGCAACGCCCTGCCCACGCTCGAGCACGTGATCGCCAGCCAGCCCGACGACCTGCCTGGCGCCCTGTCGTTCGACGACGCCATCGCCGGCGAGCCGGCCCCGGTGGTCGAGCGGGGGGACGACGACCTGGCCGTCCTCATCTTCACGAGCGGCACGGCGGGCGCGCCGAAGGCGGCGATGCTCACCCACGGCAACCTGCTCGCCAACCTCCAGCAGTGCCAGGACCACCCCGGCCGCGCCCAGGTGGCCGACGACGTCGCATTCGGCGTGCTGCCCTTCTTCCACATCTTCGGCCTCAACGTGGTCCTCGGCCTCTCGCTGACGGCGGGCGCCACCACGCTCGCGATCGAGCGCTTCGACCCGCAGTCCGCCCTCGACGCGGTGACGAACCACGGCGTCACCGTGATCAGCGGGGCACCCACGATGTGGAGTGCGTGGGCGACCCTCCCCGGTGCACCCGCCGAAGCGTTCGCCCGGGTGCGGCTCGCCACCTCGGGCGCGGCGCGGCTCGATCCCGACGTGCGGTCGGCGATGCGCACGCGCTTCGGGCTGGAGCTCACCGAGGGCTACGGGCTCACCGAGGCCGCCCCCGTGGTCTGCTCGGGGCACGGGCTCGACGCGCCCGACGGCAGCATCGGCGTGCCGTTGCCGGGCCTCCTCGTCCGCCTCGTCGACCCCGACGGCCAGGACGCGCTGATCGGCGATGCCGGTGAGCTGTGGGTGCAGGGCCCGAACGTGTTCACCGGCTACTGGGAGGACCCAGAGGCCACGGCGGCCGCGCTCACGCCCGACGGCTGGCTCCGCACCGGGGACATCGCCGTCGTCGACGACGACGGGTTCCTCTTCCTCGTCGACCGTGCCAAGGACCTGATCATCGTGTCGGGGTTCAACGTGTACCCGGCCGAGGTGGAGGAGGTCATCGCCGCGCACCCGGCGGTCGAGCAGGTGGCGGTGATCGGCGTGCCCCACCCGCACTCGGGCGAGGCGGTGAAGGCGTACGTCGTGGTCGCCCCCGGCGCGTCCGTGGAGGAGGACGACGTGATCGCGCACTCCGAGGCACACCTCGCCCGCTACAAGTGCCCGCAGAAGGTCATGTTCGTCGACGAGATCCCCGTGAGCGCGACCGGGAAGGTGCTCCGCAAGCTGCTGCGCTGAGCCCGTTCGGCTTGCCCGAACGTGAACGGTTTGTGAGCAAGTGAACAAGGGGCGGTATTCTGGGCGGCGCATGGCCGCCGCCCGTCCGCCCCTCCCCCCGCCCACCCCGTCGGCCCGCCCGCGGCGCCGCATCCCCGAGGCCACCGTCGCCCGCCTGCCGCTCTACCTGCGCAGCCTCCTCGAGGCCCAGCACAGCGGCGACACCACCATCTCCTCGGAGCGGCTGGCCGAGCTCGCAGGGGTGAACGCGGCGAAGGTGCGCAAGGACCTCTCCTACCTCGGCTCGTACGGCACGCGCGGGGTCGGTTACGACGTCGAGTACCTGCTCTTCCAGATGAGCCGCGAGCTCGGGCTCACGCAGGACTGGCCGGTCGCGATCGTGGGGCTCGGCAACCTGGGGCAGGCCCTCGCCAACTACGGCGGGTTCCGCGAGCGCGGCTTCCCGATCGTGGCGCTGTGCGATGCGGACCCCCGCGTCGTCGGGTCGGAGGTCCAGGGCGTGATCGTGCGCCACGTCGACGAGCTGCCCGCCATCGCCGCGGAGCACGGCATCGCCATCGGCATCATCGCCACGCCCGCGTCGGCCGCCCAGGACGTGGCCGATCGCCTCGTCGCCGCCGGCGTCGCGTCCATCCTGAACTTCGCGCCCACCGTGATCTCGGTGCCCGACGAGGTGTCGCTCCGCAAGGTCGACCTCGCCGTCGAGCTGCAGATCCTGAGCTTCTACCAGCAGCGCCGGGCCGGGGGTCCGGCGCTGGCCGCGGTCGCCCCCGCCGAGGACCGCTCGGCGCGCTCGATGCCGGTCACCGCGCCGCCGTACCCGGTGGTCCTGCTGTTGGACGGGCGCAAGGTGCTGGTGGTGGGGGGTGGCTCCGTGGCCGCGGGCAAGGTGGCGGGCCTCGTCGCGGCCGGTGCGGTCGTACACGTGGTGGCCCCGGCAGTGTCGCCGGAGGTGCGCGCCCAGTCCGTCACGTGGGAGGAGCGGCCCTACAAGGCGGGTGAGGTCGCGGACTACCGGTTCGCGGTGGCGTGCACCGACGACCCGGCTGTGAACGAGCGGGTCTTCCTGGACGGGGAGGCGGCGGGGGTGTTCGTGAACGCCGCCGACGATCCGGCGCACTGCTCGGCCACGCTGCCGGCCCGGCTCGACCGAGGTCCGGTGGTGGTGGCGGTCTCGACCTCCGGGCACAGCCCCGCGCTCGCCGCCTGGTTGCGCGACCGCCTCGGCGAGCAGCTCGGGCCCGAGGTCGAGGCGCTCGCGAACCTGCTGGCCGAGGCCCGCGCGGAGCTCCTCCGGCGGGGTGAGCGGCGGCCCCCCGCGGATTGGCGGGCCGCGCTCGATTCGGGGATGCTGGACCACCTCCGGGACGGTCGTCCCGACGAAGCCAGGCAGCTGCTCCGCGCCGCGCTGGACCTCGCCGGGGAGCCCGCACCCGAGCGCCCATAGGAGATCGTCCCCGTGTCCGTCGTCGTCATCGGACTCAACCACCGGAGCACGCCGCTCGACCTGCTCGAGCGGATGACGATCGGCGACGCCGCGCTGCCGAAGGCGCTCCACGACCTCATCTCCCGCGAGGACGTGTCCGAGGCCGTCGTGCTCTCCACCTGCAACCGCACCGAGGTGTACACGGTCGCGGAGCGCTTCCACGGCGCGTACCAGGACATCCGGGACTTCCTGGCGGAGGTCGCGTTCCTCGCTCCCGAGGACTTCAGCGACCACCTCTACGTCCACTACGACGCGCCTGCCGTGGCCCACCTGTTCGCCGTCGCCGCGGGGCTCGACTCGGCGGTGCTGGGCGAGAGCGAGATCCTCGGCCAGGTGCGCGACGCGTGGGAGCGGGCGCGCCACGAGGGCGCGGTCGGGCCGACGCTCAACCTGCTCTTCCGCCACGCGGTGGAGGCCGGCAAGCGCGCCCGCACGGACACCGAGATCGGCCGGCACACCACCTCGCTGTCGCAGGCCGCGGTGGCCATGGCGGAGGAGCGCCTCGGCGGTCTCGAGGGCAAGCGCATCGTCCTCCTCGGCGCGGGCGAGATGGGCGAGAAGATGGCAGCCGCCCTGGCCCGGGCCGGCGCCGCTGACCTCGCGCTCGCGAACCGCACGTGGGACCGCGCCGTCGAGCTGGCCGAGCGAGTCGGCGGTCGGGCGGTCCGCCTCCTCGACGTGTCCGACGTGCTCGCCGACGCCGACGTGCTCCTCACCTCGACCGGCGCGCCCGCCGCGCTCGTGCAGGTGGAGGAGATGACCGCGATCGTCCGCCGTCGCGGGGATCGCCCGCTGCTGATCGTGGACATCGCCGTGCCGCGCGACGTCGACCCCGCGGTCGGTGCGTTGGACGGCGTGACCCTGCTGGACATGGACGACCTGCGCCGGTTCGCCGAGGCGGGCACCGACGCCCGCCGCCGCGAGGTGGCCGGTGTTCAGGCGATCCTCGACGACGAGCTCGAGCGCTACCTCGGTACGACGTCCGCTCGCGAGGTCGCGCCGATGATCGTCGCGCTGCGCCAGCGCGGCGAGGAGGTGCGCCAGGCCGAGCTCGACCGCTTCCGCGGTCGCCTCGACGGCCTCGACGAGGCCCAGCTGGACGCGGTCGAGGGCCTCACCCGCGGCATCCTCGGCAAGCTCCTGCACGAGCCGTCGATCACCCTCAAGGACGCCGCCGGCTCGCCGCGCGGCGATCGCCTGGTGGCCTCGCTGCGTGAGCTGTTCGCCCTCGAGGGCGAGCCGCACGACACCGACGACGAGTCGGTCACCGGCGCCCCCGAGTAGCCCATGGCACGCCGGCTGCGGGCTGCCACGCGGGGCAGCCCCCTGGCCCGCTGGCAGGCCGAGCACGTGGCCGCCCTGCTGCACGCGCTCGGCGCCGACGTCGAGGTGGAGCTCGTCGTCGTGGAGACCGATGGCGACCGCCGGCTGGACGTGCCGATCTGGGAGCTCGGCGGCAAGGGCGCGTTCGCGAAGGAGGTGCAGACGGCGGTGCTCGACGGCCGTGCCGACGTCGCGGTGCACTCGGCCAAGGACCTGCCGTCGGGCGCCGTCCCGGGGCTCGTCCTCGCGTGCGTGCCGGAGCGGGGCGACCCGCGCGACGCGTTGGTCGGGTCCACGTTGGCGGCGCTGCCCGAGGGCGCGGAGGTGGCGACCGGGTCGCTGCGCCGGCAGGCCCAGCTCGCCGCGGTGCGCCCCGACCTGCGGTTCGTCGGGCTGCGCGGGAACATGGCCACCCGCATCGCGAAGGCGGCCGACCACGACGCGGTGGTCGTGGCGGCGATCGCGCTCGACCGGTTGGGCCGCGGCGCCGAGATCGCCGAGCGGCTCGATGTCGCCGTCGTGCTCCCCCAGGTGGGGCAGGGCGCCCTCGCCGTCGAGTGCCGGGCCGACGACGCGCGGCTGCAGGAGCTCCTCGCCGCCGCGGAGGACGCTGCCGCTCGCCGCTGCGTGGACGCCGAGCGAGCGTTCCTCGCGGCGCTCGGCGGCGACTGCTCCCTGCCGGCGGCCGCGTACGCGGTGCTCACCGACGACGGCGCGCTGTCGGTCGAAGGCCGCATCGGGACCGTCGACGGCGCGACCCTGCTGCGGCACGTCGCGACCGGCTCGGACGCGGCGGTCGGCGCCGAGGTGGCGCGTGCCCTGCTCGACGACCAGGGCGGCCGGGCGCTCCTCACCGGCCCGTAGGCTCGGCGAGCGATGACCGTCTACCTCGTCGGCGCGGGACCGGGTGATCCGGGGCTGCTCACCGTGCGAGGCGCCGCGGTCCTGCAGCGGGCCGATGTCGTCGTCTACGACCGGCTGTCGGTCGAGTCCCTGCTCGACCTCGCGCCGGCCACCGCCGAGCGCATCAGCGTCGGGAAGGCGCCCGGCCGCGCCACGTTGCCGCAGGAGGAGATCAACGCGCTGCTGGTCGAGCGCGGGCGCACCGGCGCCACGGTCGTGCGCCTGAAGGGCGGGGACCCGTTCGTGTTCGCGCGGGGTGGTGAGGAGGCCGCCGCGCTCATCGCGGCGCGGGTGCCCTTCGAGGTCGTGCCCGGGATCTCCTCCGCGGTGGCGGTGCCCGCCTACGCGGGGATCCCCGTGACCCTGCGCCACTCGAGCACGTCCTTCACCGTCGTGACGGGGCACGAGGACCCCACGGTGGGGGAGGACGGGTCGGTGGACTGGCGGTCGGTCGCGAAGGTCGGCGGCACGATCGTGGTCCTCATGGGCGCCGCCCGGATCGGCCGGATCGCGGAGGAGCTGCTGGCCGGCGGCCTGGCGCCCGACACCCCGGTGGCCGCCGTGCGATGGGGCACCCGCCCCGAGCAGGAGACGGTGCGCGCCACGCTCGCCACCATCGGCGCGCGCGGCGTCGACCCGCCGTCGGTGATCGTCATCGGGGAGGTGGCGGCCGAGCAGCTCACCTGGTTCGAGTCCCGGCCGCTGTTCGGCCGGCGGGTCGTCGTCACCCGCCGCGCCAGCAGGCCTCGCAGCTCGCCGCCGCCCTCCGCGACGCGGGTGCGCTGCCGATCGAGGTGCCGGTGATCGAGGTGGCAGCGCCGACCGACGGTGGCGCGGCGCTGGCCGGCGCCGCGGCCGAGCTCGACCGGTACGCGTGGGTGGTGGTCACCTCACCCAACGGCGCGCGCCGGCTGCTCGACGCGGTGGCCGCGGGCGGGGGCGACGCCCGCTCGTTCGCCGGCGCCCGCGTGGCGGCGATCGGTGCGGGCACGGCCGCCGTCCTCGCGGAGGGCGGGATCGTGGCGGACGCGGTGCCGCCCAAGTACGTGGCGGAGGCGCTGCTCGAAGCGATCCCGTGGCCCCCGCCCGAGGGCGGGCGCGTGCTGCTCGCCCGCGCCGAGGTGGCGCGCGACGTGCTGCCGGAGGGCCTGGCCGAGCGCGGCTGGGCGGTCGACGTCGTCGACGCCTACCGGACGGTGCCCACCGAGGTCACCGACGAGCAGCGGGCCGCGGTGGCCGCCGCCGACGTGGTGACCTTCACGTCGTCGTCCACGGTCGATCGCTTCCTCGACGCGCTGGGTCCTGATGCGGTGCCGCCGGTGGTGGCCTGCATCGGGCCGGTGACCGCGGCCACCGCCCGCGAGCGAGGGCTGCGCGTCGACGTGGAGGCCGACCTCCACACGATCGGCGGCCTGGTGGCCGCGCTCGTGGCCTGGGCCGACGGCCAGGCTCCGTCCCCGTGACCCTGTCGGCAGTCGTCTTCGACTTCGACGGCCTGATCATCGACAGCGAGTGGGTGATCTTCGAGTCGGCCGCCGCTGCCTTCGCGGCCCACGGCCACGAGCTCCCCGTCGACGCCTGGGCGGCCGTCGTCGGCACCAACGAGCGGGACGACCGCACCCTGTGGGACGAGCTGTGCGCCGCCGCCGGCGCGCCGGCCTTCGCGCAGGCGGACTTCGAGGCGGCGTTCGAGGCGCAGGACCGGTCCAACCGCGACACGCTGCCGCCGATGGCCGGCGTGGTCGAGCTGGTCGACGCGCTGCGCGCCGAGGGCATCCCCCTCGGCATCGCGTCGTCGTCGAGCCGCGCGTGGCTCGACCGCCATGTGACCCGCCTCGGGCTCGACGGCGCGTTCGGCGCGCTGGTCGGCGCGGACATGGTCGGTGGGGTGGGCAAGCCGGCGCCCGACGTCTACCTGCGGGCGTGCACCGACCTCCAGGCCGATCCGACGCACGCGGTCGCGCTCGAGGACTCGGCGCACGGCGTCACCGCGGCGCACGCCGCGGGCATGGCAGCCGTCGCCGTGCCGGGCCGCGTCACGCGCGGCCACGACTTCTCCGCGGCGGACCTGCTGGTCACCTCGCTGCTGGACCTGCGCGTGGCGGACCTCGCCGCCCTGGTGCCGCGGCCCCGCCAGTAGCCTGAGGCGCATGGTCTTCCCGGAGCGTCGGCTTCGACGGCTGCGCCGCACACCGGCGCTGCGCCGGCTCGTGGCGGAGGCGCGCCTGTCGGTCGACGACCTCGTGGCGCCGCTGTTCGTGCGGGAGGGCATCACCGAGCCGCAGCCGATCGCGAGCCTGCCGGGCGTGGTCCAGCACACGCGCGAGTCGCTCCGCAAGGAGGTGGCGGAGCTGGCCGACCTCGGCATCCCGGGCGTGATCCTCTTCGGTGTGCCCGCCGTGAAGGACGAGGACGGGTCGGGTGCCTGGGATCCGGACGGCATCGTGCAGCTGGCCCTGGCGGACCTCCGCAGCGAGGTCGGCGACGCGCTCGTGCTCATCGCGGACCTGTGCGTCGACGAGTACACGACGCACGGTCACTGCGGCGTCCTCGCCCCGGACGGCTCTGTCGACAACGACGCCACCCTCGTGCTCTACGAGCGGGCGGCCGTCGCCCAGGCGCACGCGGGCGCCGACATCGTGGCGCCGAGCGGGATGATGGACGGCCAGGTCGCTGCCATCCGTGCCGCGCTCGACGGCGCCGGCCACCCGACCACCGCCATCCTCGCCTACGCGGCCAAGTACGCGTCCGCGCTCTACGGCCCGTTCCGAGACGCGGTGGACGTGCAGATCGCCGACGGCGGGGACCGTCGCGGGTACCAGCAGGATCCCGCCAACGCGCGTGAAGCCCTGGCCGAGATCCGTGCCGACATCGCCGAGGGGGCCGACCTCGTGATGATCAAGCCGGCGCTCGCCTACCTGGACGTGATCGCCGCCGCCCGCGCCGAGGTCGACGTGCCGGTGGCCGCGTACCACGTGTCCGGGGAGTACGCGATGGTGAAGGCGGCGGCGGAGCGCGGGTGGCTCGACGGGCAGGCCGTGGCCCTCGAGCACCTGACCGCGGTGAAGCGAGCGGGCGCGGACGTGATCCTCACGTACTTCGCCAAGGAGCTCGCCGCGGTGATCTCACGATGAGCGAGCGCCAGCGAGCGAATCCGACGGCACAGGCACCCCGGAGCAGCGCAGCGGCTCCGTGGGTCATCGAGTGGCGGACGATCGCCCGCGGGGCTAGCTCTCGATGACGCACCCAGCCGGCAAGCGCAGCGATGCGCTCTTCGAGCGGGCGCAGCGCGTCATCCCCGGCGGCGTGAACTCGCCCGTGCGCGCCTTCCGGAGCGTGGGCGGCACCCCGTACTTCGTCGCCCGCGCCGAGGGAGCCACCGTGTGGGACGCGGACGGCCGTCCCTACCTGGACCTCGTGCAGTCGTACGGCGCGGTGATCGCCGGGCACGCGCACCCCGCCATCGTGGACGCGGTGCAGCGGGCCGCGGTCGAGGGCACGTCCTACGGCGCGCCGACCGAGCGGGAGGTGCTGCTGGCCGAGGCGATCTGCGACCGGGTGCCGTCCGTCGAGCAGGTCCGGCTGGTGTCGTCAGGCACCGAGGCCACGATGTCGGCCGTGCGGGTCGCCCGTGGGCACACGGGGCGTCGCAAGGTGGTGAAGTTCGCGGGTAACTACCACGGCCACGGCGACCTGCTCCTGGCCGAGGCGGGCACCGGGCTCGCCGCCCTCGGCCTCCCCGGGTCGGCGGGCGTCACGGAGGCGGCGGTCGCCGACACGATGGTCGTGCCGTACAACCAGGTGCCGGAGCTCGACGACGACACCGCGTGCGTGATCGTGGAGCCGATCGCCGCGAACATGGGCCTCGTCGCCCCGCAGGACGGCTTCCTGAAGGGGCTGCGCGCCGAGTGCGACCGAGTGGGCGCCCTGCTCGTGCTCGACGAGGTCATCACCGGCTTCCGGGTGGCGCGTGGGGGCGCCCAGGAGCTGCTCGACGTGACGCCCGACCTCAGCACCTTCGGCAAGGTCATCGGCGGGGGCCTGAACATCGGCGCCTACGGCGGCCGGGCCGACGTCATGGCCCAGGTCGCGCCCCTGGGGCCCGTGTACCAGGCGGGCACGCTCTCCGGGAACCCCCTCGCGACGGCGGCCGGCCTCGCGGCGCTCGACCTGCTCGACGACGGCGCGTACCGCACCCTCACCGCCGCGGCCGAGCGGCTGGCCGGGCACCTGCGCGACGCGCTCGGCCACCGCGGGCCTCGTCGCGGTCGTGCCGCAGGTGGCGTCGTTGGTCGGCCTCTCGTTCACGGCCGACGCGCCGAGCGACTACGCCGCGGCGCTGCGCACCGACACCGCCCGGTACGCCGCGTTCTTCCACGCCCTGCTCGAGCGCGGGGTCGCCCTCGCGCCGGGCGCGTACGAGGTGCTGTTCCCCGGCCTCGCCCACACGGACGACGTGGTCGACCGCATCGGCGCGGCCGCCCGCGAGGCGGCGGCGTCGATCGCATGAGCGAGTCGCAGGAGCACTCGCCGGCCTCGCCCGCGGCCGCGGACGCGGTGCGCCGCCTCTTCGAGGGCGATCACACGCTCTGGAGCGAGGACCCCACCGAGATCTCCGATCGGCTGGGCTGGATCCCCGTGGTGGGGGAGGTGTGGCGCGTCCTCCAGCCGCTTCGCGAGCACATCGAGGGGCGCGTCCTCGAGGGCATCGACCACGTGCTGCTGATGGGCATGGGCGGGTCGAGCCTGTTCCCCGAGGTCCTGGCTCGGACCTTCCCGCCCGCGCCGGGGCGACCGCGGCTCCACGTCCTCGACACCACCCATCCCGCCGCGATCGCGCGGGCTGCGGACGAGTGCCCACCGGCCCGCACCCTCCACGTGGCCTCCTCGAAGTCGGGCACCACGATCGAGACGCGGAGCCACCTCGAGTGGGCCTGGGACCGCGCCGGTGGCAAGGGCAAGTTCGCCGCCATCACCGACCCCGGGTCGGAGCTCGCGATCCTCGCCCGCCAGCGCGGCTTCGCGGGCACCTTCGAGAACCGCACCGACATCGGGGGCCGCTACTCGGCGCTGTCGCTGTTCGGGATCGTCCCAGCGCTGCTCGCGGGCGTCGACGCCGACGACCTGCTGCACGGGGGGCTCGACCGCGCTGAAGCAGTGCGGCCCCGATGTCGCTCCTGCCGCCAACCCGGGTCTCACCCTCGCCCGCACGATGGCCAACGGCGTGGCGGTCGGCCACGACAAGCTCACCTTCCGCCTCGATCCCGAGGTCGCGAGCTCGGCCTCTGGCTCGAGCAGCTCGTGGCCGAGTCGCTCGGCAAGGACGGCACCGGCCTCGTGCCCGTGGTGGGGGAGCGTCCGGGGCCGCCCCGCGTGTACGGGGACGACCGCACCTTCGTCGAGCTCGGGGTCCTTCCTCAGGAGGTGAGCATCGGTCGGGCCGTCGTCGTGGCCGAGGTGGCGACCGCGCTCGCGGGCGCGTTCATCGGCGTCCACCCGTTCGGTCAGCCCGACGTGGCCGCGGCCAAGGCCGCCACGAGCGCGGTGCTCAACACGGGCGACGCCCGGGTCCCCACGACGCCGCTGGCTGAGCTGCTCGACCGGCTGCGGCCGGGGCACCACCTCGCGCTCCAGGCGTTCGTCGACCCCGGCGGACCCACGGCGGCCGCGCTCGAGGACGTCCGCGAGGCCCTGCGCAACACCCACCGCGTCGCGGTCACGCTCGGCTTCGGCCCCCGCTACCTGCACTCGACGGGACAGCTGCACAAGGGCGGTCCCGACGAGCTCGTGTGCGTGCAGGTGCTCGAGGAGGCACCGGAGGACATCCCGATCCCCAACAAGCCGCTCGGCTTCGGCGAGCTGATGGCGGCGCAGGCGGCCGGCGACCTGCAGGTCCTCCAGGCCCGCGGCCGGGTGGCGGGGCGCGTCGAGCTGGACGAGCTGCTGGAGGTCGTGCCGTGAAGCTGGGCATGGTCGGGCTCGGGCGGATGGGCGGCAACATGGCCGAGCGCCTGCGCGCGCACGGTCACGAGGTCGTGGGCTACGACCCGTTCAGCCCCGCCTCGGACGTCGCGTCGCTCGAGGCCCTCGTCGCCGCGCTCGTGCCGCCGCGGGTCGTGTGGGTCATGGTGCCGGTCGGCGACCCGACGGAGGACACGATCACCTGGCTGCGCGGGCTCCTCGCGAAGGGTGACGTGGTGGTCGAGGGCGGCAACTCCAACTGGCGCGACAGCGTGCGGCGGGCCGCCGATCTGGCCCAGGTGGACATCGGGTACGTCGACGCCGGGACCAGCGGTGGGGTGTGGGGCCGCACGGAGGGCTACTGCCTGATGGTCGGGGGCACCCCGGAGGCGGTCGCGCTCGCCCAACCCGTGTTCGACGCACTGGCGCCGGCGGACGGCTTCGTGCACGTGGGCGGGCCCGGCACGGGCCACTTCACGAAGATGGTGCACAACGGCATCGAGTACGGCCTGATGCAGGCCTACGCCGAGGGCTTCGAGCTCCTCGCCGCGATCCGGGCTCGGGATCGACGCGACCGGGGCGCTGCGGGCGTGGCGGCACGGCAGCGTCGTGCGCTCCTGGCTCCTCGACCTGCTGGTGCGGGCGCTCGACGAGCGGCCCGGCCTCGAAGGGATCCAGGGCGTGGCCGCGGACTCGGGGGAGGGACGCTGGACGATCCAGGAGGCGGTGGAGCGGGGGGTGCCGGTGCCGGTCATCTCGGCGGCGCTGTTCGCCCGCTTCTCGAGCCAGCACCAGGACCTCCTGTCGATGAAGGTGATCGCCGCCCTGCGCGAGCAGTTCGGGGGGCACGGCGTGCTCCCCGAGGTGGCGCCCGGCGAGGGGCCTGCTTGACCGACGACGCGCCCGTCTCGGATGCGCTCGTCCTCTTCGGCGCAACCGGCGACCTGGCCCGCCGGAAGCTCTTCCCCGCACTGTCCGAGATGGCCGCCGCGAAGCGACCCCCGGTGCCCGTCGTCGGCTTCGCGTCGTCCGACTGGGACGACGAGCGCCTGCGGCAGCACGCGCGCGCCGGGATCGAGGACCAGGGCCCGGTCGACGAGGACGTGTGGCGCGAGCTGGCGGCGCGCCTCACCTTCGTGCGGGGCGACTACCGCGATCCCGCCTCGTACGAGAACCTGGCGCGGCACCTGGCCGAGCTGGGCGTGCACCACCCGCTCTTCTACCTCGCCATCCCCCCGTCGCGGTTCGAGGACGTCATCCTGGGTCTCGCCTCGCAGCACCTCCAGGAGGGCGCGCGCGTCGTGCTGGAGAAGCCGTTCGGCCGCGACCAGGCGTCAGCGCGCGAGCTGAACGAGATCGTGCACCGCGCGTTCCCCGAGCGGGACGTGTTCCGCATCGACCACTTCCTCGGCAAGGAGTCCGTCGAGAGCCTCCTGGTGTTCCGCTTCGCGAACTCGTTGCTCGAACCGGTGTGGAACCGCAACTTCATCGCGAGCGTGCAGATCACGATGGCCGAGGAGCTCGGCATCGAGGGGCGCGGCCGCTTCTACGAGACGGTCGGCGCGCTGCGCGACGTCGTGCAGAACCACCTCCTCCAGGTCGTGGCCCTCCTCGCGATGGAGCCGCCCGCAGGCGCCGACGAGCCGGCGCTCCGCGACGAGCGGAGCAAGCTCTTCCGTCAGGTGCGCACGATCGACCCGGCCACGGTCGTGCGCGGGCAGTACCGGGGGTACCGCGACGAGGAGGGTGTCGACCCGAAGTCCGACGTCGAGACCTTCGTGGCGCTGCAGCTCGAGATCGACTCGTGGCGCTGGGCGGGCGTGCCGTGGTTCATCCGCACCGGCAAGCGGATGCCGGTGACGGCGACCGAGGCCGTCGTCGAGTTCAACGCCCCGCCCCGCCTGCTCTTCACGCCGCCCGGGGTGCGACCCCCGCACCCGAACCACCTCCGCTTCCGGCTGGGCAAGGACGACGGCGTGATGCTGCACCTCCAGACGAAGGCGCCCGGCGACGAGCTCGCCAGCCGGCCCGTGGACCTCGAGGTGTCCTTCGCCGAGGTCCTCGGCCCCCGCCAGGAGGCGTACCGGCGCCTGCTCGAGGACGCGATGGAGGGGGACGCCCGCCGGTTCGGCCGGGCCGACGCCCTCGACGAGCAGTGGCGCATCTTCGAGCCCGTCCTCCACGATCCCCCGCCGGTCGAGCCGTACCACCCGGGCACCTGGGGCCCGCTGGGGGCCGACGCGCTGGTGGCCGGGGCCGGCGGCTGGCACGAGCCGATCTAGCGCGTTCGGGCCCTCCTCGCGACATGCCACCATGTCCGGGTGACCGGACTCCTGGCTGCGATCCCCTACACCACGTTCCCGAAGATCGAGCTCGGCCCCCTCGAGCTCCGCACCTTCGGGTTCACGGTGGCCGTCGGCGTGCTGCTCGGCGCGTGGCTGGCCGCGCGTCACGGCGAGCAGTACGGCGTGCCCCGCGACACGACGTACTCCCTCGCGATGCGGATGGTGATCATCGGGGTGATCGGCTCCCGGATCACCTGGGTGCTGTCGCACACCGACGCCATCGACTCGCCCGTCGACGTGATCGCGGTGTGGCAGGGCGGGCTCCAGTTCTCCGGTGGGTTCCTCTTCGGCGTCCTGGCCGGCTACCCCGTGTACCGGCACTGGAGCCGGCTCACCCGCTGGCGCAGCCTGGACGGCTACGCGTACGGCTTGTCGATCGGGCTCGCCATCGGCCGCATCGCGTGCACCTCGGTGGGTGAGCACTTCGGTCGGCTCTCGTCGTTCCCGCTCGCCGTGCGGTACGAGGGCGGCGACGTGCGCGAGACCACGCTCGGGGACATCCCGCTGCGGCAGGGGATGGTCTTCCACAACACGGCGATCTACGAGCTGATCTACCTGCTCCTGCTGTTCGCGTTCCTGACCTGGTTCATGCACCTCCGGAGCACGAAGCCGGCGGCGGGCGTGTCGATGGGGATCTTCTGCCTCTACTACGGCACCTGCCGGTTCATCTCCGACTCGTTCCGGGTCAACGACGAGCGGGTCCTGATGATGACGGGCGCGCAGTACCTGATGCTCGGGCTCGTCGTCACGGGCCTCTGGGTCTTCCTGCGGGTGCGGCCGATGCTGGCGGCCGACGAGGCAGCGGGGATGGTGCCCGGGCTGGAGGTCGCCGAGGTCGAGGAGGCCGAGGAGCCCGCCGACGCCGATCCGGCCTCGGGCTGAACCGAGCCGGGCACGCGTCCGTATCCACCACCATGCGCGCACGATCCATGACCCGACCGCTCGCAGCCGCTGCGGCTGCCCTCCTCGTGTTCGGCCTCGCGGCCTGTGGGGACGACGATGACGATGCCGGTGATGACCAGAGCACCGTCGACGACGGCGCCACCACGACCACGGCGGGCTCCGGCGAGGAGCTCCCCGGCGGCGAGGAGGGCGAGGGCAGCGAGATCACGATCGTCGCCACGAACTTCGAGTTCACGCCCGCCGAGCTCACGGTGGCGCCCGGCGCCGAGGTGTACCTGAGCAACGAGGGCTCGGCCCCCCACACCGTCACCGCGGACGAGGGCGCCTTCGACACCGGTCAGGTGGCCGGGGGCGGGGAGGGCGAGTTCGACGCTCCCACCGAGCCGGGCGTGTACCAGTTCCACTGCGACGTGCACCCGGCGCAGATGACCGGCACGCTCACCGTCGAGGGCTAGCCGGGGCGGGCGGCCCGGCGGGATCGCGTGCCCATGGCCCCGATCCCCGACGCCGCGCTGCGTGCCGTGTACGACGCGCACGGGGGCGAGCTCTACCGGTTCGCCCGCCGGTCGCTCGGGGACGCGGGACTGGCGGAGGAGGCCGTGCAGGAGGCGTTCGTGCGCGCGTGGCGTGCGTCGGCCTCCTACGACCCCGCCCGCGCGTCGCAGCGCACCTGGCTGTTCGCCATCCTCCGCAACGTGGTGATCGACCTCGTCCGCGCCCGCCGCAGCCGGCCGCCCGTCGTGCCTGCGGAGGACGAGCGGGGCGGCGACGGCGTGGCGGACGACGGCATCGACCGCATGCTCACCGTGTGGGAGGTGGAGGCGGCGCTCGCGGAGCTGGGCGACGACCACCGGCGCGCCCTCGTGGAGGTCCACTGGCGGGGCCGTCCGTACGCTGACGTCGCGCTGGAACTGGGCGTCCCCGAGGGCACCGTGAAGAGCCGCGTGTACTACGGCCTGCGCGCGATGCGGGAGGCCCTGGAGGCGCAGGGGTGGCGTGATGGCTGAGCGACCCGAGGCCTGTCCCGTCTGGCGGGAGGACCTCGCCGCCTGGGCGGTGGCACAGATCGACCCGGAGCGCGAGGCGGCGCTGCTCGTCCACCTCGACACGTGCGGCGCGTGCCGGGCCGAGGCGGACGACCTGCTCGCCGTCGCGGCAGTCGTGCTGGCCGCGGAGGCCGAGCCGTCGCCGGGTGGTCCCGCGCTCGACCCGTCGGTCGAGCGGTACGAGCCGCCAGCGGACCTGGGCGGCCGCATCACCGCCCGCATCGCGTCGGAGCGCCGCGGCCGGCTCCTCCGGCGCGGGGCGCTGGTCGCGCTCGCGGGGACGGCCGCTGCCGCGATCGTCGTCGGTGCGCTGGTCGCGGCCGACGACTCGACGGATCCGCTGGAGGGCGAGCGCTACGCGTTCACCGTGCTGCCTGCCGGTGCCGACGGCCACGCGGTGGTGGCGCCCTACGAGGGCGAGTCGTCGGTCGTCGAGCTCGTGGCGACCGGGCTCGAGCCCGACACCACCTACGCGCTGTGGCTCGCCGTGCCGGGTGGCGGTCGCGACGACCGCGTCCCGGCCGGCACCTTCCGCGCCGACGACGACGGCCACGTCGACGTGCGCCTGGACTGCGCGATGCCCGCCGAGGAGGTCGGCCGGGTCTGGGCCACCAGCCCCGAGGGCGCGCTCGTCCTCGACACGAAGCCCGTCTGAGCAGACCTAGGCGGGGATGCGCTCGGGCACGATGCGCGCCAGCTGCGCGACGGCCCGGTAGGCGGCCTCGGCCGGGCCCAGCTCCTCGGGGCGGAGCAGGTTGGCCATGATGCGCAGCACCCACTCCATGAGGGTGCGCGACTGCACGCCGACGCGCGTCAGCTGCTGCATCAGCGCCGGCTGACCGATCACGTGCGCGAACGCGCGGGCCACGCGGAAGTACAGGCCGTACTCGGCCTCGAGCAGGTCGGGGTACCGCGCCAGCGGGAGCGCGGAGCCCTCGGTCAGCGCCTCGTCGATGAGCTCCGCCGCCATGCGGCCGGTCTCGTACGCGTAGTCGATGCCCTCGCCGTTGAACGGGTTGATCGAGCCGGCGGCGTCGCCGACCACGATCCAGCTCGGACCCGACTTCGGGTGGATCGAGCCCGCCATGGGCAGGCGCCCGCCCGTGGCCTCGCCGAGCATGGCGTCGGGGTCGATCCCCCAGTGCGCGGGTGCGGTGGCCGCCCACTCGGCCATCAGGTGGGAGGTGTTGATGTCGCGCCAGCCTCGGAACGTCGACAGCAGGCCGATCCCCACGTTGATGGTCCCGTCGCCGCATGGGAAGATCCAGCCGTACCCCGGCATGGCGTCACCGTTGCGGTCGCGGACGTCGAGGGCCGACTCGATCCACGGATCGGCGTGCAGGGGGCTCTCGAAGTAGCCCCGGATCGCCATGCCCTGCGGCAGCCGCTTGTCGCGCTGGTTCCCCAGGGCGCGACCGAACCGCGACAGCGAGCCGTCGGCCACCACGACGTAGCGGGCGTGCACCTCGCGCTCCTCGCCCGACGCCTTGTCCCTGACGACCGCGCCCCGGAGGAGGCCGTCGCGCAGGATCGGGCGCAGCGCCTCGGTGCCCTGGAGGAGGGTGGCGCCCCGGGCCACGGCCTCCTCGGCCACCAGCTGGTCGAGGTCGCGACGGCGGACCACGTATCCGTGGCTCGGGTGCACGGGGTGCTCGGGCCAGCGCAGCTCGAGGGTGATGCCGTGCGCGATGCAGCGGAGCCCGTCGTAGCGGTGGTGGTTGGCCGCGATCTTCTCCTCGAGGTCCATCGCCCGCAGCTGGGTGACCGCGCGCGGCGTGAGGCCGTCGCCGCAGGTCTTCTCCCGCGGGAACGTCTTCTTCTCGAGGACCACGACGTCGCGCCCGGCCCGAGCAAGCCAGTGCCCGGCCGCCGCGCCCGCGGGGCCGCCACCGATCACGAGGGCATCGTGGCGGTGCGGGGCGCTCGTCACCGCACCAGTCTGCCGGGCCGCCGCGGCGGCCACCCCATCAGCGGGCCGGGCTCACCCGGCGGTGTACACGCCTGCGGGATCGACGCCGTCCTCGGTCGCCTCCGGGCCGAGCCCGGCCTCAGCGAACGACTTCTCGCCGTCGGCGATCGCCTCGAGCTCGGTGTACTCGGGATCGCCCTCCTCGAGCCCGCCGAACGCGGCCCGCTCGTAGAGCACGATCTGGGCGAGCTCCTCGTCGGACAGCTGGCCCTCGTCGAACGCGGGCATCCCCGTGTTCTTGGGCCTGTTGTTCGCCCCATAGGTGGCACCGGGCCATCCGGCATCGCCGAGGCGCACCCACGCGAGGTGGTCGCGGTAGTCGGGCCAGGTCTCGCGCACACCGGAGAACGCGGGGCCGACACCTCCGCCGCCGCTGGCCCCGTGGCAGGACGCGCACTTCGAGTAGAGCTCCTCGCCCAGCGCGAACGCGCCCGTCTCGCCCGCGGGCGGGGGCTCGAGGGTGGCCTGGTACACGTAGGCCCAGAGGGGGAGGGCGGCCAGCACCGGCATCGCCCAGTAGGGGATCCTCCGCCGCGAGAGGGCGGCGGCCACCTCGGGGCGGACAGGCTTGGGGGGCTCCGGGGCGGCCTCGACCGGGGCGGCGGCGGCGGCCGGCACCGGGGCGGCGCTGGGGGCCTCGGCGGCCGGTTCCTCGGCCCCGGCGGCCGGGGCATCCCCGGCGGGGGCGTCCTCACCGCCGATGGCGGCCCGACGCTCCCGGGAGCGCTTGAGCAGGTGCTCGGGGATCTCGGTCACGGGTGCGCGGTCCTCCGGCAGCGGGCCATACGGATGGTGAACCTAGCCACGCCACACCGCCCCATCCAAGCCACCGCGAGGCCCGAGATGTCGGGCTTCGCGGGCCCCTGAGGCAGCATGTGCTGGCATGTGAACGGAAGTGCTAGACCGGGCGTGTCCGGAGCGTGTCCCAACACTCCCGGCTATAATGTGAGCGATTTCACGAGGGAGACCGCCGCGAGTGATCGCGTTCGCCACAGCGCTGTTGATCGCCATCGGACTCGATGTCGCGGTCATCGTGTACGGGCGTCGCCGGCAACCCGGGCAACCGCTCAGCTGGGGTGAGGCGATGGCGGCCTCGGTGTTCGCCTTCATCGTGATGATGCTCTGGTACGGCGTCATCCCGCACCAGTGGATCACCGTCGCGGACAACGAGTGGCTCTGGCGGTCCGACCGCATCTTCTACGGCCCGGCCGACATCTTCGAGCCACACCGGTTCGTGCCGTTCACGATCACCTACGTCGTGCTCCGCGACATGGTCGTGCTCGCGATCTACGGCGCCGGCCTCACGCTGCACGTGTTCCACTGGGTGCACTGGCAGAACCGGGGCAAGGCCACCGCCGAAGTGGTGCCGACCACCGCGTACGGCCGTCCACTGGTGAAGAAGGGCTGACGAGGTGGCTCGCACCGACGCCAACCCGCCGATGCCGGAGTTCCGGGACGACTACGTCCTGCAGGAGGTCGACGCGGACTGGCTGTCGAAGGCGGTCAAGCCGAAGCAGTTCATCCACATCGACCAGTCCGAGTGCATCATGTGCGAGGGCTGCGTCGACATCTGCCCATGGAAGTGCATCCACATGGTCACGACGGACGCGGTCGCGGAGACCGTCGACGTCGACCAGCCCGGGCTCGACCCGTCGGACCACGTGGTGTTCGTGATCGACGACGACGTGTGCACGCGCTGCGCGCTGTGCGTCGACCGGTGCCCGACGGGCGTGATCATCATGGGCAAGGTGAGCGACCCGGATCCGAACGGCGATTTCCACCAGCGCACCAACACCCACGGCTACGGCTACGGCATGCGGCTCGGATAGGGAGACCTCGTTGGCTGACACCATGGAAGGCAAGGGCCCCGGGGAGCGACTCGGCGACACCTTGAAGGAGCTCCCGGAGAAGGTCCAGGGGAGCCAGGCCTGGAACTCGATCTTCCGGCCGGGCTCGATCTTCCGCAACGGCTACACGGACTCACCGAGGAACCGGTCCTACGTGATCATGAACTCGGTGCTGTACCACCTGCACCCGGTCAAGGTGAAGCGCCACGCGGTGAAGGTGAGCTACACGCTGTGCCTCGGCGGGCTGTCCTTCTTCCTCTTCATCCTGCTGACCATCACCGGCATCTTCCTGATGTTCTTCTACCGGCCCACCGCCACGGCGGCGTGGGACGACATCTACACGCTGCAGACCTCGGTCACCTTCGGCCTCCTCGTGCGGAACATGCACCGGTGGGCCGCGCACCTCATGGTGCTGTCGGTGTTCCTGCACATGGCGCGGGTCTTCTACCACGGGGCCTACAAGCCGCCCCGGGAGTTCAACTGGGTGATCGGTGTGATCCTGCTCACCCTCACCCTGTTCCTGTCCTTCACCGGGTACCTGCTCCCGTGGGACCAGCTCGCGCTCTGGGCGGTCACCGTGGGCACGAACATGATGGGGTACACGCCGGTCTTCGGCGACCAGGTGCGCTTCGTGCTCCTGGGCGGCGTCGAGATCGGGTCGGACACCCTCTTGCGCTGGTACGTCCTCCACGTCCTCCTGCTCCCGTTCGTGATCGTGATCTTCATGGCGATCCACTTCTGGCGGGTGCGCAAGGACGGCGGCATCTCGGGGCCGCTCTGATGACAGAGATCCCCGAGCACCTGAAGAAGCGAGCCGAAGAGGCTCGGGCCAAGGCTGCTGCCGCGAAGGGCGAGAGCGCGCCGGCCGAGCCGACCGACGCGGGCGGGGGCGAGGCCGCGCCGCCGAGCGAGGCCGAGAGCAAGATCCCCGCCCACCTCCTCGAGCGCTCCAAGGCGGCCAAGGCGAAGGCCGAGGGCGGCGGGGCCACGACCGAGGTGGCCGAGTCCGCCGGCGCGGTCGCCACCGCGACGGCGCCGACCACCGCGGCGCCTCCCGTCGGGGTCGGCCCCGGTGGGCACACGCAACGCCTCCTCACCGTGGTCAAGTCCGGGTCCATCCAGGACGTGAAGGCCACCCCGCAGGACAAGGTCCACGTGTGGCCGCACCTGCTCGTCGTCGAGTTCGTGGCCGCGCTCGCCTGCACGGCCTTCACGCTCGTGTTCTCGATCTTCGTGAACGCGCCGCTGCTCGAGCTGTCGAACTACAACCAGACGCCGAACCCGTCGAAGGCCCCGTGGTACTTCCTGGGCCTGCAGGAGCTCCTGAAGTGGTTCCACCCGATGGTGGCCGGGGTGCTCCTGCCGGGCATGGCCATCGTCGGGCTGATCCTGGCGCCCTACACGGACCGCAACCCGAGCAACAGGCCGGAGGACCGCAAGTTCGCGATCTCCCTGTTCACGATGTTCCTCACGTTCTGGGCCGTGCTGGTGATGATCGGGACCTTCTTCCGGGGCCCCGGCTTCAACTTCATCTTCCCGTGGAACGTCGACCTGTTCGTGGAGCTGTGAGGTAGCCGCCATGGAGACCACCACCCTCTTGCTCGTCGCCATCCCGGTCCTGGTGCTGCTGGCCGGCGCCCTCGTGTTCGCGTCCGCCCGCCGGCGCGACACCGGTGCGGCGATCGGCGTCCTCGCCCGCGAGACGCGCAGGCGCGACCGCGGCGGCGTGGCCCCCGGCGGCGACGACGGGGAGCCCGTCACCGGTCGCGACGTCGAGCGGGCCACCGCCCTCGAGCAGCGCCAGGCCTCCACCGCCGTCGCGGTCCTGGACAGCAAGCCGCCGGTCGCCTGGGTGCCACCCGACCCGGAGGTCCTCGAGGTCACGCGCCGGCAGTTCTTCAACCGCGGGATCGTCACCCTGATGATCGTGGGCCTCAGCGGCTTCGGCGCCTCGCTGCTGGCCTTCCTCTGGCCGAAGCTCACCGGCGGGTTCGGCTCGGTGATCAACATCGGGACCACCCAGTCGATCGACACGAAGATCGCCGACGGCAAGGGCTTCGCGTACTACCCCGAGGGCCGCCTCTGGGTGACGCACTACCCCGCCGCCGCGCTCCCGGCCGCCCGCAAGGTGTACAGCCCGGCGGAGCTCACGGGCATGGAGGCCGGGTACAGCACGCTGTACCAGAAGTGCGTGCACCTCGGCTGCCGCGTGCCGGAGTGCAAGACGTCGCAGTGGTTCGAGTGCCAGTGCCATGGCTCGCAGTACAACCGCAACGGTGAGAAGAAGGGCGGCCCCGCTCCCCGCGGGCTCGACCGCTTCCCGGCCACCCTCAAGTCCGGCTCGGTGACCGTCGACACCGGCACGATCATCAATGGCCCGCCCATCGGCACGAACACCACGGGGCAAGAGGCCGAGGGGCCGCATTGCGTGGGCGGGGGGCACTGACCGGATGACCCCTCTGCTCGCGACCGTGCTGGCCGTCAGCACGGTCAAGTCCATCGGCGCGGTGATCGCGATCCTGACCATCGTCGGGTTCGTCTGGTACGTCGCCGTCAACGTCCGCGCCGGGCGCGCGGAGGTCGCGTCGGAGATCGAGCTCGCGCCCAACCGCAAGCCGTACTACGACGACGAGGCGTTGGAGGGCCCGCGCCTCACGAAGGCGCTCCAGGCCGGGATGCTCCTCCTGGCCGTGTCGGCCATCGGGCTCCCGCTGTACTGGCTGGCCGAGCCCTCCCGTCAGGAGGGCGCCGTGGCGGAGTTCGACCGCGTCTTCGTCAACCGGGGCTCGAAGCTCTTCGCCACGACCGAGGAGGGCGGGTACAACTGCGCCGGCTGCCACGGCCCCGAGGGCGTCGGCGGCGTGGCACCGCCCTTCACCCTCACGGACGCGGACGACCAGTTCGTCGCCAGCGTCACGTGGCGGGCCCCGGCCGTCAACACCGTCCTCCTGCGCTACAGCGAGGAGGAGGTCGAGCAGATCCTCATCTACGGCCGCCCCGGCACCCCGATGCCGGCCTGGGGCACGGCCGGCGGCGGCCCGCTCACCACCCAGCAGATCGACGAGCTGGTGGCCTACCTCGGCTCGATCCAGCTGACGCCCGACGAGGCCCGCGCCCAGATCGAGGAGGGCCTGCGCGAGGAGCTCGGCCTCGCGAAGGGCGCGCCCCTCGACTACACCGATCCCGCGGTCGGCGAGGCGCTCTTCAACCTGGGGCTGGACCAGGCCGACGTCGCGTCCGGCGGCTACTCGTGCGCCCGCTGCCACACCAAGGGCGCGTCCATCGTGGCCGGGTCGCAGGAGCCGGCCACCGCGGACCTGAGCGAGTTCGTCGGGTTCCCGCCGGGCTCGGGTGCCTTCGGCTTCTCGCTGCGGTACCCGATCGTGCCGCGCCAGTTCCTCACCGTCGCCGACCTCGCCGACTTCATCCGCCAGGGCTCGGTGGCCAACCTCCTGTACGGCCAGCGGGGCCAGGGCTCCGGCCGCATGCCCGGCTTCGGCGACAACCCGAACACCACCGACGACCAGGTCGACGGCATGTTCACCCAGGAGATGATCGAGGCGATCGCCGTCTACGAGGCGAACCTGCACCTCGACGGCCGGGGCGACACGCTCCCCGACGGCACCGAGGGCCGGCCCTTCACGATCAACGACGCCACCACGACCACGACCACGCCGTCGTCCAGCACCACCGGGGAGCCCTGAGCGATGTCCACCGCGCACCTCATCGCCGGCATCGCCTGGGACCCGCAGATCCGCGGCTTCCTCGCCGTGCTGGTCGGCGTGGTCGTGCTGCTCGGCTCGGTCTACCTGCTGCTGGTCACCAACCTGGGCGTCCGCCTCGGCTTCCTCATCGCGAACGCCGCCTTCTGGGGCTGGCTCTTCATCATGGGGTCGGTGTGGTGGATCTACGGGAACGTGGGGATGCTCGGCGACCACGCGAAGTGGGAGGTGAAGGAGATCGTCTACCCGGGGCTCCAGCAGGCCGACCTGGAGGAGGCCCGCGGGCTCGACACCTCGGTGCTGCCCGCGCCCAATGCGCTCGACGACCTCGAAGGCGAGGCGTACGAGGAGGTCCGGGCGGCGGTCGAGCCGAAGCTGGACGGTTGGAAGCTCCTGCCCGAGGCGAACCCCGCCTTCGGTGAGGCCAAGGCCACCGTCGACGAGCACTTCGCCGAGGAGCCCCTCGAGGACCTGGAGATCGACAACGCCGAGGACTACGTCACCGTCTACTCGTTCGAGCGGGGCGGGAAGGATCCCCTCGATCCGAACCCGAACCGCATCGACCGGATCCTCCACAAGCTGCACTCCACCTTCGTCGAGCTGAAGCACCCGCCGCACTACGCCATCGTGCAGATCCAGCGCGTGATCGATCAGGAGGCCGAGCCGGGCAAGCCGCCGCCCACGCCCACGCCCGACGAGGCGACCCCCGTCGTGTCCGTGATCATGGAGCGGAACCTCGGCGACGTCCGGCTCCCGGGCGCCATGCTCACGATCTCCTCCGGGATCATGTTCGCCATCTTCTGCACCACCCTGCACCGGCGCGACCAGCGGGTCGCCGAGGTCCGCGGGATGCTCCCCGCGGCCACGGAGGCCTGACGCAGCGGTGGGCCAGTACCTCCCCGTCCTGGCGCTGGCGGCCCTCGCCATCGCCTTCGCTGGGGTGAGCCGGATCGCCTCGAGGCTCCTGGCGCCGAGCAGCTCCACGATCGCGAAGCGCTCCCCGTACGAGTGCGGCATCGTGCCCGGCCGGGAGACGCTCGAGCGGTTCCCGGTGCGCTTCTACCTGATCGCGATGATCTTCATCGTCTTCGACATCGAGATCATCTTCCTGTACCCGTGGGCGGTCATCTACCGCGACCTCGGGGCGTTCGGCCTCGTCGAGGTGCTGCTGTTCGCGGTCGCCGTGTTCGTGTCGTTCGCGTACCTGCTGGCCAACGGCGCGCTCGACTGGGGTCCCGTCAAGCGCACCCGGCGGCTGTCCCCGATGGTGTCGGCCGAGCGGACCGGGACCTCCACCGTCCGCCACGTCGGCCACGACGGGCGCGAGGAAGGGACGGCGGCCTGATGCAGTGGGAGATGAGCGAGGGGCTCGAGGGCCTGGACCACAACTTCCTCACGGGCAAGCTCGAGGACCTCGTGAAGTGGGCGCGGCGCATGTCGGTGATGCCGGCCACCTTCGGCCTCGCCTGCTGCGCGCTCGAGATGATGGGCACCGGCGGCGCCCACTACGACATCTCGCGCTTCGGGATGGAGACCTTCCGCGCCTCCCCGCGCCAGGCGGATCTCATGATCGTGGCCGGCCGCGTGAGCCAGAAGATGGCCCCGGTCCTGCGGCAGATCTACGACCAGATGATGGAGCCCAAGTGGGTCATCAGCATGGGCGTGTGCGCGAGCAGCGGGGGCATGTTCAACAACTACGCGCTCGTGCAGGGCGTCGACCAGGTGGTGCCGGTCGACGTGTACGCCCCCGGCTGCCCGCCGGGCCCCGAGACCCTGCTCCACGCGATCAACACTCTCCACGAGAAGATCCGGGACACCGAGCTCACCCGGCGCCGTCCCGGCGCCGGGCTGGGGCTGCACGTCGAGCAGCGCGACGGGCAGCCCGGTGGCGCCCCCGTCTCGCTGTCGAGCACCGGGGCCCGCTGACGATGTCGGACGACATCGCGGCGGAGGCCGCCGAGCCCGACGTGCCGCGCCGCCACGGCGTGCCCGTGTCGACGGGCTGCGACATGGAGGTGCTCTTCCCGGCGCGCGACGAGCTGGTCGGCGTGGTCCGCACCCTGCGCGACGACGAGGGCTACCTGATGTGCCTCGACGTCTGCGGCGTCGACTACCTGACCTACGAGCCCGACCGTGGCCTGCCGGAGGGCATCGACGCCGAGCGCTTCGAGGTGGTCGTGACGCTGATCTCCCACGCGGACCGGACCCGCCTCCGCCTCCGGGTCCAGGTGCCGGAGGACGAGGCCACCTGCCCGTCGCTCTTCGACGTCCACCCCGGCACCGAGGCGATGGAGCGCGAGGTCTACGACCTCTACGGCATCGCCTTCGACGGCCACCCCGACCTGACCCGGATCCTCATGCCGGAGGACTGGGAAGGGCACCCGCTCCGCAAGGACGCGCCGATCGGCAGCATCCCCGTCCAGTTCAAGGCGCCGTCCGATGCCCGCTGACCTGCGCACCTCCGGCATCGAGACGGGCGAGGGCGCCCAGGAGATGAGCGATCGCGGCTCGGCCAACGCGTCCGAGCTGCTGCGGGAGCTCGGCGCGACGCTGCGCATGTCCGAGGCGGAGGCTGCCGACCTCGTGGGGGAGGGTCCGTCGGAGGACCAGACGATGATCATCAACATGGGGCCGCAGCACCCCAGCACCCACGGCGTGCTGCGCCTCATGCTCGAGCTCGAGGGCGAGACGGTGCTGCGGACCAAGCCCATCATCGGGTACCTGCACACCGGCATGGAGAAGACGGGTGAGGACCTCACCTACCTGCAGGGCCCGACCAACGTCACCCGCATGGACTACGCGGCGCCGCTGTTCAACGAGCTGGCGTTCTCCCTCACCACCGAGCGCCTCCTGGGCATCGACGGCGACGTGCCGGAGCGGGCCCAGTGGATCCGGATGCTCCTCACCGAGATCAACCGGATGACCAGCCACCTGCTGTTCCTGGCCACCAACGGCATGGACATCGGCGCGGTGTCGATGATGCTCTACGGCTGGCGCGACCGCGAGGAGGGGCTGCGCCTGCTCGAGGCCATCACCGGGCTCCGGATGAACCACAACTACATCCGGCCCGGGGGCGTGGCGGCCGACCTCCCGCAGGGCTGGCGCGACAAGGTGCTGACCTTCGTCGACGCCATCCCGGCGAGCCTCGACGAGTACGACGTGCTGCTCACCGGCCAGCCGATCTACCGGGAGCGGCTCCAGGGCGTCGGGATCATCACGGCCCAGGAGGCGATCGCACTCGGTGCCACCGGCCCGATCCTGCGGTCGACCGGCGTGCCGTGGGACCTGCGCCGCGACCTCCCGTACCTGCACTACGACGAGGTCGAGTTCGACGTCGTGGTGGGCGACTACGGCGACTGCTTCGACCGGTACGCCATCCGCCTCAACGAGATCCGCGAGTCCATCCGCATCATCCGCCAGGTCCTCGACCGGATGCCGCTGGGTGACTACCGGATCCAGGACAAGAAGGTCACGCCGCCGCCGCGCGCCCGCATCGACGAGTCGATGGAGGCGCTGATCCACCACTTCAAGATCTTCACCGAGGGCTTCAAGGTGCCCGAGGGAGAGGCCTACGCGGCCGTCGAGTCCCCGCGCGGGGAGCTCGGCTGCTACATCGTGAGCGACGGGTCGGCCACGCCCTACCGGATGCACATCCGCGGGCCGAGCTTCGTCAACCTGCAGACGCTGCCGCACATGATGCGGGGCGGGATGATCGCCGACGCGGTGGCCGTGATCTCCTCCGTGGATCCCATCATGGGCGAGGTGGACCGCTGATGGCGCGCCTCAGCGTCGCCAACCTCGCCGTGGCCGACGAGATCATCGCCCGGTACCCGCACCCCAAGTCCGCCCTCATCCCGCTCCTGCACCTCGCGCAGGAGCAGGACGGCCACGTGGCCGAGGACGCGATGGCCCACATCGCCGAGCTCGTCGGGGTGACGCCGGCCGAGGTGCTCGGCACGTGCTCGTTCTACGAGATGTTCAAGCGCGAGCCGGTGGGCGACTACCTGGTCAACGTGTGCACGAACATCTCCTGCCTGCTGCTCGGCGGCGAGGAGCTGCTGCACCACCTGGAGGGCCGGCTCGGCATCAAGGCGGGCAGCACCACGCCCGACGGCACCTTCACGCTCGAGGACGTCGAGTGCATCGCGGCGTGCACCGAGGCGCCGTGCCTCCAGGTCAACTACCGCTACTTCGGCGACGTGACGACCGCCGCGGCCGACGCCCTGCTCGACGACCTGCGGGCCGGCCGGCGGGCGACCGAGGTGCCGCGGCACGGCACGCTGGCGCGGGTCCGCCAGCAGATCCCGGCCGAGCGGCGCGCCGGCAACGCCGTGCCCGGCGAGTGCGGCGAGCCCGTGTGGCTCCGCACGGCCGGCTCGGAGGCGACGACCTCGTGACCGCGACCGACGTGCCGCGCATCGTGACCGGTCGGTGGGACCTCGAGGGCGGTCACACCCTGGAGGGCTACCTCGGCTCCGGCGGGTACGCGGGCCTTCGGGCCGCGCTGGCGAGGACACCCCAGGAGCTGGTCGACGAGGTCAAGGCGGCAAGCCTGCTCGGCCGCGGCGGCGCCGGCTTCCCGGCCGGGACCAAGTGGGGCTTCTGCCCTCCCGGCGTGTGGCCCCGGTACCTCGTCGTCAACGGCGACGAGTCGGAGCCCGGCACCTACAAGGACCGCATCCTCATGGAGCGCGATCCCCACCAGCTGATCGAGGGCGTGCTCATCGCCTGCTACGCGATCGGCGCGGCCCAGGCCTTCCTCTACGTCCGGGGTGAGATGGCGCTCGCGCAGGAGCGCATCGCCGAGGCCCTGAACGACGCGTACGCGGCCGGCTACGTCGGGCGGGACGTGATGGGCTCCGGCTTCTCGGTCGACATCGTCCTGCACTGGGGCGCGGGCGCGTACATCGTCGGTGAGGAGACCGCGCTCATCGAGTCGCTGGAGGGCAACCGCGGGATGCCCCGCCTGAAGCCGCCCTTCTTCCCGGCCGTGAAGGGCCTGTACCTGCAGCCCACGGTCGTGAACAACGTCGAGACGTTGGCCAACCTGCCGTGGATCGCCCAGCACGGCGGCGCCGCGTTCGCCGCCCTCGGCGCCGAGACGAGCCGCGGCACCCGCCTCTTCGCGGTGTCCGGTCACGTGCAGCGACCCGGCGTGTACGAGGTCGAGTTCGGCGTCACCACCTTCCGCGAGCTCATCGAGGGCCACGCCGGCGGCCTGCGACCGGGCCGCACGCTGAAGGCGTTCATCCCCGGTGGGGCCTCGGCGCCCTGGTTCTTCGAGGAGCACCTCGACCTGCCGCTCGAGGCGGGTGCGGTCGGCACGGCCGGCTCGATGCTCGGCTCCGGCGCGGTGGTCGTCATGGACGACACCACCGACGCGGTCCGGGCCTGCTGGCGGATCGTCCGCTTCTTCGCCCGCGAGTCTTGCGGCAAGTGCACGCCGTGCCGCGAGGGCACGAGCTGGCTGGAGAAGGTGCTGGCCCGCATCCTCGACGGCCACGGCCGGCCCGAGGACGTCGGCCTGCTGCTCGACGTGTGCGACAACATCAGCCCCGGCATCACGTGGCCACCGCGGCAGACCACCATCTGCCCGCTCGGGCCGTCCGCGGTGTCGCCGATCGCCTCCGCGATCGTGCGGTTCAAGGACGAGTTCGCGGCCTACTGCGGCGGCAGCGCCGAGAGCACCGTGGCCATCGGGGGCAAGGCCTATGTCGCGCGGCCCGAGGCGAGCGAGGTGGCCGGTGTCTGAGACCACCGCCCCCACGGACACCATCGTCCTCACGATCAACGGCAAGCAGGTCGAGGCCGTGCCCGGGGAGCTGGTCATCGAGGCGGCCGAGCGCACCGGCACCTACATCCCGCGGTTCTGCTACCACCCGCGGATGGAGCCGGTCGGCATGTGCCGCATGTGCGTCGTCGACATCGACACCGGTCGCGGTCCCGCGCTCCAGCCGGCGTGCATGATCCCGGTCGCGCCGGAGATGGTGGTCGAGACGGAGAGCGCGGCCACGAAGAAGGCCCAGGACGGCGTCCTCGAGTTCCTCCTCGTGAACCACCCGCTGGACTGCCCCGTGTGCGACAAGGGCGGCGAGTGCCCGCTGCAGGACCAGACGATGTCCTACGGCCCGGGGGAGAGCCGGTTCGTCGAGGAGAAGCGGCACTTCGAGAAGCCGATCCCGATCAGCGACCTCGTGGCCCTCGACCGCGAGCGGTGCATCCTCTGCGATCGCTGCACCCGGTTCGCGAAGGACGTCGCCGGCGACACCCTCATCCACTTCCAGGACCGCGGCAGCCAGACGCAGGTCAACACGTTCCCCGACCACCCGTTCGCCAGCTACTTCAGCGGCAACACCGTGCAGATCTGCCCGGTGGGTGCGCTCACCGCCACGCCGTTCCGGTTCAAGGCCCGCCCGTGGGACCTCGACCAGGTCGAGAGCACCTGCCAGTCGTGCTCGACCGGGTGCCGCATCGTCGTGCAGTCGAGCCGCAACGAGGTGCTGCGCTACCAGGGCGTCGACATCGACCCGGTGAACTGGGGCTGGCTGTGCGACAAGGGCCGGTTCGGCTTCGAGTCGGTCAACAGCGCGGACAGGTTGGGTGGCCCGCTCGTGCGCTCCGGCGAGCACCTGACCGAGGTCCCGTGGGGAGCGGCCCTGTCCCGCGCCGCCGAGGCCATCCGCGAGGCCGCGCCGGATCGGGTCGCGGTGCTGGGCGGCGCCCGCCTCACGAACGAGGACGCCTATGCCTGGGCCAAGCTGGCCAAGGGCGTCATCGGCACCGACCACGTCGACGCGCAGCTGGCCGACGGGCTGCCGGCCGAGCTCGTGCTGGGCCTTCCGCGGGCCACGATCGACCAGACCTGCGCGCCCGGCGGCACGGTGCTCGTGCTCGCCCCCGATCTCAAGGAGGAGCTCCCTGTCCTGTTCCTCCGCCTGCGCCACGCGGTCGTCAACGACGGGGTGACCGTGGTGGAGGTGGCACCCGGGCGGACCTCGGTGACGGAGCTCGCCGCGGCTGCGCTGGCCCACCGACCCGGCACGGCGGGTGAGGTCGTGGCTGCCCTCCTCGCCGGCGGGGGCGATCGCGAGGTGGGTGGCATCGAACCCGAGGCGCTCGCCGCGGCCGCCCGCCTGCTGGCGGCCGGGCCCGTCACGGTCGTGCTCGGGCGGCCGAGCATCGGCGAGTCCGCCGACGGGGTGGTGGCCGCCGCCGACGCGATCCACGCCGCCCACCCGCAGGTCCGCTTCCTCTCCGCGCTGCGCCGGGGCAACGTCCATGGCGCGCTCGACATGGGCCTGTCGCCGGGCCTGCTCCCGGGGCGCGTCACGCTCGCGGCCGCCGGCGGTTGGTTCACCGACGGCGGCTGGCCGGCCGTGCCCGCCGCGCGCGGCCTGGACGCCGCCGGCATCCTCGAAGCAGCGGCCGGTGGCAAGGTGGACGTGCTCTTCCTGCTCGGTGCCGACCCGCTGGCCGACTTCCCCGATCGGGACCTCGCGACCCGCGGCCTGGCCGGCGCGCGCACGGTCGTGGCGGTCGACCGGTTCCTGACCGCCTCGGTCGCGCAGGCCGACGTGGTGCTGGCCGCCGCCGGGTTCGCCGAGGTCGACGGGACCCACACGAACATCGAGGGCCGCGTCAGCACCGTGGTGCGCAAGATCACCCCGCCCGGCACGGCCCGCCCCGACTGGATGATCGCTGCCGAGCTCTCCCGCCTGCTCGGCACCGACCTGGGCCTCGGGTCGAAGGCTCAGATCCTCGGCGAGATCGCGGCGCTCGCCCCCGCGTACGCGGGCCTGACCCTCGACGTGCTGACCGGCCCGGCCGGGCTCGACGGCGTCGTGGTCCCGCTCCCCGCGGCAGGCGACGCCGAGGCGCGGCCCCCGCTCGTCGGGTACACGGCGCTTCCCACGGTCACCGCCCCGCCCGTGGACGCCTACTCGCTGCGCCTGGTCGCCACCCGCAAGCTGTACGACCTCGGGACCATGGTCCAGCGCTCGCCCCACCTCGCACCGCTGGCCCCCGGCGCGAGCGTGCGCCTCCACCCGCACGACTTCGACCGCGTCGGCGTGGCGGCCGGCACGAGCGTCAACGTCTCCTCCGCCCGGGGCTCCATCGCGCTCCCGGTGCACCCCGACCAGGGGGTGCCCCGCGGGACCGCGGCCGTGCTCGTGAACCAGCCTGGGGCCGACATCACCGCGCTGATCGACGCCGCCGCGCCGGTCACGGACGTGCGGGTGCTGCCGTGAGCCTCGGCGCCCTGTCCGTGCTGGCGGTCGACCCGCTCCTCTCCGGCGAGATCAGCCTCGACGAGGTGCTCATCGTCCTGCTCAAGGTGGTCGTCACCTTCGCGCTGCTGCTCGTCTCCGTGCTCTTCATGGTCTGGTTCGAGCGCAAGGTCCACGCCGACATGAGCAACCGGCTCGGACCCAACCGGGCCGGACCCTTCGGGATCCTCCAGACCCTGGCCGACGGCATCAAGTTCTTCTTCAAGGAGGACCTGCTGCCGGACCGCGCGGACCGCCGGGTGTTCATCCTGGCCCCGTTCCTGTCGGTGGTCCCCGCCTTCCTCGTCTTCTCGGTCATCCCGATCGGGGGCAACTTCAACGACGGCAAGCAGGGGATCGTCCGGATCTTCGGCCACGACACCTACCTGCAGCTGGCCGATCCGCCCATCGGCATCCTGCTGGTGCTGGCCTGCTCGTCGATCGCCGTCTACGGCGTGATGCTGGCGGGGTGGGCGTCCGGGTCGAAGTACCCGCTGCTCGGCTCGGTCCGCGCCTCGGCCCAGATGGTGTCGTACGAAGCGGCGCTGGGGATGTCCGTGGTCACCGTCGTCCTGATGGCGGGCTCGCTGTCGACCCACGAGATCGTGCGCACCCAGGCGGGGGACGGGTTCTCGATCTTCCCCGCCTGGAACGTGATCGTCACCGGCGTCGTGCCGTTCGTGATCTTCCTGATCGCCGGCACGGCCGAGATGAACCGCCCGCCGTTCGACCTGGTCGAGGCGGAGCAGGAGCTGGTCGGAGGCTTCCACACCGAGTACTCCTCGATCCGCTTCGCCCTGTTCTTCCTGGCCGAGTTCATGAACACCGTCACGATGTCGGCGATCATCGTGACCCTCTTCCTGGGTGGCCCCGCCGGTCCCGCGCCCTTCGGCCCGGATTGGGCCTGGGGGCCGCTGTGGTTCCTGCTCAAGCTGCTGGTGTTCCTCTTCGTGTTCGTGTGGTTCCGGGCCACGTTGCCCCGCTTCCGCTACGACCAGCTCATGGACCTCGGCTGGAAGGTGCTCATCCCCCTGTCGCTGGGGTGGCTCCTCATGCTCGCGAGCATCAACGTGGCCCGGGACGAGGACTGGGACCTCTGGCTCGTGATCGCCATCGGGTTCGTCGTCCTCGTCGGCGCCTACTCGCTCCTGACCGCCGCGGTGCGCACGGCACAGGTGCGCCGCGAAGAGCTGGAGCTGCAGGACTGATGGGCTACCTCGACGGGTTCCGGGTCACCTTCGGGAAGCTGTTCAAGAACACCGTCTCGGGGCGGATGGTCACCGTGCCCTACGTCAAGGACTCCGGCCCGAAGCGCGAGAAGCCGGAGCGCCTCCACGGCCGCCACGTGCTCAACCGGTACGAGGACGGCATGGAGAAGTGCATCGGGTGCGAGCTGTGCGCCGGCGTGTGCCCCGCCCGCTGCATCTACGTGCGGGGCGCCGACAACCCGCCCGGCGACCCCGTGGCCCCCGGCGAGCGCTACGGCTTCGTCTACGAGATCAACTACCTCCGGTGCATCCACTGCGACCTCTGCGTCGAGGCCTGCCCGACCGAGGCCATCACCGAGTCGAAGCTGTTCGAGTTCTCCTTCACCAACCGCGCGGACGCGATCTACACGAAGGCCGAGCTCGTGGTGGACGACGAGGGGCTGCCCCGGCGCCTGCCCTGGGAGGACTGGTCCGACCTCGACCGGGTGGCCGAGTGGTCCTCCGCCTGGGTGCGGGCGACCGCGCCGTCGGGCGCTGCGTCGTACGAGGGCCGGGTGGCGTGGTCGGGTGAGCTCGGCTTCGGGGTGAAGCCCGCCGAGCCCGCCCAGGACGCCGGGACCGACGCGGCGGAGGCCACGGCCGAGCCGGACGCCCACGAGCACGCGGACGACCACGCCGACGCGGACGGGAGCCACGGGTGATCGAGCTCATCGTCTTCGTCGTGGCGGGCACCATCTGCCTGGGCGGCGCGCTCGGGGTCGTGCGGAGCGCCAACCCGGTGCACGCGGCGCTGTCGCTGGTGGCCACGCTCTTCGGCATCGCCGTGCTGTTCGTGGCCCAGGAGGCGCACTTCCTGGCCGCCGTGCAGGTGATCGTCTACACGGGCGCGATCGTCGTGCTGTTCCTGTTCGTCCTCATGCTGCTCGGCGTGGACCGAGCCGAGGACCTGACGATCGAGCCGATCGGCGGCCAACGGGTCGCCGCGGTGGTGATCGGCCTGGCCGTGCTGGCCCTCCCGCTCCTCGCCATCGCGTCGACGGACGGCGAGGCCACCGGGGCACGGCCCGTCGCCGGCGGCACGCTCGCCGACGGCTCGGAGGTCGCGGGGGACCAGAACCACATCGAGGGCGGTGTGGCCGACCTCGACCAGTTCGGCGAGTCGCTCTTCACCGACTACCTGTTCGCCTTCGAGGTGACCTCGGTGCTCCTGGTCATCGCGGTCGTCGGCGCCGTCGTCCTCGCGAGGAAGGTCCGGAAGAGCGAGGAGATCGACGACCCGCTCGTGGCCGCGGCCGCGGCAGCGGCCGAGCCCGAACCGGAGCCCGAGCCCGAATCGGAGCCGGAGCCCCAACCGGAACCCGAGCAGGATCCGGAGCCCGAACCCGCGGCTGCCGAGGCGGAGGCGTGATGCTCGCCGTCGCGGAGGTGACGCCGGCCTGGTACCTCGTGCTCGGCGCGGCCCTGTTCAGCATCGGCGCGGTGGGGCTGCTGGTCCGCCGGAACCCCCTCGTCATGTTCATGTGCGTCGAGCTGATGCTGAACGCCGTCACGCTGACGTTCGTCACGTTCTCCCAGATGCTGCAGGACGTGCGGGGCCAGACCGTGGTCGTGTTCGTCCTGGTCGTCGCGGCGGCCGAGGTCGTGGTGGGCCTCGGCATCATCGTCGCCCTCCTCAGGAAGCGCCCCGAAGCCACCGCCGACGACCTCACGGTCCTGAAGGGATAGGGCCCGCACCCGTGCTCGACCTGGTCTGGCTGATCCCCGCGCTCCCGCTGGCCGGCTTCCTCCTGCTGCTCGTCGGCGGGCGCCGCCTCGGCGAGCCGCGCGCCGGGTGGGTGGCCACGCTCGCCTCGGCCGCCTCGTTCGGCGTCACCGTCGCCGTGTTCCTCGCGCTGCTCGGGGAGGACCAGCACCACCGCCAGCACGTGGTCACGCTGTTCGAGTGGCTGCCGGTGGGCGGCTTCAGCGTCGACGTCTCGTTCCTGGCCGACCCGCTGTCGATCACCATGGCGCTGTTCGTCACCGGCGTCGGCTCGCTGATCCACCTCTACTCGATCGGCTACATGCACGGGGACCCGGGCTACCCCCGGTTCTTCCTGTACCTGAACCTCTTCGTCTTCTCGATGCTCGTCCTCGTGCTGGGCGACAACCTCCTGCTGACCTTCGTCGGCTGGGAGGGGGTCGGGACCTGCTCGTACTTCCTCATCTCCTTCTGGTTCTCGAAGGAGGCCAACGCGTCCGCCGGCAAGAAGGCCTTCATCACCAACCGGGTGGGCGACTGGGGCTTCATGGTCGCGATGTTCCTCACGTTCTCCGCGCTCGGGACGCTGAGCTACAGCGGCGAGTCGGGGATCCTCGAGCGGGCGGGGGACCTGGCGCCGGTCACCGCCACGGCGATCGCGCTGCTGCTGTTCCTCGGTGCGTGCGGCAAGTCCGCCCAGCTCCCGCTGTTCGCGTGGCTCCCCGACGCGATGGCCGGCCCCACCCCCGTGTCCGCGCTCATCCACGCGGCCACGATGGTGACCTCGGGCGTGTACCTGATGACCCGGGTGAGCCCGATCCTGACCCAGTCCTACGACTGGGCGCCCGACGTCATCGCCTGGGTCGGCGTGGCCACCGCGCTGTTCGCGGCCACGATCGCGGTGGCCCAGAACGACATCAAGAAGGTCCTCGCGTACTCGACGGTGAGCCAGCTCGGGTACATGTTCCTCGCGGTCGGCTCGGGCGCCTACGTGGCGGCGGTGTTCCACATGGTCACCCACGCCTTCTTCAAGGCGCTGATGTTCCTCGGGGCGGGCTCTGTCATCCACGGGATGCACGACGAGCAGGACATCCGCCGCATGGGCGGGTTGCGCCGCTTCATGCCCGCCACCGCGGCCACGTTCATCGTCGGCTGGCTCGCGATCGCGGGCGTGCCCCCGTTCGCCGGCTTCTGGTCGAAGGACGAGATCCTGCTCTTCGCCTACGACAAGAGCCCCGTGCTGTGGGCCCTCGGCCTGGTCACCGCGCTCCTCACCGCCTACTACATGAGCCGCCAGGTCTTCATGGTCTTCTTCGGCGACGAGCGCTGGCGCGACGCTCCCGCGGAGCAGGAGGGTGCGGAGGCGCACCAGGTCCGCGAGCCGCACGAGTCGCCCTGGCAGATGACGTTCCCGCTGTTCGTGCTGGCGGGCCTGTCGCTGGTGGGTGGTGGCCTGAACCTCCCGTTCACGGGCGACCTGAAGCTGCTCGAGCGGTGGCTGGAGCCACTGCTGGAGGGCAACGAGCGCGTGCTCGACGTCGCCACCGGCACGAAGGTGGGGCTGGCCGCGGTCGCGGTGGCGGCCGGGGTGCTCGGCATCGCCGCAGCGGTGGTCGTGTACCTCAAGAAGCGGGTGCGGCCCGTCGAACCGGAGCTGCTCGCCCACGGGTGGCACTACGACGAGGCGATCACCGCGTTCGCGGGCGGTCCCGGTCGCGCCGCCTTCGAGGGGATGGCCACGTTCGACGCCGAGGTCGTGGACGGTGCCGTGAACGGCGTCGCCGGCCTCGTGCGCCGGGCCGGCTCGGCCCTCCGGCCTGTCCAATCCGGCTACGTCCGCAGCTACGCCCTCGGCGTCGCCGTCGGTGTCGTCATCCTCCTCGGCTGGTTCCTGAGCCAGGTGTGGTCGTGACGCTCGGCTCGGTCCTCGCGTCGGAGGCGGCCCACGGCTCGGTCGCCAGCTCCCCGCTGACGGTCGCCATCGTCGTGCCGTTCCTCGGCGCGCTGGCCGTGTGCCTCGTCCCCCGGGCCCGCACGGAGCTCCACCGCCTGGTCGCGCTCCTGTTCTCGGCCGGGTCCGGCGCGATCACCGTGTGGCTCCTGGCCGCGTTCGACCGCCACGAGGACGGCTTCCAGTTCGTGGTCGACCGGCACTGGATCACCGACTTCGGGATCTCGTGGCACCTCGGCGTCGACGGGATCTCCCTCTTCCTCGTGGTGCTGTCGGGGCTGCTGTTCCCCCTGGCCATCGTGGCGGTGACCCCGCACCACGACCCGAAGCCCTACTACGCCTGGCTCCTCGTGCTGCAGGGCGGCTGCGTCGGTGTGTTCTGCGCGCTCGACCTGTTCGTCTTCTTCGTGATGTTCGAGATCGTGCTGGTGCCGATGTACTTCCTGATCGGCGGCTGGGGCTACAGCGAGCGCGTGTACGCCGCGCTGAAGTTCTTCCTCTTCACCATGCTCGGCTCGACGCTGATGCTCGTCGGGATCGTGAGCCTCGCGGTGCTCCACCGCGACGGGGTACGCGACGAGTCCGCCGCGCAGGCCACGCAGATCCAGGGCGAGGCCGACGCCGAGCTGGCCGATCTGGCTGCGTCCCTCCAGGGCCTCGATCAGAACGACCCGACCGCGCTGGCGTTGATCGACGAGCTGCGGGCACAGGCCCAGGCGATCAATGCCGAGGCGCAGGAGCGGATCGACGCCCTCCCGGCGGCCGACCTCACCTTCGACCTGCCGACCATCGCCGAGGAGCAGCGGGTCCGCGACACCTCCACCAGCGCCAACCCGCTCGACTGGAGCGCGGCGCGGTGGATCTTCCTCGCCTTCGCGCTCGCGTTCGCCGTGAAGGTGCCGCTGTTCCCGCTCCACACCTGGCTGCCCGACGCGCACACCCAGGCCCCCACCGCAGGCTCGGTGATCCTGGCCGGCGTCATGCTGAAGCTGGGCACCTACGGGTTCGTGCGGTTCGGGCTCTACCTCTTCCCGGAGGCGGCCGCGTGGTTCGCGCCCGCCATGGTCACCCTCGGCGTCGTGGGCATCGTCTACGGCGCGGTGGTGGCGACCATGCAGCGGGACCTGAAGCGGCTGGTGGCCTACTCGTCGGTGGCCCACCTGGGCTTCATCGTGCTGGGCACGTTCTCCATCACGACGCAGGGCATCGAGGGCGGCGTCATGCAGATGGTGAACCACGGGCTGTCGACCGGCGCCCTCTTCCTCCTGGTCGGGATGATCTACGAACGCCGCCACACCCGGGAGATCGCCGCGCTCAAGGGCCTCCAGAAGGCGGCGCCGGTCCTGGCCGGTGTCTTCACGGTGGTGATGCTCAGCTCGATCGGGCTGCCGGGCCTCAACGGCTTCGCCGGCGAGTTCCTGATCCTGGTGGGCTCGTTCCTCACGCGCCGCTGGTGGACCGTCGTCGCCGCCACCGGCGTGATCCTCGCCGCGGTGTACCTGCTCTGGGCGTACCAGCGCGTGTTCCACGGCGAGCCGGACGAGGACAACGCCGCCATGCCCGACCTGACCTGGCGGGAGGGCCTCGTGATGGCGCCCCTCCTCGGCCTGATCGTCTTCCTCGGCGTCTACCCCAAGCCGATGCTGGAGCGCATCGAGCCCGCGGTGCAGCGGCTCGTCGCCCACGTCGAGGACCACAGCAGCTTCCGGGAGCCCGAGGTGGCTCGGGTCGGCGGCGGCGACCACGCCGAGGACGCGGACGACGCGGACGAGGAGGAGGGGCACTGATGGGCCCGCTCCTCGCGCTCCTCGCGCAGCCGCTCGACGACACGCCCGAGCCGATCCAGCGGATCGACGTGGCATGGTCCGCGCTCGCGCCGGTGCTGGTGCTCGTGGGCGGCGCCCTGCTCCTCCTCGTGGGTGACGCGCTCGGTGCGCCGCGGGGTCGGCCGCGGCACCTACGCCGCCCTCACCTCGCTCACGGCCCTCGGCGCCATCGGCGCCTCGATCCCGCTGTGGGACCGGGTCCAGGATGCCGACCGCGGCCCGTTCTCGACCCTCGGCCAGGCCGTGGGCATCGACGGGTTCTCGGTGTTCGCCACGATCGTGCTCTGCGCCGGCGTGGTGCTCGCCGCGCTGCTGCTCGACGGCTGGCTCCGGCGCGAGGACATGGAGGGCGCGGAGCCGTACGTGCTCCTGCTCCTCTCCGCCTCCGGTGGCGTGATGATGGCCTCGGCCAACGACCTCATCGTGATGTTCCTCGGCCTCGAGATCCTGTCGCTGGCGGTCTACGTGCTGGCCGCGATGCACCTCCGCAAGACCACGTCCCAGGAAGCGGGCGTGAAGTACTTCGTGCTGGGAGCGTTCTCCTCGGCCTTCTTCCTCTACGGCATCGCCCTCACCTACGGGGCCACCGGCTCCACGAACCTCGTCGACATCTCGACCTACCTCTCCCAGACGGTGCTGGCCGACAGCGGGCTCCTCCTGGCGGGCATGGCGCTGCTGCTCGTCGGCTTCGGGTTCAAGGTGGCCGCCGTCCCGTTCCACTTCTGGGCGCCGGACGTCTACCAGGGCGCCCCCAGCCCGAGCGTGGCGTGGATGGCCTCGGGCGTGAAGGTCGCCGGCTTCGCCGGGCTGCTGCGCGTCTTCCAGCTCGGCCTGGCCCAGTACCGGCTCGACTGGCAGCCCATCGTGGCCGCCGTCGCGGTGGTCACGCTCGTGGTCGGGGCGGTGCTCGCCGTGGTGCAGACCGACGTCAAGCGGATGCTCGCCTACTCGTCGATCAACCACGCCGGGTTCGTGCTGCTGGGCGTGCAGGCCGCCACGGCCGACGGGGTCAGGGCCTCGCTCTTCTACCTGGCCGCGTACACGGCGATGGTCGCCGGCAGCTTCGGCGTCATCGCGGTGGTGAGCCGCAAGGGCGACGTGGGGCTGCACCTGGACGACTTCCGCGGCCTGTCGCGGGAGCGGCCGCTGCTGGCGCTGGTCCTCGCGCTGCTGCTGTTCGCGCAGGCCGGGGTCCCGCTCACCTCCGGCTTCTTCGCGAAGTTCTACATCCTCAACGCGTCGATCGACGCCGGGTCCACGTGGCTCGCGATCGTCGCCATGCTGACGGCCGTCATCGCCGCGTTCCTGTACCTGCGCATCATCGTGTCGATGTACATGACCGCCGACGACGAGCTCCCCGAGCGCCGGGCGATCCCGATCCCCGTCGGTGCCGGCCTGGCCCTGGCGGCCTCGGTCGTGATCACCCTCGCGGTCGGTGTGTTCCCGAGCCTCCTCTCCGACCCGGCCGGCGACGCCACCCCGGCGCTCGTGGTCGAGCCGGTGCCTGCGGCCGACCTGCCCGCGGGCCTGCCCGGGCCCTAGCCCGCCGCCCGTGGGGGCCGAACCAAAACCTGCTTCGGCTGCCACCTGCCTCCTACCATCGGGAGGCCGATGCCTGGGTCAGCCACCATGTCCGACGTCGAGCTCGTCGAGCTCGCCCGCAACGGCGACCGCCAGGCCTTCGGCGAGCTGCTCCTGCGGAACGACGAGCGCCTCCGGGGGCTCGCCTACCGGCTGCTCGCGGACCGGGACGACATGGACGACGCACTGCGGGAGGCCTACCTGCGGGCCCACGAGGGCCTGTCGGGCCTGCGGCCGGGCAAGGACTTCGGCGGCTGGCTCTACCGCGTCACCTACAACGCCTGCATCGACGTGATGCGCCGGCGCCGGAGCCCCGAGGGGACTCGGGGAGCGGCCGCCCGGCGGGCCGCGGCCGGCCAGGCGGTCAGCACGTCGGAGGTCGTCCGCGAGGCGCTCGCCGAGCTCCCCCCGTCCCAGCGCGTCACCGTGGTCCTGGTCGACGGCGAGGGGTTCGACCACGACGAGGTGGCCGACATCCTCCGCGTCGCCCCCGGCACGGTGGCCTCCCGCCTCTACCGGGCCCGCACGAAGCTCCGTCGGCGCCTCTGGGACGAGGTGCGGTGAGGCGCCCGTGACGGACCTCGCCCCCGACGACGACGCCTTCATCCGCACGGCGATCCGGGGTCTGCGCGCCCCGGACCACCACCCCGAGTTCTGGCGCCACCTAGTCGCGGACCTCGACGCAATGGAGGGCGCCGCCGCGCCCGGTCAGCCCCTCGTGGCGCCGCTGCCCCAGTCCGCTCCCGAGCCGGAGCGGCCGATCGCCGCCCCGCACCCCCCGCGGCGCGAGCCGCTGCGGGCCGCCCCGGCGGGCACGCTGGCCGTCCCGGTCATCCGGGCCGCCCCCGCCGCCCCCCGGCCGCGGGCGCCCGTCGCGGCCCCTCGCGCGCGGACCCCGCCTCGGGCCGAGCCTCGAGGAGCCGGAGCTGGTCGTCCGGCACGATCCCGCGGTGGTGCCGCGGAGCCTGCGACGCGGGTCGAACGCCGTCCTTCTGGTCGTGGCCCTGGTGGCCGCCGTCGTGGCCCTGATCGCGGGCCTGACCCTGGTGCGCGAGCGTGCCGGCGACGGCGGCTCGGCCCCCTCCGGGGGGTCGCCCGAGGCCGTCCTCGACGCCCCGGCCTGAGCCGCGCCGCGACCCCGAAGCAGACCCTCCGCGCGGGCTCGGATCGGGCGCGAACCCCGGAAGTACGGCCACCTTGGCCCCTCGCGCGTGCCTTCACTAGGCTCCCGAATCGTGTCCGATCTGCTCCGCGACTACCTCACCGTCGCGATCTTCGGCTTCGTCGGTGCAGCATTGGTCGGGCTCCTCCTGGGCGTCGGATCGCTCCTCCGCCCCACCCGTCCGCAGCCCGAGAAGTACATCGCCTACGAGTCGGGCGTGGACCCCGTGGGGTCCGGCTGGGGCCAGAGCCAGATCCGCTACTACATCTTCGCCCTGCTGTTCGTGATGTTCGACGTGGAGGCGGTCTTCATCTTCCCGTTCGCCACCCGGGTCGACGCCTACGGCTGGTTCGGCGTCGTCGAGATGGTCGTGTTCATCGTGATCCTCGCCCTGGGCCTGCTCTACGCCTGGCGGAAGAAGGTCCTCCGATGGGTGTGAGCCGCTGATGGGCCTCGTCGAGAGCGGGAAGCTGCCGAAGCCGCTCACCAAGCTGCTCAACCTGAGCCGCAAGTACTCCATCTGGGCCTACCAGTGGGGCCTCGCCTGCTGCGCGATCGAGATGGGCGCGGCGCTGGCCGCCCCCCGGTACGACGTCATGCGGCTCGGCGTGATCCCCTTCCCAGCCAGCCCGCGGCAGGCGGACCTCGTGATCATCTCGGGGACCGTCACCGACAAGATCGTCCCCGCCATCCGACGCCTCTACGAGCAGATGCCGGACCCGAAGTACGTCATCTCGATGGGGTCGTGCACCAACTGCGGTGGCCCGTACTGGGACAGCTACTCGGTCACCAAAGGCGTCGACCAGATCGTGCCGGTCGACATCTACGTGCCCGGCTGCCCCCGCGGCCCGAGGCGTTGCTCGAGGGCATCGTCATGCTCCAGGAGCACATCCAGAACGAGGACATGGCCACGCGGTGGAAGGGCGAGGCCCGCGGGGAGCGGATCGCCATTGGCTGACGACACCGCCACCGAGACCCCGCCGGAGGAGGCGCCGACGGAGGACGCGCCGACGGAGGCGACCGACGAGCGTCGCGAGGCCCTCGCGGCGACGTTCGCCGAGCACCTCGGCGAAGCGCTGGTCGACCGCCACATCCGGCCCGGGCAGGGGCTCTGGCTCCGCGTGGCCACCGACGCCTGGGCGACCGCGGCCGAGGTGGCGGCCGGTCCCGGTGGCTGCCCCTTCTTCGACTTCCTGTCGGCCATCGACTGGCTGCCGTCGCCGTACAGCCGCTACGAGGACGCCGCCGGGATCGATGAGCCGTTCCCGCCGCCGATGCCCGACCGGTCCGCGGCCGAGCCCGGCTACACGGGCGGCGACAGCCGCATCCAGGTGCTGGCCTCCGTGGCCAGGCCGGGCACCGACCTGCGCGTCCTGCTGAAGGCCGACCTGCCCGACGACGACCTGCGCATCGGCACGTGGACCCGCACCTTCGCGGGCGCCGCGTGGCACGAGCGCGAGGCGTGGGAGATGTTCGGCATCACCTTCGACGGCAACCACGACCTGCGCCACCTGTACCTGCCGACCGAGTTCGAGGGGCACCCGCTGCGCAAGGAGTTCCCGCTCCTGGCGCGGGTCGTGAAGCCCTGGCCCGGGCTCGTCGACGTCGAGCCCATGCCGGGCGGCGACGACGAGGAGGCCGAGGGCGAGGGCGCAGTCGAGGCCGACGGAGGTGAGGACGCATGACGGAGGTGCTGAGCGAGGCCCAGCAGCTCGCCTACGCGAACGCCCAGGCCGCCGACGGTCGGGTCAACATCGAGCTCGAGACCGACGACGGCATGGTCCTGAACATGGGCCCGCAGCACCCGGCCACGCACGGGACGCTGCGCATCGTCGCCCACCTCGACGGCGAGCAGGTCACCTCGGCCGACGTGATCTGCGGCTACATGCACCGCGGGTACGAGAAGCTCTGCGAGGTCCGGACCTACCCGCAGGTCACCACCCTGGTGAACCGCATCGACTGGCTGGGCAGCTTCGCCAACGAGGTGCCGTTCATCCTCGCCGCCGAGCAGCTGATGGAGGTCGAGGCGCCGGAGCGGGCCACCTGGATCCGCACGATCCTGTTCGAGCTGTCGCGGATCGCGAACGTGACCCTGTTCGTCGGCGACCTGGCCCTCCAGCTCGGCGCGCAGACGCCTGCCTTCTGGGCCTTCCGCGACCGCGAGTTCGTGCTCAACCAGATCGAGGCCGCCACCGGTGGTCGCTTCCACCCGAACTTCGACCGCATCGGCGGCCTGAAGGACGACCTGCCCAAGGGCTGGATCGCCGAGACGAAGGCCGCGATGAAGCGGGTGCGGAGCTTCTGCGACGACATGGAGGGCCTCGTCTTCGGCAACGAGATCTTCCAGACGCGCACCCGGGGGATCGGCGTCGTCCCCGCCGCCGTCGCCCAGGCGTACGGCCTGTCCGGCGCGAACCTGCGGGGCTCGGGCGTCGATTGGGATCTGCGGCGCGACGCCAACGCCGGCTTGGCCTACGACCAGCTCGACTGGAAGGTGTACACGCACCCCGACGGCGACTGCTTCGCCCGGTCGTGGGTGCGCCTCCAGGAGGTCCGCGAGGCCAGCAAGATGGTCGACCAGCTGTGCGACGGCCTGCCGAGCGGGCCGATCATGGCCAAGGTCCCCCGCATCATCAAGGTGCCCGCGGGCGAGGCGTACGTGGCGACGGAGAACCCGCTGGGCGAGATGGGCTACTACGTCGTGTCGAGGGGCGACATCGGCCCGTTCCGCGTGAAGATCCGCTCGGCCAGCTTCAGCAACATCTCGATCGCGCCGTGGCTCCTGCGGGGCGTCTACGTGCCCGACATCATCGCCATCCTCGCCAGCCTCTACTTCATCCTCGGGGACATCGACCGATGACCCTGGCGGTCGACCTGTCCTACTGGCAGCAGTCCGTCGTGCGGTCGCTGGCCGTGCTGATCTTCGTGATCCTCGGCGCCGGCACGTTCGTCATCGCGTTCCTGTTCAAGATGATGAGCTACATGCAGAGCCGGCTCGGGCCGATGGAGGCCGGGCCGCACGGATCCCTGCAGCTGCTCGCGGAGGTCGGCAAGTTCCTCCAGAAGGAGGACATCACCCCGGCGCGGGCGGATCGCCATCTCTTCGCGCTGGCGCCCTACATCGTGCTCGCGTCGACCTTCCTGCTCGTCGTCGTGGTGCCGTTCGGACCGGACGCGATCTTCACGAACGTCGACACCGGCGTCTTCCTGGCCCTGGGCCTGTCCTCGGTGTCCGTGATCGGCGTGCTGATCGCCGGGTGGGCCTCGGCCAACAAGTACTCCCTCATCGGTGGCCTGCGGGCGGCGGGCCAGCTCATCGCCTACGAGCTGCCGATGGTCCTGGCCGTCGTCGGCGTGGTCATCCAGGCCGGCACGCTCAACCTGCAGAAGATCGTGACCGCCCAGCACGAGGGCGAGATCTTCGGGTGGGATGCCATCGGCAACCCGTTCATCCTCACGCAGCTCGTGGGCTTCGTGGTGTTCCTGATCGCCACGCAGGCCGAGCTGACGCAGACGCCGTTCGACATGCCCGTGGCCGAGTCGGAGATCGTCACCGGGTACATCACGGAGTACTCGGGGATCCGGTTCCTGCTGTTCTTCATCGGCGAGTTCGCCACCGCCGCGGTGTTCGCGGTGCTGGCCGCCACCCTGTTCCTCGGCGGGTGGGCGGTCCCCTTCGTCGACCTCGACGACAACGTGATGAACATCGTCGGCCCGCTCGTGCTGTTCGGGAAGATGATGCTGGTCGGCCTGCTGATCTTCTGGGTCCGCTTCACGTTCCCGCGCTTCCGGGAGGACCAGCTGCAGGCCTTCGCCTGGAAGTACCTGATCCCGATCTCCCTGGTGAACATCCTGGCCACGATGGTGCTGAAGGTGGCGTTCTGATGCCGTCCCTCCCCAAGCCGAAGCTGCCCGGGCTCTTCACCGGGATGAAGCTCACCTTCCGTGAGCTGATCCGCACGATGTTCCCGAGGCGCGGCATCAAGACGCTGCTGCCCGCGCCCACGATCGGCGCGGTCACGGTCCAGTACCCCCACGAGAGCGAGGCCCCGGCGCCCCGGGCGCGCGGCGTCATCGCCCTCAAGGAGGACAACTGCACGGTCTGCATGCTCTGCGCGCGCAGCTGCCCCGACTGGTGCATCTACATCGAGGGCCACAAGACCAAGGCGCCGCCCCGCCGGCCCGGCGGCAAGGAGCGCACGGTCAGCGTGCTCGACCGCTTCGACATCGACTACGCGCTCTGCATGTACTGCGGCATCTGCGTCGAGGTCTGCCCGTTCGACGCGCTGTTCTGGAGCCCGGAGTACGAGTACTCCGAGCCCCGCCTCGCCGACCTGCTCCACGACAAGGAGCGCCTCGGGGAGTGGATGGAGACGGTGCCGGACTTCGAGGACTACGAGGCCGGCTCGGCCGCCAAGGTCCGCAAGGTGCCGCGCTGATGGTCGCCCAGAACCTCTTCTTCTACCTGTTCGCCGCGGCGATCGTGTGGGGGGCCCTCCGCGTCGTGACCACGCGCAACGTGGTCCACGCCGCCCTCTACCTGGTCGCCGTGCTGGCGTCGGTGGCCGCCGAGTACGTGCTCCTCGCCGCCGAGTTCGTGGCCGCCACGCAGGTGCTCGTCTACATCGGCGCGATCGTCGTGCTCTTCCTCTTCGGCGTGATGCTCACGCGGGCCCAGATCGGTCGGGACCAGGAGCTCACGAACCGCCGAGCCGTCCTGGGCGGCGTCCTGACGGCGCTCCTCCTCTTCGGTGTCATGTCGTACGCCCTGCTGGACGAGTACGGCTGGGCCCGCACGAAGCTGCCGACCGACACCCGGATCGCCACGGTCGACGGCTCGAACTCGGCCACCGTCAGCGACTCGATCTTCGCCGACTACCTCATCCCGTTCGAGGTCGTGTCGGTCCTCCTGCTCGCCGCCCTCGTCGGGGCCATCGTCCTGGCCCGGAAGGACTGAGCCGATGCTTGCTCCGGACCTCGCTCCGCTCGCCCAGTCCTCCGCAAGTGCCTCCCGCCGACCGGCGAAGCCGGCTCGGCTCCGGCCTGCCGACGATCTGATCGCCTGGGAGCGCTGACCGTGGACGACCTGCTCCTCAACCAGTTCCTCCTCCTCGGGGCCGTGCTCTTCTGCCTGGGCGTCTACGGCGTGCTGGTGCGGCGCAACGCCGTGCTCGTGCTCATGTCGATCGAGCTGATCCTCAACGCCGTCAACATCAACCTGGTCGCCTTCGGCGCCTGGCAGGGCTCGATCGTCGGCGGGGTGTTCGCCCTGTTCGTGATCGCCATCGCGGCCGCCGAGGTGGGCGTCGGCCTGGCCATCGTGCTGCTGATCTACCGCAACCGCCGCAGCGTCGACCTCGACGACATCGCCGAGCTCAAGGGATAGCGATGCTCGACCACGCCTGGATCATCCCGCTCATCCCCGCGGCCTCGTTCGTCCTCATCCTGCTGTTCGGCACGCGGCTGCCGAAGAAGGGGGCCGAGCTCGGCATCGCCGCCCTCGGCGTCTGCTTCGCCCTGGCCCTCGTCACGAACGTCCAGTGGTTCCAGCGTGTGGATGAGGCCGAACATGCGGCCGCGCACGCCACCTCCGAGGAGCACGTCGAGGAGGCCGAGGGCCTCCACGACGACCACGCGCTCGGCGGCGCCCCCGAGACGGAGGAGCACGCCGCCGAGGCCGCCTCCGAGCACGCCGAGTTCTCCGTCGAACCCGTGCACAAGAGCGTGACGTGGTGGTCGAACGGGGGCATCGAGTTCACGGCCGGCATGCTCCTCGACGGGCCGGCGGTGATGATGCTGTTCGTCGTCACGCTGATCTCGCTGCTCGTGCACGTCTACAGCACCGACTACGTGGGCGGCGACCGGCGCTACACGCACTACTTCGCGTTCCTGTCGCTGTTCACGGCCTCGATGCTCGGGCTGATCATGAGCGAGAGCACCCTGCAGCTCCTCACCTGCTGGGAGCTCGTCGGCCTCTGCTCCTTCGCCCTGATCGGCCACTGGTGGGAGGAGAAGCCGAACTCCGACGCGGCCCTCAAGGCGTTCCTCACCAACCGCGTGGGTGACGTGGGCCTGATCTGCGGTGTGGTCATCCTGTTCTTCGGGGCCGGCCAGACCTTCGACATCCAGACGATCGACCGGATGGCCGTGGCGGGCGACATCAGCCACCTCGTGCTCCTCGTGGCCGCCTGCTCCCTGCTCGCGGCGGTGATGTCGAAGTCCGGCCAGTTCATCCTCCACACCTGGCTGCCCGACGCCATGGCCGGGCCCACCCCGGTGTCCGCGCTGATCCACGCCGCCACGATGGTCGTGGCCGGGATCTTCATGGTCGGGCGCCTCTACCCCGTGTTCTTCCAGGGCCTCTCGATCGGCACCTCGAGCGTGAACCTGCTGGCCGTCGTGGGCGGGGTCACCGTGCTCGGCGGGGCCGGGCTGGCCTTCGTCCAGGACGACATCAAGAAGGTGCTCGCCTACTCCACGGTGTCCCAGCTCGGCTACATGGTCATGGCGCTCGGCGTGGGCGCGTGGACCGCCGCCTTCTTCCACCTCTTCACCCACGCCATGTTCAAGGCCGGGCTCTTCCTCGGCTCGGGGTCCGTCGCCCACTCGGTGCACTCGTTCGACATGCGGAAGGACATGGGCGGCATGAAGCGCTTCATGCCGAAGACCTACTGGACCTTCATGATCTGCACCGGGGCGCTGATCGGCATCTTCCCGCTGGCCGGCTTCTGGTCGAAGGACGAGATCCTGGCGGGCGCCAACCACCTCGGGGGGGCGGGTCACTACCAGGCCTTCCTCGTCGTCGGCCTCCTCGGTGCCTGCATGACCGCCGCGTACATGACGCGCTGCGTCTACCTCACCTTCCACGGCGAGCCCCGCGGCCACGCCGCCGACGAGCACCACCCCCCGCACGAGTCGGGCCCCCGCATCGTCGTGCCGCTGTACATCCTGAGCGGCCTGGCGGTCGTCGCCGGCTTCGCGAACCTGCCCAACACGGGTGCGCTCGACTGGGTGCCCGACCGCTTCGCGCTCCGCTTCGAGCACTTCTACGAGCCGAAGGGGGACTACTTCCCGTCGGTGCTCGGCACGTTCGGCCACCCGAGCTTCACCCTCTGGATCGCGGTTGCGTCGACGATCATCGGCCTGGCCGGCATCGGGGCGGCCTACGCCTGGTACTTCCGCAACCTCGGCCCGCACGGGATCACCGAGCGCAACAAGCTGGCCCGGGTGGGCCACACCGTCCTGGTGGAGAAGTACGGGTTCGACCGCCTGTACACCGACGTCATCGTCGGTGCGGTCAAGGGCCCGATCGCGAGGGCGGCCTACTGGTTCAACCAGAAGGGCATCGACGGGGTCGTCAACGGCGCGGGAACCGCCGCCGTGCGCGGCGGGCGCTTCGTCTACGACAAGATCGACCAGGGCGTCGTCGACACCCTTGTCAACGGATCAGGGGCAGCGGCCGAAGGCTCCGGTCAGGGCCTGCGCCGCATGCAGACCGGGCGCGTGCAGCAGTACGCAGCCCTCCTCTTCGCCGGCGCGGCGCTCCTCGCCGGCATCTTCATCATCGTCATCTAGGGGACGACAGGGACCATGGAGAACAACGACTTCCTCACCCACTGGGGCCTGAGCCTCATGGTGTTCCTGCCGGTGGCAGGGGCGCTGCTGATGATGCTCATCCCCAAGGCGGAGGAGCAGGCCCACAAGGTCGTCGCCCTCGTGACCTCGCTGGCCTCGGCCGGCGTGGGCCTCGCGGTGTTCATCGACTTCGACTACGACCACGCCGACAAGCTGCAGTTCGTCGTCGACAAGTCCTGGATCGAGGTCATCAGCTCGCGCTTCATCCTGGGGCTCGACGGGTTGTCACTGCCCCTCGTGGCCCTGACGCTGCTGATCACCCCGCTGGTGGTCATCTACAGCTGGAACCACTTTCCCGCGCCCCACAACCCGAAGGCGTTCCTGATCCTCACCCTCGTGCTCCACACGGGGATGCTCGGGTCCTTCGTGGCCCAGGACCTCATCCTGTTCTTCGTCTTCTTCGAGCTGGTGCTGCTCCCGATGTACTTCATGATCGGGGTGTGGGGCGGCGAGGACCGGCAGTACGCGGCCATCAAGTTCTTCCTGTTCACGCTGTTCGGCTCGGCGCTGATGATCGTGAGCTTCCTGGCGCTGTTCTTCGTGACGGGCGGCGAGAGCTTCGCCATGGCGGACCTCGCCAAGGGGGTCGCCGACCGGAGCGCGGCGGGCGACCTCGCCCTCTCCACGCAGGTGCTGATCTTCGGCGGCATGTTCATGGGCTTCGGCATCAAGGTGCCGATGTTCCCGTTCCACACGTGGCTGCCCGACGCCCACACCCAGGCGCCCACGCAGGGCTCCGTCATCCTGGCCGCAGTGCTCCTGAAGCTGGGCACCTACGGCTTCATCCGGGTGGCCCTCGGCATCCTGCCGGAGGCGGCGGTCGAGTGGGCGCCCTGGATCGGCCTCCTGGCCGTGATCGGGATCATCTACGGCGCGCTCGGCTGCCTCGCGCAGACCGACATGAAGCGACTCATCGCGTTCTCGTCGGTGGCCCACATGGGCTTCGTGATGCTCGGGATCGCCAGCCTCACCGACTTCGGCCTCAACGCGGCCGTGTTCGGCATGGTGGCCCACGGCCTCATCACCGGGATGCTCTTCTTCGTGGCCGGCTCGGTGAAGGAGCGCTTCCACACCCTCGAGATCAAGCGGTTGGGGGGCCTCCTGCTCCAGGCGCCCAAGCTGGGCTGGATCCTCGGCTTCTGCACGATGGCCTCGCTCGGCCTGCCCGGCCTGGCGGGGTTCTGGGGCGAGTTCCCCGCGATCCTGTCCGCCTACAACCCGGGCGGTGGTCTCTCGGAGGAGCTGTTCCGCGTGTACATGGTCGTGGCCGCGGTGGGCACCGTCCTCGCCGCCGGGTACCTGCTGTGGCTGTTCCAGCGCACCGCGTTCGGCACGCCCGGCGACGAGTTCGCCGACGAGCACATCCACGACGTGCACCCCACCGAGTGGGCCGCCTGGCTGCCCATGCTCGTGCTGATCCTGGTGCTGGGCGTCTACCCGCACCTCGTGTTCCGCGTCACCGACCCGGCGATGTCGGTGCTGGGCTCGACCTTCGCGGCGTTGGGGGGCTAGGCGACCGTGCTGAGCAGCGTCCTGGCCGCCGGGAGCCCCTTCGCCCGACCGGACGTCGACCTCCACGCGCTCGCGCCCGAGCTCGTGCTCACCGGCGCCATCGTGGCCGTGCTCCTCGTCGACCTGGTGACCCCGAAGGGGTCGCGCGGCGTCGTGCCGCAGGTCGCGGGCATCGGCCTCCTCGCCGCCTTCGTGCCCGTGCTCACCCTCGCGGTCGACGGCGCCGACCGGACGATGTTCGGCGGCGCGTACGCGGTCGACAACTTCTCGCTCGTGCTGAAGGGGCTCTTCCTGCTGGCGGGCTACGTGGTGGTCCTGCTGTCCACCAACTACGTGGCCGAGGGCGACTACGAAGAGGGCGAGTACTACTTCCTGCTGCTCAGCTCGGTGCTCGGGATGACCGTCATGGCGTCGTCGCGCGACCTCGTGTCGATCTTCGTGGCCCTCGAGCTGCTGTCGATCCCGGCCTACCTCCTCGCGGGCTGGCGCAAGCGCGACCTGCACGGCAACGAGGCCGGGGCGAAGTACTACCTCATGGGCGTCTTCGCATCGGCCGTGATGTTGTACGGCATGTCGCTGCTCTACGGGTTCACCGGGAGCACGCTGCTGAGCGACATCGGGGCTGCGATCGGGTCCGGGGAGGCCCGCCCGCTCGTGACCCTCGGCATCATCCTCCTGGTCGTCGGCTTCGCCTTCAAGGTGTCCGCGGTGCCCTTCCACACGTGGGCGCCGGACACGTACGAGGGCGCGCCCACGCCGATCACCGCGTTCCTGTCGGTCAGCTCGAAGGCGGCCGGCTTCGTGGCCCTGCTCCAGCTGATCCTGGTGGCGTTCCCCGGTCGGACGGACGTGGTCGAGCCGCTCATGTGGGTCCTCGCCGCGCTCACGATGACCGTGGGCAACCTGATCGCCCTGCGGCAGACCAACATCGTGCGCCTGCTGGCGTACTCCGGCGTGGCGCAGGCCGGCTTCATGCTGGCCCCGCTCGCGGTGGTCGGCTCCAACCCCGACGGGGCCCTGGCCGCGGTCGTCACCTACCTCCTCATCTACGCCGCCATGAACCTCGGCGCGTTCGCCGTGGTGCTGGCCGTGGCCCGCAAGACCCGCAGTGCCGAGATCTCCACCTGGGGCGGCCTGTTCGAGTACGCCCCCGGGCTCACGGTGCTTATGACCATGTTCCTGTTCAGCCTCGCGGGCATCCCGCCGCTCGGCGGGTGGCTGGCCAAGTTCGTCGTGTTCCGCTCGTTGCTGCAGCCCGACCCGACGGCCGGTGGCGTGACCCTGGCCGTGGTCGTCGGCGTGAACTCGGTCATCGCGCTCTACTACTACGCGGGCATCGCCAAGGAGATGTGGATGAAGCCCGTGCCCGACGGGGACCGCACACCCGTCCGGGTGCCCGCGTCGCTGGCCACGGCGCTGGCGCTGTCGGTCGTGGTCACGATCGCGTTCGGGGTGTCGAACCTCGCCACCCGCTTCGGCGACCTCGCCTCGCTGGTCCCCTCCTGAACCTCGGTCGCGCCGCTTCCGCGGCTGCGGCCGTCAAGATGCTGGGGTGACCGGTCCCCTGGAGGACGCCCTGCGGGCGGATGCCGCCACCCGCGGGCCGCTGCCGTTCGCCGAGCTGGTGGAGCGGGCGCTCTACGACCGGGACCACGGGTTCTACGAGACGAAGGGCCGGGCCGGCCGCCGGGGTGACTTCGTCACGAGCGCGGAGATCGGGCCGCTCTTCGGCGCCGTCCTCGCGAGTGCCCTCGACGGCTGGTGGGTGGCCGCCGGTCGCCCCGACCCGTGGACGGTCGTCGAGGCCGGCGCCGGGCCGGGCACCCTGGCGCGGGCGGTGCTCGCCGCCAAGCCCGCCTGCCGCCCCGCGCTGCGCTACGTGCTCGTGGAGCGGTCCGCGGCCCAGCGATCGACCCACGCCGCGCTCGTGGCGGACGCGGCGGGGACCGTCGAGTCACGCCCCGACCTCCCGCGGGGGAGCGCCTCCGTCGTGCTCGCCAACGAGCTCCTGGACAACCTCCCGTTCGACCTCGTCGAGCGCACCGCGGACGGCTGGGCGGAGGTGCGGGTCGGCGTGGCTGGGCGACAGCTCGTCGAGGTGCTGGTGCCGACCGCGCCCGGTCCGTGGGCCGCCCTGGCCCCCGACGCGCCGGTCGGCGCCCGCCTGCCCGTGCAGACGGGCGCGGCAGGCGTGGCTGCGCGAGGCGCTCGCGCTGGCCAGCGGCGGGCGCGTGGTGGTGCTCGACTACGTCGCCACCACGGCGGCGCTCGCCGGCCGGCCGATGGGCGAGTGGCTCCGCACCTACCGGCGCCACCAGCGCGGCGGCAGCGCGCTCGACGCACTGGGCTCGCAGGACATCACCTGCGAGGTCTGCGTCGACCAGCTCGCGCTCGTGGCCCCGCCCACGGGGCGGCTCACGCAGGCCGCGTGGCTCGAGCGACACGGCATCGACGAGCTGGTCGCCGCGGGGCGCCGCAGCTGGGAGGCACGCGCCCACGTCGGCGACCTCGCCGCGGTCCGCGCCCGCAGCCGCGCCATCGAGGCCGTGGCGCTCGTCGACCCCGCAGGGCTGGGGGGCTTCGGCGTCCTCGAGTGGAGCGCGGGGGCCGACGCTGATCCCTGACTGACGGCCTCGTCACGCTCCGCGCGGACACTGCGCCGATGTGACCGATGGCTCCCTCGCCCGATCCCCTGGGGGGTCTATGTTCAGAGCGAGGGGTCTACGAGGTAGGCCCGGCGGGAAGGGCGGAAATACTATGAGCGGTTTGGGGCTTCGGCGCCGCGGTCGCACTGCGTCTCTCTTCGCAGGGATGGCGTTGCCCGCACTGGCTCTGGTGCGGCATCGCCGCGATCACACCGAGCATCGGGACGGTGGCAGTCTCAGCGACGGGGGCGGGTTCCCGACCCCGGACAGCGCCGACGAGGCCTACGCCGCGCTCGGCTGCCTCCCGCCGACCGGCACCGAGCGCTAGCGCACCTGCGACCTACCCGGGGAACAACCCCCGGCGGGGCTCGTCGGTGTAGACCGGCGCGTCCCCGCTGTCGAAGGCGCGGATGGCGGTGGGCAGGTTCTCGGTGAAGCCGAGCATGAGCTGGTTGCGGTCCTCGAGCTCGATCGCCGCCTCGAGGCTGCCGACCTCGAGGTTGGCCCAGATCACGTCCTTGGTCATCGCGAGCCCGTAGGGGCTGTAGCGGCACATCGACTCGGCGACCTCGAGGCAGGCCTCGAGCAGCCCGTCGTCCGGGAGCACCCGTGACACGAGCCCCATGCCGAGTGCCTCCTCCGCTCCGACGACCCGCCCGGTCAGGAGCAGGTCGTTCGAGCGGGCGACGCCGATGAGCCGGGGCAGCAGCCACGAGACGCCGAGCTCGGTCGAGGTCAGGCCGTTCACGATGCCCGTGCTGTTGAACGTGGCCGCCTCGCCCGCGAAGCGCAGGTCCGCGCCGAGCGCGAGGCACATGCCCCCGCCGTAGGCCGGGCCGTTCACGGCCGCGATGACCGGCTGCGGCAGCCGGCGCAACGTCGGCACGAGGCGCGAGTAGTGGCGCATCGCCTTCTGTGCGATGCGACCGACCTGCAGGCCGTCGATGTTCGGCACGACCCCGGTGTCCTTCAGGTCGAGGCCCGACGAGAAGGCCCTGCCCGCGCCGGTGAGCACCACCACCCAGGTCTCGTTGTCCTCCGCGAGGTCCTCGAGCGCGGCCTGCAGCTCGCCCACCAGCTCGATCGACATCGCGTTGAGGCGGTCCGGACGGCGCAGCGTGACCACCGCGACATGCGGTCGGGGATGCTCGACGAGGACGTACGGCGGGTCGTCGGCCACCGCCGGAACCTAGTGCCGCGACCCCGCGTAGGGTGGGCCCGCCCCCGCCGGAGCCGAGGAGAGGACGACAGGAGATGGCCGACGAACCGCAGGGAGCCGCGATCGAGGACTACCTCGTCGAGGACCGCACGTTCCCGCCGCCTCCGTCGTTCACCGACGCCGCGCTCGTGTCCTCCCGGGCCCTCCACGACGAGGCCGACGCCGACGACCAGGCGTTCTGGGCCCGGCAGGCCGAGGAGCTCCTCGACTGGTCCACCCCGTGGCACACCGTCCTCGAGTGGGACCTCCCGTTCGCCAAGTGGTTCCTCGGCGGGACCCTCAACGCCTGCCACAACGCGGTCGACCGCCACGTGGCGGCGGGCCGCGGGGACAAGGTGGCGTACCACTGGGAGGGCGAGCCCGGCGACACCCGAACGATCACCTACGCCGACCTGCACGCCGAGGTCCAGCGGTTCGCGAACGTCCTCAAGGGCCTCGGCGTGGCGAAGGGCGACCGGATCTGCATCTACATGCCGATGGTCCCCGAGCTGCCGGTCGCCATGCTGGCCTGCGCCCGGATCGGGGCGCCCCACTCGGTCGTGTTCGGTGGGTTCAGCCCGGACTCGCTCGTGGACCGCATCAACGACGCGGAGTGCAAGGTGGTCGTCACCGCCGACGGCGGGTTCCGCCGAGGAGCGCCGTCGATGCTGAAGCCGAACGTCGACACCGCGCTGGCGACCACCCCCTCGGTGGAGCACGTCGTGGTGCTCCGTCGGGTCGACCAGGCCGTCGACATGGTGGCCGGGCGCGACCACTGGTGGGACGAGCTGATGGCCATCGCCGACGCCACCTGCCCCTGCGAGCCCATGGACAGCGAGGACCTGCTCTACCTGCTGTACACGTCCGGGACGACGGCCAAGCCGAAGGGCATCATGCACACGACCGGCGGCTACCTCACCCAGGTGGCCTTCACGCACCGGTACGTGTTCGACCTCCACCCGGACACCGACGTGTACTGGTGCGCGGCGGACATCGGGTGGGTGACCGGCCACAGCTACATCGTCTACGGGCCGCTCACGAACGGTGCGACGTCGGTGATCTACGAGGGCACGCCCGACACCCCGGCGCGCGATCGCCTGTGGGACATCGCGGAGCGCTACGGCGTGACCATCCTCTACACCGCGCCGACCGCGATCCGGACCTTCATGAAGTGGGGGACAGCGGAGCCCGAGGCCCACGACCTGTCCAACCTCCGCCTCCTGGGGAGCGTGGGGGAGCCGATCAACCCCGAGGCGTGGATGTGGTACTGGACGCACATCGGCGGCGGGCGCTGCCCGGTCGTCGACACGTGGTGGCAGACCGAGACCGGCGGGATCATGATCAGCCCGCTGCCGGGCGTGACCACGCTGAAGCCGGGCTCGGCGACGTTCCCGCTGCCCGGCATCTCGGCCGAGGTCGTCGACGACGCAGGACGCCGCGTGGAGCGGGGCGGCGGGTACCTGACGCTGACGCGGCCGTGGCCATCGATGCTGCGCGGCATCTACGGCGACCCCGAGCGGTACAAGGAGACCTACTGGAGCCGCTTCGAGGGTCGCTACTTCGCAGGCGACGGCTGCAAGCTCGACGAAGACGGGTACCTCTGGCTGCTGGGCCGGGTCGACGACGTGATGAACGTGTCGGGCCACCGGATCTCCACCACCGAGGTCGAGTCCGCGCTGGTCGACCACCCCGCAGTGGCGGAGGCGGCCGTCGTCGGGGCCAACGACCCGGTGACCGGGCAGGCGATCATGGGGTACGTCATCGTGCGCGGCACCCACACGCCATCCCCCGAGCTGGGCGAGGAGCTCCGGAAGCACGTCGCCACCAAGCTCGGTGCGCTCGCCCGACCCAAGACGGTGATCTTCACCGACGAGCTCCCGAAGACCCGCTCGGGGAAGATCATGCGCCGCCTGCTGCGCGACGTGGCCGAGGGGCGCGCCCTCGGGGATACGACGACCCTGGCCGACCCGACGGTGGTCGAGGAGATCAAGCGACGCGCCACCGAGGCGCCCACCGAGGACTGAGCCCGTGGATCTCGCCCTCCAGGCCAAGCGGGTCGGCAAGGCGCGCACGGCCCTCCGCCACGCCGACCTCCGCCGCGCGCTCCGCCACAAGGTGCTGCCCGCGGTCGAGCACCTCCCCGTCCTCGACCTGCTGCCCACGATGGCGCTGGTGGTCGACGTGGGAGCGAACGTCGGGCAGTTCGCGCTCGTGGCGCGCCACCGGTGGCCGTCGGCTCGCATCGTGTCCTTCGAGCCGCTGCCGCAGGCGGCCGAGCGCCTGCGGGCGGTGTTCGCGGACGATCCCGCGTTCGAGTGCCGGCCCTGCGCGCTCACCGACACCTCCGGCACGCGGGACTTCCACGTGACCGGACACGACGACAGCTCCTCGCTGCTCCCGGTGGCTCGTCGCCAGGTGGAGGAGTTCGCCACCGACGGCGTGGGCACGCTCCAGGTGACCACCTCCCGCCTCGACGACGCGCTGCCCGCGGCGGAGGTGCCCGACGGGCCCGTGCTCCTGAAGGTGGACACGCAGGGCACCGAGCTCGAGGTGCTCCGGGGGGGCACCGAGCTCCTGGCCCGGGCCAGCCACCTGATCATCGAGGTGTCCTTCGTCGAGCTGTACGAAGGGCAGGCGGACGCCGCTCAGATCACCCGCTTCCTCGTGGACCGGGGGTGGGACCTGCGCGCCACCTACGACGTGAAGACCTCGCGGCGAACGGGTGAGCCACTGCAGGCCGACGCGGTGTTCGTGCGCAGCACAACCTGAGCGGTCGGACGCCGTTCGATCGCTCGCTGCACGCTCAGCTAGTGCGCGCTCAGTGGTCGTGCGAGCGCGGAGAGTTCTGTAGTGTGCCCAGCCTGTGACCGGGTCCACCGCCACCTGGTTCGCGACCGAAGGCGCGGAGGAGAGCCTCCCCGCGGCCGACGGACGCGGCACCACCTACCTCGAGGCCGTGCGCGCCGCGCTCGAGGACGAGCTCGCGGACGACGACCGCGTCGTGCTGCTGGGCGAGGACATCGGGCACATGGGCGGCGCGTTCCGCGTCACGGAGGGCCTGCACGCGCGCTTCGGCGACGATCGCGTGCTCGACACCCCGATGGCGGAGATCGCGCTGATGGGCGCGGGCATCGGCCTCGCGATCTCCGGCATGCGCCCGATCGTGGAGCTGCAGTTCGCCGACTTCGTGTCGTGCGCGTACGACCAGCTCGTCAGCGAGGCGGCCAAGCTCCACTACCGCTTCGGCATCGCGGTGCCGATGGTGGTGAGGCTTCCGGCCGGCGGCGACGTGGGTGCCGGCCCGTTCCACTCGCAGAACCCCGAGGGGATCTTCGCCCACGTGCCCGGGCTCAAGCTCGTCGCCCCGGCCACGGTGCAGGACGCGTACGACCTGCTCCGGGCCGCCGTGGCCGACCCCAACCCCGTCCTCTACTTCGAGCACAAGGGCCTCTACCGCTCCGAGCGCGGCCCGCTCGAGCGCCGGCGGCCGACCGAGCCGCTCGGCCGCGCGGTCGTGCGCCGCCCGGGCACCGACGTCACCGTCGCCACCTACGGCGGGATGGTGCCGCGCTGCCTGCGGGCCGCGGAGGAGCTGGCCGAGCAGGGCATCGACGCCGAGGTGCTCGACCTGCGCACGCTCGTGCCCGCGGACCACGCGGCGGTGGCCGCCTCCGTGGCCGGCACCGGCCGGTTGGTGATCGTGCACGAGGACACCCGCTCGTCGGGGCTCGCGGCGGAGGTCGCGGCGCGCGTGGCAGCGGATGCGTTCTTCTCGCTCGACGCCCCGGTGGCCCGGGTCACGGCGCCCGATACGCCGGTGCCGTTCGCCCGCCCCCTCGAGGAGGCCTACGTCCCCACCGTGGAGCGGATCGCCGCCCAGATCCGGGAGACGGTGTCGGCATGACCACCCTCGAGTGCGGCTACACCTGGATGGCCCTCGCCCGGGCCATGGAGGAGCGCCTCGACTCGGCCTACAAGCAGGGCCGGCTCCGGGGCCGCTTCCTCTCGGGGCGCGGCCAGGAGGCCATCCCGGTCGGCGCCACCCTCGGCCTCCGGCCTGATGACGTGACCGCGCCCGTCCACCGGGACCTCGGCGCCCACCTCGTGCGGGGCACGACGCCCACGACGATCTTCCGCCACTACCTCGGGCGCCGCACCGGACCGTCGCAGGGCCGCGACGGTGACCTCCACATGGGCGAGTGGTCCCGCGGCACCTTCCCGATGGTGTCGCACCTGCCCGACTCGTGGCCCGTGATGGCGGGCGTGGCCCTCGGGTTCCGGCTCCGCCGCGAGCCCCGGGTGGCGGTGGCCTTCTGCGGCGACGGCGCCACCTCGACCGGCACCTGGCACGAGGCCGTGAACTTCGCCGCCGTGCAGCAGCTGCCGATGGTGCTCGTGGTGGAGGACAACCAGTACGCGTACTCGACGCCGACGACCGCCCAGTACCGCTGCAAGGGCATCGTCGAGCGGGCCGCCGGCTACGGCATCCCCGGGCTCGAGGTCGACGGCAACGACGTCGAGGCAGTCGCGTCCACGATCGCGCCCGCGGTCGACGCGGCCCGCAGCGGCGAAGGTCCGACGCTGGTCGTCGCCCACACGCTCCGCATGGAGGGCCACGCGTTCCACGACGCGGCGACGTACGTGCCGAAGGCCTCGAAGGAGGAGTGGGCCGAGCGCGACCCGCTGCTGCTGGCCGAGGCGCGACTGCGTGACCGCGGGTGGGACGACGCGCGCTTCACCGGGCTGTGGGACCGGCTGCGCGCCGAGGTGAAGTCCGCCTGGGCCACCGCGGAGGCCGAGGAGCTGCCCACCGCCGCGGACCTCGAGGTCGGCGTCTACGCGAGCTGACGGGTCGGTCAGTCCTCGCCCAGCGCGCTGCGGACGGCGGCGAGGAACGACTCCTCTTCGAGCGGCTTCGCCAGCACCGCGCTGCACCCGCGTGCCAGCATCCGCTCGATCCGAAGCGGGCTGGCCGCCGCCGTCGCCATCACCACCGGGATCGCCGCGAGCGCCGGATCGTCCTGCATCGCCTCCACGAGCTCGTCGCCCGACATGACCGGCATGAGGGCGTCGGTCACCACCAGGTCGGGGTGCACCGCCCGCACCCGGGCCAGCCCGTCGGCCCCGTCGTGGGCCAGGTGGACCGTGTAGCCGGCGTCGAGGAGCCAGAACTCCACCAGTCGCTGCACCGCCGGCTCGTCCTCGACGTAGACGATGGTCCGGCCCATCAAGGGGCAACGTAGCGCGCGGGACTACGCTGACCTGCTCGGCGGGCGATCGGAAGCGCCCGGCCGCACCTCTCCACATGGCTCACGACCGTCGCCGCGCCCTGCTCGCCGTCCTGCTCGCCGCGGCCGCGCTGGCGGGCACGCTGGGCGCACCGAGCAGCGACGCGCAGGACAACCCGCTCGTCGACCTGTTCACCACGACCACGACGCGCCCGCCCACCACGACCTCGACCACCGTGGCGAGCAGCGAGAGCCCGCCCGGCGCGGAGGACGCGCGCGGTGACGGTGCCCCCGCACCGGACGAGGGCATCTCCGTCCCGCCCGACGCGCAGAAGCTCATCGACGCGGTGAAGCGCACCGGGTCGAACAGCAACGGCAAGTTGCTCACCGCACTGTCCGAGCTCATCGCGCTCGGCATGCCGCAGGACGAGGCGTACCGCATCGGGCTCGGGCGCTTCCCCGTCGCAGGTCCGGCCCGCTACTCGCACGACTGGCTCCTCCCGCGCTACGGGCCGGGGTTCCGCTTCCACCTCGGGACGGACGTGACCGCCGCGTTCGGCACGCCGGTGCGCGCGCCGGTCGACGGCGTGGCCATCTCGCACGAGGAGCCGCTCGGTGGCCTGTCGGTGCGCGTCGTCATGCCGGACAAGACCGCGTTCTACCTCGCCCACCTGTCCGGGCTGGCCGACGGGTTCCGCTCGGGCATGGCTGTCCGCACCGGCGACATCGTCGGGTTCGTGGGCGATTCGGGCAACGCGCGCGGGTCGCCCCACCTCCATGTGGGCGTGTACCCCAAGGGCGGTGCGGCCGTGGACCCCAAGCCCATCCTCGATCAGTTCCTGGCCGAGGCCCTCGCCCACGTGCCGGAGCTCGTCGCGGCGTACAAGGCCGCGCACCCACTGTCGGCCCCGCTGGCCATCCCGGTCCTGCCGGTGTCCGCCGAGGCCCGGCTCCTGCGGCCCACGCTGGCCACCCAGGTGCTCCACCCGTACGCCGCCGGCGGCGACGGGTGGACGCCCGCCGAGCTCTACGTGCTGGGCAGCGATCCCGCGGTCGGGGCCGGGTACCTGCTGCAGAGCACGCTCGACGACCTGGCGGCCGAGATCGACTGGACCGCCCGGACCGGCTAGCGCGTGCAGCGGGTCAGTACGCGCCGGCGGGCCGGAACACGGCCCGCACGGTGCGGGCGATGATGACCAGGTCGAGCAGCGGGCTCCAGTGGTCGACGTACAGCAGGTCGAGGTAGACGCCGTCGCTCCAGGGCAGGTCCGATCGTCCCTCCACCTGCCAGAGGCCCGTGAGCCCCGGCTTCACCAGGAGCCGGCGGGCCTCCCGCTCGTTGTAGGTGGCCGCCTCCCGCGGCAGCGGCGGCCGTGGGCCCACGATCGACATCGATCCGGTCAGCACGTTGAACAGCTGCGGCAGCTCGTCGAGCGAGTGGTCGCGGAGGAAGCGGCCCAGGCTGGTGACCCGGGGGTCGTCGCGGATCTTGAAGAGCGGGCCGTCGACCTCGTTGAGGTGCTTGAGGTCGTCGAGCTGGGCCTCGGCGTCGGGGCGCATCGTGCGGAACTTGAGGCAGGTGAACCGTTCGCCGTGGCGGCCGATGCGGTCCTGGCGGAACAGGATGGGCCGGCCGTCGCGGAAGAGGATGACCAGCGAGATGCACAGCAGCACCGGCGCCAGCACCAGCACCATCCAGCGCCGCCATGAGGCGGTCGAAGCAGCCCTTGATCACCTTCGCCGACGGCCGCATGGTGGGCGTCTCCACCACGAGGAGCGGCGTGTTCCCCAGCGGCACGTAGCTCACCGCCACGTTGGCGGACGCGTCTTCCCGGTGTGGCGCGATGGCCAGGGCGGCGTCCAGCTCGCGAGCCCGCCGTGCGAGGGCCCAGATCTCGTCGTGGTGGGGGCGGCCGGCCCGGACGAGGAGGTCGATGGGCACGCCCTGGTGCTGGAGGGCGTTGATCGCGTCGCGGTTGGGGAGGCGCCGGATGAGGCTGAGCGGCCCCGTGACGGCCTGGTCACCATCGTCGTCGTCGGCGACGTAGGCCACGACGTCGATCGACGCGCTCCGGCGTGACAGGAGCTGGGTGCACAGGCGCTGCACGTCGTCGAGCGGGCCGACCGCGACCACGTGGTGCGCGTTGATGCCGACGGTCTGCCGCTGCGAGATGCGGCGGCGCAGCAGCAGGCGCCAGATGCCGGTGGACGCGACGGTGAGCGGGACCAGTGCGCCGACATAGCCACGCGACAGCGACACATCGAGAGCAAAGTGTACGAACCCGACCAGCGCGAGCAGGGAGATGCCCGCGCGCAGCACGCGCCGCAGCTCCTCCACGCCGACGAGGAGCGTGCGCAGGTCGTAGCCGCCGCACAGCGCGGAGACCACCGGCCAGATGGCGGGGACCGCGAGGCCGATGACGAGGTGCGACACCCGTGTCGAGCCGCCCGCGTCCGCGTCGCTGTACACACCGACGCTGACGGCGCGGGCCAGTGCGGCGGCGAAGCCGGCCGCGACGACGTCACCGACGACAGCGAAGCGCACCCACTGCCGGTACGGCTGGTCGCGCCCGCCGTCGGAGACGGCCGGGGTCTGCGTGAGGTGGGCGGCGGGCGCGGTCTGGACGGGGGCGCGCGTGATCACGTCCCTGCCCAGGTCGACATCCGCCATGTACCCCGTCCTCAGACCACGTCGGTGCCCGCCGCGCGCCCGACCCCGTCGAGCCCGACAACAGTAGTGGGCCAGGGCGCTCCGCGGCAGGACTCGCCCGTTAGGTTGAGCGGCCTGGTCCAGGCCCCCCCTGCCCCCCGCCTCCTCCTGGCGACCCTGGGCGCCGTCGCCGCCGGCGGTGCCCTCGCCGCGCGCCCGACGGGGGTCGGGGCCCTGGATGTGGCCTGGAGCGCCCTGTTCGTGGGCATCCTGGCCCTCTTCGCGACCCCTGCGCCCCGGCTCCTGCTCCTCAGCGTGGCGCGGGGCGGCCAGCCTCTTGGCCGGCACCGACGGCTCCCTCTGGTTGGCCGTGGCGGCAGTCGTGGTGGCCGCGATCCACGCCGGGCAGGGGCAGGCCACGCCCCACTGGTCCGCCGTGACGGGCGGGCTCGTGGGGCTCAGCCTGCTCACGGGCAGCGGGCTCGGGGGCCGACTCGTGGAGGCCGCCACCACCACCGGCCTGGCCCTCGTCGTGGTCGTGGGCGGTCTGGTCGCCACCTCCGCCCGGGTGCGCCGGGGGACCCTGCTGGCCGCCGGCTCCCTGGTGCTGGTCCTGCTCGTCTGCGCCGGCGCAGGCGTCGCGGCTGCACTCCAGGCACGCGGTGCCGTGGACCGCGGCATCGACGCCTTCCGGGCGGCGCAGCGCGCCGGCACCGCGGGCGACCTCGAGGCCGCGGCGGCGGGGTTCGAGCTGGCCGAGGCCGCCTTCGACGACGCGGGCGGGCCGCTCGGGACGCTGGGGCGGTTCGGGCGCGCCGTGCCCGGACTGGCCCAGCAGCTCGAGGCGGCGGACGCGGCCGTGGGTGCGGCGGGTGCTGCTGCCCAGGCAGCGAGCGCCACCATGGCAGACCTGGACCTCGACGCCGTCGGCGTGCGGGACGGCGCGGTCGATCTCGCTGCGATCCGCGCCACGCAGGCGCCGGTCGGCGAGCTGGTCGACGTGCTCGTCGACACGATCGAACGCTTGGAGGGCCTCGACCGGTCGCTGCTGGCGGGGCCGGTGTCCGACGCCCTCGACGACGCGCTCGAGGAGGCCAGGGACGCCGGGTCGGCCGTCGACCGCCTCCATCGCGCCCTCCTGGTCGCCCCCGCCCTCCTCGGCGAGGAACGGCCGATGCGCTTCCTCGTCCTGTTCACCACGCCCGTCGAGGCTCGTGGGCGCACCGGCTTCCCCGGCGCCTACGCCCTCCTCCGGCTCGACCAGGGCCGCATCGGGTTCGAGGACGGCGGCGCCGTCGACCTCGCCAACCCCGACGGTGGCTTCGACCAGCTCGCCCTGCAGGTCCCACCGCGCGCGCAGCCCTACCTCTCCTACGGCGTGAGCCGGGACTGGCGCTCGGTCACCCTGCCCCCGCACGGGCCGGCGTGGGGGGAGCTCGCGGTGCAGATGGCCGCCCAGAGCCGGCTCGGTGCGATCGACGGCGTCGTGCACGCCTCCCCGGAGGCGCTGGCCACCATCGTCGGGCTGCTCGGCAACGTGCCACTCCCGTCGGTGGGGATCACGCTCACCGAGCGGACCACGGTCGACTTCCTCACCCGGGAGCAGTACTTCACGTTCCCGCAGCTCGGGCAGCGGCAGGACCGGCGCGACCTGCTGGTGGACGCGACTGCGGTGGTCGGCCTGGGGCTCGATCGGCTGTCCGTACCCGCGCGCGCGACCTCATCGACCGCTTCGGACCGCTCATCGACGCCGGGCACCTCACGCTGAGCGTCCCGAGCTCGGTCGCCCCCGACGCGGCAGACCTCCTCGCGGACACCGGCGTCGACGGCGGCTTCCCAGCGCCGGAGGAGACGGACGCGGACGTCCTGCTCGTCGCACAGCGGAACACGGTGGGCAACAAGATCGACCTCTTCCTGCACCGGGACGTCGCCTACGAGGTCTCGGTGGACGAGGACGGGATCGCCTCGACCGATCTCACGATCCGGCTCACCAACGACGCCCCGGGTTCCGGCCTGCCGCCATACCTGATCGGCTCGGCCCTGCGGTCGCCGCCGCCGACCGGCACGAACCTCAGCACGACGCTCGTGTACTCCCGGTATCCCCTCGAGGAGCTCACCCTGGACGGGGCGGTCGGCGGTGCCGCCGGTCTTCGTCGAGGGCGGGTTCCACGTGTACCAGGTGCAGGTCGACCTCGGCCCCGGCCAGTCGCGGACGATCCATGCCCGCTTCCGGGGCCCCGCGGTGGGCGAGGGCCAGCCCTACGAGCTGGTCGTCTACCCGGGCGGCCTGCTGACCGCCGACCGCGCCACCGTGCGCCTGACCGACGCCCGGTCCCGGACCCGGGTCGAGCGGGAGCTCGTAGTCGGCGCCCCCAGCTGCGTCTCCTTGCGCCAAGGTGAACGGCGCTGTTCATGACGGGTGGGCGCTTGTGCGCTCAGCGTGGTGACAGTAGCGTGGGCGATGTCATCGCCGTCCGCCCGCGGCGAGGGGAAGGGCCGAGGTTCTCGTGAGTCGTGTCCGTGCAGGGCTGATGGCCGCGCTCGCTCTCGTCGTGCTCGTGTTGACCGCGCCGACGGCCCGGGCCCAGGACTATCCGGGCACCACGCCGACCACGCCCACGGTGAGCTGCCTCGTCTCGATCACCATCGGCGCGCCCCTGGTCCCCGGCGGCGTGGTCTCCATCACCCTCGGCTGCTCGAGCATCGAGGCCGGCACCACGTACACGGGCGTCCTCCAGTCGACCCCCGTGGCCCTCCCCGCCACTGTGGCCCAGAGCGACGGCGCCGTGACCTTCGCGAACGTCCGCCTGCCCACCGACTTCGAGCTGGGCGACCACCACGCCGTGTCCCTCGTCGCGCAGTCCTCCGGCGCCAGCCTCGGCGCGGCCACCTTCTACGTCGATCCGACGGGCCGCATCACCGCCGCACCGAGCGCGGACACCGGCGGGCTGCCGCGCACCGGCGCGGACTACGTCGAGCCCGTGCTGCGCTGGGCCGGCTCGCTGCTCGCCGCCGGCGCCCTCGCCCTGCTGGTGGCCCGCCGTCGCCGCGCCGAAGCACTCCCCGCCTAGCCCGCCGCGCTAGGCCCTCGCCGCTCGGCGGGGAGCGCGTCGAGCTGGGGTGGTCGACGGGCGCTCGAGGTGCGGTTGCGCGTTCGACCCACTCGAGGATGATGTCCGCGATCGCCCCGACCCACGGCGCGGTGCAGCTCGGGGGTGAGGTGGCCGCCGTCGGGGGTGATGTCCTCGGGCGCGTCGACGAGCGGCCGCACGACGGAGGTGGTCGGGAAGTAGCGCACGTCGGGGTGGTCGATGTGGGCGACCATCTCGGCGAGCGCATCGTTCATCGCATCGATGCGGGGCCGATCCCCGGGAACCAGTTCTGGTAGGTGCTGCCGGGCGGCGGGATCTCCATCACGAGCACCAGCGGGCTGGCGACGGTCCGGATCCGGGTGATGAGGTACTCGAGCGTCCGGATGGTGCGCCGCCGTCGCGGCCAGAACGACAAGCGGGTCGAGCCGGCTGTCCAGGACCCGCTGCACCTGGTTCAGACCCGCGCCACAGCGGGCGCACGAGGTGCTTGCGGTAGGCGACCCGCACGGGGCCCGGGCGCATGGCGAGGCTGTGCGCGTGGCGCTCGAGCCAGCCCGGGAGGACCCGGTGGATGGTCTCCATGTGCCCGTAGTTGAGGACCACGACGTCGGGTGACCACTGGATGACGTCGTAGGGCCAGAGCTTGAACGCGTCGCTGACCCGCTGGCCGGGGACGGCCGAGGTGCGCACCTCGCGCGGGACGGCCCGCCGCCACGAGCGCGGCCTCGATCGCCCGCGGATAGGCGAAGTCCGTGCGCGGGCCGCCCATCCACGAGGTCCACACGACCGTGGACGCGCCCTTGACGAGCACGCGGACCGGGCAGCGGCTGGGGCGGGGACATCGGCGACGAACGTTACCGGTCGCCGCGGCGCCCTCGGACGCTCCGGGACGGCGCCTCCGACCCGCCCGGTCGCGGCCGGGAGGCGCCGGGCGATCTCCTCGTGCAGGTGGCGCGCCCACAGGTTCGGGCTCAGGCGCCTGGCGAGCGCGCGGCCTCCGTCGTGACATCTCGCCCGAGGCGCACCGCGCCCGCGCTCGTGCATGCGCACCATCGCGTCGGCGAGGTCCCGCACGCTGCCTGCCCCGACGGCCCAGCCGTTGTACCCGTCCTGCAGGAGGTAGGCGATCGCGCCCGCGCCGTCGGACACGATCTGGGGCAGTCCGGCGGTGCCCGCCTCGTGGACCACGACGCCCCAGAAGTCGACGTAGGACGGGAACACGTGGCAGGTCGACGAGTGCATCAGGTCGGCCAGGGCGCTCGGCTGCCGGAAGCCCAGCAGCTCGGCCCCGGGCACCTTGCCCAGGTCGGCGGCGAGCGGTCCCTCGCCGGCGACGGTGAGCACCCACGGGTCGTCGACGCGGTCCGCCGGTACTGCCCGTAGGCCTCGGCGAGCACGTCGATCGCCTTGTGCCACACCAGGCGGCCGGAGAACACGAAGCGCCGGTGTGCCAGCAGCTCCTCGCCGGTGCGAGGACCACGCTCGAACAGGGCCACGTCGGCCGAGTTGGCGCCCCGGATGATGTCCTCGCCGCGGAAGCCGAGTCGGCGCACGAAGAACTCGGAGCGCTCGCCGGGCACGAACGCGGCGTCGAACAGGGGGTCGATGTACCAACGGTGCGTGAGCCGACCGGCCCACTGGCGCGCCGTCGACCGCCAGTCCGTGCTGCTGAACATGATGCGCAGGGCCTTGCCCCGCATGGCCCGCACCACGGCGCGGTACGACCGCCCGTTCCACGCCCGCATCACGATCGCATCGGGGGCGAAGTCCTCGACGATGCGCACCAGCTCCGCCGGCGGTGGCGGTTCGCCCTTCCACACGACCGACTGCCCGTAGTCGACCCAACCCGCGGTCTCGAACGGGTAGTGGTCCATGGCCTCGGGGTAGACGACGAGGAGGTCGTTCCCCAAGCGCGGCCAGCTCGCGCTGGCAGACGTCCTCGTAGGCGAGCAACCCGCTGTGGAGGAACACGATGCGCACGTCAGCGACCCTTCGATGACGTCGCGTCTGGCGGTCGCGGCGAGGTGGGGTTGGAGCGCGGCCCACTCCAGGATGACCGCGGCCATGGCCTCGCCGACGGCGCGGTGCAGCTCGGGCGTGAAGTGGCCGCCGTCGGGGGTCAGGTCCTCGTCCTCGTCGTAGCCGAGCGACGCTGCGGCCGCGTCGGTGTCGAACATCCGTAGGTTCGGGTCGTCCCGTCGCTGGACGAGGTCGACCATCGCCGCGTTGATCGCCGTCGATGCGGCCGGCGAGGCCGGGGAACCAACGGTCCCAGAGCCGACCCGGGGGGAGGAGCAGCGGCAGGAGGATCAGCGGGCGGTGCATGGACTCGACCCGCTCGACGACGCGCTCGAGGTCGGCTGTGAACCGCCGGACGCGACGGCGCAGGACCCAGGCTGCCGAAGCGGCGGTCGACCACGGTCTGGGTCTTCGCGATCGTGACGTAGGTGGGTCGGAGCAGCTCGCTCGCGGTAGCGCGTCCGGATGGGCCCCGGGCGGTTGCGCACGCTGTTCGCGTGGCGCTCGAGCCAGCGAGGGCACGAGCGACGTGGATCGACTCGACCAGGCCGTAGTGGAGGATCACGACGTCCGGTGACCTCTGGATGACATCGTACGGCCATTGGCGGAACGCGTGGCGGGCGTGATCGGCGGTCAGCGCGCTCGACCTGCACCTCCGCCGCCTGTCCGCGGGCGAGCAGGGTCTGCTCGACGACCCGCGGGTAGGCCAGGTCGCTGCGGGGTCCCCCCATCCACGACGTCAGCACGACCGTCGACGAACCCTTCACGAGCACACGGATCGGCAGCGGCAGCGGCTTGGGCATGACGGATGCCTCAGCCCCGACGGGCGGCCACGAGGGAACCGGTCGGCGGCAGCCCGAGCACCACGGCGCCGAACTCCTCCGCGGTCGGGAGGGCGGGATCGACCGGCACGGGGTCCGTCCCCTGCGCGAGCAGCTGCCGGATCCCGGCCGCGATTCCCGTCGCGGTGAGCTCGGTGTGGACCCCACCACTGATCGAGGTGGCCTCGCGCCGGCGGATCTTCGACCCGGCCGAGAGCACGGGGACCCCGGCCACCTGTGCCTTGCCCATGATGCCGCTGGGCCCGCGGTTGAGGTGGGCGGCGACGATGATGTCGGAGGCGGCCGTGTAGGCGTCGATCTCCTCCTCCTCGAGGAACCCGAGGCGCGTCTGGACCCTCGCTCGTTCGCGTGGAGCGAGCTGCTCGAGCCATTCGGTCACGTCGTCCCAGAGCAAGCCACCGAGGAGCAGGTCGACGTCGGGCCCGGCCTCGATCGCAGCCTCCAGCACCAGGGGAGGGCACTTCCGCATCGAGATCGACCCGAGGATGCTGACGAGCCTGCGGTCGCTCGGCAGGCCGTAGCGGGCGCGGAGCGCGGCGCGGTCGTCGCGCGTGCGCCGTGCAGATCGCGGGGTCGCGGACGCGCTTGAGCAGCCAGCCCGGCTTGGGATCGTCCCGGCCCACCAGGAAGACGACGCGCACGGCGCAGCCGCGCGCGCGGGCGAGGAGCGCGAGCGCGGTCTTGGCGACGCGATGGGCCAGGTCGGCCCGGTCCTCCCAGGAGATGCGGGACGGGAACCGTGCGTACATGAGGACGCCCTCGGGGCCACCGTGGCGCGTGCGCAGCGCCCGCGGGCAGGCGCGCCACCACGACTTGAGGATGTTGTCGGCTTCGGGGATCACGTAGGTCCGCAGAGTCTGCGACCCGTGAAGAGCGAGCAGCTCGGCGCCGATCCGCGCCACCGGCGGCTCGGTCGTGCCGAAGCACTCGTGCACCGTCAGGGGGAGGTCGCCGAGGAAGTTCTCGACCTGCGGGCTCGCCCCCGCGCCCGTCGGACGTGAGCAGGACGACGTCGTCCCCTCGCGCGATCGCCGCGCGGGCGATGTGCGAGACCCACTGCATGCGATGCCCACTCGGGTTCGGCTCCACCACCGCGGTCGTGGACGGCGACCCGTCGTGGGCTCCGAGCCGGCTCATCCCACCGGCTTGGACGCCGCGAACAGTCCGTAGCCGAAGGTGCCGTCCTTCCAGAAGGCCTCGAGGATCTCCGTGGAGCGCGCGAAGGCGTCCACCCCGTCGCTCCCGATGGCAGCGGTCACGGTCGCGCGGTGCTCCTCGAGGTTGGCCCGCCACCGATCGAACGTGGGAAGGGTGGCCTCGGTGAGGTCGTCGGCCACGTCCACGACGAGGCCCTCGCCCTCGGCCATCGCCACGTACTGCTCGAGGGGGTCCATGCGGGCCTCGCCGAACGCGTCCCGGAGCGTGACGAAGTCCGCGACGCGGCGTCGGACCTCCTGGAACGGGATCTCCCGGCGCCGGACCAGGTCGCAGAGCACGACGCGGCCGCCCGGTCGCAGGACGCGGGCGCACTCGGCGACGAGCGCGTGGCGGTCGGGCATGAGATGGGAGGACTCGAGCACCCAGACGCGGTCGAAGCTGCCGTCGGGGAAGCCGTTCGCCGTCCCGTCGCGCACCTCGAAGGAGACCTGATCCGACAGCCCCGCCTCGGCCGCCTTCGCGGTGGCGATGTCGACGCCCACCTGGCTCGTCGTGATGCCGACGACCCGGACACCGTGCTCCCTCGCCAGATGGCAGGCCGGAGCGCCGGTGCCGCACCCGACGTCGAGCACGTCGAGCCCCTCCTCGAGCCGGGCGCCGGCGACCATGCGATCGGTGAGGGCGGCCGTGGCCGCCGACAGCGCCTCGTCACCGCGGTCGAACACGCCGTAGTGGAGCTCCTCGCCGAGCAGGAGGCGCCAGGCCTCGGTCACGCGGTCGTAGTGCGCAGCGGGCTCGGCGTCCAACGGCACGCTCACGGCGTCCTCTCCTGACAAGGTCGGCTCCACGATTTCGGCCGCCTGCACGCTACACGGCCCCGCGAACGAGCCAGGCCGGCGCGGGAGGGCCGCGAAGCCTGCGAAGATCTCCCTCCGATCGGGGTCCGGGGCAGCATCGGTGGAGACGAGGTCCGAGCGCGAGATGACGAGAGGCAGCAGGCGATGAGCACGGCCGACGACGGTCCCCGCACGGTGATCGTCACCGGCGGCAGCCGGGGTCTCGGCGCCGGGATCGTGCAGGCCTTCCTCGACGGGGGCGACCGGGTCGCCGCCTGCGCGAGGTCGTCCACCGCGGAGATCGAGCGATGGTCGAACGATCCGGCCACTGCGGACCGCTTCCTCTTCGCGCCCGCCGACCTCTCCGTCCACGCCGATGCCGACGCCTTCGTGAAGGCCGTGATGGATCGGTGGGGGCGGGTCGACGTCCTCGTCAACAACGCCGGGGTCGCGCGCGACGGCATCCTGGGCATGACCCCCGACGATGACATCGACACGGTCGTCGACCTGAACATCAAGGGCACGCTCTACGTCACCCGCGCGGTGAGCCGGCGCATGCTGGCTCGTGGCGGCGGGGGGAACATCGTCAACATCTCCTCGATCGTCGGCCGGTCCGGCTACCGCGGGCTGGCCGTCTACAGCGCCACCAAGGCGGCGCTGGACGGGTTGACCCGAGCGCTCGCCCGAGAGCTCGGCTCGCGGGGCATCCGGGTCAACGGCGTGGCGCCCGGGTACCTCCGCACCGAGATGAGCCACGGGCTCGACGAGGCGCAGATGGACCAGATCGTGCGCCGCACGCCGGCCGGGCGACTGGGCGAGCCGGCGGACGTGGCGCGCGTCGTGCAGTTCCTGGTCGACCCGCAGAACGACTGGCTCACCGGCCAGGTGATCGTCATCGACGGCGGCCTCACCAGCTGAGACCCGGCCGACCGCGTCAGCCCTGGCTGGTGTCGCGCCGCGTGCGCTTGCCGCCCAGGGTCGCGAGCTCCTCGACGATGCGGATGCTGCGCGGCTGCGCGGCGGGCGGGAGGCCGGCGCACGCTGCCCGGATGGCGTCCTTCAGCGCCGCCTCGTCGGTGCCGGGGTCGGCGACGGCCTCGACGGCCACGATCGCCCCGGTCATCGCGCTCGGCCGGCCGTAGACCCGCGCGATCTGCACGCCCGGCACGGCCTCGACGAGGTCCTCGATCGGGAGCGGGTGCACCTTCACACCGCCGACGTTGATCACGTCGGACGTGCGACCGCGGAACTCGACGCGATCGCCCACGATCTCGACCAGGTCACCCGTCGGGCGCCAGCCGTCCGGATCGACCGGGTCCTCGCCGTAGTACCCGAGCATGCCGATCCGCGAGCGCACCCAGAGCTCTCCGTCGACGACCTTCAGGGCGACGTCGGCGTCGTCGCCACGTTCGAGGACCGAGATGTGGAGCCCGCTGCGCCCGTCGCGCACCGACCCGGTCGACCCGACCTCCGAGGCCGCGTAGACGTGCGACAGGCGCGCGCCTGCGGGAAGGTGGCCGCGAGCTGCTCCAACAGCGGCCCGGGCGCGGCCTCGCCGCCGAGGGTGATCTGCTCGAGCGTCGGGCACGGGGCCGCCGTCCGCCTGGAGGGCGGCGAGGAAGAAGCGCCACCACGTCGGGGTGGCGCTGACGTGGCGCACGTCGTGCCGCCGGATCGCCTGCAGGCCGTCGTGCGGCCGCCGCTCGGCGGGCGCCACCAGCGTGGCACCGGCGGCCAGCACGTGGACGAGGATCTGGAGCCCCGCGAACTGGTGGAGCCCGTAGGCGAGCAGCCAACGCTCGTCGCCGGCGGGGCGGATCCGGTCGGTGGCGCGCAGCACGCGGGACCAGTCGTGGCGGACTCCTCGGGGCGCGCCGGTCGTGCCGGTCGTGAGCACGAGGAGCGGCCGCTCGGCGGGGGGCTCGGCCGTGGCCGCGATCGGGTCCGCGGCCAGCAGGTCGCCGAGCGCCAACGCGCCGCCGACCTCGGCGAGCGCCGGCGCGGTCGGTCACGACCACGTCGTGGTCGAAGCGCGCCGCCAGCTCCGTCACGGCGTCCGGGAAGGTCGGTCGGGGCGTACTGGCAGGCCTCCCGGCCCGCGAGCGCGGACCCTGCGAGGAGGGCCACGACGGCCGGGGCGGACTCGCTCACGACCGCGAACCGGGCGATGCCCCGCGCCGCGAGGCCGCCCGCAACCGAGAGCGATCCGCTCGGTCAGGTCCCCGTAGCTGTGGGTGCCCTCGTCGGTGACGACGGCGGGCCGGTCAGGATCGGTGCCTGCGACCCGGCGCAGGAGCTCGATCAAGCGCCGCTGAGGGAGGAGTCGTAGAAGGCGAGGATCTCGCCCACCGTCTGGGGCAGCTTCTCGGTGAACGGGTCCGTGCCGTACTCGTCCTCGAGCAGGGCGGAGAGCTCGGCCGTCTCGAGCGAGTCGAGCCCGATGCCGCCCTCGAAGAGGAGCAGCTCGGGCTGGAGGTCGGCAGGCTTCCGGATGCGGTCGAGGAAGCCGCTGATCGTCGCCGTGACGTCGGATGGGGTGGCTGCCATGCGTCTCTGGGCTCCTCGTGTCCTGGCTCGTGGTCCGTGCGACGGTAGCGCGACCGGCTCTGGCCCACCACAGTCCGTGGTCGGGCGTCCGCGGCCTCAGCGGGCGGCGGCCTGCCGGCCCAGCTCGTCCGGGTCCCGGGTGCCGACCTGACGGGCAGGGCTCCCGAGGACGACGGCGTGATCGGGCACGTCGGAGAGCACGACGGAGTTGGCCCCGACCATCGCGCCCTTCCCGATCCGGACGCCGCCGACCAGCACGGCGTGGGCCCCGATCGTCGCCCCCTCCTCGATCGTGGCGAAGGGCTGGGCCTCCGTCGCGAAGGGGTCACGGGCAGCGCAGGTGACCCCGCCAGCAAAGGTCACGTTGGGGCCGATCTTCAGGTTGTGGCCGATCGTGACGCCGACCGGGTGCGCGAGCAGGAGGCCCGGGCCGATGTCCATGCCCGGCGCGATGTCCATGCTCACGAGGACGACGCTCAGGGTGCGGATCGAGCCGGCGATCCGCACGTGCCCCGCATCGTGGAGGACCTGCTGCGCCCGGATGAGCACCGAGGCGAGCATCCCCGGCAGGGTCGGGATGCGCGACGCGACTGCCGACCACGAGGGTTGCTCGTGCGGCCGGTACCTGCGCAGGTCCGAGAACACCAGGTCCCGGAAGCGCCGCCAGGCGCCCGGCTCATGGGAGGGCATCGGCGCGACTGTACCTGTCGGCCGCACGGCGCCTCCGAGCCCGTCCCATGCGCGGATAGGTTCGCCGGATGGGCCTCAAGCAGCGTGCCGCCCGCCTGAAGTACCAGCTCAACGAGCGGCTGCGGATCCCCCCGCACGCCGTCGTCATCGCCGATCTCCTGCAGAGCCTCCGCGTCGACGCGCTGCTCGACGTCGGCGCGAACCGGGGCCAGTTCGGGCTCCTCATGCGTCGGGCGGGGTTCAGGGGCCGGATCGTGTCGTTCGAACCGGTGTCGGACGCGTTCGCGCGCCTGCAGGAGGCCTCGCGGCAGGACGGGCAGTGGACGATCGAGCAGGCGGCCGTCGGGTCCGCGCCCGGCTCGCAGGTCATCCACGTGGCCGGGAACTCCGTGTCCTCGTCCCTGCTCCCGATGGGCGACCGCCACCTCGAGCTGAACGCGGCGTCGGCCTACACGCGCGACGAGGAGGTGACCGTCACGACGGTCGAGGCGGCGATCCACGACCACGGCCTCGACCCCACGAGGACGATGCTGAAGGCTGACGTGCAGGGGTTCGAGGCCGCCGTGCTGGACGGCGCGGGTGCACTCGTCCCGCAGCTGCCGATGATCCTGCTCGAGCTCAGCCTCGTGGAGCTGTACGACGGGCAGCCGCTCATGCCCGAGCTGCTCGACCGGCTGCACGCCTCCGGCCAGGAGCTCTGGACGTTCTTCCCCGCGTACATCGACAAGGTCAACGGGCGGCTGTGGTGGGCCGACGGCCTGTTCGTGCGGTCGGACCTGGCGGCCCGCTTCCCCCACAAGGGCGGGGCCCGCTGAGGCTCAGCGGGCTGCGAGGAGCTCGTCGACCACGCCGAGGAGCCGGGGGAGGTCGACGGTGATGTCGGCCACGATGAACGCCCCGCGGCTCGTGCCCGCGGGCGGACCCTCGCCGCAGAGGTACCGGTACTCCAGGCCCGGTACGCCGCAGGCCATCTTCCAGTAGTCCGCGACCAGCGAGCCGGAGGGGAACAGCTCCACGACCGCCGCGCCCGGGCTGCAGAACGCCAGGTTGGCGAGCGCGGCGCCGTGGGGCGCGACGATCACGTCGGCCTCGGCGAACATCCGGATCTGCTCGACCACGGGGTGGGCACCGGCATCGACGCGCTCGAAGCCGCGCGTGGCGAGTGCCGCGACCACGTCGTCCTCGTTGCGCACGACCCGGTTGTGCCGGGCCGACCCACGCGTCAGGTAGAGGTTGCGCCCTGGCACTCGCTGCAGGGACGGTGGGCGCAGGCGCTCCCGCAGGAAGGCGGAGACCCATGGAGGGTTGCGCTCGATGTCCGACGGCAGACCCGGGAGGACGAGGCGCTCGGCGCGGACGTGCGGGACGGCGACGCTGTCGATCCGCAGCTCCGGCGGGATGCCGACGAGGTCGAGCAGCTGGCTGCTGGAACTCGGTGGCGGCCGGCACGTACCACCGATCCGGCGGCTCGATCTGCGCGCACTGCTCGAGCACCCCGAGCCGGGGGAGGCAGTCGTGCAGGAAGTGGTAGTAGTTCCCGTCCCCGCGCGAGGCCAGCACGCCGAGGCGCCCGGCGACCTCCAGCGGAGCGGGCGGGAACGGGTGGAGGAAGAGCGGGTGCTCGTGCGGTCGGGTGGTGCCGAAGTACCAGCTGAGCTCGCGGACGAACCGCCCCGCCCCAGTGATCACCGTCGCGTGCGGTGCCATCACGCGGCCTTGATCGAGCTCGAGGACGGCGACGCGCGGCACGGTCTCCTCCAACACCTCGGCGAAGACGGGATGGGCAGGTGGGTGGCCCTCGGGCATCGCCCGGTGCAGCACCTCCGCAGGGCGGGCCGTCCACACGGCGCCCCCGTCCGTGGCGGCGTCCTCCATGGTCCACGCCACGCCGCGCGGCAGGTACCCGCCGCGGAGGCGGCTCAAGCGCGTCGACAGCGGCGCCACCGCGCGGGTGCCCACCGTGTAGGCCGCCTTCAGATGGGGCCAGAGCGGCTTGAGCGGCGCCGGGAGCCGGGACATCCGGTCAGGTGAGCGGGCCGCGAGAGAGCCAGGCGAGGCCGAGGTTGGCCCGCTCCGACTCCTGGCGCACGAGGTGCAGCCCGACCCCGGCGAACCAGGCCCGCAGGTCCGCCCAGGACTCCCCGGGGATGTCGTGGTACTCGAGCACGACGCGCTGCACGGTGCTCCAGCTGTCCGGTGACGACCGGTACGCCATCTGGTACTCGCCGCCCTCGCAGTCGAGCTTGATGAACTCCACCGGCCGGGGGGCCTGCGCCACGACCTCGTCGAAGGAGAGGGTGCGCACCTTGACCACGGTGCCGCTCGTGTCGCGTTCGCCGTGGACGAGGCCGCTGTGCACGCTGGCGTCGCCCTGGTCGTCGAAGAGCGCCCACCCGGACTCACCCGTGAGCGCGGCCTCCTCGACACCGACCCGGCCCGTCAGACCGTTGGTCTCGAGGTTGCGCCGGAGGTAGGCGGCGGTCTCCGTCGACGGCTCGAAGCAGGTCAGGGTGGCGGTCGGGTGCACCTCGGCGAAGTGGCACGCGAAGGTGCCGACGTGCGCGCCGACGTCGAGCCCGTGGATCGGCCGGTCGAGCAGCTCCCCGAGGAACGCGCGCAGCCGGTAGCCGTCCTCCGCGAACTGCTCGTAGGCCGGGAGTCGTGCGCCGGGAACGTTCGGCGCCGAAAGCCGCTGGCCGGTCCGCGTCACGAAGGTGAGCTCGGCGGGTCCCCTCCCGACGCGTTCGCGAACGAGGCCCGAGAGCAGGGTGGGCCAGTTGCGGAACGCGCGGGGGGTCTGCAGCACCCGCCGCAGCTCGTAGGCGGCGATGCTCGCCTTCGACCGCGGGCCCCGCCGCCCCACCGGGTCGGCCAGCGGGGTGCGGGTGAGCCAGGCCATGCCGTTGTTGGGGCCGTTCTGGTCGCGGACCACGTGCAGGCCCTGCCCCGCGAACCACGCCCTCAGCTCGGGCCACCTGGCGAGGCCGTGGTACTCGAGCACGACGCGCTGCACGCTGGTCCAGCTTGCGGGCGACGAGGCGTAGACGAGGTCGTACTCGCCGCCCTCGCAGTCCATCTTGACGACGTCCGCGGGCCCGGTGGCCGCGATCACGTCGCCGAACGAGATCGTGGCGACCTCCTGCCCGCGGCCCGCGAGGTCGGCGTCCTGCACGAGCCGGTTCATCCCGCTGCCGGGCCCCCACAGGTCGAAGACCGCGGTCCCCGTCGTGGCGGCGAGCGCCTTCTCGTGCACGGTGACCCGATCGGCGCGCCCGTTGGCCTCCACGTTGCGGCGCAGGTAGGCGGCGGTGTCCGGCGAGGGCTCGAAGCAGTCGAGTACGGCGGTTGGGTGCAGGCCGGTCAGGTGCGTCGCGAAGGTGCCCGCGTGGGCGCCGATGTCGAGCACGTGGATGGGTCGGTCCATCAGGTCGCCGAGGAACCAGCCGAGCTCGTAGGAGTCCTCCGCGAGCACCTCGTAGGCCGGCACCCGAGCGCCAGGGGCGTTCGGGACGCGGATGACCGGGCCGTTTCGGGTCTTGAAGGTGAGCTCCGCGGGCCCCATGCCCATCTGGCTCCGCAACAGGTCGGCGTAGAGGCGGGGCCAGTTGGAGAACGCAACGGGGGTCTGCCCGACACGACGGAGCTGGTGCAGCGCGAACCTCCGACGCTCGGCCATGCTCACGGGGTCGTCCGATGTCGCACTGGCCCATGATGCACCGCGGGTGCCGGTGCGTCGCCAGCCGCACCAGGTCGGTCCTTGAAGAGGGACGGCAGCGTGCCGAAGACGATGGCGATGTAGATCCACTGGTCGCGGCCCGACATGATGTTCGTAAAGAGCCACGCGATGGCGATCGACGCGGCTCCGCAGCTGAGGGCCAGGTCCTTGCGCCTCGACAGCAGGGGCAGCACCAGCATGATCAGGCCGAGGAGCATCACCGCGAACGCGCCGAGCGCGCCGGCACCGATCCACGCCTGGAGGTAGACGACGTGGACGCTGATGATCTTGTAGTCGTCCTCGAAGCCGGCGCCCCACATCGGGTCCTCGGCGATGTCCGCGTAGTTGCCCTCGAGCAGCTCGCGCCGTGAGGCGTTGGAGCCGGAGTTCTCGGTGCCCTCGGAGACCAGCCGCTGCAGCGGGTTGCTCTCCGGCAGGTGCACGACGCCGGTGAAGATCGACATCGCGAGGAGCCAGCTCACCCCGATGACAGCCAGGTTGAGGCGCGACCGTCCCCGCAGCGCGAGGTACGCGAGCGCGGCGAGGGCGAAGCCGAGGAACCCACCGCGGGAGCCCGATTGCTGGATGCCGAGGAACGTCAGCAGCGCGGTCCCGCCCCAGAGCCAGCGCTGCCCGCGTGAGGCCGCGTTGTCCCACAGCCAGACGGACACAGCGCAACCGATCATGCACGAGTGCCCGAGGGCGTTGGGGTGGATGGAGTAGCCGATGTGGCGCCCGTGGCCCTGGGGGCCGTAGAACGACGAGATCGCGAGCACGGTCGTGCCGAGCGCGTACGCCTGCAGCAGCCGCCACCGCGCCCGCTCGTCGTCGCCGAACGTGATCACGAGCAGCACCGCGCCGAGGGTGGCGACGACCAGGCGCAGGTAGGGCCAGGCCAGCGGCGAGGTGCCGTGGGCCAGCGTCCCGGCGAACCCACTCAGCGACGAAGAGCCCCAACAGGCCGAGCAGGAAGGAGTTCCGCCGCACGGCCGGCATCGAGAACCCCTCGGTGGCCACCTGGAGGGCGCGTGCGAGCGCCGCGAAGCCGAGGAGGATGTCGGAGTAGGGCAGGCCGTCGATGCCGCCGACGCCGAGCGCGGGCAGCGGCGCCAGCGCGAACCCGGTGAGCATGAAGACGTCGCCGACCCGGGCGACGAACGAGCGGGGCGCCGACGGCGGGTACGCCTCCGGGGGCGCCAGCAGCCGCTGGACGGCGGCGGGCCGTGTGAGCACCCGCGGATGCTACCGGCCTCACCCGCCGTGGCTGGAGCCGCGCCGAGCGGCGTCAGGCCCCGGACGGCGGGGGTATGCTCTCCGACTCCTGCACCAACCAGCCAAGGGAACGGGGATCCATGGAAGGTAGGAACGACTGATGCGCCGAGCGCTCGTCACCGGCGCCGGTGGCTTCATCGGCGGCCACCTCGTCCGCCGCCTCGAGACCGATGGCGTGGAGGTCCGCGCGGCCGACGTGAAGCCCCTCGAGGCCTGGTACCAGCACGGGAAGGGGGCCGAGAGCCTGCAGCTCGACGTCTCCACCCAGGCGGGCGCCGAGCGGGCCGTCGACGGCATCGACACGGTCTTCAACCTGGCTGCCGACATGGGCGGCATGGGGTTCATCGAGAACAACAAGGCCCTGTGCATGCTCTCCGTCCTCACCTCGACCCACACGCTGGTCGAGGCCCAGAAGGCGGGGGTCGAGCGGTTCTTCTACTCGTCGTCGGCGTGTGTCTACGCCGCCGAGCACCAGACGAGCCCCGAGGTCGTGCCGCTCAAGGAGGAGGACGCCTACCCGGCGATGCCCGAGGACGGCTACGGCTGGGAGAAGCTGTTCAGCGAGCGCATGTGCCACCACTTCGAGGAGGACTACGGGTTCGTCGCCCGCGTCGCCCGCTATCACAACATCTACGGGCCGTTGGGCACGTGGGACGGCGGGCGCGAGAAGGCGCCGGCCGCGATCTCCCGCAAGGTGGCGCAGGCCGTGCTGTCGGGCGACCACCGCATCGAGATCTGGGGCGACGGCGAGCAGACCCGCAGCTTCACCTACATCGACGACTGCGTGGAGGGCACGCTCCGCCTCACGGCGAGCGACGTCACCGAGTCCCTGAACATCGGGAGCGACGAGCTGGTCACGATCAACCAGCTGGTCGACATCGTCGAGGGGATCGCCGGCGTGCAGCTCGAGCGCAGGTACAAGCTGGACGCCCCCCAGGGCGTGCGCGGGCGCAACAGCGACAACACGCGGATCCAGAAGCTGCTCGGCTGGGCGCCCTCGATCAGCCTCGAGGACGGCCTCGAGCAGACCTACCGCTGGGTGTACGACCAGGTGGCCGCGAAGAGCTGACGCCGCGCTACACGAACTGGCCGGCGGGCTCGCTCGCGTACCAGTCGCGCAACGCGGCCTCGAGGTCGTAGCCGTACTCGAAGCCCTCCTCGGCCAGCCGGTCGGCGCGGATGTTGGTCGAGAACACGAGCTTCTCGATGCGCCGGCGTGACAGACCGAACGTGCGCCCCACCGGCCCGAGGCGGTCGCCGAGCGAACCCGCCAGCAACATGGGGCCCCGGGGCACGACGAGGCGGGGGCGCTTCAGGTCCGCGGCCCGGCAGAAGGCTTCGCACACCTGCTCGAGCGTGTAGGGCTCCTGGTAGCAGAAGTTGTAGGTGGTCTCGGTCGCGTTCCTGGCGTGCATGAACGGGATCGATCGGACCATGTCCTTGACGTAGCCGTTGGCCTTGATCGCATCCTTCCGGCCCGGGTAGACGAAGCGACCGCGCAGCAGCGCACCGCCGAGCCTCGTGAAGTTGCCGCCCTCGCCCGCGCCGAAGATCACCGCGGGGCGGACGATCGTGAGACGTCGGCCGCGCCCCGCCTCGCGCCAGGCGCGGTGGATCTCCTCGGCCTGCAGCTTCGACTTGCCGTAGTGGGAGACCGGCATCGGGGGCGCGGTCTCGGACAGGGGCTCCTCGGTGGGGCCATACACGGAGATCGAGCTCACGAACACGACGTCCTCGGCGCCGAGGTCCTCGCACAGTCGCAACACGTTCTGCCCGCCGGTCACGTTGGCGTCGTAGTACTCGTGGGGCTCGTGCCCCGGCTCGCGGTGCACCGCGGCCAGGTTCACCACCAGGTCGGGTCGCTCGGGGAACCACGCCGGGTCGATGGGCTCCCGGATGTCCACCACCTGGCCGGTGACGCCCTCCGGCAGGCGGTCCGGGATCCGGAGGTCGGCCAGGCGCACGCTCATGCCCTCGCCCGCCAGGTGCTCGGCGAGGTGGGTCCCGATGAAGCCCCCTCCTCCGATCAACACCGCCGTGCGCACGAAGGGCGACCCTAGCCCCGGCCGCGATCGGCCTCGGGCGGCGCGTGGGCCCGGTCGGCCAAGGGTTACGCTCCTCCGCGCCCATGCGGATCTTGATCCACGACTTCGCCGGCCACGTCTACGCCACCGAGCTGAGCCGAGCGCTCGCCCGCGATGGCCACGAGGTCACCCACGCCTACTGCGGAGGCGTGACCACCGGTCGCGGGGCGGTCGAGCTCCTGCCCGGAGACCCGGCCGGTCTGCAGTTCGTCGACGTGAGCGCGGCCCCCTTCGAGCGCTACTCGCCCCTGCGCCGCGTGCGCAGCGAGTGGGACTACGGCCGCCGGGTCGTCGAGCTCCTCAAGGGCGTCCGGCCCGACGTCGTGCTGTCCGCCAACTGCCCGTTGATCGCCCAGGCCCTCATCTGGCGCACCTGCCGCCGCCTGTGCGCCCGCCGCGTCTACTGGCTCCAGGACTTCCTGGGGTACGGCACGAGGGCGGTCCTGGCCGCGAAGTCCCCGCTGCTCGGCAGCACCGCCGGTGCGGCGATGGAGCGGCTCGAGACGAGCCTGCTGCGCGGCGCCGACGCGATCGTCGCGATCTCGGAGGACTTCGAATCCGCCCTGCGGACCCGCCGCGTGTCGACGCCCGTGACGGTCATCGAGAACTGGACGCCGCTCGCCGAGGTCCCGGTCCGGCCCAAGGACACGGAGTGGAGCCGCCGCCACGGCCTCGCCGACGTGCCGGTGGCCCTCTACTCGGGCACCCTCGGTCTCAAGCACGATCCGGAGCACCTCGTGGAGGCGGCGCTGGCCCTCGACGGGACCGACGCCGTCGTCCTGGTCGTGACCGAAGGCCTCGGTCGGGACTTCCTCGAGCGCCGCAGGGCCCAGCTGGGTCTCACCCACCTGCAGCTCCTGGACTTCGTGGCGTGGTCGGACGTGCCGGACCTGCTGGGAGCGGCCGACGTCTGCCTCGCCCTGCTCGACCCGGGCGCCGGGACGTTCAGCGTCCCGTCCAAGATCCTCACCTACCTCGCGGCGGGCCGGGCGGTCGTCGGGGCGCTGCCCCCGGACAACCTGGCCGCCCGCACGCTCACGTGCTCCGGCGCCGGGCGGCTCGTGCCCCCGGGGGATCACAACGCGTTCGCGAAGGCAGTCGCCGAGCTGCTGGGCGACGCGACGCTCTGCGCATCGATGGGCGAGCGCGGCAGGGCCCACGCCCTGACGACGTTCGACATCGAGCGGATCACCCCGAGGTTCGAGCGGGTCCTCGGCATCACCTGAGGCGCCTGTGGTGGCGGCCGGCGGTCGCCGGACCGCGGTCGGTCAGCCGCCGAAGTCGAACCGGCGCGGGCTCGGCGCCGGGATCAGGTTGATGATCGACCGGTTCCCTTCGAGGTCCGAGTAGTCCAGGCTGCCGAAGTGCGCCCGCTGCTCGGCCGAAGCCACGGCCGGGCGCTGGCCGAACCCGGTCGCCGCGCCAGCCCCTGATCGCAGTCGAACGTGACGTACTGGAGGTCCGGACGGGTCGCCGCCAGCAGTGCGCACACCCTCCACACGTCGCCGTTCCACGCCCCGCCGTCACGGACCTCGGCTCGTTCACGCGTCGGCGGGTTGCAGTCGTCGAGGAAGATGACCCCATCGGGGCGCATGTACGGCTCGAGGTTCTCGAAGTCGCGAAGTGCCTGGTCGAAGTGGTGCAACCCGTCGACCAGTGCCAGGTCGACGCTGCCCGGAGCGAGGACGCCGTTGGCGTGGTCCGCGAAGAACTCGTCGGACGGCATCTCGAAGAACAGCTCGTGCGAGTCGAGCACCACCTCCGGGTGCCGGACGGGGTCGATCGCGACCTTGTGGGCGGCGCCCACCCGCCGGAACGAGTCGCCGGTCCGCACGCCGATCTCGACGTAGTGGCTGTCGGCGCGGCGGCGGGCCACGGCGTCGAGGTACGCCTCCTTGTAGCGGGATGCGAAGAGCCTGCGGCGGAGTGGGCGAAGGACCTGGGCGACTTGGGCGACGACCATGGCGGGCAACCCTACCCGTGCCGGCGACCGCCCCCGACGGGCCACGAGCGATGGTCCGACCTGAGCCCGCCCACCTCGACCGGTACGCTCACCGGGGCGTTCGACGGTTGGCGGCTGATGGAGGCGACCTGAGCATGCGGGTGCAAGCGGGCCGTCGGCGCGCTCTCGCGTTGCCTGCCTTGTGGTTGGTGCTGCTGCTCGTCCTCGGCGTCGCGGTCGCCCCGCCGGTGGGTGCGGAAGCGATCGCGTCGATCGACGACTCGTCCTTGGCGTGGGGGGAGACCACCACGGTGCGGGGCTCGGGCTGGTTGGCGAACCAACCGGTGAACATCGTCCTCTATCCGAACGCCATCGCCCTGGCCAAGCCGAAGGCCGGCGCGGACGGCTCGTTCGCGGCCTCTGTGACGATCCCGAGCGGGCTCGGCTCCTCCAACCAGTACCGCGTCGGAGTGCAGGGCCTGGCCGCGGACGGCACGGCCGCGCAGGCCGTCCTCACGGTCACGATCGTCGGGCCGGACGCCACGGTGTCGGTGCGCGACGACGACCTGGGCTGGGGCGACGTCACGACGGTGCACGGCGCCCAGTTCCTCCCGGGCTCGGTCGTCCAGGTCACGCTCACGCCGTCGGGGCAGGTGCTGGCCAAGCCGACCGTCTCGGGCGATGGGAGCTTTGCGGTCGACGTCACGATCCCGTCGGGCATCGGCAGCTCGAACAAGTACTACCTGCTGGTCACGGGGTCCGGCATCGATCGCCTCTACAAGAGCCTGCCGATCCGGGTCACGGTCACGGGACCGCGACCGACCACCGAGGTGCTCGGCAGGTCGTTCGCGTGGGAGGAACCGGCGACGGTCCGCGGGACGCTCTGGGAGCCCGGCAGCAAGGTCCGCATCTCGCTCGCGCCGAACCTCATCGCGCTCGGCGACGCGGCAGTGGCCCGCGACGGCACGTTCGAGATCGAGGTGCGGATCCCGTCAGACCTCGCGGCTTCGGTCCGGTACGCGCTGCTCGTCTCCGGCACCGGTGACGACGGGCTCTTCGCGAACGTGTCGCATGCGATCACGATCGACGGGCCCGTGCCTACATCGTGGTCAGCGACCACAGACCCCGCCGCGGTGATCGGATCGAGGTCACGGCTACCGCTTCCGCGAGGACCCCAGCGTCCTCACCCTGCTCCCGGGGTTCGAGCGGTCGGTGAGGTGACGACGAGCCGGGCGGCATCTTCTCGACGACGGTCGTGATCCCGACGGACGCCTTGCCTGGTGACCCGCACCCCCTCGTCGTCACGGGCGAGGGAGCCGACCGCTCGTTCGTCTATGTCATGGCGCTGCTCGACCTCGGCGATGGGACGGTGCCTGGGTCCGATGTGACCCGGAACGAAGGCGAGCTCACGGAGGGGAGCCTGCCGCGGTCGTCGATCCCGGGAGGACGCGAACCGGTCGCGGGGGAGCGATGCGGGATCCTATGGGTGGCTCGTGGTGCTGATCGTGATCCTCCTCCTGTTGCTGACCCTCCTGCTCATGATCGCGGTCGAGCCGGCGGGCTCGCGCGCGGGCGCGAGAGTGGTACCGCCGGTTGGTGCGACGGCTGCCCGGCGTCTCTAGTCGCGGAAGTTCGTGAACTGCAGCGGGATGCCGAAGTCGTGGGCCTTCATGGACGCGATGGCGGCCTGCAGGTCGTCGCGCTTCTTGCCGGTGACGCGGCAGCTGCTCACCCTGCACCTGCGACTGCACACCCTTCAGCCCGAGTGCCTTGATGTGCTTGTTGAGCTCCGTCGCCTTGTCCTTGGAGATGCCGACCACGATCCTCACGAGCTGCCTGGCCGTGGCCCCCGAAGCCTCCTCGACCTTCTGGTACTCCAGCGCCTTGAGGGACACCTTCCGGCTGACGAGCTTCTCCTCCAGCACCTGGCGCAGGGCCGCGAGCCGGTCCTCGCTGCTCGAGTGGAGGCGGATCTCCAGGCCGCGAGCTCGATCGTGCTGTTCGTGCCCTTGAAGTCGTAGCGGGTCCCAATCTCACGTGCGGTCTGGTCCACGGCGTTGCGGACCTCCTGGATGTCGACCTCGGACACGACATCGAAGCTCGGCATGGCCGGGAATCTACGCGTCGGTGCGTCGGATCGCAGTGCTCGGCAGTGCCGCGGCCGTCAGGATCGGCGGCTCGTGCCGAGCGGACCGACGGAACGGGCGAGCCAGCGCCACCGCCTGGTGTTGAACGCGACCCGCCGGGCCATGCGTGCGGCGGTGGCGACCCGGTCGAGCTCGAGCCTCCAGCGCGGCTCGTCGACCACGTCCGCCAGGTGGAAGCGGCCCGCGGCGCGCCGGGGATCGACCCGGATCCCGCCCACCCGGTTGGCGGCGTTGCGCTCGTGCAGGACCTGCAGCCACATCGGCGGGCCGCCGATCCCGGTCACACGGCCGAGGGTGGCGAGCTGATCGTGGTCACCGGCGAACACGGTGCGAGGGTGCGTCGACGCGGGTTCGAGGGCGCTGATGAAGGCGTTCGACGGGTCAGGTCGCCAGTAGAGGCGTCCCTCCGACAGCTGCAACCCGTTGTTGAAGTTGATGAACGCGAGCTCCGCGGTCGGGGTGGCCGCGTCGCCGAGCCGTTCGAGGAAGTCGAAGGCGATCGCGTCGTCGTTGTCGAGCCTCGTGGTGATCAGGTCATGGCCTCTGCGGGCATGGGGGGCCACCAGCGAGCTCGCTACATCGGGACTGAACACCTGGTCGCACTCGACGACCTCAGCCGGTTCGCACGCCTCGATGGCGGTGCGCAGCCATGGAGGCGACGCGTGGTCGATGAAGACGAGCCAGCGGAAGTCGGTCGCGGTCTGCCCGGCGACGGAGGGCTGGCAATGTCGTCGGAACAGGTCCAGTCGGTGCTGGAGCCAGGACTCGGAGAGCTCGGATGCCGGAGCCCAGCGCACGTTGAACCTGGTCAGGATGAGGTGCTGCCGGGGCATCCGTGCAGCCTTGCACCTCAGTAGTCTTCACTCCCTCATGGGCGATCCCGTCGAGCAGACCGAGGGCGTCGAGGCGCTCCAGCCCATGGTGAGCGGGGCCGCCGCCCGGCTGGCCTCGTTCGTCCCGATCGCCATCGTGTCCCTCTTGGCGACGCGCATCCTCATCGAGCACTACGGCACGCAGGCGTTCAACGGCTACTCGCTCGCGATCTCCCTCATCCTGCTGGTGCCATTGAACGATCTCGGCGTGGGCTCGGCCATCGCGTCCGCTGTTCGCGGCAGGCGGCCCGCGGGATCCTGCCGCCCAGCGGGTGCTGCTCACCGCGATGCGCACGGTGGGTGCCTCCGGGCTCCTGCTCTGTGCCGTGTCGCTCCTCATGCTCCCGATCGGGCTGTGGGGCGACCTCCTCGGCCCGTCGGTCGGCGCCCACGGCTTCTTCGCACTGTCGATGGTCATCTACGGAGCTACGTTCATCCCGGCGCTGAGCCAGGGCGTCCTCCTCGGGGTGCACAAGAACCACCTGACGGTGCTCGTGCAGACGCTGTTCACGGCGACGAACCTCGCGATGATCCTCGGGCTGATCGCGCTCGACGTGCCCGTGGGGTGGGTCGTGGCGGTGCCCGTGTCCAGCCTCTTCCTGAACAGCATCCTGACCGCTGGGGTGACCCGGAGGGAGACCGGGCTCCGCTGGCTCCGCCTCCTGCGCCAGGCTCCCTTCCGGCGTCGCCACCCCGGCGTCAGCATCCGCTCCATCGCGGTGCCCCGCCTGATCCTGACCGTCTCGATGGCGCTCGCCGTCACCACCGATCGCCTCGTGCTGAGCCACGTCTCCACGCCGCACGACCTCACGGAGTACTCCGTCGTGTCGCAGATCTTCGCGCCCGTCCTCGCGCTGATCGCGGCGACGGCGAGCCCCCTGTGGTCCATCTCGGTGGCAGCCCGAGCCCGCGGGCAGGCCGGTCCCAGCCTCCCCCGGATGGTTGCCGTCTTCACGGCGGCGGCGGCAGCGATCTGCGCCGGCCTGGTCGTGATCTCCGACGTGGTCGGCGGGGTGATCGGTGGTGAGGAGGTTCAGCTCGGCGTCGCGTGCCGCCGCTCGCGGCCGCGCTCTGGGTGGTCGTGGCCGCCGCGGCCTACCCCTTGGCCATGACGCTCAACCGGCCCGCGGACCTCCGGTTCCTGGCTACGACTCGCGGTGCTCTCGGTGCCCGTGCACGTCGGGGTGTCCATCGTGCTGGCCGACCACATCGGCGCTCCCCGGCCCGCTGGTGGCCAGCGGGATGGTCGCGTTCGGGCTGCAGATCGTCCCGGCCGCGATCTACGCAGGACGAGGTTCGCGCCCCTCACCGATCGCTCCGACCGGCCCTGCGCCCCTCGAGGACCTCCACGTGTGCCCGGATGTGATCGGCTGAGGTCCGCGCTCCGGACGAGCGGGTCAGGTCGCAGCGGCGGCGACGGCGGCCCGGCGGCGGCGCAGGTACAGCAGCAGCACGCCGACGGCCAGGGCGGCGGCCGCGACGCGCAGGATCTCGAAGAGGCGGTCCATGCCCGTCCGCGGCAGGGCCTTGCTGCCGGCCGCGCCGGTGTTCGTGTTGTTCTTCCCCAGCACCGACGAGCTGCAGGTCTGGACCTCGGCGAGGCGGCCCTGCAGGTTCACGCAGAAGTCGAAGGCCCCCACCAGGCGCCCCTGGCGATAGACGTCCAGGTGGTGGAGGGCGTTGAGCTGGAAGTCGCTCGGGACGTTCAGGCCCCAGCTGAGCACTCCCTGCGCCGTGGCCACCTTGGTGCCCAGGTTGATGGGCGTGGAGAGCAGGATGGCGCAGTACTCGATGCCGCCGACGGCCCCAGACACGGTGAGCGTCCCCGGATCGCCGTTCAGGAGGAGGCCGCCGGTCAGGCGCAGGCCCGGCTCGGCCTCGCCTTCGGGCGCCTGCGGCGGGTAGGAGGACGCGGTCGGCGGGAAGCACGCGTCCTGGGCGGAGGCGGTCTCCAACATCGTCGGCAGACCGGCCCCGAGGACGGCCGCGACCACTAAGAATCCACCTAAAGCAGCCCTGACACGCCGCACGGAAGAAGCTCCTTCGGCCCCGATGATGCGCCGTACCGTATGACGGGGACGGCCCGGAGACAAGAACACTAGCGGAGGACCACTCCGGTGATCACGCGGCCGCTGTACGTGATCTCGTCACGATCGGTGTGGACGTTGACACGGTAAGTGTCCGGGACCGACCCCCCGCCGGGTTCCAGCTCGAGGCGGTAGGGCCCTCCCTCGGACGGCAGCCGGCCCGCCACCTCCACCTCCACGACCCGCGTGGCCCCGGGCGGGAGCTCCACCGTGACCTCGTGGAGCCACCACCCCTGCGTGTACAGGACCCGCGAAGATCTGGCGGGGACCCCGTCGAGGAGCACCCGCCCGCCCTTGGTGGCCGTGTACACGAACAGGTTGGTCCGGTTGGTCCCCGGCGGGAGCGGCGGGTTCGTGGCCGACCCGATGACGTACCCGGGCAGCCGGGCCGAGGGCGCGGCGTTGGTCAGCGACACCACGACCCGTCCGGTCAGGTTCCCGTCCCCGTCGACGGTCGCGTCGTAGGCCACGGACTTCGCCAGGAAGGTGTCGATCTTGTTCCCGGTGGAGTTGACGTTGGCGACCATGAGCCCGTCGGACGCCGGTGCCTCGAACCGACCGTCGAGGTCCACCCGATCGAGGAACCGGCCCGCGGCGCGGTCGAAGCTCACGATGTGGAGATGCCCCCCTCGGACGAGCCCGCGGAACCGGTTGATCAGCGTGCGCGGTCCGGGGAGGTCGGCGGTCACGAGGCGCTCGAAGGTCACCTGCGCCACCGTGTCGAGCACCTCGCGGCGCGGCGCCTGCTCGAGGGGGAACTGCACGTACTGATCGAACAAGAGGAACGGCTCGAGATTGGCCGAGGTGAGCGGCCGGGGCACCCGGTCCACGGCGACAGGTCCGGTCCAGTCGAGGAGCGGGGCCAGTGACGCTGGGTCGAACTGCAGGACCCCGTCGACCGGCTCGCGCCCGGACTGCTCCCACAGCCGGGCCGCCACCGAGGCCACGGTGGGGAAGTCGGGTGGGATCGTCGCGCTCGAGCAGCGTCTGGGTGGGCCCGTAGGGCACGTAGGGCCGTAGCTCCGCGTCGCCGACGGGGAAGGCCGCCTGGTCCGCGACCAGGTCCTTGAAGGTCTCGCTCGTGGTGCTCTGCTCGCCCAGCTCGATGCGACCTCGGTCGAGCACCACCTCGGCGAACGAGCCGGGGAAGCCGAAGCGGCCCCGTGCCTCCGCCGGCGAGGTGAACAGCACCAGGTAGCGCTTGGGCGACGACGCCCCCAGCGCCTCGGGCATGACGGCGGCCGCCTGCGCACCGTCGATCGCCTCCTGCTGCGCCTTGCTCGCCCGGTCCTCCAGGCGTCGCAGCCGCTCCTCGACGATCGGCAGCAGTGGACCCCGTCGCTGGTCGCGCGCCCCGTCGACCACCTCGCCGAGGCTGTTGGCGAGCCTCCGCAGCGGTCCCTCCAGCGCGGCGATGGCCTCGACGTCGATGCGACCCGCCGTCACCGCCAGGTCGTCGCTGTTCGCCGCGTTCGCGGTGCGCACCGCCTGGTCCGCGGCCACGTCCACGTCCGCGAGCACCGACGTCAGCGCGCCGACGTGTTGCGCCGTGACCGGCACGGCGCGCGCCATCGCACCCCACATCGCCACAGACGAGCGCGCGTCCTCGAAGAGCGCCTGTGCCTGCGTCAGGTGCAGGGCGGCCTGCTGCGCGTCGCCCTGCCGAGCCGCCGACAGGCCCAGCTGGAGCTGGACCGTGCCCAGGTCGACCTCGTTGCTGCTCCCGGCCGCCCCGATCAGGGCCAGGGCGCTCGTGACGCAGGCGAACAGCCCACCGGCGAGGAACGCGTAGAACGACCGCCGGCGCAGCGAGGCGTCCGCGTTGCGGAGCCCGGACACCACGACGGGAAGGCCCACCCCGACCCCCGCGAGGGCGAGCTCCCACCAGCGCAGCTCAGTGGCCGACGTGCACACGCTGATCGCCGCTGCCCCGCCCACCAGCCCGCGGGCGAAGAACGCGTGCCGGCGCAGCTTGCGCGTCGCCATCGCGGCGCACACGACCGCCACCCCCGCGAACGCGAGCGAGCCGAACGATCGCGAGCTCACGACGGCGGCGATCGTGGCCAGGAGCAGCGGGCCCCGCTTCGCGGTCGACGCGTACAGCGCGGCCAGCGCCGCCAGGCCGGCGAGCCAGAGGGCGTCGCCGAGGGTCGAACCCACCGGGGTGGCCGCCGTGAACGGTGCCACCACTGCGCTCAGTGCGACGGCGCCGGCTTGGCGTCGCTGCTTCGACGGCCACGGCCGGCGGTGCCGGCGACGCGCGCCGCTCGAGCTGCGCTGGCCCTCCCGCGTGCCCGTCGGCGGCACCGGTTAGCCGACCGACGTGGGTGCGCCCCGATCGCCGGCGCTCGACTTCTTGCGGGAGCCGCCCCCGTAGTCGTACCCGTACGAGAGCCCGTACCCGTACCCGTAGGCGTTGCGGTCGCCGACCGGCGCCCGGTTCAGCACGAAGCCGATGACAGGGGCGGATGCGAGCTCCAGCGCCGCCAGCGTGTGCTCGAGCTGCTTCCGAGTGGTGCGGCCCGACGAGACCACGATCAAGGTCGCGTCGGCGAACCGCGAGACCACGATCGAGTCCGTCACCGGCAGGACCGGGGTTGTGTCGATCACCGTGTAGTCCATCTCGTCGGCCAGGGCGGCCACCACCCGCTCGGCCCTGCTGCTCCCGAGCAGCTCGGAGGGGTTGGGCGGGCTCGTACCGGCGGCCAGGACGTAGGTGAGGTCGTCCGCCGACGAGATCGCCTCGGCCAGCGTCTTCTCCCCGAGCACCACGTCGGCCAGGCCCGGCGCGATCGGGACGCCGAAGGTCTTGTGGATGGTCGGCCGGCGCAGGTCACAGCACGCCACGGACACGCGGTGCCCCGCCTGCGTGAGGACCCGGGCGAGGTTCGCGGCGGTGGTGGTCTTGCCCTCCCCCGCGGAGCCCGACGTGATCTGCAGCACCTTCATCGGCCGGTCGAGCTCGGCGAAGCGCACCGAGGTGCGCAGCGCGGCGGTAGGCCTCGGCCACCGGTGTGTGGCTCCCGGGACCCGGCAGCATCGCGATCTCCGCGGCGGACACGTCGGGGATCACACCGAGGATCGGGTAGCGGCCCTTCAGCGCGCGCTCGAGGTCGTCGGTCGTGCGGATCGACTGGTCGAGGAACTCGCGGGCGAGGGCCAGCGCGAGGCCGAGGCCGGCGCCGGCCATGAAGCCGATGATGCCGTCGCGGACGGGCTTGGGCGAGACCGGGTCGCTCGGGGGGACGGCGACGGTGAGGACCTGCGCCACGTTGGACGGCTGCAGGTTCATGGACAGCGCGAGGTTCTCCTGCGTGCGGAGGTACCCGGCGAGCTGGTTGTCGAACGCGTCGAGCTCCGACTTCGGCGCCGAGCGCAGCACGGCGGCCGCGCGCCGGTCGTTGAGCTCCGCGATCCGCGCGCCGATCGTCTCGTTGGCCGACTCGAACGCCTCGAAGCGGTTGTTCTGGCTGAACTCCAGGTACTTCTCCGCGTAGAGATTGGCGAGCTCGGCCGCCGCGTCCGCGTCGGAGGCCTTCACCGACAGCTCGACCGCGTCGGACCCGGCCTCGACCACGCTGGCGCTGACCGACCCCACGCTGAGGTCGCCGTCGTAGGCCTTCTCCACGGCGTCCTGCACTGGCGCGGACTCGATGACCTGGAGCTCGTTGGCCAGCTGCCGGTCGGCGAAGAACGGGACCTGGGCGTTGGGATCCGAGATGAGGATGGCGTCCTGGGCCGCGGTGCGGAGCAGGAGCCGGGTGTTGGCGAGGTACTGGGACTCCTGCTGCATCGAGAGGAGGACGGCCGCAGCGGTCAGGACGACGACGCTCCCGAGGAGCCACCGCCACCGCCGCCCGAGGACGCGGCAGGATCTCGGCGAGGCCGAAGTACTCGTCGGTGCGCTCCTCGACTGGCACCCAGGAGACACTAGTGGCGCGCCCCGGGTGCACCTGACCGCCCCAGCGCCCTACGGCCTTCGGTCCGGACGGGCCTCGGCGCTATCGTCGTCGGTCCTGGGTCGGTGCCCGAGTGGCCAAAGGGAACTGGCTGTAAACCAGTCGGCATTGCCTACGGAGGTTCAAATCCTTCCCGGCCCACGGCCCGGCGGGGTGCTCGGTTCCGGGCACCCCGCCGTCGCGCTCGGCTCCGGTTACGCGAGCCGGGTGGCGTCGACGATCGCCTCCACGAGCTGGGGCAGGAGGGCGTAGTCGCGGCGGTGCTCCACCATGAACACCGGCACGCGGGCGGCCAGCTGCACGAACCGGTCGAGGTCCGCCTCGTGGTTGCTGCGGCCGGTCCGCTCGACCCGGAAGGCCTGGGGGTAGAGGACCGCGAAGGCGTCGGCGCCCCGCAGGCGCCCGATCCGGAGGTCGGGTTGCCCCGCTGCAGGTTCGCTCCCGGGGGCCACGACGGCGTGGAGCGGCAACGGGTCGCGGGAGGTGGCGTCGGGCGGGGCCTCCCAGCGGCGCTTCGCCGTGTAGTCCGCCACCTGGTGCAGGCGCGCCCCGGGGCCGGCGAAGTGGTCGGCGGCGTCCGTCCAGAGCCGCAGGCTCGGGTAGGCCGGGGTGGCCAGGTAGCCGCCTCGGCCGTCGTCGGCGAGGAGCACGAAGTCGTCCGCCAGCAGCGTGGCCCCCTCCTGGACGAACGCGGCCGCCAGGCTCGACTTGCCTGCGCCGGTGGGGCCGACGAAAGCCATTGCCCGTCCCCCGACCCCGACGCAGCTCGCGTGCAGCACGAGCGCACCGTCGACGGCGAGGAGGTGCGGGATCAGCTGGTCGACGAGGAGGTGGCGCAGCGTGATCTCCGGCAGGCCGTCGGCGGGCGCGTAGGTGACGGCGCGCGCCGCGGTGTCGACGTGGAAGTCGACGCGATCGTGGAAGCTGAGCCGCACCGCGTCATCACCCGCGGCCAGCGAGGCCCAGTAGGCCCCCGCCTGGGTGTGGAACTCGTGGATGGTGGTGAGCGGCACGTCGGGCAGCGCCGCACCGCGCCGAACGGTCCAGGTGACGGGCGCATCCTCGGTGGCCTCGGGCAGCTCGGGTAGCGACAGGTCCGCGTCGAGGACGATCCCGGCCACCTCGTAGGGCGGCACTGGCTACAGGGCGTTGCCCGCCAGCGCGCGGGCCACGAAGGCGGCGGCTGCGGTGGCGTCGGGGAACAGCTCGGGGTGCCGAGCCGCCAGCTCGGCCTCGACCTCCTGCCGGGTCCGCACACCGTCGCACAGCGAGAGCACGGTGCGGCGGGCCTCGCCCTCGGGCCGCAGGCGGGGGACGGCCTCAGGGCGGGTTCGGGCCAGGTCCTCGCGGGCCAGGGGCATGCCGTCGACGCTCGAGTGGCTCGACCGCGAGCGTCTGCCCCTTGCCGTCCTCCACGACGACCTCCCAGCGGTGCACGTCGACGCGCGGGTCGGCCACCATCGTGGCCCGGACGCGGTGCCCGGGGTGCACGGGGACGGGCGCCTCGATGGGGAGGAAGACGTGGCTTCGGTCGATCCGGTCGGCGGCGAGCGGCGAGTTCGTCAGGACCACCCCTGGGGCGAGCTCCGCCTCGAACCACCCCGCGAGGCCGTGCAGCGTGCCGGGCCGCTCGATGGCCAGCTCGACGCGGCCGGTCACCGGGAGCGCGGCCGCGTGGCCAGGGTCGACGGACGCGACCGTGGCCGCACCGCCGAGGAGGTCGCCCGGCGCGGCGGTCGTGAAGTAGCGCACGTTGCGAGCGAGCGGCGCCACGGAGCGCAGATCGATGCCGAGCGGGGCGTCGTCCCAGAACGCGACCTCCGCCCAGCGCTCCGGTGACTCGACCGGCGCGAGGACCAGGTCGACGCGTCCGGGGACCAGGGTGCCGTCGGGGGCGAGGTGCCGGCGTCGCGCGTCGGCGAACGCCTCGCACAGCCCGGCCTCGACGCCGAACGCGCCGAGCTGGTCCGCCAGCACGACGTCGACGGCCTCCGGGAGCGTCACCGTCTGCGAGTGGGCTCGCACCACGGTCACGCGATCCGCTGCGTCGTTGTCTCGCATGACGCCGCGCGCGACGGCGGCCATCGCCGAGCCGTCCACCGCGTAGACGTGGCGCGCGCCGGCCCGCAACGCCAAGAGCCCGAGGACTCCGGTGCCCGACCCGAGGTCGAGCACGGCGTCACCCGGGCTCACGACGTGCTGGATGGCGCGGTCGAACGCGCGCAGCCGAGAGGCATCGGCGAGGTAGCCCCTGTGTTCTCCGAGGAGCAGGGACGACACCTAGTTGGGGTCGCGGTGTGTGGCGGGCGAGATGGCGCTGCCTAGAACGGCAGCATGATCATGATGTCGATGATCGGGAACCCGCCCTCACCACTCCCACCACCCTGCGTGAGCTTCGCGATCGACCCGTAGTCCACGAGAGACGGCGGGCTGTAGGCACGCTTACTCAGGTTCTTGTTCATCACTGCCCTTCGGTCAGGACCCATCCCGGTAGTGCTGGGCTCAGAAGATAGCCCGAACCCACCGCTCAGTCGAGAGTATGGTCCACAACGGCCACACATGGGGGTGGCCCGACCCCGTTCGGTGATCGGCCTCGAGGTCGGCCCAGAGGCCCTGCACGACCGCCGCGTCCACCCAGCCGAGGTCGCTCAGGGCCAGATCCCGGAACAGCGTTCCGCCGCCCTGGGTGGCGAGCTCGGCGTACAGCACGGGTGTGAAGCTGGCCTTGTCCAGGCGACTCCGGACCGAGTCGGGCACCATGCCCGCCATGGCCTCGCGGAGCGCCCACTTCGTGGTGTGGCCCTTCCGCCGCAGCTCCTCGGGCAGGGCCAGGGCGAGCTCGACCACCCGACGGTCCTCGAGCGGCGCCCGGGCCTCCAAGCCGGCCAGCGCGAGCGTCCGGTCGGCCACCTCGGTCACCTGGACCGAGCCGGCCTGACCCAGACCGCGCGCCACCGCGGCCCGGGCGAGGCCGGGGCCCTGCAGCCGCTCGGACCGGACGCGGTCAGGGAGGCCGACGTCCGACCAGAACGCAAGGGGCAACCAGGCGGGCAGGACCGGCCGGTGCCGGAGGCGGTCCTCCCACCGGTGCATCCGTTCGGGCAGGAGCGGGCGGACGCCGTCCCGCCAGAGCTGGTGCGCGAACCCCGCGAGTCCCAGATGCCGCGCTCGGCGCGCGCGGTGCGCCAGGCCGCGCCCGGGCGCCCGGTGCGGAACGCGTCGGCGAGCACCAGCGGGCTTCCGGTGAACCACTCGTCGCCGCCCTCGCCGGTGAGGAGCACCCGCGCGCCGTGCTCGCGGGCCAGGGCGTGGAGCGACCGGCGCATCGCGACGATCGGCGACTCCGGCAGGTCCAGGAACCGGGTGATCTGGGTGAGGTAGTGATCCGTGCCGGCGGGCGTCGGTTGCAGCTCGGCGACCGGTCGTCCGACGTGCTGCGCCACGGCACGGATGTGCTGGGTCTCGTCGTGCGGCGCGCCGGGGAACACGAGCGCGAGGAGCTCGAGGGGCGAGGCGGCGCGGCCGGCCCGCACGACGCGATCGGCCAGGGCGACGACCGACGACGAGTCGACGCCCCCGCTGAGCTCCGCAGCCACCGGCCCCGGCGCGTCGAGGCACGCCTCCACCGCGTCGCAGCAGGTGTCGAGCAGCTCGGCCACGTGGTCGGTCGCCGACCGACGGGCCACCGGCGCGCGATCCCAGTCCCAGTGGCGCTGCACCTGCACGCGCCCGTCGGTGATCACGAGGAGGTGCGCCGGCGGGACGCGCTCGACCCCTTCGTAGAGGGTCTCCGTCGTGCTCCGCGGCCGCAAGCTGAGGCGCTCCCCCACCATCGCCACGTTGGGTCGCCGTGGCACTGCGGGATCGGCGAGCACGGCCTGCACCTCCGACGCCCACCGCAGCGCGTGCCCGCCGCGGTGGTAGAGCAGCGGCCGCTTGCCGAGGAAGTCGCGCGCGAGCACCAGCTCGCCGCGGCGACCGTCCCACACCGCGAGGGCGAGCTCCCCGACGACGCGTGCGAAGGGTCGCGGGGCCCCAGCGAAGGTAGGCCGTGAGCAGCAGCTCCGGGTCCGACCCGTCGCGGAGTCGTTGCGCGTCGCGCCCCAGATCGGCCCGTAGCTCGGTGCGGTTGTCGATGCGCCCGTCGAGGACGAGGCACACGACACCGTCGGCGTCGGTGACCGGCTGGCGCTCCTCCGCCGCCTCGCGTGTGGTGCGCAGGAGCAGGTGGGCCATGCCGATCGGTCCGTCGATCCATCGGACCTGCCCGTCGGGCCCGCGGTGGGCCATCGTGGCCGTCATGCTGTCCAGGGCCGCCGGGTCGACGGGCACGCCGTCGAAGCGGAGGATCCCGGCGAGCCCGCTCAACGATGTCGTTCGGCGTGCAGCACGGCGTAGCTGTCGGCCCGGTGCTCGGAGCTGTTGAGGGGCCGGCCCTCGTGCTCCACCCAGGCGTGCGCATCGAGGGGTAGGCCGCCCGACCGCACGCCGATGCGGATGGTCGTGGGCACTCCCTGCCGGCGCAGGAGGAACCAGAGCACGAGCGAGCGGGACAGGCAGGTGCCCGGGACGCGGAGGCGCCCATCGGCCACGTTCACCAGCCGGGTGGTGGTGGCCACGCGCGTTGCGGCGTCGGGCGGGAGCTCGCGCTCGCGGGTGAGGCGCTCACCGAGGCGCAGCGTCCGCCGGTAGCCGAGCACCTTCACGAGAACGAGCGAGATGGGCAGCAGGATGGCGGCCCCCGCCAGCCGCATCCGCTCCCGGCCCGTCAGGGCCCTGAGCGACGCCCAGTCAGACGGGCTGGAGCTCAACGAGCCCGCCGTCGATCAGCCGGCGCAGGAGCCCGGCCACGTCGTCCCGCAGGCGCTCGCCGCTGACGTCGAACTCCTCGAGCAGGGTTGCGACGCCGTCCTCGATCGTGGCCGACGCCTGCAGCACCTGCCACATCCGCGTGCCGATCTCGTCGAGGCCGAAGTAGCTCTCGCTGTCGTAGTTGAGGAGCACGAGCTCACCGTCGAGGTCGCGGGTGGCGACGTGCTCGGGCACCGTGACACGGTGATCGAAGGGGATCGCGTCGCTCATCGGGGGGCCGCTCGACGACTTTCCTTCACCTGGAGGAGCGTACAGACTCGACGACGGTGGCTGGACGCAACAGGCGAGCGGGTGAGCTGACCCGGCTGAGGGAGCCTGCGGCCGACGCGGTGAGCGAGGACGAGGCCCCCTCGCGCCGCATTCGCCCGACCGAGCTGCCGGGCCTCATGGCCCGGGCGGTGGCCCTCGTGTGGCGGGCCGCGCCGCGTGGAGCTGGCGCTCTGCGCCGTGGTCCAGGTCGCCGCCGGCGTCGGCGTCGGCGCCACGCTGCTCCTTGGTCGCTCGGTGATCGAGGCGGTGGTCGAGGACCGGGTCGGCGACGGGCTCGGCGACGTCGCGCCCAACCTCATCGCCCTCGCGGTCGTCACGGCCCTGGTCGCGGTGGCGCTCACGACGCTGAACGAACGGCAGCTCGTGGTCGCCGCCCTCGTCGAGCGCCACGTGCAGGACCGGATCCTCGATGTGGTCGCCGACGTGGACCTGTCCTCCTTCGAGTCCGCCGAGTTCCACGACCGGCTGCGCCGGGCCACGGTCAACGCCAGCGAGCGGAGCTGGCAGGTGTCCATCGCGATCATCTCCCTCTTCAGCGCGATGGCGACCTTCGGCGCGCTGGCGATCGTGCTCGGCCGCATCGCTCCCGTCCTGGTACCGGCCGTGGGGCTCGCGTACGTGCCCCTGCACCTGGCGACCACCCGCAACGGCCGGGCCTCCTACGCGTTCAACTACGCGATGACCACACCGGACCGGGAGCGCACCTACCTCGGCTCGGTCCTGCGCGGGCGAGCCGAGGCGAAGGAGGTGCGGCTGTTCGCGTCCGCGGGCTGGATCCGCGACCGATACGACCGCCTGTACGACCGCAGGATGGCCGAGCTGCGCGCCCTCTCCGCCGTCCGGCTGCGCAGGTCCCTGCTCGCCGGCATCGGCACCACCGTCGTCACCGTCGTCGGCGTCGGCCTCCTCGTGCACTGGGCGTTGCGCGGCGACATGAGCGCGGCGGAGGCGGGCATCGCGGCGGTGGCGCTCCAGCAGCTCGGCACCCGGCTCCGCGGGGTGGGGCAGAACGCCGCCACGTTGCACGAGTGCAGCCTCTTCCTCGACGACGTCACCACCTTCCTGGACCTCCCCACCGAGGGCGCGGCCGACGAGGAGGGTCCGCGGGCTCCCGCCACCTTCGAGCGGCTGGCGGTCGACGACCTGTCGTTCACCTACCCCGGCACGGACCGCGAGGTGCTGCACCGCATCTCGCTGGAGATCGGCGCGGAGGAGATCGTGGCCCTCGTCGGCGCGAACGGCTCGGGCAAGACGACCCTCGCGAAGCTGCTGTGCGGGCTGTACGAGCCAACGAGCGGTCGCGTGCTGTGGGACGACAAGGACGTCGTCGGCTACGACCGTCGTTCGCTTCGCCGGCGGGTTGCCGCGGTGTTCCAGGACTTCGTGCACTACGAGCTCACGGGCACCGAGAACGTGGGGCTCGGAGACGTGGAGCGGATCGACCAGCCCGAGCGGGTGCGGGAGGCCGCTCGCTCCGCCGGCGCGGACGAGCTCCTCGCCGGCCTGCGCCTCGGCTACGACACCCGCCTCAGCCGCGAGTACGCGGACGGCGCCGACCTGTCGATAGGCGAGTGGCAGCGGGTGGCGCTGGCGCGAGCCTTCTTCCGTGACGCCCCGTTCCTCGTCCTCGACGAGCCGACGGCGTCGCTCGATGCCCACGCCGAGCACGAGCTCTTCGACGCCATCCGACTCCTCCAGCGCGGGCGCGCCGTGCTCCTGATCTCGCACCGCTTCTCGAGCGTCCGCTCCGCGGATCGGATCTATGTGCTCGACCACGGACGCATCATCGAGTCGGGCTCGCACGAGGAGCTCATGGCGCTCGGCGGACGCTACGCCGCGCTCTTCACGCTGCAGGCGGCGGCCTACCAGGACCAGCCGAGCCCCGGGGTGATCGCACCGTGACGCTCCGGCTGGGTCCGGAGGAGGCGCTGCTCGCGGCCGCGGCGGCCGGCGGCGCGCCCGCCGCCGAAGCGTCCACCGCAGCGCCGCGCTCGGGACCGCGTGGTCCGGCTGGCGGAGTGGCACGGGATGCTGCCGATGCTGTGGCACCACCTCAACACCGCGCCGGCCGCGCCCGAGGTTCCGGACGACGTTGCCGACCTCCTGCGCCAGTCGGCGCGCGACTCGACGGCGCGCAACCTGCAGCTGGGGATCGAGCTCGGGCGGGCGCTCGACCTGCTCGAGCGGGAGTCCGTGCCGGTCATGCTGCTGAAGGGAGCGGCCCTCGTCGACGAGGCGTACCAGCACCCGGGGCTCCGGCCCATGGGGGATCTCGACCTCCTGGTGCCCCGGGCCGACCTGGAGCGCGCCCACGAGGCCCTCGGCGCGCTGGGGTACGCCGTGCGGGGGCGGCCCCGCCTGCGCGACGAGGCGGCGTGGGTTGCCTCCATGCACCACCACCTCCCCCTGGTGAGGGCAGGCGGCAGCGTCACCGTGGAGCTGCACTACCGCCTCTTCGTCGATCCTGCGGGGATCGACCACGACGCGCTGTGGGCGCGTGCGGTGCCGAGCGCGCTGCACCCGCCCCACCTGCTGCCCGCGCCCGAGGACCTCCTGCTCCACGTCGCTGTGCACTTCGTCCTCGACCGCACCCGGCGCGGGCCGAGCGCGCTGCGCCAGGTCGCCGACCTCGTCCGCATCTCCCGGCGCTGGGACCTCGACTGGGGCGTGCTCGTCGACCGAGCGCGTGAGGCGCAGGTGGCGGATCGGCTGTTCCTCGCGCTCAACACCGCTGCGCTGCTCGTCGCGGGCGTCGCCCCGCCGGATGTCCTCGCCGAGCTTGCCCCTCGGTCGTACACCCCGAAGCGGGGCGAGCTGTTCGTGCGCCAGCGCGTCCTGCCGATCGGTCGGTCGCTCCCGCTGGACCACGTGGCGGGCGGCCCTCGGAGGATCCTCGTCGGTCGGAACGGCCTCGAGGCCTACCTGAGCCCGGACGACGTCGAGGTTCCGTCGCTCGCGCGGCTCCACGCCCGCCGCACGCGCGCGCTCGCCCGGCGCCTGGTCCGCGAGGCAGCGCACCCCCGCGATCTGGCGCGGGACATCCGCCTGAGCCGCTGGATCGTGTCCCTCCGCTCCTAGGTCCGCTCCAGGGCGTCGCGCAGGAAGGCGAGCTGCAAGAGGAGGAGGTTCTCCGCCACGTCCTCCTGCGACGCCATGTGCGTCACACCCGTCAGGGGCAGCACCTGGTGCGGGCGCCCTGCGGCGAGGAGCGCGGCGGAGAGCTGCAGGGTGTGCGCGCTGACGACGTTGTCGTCGGCCAGGCCGTGGACGAGCAACAGCGGACGGCGGAGCTCGCCGGCCAGCGGCAGGAGCGAGGTGGCGTCGTACGGACCCGCGTCCTCCTCGGGGTGGCCGAGGTAGCGCTCCGTGTAGAAGGTGTCGTACAGCCGCCAGTCGGTGACCGGGGCCCCGGCGACGGCCGCATGCACCACGTCCGGCCGGCGCAGCACCGCGAGGGCGGCGAGGTACCCGCCGAAGCTCCACCCCCGCATCGCGACGCGGTCGAGGTCGAGCGACGGCTCCACCTCGGCGGCGCGCGCGAGGGCCTCGAGCTGGTCCTCCAGCACCGGACCGGCCAGGTCGTGGTGGACGGCGCGCTCCCAGGCGGTCCCCCGCCCCGGCGTGCCCCGACCGTCCACCACCACGACGGCGAAGCCCTGGTCTGCGAACCACTGGGACGAGGTGAAGGCGGCGCGGGCGCGGACAACGCGCTGTGCGTGCGGCCCGCCGTAGGGGTCGAGGAGCACCGGCAGTCGGATGCCCGGCTCGTGGTCCCGCGGCAGCAGCACGGCCGTGGGGAGCCGGCGCGGGCCGAGGTGGTGGATCGTGACGGACGGCTGCGCGAGCGGCGTGGCGGCGAGCGAGCGGATCATGCGCACCACGGGGGCGGGCGGTCCGTCGCCGCGCGGACGCGACGGGTCGTCGACCGGTGGCGTGAGCACGGTGACCGTCGCGCCGTCGCGCTCGAGCGAGGTCGAGCGGACCACGAGGGTGTGACCGCCCGCGACGGCGGTGTGCACGCCGTCGCCGGCCGTCAGCGGCTCGACGCCCCCGGCCGACCAGCGCCAGACGAGCGTCGAGGTGGCGTCGTCGGGCGGGTTGGCGGTGAACAGCACCTCGTCCGGTCCGGTGTGCACGACGGCGCGCACGTGGAGGTCCGGCCCGGTCACCGCGACGCCGTCGAGCACGAGCTGCCGGGTCGGGCCCGCGTCGCTGCACAGCACCAGCCGGCCGTCGCCGAGGCGGGCGGGGGTGCCCGGTGCCCGTTCCACCCACGCGTCGTCGTGCTCGACCGCCAGCCGCGTGGTCGCGCCCGTCGCGGGGTCGACCGCGTGGACCTCAAGCGTCCGTTGGTCGCGGGGGTGGAGCGCGACGAGCGGTCCGTGGTCGTCCCAGGCGCCGGCGGCGAGGTACGGCAGTGCCGCGTGGTCCCATTGGATCTCGCGCCGGCTGCCGTCGAGGTCGACCACCCACGCGCCCACGTCCGCGTTGGGGGTCCCGGCGGCCGGGTACGCCAGCTCGGTCGGGGTGACGTCCGGTCGCGCGGGGTCCGCGATCCACCAGCGGTCGACCAGCGCGTCGTCCACGCGCGCAACCAGGAGCGCGTGGCCGTCGGGCGCCCACCAGAACCCGCGGTGGCGGTCCATCTCCTCCGCGGCGATGAACTCGGCGACCCCCCATCGCACCTCCGGGTCGTCCTCGGCGACGAGCACGCGCGCGCTGCCTGCGGCGGTGACGTCGGCCACCCACAGGGCGCGCCCGTCGACCCAGGCGACTCGCTGGCCGGTCGGGTCGGGTCGCGGGTCGATCACGGGTCCGGGGACGCCGAGCAGCCGGGCGCCGCCGGCGACGAGGTCGACGACGACGAGCTGCCCCGCGAGCGCGCCCGTTGCCACCGCGTGGGCCGCGTCGGTGGCGTACGCCGTGATGCCCGCCGCCGCCTCCCGGGCCCGCTCGCGGCGGGCCCGCTCCTCCGGAGGCAGGTCGTCCAGCCCGTCCGCCAGCAGCGCCCGGGGGTCGGCGACGCAGCGCTCTTCCCCGTCGGGCAGGTCGAGCACCCAGAGCGAGGTGACGGGGTCCTCGGGGCCGGCCGAGCGGAGGAAGGCCACCCTCGTGCCGTCCGGGGCGACGGTGAGGTCCCGCGGCGCGCCGAGCGTGAAGCGCTGGGTCCGGGCGCTCTGGCGCGGGAACGAGTCGGCCATCAGGTGAGCAGGCGCTCCATCAGCACGACGTCGAGCCAGCGGCCGAACTTCCGGCCCACCTCCCGCTCGGTGCCGACGACCTCGAACCCGCAGGCGGCGTGGAGGGCGATGGACGCCTCGTGCCCGCCCACGATCCGGGCCATGCAGGCGTGGAACCCGTGGGCCGTGGCGGTGGCCAGGAGCTCGGTGAGGATCGCCTTGCCCACGCCCTGGCCCTGCCGTTCCCGGTGCACGTACACCGAGTCCTCGACGGTGGTGGCGTAGGCCGGCCGGTCGCGCCACGGCGAGAGGGACCCGAACCCGCAGACCTCCGCCCCGTCGGTCGCGACCACGACGGCGTGCACGCCGGCTCGGGCGGCGAGCCAGTCCCGCTGGTCCTCGAGCGACCGCGGGATGAGGTCGAAGGTCGCGGTCGAGGTGGTGACCTCGAGGTTGTAGATGGCGCGGATCGCATCGGCGTCGTCGGGGGTGGCGAGCCGCAGCTGCATCGCGGGGACGGTAGCGGCAAGGCCATTGGAGGCCCCGGACGGCCGACCACTAGGCTGGCGGGTCGCTCCGTGGCCGGTGCCACGGCGCTCGCCCTCTTAGCTCAGTGGTAGAGCACTTCCATGGTAAGGAAGGGGTCGTGGGTTCAATCCCCACAGAGGGCTCGGTGTCGGTCGCAGCACCACCGTGGCCCCACCAGCGCACCCGAGGCGGCGTAGCTCAGATGGTCAGAGCACTCGGCTCATAATCGAGGTGTCCCCGGTTCGATCCCGGGCGCCGCCACCAAGCGCACCGCCGAGACAACCCGGAAGACACGAGCAAGCGAGCAGTACGAGGAGCAGGAGCCGGCCATGGCCAAGGAGAAGTTCGAGCGGACCAAGCCTCATTTGAATGTGGGGACGATGGGTCACATCGATCATGGGAAGACGACGTTGACGGCGGCGATCACGAAGGTTCTGGCTGAGGCGAACCCGAATGTGCAGGTGATGGCGTTCGATCAGATCGACAAGGCGCCGGAGGAGAAGGCGCGGGGGATCACGATCAACATCGCGCATGTGGAGTATGAGACGTCGAACCGGCATTACGCGCATGTGGATATGCCGGGGCATGCGGATTACATCAAGAACATGATCACGGGTGCGGCGCAGGTGGATGGGGCGATCCTGGTGGTGGCGGCCACTGATGGTCCGATGCCCCAGACCCGGGAGCATGTGCTGTTGGCGCGGCAGGTGGGGGTGCCGGCGATCGTGGTGGCGTTGAACAAGGTCGACGCGGTCGATGACGAGGAGCTGTTGGAGCTGGTGGAGCTCGAGGTCCGGGAGCTGTTGAACGAGTACGAGTTCCCTGGTGATGACACGCCGATCGTGCGGGTCTCGGCGCTCAAGGCGCTGGAGGGCGACGCGGAGGCGGCGGCGGGGGTGATGGCGTTGATGGAGGCGGTCGATTCCTTCGTGCCCGAGCCCGAGCGGGATCTGGACAAGCCGTTCTTGATGCCGATCGAGGATGTGTTCTCGATCACGGGTCGGGGCACGGTGGTGACCGGCAAGGTGGAGCAGGGCATGGTCCACACCGGTGACGAGGTCGAGATCGTGGGGATCCGGCCCACCCAGAAGACGACCTGTACCGGGGTGGAGATGTTCCGCAAGCTGTTGGACCAGGGCCAGGCCGGGGACAACATCGGGGCCCTGCTGCGGGGCACGAAGAAGGAGGAGGTGGAGCGGGGCCAGGTGCTGTGCAAGCCCGGTTCGATCACCCCGCATAGCGAGTTCGAGGGGCAGGTGTATGTCCTGACCCAGTCCGAGGGGGGCCGTCACAAGCCGTTCTTCTCGAACTACCGGCCCCAGTTCTTCTTCCGGACCACCGACATCACCGGGACCATCGCCCTGCCCGAGGGCACCGAGATGTGCATGCCGGGGGACAACACGGTGATGACCGTGGAGCTCATCCACCCCATCGCCATGGACGAGGGCCTGCGCTTCGCCATCCGCGAAGGCGGCCGCACCGTCGGCGCCGGCCGCGTCACCAAGATCATCAAGTAGGACTGAGGACCGTCATGGCCAAGGCCAACGAGAAGCGCATCGCCGTCACCCTCGAGTGCACGACGTGCAAGCGCCGCAACTACATCACCACCAAGAACAAGGTGAACGACCGCGAGCGCATCGAGATGAAGAAGTACTGCCGGTGGGACCGCACCCACACCCTGCACAAGGAGACCCGGTAACCCGGGCGTAACCCGGTGCTACGAGGGGAGGTCGGACCAGGGATGCCACACGACGTGGCCGATCTGGTCACTGCCGCTCGCGACGGTGACCGCCAGGCGTTCGATGAGCTGGTTCGCGTCACGTACGCGGAGACGTACACCCTCGCGCTCCGGCTCATGGGGAACGAGGAGGACGCGCGCGACGTGGTGCAGGAGGCCTATCTCCGAGCGTTTCGAGGCCTGAAGCGGTTCCGCGGGGACGCGCAGTTCTCCACGTGGATGTACCGCATCACCGCCAACTGCGCCGCCACCCACCTCGGCCGCCGTTCGAAGCACCGGCACGAGGAGCTCCTGGACTCCGATCCCATCGTCGACGAGCGTCCGGCCGTCGACCCCCAGGCCCAGACCGAGGCCACCGCGCTCCGCCACCGCCTGACCGCCGCCCTCGAGACCCTTCCGCCCAAGCTCCGCCAGGTGGTGGTGCTGCGAGACATCTACGACCTGCCCCACGAGGCCATCGCCGCGGAGCTCGGGATCTCCGAGACCGCCGCCAAGGTGAGGCTCCACCGGGCGCGCAAGAAGCTGCGGGAAGATCTGTTCCCACGCCGTGCAGAGGAGGCCGCCGATGCTGTGTGAGGACCTCGCCACCGACCTGTCCGCCGCGGCCGAGGGCTCGACGCTGCTCGGCCGTGACCAACGCGATCACGTGGAGCGCTGCCTGCACTGCCAGGCCGAGCTCGTGCAGTACCGGAAGCTCCTGCGGGCGATGCGTGCGATGCGCACCGAGGTGCTGGACCCCGCGCCCGGCGTGCTCGCCGACGTCCTCGCCAACGTGTCCGCGGCGGGTGAGCGGCGGGCGATCCGGTCGCTGATCCAGGGCCACCACGCGGCCTACCTCGGCGGCCTCGCGGCCGCCACGGCGGCCGGCGCCGCGGGCGCGATCGTGTTCGCGAGCCGCGCCAGCAAGGCCCGACGCCTCCGCGCCGCCAGCTGACGGCGCGGAGACCGCACGGGGGCGAGGCCGTCAGCCCCAGCGGGGCTGTTCGTCGGGGTTGAGCCCGAGGCAGAGCTTCCCGATGATCTCGTGGGCGAAGAGCGAGTTGCCCGGATGGAAGCGGCCCATCCGCACGTCGCGGAAGATCTGCTCGAGCCGGTTGCGCCGGAACGCCGCGGCACCGCCCGACAGGTCCATCGCTCGATCGACGGTGTCGTACGCGCTGTCGATCACCTGGGAGCGGGTGCTGATGAAGCGGATCGGCCAGTCCTCGTGCTCCGCGCCGTTGGCCCAGTCGCGCGTGGTCTGCTCGAGCAGTGCGCCTGCCGAGTCGAGGTTCATGCGCATCCGTGCCACGTGGTGCTGCACCTCCGGGTGCCACGCCATCGAGCGGCTCAGCGCGAGCGACGAGCGCTGGGGCGCCCGGGCCACGGTGAGGTCGAAGGCCCGCTGGGCCTGGCCGTGGTACACGGCGGCGAAGCCCAGGAGGGCCCATGCGAAGACACCCAGGTGGAACGGCCCGGCACCGGCGAAGCCGGTCCCGCACACCAACGCCACGAGCTCATCGGGGCAGAACGCCTTGTCGAGGATCGTGTCATGGCTCTGGGTCGCACGCATGCCGAGGGTGTCCCAGGTGTCGACCACCTCGACACCCTTGGTGTTCCTCGGCAGGAACCCGTGGACGATCTTCGGGTTGGCGGGATCGCTGTTGTCCTGGGCGTGGAACCCGGCGTAGGTCCACACGGGCGACAGGCTTCCGAAGATCTTGTGCCCGGTGATCTCCCAGCCGCCCTCGACGCGGTCGGCCCGCGCCGTCGAGTACAGCACCGGCATGTCGTTCCCGGCTTCGCCGTGGATCGCGGCGAAGACCTCGCCCTCGGCCGCCTTCTCGAGGATCCACCTGCAGCTGTCGTCGCCGGATCGCAGCAGGTCGGCAGCGAGGCCGGTCCAGTAGATGTGCATGTTGACCGCGACGGCGGTCGGCCCGGCGTGGTAGGCCAGCTTGGACTGCAGCTTCGCGACCTCGTCGAGCTTGAGGCCGGAGCCACCGAACTCCTCCGGCACGGCGACGAGGAGGTAGCCGCTCTCCTTGAGTTCTGCGAAGTCCTCGTCGAAGAAGCGGTTCTCGCGGTCGTAGACGGGAGCCCGCTCGTCGAACCTGGCGAGCATCTCGTCGCTGAGCAGTGTCTGGGCGCGTTCAACGGTTGTCATGTCCACTCCTGTCGGTCGGACCCGCGAGGTCGACGGGCTCAGGCCTGTGGCATGACCCGATCGGGGGACACCTCGACGATCACGTCGGCGGGGATCCCGAGTCGGGCCGCCGCAGCGCGGATGGCCTCGGGGTTGGGGGCCTCGTAGAGGCAGTACGTCTTCTTCTTGTCCGCCGAGAGGAAGGAGAACACCCACTGGACCCCCTCGTCATCGTTCACGAGACGGACCTCGTCGTGGTCGATGCCCGTGGCGTCGACCTCTTCGAGGAAGTTCCGCTCGATGATGTAGAGGGGCATGTCCGCCTCCCTGCCCTGCTCGATTGACAGTACGACCGGTCCCGAGTGCCGTCATGACCAGATCTCGCCTAGTTCTACTCGCCCGAGCGGGGTCCCTGCCGGGAGTGCAATAGTCAGATCTGACTATGGCGGCGACGGCGACGGCGACGGTGCTCTTCACCGACGTCGAGGGATCCACGGAGCTTCGGTCGCAGATCGGGGAGGCAGCGGCCGACCGCTTGTTCCGCGACAACGAGCGTCGGCTCTCCGGGATCATCGAGAGGCGGCGGGGCCGGGTGGTCAAGACGGCGGGCGACGGCGTGATGGCGGCCTTCGAGTCGGCCTCTGACGCCGTGACCGCCGCGATCGACATGCAGCGGGCCGTCTTTCGCAGGGGCGAGGGCCTTCGCCTCCGCATCGGGATCGCCTCAGGCGACGTCAGCTGGGAGTCCGGCGACTGCTTCGGCCTGCCCGTGGTCACCGCAGCCCGTCTGGAGACGGCCGCGCAGGGTGGTCAGATCCTGGTGACCCAGGTGGTCCGGTGGCTCGCCGGGGAGCGGTCGACCGCCACGTTCGACCCGATCGGGGCGATCGAGCTCAAGGGGCTCCCTGACGCGGTCGAGGCGTTCCGGGTGGTGTGGGAGCTGGCGGGGTCCGAGGAGGGGGCCGCGGCCAGAGAGGTGCCCCTGCCCGGTGCGCTGTCGAACCCCGCCCGGGTGGCCCTCGTCGGCCGGGATGCGGAGACCGCCGAACTGGCCGAGGCGTGGGCCGCCGTCACCGAGGACGGCGCTCGCCGCATCGTCCTCATCGGTGGTGAGGCGGGGGCCGGGAAGACCCGGATCGCGGCAGAGTTCGCGCGGAGCTGCCACGAGGCCGGGGCCGCGGTCTTGTACGGCGGCTGCGACGCCGAGCTGGCGGTCCCGTACCAACCGTGGGTGCACACGCTCGAGCACCTGCTCCGGGCGATGCCCCCGGACGACCTCGACGCCGATCTGGTGGCCGACCTCGGTGTGCTCGCGCCGCTGCTGCCCCGCCTCGACCGGGGGGCGACGCGGCCGGGATCACCGGCCACGGTCATCGACGCGGAGACGGAGCGCTACCGCATGTTCGTCGCCATCGACGCGCTGCTCGCCGAGGCGACGCGCCGTTGGCCGGTCGTCCTCGTCCTCGACGACATCCACTGGGCGCGGGCCAACACGCTCGCCCTCCTGCACCACATCGCCAAGGTCGGCGCCGTCCCCCGGATCCTCATCATCTGCACCTTCCGGGACGCCACGGGCGAGGTGACGGACCCGCTGGCGTCGACCCTGGCGGGCCTCCGCCGGTTCGACAGCGTGACCGGGGTGCGGGTCGGCGGGCTCGCGGAGGCGGACGTGGTCGCGCTCGTGTCGGAGGCCACCGGGCAGGAGCTCGACGACGACCTGCTCGCCGTCGCGCGCACGCTGGCCGAGCGGAGCCGCGGCAACCCCTTCTTCGTCGGGGAGCTCTGGCGGCACCTGGTCGGGTCCGGCATCCTCGCACGCGGCGAGGGCGGTTGGTCCGTGCAGGGAGCGATCGACAGCGCGCTCGTGCCCGACAGCATCCGCGAGGTCGTCGCCGGCCGGCTCGGGCACCTCACGTTCAGCGTGCGCCGGATCGCGGAGCTCGTCGCGATCGCGGGGCAACGGGTCGAGCTGCGCGTGCTCCAGCTCGCGGCCGACGCCACGGAGGCCGAGGTCTCGGCCGGGCTCGACACGCTGGTGTCCAGCGGCCTGCTGGAGGCGGTCGTCCGACCCCAGCTCGCCTACCAGTTCACCCACGCGCTCGTGCGAGACACGGTCGAGAGCGAGGTGCCTCCCGCGGCGCGCGCCAACCTGCACCTGCGCGTGGCGGATGCCCTCGAGGCCGTGCACGAGGCGGACCCACGCGCCGTGCTCACCGACCTTGCCCGCCACTACGCGCAGGCGGCGGCCGTCGGCGGTGGGCCGAAGGCCGTGTACTACGGGCGCCGCGCCGCCGACCAGGCGGCCGCGTCGCTGGCCTACGCCGAGGCGCTCGTGCACCTGCGAGCGATCGCCGCACTCACCACCCCGGGAACCCGAGTGCACGTCGAGGTGCTCCTGCAGATCGGCAACGCGCTGAACTGGACCGGCGACTACGAGCCGTCGGCCCGCGTGTGCGAGGAGGCGTTCCACCACGCGCGCGAGCACGGGTACTCGGACCTCGCGGCCGAGGCGGCCATCGGCTTCCAGGACGCCGAGCAGATCCCGGGGCTGCCCGGAGGGCCGTCCGTGGCCATGGTCTCGGAGGCGATTCGGCTCGTGGGCCAGGGTCCGGAACCGCTGCGGTCGCGCCTCCAGTCCTCGCTGGCGCTGGCGCTCTCCCGGATCGGCGAGCTGGCCGCGGCCCATGACGCCGTCGAGCGCGCTCGCGCGCTCGCCGGCGCCGACATCGAGGCCCGTACCCAAGCGATGTGGGCCGCCACGCTGATCGAGTCGGACCCGGAACGGTTGCTCGAGCGGGGGCGGGAGCTCGAGGAGCTGGCCCTGGTGACAGGGGACATCTGGAGCGCGGGGACGAGCTCGACCAACACGATGCGCGCCCTCGTCGCCCTCGGCCGCATCGAGGAGGCGTACGACGTCCTCGAGCGCCACCGCTCGTTCCTGCCGAGGATCCCGGTGCCGCTCGTCGAGGTGGAGCTCCGGTGCTTCGAGTGCACCCTGGCCCTCCTCGCGGGGCGGTTCGACGAGGCCGAGGCCGCCGCAACGACGGCGCGCGACGTCGGCCAGGACACCGTGCCGGCCGCGGAGGGCGGCTTCGGCCTGCAGATGTTCACCATCCGGCGCGCGCAGGGCCGCCTCGCTGAGGTGGTCCCGGTCCTCCAGCTGGCGGCGTCGAACGCGGGTGGGGTGTGGGCTCCTGGGCTGGCGTCGCTGCTGGTGGAGGTCGGCCGGGCCGACGATGCACGCGTGCACTACGAGCGGCTCGCGGGCGACGCCTTCGCGTCGATCGCGCGCGACTCGCTCTGGCCGGCGGCGCTCTCCTTCCTCGCTGACGTGTGCATCGCGCTCGACGACATCGAGCGGGCGCCCCTCCTGTACGAGGAGATGCTGGTCTACCGGGGCCAGAACCTCATGATCGCTCTGACCATCTGCTTCGGTCCTGCGGACCGGTGGCTCGGCGGCCTCGCGGGCCTGATGGGGCTCGCGCATGACGCGGAGGCCCACTTCCAGGTCGCCTGCGCGATGGCAGACCAGAGCGGCTCGCCCGTGTGGTGTGCCGAGGCCCAGCTGGACTGGGCTCGCTTCCTGGCGGATCGCGACCCGATGGCGGCGCGCGAGCACGCCGCCGCGGCTCTCGCGATCGCCGATGACCTGGGCATGCGGTCCGTCGCCGCGGGTGCCCGTGAGCTGCTCGACCGGGCACCGGCCCAGGAGGTCTCGCCCTTCCCCAACGGGCTCTCGGCTCGCGAGGTCGACGTGCTGCGCCTGGTCGCTTCCGGGTGCTCCAACCGGGAGATCGGCGAGCAACTCACCATCAGCGCGAACACGGCGGCCAACCACGTACGGTCCATCCTCCAGAAGACCTCGTGCGCGAACCGCGCGGAGGCGGCGGCCTTCGCCGCCCGCCACGACCTCCTCGCCCCGTGAGTGTGTCCTAGCCTGCTGCCGCCGACCGCGGCGGTCGGTGTCAGGGGGACGGTGGTGGCGATCCCGACGTCGATCGACGAGATCTCGGCCGCGTGGCTGGGTGAGGTGACGGGCCTCGACGTCGAGGCCGTGGGATTCGAGCAGATCGGCGAGGGGATCGGCGTCAGCAGCGCGCTCTACCGCGCCCACCTCGACACGGGCGGCATCCCCACGAGCGTCATCGTGAAGCTCCCGGCGCTCGACGAGGCCGCCGTGTTCACCTCGACCGTGCTGAGCATGTACCGCCGCGAGGTCAGCTTCTTCACGGAGCTGGCGGCGGCCGCGCCGATCCGGGTTCCCGAGTGCCACCATGCCGCGGTCGACGACGAGAGCCGCTTCGTGGTCGTGATGGAGGACCTCGGCGAGCTGCGCCCGGTCGATCAGATCGCCGGCATGGACCTGGCGGACGCCCAAGCGGCGATCGACGGCCTCGCGCGCTGGCACGCGACGTGGTGGGGCAAGGCCGACGCCCTGGCCGAGGCCGGCGTCACCCTGAGCCTCGCCGATCCGATCTACCCCGCCGTCGTGCCGATGGTGTTCGACGAGGGCTGGGAGAAGATCATCGGTGCGGGCATCGAGCTCCCGGCGTCGATCCACTCGGTGCGGGCCGCCTTCACCCCCGCCATCGAGGGTCTGATGCGCGACCTCGCCCAGGCGCCGAACACGATGATCCACGGCGACTACCGGGCGGACAACCTGGTGTTCTGCGAGGACGGCTCGGTCGCCGCGTTCGACTTCCAGCTGATCGGCACCGGAAGCGGCTCCTACGACCTCGCCTACTTCGTGACGCAGAGCCTCGAGGCGGACCTGGCCGCGACGCAGGAGCGGCTGCTGTTCGAGCGGTGGACCGGCGGCCTCGTGACCGCGGGCGTGCCAGAGGCCGAGCTCGGGCGCCTGTGGGAGGACTACCGCAAGGCGGCGCTGTTCTGCCTCGTCTACCCGATCGTCGCGAGCCGCGGGATGGATCTGGCCGACCCGCGCCAACGGGGCCTCGTCGAGTGCATGGTCGACCGGTTCGAGCGGGCCGTCGACGAGCTCGACCTGGCTGATCTCCTGTGACACCTCGGGCCACGCGTGCGATCACGGTGATCACGCCGAGCCTTCCCGACCGGGCGGCGATGCTCGCGGAGGCTGTGGCGTCGGTGGAGGCGCAGACGCTTTCGGCGGAGGCCCACCTCATCGAGGTGGACCACCTTCGGGATGGCCCTGCGATCCTTCGCAACCGGATGCTGGAACGGGCAGCGACGGAGTGGGTGGCGTTCCTCGACGATGACGACCTGCTCGACCCACACCACCTCGAGACCCTGGCCGCGGGATCCGCCGACGTCGTCGTCCCGTACTGCCGGTTCGACGGGCCACCGCTGTCCCCGCTGTACGTCAACCAGCCCTACAGCCGCAAGCGCCTCGCGCGCCATGGGCTGTTCCCCCCTGCCGTGCTCGCGCGCACGAGCGCAGTGCTCCGCGCCGGGGGTTCCGCGCGGAGGACCGGTACGAGGACTGGGCCTTGTGGAATCGGATGGCCGATGACGGCGCCACCTTCGAGGTGATCCCCGTCGTGACGTGGACCTACCGCACCGCCCATGCGGGCCGTCGCACCGACGAGCCGTGACCACCGCGGGCGTCTGCATGGTCAAGGACGAGGTCGACGTCATCGGCGGCACCCTCGCCCACCAGGCCGACGAGGTCGACTTCCTCTTGGTGGTGGACAACGGGTCGACCGATGGCACGCGGGAGCTCCTGGCCGAGCTCGAGCGCTCGCTCCCCCTCACGGTCCTGGATGATCCCGAGATCGCCTACCACCAGGCCAGCACGATCACCGCGCTTGCCGCGCAGGCGGCGGAACGAGGCGCGCGATGGGTCCTCCCGTTCGACGCCGACGAGATCTGGTTCGCCGACGACCGCGTCAGCGACGTCCTGGCGGGGCACTTCGGGTGCAACGTCGTGTCCGCCCAGCTCTACGACCACGTGGCGACGGCGGTCGACCGACCGGATCCGGATCCGTTCAAGGCGCTCGTGTGGCGGCGCGTGGAGCCGGCGCCGCTCCCGAAGGTGGCCTTCCGGTGGTGCCGGGAGGCGCAGGTGCACAACGGGAACCACGGCGTCACGCTTCCGGAGCCCGCTCCGGCAGTGGGGAGCTCGCTGCAGGTCCGCCACTTTCCGTACCGATCCCCGAGGCAGTTCGTGAGCAAGGCGCGCAACGGTGCAGCAGCGATGCGGGCCTCTTCGTTCCCAGCCAGCGAGGGAGCCCATTGGCGGGCGTACGGCGAGCTCCTCGAGCGCGAGGGGGAGGCCAGGCTGATCGACCTGTACCTGGAGACCTTCTTCGCCGTCGACCCAGAGGCTGCGGGGCTGGTGGAGGACCCGGCGCCGTACTGCCGCTGGAGGGAGAGCCGCGGTGCCTGAGGGGTCGGTGGTCTACGCGATCATCCCGTCGCGGACCCTGGTGCTGCTGCGGCCCGTCGTCGACCAGCTGCGTGGCGAGGTCGAGCGCATCGTCGTGCTCGACAACACGGCCCGGAGCACGTTCGTGGACGTGTTCGCCGACGATGACGACGTCGTGGTCCTCCCGATGGCGGGCGAGGGCATCCACACGATGTGGAACGCCGCCACCCGGTGGGCGCGCGCGGCCGCCGGCGAGCGCACCTTCGACCTGCTGTTCCTGAACGACGACATCCGGCTGCGCCAGCGCTTCGTGCCGCGCATCCTGGAGGCCCTTCACTCCGACGCCGACCTGGTGGCGGTCTCCGCCAACTACGACGATCGGGACGGCCCGGTGGTGGAGGTGGTGACCGAGATCTGCGGCGGTCGCTACGACGGGACAGGTGGCTTCGCGGGGTTCGCGTTCGCCGTCAGAGGTGAGTGGTTCGACAGGGGCTACGTCTTCCCCGAGGAGTGCCGGTGGTGGTACGGCGACGACGACCTTCTCGCTGCCGTCAGAGCCGAGGGCCGCGGGGGAAAGGTCGGCATCGCCATCGATGCGCGGGTCGTCCACCTCGGCGGCGGCACCGGCGGTGACTGGCGCGCGTACGCGGAGCAGAAGGACGCGGACCGGCTGGCGTTCGAGGCGAGGTGGGCCGAGGTGCAGCCGGTCGCGTCCTCGTACGTCGCCGAGAAGGACCTGCCGCGCCTGCTCGCACTGCCCATCCGGATGGAGGTGATCAACCTCGCGCGGCGGCCCGACCGCCTGCGCGCGTTCCGTCGGACCCTCGAGGACGTCGTCGGTGCGGAGCTCGCGGGCCGCGTCCAGCTGCGAACGGCGGTCGACGGGCTCTCCCTGATCCCGACGCCCGAGCTGCGCGCGCTCTTCCAGGGCAACCGCTTCGGCGGGCGTCGCACCGTCGTCGGCTGCGCGCTCAGCCACGCGCTCGCCTGGGTCGACGCCGCCGATGCCGAGGTGCCGACCTTGGTCTTCGAGGACGACGCCCGGGTGACCCCGGAGTTCCCGGTGGCGATCTGCGATGCCCTCGACGAGGCGGACGGGCGGCATCCCGGGTGGGACCTCCTCCTGTTGGGTCGGACGCGGCGCCCGGCGACCCCGGAGGACCGGCCGGCGCGGCCCGGTCCACACGTGAGGCCGATGCGGTGGGCGGACTACCTCGGGGGGCTGTTCGGCTACGTCGTCTCCCCCTCGGGGGCGGCGCACCTGGTCGAGCTGCTGGCCGAGCACCGGCTCCAGGCCGAGATCGACGTGTTCGTCTCCGAGCGGACGGAGCTGCTCGTCCTGGAGCGCCATCCCCCGATCGTCACGGCCCCGCTCGTGGACCCCGGCTCCACCGGCGACTCGGACATCCAGCACGACTTCGCGGGGTTGTTCGATGCCTGAGAGGCCTGTGGTACGGTCCGCTCGGTTCGACGGATCGGTGGGAGGTCCTCGTGAACGAAGCAGCGGGAATCGACCGGCGGAGCTTCCTCAAGCGGTTCGCGGTCGGAACGGCTGTCCTGGCCCCGGTCGTGGTGAGCAGCGGGTGCTTCTTCTGCCTGCCCGGTGGCGGCGGCCCCACGGGCCCCACCGGCCTCTAGCGCCACCCAGACGCATTCGCCCCGCAGGGGAAGGCTGCCGTTCGGCGCGGTGAGGAGCCAGTTCGCGTCCGACCTCGTCCGGGTGGCAGCGGAGAGCACGCGCCCCCCGTCGACCGTCGGCCTGTCCATGATCGTGCGGGACGAGTCGGCGGTCATCGAGCGGTGCCTCGCCTCGGCCCGGCCCTTCATCCACGCGTGGACGATCGTCGACACCGGTTCGACCGACGACACCCAGGCCATCGTCCGCGACTGCCTGGCGGACCTCCCGGGCACGTTGCACGAGCGGCCGTGGCGCGACTTCGGCACCAACCGCACCGAGCTCCTCGAGCTCGCGCAGGGCTCGGCCGAGTACCTCCTGCTGCTCGACGCCGACCAGACGCTCCACGGCGGCGCGCTGCCGAGCCTGTGGCTGGACGCCTACCACGTGCGACACGACGACGAGCCGCAGATGTGGATCCCGCGCGTGCTCCGTTCCGGGCTCCCCTGGCGCTTCGTCGGCGCCACCCACGAGCACCTCGCGTGCGACATCCCCTACCGGACCGCCCGCTTGGACGAGGTGGTCGTCCGCCACCACGCCGACGGCGGTGTCCGCGCCGGCAAGCTCCGGCGCGACCTCGAGCTCCTCGAGCGCGCGGTCCTCGAGGATCCCTCGAACGCCCGGTCGCTCTTCTACCTGGCGCAGACCTATCGCGACCTGGAGCGGATCGACGATGCGATCGAGATGTACGAGCGATCCACGGAGCTGGCCGGCTGGGACGAGCAGACGTTCTACGCGCGCTACCAGGCCGCGGCGCTGACGAGTCGCGAGGACCCCGAGGCGGGCATCCCCCTGCTGATGGACGCGTGGGAGTTGCGACCGAGCCGCCTGGAGCCGCTGTACGACCTCGCCGTCGCGGCCCGCCGCGCGGGTCGGCCCGCCATGGCGCTCCTGGCCACGGCCGCGGGTCGTCACCTCCCGTCGCCCGACGATCTCCTCTTCGTGCACCGGTGGATGTACGAGTGGGGGATCCGGCTCGAGCACGCCCTCGCGCTGGGGGAGCTGGACCAGCACTGGGATGCGATCGGCGTGGCGAGCGCGGTGTGCCAGGACCGCCGCCTGTCGCCCGAGGCCACGGTGGACGCCCTGCTCACGCGCCAGTGGATCGTCGACCAGCTGTGGGTGGCCAAGGGCCAGGAGCACGTGCTGCCCGACTCGGAGCTCGTCTCGGCCGCCCGCCTCGGCCGGCTCCCCCTCCTGGCGGACCTCGTCGGCGAGACGACCTCCGTTGGGCTCGGCATCCCGGTCGAGGGCGTGTGGAGCCCGACCAACCCGAGCATCGCGGCGGGACCGTCCGGCTTCGCCCTCGTCGTCCGGGCCGTGAACTCGCGCCTGAACGACGAGGGCCTCCCGGAGCCCGCGGACGGAGGACGGGTGATCGCCAACCGGACCTTCCTCCAGGTGCACGGCGCCGACGGGGCGCCCCTGACGATCGTCGAGCTGCGAGAGCCGCCGGACCGGCCCCGGCTGCCGGCAGGTGTGGTGGGCTTCGAGGACTGCCGGCTCTTCTGGTGGCGAGGGGCCTGGCACCTGGTGGCGAACTGCCGCGAGGTCAGCCACGACGCGCTCGAGCGCATGGTGCTCCTGCGCATCGACGACGACCAACTGGCCGACCTCGTGGTCTTCCCCGGCCAGGTCACGGGTCGCCGGGAGAAGAACTGGATGCCCTTCGTCGTCGACGACCGCTTGCTGCTCGTCTACGGCTGTCACCCGTTCGTGGTGGTCGAGTGGGATCCAGATGCTGGCCGGCTCCGCGAGCGATGCCGGATCGCGACGCCCACGTCATTCGCCGCCTTCGGGGGCGGATCGCAGGGCGTGCCCGTGGAGGGAGGCCACCTCTTCGTCGTCCACCAGGTGGAGCGGTCCGGGACCCGCCGCCTCTACGAGCACCGGTTGTTCCAGATCGACGACGAGCTGCGTCCCGTGGCCCTCTCCCGGCCGTTCGCCCTCCAGCGGTACGGCGTGGAGTTCTGCGCGGGGATGGCCGCCTGGGGCGACGACCTCCTGCTGAGCTACGGCACCCAGGACCAGCGGGCCTGGCTCGCGTCCGTCGACGCCGTGGACCTGCTCGGGCTCCTCGAGCCGGTGGTGCTCCCGGCGGGACCGCCTGGCTGATCTCGGCGGATCTGGCCTACGCTGGGCCGCCCTGCAACCCCCAAGGGCAGTAGCTCAACTGGCAGAGCAGCGGTCTCCAAAACCGCAGGTTGGGGGTTCGAGTCCCTCCTGCCCTGCTCCCACCCGCACCCCCAGGAACGTCCACGTCCATGGCCATGAACCGACAGCAGAAGCGCATGCTGCAGCGTCAGGGGCAGCTCGGCGCCGACGGCGCGCCGGCCGCCCGGAAGCGCCAGGCGCCGCCCGCGCCCCGTCCGAGGGAGGAGCGCACCTCGCCGATCGAGTTCGTGCGCGAGGTGCGGGGCGAGCTGCGCAAGGTGGCCTGGCCCACCCGGGCCGAGGTCGTGAACTACTCGATCATCGTGCTGGTCGCGGTGGTCCTCCTGACCGGCTACGTCGCGGCCCTCGACTACGGGTTCGGCGAGATCCTCCTGAAGCTGTTCGAGCGGTGAGCACCCACGTGACCGATCCCTTCGCCACCGAGCCCGAGCCCGAGGCCGTCGAGACCGAAGCCGTCGAGCCCGGGCCCGAGGCCGTCGAGACCGAAGCCGTCGAGGCCCTCGAGCCGCCGCCCGACGAGGGCCCCCTCGTGCAAACAGTGCAAACCGAGGATGCACTGCTCGAGGAGGCCGCCGCGCCGCCCGTCGAGTCGCCGTTCGACCGACCCGGGCGCTGGTACGTCGTGCACACGCAGTCGGGCTACGAGAAGAAGGTCAAGCAGAACCTCGAGGCCCGCACCTCGTCCATGAACATGGAGGAGCGCATCCACGAGGTCGTCATCCCGATGGAGGACGTCGTCGACTTCAAGGGCGGCAAGAAGGTCGTCGTCCAGAAGAAGATGTTCCCCGGCTACCTCCTCGTGCGCTGCGAGCTCGACGACGACAGCTGGTACGTGATCCGGAACACGCCGGGCGTCACCGGCTTCGTCGGTCAGGGCGCCAAGCCGTCGCCGCTCCCCCGCCGCGATGTCGAGTCCTTCCTCAGCGTGTCCACCGAGACCTCCGACGAGGTCGCGGCCCGGGCCAAGCCGAGGCTCGAGTACGAGATGGGCGAGACGGTCCGCGTCAAGGAGGGCCCGTTCGCCGACTTCTCGGGCGAGATCATCGAGATCAACGAGGACCAGCTCAAGCTCAAGGTGCTGGTCAACATCTTCGGGCGGGAGACCCCGGTCGAGCTCGAGTTCTCGAAGGTTGCCAAGCTTTGACCTGAGGGAGCGGCGCGACCACACTGGTCCGCCGCCCCGTCGGGCACCACGTTCTCGTCTGCAAGGAGTCGGCCGATGGCCAAGAAGAAGGTCCTGGCCATGGTGAAGATCCAGATCCCGGCCGGCCAGGCCACGCCCGCGCCGCCCGTCGGCACGGCCCTCGGCCCTCACGGCGTGGCGATCATGGACTTCTGCAAGGCCTACAACGCGGCCACCGAGGCGCAGCGGGGCACGATCGTGCCCGTCGAGATCACGATCTTCGAGGACCGTTCGTTCACGTTCATCCTCAAGACGCCCCCCACGCCGGTGCTGATCCGCCAGGCCGCGGGCCTCGACAAGGCGGCGAACAACCCCGGCCGGGAGGTCGCCGGCTCGATCACCGACGCCCAGGTGGCGGAGATCGCACAGATCAAGATGCCCGACCTCAACGCCAACGACCTCGACGCCGCCAAGCTCCAGGTCGCCGGCACCGCACGGTCCATGGGGATCGAAGTCAGGTAGTCCGAACCGCCTGGACCGGGACCACCTCGCCCGGCCGGCCGAACCACAGGAGGGAGCCAGCGATGGCGAACGGCAAGAAGTACGACGACGCGTCGAAGACGTACGACCGGGAGCAGCAGTACACCCCGGCGGAGGCGGTGGAGCTGGTCCGGGGCCTCGGCACCGCGAAGTTCGACGAGTCCGTCGAGCTGGCCATGCGTCTGGGCGTCGACCCCCGCAAGGCCGACCAGGTCGTGCGAGGCACCGTGGCCCTGCCCTCGGGCACCGGCAAGGACGTCCGCGTGGCCGTGTTCGCGCAGGGCGAGGCGGCCACCGAAGCGCGCGCGGCCGGTGCCGACCACGTCGGCGCAGAGGACCTCGCGGCCGAGGTCGAGGGCGGGATGCTCGACTTCGACGTGGCCATCGCCACGCCGGACCTCATGCCCCTGGTCGGGCGCCTGGGCCGGGTGCTCGGTCCCCGCGGCCTGATGCCGAACCCCAAGACCGGCACCGTCACGCCCGACGTAGGCAAGGCGGTGGGCGAGTTCAAGGGCGGGAAGGTCGAGTACCGCACCGACCGGTACGGCAACGTGCACGTCCCGATCGGCAAGGTGAGCTTCAGCTCCGAGGCGCTGACCGCGAACCTGCGCGCCGTCCTCGACGAGATCCAGCGGGCCAAGCCGGCTTCGTCCAAGGGCCGCTACCTGCGCAAGATCTCGGTGTCGCCCACCATGGGGCCCAGCGTCCGGATCGACGTGAACCGCCTCAAGGCCCCCGAGGCCGCCGACGCCTGACTGGCCGGGCCGGGCGACCGGCCGGTAGCCTCGTCCGGCTACATCAGAACGCTCGCCAAAGACATCCGGTGCCCACCGGAGCCGAGCCGCTAGGCGAGGCGACCAGACGACGCAGTGCTCATCGCTGCTTCACGACGGCCTCGCCTCATCTGGCTGCAGAGCTCTTCCGGGCTCAAAGGGGCTTCGGCCCCGCCTGACGAGGCGGACACCTCGAGGTCTCACTCGGTGTGCCCGCGCCCAGCGCGAGCCCCGAGCAAACGAGAGGAGGTGTCGATGGAGAACCCGAGACCGGAGAAGGTCGCGGTGGTCGACGACGTGCGCGAGCGCCTCGAGTCGTCCAGCGCAGCCCTGCTCACCGAGTACCGAGGGCTCGACGTGACCGCGATCGGCGATCTGCGCCGCGCGCTCCGGGCAGCCGGCGGCGAGTACAAGATCTACAAGAACACGCTCGTCCGCTTCGCCGCCCGCGAGCTCGGACTCGAGCTGGAGGACCTCCTCACGGGCCCCACGGCCATCGCCTTCACGACGGAACGACCCGACGGGTCGGCCGGCGATGCGGTCGACGTGGCCAAGGCCCTGCGCGACTTCGCACGTGGCAACCCGAGCCTCGTGGTGAAGGGCGGCGTGCTGGGCACACGACCCCTCACCGCCGAAGAGGCGAGGGCACTGGCCGACGTGGAGCCCCGCGAGGTCCTGCTCTCCAAGCTCGCGGGACTGCTCGCCGCACCGATGGTGCAGCTGGCCGGCCTGCTGGAGGCGCTGCCCCGCAACTTCGCCTACGGGCTCCAGGCCCTCATCGACCAGCGGGGAGGGGCGCCGGCCACCGCCGACGATCCCGCCGAGGCTCCGGAGCCCGAGGCTCCGACCGCCGAGGAACCTGCTGCCGAGGCGGCCGACACCGACACGACCGACGCCCCGACCGAGGAGGCTCCCGCCGAGGAGCCCGCGGCCGAGGCCACTGGGTCATCCACCCCAGACACCACTGACGAGGCACCCGCCGAGGAGGCTCCCGCCGAGGAGCCCGAGGCGGAGGCCGCACCCGAGACCACGGAGGAGTGACCGCAATGGCCACCAAGGAAGACATCCTCGATTCCATCGCCAGCATGACCGTCCTCGAGCTCTCCGAGCTCCTCAAGGAGTTCGAGGAGAAGTTCGGCGTCACCGCGGCCGCGCCGGCCGCCGTCGCCGTCGCCGCGCCCGCGGGTGGCGGCGGTGGAGCCGCCGAGGCCGAGGACGAGAAGGACGAGTTCGACGTCGTCCTCACGGACGCCGGCGACAAGAAGATCCAGGTCATCAAGGAGGTGCGCGCGCTGACGAACCTCGGCTTGAAGGAGGCCAAGGACCTCGTCGACGGTGCGCCCAGCCCCGTCCTGGAGAAGGTCAACAAGGAGGACGCCGAGAAGGCGAAGGCCGCCCTCGAGGAGGCCGGCGGCAAGGTCGAGCTCAAGTAGCAGACCCGCCCTCCGAGGCACTGGACGGAGCCCGGCCGCCCGGCCGGGCCCCGTCGCGTCAAGGAACCGTGCCGCGGGGCACGATCCACTCGGCCGGCTGCCCGGTGACGGACGCGATCGTGTCGAAGTCGCTGTCGTAGTGGAGGACCGTCAGGCCGGCGTGCTCTGCGGCCGCCGCGACGAGCAGGTCGTTGACCGGGATCCTGTGCCGGCCCGTCTCGGCCAGGAGCTCCTGCACCTCGACGGCCCGGTCGGCGGCGGCGTCGGCGCAGGGCACCCGGGGGAGGAACGCTCGGTCCTCCTGGATCGCCCGATGGTCGGCGACCGCCTTCGCGCTGTAGAGCACCTCGAGGTCGATGATCGAGCAGGTGGCCACCTCCCCGGTGACGTACAGGGAGCTGATGCGGTGGAACACGTCCTCGTGGTGCACCCGGGCGAGGGCGCTCTTGTCGGCCAGGTAGCGCGCCATCAGGCCTGGCGCCAGGAGCCCTGCATCACCTCGGGGTCGTCGAGGTCGAGTCCTTCGCGTCGGCGCAGCCGCTCGAGCCCGCGGGCTCGCCCGCGGACGCGGATCAGCTCACGCATCGCCTCGGTGAGCGTCTCGGTGGTGGTCTTGGTGCCGAGCATCTCCCGCACCTGGGCGATGAGGTCCTGGTCGAGGAGGAGCGCGGTCTTCTTGATCGCCATGGTGCGGCAGATCCTAGTCACCAATCATCTACCGATCGGCAAGAAATCCTTGACCCGCTCCGAGCCCCGTCGTACGGTGCCGGACAACCTCCCGGGGCCTCCCGGTAGCACTGCTGTGCCCTGAGGTTGCTCGCGGCCTGTCGCGCCCCTAGGATCGGACGAGCCGTGCGGAATCCCCCCTGCTTCGTCGACCCTGGTCGGCGGTCAGGCGCGCCTGGATTCGGAGTTCGCACGGGCACGGTCACCCTCGCCTAGGAGTCGCGTTGCCCAGTCGCTCGCCCATCCGCGATCGGTACTCGTTCGCGAACATCGACGAAGCCCTGCCGCTGCCGGACCTGATCTCGGTCCAGCGGGACAGCTTCGAGTGGTTCCTGCAGGAGGGTCTCAAGGAGACCTTCCGCGACATCTCGCCGATCCGCGACTTCACGGAGACGCTCCAGCTCGAGCTGGAGTTCGACCCGGACGACGAGGACCTGCGCCCGCCGCCGAAGTTCTCGGTGGAGGAGTGCAAGGAGAAGGACATGACCTTCTCCGCGCCGATCTTCGTCCGGGCCCGCTTCATCAACGCCACGACCGGCGAGATCAAGGAGCAGACGGTCTTCATGGGGGACTTCCCGATGATGACCGACAAGGGCACGTTCGTGATCAACGGCACCGAGCGCGTCGTGGTGAGCCAGCTGGTGCGGTCGCCGGGCGTCATCTTCGAGCCGGGTGAGCGGTACCGCCTCCGGAACCTCACGAAGCACCAGCTCGTCAAGGGCACCATCCACCCCTACCGCGGCGAGTGGATCGAGTTCGACGTCGAGCAGAAGCCGGGCAAGGACGTCACGGCTGGCACCCGCGTCGCCCGCAAGCGCCGCCTGTCGATCTTCGTGCTGATGCGCGCGCTCGGCTACGGCGAGGACCGCTGCCCCGGGTTCATGGACGCCTTCGTGCGGCACTTCGACTTCCTCGAGGGCCAGTGGGAGAAGGATCGCGACCTGGCGCCGTCCCGCGAGGAGGCGCTCGTCGAGATCTACAAGCGGGCCCGTCCCGGCGAGCCGCCGTCGGTCGAGTCGGCGCGCGCCTACTTCGACAACGCGTTCTTCCAGAACCGGCGCTACGACCTCAGCCGCGTCGGGCGGTACAAGCTCGACAAGAAGCTGCGCAACGAGATCGAGCGCCTCGCGGAGCTGTTCCCGATGCTCAAGGGGGCCGACGAGGACGGCGTGCCGTTCCTCGACCGTCCGCAGGAGGGTCAGCCCGTCCTGTCGCGGTGCGAGGTGCTGGCCGCGTGCTCGTACCTGCTCCACCTCGTGAACGCGGAGCCCGGCTACCGCCTCGACGACCAGGACCACTTCGCCAACCGGCGGATCCGCTCGGTCGGCGAGCTCATCCAGAACCAGGTCCGCATCGGTCTGTCCCGGATGGAGCGGGTCGTCCGCGAGCGCATGACCACGCAGGACGTCGAGGCGATCACGCCGCAGACGCTCATCAACATCCGGCCCGTGGTCGCCGCCATCAAGGAGTTCTTCGGCACCAGCCAGCTCTCCCAGTTCATGGACCAGGTCAACCCGCTGTCGGGCCTCACGCACCGGCGGCGCCTGTCCGCCCTCGGCCCCGGTGGCCTGTCCCGCGAGCGCGCCGGCTTCGAGGTCCGCGACGTGCACTTCAGCCACTACGGCCGGATGTGCCCGATCGAGACGCCCGAGGGCCCGAACATCGGCCTGATCGGCGCCCTGTCGACCTACGCGCGGGTCAACGCCTTCGGGTTCATCGAGTCCCCTTACCGCCACGTCCGCAACGGCGAGGTCACCGACGACGTCGTGTGGCTCACGGCGGACGAGGAGGAGGACTACGTCGTCGCGCAGGCCAACGAGCCGCTCACCAACGGGCGCAAGTTCAAGAACGAGCGGATCCTGGTGCGGCGCTCACCGCAGGCCGCCACCCTCGAGAACCTGCGCCTCCAGCTCGAGCGCGACACCTACTTCGCCGCCACCACGGAGATCTCCGCGGTGCCGCCGGCGGAGGTGCAGCTCATGGACGTGTCGCCGAAGCAGATCGTGTCGGTGGCCACCGCGCTGATCCCGTTCCTCGAGCACGACGACGCCAACCGCGCCCTGATGGGCGCCAACATGCAGCGCCAGGCCGTGCCGCTGGTCCGCGCCGAGGCGCCGTACATCGGCACCGGCATCGAGGCGCGTGCCGCTCGCGACGCGGCCGACATGATCATCGCCCTCGAGGACGGCACGGTGACCGAGTGCACCGGCGATCTCATCACGGTCGAGTACAAGACCTCCGGCAAGAAGGTCTACAAGCTCCTCAAGTTCGAGCGCTCGAACCAGGACACGTGCATCAACCAGAAGCCGCGCGTGTCGCGGAGGGTGACACGTTCAAGACGGGCGAGATCCTCGCCGACGGCCCGTCGACCGACGGGGGTGAGCTCGCGCTGGGCAAGAACCTGCTCGTCGCGTTCATGCCGTGGGAGGGCTACAACTTCGAGGACGCGATCATCCTGTCCGAGCGCCTCGTCAAGGACGACGTGCTCACGTCGATCCACATCCACGAGCACGAGATCGATGCCCGCGACACCAAGCTCGGTCCCGAGGAGATCACCCGGGACATCCCGAACCTCTCCGAGGAGATCCTGAAGGACCTCGACGAGCGCGGCATCATCCGCATCGGTGCCGAGGTCGGGCCGGGCGACGTGCTCGTCGGCAAGGTCACCCCCAAGGGCGAGACCGAGCTCACCCCGGAGGAGCGGCTGCTCCGAGCGATCTTCGGCGAGAAGGCCCGCGAGGTCCGCGACACGAGCCTCAAGGTGCCCCACGGCGAAGAGGGCAAGGTCATCGACGTCAAGGTGTTCACGCGGGAGGACGGCCACGAGCTGCCCCCCGGCGTGAACCAGCTGGTCCGCGTCTACGTCGGCCAGAAGCGCAAGATCAGCGTCGGCGACAAGCTCGCCGGCCGGCACGGCAACAAGGGCGTCATCTCCAAGATCCTCCCGATCGAGGACATGCCCTTCCTGGCCGACGGCACCGCCGTCGACATCATCCTGAACCCGCTCGGCGTGCCGTCCCGCATGAACGTGGGCCAGGTGCTCGAGGCGCACCTCGGCTACGCCGCCCGCTGGGGCTGGGAGGGCGAGGCGGGCAAGGTCGGCGACGAGCCGGTCCGCGGCACCGAGAACAAGACCCGGTGCAAGACCCCGCCCTCGACGCTGATCGCCACGCCCGTGTTCGACGGTGCGCACTGGGACGAGGTGGAGCAGGCCGGGCAGCACCCGACGATCCAGGCGATCTTCGAGCAGCTCACGCCGGAGTCCGTCGACGGCGTCCGCATGATCCAGCGCGACGGCAAGACCACGCTCTACAACGGGCGCACCGGCGAGCCGTACGACAACCCGATCACGGTCGGCTACGTGTACATCCTCAAGCTGGCCCACCTGGTCGACGACAAGATCCACGCCCGGTCGACCGGCCCGTACTCGATGATCACGCAGCAGCCGCTGGGCGGGAAGGCCCAGTTCGGCGGGCAGCGCTTCGGCGAGATGGAGGTGTGGGCCCTCGAGGCCTACGGCGCCGCCTACTGCCTGCAGGAGCTGCTCACGATCAAGTCCGACGACGTCCTCGGCCGCGTGAAGGTCTACGAGGCCATCGTCAAGGGCGAGAACATCCCCGAGCCCGGCATCCCGGAGAGCTTCAAGGTGCTCATCAAGGAGATGCAGGCCCTGTGCCTCAACGTCGAGGTGCTGGCCCAGACGGGCGAGGAGATCGAGATGCGGGAGCTCGACGAGGACATCTTCCGCACCGCCGAGGAGCTGGGCATCGACCTGTCCCGCCCCGAGCGCGGCAGCGATGACGAAGACGACCGGCGCCGCGCGCCCTCCGCGTTCTAGAGCAAGGGAACGAGTCACATGCTCGACGTCAACAACTTCAGCCAGCTCCGCATCGGCCTGGCCACGGCGGACTCGATCCGCACCTGGTCCAACGGTGAGGTGAAGAAGCCGGAGACCATCAACTACCGCACGCTCAAGCCGGAGAAGGACGGGCTCTTCTGCGAGAAGATCTTCGGTCCCACCAAGGACTGGGAGTGCTACTGCGGCAAGTACAAGCGCGTGCGCTTCAAGGGGATCATCTGCGAGCGCTGCGGCGTGGAGGTGACCCGCTCCAAGGTCCGGCGCGAGCGCATGGGCCACATCGAGCTGGCCGCACCCGTGGTGCACATCTGGTACCTGCGCGGCACCCGCTCCTGGCTGGCCTACCTGCTCATGGGCACCGAGGCCCGTGAGGAGCTGAAGGCCAAGCAGCTCGAGAAGGTCATCTACTTCGCCGCCAACCTCGTGACCTGGGTCGACGAGGAGCGCCGCGACGCGGACCGGTCCAACCTCGAGAAGGAGATGCTGGCCGAGCGCGAGGCGATCGAGAAGGAGCGCGACCAGCGCATCAACGAGCGCTTCACCGAGCTCGAGGCGGAGGTCGCCGCGCTCGAGGGCGAGGGGGCCAAGGACGCCGACATCAAGGCCCGCCAGAAGGCGGCCGAGAAGGAGGTGGCCGCGCTCCGCGAGACCTACGAGGCCGAGCTCGACCTCCTCGGTCGCGTCTGGGACGAGTTCCTCGACCTGTTCGCGCGCAAGATCCTCGAGGACGAGATGCTGTGGCGCGAGCTCAAGGACCGCTACGGCGAGTACTTCGAGGGCGGCATGGGCGCGGACGCGCTGAAGTCGCTGATCGCCCGCATCGACCTCGACGAGGAGGAGACGAAGCTCAAGGCCGCCATCGACCCGAAGGACGGGCAGCGCCCGCTGTCCGCCCAGCGGAAGCAGAAGGCGATCAAGCGACTCAAGATCGTCACCGCGTTCAACCGCCGCGACGACAACGGCCGCCGCGTGAACGACCCGGGGGCGATGATCCTCGACGTCGTGCCGGTGATCCCGCCCGAGCTGCGCCCGATGGTGCAGCTCGACGGTGGCCGCTTCGCCACCTCGGACCTCAACGACCTGTACCGCCGCGTCATCAACCGGAACAACCGCCTCAAGCGGCTGCTCGACCTCGGTGCGCCCGAGATCATCGTCAACAACGAGAAGCGCATGCTGCAGGAGGCCGTCGACGCGCTGTTCGACAACGGCCGCCGCGGCCGGCCGGTCACCGGCCCGGGCAACCGCCCGCTGAAGTCGCTGTCCGACATGCTCAAGGGCAAGCAGGGCCGGTTCCGCCAGAACCTGCTCGGAAAGCGCGTCGACTACTCGGGCCGCTCGGTCATCGTGGTCGGCCCCACGCTCAAGCTGCACCAGTGCGGCCTGCCGAAGCTGATGGCGCTCGAGCTGTTCAAGCCGTTCGTGATGAAGGCCCTCGTCGACCGCGAGCTGGCGCAGAACATCAAGTCGGCCAAGCGCATGGTCGAACGGCGCCGCCCGCAGGTGTGGGACGTGCTCGAGGACGTCATCAAGGAGCACCCGGTGCTCCTGAACCGGGCGCCCACGCTGCACCGCCTCGGCATCCAGGCCTTCGAGCCGGTGCTGGTCGAGGGCAAGGCCATCCAGATCCACCCGCTCGTGTGCACGGCCTTCAACGCCGACTTCGACGGTGACCAGATGGCCGTCCACCTCCCGCTGTCCGCCGAGGCCCAGGCCGAGTCGCGCGTGCTGATGCTGAGCGCGAACAACATCCTGTCCCCGGCCCACGGGCGCCCGCTCGTGACGCCGACCCAGGACATGATCATCGGCGCCTACTACCTCACCGAGGCGGTGAACGGTGACATCGGCGAGGGCCGCGTGTTCGGCTCGATCGCCGAGGCGCTCCAGGCCTACGAGAACGGCGACATCACGCTCCACGCGAACATCAGGGTGCGCGACGACCGCGTCCCGGAGACCGGCCTGCGCGAGGGCACGATGGGCCGGTTCCTGTTCGACGAGTGCCTGCCGCGCGACTTCGGCTTCATCGACGAGACCGTGAAGAAGCGGCAGATGGGCGAGATCGTCGAGCGCCTCGCCAACGAGTACCCGAAGGCCGTCGTGGCCTCCAGCCTCGATGCCATCAAGGACCTGTGCTTCGGCTTCGCCGCGCGCTCGGGCCTCACCATCTCGATCGACGACGTCACCACGCCGTCGGAGAAGCAGGCGATCCTCGAGGAGCACGAGACCGAGGCCGACAAGGTCGAGCAGCAGTTCCGCCGCGGCATCATCACCGACGGCGAGCGGCGCCAGAAGGAGGTGGAGATCTGGACCAACGCCACGGACCGCGTCCGCGAGGCGATGGAGAAGGCCCTCTCCTCCAAGCAGTTCAACCCGATCGACATGATGGTCGGGTCGGGCGCCCGCGGGAACATGATGCAGGTGCGCCAGATCGCCGGCATGCGCGGCCTGGTGGCCAACCCCCGTGGCGACATGATCCCCCGGCCCATCAAGAGCAACTTCCGCGAGGGGCTCTCGATGCTGGAGTACTTCATCGCCACGCCGGGCGCCCGCAAGGGGCTGGTCGACACCGCCCTGCGGACCGCCGACTCGGGCTACCTGACCCGTCGCCTCGTCGACGTGGCCCAGGAGCTCATCATCAACGAGGAGGACCCGTTCGAGCGGGCCGAGCGCACGGGCCAGCCCGTTCGCGGGATCTGGGTCGACGACATCGGCCCGGACCAGGCCGGCAAGCGGACCTACCTCGAGACGCGCCTGTTCGGCCGCACCCTGGCGGAGGAGGTCAAGCTCGGTGACGGCACCAAGCTCGAGCGCGGCACGCTCGTCACGCAGGAGCTCATGGAGCAGCTGCGCGACGACGCGACCGTCGACCGGGTGCGGGTGCTCTCCCCGCTGACCGACGACTCCGAGATGGGCGTCGCCGCCCTCGCCTACGGCCTGTCGCTCGCGACCGGCAAGCTCATCGAGCGCGGTGAGGCCGTCGGCGTGATCGCGGCGCAGTCGATCGGTGAGCCGGGCACGCAGCTCACGATGCGGACCTTCCACACGGGCGGCATCGCCGGAACCGACCTCGCCGGCGGCCTGCCGCGCGTCGTCGAGCTCTTCGAGGCCCGCAGCCCGAAGGGCAAGGCCACGCTGGCCCGCACCAGCGGCGTCGTCCGCATCGCCGACGACGAGGGCAAGGGTCGCGTCATCACGATCGTGGGCGACGACGGCTCGGAGGACGCCTACACGGTGCCGAGCCTCTCGCGCCTCGAGGTGGCCGAGGGCCAGGAGATCACCGCCGGCGATCCGATCGTCGACGGTCCCCGGGACCCGAAGGAGCTCATCGAGATCAAGGGCGTCCGCGAGACCCAGCAGTACCTCGTGAACGAGGTGCAGAAGGTGTACCGCGACCAGGGCGTGTCGATCCACGACAAGCACATCGAGCTGATCGTGCGGCAGATGACCCGGCGCGTCGGCGTGCAGGAGCCGGGCGACAGCCCCTTCCTGCCCGGCGAGCGCGTCGACCAGAAGGTCTACGCCGACGTGAACCGGCACCTCGTGCAGGAGGGCAAGGTCCCCGCCGAGGGGCGGCCCGAGATGATGGGCATCACCAAGGCCTCGCTCGCGACCGACTCGTGGCTGTCCGCCGCCTCCTTCCAGGAGACGACGCGGGTGCTCACCGAGGCGGCCATCGAGTCGAAGAGCGACGGGCTCCTCGGCCTCAAGGAGAACATCATCATCGGCAAGCTCATCCCGGCCGGCACCGGCAGCTCGGGCTACAAGGAGATCGAGACGGTCGCCCCCGACTACCAGCCGATGGACTACTGGTCCTCCGAGAGCGAAGACCAGGACATCGCCGACTGGCTCACCCAGAGCTACGAGTCCAGCCCCGTGGCCGAGGCCGCCATCGCCGAGCTCCCGCCGGAGCCGGTCGAGGGCCAGGAGGTCGCGGAGGAGGGCACGCCCCAGGCCGGGTGATCGGACCGGAGGGAGACTGGCAACGCGTGTTGCCAGTCTCCGCCTCCATTGCTACGGTCCGCTGCGCTTCAAGCAGCACCGATGCAAGGAGACCGAACCGATGGCCCAGCACCCCTTCCTGTCCGACGAGTGGCTCGCCGCCGCGAAGGCGATCGCCGACGAGGCCGGCGGCGGCGCCGGCCCCGCGGGCGTCACCCTCAACGTCGTCGTCACCGGTGGCCCCCAGGGCGACCGCGAGCTGCACTACGACGCGGACGGCTTCGCCACGGGGTTGCTCGACGACGCCCCGACCAAGCTGACCGTGCCCTACACGGTCGCCCGCCAGATGTTCGTGGAGGGCAACCAGCAGGCCGCGATGCAGGCCTTCATGGGTGGCCAGATCAAGGTCGAGGGCGACATGACCAAGCTCATGGCCATGCAGGGCGGCGGCGGTGGCGGCGGCGCCGACCAGGCCGCGGTCCAGGCCAAGCTCCAGGAGATAACCGCTCCGGACTGAGACGGGCGCCTGCGTGCGCTCTCCGACAAGTTGCTGATCTTCCGGGGATCCCCGTAGAGTCGTACCCCGGCACGGCGCGCCCGCGCGCCCGCCAGGTCGCCGTGATCGCACGTCTCTCATCGCACGCGAGGTAGCAGTGCCCACCATCCAGCAGCTCGTCCGCAAGGGCCGGGAGTCCAAGCCGTCGAAGGCCAAGACGCCCGCGCTCAAGGGCGCGCCCCAGCGCCGTGGCGTCTGCACCCGCGTGTTCACCCACACCCCGAAGAAGCCGAACTCGGCCCTCCGCAAGGTCGCCCGCGTGCGGCTGTCGAGCGGCCAGGAGGTCACGGCCTACATCCCGGGTGAGGGCCACAACCTGCAAGAGCACTCGATCGTGCTCGTGCGCGGCGGCCGGGTGAAGGACCTCCCCGGCGTCCGGTACAAGATCATCCGCGGCACGCTCGACACCTCGGGTGTGAAGGACCGCAAGCAGGCCCGCAGCCGCTACGGCGCGAAGAGGGAGGGCTAGCCATGCCCCGGAAGGGTCCTGCTCCGCGGCGCGAGGTCATGCCCGACCCCATCTACGGGTCCGTCCTCGTCACCAAGATCGTCAACAAGGTGCTCGTCCGCGGCAAGCGGTCGACCGCCGAGCGCATCGTCTACGACGCGCTCGAGTCCATCGAGCAGAAGACGGGCGCCGAGCCGATCGGCACGCTCAAGCGGGCCGTCGAGAACATCAAGCCCCAGCTCGAGGTCAAGAGCCGCCGCGTCGGCGGCGCGACCTACCAGGTCCCGGTCGAGGTCCGCGCCCCGCCGCGAACACCCTCGCCATCCGGTGGCTCGTCGGCTTCTCCCGGCAGCGCCGTGAGAAGACCATGGCCGAGCGCCTCGCCAACGAGCTCCTCGACGCCAGCAACGGCATCGGCGCCTCCGTGAAGCGCCGCGAGGACATGCACAAGATGGCCGAGTCGAACAAGGCCTACGCCCACTACCGCTGGTAGCGGTCACTCCCCCCGAACCCACGTGGGGGTGCGCCCCCCGGGTCACCCCTACGACGACCGGGCCCCGCCCGGTCGTTCGCATGTAGCGAGAGAACCCACATGGCAGACACCAAGCGCACCCACCCGCTGGAGCGGGTCCGCAACATCGGCATCATGGCCCACATCGACGCGGGCAAGACCACGACGACCGAGCGGATCCTCTACTACACAGGTCGCAACTACAAGATCGGCGAGGTCCACGAGGGCGCCGCCACGATGGACTGGATGGCCCAGGAGCAGGAGCGGGGCATCACGATCACGTCGGCCGCCACCACCTGCCAGTGGCGCGACCACAACATCAACATCATCGACACCCCGGGCCACGTGGACTTCACGGTCGAGGTGGAGCGCTCGCTGCGCGTCCTCGACGGCGCGGTCGCCGTGTTCGACGGCGTGGCCGGCGTCGAGCCGCAGACCGAGACCGTGTGGCGCCAGGCCAACAAGTACGGCGTGCCGCGCATGTGCTTCATCAACAAGATGGACCGCCTCGGCGCCGACTTCTTCTTCTGCCTCGACACCATCAAGGAGCGCCTCGGCGCCAACGTCGCTGTCATCCAGCTGCCCATCGGCGCCGAGGGCAACTACAAGGGCGTCATCGACCTCGTCACGATGGAGGCCCTCGAGTGGCTCGACGAGGAGCTCGGCGCGAAGTGGGAGGTCAAGGAGATCCCCGCGGGGCTCAAGGCCCAGGCCGAGGAGTACCGCCACGACCTCATCGACGTGCTCTCGCACTTCGACGAGAACATCCTCGAGAAGTACGTCCACGAGGAGGAGATCACCGTCGACGACCTGCGTCGCGCCATCCGCGCGGGCACCATCGCCGGTGAGATCGTGCCGATCCTCAACGGCACGGCGTTCAAGAACAAGGGCGTCCAGCCCCTGCTCGACGCCGTGGTCGACTACCTGCCGAGCCCGATCGACATCCCGCCCACCAAGGGCCTCAACACCAAGGGCAACGAGGAGCTCGAGCGCAAGCCGTCCGACGACGAGCCGTTCGCCGCGCTCGGCCTTCAAGATCATGACCGACCCCCACGTCGGCAAGCTGACCTACTTCCGCGTCTACTCCGGCACCCTGGAGAAGGGCGGCACCGTCGTCAACACGACGAACGGCAACAAGGAGCGCATCGGCCGCATCCTCCAGATGCACGCCAACCACCGCGAGGACGTCGACGCGGTGTTCACGGGCGACATCGCCGCGGGCATCGGCTTCAAGAACACGCGCACCGGCGACAGCCTGTCGTCCCCGGGCTCGGAGATCGTGCTCGAGAACCTCGAGTTCCCCGAGCCCGTGATCCACGTCGCGGTGGAGCCGAAGACCAAGGTCGACCAGGACAAGATGGGCAAGGCCCTCTTCGCGCTGTCCGAGGAGGACCCGACCTTCCAGGTCCGCACCGACGAGGACACCGGCCAGACCGTCATCTCCGGCATGGGCGAGCTGCACCTCGAGGTGATCGTCGATCGCATGCTCCGCGAGTTCAAGGTCGACGCGACGGTGGGCAAGCCGCAGGTGGCGTACCGCGAGACGATCACGCAGATCGTGACCGGCCACGTGTACACCCACAAGAAGCAGACCGGCGGCTCCGGCCAGTTCGCCGAGGTGAAGATCGACCTGGAGCCGACGGGCCCCGGCGGCGGCTACGAGTTCGTCGACAAGATCACGGGCGGCCGCGTCCCGAAGGAGTACATCCCGTCGGTCGATCACGGCATCCAGCAGTCGCTCGACGCGGGCGTGCTGGCCGGCTACCCCACGGTCGACGTGCGGGCCGTCCTCACCGACGGCAAGTTCCACGACGTCGACTCGTCCGAGATGGCGTTCAAGATCGCCGGGTCCATGGCCTTCAAGGAGGCCGCCCGCAAGGCCAAGCCCGTGCTCCTCGAGCCGATCATGTCGGTCGAGGTCACCACGCCCGACGAGTACATGGGCGACGTGATCGGCGACCTGAACTCCCGCCGTGGCCGCGTCGGCGGCATGGACCAGCGCGGGAACAGCCAGATCGTCCGCGCCCACGTGCCCCTGTCGGAGATGTTCGGGTACTCGACCGACCTCCGCTCCCGCACCCAGGGCCGGGCCACCTACTCGATGCAGTTCGACAGCTACCAGCAGACGCCGGCGTCGGTCCAGGAAGAGATCGTCGCTCGTGTGCGCGGCGAGTAGCCGAAGTCCCTAACGTCACATCCACCACAACCACCACCAGAACCACCACCAAGGAAGCCTGAAGGGGTCTCGTCATGGCCAAGGAGAAGTTCGAGCGGACCAAGCCTCATTTGAATGTGGGGACGATGGGTCACATCGATCATGGGAAGACGACGTTGACGGCGGCGATCACGAAGGTTCTGGCTGAGGCGAACCCGAATGTGCAGGTGATGGCGTTCGATCAGATCGACAAGGCGCCGGAGGAGAAGGCGCGGGGGATCACGATCAACATCGCGCATGTGGAGTATGAGACGTCGAACCGGCATTACGCGCATGTGGATATGCCGGGGCATGCGGATTACATCAAGAACATGATCACGGGTGCGGCGCAGGTGGATGGGGCGATCCTGGTGGTGGCGGCCACTGATGGTCCGATGCCCCAGACCCGGGAGCATGTGCTGTTGGCGCGGCAGGTGGGGGTGCCGGCGATCGTGGTGGCGTTGAACAAGGTCGACGCGGTCGATGACGAGGAGCTGTTGGAGCTGGTGGAGCTCGAGGTCCGGGAGCTGTTGAACGAGTACGAGTTCCCTGGTGATGACACGCCGATCGTGCGGGTCTCGGCGCTCAAGGCGCTGGAGGGCGACGCGGAGGCGGCGGCGGGGGTGATGGCGTTGATGGAGGCGGTCGATTCCTTCGTGCCCGAGCCCGAGCGGGATCTGGACAAGCCGTTCTTGATGCCGATCGAGGATGTGTTCTCGATCACGGGTCGGGGCACGGTGGTGACCGGCAAGGTGGAGCAGGGCATGGTCCACACCGGTGACGAGGTCGAGATCGTGGGGATCCGGCCCACCCAGAAGACGACCTGTACCGGGGTGGAGATGTTCCGCAAGCTGTTGGACCAGGGCCAGGCCGGGGACAACATCGGGGCCCTGCTGCGGGGCACGAAGAAGGAGGAGGTGGAGCGGGGCCAGGTGCTGTGCAAGCCCGGTTCGATCACCCCGCATAGCGAGTTCGAGGGGCAGGTGTATGTCCTGACCCAGTCCGAGGGGGGCCGTCACAAGCCGTTCTTCTCGAACTACCGGCCCCAGTTCTTCTTCCGGACCACCGACATCACCGGGACCATCGCCCTGCCCGAGGGCACCGAGATGTGCATGCCGGGGGACAACACGGTGATGACCGTGGAGCTCATCCACCCCATCGCCATGGACGAGGGCCTGCGCTTCGCCATCCGCGAAGGCGGCCGCACCGTCGGCGCCGGCCGCGTCACCAAGATCATCAAGTAGGGTTTCGCCGCCGCTCCGGCGGAGCGGGTTCCTTGACAAGTGAGGCAGAGCAGCTGTGGCTGAGAAGCAGAAGATCCGGATTCGCCTGAAGGCGTACGACCACGAGGTCATCGACCAGTCGACGAAGAAGATCGTCGAGACGGTCCTGCGCACCCAGGCCACGGTCCGAGGGCCGATCCCGTTGCCCACGGAGAAGCACCGCTACACGGTGATCCGCTCGCCTCACAAGGACAAGGACAGCCGCGAGCACTTCGAGATGCGGATCCACAAGCGACTCCTCGACATCCTCGAGCCCTCGCCCAAGACGGTCGACTCGCTGCAGCGGATCGAGCTGCCCGCCGGCGTCGACATCGAGATCAAGATCCAGCAGGTCTGAGCCTTCGCTTGCTCCGGGCGTCGCTTCGCTCCGACCGCCCTCCGCAAGTGCCTCCCGGCGACCGGCGAAGCCGGATCGCCTCCGGCCTGCCGCCGAGGTCATTGGTCGGGGCGGCTGGGCCCGGAAGACTGACGCCCGATGCAGGCTCGCCAGCGCAGGATCCTCCTGGTCCTCGTCGCACTCGTGGTGGCCGCGGGCGCGGCGCTGGGGGTCGCGGTCGTGCTCGATGGCGACGAGGGCACGGACGGGTCCTCGTCGACCGCGCCGACCCGCCCGGCCGCGGCGTCGACCACGAGCACGACGCGCGGGGAGCTGGGCAGCGGGCAGGCGGTGACGATCGCGTTCGCGGGGGACATGAACTTCGAGGGCGTGCTGCGCAGCCGGCTCGATGCCGACCCCGCCACCGCGGTCGGCCCGTTCGCCGAGGCCCTCGGCGCGGCGGACCTGGCGGTGGGCAACCTCGAGACAGCGCTCACCTCCGGCGGGACGCGGGCGGACAAGCAGTTCGCGTTCCGCGCTCCGCCCCGCGCCGTCGACGCGTTGCGCGCCGCGGGGTTCGACGCCGTGAGCGTGGCCAACAACCACGGCCTCGACTACGGCGCGGACGGCCTGGCCGACACGCTCGCCGTCAAGCGCGCCCAGCGTGACGGCTTCCTCATCGGCGTGGGCGCCGACGAGGACGAGGCGTTCGCCCCGTTCCGCGCGGAGGTGAAGGGGCAGCGCATCAGCGTGCTGGCCGCCACCCAGGTGCTCGACAGCGACCTGATCGAGGCCTGGACCGCAACCGCCACCCAGGGCGGGCTGGCCTCCGCCAAGCGCGTCGACCGCCTGGTCGAGGAGGTGCAGGCGGCGCGGGCCACGAGCGACACCGTGGTGGTGTTCCTCCACTGGGGCGTGGAGGCCGAGACCTGCCCTTCGGCCGACCAGGAGGCGCTGGCCAGGACCCTGGTCGACGCCGGCGCCGACCTGGTCGTCGGCGGTCACGCCCACCGACTGCAGGGTGGGGGCCGCCTCGGCCGCGCGCTCGTGCACTACGGGTTGGGCAACTTCCTGTTCAAGGAGAACAGCACGGAGGGCGCGCGCACGGGTGTGCTCGAGGTGACCGTGACCGGGCGTCGCATCGAAGGCTACCGCTGGGTGCCCGGGCGCATCTCGGGGAGCGTGCCGCGGCCGCTCGCGGGCGAGGAGGCGACCGCCTCACTGACCTACTGGGAGGGCCTGCGGGCCTGCACCGACCTCGCGCCGTGACGGCGGGCGACCGCCGCCCTAGGTGATGGGGTCCAGGAAGGCGGCCGTCGTGCCGCCGAGGGCCTGCACGGGCATCCCGAGCTTGCGATGGTCCCACGTGCGCGTCCGGTCGGCCTTGACCCGGATGGCCACCCGCTTGTTGAGCATGAACTCCACGAGCGGCTTGACCTCCTCGGTGTACGGGCCGTTGTAGCGCTCCCACACGCTCACACCGACCGCCCAGATCGCGTCCGGGTCGTCGACGATCTCGGCCGTGCCCTCGAGCTCGACTCCGCGGAGCGTGTCGTAGGTGTGGCCGGCCTCGACCAGGCAGCTGATGCGCGGATCGCGGCGCAGGTTCACGACCTTCTGCGACTTCGCCTTCGTCTCGAACCAGATGGCGCCGTCGACCAGGGCGTACCACATGGCCACGACGTGCGGCATGCCGTTGGGCCCGATCGTGGCGATGTTGACGACCCGCTGCTCCTCCAGGAACCGCACGACCTCGTCGTGGTCCATCGTGATCTGCGACCGCTGGTTCTCTCCCATGCCGCGCAACCTAGCGGGCGCGTTTTCCCCGTTCCCTGGCAGGCTGCCGCCCATGATCAAGGTCGGCTACCAGATCCCGAACTTCACCTTCCCGGGTGTCGGGCCCGCGGACCTCTTCGAGCGGGTGGCGGCGGTGGCCGTGGCCGCCGAGGACGCCGGCGCGGACGCCGTGATGGTGATGGACCACTTCTACCAGCTGCCCCTGCTGGGCCCGCCCGACCACGAGATGCTCGAGTCCTACACGCTCCTGGGCGGGCTCGCCGCCCGCACGAGGACCGCCCGGCTGGGCACGCTCGTGACCGGGGTGACCTACCGGAACCCGGCGATCCTCGCCAAGGTCGTGACCGCGCTCGACGTCATCTCGAGCGGCCGGGCGTTCCTCGGGATCGGTGCGGCCTGGTACGACGTCGAGCACGCGGGCCTGGGGGTGGACTTCCCGCCGGTGAAGGAGCGGTTCGAACGGCTCGAGGAGGCGCTCGTGATCTGCCGGGCCATGTTCCGGGGGGAGCGGCCCACGATCCAGGGCCGGCACTACCGGGTGCAGGACGCCATCAACAGCCCTCCGCCGGTCCAGCCCGGCGGGCCCCCGATCATGATCGGCGGTCAAGGCGAGAAGAAGACGCTCCGCCTGATGGCCCAGCACGCCGAGATGGCCAACTTCACCTCGGGCATCGACGAGCTGCCCCGGAAGCTGGAGGTCCTGGCCGGCCACTGCGCCGACGTGGGCCGGGACCCGGCCACCATCAACAAGACCCCCCTCTGCTCGGTGGTCCAGGGTGGGTCGATGGAGGAGGCGGTCGCCCTCCGCAACCACTTCCTCCAGGCCCGGGGCCTCGACTTCGACGCCCTCGACGAGGCCACGCAGGCGATCGTGGCCGGCCGGCTGGTCGTCGGCGACGCCGACGCGGTCGGGGAGCAGGTCCAGCGCCTGCTGGCCCTCGGCCTCGACGGGATCTGCTGCAACCTGCCCGCCAACGGCCACGATCCCGAGGCGGTCGCCGCCACCGTGCAGACCCTGGTCAAGGCGGTCGGGTGATCTGACCCCTTTGGACGTGGGGGTCAGGGCCGCCTATCCTCTCCCAGCCGTGCTCCCGGGCGTTCCGCGCCCTGGGGAGCGGCGAGATCGACGTCCGGGAAGGCCCGTCCTGCGGGAACCCCCCGGCACAACCGAGCAGCGCTCCGCCGGGGTCTCCCGAGCGGAGCGTTCGCGTGGAACGGAAGAGACGCGTCGTCATGGCGACAAAGGCAATCGTCGGCGAGAAGGTCGGCATGACCCAGGTGTGGGACGACGAGAACCGCGTCGTGCCCGTCACGGTCGTCCGGGTCCGGCCCTGCCGCGTCGTGCAGGTGAAGACCGACGAGAACGACGGGTACACCGCGCTGCAGGTGACCTTCGGGACCACGAAGGCCTCGAAGCTGACCAAGCCGAAGGCCGGCCACTTCGAGAAGGCCTCGGTCGACCCGGGGCCCAAGCTCGTCGAGCTGCGCCTCGACGACGTGTCGGACTACCAGGTGGGCCAGGAGCTGAAGGCCGACCTGCTGGCGGACGGCGACAAGGTCGACGTGACCGCCATCAGCAAGGGCAAGGGCTTCGCCGGCACGATGAAGCGCCACGGCTTCGGCGGTCTGCCCGCCTCCCACGGCGCCCACCGGGTCCACCGGGCCCCCGGCTCCATCGGCGCCTGCGCCACGCCCTCCCGCGTGTTCCGCGGCACCAAGATGTCCGGGCGGATGGGCGGCGAGAAGGTCACCACCCTCAACCTCACGGTCGTGAGCGCGGACGCCGAGCGCGACCTCGTCCTCGTCCGGGGCGCCGTGCCCGGGCCCAAGGGCGGCCTCGTGGTCATCCGCGACGCCGTGAAGGCAGGTCGCTGACGTGGCCACCATCGACACCAAGGACGCCGCCGGCAAGAAGGCGGGAAGCGTGGAGCTCGACGACGCCGTGTTCGGCATCGAGCCCAACGTCGCCGTGATGCACCAGGTCGTGACCGCGCGAGCTGGCCGCCCGTCGCAGCGGCACGCAGTCCACCAAGACCCGCGCCGAGGTGCGGGGCGGCGGGGCCAAGCCCTGGAAGCAGAAGGGCACCGGCCGGGCCCGGGCCGGGTCCAACCGCTCGCCGATCTGGACGGGCGGTGGCGTGACCCACGCCCCCAAGCCCCGGTCCTACGCCCAGCGCACGCCCAAGAAGATGATCCGCCTCGCGCTGCGCTCCGCGCTGTCGGACCGCGCCGCCAGCGGGCGGGTGCTGGTCCTCGACTGGGGCATCGACGCCCCGAGCACCAAGGCGGCCCAGGCCGCACTGCGCGCCAACGGGATCGACGGCCGCGTGCTGGCCGTGCTGCGGCCCGAGGACGACGCCGCCTGGCGCAGCCTCCGGAACCTCCCCGAGGTGCACGTGTGCGGGGCGGGCGAGCTCAACGCCTACGACGTGCTCGTGTCCGACTGGGTCGTGTTCACCCCTGACACCGTGCCCGCGGACCGGCCCGCCACGGCGACCGCGCCCACCACCGAGGAGGTGTCGACGTGAAGGACCCCCGCGACGTCGTCCTGGCCCCGATCGTGAGCGAGAAGTCCTACGCGCTGCTCGAGAAGGGCGTCTACACGTTCAAGGTCCACCCCGACGCCTCGAAGCCCGAGATCCACGATGCCGTGGAAGCGATCTTCAACGTCAAGGTCGTCAAGGTGAACACGCTGAACCGCAAGGGCAAGCGCAAGCGCAACCGCCGCACGTTCACCTTCGGCCAGCGCGCCGACACCAAGCGCGCCCTCGTCACCCTGGCCGAGGGCCAGTCGATCGAGCTCTTCCAGGGATAGGCAGCACCAATGGCACTCCGCAAGCGCAAGCCCACCAGCCCCGGTCGCCGGTTCCAGACGGTCTCCGACTTCAAGGAGATCACGAAGGACACGCCCGAGCGGTCGCTGCTCGCGCCCAAGCACGGCACGGGTGGCCGCAACAACTACGGCCGCAAGACGTCGCGCCACAAGGGCGGCGGGCACAAGCAGCGCTACCGCATCATCGACTTCAAGCGCAGGAAGGACGGCGTCCCCGCCGTCGTGGCCGCGGTCGAGTACGACCCGAACCGGAACTGCCGCATCCTGCTGCTGCACTACCTCGACGGCGAGAAGCGCTACATCCTCGCCCCGAAGGACGTGCAGGTCGGCGACCGCCTCCAGTCCGGCCAGGGCTCCGAGATCCGGCCCGGCAACGCGCTGCCGCTCCGCTACATCCCCGTCGGCACCACGGTGCACGCCATCGAGCTCAACCCCGGTGGCGGCGCCAAGATGGCCCGCTCGGCCGGCGCCGCCGTGCAGCTCGTGGCCAAGGAGGGCGACTTCGCCACCCTGCGCCTCCCGAGCACCGAGATGCGCCGCGTCCCCATCAGCTGCCGCGCCACGGTCGGCGAGGTGGGCAACGCGGAGGCCGAGCTCGTGAAGGTGGGCAAGGCCGGCCGGAACCGCTGGAAGGGCGTGCGACCGCAGACCCGCGGCGTCGCCATGAACCCGGTCGACCACCCGCTGGGCGGCGGCGAGGGCAAGTCCTCCGGTGGCCGCCACCCCGTCTCCCCGTGGGGCAAGCCCGAGGGCCGCACCCGCGACAAGACCAAGCCGTCCCAGAAGCTGATCGTGCGCCGGCGCCGTACGCGCGGCAGCCGGAGGTAGGACCCATGCCCCGCAGCCTGAAGAAGGGCCCGTTCGTCGACGACCACCTCCTCAAGAAGGTGGACGAGCTCAACGAGAAGGGCGAGAAGAAGGTCGTCAAGACCTGGAGCCGCCGCTCCACGATCATCCCCGAGATGGTCGGCCACACCATCGCCGTCCACGACGGGCGCAAGCACGTGCCGGTGTACGTCACCGAGGCGATGGTCGGCCACAAGCTCGGTGAGTTCTCGCCGACCCGCACCTTCAAGTACCACGCGGGCATGGAGAAGCAGGCGAGGGGACGCCGCTGATGGCCGGCACCAAGACCAACGAGCGGCCCGGCACGCCGCGCACAGGTCCGCTACCTGCGCGTGTCGGCCTACAAGGCGCGCGAGGTGCTCGACCTCATCCGCGGCCTGCACGTCGACGACGCCGACGGCGTGCTCGAGTTCACCGACCGCGCCGTGGCGACCGAGATCCGCAAGGTGCTGAACGCGGCCGTGGCCAACGCCGAGCACAACGACGAGCTGGACCCCAACGAGCTCTGCGTCTCGGCCTGCTTCGCGGACGAAGGGCCGACGCTGAAGCGCTGGCGGCCCCGCGCGCGGGCCGGGCGACCCGGATCCGCAAGCGCACGTGCCACATCACGCTGATCGTGAGCCGCATGGACGCGGACCAGCTCGAGAAGCGCCGGGCCCGGTCGGCCGCGGCGGTGGGCCGGGGCGGCGTGCGCCGCGATGTGGCCGAGGCCCGCCGCGCCCGCGTGGCGAAGAGCCGGGCCGCCGCAGCCGACGCGGCGGGCGAGCACGACCACGATCACGACACGACACGACCCACGACCACGACCACGACCACGACCACGACCACGACCACGACCACGACCACGACCACGAGGACCTCACGGACGAGGTCATCGAGCAGGCCGAGGCCGACGAGCCCGGCGTGGCCGAGGAGGCCGTCGAGGCCGCAGTCGAGGAGGCCGCCGAAGAGGCTGCCGAGGAAGCAGCCGACGACGCCGCCCCAGACGTTGAGGCCGAGTCATCCGACGAGGCCGATGAGGAGACCGAGTAATGGGTCAGAAGGTCAACCCCTACGGGTTCCGGCTCGGTGTGACCACCGAGTGGAAGTCGCGCTGGTTCGCGGATCGCAAGGACTACGGCAACTTCGTGATCGAGGACTGGAAGATCCGTGACTACCTGATGACGCAGCTGCCCCACGCGGCGATCAGCCGGGTCGAGATCGAGCGCACCCGTGAGCGCCTGCGCGTCGACGTGCACACCGCGCGCCCCGGCATCGTCATCGGTCGCCGCGGCGCCCAGGCCGACGAGCTCCGCGTCGGCCTCACGAAGATCTCCGGCAACCACAAGGTGCAGCTGAACATCCAGGAGATCAAGCAGCCCGAGCTCGACGCCGCCCTCATCGCGCAGGGTGTGGCCGACCAGCTCGCGGGCCGCGTGGCATTCCGCCGGGCCATGAAGCGGGCCGTGCAGAGCGCGCAGAAGGCCGGTGCCCTCGGCATCCGCGTGCAGTGCTCCGGTCGCCTCGGCGGCGCCGAGATGAGCCGCACCGAGTGGTATCGCGAGGGTCGGGTGCCGCTCCACACGCTGCGGGCCGACATCGACTACGGCTTCCGCGAAGCCCGCACCCCCGCCGGGCGCATCGGCGTGAAGGTCTGGCTCTACAAGGGGGACATCCTCCCGTACAAGTCGGCCAACGACGCCAAGATCAGCCGCGAGGCAGCGATGGCCGTCGGCGAGACGTCGGGCACGCCCGGTGAGCCGCGCCGCGTCGTGTCCTCCTCGGCCGCCGCCCGCCGTCGCCCCGAGGGCGCGGCGCCGGAGTCCGACGCCCCGCTCGAGGCCGAGCCCCTGGTGAAGGAGGCCGATCCGGAGCTGGAGCGCCTCCTCGCGGAGGAGGAGGAGATCGAGCGCCGGGTGCACGACCACCACGAGACGCCGAAGTTCCATCCCGGGGACGGTGACTGAGCGATGTTGATGCCCCGCAAGGTCAAGCACCGCAAGCAGCAGCGCGGCCGCACCAAGGGCAACGCCAAGGGCGGCACCGAGGTGAGCTTCGGCGACTACGGCATCCAGGCGCTCGAGCCCGGCTGGATCACGGCCCGCCAGATCGAGGCCGCCCGCATCGCCATGACCCGGAAGACCCGCCGTGGCGGCAAGGTGTGGATCACGGTCTTCCCCGACCGTCCGGTCACCGAGAAGCCGGCCGAGACCCGGATGGGCTCCGGCAAGGGCAATCCGGAGCGCTGGGTGGCCGTGGTCAAGCCGGGCCGCATCCTCTTCGAGCTGTCCTACCCGGACCCGGTGCTCGCCCGCGTCGCCATCGACCGGGCGATCCAGAAGCTGCCGATCAAGGCCCGCTTCGTCGCCCGTGAGGAGGTGCTCTAGGTGCCCTCCAAGCAGAGCGCGTTCCGCGAGCTCGACGACGCCAGCCTCGTGCGGGCGCTCGCCGAGACCAAGGGGGAGCTGTTCAACCTCCGGTTCCAGCACGTCACCGGTCAGCTCGACAACAACGCGCGCCTCACCGAGGTGCGCCGTGACGTGGCCCGCATCAACACCGAGCTGCGCGCCCGCGAGATCGCGGCCGCCGAGGCGCTCGAGACCCACAGGGAGGACGCGTGATGGCCGACGAGACCACCACCCGGCCCAACGCCCGCAAGCTGCGCGAGGGCATCGTCACCTCTGCGGGCATGGACAAGACCGCGGTCGTCACGGTGACGACCCGCAAGCCGCACCCGCTCTACAAGAAGACGATGGTGCGGACCAAGAAGCTCTACGTCCACGACGAGGCCAACGACGCCAAGCTCGGCGACCGCGTCCGGGTCCAGGAGACCCGCCCGCTGTCCAAGCTGAAGCGCTGGCGCCTCGTCGAGGTCCTCGAGAGGGCTCGGTGATCGCATGATGAGCGAGCGCAGCGAGCGAATCCGAGGACTCAGTCAGCACCGCTGGATCATCGGGGGGTACCCCCGATGATCCAGCAGGAGAGCCGGCTTCGGGTGGCGGACAACAGCGGGGCCAAGGAGGTCCTCTGCATCCGCGTGCTCGGCGGCACGAAGCGGCGCTACGCGTCCATCGGGGACATCTTCGTCGCCACGGTCAAGGACGCCATCCCAGGCGCCGCCGTGAAGAAGGGCGAGGTCGTCAAGTGCGTCGTCGTCCGGGTCAAGAAGGAGAAGCGGCGGCCGGACGGCAGCTACATCCGCTTCGACGAGAACGCCGCCGTGCTGATCAACGAGCAGATGAACCCGCGTGGCACCCGCATCTTCGGCCCCGTCGGCCGTGAGCTGCGGGACAAGAAGTTCATGAAGATCGTCTCCCTCGCACCCGAGGTCCTCTGATGGCAGGTCTGAAGATCAAGAAGGGCGACCGGGTCCGCGTGCTCACGGGCAAGGACCGCGGCAAGACCGGCGAGGTCATGCGCGCCCTCCCGGGCGAGGGCAAGGTGATCGTCGACGGCGTGAACGTGGCCAAGAAGCACCAGCGGCCCACCAAGTCGACGATGCAGGGCGGGATCATCGACAAGGACATGCCGATCCCGGTGGCCAACGTGGCCATCGTGTGCCCCTCGTGCGGCAAGCCGACCCGAGTGGGCTTCACGTTCGACGACGCCGGCACCAAGGTGCGCGTCTGCAAGAAGTGCGGAGGTGAGATGCCGTGAGCGACACCACGACGATCGAGGCGCCTCGCCTCAAGGTCCTGTACGACACCGAGATCCGGGCCGCCCTCAAGGAGTCCTTGGGGCTGGGCAACGTCATGCAGGTCCCGCGGCTCGACAAGATCGTGCTGAACATGGGCGTCGGCGACGCCGTCGCCCAGCCGTCGCTCCTCGAGGGCGCGGTGAAGGACCTCACCACCATCGCGGGGCAGAAGCCCGTCATCACCCGGGCCAAGAAGTCGATCGCCGGCTTCAAGCTCCGGGAGGGCAACGCCATCGGCGCGAAGGTCACGCTGCGAGGAGCCCGGAAGTGGGAGTTCCTCGACCGCCTGATCAGCCTCGCCATCCCCCGCATCCGCGACTTCCGCGGCCTCGACCCGAACGCGTTCGACGGCCGCGGCAACTACACGTTCGGCGTGACCGAGCAGCTGATCTTCCCAGAGGTCGACTACGACTCGATCGATGCCCCCCGCGGCATGGACATCACGATCGTCACGACCGCCACATCCAATGCCGAGGGCAAGGCCCTTCTCGCGGCCCTCGGCTTCCCGTTCAAGCGTGAGGGACAGAGCTGATGGCCAAGAAGGCGCTCATCGAGAAGCAGCAGCGCACCCCCAAGTTCAAGGTCCGTGCCTACACCCGCTGCAAGCGGTGCGGCCGGCCGCACTCCGTGTACCGGAAGTTCGGCCTGTGCCGTGTCTGCCTGCGCGAGCTCGTGCACGCGGGGGAGATCCCCGGCGTGACCAAGGCGAGCTGGTGAGGGGAGGCGACCGATGACGATGACCGACCCGATCTCCGACATGCTCACGCGCATCCGCAACGCGAACATCGCGATGCACGACGACGTGCGCATGCCCAGCTCGAAGGTGAAGGAAGCCCTCGCCGAGATCCTCCACAAGGAGGGCTACATCGAGGGCTACGACGCCACCGACGCCACCGACCGTCCGGGCCGGGTGCTCCACATCCGGATGAAGTACTCGCCCGAGCGGGCCCGGGTCATCTCGGGGCTGCGCCGGGTGTCCAAGCCGGGCCTGCGCGTGTACAGCCCATCCGCCAAGGTCCCCCGCGTCGTCGGGGGCCTGGGCGTCGCCGTCCTCTCGACCAGCCAGGGGCTCATGACCGACCGCGAGGCGCGCAAGCGCAACGTGGGCGGCGAGATCCTCTGCTTCGTGTGGTGAGCTGACATGAGCCGCATCGGCAAGTCCCCGATCCCCGTCCCCAGCGGCGTCGACATCACGGTCGCCGACCGCCACATCACCGTGAAGGGCCCCAAGGGCACCCTCGAGCGCGAGCTGCCGGGCGCCATCACCGTCCGCCAGGACGGCGACGAGCTGCTGGTCGAGCGCCCCGACGACGAGCGCGAGAACCGCGCCCTCCACGGGCTCGTCCGCTCGCTCGTCAACAACATGGTCGTCGGCGTGCACACCGAGTTCACCAAGGAGCTCGAGATCATCGGCGTCGGCTACCGCGCTGCGGCGCAGGGCCCGACCAAGCTCGAGCTGGCGCTCGGGTTCAGCCACCCGGTCCACGTCGAGGCGCCTGACGGCGTCACCTTCGAGGTCCCGACCCCGAACCGCGTCGTGGTGCGGGGCATCGACAAGGAGGCGGTCGGCCAGGTCGCCGCCAACATCCGCAAGATCCGCAAGCCCGAGCCCTACAAGGGCAAGGGCGTCCGGTACCTCGGCGAGTACGTCGCCAAGAAGGCCGGGAAGACGGGCAAGTAGGGAAGCACCATGACCGTCAGCGCAGCACACAAGCGAGAGGCGCGGATCCGCCGCCACCGGCGCGTCCGCAAGAAGGTGCGCGGCACCGCCGAGCGTCCCCGCCTCGCCGTCTTCCGCTCGAACAAGCACATCACCGCCCAGGTGATCGACGACCGCACCGGTCGCACCATCGCCGCGGCCTCCACCACGGAGGCGGACCTCCGCAGTGGCGCGACCAGCAACAAGGCGGCCGCCACCCAGGTGGGCAAGCTCGTGGCCGAGCGAGCCAAGGCCGCTGGCGTCACCAGCGTCGTCTTCGACCGCGGCGGCAACCTCTACCACGGGCGGGTCGCGGCAGTCGCGGCCGCCGCCCGCGAGTCCGGACTGGAGCTCTAGACCATGTCGAACGCACCCGGCGGCCGCGAGGGCCGCAACCGCGACCGCAACGACCGGGAGAACCCCCGGCAGTCGACGGACACGTCGCTGCGCGAGTCGCGCGTCATCAACATCAACCGCGTCGCCAAGGTCGTGAAGGGCGGTCGTCGGTTCAGCTTCACCGCGCTCGTCGTGATCGGCGACGGGAACGGCCGTGTCGGGCTCGGCTACGGCAAGGCCAAGGAGGTGCCCCTCGCGATCCAGAAGGGCACCGAGGAGGCCCGCAAGAACATCTTCCAGGTCCCCCTCGCCGGCTCGACCGTCACACACCAGATCATCGGCCAGGAGGGCGCCGGGCGCGTCCTGCTGAAGCCTGCCGCCCCGGGCACCGGCGTGATCGCCGGTGGTGCCGCCCGGGCCATCCTCGAGGAGGCCGGCGTGCACGACGTGCTCTGCAAGTCGCTCGGCTCGTCGAACCACATCAACGTCGCCCGGGCCACGATCGCCGGGCTCAAGGGCCTCAAGCGGCCCGACGAGGTCGCCCGCCTCCGGGGCCTCGACGCGGACGAGTTCGTGCCGAAGGGCATGCTCGCCGCGTACCGCGAGAGCCAGCGCGGCCCGGCCCCCGCCCCCGAAGAGGTCGCGTGATGGCCACGCTCACCGTCACCCAGGTCCGATCCGCCATCGGCACCAAGCCGAAGCAGCGGGGCACGCTCCGCGCGCTGGGGCTCGGCCGGATCGGCAAGACCAACACCCTGCCCGACCGCCCCGAGATCCGGGGGATGCTGGCCCGTGTGCCGCACCTCGTCTCGGTCGAGGAGGCACCGTGAGCGAGCCTCGGCGAGCGAACCAGAAGCACAGTGACCCGGTCATCGGCCCCGTGCCGTGCGCCTCGCGGAAGGTGACCAACGACGTTAGGAACGGCCGATGACCATCAAGGTGCACGAGCTGAAGCCGGCCGCCGGGTCCAACCCGCGAAGAAGCGGGTGGGCCGCGGCATCGGCGGCAAGGGCGGGAAGACCGCCGGGCGGGGCACGAAGGGCCAGCGGGCCCGGAGCAAGGTGCCCCTGGGGTTCGAGGGCGGGCAGATGCCCCTCCACATGCGGATCCCCAAGCTGAAGGGCTTCAACAACCCCTTCCGCGTGGAGTACCAGGCCATCAACCTCGACGTGATCGAGGGGACCGAGCTCACCGAGGTCAGCCCGACCACCCTCCACGAGCGCGGCCTCACCCACAAGGGCGCCCTCGTGAAGGTGCTCGGCCGCGGCGAGCTGACCCGGGCGGTCACCGTGAAGGCCCACGCCTTCTCGAAGTCCGCCGAGGCAGCCATCACCGCGGCCGGCGGTACCGTTGAGGTCCTGCCCAAGCCCTGGGGCGACCGGCGCCCGCCGGTCAAGGGCAACCAGTTCGCCAACCGCTGACCGAGCCGATCCGCTGCCGCCGGCAGCGCCGCTGACCAGGAGCCCAGCCCGTGCTGTCCAGCGTCCGGAACACCTTCAAGGTCGCCGACCTCCGGGGGAAGATCCTCTTCACCCTGCTGATGATCGGGGTGTACCGGTTCGGGGCCTACATCCCCGCGCCGGGCATCGATCTCGACGCGGTCGAGGAGCTGCGGCGCCAGGCCGAGCAGGGTGCCGGCGTGCTCGGGTTCCTGCAGCTGTTCTCGGGCGGTGCGCTGACCCAGTTCGCGCTCTTCGCGCTCGGGATCATGCCGTACATCACGTCGTCGATCATCATGCAGATCCTCACGGTCGTGATCCCCAAGCTGGAGGAGTGGCAGCAGATGGGGGCGGTCGGGCAGCGCAAGATCACGCAGTGGACGCGCTACCTGGCGGTGTCCATCGCGCTGCTGCAGTCCACCGGCCTGGCGTTCCTGTTCCACAACGGCGGCGGCGGCCTCCTGGGCGGCGGTGGCAACTCGACCGGCCTCGACGTCCTGCCCGAGTTCACGCCGTTCCGGGTGATCGTCGTCGTGCTCACGCTCACCGCGGGCACCGCGCTGCTGATGTGGATGGGCGAGCTGATCAGCCAGCGGGGCATCGGCAACGGGATGTCCCTGCTCATCTTCTCGTCGGTCGTGAGCAGCTTCCCGGCCAACGGGGCCCAGCTCAACGCCGAGAAGGGCACGGCCCTGCTGATCGTGCTGCTCGGACTGGCGGTGGTGCTGCTCGTGGGCATCGTCTTCATCGAGCAGGGCCAGCGGCGCATCCCCGTGCAGTTCGCCAAGCGGGTGGTCGGCCGGCGCATGTACGGCGGTCAGAGCACGTACATCCCGCTGAAGGTGAACCAGTCGGGTGTGATCCCGATCATCTTCGCCAGCTCGGTGCTGTACCTGCCGATCCTCCTGACCAACGTCCTGCCCTCCGACGGGTGGGGCAAGCGCGTCCAGGAGCTGATCAACGACAACCTGGTGCAGCCGGACAAGCCCGCGTACGTGATCGTGTACGGACTCCTGATCGTCGGCTTCGCGTACTTCTACACGGCGATCGCGTTCGATCCCGCCCAGCAGGCGGAGAACATCCGCAAGCAGGGCGGGTTCATCCCGGGCATCCGGCCCGGCCCCCAGACCGAGCGCTACCTCGCGAAGATCCTGACGCGCATCACCCTTCCGGGAGCGCTGTTCGTGGCGTTCATCGCCCTGCTCCCCTCGATCCTCCTGGCCGTGGCCGACGTGCGGAACTTCCCGTTCGCCGGCACGTCGATCCTCATCGCCGTGGGCGTGGCCCTCGAGACGATGAAGCAGATCGACAGCCAGCTCATGATGCGCAACTACGAGGGCTTCCTGAAATGAGCCCGCGGCGGGCCGGAGGCGAGCCGGCTTTGCCGGTCGCCCGGAGGCACCTGCGGAGGGCGCCGGGAGCGAAGCGACGCCCGGAGCAAGCATGTGGCAGGGCTGAGCTGTGATCCCCGGGGCCCGGTTGGTCCTGCTGGGGAGGCAGGGCGCGGGCAAGGGCACGCAGTGCGTCCGCCTCTCGCGGCACTACGTCGTGCCGCACATCTCGACCGGGGACATGCTGCGCTCGGCGGTCAAGGAGGGCACCGAGTTCGGGCTCAAGGCCAAGGCGATCATGGACCGCGGCGAGCTGGTCTCCGACGACATCATGGGCGGCGTCGTGCGCGAGCGCCTCGACAGCGACGACACGCGCGGCCGCGGCTACATCCTCGACGGCTTCCCCCGCACCGTCCCCCAGGCCGCGATCCTGCAGGACATCACCCTGGACGACCCGCTCGACCTCGTGATCGACCTGGTCGTGCCCATCGAGGTCGTGAAGGAGCGCCTGGCGTCGCGCCGCGTGTGCACCGACTGCGGGGCCAACTACTCGGTCGACCACCCGCCGAAGTACGGCTGGGTGTGCGACAACTGCGGCGGCGAGGTCGTGCAGCGCGCCGACGACACCCCCGATGCCATCCAGAAGCGCCTCGACCTCTACGAGCGGGAGACCGCGCCGCTCATCGCCTGGTACGCGGACCGCAAGCTGCTCGCCGAGGTGGACGGGCTGGGACCGCCCGACGTGGTCACGGCTCGCCTCGTCGCGGCCATCGACGACAGCCGGATGTGAAGCGCTCGCCCGACGATCTGGCGCGGATGCGGCGGGCCGGGCGGGTCGTCGCCGAGATGCACGAGTGCATCCGGGCGGCGCTGCGGCCCGGGACCAGCACCGCCGCCCTCGACCGCATCGGCCGCGACGTCATCGAGCGCCGGGGGGCCCGCTCCAACTTCCTCGGCTACCACGGCACGTTCCCCGGGGTCATCTGCGCGTCGCCCAACGAGGTCATCGTGCACGGGATCCCGGGCCCCTACGTGCTCCAGGACGGGGACATCGTGTCCATCGACTGCGGGGCGATCGTGGAGGGCTGGCACGGCGACGCCGCCTTCACCGCGGGGGTCGGCACGATCTCCCCGGAGGCGGCCGCCCTGATCGAGGCCACGGAGCGGTCCCTCGAGGCCGGGATCGCCGCCATGCAGCCGGGGGGCCGCCTCTCCGACATCGGCGCCGCCGTCCAGGCGACGGCCGAGGCGGCCGGGTTCTCGGTGGTCAAGGAGTACACGGGGCACGGCATCGGGCTGGCCATGCACGAGCCCCCGGACGTGCCCAACTGGGGGCGCCCGGGCAAGGGCCGGCGGCTGGCCCCGGGGCAGACCTACGCCGTGGAGCCCATGGTCTGCGCGGGGCGGGCCGACACCCTGCTGCTCGACGACGGCTGGACGGTGGTCACCGCGGACGGGCGGCTGGCGGCCCACGCCGAGCACACGATCGCCATCACGGACGACGGTCCGGAGATCCTCACCGTCCCTTGACCCCCCGACTATGGTGACCGGAGCCGCCCTGGGGGGCTTGCCGTGCCGCGGCGAGTTGGCAGTTGCCGCCCCTCGGGCCTAGGCTGTCTCTCCGGCCCTGGGTCCCTCCGCGGCTGCACGCGCCTGTGTGCTGGGTGGGGCCTCATACGACGACCCCAGGAGCACACCACTCTGGCCAAGCCCAAGGAAGACGCGATCGTCCTGGAAGGGACGGTGACGGAGCCCCTCCCGAACGCCATGTTCCGGGTCGAGCTCGAGAACGGCCACAAGGTGCTGGCCCACATCTCCGGGAAGATGCGGATGCACTACATCCGGATCCTGCCCGGGGACCGCGTCCAGGTGGAGCTCACCCCCTACGACCTCACCCGAGGTCGGATCACCTACCGGTACAAGTGAACGAGAGCGCCCGATGAAGGTCCGACCGAGCGTCAAGAAGATGTGCGAGAAGTGCAAGGTGATCCGCCGTCACGGGCGGGTCCGGGTGCTCTGCACGAACCCCCGCCACAAGCAGCGGCAGGGCTGAGCCATGGCACGCATCGCCGGCGTCGACATCCCCCGCGAGAAGCGGCTCGAGATCTCCCTCACCTACATCTTCGGCATCGGTCGCACGACCGCCCGGAAGATCTGCGACGAGCTCGGGCTCGCCGTCGACACCCGGGTGCGCGACCTCACCGACGAGGAGGTCAACCGCATCCGCGCCTACGTCGACTCGAACCTCGAGGTCGAGGGCGACCTGCGGCGGGAGGTCCAGCAGGACATCCGCCGCAAGATGGAGATCGGCTGCTGGCAGGGGCTGCGCCATCGCAAGGGCCTGCCCGTCCGTGGCCAGCGCACCCAGACCAACGCCCGCACCCGCAAGGGCCCGAAGAAGACCGTCGCCGGCAAGAAGAAGGTGCGCAAGTAATGGCGAAGCCCAAGCCCGGCGGCCGCCGGCCCCGCAAGCGCGAGCGCAGGAACGTCTCCCACGGCGTCTGCCACATCAAGAGCTCGTTCAACAACACGATCATCACGATCACCGACCAGGAGGGGAACGTGCTCTCCTGGGCGTCCGCCGGCAACGTCGGGTTCAAGGGCTCGCGGAAGTCCACGCCCTACGCCGCGCAGATGGCCGCCGAGAAGGCCGCCCGGGGCGCGATGGAGCACGGCGTGCGCAAGGTCGACGTGCAGGTCAAGGGCCCGGGCTCCGGTCGCGAGACCGCGATCCGCTCGCTCCAGAACACCGGCATCGAGGTCACCGGCATCAAGGACGTCACGCCCGTCCCCCACAACGGCTGCCGCCAGCCCAAGCGGCGCCGGGTCTGAGGCGCACGATGGCCCGCTACACCGGACCCAAGGTCAAGATCTCCCGCCGGCTCGGCGTGAACGTCTTCGAGAACGAGAAGGGGCGCAAGGCGCTGGAGAAGCGCCCGTACCCGCCGGGCGAGCACGGCCGCTCCCGGCGCCGGCAGCCGTCGGAGTACTCGGTCCAGCTGCAGGAGAAGCAGAAGGCCAAGCACATCTACGGCGTGCTCGAGAAGCAGTTCGAGAACTTGTACAAGAAGGCCACCCGCGAGCGCGGCGTCACGGGCGAGAACCTGCTGCGGATGCTCGAGCTGCGCCTCGACAACATCGTGTTCCGCGCCGGTTGGGCGCGCACGCGGCCGCAGGCTCGCCAGTTCGTGAACCACGGCCTCATCGACGTGAACGGCCGCCGGGTCGACATCCCGAGCTATCGGGTGCGCAAGGGCGACGTCGTGTCGCTGCGTGCCAAGGCCCAGGAGATGATCGTCATCCAGCACAACCTCGACACGCTCGACGTCCGCCTCCCCGCGTGGATGGACGGCGGCGAGAGCGGCCGCCAGGTCACCGTCCGGGAGCTCCCGCTGCGCGAGCAGATCGACGTGCCCGTGCGCGAGCAGCTCATCGTCGAGCTGTACTCCAAGTAGTCCTTCCCCCCGCCGCTCCAGTCCCCTGAGGTAGATCATGCTCGTCATCCAGCGACCCACCGTCGAGGCGATCGGCGAGGCCGAGGGCAACCGTCAGCGGTTCGCCGTCAGCCCGCTGGAGCCCGGGTTCGGCCACACCCTGGGCAACTCGCTGCGACGCACGCTGCTCTCGTCGATCCCGGGTGCTGCCATCACGCAGCTGCGGTTCGACGACGCCCTCCACGAGTTCGACACGATCGCCGGGGTCACCGAGGACGTCACCGACATCATCCTCAACCTCAAGGACCTCGTGCTCGTGTGCCACAGCGAGGAGCCGATCACGCTGCGCCTCGACGCGAAGGGCCCGGCCGACATCACGGCCGCGGACATCGAGACGAGCTCGGACATCGAGATCCTCAACCCGGACCTCCCGATCGCCACGCTGAACAAGGCGGCCCGGCTCGCCATCGACATCACGGTGTCGAAGGGCCGGGGCTACGTGTCGGCCGACCGCAACAAGTCGAGCCAGACCATCGGCGTCATCCCGGTGGACTCGATCTTCTCGCCCGTGCGGCGGGTCTCCTTCGCCGTCGAGCCGACCCGCGTCGAGCACTCCACCGAGTACGACCGGCTCGTGCTGGACATCGAGACCGACGGGTCGATCAGCCCCGCGAGGCGCTGGCGTCGGCCGGCGACACGCTCCGCTCGCTGGTGGCCCTCGTGGCCGAGATGAGCGACGACCCGCAGGGCCTCGAGCTCGGCGAGGTCGCCACCACCACCGCCGGCTCGCCCGACCTCGACCTGCCGATCGAGGACCTCGACCTCTCCGAGCGTCCCCGCAACTGCCTCAAGCGGGCCCAGGTCAACACGATCGGCGAGCTGCTGATGAAGACGGAGGACGACCTCCTGGCCGTGACGAACTTCGGCCAGAAGTCGCTCGACGAGGTCATCCAGAAGCTCGACGAGCGCGGCCTGTCGCTGCGCACCAAGGACTAGGAGCGAGGATGCCCGCCACCCCGAAGAAGGGCCGTCGGTTCGGCGGCAGCTCGCAGCACCAGCGCCTGATGATGGCCAACCTCGTGGCTTCGCTCGTGGCGGCCGAGGGCATCGTGACGACCGAGGCGAAGGCGAAGGCGCTCCGCCCGGTCGCCGAGAAGGTCATCACCAAGGCCAAGAAGGGCGGGATGCACAACCACCGCCAGGTCGTGTCCTACCTCGGGGACAAGGAGATGGCCCACAAGCTCTTCACGGAGATCGGCCCGCGCTACGCGGACCGCAACGGGGGCTACACCCGCATCCTGAAGCTCGGGCCGCGCCAGGGCGACAACGCCCCGATGGCCCGCATCGAGCTGATCTGATGCTTGCTCCGGGCGTCGCTTCGCTCCGGGCGCCCTCCGCAAGTGCCTCCGCTCGGGTCGGCGAAGCCGCCCGGCTCCGGCGTCTCTGCTGAATCGGCGCGTCCGATGACGCTGTTCGACCCTCCCCTCGCAGCGGGCCCCTCGGGCCCGCTGGTCCGCGTTCGGATGCTGGTCGCCTACGACGGGACCGGGTTCCACGGGTTCGCAGCTCAGCCCGGCCTGCCGACGGTGGCCGGCACCCTCGGTGAGGCGATCGAGCGCGTGACCCGCACACCGGTCGAGCTCACCTGCGCCGGGCGCACCGACACGGGCGTGCACGCGTGGGGGCAGGTCGTGCACGCCGACCTCCCCGCCTCGACCGACCTCGAACGCCTGCACCGCTCGCTGCTGCGGCTGTGCGCGCCCCGGATCGTGGTGCGCGAGGTGGCGGCCGTGGCGGACGACTTCGACGCCCGCTTCTGGGCCACCTCCCGCACCTACCGGTACCGGGTGCTCAACGCGCCGGTCCCCGACCCCTTCACCGCCCACGTGGCGTGGCACGTCCCCACCCCGCGCGACCCGGACCTGCTGGCCCTGGCCTGCGACCCGTTCCTCGGCGAGCACGACTTCAGCGCCTTCTGCCGCCGCCCCAAGCCCGGCGAGGGCCAGGAGGAGGCCTCGCTCGTGCGTCGAGTGCTCCGGGCCGGGTGGACCGACCTGGGTGAGGGGCACCTGCGGTTCGAGATCGAGGCGACCGCCTTCTGCCACCAGATGGTCCGCAGCATCGTGGGGACCGTGGTCGCGGCCGGCGGCGGCAGCCCTCGGGCCGGCGACATCCGGGCCATCCTGCAGTCGGGCGACCGCGCCGAGGCCGCGCCGATCGCCCCGCCCCACGGCCTCTGCCTCTGGCAGGTGGACTACTGAAGCACGCCCCACCTAGTCTTTCCCGTCCGGCCGTGGCCCCCGTTGCGCCTGGCCATCCTGTCTGCAAGTCCCGAGGAACCCGCGTGCGCACCTACAGCCCCAAGGCCAGCGAGATCACCCGCAAGTGGTTCGTGATCGACGCCCAGGACCTCGTCCTCGGGCGCCTGTCCACCGAGGCCGCCCGCATCCTCCGCGGCAAGCACAAGCCGACCTTCGCGCCGCACCTCGACACCGGCGACCACGTGATCGTCGTCAACGCCGACAAGGTCGTCGTCACGGCGAACAAGGCCGAGCAGAAGCTCGTGCGCCGCCACTCCGGCTTCCCCGGCGGCCTCAAGAGCCGCACGTTCGCACAGGCCCACGCCGCCCGTCCCGAGGAGACCATCCGCCGGGCCGTGCGGGGGATGCTGCCGAAGAACCGCCTCGGCCGTCAGATGCTGACCAAGCTCAAGGTGTACGCCGGTCCGGTCCACCCGCATGCCGCGCAGCAGCCGGTGCCGCTCGAACTCGCCGACGCCCGGCGCCCCGCGTAGGAGATCCGATGCCCCAGCCGCTCGTGCAGTCCACCGGTCGCCGCAAGGAGGCGATCGCACGCGTCCGCCTCCGCACCAGCGAGGGCGAGGGCGACGGGACGATCACCGTCAACGGCCGCGCGCTCGAGCACTACTTCCCGTCGAAGACCCACGTGATGGTCCTCACCGAGCCGCTCCGGGTCACCGAGACGCTGGCCACCTACGACGTGGACGCCACGATCCACGGCGGCGGCCCCACCGGCCAGGCCGGCGCGCTCCGCCTCGGCATCGCCCGCGCGCTCATCGAGCTCGACCCCGAGCTGCGTCCCGTGCTGAAGCGGGCCGGGTTCCTCCGCCGCGACGCCGCGAGAAGGAGTCCAAGAAGTACGGCCTCAAGAAGGCCCGGAAGGCCCCGCAGTACAGCAAGCGCTAGGCAAGACGAGCGGCCCCGGGTCCGCGCCATGTTGAAGTTCGGCACAGACGGGGTGCGCGGAGTTGCCCTCACCGAGCTGACCCCGGAGCTCGTGCTCGCCCTTGGCCGGGCGGCCGCTCGGACCTTTGCGGTGTCGACCTGTGTCATCGCGCGCGACACGCGGGAGTCGGGTCCGACGCTGGAGGCGGCGCTCGCGGCGGGGCTCGCCGCCGAAGGGGTGGAGGTCGTGCACCTCGGGGTGGCGCCGACCCCCGCCGCCGCGTGGACCAGCGCGGCCGACGGGGTGCTCGGCGCGGTGATCTCGGCGTCGCACAACCCGTACCAGGACAACGGCGTCAAGCTGTTCGCCCCCGGCGGGCGCAAGCTCACGGACCCGGAGGAGGAGGCCCTCGAGGCCGCGCTCCACCGCCTGCTCCACGGCGGTGAGGAGCCCTTCGGCGAGCCGGCCGCGATCCGCGAGGACCCCCACCCGGTCGAGCGCTGGCAGCAGTCGGTCGTCTCGTCGATCGGCGGGCGCGGGCTGGGTGGGCTGCGAGTCGTCGTCGACTGCGCGCACGGCGCGGCCTCACGGGTGGGACCGCGCGTCCTCCGCGCGCTCGGGGCGGAGGTGACCGTGCTCCACGCCGACCCGGACGGTCGGAACATCAACGCGGCCTCCGGCTCCACGTACCCGGAGACCCTGCAGCGAACCGTCGTGGAGTCGGCTGCCGACGCGGGGATCGCCTTCGACGGCGACGCCGACCGCGCGCTGGCGGTCGACGCGACCGGCCGGGTCGTGGACGGCGACCACCTGGTCGCCATCTCGGCCATCGACCGCAAGGCGCGGGGCGCGCTCCCCGGCGACGCGGTGGTGGCGACCGTGATGGCCAACCTCGGGTTCCGCCGCGGCATGGAGGCGCACGGCATCGAGGTCGTCGAGGTACCCGTCGGCGATCGGCACGTGCTGGCCGCCCTCGACGAGCGCGGCCTCGCCCTCGGCGGCGAGCAGAGCGGGCACGTGATCCACCGCGACCTCGCCACCACCGGCGACGGCCTCCTCACGGCGGTGCAGCTGCTCGACGTGGTCGCCCACACGGGCGCGCCGCTGGCCGAGCTGGCGGCCGCGGCGATGACCCAGCTGCCCCAGGTGCTCCGCAACGTGCCGGTCCACCGCCCTGGTCCGGAGGTCGCCGCCGAGGTGGCCGACGAGGTGGCTGCCGCGGAGGCCGAGCTGGGTGGCGACGGGCGGGTGCTGCTCCGCCCCAGCGGCACCGAGCCGCTGGTGCGGGTCATGGTCGAGGCGCCCACCCAGGCCCAGGCCGAGGCCGTGGCGGACCGCCTGGCCGCCGCCGTGGCCGCCCGCCCGTAGCCCCGAATCCCGCCCTAGGGGCCCCGCGAGGGCCCCGGTAGTCTCACAGGGTCCCCCAGCCGGAAGGAGCCGCCCCCGTGTGCGGCATCATCGCCATCGTGCGCGGGCCGGGCGTCCGGCGCCTGCTCCCCGCAACGGACGTCCTCGATCGGTTCGACGCCCTGCAGCGCGGCCTCGTGCCTGGGGGCGACCTCGTGGTGACGGCTCAGGCCGCCGCGGCCGCACTGGCCGACATCGACGCCGTGCTGCGCACGGGCGACGGGGTGGCGCTGCTCGTCCGCGACCGGCAGACGGCCATCCGGGCCGCCGCGGTGTGCGCCGCGATCGGGGACTGGGTGGCGGCCGCGGAGACCCGGCTCGACGAGGAGGGCGGCACCGCCGGCCATCCGCTCGAGGAGGCCAACGCCGCGGTGCTCGAGCTCAAGGACGCGCTGTGGGCGGTCGAGCGCGACCGGCTCCCCACGGCCGACCGCGTGCGCGACCTCGTGGGCGCCACCGCCTCCTGGTCGGCCATCGAGGTCGGGACCTCGCTCCAGCAGGCCCTGGCTGCGCTCGATCGGCTCGAGGTGCGCGGGCGCGACTCGGCCGGCATCACGATCCTCGTGCGCGACCACGGCCTCGACCTGACCGATCCGGCCATCGCCCGCATGATCGCGGCTCGCAGCCGCGATCCGCTCTTCCGGTCGCTGGCCGTGCGCACACCCGAGGGCCACCTGAGCTTCGTGTACAAGGCGGCGGCCGAGATCGGCGAGCTCGGCGACAACACCCGCGCCTTGCGCGCCGCGATCGAGGGGGACGACCTCCTGCGCCTCGCGCTCGCGTCCGATGCCTCTGCCGCGCTGGTGCTCGGCCACACGCGCTGGGCGAGCGTCGGGATCATCTCGCAGCCGAACGCCCACCCGCTCGACAGCCACGAGCTCGATCGCGTCGACGGGCCCTACGTCACCGCCGCGCTCAACGGCGACGTCGACAACTTCGCCGACCTCAAGGCGGCCGACGGGCTGCGCTTCGCCGCGGAGATCACCACCGACGCGAAGGTGATCCCCGCGCTCGTCTCTCACCGGCTGGCCGAGGGACGCGCCCTCACCGACGCGTTCCGGGACACGGTGGCCGGGTTCGAGGGCTCGGTCGCGATCGCGGCGAGCGCGGCGTCGCACCCCGAGCACCTGCTCCTCGCGCTGCGGGGCAGCGGTCAGGCCCTGTACGTCGGGCTGGCCCACGGCTGCTACGTGGTGGCGTCGGAGCCGTATGGCGTGGTCGAGCTGACGGACACCTACCTCCGCATGGACGGCGAGACCCCGGCGGACGCCGACAACCCCACCGCCAGCCGGGGCCAGATCATCGTGCTCGACGGCGCGCGGGCGGGCACGCTCGAGGGGATCACCCGCCAGGCCTACGACGGCACCGTCCTCCCCGTGGACCCCGAGGACCTCCAGCGGGCCGAGATCACGACGCGCGACATCGACCGGGGCGACTTCCCCCACTTCCTCCTCAAGGAGATCACCGAGGCGTCGGTCAGCTTCCGCAAGACGCTGCGCGGCAAGCTCGTCGACCGCGGCGCGGGTCCGGAGGTGGTGCTCGGTCCCGAGGCCCTCCCGGAGCGGGTGCGGGCCGGTCTGCGCGACGGCACGATCGACCGAGTCCAGGTCATCGGCCAGGGCACGGCCCACGTGGCGGGCCAGAGCCTGGCCGCTGCGCTCGAGGCCGCCGTCCCCGACGGCGCGCTGCGGGTCGAGGCGCTGCCGGCCACCGAGCTGTCCGGCTTCGGCCTCCGTCCTGACATGTCCGACACGCTCGTGGTGGCCATCAGCCAGTCCGGCACGACCACCGACACGAACCGCACCGTCGACCTCGCCCGGGTCCGTGGCGCCCACGTGCTCGCGATCGTCAACCGGCGCCAGTCCGACCTGACCGACAAGGCCGACGGCGTGCTCTACACCTCCGACGGGCGCGACGTGGAGATGAGCGTCGCGTCCACCAAGGCCTTCTACGCGCAGATCGCCGCCGGCTTCCTCCTGGCCTGGGCGGTGGCCGCGGAGGTCGGCGGTCGGGTGGACCCGGCCCTGGTCCAGGCCCTGCGCGAGCTGCCCGCCGCACTCGACGCCACGGTGGCCCGTCGCCCGGCCATCGCGGCCGTCGCACAGCAGCTGGCACCCGCCAAGCGCTACTGGGCGATCGTCGGCAACGGCACCAACCGCATCGCCGCCGAGGAGCTGCGCATCAAGCTCAGCGAGCTCTGCTACAAGGCCATCGCCTGCGACGCCACGGAGGACAAGAAGCACATCGACCTGTCCTCCGAGCCGCTCATCCTCGTGTGCGCCGCCGGTCTGGAGGGATCGACCGCGGACGACGTGGCCAAGGAGGTGGCGATCTACCGCGCCCACAAGGCCACGCCGATCGTGATCGCCAGCGACGGCGAGGCCCGGTTCGCCAGCGCGCTGCAGGTCGTCTCCGTGCCCGCCACCCACCCCCAGCTCGCCTTCGTGCTCGCGGCCATGGCGGGGCACCTCTTCGGCTACGAGGCCGCGCTCGCGATCGACGCGCAGGCGCATCCGCTGCGCGAGGCCCGCGCCGCCATCGAGGACGCGGTCGGGGAGTCGATCACGACCGACGGCGACGGACTGCTGCGCTCGTTGCGCCCGGCCCTCACGACCGCCGGGAGCAGCTTCTTCGACGGTCTGCGGTCGGGGTCCTACGACGGGCACCTGGAGGCGAGCACCGCCGTGCGCCTGGCGTCGTCGCTCCGCTACGCCGTGGGCATCGCGCCGCTCGAGGCGTACCAGGCCGAGCTCGGTCGCATCGGGACGCCGGCGGTCGTGATCGACGATCTCACCGCCGCCCTCACCCAGGGCATCGAGGAGCTGACCCGTCCGGTCGACGCCATCAAGCACCAGGCCAAGACCGTCACCGTCGGCATCTCGCGGAGCGACGAGACGCTGCTGCAGCCCGCCCTCGTGCAGGCCGTGCTGGCGGCGGGGACGGCTCGCGACCGGCTCACGTACAAGACCCTCCGCACGCTGGCCGACCTCGACCCGACGGTGGCCGAGGTCACCGGGTGGATCCGCTACGAGCTGGACGGCGACCCCGAGGACGGGGAGATCCCGGTGGCCGTCGTCGACCGCGGCGGCATCGCGCTCGACATCCCGTCGCGCACCGAGCGCGTCGGGCGCCTCCGCGGCACCAAGCACACCGTGGCCCTCGAGCGCCAGGTGTTCGTGACCCGTGGGCGCGAGGACGGCCGCACGATCGTGATCGTGCCCGAGACCAAGGACGACCGGGCCACCGGCATCACCCTGCTGCACGTGCGCTTCCACGATCACGTGAGCGCGGGCACCGCTCGCGGTGCGCTCCAGGGCTACCGCAACCGCTGGGCCGCCCTGCGCGACGCGGTGCTCGAGACCGAGCCCACCTTCCGCGACGACCTGCTCACGACCGTCCCCACCGCCGACCTCCTCGTCGCGCCGCTCGCGGAGCTCGCCGATCACTGGCGGACGAGGTAGGCGGAAGTGATCGGCATTGGCGTGGACCTGTGCGAGGTGGAGCGCATGCGCACGGCGCTGGCCCGCACGCCCACGCTGCGCCGGCGCCTGTTCACCGATTCGGAGCAGGCGTACTGCGATCGGCGCGCCGATCCGACCGAGCGCTATGCGGCGCGCTTCGCGGCCAAGGAGGCGGTGCTCAAGGCGATGGGCCTGGGGGTGGGGGCGTGCAAGTGGCGCGAGATCGAGGTGGCCAAGGCCAGCAGCGGCGCGCCCTCCGTGCTGCTCCACGGGGGCGCAGAGCGCCTGGCCAAGGAGCGCGGCATCCTCGGGTGGCGGCTCACCATGACCCACACGCACCGGGTGGCCGAGGCGATCGCGGTCGCGCTCGACGAACCGTGATCCCGATCCTCACCCCCGAGGAGATGGCGGCCGTCGACGCCGCCGCCCCCGAACCCGTCGAGGTCCTGATCGACCGGGCCGGGGCGGCTGTGGCCCAGGTGGCGCTCGACCTGCTCGACGGCGGCTACGGGCGACGCGTCGTCGTGCTCGCCGGAAAGGGGAACAACGGCGCCGACGGACGCGCGGGCAGCCGCGCGGCTCCGCCGGCGTGGCGTGCGGACCACCGTCGTCGACGCCCTCGACGTGCCGGCGCGGCTCCCCGATGCGGACCTCGTGCTCGACGCGGCCTACGGCACCGGGTTCCACGGCGAGCACCACGCACCGGAGGTGGGTGCGGTCCCGGTGCTGGCCGTGGACATCCCGAGCGGTGTGTCGGGCACGACCGGCGAGGCGCTCGGACGGGTGCTGCCCGCCGTCCGGACGGTGACGTTCGCCGCGCTCAAGCCCGGGCTGCTGCTCGAGCCCGGCCGGTCGCTCGCCGGCACGGTCACGCTGGCCGACATCGGCCTCGACGTGTCCCACGCCCGGTCCGGGGTGGTCGAGCGCGACGACGTGGCCGCCTGGCTCCCGTCCCGGGCGCCGACCGCGCACAAGTGGGGAGCGGGGCTCCTCGTCGTCGCGGGGTCCGCCGGCATGACGGGTGCGGCCCACCTCGCCGCAGGCGCCGCGCAGCGGGCCGGCGCTGGGATGGTGCGGCTCGGCAGCCCCGGGGTCCAGGACGATCCGGCGCGTCCGACCGAAGCCGTCGGCGTGGCCCTGCCGGCGAGCGGTTGGGCCGCGACCGCGGCCGCGGCGGCGGACCGGGTGCAGGCGCTCGTGGTCGGTCCCGGTCTGGGCACGGCCTCGGCGGCCGACGTGCGCGACCTGCTGGCCGCCTGCGATCTCCCTGCCGTGGTGGACGGGGACGGCCTGACCGCGCTCGGGACCGACGCCGCGGCGGTGCTCGCCGACCGGGGTGCGCCCACCGTGCTCACGCCCCACGACGGCGAGTTCGCGCGCCTGGCCGGCGCCCCGCCGAGCGCCGACCGGTTCGCCGCCGTCCGCTCGCTCGCCGCCGCCACCGGGGCGGTGGTCCTGCTGAAGGGTCCCGTCACCCTCGTCGCCGACCCCCAGGGTGAGGTGCGGGCGGTGGCCGACGGGGACGCCCGCCTCGCGACCGCAGGGACCGGCGACGTGCTGAGCGGGATCATCGGTGCGTTGCTCGCGCAGGGCGCCCCGGCGCTCGAGGCCGCCGCCGCCGGCGCGTGGCTCCACGCCCGGGCCGGCCGGCTGGGTCCCGCCCACGGGCTGGTGGCGTCGGACCTGTTGGAGCACCTCCCCGCGGCCCTGGCCGAGGTGGCGGGCTAGTGCCGCGGGCGTGGGCCGAGATCTCCCTCGGCGCGGTCGCCGCCAACGTCGAAGCCCTGCGCGCGGTGGCCGCACCGGCCGAGATGTGCGCCGTCGTGAAGGCGGACGGCTACGGGCACGGCGCGGCGGCGGTGGCACGCGCCGCGCTCGAGGCCGGCGCGGCCTGGCTGGCGGTGGCCCAGGTGCCCGAGGCCACCGAGCTGCGCGACGCCGGCATCGACGCACCGATCCTCCTGCTCTCCGAGCCCCGGCCGGGGGAGGTCGCCGAAGCCCTGGCCGCCCGCATGCGCGTCACCGCGTACACCCCCGACATGGTCGATCGACTGGCGCACGCGGTCGCCGACTCCGGCGCGGCGCCGTTGCCGATCCACCTCAAGGTCGACACCGGGATGCGACGCGTCGGTGCCGCCCCCGATGACATCGTGGGCCTGGCCAAGGCCGTCGACGGGCACCCGTCCCTCGAGCTCGAGTCCATCTGGACCCACTGCGCCGTCGCCGACGACCCCGACGACCCGTTCACCACCACCCAGCTCGAGCGTTACGAGGCAGTCCTGGCCGACGTCCGTGCAGCGGGGATCGACGTGCCCCTGCGCCACGCCGCCAACTCGGCCGCGACCATCCTCCACCCGGCCAGCCGCTACGACCTCGTGCGCTGCGGCATCGCCGTGTACGGCATCCCGCCCGCCCCGGCGCTCGCCGGGGCGCTGCCGCTCGAACCGGCCGTCCGCCTCGTCACCGAGGTCGCCTACGTGAAGCCGGTGGGCGCGGGCGAGGGCGTGTCCTACGGCCACCGCGGCCGCCTCGCACGGGACAGCGTCGTCGCCACCCTCCCCATCGGGTACGCGGACGGGGTGGCCCGAGCGCTGGGGGAGCTCCGGCAGGAGGTGCTCATCAGCGGCCGCCGGCACCCGATGGTCGGCGTCGTCACGATGGACCAGGTGATGATCGACGTCGGGCCGGGCAGCGACGTGCAGCAGGGCGACGAGGCGGTGCTCCTGGGCGCGCAGGGCGACGAGCGCATCACACCGGACGATTGGGCGGCCCAGCTGGGCACCGTCGGGTACGAGATCGTGTGCGCCATCGGCTCCCGGGTCGAGCGCCGCTATGTCTGACGCTGCGGCGGACGCCCGCTGGTTCGCGGGGCTCGTCCGCGACATCCCGGACTTCCCCCAGCCGGGCGTGCTCTTCCGCGACATCACGCCGCTGCTGGGCGACGGCGCCGCCTTCGCGGCCGTGATCGATCGCCTGGCGGGGCACTTCGCCGACCGGCGGGTGGACAAGGTCGTCGGCATCGAGGCCCGCGGCTTCGTGATCGCGGCACCGGTCGCCGTGCGCCTCGGGGCGGGGTTCGTGCCCGTGCGCAAGGTCGGCAAGCTGCCGTGGTCGGTCGAGGCCCAGGAGTACGAGCTCGAGTACGGCACCGATCGCCTGGAGGTGCACCGTGATGCGATCGGGCCCGGGGAGCGGGCCATCGTGGTCGACGACGTGATGGCCACCGGCGGCACCGCCGCCGCCACCATCCGGCTCGTCGAGGGGCTCGGCGGGGACGTCGTGGGCCTCGGCTTCGTGATCGAGCTCGCGTTCCTGGCCGGCGCCGCCCGGCTCTCGGGCCACGAGCACCTGGCGCTGCTGACCTACGAGTAGCCGGAGCCGGAGGCCGACGGAGCCTCCTAGGCTCGGGCCGTGCCGACCCGCCTGGAGGAGCTCGCCGTCGAGGCGTCGACCTGCACCGCGTGCCGCCTCGCCGAGGGCCGCACGCAGGTCGTCTTCGGCATGGGCGATCCCGAGGCGGACCTGATGTTCGTGGGGGAGGGCCCGGGTGCCGAGGAGGACCGCCAGGGCCTCCCCTTCGTGGGCCGCTCCGGCCAGCTCCTCGACCGCCTCATCGCCGAGGAGCTCGGCCGCACCCGAGCCTCCTGCTACATCGGAAATTGTCTGAAGTGCAGGCCACCTGGGAACCGGGATCCGCTGCCGGACGAGGTCGAGACGTGCTGGCCGTGGCTCGACCAGCAGCTCGACCTGATCAAGCCGAAGGTCGTGGTGACGCTGGGCAACTTCGCCACCAAGCGGCTGCTGGAGACCGACGTCGGCATCACGAAGCTGCGGGGGAAGGTGTACCCGTTCCGCGGCGGCTCGCTGGTGCCCACGTTCCACCCGGCGGCCGCCCTGCGCGGCGGCGGGGCGGTCCTGTCGCAGATGCGGGCCGACTTCGTGCGGGCCAAGCTGCTCCTCGAGCAGGGTGGTGGCGCGTGACGATCGTCGCCACCACCTCGTCGGTCGACGCGACGCGCGAGCTGGGCGCGGCCGTCGCCGCTCTGGCCCGCCCGGGCGACGTCGTGGTGCTCGCCGGGGACCTCGGCGCCGGGAAGACCGCCTTCGTGCAGGGCTTCGGGCGCGCCCTCGGCGTGGCCGAGCGCATCACCAGCCCCACCTTCACGCTCGTGCACGTCTACGAGGGGCGCCTGCCGATCCACCACCTCGACGTGTACCGCCTCGACCAGATGCACGAGGCGCTCGACCTTGGCCTGGCCGAGATGCTCGACGACGGCGGGGTGGTGCTCGTCGAGTGGGGCGACTCGATCCTGCCCGTCCTGCCCCACGACCTCCTGGAGGTGCGCCTCACGCTCGGCGACGACGACGACGACCGCACGGTGGCGCTGCGCACGATCGGGCCGCGGTGGTCCGCGCGGACGCGGGCCCTCACCGAATGCGTCGCGCCCTGGGCGGCGGACGCGGGGGCGGGCGCGTGCTGATCCTCGGCATCAGCACCTCCACCGCGCGCGTCGGCTGCGCCATCGGCGGGCACGAAGGGATCCTCGGCGCCGTTTACTCCTCGCGGGGCAAGCGCCACGCGGAGACGCTCACGCCGGCCATCGAGTTCCTCTGCCGCCAGGCCCGCGTCGAGCTGGCCGACATCGGCGCGGTCGCCGTGGACCTCGGTCCCGGGATGTTCACCGGATTGCGCGTGGGCATCGCGGCGGGCAAGGCGCTCGCCCACGCCCGGCGCCTCCCGATGATCGGCGTGACCAGCCTCGACCTCCTCGCGTTCGCGCCCCGCTTCACCCGGCGCCGCATCGTCTGCGCGATCGACGCAGGGCGCGGCGAGATCTTCCACGCGTCCTACCGGCAGTCCCCCGGCGGGGTGCAGCGCCTCACCGAGCCGCGGGTGGGCAGCGCCGAGGACCTCGCGTCCGAGCTGGTCGCGGTCAACGACGAGCTGCTGCTCGTCGGTGACGGCGCGCTCCGGTACCGGAGCGCGTTCGACGGCCTCACCCGCCTGGAGATCGGCGATTCGGGTGTGGCCCACCCGTCGGCCGGTTCGCTCGTGCAGCTCGCCCACGCCCGCGCGCTCCGCGAGGAGTTCGTGAGCCCCACCGAGCTCACGCCCCTCTACCTGCGCAAGCCCGACGCGGAGATCGGCTGGACCACGCGGGACGGTGCGCGGTGATGGCGCGCACCGAGATCGTGCCCGATCCGGGTGACCTCGAGGTCGTGATCGGCCCGATGCGGCGCCGGCACCTCCGCGGCGTGCTGCGCATCGAGCAGCAGGTCTACCCCCGGCCCTGGTCGATGGGCCTGTTCATGAGCGAGCTCGGCTTCCGCTCGGGCCGGGTGTACGTCGTCGCCCGAGTCGGCGGCACGGTGGTGGGCTACGGCGGCCTGATGCTGGTCCAGGAGGACGGCCACATCACCACGCTCGCGGTCGACCCCGCGTGGCACCGCCTCAAGATCGGCAGCCGCCTGCTCCTCACGCTCAGCGACGCCGCCGCCGACCGCGGCGCCCGCAACCTCACCCTCGAGGTGCGGATCAGCAACGAGCCCGCGCAGGCCCTCTACCGCCGGTTCGGGTTCGTGCCCGCGGGGATCCGCAAGGGCTACTACGTGGAGACCAACGAGGACGCGCTCGTCATGTGGGCCAACGACATCGACAGCGCCCCCCACGAGGCGCGCCTCGAAGCCGTGGCGGCCACGATCCCGGGCACCACCCTGCACGAGGAGCTCGACCGATGAAGGGACCCGACGACGGCGCGGGGATCGTCCTCGGCATCGAGACGTCGTGCGACGAGACCGCGGCGGCCATCGTCGAGCGCGGCACCTCGGTGCTGTCCTCGGTCGTCAGCAGCCAGGTCGACCTGCACGCGCGCTATGGCGGCGTCGTGCCGGAGATCGCCAGCCGGGCCCACGTCGACCTCCTCCTGCCCGTGGTCGCCCAGGCGTTCGTCGAGGCGGGGCTGTCCGACACACCGACGCCCGAGGGGCAGCCGGTCGACGCCGTGGCCGCCACCTACGGCCCCGGCCTCGTCGGCGCCCTCCTCGTCGGCGTGTCCGCGGCGAAGGCCCTGGCGCTCGCGTGGGACGTGCCGTTCGTGGCGGTCAACCACCTGGAGGCCCACCTCTACGCCGCGCTGCTCGAGGAGCCCGATCTGGAGCTGCCGCTGGTGGTCCTGCTGGTGTCGGGCGGTCACACGCTCCTCGTGCACATGGAGGACCACGGGCGCTACCGCGTGCTCGGCTCGACCATCGACGACGCCGCCGGAGAAGCCTTCGACAAGGTGGCGCGCTTCCTCGGGCTCGGGTACCCGGGCGGCCCGGCCATCGACCGGATCGCCGTCCAAGGCGATGCCGGCGCCATCCGCTTCCCGCGCCCGATGCTGGGCGACGGCACCTACGACTTCTCGTTCAGCGGGCTCAAGACGGCGGTGATCAACCACGTCCGCAAGCACCCGGACGCGACCGCCCCCGACGTGGCCGCGTCGTTCCAGGACGCGGTGGTCGACGTTCTGGTGACCAAGGCGCGCGCCGCGGCACAGGAGGTGGGCGCGCGGGGCCTCTGCCTCGGCGGCGGCGTGGCGGCCAACTCGCTCCTGCGCGAGCGACTCCTCGAGGCGTGCGTCGAGGACGGCATCCGCGGCTTCCTGCCCAGCCGCGCCATGTGCACGGACAATGCCGCGATGGTGGCCAGCGCGGCGTGGTACCGCTGGCGCTCCGACGGCCCCTCCCCCCTCGACACCGGCGCCTACCCCAACCTGGGCTTGCCACTGGCCTGACCCACCGGCGTTCTTGCGGCAGGTCCCACGCAAGACCGCTGAGAACTGCCGCAAGAACGTCGTGGTGGGGTGCGCGGACCGCGCGCGAACCAGCGTTACCGTTCGCTGCGATGTCGCCTGACGCGCGTGTGACGGAGCTGCACCCTGCCGACCCCGTGACCGGCCTGCCGGAACGGGACGAGCTGAGCCTGCGCACGCGGGCCGTGGTTGAGGCCTCGGCCCTGGCGGATGTGGGCCTGCGGACGCTGGCCGCGTCGATGGTCATGGCGTCGATGGCGCCGCTGGCCTTCTCGCGGAAGCGGTTGCGGGCCGAGCGGGCCGCGCTCGACCACTACGCCGAGCTCGCGGGCGCCGGCGACGTCGAGCGCTCGTTCCCCGCGCCGAGGGGGCCCTACGAGGTGCGGACCCGCCGGATCAGCCCCCTGCCCCTGCGGGGCCAGCAGGGGACCGTCGAGCTCCTGAGCTTCGAGAGCCGCTTCGAGGCGGTCGACCCGGCGCGGCGGGAGGCGTACGCGGCCCACCGGCGCAACCGCATCGCGCGGGCGCAGCACTGGCGCCATGGCGACGACGAGCCGCGACCCACGCTGTGCGTCATCCACGGGTTCACCGCGTCGCCGTACTGGGTGAACAGCGCGTTCTTCTCGCTGCCGTGGTTCTTCTACAACGGCTACGACGTGCTGCTCTTCACGTTGCCCTTCCACGGGCGGCGCCAGAGCGCGCGGTCGCCCTACAGCGGCCACGGCTTCTTCGCCCACGGCTTCGCGCACCTCAACGAGGCGATGGCGCACGCGGTGCACGACTTCCGCGTCGTGGTTGACCACCTCCTCGCCACCAGCGCGTCGAGCGTGGGGGTCACCGGCCTGTCGCTCGGCGGGTACACGAGCGCGCTCCTGGCCGCGGTCGAGGAGCGGCTCGCGGTCGTGGTGCCGAACGCGGCCGTGACCGACATCCCGTCGCTGATCCACTCGTGGCATCCCGCCGCCTCGCTGCTCTCGCTCGCGCTGAAGACGTCGGGCATCCCGCGCGGCGAGCTCGACGCGGCGCTCCGGTTCTCCTCGCCGCTCACGTACGCGCCGAAGGTGGCCAAGGAGCGGCGCTTCATCGTGGCCGGCCTGGGCGACCGGCTCGCCCCGCCCGAGCAGAGCGAGTGGCTGTGGGAGCACTGGGACCGGTGCCGGATGCACTGGTTCCCCGGCAACCACGTGCTCCACGTGAACCGGGTGGCCTACCTCCGGGAGATGCGCGACCTCATGGAGCAGGTGGGCTTCGTCTGACCTGATGCTTGCGGTTCGTCAATCTCACCTTGACGATTGGCGAATCGTCAAGTACTGATTGACGCATGCCCGCTCCCGTCACCCTCGACCAGCTGATCGCGGCGGTCCGCGCAACCGCCCCCGACGAGCCGCTCGCCCAGCTCGAGGCGGCGTCCCGCCTGCGCGACGAGGTGGCCGAGCTCACCGACGCCGTGCTCGGGCACTTCGTCGACCAGGCCCGCCGGGCCGGGTGCTCCTGGAGCCAGATCGGCGACGCCCTCGGGGTGTCGAAGCAGGCTGCGCAGCAGAAGCACACGGCGAGGAGCGTCCCGCTGGACCGGCTCACGGACCGCACCCGGCTCGCGATCGAGCGGGCCGGCGAGGAGGCCCGCCGCCTCGAGCACACCTACGTGGGCACCGAGCACCTGCTCCTCGGGCTCCTCGCGGTGCCCGAGTGCCTGGCCGCGAAGGTCCTGGTCGAGGCGGGCATCACGACCAGCACCGTCGAGACCCACGTCCTCGCCCTGGTCGGGCCGGGCCCGGGCACGACCGAGGCAGCGGTGCCGCTCCCGCACACCCCCCGAGCGGCCCGCTGCCTCATCGGGATGCTCGAGGTGGCCCTGGGGATGGGCCACAACTACATCGGCACCGAGCACCTCCTCCTGTCGCTCTACCGGGAGCCCGAGGGCATCGCCGCCCGCTTCCTGGACGCCAACGGCCTCCCCGAGGCCCAGGCCCGCCTCCGGATCGTCCAGCTCCTCCTGGAGATCGCCCGCGGGCAGACCTGAGCGAGCTCGCGAGCGAACCGGTGACACAGTGCCCTCCGGCGACGCGGAGCGGCGCCGCGCTCACGGGGGGAGCGCGACCGACCGCGAGGCCCACCCCGTGAACCACTGGCACTCGCCGGTTGCGAGTGCTGACGGGCGGGCGTAGGGTTGGCACTCGCACGACCTGAGTGCTAACCGCTTCACTGCGTCACGGAGGCGCCCGACATGTCATTGCAGCCCCTCGAGGACCGGATCATCGTCAAGCCGGGGGAGGCCGAGGAGACCACCGTCAGCGGCCTGGTGATCCCGGACACCGCCAAGGAGAAGCCCCAGCAGGGCGAGGTCCTCGCCGTCGGCCCCGGCCGTCGCTCGGACCAGACCGGTGAGCTCATCCCGGTCGACGTGAAGGTGGGCGACGTCGTCGTCTACAGCAAGTACGGCGGGACCGAGATCACCGACGGCGGCGAAGAGCTCCTGATCCTCAACGCCCGCGACGTGCTCGCCGTGGTCGCCCCCGACAAGAAGAAGAAGTAGGACCCATGCCCAAGCTCCTGAAGTTCGATGACGAGGCGCGCCGCGCCCTCGAGGCCGGCGTCAACAAGCTCGCCGACGCCGTGAAGGTCACCCTCGGCCCGAAGGGCCGCAACGTGGTGCTCGAGAAGAAGTTCGGCGCCCCCACCATCACGAACGACGGCGTGTCGATCGCCCGCGAGGTCGAGCTCGACGACCCGTTCGAGAACATGGGCGCGCAGCTGGTGAAGGAGGTGGCGACCAAGACCAACGACATCGCGGGTGACGGCACCACCACCGCCACCGTGCTGGCCCAGGCGCTGGTCCGCGAGGGCCTGCGCAACGTGGCCGCCGGCGCCAACCCGCTCGGCCTGAAGCGCGGCATCGAGAAGGCCGTCGAGGCCGCGGTGGCCGACATCCAGGGCCAGGCCAAGGAGATCGACGACAAGGCGGAGATCGCCCAGGTCGCCTCGATCTCGGCCGCCGACCCCGCCATCGGCAAGGTGCTCGCCGACGCGATCGACAAGGTCGGCAAGGACGGGGTGGTCACCGTCGAGGAGTCGAACACCTTCGGGATGGACCTCGAGTTCACCGAGGGCATGCAGTTCGACAAGGGCTACCTCTCGCCGTACTTCGTGACCGATCCCGATCGGCAGGAGGCAGTGCTTGCTGAGCCCTACATCCTCTACGTGAACGGCAAGATCTCCTCGGTCCAGGAACTGCTCCCGGTGCTCGAGAAGGTCATGCAGTCGGGCAAGGCGCTGCTCGTGGTGGCCGAGGACGTCGAGGGCGAGGCCCTGGCGACGCTCGTGGTCAACAAGATCCGCGGCACGTTCAACTCGGTGGCCGTCAAGGCCCCGGGCTTCGGCGACCGCCGCAAGGCGATGCTCCAGGACATGGCCACCCTCACCGGTGGGCAGGTCATCGCGGAGGAGGTCGGCCTCAAGCTCGACAACACCACGCTCGACCTGCTCGGCACCGCCCGCAAGGTCGTCATCAGCAAGGACACCACCACGATCGTGGAGGGTGGCGGCAACCCGGAGGACGTGAAGGGCCGCATCGCCCAGATCCGCCGGGAGATCGACGACACCGACTCCGACTGGGATCGCGAGAAGCTCCAGGAGCGCCTCGCCAAGCTGGCCGGCGGCGTGGCCGTGGTGAAGGTCGGCGCGGCCACCGAGGTCGAGCTCAAGGAGAAGAAGCACCGCATCGAGGACGCCCTGTCGGCCACCCGGGCCGCCATCGAGGAAGGTGTGGTCGCCGGCGGCGGCACCGCTCTGCTGCGGGCCCGCGCCGCGGTGGCCAAGGTGGTCAAGAAGCTCTCCGACGACGAGGCCACCGGCGCCCAGGCCGTGTACCAGGCCCTCGAGGCCCCGGCGCGGCTCATCGCGAGCAACGCCGGTCACGAAGGTGCGGTCGTGGTGCAGCAGGTCGAGCGCGAGACCGGCGCGACCGGCTTCAACGCCGCCACCGGCCAGTTCGAGGACCTGCTCAAGGCCGGTGTCATCGACCCGGCCAAGGTCACCCGGGCCGCCCTCCAGAACGCCGCGTCGATCGCGGCCCTGCTGCTCACCACCGAGGTGCTGGTCGCCGACCAGCCCGAGCCGGCCGGCGCCGGCGGCGGCATGCCAGGTGGCATGGGCGGCATGGGTGGCATGGGCGGGATGATGTAGCGAAGCGCTCGCCCGAGCACTGCTCGAACTTGCGTCCTCGGGACAACGTGACGCTGTCCTAGGGACGCAGGTTCGCGTTTTCAGCCGCCGCTGAACGCGAGCTCGGCGCCCTCGGGCGGGGTGGGGTCGTCGACCAGGTCGAGCCAGCCGTCGGGAAGGTGGACCGGCCGTGGCCCGTTCGTGTGCCCGCGGGCGGCGCGCAGCGCGTTCGGCGCGAGCTCGAGCGTCGGGTCCAGCTCGGCGAGCACGGCGTCGAGGTCGGCCAGGGTCCCGAGGAGGGCGGCGCGCTGCCGGAGCACGCCCCCCGCGGGGTAGCCGGTGAGGTACCAGCCGGCGTGCTTGCGGAACGCCTTCATGCCCTGGGGCTCGCCCGACCACGCGGCGAGGCTGCGGGCGTGGTCGCGCATGACCGCGGCGACGGTGCCGAGCGGGGGCGGCGGTTGCACCGGACGCCCGGCGAACGCGTCCGCCAGGTCCCGGAACAGCCACGGCCGGCCGAGGCACCCGCGACCGATGACCACCCCGTCGCAGCCGGTGGCTCCGAGCATCGCGAGCGCTGTCGTGCGCCTCCCAGATGTCGCCGTTGCCGAGCACGGGGATCGACGTGACCTCGGCCTTGAGCGCGGCGATCGCGTCCCAGCGGGCGGCGCCGCTGTAGAGCTGCTCGGCCGTGCGGGCGTGCAGCGCCACTGCCGCGGCGCCCTCGTCCTCTGCGATGCGTCCGGTCTGCAGGTGCGTGAGCAGGCCGTCGTGCACGCCCATGCGGAACTTCACGGTCACGGGGACGGGGCCGGCGGCCGCCACGGCGGTGCGGACGATCTCGCGCAGCAGCGCGCGGCGCACGGGGAGGGCGGAGCCGCCGCCCTTGCGGGTCACCTTCGGCACGGGGCAGCCGAAGTTCATGTCGACGTGGTCGACCCCGTGGTCGCCGACGAGCGTGCGGACGGCCTCCCCGAGCGTGCGCGGGTCGGTGCCGTAGAGCTGCACCGAACGGGTCGCCTCCGAACCGTCGAACCGGAGCATCGCCAGCGTCTTCGGGTTGCGCTCGACCAGCGCCCGCGCCGTGACCATCTCCGACACGTAGAGGCCCGCACCGAATCGGGCGCACAGGCCGCGGAAGGGCGCGTCGGTCACGCCGGCCATCGGGGCGAGCACCACCGGCGGGTCGACGACGAGCGGGCCGATGCGCAGCGGCGTGTCGTTGCTCATGCCCACAGCTCCACGATCGGTGTGCCGACGTCCGCGAGGAGCCGGCGGAGGAGGGGCAGCGAGAGGCCGAGCACGGTGCCGTGGTCGCCGTCGATGCCGTCGACGAACGGCGCCGCGTAGCCGTCGATCGTGAATCCGCCCGCCACGCGCAGTGGCTCGTCGGTGGCGAGGTACGCGTCCATCTCGGCCTTGGTCGGGCTGCCGTAGCGCACGACCGTCGACGCCACGGCGCTCGCCCGGGCGCCCGACGCGGTGTCGATCACGCAGTGGCCGCTGTGCAGCACCGCGGTCCGACCCGCCACCGAGGCCCACCACGCGCGGGCCTCGTCCACCGACGCGGGCTTGCCCCGGGTGGCACCGTCGACCTCCAGCACCGAGTCGCACCCGACCACGAGCGCGGAGTCGCCGTCGAGCCGGGCGGCTACCGCGGTGGCCTTGCGCTCGGCCAGCTCGAGGGCCACGTCCGCGGTCCGCCCCGTGACGCTGTCCTCCTCGACGTCGCTCACGATCACCTCGGGCGCGAACCCAGCGGCCCGCAGCACGGCGAGCCGGGCGGGGGACGCAGAGGCGAGCACGAGGCGGCGGGGCACCCCACCAGGGTCGCGGACCACCCCGGTCGGGAGCGAACCGGTCCGCCGCGCGCCGCAGATAGCCTCCGCCTCATGGATCGACCGCCCCCGGATCCCGCCAAGCTGCTCGCCGACTGGATGGAGTGGGAGCGCGGCGAGACGCCACCCGGGCGCGTCATGAGCAACCTCAAGACCCACGGCCTGCGGGACCTGCTCGAGACGCTGCAGGCCGCCGCTGCGGCCGCCGATGCCTCCGCCTGACGAACCCGACGACCCGCCCGAGGAAGCCGTCGCCGACCTCGTCGACGGCCGCGAGCCGCCGGTCCTGTCCGCCCGCGAGGCGGCCCGCCGCGGCATGCCGGGGTGGCCGGAACCGGGCGAGCCGTTCCCCCCGCCGACCGCGCCCGTGCCCGAGGGCCGGGGGGGCGACCAGATCATCCCGCGGCCGTTGAACGCGGCGGGCCGGCGGTCCACCGCCGTGGGCCGACCTCCCGCCGGAGCGTCGCCGGCCGACGCTCTCCGACGCGCGGCGCCGCGCTGGCCGCCGCGGGTGCGCCGGTGCCGTCGGAGCGGGAGTGGATGCCGGGCATCGACCGCGCGTCGGCCGTGCTCGCGCCCCTGTACGACGTCGACGGCGACCTGCACGTCCTCCTGACGCGCCGCACGTGGGACCTGCGTTCGCACCAGGGCGAGGTGAGCTTCCCCGGCGGGCGCCAGGACGACGGCGACCCGGACCTCTGGACGACCGCGCTGCGCGAGTCGAGAGAGGAGATCGCGCTCGACACGGATCGCGTCGAGCGGCTGGGGGAGCTCGACCACCTCGCCACCGTGACGAGCCGGTCGTTCATCGTGCCGTACGTGGCCGCCCTCCCCGACGGCCGGCCGGCCACCGAACCGAACCCGGGGGAGGTGTCGGCGGTGCTGCACGTGCCGGTGGCCGAGCTCCTCGACCCTGCCATCTTCCGGGAGGAGCGCTGGACCTTCCCGTGGGCGGAGGACCGCCCGATCTTCTTCTTCGAGCTGGTGGGCGACACGGTGTGGGGTGCCACCGGCGCGATGCTTCGCCAGCTCCTCGGCTTCCTCACCGGCACGGTGGGGCGCGGCCAGCTGGGGCACCTGTAGCGGGGCACGCGTAGCGTGCGGTGATGTTCTCCAACCGGGTCACCGACCTCCTCGGCGTCGACATCCCGATCGTCCAGGCGCCGATGGGGTGGATCGCGCGGTCCCAGCTGGCCAGCGCGGTGTCCAACGCCGGCGCCATGGGGATCATCGAGACCTCCTCCGGCGAGCTCGACGTCATCCGGGAGGAGATCCGCAAGATGCGGGACCTCACCGACAAGCCGTTCGGCGTGAACATCGCGCAGGCCTTCGTGCGCGATCCGTCGATCGTGGAGTTCGTGGTCGACCAGGGCGTGAAGTTCGTGACCACCTCCGCGGGCAGCCCCACCAAGTACACGGGACCGCTGAAGGAGGCCGGGCTCACCGTGTTCCACGTCGTGCCCAACCTCGTCGGCGCGCTGAAAGCAGTCGCCGCCGGGGTGGACGGGCTCATCGTCGAGGGCGGCGAGGGGGGTGGCTTCAAGAGCCCACGGCCGGTGGCGTCGATGGTGCTGCTGCCCCTCGTGGTGTCGAAGGTCGACGTGCCGGTGATCGCGGCCGGCGGGTTCGTCGACGGGCCGACGATGGCCGCGGCGCTGGCGCTCGGCGCGGAGGGCGTGCAGCTGGGCACCCGGATGGTGTCCTCGGCCGAGAGCCCGGTCCACGACAACTGGAAGCAGGCCGTGGTCGCTGCCCAGGAGACGGACACGGTGTTCCTCAACCAGCACACCTCACCCGCGCTGCGGGCGCTGCGCACCGACCGGACCAACGCGCTCGAGTTCGACCACGAGTCGAACGCGATGGGGCTGTTCGGGCAGGCGATGGACCTCTACTTCGGCGGCGACATGGAGGCCGCCATCGCCCTCAGCGGGCAGGTGGCCGGGCGCATCGACGAGGTGCAGCCCGTGGCCCGGATCATCGAGGAGTGCGCGCGGGGCTGCCTCGACACCCTCGCCGCGCTCGGCAAGCAGTACCTGTGAACTACCAGTAGTTCGGAGCTTCCTTGGTGATCGTGATGTCGTGGGGGTGGCTCTCGCGCAGGCCGGCGCCCGTGATCCGGATGAAGCGCCCGCGGTCCTGGAGCTCGGCCACGGTGGGCGTGCCGCAGTAGCCCATGGCCGCCCGGAGGCCACCGCCCAGCTGGTACAGCACGTTCGACAGCGGACCCTTGTAGGCGACGCGGCCCTCGATGCCCTCGGGGACGAGCTTGTCGCTGTCGACGATGTCGCCCTGGAAGTAGCGGTCCTTCGAGAACGACCGGGCCTTCATCGCCCCCATCGAACCCATGCCGCGGTACTCCTTGTACCGCTCGCCCTGGTGGAACACGACCTCGCCCGGCGACTCGTCGACTCCGGCCAGGAGCCCGCCGAGCATCACGACGTCCGCGCCGGCCGCGATCGCCTTGGGGATGTCCCCGGAGAGCTGGATGCCGCCGTCGGCCACGAGCGTGACGCCGTGGCGCCGAGCCGCGACCGAGCAGTCGTGGATGGCGGTGAGCTGAGGCACACCGACCCCGGCCACGACGCGGGTCGTGCAGATGGCGCCGGCGCCCACGCCGACCTTCACCCCGTCGGCGCCCGCGGCGACCATCGCGTCGACGGCGTCGCCCGTGACGATGTTGCCGCCGATCACCTCGACATCGAACCCGCCCTTGATGGCCTTCACCACGTCGAGCACGCCACGGGAGTGACCGTGGGCGGTGTCCACGACGAGGAGGTCGACGCCGGCCTGCACGAGGGCCTCCGCCCGCTCGACCGCGTCACCCCCCACCCCGACGGCGGCACCGACGCGGAGCCGGCCGCGGTCGTCCTGCGTGGAGGTGGGGTACTCGGTCTGCTTCTTGATGTCCTTCACCGTGATGAGCCCGCGGAGGGCGCCCTCGGCGTCGACGATCGGCAGCTTCTCGATCCGGTGCTGCCAGAGGATGTCCTTGGCCTGCTCCAAGGTGGTGCCGAGCGGGGCCGTGACCAGCGGCGCCTTGCGCATCACGTTCTCGATGGCCTGCGCGTGGTCCTCCACGAACCGCAGGTCGCGGTTGGTGAGGATGCCGACGAGCTTGCCGCCACCGTCCACGATGGGGACGCCCGAGATCTTGAACCGGGCCATCAGCTCGAGCGCGGCGCTCACCGGGGCGTCCGGCGGGAGGGTGACCGGGTCGGTGATCATGCCGCTCTGCGAGCGCTTCACGCGGTCGACCTCGATGACCTGGTCCTCCACCGACAGGTTGCGGTGGATGATGCCGAGGCCGCCGAGGCGGGCCATCGCGATGGCGAGCGGGGCCTCGGTCACGGTGTCCATCGCCGCGCTGACGATGGGGACGGCCAGCTCGATGCGAGGGGTCAACCGCGTGCGGGTGCTGACCTCGGCCGGCAGGACGCTGGACTCGGCGGGCACCAGCAGGACGTCGTCGAAGGTGAGGCCCTCCTTCGCGAACTTCGGCGGGAAGCCGCCGGTCTCGTCACCTGCCGCGCCTTCATCGCCGACGAAGGGGCTGGGTGAGGTCGCCATGGAGGAAGTGTAGTGGCGGGCCTCGCGTCCCGGACACCTAGGGTCGGCCTCCGTGGACCCCGACATCGACCCGGGCCGCTTCGCGGTCCAGCGCTTCGACGGACGTGGGTTCGCGCAGGCGTACGTGCACGAGGGGCGGGGCGGGCTGCCGCTGCTGCTCGTGCACGGGTGGCCCGAGACGAAGCGCATCTACTGGCGCGTCGTGGAGCCCCTGGCCGCGGCCGGCTTCGAGGTCATCGTCCCCGACCTCCGCGGGTTCGGCGACAGCGAGCCCGGTCCCGACGGGTTCCACGACGTCCCGTCCCACAGCCGTGACCTGCACGCCCTCGTGACCGAGGGGCTCGGGCACGAGCACGTGGTGCTCTGCGGCGGCGACCTGGGAGGTCCGGTCGTGCAGGACCTCGCGCTCCGGTTCCCCGATCTGGCCGACCGCCTCTGCCTCTTCAACTCGCCCCTGCCCTTCGACAAGGAGCGCATGGCCGGGCTGGCCACGCGGCCCGCCCGCGAGGCCAGCGACTACTTCGTGCGCCAGGGGACCGACCCCGACGGGCTGGCCGCCGACCTCGCCACCCCCGAGCAGCGCCGCCGCTACATCGCCACCTTCTACACGTCGCGGTTCTGGGCCCACCCGGGCGCGTTCATGGGCGACGCGCCGGCGCCGGCCAGCCCGTTCGGCGGCACCGACCAGGTGGACTTCCACACCGAGCCGTTCGCCGACGCCACGAGCCTGCGCGCGTCGTTCGGCGGGTACGAGAGCGTGTTCGACCCCGCGGCGCGCAGCGAGCCGGGGCTCCTCGCCCGCAACGAGCGCGTCCGCGCGCTGCTGCTCTTCGGACCCTCGGACCACGTGATCTACCCGGACTTCGACCGCATGGCCGCGGTCGTGTTCCCCGACCACGTGGGTCCCGTCCGCGTCCCGGACTGCGGCCACTTCCTGCCGTGGGAGGCGCCCGACGCCCTCGTCGCCGGGCTCGTCGATCTGTGCTCGGACCGGCTGGCCTAGTCCAGTAGGCTGTCGCCTTCCCCATTCGGGACGGAGGGCCCGCAGCATGGCGGACGTCGAGATCGGCATCGGGAAGTCGGGACGGCGCGCGTTCGGGTTCGACGACATCTCCATCGTCCCCAGCCGGCGCACGCGGGATCCCGAGGACGTCGACATCTCGTGGGAGATCGACGCGTTCCACTTCGACCTCCCGATCATGGCGTCCCCCGCGGACAGCGTCGTCTCGCCGACCGTCGCGGCGGAGCTCGGCAAGCTCGGCGGGGCGGGGGTGCTGCACCTCGAGGGCCTCTGGACGCGCTACGCGGACCCCGAGCCCGTGCTCGAGGAGATCGCGGCAGCGCCGGACGCGGAGGCCACCGGCCGCCTCCAGACCGCCTACGCCGCGCCGGTGCAGCCCGAGCTCGTCGAGGCCCGCATCGCCGAGCTCAAGGCCAGCGGGAGCACCGTCGCCGTCGCCTGCACCCCGCAGCACACGCTCACCCTCGCGCCCCACATCCTCCGGGCCGAGCCCGACCTGCTCGTCATCCAGGGCACCGTGGTGTCGGCCGAGCACGTGTCGCGCCACGGCGAGCCGCTGAACCTCAAGGACTTCATCCGGCACTACGAGATCCCGGTGGTCGTGGGCGGCTGCACCTCGTACCAGTCGGCCCTCCACCTCATGCGCACCGGCGCGGCCGGCGTGCTGGTCGGGGCCGGGTCGGGCGCCGCCGGGACCACCCGCCGCGTCCTCGGCCTCGGGATCCCGATGGCCACCGCCATCTCCGACGCCCGCGCCGCCCGCATGCGCCACCTAGACGAGACCGGCGTGTACGTCCACGTGATCGCCGACGGCGGCATGACCACCGGCGGCGACATCGCGAAGGCCGTCGTGTGCGGGGCCGACGCCGTGATGGTCGGCACCCCACTGGCCGCCGCGACCGACGCGCCCGGGCGCGGCTACCACTGGGCCCTCACCGCCGCGCACGCCACCCTGCCGCGCGGCCACCGCGTGGCCGTCGAGCCCCTCGGTTCGCTCGAGGAGATCCTCGTCGGCCCCGCCCATGAGGCCGATGGCCAGCGGAACCTGCTCGGGGCCCTGCGCCGGTCCATGGCCCTCTGCGGCTACGAGACGGTGAAGGACTTCCAGAAGGCGGAGGTCGTCGCGCTGGGATGACGGAGCCGGTCGTCCTCGTCGTCGACTTCGGGGCGCAGTACGCCCAGCTCATCGCCCGCCGCGTGCGGGAGGCGCACGTCTACAGCGAGATCGTCCCGCACACGATGCCCGTGGCGGACCTGCTGGCCCGGCGGCCCGCCGCGATCATCCTCTCGGGGGGCCCGGCCTCGATCTACACCGAGGGCGCGCCCGCGGTGGATCCGGCGCTGCTGTCGACCGGCGTGCCCACCTTCGGCATCTGCTACGGCTTCCACACGATGGCCCAGGCGCTCGGGGGCGAGGTGGCCCGCACCGGCCTGGCCGAGTTCGGCCGCACTCCCCTCACCGTCACCGAGCCGGACGCGGTGCTCTTCCGGGGGCTCCCCGCGCAGCAGCTCGTGTGGATGAGCCACGGAGACGAGGTGTCCCGCGCGCCGGAGGGCTTCGTCGTCACCGCGTCGTCCGCGGGTGCGGCGGTCGCGGCGTTCGAGGCCGTCGACCGGGGCCTGGCGGGCGTGCAGTTCCACCCAGAGGTGCTGCACACCGAGCACGGTCAGGTCGTGCTCGAGCACTTCCTCCGCGACATCGCGCACCTCGAGCCGAGCTGGACGATGGAGAGCGTCATCGAGGAGCAGGTGGCGGCCATCCGCGCCGCCGTCGGCGACAAGCGGGTGCTGTGCGGGCTGTCGGGAGGCGTCGACTCCGCGGTGGCCGCCGCGCTCGTGCAGCGGGCCGTCGGCGACCGCCTCACGTGCGTGTTCGTCGACCACGGCCTGCTGCGGGCCGGCGAGCCCGACCAGGTCGAGCGTGACTTCGTGGCCGCCACCGGTGTCGACCTCAAGGTCGTCGACGCCCAGGATCGCTTCCTCGCCGCGCTGGCCAGCCTGTCGGACCCGGAGGACAAGCGCAAGACGATCGGGCGCGAGTTCATCCGGGTCTTCGAGGAGGCCGCCCGCGAGGTCATCGAGGAGGCGGGGAGCCACGGCGAGACGGTCGACTTCCTCGTGCAGGGGACGCTGTACCCCGACGTCGTGGAGTCGGGTGGCGGCGCCGGCACGGCCAACATCAAGAGCCACCACAACGTCGGCGGCCTGCCCGACGACCTCGGGTTCCAGCTCGTCGAGCCGCTGCGGTCGCTGTTCAAGGACGAGGTGCGCCAGATCGGCCTCGAGCTCGGGCTGCCGGAGGGCATCGTGTGGCGCCAGCCGTTCCCCGGGCCGGGCCTCGGGATCCGCATCGTCGGCGAGGTCACCCGCGAGCGGCTCGAGGTGCTGCGGGCCGCCGACGCGATCGTCCGCGAGGAGCTGTCGGCCGCCGGGCTCGATCGCGAGATCTGGCAGTGCCCGGTGGTCCTCCTGGCCGACGTGCGCTCGGTGGGCGTGCAGGGCGACGGGCGGACCTACGGCCACCCGATCGTGCTGCGCCCCGTCTCGAGCGAGGACGCGATGACGGCCGACTGGACGCACGTGCCCTACGAGGTGCTCGGCCGCATCTCGACGCGCATCACCAACGAGGTCCGCGAGGTCAACCGTGTGGTGCTCGACGTGACGTCGAAGCCGCCCGGCACCATCGAGTGGGAATGACCCCACGAGTTCTGGCCCGGATCGCTCGACCCAGGGGTCGATGAGGTCGGGCCAGAACTCGTGGGGTGGCCCTAGGTGCCGGCGAGGCGGGCGACGACGGGCGCGAAGGCGTCGAGCTGGTCGCCGGACAAGCCGATGTAGGAGATGCCCCAGCGCTCGCGGCGCGCCAGCAGCTGGTCACAGATCTGATCGACGGTCCCGATGAGCGCGTGCGGGGTCGCGTCGGCGTCCTCGGGGGTCAGGCCGAAGGCGGGGGCGAGCTCGGCCAGCATGGTCGCCCTGTCGTCGGTGACGAGCGCCAGGTGGATGCGCACCTGCAGCTCGAGCAGCTCGAAGCGCCCGCCGGCCTCGTCGCGCAGCCACGCGAGCTTGCGGTCCGTCGCCGCGGGCACCCCGTCGGGGAAGGCCCGGGCGTCGATCACACCCGCCTCCAGGTTCACGTTCAGCGCCACGATGTCGGCGGCTCGCGCGGCGAGGCGGAGGATCCGCTCGCCGCCGCCACCCGTCACGATCTGCGGCCCACCGGGCCGGTGGGGGAGCGGGCGGCCGTCGAGCTCCGTGATGCGGTAGTGCTCGCCTTGGTACGAGAGCGGGCCGGGCTGCCACAAGCCCCGCACCACCTCGATGGCCTCGGCCAGCCGCGCGATGCGCAGGCCCGGCCGATCCATGGGGAACCCGGCCGCGCCGTAGTCCTCCGTGCTCCACCCCGCGCCGAGCCCGAGCTCGAAGCGACCCTCGCTGAGCAGGTCCAGCGTGGCGGCCTCCTTCGCCACCACGACCGGGTGCCGGTAGTCGTTGGCGAGCACCATCGTGCCCACGTGGAGCGTGGTCGTGGCGTCGGCCGCGGCGGTCAGCGCGGGGATCGGGGCCGGCGCGTCGTCGAGGTGATCGGCCACCGTGAGGGTGGCGTACCCGAGGTCCTCGACCTTGCGGGCCAGCGCCGCCCACCCGCCGTGGTCGAGCGGGCCGCGGCACTGGAGGCCGAAGCGGAACGGGTGCACTACGCGAGCGGCCGGCCGAACGGCAGCTCGTCCTGCCAGGTGCGCAGGTGCTCCTCCGCCTTGTCGACTGCGGCCATCCAACAGCCCGTGCCCTCGCCGGCGATCGCCGCCATCGCGTCGTGGACGCGCAGCATCGGGTCGCCCCCGTCGGGGTCCACCGCGGCGAGGAGCGGGGCGGCGGTGGCGAGGAAGTCGGGCAGCACCGTCACGCCCGCACGCCCCAGGATCGCCAGCGCGCGCGCTGTCACCGGCACAGGGGTGAGGGGCACGACGACCTTGGCCTGCACGGTCGCGGCGAGGTCGTGCTCCAGCACGCCGGCCTTGCCGGCGACCAGCAGCGCGTCAGCGGCGATGTCGAACGCGGCGCCGGACTCGACGGACGCGCCGTTCGTGGTCGCCGAGGCGGCCGCCGCATCCGCCACGGGCCCGGTGCCGACGATCGCGACCTGCTTGCCCTCCAACGAGCCGAGTGCGCCGAGCGCGGCCGCGACCGCGCTCTCGCCCGCCGCGGTGGGGTCGAACGCCGCGGCGCGGGCGTCGGCCCGCGGCAGCGCGGCGAGGTCCTCGCCCTCGATCCCGACGCCCGGACCGGGCAGCCAGCGGCCCGACTCGACGAGCTCGGCCACCTCGGCCAGGAAGGCGCCGAGGGCGTCGGCCCTCCCCTCCGGCTTCGCGTTGAGACCCGCGGAGCCGCCGCCCACCCGCAGCCCGAAGCTGGCCGCCGCGTAGGTGGTGGACCGGGCCAGCAGCTCGGCGCCGTCGCGGAGCACCTTCGGCGCCAGGCGGACGAGGCCGACCGCCGGCGCGTCGTCCAGGTCGAAGGCGATGAAGCCGTCGGTGGAGGTGAGCTTCTGGACCTGCACGGCTGCGGTTCTAGCCGAGCCCCAGCCGGACCAGCTGCTCGTGGGGCGCTTCGATGGAGCGGAGCGCCTCGACGAGGAGGTCCACCATCTCCTTGGCCTCGGCCCCGCTTCCGCCTTCTGCGACGTGGTTGCGCACCGAGCCCTCGGCGTCGCACTCGGCCCGGTCGTAGAGGAGTTCACCCTCGAAGTGGCCGCCCGCCCAGTACGGGAGGGCGTCGCTGAGGTCGAAGGGCTGGCGGATCACCGGCGACGTGCTGCCCGGTACGAAGTCGAGCGTCGCCCGGGCGTCGGGGCGCGGGAGGCGCAGGTCGGGGAACGAGCGGACCGGCATCGTCGACCACCGGTTCGACCACATCGACAGGGGACGGTTGCCTTCGACGGGCACACGGGCGTAGGTCCGGGTCGCGTCGGCGACGTGCACCTCCCGCCCCCACACGCCGCACAGGGCCCAGTCGCGGATCGAGGTGGCCGTCCCCTCGAGCAGCGGCACGAGCGAATGGCCGTGGGTGCGGTGCGCAGGTGTGACGCCGAACGCGTCGCACAGGGTGGCGTGCAGGTCGACGGTGGTCGTGAGCGCGTCGCAGGTGTCAGGAGCGACGCCGGGCCACGCGACGAGCAGCGGGATGTGACCGAGCTCCGGGTGCACCGGGACCTGCGGCTTGCCCCACGTCCCTCGCTCACCGAGGTAGTGGCCATGGTCGGTGCACAGCACGAAGGCGGTCGTGTCCCACGCGTCGTGGCGCTCGACGCTGTCGAGGATCCGCCCGAGCCAGTGGTCGATCATCGAGAGCTTGGCGCCGTACTGCGCCCGGACGTGTCGTCCTTCGCGCTCGCTGAGCCCGGCCTGGGTCGCGTCCCGCGCGTAGGGCGGCCAGATGAGCCGCGGGCCGTACCAGTCGGGGTCGTACCGCGTGGCCCAGCGCTCCGGGGTGTCGAACGGCTCGTGGGGATCGAACTCGTCGACCACGAGGAGGAAGCGCTCGTGCGCCCCGCGGTCGGCCGTGAGCTCCTGCTCCACCCATGCCGCCGCGGCGGCCATCGTGCGAGGGCCGGGGAAGTCCTCCTCGTCGCGGAACCAGGTGCGGGACACGTCGTAGGCGCGGGTCCAGGGGCCCTCCGCGGCGGCGGGCACCGTGGGCGACCCGATGAAGGACGGGTCGGGCCGCGTTCGCCACGGGTCCTCCTCGTGACCGCGGAGGTAGTCCCAGCCCCAGAAGCCGGCGTGGTAGTTCTCGCCGCCGGTCTCGAACAGGTGCGGATGATCGGAGACCAGCATCGTGGAGATGCCCGCGGAGCGGCGCAGGTGGTGCGTGATCGAGTCCTCCCACACCTCGATCGAGCCCCACGGCCGCCACGGGAAGTCGAGCGCGCCCACGAGGAGGTCGTGGCGCGCCGGCATGCACGGCAGCGACCCCGTGTGGTGGTTCGTGAACCGCACCGACCGGGCGGCCAGCCGGTCCAGGTTCGGCGTGTCGAACTCGGTCCCGCCGTAGCACCCGAGGAGGTGCCGGTTGAGGCTGTCGAGCAGCACCACGACGACGTCCCGGGGCCCGGCCACGGCCCCGGAGGGTAGCGGGGCGCGTCGCAGGCGACCGATAGCCTCGGGTGGGCCATGACGGACTTCGCGGACCCGCTCCTCGACGGGCTGAACCCCGTCCAGCGGGACGCGGTCACCCACGTCGAGGGCCCGCTGCTGATCGTGGCGGGCGCCGGATCGGGCAAGACGCGCGTGCTCACCCACCGCATCGCCCACCTGATCCGCGACCACGGGGTGAGCCCGTTCGAGGTCCTGGCCATCACCTTCACGAACAAGGCCGCCGACGAGATGAAGACCCGCGTCGGCGCGCTCGTGGGCCCGGTGGCCGAGAAGATGTGGGTGTCGACGTTCCACGCGGCCTGCGTGCGCATGCTCCGGCGCGACGCCGACCGCCTCGGGTACCCGAAGGCGTTCACGATCTACGACCAGGCCGACGCGGTGCGCCTCACCGGCTACGTGATCCGCGACCTCGGGCTCGATCCGAAGCGGTTCCCACCCCGCTCGGTCCACGCCACGATCAGCGCGGCAAAGAACGACGGCCTCACCGCGGCCGCCTTCGCCGACCGGGCCCAGGTGATCTTCGAGCGCAAGGTCGCCGACGTCTACCGCGAGTACCAGAGCCGCCTCCTCCGCGCGGGCGCCATGGACTTCGACGACCTGCTCGGCAACGCCGTCCGCCTCCTGCGCGAGCACCCCGACGTCCTCGAGCACTACCAGCGCCGGTTCAAGCACGTCCTCGTCGACGAGTACCAGGACACCAACGTCGTCCAGAACGATCTCGTCCTGCTCCTCACGAAGGGCCACCGCAACGTCTGCGTCGTCGGCGACGGCGATCAGTGTCTTCCCGCGGGGACGATGATCTCGACTCCCGGCGGTCCCAAGCCGATCGAGCAGATCAAGGTCGGCGACGAGGTGCTGGGCACTGGAGGCGGCTTCGGCCTCGTCCCCGGTCGGGTCACCTTCGTGAAGGAGGGCACCCACCCCGGTCGCATGTACCGCATCACCGCCGGTGGACGAACGCTCGAAGGCACTCCTGGCCACCTGATGTTCGTTGACCCGATGCTCGAGCCCGGCGGCTGGATCACCTATCTGATGCACCGCGCCGACATGGGCTGGCGGATCGGCGTCACCAAGACCGTTCGCCCCAACTCCGACGGCAAGCCGGACTTCGGAGCGCGGGTCCGACTCAACCAGGAACGCGGCGACGCCCTCTGGATCTTGGCCGTCGTCGAGTCGCGTGCCGATGCGAGCTACTGGGAGGCCTTCTACTCAGCGCGGTACGGGCTGCCGACCTCGTGCTTCCACACCATTGGACGGCGCCTGGCGATGGACCAGGCGCGGATCGATCGACTCTTCGCCTCCATCGAGACCGACGCCCCGGCCAAGGAGCTCATCTACGATTGCGACCTCCACGTCGACCACCCGCACCTGCGCATCGGCGGCGGTGTGCGCCGACAGACCCTCAACCTGTCGATGTTCGGGGGGGAGCGACGCCACGGAGAGGTGGCCCATCATCGGGTTCAGTGGTCCTCCAGCCGAGCGGAGGTCGCTGACCGGTTGGTGGCTGCCGGCCTCACGGTGACCCGCGGTCGAGGACCAAACGTCCGGATGGAGGCGACCCGGAAGAACTACCGGGAGGCCGAGGCCCTGGTCCGCAGGGCGGTCGTCGCCGGCCAGTTGACCGTCAACCTGCGAGCCCAGATCGGGGACCGCGTCTGGGCGGTGCAGCCGATGTCGCACCTGAGGGTCGGGATGACGGTGCTGGTGCAGGACGAGCACGGCCAGCTCGTGCCGCGACGAGTGGACTCCTTCGACATCGTCGAGTCCGGCGACCGTGTCTTCGACCTCGAGGTCGACGTCCTCCACAACTACGTCGCCAACGGCGTCTCGGTGAAGAACTCGATCTACCGATTTCGCGGAGCCGACATGCGGAACATCCTGGAGTTCGAGACGGCGTTCCCCGAGGTCACGATCGTGGTCCTCGAGCAGAACTACCGCTCGACCCAGCGCATCCTCTCCGCCGCGAACGCGGTGATCGCCAACAACCTGAGCCGCAAGCCGAAGGAGCTGTGGACCGACAAGGGCGACGGCGACCTGATCACGCGGTACCACGCGGACGACGAGGTCGACGAGGCGCAGTGGGTCACCCGCGAGATCGCCCGCCTGCACGACGGTGGCACGATGCGGTGGGCCGACGTCGCGGTCTTCTACCGCACGAACGCGCAGAGCCGCGTGCTCGAGGAGCACCTGGCTCGGCACGGCATCCCGTACAAGGTGGTGGGCGGCACTCGCTTCTACGACCGCCGCGAGGTCAAGGACGCGCTCGCCTACCTGCGGTCCGTGGTCAACCCGGCCGACGAGGTGTCGGTGAAGCGGGTGCTGAACACACCGAAGCGGGGCGTGGGCGACGGCAGCGTGGGCAAGGTCGACGCCTACGCCACCGCACAGGGCGTGAGCTTCATGGACGCGCTGCGGCGGTCGGATGCGGCCGGGGTGAGCGGCCGGGCGGTGGGCGGGATCGCCGGGTTCCTCGAGCTGCTCGACGGGGTGGCCGACCTCGCCGCCGACGACCGACCCGCGCCGCTGCTCGAGGCGCTCCTGGAGCGCTCGGGGTACCTCGACGAGCTGCGGGCGGAGCGCACGATCGAGAGCGAGGGGCGCCTCGAGAACCTGGCCGAGCTGGTCGGGTCGGCCCAGGAGGCGGAGTCGATCGACTCGTTCCTGGAGCAGGTCAGCCTCGTGTCCGAGGCCGACGAGATCGACGGCGACGACAGCGAGGTCGTGCTCATGACCGTGCACGCGGCCAAGGGCCTCGAGTTCCCCGCCGTGTTCCTCATCGGCATGGAGGACGGGGTGTTCCCCCACCTGCGGTCGATCGGCGAGCCCGACGAGCTGGAGGAGGAGCGCCGGCTGGCCTACGTCGCGCTGACCCGGGCGCAGGAGCGGCTGTACCTCACGCACGCGTGGAGCCGCACCCTCTACGGCGGCACGCAGTACAACCCGCCCAGCCGGTTCCTCGAGGAGATCCCCGCCGAGCTCGTGGACGTGATCGAGCAGCGCCGGGCGAGCCGCGGCGGCCGGACGTACGGCAGCGGCGGGTACGGGTCGGGCGGCGCGGGGGTGGCGGTCAACAAGGACCGGATCGTGGAGCGGGCCATCCAGGCCGGCAGCGGGCCGGCTCGACACGGCGCCGACGCCCTCGGGATCAAGGTCGGCGACGACGTGAGCCACGCCAGCTTCGGGGAGGGGGTCGTGCTGCTCCTCGAGGGGCAGGGCGACAAGGCGGAGATCGTGATCCGCTTCCCGGGCGTGGGGGAGAAGCGCCTGCTCCTGTCCTGGGCGCCCCTGAAGAAGTTGTGAGCCTGTCGGTCGAGCGGGTCGCGTCGCCCGCGGGCTGGGCCGAAGCCGAGCGGCTCATCCGCGCCTACCTGTCCGAGCTGCCCTTCGAGATCGACTTCCAGGACCTCGACCGCGAGCTGGCCGAGCTGCCCCTCGAGTACGGCCCGCCGGTGGGGACGGCGCTGCTGGCCCGGACGGCCGACGGTCCCGCCGTGGGGGTGGTGGGCGTCCGCCGCTTCGGCCACGGCGCGGCGGAGCTCAAGCGCATGTACGTCCTCCCCGAGGCGCGGGGGTCGGGTGCCGGACGGGCGCTGGCCGCCGCCGCCGTCGACGCGGCGCGGGACCTCGGGTACCGCAGGCTCCTGCTCGACACGGTGGCGTCGATGACCGCGGCCATCGCGGTGTACGGGGCCCTCGGCTTCACGCCCATCGAGGCCTACCGCCACAACCCCCTCCCCGACGCGCGGTACTTCGCCCTCGATCTCGTCTGAGCCCTTCGTCCCCTTCGGACAGGTTCCCGACAGAAGCCGTCTGGCGGGCGCCGCGCGGGCGGGGGTAGACCGGGTGGCCATGCCGAGGCCGCTCGATCGGGCGACGCTGATGCTGCGCCGCGATCACACGCTGGGGAACCTGATGGACCGCCTCGAGCGCGCCCACGGCGACCGGCAGCTCGTGGTCGAGGCCGACGACGGCCTGACCCTCACCTACGTCCAGGCCGCCAAGCGGGTGCGGCGCTGGGCCGGCGGCATAGCGGCCCAGACGAAGCCCGGGGACGTCGTGGTGATCGCCACGCCGAACGGGTACGAGCAGCTGCTGCTCTGCTTCGCCGCGGCCCGGGCCGGCGCGCTTCCCGCGCCGGTGAACGACCAGATGCGCCGCGAAGAGGTCGACCACGTCGTCCGCGACTCCGGGGCCACGCTCGTGATCCGGAGTGCCGCCGCGGTCGACAGCGGGGAGCCGCTCGCCGAACCTCACGCCGCGGCGCAGGACGACGTGGCCGCGCTCTTCTACACCTCGGGCACCACTGGTTCACCCAAGGGGGCGGCCCTCACGCATCGGGCGCTGGTGGGCCAGGTCTCGAGCGCGGCGCTCTGGCCGACGCGGCTGCACCGCGACCTCGCGGTGATCGCCCTGCCCGTCGCGCACATCATGGGCTTCGCCACGCTCACGAGCCTGGCCTTCGCCGGGATCCCCACGTTCCTGCTGCCCCGGTTCAACCCGGTCCGCGTGCTCGACGCCATCGAGCAACGGCGGGCCACGATGTTCGTGGGCGTGCCGGCCATGTACCGGATGCTCGACGAGGCCCACGCCGCGGAGCGCGACCTGACCAGCGTGCGGGTCTGGGCGTCGGGCGCCGACGCCATGCCGCCCGAGCTGGCCGAGCGGTTCAAGAAGATGGGCGCGACGATCACCGTCCCCCTGCTCGGCGCCCTGGGCCAGGCCACGTTCGCGGAGGGCTACGGCATGGTCGAGGTCGGGGGCGGGGTCGCGGCCAAGCTCTCGCCGCCGTTCCTCGGCGCGTCCTCCGGGCCGCTCGGCGAAGCACTCGGCTTCGCGCTCCCCGGCTACGAGATGCGGGTGGTCGACGAGGACGGCGTGGAGCTGCCCGGGGGGCAGGTCGGCGAGCTCCAGGTGAAGGGGCCGGGGGTGCTGCGGGCCTACTGGGGCGACGAGGAGGCCACCGCCGCGGTCCTCACCGAGGACGGGTGGCTGCGCACGGGCGACCTCGCTCGGAAGGGTCCCCTGGGGCTGCTGGTGTTCGAGGGGCGCAGCAAGCACGTGATCAAGCACGGCGGGTACTCCGTCTACGCGCTCGAGGTCGAGCAGGCCCTCGAGCAGCACCCCGACGTGCTCGAGGCCGCGGTGGTGGGGCTGCCCGACGAGCGCCTCGGCGAGGTCCCGGCCGCCGCCGTCCGGTTGGGGCCCGACGCGTCGCTGGAGGCACTCGGGCTCGCGGCCTGGGCGGCCGAGCGGCTCGCCGACTACAAGGTCCCGAAGCGCTTCGTGGCCGTCGACGAGCTCCCGCGCACCGGCACGGCGAAGGTGCAGAAGGCCGCGCTCATCGACCTGTTCGACTGACGCCGGTCAATCGGTGGTGGTCGTCAGCTCGTTGATGTCGACGTAGAGCTCGCCCTGCTCGACCGCGGTGGGGTAGTAGCGCAGGCCGGTGCCGTCGAGCGGGTAGGTCACGTCATCGTCGCAGCCGTTCACCAGCACCTTGGCCTCGCGGTCGATCTCGACCGGGCAGTCGGGGTCGTCGGGGTCGAACGCCCCGAACGCGACCCAGCCCTTGTCGTCGTGGGTGCCCACGTGCTGCACGAACAGCGCCCGGTGGCCACCGATGAGGTCCGGGTAGAGGAGCGGGAGCCCGTCCCCCTCCTCGATCGCGTCGGCCATCCGGTCCACCTCACCGGCGCCGAAGCGGTCGTCACCGAGGTGGATCTCGACGTCGCCGTTGTTCGCGAGCACGGCCACCAGGAAGCCGACGCCGAGCAGGACCACGACGCTGACGCCCGCGATCAGCAGCGCCTTCCCGGCGTGGCCGCGGGTCTGGGCGACGGGCACTCAGGGGACCTGGCTCGACTGGCGGGACCGCTCGGGCACGCCTCTAGTATCGGCCGACCTCGACACGGTCGGGAAACCGAGGGCCGTCAGGCCAGGAGCAGCGCATGGACCTCTACGAGTACCAGGGCAAGCAGTTCTTCGCGGACTACGGGATCCCCGTGTCACCCGGCGAGGCCGTCACCACGGTCGACGACGCGGTGGCCGTCGCGGAGCGCATCGGCTACCCGGTGGTCGTGAAGGCACAGGTGCAGGTCGGCGGGCGCGGCAAGGCCGGCGGCATCAAGCTCGCCGCGGACGCCGAGGAGACCCGGGTGCACGCCTCGAACATCCTCGGCATGGACATCAAGGGCCACCGGGTCGAGGTGCTGTGGATCGAGCTCGCCTCCGACATCGAGGAGGAGTACTACGCGAGCTTCACGCTGGACCGCTCGGCCAAGCAGCACCTCGGGATGCTCTCGGCCCAGGGCGGCGTGGAGATCGAGGCCGTGGCCGAGAAGGATCCCGACGCCATCGCCAAGATCTGGATCGACCCCGTCGACGGCCTCACCGAGGATGCGTGCCGGGCCTGGGTGGCGGCCGCCAAGCTCGACCCGAAGGCCACCGAGGGAACCGTCGACATCCTCCGCAAGCTCTACCGGGCCTACACCGAGGGCGACGCGGACCTCACCGAGATCAACCCGCTGATCCTGAAGCCGACCGGCGAGGTGCACGCGCTCGACGCCAAGGTCACGCTCGACGGCAGCTCGGTCTTCCGCCACCCGGACTACGCGGCCTACGAGGCCACGCAGGTCCGCGACGAGCGCGAGCAGGCGGCCCACGACAAGGGCCTGCAGTACGTCGGCCTCGACGGCTACATCGGTGTGATCGCCAACGGCGCCGGGCTGGCCATGTCGACCGTCGACATCGTGAACCAGGTCGGCGGCAAGCCGGCCAACTTCCTCGACATCGGCGGCGGCGCCAACGCCGACGTGATGGCCGGCGCGCTCGAGGTCATCAACAACGACCCCGAGGTGAAGTCGATCTTCATCAACATCTTCGGCGGCATCACCAAGGGCGACGAGGTGGCCAACGGGATCGTCACCGCCATCGGTCGAGTCGACATCGGCGTCCCCATCGTCATCCGTCTCGACGGCACCAACGCGGACGAGGGGCGCACCATCCTCGAACCCCACCTGTCCCACCAGCTGCAGATGGCGCCGACGATGGTCGAGGCTGCGCAGACCGCTGTCACCCTCGCCGGGAAGTAGGAGAACCAGTGGCAATCTTCGTCGACGAGACCACCAAGGTCGTCTACCAGGGCCTCACCGGGTCGCAGGGCCGCTTCTACGGTCTGCTGAACCGCGACTACGGCACGCAGGTCGTGGCCGGCACCAACCCGAAGAAGGCGGGATCCGACGTGGACGGGATCCCCGTCTACGCCACGGTCAAGGATGCGGTGGAGGCCACGGGCGCCTCGGTGTCGTGCATCTTCATCCCGGCGCCGGGCGTCAAGGACGCCGTGCTGGAGGCGGCCGAGGGTGGCGTGACGTTCATCGTCGCCATCACCGAGGGCGTGCCCGCCCACGACGAGGCGTGGTTCTTCAACAAGCTCAAGCGCGACTTCCCCGGCGTGCAGCTGCTCGGCCCGAACTGCCCGGGCATCATCAGCCCCGGCAAGGCCAACATCGGCATCACCGCCGGCCACATCGCCAAGGCGCCGGTGGCGGACCGGCCCAACGTCGGGATCGTGAGCCGCTCCGGCACGCTGACCTACCAGGCGCTGTACGAGCTCAAGCTCAACGACATCGGGGTGACCACCTGCGTCGGCATCGGCGGGGACCCGGTGCCCGGCACCAGCTTCATCGACTGCCTGGCGGCCTTCGAAGCCGACCCCGCCACGAAGGCCGTGATGATGATCGGCGAGATCGGTGGGTCGGCCGAGGAGGAGGCTGCGGCCTTCATCGCGGACAAGATGAGCAAGCCGGTCGTGGCCTACGTCGCCGGTGTCACCGCACCTCCCGGCAAGAAGATGGGCCACGCGGGCGCGATCGTGTCGGGTGGCAAGGGCACCGCGGCAGCCAAGCAGGAGGCGCTCCAGGCCGCCGGCGTGCGCGTCGGCCAGAACCCGACCGAGGCGGGCACGCTGATGGTCGAGGTCGTCAACGCGCTCTAAGCCGCCTCCGACGCGTTTGCCGTTGTCCGCAGCTGGGCAGCGGCATTGCGCATGCTGGCAGGCTCGCCTGTCGGCTCGCCGCTACCGCACCCTCGCCGCGCTCCTCGTCGCCGCATGCGCGGTGGCCGCCTGCTCCGACGACGCGCCGGACGCGACGCCGGATCCTGCGTCCACCACGGGGGCGCCGACCGCGACGGCCGCTCCGACCACGACCGCGCCACCGGTGGCGTGGCCCGCCCTCGCCGCGGGTGGGGCCAAGGCCGTCGTCACGCCGACGGGGGTCGTGCTCGCGGTCCTCGCCGACCGGGGCGACGGCACCTTCACGGCGCAGTCGCCCTGCGGCGTGGAGGTCACCGTCGCGGGGACACCGCTGACGGGCGCGCACGTCGTCCTCGACCCCGGCCACGGCGGGGACGAGCCGGGCGCGGTCGGGCCCGCCGGCGCCAGGGAGAAGGACGTGAACCTCGCGATCGCCCGGAAGGCCCAGCGCCGCCTCCAGGCGCTCGGCGCCACCGTGGTGCTCACGCGGACGGAGGACTACCGGATCACGTTGCGCAGCCGGGCTGCCATCGGCACCGCGCTGAAGCCGCTGCTCTTCCTCTCCGTCCACCACAACGCCGATCCCGACGGGCCCCACGAGGGCCCCGGCGCCGAGACCTACTTCCAGATCGGACAGGCCGACTCCCGTCGCGCGGCCGGCCTCGTCTACGAGGAGGTGGTGCGGGCCTTCGCGCCGTACGGCGTGACCTGGGTGGGCGACCGCGACGCGGGGGCGAAGTACCGACCCGCCACGGACGGGGGCGACTACTACGGCATCCTGCGCCGCACCGCCGGCGTGCCCGCGGTGCTCTCGGAGGCGGCGTTCCTGTCCAACGCCCCGGAGGAGGCCCTGCTCGTCGATCCCGCGTTCCAGGAAGTCGAGGCCGAGGCCCTCACCCGCGCGGTCGTGCGCTTCGTCACGACGGCCGACCCGGGCTCGGGGTACGTGGAGCCGTACCCGCGCACGCAACCGGCCGGTCCGGGCGGCGGCGCGGAAGGCTGCGTCGACCCGCCGCTCGGGTGACGGCGAGGCTCAGTCGTCGTCGGCGGGCGCCGCGCTCGGCCGGCCCCGTCCGCGCTGCGTGAGCACCATCTCGCCGGGCTCTCGGTACAGGCGGCCGACCACGTGGCTCGCGGCGACCGTGCCGACACCGGCGAGGAGGAACAGGACACCGACGACGTCGGCGTCGTCGGTGATCTCGAACACGACGCCGGCGAGCCCGCTGAGCGCGATCGCCGCCCCGATCCAGGTCGTGGCGCGGCGCCCCACGGACGCGCCGTGGAGGACGAGGCCGAGCCCGAGCGCGAGCTGGAGCAGCGAGGCGGCCAGGGCGTCGGAGTCGGCGCCGAGGGCGGTGACCCCGATGTACAGGGCGGGCAGCGCCGCGACCAGCAGGGGCGTCGAGGTCCCGCGCAGACCACGGAGGTCGAGCCGGCGGCTGACGACCAGGAACGCGACGCCCAGGGCCAGCGACAGCAGGCCGACCATGGCGAGGTCGGGCAGGTGCGGCCCGAAGCGCCCGACGGGGTCACCCTCGTCGTAGTACGTGTACCCCTCCTCGTGGCCCTGCGCCGTCGGCACCAGAGAGAACGACACGAGGTCGAGGAACGTGAAGGGCAGCTCGAAGACCTTCTCGGCGACCTGCAGCGTGGAGGCCCAGAGCCCGATGGCGGCGGCGCCGAGGAAGGCGGGCCGGCCCCGACCGGGACCGAGCAGGTACGCCGCGGCCCAGGCGAGCGTCGACACGATGAGCACCGCGTCGATCGAGAACGGGAAGTCGTAGCCGCCCTCGTCCACGGTGGCGAAGGCGACGAGGGGTGGCACGCCCAGGATGATCGCGACCGTCCCCGCGGTGGCGATCGGGCCGGAGCGCACCTGCTGCTGGGCCACCACGCCGCCCGCGACGACCATGCCCGCGAGCAGCACCGCGGGCACCTGGTCGAAGTCCCCGCCGTCGATGGAGCTCGAGAGCGCGAGCACCATCGCTCCGATGACCGTGAGCGCACATCCCGCGCCCGCGAGCGCAACCGACGCGCGCGGCTCCGCCCGTCGCCGAGCCCGCGGACCGAGGCGTTCGACGAGGGTCGGGCCGGGCGCGGCCGGGGTGTCGCTCATGGCCCGAACGTACGGGTCGTCCGGTCCCGCGCCCATGGGCCGTTCGGCCCGAATCGCGCCGATGCCCCGCCGGAGCGGGGCATCGGAGACATCGCGGGCGAAGTCGGGATCAGAAGGTCGTGCCGCCGGCGGACGAGCCGCCCTTCTCCTCCTGGAACTTGAGGAAACCGCCGGCTGCGAAGCCGAGCGCGGCGAGCGCGGCCAGGAACAGACCCCACGAGCGGTTCACGTCGAACCCGAACGGGGCGTCCTCGCCGACGAGCAGCTTGAGGATCACGAGCACCGCGGAGAGCGCCCCGGCGCCGAGGAAGATCTGGCCCCAGGAGGCCGGGAGGTCCGGCATGTTCGCCGACCCGAGCTTCGTGGCCAGGACCACCGCCGCGGCCGCCAGGCCGAGCAGCGCGGGCAGGCCCGCCCAGAGGAAGCCGACGTCCCAGCCGTTCGCATCGGGGCTGCTGCCGAGCAGGAAGTCGTCGGGGACGTCGAGGCTGAACCAGGGCAGGAACGACGAGATGAAGAGCACGATGCCGGAGACGGTGATCACCCGGTCGCTGGTCGAGAGCTTGCTGAGATCCACGTTGGCCGCCTCCAGAGGTCGGGTGGTGTCCGCCGCGAACGCTAACGCTTCGACCTCGGCGGCACGAGGATGTCCGGTCGGGGCCGCCGGGGGTGGCTGGTACCTTGCCGAAGTGCGCATCGCCGTCCTCGCGTCGGGCAGCGGGACCCTGCTGGAGGCCGTCCTCGGGGACGGCATCCCGGTGGCGCTCGTGCTCGTCGACCGCACCTGCCGGGCCCTCGAGGTGGCCGCCGGGCACGGTGTGGAGGCGGTCCTCGTGGAGCGCTCCAGCTACGGCGACGCCTTCGACCGCGTGGCCTACACGAAGGAGGTCGTGGCGGTGCTCGAGGCCGCGGACATCGACCTCGTGGCCATGGCCGGCTTCGGCACGATCTTCGCCGAGCCGATCCACGAGGCCTTCCCGCACCGCATCCTGAACACCCACCCCGCCCTCCTGCCCGCGTTCAAGGGCTGGCACGCGGTCCGCGACGCCCTGGCGGCCGGGGCGACGGTCACCGGCTGCACGATCCACGTCGCCACCCTCGAGGTGGACGACGGCCCGATCCTGGCGCAGGAGGAGGTGCCGGTCCTGCCGGGCGACGACGAGGACTCGCTGCACGAGCGGATCAAGGCGGTCGAGCGCCGCCTCTACCCGGCCACCATCCGCGCCGTCCTCGCCGACCCGACGATCCTGAGGGAGCCCACGCAGCCATGAGGGCCCTTCTCTCCGTGTACGACAAGACGGGGGTCGTGGAGCTCGCCCGCGAGCTGCGCAGCCTCGGGTGGGACCTCGTGTCGAGCGGCGGCACGGCGGCGGCGCTGCGGGAGGCGAACCTCGCGGTCACCGACGTGGCCGAGCTCACGGGCTTCCCGGCCATCCTCGGGCACCGCGTCGTGACCCTCCACCCCAAGGTCCACGGTGGGATCCTCGCCGACCGGCGCAACCCCGACCACCAGGCCGACATGGTCGCCTACGGCATCGACCCGATCGACCTCGTCGTCTCGAACCTCTACCCGTTCGGCTCCAGCACGGCGGACTTCGAGCACGGCGCCACCCGGGCCGAGGAGCTGATCGACATCGGCGGGCCGGCGATGATCCGTGCCGCCGCGAAGAACTTCAAGGACGTCGGTGTGGTGACCGAGCCGGCGGACTACCGCGTCGTGGTCGACGAGCTGAAGGCCGGCGGCGTGCTGTCCGACGGCACGAAGCGCTCGCTCGCCCGCAAGGCGTTCGCCCACACGGCGGCCTACGACGGATCGATCGTCGCCTGGTTCGACGAGCGCTCGGAGGAGCCGCTCCCGCCGACCCTGCACCTGTCCCTCGAACGGGTCCAGGAGCTGCGGTACGGCGAGAACCCCCACCAGACCGGCGCGCGCTACCGCACGATGGGCTCCACGTCCTGGTGGGACGACGTCGAGCAGCACGGGGGGATGGCGCTCAGCTACCTCAACCTGTTCGATGCCGACGCCGCATGGGGGCTCGCCAACGATCTGGCCGGCACGACCGGTCGGCCCGCGGTGGCCATCATCAAGCACGCCAACCCGTGCGGCGCGGCCGTGGCCGACACCCTCGCGGACGCCTACCAGCGCGCGTTCGAGTGCGACGAGCGCTCCGCGTTCGGAGGGATCGTCGCCCTGTCCCATCCCGTGGACGACGCGACGGTCGAGCGCATGGTCGCCGCCGCCCAGGCCGACGTGGTGATCGCACCGGGCTACGAGGCCGGGGTGCTCGACGCGCTGACCAAGAAGCGGAAGAACACGCGGCTCCTCACCGCCCGCCCGCCGGAGCCCGACGCGCTCCAAGTGCGCCAGCTCACCGGCTCGTGGCTGGTGCAGGACGCGCACCACTTCGCAACCACCCGCGCGAGCTGGCGCGTGGTCACCGAGCGACAGCCCACGGAGGCGGAGTGGGCGGACGCCGAGCTGGCGTGGCGGCTCGTCGGGTGGGTGAAGAGCAACTCGATCGTGCTCGTCCGCGACGGCACCGCGTGGGGCATCGGTGCCGGGCAGCAGAACCGCGTCGAGGCCGGGCAGATCGCGGCGGCCAAGGCCGCCGGGCGGGCCGCGGGCGGCGCCTGCGCCAGCGATGCCTTCTACCCGTTCCCGGACGGCGTCGAGGCCGCGGCCGACGCCGGCGTCGCGGTCGTCATCCAGCCCGGAGGCGGGATCAAGGACGACGAGATCGTGGCCCGGGCCGACGAGCTCGGGCTCGCCATGGTCTTCACCGGCGAGAGGCACTTCCTCCATTGAGCGCGATCCTGATGCCCGGCGGACCGGTGGCCGACGCCGTCTTCGACGACCTGGCGCCGCGGATCAAGGCGCTCGTGGAGGCGGGGCGCAGGCCCGGCCTGGCGACCGTGCTGATCGGGGACGACGAGCCGTCCGAGCGGTACGTCGGGATGAAGATGCGGAAGGCCGAGGAGCTCGGGATGACGAGCCCGCACGTTCGCCTTCCGCACGACGCCACGACCGAGCAGGTGCTCGAGGCGGTCCGCCGCCTCAACGACGACCCGGCCGTCGATGGCATGCTCGTCCAGTACCCGGGACCGCCGCAGGTCGACTTCGACGCCGTGCTCATGGCGATGGACCCGGACAAGGACGTCGACGGGCTGCACCCCACCAACGTCGGCCGCCTGGCCCTCGGCATCCCTGGACCGGTCTCCTGCACGCCCGCGGGGATCGAGGCGATCCTCACCCACTACCGGGTGCCGGTGGCCGGGCGAGAGGTCGTGATCGTGGGCCGGGGGGTCACCATCGGGCGTCCCCTCAGCATCCTGCTGTCCCAGAAGCGGCCCACCGCCAACGCCGCGGTCACGCTGGTGCACACCGGCGTGCCGGACTGGGCGGACCACGCGCGCCGGGCGGACATCCTGGTGGCCGCGGCCGGCGTCCCGGGGATGGTCCAGCCCGAGCACATCCGGCCGGGCGCCGTCGTGATCGGAGCCGGCGTCCGCTACGAGGGCAAGAAGCTCCTGCCGGACGTGGACGAGCGCTGCGAGGAGGTCGCGGGTTGGATCACGCCCCGAGTCGGCGGGGTGGGCCCCACGACCATCGCGATGCTGTTCCGCAACTGCGTCGAGGCAGCCGAGCGACGCGGCGTCGCGGTGATGTCGGGCGCGCTCACCGAGCTGCCCGCGGTGGCGGTCGAGGGCCACCGATCGTCGGGTCTCGGCACGGACGACCACCCGATGCGGATCATGACCCGGCGGGCGGCCGGTCTCCTCCCTGATCCGTGGGACGACGCCGCCCGGGCGGAGGTGACGGCGTACTTCGACGCGATGGCGGAGGACTGGCACACGCGGACCTCTCCGGCGCGCGACGCGGTGGTGGCCGACGCCCTCGAGCGCGGCCTCCCCGTCGATCTCGGCCGGTCCGACGTGTGCCTCGAGCTCGGCAGCGGCATCGGCGCCTACACGCCGGCGCTGGCGGCGCGCTGGCGGCGGGTGCTGGCCGTCGAGGTGTCGTTCGAGATGCTCCTGCGGGCGCCCGCCGACGTGGGGCACCGCGTCCTGGCCGATGGTGCCCGGTTGCCGCTCCGCGACGCTACGGCGGGCGCGGTCGTCCTCGTGAACTGCTTCCTGTTCCCCGACGAGGTCGCTCGCGTGCTCGCCCCCGATGGCGTCGTGGTGTGGGTGAACAGCAGCGGCGGCGAGACCCCCATCCACCTCACGGCCGAGGAGGTCGTGCAGGCCCTCCCGGGTCGTTGGGCGGGTGTCACCAGCGGCGCGGGGGTGGGGCTCTGGACCGTGCTCCATCGCGACGGTCGCTGACGGGATCTGCACTCGCCGGGGCCCGCCGCGAGCGCCTAGCGTGGTCGGCCCATGGCGCGCATCGGCGACCTCCTGGCCACCCGGCCCACGTTGTCCTTCGAGTTCTTCCCACCGAAGACCGAGGACATGGAGCGAGCGCTCGAGAAGGCGGTGGCCGAGCTGGCCGAGCTGCGGCCGTCGTTCGTGTCCGTCACGTACGGCGCGCTCGGGAGCACGCGCGAACGGACGCGCGACGTCGTCGTGCGGATCAACCGCGACCAGCGCTTCCCCGCCATGGCGCACCTCACCTGCGTCGGGCACACCCGCGCGGACATCGCCGCCCTGCTCGACGAGTACGCGGCGAACGGGGTCGAGAACATCCTGGCCCTCGGCGGCGACCCGCCGGCCGACGGCAGCCAGCCCGACGGCGACTTCGCGTTCGCGAGCGAGCTCGTCGAGGTGGTCCGCGCCCACCCGGCCGGGTTCTCGATCGGCGTCGCCGCGCACCCCGAGCTGCACCCGCGGTCGCAGGCTGCCGAGGACGATCGTCGCCACCTGGCCGCCAAGCTCGAGCTCGCCGACTTCGCGGTGACGCAGTTCTTCTTCGACCTCGACCCGTACCTGCGCATGGTCGACGAGCTGGCCGACCTCGGCTGCGACAAGCCGGTGCTCCCGGGGGTCATGCCGTTCATCAACGCCGCGGGCGTGCAGCGCATGGCGGCCATGAACGGCACCGCCATCCCCGGCACCGCTCCTCGCCCGCATCGAGGCCGCCGCGGACGATTCGGACGAGATCGCCAAGATCGGGGTCGAGGTCGCCACCGAGCTGTGCGCGGGCCTGCTGGCCGAGGATGCCCCCGGCCTGCACCTCTACGCCCTGAACCGGTCGGCCTCCTGCCGCCAGGTCCACGCCAACCTCGGCCTCGGATAGCCAGCTAGGCGTCGGCCTCCACTGCTGCTCCGGCGAACTGGGAGTTGTAGAGCCGGAAGTAGGCGCCATCCCGGCTCAGCAGCTCCTCGTGGGAGCCCTGCTCCACGATCCGGCCGTCCTCCATCACCAGGATCACGTCGGCTCCACGGATGGTCGAGAGCCGGTGGGCGATCACGAAGCTCGTGCGGCCGGCCCGGAGGCGGTTCATCGCCACCTGGACCTGGACCTCGGTGCGGGTGTCGACCGAGCTGGTCGCCTCGTCGAGGATGAGGATCGAGCGGTCGGCCAGGAAGGCCCGGGCGATCGTGAGCAGCTGCTTCTGCCCGGCGCTGATGTTGTCGCCCTCCTCGTTGATCACCGTGTCGTACCCGTCGGGCAGGGAGTGGACGAAGCGGTCGACGTAGGTCGCCCGGGCCGCCTCCAGGATCTGCTCCTCGGTGGCGTCGGGGTTGCCGTACGCGATGTTGTCCCGGATGGTGCCGCCGAAGAGCCAGGTGTCCTGGAGCACCATCCCCATGTGCGACCGGAGGTCGGCGCGGGGGATCGTGGCGATGTCGCGGCCGTCGAGTGTGATGCGACCGCCGTCGAGCTCGTAGAACCGCATGATCAGGTTCACGAGCGTCGTCTTGCCCGCGCCGGTCGGGCCGACGATCGCGATCGTCTGCCCGGGCTCGGCCACCAGCGACAGGTCGTCGATGAGCGGACGCTCCGGGTCGTAGGAGAAGGAGACACCCTCGAAGGCCACCCGGCCCTCGATCGCGGGCCGGCCGGGGCGACCGTCGTCGGGCACCTGCTCGTCGGCGTCGAGCAGCTCGATGACCCGCTCGAGCGACGCGATGCCGGACTGGAAGACGTTCATCATCGACGCGAGCTGCGTCAGCGGCATCGAGAAGGTGCGCGAGTACTGGATGAAGGCCTGGACGTCGCCGATGCTGATCGCCCCGCTGGCGACGCGCAGCCCGCCCACGACGGCCACGAGCAGGTACTGCACGTTGCCCATGAACATCGTGGCCGGCTGCATGAGGCTCGACATGAACTGGGCCCCGAAGCTCGCCTCGTAGAGCTCGTCGTTCGTCGACCGGAAGCGGGCCTCGACCTGCTTCTGGCGCCCGAACGCCTTGACGATCGCGTGTCCCGTGAAGCTCTCCTCGATCTGTGCGTTGAGCGCCCCGGTGTTGCGCCACTGCGCGATGAACCGCGGGCGGGCACGGGCGCCGATCATCCGCATCGCGAAGATCGACACCGGCACGGTGGTGAGTGCCACGGCCGCCAGCAACGGCGAGATCCAGATCATCATCCCGGCCACGCCCACGAGCAGGAGCACGGAGGTGAGCATTTGGCTGAGCGTCTGCTGGAGGCTCTGGGCGAGGTTGTCGAGGTCGTTCGTGACGCGGCTGAGCAGGTCGCCTCGGAACTGCCGGTCGATGTAGCTCAGTGGGAGCGCGTTGAGCTTCGCCTCGGCCTGGTCGCGCAGCCCGAACATGAGGCGCTGCACCACGCCGGCAAGGGTGTAGGCGATCAGGACGCTCAGCAGGGCGGCGACGCTGTAGAGCGCGCCCGCCTCGAGCAGGGTGCCGTGCAGCCTCCCGAACTCGATGCCCCGGCCGCCGCGCACGCCGTCCACGATGATGTCGGTGCCCCGCCCGAGCACCCGGGGGCCGAGCACGTTGAGGACGGTGCTGGCCAGCGCCATCACGCGCGATGAGCACCAGCCGGGCCCGCTCCGGCGCGAGCAGCGCGAGGAGGCGGCGCACGGCGCGCCCGAAGTCCTCCGACCGCTCGGTCGGCACGCCGATGGCGCGGAAGCCCGGTTGCGGCCGGCGCGTCTCGGCGGGGATCGCCCGCAGCTCCGCGTTGGCGTCGCTCGTCGTCTGCGGGCCTTCGGTGACGGTCATGCCGCGCGGCCCTCACCGATCTGGGACTCGACGATCTCGGCGTAGGTCGGGGAGGAGGCCAGGAGCTCGTCGTGGGTGCCGATGCCGACGATCTCGCCGTCGTCGAGCACCACGATCTGATCTGCGGTCGAGATCGTCGACACCCGCTGGGCCACGATCACGACGGCGGCGTCCTCCGTGTAGGGCCCGAGACCGGCTCGGAGCCGCGCATCGGTGGCCAGGTCGAGGGCGGAGAACGAGTCGTCGAACAGGTAGATCGAGGGCCGGCTGACCAGGGCCCGCGCGATCGACAGCCGCTGCCGCTGCCCGCCCGAGACGTTCGAGCCGCCCTGCTCGATGGTGGCCTCCAGGCCCCCGGGCATCCGGCGGACGAAGTCCGCGGCCTGGGCGACCTGCAGGGCCTCCCACATCTCGGCCTCGGTGGCGTCGGGGTTGCCGTACTGGAGGTTGCTCGCCACCGTGCCCGAGAACAGGTAGGGGCGCTGCGGCACGAGGCCGATCGAGGACCAGAGCAGCTCGGGTGAGAGCTCCCGCACGTCGACGCCGCCCACGCGGACGGTGCCGGAGGTGGCGTCGAACAGGCGGGGGACCAGGTTCACCAGGGTCGTCTTGCCTGCCCCGGTGCTCCCGACGATGGCCGTCGTGGTGCCCGGCGGGGTGGTGAAGGAGATGCCGTCGAGCACGGCCCGCTCCGCGCCCGGGTAGTGGAAGCCCACGCCGGCCAGCTCGAGCTCGCCGGGACGCGAGAGCTCCAGCACGGGCCGGCTCGGGCGGGCGACGGAGGGGTCGGTGTCGAGCACCTCCTGGATCCGCACGGAGGCGACCGCGGCCCGCGGGATCATCGACACCATGAACGTGGCCATGACGACGGACCACAGGATCTGCACGAGGTAGGACATGTACGCGACGAGGGACCCGATCTGGAGGTCACCCCGGGCGATGTGATCGGCCCCGATCCAGACCACGGCGGCGCTCGACAGGTTGATCAGCAGGTTGACGATCGGGAACATCGAGGACATCAGGCGCCCGGCCCGCAGGGACACCGCGGTCAGGTCGCTGTTCGCGCCGGTGAACCGGTGGGTCTCCTCGGGCTCCCGCACGAACGCCCGCACGACCCGGATGCCCGTGATCTGCTCGCGCAGCACGCGGTTGATCTGGTCGATCCGCTCCTGCATCTTCTGGAACGCCGGCACCATCAGCGCGACCACGGTGCCGAGCACCACGGCCGCCGTGGGGATGGCCACGGCGAGGACGACGGACAGGCCGACGTCCTGCCGCAGCGCCATGACGACGCCGACGCAGATGGAGATCGGCGCCCCGATGGCCATCGTGCAGGTCATCACCACGAGCATCTGCACCTGCTGGACGTCGTTCGTGATGCGGGTGATGAGCGATGGCGCCCCGAACGCGCCGACCTCGCGGGTCGAGAACTCCGTGACCTGGTGGAAGAGGCGCTCGCGGACGTCGCGGCCGAAGGCCATCGCGACCTTCGAGCCGACGTAGACGGCGACCGCCGCGAACGTGCCCTGCACGAGGGTCACGAACAGCATGACGAGGCCCTCGGAACGGATGAAGCCCTGATCGCCGCGGAGCACGCCCTGGTCGATGATCCGGGCGTTGAGCGTGGGGAGGAGCAGGGCCGCGGTGGTCTGGATCGTCTGGAACAGGACGACCAGGCCGAGCTGGCGCTTGTAGGGCCCGAGGGTGGAGCGGAGGAGCTTGCGCAGCACGTCAGCGACCCGCCCCATGGAGGAAGAGGTCGACGATCCGCTTCGGCGGTGTCGGCTCCTCGATGAGCATCGGGTGGGTGAGCGTGAGCGTGAGGCCCCGCAGGGTCCGCGCGGCCTCGACGGCACCGACCCGCACGCGGTCGCGGTGCACCTTGAAGAAGCGCACCATGGCCTCGCTCACGGCCTTCGCCTGGCGGGGCCCCTCGTGGAAGCGGGGGCCGACCGCCGCGGTGACCCGCCACACCTCGAGCGAGCGCTGCTGCACGAGGTCGACGATCTGCCGGAGCGCGGCTTCGAACTCGAGGTCCGGGTCGATCGCCGAGAGCGCGTCCTCGAGCGCGGACGGGTCGTAGGCCGCTTCGACGACGGCGGTGATGACCGAGTCCTTGTCCGGGAAGACCCGGAAGATCGTGCCCTCCGCGATGCCGGCGGCGTCGGCGATCTGCTTGGTGGTGACCGCCTCGCCGTGGGCGAGCACCAGGGGGAGGGCGGCCGCGACGATCATCTCGCGGCGCTCCTCGGCCGGGAGCATGGCGGCCCGGCGCCGTGCGCTGGTCTCGACGGTCATGGCCCTCAGCCTATGAGTGAGGGCTCACTCATTCCAACCCGGCTACCCCAGGGATGCGAGGGCGGCGTTCAACGTGGGGCTGGGGCGCATGGCCGCCTCGCACCGCGCCGGGTCGGGCGCGTAGTAGCCACCCAGGTCCACCGGGCTCCCCTGGGCGGCCAGCAGCTCGGCGTCGATGGCCTCCTGCTCCTCGACGAGGGTGGCCGCCAGCGGCGCGAACGTGGCTGCCAGCTCCGGGTCGGCGGTCTGCTCGGCCAGGGCCTCGGCCCAGTACCTGGCCAGGTAGGCGTGGCTGCCCCGGTTGTCGATCTCTGCGACCTTGCGCGAGGGCGAGCGGTTCTCCTCGAGGAAGCGGCCGACCGCGCGGTCGAGGGCGTCGGCGAGCACCTCGGCGCGACCGTTGCCGGTGGCCTCGGCCAGGTGCTGGAGCGACGCGGTGAGGGCCAGGAACTCCCCGAGGGAGTCCCAGCGGAGGTGCCCCTCCTTCACGAACTGCTGGACGTGCTTGGGGGCCGAGCCGCCGGCGCCCGTCTCGAACAGGCCGCCCCCCGCGAGGAGCGGGACGACCGACAGCATCTTGGCGCTGGTGCCCAGCTCGAGGATCGGGAAGAGGTCGGTGAGGTAGTCCCGGAGCACGTTGCCGGTGACGGAGATCGTGTCCTCGCCCCTGCGGATCCGTTCCAGCGAGCGCCGCGTGGCCTCGACCGGCGGGACGATGTCGATCTCGAGGCCCTCGGTGTCGTGGTCGCCGAGGTAGCGCCTGACCTTCTCGATCAGCTGCGCGTCGTGGGCGCGGTCGGCATCGAGCCAGAAGAGCGTGAGGGTCTTCGTGGCGCGTGCCCGCCGCACGGCCAGCCCCACCCAGTCCCGGATGGCCGGGTCCTTCGTCTGGCACATGCGCCAGATGTCGCCGGCCTCCACCGCGTGCTCGAGCAGCGCGGCGCCGCTGCCGTCGACCACCCGGACGGTGCCGGTGGCCGGGATCTCGAAGGTCTTGTCGTGGGAGCCGTACTCCTCGGCCTGCTGCGCCATGAGCCCGACGTTGGGGACCGAGCCCATCGTGGCCGGGTCGAACGCGCCGTTGGTGCGGCAGTCGTCGATCACCACCTGGTACACGCCCGCGTAGCTGCTGTCGGGGATGACGGCCTTGGTGTCCTGCTGGTCGCCCGCGGCGTTCCACATCTGCCCCGAGGTCCGGATCATGGCGGGCATCGACGCGTCGACGATCACGTCGCTCGGCACGTGCAGGTTGGTGATCCCGCGGTCGGAGTCGACCATCGCGAGGGCCGGGCCCTCGGCCAGCCGCTGCTGGATCGCCGCCTCGATCGCGGTGCGCTGGTCGGCCGGGAGGGCGTCGAGGCCGTCGAGGAGCGCGCCCAGGCCGTCGTTGGGGCTGAGGCCGGCCGCGTCGAGCACGTCGCCGTGCTGGGCGAAGACCTCGGGGAAGAAGGCCCGCACGGCATGGCCGAAGATGATCGGGTCGGAGACCTTCATCATCGTGGCCTTGAGGTGGAGCGAGAACAGCACGTCGCGGGCCTTGGCGTCGGCGATCTGCTCGGCGAGGAACGCCTCGAGGGCCCGGCGCCGCAGCACGGTGGCGTCGACCACCTCGCCCTCCTCGACCGGCACGGACTCCCGGAGCACCGTGGTGGTGCCCTCCGCGCCCACCAGCTCGATTCGCAGCGCGCCCGCGGTCCCGATGGTGACCGACCGCTCGCTGCTCCGGAAGTCGTCGACGCCCATGGTGGCCACGTGCGTGCGGGAGTCGGGGGACCACGTCCCCATCGAGTGCGGGTGGTTGCGCGCGTACTGCTTCACCGACGCGGGCGCGCGCCGGTCGGAGTTGCCCTGGCGCAGCACCGGGTTGACCGCGCTGCCCTTCACCCGGTCGTAGCGGGCCCGGATCTCGCGCTCGGCGTCGTCGGCGGGCTCGTCGGGGTAGTCCGGCAGCGCGCACCCCTTGGCCTGCAGCTCGGCCACCGCCGCCTTCAGCTGCGGGATCGACGCGCTGATGTTGGGGAGCTTGATGATGTTCGACTCGGGCCGGGTCACCAGCGCGCCGAGCTCGGCGAGGTCGTCGCTGACGCGCTGCCCCTCGGCGAGGTGATCGGGGAAGCTGGCCAGGATGCGCCCCGCCAACGAGATGTCCCGCGTCTCGAGGCCGACCCCGGCCGCGCCCACGAAGGCCTGGATGATCGGCAGCAGCGAGTAGGTGGCCAGCGCCGGGCCCTCGTCGGTGTGGGTGTAGACGATCTTCGCGGTCACCCCGGCAGGCTACCCACGGCACGGAACCCCTTCGTCCGGGGCGCCCGCACTACCGTTGGTCCCGCTGTCACATCCCCTTCGTAGGGTGCCGGTGTGACGAGATCGACGAGAGGGTTGGCACCGGTGGCCGGAGGCCCGCAGCGGAAGCGAGCGACGGCGACGTCGGCGTTCGGCGTGTCGCGCCGCGAGAACCACGACGCGAGCGGCTTCTACGCGCGCTTCAGCGCGCCGGTCGTCAGCGCGGACGACGTGGTGCACCCGCCGGGTGTGGTCGACGAGATCTACGTGGGTGACGCGCGGGCGATGGACCGCGTGCGGCCCTCCTCGGTGGCGCTCGTGGTCACCTCACCCCCGTACTTCGCCGGCAAGGCATACGAGGAGGCCCTCGGCGAGGAGCACATCCCCGCCACCTACGTCGAGTACCTCACGATGCTCGAGGACGTGTTCGCCGAGTGCGTCGAGAAGCTCGAGCCGGGCGGTCGCATCGCGGTCAACGTCGCGAACCTCGGCCGCAAGCCGTACCGCTCGCTGTCGGCGGACGTCATCGGCATCCTCCAGGACCGGCTGGGCCTGCTGCTGCGCGGCGAGGTCGTGTGGCGCAAGGCGCGCGGGGCCGGTGGGAACTGCGCCTGGGGTTCGTTCAAGAAGCCGGCCAACCCCGTGCTGCGCGACGTCACGGAGCGCGTCGTGATCGCGAGCAAGGGCCGCTTCGACCGCGCGGTGGACGCGCGCGGACCGGGCCCAGCTCGGCCTCCCGTCGATCGCCACCACCACGGCCGACGAGTTCATGGAGGCCACGCTCGACGTGTGGGAGCTCGCCCCCGAGAGCGCCACCCGGGTCAACCACCCGGCGCCGTTCCCCATCGAGCTGCCGCTGCGCTTGATCGACCTCTACACCTACCGGGGGGACGTGGTCCTCGACCCGTTCATGGGGTCGGGCACCACCGCGGTCGCCGCCGTGCGCGCCGGCCGGCACTACCTCGGGTACGACACCGACGAGCAGTACGCCCGCGCCGCCCGCGAGCGCGTGTCGGCAGAGCTGGCGGCGGTGCGGGCGGCTGTCGAGGTCGTGCCGCCCGACCGCGCGTCGCTGGCCGCGCGAGACCTGCTGGTCGCGGCCGGCTTCGCGGTCGAGGACCAGCGGAGGACCAAGCGCCGGAAGTACGCCGGCGGGCTCGGCGTCGACTGGCTGGCCCAGGACGCGGCCGGCGACCCGTGGCTCGTGCTCGTGGCCGGGGCCAGCACGATCGTGCGCGCAGGCCTGCGGCGGTCCGACGTGCTCTTCCGCACGCTGGGCGAGGCCGGCGTGCTCACCGCCGCCGGGCACCGCGTGCTCGTGCTCACGACCGACCTGCCGCCGGCCCGCTCGGCGCCGCTGGCCGCCCTCCGGGACGCCCGCGGGGTCCAGCTGGTCGACGTGCTGGAGCTGACGGCCCCCGGTGCCGCCGCCCGGCTCGCCGTCTACGCGGCCGGCGGCGTCGCCGGACCCGTGGGCGAGCTGCTGCCGGGCCCCTGACGCCGCCCGGCCGTGCCCGCCGCCAAGACCGAGATCACCGAGATCGTCACGGGCATGGCGATCGCGGGCGCGGCGTCGGTGCCCGCCGCGCTCGCCGCCCGGCCGGTGGCCAACGTCGGCGACGACGTGTGGGAGCGCCTCGTCGAGCTGCACGCCGACGGCCGCCACCGCGTCGAGTTCGCCGCGGCCTGGGCGAACGGGCAGGCCTTCCTCCATGCCGCCGAGGGGCTGGCCGGGCGTGCGCCGCGCCTCGTGGAGTGGAAGGGCCCGAGCCGCGCCCCCGGCGACGAGGTGGTCCCGGCCGACCTGCGCGTCGACCACGTGTGGCTCGTGAGCTGCAAGTACCTCTCGAAGGTGCTGGCCAACGCCGCCCCGAGCCGGCTGTTCGAGCGCGCGCTGGCCGGCGGCCCGGTGCGCACCGCCGGCGACTGGTACGACGAGGTGGCACCCGCCGCGCACCAGGAGCTCTACGCCCAGGTGCGGCTCGAGCTCGGCACGCGCGCCGCCCTGCCCCCGGGGGTGGCCGACCTCACGCCCGCGCACCGCTCCGAGCTGCGCGCCTACCTGGACGGCGGCTGGTCGGCCGAGGCCCAGGCGGCCTACCGGCGGCTGGCCGCAGAGGTCGGGAGGGCGTCGGCGGCTCGCTGGAAGCCGACGGTGGCCCGGCGGGCGGACGCCGAGGCGATGCTCTGGCGGCTCCTGCGGGTGGGGAGCGCGCCGTACTTCGTGCTGGGCGCCCAACGGGATCGCAGCCTGCGGCTGCGAGTGATGACTCCCTGGGACTGGCGGCAGGCGTTCGAGCTCAAGCGCTTCGACGTGTGGGGCGACGATGCCGGGCAGCCCCAGGTGCGATGGCAGGCCCGCGTGCGCGAGCGCGCCGGTGGGGAGCGCGTGGTCGAGGGCCACGTCGAGGTGCGCTGGAGCCACGGCCGCTTCGGCAAGCCGCCGGAGGCGAAGGTGTACCTGGACACGCCCCACCACCTGGTGCCGGGCTACGTGCCCCTCGGGTGACCGGAGGCGCTCCGCGGATCGGGCGGGTGCCCCAGCCCGTACGCTGCGGGCGATGGCGGGAAGGTACGACGAGCGGGTTCGCGACCTCCTGACGGACGCGACCGAGGCGTCCGCCCGGGGCGACTGGGCCGCGGTGCGCGACCTCGCGGGCGCGGCCCTCGCGCTGTCGCCGAGCAACCCCGATGCCCAGCGCCTCCTGCAGGACGCCGGCGCCGCCGCACCGACCAGCGGCGAGCGGCGCCAGCTCACGGTGATGTTCTGCGACGTCGTGGGCTCGACGCAGCTGAGCCAGCAGCGCGATCCGGAGCTGGTGGGGGAGGTGCTCCGCAGGTACCAGGTCACCTGCGACGGGGTGGTGCGCAGCTACGACGGCCGCATCGCGCGCTACGTCGGCGACGGCGTGCTCGCGTACTTCGGTCACCCGGTCCCGCACGAGGACGACGCGCGCCGTGGCGTGAAGGCGGGGCTCGACCTGCTGGAGGCGCTGCGTCCGGTCACCGAGGAGGTCCGGGCCCGCTACGACATCGACCTGCGCATCCGCGTCGCCGTGCACACCGGGTTGGTCGTCCTGTCCGACATGGGTTCGGCCGCCACGCCCGACCGCGACGCCATCGTGGGCGACACGCCCAACGTGGCCGCCCGCCTCCAGGACCACGCCGCCCCCGGCACCCTCATCATCAGCCACGACACGTACGCCCTCGTGCGGGGCTGGTTCCAGGTCGCACCCGTCGGACCCCTCGAGCTCCGCGGCGTGGCGAGGCCCGTGCGGGCCTACCAGGTCGTGGAGGAGGCCGAGGAGCAGTCGCGCATCGCGAACGCGGACCTCAGCCCGTTCGTCGGCCGCGCCGACGAGCTGGCCGACCTGGTCACCGCCTGGGACGAGGTCGCGGCCGGCGGCTCGCGGACGCTCGCGCTCACCGGGCCGCCCGGGGTCGGGAAGTCGCGGCTGGCCGACGTCCTGTGCCGCCGGGTGCAGGCCGGCGAGGGCACGGCGCTGGTCGCGCAGTGCTCGACCTTCCACCGCGCCACCGTGCTGCACCCGGCCCGCCGCCTGGTGGAGCGAGCGGCCGGCATCGACACCCACCAGGACCCCGAGCTCGCGCTGTCGCGGCTGTGGAGCACGATGGACGCGCTCGGGCAGGCAGACGCCCTGCCCTATGTCGCCGACCTCCTCCAGCTGCCCCCGACGAGCTGGTGCCCGGCACCCGAGCTCGAGGGCGCCCGGCTGCGCGAGCAGCTGCTCACCACCATGGCCGGCTGGATCACCGCGGCGGCCACGCGTGGTCCGCTCCTGCTCGTGGTCGACGACCTCCAGTGGGCGGACCCCACCACGATCGAGCTGCTCGGCAACGTCGTCCGCGCCCAGGTGCCCGGGCTGCTCCTGCTCGTGACGGCGCGGGACGACGCGAAGGTGCCGTGGTCCGACGCCACGGTCCTGGGCCTCGACCGGCTCTCGGGCGACGAGCTGGCCGACCTCGCCCGTCGCCTTCCCGAGGGCCGGAGCCTGGCGGCAGGGGACCTCGAGCGGGCGATCGAGCGCAGCGACGGCATCCCTCTGTTCCTCGAGGAGCTCGTCCGCAGCAGCGCGCTCGTCCACGGCGACGGATCGGCTCCGGGCGCCGCGATCCCCGCGGCGCTCCGCGACCTCCTCCTCGCCCGGTTCGCGGCGCCGGGTGTCGACCTGCGGCTCGCCCAGGTCCTCGCCACCATCGGGATCGAGGTGACGCTGCCCCTGCTGGCCGCCGTCAGCAAGCTCGATCCGCTCGACCTCGACGTGCAGGTCGGCGCGCTCGTGGACGCGGGCATCGTGACGCTGCTCCCGGGCGACCCATTGGTCTACCGGTACCGGCACCAGCTCCTCGCCGACCTCGCGTACGACACGCAGCTCCAGGGCGCGCGCCAGGCCGCCCACGGACAGGTGGCCGACGCCCTCCTGGCCGGGCACGGCTCCGGCGCGGCCGCCGGCCCCGCCGTGCTCGCCCACCACCTCGAGCACGCCGGGCGCATCGCGGACGCCGCCCTCGCCCTCACTGAGGCGGCCGAGGTCGCGCACGGCCTCGGCGCCAACGCGGAGGTGCACGACCTCCTCGAGCGGGCCTTCGCCCTCCTCGACCGCGTCGAGCCGGACCGCAGGAGCCACGTCGAGTTCGAGGTGCGGCTCCTGCGCGGCATCAGCGTGTCGTCGATCATGGGCTACGCCGCCCCGCCGGCCGTCGACGACTTCGCCGCCTGCCGCGAGCTCGTGGGCGAGGTGACCTGCGGCGGCTACCTCGACGAGGAGATGCCCGAGCGCGCCTTCCAGGAGCTGGTGTGGGCGGCCACCGGCCTGTGGGCCACGTTCATGCTGACGGGCAAGCTCGACGCCGCCCACCAGGTGAACCGGTCCATCACCCACCGGCTCCGACCCGGCGGCGAGCAGCATGAGCTCTTCGACAGCACGCGCGCGCTGATCGACCTGTTCGAGGGCGCCTACGGCGTCGGCGTGCCCGGCCTGGTGCGCAACGCCGCGGCGATGCGCCGCGTCGACATGAGCGGGCGCGCCTCGGTCCCCGGTGACCCGGCCGTCGCCTCCATGGCCCACCTCGCCTTCGGGCTCGCGGCGCAATGCCGGTTCGACGAGGCGATCGCCGTCGCGGACGAGGCGACCGAGCTCGCCGGAACGCTGCCGTACCCGCGGGGGCCGTTCTCGTTCTGCTACGTCTCGAGCGTCCGCGCCGGCATCCAGATGATCTCCGACGACATCGCGGGCGCACGTCGGACGATCGAGCAGGTGGCCGCCACGGCCGACCGCCACGGCTTCACGTTCTGGTCGCTCATCGCGGGCTACTACCTGGCCGTGATCGAGATGCACGAGGGCGTGGAGGGCGCCGGCGACCGGGCGCGCGGCACGATCGCGCTGCTGCAGGCCCTCGGGATGCTCGTGTGGCTGCCGACGTTCTTCGCCGCCATCTCCGCCGCCCACTTGCGCCGCGGTGAGGTGGAGGCGAGCCGGGGGGCGTTGCGGGACGCGGCCGAGGTGGCGGACCAGACCGGCGCGCACCTTTGGTCGGCCGAGATCGCCCGGCAGGAGGGCGAGGTGGCCATCGCGCTCGGTGAGGCCGGCGGGTTGGAGCGGCTGCGAGAGGCGGTCGCGCTGGCGCAGCAGCAGGACGCGACGCTCCTGGAGCTGTGGGCTCGCACCTCCCTATGCCGGCACAGCGACGACCCCGCGGACACAGCGGCGCTCGCCGCGCTGCTCGACCGCCTGCCACCGGGCGCGAGCGCGATCGAGCCGGAGGTCGTGGGCGCTCGCCGCGCTGGTCGAGCGCGCCTGACCGAACCGCGGATCAGCCGGCCTCGGCCACCCCACGCAGGCGCTCGAGGGTGTCCCGCATCCCCTGGCGGAGCTCGTCCTCGTGGTCGGCCACGCCGCCGAGCACCGCGCCGGCGAAGAGGCGCGCGACGAGCGGGCGATCCCGCCACGCCTCCCGGGACTCGGTCACGATCGTGCCGTCGCCGTCGGGTTCGAACGCGTAGCGCCACCTGGTGCCGCTTTGCTTGGTCTCGAACGCGAAGGAGCGGCCGGGCTCGGCCTCCGTCACCAGGTTCGTGGTGGACCAGCGGGCCCACCCCCGCTTGTTCCGGCCCTTGAACCGCGCGCCGACCGCCGGGCCGGTCGCGCCGGCGAGCCACGCCCCGCCCACGCACTCCGGGCTGAGGCGGCCCATGTTCTCGATGTCGGTGACGAGCTCGTAGAGGCAGTCCGGCGAAGCTGCGATGCGCAGGGACACCTCGTCGCCGAGTTGGCTGGAATCGTCCGGTCCGGGCATGTGCGGACCGTACCCGACCTTGGATAGCGTCGGCCCGAGACTCGAGTCCAGGGGGATGACCGTGTACGAGCACGACAAGATCTACATCGACGGCGCCTGGGTGCCGTCCACGGGCAAGGGGTCGATCGACGTGTTCGACTCGACCAACGGCGAGGTCATCGGCCGCATCCCGGCCGGGACCGCCGAGGACGTCGACAAGGCGGTGACGGCTGCCCGCGCCGCGTTCGACGCCTGGGCTGCGACCACCCCCGAGGAGCGCGGCAAGTACTGCAGCCGGATCGCCGAGGGCCTCGCTGCCCGGATGGACGAGATCGCCACGGTTGTGACCCGCGAGGCGGGCATGGCCAAGTGGCTGAGCCTGCTCGTGCAGGCGGGCCTGCCGATCAACTCGTTCAACACCGCCGCAGCGCTCGCGGAGAGCTACCAGTACGAGACCCAGCTCGGGAACAGCCTCGTCGTGCGCGAGCCGGTGGGCGTCGTCGGGTGCATCACGCCGTGGAACTACCCGCTCCACCAGGTCGCGGCGAAGGTCGCGTACGCGATGGCCGCCGGCTGCACCGTCGTGCTGAAGCCGAGCGAGGTCGCCCCGCTCGACGCCTACATCCTCGCCGAGGTCATCGACGACGTCGGCCTGCCGGCTGGCGTCTTCAACCTCGTCGCCGGCACCGGTGCCGACGTCGGCCAGGCGATCTCCGAGCACCCGGGGGTCGACATGGTGTCCTTCACCGGCTCCACCCACGCCGGCAAGGCCGTCGCCGCCGCCGCATCCGGCACGCTCAAGCGCGTCGCGCTGGAGCTCGGCGGCAAGTCCGCCAACATCCTCCTCGACGACCTCGACGACGCCGGGTTCGAGAAGGCCGTGCGCGACGGCATCGGCAAGGCGTACATGAACTCGGGCCAGACCTGCACGGCGCTGACGCGCATGCTGGTCCCTGCCGGCCGCGTGGCCGACGCCGAGCGCATCGCCCAGGACGAGGTCGAGAGCGGCTGGCAGCCGGCCGACCCGTTCGCGGACGGCGCCAAGCTCGGCCCCCTGTCGAGCCTGGCGCAGGTCGATCGAGTCAACGGCTACATCCAGAAGGGCATCGACGAGGGCGCAAAGCTCGTCACCGGCGGCACCGGCAAGCCCGAGGGCCTCGAGCAGGGCTACTACGTGAAGCCCACGGTGTTCTCCGAGGTGCGCAACGACATGACCATCGCCCAGGAGGAGATCTTCGGGCCGGTGCTGTCGATCATCGCCTACGACTCGGAGGAGGACGCTGTGGCGATCGCGAACGACTCCCCGTACGGCCTCTCCGGAGGCGTGTGGTCGGCCGATGCCGATCGGGCCAAGGCAGTCGCCAAGCGCATCCGCACCGGCCAGATCGAGGTCAACGGCGGGGCCTTCAACCCGAGCGCCCCGTTCGGCGGCTACAAGCAGTCGGGCTACGGCCGTGAGTACGGCGAGCAGGGCTTCGAGGAGTTCCTCGAGACCAAGTCCATGCAGCTGTAGAGGGGCCGGGGGGGCTGGCTAACGTCGTTCCCCTATGGTCACCAACCCCCCCATCCGAGTAGCCGTGACCGGTGCTGCCGGTCAGATCGGGTACTCCCTGCTGTTCCGGATCGCCTCGGGCTCGATGCTCGGACCGGACCAGCCCGTGGTCCTGCAGCTGCTCGAGATCACGCCCGCGCTCGACGCCCTGCGGGGTGTGGCCATGGAGCTCGAGGACTGCGCGTTCCCGCTCCTGCAGGGCACCGTCCAGACCGACGACGCGGACGTGGCCTTCGGTGACGCCGACGTCGCGCTGCTCGTCGGGGCCATGCCCCGCAAGGACGGCATGGAGCGGGCCGACCTCCTCGGCGCCAACGGCGGCATCTTCAAGCCGCAGGGCGAGGCCCTGTCCCGGTCGGCGAAGCGGGACCTGAAGGTGCTCGTCGTCGGCAACCCGGCCAACACGAACTGCCTCATCGCCCAGCAGAACGCCAAGGACCTCGAGCCCGGCCGCTTCACCGCGATGACCCGGCTCGACCACAACCGCGCCATCGCCCAGCTCGCGGCCAAGGCCGGCGTGCAGAGCACGGCGGTCCGCCGCATGACGATCTGGGGCAACCACTCCGCCACGCAGTACCCGGACGTGTTCCACGCGGAGGTGGACGGCGGCCCCGCCTTCGAGGCGATCGGCCAGGACCAGGCGTGGCTGGAGGGGGACTTCATCCCGACCGTGCAGCAGCGGGGCGCCGCGATCATCAAGGCGCGCGGGCTGTCGTCGGCCGCCTCGGCCGCGAGCGCGGCGGTGGATCACATCCGGTCCTGGGCGCTCGGCACGCCCGCGGGGGACTGGGTTTCGATGGGCATCCCCAGCGACGGCAGCTACGGCGTGCCCGAGGGGATCATCTCGAGCTTCCCGTGCGAGTGCCGTGACGGCGCGTACTCGATCGTCCAAGGCCTGGAGATCGACGACGTTCAGCCGCGAGCGCATCGCTGCGAGCACCACCGAGCTGGTCGAGGAGCGCGACGCTGTCAGGGAGCTCGGCCTCATCTAGGAGGAAGGCATGTTCCTTGGTTCCTACGAGTTCGACGGCGATCCCGCCGAGCTGCTCCCCGCCTATGACCGGCTCATGGCCTCCTTCCCCCCGGATGCTCTGCTGTTGCACACGTGCACGGCACGGACGGACGGGATCACCATCTTCGACGCCTGCCCGACCGAGGCGGTGTTCCGGTCCTTCAGCACGGGTCCCGAGTTCACCGCGGCGCTCGATGCGGCCGGCCTCCCGCCTGCTCGCATCGTCCACCACGGGGAGGTGCACGTCGCCCGCCTCAAGGCGCCCGTGACGCCGTGACCCTCGTCGACGTGGGGTCGACCCGGCTCTGGGTCGAGGAGACCGGTGCGGGACGCCCGCTCCTCGTGTGCCACGGTGGCCCGGGCCTGCATCACGGGCCGTACCGCTCGCTCGAGCCACTGGCCACCGGTCGTCGGCTCGTGCACTGGGACCACCGTGGGCACGGGCGGTCGGCGCCGCTGCCGGATGGCGCCGTCGACATCGCGCTGTGGGCCGACGACGCCGTGGCCCTGGCGGACACGCTCGGGATCGGCCGCTTCCAGGTGCTCGGGCACTCCTTCGGCGGCTGGGTCGCCCAGGAGCTGGTGCTCCGCCACCCGGAGCGGGTCGACGCGTTGGTGCTCGTCGCGACGACACCCGGGCAGCTCGGCTCCGACGAGTCACCGGACGACGACCAGGGACCACCACCCCCGCCCGAGGTGGCAGCGATCTTCGAGCGCACGCTCGCCACCGACGCCGACGTGGTCTCGCTCTACGAGGACCTGCTCCCGCACCTCGTCCACCGCGCCGGCGTCGTGGTGCCGCACGCCGACCACCACCTCGCCTCGGCGGACAGTGCGGCTCGCGTGTTCGACGCGCTCGGTCGGTGGAGCTCGATCGACCGGCTCCCCACGATCGCTTGCCCCACGCTGGTGGTCGTGGGCCCGCACGACCCCGTCACCTCCGTGCCCCAGTCCGAGCGGATCGCCCGACGGATCCCTGGCGCGGAGCTCGTCGTGCTCGAGGACGCCGGCCACTTCGTGTGGCTCGACGATCCCGACGGGTTCTTCCCGCTCGTCGAGCGGTTCCTCGCTACTTGAGGAACTTTGACGTCGTGTTGTCGGCCAGGACCTTTCCGTGCGTCTGGCAGGTCGGGCAGTACGTCACGGTGTAGCGGCTGTACTCGACGGAGCGGATCTCGTCGCCGCAGGTGGGGCACGGCTCGCCGACGCGGTGGTGGACGTTGCCCGGCCGGTCCGCGGACGAGCTCATCTCGGTGAGGCCTCGCTCGAAGGCGAGGCCCTCGGCCAGGCAGACGCGGATCGCCTCGAGCAGCGCGGCCACGTCGTCGTCGGTCAGCTTCGTGGTCGTGGCGAACGGCGACAGGTGGGCGCGGTGGCAGACCTCGTTGGCGAGCCGCCGGCCGAGCCCCGCGACGCGGTGCTGGTCTCGCAGGAACCCGTGGAGGCGCGTGCCCTGCACGTCGAGGAGGCGGCGCAACGTGGCCTCGTCGAGGGTGTCGGCGTCGGGGCCGAGGTCGTCCAGGGGCGGCTGGGCCTCGGGGTCGCCGCCCACCACCCAGACCCCCGCCTTGCGCTCGGTGCCCGCCTCGGTGAGCAGGAGGGCACGGCCGTCCGCGAAGCGCCACCGGGCCTGCCCGAAGCGGGGCTTGGCCGACTGCTTCTCGTCGACCTTCAGCCGGCCGCCCTGCATCAGGTGCACCACGAAGGTGACCACGCCGAAGTCGGCCAGCAGGTGCTTGCCACGGCGGCCGAGGAACACGAGCGCCTGGCCGTAGGCCTCCTCGGGGGCGGGTAGGGCCGTCTTGAGGGCGGTGAAGGCCAGCGGGGTGAAGCGCTCGAGCACCGCGCCTGCGAAGTCGGCGTCCAGCCGCTCGGCGTGGGCCTGCACCTCGGGGAGCTCAGGCACGGCTCACCATCCGGTGCCGCTCCGGGCCGGCCCGAACACGTCCTCCAGGGCGGCCAGCGCCCGTGAGGCCTCGAGCACCTGGGCGACGTCGCCGCCGACGCGCAGATCGCCCGCGAGGAACGCGGACTGCGCGGACCGCTCGCCGCGGGCGATGGCCTCGGCCGTGCTGCGGGCCTGGGTGAAGGTCACGTCCGCGTCGGCCGCGCGACCGGGCTCGACCCGCACCGCACCGTCGGCGATGCGGATCGCGTAGGTCACCTCGTCGTCGCCGTCCAGCACGACCTGCTGGACCACCAGCGCGACATCGGCCGGCACGGTGGCGCGGCGGCCGGCCTCGTCCAGGTCGGCGATCCACGCCGCGGAGAGGAACTCGGCCACGCGGCGAACCTACCGTTGCGCGCCACCGCCCGCTCCCGATGCGGGGGCGGGCGGTGTCGGTGGTCAGCGTCCGTCGCGGATGCGGTGCAGCAGCGAGCGGAGGGTGGGGGTGTGGCGGGCTCGGCTCCGGCGGATCTCGGCGGCCTTCTGGCGGGCCTCGATCGTCCTCTCGTGGGCCAGCCACATGGTGGTGTGGTCCATCTCGATCTCCTCAGATCGTAACCAGTGTTCTTCGTTGAGTGGTGTCAGTATAGGACACACCGGTGTCACCGGTACAGTGGTTTCAAGGACCAGGAGCGCACGATGTCTGCCACGTCGACGAAGACACCCGTCACCCCTCCGGAGGTGGAGCTCGTGCGGTCCTTCGTGAACACGGTCGACCACGACGACGGCACGGAGGCGCTCGACAGCCCGGTGGCTCTCGAGCGCTGGCTGCGGGGGGCCGGGCTCGTGGCCGCCGGGGTGAAGGCGAGCGGCCGCGACCTGAAGCTGGCGATCCGGCTGCGCGAAGGGCTCCGGGCCGACCTCGCGGGCAACCACGACCGGGGTCATCGACCCCAAGGCCGCCGCCACCCTGGAGGACGTGTGCCGGGAGCTCCCGCTCACCGCCGTGTGCGCACCGGTCGCCCTGGCCCCCTCCTCCGGGGGCATCCGCGGCGCGCTCGCCAAGGTCGTGGCCGCCGCCACCACGTCCCGCATCAAGGGCACCTGGGGGCGCCTCAAGATCTGCCCGGCCGAGGACTGCCTCTGGGCCTTCTACGACACCTCCCGCAACCGGTCGAAGCGCTGGTGCTCGATGGAGGTGTGCGGGAACCGGCACAAGGTCCGCGCCTATCGCGACCGGACGCACGCCTAGCGCCGGCCGGCGGCTACCTTCGCCGCCGTGGAGGAGATCGGGAGGGGGGCGAAGGTCTTCGACCACACGCCGGTGCGCGGGCGGTTCGTTGCGATGGAGGGCCCCGACGACGTGCTGGCCCTCATGGACAGCGGCGCCGACGGTGTGGTCGCGCTCGTGCGCGACGCAGGGGCGACCTTCCTGGCGCCGATCTACCACGAGCTCACCGCCATCATCTGCACCAGCGGCACGGTCCGCAGCCACATCGGCATCGTGAGCCGCGAGTTCCAGGTCCCGTGCGTGATGGCGTGCGCGTTCGTGGACGGTGAGCCGGCGGCCGGCGCAGAGGTCGAGCTCGACTGCTCGGGTGACGAGGCGGTCGTCCGTGCCTGAGCCGAGCCGGACCGAAGCGATCGCCACGGCGAACCGCCTCATCGACTACCACGGCCCGATCTCGCGGGCGCTCACGATCGAGCGCACGTCGTTGGAGAGCGCCCTGATCCCGGTGACCGCCTACATCGTCGTGGCCTGCGCGGAGTCCTACCTGCGCTACCCCGACATGATGCGGCGCATCGACGCGGCCCTGTCGGCGGAGGAGATCGGTCGTCGCGCCCGCCGGCCCGGCTGCCAGGTCGACACCTGCTACCTGTGGTCGATCGCCAACTTCTTCCTGCTCGGCCGGAAGATCATGGCGATGGTCGACCCCGGCGCCGACGACCCGGTGGCCACGGCGACCGTGCTCGACTTCTGGGAGCGGGCCGCGATGGCGTACCGGGGCGACGGGACGCGGCAGGCCTGGGACACCGGCTCCGCCACGCCCTACGACGACGCCATCGTGGCCGCGCTCCTGGAGGGTGTGTCGCCGATCGACGACGACGAGCACCGGGCGTCGGTCAAGCGCTTCAGCGCCACCCTGGTGAACCACCTGTTCCTGCTCTACTTCGACACGCGGGCGGGCTACGGCGACACGGGGCCGTATCCCGTGCCCGGCCGGCACGACCGCTCGTTGCTGGTCCGGGACTTCTACCGCCTCGCTGAGGGCGACTTCCCCTGGTCCTCGGTCGCCAAGGCCGTGCCGTACCACCACCTCACCGCCGCCCTGGTGCTGGAGGGGGTGCAGACCACGGTCACCGACTTCGGCACGTCGAACCACACCCCCGAGGACTACCTGGACCACCTGGTGGGGTTCGGTCTGTACACGACCGACGGCCTGCCGCCGGGCGAGCTGCGCCTCGTGCCGCCAGCGGAGTACGACGACATCGTGGCCGCCGTGCGGGCGGCGCAGTCCGAGCACTACCGCGCCATCGCGGCGATGGACCGGGATGAGAAGATCCGGGCCGGTGCGTACGTCTACTTCACCTTCCTGCGGCCCTTCGCCGAGCTGGCCGGCGTGGCCGACGAGCTCGACTGGACGGTGCCCCGGGACCTGCCCGAGCCCCTGTACCAGCTGATGTCCGCCATGCAGGGCGAGAACGCAGGCATCCCGGACGACGTTGACTACTACGACCGCTACCCCGAGGAGGCGTCATGAGCGATCACGGCGGATGGGACGACGGGGGCGATTGGGACGACCCGAGCCTGGGCGACGACCCCGCCGCCGACGGCGGCGCCGGCCCCGTCGACGACGACCTCGCGGACGACGGGTACGACGACGATCCGTTCGACGACACCCGCGCCGCGGCGGTGTACGAGGACGAGGACCCGCGCGACGCGGAGCCCGAGGGCCGTTCGCGCGGACCGCTGCTCGCGCTCCTCGCCGTGCTGGTGGCGCTGCTCGTGGCCGGCGCTGCGATCGTGGTGCTCGAGCAGGCCGGGGACGACGACGACGAGGCCTCGAGCGGGCGGGACACGACCTCGACGACGCGGTCCCGCGCGTCGACCTCCTCGACGGGCCTGGCCCTTCCCGGCTCGCCCACGGACTCCACGGTCGCGCCGGGGTCCTCCACGACGAGCACGGCCGCGGGTCCGCGCACGTCCACCACCCGGCGACCCGGCGCGCCCGCGCCGACCACGACGGCCGCGCCCGACGGGCTGCCCGAGCCGGGGTGCGCCTCCGGCACCAGCGGTGGCGTGGTGCCCGTGGAGGCGAACTGGGCGACGAAGTGGCAGACCATGCCGAAGCCGAACGACCCGGCCAAGGTCACGATCTGCGTGGACGACCTCACGCCGAAGGTCGGCCAGGTCGTGAAGCTGAGCCTCCGGGCCCACGACGACGACGCGGTGATCGTGCCCGAGGAGTGCGGCTACTTCGTCACCTGGGAGGGGAGCCACGCCGAACCTCTGCCGCGATGCCCTCGTGGCGTCGCCAGGGCCGCGGCCGACCCCGCCCGAGGAGTTCGGCGATCGGGTGGTGCAGCTCACCCACGTGTACGGGAGCGCGGGTCCGAAGACGATCATCGGCAGCGTCAGGTCGTCGCGGTGGGAGGGGTACCGGACCCCGTACGCCAGCGACGCGCAGGCCTCCCTCGACATCACCGTCCACGCCTGACCGTGGCCGACCTCGAGCTCACCCCCGCGGACGAGCGGGCCCACCCGCCCGGCGGGGAGCGGCTCTGGGGGGAGTCCTGGTACTTCGACTTCACCGATCGCGCGGGGCGGCTCGGCGGCTACGTCCGCCTCGGCCTGTACCCGAACCTCGGGGTGGCCTGGTACTGGGCCTGCCTGGTGGGGGAGGACCGGCCGCTGGTCACCGTGATCGACCACGAGGTACGGCTCCCCAAGATGGGGTCGCTCGAGATCCGCGCCGACGGGCTGTGGGCCGACCACACGGTCGAGACCCCCTACGAGCACATGAGCCTCGCGTGCGAGGCGTTCGCGGTGGGGGTCGACGATCCCGCCGAGGTGTACGGCGACCTGCGGGGTGACCGCGTGCCCTTCGGCCTCGACCTCGAGTGGGAGACCGACGGCGCCGTGTACCCGTGGATCGGGACGACCCGCTACGAAGTGCCGTGCAGGGTCCACGGCGAGGTGCTGGTGGGCGACGAGACGATCGACTTCGACGGCATCGGCCAGCGCGACCACAGCTGGGGTGTCCGGGACTGGTGGAGCCTCGGCTGGGTGTGGACCGCCGGCGGGCTGGCCGACGGCACGAGGTTCCACACGACCCGCATCCGGGTCCCGGGCCTCGAGGCGTTCGCCCCGGGGTACGTGCAGCCGCCCGGCGGGAAGCCGGAGCAGATCGAGGTGTGCGCCGCGGAGGAGGAGCTGGGCGAGCACGGGTTCCCGGTCACGGCCTCCGTGACCTGCGGTCCCCTGGATCTGGCCATCGAGCCGGTGGCGTTCTCGCCGGTCCACCTCGTCGACGACGACGGCACGACCCGCCGGGTCGCCCGCTTCCCGCGCGCGCTGTGCCGGTTCGAGGCGGCCGACGGCCGCACCGGCGTCGGGTGGACGGAGTGGAACCAGCCGACTGACTAGGGTCGCCGGGTGCTCAACCCCGAGGACCTGATCGACACCTTCGGGCTCCTCGGGATCTTCGCGATCGTGTTCGCCGAGTCCGGCCTCCTGATCGGGTTCTTCCTGCCGGGTGACGCGCTCCTGTTCACCGCCGGGTTCCTCGCCTCGGGCCCGGCGGACTTCCCCGAGAGCCTCCACCTGCCGCTCGTGCCCCTGCTGCTGGGCATCTGGATCGCCGCGGTGGTCGGCGACCAGGTCGGGTACGCGTTCGGGGCGCGGGTCGGTCCGTCCCTGTTCAAGCGGCCCGACTCACGGTTCTTCAAACAGGCCAACGTGGACAAGGGCCAGGAGTTCTTCGATCGGTACGGGCCCCGCGCGATCGTGCTGGCGCGCTTCGTCCCGGTCGTGCGGACCTTCACGCCGATCCTCGCCGGGGTGAGCGGCATGGAGTACAGCCGGTTCGTCCGCTGGAACGTCATCGGCGGGACGATCTGGGCCTTCGGCGTGACGCTGCTCGGCTACTTCCTCGGGCAGGTCGACATCATCGAGCAGAACCTCGAGCTCGCCATCGTGGTCGTGGTGGGGATCTCGTGCCTGCCCATCGCCTTCGAGCTCCTCCGCATCCGCCGCGAGGCGGGAGCGTGCGAATCAGTCCTGAGCCGCGAGCTTGCGGTTCTTGATCTGGGCCTTGACGTAGTCGCGGTTCATGTAGGCGATGAAGTCGATCGAGATCTCCTTCGGGCAGGCCTCCTCGCACTCGCCGTGGTTGGTGCAGGACCCGAAGAACTCCTCCATGGTGTCGACCATGGCCACCACGCGCTGGTGCCGCTCGGGCTGGCCCTGCGGCAGCAGGTTGAGGTGGTTGACCTTGGCGGAGGTGAACAGCTGCGCCGCGCTGTTCGGGCACGCGGCCACGCAGGCGCCGCACCCGATGCAGGCCGCCGCGTCCATGGCCGCGTCCGCCACCTCCTTGGGGATCAGCAGGAGGTTGGCGTCCGGCGCGGCACCGGTCGGCGCGGTGATGAAGCCGCCAGCCTCGATGATGCTGTCGAACGCACGGCGGTCGACCACGAGGTCCCGGATCACGGGGAACGCCCGCGCTCGCCACGGCTCGATGTAGATCTCGTCGCCGTCGGAGAACTTGCGCATGTGGAGCTGGCAGGTGGCCGTGCCCCGCTGCGGGCCGTGGGCCTGGCCGTTGATCATCATCCCGCAGGAGCCGCAGATGCCTTCCCGGCAGTCGTGCTCGAAGGCGATCGGCTCGTGTCCGTCGGCGTTGAGGCGCTCGTTCACCACGTCGAGCATCTCGAGGAAGCTCATCTCCGGGCTGATGTCCGGCACGTCGTAGGTCTCCATCCGCCCGGGGGCGTCGGGTCCGGCCTGGCGCCAGACGTGGAGCTTCACGTGCATGTCGATGGGACCTCTACTTGTACGACCGCTGGGAAAGGTGGACGTTCTCGAAGGCGAGGGGCTCCTTGTGGAGCTTCTGGGGCTTGCCGTCGACCCACTCCCAGGCCGCGACGTAGGCGAACCTCTCGTCGTCGCGCAGGGCCTCACCGTCGGGCGTCTGCGACTCCTCGCGGAAGTGGCCGCCGCAGGACTCGGTCCGGTGGAGCGCGTCGCGCACCATCAGCTCCCCGAGCTCGAAGAAGTCGGCCACCCGTCCGGCCCGCTCGAGGGACTGGTTCATCGGGCCGTCGCCGAGCACCCGCACGTCCGCCCAGAACTCCTCGCGGAGGGCGGGGATCTCGGACAGCGCCTTCTCGAGGCCCGTCTTGCTGCGGGCCATGCCGCAGTAGTCCCACATGATCTTGCCGAGCTCGCGGTGGAAGTGGTCGACCGAGCGGGTGCCGCCGACCGACAGCAGCCGCTTCACGCGGTCGTCGACGCTCGCCTGGGCCTCGGCGAAGGCGGGGTCGTCGATCGGCACGGGGTCGGTGCCGAGCAGGCCGGCCAGGTAGTCGGCCAGCGTGTAGCTGATGACGAAGTAGCCGTCGGCCAGGCCCTGCATGAGGGCCGAGGCCCCGAGCCGGTTGGCGCCGTGATCGGAGAAGTTGGCCTCGCCGAGCACGAACAGGCCGGGCACGTTCGACATGAGGTGGTAGTCCACCCAGAGGCCGCCCATCGTGTAGTGGACGGCGGGGTAGATGCGCATGGGGACCTTGTACGGGTCCTCGTCGGTGATGCGCTCGTACATCTGGAAGAGGTTGTCGTAGCGCTCGCGGATCACCGGGGCGCCCACGCGCTCGATGGCCGCCTTGAAGTCGAGGTAGACGCCGTTCTTGAGCGGGCCGACGCCCTTGCCCTCGTCGACGACGGCCTTGGCGTTGCGCGACGCGACGTCGCGCGGCACGAGGTTGCCGAAGCTCGGGTACTTGCGCTCGAGGAAGTAGTCGCGATCGTCCTCGGGGATCTGGGCGGGTGACCGCTGGTCGTCCGGGTCCGTCGGCACCCAGATGCGACCGTCGTTCCGCAGGGACTCCGACATCAGCGTGAGCTTCGACTGGAACTCGTCGGAGGCCGGGATGCACGTGGGGTGGATCTGGGTGAAGCAGGGGTTCGCGAACAGCGCCCCTCGCCGGTGGGCCCGCCAGGTGGCCGACGCGTTGGAGTACTTGGCGTTCGTCGAGAGGAAGAAGACGTTTCCGTACCCGCCGGTGCACAGCAGCACGGCGTGGGCGCTGTGGCGGCTGACCGAGCCGGTCACGAGGTCGCGCACCACGACGCCGCAGGCCCGACCGTCCTTGACGACGAGGTCGAGCATCTCCGCGCGGGTGTGGAGCTCCACGGTGCCCGCCGCCACCTGCTTCATCATCTGCTGGTAGGCGCCGAGGAGGAGCTGCTGGCCGGTCTGGCCCCGCGCGTAGAAGGTGCGCGACACCTGCGCGCCACCGAAGGAGCGGTTGTCGAGCAGGCCGCCGTACTCCCGCGCGAAGGGCACGCCCTGGGCGACCATCTGGTCGATGATGTCGACGGACACCTCGGCCAGGCGGTACACGTTGCCCTCCCGGCTCCGGAAGTCGCCGCCCTTGATGGTGTCGTAGAAGAGGCGTTGCACCGAGTCGCCGTCGGACTTGTAGTTCTTCGCCGCGTTGATGCCGCCCTGAGCGGCGATCGAGTGCGCCCGGCGCGGGCTGTCGTGGTAGGTGAAGACCTTCACCCGGTAGCCCTGCTCGCCGAGGGTGGCGGCCGCGGATGCGCCGGCCAGGCCCGAGCCGATGATGATCACCTCGAAGCGGCGCCGGTTGTTGGGCGCCACCAGCTTCATGTCGAACTTGTGGTTCGTCCACCGGTCCGCGAGGGGCCCGGACGGGACGCCGCCGGCGACCTTGCCGATCACGGGTGCGCCTCCTCCTCGTACTGCGTGCAGCTCACGATCACGTCGCCCCGCACGAGGCAGTCGGGGTTGTCGTCGGCCTCGACGATGCCGGTCATCACCGCGAGCGGGAAGCTCAGGTTCATCACCCCGACCAGGCCGGCGAAGCCCATCGCGAAGCCGCGCCGCCAGCTGTTCCAGCGCGGGTTGTTCAGCCCGAGGCTCTGGAACATCGACCACGCGCCGTGGAAGAGGTGGACCACGAGGGCGAGGTTGGCCACCAGGTAGATCACGGCGACCGGGGTGCGGCTGAAGGTGGCCACGAAGTTGCGGTAGACGTCGCCGCGCACGTAGTCGGGGTTGGCCGTGCCCCAGGTGAGGTCGGCCAGGTGGAAGAGCACGAAGAGACCGACGATCACGCCGGTCCAGCGCATCGACTTCCCGGCCAGGTTGGCCGCCTGCCAGTCGCGGGACTGCTCGTAGCCCGGGCCCCGGGCCCGTCGGTTCATGCGGGTGAGGCTGTAGGCGGCGTGGATGTGGAGCGCGAACGCCACGATCAGGCCGATCCGGAGGAGCCAGAGGAACCACGTGCGGGGGAGCAGCGGCACGAGGAGCTCCCGCAGGAACTCGCCGTAGTGGTTCATGTCCTCGGCGCCCAGGTACACCTTGAGGTTGCCGAAGGCATGGAAGAACACGAAGCCCATCAGCAGGAGGCCCGTGAGGGCCATCACCCACTTCTTGCCGACCGCGGATCGGTAGAACTCGACGGGCCACGGCGCCCGTCGCGCCGGCCGCCGGTGCACGGGGGCGGGGCCCGGGCGCTCCATCGTCGTCGCCATCGCTCGATCAGCCTCCGAGAGCTGGATCCATCTATCTGATAGGGACGCTACTCGCCTCCTGACGAGCCCCAACAACCCGGGGGTCAGGCGCGGATCGTGGTGTCGTAGCGGTTGTCGGCCTGGTGCTCGCCGGCCTGGCAGGTGAGCTCGAGCACGAGCGTTCCGGGCGCGTCGGGGACCCGCAGGTCGACCGTCCCGACCCGCTCGCAGCCGTCGGCGGGGAGGTCGCCGCCCCAGCGCCAGGTGCGCGCCCCGGTCGCCCACGTGGCCTGCGCCACGACCTCCGCGCCCGGCACCGGCACGCGCAGGTCGCTCACCACGTGCACGTCGAGCGAGAGCTCGTCACCCGGGCGGACGGCCTCCGGCAGCCGGTCGGCCACCACGATGACGGGACGGCAGGCGGCGCGCAGCGCGTCGTAGCCGAGCTTCGGCGCGCGATCGTGGCCGAGGACCGACCAGGTGACCGCCGGATGGCCGTCGGCGAAGCAGAACTGCGCGAAGCCCCCGGTCGGTGCGTACTTGATGCGGCGCAGGGCCTCGACGGCCCGGCGCACGAGCATGGCCTGGTACGCCTGGGTGGCGTCGCTCCACGACTCGAACGTGTCGTGCTCGGCCGGCGGGACGTACCTGTCGAACAAGGCCTTCTGCAGGGCGTGCGTGTGCCCGAGCCGCTCCCAGTCGAGGTCCGGCCACCGCTCGGGCTCGCAGAAGTCGGCGGTGGTCGGGACGGCCTGCGCGCCGAACTCGGTGACGAAGCGGGCCAGCCGGGGGAGGCGCCGGAGGAACCCGGGCAGGTCGCGCTCCTGCCCGAAGTACCAGCCGAAGTACAGGTGGCTGTCGGTCCCGTCGAGCAGGGGCGGGTGGGGGACCACGCCGGAGTGCGCGATGACCGGCCGGGTGCCGTCCCCGTGCTCCAGCGCCCGCTTCACGGACCGGTCGAGCACCGTCTTGTTCCACGTGGGCAGCTGCTGCGCGGCCGCGGCTCTGAGCGCCATCCGGCGCACCGCCTTCGGATCGCCCCACATCGCCGGGTCGTTCTCGATCGCCATGGGCTCGTTGTGCCCGCACCAGATGGCGATGGAGGGGTGGTGGCCGAGGAGCTCCACCGCCGCGTCCGCCTGGCGCACCGCCTGCTTGCGCACGCCGCGCGCGTAGCCCCACTGGAGCGGGAGGTCCTGCCACAGGAGCAGCCCGCGCTCGTCGGCCGCGTCGTACAGCTCCGGGCGCGAGATGTGCGCGTGGACGCGGAGCAGATCGAGCCCCGCGTCGAGGGCGAGGTCGACGTCACGCGCGAGCTCGGCGGGGGTCGCCTCGGCCAGCGCCATGCGCGTCGGGCCCTGGTTGGAGCCCTTGAGGAACAGGCGCTCGCCGTTGACCGACGCGATCCAGCTCCGCATCCGCACCTGCCGAAGGCCGGTGCGGACCCTCCGCTCGTCGGACGCGCCTCCACCCTCGTGGTCGGGCAGGCGGACGCGGACCGAGAGGTCGTGGAGGGTCGGCTCGCCCAGCGCGCGCGGCCACCAGAGCGCCGGTTGCTCGACGGTGACCGTCCACTCGACCTCGTTGGGGCCGTCGGCCAGCGGTTGGACGGTCTCGTGGTCCACCCCGCCGAGGGTCGTCTCCAGCCGGACGGTGCGGGCGCCCGCGCTGTCGAGCACGACCCGGAGCACCACGACGGCCCGCTCGACGCTCGCCTCACGGCACAGCGCGCGGAGCCCGGCGATCCGCACGGGTCCCGTCTCGGTGACGCGCACGGCCCGCCAGATCCCACCGGGGTTCCAGTCGGGGTCGAGGCAGTCCCAGTGCTGGAACACCCCGGTGAGGTTGCGCTTCGCGGTGAGATCCCCCTGTGGCGAGCAGGTGACCTCGACCGCGAGGTGGTGCTCGCGGCGCGCCAGCAGCGCGTCGGTGACCTCCACCGTGTGGGGCACGAAGTAGCCCTCCGTGTCGCCGAGGTAGGCGCCGTCGAGCCACACGTCGCCCTGGTAGAAGAGGCCGTCGAAGGTCAGCCACGCGCGACGACCGGCATCGGGCGCCTCCGCCTCGAACGAGCGCCGGTACAGGAGGGGTCCGTCCGCGCCGGCGAAGGCGGGGACGCTCCGCCAGTGGCCGGGCACGGTGACGGCCTCCCAGCCGTCGGCGTCGAAGTCGTCGTCCTGCCAGCGGCGGCGCAGGTCCTCGTCCGCGATCGCCGCCTGCCACGCGCCGCTCAGCTCCACGGGCGGCTCCACGAGCGGGTGGCGAGCCGGGCCGAGCCGAGGATGAGGTCGCCGACCAACGTGCTGTCGATCGTGCCCGACACGGTCCAGCGGCCACCCTCGACTGGGGTCAGCACGAGGTCGTAGGGACCCGAGCGCAGGTCGAGGGAGGTGGCCTGCTGGCCGCCCTCGTCGCCGGTCACCACGAGGTCACCCTCGAGGTGCACGAGCCCGGGACCGAGGAAGCGCACCTCGCCGGCCGGCGGCAGCACGAGTGCCGCATTGCCGCGCGCTTCGAAGCGCGCGGCGGCCGGCAGTGAACGTGACCGAGTCGCGCGGCGTCGCCACACCCGCGGTGCCGACGGCGACGGGGGTGTTGAGGCGGTAGGTGCCTGGCTCGAGCGCGTGCTTGGCGCGGCCGAGCGACAGCGAGAGGCCCTCCTCGGTGAGGTCCACGGCCACCGGCTCGAGCACGAGACCGGGCCCCGACGACAGGACGAACGGCCGGCCGCCGTCCCACACGATCGCGCTGTCCTCCTCCGAGCCCACGGTGACGCCGGTGATCTCCCCGCCGTTGCCGAAGCCCCGCTCCGACACCAGCGTCAGGGGCGTGGGCACGGTGGCCGGCTCCGGCACGGCCCCGTCGAGGTGCACCACCGTGACCGTCCCGTCGACCCGGAGCTCGCCCGAGGTCTGGTCGCGGTCACCGCCGCGCACCTCGCCGCCGAGCTCCGCCTCGGTGGCCTCGTCGTCGCCCTCCGCCGGTCCGACCACCTGGTCGGAAGCGGTGTTGAAGCCCTCCAGGCGGTCGTAGATGACCACCGTCGACAGCACGACGGCGGCCAGCACCACGCTGATGGTGACGAAGAGCCGCAGCCGCACGGCCTCCAGGCTGGCCGCTGGGCCACCATCGGCGCCACGCAGGGCCGCCGGCACGCCCTCGCGGGGCCGGCGGTAGGTTGGCGCCATGACGTCCCCGACCGGGCTCGGCCCGCACCCGACGCCCGCCACCCTCGGGCAGCTCCGCGAGTCCGGCTGGACCTCGATCCCGGTCAAGGAGGAGCTGCGGCGCAACGCGATCGCGAAGATCCAGGCCGGCGAGGCGCTGTTCCCGGTGGTGCTCGGCTTCGAGGACACGGTGCTGCCCCAGCTCGAGAACGCGCTCCTCGCGGGGCACGACGTGATCTTCCTGGGCGAGCGCGGCCAGGCGAAGACGCGGATGATCCGGGCGCTCGTGGAGCTGCTCGACGAGTGGATGCCAATCGTCGCGGGATCGGAGATCAACGACGACCCCGAGGCCCCGGTGTCGCGCTACGCCCGTGACCTCGTGGCCGAGCACGGCGACGACACGCCGATCGAGTGGGTCCACCGCTCCCGGCGCTTCGGCGAGAAGCTCGCCACCCCGGACACCTCGATCGCGGACCTCATCGGTGAGGTCGACCCCATCAAGGTGGCCGAGGGCCGCTACCTGTCCGACGAGCTGACCCTCCACTACGGGCTGGTCCCCCGCACCAACCGCGGGATCTTCGCGATCAACGAGCTGCCGGACCTCGCCGAGCGCATCCAGGTCGGCCTCCTCAACGTGCTCGAGGAGCGGGACATCCAGGTGCGCGGCTACAAGGTGCACCTCCCGCTCGACCTCGCGCTGGTGGCGTCGGCCAACCCCGAGGACTACACCAACCGCGGTCGCATCATCACGCCGCTGAAGGACCGCTTCGGCTCTCAGATCCGCACGCACTACCCGCTCGAGGTCGCCACCGAGGTCGACATCGCGCTGCTCGAGGCGCGGCCCCTGGTCGCCGAGGGCATGCGCGTGTCGGTGCCCGCCTACATGTCCGAGGTCGTGGCCACGCTGTCGCACCTCGCCCGCTCGAGCCCGCACATCAACCAGCGGTCGGGCGTGTCCGTGCGCTTCACGATCACGAACCACGAGGTGATGGTGGCCAACGCCGCACGGCGGGCGCTCCGCCACGGCGAGCGCGACGTCGCCCCCCGCATCAGCGACCTCGAGGCGCTGCCGGCGTCGATGATGGGCAAGATCGAGATCGAGTCGCTCGAGGAGGGGCGCGACTCGCAGATCGCGGAGAACCTCGTGAAGGCCGCCGTGCTCACCGTGTTCAAGGAGCTCCTCACGCCCGAGCGGTTCCGGCCGATCATCACCGCCTTCGAGGAGGGCGCGGTCATCCACGTCGGCGAGGACGTCACGTCCGCCGAGTACGTCGCGCTGCTCGAGCAGCAGCCGGCGCTGCGCGAGGCGGTCACCGAGCTCACCGGCGGCGACGAGTCGGCCGCGGCCGTCGCCTCGGCGGTCGAGCTGCTCTTGGAGGGGCTCCACCTGAGCAAGCGGCTCAACAAGGACGCCGTCGGCGCCCGCGCCACCTACCGGGCGAGGGCCTAGCCGCCCTCGGCGTCGAGCTCGGCCTGGAGGCGGGGGAGCACGCGGACCCACTTCTCGGTCTCCAGCGCGCCCTGGAGCATCCAGCGGCCCTCGATGACGAACGTGGGCACGGCGGCGATGCCGTTCTGGTGGGCCACCGCCTCCTCGTCCCGCACCGTGTCGGCCTCCGCGCCCGAGGCGAGCGCGTCCGCGACCCGGGCGCGGTCGAGCCCTGCCTCCGCGGCGACGTCCGCCAGCACCTCGGGGTCGGCCACGTCGCGCCCGTCCGTGAAGTACGCCCGCAGGAGCGCCCGCTTCACCCGGCCCTGGGCCGCCGGGCCCTCGGTGCGCAGGGCCCAGACGAGGAGCCGGTGCGCGTCGAACGTGTTGGCCCGTCGCATGAGCGACCAGCGGAAGTCGATGTCGAGCTCGGCCCCGGCGCTCGTGAGGCGGGCGTGGGCGGCCTGCACCCGGCTGCGGTCGCCGAACTTGCGGGCCAGGTAGTCCACGAGCGGTGGGCCGTCCTTCGGCACGTTCGGGTCGAGCTCGAAGGCGCGGTAGATCACCTCGACGTCGAGAGCGGTCTCCGCGATGGCCCGCTCCAGCCGGACGCTGCCGACGTAGCACCAGGGGCACGCGACATCGCTCCAGACCTCGACCTGCACGGCTACGTCAACCGTAGGCCGGCTCGCGAACTTCCCGGAACTCGTTCGCCCGCCGGCCGCTCCGGCGCGTAGCAATGCCCCGGACCCGGGCGCCCGGCCCGGCACGACCCTCGAGGAGGCGACGCATGTTGACGACGGCCACGGCCCGTCGTGCCGCTCGCCGGCCGCGCGGAGGGTCCCGCTCCTGAGCCTGGACCACCGCGGTCGACGGCGGCACCCCGTGCCCACCGTCCGATCAACCGCAGGAGTCCTCCCTTGTCGTCCAACGACCATCGTCGGCGCTCCCATCAGCGCGCCGAGTCCTTTCGCTGCCTCCACTGCCGCCTCGACGTGTCGCTGCAGGCACCGGGGACAGCCCACCGCAACCACTGCCCGAACTGCCTGACCAGCCGCCACGTCGACCTCCGTCGCCCGGGTGACCGCAACGCCGAGTGCGGGTCCCGGATGGAGGCGATCGCGGTGTCGGTCCGCGGCGACGGCGAGTGGGTGCTCATCCACCGGTGCACCGGCTGCGACGCGCTCGAGCGCGAACCGCACCGCCGGTGACGACAACCCGTTGCTGCTGGTCCGCACGGCCATCCGGCCCCTGGCCCAGCCGCCGTTCCCGCTCGAGCTCCTCGCGCGGGTCTGAGCGGCCCACCCCACGCGTTCTGGCCCGACCTCGTCGACCCAGGGGTCGACCGATCCGGGCCAGAACCCGTGGGGGCAGGGCGCCCGGTACCGTGGCGGCCGTGGCCCGGACTCCCCGCTTCAGGTACTCGCGCTGGGACGGGTCCCAGGTCGGCTTCGACCTCGACGCCGAGTCGATCCTCGAGGAGATCACCGACGACCTCCTGTACCACGGCGACCTGCACGCGGCCCTGCGCCGCCTGATGCAGCAGGGCTTCCGCGACCGCAACGGCGACCAGCTGATGGGCATGCGCGACCTGATGGAGCGCCTGCGGCGGCGCCGGCGGGACCAACTCGAGCGCTACGACCTCGGCGGCGTGTACGAGGAGATCGCGGAGGCGCTGCGCGAGGTGCTCGACACGGAGCGCCAGGGCCTCGACGAGCTCGCGGCCGAGGCGCGCGAGTCGGGCGACCAGCGCCGCCAGGAGATCACCGACCAGGTGGTGGCCGAGCGCAACCTGCAGCTCGACATGCTGCCGCCCGACCTGTCCGGGATGGTCCGGGAGCTCCAGCAGTACGAGTTCACCTCGAGCGAGGCGCGCGAGCGCTTCGACGAGCTGATGGAGCAGCTCCGCCAGGAGCTCGCGCAGAGCTACTTCAACCAGATGTCCGGCGCGATGGCCAACCCCGACCCGGAGACCATGCAGCGCATGAAGGACATGCTCAGCGAGCTCAACGAGCTGCTGGCGCTCAAGGAGTCGGGCGCGGACACGCAGCCGGCGTTCGAGCAGTTCATGGAGCGCTACGGCGACTTCTTCCCCGAGAACCCCGAGACGCTCGACGAGCTGCTCGAGATCATGGCGCAGCGCATGGCGGCGATGCAGTCGATGCTCAACTCGATGACGCCCGAGCAGCGCGCGCAGCTGCAGGGCCTCGCCGAGCAGCTCCTCGAGGACATGGACCTCCGTTGGCAGATGGACCAGCTCGGCGGGCACCTGCAGCAGCTCTTCCCGCAGATGGGTTGGGACCGGCGCTACGACTTCTCGGGCCAGGACCCGCTCGGGTTCGCCGAGGCCGCGCAGATGCTGAACGAGCTCGGCGACCTCGACCAGCTCGAGCAGATGCTGCGCGGCGCGTCGAGCCCGGGCGCGCTGGCCGAGGTCGACGTCGACCGCGCGCGGGAGCTGCTCGGCGACGATGCCGCGCGGAGCCTCGAGCAGCTCACCAAGCTCGCGCAGCAGCTCGAGGAGGCCGGCCTCATCAACAACACGGAGGGCCGGCTGGAGCTGACGCCCAAGGGCCTGCGCAAGATCGGCCGCAACGCCCTGTCGGACCTGTTCTCCAAGCTGGCCCGCGACAAGCTGGGTCGCCACGAGATCGAGCGCACCGGGATCGGCCACGAGCGCACCTACGACACGAAGGCCTACGAGTTCGGCGACCCGTTCAACCTCCACATCGAGCGCACCGTGCGCAACGCCGTCCGGCGCACGGGAGGGGGCACTCCGGTGCGGCTCACGCCCGACGACTTCGAGGTCGAGCAGACCGAGCAGACGGTGCGCTCCTCGACCGTCCTGATGCTCGACCTGTCCCTGTCGATGCCGATGCGGGACAACTTCCTGGCCGCCAAGAAGGTCGCCATGGCCCTGCACTCGCTGATCTCGATGCAGTTCCCCCGTGACTTCCTCGGGATCGTCGGCTTCAGCGAGGTGGCCCGGGCCATCACCCCCGAGCAGCTGCCGGAGGTGTCCTGGGACTTCGTCTACGGCACCAACATGCAGCACGCGTTCCTGCTGAGCCGCCAGATGCTCGCCCGCCAGACCGGGACGAAGCAGATCATCATGATCACCGACGGCGAGCCGACCGCTCACTTCGAGCCCGGCATGGCGGCGCCGTTCTTCAGCTACCCGCCGGTGCAGCCGACCATCGACGCCACCCTGAAAGAGGTGGCGCGGTGCACGCGGGAGGGCATCCGGATCAACACGTTCATGCTCGACGCGACGCCCTACCTCAAGGTGTTCGTCGAGAAGCTGACGCAGATGAACCGGGGCCGCGCCTTCTTCACGACACCCGAGACGCTGGGCGACTACGTGCTCGTCGACTTCATCGAGCAGAAGCGCGCCATGCGCACCGGGCGCGACCGCCGCCCCGCCTAGTCGCCCGCGAAGCCCGAGATCACGGGCCGATCTGCGCTCCCCCTTGCGCCGGACCCGGATCCAGGCAAAGATCACACCGTTGTAATTCCCAGGTGGTAGTGCTGACCGGCACAGCCACGACCCAAGGGGGGCATGTGCAGATCCCCATCTCGATCGAGCCCGCCGACGAGGACGACCGCTCCTGGCAGGACTATGCCAACTGCCTCGGCGTCGACCCGGACCTCTTCTTCCCCGAGCGTGGCGCGTCCACGCGCGAGGCGAAGGAGGTCTGCCGCGGGTGCGTCGTGCGCGAGGACTGCCTCGAGTACGCGCTCGTGAACGGCGAGAAGTTCGGCATCTGGGGCGGAATGAGCGAGCGCGAGCGGCGCCGACTGCGCCGTCAGCGGGCCCTCGCTCGTCGCGCCGGCGCCACGGCCTGAGCGCGCGGTCCCGCAGCCCGATCACCGGGCGCGCGCGAGCGCGCCTCGATCGTCTGCTCCTCGCTGAGGTCGAGCGCGGCCCAGCGCGCGGCGGGCACCGCCGCGCAGCACGCGAGCGCGGGAGGAGCCCGACCAGCTCCGCGCCGGCGACCTCCGCGCCGATGTCGGCCGCCGCCGCGGTCACGCAGGCGTGCGCCTCGGCGGGCCCGAGCCGATCCGGGGCCACGAGGTTCAGCGACACCTGCACGCGCGCGCCGACGGCCAACCCGAGGGCGCGCAGCTCGGGATCGCGCACGGCCGCCGCGATCGCGCGAGCGGCCGCGACGTCGGGCGTCGCGAGCCAGAGGTTGTAGGCCACGAGCGGCGGGCGGGCGCCGACCGCGGTCGCGCCTGCGGTCGGATGCGGGCGGGCCGGCCCGGTGTCGGGCGCCAGGGTGGTGAACGCGCCGCGGCGCACGTCGGGCAGGGACCGCTCGGGGCCGTACCGGAAGCAGGGCACGCCGTGCGCGTCGGCGAACCACGCGGCGAACCGGTCCCGGGCGGCGAGCGCGTCGTCCGGCGTCGAGCCGGCCGAGCGCGACGAAGGGGACGACGTCGACGGCGCCCAGGCGCGGGTGCACGCCGTCGTGCCCGCGCACGTCGATCGCGCGCCACGGCGGCGGCCGCCACCGCGCGGGGCGCCTCCTCGCCGACGAGGGTCAGCACCGATCGGTGGTGGTGCGGGTCGCTGTGCAGGTCGAGCAGGTCGGCCCCCGCGGCCGCCGCGATCGCCGCGACCCGCGCCAGGTCGCGCCCTTCGCTGACGTTGACCACGCACTCGAGCACCGGGGCGAGCCTCGCGGGCCGTGCGGCCGATGCGGGGACCGTCAGACCCCCTGGTACGGTGACGCCGTGAACCTCGGCGCTCCTGAGCTCCTCATCGTGCTCGTCGTCATCCTCGTCCTCTTCGGTGGCACCAAGCTGCCGAAGCTGGCCCGCTCGCTGGGCCAGGCCCAGTCGGAGTTCAAGCAGGGCCTGAAGGAGCCACCGGACGAGGACGAGGACGCCCCGCCCAAGACCTGACCTCCCGGGCGGTCAGCGGATCGGTCGCGGCGACCGCCGCACCGGCGGTCTTGGCCCGCCGGGCCTTGAGGATCCGGCGCCGCTCGCGCTCGGAGCAGCCACCCCAGACGCCGTGGTCGATCCGGTGCTCGAGGGCGTGCTCGAGGCACGGCTCCTTCACGGGGCAGTCGGCGCAGATCTTGCGGGCGAGCTCGACGCCCGCACCGTCACTGGGGAAGAACCGGGAGGGCGGCATGTTCGAGCACCGGCCTCGGGCCATCCATTCGGTGTCCATGGAACCCTTCCTTCGAGCGTTGTGGCCGCCTTGGCGATCACGCCTAGTTCTACGGATCGGCAGCTCGAATGGTTCCCTGAAACCCTGAGAACATCCTGAGAAGGCCGTCCGCCCCGCGGGTGGGGATCGGCCGAGAAGGGCGAAGATGTCCTCGTGGAACCCACCTCGACCTGCCCCCCCAGCCGATCCCGCCGCCGGCACCGATCCCACCGTGACCGAGCCGGTCCCCGTGACCGAGCCCACCCCGGTGACGGCCGACCCGACGGACCTGTTCGCGGCGCCGCCCACCCCCGGCGCCTTCCGGCCCCTCTCGGCGGACCCCCTGCCGATGCCGGCCCCCGTCGCCGAGGAGGTGCCCGGCCCGCCCTCGCCGCCCAAGCCCCCCAGCGCCCGGCGGGCCGCCCTCCTCGGCGCGCTCGCCGGCGGGCTCGTGGCCGCCGTGGTCGCGGCGGGCGTCACCGCCGCCCTGGACGACGACGCGCCGGCGGTCAACCGACCGGCGGGTCGTCACGCCGGTCACCACCAGCGAGGGCGCCCTCGACATCGGCGCCATCCTCGACAAGGTCCAGCCGTCCGTCGTGGCCATCGAGACCAGCGAGACGACGTCCCGAGGCGTGTTCGCAGGTGCCGGGTCGGGCATCGTGCTCACCGCCGACGGCCTCGTGCTCACCAACGCCCACGTCGTGGGCGGGCTCGGCGACGTCACCGTCGTGCTGGCCGACGGCTCCCGCCACGACGCCAGCCTCGTGGGCAGCTCGCCTGCCGACGACCTCGCGGTGCTGAAGGTCGACGGGGTGTCGCGACCTCGTGGCCGCCGAGCTCGGCTCGTCGGACGACCTCCAGGTCGGCGAGGAGGTCATCGCCATCGGGAACGCGCTGAACCTCGGCGGCCAGCCCACGCGTCACCCGGGGGATCGTGTCCGCCAAGGACCGCGACCTCTCGGCCCAGGGCGTGGAGCTGCAGGGCCTGATCCAGACCGACGCCGCCATCAACCCCGGCAACTCGGGTGGTCCCCTCGTGAACGCGGCCGGCCAGGTCGTCGGGATGAACACGGCGATCGTCGCCGACGCCCAGAACCTGGGCTTCTCCATCGCCATCGACCGCGCCCGCCCGATCATCGAGCAGCTCGAGAACGGCGAGGGCGCGGTGACCCCCGACCAGGCCTTCCTCGGGGTGTCCACCACCGATGTGGACCTCCTCACCGACGAGCAGCGGGCCCGCTTCGGTGTCGAGGTGGACTCGGGCGCCCTGGTGACCGAGGTCGTGCCCGGCTCCGCGGCCGACGACGCCGGGCTCGCGGTCGGCGACGTGATCATCGGCATCGACGGCGACGACGTCTCCGGGGCCTCCGACGTGCGGGCCGCCGTGATCGCCCAGGACCCGGGCGACGAGGTCGAGCTGCGGGTCGCCCGGAGCGGCGACGAGCGGACCGTCGAGGTGACGCTCGGAAGGAGGGGTGACCGCTAGCCTCGTCCGCCATGTCCGATGTCGCCCCCACCGAGCCGCTCGAGCCGCCCCGCGCCCACGCGAAGGTCGTGTACCTCGGCCCGGTGGCCCCCCACTGGGAGATCCACTCGGAGTTCGGGGACCGCCAGATCGTCGACGAGTTCCGCAACCGGGTGCTGGCCCGCCTGGTCCTCCTGCCGCCGCACGACCCCCAGTTCCGGCGGAACCGTGAACGGGTGATCCGCGACGCCGAGCGGGAGAACATCCTGCTGGACTGGGACCTCGGCCTTCCCGAGGACGACGACACCCCGGGCTGACCCGGCCGAGTTCACCTCCCGGCCATCTCACGCCCCGGGAGCCGTCGGTACGATTCGAAGCCGATGGCCGAGGGTGATCGCGACGCGTTCGACGGGGCGGAGGACGCCGCCGCCGCGCCCCGGTACCTGAACCGCGAGCTGTCCTGGCTCGACTTCAACGCCCGGGTGCTCGCCCTCGCCGACGACGACCACGGTGCCGCTGCTCGAGCGGGCCAAGTTCCTCGCGATCTTCAGCCAGAACCTCGACGAGTTCTTCCAGGTGCGGGTCGCGGGGCTCAAGGAGCAGGTGATGGCCGGGATCGGCCTCGTCGCTCCCGACGGGCGCACCCCGGCCCAGCAGCTCCTCGAGATCCGGGAGCGGGTCGAGGAGCTCACCACCCGTCAGGCGGCGACCTTCCTCGACCACGTGGCGCCGGCCCTGGCCGACAGGGGCATCCGCTTCTCCACCTGGGACGAGCTCGACGAGGACGACGAGAAGTTCCTCGTCGAGACGTTCGAGCAGCGGATCTTCCCGGTGCTCACCCCGCTCGCGGTCGACCCCGGCCACCCGTTCCCCTACATCTCCAACCTGTCGCTGAACCTCGCGGTCAGCCTCCGCGACCCGCAGACCGGCGAGACCCGCTTCGCCCGGGTGAAGGTGCCGGACCTGCTGCCCCGGTTCGTGGTCATGCCCGACGGCGAGCGCTTCGTGCCCCTCGAGCAGGTCATCGCGGCCCACCTCGACCAGCTGTTCCCCGGCATGGAGGTCCAGGCCCACGACACGTTCCGGGTGACGCGCAACGCGGACCTCACGCCTCGAGGAGGAGGAGGCCGAGGACCTGCTGGCCGCCGTCGAGGTGGAGCTGCGGCGCCGCCAGTTCGGCCGGGCGGTGCGCCTCGAGATCAGCGCCGGCATCACCGAGGAGGTCCGCGAGCTCCTGCAGCGCGAGCTCGGCCTGGGCGACGACGACACGTACCGCCTGGCGGGCCCGCTCGACCTCGGCGGGTTGTGGTCGGTGCACGCCCTCGACCGGCCCGACCTGAAGGACCCCGTCTACCAGCGCATCAGCCAGGCCCGGCTGGAGAAGGTCGAGGACGAGCGCCCCGACGTCTTCGCGGTCCTCCGGGACGGCGACGTGCTCGTGCACCACCCGTACGACTCGTTCCGCACCTCCGTGGAGGAGTTCATCCGCCAGGCCTCGGTCGACCCCCACGTGCTCGCCATCAAGATGACGCTGTACCGCACGTCTGGTGACAGCCCGATCGTGCGCTCGCTCATCCGGGCCGCCGAGCGGGGCAAGCAGGTGGCGGTGCTCGTGGAGCTGAAGGCGCGGTTCGACGAGAGCGCCAACATCGAGTGGGCCAAGGCGCTGGAGACCGCGGGCGTGCACGTGGTGTACGGGCTGGTGGGCCTCAAGGTGCACACGAAGACCGCCCTCGTCGTGCGGGACGAGCCCGAGGGGATCCGGCGCTACTGCCACATCGGCACCGGCAACTACAACTCCAAGACGGCCCGCGTCTACGAGGACCTGGGCCTGCTGACGAGCGACCCCGAGGTCGGCGCCGACCTCACCCAGCTGTTCAACTTCCTCACCGGCTACGGGCGCGACGTGCAGTACCGGCGGCTGCTGGTGGCCCCCTACGCCATCCGGCCCGGGCTCGAGGCGCTCATCGACGACGAGGTCGCTGCGGCGCGTGCCGGCAAGCCGGCGGCGATCACCCTCAAGCTGAACAGCATCTCGGACCCCGACATGATCGACCGCCTGTACGCGGCGTCCCAGGCCGGGGTCGACGTGCAGCTGATCGTGCGCGGCCTGTGCTGCCTCGTGCCCGGGGTGCCCGGCCAGTCGGATCGGATCACGCGTGCGCTCGATCGTCGGCCGCTACCTCGAGCACTCGCGGATCTACCGGTTCGCCAACGGCGCGGGAGAGGGGCACGCCCACTTCCTGATCGGCTCGGCCGACCTCATGCCCCGCAACCTCGACCACCGGGTGGAGTCCCTGGTGGCGGTGGAGGACCCCGCCCTCCAGCGGCGCCTCGACGAGGTCCTCGAGGTGAGCCTGGCCGACGACACCCTGGCCTGGGAGCTGGGCCCCGACGGCACCTGGGCTCACGTGCCGCGGGTCGGGACGGTGGACGCCCACGTGCGCCTCCAGGAGCTCGCCGCCGGGCGGGGCCGCCAGCACGCCTGACCTCCCCGAACGTTGGGTGGCGGTTCACCTGGCGTTCACCTGAGCCCCGCTGGAGGGCCACGCGGGCTCCTTACGGTGCGCGTTGACGGCTGTTCGTCACCTTGCCGTCACCCGCCGCTCGCCCAAGGAGGGCTCGCCTGTGCTCAAGAAGAAGCCGTTCCTCTGGCTTGTCCCTGCTCCTCGCCTTCGGCCTCGTCGCCGCCGCCTGCGGTGATGACGACGACAGCACGGCCACCGACGGCGACACGCCCGCGGCCGAAGGGCGACTGCCCCACGGACGTCGAGGGCGACGTGAACGTCTCCGGCTCCTCCACCGTCGAGCCCATCTCCGCCGCCGTGGGCGAGAAGCTCCTCGACTGCTCGGGCATCGCCGCCACCGTCGACGGCCCCGGCACCGGCGACGGCTTCGCGCTGTTCTGCGACGGTGAGACCGACATCTCCGACGCCTCCCGCCCGATCAAGGAGGAGGAGGCCGCGACCTGCGCCGACGAACGGGATCGAGTTCATCGAGCTCAAGGTCGCCTTCGACGGCATCTCGGTGCTGACCAACCCGGCCAACGAGTCGGTCGAGTGCCTCAGCTTCGCCGACCTCTACGCGCTGATCGGCCCGGAGGCCGAGGGCTTCGACAACTGGAGCGACGGGCAGGCGCTCGCCACCGAGCTGGGCTCGTCCACCGAGCTCCCCGACGCCGAGCTCAGCATCACGGCTCCCGGCGCCGAGTCGGGCACGCTTCGACAGCTTCATCGAGCTGGCGTTCGCCGACATCGCCGAGGCGCGCGTCGCCGCCGGCAAGATCACCGAGGACGAGGCGGGGACCGCCCGCACCGACTACGCCTCGCAGGCGGACGACTCGGCGATCATCTCGGCCATGGAGGCCGAGGACACCCCGCTGGGCTGGGTCGGCTTCGCCTTCGCCGAGGAGGCGGGCGACCAGGTCAAGGAGCTGGGCGTGTCCGCTGAGCCCGGCGGCGACTGCGTCGCCCCGTCGGCCGACACCATCGCCGACGGCACCTACCCGCTGAGCCGCTCGCCTCTACATCTACGTCAACGCCGCCAGCGCCGCGGACAACCCGGCCGTCGCGGGCTACGTCGACTACTACCTGAGCGACGAGGGCATCGCCTCGGTCAGCGAGGTCGGCTACGTCGATCTGCCGGCCGACCAGCTCGACGCCACCCGGGCCACCTGGGAGGCCAAGACCACCGGCACCCTGGAGGGCTGACCGGCTGTCACGCAACGCTCGGGGCCGGCCCTACCATCGGGGCCGGCCCCGGTCGTCCGCCAACCAACCCCTCCGAACCGAGGACGCCGCCTTGTCCGACGCCATGCACCCGTCGCCGCTGCAGCTCTCCGATCTGCGGGGCGACCCCCGGCGGATGCGCACCGAGGGGGTCGTGCGCACCGTCCTGATCGCCGCCACCGGCATCTCCATCGCTCATCAGCGGCGGCATCGTGTGGTCGCTGGCCCGCGAGGCCTTCACCTTCGTCACCGAGGTCGAGTGGGCCGACGGTGCTCGCTCGCCGACGGGCTGGTTCCCCCGGCAGGGCGTCTACGACATCTGCACGCCGCTCATCGGCTCGCTGTGGGTCACGGTCATCGCCATGGTCGTGGCCATGCCGGTCGGCCTCGGCGTCGGCCGTCTACCTCTCCGAGTACGCCCGGCCCGCGGGTCCGCAAGGTGCTCAAGCCGATCCTCGAGGTGCTGGCCGGCATCCCGAGCGTGGTGCTCGGGTTCTTCGCGGTGTCGGTGATCGCGCCGTCGATCGTCCAGCGCTTCACCGACGCCAGCCTGTTCAGCCTGGTGTCGGCAGGGATCGCGGTCGGGATCCTGTCGATCCCGCTCGTGGCCTCCGTCTCGGAGGACGCGCTCCGCAGCGTGCCCCTCGCGCTCCGCGAGGCGAGCTACGGCATGGGCGCCACGAAGATCACCACCGTCACCCGGGTGGTGCTGCCCGCCGCGGTGTCCGGCCTGGTGGCCGCCTTCATCCTCGCCGTGTCCCGCGCCATCGGCGAGACGATGGTCGTGTACATCGCCGGTGGTGCCGCCGGGAACCAGCCCTTCGAGACGAACCCCCTCGAGCCCGGCCTCACGCTCACGGCGGCGATGGCCACCCAGGCGCAGGGCACCGACCAGGTCGTCGGTGAGGCGCTGACCTTCCAGAGCCTCTACTTCGTGGGCGCCGTGCTGTTCGTCCTCACCCTCGGCCTGAACCTCGTCGCCGACCGGTTCGTGCGCCGGGTGCGGCAGGCCTACTGATGGCGCTCATCGACCCTCGGCTCCGGCGGCGAGGTGGCCGCCCGCTCGGTGCAGCAGCAGCTGACCGGCGGCCGTCGCGACCGCACGGGCCTGCTGTTCCGTCTGCTGCTGCTCGCCTCGCTCGGGGTCTCGCTGGCGGTGCTGGCCTCGATCTTCGTCGACGTGGTCAGCAACGGCGCCGGCGTGTTCACGCGACCGGGCGCAGGACTTCCTCTCCGGCGGCCTGCGCACCAACGCCGCAGGCCGCCGGCGTGTTCCAGGCGCTCCGCGGCACGTTCTGGATCGGCGTGTTCGTCGTCGTGTTCTCGTTCCCGATCGGGGTGGCCTCCGCCGTGTACCTCGAGGAGTACGCCACGCAAGGGCCGCCTGGCGCGGCTGGTCAACGTGAACATCCGCAACCTCGCCGGCGTGCCCTCGATCGTCTACGGGATCCTCGGCCTCACGATCTTCGTGCAGAACCTCAGGGGCGTCACCGGCGGGCGCACCGCTGCTGGCCGCCGGCATCACGCTGGCCATCCTCGTGCTCCCGATCGTGATCATCACCTCGGCCGAGGCGATGCGGGCGGTGCCGCAGTCGCTCCGCGAGGCCGGCTACGGCGTGGGGGCGACCCGCTGGGAGGTCACCCGCCACCACGTGCTGCCCTACGCCCTCCCCGGCGTCATCACGGGCACGGTGCTCGCCCTCGCCCGGGCCATCGGCGAGGCCGCCCCCCTCCTGCTGTGCGGCGCCGCCACGGGGCTGCTCCCCGGCAAGGAGGGGCTGCTCGACCTGTCGCAGCTCGAGGAGCGCTTCACCGCCCTGCCGATCGTGATCGCCGAGTGGGCCCGCACGCCCCGGGAGGGCTTCGACGAGATCGCGGCCGCCGCGATCCTCGTCATGCTGGTGATCGTCCTCGTGCATGAACACGGTCGCCATCCTGCTGCGCAGCCGGTACGAGAGGAAGAGGACGTGAGCTTGTTCAGGACCACCACCAACCGCACGGAGACCGCGCCCGTGGACGACCGCACCACCGCCACCGACCGCGCTGCCGAGACGACCGACGGACCCACCGACGGGAGGTGGTCTTCGACGTCGCCGACCTCAGCGTCTACTACGGCGCGTTCCGCGCGGTGCGCGACGTGAACATCCACGTCCACCGGCACGAGATCACCGCGTTCATCGGACCCTCCGGCTGCGGCAAGACCACCGTGCTCCGCTGCCTCAACCGCATGAACGACCTGATCGAGATCGGCCCGGGTCGAGGGCACGGTCCGCTACCACGGCGTCGACCTGTACGACCGGGAGGTGAACCCCGTCGAGGTGCGACGCCGGATCGGCATGGTGTTCCAGAAGCCCAACCCGTTCCCGAAGTCGATCTACGACAACGTCGCCTACGGGCCGCGGGTCGGCGGGGACCAAGGGCAACATGGACGACATCGTGGAGCGCGCCCTGCGGGGCGCTGGCCTCTGGGACGAGGTGAAGTCCCGGCTGAAGGCCTCCGGCATGGGCCTCTCCGGCGGTCAGCAGCAGCGCCTCTGCATCGCCCGCGCCATCGCCACCGATCCCGAGGTCCTCCTCATGGACGAGCCGTGCTCCGCGCTCGACCCGATCGCCACCGCGCGGATCGAGGACCTCATGCAGGAGATCAAGGACCGCTACACGATCGTGATCGTGACGCACAACATGCAGCAGGCCGCCCGCGTGAGCGACCGCACCGCGTTCTTCACGACCGAGGTGAACGCCGAGAGCGACACGCGCACGGGTCTCCTGGTCGAGGTCGACAGCACCGACAAGATGTTCTCGAACCCGTCCGACGAGCGGACGGAGAACTACGTGACGGGGCGCTTCGGCTGACATGGCCTGGTCCTCGGAGCAGCCTCCGGGCGAACCGCTTCGCCACGGGTTCCAAGAGGAGCTCGAGCAGCTGCGCCTCCAGGTGGAGCTGATGGGCGTGCGCGTCGACGAGAACCTCGAGCGCATGCGCACCGTCCTGCGCACGGGCGACGAGGTGCTCGCGGCGGCCGCCTACGCCGCCGACGACGAGATCGACGCGATGAACGTTTCGCTCACCGAGCGCTGCTACCTGCTGCTCGGCCGCGAGTCCCCGGTGGCCTCGGACCTCCGGTTCGTGGTCTCGGTGGTGCGGATCATCTCCGAGCTGGAGCGGGTCGGCGACCTCGCCCTGCGGGTCGTCAAGCTGGCGCCGGAGCACGCGGTGCTGTCGACCACCGGGGTGGTCTGGGACGTGCTCCTCACCATCGCCGACGAGGCGGTCGAGGTGTTCCGCACCGCGCTGCGGGCGTGGTCGGCCCAGGACCTGTCGCTGGCGACGACGCTGGCGACGGAGGGGCGCAACCTCGACCTCTACTACGAGCGGCTGGTCGCCGAGCTCCAGCAGCTGGCCGGCCCGGACGCGGTGCGCATCGCGATGGACGCGTTCGTGGGTGGGCGTGCGCTCGAGCGGATCGCCGACCACAGCGCCATCATCGGCGCCCGCCTCCGCTACCTCATCACGGGCGAGCCGGCCCACCTCGCGGCGGAGGTCCGCTAGGCGTGACGGAGACGCGCTCCTCCTTCCACCAGCAGCTGGACGACATCCAGCGCGACCTCATCCGCCTCGCGGCGCGGGTGATCGAGACGATCAACCGCGGCACCGATGCCCTGCTCGACCTCGACCTCGCGGGAGCGCAGGACCTCATCGACGGCGACGACGAGATCGACGCGTTCACTCTGGAGATCGAGGAGCGCTGCTTCACCGTGCTGGCGCGGCAGCAGCCGATGGCCGGCGACATGCGGGCCGTGGTCACGGCGATCCGGCTCACCTCCGAGATCGAGCGGTCGGGCGACCTGATGGTGAACGTGGCCAAGGCCTCCCGCCGCCTCTACGGGACCGATGTGCCGCCCCGGCTGCGCAACCTCCTGCGCAGCATGGCGGACGAGGCCGTGCGCCTCTACGGCCTCGCGATGGACGCGTACGCGGACGGCGACGCGGGGCTCGCCGCCGCGCTCGACGACATGGACGACCGCCTCGACGAGCTCCACCAGAGCTACATCCAGGCCATCCTCGAGCTCCACGCCGATGCCCGTGACGTGCAGGCGGCGGTGCAGCTCGCGCTCATCGGCCGCTATTACGAGCGGATCGGCGACCATGCCGTGAACATCGGCGAGCGGGTGCGCTACATGGTCACCGGGTGGCTCCCCGAGCACACCGGGGCCGTGCGCTTCGCGGCCCGCGGGGCCGACAGCAACGGGACGCCGGCGTGATCACGGCCGCCGTCGCGGTGCTGGCGCTCGGGCTCGCCCTCGCACTCTGGGTGGTGACGGCACGGCAGCGACGGATCCTCGCCCGGCTCGATGCCGCCGCGGAGCGCCTCGAACCCGGGCACGTGACCGTCGGCCGGGGGCTGGATGGGGTCGCGGGCGCGGTGGAGCGGGCGGTGGCCGGAGCGCTGCAGCGGGACAACGACGTAGCGGTGTCGGAGCGCCGCCTCGGGCTCGCCCTGTCCGCCATCCCGCAGGGCGTGCTCATCTTCGACGACGCCGGCGACCTTGCCTTCCGCAACGCCGTGGCCGCCACGTACCTCACCTCCCGCCACGGCGAGGCGCTCGTCGAGGAGGCGATCGCGGCGCTGGTGGCCGAGGTCGGTGTCCCCGGCGAGGAGGGCGAGTCACCCACCAGGTCCGTCGACCTCTTCGGGCCGCCGCGGCGCACCGTCCTCCTGCGGGCGACCCCGATCCAGGCCGACGACGGACCGGTGGGCGTGCTCGTCATCATCGACGACGTGACCGATCGTCGCCGCCTCGAGGCCGTGCGCCGCGACTTCGTGGCCAACATCAGCCACGAGCTCAAGACCCCGGTCGGCGCGCTCGGCCTGCTGGCCGAGACGCTGCTGGCCGAGGACGACGCCGCGGTGGCCCATCGCCTGGCCGAGCGCATGCTGGCCGAGGCGTTCCGCGTCGGCCGCACGATCGACGACCTGCTCTCCCTGTCGCAGATCGAGGCGGACGAGGCGGGCCTGCGCGACGAGGTGCCGGTCCACCTCTTCATCGCCGAGGCGGTCGACCGCGTGCGGCCCGCGGCCGAGCAGCAGGGCATCACGATCGAGGTGGTCGAGCCCGACCCCCGGCTGGTGGTCGTCGGCGACCGCCGCCAGCTCGTGTCGGCCACCTACAACCTGCTCGACAACGCGGTGAAGTACAGCGATCCCGGGTCGGAGGTGCAGGTGCGGGCCCGCACCGACGGCCGCTGGATCGACCTGTCGGTGTCGGACCACGGCATCGGCATCCCGCGGCGCGACCTCGAGCGCGTGTTCGAGCGCTTCTACCGGGTCGACCGCGCCCGCAGCCGCGAGACCGGGGGCACCGGCCTCGGGCTCGCCATCGTGCGCCACGTGGCCAGCAACCACGCCGGGGAAGTCCGCGTCGAGTCCCTCGAGGGCGAGGGATCCACGTTCACCCTGCGACTGCCGGTCGGTTCCGGCCCGGTCGCCGTCACCTCAGAGGCAGGCTGATCAGGATGACGATGCCCAGCTCCACCGTGCTGGTCGTGGAAGACGAGGACTCCTTCGTCGAGGCCCTCACGGTCGGCCTCAAGCGCGAGGGGTTCCGGGTCCAGGTGGCCCGCGACGGTGCCGAGGCGCTCGAAATCTTCGACAGCGTGAAGCCGGACCTCGTGCTGCTCGACGTGATGCTGCCCAAGGTGTCGGGCATCGACGTGTGCCGGGAGCTCCGCCGCCGGTCCTCGGTCCCGATCATCATGGTCACCGCCAAGGGCGGCGAGATCGACACCGTGGTCGGCCTCGAGGTGGGCGCGGACGACTACGTCACCAAGCCCTACCGGCTCCGCGAGCTGGTGGCCCGGATGCGGGCCGTCCTGCGCCGGCGGGCCTCGGAGACGGCGACCGCCCTCGCCACCAACGGCGAGGCCCTCACCGTGGGCGACGTGGCGCTCGACCCGGAGCGCCACGAGGTCGTCATCCGCGGCGCCGCCGTCCAGTTGCCCCTCAAGGAGTTCGAGCTCCTCGAGATCCTCCTGGCCAACGCCGGCCGGGTCCTGCCCCGCGAGACCCTGATCGACCGGGTGTGGGGCACGGACTACGTGGGGGACACGAAGACCCTCGACGTGCACGTGAAGCGCCTCCGCGCCAAGGTCGAGCCCGACCCCTCGGCCCCCACCCGGATCGTCACGATCCGGGGCCTGGGGTACAAGTACGAGGTCCCCAAGGCCTGACCGGCAGGGGCAGCGACCCTCCCTACCATGGGGTGATGTCCGCACCGGGAGGTTGGCAGCCGCTGTCGACCCCTCGGCGGCGCCAGGGGGCCGACGCCTTCCACCTGTCGCCCTTCGCGCGGCTGGCCCGGGCCCACGTGTTCACGGCCGTGGGCGACGCCCTCGTCACGATCGCGCTGGCCGGCTCGCTCTTCTTCGACCTCGACCCGAACGACGCCCGCTGGAAGGTCTTCCTCTACCTTGCGCTCACGATGGCGCCGCTGGCCCTCGTGGCGCCGTTCATCGGCCCGGCGCTCGATCGGTCCCACGGCGGGCGCCGCTGGATGATCGTGCTCGTGAACGGCGTGCGCGCGGTCGTGTGCCTCGTGATGCTCGACGACCTCGACAGCCTCCTGCTGTTCCCGGAGGCGTTCACGGTGCTGGCCATGGGCAAGGGGTACGGCGTGGCGCGCAGCGCCCTGGTGCCGACCGTTGTGCGCAACGACGCGGAGCTGGTCGAGGCCAACTCGAAGCTCCAGCTCCTGTCGGGTCTCGCCGCGCCGGCCGCGGGCGTGCTCGCCGCGCCCGCCTACGCGATCGCCCGCTCGCAGGGCGTGCTGGCGGTGGCGGCGGCCGCGTACCTCCTGGGCACCGTCGCGTCGCTGCGCATCCCGACCACCCAGGTGGCCGCCGCGCCCGAGACCGCGGTCGAGGTGGCGGAGCTGCGCGGCATCGGCATCCGCCTGGCCGCGTCGGCGATGGGGCTCATCCGCGGGATCGTGGGGTTCCTCACCCTGCTCCTGCTCTTCGACCTGCGCGAGGGCAAGACGTGGCACCTCGGGCTGGTGCTGGTCCTCACGGGCGCCGGCGCGCTCATCGGGTCGGCCGTGGCCCCGCGCCTGCGGCAGTCGTTCCCCGAGGAGCGGATGATCATCGCCCTCCTGTCGCTGACGGTGGTCGTGGCGCTGGGGGCGGCCTGGGTCGGTGGGCTCGGCGCGTCGGCGGTGCTGGCGGGCACGGTCGCGGTCGTGTCGACCGGGGCCAAGCTCGCCTTCGACTCCCTGGTGCAGCGCGACGCGCCCGATGCCAACCGGGGCCGGTCGTTCGCGCGCTTCGAGGTGCGCTTCCAGGTCGTGTGGGTGCTCGGCGCGCTGCTGCCGCTGCTGCTGCTCCCCATCCCGGTGCGGGTCGGCTTCATCGGCATCGCCGGCACCGCGGCGTTCGCGCTGATCTCCTACCTGGCGGGCCAGCGCGCCGCGCACCGCACCGATCGCAGGCCGCCGGAGCCGGCAGAGGAGCTCGACGTCACCGCGGTGGGGTCGGACCCGACGCGGGTGGCCGAGCCCGACGACGACGCGACGGCGGTCGCGGAGCACGGCGAGGACGCGCTCGGGGACACCGCGTCGTGGCAGGTGTCGGAGCCCCTGTGGGGCGCCGACCAGACCCAGGTCGACCCGGAGGTCACCCCGGTCCGCTGGTGGCCCCGCCGCCCCAACGGCTGAGGCCGAGGAGCGCAGCGACGACCGGAGCAACCGTGTCAGAGGTCGATGCGGGCGAGCCAGAGGCCCGGCGCGTCGACCTCGGGTGGCGTGGGGAGGTGGGCGGTGTCGACCCAGAGGCGACGGAGGCCCTCCTCACCGGCGCGCTCGACGATCCCGTCGACGAACGCCGCCCCGCGGTCGTAGGTGGCCTGGCCGAGCTCGAGGCCGAAGAGCCGCTCCACGAAGCGGTCGCCCTCGGCGGCGGCCACCCGCCGGCGCCGCAGCGCCTCCGTGAGCATCGGGTAGGTGGCGATGAGCTTGCCGCCGACGACGTCGAGCACGTGGTCGACCACGCCGACGACGACCGCCACCAACGCCTCGAGCCGCGGGCGGAGCGCGTCCTGCTGGGGTGAGGTGATGGCACCGAGGATGAGGTCGGGCGAGCCGATCGCCTCCTGGAGCCCCGCCAGGGAGCCGGGGTCGGACAGGTCGAGCTCGCCGAGCCGGTCCTCGAGGGCGGATGGGTCGTTGCGGAAGCCCGAGGCGTACTGGTGCAGCAGGTCCTCGAGCGCGGCCCGCACGTGGGGCACGCCCAGCACCGCGTGGTGCGCGAGCTCGTGGACGCTGACCCAGAGCCGCACGTCGTCGCGGGCCAGCGACCACTCGTCGGCGAACGCGTCGATGTTCGGGACCACGAGCAGCAGCTCGTCGGCGTGGCTGCCCTCCGCCGAGCGCGGGATCGGGAGGTCGTACTGGCCGAGGCTGCGCTGGCCCAGGTGGCCGACCATCGAGCCGGCGGTCATGGCGAGCACCATCGGCTGGAACACCTGGAGCATGCCGGCGAACATCCCCGCCGCCGGGTCGTCGGCGGCGTCGGGCACGTCGGGGGCCGAGCCGAGGGTCTCGGCCAGGCGCTCGACGAGCGGCCGGTAGGCATCGAGGCTGTCCATGACCCACCGCGTGCGGTTGACGGGTACCACCGTGACCGCCCGACCGCTCACCGAGGTCGAGAGCCCGGTCACGTCCGCCACGTGCAGGTCGGCGACGCGGGCGAGCTGCTCGATCCCCATGCGATCCACGGGGTCGACGTTGCTCTCGCTCGTGCCGTCGGTGGCGATCGTGATGGCCAGCTGGCGGGCGCTGTCCCACGCCATCCCGCCCTGCTGGCCGAGCAGCTTGGCGAGGTCGCCGAGGAACGGCATCCCTTCGAAGGGGTTCCCGGCTGGACCGTCGTCATCCACAAGGGCATCGTAGGGCGATGGCAACGGGATCCGGCAGCGGCGCGACCACCCCCTCGACGACCGGATCCGTGGTGCTGGTCACCGGTGCGGCCGGGGCACTCGGCCGCCGTGTCTGTGCCCTGGCCGCCGCCGACCCCTCGGTCGCGCGGGTGGTGGCCATCGATCGCCAGGCCGCCGGCGGCGCCCCGGACGGGGTGGAGACGGTGGCGCTCGACCTCGCGACCGCGGACCTCAAGCCGCGCTTCGAGGGCGCCCACGTGCTCGTGCACCTGGCCCAGGGGGACACCGACGACCACGAGCCCCACGGCGATGCGCTCGGCGACGGCCGGCTCGCGCAGGTGGTGCTCGAGGCCGCGTCGGGGGTCGGCATCGCGCACGTGGTGCTCCTCTCGAGTGCGACGGCGTACGGCGCGTGGGCCAACAACCCGGTGCCGCTCACGGAGGACGCGCCCTTGCGGCCGAACCCCGGGGTCGCGTTCGCGAGCGAGAAGGCCGAGCTCGAGCGGGTCGCGGCCGACTGGCGCGACGACCACCCGGGCGTCACCGTGGCGGTGCTCCGGCCGACGATCACGGTTGGGGCCGACGGCAACGGCTGGCTGGCGCGCGCGCTCACCCGGTCGACCCCCATCCCCGTCACCCACGACGAGCCGCCGGCGCAGTTCCTCGACGTCGCCGACCTCGCCACCGCCGTGGACCTGGCCCGCCGCGCCCGCCTCGACGGGCCGCGCAACGTGGCGCCCGACGGATGGGTCGACGGCGACACGGCCCGCGCCCTCGCCGGAGGCGCGCCGCGCCTGCGGCTGCCGGAGCGGGTCGCCGTGCCGCGTCGCGGGCTGGCGGTGGCGCTGGGGCATGGCACCGACGCCGCCCGCCCTCCTGCCCTACACGGTCTTCCCGTGGGTGGTGGCCAACGACCGCCTGCGGGCCGACGGGTGGGTGCCGGCGGCCAGCAACGAGGAGGCCTTCGTCGCCAGCCACCGGGCGGGCCCGTGGGCCACGCTCAGCCCCCGTCGGCGCCAGGAGCTCGCGCTCGCCGTCAGCGGCGTGGCGATCGTGGGTGCCGCCGTCGGCGTGGTGGCGCTGGTGCGCCGGCGCCGTCGCCGCTCCTAGGACGGCCGCTCGCCGACCTCGACGGTGGTCTCGTCCCGCTTGCCGTCGCGCCAGTAGCCCACCTTCACCTCGTCGCCGGGCTCGTGCTCGCGCATCTCGACGACGAGGCCGGGCATCGACCCCACCTCCTTGCCGTCGACGTCGGTGATCACGTCGTCGCGGGCCAGCCCCGCGTCGTCGGCCGGGCCCTCGTCGGCCACGCCCCGGAGCACGGCGCCCCCGTGCACGCCCATGGCCGCCGCGGCCTCGGGCGGGAGGTCCGTGCCCTGCACGCCGAGCCAGCCGTGGGTGGCGTGGCCGTGCTCGATCAGCTGGAGCGCGACCCGGTGCGCGAGCTCGATCGGCGTCGCGAAGCCGAAGCGTCCGGCCGGCTCGGCCGCCACCGCGGTGACGATGCCGACCACCGAGCCGGCGGTGTCGACCAGCGCGCCGCCGGACGACCCGGCGGCGATCGGGGCGTCGGTCTGGAGCATGCCGTGGAGCGGCTCGCCCTCGCCAGGGTCGATCGTGCGCCCGACTGCGCTGATGACCCCCGTGGTCACCGACGGTCCGCCCTCGAGGCCGAGCGGGGAGCCGATCGCCACCGCCGGCGCGCCGACCTGCAGGCCCTGGGCCGACCCGAGGACCGCCACGGGCAGGTCGTCGGCGTCGAGGTCGACGACGGCTACGTCGGTGATGAGGTCGAGGCCCAACAGATCGCCTTCGAAGCGGCGACCGTCGGCCAGCTGGACCTGGATCGCCTTCGCCCCCTGGACGACGTGGGCGCTGGTGAGCAGCATCCCGTCGTCGCGGAACAACACGCCCGAGCCCGTCACCAGGTCGTCGTCGCGCTCGACGTCGAGGCGCACGATCGCAGGGCTCAGCCGCCGGGCCACCGCCTCCACGCCCTCGTCGCTCGGCAGCATCGGCGTGGACACGACCGGTGTGACGGCGACCTTCTCCACCACGTGCCGCTCCACCAGGTCGGGGGAGAGGCGACCGGTGAGGGCGATGACCCCGGAGGCGAGCACTGCGCCCGCGAGGCCGGCGACGAGCACGATGGCCCAGGGCGTGCCCCGGCCGGGAGCGTGCGCGGCGAGCGAGGTGGGCCCGCCCATGCCGTGGAGCCGCACCTCGGAGGGGTGGCGCCACAGTCGATCGTCCGGGGGCAGCGGGGGGCGCAGGCCGTCGGCGTCGTCGTCCGCGTCATCGTCGGAGGACATCGCGACGACGGTAGTGGCGGCCCCTGCCGCGGGGACCGCGGGGGGCATACAGTTCCCGAGATGGATCGCGGCCGGCTCGCTGCGCCCACCTCGGGCGATGACTGGGTCGCGCTGTCAGGGCAGGCGCTGCCGGTCGCCGAGGCCGCCGCGTGGGTGGTGCGCGAGGACTGCGGCGCCACCGTGACCTTCACCGGGACCGCCCGCGACCACGCCGAGGGCCGGCCCGGCGTGCACCGGCTCGAGTACGAGGCCTATGAGGAGCAGGCGGTGCCGCGGCTCCAGGCCCTCGCCGCCGAGGCCCGGGTCCGGTGGCCGCAGCTGGGCCGGGTGGCCCTGCTCCACCGCACCGGGGAGCTCGCCCTGGGCGAGGCGGCGGTGGTCGTGGCCGTGTCCGCGCCCCACCGAGCGGAGGCCTTCGAGGCCGCTCGCTGGGCGATCGACGAGCTCAAGGCCACCGTGCCCATCTGGAAGAGGGAGGCCTGGGCGGGCGGGGAGAGCTGGGGCCTCGAGGCCCAGGTTCTCCGATGAGCGCATTGATCTTCCTGTTCCTGGCGGTCGTCGTGTGCGCGGTGGGCTGCGGTTGGCTCTGGTACCAGCACCGCACCCCCACCACCTTCGACTCCGGCATCGAGGCCTTCCGCCGGGAGATGGACGCGCTGGCCCCTCCGACGAGGCCGAGGTCGACCCGCGCGACGGGACCGGCTGATCCGTGGCCCGCGACCTCGCGATCGATCTCGGCACCGCCAACACCCTCGTCTACGAGCGGGGTCGCGGGATCGTGCTCAACGAGCCGACCGTCATCGCGCTGAACGAGCGCACCCAAGAGGTGCTCGCGATGGGCCACGAGGCCTGGCAGATGATCGGCCGCACGCCGGGCTACATCGTCGCGGTGCGCCCACTCCGCCAAGGGGCGATCACCGACTTCGAGATCACCCAGCGCATGATCCGACTGCTGCTCCACCGCGTCGGCGTCAACCGCTTCAACCGACCACGCGTCGTCATCTGCGTGCCGTCGGCCATCACCGAGGTGGAGCGCCGCGCGGTGATCGAGGCGGCCCGGCGCACCGGCGCGGCGGAGGCCCAGCTGATCGAGCAGCCGATGGCCGCGGCGATCGGCGCCGGCCTGCCGATCCACGAGCCGGTCGCCAACATGGTGGTCGACGTGGGCGGTGGCACGTCCGAGACCGCGCTCATCTCGCTCGGCGGGGTGGTGGCCCTCAAGGCCGTGCGGGTCGGGAGCTTCGACATCGACGCGGCGATCACAGCGTTCATCCGGCGCGAGTACGGCATCGCCGTGGGCGAGCGGACGTCGGAGGACATCAAGATCGCCATCGGGTCCGCATCGAACGTGCGCGACCAGGTGAAGGCGGAGGTGCGCGGTCGCGACCTCATGACCGGGCTGCCGAAGACGATCATCCTCTCGCCGGAGGAGGTGCGACGGGCCATCGACGACCCCGTGTCCGCCATCGTGGACTCTGTGATCGCCTGCCTCGGCATGAGCCCGCCGGAGCTCGCCCAGGACCTGATCCTCAACGGCCTGAAGCTGGTCGGCGGCGGCGGGATGCTGGCGGGCCTCGACCAGCGGCTGGCCGACGAGACCGACGTGCCGGTGCACCTGGTCGACGCCCCCCTCGAGTGCGTCGTGCTCGGTGCGGGCCGCTGCATCGAGGCCTACGACTCGCTGAAGGTGATGTTCATGACCTCGGGCCATTAGGTTCTCCGGCTCGTGACCACGACCGCGCGGAGCACTCCTCCAGGCCGCGGGCGTCGCCCTCCTCGACGAGCGGCGGCAGCTGACGGCGGCCGAGCTGGCCGAGCTGGCCGCCCTCCCCGACGACGCGGTGCCGCAGCTCGCGGCGCTCGCGCACGAGGTGCGGCTCGAGTGGAACGGCCCCACCGTCGAGGTGGAGGGGATCCTCTCGGCGAAGACGGGCGGCTGCCCCGAGGACTGCCACTTCTGCTCGCAGTCCGCCCAGTTCGACACGGTCGTGCAGGCGACGCCCTTCCTCGACACCGACGAGGTGCTGGCCGCGGCCGGCGAGACGGCGGCCATCGGCGCCTCCGAGTTCTGCATCGTGCTGGCCGTGCGGGGCCCCGACGAGCGCACGATGGAGCGCCTCGAGGAGCTCGTGCCGCTGATCGGGCGCGAGACCGGCCTCCAGGTCGCGGTGTCGGCCGGCATCCTCACCGACGAGCAGGCCGCCCGCCTCGCCGCCGCCGGCACCCACCGGTACAACCACAACCTCGAGACGTCCCGCTCGTTCTTCCCCAACGTGGTCACCACCCACGACTGGCAGGAGCGGTTCGACACCTGCCGCCTCGTCCGCGACCACGGCATGGAGCTGTGCTGCGGCGCGCTCCTCGGGATGGGGGAGAGCCCCGCGCAGCGGCTCGAGCTCCTCGAGGAGCTGCGCGCGGTGGGACCGGCCGAGGTGCCGTTGAACTTCCTGAACCCGCGCCCCGGGACGCCGCTGCAGATCCGCAAGCTGGTCGAGCCGCTCGAGGCCATCCGCTGGATCGCGCTGTTCCGCCTGGCGCTCCCTTCGGTGATCCTGCGCTACGCGGGCGGACGCGAGGTGACGCTGCGCGAGCTGCAGGCTCTGGGGCTCACCGCGGGGATCAACGCGCTGATCGTCGGCAACTACCTCACCACCCTCGGGCGCTCACCCGACGAGGACCTGCAGATGCTGGCCGACCTGCGCATGCCGATCGGCGCCCTCTCCAAGGCCATCTGACCCGGCCGGTGGCCACGACCCACTGCACCGGGTGCGGGCGGGCCGCGACGGAGTGCGCCGGGTGCGGCCCCGCGCTGGACCCGCCCCGCTTCTGCGCGGCGTGCGGACGGCGCCTCACGGTCCAGGTGACCCCCGCGGGCTGGCGGGCCCGCTGCAACCGCTGCGGCGCCGCGACGGCAAATGGGGCCGCCCCACTCAGCTGAGGTCCTCGGCCGCCTGGCGGACCTGCCAGTCGCGGTCCTCGCGGGCGCGGGCCAGCGCGGCGTCGACCTCCGCGCCCTCGAACGGCGCGAGGGCGAGCACGGCCCGCCGGCGGACGGTGGCCTTGTCGCGCGTGGCGGCCAGGACGGCACGGAGGCCGGCGGGATCACCGAGCGCGCCGAGCGCGGCGACGGCGGCCTCGCGCACCAGCACGTCGTCGTGACCGGTCGTGAGGCGGGCCAGCACGGGGACGATCCCGGCCTCGGGCGGGGTGCGCTCGCCGCTGGCCCAGGCGGCCACCTCCGCCACGGTGGCGTCGGCGTCGTCGAGGAGGGGGAGGAGGGCCACGCCGTCGTCGCCGGGGCGGGCCGCCGCCGCCTCGCAGGCCCGCCGCCGCACCTCGGGCGCGGGTCGGCCAGTGCGGCGGCCAGGTCGGGCACCCCGAGCGCGCCCAGCCGCTCGAGCGCGCCGAGGGCGGTGGCCCGCACGGCGGGATCGCGGTCGCCCAGCGCGGCGCGCGCCGTGGGCTCGTCGCCCTCGTGCCCGGCCCGCGCCACCGTGCGCCGGCGCGACGGCGGGGTGGTGTCGTCCCGGCTCATCCGAGGGCTCGATCGAGCGCTCGGGCTCCGAGGAGCAGCACCGTGCCGAGCACCGTGGCGGCCACGAGACCGAGCACCACGACCGTCAACGTCAGGAGCGCGGCCGAGCGCAGGCGCTGGAGGCGGCCGGGCGCTTCGAGCCAGGGCACTTCCTCACCGGGCGCCTCCTCACCGGGCGCCTCGTCCGAGTCGGGCGCGCCCCACAGAATGGGATCGAGCTCCGGTGCGTCGCGGTGGGACGGGTCGTGGGGCGTGGCAGGCTTCGGGCCGTCGCCGGCCGTCAGGACGGTGACGCCCACGATGATGACCCCGACGATGACGACCACCAGCACGGAGCTCACGAGTGGCGCGATCCTACCGACGGGGTCCGCGCCGCTCCCGCGCGCACAGCGAGCGAGCCGGCGCTGGGGCCTGGCGGCGGCGTCGGCGGCGGGGCTCGCGATCGTCCTGTTCCTCGCCGCGGTGGTGCGGCTGCCCTACCTGGCGTACGCGCCGGGAGCGGCCCAGGTGGTGCGCGTCGAGATCGAGGGCGCGGCGAGCTACCCGCCCGAATCGGGCGTCGCCTTCACCACCGTGAGCACGTCGCAGATCACGTTGCTGGAGGCCCTGCGCGGGTGGCTCGACGACGACATCGAGATCACCTCCACGAGGGGCACCTCACGGGCCGAGCGGGCGCGGTACAACGCGCAGCTCATGAACCTGTCCCACGCCCACGCGATCGTGGTGGCCCTGCAGTTCCTCGGGTACCCCGTGACGCTGGTGACCTCGGGGACGGTGGTGCGCGAGATCGCGCCGGACACCCCCGCGGAGGGTGTGCTGGAGCAGGACGACGTCGTCGTGGCCATCGATGGGACGGCCGTGGACCGCGTCGACTCGCTGCGCACGCTCCTGCAGGTCGGCGGACCGGGGGCGGTGCACAAGGTCACGGTGGAGCGCCCCGCGGGGAGCAGCACGACGGTCGACCTCGAGCTGCCCACCATCGCCGCCCCGGACGATCCCACCCGGGCCGTGCTCGGCATCGGGCGGAGCGAGGACCGCGTCGTCAGGCTGCAGCTGCCTCCCGGCTGGGACATCACGATCCACTCGGGCAACGTCGGTGGCCCGTCCGCCGGCCTCGCCTTCACGTTGAGCATCCTCGACGCCCTCACCCCGGGCGAGCTCACCGGCGGCCACAAGGTGGCCGTGACGGGGACGATGGAGATCGACGGCACCGTCGGCCCGGTCGGCGGCGGGCTCCAGAAGTCCCTCGCTGTCCGAAATGCCGGATATGAGGCATTTCTGGTGCCTTCGGACGAGTACGCGGCCGTCGAGGCCGCCATCGGACGCGATGTCCGGGTGATCGCAGTGGATACGCTCGTCGAGGCGCTCCAGGCGCTGGACTCGCTCGGCGGGAACGTGGCCTCGCTCGGACCGGCGGGCACGGCCGCCGCCTCCTGAGCGGCCGGGACACTCCCACCGAGAGCGAGAGCCGAGCAGCAGATTGTCCGCCATCGACGTGCAGGTTCGGTTCGCGGCCGAGTTCGCGCTGTTCCTGGTGTCCCTGGCCGGCGTCGGCTTCACGTTCCTGCGGGCCGACCTCCTCGTCGTCCGGCCGATGGCCCGAGCCACCTCGGCCGTCGGGTTCGCGGCGCTGGCGGCCGCCGCGCTGGCCAGCGGCTCCCTGATCGTCGACACCCCCACCGACCCACTGGTCGTGGCCCTCCGGTTCGGCGGCATCGTGCTGCTCGGCAGCGCCTCGCTGTCATGGCGACCCGACCGCGGCGGGCGGGAGCTGTTGCGCATCGGCCTCGTGGCACTGGTGGCCGCGGAGGTGGCCCTCGCGGGCGACGAGGCGAGCACCCTCGGCGACGCGGCCCGAGTGATCGGCGCGCTGGCCATCGGCGCGTGCCTGCTCGGTGCGAGCGCCCGCGTGATCTCGGCCCGCATCGCGGCCTCCAGCGCGCTCGTGCTCCTCGCGGTCATCACCGTCGTGGCCGTCGCCCTGTCCGCGGTGATCAGCGACAACGTGGAGGACGAGGCGCTGCGGAGGTACGGCGCCCGCGCCGTCACCGAGGCCACCACGATGGAGGCGGAGGGCCGGCCCCTGCTCGGCTCCGCCAAGCTGATGGCCACCGCGCTCGGCGCGTCGGCCAACAACCCGACCATCGCCGCGCTGCGCCGCATCACCGACACCAGCCGCGACCCGGCACCGGAGGACCAGGCCCTGGTGGCGGGGCGCATCGACCTGTTCGTGACGGAGTTCGTCGCCGACCTCGACCCCCAGCGCGGGCCGACGCTCATCGTCGACCGCGAGGGCCAGGTGGTTGTGGTGACGCCGACGCCCCCGGACCTGGGGGAGTACCTGCTCGAGCTGGCCGGGCACCCGGCGATCTCGCAGGCCCTCGAGGGCGAGCGGGGCTCCCAGACCCAGGCGGTCGTGCTGGTGGGCGGGCGCCTGCTCGTGGTGGCCGCCTCCCCGCTGGTCATCGAGGGCACCGGGTTCCGCGGGGTGATCGTGCGCACCTCGAACCTCGACGGCAGCTTCCTCCAGGTCCGCACCACCCCGATCACCCAGGAGGACGCGGGCGTGGGCCTCGCGCTCGTGGACCGCGACGGCGTGCTGGCCGACTCGGGCACCCGCGTCGACCCGACGGTGCTGCGGGCGATGGCCCGCACCGTGCTCGACGCCGGCGACGAGATCGACCGGGCCACCGACGACCGCTTCATCGCCGCCCGGCCCGTCCGCGGCGTGCAGGGCGAGCCCGTCGTGGCCCTCGTGCTCTCCGCACCCCGTGCCCAGGAGGACGCCACCCGCGAGGACCTGTTCCGCGTGCTGTTCGTGGTCGCCATGGGCGCCGCGGCCGTCGCCATGGTGCTGGCCGGCGTGACCGGCGAGCGGATCGGGGTCGGCCTGCGGAAGCTGACCAGCGCGGCAGCGTCGATCCAGGCGGGGAACCTCAACGCCCACGCCGGGGTCACCACCGAGGACGAGCTCGGCGAGCTCGGCGACTCCTTCGACGCCATGGCCGCGTCCCTCAAGGACCTCACCGCCGACCTCCGCACGTCGGTCCTCGACGAGGCCGAGCTGCGCGCCCGCCTCGAGGCGGTGTTCAGCGGCATGGGCGAGGCGCTGATCGCGGTGGACCACGACGCCACGATCACCGACTTCAACACGGCCGCCGAGGAGATGTTCGACTTCCCCGCGCCGCGGTGCTGGGCCGGCCCGTCGGCGAGGTCGTGCAGCTGCGCTCGCAGGAGGGCACCAACATCAGCCGCCGCCTGCGCCGGCCGGTGCTCGAGCCGTGGTCCGACTCCGGGACGATCCGCATCACCGGAGGCCGCGACGTGCCGGTGTCGGTGTCCGCCGGCGCGCTGCGGGCGGCGGGCAACGAGGTCATCGGTGCCGTGTTCGTGTTCCGCGACGAGCGGCGCGAGCGCGAGCTGGACCGGATGAAGACCGAGTTCCTGGCCAACATCAGCCACGAGCTGCGCACCCCGCTCACGCCGATCAAGGGGTTCGCCTCCATCCTCCAGACGCGCGACCTGGCGCCCGGCAAGGCGCGCGGCTTCGCCGACGAGATCGCGACCGCGGCCGACCAGCTGGAGCGGGTGATCGGTCAGCTCGTGAACTTCGCCACCATCGTGGGCGGCCGGCTGGCCATCAACCCCGAGCCGACCTCCGTGCGGGGCCTCGTCGACGGGGTGCTCAAGGGGTGGCGCGAGCGGATCGGCCCGAGCCACAAGATCACGCGGCAGGTCCCCGCGAAGCTCCCGCAGGTCGTGGCCGACCCCACCTACGTGGCCCAGGCCCTCGAGGAGCTGGTGGACAATGCCGTGAAGTACTCGCCCGACGGGGGCAAGATCGTGGTGTCGGCGGACGTGGTCGAGGGAGAGGACGGACCCGAGCTGGAGATCTCCGTGAGGGACGAGGGCGTGGGCATCCCGTCCGACCGCCTCGACACCGTGCTCGAGGACTTCGCGCAGGCGGACGCGTCGGCCACCCGCCGGTTCGGCGGCCTGGGCCTGGGCCTGGCGCTCGTGAACCGCATCGCGCGCGCCCACGGCGGCGACGTGCGCCTCAGCTCCGCGCCGGGGGCCGGCACCACCGTCGCCATGCGCCTGCCCCTCGACGGGCCGGCCGAGGCCCCGCCGCGATGAGGCGACCCCGCCTGGGTGGCGGCCTCGGGCTCGTGCTCGCGGTCGGCGTGGCCCTCGGTCCCGTGGCCGCGTGCTCCGACGACGAGCCCGACGAGGGCGAGGCCCGCTTCGACGTCGATGGCACCGCGCAGATCGTGCGCCAGGACGGCGAGCAGGAGGAGGTGGTCGACGAGGACGTGCAGGTGGGCGTCGGCGACCAGGTCACGCTCGACCAGGGCACCGGCACGCTGGTCCTGCGGGACGACGTGGTGCTCGAGCTGCGCTCCGGCGTCGGCGATCCGGAGGACACGGTGCTCGTGATGGGGCCGATCCCGGTGCTGGAGGCGGGCGATCTCCTCGTGACCGCACCCGAGTCCCTGGAGGTGTCCGCCGCCGAGACGCGGGTGACGGTCACCGGCGGCTCGGCCCGCGTGGGGCGCGCCGCCGACGTGGAGGTGGCGGCGTACGACGCCGACGTCCACCTCGACTCCGCGGGCCAGGAGCGCGACATCCCCGCGCTGCGCGAGATGCAGGTGCCTGCGCTCGGCCTGCCGCCCGAGGCTCCCCGCCCGCTCCAGTACGACCCCGCGGACGCGTGGGACCGGCGGTTCCTGGGCGAGGCGATCGACCTGGGCGAGCGGCTCGAGGCGCTCGCCGCGGGCTACACGCAGAACCTCGACGAGGGCGAGGCCCGCACGCCGAGCTTCTTCAAGCAGGTGCTGCCGGGGCTCGTGGACGAGGTGGACTTCACCGTCGACCTGCTGGACCGGGACCGGCCGGCGGGCGAGACGCTGGTGGGGGCCGCGATCGCCGACCTCGGCAATCGCGGCACCTTCGCCGAGCGGTGGGCGTCGATCTTCGCCTTCCGCGACGAGGGGGCGGCCTGGGGTCTGGTGGCCCTCGACCAAGGCGTGGACCGCGGGCCGCTGCTCGGCGCGGTGACCGACGCGGTGGAGGCCTCGCCCGTGGCGATCGCGCCGTCGAGGCCGCGCCGCGGCACCTCGGCCACCGGCGCCACCGTGCCGACGACCGTGCCCACCACGCCGACGACGCCGCGGCCCGGCTCACCGACCACCACCGTGCCGCCGGGGGAGAGCAGCGGCGGCGGGGGCAGCGGTGGCCTGCTCGGCCCGCTCCTGGGCCCGATCATCGATCCGGTGAGCGACCTGCTGGCCGGTCTCATCGACGGGTTGCTCGGGGGGCTGTTCAGCTCCGCGCCGCCGGGCTGAGCGGCCCGGAGCACCGGGCTCGTCCGCGGCCCGACGCGACCCTGGTCCTAGCATCGGTACGCCATGACCGAGCCCCTGCAGCCCAGCGAGATCGCCCGGCGCGAGTTCGAGGTGGCGCGGCGCGGGTTCGACCAGCAGGAGGTCCGCGGGTTCCTGCACGAGGTGTCCGCCCTCGTCGAGCGCCTCGAGCGTGCGGAGACCGACCTCGAGGAGCGCCTCGCCCGGGCCGAGCGCCGCCTCGCCTCGACCGAGCACCCCGACGAGGCAGCCATGCTCGAGCTGCTCGGCGAGGAGACCACCCGGGTGCTCACCTCGGCCCGCGACGCCGCCGGCGACATCCGCGGCAAGGCCGAGCAGGCCGCCGAGCGCATCATCGCGGAGGCCACCGCCCAGGCCACCCAGACGCGCACGGGCGCGATCGACGAGGCCGACAAGCGCCTCGGCGACGCGCGGGACGAGAGCGGCAAGATCCTCGCCGCCGCCAACAGCGAGCTCGAGCGGCGGAGCAAGGAGGCCGAGGAGGCCGCCGACCGCATCCGGGCCGACGGCACCGCCCAGGCGCAAGCCGCGCGCGACGAGGCCCAGCGCCTGCTGGCCGAGGCCAGGGAGGAGGCCAGGGGCATCGTCGAGGCGGCCAAGGCGGAGGGCAAGCAGCTGGTGGTCGACGCACAGGCGGTGCGCGAGCGGGTGCTGCGCGACATGGGGTCTCGCCGCAAGAAGGCGCGCCAGCAGATCGAGCAGCTGAACGCCGGCCGGGAGCGGCTGCTCCAGGCCTACGAGGTCGTGCGCACCACCGTGGACGAGGCCACCAAGGAGCTGACCTCGTCGGTGGGCGACGCTCGCGTCGCGGCGGCGGCCGCGGCCCGTCGCGTGCTCGCCGAGCCCCAGCCGACCGTCGAGCAGCTCGACGAGGAGCTCGCCACCGCGCGCCTGGTCGACCTCCCGATCGCGGTGACGGGCCGGCCCGCCCTCGCGCCGGAACCCGAAGCGGAGCCGCAAGAGGAGCCGGAGCCCCAGCCCCTCGTGAAGGTGCCCAAGGGTCGCCGCAGCCGCTCGCGTGACAGCGCCTCGGCCGCGCTGGCACCCGACCCGGCGCCCGCACCCGAGCCGGCGACGCCCGCGCCCGCGCCGGTGGCGCCATCGTCGACGGTGGCGCCGGCGCCTGCGCCGGAGCCGTCGACGCCCGCGCCGGTGGCCCCGGTCGGGCGGCCGACGCCGGCCGCCCCCGCGCCCGCGCTCGAGACCGCTCCGAGCGCGGCACCCGAGCTGCGCGAGCCGGCCGGCGCGCCGCCGCCCGCGGTCCCGCCGGGCGCGCAGGCGGCCGACTTCGAGCCGGTGGCCGGCCCGGACCACCCGACGCGCTCGACGTCCCAGGCGCGCTCCGCCGCGCTGCCCCGCCCGGCGCCGGCCGCGCCGGCGGTGACCGCGGCGCCTCCCTCCCGTCCGATCGCGCCGTCGCCCGCGCCCGCGCCCGCGCCGGCGAAGCGCACGCAGGCGGCCGACGCGCTGTTCGCGAAGCTGCACGCCGATGTGGAGTCACCCGCGGCCGCGGCGGCGGCCGCATCGGCGCCGGCGGCCGCGGCCACCGCGGACGCGAAGGCGTTCGAGGACCGCGACCGCGTGGTCGACCCGATCGAGAAGGACCTGGCCCGGCGCCTGAAGCGCGCGCTGGCCGACGAGCAGAACGAGGTGCTCGACCGCCTCCGCACGGCTCGACCCAAGGGGCTCGAGGACCTGCTCCCCACGGCGGAGGACCACACGGCCCGCTGGACCGAGGTCGCCAGGAGCCCGCTCGGCGACGCCGCCGCAGCCGGCGCGCGGTGGGCCGGTGGCGGCACGCCGACGAGCGGTGACCTCGCGGGCGACCTGGCCCGCGGGCTGGTGCTCCCGCTCCGTGAGCGCATCGAGCGGACGTTCGTCGCCTCCGACGGCAACCTCGACGACGTGGCCGACCGGGTCAAGGCGCTGTACCGGGAGTGGAAGAACCAGAAGCTGACCGAGGCGGCGCCCCACTTCGTGGCCGCGGCCTACGCGCACGGGCTCTACGACGCGCTCCCGGCGGGGGTGAAGGTCCAGTGGGTCGTGGATCCGGCCCACGGACCCTGCCCCGACTGCGACGACAACGTGCTGGCCGGCCCGATCGCCAAGGGGCAGGACTTCCCCACGGGGATCCGCCTGGCCCCCGCCCATCCGGGCTGCCGCTGCCTGGTGCTGGCCTCCGAACCCTGACCCACCGGGTGCCGTCGCTCGCCCGCGCCGGCTCCGCCGTCGCCAGTCGGCTGCGCCGCCTGCGGGGCGACCGCCGTCCCGGCCTTTGCGCCGCGAGCCAGTGGGCCACCGGTAGGGTCGCCCCCGTATGCGTGCCCCGACGGACCTGCCGCGCCGCCCGCCCCGCACGCCGGGGCGGGGCCGGACCTTCCTGGTCGTCGGGATCGTGGTGCTCTTCGTGCTGCTCACGTCCCTGCGCGGGATCGCCAGCTTCTACACGGACTACCTCTGGTTCGACTCGCTGGGCCGGACCAACGTGTTCCGGGGGGTGCTCGGGGCCAAGGTGGCGCTGGCGGCGATCTTCACGGGTGCCTTCTTCGTGCTCCTGTGGGTGAACCTCGTGATCGCCGACCGGATGGCCCCGCCGTTCCGGCCCAACGGTCCCGACGAGGAGTTCCTCGAGCGGTACCACGACGTGGTCGACGCCCGCATCGGCTGGGTGCGGGCCGGCGTGGCGGTCGTGCTGGCGCTCATCGCGGGCGCGGGCGTGGCCGGTGAGTGGAACTCCTGGCTGCTCTTCACCCACGCCAAGGACTTCGGGGTCGAGGATCCGCAGTTCCACACCGACATCGGCTTCTACGTCTTCAAGCTGCCGTTCCTCAGCTTCGTGACGGGGTGGCTGTTCGCGGCGCTGCTCATCGTCCTCATCGTCACCGCGGTCGCCCACTACCTGAACGGCGGGATCCGGGTCAGCTCGATGGGTCAGCGCGTCACGCCGCAGGTGAAGGCCCACCTGTCGGTGCTGCTCGGCCTGCTGGCCCTCGTGAAGGCGGCGGGTTACTGGCTCCAGCGCTACGACCTCACGGTCTCCACCCGCGGCTTCGTGGACGGCGCCGGGTACACCGACGTGAAGGCGCAGCTGCCGGCGATCAACCTGCTGCTGTTGATCTCGGTGGCCAGCTTCGTGCTGTTCATCGTGAACATCTGGCGCCGCGGGTGGACGCTGCCGGTCCTCGGCGTCGGGTTGTGGGCGCTGATCGCCGTCGTCGCCGGCGCGATCTACCCGCAGTTCGTCCAGCGCTTCCAGGTCAACCCGAACGAGCCCGAGAAGGAGGGCCCGTACATCGCCCGCAACATCGACGCGACGCGCGACGCGCTGGGCCTGGACGAGGACTCGATCGAGATCGTCCCGTTCGACCTGAACACCGACAAGGACTCGATCGACCTGGCCGCCAACGCGGCGACGGTTCGCAACATCCGGATCTGGGACCCGTCGCCGGCGATCCTGGGCAAGACGTTCTCGCAGCTCCAGGAGGTGCGCAGCTACTACCGCGTGAACGACGTCGACATCGACCGGTACGAGCTCGACGGCGAACCCACCCAGGTCGTGCTGTCGGCCCGGGAGCTCAACACCTCCGGGGTGCCCTCGAAGTCCTGGGCGGCCCGGCACCTCAACTTCACCCACGGCCACGGCGTGGTGGTCGCGCCGGCCAACGCGAAGGAGCCGAGCGGCGAGCCGAAGTTCATCGCCCGTGACGTGCCGTACCACGCCGACAGCCCCGAGCTCGACCTGCGCGTGCCCGCCATCTACTTCGGCGAGGGCCAGTCGAGCTACGTCGTGGTGGGGACCAAGCAGCGCGAGATCGACTACCAGGACGAGAACGAGACGCGGTACGCGCCCTACGAGGGCGAGGACGGGGTCAAGATCGACAACCTGTTCAAGCGGGCTGCGTTCGCCCTCCGCTTCGGCGACACCAACCCGCTGATCTCGAACCAGCTCACGGGCAGCTCGAAGATCCTCTACATCCGCGACGTGCGCGACCGGGCGGAGAAGCTGGCGCCGTTCCTGCACTTCGACGCCGACCCGTACCCGGTCATCATCGACGGCGGCGTGAAGTGGGTGCTCGACGCCTACACGACCACGGATCGCTACCCCTACGCCGAGCGGGCCAACACGGAGCAGCTCACGGCCGGCAGCGGGCTCGACCACTCGTTCAACTACATCCGCAACTCGGTGAAGGCGGTGGTCGACGCCTACGACGGCACCGTCGACTTCTACGTCATGCCCCAGCGCGACCCGATCATCGAGGCCTACCGCGACGCGTTCCCGTCGCTCTTCTCCGACTTCGAGGACATGCCGGCCGACCTGCAGGAGCACCTGCGCTACCCGGAGGACCTCTTCCGGGTCCAGACCAACATGTGGGGCAACTACCACATCAACGGCGCGCAGGACTTCTTCAGCGGCAACGACCGCTGGGAGGTCGCCGCCGACCCCGGCACCGCGGGCGCGGCGCAGACGACGCAGAGCACCAACGCCCAGGGCAACCCGGTCGGGACCCCCCGCGACGCCCGCATCGACCCCTACTACCTGTTCACGCAGCTGCCCGGGGCCGAGCAGCCCGAGTTCATCCTGCTGCGCCCGTTCGTGCCGTTCTCCGACGACGACAGCGGCCAGCTCCTCACGGCGTTCATGGTCGGCAAGAGCGACCCCGGGCAGTACGGCAAGATCCAGGTGTTCGTGATGCCGCGGGGCAACCTGCCCAACGGCCCGGCGCTCGTGCAGGGCGACATCCAGCGCGACCCGAACGTGTCGGAGCAGGAGACGCTGCTCGGCAGCCGGCAGCAGGGCTCCCGCGTCGACTTCGGCAGCCTCACGGCCATCCCCATCGACGGCGGCCTGGTGTACGTGCGGCCGTTCTACGTCACGTCGACCCAGACGGAGGTGCCGGGCCTCGAGAAGGTCATCGTGTACTTCGAGGGCGACGTCGTGATCCGCGACACGCTCCAGGAGGCGCTGGCCGCCGTGTTCGGCGAGGCCCCCGAGACGCTCGAGGAGGACGAGAGCGGTGGGGGCGAGACGCCGGTCGAGCCGGAGCCGGAGGGCACGCTGACCGAGCGCGTCTCCAAGCTGCTGATCGAGGCCAACGACCTGTTCACGCAGGCCGACGCCGCGCTCGCCGAGAAGGACCTGGCGAAGTACCAGCAGCTGACCAAGCAGGGTCAGGCGAAGACCGCGGAGGCCGAGCGGCTCCTCGAGGCCGAGGGCGCCGCGTCCACCACCACCTCCACCACGGTCGGCGCCAGCGCCTGACCCCGCCGCGTTCTTGCGGCAGTTTGTAGCGGTCTTGCCGACCAACGGCCGCAAGAACGCCGGAGCGGTGGGTTGGTGGGTCCAGGTACCGGTCGGTAGGGTGGCCGGCACGCCGCGGGGTGGAGCAGTCAGGTAGCTCGTCGGGCTCATAACCCGAAGGTCGCGGGTTCAAATCCCGCCCCCGCCACCATCAGAACCCCTGTTGAGAAGGGCCTCCCGGTTTGACACCGAGGGGCCCTTCTGGCGTTGTAGGCCCCCGCTTGTCATCGATTTGTCATCACACGATGCGGACGGGCGGGCGGCGGCCAGGCCTGACAAGGTTGTGGCGGGATGAGCCAGCAACTGATTGTCGCAGCCCTTGCCGATGGGCCGTACTGGCAGAGCCTCCTTGAGATTCTCGGCCCTCCGCCAGGATGCTCGCTCTACCGGCCGTTCAACTTGGCAACGGTGACCTCTGGGTGTTTGTGCGAGGCACCAACAATGACCTGCAGTACAACCGGTTCACCGGGGGTGCCTGGCAGGGATGGGGCAGCGTCGGCTCACCCCCAGGCGGCGTCACTTCAGATCCGACAGCCATGGTCCGCGGCGGGTCCGTCTATGCCTACGTCCGCAGCGGCAACGGCACCGTCTATCAGTGGAGCAGCTTCGGTGGATGGTCGGCTGCTGCCGGTGTCCCCTTCTAGGAGGCAGTACATGTCGCGACTAGCTGTGACGTCATGACAAGCACTCGGGTGCATCGGATTCGGCTCCTCGTCGGTGGAGCGGTCGTTCTGGCTGTGGTCGCGCTGGTTGCGATGACCGTCGGAGGTGACGACGATCGAGTGAGCTCCGGCGATCGGTCTGTCCCCTCTTCGACGAGCGAGCCAGTCGTCGCGGGTGGCCGGGTTGTAACGCTTTCTGAGGACGACCGAGTTCTCGTGTCGGAGGGCATCGGAGGCACGACGACGGTGCTCTATGCGCCCGCGCCAACGGACCTATTGGGCGGCACGAGTGTGTCGCTGTCGAAGGACAAGCGGATGGTCGCCGTCGGCGTGCAGCGCAACGAGAATTGTGGTGCTGTCCTCGTCGCGCGTGATGGGAAGCCGGAGCAGGTTGCCGAAGGGTACGATCCGCTGCTGTCTGCAGACGGTTCGCGGGTTGTCTACGTCCGGGCCAAGGACCCTGGAGAGCCCTGTCGGAACAACGGCACCGACTGGAAGGGCTCCGGACCAGCGGTCGCGGTTCGGGACCTGACCACGGGTGAGGAGCAGGAACTCGCGTTCGCGCGGCCCCTCCCCGCGGACATAAATGGAGTGTTCCTTGGTGCCCTGTCGGCCGATGACACGCAGCTCGTCTACTCGCTCGGCCGCGAAGATGGCTCGAGTTGGTTCGTGGTCGACCTCTCGACCGCCAGCAGCCTTGACGACGCGGTGGCCCTTGATTCACTTGAGCCAGACGCCAGCTGGGATGTGATGGAATTCCTGCCGAGCGGAGAGCTTCTGGTCGCGAGGTACTGTTGTGCCACACCCGGCGACCCGGTGGGCGCCGAGCTGGCAGACCGAAGCCTCGTAGCCGTCAGCCTCGACGGACCACGTCGGGTGCTGGCAAGGCTCTCCGACTACGTCCTGTCCGCACACCTCAACGAGGACGGCGAGACGCTGCTCGTTGTCACCCTTGATGGCCAGGTGCGAACGGGCACCGTCCCGGCTGATGGCTCCACCACACTTAGCGTGCGACAGCTGCCAGCGAAGGGCAGCGGCGCGCGCTCCGCTGATTGGTAGGGGCCATGGGGGGCGTCCATGGCGTCACGCGTTCTAGCGGTCGTGCATCGGCTTTGATCCCTTCCATCGCTATCGGCAATTTGGATGCAAGAAGCGAACCTCGCACGAGGTTGGCGGCTACCGCATCGGCGCGAGGCGCTGCGGGCCGAACGTCCCAAGCCGGTCACCGGACCGGGCGAATGGACTCGGCCGTAGCGCCTCGCGCCGGAGGGCACCCACCGCACTTGCTGTCGCCGTGCCGAATCGCCAGCGAGCGTGGAGGATCAGATGGCTGACCGGAAAGTGACTGGTACCAGTAAGAACTCCGATGGCGACATCATCGGTCTATGCGGGCCGTGGGGAACCTGCACCTCCGAAGAGGCCATTGCCGACATCGACAATGGCACCCACCGCTACTACGTCGAGGACGATGCCGGGAATCAGGCGGACATTCACGTCGTGGATGACCCTGACGGGCGCTACCTGCGCACCGATCCAGACGCCTCAGCGGCCGACAACCTCGACAACCTGCCCGATTGCCCATGACGCCTCGATCGGACTCCACTCAGGGTGTGGCAGCTCTCGCACGCCTGCTCCTAGCGGCCGTTCTCCCCGTTGCACTACTGGGGTGTGGCACCGGGTCGGACGCCGTTGCATCGGCCCCCTCCCTGCGGTCAGACGGGAGTGTCAAGGAGGAGGTCGTCGTCTCCGGCGACGACGCCTTCCTGTTGGTGGGGAACCGCTCCGACCGAGGCCTAGCTGCCAAGGTGCTGACTCCTGAGGGCGACAGGATCTCTTCGTCGACCCCGCTCGTATTTGGCGAGAACCTCCACTTCTCGTCCCCCACAGCGGTGGAAGTCAGCAACGGATGGCTGGTCGTGGCACTCGGTTGCGACAAGCCGGACGCCTCGTGCAGCCCACAGCCGCTCTACGCCTTCTTGCTTTCGTCGGACTCATCGGAAGCCGAGGCGCTCGGCATCGTCGACCCAGCCGGGTCATACATCGTTGGCCTCCACGGCCAGATCGATGAGTCACGTGTCCTGATCTCTGAGGGCTACAACGAGGTAGCGAGCGAGCCGAGTGTGGAAGCGACATACTCGGCGCGCTACTTCACCTTTGACCTGGGCACGCGGAAGGTCGTCGAGCTGGCCTGGTCGCCGCGCGGCTACACGTACAACCCCATGATCGTCGGCGGTCCAGGTCTGCCGGAGTCGCCGCTGGCGCCGGATCGGACGAGCTGTACCTGGCGGGACACGCTGTGGGTTCTCGACTCAGTCCCAGTTGAGCAACAACTGAGCCACGAGCTCTCGACCGTTCCACTGGACGTCGGGCGAGACGTCACGACGAACGCGATTGCCGTTCCCCCTGGCGAAGCCGTTGAAGGACTGCTCTGTGGTGCATCGACTCCCGTTTCGTTGCTGACGAGCAACGCAGACCGCCAGCAGTTGCGGGTCTACCCGGTGGAGTCATCCGGCGCCCTCGGTGCGCCAGTGGATGCCACCTGGAGCGATCAACTCGTGTCGCTGTCTCGCGGGCGCGACACGGTGCTGGTGGCAACGAGTCCGTTCGATCCGACAGCCGTCGGCAAGACGCCGGAGGAGCTGGAGGCGGCGCGGCGCGGTGACGCGGACGCGCCGCTGACGTTGCTTGCCTTCCGGGACCGACAGTGGACCGAGCTCGGGACCGCCGCCTACGGCGAGCGGGTGTGGCTCTCCGAGCGCGGGACGGCGCTCCTCCGTGACGACGCCGGCCGCTACGAAGGCCGGGAACTATGAGTCGCCGCGGGCGGTTGCTGTGGCGGACCCTGGTCACCCTGTGTGTCGGCGTGCTCGGACTTGTCGGCTCGGCCGATCCTGCCGGTGCAGGAACCTGGTACTACACGCAGTTCAACATTTGGGGCCAGTCCTTCCACCAGGGCGGGTTGCAGTCCGCCAACCGCGTGATCACCTACGTCGGTGCCGCCGGTCAGGTCGGGCACGGCCCGGCGGCCGTCTCACTTCAGGAGGTCTGCAAAAGCAACGGGGCGACATCCCAGTTCGATCACATGCGCGCCAACCTTGGTGTGTGGGGCTACTACTCCTTGATGGGGTCGACCTACGTGTTCGATGGCAACCCGCTCAACCCATGCCACATCTATGGGCCGGCGATGTACACCTGGGGAACCGGCCCGCATGACACCTCGCTCTATTCGATCTACCCGCTGCCGAAGAAGAACCCGTCCGACCCAGGCGAGGAGCCACGCTTCGAGGGCTGCCAGTACGTCCCCTTGTTTGCCGGTGCACACACGGCCTGTAGCACGCACTTCAAGAACAGTGACGTCCCCTGGGCGCTCGTCCAGATGGCCTACGCCCGCGACTTCGAGACCTGGTACGCCAACAATCGGCCGGGCTACGCCCATTACATGGGTGGCGATTTCAACGCGTGCTACCGCGACGTCCGAACCAACACTTACACGCCCTACGCGACCCGCATCGAGGCCAACGGCTCACCGACGTGGCCGAGTTCGGGATGCAACGCCGTGAACGGCCAACCCCTGTACACCATCAGCTCCCGGACGTCCTGGACGAAGAAGTTCGACTACTCCTTCGTGCGAGCGACGGAGTTCTACGGATCCGACAAGGTCCGATGGTCATACCCAAGCGACTCTGACCACGCGCTTCTGGAAGGCATCTTCTTTGCGCCGTGAACGCGCTGTGTCGAGCGCTCCGCCACCGACCCGCGAGGTGATCGGCGCCCCACTGACCCGAGTCCGTCCCCGTCGACGTTGCGCGGGTCTCGTTCGGCGCAGAAGGGGAGGCCGACTCCAGCGGTGCCACGGAGCCCTAGCGATGCGTTGGCGAACCACGACCGCCGCTGCGGCGCTCACCATGGGCCTTTCGATGGTGACGGGGTGCTCGGACGATGACGAGGCTTTGCCTCCGGCCTCCGACGAAGCCTCCTCGACGACAGCAGCCGGCGAGCAGCCCCCCCAACCCCCGACGAGGCGACGCTGATCGACGCGCTCTCATCGCTTGGGTTCTCGGCCACACCATTCGAGCGCGCCGGACCGCGAGGCGCCACGATCGCCGCGCCACTGTCCGACGGCACGTCGCTTCAGGTGGTCTCGACACCGAACGAGCTCGACGGCGGCGAGTTCGATGTGGTCGCCGAGCGCACACTCGCGGGGCGCCTTGTGGAGACGATCGCTAGGAGCGATCAGACAGTCGGGCTGTACGACAGGTTCACGTGCGGGGACTACACCTACTTCGTTTCCGTTGATCCGGGTCCGCGCCAAGCGTTGCCGCCGGGGTTCACCGACAACAGCGACTTCCTGACGCAACTGATTGAGGCGCTCGGCTGCTGAGGGGCGATTCATCTGCACCAGCCCGAGTGGCGTTCATCACCATCATCTCGGGCGCGCACCGCGAGGTGTGAGCATCGACACCTCCATGAGCTCCCGCTTGGCCAATCCGCCGTGGCGCTCACGATGACGCCTACGTGCACGCCTTCCCGAGGCTCGAGGGAGAGGCGGCGGCGCAGATCTCGGCACTGATTCTCGGGTAACTCAAGGGTCCGCGCCTGGGACCGATCGGAGTGGTGAGATTGCACTTAGTCTCTCTCGTCCTCGCGGTGAGCGTGCTCGCGTGCAGCGACGACGACCGGACGGGGCTGACTGCTGATCGCGGCCCCGGCCCGACAACGCTTGGCAGCGCGCCGCCGCCTTCCATCGACCCTGACTCGTTCGACGATGACATCCCGGACCTCGATACGCCAGCTCCTGATCCGAACTACGCCCTCAACCGCAACAGTCCAGACAGCCCCATGGGTGTGGCGTGCTGGGCTGCCACTGAGCTGGCCTACATCGTCTACGAGTACACGCTGCCTGTGTGTGGGAAGGCCCGTACGACCGAGCCTCAGACAAGGACAAAGCGGTAGGAGACAGCATCAAGTCCGTCCAGTCGCAGCTGCGGACGGCCCAACCAAAGGTCCCGGCCTCAGCACGACTATTCGTGGGTCATCTTCTGCAGGTCGTAGATGACATGGTCACCGAGGAGCTGGCGGCTGACGGCCGCGTTATGTCCGAGGCGCTGGTAGAGGACACCGAGCGAGTCGACTACGAGTCGTATCCAGGCGCGAAGGACTTCATCGAGGCAGCGAGGGGTCACGAAGATTGCGCCGGGCTCGTAGCTCGCTAGGGAGGTGGCCTGGCTGCCAATGATCTGGCCATGAGGTCAATGGTGAGGGCAACGCTGTTTCTGCTGCCGCTGGTGTCAGCGCTCGGCCTGGGCTGGTGGGCGATCGGTGATCGGTCGGAGACCCGTGGCTACTCGACGATCCTCGACCTACCGAGGTCGTCCCTCGACGTGCCAGCGTTGGGTGTCGGCGCAGTGTGTGGCGCGGTCCTACTTGTGGTGGTCCGGTCCCTGTCGCGTAGTGGCGTATGGCAACCAGCCGGCACTCGGCTAGTGGCCACGTCGGCGCTGCTTGGACTAAGCGCTGCAGCGGGCCTGCGCGTGTTGTCCTCTCGAACAGCGGGCGCGAACATTGGTGGCGGAATGCTGGTGGTCGTCGGGCCGGTGATCGGGCTCGCCCTGCTCGTGTATTGCGTTCGCCGGGTTCGCGAATTGTAAGTCGCTCGCCATGGCGGCATCCCAGTCAATCGATGCCACGACTTGCCATACGCTAGTGTCAACGAACCGTTGACACAAGCCTCAACTTCCCTCATACTTCTCTGGTCGCAGATCGGCTTGCGCGGGGTAGAGCAGTGGCAGCTCGAATGGCTCATAACCATTAGGTCGCCGGTTCGAGTCCGGCCCCCGCAACCACGGTCTGCACCAACTAAGACGCCAGCGTGATGGCGTCTTTTTGTGTGGCCAGGCCTGACCGCCCGCGAGGTCCAACTGATAACGGATGTCGGTGAATGGGCCGAATGACCTATTGGCCTGATCTCTGCCGGCGCGGACCCTGGAGCGACCGGCACAGGAGGGGGCGACAGAGTGGCTCTGTTCAAGAAGAAGGGCCTCGGCGACTACGAGGCTCTCGTACCTGACATTGCTGAAGCGGTCGTCGAACTCGGGTGTCCGGCTAGCGAGGCGCGGTCGACTGCAGTTGCGATGATTTCCGATGCGATTGCCGAGTCTCGTGCGGCGGGAGGGGGCCGACCCCCCGGCTTCGGAGATCAGATCATCAACGGAGCGCGGGCAGGAAATGCGACGCTGGTGGCAGCGTACGGCCGTCAGCGTGACGAAGGCGCAACCGACGATGACATCCGTTGGTGGTGGAATCTTTCAGATGTTGAGAGACGAGTCTCAGGCGCATTGGATGATCTGGCGCGCACTCAGTTCGCATTGATCGTCATGGACGAGGTGGAGTCCGAGGACCCGAACACCTATGTCTCGGATGCCGCGCGAATTGCAGCCGAGCGCTACCGAAACGAGTTCCCGGTGTACGGCGACCCTGCAGATGAGTCGCAGGGCGCGGGTGATGATCGGCCGCTACGCCCAGAGCTCATTGGCCGCGTCAAGCGGTACATCGAGTCCCGCGCATCGGACCTTGACGAACTGCGCGCAGAGGCGGAGCAAGCATCGACCTTCAACGCGTTCGTTCGATCAGAGATGCGGGCGGGGAGGCTGTAGCGGTGAGTGCCAGAACTGGTCGGATCTGGTTCCACAACTTCACGACTGGCGAGCAACGCGCGGCCGTCGATGAGGAGACGCTCGCCGCCTGGTCGATGATCTCAGCAAGCCCGGTGACTCCTGGGCCGTTCTCCTACTACTACCGAAGGGGGCCAACGTGGGAACCTTCCTGGCCGAGAACCCACCGCTGCCAGGGTGACCCGAGCAGCGTCCCCCCTGGTGGAGCAGCCGCTGCTTGGATTGAGTCCGGCCCCCGCAACCACGATCTGCTTGTCATCAGATTTGTCATCGCAACTCGGCAATATGGCTCCGAACGAGGCAGCGCCCGATCGCACGGCGAGTCTTGCCGACCCCCGTTCCGGTGGACTCGAGCACATGCCAATCGCTGCCGTTCGCACAGGGGTGAGCGCCTCATAACCCGAAGGTCGCAGGTTCAAATCCTGCCCCCGCCACCATCGAAGTCGCAGGTCAGGCCCGGTCCGAGTGATCGGGCCGCTTGCGTTGTGGGGTCGAAGTTCCACTCTCTTTCCACCCTTGGGTTCTGGGCGCACGGCTCTCGTACGATCTGGTGGTGCCTCGCACAGACACCGCCTCCCGATTGATCCCAGCACCGGTCGAGCGGGTGTTCGCCGCACTCGTCGACCCCGACGCACTGCTTGCGTGGCTACCGCCGAGCGGAATGTCTGGGAGGTTCGAGCGGTTCGATGCCCGTGTTGGCGGCTCCTACCGCCTGGTCCTCACGTACGACATCCCCGAAGCGGCCGGTGGCAAGGCCACGGCCGACTCGGACATCGTCGAGGCCCGCTTCGTCGAGATCACGGAGAACCAGCAGGTGATCCAGGCCGTGGACTTCGAGTCCGAGGACGCCGACTTCGCCGGCACCATGACGATGACGTGGGAGGTGGAGATGACTGACGAGGGGACTCTGGTCCGCATCACAGCTGAGGATGTTCCAGCCGGTATCTCTGCCGAGGACCATGCCGAGGGGTTGGGCTCCTCGCTGACGAACCTCGCCGCCTACGTGGAGCGCTGACCCGTCTCTGTCTTGTCCCCGTAGGCCCGGATCTCGTGGCCTGGCCGAGGCGGGCTCTCAAACAAGACCGTCCGTTACGTCCACGGGATCGTGCGACGGCGCTGCGAGATGCGCTCGACGCAGGCCTCGTGGTTCAGAACGTGGCCACGAGAGCCAAGCCCCCCAAGCTCAAGGCTGCGAAGTCGAGAGAGATGTCGACCTGGACTGCCGAGGAGCTCCGACGCTTCCTCGACCATGTCCGAGACGACCGACTCTTCGCCGCCTGGCGCCGCCTCCTTGCGCAGACCGGAATGCGTCGAGGCGAGCTCCTCGGTCTCCGGTGGGAGAGCATCGACCTCGATCTCGCTCGTGTGTCCATCAAGGAGACGCTCGTGAGCGTCAACTACGAGGTGTTCCCAGGCGACGCAAAGACGCAGAAGGGCATTCGAGTCGTCGACATTGATCCGACGACGGTTGCAGCTCTTCGGACGCATCGACGCCAGCAGGCTGCGGAACGCCTGGCATGGGGACCCGCGTCGACGGCTGAGCTCCCCTGCTGGCCGTCGCATCCAAGAAGGGAATCCGCCATGAGAACCGTCAAGCTTCACAGGAACGACTTCGTCGAGAAGGTGGCAGCGAACCGAGCAGAGCATCGGGCCGTCTTCGAGGCAGCTCTAGGCGGGTACCAACGCCGTCTTGTTCGGGAGCTCGAACATCGCATCGCCGACGTGAGGGCTGGCCGACAGGTGGATCACTACATCCGCCTCCCCGACGTCGACCCGTACCGTCAACTTCGCGTCGGCATCGAAGGAGCGGCCCCGCTGAAGCGCAGCGAGTGGGGCCTGACTTGGAACGTGGCGCTCGAGGCCGGCGGTCCGGTGCTCAGTGACCGCGTCGACCTCGAGCTCGACCTGTCCGCCATCAAGGGCGGCTGAACCGGAGCGAGAGCCCGGCGGCGTAGCGCGACTGCTGAAAGGCTGACGTGGACGACCTAGGTTGTCTTGTGCGAGGGGGACTACCGATGAGCCAGAGCATGAAGGGCCACGAGTCTGCGGAGCACGACTGGCGTGCCGCGGGCGCGGCCTGGGGTCACGCGGCGGTCGATTGGGCGTGCCTGTACGAGCACTACGCGGTCGACGTCCTCGTGGCCATGTGTGCTGCGACGAACGTCGCCAAGCCACGCGATGTGCTCGACGTCGCGTGCGGCGCGGGCTACGGCATGCGCTTCATGCGTGGCCTCGGGGCGACCGTCGCCGGTCTCGACGCGTCGGAGGACTTGCTCAACATCGCCCGCGAGCGCAACCCAGACTCCGACATCCGCCTCGGTTCGATGTTCGAATTGCCGTGGTCCGAGGCGTCCTTCGACGTCGCCATATCCGTGAACGGCATCTGGGGTGGCTGCGAAGCAGCGCTCGTCGAGATGCGCCGCGTCCTGCGCCCTGGCGGCCGCGTGGCGATCAGCTTCTGGGGCGACGGCAGCGACGGCGCACCGCTCGACATGCGACCCTCCTTCCAGGTGTACAAGGCGCACGTCCCGCCGAACAACGTCGACGGCATGCGCCTGACGAACCTCATCGCCACACCCGGCGTCGCCGAGGAGATGCTGACCGACGCCGGCTTCCAGGTGCTCGAGCGCGGCGCGCGGGTGTCTGAGATCGAGTGGGCCGACGACGACATCGCGTGGCGCGCCCTGACCAGCGGCGGTCCGGCGATGCCTGCGCTCGAGAACAGCGACCACGTGCTGCTGCGCGCCGACCTGCTGGCCGCGCTTGCGCCCAGCCGTAACGCGCAGGGCATGTACCGGTACAGAAATGATCATCAGTTCGTGATTGCAAGAGCCGTCTGAACAAGCGAACCCAACCAACGGGAAGGAATCACCAATGAGCCTCTCGACCAAGCCCATCGACAACGGCATCAACCTGCCGGCCATCCTCGAGGCCCGCCAGATGCTGAGCGACGCCCCCGAAGCTGGGAAGTTCCTGTGGCGTGCCAGCTCGACGTGGAAGAACGGCACCCACTGCTACTCGAGATGCGAGAAGTTCAACGCCTTCGGCGAAGACCATCCTCACCGCCAGGAGTACGGCGTCGAGATGGATCACCCTGAGCTGTTCGCGTCCGAGGACAACGGGGCCACGCCGATCGAAATCGTCATGCTCGGACTCGCCGGATGCCTGACCGCCGGCGTCGCCTCGGTCGCCACGATGCGCGACATCCAGCTGCGCAGCGTCACCGCCACCCTCGAAGGCGACATGGATCTACTCGGTGTGATGGGTATCGATCCCGAGGTGCGCAATGGCTTCAGCGCGGTGCGCGTCGTCTTCGACATCGACGCCGACGCGTCACCGGAAGACATCGACGCCATCGTGGCGCAGAGCCAGAAGCGCTCGGCGGTGTACGACCTGTTCGTCAATCCGACCAACGTCATCGTCGAGGTCAAGAAGTAGCTTGTCGGGTAGCACGACCACTGTTGTCATCGGGGCCGGTCACGCCGGTCTGGCCATGAGTCGCCAACTCACCGAACGTTCGATTGAACATGTCGTGGTCGAACGCGGGGAGGTGGCCAACTCGTGGCGGACTGAGCGCTGGCCGAGCCTGCGTCTGCTCACTCCGAACTGGCAGACCACGTTGCCGGGCTACGCCTACGAGGGCGACGACCCCGACGGTTTCATGACCGCCGGGGACGTTGCTGAAACGATCGGCAAGTACGCCGTGACGGTCGACGCACCGGTGCAGACGACCACGACGGTCACGGCGGTGCGCGTGTCGACCGCAGGCTTTGAGGTCGTCTCCGACCAAGGCACGTGGCGTGCGAAGACAGTCGTGCTGGCCAATGGCGCCTGCAACGTGGCTACGTTGCCGGCCTGCGCCGAGGGTGTGCCGTCATCGATAGCGTCGCTCACGCCACAGACCTACCGCGGCCCCGACGGGTTGGACGACGGTGGCGTGCTGATCGTCGGGGCGTCGTCCACCGGTGTGCAGTTGGCCGACGAGATCGCCCGCTCGGGTCGCGCCGTCACTCTCGCCGCGGGCGAGCAGGTGCGCATGCCGCGTCGCTACAAGGACCGCGACATCTTCTGGTGGATGGACGCCGCCGGCGTCCTCGACGAGCACTACTCCGAGATCGACGACATCACCCGGGCCCGCCACGTGCCATCGCCGCAACTGGTCGGAACGCCGGAGAGGACGGATCTCGACCTCAACGTGCTGCAGTCCCACGGCGTGCGCATCGTGGGACGCATGGGTCGCATCACCGGCGGCGTCGCCGCTTTCGCCGGCTCGCTGCCCAACATCGTGGCGCTGGCCGACCTCAAGATGAACCGCCTGCTCAACCGCTTTGACGAGTGGGCGGGCGAGGAGCCGGGTGAGCGCCCGGAGCCGGTCCGCGTTGACAAGTCGCCGCTGCTCGAACTCGACCTCCACGCCGACGGCATCCGCACCATCGTGTGGGCGACGGGCTACCGGCCCGACTACTCATGGCTCGATGTGCCCGTCATCCGCCGCAACGGCTACGTCGACCACGATGGCGGAGTCGTTACCCAGGCGCCCGGAATGTACGTGGTCGGTATGCCGTTCCTGCGCCGTCGTCGGTCCACTTTCATCAGCGGCGCCGCCGGCGACACTGCCGAGTTGGCCCAACACCTTCACGCGCACCTCGCCTCCGCCGCCTCCTGAGATGTCGAGGACGTCGAGCAGCTTCCTCGCGAATGCTTGGTGTCCGGCCGAATACGCTTCTGGTCTTGGGATTCGCTGTCTCCGCCGATGCCTACGACCGCTTCATGGGCAGGTACTCCGTCCCTCTCGCACCGGTGTTCGCGGACTTCGCCGGGGTCACCTCTGGACAACGAGTGCTCGATGTCGGCTGCGGGCCGGGCGCGCTCACGTCCGAGCTGGTCGACCGGTTGGGCGGCGACTCGGTGGTCGCTGTGGACCCCTCGTTGCGTCTCCCGGACGGCGCCGCCGAGTGGAGCGGAGGTCTGCTGGGTCGCAGCTTGCGTCGCCTCCAGGTCGACTTCGGGTAGCCGGAGAGGGCCTCTCGCCGTCAGGTCTCGGGCTCGCCGACCGGTCCCAATTCGACCTCGATCGGCCTGGCGGTCGTGAGGGAGCCGAGCACCTCCCGGACCATGCCGAGCTCACCGGGGTAGTGGCCGTACTTGGCCACCAGATCACCGAGGTAGCCGTTCATCGTGTAGAGCCGGTGCGCCAGCAGCCGGGCCAGCGACAGCGCCAGGTCGCTGCTCCCGCCCAGCTGGGACCTCGCATCCTCGATCTCCACGACGACGACCTCGTCGACGGCGCGGACGGTGGCGGTCGCCGGGCAGTCGAGCAGCAGGGAGATCTCCCCGAACATCGCCCCACGCTCGGCGACGATGGCGATCCGCGTTCCCTCGCGGACCACCTCGACCATCCCCGACTGCAGCTCGTAGAGGGACACGACGGCGTCTCCCTCGGAGATCAGGACCTCACCCGCCGCCACCGTGCGCTCGCGCATGCGCGGCAGGTTACCGAGCGACGGGCCGGTGCGTCGGCGGGTCGAGCTCCAGGTCGACGACCAGAACCTCTGACCCCTCAGCGCTACAGGCGGGTAGCTCGTCTCATTGCTCGTAGCCCTCGACGACTGCCTCACCGCGCACCGTCGCAGCGCCCGGATCGACGCCCGCGGACCGACGCGCCCGCCGCTGCCGGAGGAGGTCCCAGCACTGGTCCAGCGCGACCTCGAGCTCGCGGAGCCGGTCCAGCTCCTCCTTGGGTCGGTCCGCCGTCTTCGGGCGCTCGAGAGCGTGCTCCTCGTCGACGAGCGCTCCGATGCGAGCGATGATCTCGGTGTCGTCCATGGTCAGCCTCCTTCGGGGATCACGGTCGGGACGGAACAGAGCGTTCAAGCGCCTAGATGGCCAACGATGCCTCGAGGGTGATCTCGGGAACGGCGGCCAGGGCGCGGCTGACCGGGCAACCCGCCTTCGCCGTCGTGGCGTGCTCGAGGAACGCTGCCTCGTCGAGCCCGGGCACACGCCCAACCGTGACCAGGGCGATCGTCGTGATGGTCGGTCGGCCGTCCACTGGTCGCAGCGTGACGGTGGCCTCCGTGCGGACGGAGTCCGGAGGATGACCGGCTTGAGCGAGAGCGTTCGACAGCGCCATCGAGAAGCAGGCCGCGTGTGCAGCCGCGATGAGCTGCTCCGGATTCGAGCCGGGGCCGTCCTCGAAACGGGACCGGAACGTGTAGCCCCCGCTGATGCTGTCCCCGGCGGTGAACGTCCCAGCTCCGGTGGGCAAGTCGCCCTTCCACTCGGCTGTTCCCTTCGCTGGCATTGGGTCTCCTTTGCAGTCAGTTCTCGCGGGATCTACCGGTGCTACACGGTCGAACGCCATAGGGCCACTCACCATTCCGCGCAGCCTGCTCTACCCGTAGGCTTGCCGACGCGAACGCCGAACGCCCCGGCGACGAGGGATCCGGAGCCATCCGGGAGTACGCGGCGCCAGGGATCGTGGTGACCTGGGAGTCCGGCCGCTGCCAGCACGCCGCCGAGTGCGTGCGCGGCTTGCCGGAGGTGTTCGACACGACGGCGCGGCCGTGGATCGAACCCAACGCCGCCGCCGTCGACGAGCTCGTCGAGGTGATCGACCGGTGTCCGAGCCATGCGCTCGGCTACCGGAACGACGACGGCCGGACACGCAAAGCTCGCAGTCAAGGGCGCCGGGCCCCCGGTCGCATCGCCCCGTTGACCTCTGCGACGAGATCGAGGAGGCGGGCCAGGTCGGTGAGCTGACCGTCGAGGCCCAGGGCGGGATCGCTGTGAACACCAACGCGAAGGACCGTGACCCCCGCGCCGGCGTAGAGACGGAGTCGGTCACGGACGAGGTCATCCGGGCCGATCAGGTTCGTGCCGAGGCCGATCGCGAGCGGAACGCGCCGCCGAGCCGCGTCCTTGTCCCCGGCGAGCCAGAGGCGTTGCACCTCCCGCACGTCGTCGCCGTAGCCCTGGCGTTCGAACGCGCGGTTGTAGAAGTTCGTCGTCGCCGAACCCATCGCGCCGAAGGTGAACGCATAGCCGTCGGCGTGCCGGCGTCCGGCGGCCTCGACGTCGTCGGTGAGCTCGAGCCCGACCGCAACGGTCAAGTCGAGTGCGTCAGCATCTCGTCCGGCCTCGGCGGCGGCCTCCCGGATCGGCGCGAAGAAGACGTCCGCGCTCTCGGGGAAGAACGAGTTGCCGATCCAGCCGTCGGCGAGCTCGCCGGTGAGCCGCAGGTTGGCCGGTCCGAGCGAGGCGACGTAGATCGGTACGTGGGTTGGCGGCATCAGGGACCGGATGCTCCGGCCCTCGCTGTCGGGAAGGGGGAGGTCGTACACGTCGCCGTGGTACTCGAGTCGTTCGCCCGCGGTGATCCGTCGAACGATCTCGATCGTCTCGCGCGTGCGGCGGACCGGCTTGTCGAACCGCACCCCGTGCCAGCCCTCCATCACCTGTGGGCCACTGGTGCCGATGCCGAGCACGAACCGCCCACCCGACAGCGCCTGCATCGAGAGCGCGGACATGGCCAGCATCGCCGGGGTGCGGGCACCGAGCTGGACGATGCCGGTGGCAAGCCGGATCGTCGAGGTTCGTGCGGCAAGGTACGCAAGTGGGGTGAAGGCGTCACCGGCCCAGAACTCCGGCACCCACACCGAGTCCACGCCGAGCTTCTCCGCCTGGAGCACCCACTCGACGGTGTTCGCGTCGTAGGGCGTGGCGACGATGCCGACGCGCAGCGTCACGCCGTCTGCTCCGCGAGTCGCTTGATCCCGTCGAGGGTCGCCTGCATGTTGACTTCGTGCTCGGCGAGCCGGCGGGCGATGATCCGCTCCTCCTTCTCCGGCATGGCGGCGATGGCGATGTTGAGACCCGACGGAGCCGGACCCATGCGCATGCCTTGACGAAGCTGCACGCCGTCGCCGGTCGGCTCCATATCGAACCACCAGCTCGCTGACGGGTTCTCCGCGTCCGTGACCGACCAGCCGAAGGCACGCATCGGCTCGTAGCGGTCGACGATCGACACCGTCTCCCACTCACCTATGGCCTTGTGCCAGTTGCGGCCCACGAACCGTGCGCCGACATCGTGGCCGTCGTCCAACCAGTCGGCGCCTCGGAACTCCTCGGAGAACCGGGACGGCAGGTTGATGTCGGTCACCAGCGCCCACACCGCCTCGATGGGTGCGTCGATGAGCACCTCTGCCTCGACGGTCGGCCCGTCCTCGTACCTCACGCGCGGTTCGGCAACAGCGAGTCGTCGGTGGCGCCGGGGCCGCGGCGGGCGCGGAGGGTCTTGGTCGTGAGCTCCTCGCCGCAGTGGTCGCAGGTGAGCATGCCCTTGCTGATCTCGCCGCAGGTGGTGTGCTCCACGACGACGGGGGCGTGCTCCTCGCCGAGGATCCACTCGTCGCCCCACTGGCGGATGGCCGTCATCACGGGGAGCAGGGCACGGCCCTTGTCGGTCAGGCGGTAGTCGTAGCGTCCCCGGGCCTCGTCGTAGGGGACCCGGGCGAGCACGTCGTGCTCGACGAGCGTGTCGAGCCGCGCGGTGAGGACGTTGCGGGAGATGCCGAGGCGGCTGGCGAAGTCGTCGAAGCGGGTGACCCCGAGGAAGGCGTCGCGCAGGATCAGCAGCGTCCACCACTCGCCGATGACCTCGAGCGACTGGGCCACCGAGCAGTGCATGTCGGCGAACGAGACCTTCTTCACACGTCGATCCTACGAATGTGGGTTGCGTCATGCAACCCTGCGTGCGATCCTGGGTCGTATGACGCAACCTAGGATCCCGTGGCCGGTGTTCTTCGTGGCGGTGGCCGGCGCCTTCGTGGTGGCCCTCGACCTGTCGATCGTGAACGTGGCGTTCCCGAGCATCGAGGGCTCGTTCCCAGAGGCGTCGAAGGCGACGCTGTCGTGGGTCCTCTCCGCCTACAGCGTGGTGTTCGGTGCGCTGCTGCTGGGCGCCGGGCGCATCGCCGACCGGTCGGGCCGGCGGCGGTGGTTCCTTCGGGGCGTGGCCGTGTTCACGTTCGGCTCGCTCGTGTGCGGCGTGGCCACCGGGCCGTGGATGCTGATCGGCGGGCGCGTGGTCCAGGCCGTCGGCGCCGCCCTGCTCATGCCCGCGTCGCTTGCCCTGCTGCTCGGCGCCACCCCCGTCGAGCTGCGGGCGCAGGCGGTGGCGATGTGGGGCGGCATCTCGGCCCTCGCCGTCGCCACCGGCCCCTCGCTCGGCGCCGTGCTCATCGATGCCGGCGGGTGGCGCTGGGCGTTCTTCGTCAATCTCCCCGTCCTCGCGATCGTGGCCGTGATGACGAAGCGCGTGGTGACCGAGCTCGTCGTCGGCGGGCCGAAGCCCGACCTCGCCGGCGTCGCCCTGATCTCGGTGTCCGTCGCGTCGCTCGCCCTCGGCATCACGCAAGGCGACGAGTGGGGTTGGAGCAGCGCGGCGGTCCTCAGCTCGATCGTCGCCGCCTTGGTGCTCGGCATCGTGGCGGTGCAGCGGGCTCGCGTCCATCCGACGCCGGCCGTCGACCTCAGCCTGTTCTCGAACCGCACGGTGGCGCTCGCCAACGCTGCGACCGTCGCCTACGCCGTCGGCTTCTTCGCCATGCTGCTCGCCAACGTGCTCTTCCTCACCTCGGTCTGGGAGTACTCGACGCTCAAGGCAGGCCTGGCCATCACGCCCGGCCCGCTGGTGGTGGCGGCGCTGAGCCGGTCGACCGGCGCCCTCGCCTCCCGGGTCGGCTACCGGCCCGTGCTCGTCGCCGGCGGCCTCGTGTTCGCCGCGGCCCAGCTGTGGAGCGTGTTCCTCATGCCCCTCGAGCCCGACTACCTCGGCCGCTGGCTCCCGGCGAGCCTGCTCACGGGCCTCGGCGTGGCGCTCACCTTCCCGGTGCTCAGCGCAGCCGCCGTCGCCGGGCTTCCGGCCGAGCGCTTCGGCATCGGCGGCGCCGTCAACCAGACCGCCCGCCAGATGGGCGCCGTCCTCGGCATCGCGCTGTTGGTGTCGATCCTGGGGACACCGACCTCGCCTGAGGCTGCCCTCGACGCCTTCCGCCAGGCGTGGGTCCTCTGCACCGTCGCCGGCGCCACGTCAGCGCTCATCGCCAGCCGCCTCCGACCGGTCGAGGCAGCAGCGCCAGCGCCGGACCCGTCCGTCGTGGCGGTGGAGACGGTCGAGGCGGTGACGGTGTGAGCATCGGCGGCGTGGCGGGCGCGGAGCTCGTCGACCACGGGCTCGTGTAGCGCAGACGGCGGGGGTCACGCTCGGGGAGCGTCGTCGGGCGTCCGCGCCGGTGCGGGGCAGGCGCGGACGGCTTCCCACCGCTCCCGCCACTCGAAGTGCCACCACTCCCAATCCAGTGTCCTGCAGAGGCCGAAGCGCGGCGCCCTCGTCGGGCGAGCCAGTCGGCGGCGGGACCGTCGCCGACGTCGATCGCCAGGCCCTGCACGTGCATCGACCGATCGGGCGGGAAGACCCACCGCAGCGCCTCCCAGGGCGATCCCCGCTTGGCGATCTCCGCCTCCAACATGGCCGCCTGCTCCTCGGCGGTCCGGAACCCTGAGGTGATCGTCAGCTCGTGGCCGGCGTCGGCGGCGGCTGCCCTGCGCCTGCTGGAACGCGTTGACCAGGCCGGGGTGCAAGCCGCTGGGCGGGGACGACGTGCGCACCGACGACGGCGGGGTGGGGGCGGTCGGCGTGGTGACGCCGGCCGCCGACTTCGCGTCTGCGAGCTCGGTGCTCGCCCCGGCGACGAGCCGGACGCCCAGGAGGGCGGCGGCCACGGCGACGAGCACGGCGACGATGACACGTCGGCGGCGCTCACGTCGGTGGCGGTCGGCTCGGAGCTGCTCGGCGATGGAGGGCACCCGCCGAGCGTCCGGCCCGACGGGGGTCGGCCGCATCGGCCGTGAGGCTGTTCCGAGGTCGGCCGGATGGCCGGGGCGCCTCGTCCCTTCGGTGGAGCGTCAGGGGCAGCCGCGCATCCGGCCCGTCTGCCACGCCCACGCCGCGACCTCCACGCGGTTCCGGGCGCCGAGCTTGGCCTGGATGCTCCCGAGGTGGGTCTTCACCGTGCTCAGGGAGATGTGCAGGGCGGTGCCGATCTCGGCGTTGGTGCTGCCCTTCGCCAGCTCGACGAGCAGCTCCTCCTCCCGCTCGGTGAGCGGGGTCACCGGCGGCTGGGCCGCCGCCTCCCGCACCCCGCCGAAGTGGGCGAGGAAGCGGACGGTGATCGACGGCGAGACGAGCGCGTCGCCGTTGGCGGCGGCCCGCACCGCCTCGACCAGGAGGGCGGCCCCCGCGTCCTTCAGCAGGAAGCCGCTCGCCCCGTTGTCGATGGCGGTTCGCACGTACTCGTCGAGATCGAACGTGGTGACGACCACCACCGCGATCGGGTCCTCGACCTCTGGGCCGGCGAGCTGGCGGGTCGCCTCGAGGCCGTCGAGCCCGGGCATGCGGATGTCGAGCAGGCACACGTCCGGGCGCAGCTCCCGACCGAGCCGCACCGCCTCCACGCCGGTGGTCGCCTCCCCGACCACCTCGATCCCGTTGGCCTCGAGGATCAGGCGGAAGCCCGACCGCACCATCTCCTGGTCGTCCGCGATGCACGACGCGGAGGGGCCGATCGGTCACGTGGTCCCGCCGAGGGGGAGCCGGGCGCGGATGCGCCAGCCGCCGCCGGCGGCGGGGCCGGCCTCGAACCGGCCGCCCAGGGCCTCGGTGCGTTCGGCCATGCCAGCGAGGCCGTAGCCGGGCGCTCCCGGCCGCGGTGCCCGGGTGGCGTCGCCGTCGTCGATGGACCTCGACCGTGAGCTCGTCGCCCACGGCTGCAGCCGGACCTCGACCGCCGTGGCGCCGGCGGCGTGCCGCTGTGCGTTGGTGATGGCCTCGCCGACGACACGGTGGATCGACGGCGCGACCGAGGGCGGCAGATCGTCGACGCCGTCGAGGTGGAGGTGCACGGGCAGCCCCATCGCCGTGCTCCGGTCGGCGAGGGCTCGCAGGTCGTCGAGCGTCGCGGTCGGGGCCAGCGGACCCGCCTCGTCGGCCCGCAGCGAGCTCACCAGGCGGCGCATCGAGCCGAGGGCCTCGGCGCCGGCGGCCTCGATGCGGGCGAGGGCGTCTGGCGCGACCTCGGGCTGCTCGGACCACACCGCCTGCGCGGCCTGGGCCTGCACGACGATCCCGGTCACGTGGTGGGCGACGACGTCGTGGAGCTCCCGGGCGATGGCGAGCCGCTCGTTCTGGCGGACGAGATCGAGGTCGCGGCGGCGCTCGTGGTCGACCCAGCGCAGGTACAGCCCCACCCCCGCCGCGAGGCAGAAGCCGAGGCCGTAGGCGACGAGGAACAGGCGGTCGTAGCCGATGTCGTTGCGGGCCCCGACGATCGCGACGAAGCAGGCGCCGACGCCGACGGTGACGACGATGGCGGCCGGTGCGACGAGGGCCCGGAGCGACCAGCACAGGAGCAGCAGCAGGCCGGCGGCCTCGGCCATGCCCGGCCAGTCGTCCTGCTCGCGCGGCAGCAGCATCCGGGTCCCGGGTGCGGGGCCGTGCGCGCGGTTGAGGAGGTAGGAGGTGCCGAGGCTGGCGGCCACGGCCAGCAGTGAGGCCAGGAGCAGCCGGCGGCGGGCGAGGGGGATCGTCGCGGCCACGAGCAGGCCGACCCGCAGCGCGTGGCCGTTGACGCCGAAGTAGGTCTGGCCGAGCACGAGATCCAGCAGCAGGAGCCCACCGAGGCCGACGACCCCGGCCGCGACGCCCAAGGTGCCCACCGCGGGCCCGTCGTCCCGCTGGGTCGCCATGCACGGAGGCTACCGACCGCTCCCGCTGCGGTTCTTCGGCCGATCGGCTGCCCCGCATCGGCCGAACGGCCGATGGCAAGCCACGTGCTGGGTCCAGGTCCACGACGGACGAGGGTGTGGTTGCTACGGCAACCTGACCATCCGCGTGCGCGTCGGCCCGCGCCGATGCAGACGGAGCGCCCTTCGCCGCCATGGAGCCGCTCCGCGACCTGGTGCGAGAGGCCATCGAGCAGCTCGACGCGCCCTGAACTCGCTAAGGGGACGGCTCCGCGGCGGCCAGGCGGGCCAGCGCTTCCTCCCGGTCCTCGGGGTCGTAGATCGCGAGCAGCGCGAGATGGCCCGAGGCCGCCCAGATCGAGCAGGTGATCATGAACCCCTCGAACTGGGCTCCCTCGATCGACGTGCCGGACTCGCGGATGAGGCAGACGATCCCCCAGGGTTCCATCGCGTCGAGCCGGATCATGTCCCACCGGAAGTCGGGAGCCGCCTCCCTCGCCGCGGCGGCCAGTGCGAGGTAGTCGTCCGAGTCGGCCATGAACGTCACCCGGAGGTGGCGGTGGTCCTCGAACTCGCAGCCGTCGGCCATCCAGGTCTGGACGGCGGACAGGTCGTGGGCGTTGACGGCGGCACTCGCGTGGCTCACGGGAGCCGGGATCTGAGGATGGTGCGCGAAGAACCGACGGCTGATCTCGTCGGAGGCGAGGCCCCGGTCGGCGTGGTCGTAGGACAGGAACGCGATCACCTCGCCGTGTGCATCGACCTCGTGTACGGCGAGCCGCTCGCCGGTGTCGTGCAGGCTCAGGTGGTCCCCGACCGCCGCGAGGAGTGTCCATCCGTCCTTCGCGACGGTGCGGGCGGCCAGGTTGCGCGGGATGTGCAGCGGGTCCTCGGCCGCCACCGCCTCCGCGCGGTGGGAGGCGAGGCGAGCGCGTGCCTGCTCGACCTCCTCGGGCTCGTAGAGGGCGATGCGCGTGATCCCGCCGGCGTCGTCCCAGCAGACGCACGACAGCACGAGGAGCTCGAACGGGGCGCCGTCGGCCGTGGTGCCGAGGCCGTGGGTGAGCGTGACGTGGCCCCAGGGCTCGAGCTCGTGCACCCGGATCGCCTCGACGCAGTAGTCGGCAGCGAGGTCGATCGCCGACGACACCAGCTGCACGTACCCGTCGGGGCCCTGCAGGTCGAGCACCCGCAGCTGCCGGTGATCCTCGATCACGCAGTCGTCGGTCATGGCCGCCCGCACCGCGGCCAGATCGTGGGCGTTGATCGCGGTGCTCAGCGCGCCCACGCCTGCCGGGACCCCGTAGCGGTCGTTGTACCGGTCGAGGTGCGCGGTCGCCGCGCCGCGCCGGTCGGTCCGGTCGAAGGTGAGGAACGCGATCTCCTCGCCGGCGGCGTCCACCTCCTGCAGCACCAGGCGGTCCCCCGTGTCGTGGAGGCACAGGTGCTCTCCGAGCGCCCCCAACAGCACCCACTCGGGCTGCGCCACGGATCGCGCCGCCAGGTTCCTCGGGATGGCGACCGGATCCTCCACCGCGGCGAGCAGCTCGTAGCGGGCGTCGAGCTCGGCCGCGGCCTCGTCGAGCTGATCGGGGTCGAAGACCGTCGCGCGTCGAATGAGCCCGTCGGCCGCGACCTCGGTGACCACGACCGTGTTGACCTCTGCCGGGCCGGTCGCGCCGTCGGTGAAGGTGCACACAGCCGCGGTCAGGGCCAGGTGGTCACCACGGGTGGTGATCAGGTGGTGACGGAGCACGAAGTCATCGAGCTCGAACATCGTCCGGTGGACGTCCTGCCAACTCGCATCGCTCGGGAGCAGCAGGCCCCGCCGGCGTTCGACGTACTCGTAGTCAGGGTGCTTCGTCGCGACGAACGCTTCCCAGTCCCGTCGGTCAGCGGCGTCGTCATCGCGGCAGACCGCCTGCCAGGCGAGGTTGGTCGTCGTCTGGGAGGCCTTGTACCGGGCATCGAGCTCCGCGGTCGCCTCCTCGAGCGCGTAGGCATCGAAGCCGACGTGCACGAGCATGCGGCCGTCGTCGTCCACCTCGACCACGGTCAAGGCGGTGATCTCGGCCAGGCCGGTCTCCCCATCCCGGAACACCGCATGCTGCTCGAGCAGGACGAGGTGCTCGCCGCGTGCTGCTACCAACCGGTCCGTGATCCGGAACTCGTCGAGTCCGACACCGGCCCGGAAGTAGGAGAGCGCGTCCTCGCCCTCGAGGTCCGCCTGCAGCGTCGCCCGCCGGTCGTGGTAGGTGAACCGCGGGTTGAGGAGCTCCCGCATCCGATCGAGGTCCTTCGCGTTGAAGGCTGCCGCGAACCGCTCCATGGTCGCCCAGGCGGCGTTGCCGGCCGGGGCCGGCTCGGTGGCCTGGTGGCGGGCCTCGAGCTCGGCCATGGCCTCGTCCATGGCACTCGGATCGAAGGAGATGTTGCGGAGGGCGAGGCCGCCACGATCGACCTCGAAGATCGTGAGGCAGTCGATCTCCGCCGGCCCGGTCGCGCCGTCGTGGAACTCGGCCCGCTCCGCCACGAGCACGAGCTGCTCACCTCGGGCCGCGATGAGCGTGCGCTCGAGGTGGAACTCGTCCATGGCCAGCGCCATGTCGAACTGGCGGAACGCCTCGGCCCCGTAGAAGTCCACGACCGTCACCGAGCTCCGCCGGTCGTGGTAGGCGTAGACGGGCGAGTGGAGCGCCACGAGCGCTTGCCGATCGCCCGTGTTGTAGGCGTCCACGAACTGCTCGCTCACCCGCCAGGCCAGGTTCGGCTCGACCGTCGTCCCCGCGGCGCCGGCGACCAGCCGCTCGTAGTGCGCCCAGGCCTCGGCGAGGTGCTCGAGGTCGTACAGGTCGCTGCGGTCGATGCGTCCGGCGCGATCGAGCTGGTGCACGACGACCATCGTCACCTCGAAGGCGCCCCCGCCGTGGCTGCCCGCGTCCTTGCCGACGACGAGCATCGCTCTGGTGCCACCGACGCGCACGTGGTCCGCCGAGGGCCGCACGTCGGCGCCGAAGACGAGGGGGCCCTGCTGGTTGTAGGCGATGAAGCCGTCGCGATCCATCCGGTCGAGCCCGGCCCAGCGGTGGTCGGTGATGATGGCGGTGGGGGCGAAGACCTCGCGGAAGGTGTCCCAGTCCTGCTGCATCTGCGCCTGGATCGGGGTGCGCATGTCGGGCCCGCCCTGGTCGACGTAGCGGCGGTCGAGCTCGTCATACGCGGCGTCGAGATCGTCGGGATCGAAGGCGGTGCTGCGCAGCGCCTTCCCGTCCTCGGTGCTCTCGAGGACGGACACCGCGGCGATCTCCGCGGGTCCCGCATCACGGGTGACGAACCTGACCCGCTCCTCGATCAGGGCCAGGCGCTCGCCCCGGGTGGCGACGAGCGTTCGGTCCCAGGTGCTGTCATCGATGCTCGTCCACCCCATCGACTCGAGCGCGTTCGGCATCCCGACGTGGTGCACCTGCACCCCGGTGCGGTTGTCGTGGTACTCGAACGCGGGGTCGAGCCAGTCGGCGCTGTGCGACCACTCCTGGCCGACCAGGGCATCTCGCATCCGCAGCGCCACGCGCCAGGCCTCGTTCTCGAACGCCGCGAGAGCGCTTGCCGTGGCCTCGTCGGCGCCGCTGTGGAGCTCGGCTCGGGCGGCCTCGAGGTCGTCGCCGGCGAAGCTGACCGCCCGCACGACACGGCCGCCCTCATCGACGTCGAAGAGGTTCAACGCCTCGATCTCGCCCTCGGCCACGGCTCCGTCGCGGAACCACACGATGTCGTGGACGAGGATCCGCAGGTCACCGTGCGCCTCGACGGGTGTCCGCTCGATCGCGTAGTCGTCGAGCGAGAACAGGAGCTCGTAGACCAGGCGTGGATCCGTGCCGTCCGGGGCCGTGACGATGCCACGCCGGTCGAGGAGCTCGTACCCCGGGGCGACACACGTCGTCCATGTCTCCCAGTCGTGGGCGTTGATCGCGTCGGCGAAGCGTTGGACCCCGCGCCAGGCCGTGGTCTCACGAACCGGATCGGAACCGGTGCGGAGCTCGGCTCGGGCAGCCTCCAGGTCGTCGGCTTCGAAGCTGACCTGCCGCACGACCAGGCCGTTCGCGTCGACGTCGAAGACGCAGAGGCTCTCGACCTCGGCCTCGGCGGCGATCCCATCGCGGAACCACGTGTGGTAGTGGACGAGGATGCGCCGGTCCCCCTTCGCCTCGAGCGGCGTGAGCGCGATCGACCAGTCGTCCAGCGCGAACAGCTGGCGGTAGTTCCAGACGGGATCCGTCCCGTCCGGCACCGTGACCCCCCGCTTGCGGTCGAAGAACTCGTAGTCCGGGACGATGCAGGCCATCCAGGCGTCCCAGTCGTGGGCGTTGACCGCCTCGGCGAAGCGCTGGAGCGAGCGCCATGCCGTCGTCTCGCGGAGCTCGCCTGTGTCGGCGTGGAGCTCCGCCCGAGCGGCCTCGAGGTCGTCGGGGTTGAACCCGGTCTGGCGAACGATCAGCCCGGCTTCGTCGACCTCGTGGACCACCAGGCTGGCGACCTCGGCGTCTGCGACGGCACCGGCGCGGAACCACACGAGGTCCTGGACGAGGGCGCGCCGATCTCCGTGCAGCTCGATCAGGTTCACCTCCCGGGCCCAGTCGTCGAGCGTGAACAGCGTCCGGTGGATGTCCCGCTGGTCGGCGGCGCCGTAGCCCACCATGCCGCTCCGGCGGTCGACGCGCTCGTACTCCGGCGCGAACTGCGCGAGCACCCCGTCGAGGTCCTTGGCGTTGGAAGTCGCGGCGAAGCGCCGGGCCGTCCGCCAGGCGAGGCTGTCGACGTCGAGGTCGTCAGGCGTCAGCTCATCGAGCTCTTGGTTGGCGGCTCGGCGCTGCTCGGCGTCGAACATGATGAAGTCGAGCTGGTCCCCACCCTCGTCGACGCGCATGATGACGAGGAACGACCACTCGGCGGTCTCGCTGCGCATCTCCAACCGGACGAGAGCCAGTGCGCGCCCCCGGGCGACCAGCAGCTCCGGCGGGTCGAAGCGAGCCCCCGAGGCGTAGGCGATGTCCAGGTTGGTGGAGTTGCTGACGGCCTCGGCCGACTCCTCGGCCGCCAGCACGAGCCGCCGGTCCGCGAAGCGAAAACCGGGTCCCCGCCTCTCGGCGATCGCCTCCATGTCCCCGCGGTTGAACGCCTCCTGGAAGCGGATCGCGGCGGCCAGCGCCTCGTTCCCGGGAATCGCGAGCCCGGAGGTCGACGCGGGCGGCCTCCCTCCGGCAGGTGTGTCCTCTCCGGCGGCGGCGCCGCCGCGGGCTCGGGCGGCCAGTGCGGTCGCGCCCTTCGCATCGCAGGCCTCGATCGCTCGGCCCGCCTCGGCGGCGGCGCCCGCGTGGTCCCCGGTGGCGTGGAGGACGGTGGCCAGGGCCAGGCGGGCGTCGGCCACGAGGAGCAGGGCGTCGGTGGCGCCGGCCAGCTCCACGGCCTCCTCCGCGAGGGCCAGCGCCCGAGCGGGGTCGCCGCGGCGAGCGGCTGCTTCGGCCCGCACCCCGCGCCAGGCGATCGCCGCCTTCAGGTCGGCCCCGGCCAGCGCCTCGGCCTCCGCCGCGACCTCGTCGGCCTCATCCACCCGGTCCTGCAGAAGCAGGGCGCGGCCGAGGAACGCCGCTGCCTGGGCGGCCTCGCCGCCGAGCCCCCGGTCGCGGAGGCCTTCGTAGGCGCCACGGAGGAGCTCCTCGGCGGCGGACGCGTCTCCCGCGAGGAGCTCGATGAACCCGGCCATCACCTCCGTCTCGAGCTGGCGGTGGGCCAGGCCCAGGCGCTCCACGGTCCGCCGGGACGAGGCGATCATGCGGCGCGCCGCCTCGTCGCGACCCCGGAGCGCCTCGAGCACCGCCTGGCACCGCAGCGCCACCGACTCGACCGCGGGGGCCCCGTCGTTGATGCGCAGCACCCGTACGACGTCGAGGCACCGGCCGCTGGCCCGGGTGACCGTGCTCGGGCCCCACAGCGCCGCCGGTGGTGCCTCGGCGAGGATCGAGTCGGCCAGACGGCGGTCGTCCGCGCTCCGGGCCGCGGCGAGGGCGGCGTCGAGGGCCCGCTCCGCGGCACCGATCTGGCCGAGCCGCTCCAGCGCAGACGCGTGCACGTAGTGGGCTCGCGCCTCGCCTCGGAGGTCGCCGATGGCCCGCATGGCCCCGGCGGCGGCGCCGATCGACTGGACGATCTCAGTGAGGCGATCGGGCTCGGCCAGCACGGCCAGCAGGCCCTCGTAGGTCGTGTACCAGGCGGCGAGCCGCTCGGAGCCGTGGGCGGCGCCCTCGAGCGCGTCGATGGCGTCCCGGGCACCGGCCACGTCACCCGCGGTCAGCAGCGCGTCGCAGCGAGCCAGGTGGAGGCCGGCCCGCGTCTCGCCGTCGGGGTCGTCCCGCTCGTCGAGCACCTGCAGCGCCATGCCGTACAGGTCGCCGGCCTCCTCGTAGGCGAGCCGCTCCGCCGCACTGTCGGCGGCCCGGCGGCAGGCGTCGACCGCCTTGGCCGCGTCCCCGAGCGACGCGGACTCGGACCAGTGGTAGGCGAGGTCGGCGAGGCGGGCGTCGGGATCGTCACCCACCGGCGCGGTCTCGAGGAGCTCGGCGATGGCCTTGTGGAGGCGCGCTCGCTTGACGGTCACGAGCTCGGCCAAGAGCACCTGGCGGACGAGCGCGTGGGCGAACCGGAAGCGGCCGACCGAGCCCTGCTCCTCGCTGACCAGACCGGCCTGGCACGCCTCGGCGATCTGGTCCACGAGGTCGGTGCCCTCGACCTGCTCGAGGAGGGCGAGCTCGAAGCTCGCCCCGACGACCGCCGCCACCGTCAGGGCCTGGTTCGTCGCGTCCGACAGGCGCGAGAGACGACGGCCGGTCGCCTCCCGGACGCCCTCGGGCAGGTTGCCCGGTGACCAGGTGCCGCCGGTCTCCTCGACGTGGCGGAGCACCTCGATCACGAAGAAGGGGTTGCCGGAGGTCACCTCCGCCAGCTCGCGGCCGAGGGCCCGGTCGTCGATGCCGACCGCGTCGAGGTAGGCCGCGATGTCCTCGGCGGCCAGGCCGCTGAGCGAGATCCGGGTGGCGTCCGCGTGCCGCGACGCAGGTCGGCCAGCGTCTCGGCCAGCGGGTGGGTGCGGGCCAGCTCGGTGTCGCGGTAGGTGCCGACGACCAGCAGCCGCGTCCCCTTCGCGCCGCGGAGGACGTGGCGCAGCAGGGACAGCGTCGTCTTGCCCGCCCAGTGCAGATCGTCGAGGACGAGCAGGACGGCCGCCTCCGCGGAGGCCGCGCCGATCACGTTCGCCACCGCGTCGAACAGGGCCAGTCGCTCCGTGTCGGGATCGGCGCGCACCGCGGCGCGCGGTCCGGGAGCTGCTCGGCCAGCTCAGGCACAACGCGGGCCAGCTCGTCCACGCCGCGGATCGAGGCCACCCGGGTCGGGCCCAGCGCCGGGACCAGGGTGTGGAGCGCTTCGATGAACGGCTGGAGCGGTGCGGCCAGGTCCTCGTCGCAGCGTCCGTAGAGCACGATGGCGCCGGCGTCATGGGCTCGGGCAGCGATCTCGCCGGCGAGGCGCGACTTGCCCACCCCCGGCTCGCCGCCGATGAACGCCGCGCCCGGAGCTCCGGTGGTGGCCCCTTCCCACAGCTCGAGGAGAGCGGTCAGCTCGTCGCCGCGGCCGACGAAGGGCGCGGTGCTCGACAGCGCGGGAGCGAGGGGAGGCACGACGAGCTCGTCCGATCCCGCATCGCGGGTGGCGGTGTCGGCGGGCGGCGCCCCACCGGTCCGGCGGAGCGAGTAGACGTTCTCGCCGCGGGACAGGCCACGCAGGTCCCGGTGGCCGAGGTCGCGCAGCACGGCGCCGGCGGGGAGGTGGTCGCGCACGAGCTCGGTGACCGCCTGCGAGAGCAGCACCTCACCGGCTCCGGCCAACGACCGCAGGCGGGCGGCCCGGTTGAGGGCGGGCCCGAAGTAGTCGCCGCCGCGCTCGAACGCCTCGCCGGTGTGCATCGCCATCCGCACCCTGGGGACGGCGCCCTCGGGCCACGGCTCCTCGGCCATGGCGTCGGAAAGGGCGAGCGCGGCCGTCGCACCGTCCGAGGCCCGGGCGAACACCGACACCGTGGCGTCGCCCTCGAGCTTCGACTTGAGGAGCGTCCCGCCGTGGCCGGCGACGGTGTCGGCGATGATCGTGTCGTGGCGCTCGAGCGCGAGGGCCATCGAGTCCGGCGCCTTGTCCCACAGCGACGACGAGTCGACGATGTCGGTCAGCAGGAACGTGACCACCCCGGACGGGAGGGCGGTGGTCACCGCCTCGGTGGCCGGCGTGGCCCCGAGGACCTCGAGGTACACGGCCTCGGTCTCCGGCGACGGGTCGATGCCGAGGTCCTCGACCAGCGCGATGCGGCAGCGCTCCCACACCCGCAGCGCCTCGCCCCGCTCCCCGGCGGCGGCGAGGGCGCGCATGAGCTGGCGGTAGGACGCCTCGCGGGTCTCGTCGAGCGCGAGTGCGTCCCGGGCGGCCTCGACCGCCCGGGCCGATGCGCCGGCGCCGAGGTGCGCGGCCGACAGCGCCAGCCCGGCGCGGATGCGCAGGTCGCGGATCACCTCACGCTGGCGATCGACCCAGTCGCAATCGTCCTGGAGGAAGCCGCGCGCCGCGATCGCCGCTGCGAGCGCGGCGGCCTCGGTCGCCCTGCCGGCATCCTGGGTCGCGGCGGCGTCCTCGGCCGCGGCGACCGCGGCCTCGAGCTCGTCGAGGTCCACCACGGCGTCGGGCGGGAGCACGAGCTGGTAGGAGCCGGCCGCGGAGACGATCGCCTCGGCGCCGTCGAGCCCGGCCTCGGTGAGGAGGCGGCGCAGCCGCGAGATGACCGCGCTGAGGGACGCCGTCCAGGTGTCGGGGAGCCGGTCGCCCCACAGGAGCTCGGCCAGCTCCTCCCGGCGGACCGCTCGGGGCCGTTGACAGGTCAGGTAGGCGAAGACGAGGCGGCCCTGGCGCCCGCCGACGAGCGCGTCGGGGAGGGAGCGGCCGTCCGCCTCGACCTCCAGACCCCCGCACACCCGCACTCGCAGCACGCCCAGACCCCCTCTTCGAGGCTGCCCAAAGTCTCGCGGAGTGGCCTTGGCGCCGCTTTGGGCGCCCCAGGTTCGGCCACAAACCCCGCCCAACGGCCCCTTCGTACGGTCCTCCCAGAGCCAAGGAGGCGGCAGATGCACAAGGACCGGGACAAGGACCATCGGATCGAGGCGTGGGGGGCGATCCCGCTGCTGGCGGGCTGCACCCGCCGTCAGCTGGAGCAGCTCGACGGGCTCGGGGCCCAGATCGACGTGCGGGCGGGCCGGACCCTCACCCTGGAGGGGACCCCGGGCCGGGAGTGCTTCGTCGTCCTCGACGGGCTCGCCTCGGCGGCTCGCGGCGAGATCGCGGTCGGCGAGGTCGCCCCCGGGACGGTGGCCGGCGAGCTCGCCCTCCTGGACGGGACCACCCGCAGCGCGACCGTCGTGGCGGCGACGCCGATGCGGCTGGTCGTCCTCACGCCGGTCGAGTTCACCGAGCTCCTCGAGGTCGCGCCCTGCGTCGCGGACCGGGTGCTCGAGACGGCGGGGCAGCGGCGGCTCGCGCTCGAGGAGGTCGGGGCGCGATGAGCGGGATCGAGGTCCGCACGGCGATCACCGAGGCGGAGCGCGAGGCGGTGTACCGCTTCCGCTACGAGGTGTACGTCGAGGAGATGGGCCGCTACCAGGCCGTGGCCGACCACGAGCGCCGGCGACTGGCGGACCCCGAGGACGACCACAGCTGGATCACCTACGCGGCGGTCGACGGCGAGGTGGTCGCCACGACGCGGGTCACGTGGGGCGGCGACGGCTTCTCACCCCGCCAGATCGAGCAGTACCAGCTCACCCCGTTCCTGGCCGAGATCCCGGCGGAGCGGATGGCCGTCGGCGAGCGCACGATGATCTCGCAGCGCCGGCGCGGCACCGACCTGTTCCCGACCCTCACCGAGGGGTGCGCGGTCCGCTCCGCCGCGCACGACATCCGCGTGGTGTTCGGCGCCTGTGAGCCGCACCTCATCTCGTTCTACGCGCGGTACCAGCAGCCGTACGGGACACGGAACATCAACACCCCCGAGGCGGGCTTCCTCGTGCCGCTGGTGTCCTTCCCGCAGGGTGCGGAGGCGCTGCTCGAGTTCGGGCGGGAGGGGGACCTCCCTCGCTGCGTGCAGGAGACGCTCGAGGGGACCAGCACGGTGTTCAGCCCGTTGCTCGCCGGACGAGAAGCCTACGAGCAGGTGGTGCTCGGGGAGCTCGCCTCGCTGGACCGGTCGATCTTCGACGGGATGGACGACCGCGACGTCGCCCACTGCCTGCACCGGAGCAACGTCGTCACCTGTCGCGCGGGCGACCGCCTCCTCAAGACGGGGGGGTCGGCCCGCAACGTCTTCGTCGTCCTGCGCGGCCGGCTGGCCGTGAGCCGGCACGGGGAACCGATCGGTTCCGTCGGCCCGGGCGAGATCGTCGGCGAGATGGCCTACCTGCTCCAGCAGCCCCGCGGCTCCGACGTCGACGTCGTCGAGGACGGGACGCGCGTCATCAGCCTGAGCGAGCGGACGCTCGGCCAGCTGGCGGACACGGCCCCAGCGGCCGCCGCTGCGCTCGCGTCGAACATCTCCCGGCAGCTCTGCCGGCGCCTCGCCACGGTGGGCGCCGACCACTAGTGGCGATGAGTCCCGCGGCCTGACATCGTCTGTCCGGCATGGCACTCCTGCGCGCGCACAACATCGCCGTCTCGCTCGACGGCTACATGGCCGGACCCGACCAGACCCTCGAGACCCCGCTCGGGGTCGGAGGCGAGGACCTCCACACCTGGGTGTTCAGCGACGACCGCACCCCGGTGGATCGTCGCTACTTCGACGTCAGCTTCGAGGGCATCGGCGCCAACGTGATGGGTCGCAACATGTTCGGACCGGTCCGAGGCGAATGGGGCGACAGCGACTGGACCGGCTGGTGGGGCGAGGACCCGCCGTACCACTCGCCCGTCTTCGTCCTCACCCACCACCCGCACGCCCCGATCCCGATGCAGGGCGGCACGACCTTCCACTTCGTCACCGACGGCATCGAGTCCGCGCTCGAGCAGGCCTTCGCCGCGGCCGACGGCAGGGACGTGCGCCTCAACGGCGGGGCGTCGACGATCCGCCAGTACCTGGCGGCAGACCTCGTCGACGTGCTCAACCTGTCGATCGCGCCGATCCTCCTCGGCTCCGGCGAGCGCGTGTTCGAGGAGCCCGGCTATCCGACCGGCTGGGAGTGCGCCGAGATGGTGAGCACCGAGGCCGGCCGCGGCGTCACCCACGTCCAGCTCGTGCGAGCGAGGTGAAGATGGCCGACGATCAGCTGCGCGCCCGGCGCCTCGAGGTCCTCGGGCGGCACTTCCAGTCCGAGATCGACCACGACTGGGAGGCGTGCCTGGCCACCTTCCGCGACGTCCCGCGCTACGAGATCGTCGCCACCGGCCAGGTCCACGAGGGGCGCGACGCGGTGATCGCCTACCACCGGGCCCAGCGGACGGCGTTCCCCGACCAACGCCACGAGCACGTCCGGATGCACGTCGCCGACGACGACACGGTGATCTCCGAGTTCGACCTGCTCGGGACGTGCACCGGCGAGTTCCTCGGTCTGCCGCCGACCGGCAAGGCGTTCCGCGTCCCGGTGATCGCCGTGTTCACCTTCGACGGTGACCGGATCACCAACGAGCGCGTCTACCTCGACGGGGCCAGCCTCCTCCGTCAGATCGGTCGCGAGGAGCTGCTCCCGCTCGCCGGGACCGATGACTTCTCCTCGGCCGACCTGCGCTGACTCGATCCCACACCCCCGGGCCTAGGCTTGGCGTGACGCCGCGCTAGGGCAGCGCAGCGGAGGGAGCCGGATGGCGGACTCGGGAACGCACCTCGGCACGAGGTCGGTGCTGTTCACCGATCTCGTCGCCTCGACCGAGCTGCGCGTCCGGCTGGGCGAGGAGGCCGCCGACGCCCTGCGGCGGGCCCACGACGCCCTCCTCTCCGAGGCCATCACGACCAACGGCGGCGCGGTGGTCAAGGGCCTGGGCGACGGCGTCATGGCGACGTTCGAGTCCGCGGCCGAGGCGGTGGCCGCCGCCGTCGCGGTGCAGCAGGCCGCCGACGCGCACGGCCGGCGCACCCCGGCCGAAGCCTTCGCCCTGCGGGTCGGCCTGTCGATCGGGGACGTGTCGACCGAGTCCGGCGACGTGTTCGGTGTCCCCGTCGTCGAGGCGGCACGCCTCTGCGCGGCCGCGGCCGGGGGCGAGATCCTCGCCGCGGAGCTGGTGCGGGCCCTCGCCCGCGGCCGAGGCGGGTTCGCGTTCGAGCCGATGGGCGATCTCGAGCTGAAGGGGCTGGCCGAGCCCGTGCCCGCGTGCCGGGTGCTGTGGGAGCCGCTGCTCGCGCGCGCCGCGGCGGGTGATCGGACCGTGCCGATCGCGCCGGCGCTCTCAGGGGCGCTCGCCACGGCGTACGTCGGGCGCGACGAGCTCCGCTCCCGGCTGGCCGAGGAGTGGCGCACCGTGCGAGCCGGCACACCCCGCACGGTGCTCCTGGCCGGGGAGCCCGGGGTGGGGAAGACCCGCACGGCGGCGGAGCTGTGCCGCGCCGCGTTCGAGGATGGCGCACTCGTGCTCTTCGGGCGGTGCGATGAGGAGCTGGGCGTGCCGTACCAGCCGTTCGTGGAGGCCCTCGCGCACTACGTCGAGCACGCCGAGGCGCCCGCGCTCGGGCGGCTGGCCGGTGAGCTCCGGCGGCTGGTGCCCGACCTCGGGCCGACCGTGGCGGTCGCGGAGCAGCCCGTCGCCTCCGACCCCGCGTCGGAGGAGCACCGGCTCTTCGAGGCGTGCGCGGGGTGGATCGTCGACGCCACCCGTGCGGCGGCGGTCGGCTGCGTGCTCGTCGTCGACGACCTGCACTGGGCCACGAAGCCGACGCTGCAGCTGCTGCAGCACGTCGTCCGCAGCGTCGCCGACGACGGGGCGCGCCTGCTCGTGCTCGCCACCTACCGGGACACGGACCTCACGCGCACCCATCCGCTGGCCGCGTCGATAGCGGACCTGCGCCGTCTTCCCGGCGTGGACCGGTTGCCCGTGGACAACCTCAGCGCGGGTGAGGTGGTCGACCTGATCGCAGCCGCCGCCGGGCACGACCTCGACGAGAACACGCTGCGCCTGTCCGACGCCGTGTACGCCGAGACCGAGGGCAACCCGTTCTTCGTCGGCGAGGTGCTCCGTCACCTGGTCGAGACCGGCGGGGTGAAGCGGGAGGGCGACCGCTGGGTCGTGGCCGACCCCGACCACGTCGCGGTGCCCGAGGGCGTGCGCGACGTCGTGGGCCGGCGCCTGAACCGACTCTCCGACGCCGCCAACGACGTGCTGTCGGTCGCCTCGGTCGTCGGCCGCGACTTCGACATGGAGGTGCTCGTCGGGCTCGTCGACGGGACGGACGACGCGATCCTCGACGCACTCGACGAGGCGGTGCGGGCCCGGCTCGTCGAGGAGCTCGAGGTCGACCGCTTCCACTTCGCGCACGCGCTGGTGCGCACCACGCTCTACGAGGAGCTGTCGGCCACCCGCCGTCGCCGCCTGCACCGGCGGGTGGCGGACGTGCTCGAGAAGGTGCGTCCGGAAGACGTGCGGGCCCTCGCCCACCACTGCACCGAGGCCGGCCCCGACGGCGGGGACCTCAGCCGCGCGCTGCACTACACGATCGCCGCGGCCGAGGAGGCGCTCGCCGCGCGCGCGTTCGCCGATGCCGAGGAGCGCTTCCGCGCGGCACTGGACCTGCTCGAGGACGTGGAGGAGGCGGGCTCGGCGACGTGGGTGCTGGCCCGGTGCGGCCTGGCGGAGTGCCTCCGCGACCAGGGGGACCCGTCCTTCCGGGAGCTGCTGCTCGAGGCGTCGCGACGGGCCCTCGAGCTGCAGGACCTCGAGCTGACGGTCCGCAGCGTCCTCGCCAACACGCGGGGCTTCGTCTCGATCGTGTCCGGCGTCGACGTCGAGCGGGTGGAGCTGATCGAGGCCGCGCTCGACCGAGTTGGTGAGGAGCCAGGTCCCGACCGGGCCCGCCTCCTCGCGCAGCTGGCCTCCGAGCTCACGTTCTCGGGCCAGCACGACCGTCGCCTGGCCCTCGGTGATGCCGCCGTCGACATGGCCCGGTCCATCGGCGACGACCTCCTGGTGTCGTACGTCCTCGCGACGACCGGCTACTCCTCGATGTCCGGGCACCGCATCCCGGAGCTGATCGAGCGCAACGGGGAAGCCGCCCGCCTCGCCGACGCGCACGGCGACCCGACGCTGCGTGTGGTCGCCCGGGTCTTCCACGCGGCCGCGCTGCTCGCGGTCGGCGACCTCGGTGGGAGCGACCGGGTGACCCGGGAGATGGTGGCCATCGCGTCCGCGGAGGGTGCGCCGCTGACGCGCTGGATGGCCATGGCGAACGACGTGCGCACGCGGCTGCTGCGCGGCGACCTCGCTGCCGCGGAGGCCGCCAACGAGGCCATGCTCGTGCTGGGGCAGGAGCTCGGACAGACCGATGCCGCGCAGTGGTGGGGGGCCACCGCGCTGGGCCACGGCTGGCTCAGAGGCGCGATCGCCGGGTTGGCCGACAGCGCCTCCGCGTTCGCCGACGAGTACCCGCTCGGGGTCGCGTGGCGCTGCGCCCAGGCCTGGGCCCTCAGCGAGGCGGGCCGGACGGACGAAGCCCGCGCCGTCGTGCGTGACCACCACCTCGATCCGCGCGCGCACGTGGTCGAGACCATGCCCTATTCCGCGACGTTCCAGCTCGCGCAGACTGCGTTCACCCTCGGCGACGCGGAGCTCGGGGCAAGGGCGGTGGAGGCGCTCGAGCCGTACCGCGACCGGTGGGCGCACTACTACCTGTTCGTGATGGGACCGGTGGTGTGGGCCCTGGGGCAGGCCCGGTGCGCGACGGGAGATCTCGACGGTGGCATCGCCGAGATCGAGGAGGGAGTGGCTCGGCTCGAGGCCCAGGGCCTGACCGCGCACCTCCCGATGGCGCGGGCCCGCCTGGCGCAGGCCCTGCGCCTGCGGGGCACCGACGCGGATCTGGCCCGCGCCGAGGACCTGCAGTAGTGCCGACGCTGCGGGATGTGAAGCCGTTCGTCCAGCTCCACCTGCGCCAGCGCGCCTACGACCACCCGGCCCAGGACCAGGAGCTGGGGGTGGTCCCGCTCGGCTACGAGCCCGAGGCGTTCGAGCGGGCCGTGCGCGCGTTCGGGGACCGCTACGACGTGGTGGAGGAGGCTCGGGTCGCGTACCGCGACACCACGCGGCCGATCCTGTCGGTGTCCACGCGCTCGTCGGCGCCGGCGACGCGGCTGCTCGTCGTGTCGGGCATCCACGGCAACGAGCAGGCCGGGATCGTGTGCATCCCCGAGATCCTGGAGCGCTACGACCGCGAGGGCTCGGTTGCTCTGCGGGTCCTGACCCCGGTCAACGCGATCGGCGCCGCCGAGCTCTCCCGGTTCAACGCCGACGGCTACGACATCAACCGCGACTTCATCCGCTTCCGGACCGAGGAGGCGCGCCTCGTCCGCCGGGTGTTCGACGAGTACCGGCCCGACTTCGTGCTCTCGCTGCACGAGGGTCCGCAGGACGCGGCCTTCATGTTCACCAACCCGCACGTGGACGGCGCGCTCGCGCGGCGGCTGTTGGCCGCCCTCGAGGCCGGCGGCACGACGCTGGCCACGAAGGACTACTTCGGGCTGCGGCTGCGGCCGCCCGGGCTCTCCGCCTCCACCCCTGTCCAGCGCGGGATCCTCCGCGTCTGGGAGCTGACCCTGAAGATGATGGCGGTCAACGCCTACGCCGCCACGCGGGGGATCCCCGAGATCACCCTCGAGAGCTCGTGGCGGAGCCCGGACCGAGCGGCCCGGGTCCGCGCCCACGTCGACCTCGTGCTCGCCCTGCGGGACGCCCTCGCCGAAGGTGGCTACGCCACGTAGTCGGCGAGGTGCTTGCCGGTGAGGGTGGACTTCGCGGCGACGAGGTCGGCGGGGGTGCCCTCGAAGACGATCCGGCCGCCGTCGTGGCCCGCACCGGGGCCGAGATCGATGATCCAGTCGGCGTGGGCCATGACCCCCTGGTGGTGCTCGATGACGATGACCGACTTGCCCGCGTCGACGAGCCGGTCGAGCAGGGCGAGCAGGTGCTCGACGTCGGCCAGGTGGAGGCCCGAGGTCGGCTCGTCCAGGATGTAGACGCCGCCGGTCTCGCCCATGTGGGTGGCCAGCTTCACCCGCTGTCGCTCGCCGCCGGACAGGGTGGTGAGCGGCTGGCCGAGGCGCAGGTAGCCGAGCCCGACGTCGACGAGCCGCTCCAGGATGGCGTGCGCGGCCGGCGTGGCCGCCTTGCCGGCGCCGAAGAACGCCTCGGCCTCGCTCACCGACATGGCGAGCACCTCGGTGATGTCCTTGCCGCCGAGCTTGTGCTTCAGCACCGACGCCTGGAACCGCTTCCCCTCGCACTCCTCGCAGGGGGTGGCGACGGTGTCCATGATCCCGAGCTCGGTGTAGATGACGCCGTTGCCGTTGCAGACCGGGCAGGCGCCGTCGGAATTGGCGCTGAAGAGGGCCGGCTTCACGTTGTTGGCCTTCGCGAACGCCTTGCGGATGGGCTCGAGCAGCCCGGTGTAGGTCGCGGGGTTGCTCCGCCGCGAGCCCCGGATCGCCCCCTGGTCGACCGTCACCACCCCGTCCCGTCCGGACACCGAGCCCTGGATCAGCGAGCTCTTCCCCGAGCCCGCCACGCCCGTGACCACGCACAGCACGCCGAGCGGGATGTCGACGTCGACCTTCTGCAGGTTGTGCTCCGACGCGCCGCGGACCTCCAGCGCGCCGGTCGGGGTCCGCACCTCGGCCTTGAGCGACGCCCGGTCGTCGAGGTGCTTCCCGGTGATCGTGCCGCTGGTCCGCAGCCCGTCGACCGGGCCCTCGTAGCAGATCGTGCCGCCGCCCGAGCCGGCGCCGGGGCCGAGGTCGACGACGTGGTCGGCGATCGCGATCGTCTCCGGCTCGTGCTCGACCACGAGCACCGTGTTGCCCTTGTCCCGCAGCTGCTGCAGCAGGTCGTTCATCCGCTGGACGTCGTGGGGGTGCAGGCCGATCGTCGGCTCGTCGAAGACGTAGGTGACGTCGGTGAGCGACGACCCGAGGTGCCGGATCATCTTGGTGCGCTGCGCCTCGCCGCCCGACAGCGTGCCCGCGGGCCGGTCGAGCGAGAGGTAGCCCAGCCCGATCTCCACGAACGAGTCGAGGGTCTGCAGGAGCGCCTCGAGCAGCGGCCGGACCGACGGCTCCTTCAGCTTGCGCACCCAGTCGGCCAGGTCGGTGATCTGCATCGCGCACACGTCGGCGATGTTGATCCCGCCGATCTTCGACGAGCGGGCCGCCTTGCTGAGCCGGGTGCCGCCGCACTCCGGGCAGGCGGTGAAGGTGATCACCCGCTCCACGAAGGCTCGAACGTGCGGCTGCAGCGCGTCGACGTCCTTGGACAGGTACGACTTCTGGATCTGCGGGATGAGCCCGAGGTAGGTGAGGTTGATCCCCTCGACCTTGATCTTGGTCGCCTCCTTGTAGAGGAGGTCGTCCAGCTCCTTCCTGGTGTACTTCTTGATGGGCTTGTCGGGGTCGAACCACCCGCAGCCGCGGTAGATGCGGCCGTACCAGCCCTCCATGCTGTAGCCGGGGATCGAGAGGGCGCCCTCGTTCAGCGACTTGTCCGCGTCGTAGAGCTGCGTGAGGTCGAAGTCGGAGACCCGGCCCATGCCCTCGCACTTCGGGCACATGCCGCCGAGGCGGTTGAAGGTGACACTTCTCGGCCTTCTTGCCCTCGCCGCGTTCGACGGTGATCGAGCCCCGCGCGGTGACCGACGGGACGTTGAACGCGAACGCCTGGGGCGAGCCGATGTGCGGCTTCCCGAGCCGGCTGAAGAGGATGCGCAGCATCGCGTTGGCGTCGGTGGCGGTGCCGACGGTGGAGCGGGGGTTGGTCCCCATCCGCTCCTGGTCGACGAGGATCGCCGTGGTGAGCCCGTCGAGCACGTCGACCTCGGGGCGCGCCATCGTCGGCATGAAGCCCTGCACGAAGCTGCTGTAGGTCTCGTTGATCAGCCGCTGCGACTCCGCTGCGATCGTGCCGAACACGAGCGAGCTCTTGCCCGAGCCGGACACGCCGGTGAACACCGTCAGCCGGCGCTTCGGGAGCGCGATGCTGACGTCCTTGAGGTTGTTGACGCGCGCGCCGTGCACGCGGATCAGGTCGTGGGTGTCGGCGGCGTGCGGCTTCGGGGCCTTCGCCGGGGCCTTCTTGGCGGGCATGCTCAGGGGCGCTCCTGGATCCGGATCATGTTGCCCGCCGGGTCGCGCACAGCGATGTCGCGCACGCCGTAGTCCTGCTCGATCGGCTCCTGGACGATCTCGGCGCCGCTGGCCTGGACCTGCTCGAAGGTGCGATCGAGGTCCTTCGTGGCGAGGAGCAGGAAGCCGTAGGTGCCCTTGGCCATCATCTCGGTGATGGTGCGGCGCTCGTCGTCGGTGATGCCCGGGTCGACGGCCGGCGGGGCCAGGACGAGGTTCGTGTCCGGCTGGTCGGGCGGGCCGAGCGTGATCCACCGCATCGCCTCGTAGCCGACGTCGAGGCGGACCTCGAAGCCGAGCACGTCGCGGTAGAAGGCCAACGAGGCCTCGGGGTCGGTGTGCGGGAGGAAGCTGGAGTGGATGGTGATGTCCATGCGGAGCACCCTAAGAACGACCGGCGGCCCGCGCTTCTCGAATCCTGACCGGTCTGGTGGCCTGCTTCGTGACGCAGCCGGGGATGCCTGCGGTGGCTCCGGCTGCCTTCCGCCGGTACTCGCTCGGCGGCACACCGACCAGCTCGGTGAACCTGGTGCTGAACGTGCCCAGCGACGAGCAGCCGACCTTGAAGCACACATCGGTGACGCTGAGGTCGCTGTCCCGGAGGAGCGCCATGGCCCGCTCGATGCGGCGGGTCATCAGGTAGGCGTACGGCGTCTCGCCGTAGGCCCGCTTGAACTCGCGGCTCAGGTGCCCGGCCGACATGTGCGCGCCCCGGGCGAGGGCCTCGACGTCCAGCGGCTGGGCGTACTCCCGGTCCATCCGGTCCCGCACGCGACGCAGCCACGCGAGGTCGCTCACGTGCTGGTCGTCTGTGGGGCTGCCGGCCACGTCCGCGATGGTGCCACGTCGCCACGGTGCGCTCGACCGCACTGCGCCCGCTGGGTGCGCGAGGTCGCTCGTCACCCCGTGACGTTCCCGCGCTCGGCGACCCCTACCGGCGCGGTCGACCGGTCGCCCCGCGTGCACCGGTGGTGCCTTCCGGGGCCCCGGGCGCGCTGCGCCTGTCATGCTGATGCCCGCCGAGCTCGGAAGGAGCCGCACATGCCTCTCTTCGCCGCCACCCGGGAAGCCGGATCCGGCTGGACCGACGGGGTCGGAGCCTTCGAGCAGCCCGGGATCGCGGACCACGCCGGGTTCATGGAAGGCCTCGCCGCCGAGGGCCTCGTGCTGTTCGCGGGCCCGCTCGCGGGGAGCGAGGCCGACCGCATCCGCGTGCTGGTGATCGCGGAGGCCGCGGACGGGGCCGAGCTCCGCGCGCGCTTCGCCGCCGACCCGTGGGAGGGCACGCAGCAGCTGGAGACGACCACCATCGAGCCGTGGACCCTGATGGTGGGGGCCGATCGCCTCTCCGGCTAGCGAGGGAGAACGAGCGCGGGCGGGAGCCGGCGGCTGCGATCCGCGCCGGCGAGGGCGGTGCGCACGAGTGCCGCGAGGTCCGCACCGAGCTCGTCGAGCCGGGGACCCGCCGCGTACGTGGCGGCCCCGAACGCCGCCTCGAGCTCGGTGACGGGCGTCGTGGCGCCGATGGACAGGCACAGCGCACCGACCCCGTCGTGACGGGCCTCCGCGAGGGCGCGCCGCACATCGGCCCGCGCGTGCGTGCCCTCGTAGCCGTGGTCGAACGGGAAGCCGTCGGAGAGCACGACGAGGAGCCAGCGGCGGCTGCCCGACCGCTCGCGCACCAACCGGGACGCGTGGCGGATGGCGGCGCCGAGGCGGGTGAAGCCCCCCGGCCGGACCGACGCCATCCGGCTCCGCGCCGCTGTGTCGAACCTGGCGTCGAAGCCCTTCAGCGTCGTGACCTCGACCCGGCGGCGGCCGTGGCTCCGGAAGAGCAGCGCCGCCACGCGGTCCCCGAGCGCGTCGAACGCGTCCACCAGCGCTGCGGCCGCCTCGAGCTGGCGGGCCGTGATGGACGGGCCCTCGGCCACGTGCGTGCCGGTCGAGCCGGAGCCGTCGACGAGCACGACGACGCCGAGATCGCGCCGGCGGCGCACGACCTCGCGGTACACGTGGCCCGTGCTGTCGGTGCCCGCCGCGACCGCGACGCGGTGCTCGACCACGGCGTCGAGGTCGAGGTCCTCGCCCTGGGGCTGGCGGCGGCGACGGTGCAGGTCGAGGTGGATCCTGGCCAGCCGGCGGCGGACCTGTCCCGCGGTGCGCAGGGCCTGCTCGCCCCCACCGTCACCGCCCGGCGGGCGGCCCGGGCGCGGCTCGTGCACCGTGCACCAGTCCTCCCGGTAGGCCTGGCGGCGCTCGTCCCACTCCGGGTAGGTGGCCACGGCGCCGGCTCGTCCCGGCGGTTCCTGGACGGCGATCGGTCCGTCGTGGGCCCGCACGAGGCGCGGCGGCCGGGCGAGGGATCGCCCGCGCACCGCCCTGGTCGTCGGGATGCCCTCTCGCGTCACGCGCCGGCGCTCGGCCACCGTCTCGCCGCGACGCCCACGGCGAGGTCGCCCCATGCGTGAGCCGAGCCCCAGCCGCCGGGGCCGGTCGTCCGGATCCGGCACGGCGTCGTCCTCGGGTTGCTCGTCGGTCGCGGTCTCGACGAGGTCGAGGGGCTTGTCGAGGGCCGGCACGGTCAGCGCCGGCTCGGCGATGCGGTCGGGCCGGATCGTGCCCCACCACGCCTCGGGTTCGGTCCAGCCGCACCCGGGTGGCAGGTCGTGGGCCAGCTGCTGGAGGCAGGCCGGCACCTCCGCCGCGAGGTGCACGGCCACGCGCTTCGGCCGTCGTCGTAGGGGGCGTAGGCGGTCGGGCGCGAGCGCGCCCCCGCGGACCAGCGCGGCCTGCACGATCACCGCGTCGCGAGCGCGCGCGGCGTGGTCGGGGTCGAGCTCGATCAGCTCGCCGTCGGTCCACGTCGGCCCCGAACCCCACGCCACCCGCATCGGTCGCGCGGCCACCGACGAGGCCAGGGCCTGGTAGCGGCGCGGCGTCGGGGAGGTCGCTCGGGGTCACGCGCTCACGCGAGGTAGGCGTCGATCAGCTCGTCGAGGGCGCCGGCGACCACCGGATCGTCCGTGAGCGGACGGGCGACCGCGGCGCGTGCCGCCGCCGGCAGGCCGAGCCCGCTGCGGGCCAACCGCCCCGCCGCGATGAGGGTGCGCGGTGACGCCACCTCGCGCAGCTCGGGGAGCTGCGAGCGCCGCACGGCCAGGCCGAGGGCGACGAGGGCGGCGGCCGTGTCGGCGTCGACGCCCGCCTCCTTGGCGACGATCTCGCGCTCGAGCTCCGGCGGCGGGAACCCCAGCTCGATGCCGACGAACCGCTGCCGGGTGGAGTCCTTCAGGTCCTTGAGGAGGCTCTGGTACCCCGGGTTGTAGGAGACGACCAGGCCGAACCGCGGGTGCGCGTCGAGCGTCGTGGCGAGCCGGTCGATCGGGAGCTGGCGCCGGTGGTCGGTGAGGGGGTGGAGCACGACCGTGGTGTCCTGGCGGGCCTCGACCACCTCGTCGAGGTAGCAGAGCGCGCCCTCGCGCACGGCACGGGTGAGCGGGCCGTCCACCCAGACGGTGCGGTCGCCCTCGAGCAGGTGCCGCCCCACGAGGTCGGCCGCCGTGAGGTCCTCGTGGCAGGCGACCGTGATCAGCTCCAGGCCGAGCTCGTGGGCCATCGCCTCGATGAAGCGGGTCTTGCCGACGCCGGTTGGCCCCTTGAGGAGCACGGCGATCCCCTCGGCGTATGCGGCCCGGAACACGTCGGCCTCGTCGCCGATCGGGGCGTAGTACGGGGCGGGCTGGGGGCTCGTCACGCCTGCATCCTGCTCGGTGGCGGACCGCTTGTCCCGGTCGAGGAGGCGGGTCGTGCCGTCGTAGCACCGCCGGTACGGTGGCCCGCGTGGAGGTCGAGTGGCCGGAGCGCGACAGCCGGGAGTGGCTGCTCGGCCCGCGGGGCGCCGTGCTGGAGCCGTGGGAGGAGGCGGCCAGCCACCTCCCGGGAGTCGAGGACTGCGTCGCCGCCGTGCTGTGCGTGGCGCAGACGCCGCCGACGATCTGGCTCCGTGACGACGCCATCGACGACGTCGTGGTGTGGGATGCGCTGCAGCATGCGGTGAAGGCCTACGACGCGGGCGATCGGGACCCGTCGATGTGGACGGCGGTGCTGGGAGGCGAGGGCCACCTCGCGGTGCTCGGCTAGGCGTCAGCTCTGATCGAGGGGAGGTGGTGCGGTGTGCCGCTCGAGCTTGAGGTCGGGGTCGGCGTCGATCGACAGCTCGTCGCCGTGCGCGTGGACGCTGAGGACGGTGGTGCCGAGCTGGATGCCGTCGATGTCGAGGTGGCGGATCGTGTCGGGCAGGGCGGGATCGATGCGCACGGTGCCGTCGGGCAGGTCGGGCTCGAGGCGCAGGAGCGTGCGCAGCCAGAGGAGGGGCGCGGCGGACGCCCACGCCTGGGGTGAGCAGGACGCGGGGTAGGTGCCCGGCACGCCGAGCTCGTCGCGGGGGAAGCCGGCGAAGAGCTCGGGCAGGCGGTGGTTGTAGGCGCGTGCCGCGGCGAGCTGGTCCTCGATGATGCGGTGCGCGTGCTCGACGAAGCCGTAGCGGGCGAGGCCGGCCGCGCAGAGCGCGTTGTCGTGCGGCCACACCGAGCCGTTGTGGTAGCTCACCGGGTTGTACGCAGCCATCGTCGTGGCGAGGGTGCGGATGCCCCAGCCACTCGAGAGGTCGGGTTGGAGCAGGCGATCGGCCAGTCGCGGCGCGCGCTCGGGGTCGACGATGCCGGTCCAGAGGCAGTGGCCGGGGTTGGAGGCGACCGCGTCGATCGGGCGCTTGTCGGCGTCGAGCCCGAGCGCGTAGGTGCCCTGCTCGTCCATCCAGAAGTCCTCGCTGAAGCGACGCCGGAGCTCGGCCGCCTTGGCGCGGTACCGGTCGCGGCAGGGAGCGTCCCCCGCGTGGTCCGCGAGCTCCGCGCGGGCCAGGTACGCCGCGTACACGTAGCCCTGCACCTCGCAGAGCGCGATGGGTGCGTCCGGCAGCGTCCCGTCGGCGCAGCGGATCCCGTCCCAGGAGTCCTTCCAGCCCTGGTTGGCGAGGCCGACGGGGTTGCGGCGCTGGTACTCGACGTAGCCGTCGCCGTCGCGGTCGCCGAACCGCTCGATCCAGTCCAGCGCCCGGTCGGCGTGGGGGAGGAGGCGGTCGACGAGCTCGGGGGCGAGACCCCAGCGCGCCACCTCACCGAGGAGCATGACGAAGAGCGGGGTGGCGTCGATCGACCCGTAGTAGATGTCACCACCGCCGAGCGCGAGGCCGCTGGTCGCCGCGAAGCGCATCTCGTGCAGGATCTTGCCGGGCTCCTCCTCGGTGCGTTCGTCGACCTCGTCGCCCTGGAACCGCGCGAGCGTCTCCAGCACGCCCTGCGCGAGGGTCGGGTCCGCGAGGAGGGTCATCCAGCCGGTGAGGAGCGAGTCGCGCCCGAACACGGTCATGAACCAGGGCGCCCCCGCCGCGATGATCGGCACGTCGGGGTGCTCGGGGTCGAAGATGCGCAGCGCGCCGAGGTCCTCGCCCGCGGTGGCGACGGCGGCGGCCAGGCCCACGTGGTCCGTGTCGAGGGCGGGGAGGCGGGCGCGCCACGACGCGAGCCGCTGCTCCGGAGCGGTGGCCGAGTCGTCGACCTGGTCGCAGCGGAACCGCGGCTCCACGGGGGTGTCGCCGATGCCGACGCTCACCTCGAGGCAGAGCTCCCAGCTCTGGCCCGGACCGAGGGTGGTGGTCCACCGGGCCAGACCGGGCTCGACGACGGCCGGCTCGGAGTGGCGCAGGATCGTCTGCTTTGCCGCGGCCCCCTCGCCCTGGTCGAAGACCACCTGCCCGTCGTCGATGCGCTGCTGGTAGCCACCCCGCCGGCGCACGCGGCTCTCCTTCACCTCGAACAGGTCGGCGAAGTCCGCGTCGAAGAGCAGCTCGACGACGACGGGGGTGGGGCCGAGGCCGTGGTTGGTGACCGACAGGCGCTCGCGCATGCCGCGCCCGACGTGGCGACGGCGGAACACGACCACGCTGGCATCGGCGGTGCCCGCGGCGGGGGCGGCACGCGCCGCGAACGTCGCCGCGAACGGCTCTGCGATCGATGCCGCGATCGGCTCGAGGCGGCGGCCGTTGAGGCGCAGCTCCCATCGCGACAGGACCCGGGTGTCGAGGAAGAAGAGGCCCTGCGGGAGGCTGGCCGTCATGTCCCCGCACCGGTCCGCGATGCAGAACGTCTGGCCCTCGATGAGCGTCACGTCGCCGTTCGGTCTGGCGACCGAGGCCACCGGGCGGACGGTGTCCCAGGGCGACGGCTCGGCCTGGGTCACGCGGCGGCTCGACCCCGCGGGGCCAGCGCGGCCTGGTAGGCGGCGAGGTGGCCGGCCGCCATCCGCGCCGCGGAGAACCTGCTCCGGGCCGCGGCTCGGCAGGCACTGCGATCGAGCCCGGCCAGGTGGCCGAGGGCGGTGACGAGCGACTTCTCGTCGCTGCGCAGGAACCCCGTCACCCCGTCGTCCACGATCTCGGGCGCCGCGCCGCGTGGGGTGGCCACCACCGGTGTGCCGCAGGCGAGCGCCTCGAGCATCACCATCCCGAAGGGCTCGGGCCACGCGATGGGGTTCAGCAGGCAGCTCGCCTCGGCCAGCAGCCGCAGCTTGGCCGTGCCCCCCACCTCCCCGAGGTACTCGATGTCGCCGCCGAGGAGCGGCTCGATCCGCTCGGTGAAGTACTCGTGCTCCGCGCGCTCGCGCATCTTCGCCGCGATCCGCAGCGGCATCCCGGCCGCGCGTGCGACCCGCACGGCGGTGTGCACGCCCTTGTCCGGGCACATGCGTCCGAGGAACAGGGCGTGGCCGCCAGTGCCCAGCCCGACCGGGTACGCGTCGACGTCGATGCCGTGGTGGATCACCGCCGCGATCGGGATGTCGCCGGCCGTGCTCGCCTGGTGGTGCGAGATCGCGAGGACCGGCACGCGCCCGGCCATGCGCCGGTAGAGGGGCGCGAGATCGTCGTCGAACGGCCCGTGGTTGGTCGTGACCACTGTGAGGCCCAACCCGTCGGCGTAGAACGGGCCCACCAGCGTGTGGTCGTGCACGATGTCGGCTCCCCACGCCCCCACCGCCTCGTAGGCACCGATCACGTGGCGGAGCTCCGCGGCGGGGGAGACGTTCTCCGTGCCCCGCGCCGTGGGGAAGGTCCACACGCGCTCGACCGGGCACCGGCTGTCCCCGGTCGTGGCCAGGAGCACCTCGTGGCCGGCGGCCTGCATGCTCCGGCACAGGTCGTCGAGCACGCGCTCCATGCCCCCGTAGGCGGGCGGCGGCACGGCCACCCAGGGCGGGGCGATCACCGCGATGCGCATTGCAACCTCCTTGGTCGCGAAGGGCGGACGCGCGGGTCGGCCCTTCCAGACGCCCGGGCGGGGTCATCCCCCTCCGGGCCGTCCCGCAGACCCTCGAGGTGAGGACCCGCTAGTCAGCGACCTGGGTGAGGTCGAAGACCTTCCACCCGTCGGTGGGACTGTAGTTCATGAGGTAGTGCGTGGCCCCACCCTCGTAGGTGAACGCGCAGTCGGCGTGGGGGTCGGGCAGCTCCTCCTCGGTGCAGCCCTGGAAGTCGTCGGTGGCCCCGTCGCCGTCACGGCTGAAGAGCTCGGCCAGCGCGGCCGGCGTCATCAGCGTCGCCGCGCAGTCCTCGTCGCCGCGCACCCACGCCTCGAACACGGCTTCGGCCGCCGGCCCTGGCTGCGCCGGGTTCTCGCCTGCCTCCGCGCACTCGTCCGGGGGCACCGTGACGGCGGGGGCGCCGGTGGTGGTGGGGGCGGGGCTGGTGGTGGTGCTCGAGGGGCCGGTGGTGGTCGAGGTGGAGCTCACCGACGAGGTCGTGCTGAAGCTGTCGACCGCCCCCTCGTCGTCATCGTCCTGGAGGAGCAGCAGGATGATCAGGACGACCACGATGACGAGCAGCAGCGCGGCGATGATCCACGGTCGCCGGTCCGGCGGGGGCGGCACGCGGCCCGGGGTGTCCCACCCGCCCGGGGGAGCGCCGCCGTCGTCGGCCGGCACCACGGGCTGCACCTGGGTCGGGTCGACGGGGACCGCCGGCTGGTCGACGCGCGTCGGGTCGAGCGGTTCCGTCATGCGCGCACCCTACCGATCCCCGCCTCAGGGGTGCGACGGCGCCGGCGGAGCGCCCGCCAGCTCGAACATCACCTGGTCCCGGTAGCACCAGTACCAGTCCTCCCCGGGCTCGAAGGACCGCACGATCGGGTGATCGGACGCGCGGTGGTGGGCCGTGGCGTGCTTGCCGGGGGAGCTGTCGCAGCAACCGACGTGGCCGCAGGTCTGGCACACGCGGAGGTGCACCCAGTCACGGCGCCCGGCGGCGATGCAGTCCTCGCACCCGGGACCGGTCGGGTGCACCTCGTGGATCGCGTCGACGTGGTCGCAGGTCGCCATCCCAGCTCCTTCCCCGAGCCCGCCATGGTGTCCGGCCAGTCTGCCGCAGCCGCTCGGCGCCATCGCCCTGCACCTGGCAGCCTGGGCCGTCATGACGACGGCTAGGGGTCGCTGGGCGCAGCTGGTGCTCGTGCTCGCGCTGCTCGTCGGGGCGTCCGGCGTCGCCGCTGCCGTGGCCGTCGATCCGGCGGACGACGACGTCGAGGACGTGGCCGTGCCGTCGTCCACCACCCGGAGCACGCGGTCGTCGACCACCACGACCGTGGTGCCCACGACGACCACGGCGCTCGTCGCCGGGAGCACGACGACGACCCGCGCCCCACGGGTGACGTCGGCGGTCACCACCGAGCCGGCCCGGGGCACCACGGCGCCCGACCCGGTCCGGCCGACGACCCCCGGCCCGGTCCCGCAGCACCTCGCCCGCGTCCTGGTGCAGAACGAGATGGACCTGCCCCTCGACGTCTCGATCAACGTCGGGTTCCTCCGCATGGCGCCGCATGCGTCGGTCGAGGTGCTGGTCGCGGCCCAGCTCGACGCCTCCGGTGATCAGGTGCCCCCCGGCTCCGACCTCATCACCGTGTCCATCCCGCCCGCGATGGGCCTCCCCGACGAGGGCTGCGGCAGCTCGACCCTCGGGCAGCAGCTGGACCCCGGCGGCGACCACCTCATGCGGATCTTCGGGAGCGGCACGTGCCAGCTGCTGGGTGGCAGCGCCAAGCCCACGTTCCGCGTCACCCGCCGCTGAGGCAGCCCGGTTCGGTTGACACCACGGACCGGCTCGACGACGGTGCGCGCATGAGCGCGACGATCCAGCGGTTCGACGCGGGGGCCGAGCTCGAGGCGCTGCTCGGCGCCCTCGAGGCGGACGGCGCCGTGATCGTGGAGGGGATGCTGGCCCCGGACGTCGTGGCGCGGGTGAACGACGAGGTCGAGGCGGCGGTCGGCGACGCCGACCCCGACCAGGAGATGTTCAACCCGGTGGCGCAGGCCTTCCACGGGCCGCAGACGCGGCAGGTGGCGGGCATGCCCGGGATCTCGCGGAGCTTCGCGATCGACGTGATGTGCCACCCGCTGCTGCTCTCGTTGGCGAACGCCGTCCTCGGCCCGAGCTGCGCCCGCTTCCAGCTCAACATCGGCCACCTGCTCCAGCGCGGCCCCGGCGCGGAGGACCAGTGGCTCCACCGGGACGAGGCGGTGTGGAGCGACGTGCCGCGGCCCGGGCCCGAGCTGCAGCTGGCATCGGTCATCGCGTTCGTCGACTTCACGCGGGACAACGGCGCGACGCGGGTCGTTCCGGGGAGCCATCGCTGGCCCGACCGCGTCCTCACACCCGCGGAGCAGATCCTCGGCCCGCCCCCCGCACCGGACCAGATCGCGTACGCGGAGATGCCCGCCGGCTCGGCCGTGATCTACACCGGCGGCGTCATCCACGGCGGCGGCGCCAACACCACCGACGTCCCGCGCCGCGGTGCGCACCTGAGCTACTGCCTCGGGTGGCTGCGCACCGAGGAGAACAACTACCTGTCGGTACCACCCGAGGTGGCGGCCACGTTGCCGCGCCAGGCGCAGGAGGTGCTCGGCTACGCCGTGCACGACAGCATCACCCGCGGCGGTGGCTACCTCGGCATGGTGCGCATGCAGGACCCCGTCGAACTCCTGGCCCGCGGCGAGCTCTGACGCGCGCAGCAGGCCCGGTCGTAGGGACCGGGCCTGCCGCAGGTCGGCTGGGATCGCGTCAGCCGAGGCCGAGGGCCGCGAACACCTGGTGCACGATGGACAGCGGCAGCGCCAGGAGCCCGGACAGCTCCGGGGGAAGGATGTCGTCGATCGCGTCGACCACGTCCTGGAACAGGCTCCCGGGTGACCCGGTGGCGGCGCTCAGCGCACCGATCAGATCCAGCATGTGCTGGGGGTCCGGCAGCGAGCCGAGCTCGCCCATGAGGATCGCGACCATGTCGCCCACCGGGCCCGGGAGGGACCCGCCGAACTTCGTCGTGATCGCCGAGGCGAGCTCCGCCGGATCGGGGAGGACGCTGAGCAGCTCGGTGATGCACGCCGTCACCGCGGCCTGCACCTTCGCCGCGCTCGGCGGGGTCGGCACCGACGGACCACCCTGGCTGAGGCTGGTCAGCAGCGCGATCAGGGTGCTGATCGGGTCGCCGGCGCTCGCCACGGACACCGGAGCAAGTGCCGCGAGCTTGGCGACGCAGTGCCGCACGGCCACCTGGAGCTGGGCGGGCGTGGGCAGCAGGTCGGCGACGTCGGACGCCGCGGCCACGATCGGCCCGGCGACGATGGCCGGGTCGACGGGCAGCCCGCCGGTGCCGAGGTTGGACAGGCCCGGGATCTCGGAGAGCGGCGGCAGGCCGGGGACCTTCGGGAGCGACGGGGTGCCGCCGGAGCCGAGCGTGGCGAGCACCGCGGAGGCGTCGGGCAGCGTCGGGACCGTGACCGGGCGTCGGGCAGGTCGGGCAGGTCGGTCGGGGTGACCTCCGCCTCGATGCTCGGCTGGACGGCCACGTTGGCCGGGGGGATGTTGGGGAGCGTGGTGGCGGCGGCGACACCTGCGGTGGTGACCACCGCGACGGCGACCGCTGTCAGCTTCACCCCGATCGAGGAACGGATCATCGGTTCTCCTTCTCGCTACCTGCGAACGCGCGGATGCGCAGGAGGACCATCGGCCCATGCGGCAGTGGGCCGAATGGCCCACGCGGGTCATTCGTCCGGCCCCGATCGGACTAGTCCGCGGGGACATCGCGCACCGGAGCGCGCGAAACGGCAAGAACGGGCCAAGCCGGGTGACCTCGCCCCTAGGGGTTCAGCGGCCGGCTAGGAGGTTCGCGGATCGGTCACCGGGGTGCCTCTTCAGGGCAGAGACGGCGCTGTGCCGTCTGGTCGCCTCGCCTATCGGCTCGGCTCCTGAGCCGGACGGCGACCGAGCACCAGCGCGATCGGGGCGGGACCGACGGGAGGCGCCTCGTGGACCTGCTCGCAGCCAGCGGCCTCCAGCAGTGCCAGCGCCCGCTCGGGCGCGAGGTCCGAACCGCCGGTGCGCACGCGCTCGAGGTGGGCCAGCGCGGCGGGCAGGGGAGCCGGGGCGGGCAGGTTGCGGGCCAGGACCACCCAGCCGCCGGGGCGCAGGGCTCGAACGACCGCCGGGAGGCCGCGCTCGAGCGCTGCCTCGGACATGAAGAAGCTCGGCACCCACGCGCAGTCGAAGGCGGCGACGTCGTCGAGGTCCGCGAGGTCCTGGCGGCGGAGCGTGATCCGGTCGCCCAGTCCGGCGCCGTCCACGTTCGTCCGCGCCCGGTCGAGGGACGTGTCCCAGGTGTCGATGCCGACGACGGTGGCCGTGGGCCAGGTGGTCGTGGCGGCCACGGCGAGGAGGCCGACGCCGGTGCCGACGTCGAGGAGCGATGTCACGCGCGCGAGGTCGGGGTGGGCCGCGGCGATCGTCATCGGCATCATCATCGACGCGCGACCCCACCCGTCGAGGATGGCCGGGTCGCTGTAGCTCCAGCCGGGCGCGCGCTCGGGGTGGTCGATCAGGTCGACGGCCTGGTGCAGGAACGCGCGGATCAGGGCGAGGGCCACGCCCTGCTGGGGGGGTGGGATCTGGTCGAGGTCGGTCAGGCCGGCGGTGGTCGAGACCGCGCGGAGCGCGTCGACGACCTCCGGCGGGGCCTCCACCCCGGGTTGCTGCACGGTCAGCTCGGCTCCCAGTGCCGCCAGCGCGTGCGTCGCGCTGCTCCACTCCATCACCTTGCCCATCACGTCCTCGAAGGCCATCGATCGCTCCTCGCCTCGGGGCTGCCCTGCCTCGTGCCGATCGTGGCGGGCACCGAGCCGCCCCACATCCGTGGAACCACCAGTCGTAGCGCAGCAGACTGGCGCCCGTGCGCGGCGACCAGGGGCTGACCCGAGCCGCCGTCGTGGTGGGTCGGGCGGCCGAGGTCGAGATCGTGGACCGGGCGGTGGCGGCGGCCGCCGGCGGCGGCACGGCCTGTGTGCTGCTCGCGGGCGAGGCAGGCATCGGCAAGACGCGGCTCCTGGGCGAGGCCGTCGCGCTGGCGGAGCAGCAGGGCGCCGCCGTGCTCGCGGGCCGCGCGCCGCTCGCCACGCCGTCGCCGTTCAGCGTCGTGGCCGACGCGCTGCGCTCCTGGCTGCGCACCCATCCTGCGGCGGATCCGATGGCGCCGTTCGACCGTGGCTTGGTGCTCGTGCTCCCGGAGTGGCCGACGGAGGCCGCTCCCGCGGACCTGGACGCCGGCCAGCGGCGCCTGCTGGCCCTCGAAGGCGTGGTGCAGCTGCTTCGAGCGGTCGTCGACGCGGCAGGCGCGGTGGTGCTGGTCCTCGACGACCTGCACGCGGCCGATGCGGAGAGCCTCGAGACGATCCGGTACGTCGCCGGCGCCGCCATCCCCGGCTGCGCCGTGGTCGGCGCCCTCCGGCCATCGGTGTCGCGCGCGGCCGACGAGGTGGCGCGCCTGCTCGGCAGCGAGGGCATCGCCGAGGTCGTCACGGTGCAGCCCCTGGGCGAGCGAGCCGTCGGCGAGCTCGTGGCGGTCCTGCTCGACGCGGACCCGCCATCGCCGCTCGTGGCCGACGTGCTCGCGCGTACCGACGGCGTGCCCCTCCTCGTCGAGGAGCTCGTGCGCGGGCACGTCGTCGCCGGGACGGTCGCGCTCGACGAGTCCGGCGCGACCTGGCACGGCGGCGCCGCGCGGTGCCCGGCGCGATCCGCGATCTCGTCGGAGGCGCGCCTGGCGCCCCTCGAGCCGCAGCAGCGACAGATCCTGGTGGCGGGCGCGGTCGTCCGCGACTTCGATCCCGACCTGATGCGCGCGGTCACCGGCGCGGACGACGACGCCATCGGTGCCGCCCTCGCCGCTGGCACGCGCGTGGGGCTCATCGAGACGATCGGTGGCGTCGCCGCGTTCCGGCACGCGATCGTCCGCGAGGCGGTCCTCGAGGCGACCGTGCCCCACCTCGTCGACACCTTGCACCGGCGGGTGGCCAACGCGCTGCGCGTCGAGGGCGACGCGGAGGCCGATGCTCTCGAGCGCCGCGGCGTGCACCTCCTCGCCATCGGGGCCCAGGACGACGCGGCGGCGGCCTTCGCAACCGCGGCCGACCGGCTGCTGCGCGACCACGCGCTCTTCGCCTCGGAGCAGGCCGCGCGGACCGCGCTCGACGCGGCCCGCACTGCGTCGTTGCGGGCCCGGGCCGCAGATGCGATCGCCCGGGCGCTCGCGGCGCAGGGCCGGTGGTCCGACGCGCTCGACCACGACCTGGCGACGGTGGCCGAGCACGGGGACACGCCCGAGCGCCGCCTCCGGCGAGCCACCTGTGCCCTCGATGCGGGACATCCCGATCTGGCCGACGAGGTGCTCGCCCTCGCCCAGGACCACGGCGACGACTCCCCCGAGCTCGGGTTGGTGGTCGGCCGGGCCGCGCTCGTGCGGGGCGAGGGGGCAGAAGCGCTTGCCTGCGCGGAGCGGGTGCTCGCCAGCGAGACGGTGGGGATCGACCTCCGCCTGGCCGCGCTCGACCTCGAGGGGCGGGCGAACGACTTCCTCGGCGATCGCGAGGCCGCCCGCGCCGCGTGGGCACGCCAGGCCCGGGACGCGGCGGCAGCGGGGCGGACCCAGGCGGAGGTCCGCGCGGTGGTCCAGCTGGGCAAGGTCGAGCTCTTCGACGGCGGGGCGCCGGACCGCATGTACGAGGCGGTCGAGCTGGCGGGCGCCGCGGGGTCGCTCGTGGAGCTGGCCTGGGCGGAGGAGAACCTCGCCATCGCCCTCGCGGTGCACGGGGACCTCGCGGGCGCGCTGGCCGTGGTGGAGCCGGCGGTCGAGCGGTGCCGCGCGCTGCGCCTCGACCAGCTCGCCTACCTGCTGGCCGTCCGGGCGATGGTCCGCAGCTACTCGGTCGAGTCCGTCGAGGACGACCTCGCGGAAGCAGAGGCGAGCGCGCCGAGCCCGGACCTGTTCCTCCACACCGCCTTCATACGGGGTGACATCGCGATCCGGAGCGGTCGGTGGGAAGAGGCCATCCACTGGCTCGAGCGCAGCGGGGAGCTGGCGCGGTCCATGCCCGGCGTCGTGCCCATCGACAGCCTCTGCTGGCTCCCCCTGGTGCTGACCGCCGTGGGGCGACCCGAGGACGCAGCTCGGGCACTGGCCGAGGCGGCCGCCATCCCGGATCTGGCCCGCATGTACTCGCGCCCGCTCCTGGTCGCGGTGGCCACCGCACTGCTGGCGGCTGACGCGGCGGGGGTCGAGGCGGAGCTGGCGGCGGCGCCGGCCACGATGGCGATCGACCTCGCGCAGGTGCGGGTGATCTGCGCCCTCGAGCTCGGCGGACGGGCGGGGGAGCGGTGGCTCCGGGAGGCGCTCGAGGCGTACGAGTCCATCGGCTCCGTCCTGCTCGCCGACCGCGTCCGCCAGCTGCTGCGCGACTCCGGGGGCGCCGTGCCCCGGCGGCGGCGGGCCCGGGCCGCCGTGGTGCCGGAGCTGGCGGCGGCGGGGGTGACCGCGCGGGAGTCCGAGGTGCTGCGGCTGATCGGGCAGGGCATGCCCAACGCCGAGGTGGCCGAGCGGCTCTACATCTCGGTCCGGACCGTGGAGTCGCACGTGTCGTCGCTCCTGACCAAGCTCGATGCCCGGAACCGGGGCGAGCTGGCCGTGCGCAGCAGCGCGATCGACTTCGACGCCTGATCCCTCACTAGGACCCGTGGTTCCACGGATGCAACGGCGAGCTGGTTCGCGGACGATGCCTCCGACCGATCCGGAGGACCCGACATGGCCCCGACCGCCAGCCCCGAGACGACCCGACGCCCGCACGGTGACGTGGTGATCGTCGACGGCGTCCCGACCTACTTCGAGGTCACGGGCAGCGGCGATCCCGTGGTCCTCCTCCACGGCGGGCTCTGCGTAGCCGAGACCTTCGACCCGCAGACGGAGGCGCTGGCGGAGCGCTACCGCGTGTACGTCCCCGAGCGCCACGGCCACGGGAGGACCCCCGATGTCACCGGGCCGATCACCTACGAGACCATGGCCCACCACACCATCGGCTTCATGGACGCGCTCGGCCTGGAGTCCGCCCACCTGGCGGGGTGGAGCGACGGGGCCCTGGTCGGCCTGCTGGTGGCGCTGCGGCGCCCGATGCTCGTGCGCAAGCTCGTGCTCATCGAGCAGTTCGTCACGCTCGACGGCGCCCGACCGGGGTACCTGCCCATGATGCAGGGCCTCTCGGCCCAGCACGCGCCGGCCGAGCTGGTGGGCCTGTACGCGGCGCTCTCGCCCGACGGGCCCGAGCACTTCCCGGTGGTGTTCGACAAGCTGCACGACCTCTGGACCCGTGACACCGGGGTCGACCTGGCCGACCTCGAGCACGTGGGCGTGCCCACGCTCGTACTGGCCGGCGACGACGGCTCCATGACGCTCGACCACGTGGCCCGCGTCCTGCGCGCCCTCCCGGAGGTGCAGCTCGCCGTGGTGCCGGGGACCTCGCACGGCGTGCCGCTGGAGAAGCCGCACCTCGTGAGCCAGCTGCTCCTGGACTTCTTCGCCGACGACCAGCCCCAGAAGCTCTTCCCGCTCGACGACTGACGAACGGATCCCAAGGACAGAGGAGACCGATCATGACCACCACAGAGACCGAGATCGATCAGGCGGCGGCGGAGGAGTTCGCCGGCCGGATGGTCGGCCTGCTGAACGACGCGATGCTGAGCCTGATGGTCAGCGTGGGCCACCGCACCGGCCTGTTCGACACGCTCGCCACCCTTCCGCCGGCGACCACCGAGGAGATCGCCAACGCGTCGGGGCTCAACGAGCGCTACGTCCGCGAGTGGTGCAACGCCCTCACCGTCGGCGGGTTCCTGACCCACGATCCCACGACCGCGACCTACACGCTGCCGCCGGAGCACGCGGCCTCGGTCACCCGCGCCGCCGGGCCGGGCAACCTGGCCAACTTCGCGCAGTTCACGTCGCTGATGGGCGGGGTGGAGGACGAGATCGTCGAGTGCTTCCGCGAGGGCGGCGGGGTGCCGTACCCGCGCTACCCCAAGTTCCAGGCGCTCATGGGCGAGATGAGCGGGCAGATCCACGACGCTGCGCTCATCGACGGTGAGCTCGCCCTCATCCCCGGCATCCACGACCGCCTCGAGGCCGGCATCGACGTCTGTGACGTCGGCTGCGGGCAGGGCCACGCCATCAACCTGATGGCCAACGCGTTCCCGAAGAGCCGGTTCACCGGCCTCGACTTCTCGGAGGAGGGGATCGAGACCGCGCGCAAGGAGGCGGCCGACCTCGGGCTCACGAACGCCACCTTCGAGGTGCAGGACGCCGCCACGATCGCGGCGACGGAGCAGTTCGACCTCATCGTGGTGTTCGATGCCATCCACGATCAGGCCAAGCCGGACGTCGTCCTCGCGAACATCGCCCACGCGCTGCGCCCCGACGGCGTGTTCCTGTGCGTGGACGTCGCCGGCTCCAGCCACGTGCACGAGAACCTCGAGCACCCGATGGCGCCGATGCTCTACTCGGTCTCGACCTTCCACTGCATGACCGTGTCCCTGGCCCTCGACGGCGCGGGGCTCGGGACCATGTGGGGGGAGCAGAAGGCCGAGGAGATGTTCCGGGCGGCGGGCTTCACCGAGATCACCACGGAGCACGTCTCCGAGGACATCCTGAACGCCTACTACATCTGCAAGAAGAGCTGAGGAGGAGACCCATGGGAGCGCTCGAGTTCAACGACTTCTCGTCGCCGGACGACGTCCGCACGCCGGAGCGGACCACCGTCGAGGTGGTGAAGCTCGCCGGTGGCGAGATCGGCCGGTACACGTTCCAGCCCGGTTGGCGCTGGTCGGAGTGCATCAAGCCCGTCGTGGGCGGCGACTCGTGCCAGACCGACCACATCGGGTACCTGGCGTCCGGGAAGCTCCAGGTGCAGAGTGACGAAGGCAAGACCGCCGAGGTGAGCGCCGGTTCCGTGTACCACATCGCGCCGGGCCACGACGCCTGGGTCGTCGGTGACGAGCCCGCCGTCTCCATCGAGTTCCAGGGCGCGGCCCACTACGCGAAGGGCTGACCGGACGAGGGCCGGCACCCTCGGGAGTCCCTAGGGTGCCGGCATGGATGGAGATGCACTTCGCCGCCGCTTGGCGGACGGCGAGACCGTGGTCATGGCCGGGTGCTTCGACGCGCTGTCGGCGAAGCTGGCCGAGCGGGCGGGGTTCGGCACGATGTTCCTCTCGGGGTACTCGACCGCCGCGACGCTCCTGGCGCTGCCCGACTTCGGCTACCTGACCCAGACCGAGATGGCCGAGGTGGCGCGCCGCGTGTGCACGACCGTGCCCGCCGTCTCCGTCGTGGTCGATGGCGACACCGGGTACGGCAACCCGCTCAACACGATCCGCACCGTCCAGCTCTACGAGCACGCGGGTGCCGCCGGCATCTTCCTCGAGGACCAGGTGTGGCCCAAGAAGTGCGGGCACATGGCGGGCAAGCGGGTCGTGCCGCGCGAGGACTGGCTGGCCAAGCTCCAGGCCGCGTGTGACGTCCGCGACCGGCTGTTCGTGACCGCCCGCACCGACGCCCGCGCCGCCGTCGGCCTCGACGAGGCGTGCGAGCGGGCGCGGATGGCGGCCGACCTCGGCGTCGACGCCATCTTCGTGGAGGCCCCGGAGTCGCTGGAGGAGATGGAGGCCATCGCGGCGGCCACCCCGGGCTGCGTGCGGGTGGCCAACATGATCGAGGGTGGGAAGACGCCGTTGCGCACCCCCGCCGAGCTCCACGACCTCGGCTTCGACCTCATCGTCTCGCCGCTGACGGGGCTGCTCGCGGCGGTGCGCCAGATGCAGCTCGCCTACGGCACCCTGTTCGCCAAGGGCACGCTGCGCGACGACCTCGAGCTGGTGACCTCGTTCGACGACTTCGCGCCGATCGTCGACCTCGAGGCCCACTACGCCACCGAGGCGCAGTACGCGTCCGAGGTCGAGCGCTGAGCCCTCCGAGCCCGTGGCCGGCCGAGGACGGCGGGCCCCGCCGGCTGCAGACCGCGGGAGGGCCCGGGCTCGGTCTGGTCGCAGGCGCCACGCTGACCGCGACGACGCGCGAGGTGTTCGCGGCGACCATGCCCGTCCTCGACGACACCGGCGCGGTGTTCCTCCTCGGCCACGGCTTCGGGGAGGGGGCCACGGCGTGGGTCGAGCGCATCGACCCACGGACGCTCCAGGCGCTCGACCGGTCGGACGACCTCGCGGGCGGCCCGTCGTGGCCCGGCGGGATGGCCGTGCACCGCGACGGCTCGCTCCACGTCGTGTTCGGGCGGCACGCGCACCGGCTCGCTCCGGACCTCACGGTGCTGGCCATGCGCGAGCTCCCGCGGGACTGCGCCTACAACTCCTTCGTGACGCTCCCCGACGGGCACCTCGTCACCAAGGACTTCGCGGGCCCGCGCATGGGCGTGGCCGCACCGGCGGGGGAGCGACGGCCCGCCGAGCTGGTGGTGCTCGAGCCTGAGGGCCTCGCGATCGTGGCCACGCTGGAGCTGCCCGAGCCGTCGATCGCCCGCCTGTCCGCCGCGGGCGACGACGTGGTCGTGGTCGGCGACACCAGCCTCCTGCGCGTGCACTGGGACGGTGTGGCCCTGACCGGCCCCGACCTGGTGGCGCCGTATCGCACGATGACCGGCCAGGGCTACGGCTGGGACGCGGTGCTCACGGACACCGCTGCGTGGTTCCTCGACGACGGCGAGGGCACAGAGGGGTTCCGCGGCAGCTTCGCGGGCGTCGGCGTCGCGACCGCGCCGCTGCACCTGGTGCGTGTCGACCTCGCCACCGGCGTCGTCGCCCTCCACGGGATCTGCGGCAAGCCCGGCGGCATCGTGGCCAACCCGCCGCTCATCGACGTCGCGCGCGGCATCGCCGTGGGCTTCGACAGCTCCAACGGCGTGGTGACCGCCTTCGACCTCGTGGCCGACGACGTCGCCGGGGTGCGCTGGACCCGTGAGCAGCACCACGCCAGCCACCTCCTGCTGTTCGGGTCGTCCGGGGAGCTGGTCACCTGCGACTACGACCTCGAGCGTGGGCTCGACCAGGTGGTGGTGCTCGCCATCGACACCGGCGCGGAGCTCGGCCGGGTCGACACGGGCAGCGCCCTGCAGAGCCCGGTGTTCCCGGCGGCCGGCCTTGACCGCGACGTGTACTACTGCTCGTTCACGACGGTGGCTCGCATCGCCACCAGCGGCTAGGCGCTCTCGGCGGCCACGAGGTCGTAGACCTCGTGGGGCGAAGCGGCGATCTCGATGCTGACCTCTGCGGTCGTTGCCATGGCCATGGCGCCATCCTCGCGGAAGGGCACGCTGGGCCACCCGCCGTGGCAGCGGCCAGACTGCGGGGCGTGGCCACCCAGCGCGAGGTCCAGCGGGCGTTGAGGCAGGTACGCGAGATCTGCCTCGCGCTCCCGGAGGTGTCCGAGCGCCTGTCGCACGGGGCGCCGTCGTTCTTCATCCGGGGCAAGAAGACGCTCGCGATGTTCGTCGACGACCACCACGGCGACGGGATCCTCGGCCTCTGGTGCCCGGCGTTCCCCGGGGTGCAGGCGGAGCTGCTCGCCTCGGAGCCCGACCGCTTCTACCGGCCACCCTACGTCGGGCCGTCCGGCTGGATCGGCGTGCGGCTCGACCGTGACGTCGACTGGGGCGAGATCGCCGAGATCGTCTCCGACAGCTACCGCAAGGTCGCGCCCAAGACGCTGGTGAAGCTGCTCGACGGAGGGTGACGGCCGGGGCGTGACCCGATGGGTGCTCCGGTGTGGTTGCATGCGGTGTGGCCGGTTCCCCTGTGCGTGCGCTCTCCCGGTGGCACGTGGCCGTCGTGGCCTACGTCGTCCTGGCCGCGGTGGTCCTGGTGATGTTCCTGGGCGACGCCGGACGGTTCCTCGTCGGCGCGGCCGAACCCCCGTCCCGGGTCGCGCTGGTGCCGACCGACATCCCGCCGGACGTCGCTCCCGTCACGGTCCCGGGGGCAGACGGCCAGGCCACGGCCACGGCGGCCTCGCCGGCTGCGGTGCTGCCGACCGCGCACTCGGTGTCGTCGCTGACCTGGCTGGCGACCCCGCACGGGAACGTCCCGACCTACGCCGGCCCGGGCGGCCCCCAGATCGGGTACGTGGGCCTGTTCCACGAGTTCGCGATCACGGTGCCGGTCCTCGAGGGCGGCAGCGGTTGGTATCGCGTGCGCCTGCCCGAGCGCCCGAACGGCGCGACCGCGTGGGTGCGCGCGCAGGACGTCGACTTCTCCACCACGCCGTACCACGTCGTCATCGACCTCTCCGACCGGCGGCTCACGGTGTACCGCGACGGCGCCGTGGTCTCGACGATGCCCACCGGGTTGGGCAAGTCGAGCACCCCGACCCCCACCGGGCCCTTCTTCGTGACGGTGAAGGAGATCCCCGGGGAGGAGGGCTACGGGCCCGTGGTGCTGAACACGTCGGGCCACTCCGAGGCGATCGCCAGCTGGCAGGGAAGCGGCGACGCCCTCATCGCGATCCACGGCCCGATCTCGGCCGACTCCGACCGGCGCATCGGCACGGGTGGGGCCAACCTCTCCAACGGGTGCGTCCGCCTGCACGAGGCGGACCAGCTGAAGCTGGCCGACATCCCCCAGGGCACCCCCGTCGACATCGTCCGGTAGCTGCTCATCCCTGGCGCCAGTAGGGGCGGTCGGCGCGGGACTTCTCGAGCAGGATGAACACGACGCCCCACGGGTCCCGGAACCACGTGGTCCGCAGGCCGGCGATCGAGGCCACTCCGCTGGTGAGGAGCTCGACCCCCGCGGTCTCGAGGCGGGCCCGCAGCGCGTCGAGGTCGTCGCACACGAGGCCGAGGTGCGTGATGCCCGTCCGGGTCAGCGCCAGCGCCCCGGCGCCGGGGTCCGAGGGCTCGTTCGGGTACTCGATCAGCTCGACCACGTGGTCGGACCGGTCGATCCCGACGATGGCGGCCTTCAGCGCCGCCGGTCCGTCGAGCAGCTCGCCCATGTCGGCGGCGATCGCGTCGCCCTCGATCAGGTGGGGAGGGGACAGGACCGTGCAGCCGAGCACCGATTCGTACCAGGCCACCGCGGCCTCGACGTCGGGCACGCACACGGCCACGTGGGCCAGACCGAGCAGCATCCCGCCATCCTCCCGCGTATCGTTCCGCGCGGCGATGGCGACTCCCGAGACGAGGTACGCGGGCGGACCGGACTCCTTCGTGGCGTACCAGGTCATGGGCTCGGGCCCTCCCCTGGTCTTCATCGACCACTGGATGACCAACCTCGACGTGATGTGGGAGTCGCGCTACCTCACGGACTTCAACGAGCGGCTCGCGTCCTTCTCGCGGCTGGTGCTCTACGACAAGCGCGGCACCGGCCTGTCCGACCCGGCCTCGAACCCGCAGCTGGTCGCCACGGTGGAGGACGCGGTCGAGGACCTCGCGCTCGTGCTGGACGAGATCGGCATCGACCAGGTCGCCCTCGTCTCCCACACCAGCGGCGGCTTCGTCGCCGTGCAGTTCGCGGCTGCGTTCCCGGAGCGGGTCACGTCGCTGGTGCTCAGCGACCACGCACCCAAGCTCTCGCGCGACGAGACGTGGCCCTGGGGCATGTCCGACCGCTCGCTGGCGGCAGCCGTGGAGATGGTCCGGGAGAGCTACGGCATCGACGGGCGCGCGTCGCACGGGCCGTTCGCCCCGAGCCTCCTGTCCGACGAGGCGTTCTGCCGCTGGTCGGCCCGGTACGCCCGGCTGTCGTGCTCGCGGGGGCGCATGGCCCGCTACTGGGCCACGGTCCCCGAGGTCGACGTGCGCGCCGTGCTCCCGCTCATCCAGGCGCCCACGATGATCATCGCCCACACCGCGAACACCATGTGGCCGCGCGCGATGTACGAGTGGGTGACCGCGGCGATCCCGAACGCGCGCCTGGTGGAGGTCGACACGCCGGACCACATCCTGTGGGCGCCGCAGCCCGACTGGCTCCTCGACGAGATCGAGCGCTTCGTGACGGGACACGAGCCCGCGACTGCGATGGAGGACGCCGACCGGGTGCTCGCCGCGGTCGTGTTCACCGACATCGTCGGCTCGACGCTCGAGCTGGCCAGCGTCGGCGACCGGCGCTTCCGCTCGTTGCTCGACGTGCACGACCGGACCGTCGTGTCGTGCGCCGAGCGGTTCCGGGGGCGCCTCGTGCGCACGACCGGTGACGGCGCGCTCCTCACCTTCGACGGTCCCGCCCGGGCCCTGCGGTTCGTGCTCACGCTGCGCCAGGAGCTGGGCCTGCAGGGCATCGACATCCGCGCCGGCGTGCACGCCGGTGAGATCCAGCTGCGCGAGAACGACCTCACCGGCATGGCCGTGCACATCGGCGCGCGGGTGTGCGAGGCGTCCGAGCCGGGCCAGGTGGTGTGCAGCCGCACGGTGAAGGACCTCGTCGCCGGGTCCGGCCTGAGCTTCGAGGACCTCGGCACGCGGACGCTCAAGGGCGTTCCCGACGAGTGGCAGCTCTTCGCGGTCAGCGCAGCCTGACGCGTACGCTCCTCGCATGACGACCACGGACGGGTCGCCGCGCAACGCCTGGCGCCAGGAGACCCCCGGGCGCGGCGCGTGGGCCGCGTCGATCCGGCCCGGCGACCCGGCCAAGCTGTTCGTGGTCTCGGCCGACACCCACGCCAACGAGCCGGCCGGGTACCTCGCGGAGCACATCGAGCCGGCCTACCTCGAGCGCCTCCCGCGGCTCGAGCGCCACGACGACGGAAGCGAGTGGCTCGTGACGGAGGGCGGCCGGCCGCAGCTCGTGAAGCGAGCCCAGGAGGTCGTGGCGCGCGAACCGTCCCGGTCGCGGATGGAGCCGGAGGACCTGCGGCGCAGCGCCGCGGGCCGATCGGTCGCGGACCGCCTGGCCGACCAGGCGGCGGACGGCGTCGACGTCGAGCTCATCTACCCCAACAAGGGGCTGCTGGGCTGGGCCACGCCGGACCCCGTGTTCGCGGACGCGATGTGCCGGGCCTGGAACCGCTGGGCGCACGGGTGGTTCGGCGGCGACGGCGGGTGGAACGACGGCCGCACCCGGCCGCTCGCGTCGATCGCCACGGGCGACCCCGACCTCGCGGCCCGCGAGGTCACGTGGGCGGCGGAGCACGGGTTCGTCGGCCTCTGCCTCGGCAACTCGCCGGTGTACGGCCCCAAGGTCTGGGGCGAGCTCGAGTACAACGACGAGCGCTTCGAGCCGCTGTGGTCGCTCATCGAGGACACCGGGCTGCCGATCGCGTTCCACGTGTCGACGGGCCGCGATCCACGAGCGGTCGGCGGCAACGGCGGGGCGATCATCAACTACGTGTGCCACAGCATGGAGACCACGATCGAGCCGCTCGTGCAGCTCATCAGCTCCGGCGTGCTCGAGCGCCACCCGGGCCTGCGGTGCGGCGTCGTCGAGTCGGGCATCGGGTTCGTGCCGTGGTTGCTCGAGTCGATGGACCACGCCTACCGGGCCCACCACTTCTGGGTGCGGCCCGTGATCCCCGAGCTCCCGTCCACCTACTTCCGGCGGAGCTGCTTCGCCACCTTCCAGGAGGACCACGCCGGCCTGGCCGCCGCCGAGCCCCTCGACCTGGTGGACAACCTCCTGTGGGCCAACGACTACCCGCACCACGAGGGGTCGTGGCCCCACTCGGCGGCGAGCGTCGAGCGGCAGATGGGCGGCCTGGCCGAGGCGTCCCGCGCCAAGCTCCTCGGCGGCAACGCCCGCCGCGTCTTCGGCCTCTGACCAATCCGTTCTTGCGGCAGACGTCAGCGGTCTTGACTGAGAGCTGCCGCCAGAAGTCGTGGGTTGACCCGCTCAGCTGGCGCGGACCTGGCGCCGCTAGCCGTTGGTGGCGACGACCGCGACGACGCGTCGCCGGCGGGTGCCGCCGTGCTCGACCTGCAGCGCCTGGAAGCCGGCCGTGCGGCACGCATCCGCGAAGGCGGCCACCTGCTCGTCGGTCCACCCGTGGCTGGCGAGGCCCGTGGCCCCCGGGCGGGTGTGGCGCTCGATGGCGACGAACCGACTGCCCGGCTCGAGCACCCGCCGGGCCTCGGCCAGGCCGGCGCCGAGATCGGGCCAGTGGTGCACCGCGGCGATCGACCACAGGACGGTGGCGCTGTCGTCGGGCAGCGGGAGCTGCTCCGCCGCGCCGTCGACGTAGCTGATCCGCGCCCGCGCCCGCGACGGCGTGAGCACCCCGGCCAGGCGCCGCATCACGGCGGCCGGATCGACGCCCGTCACCGAGGCGCCGCGGCGGGCGGCGAGCCGCACCGCCGCACCGGGTCCGCAGCCCACGTCGACGACGCGGTCGCCAGGGCCGACGCCGGCCAGGCGGCAGGCGAGCTCGGCGTCGCCCTGCCGACCGACCGCCATCGTGAGGCCGATCAGCAGGCCGCTCGCGCCGGAGAACCCGCGGAAGTGCCCGTGGTGGTTGGGGGCGTGCGTGTGGTGGTGCGTCGCTGCCATGGATCCCACCTTGACAGTTGAACCCAGGTTCAAGTCAAGGTGTGGGGCATGGGCCAGTCCCTCCTCACCATCGGAGAGGTGGCGCGCCGAGCCGGCGTGGCCACCTCGACGGTGCGCTACTACGAGCGCCGCGGCCTGCTCGCGGCCGATGCCCGGCAGTCGGGCCAGCGGCGGTTCCGGCCGGACACCCTGCGCCGGCTCGTGTTCATCGGCATGCTCCAGGACGCCGGCCTGTCGCTCGACGACGTGGCCGGGGTGCTCGGCGCCGGGTCCATGGCCGAGTGGAAGGAGATCGGTGCCCGCCGGCTCGAGGCGCTCGACGCCGAGATCCGCGAGCTCCGACGGGCCCGCGCCTACCTGAGCGGCGCGCTCCTGTGCCGGTACGACCACCCGGCCACCGACTGCAAGGTCATGGGTGCCGAGATCGACCGCCGCCTGGCCGTCGGGGCCTAGGTCCACCCCCATCCCTGTCGCCGGATGTCAGTGACAGGAAGGTAAACAAGCAGCGGCAATCCGCCCCGAACGATGATTCCTCCGGGCATCATGCGTCGGACGGGTGTCCCCCCGAAGCAGCTGAGGAGCCGCCATGTTCGCCCGACTGGGTCCCTGGTGCCACGACCGGCGCCGTCTCGTCCTGGGTCTGTGGATCGCCGTCCTGGTCGTCAGCAACGGCATCGCGAGCAGCATCGGCGACGACTACCGGCAGAACTTCAACCTCCCCGGGGCCGAGTCGTCCCACGGGTTCGACCTGCTCGACGAGCGCTTCCACGGCCAGAGCGCTGGGCTCGTGGGGACGATCGTCTTCCATGCGGACCAGGGCGTCGCCGACGCCGACGTGCAGGCGGCGATGACGGACATCTTCGACACCGTGGCCGAACAGCCCGGTGTCACTCGCGTCGAGAGCCCGTACGACCCGGGGACCTTCGGGCGGCTCATCGCGGCGGAGGGCCCCCAGGCCGGCAAGGTCGCCTATGCCAACGTCGAGATGCCCGAGGACGTCGACTTCGCGGACGCGGCCGACGTGCGCGACCTCGTGCTCGACGAGGCCCCCGACATCGAGGGCCTGAACGTGGAGCTCGGCGGCTTCCTGTTCGCGGAGTTCGAGGAGCCCACGACCGAGCTGCTCGGTCTCGGCTTCGCCATCGTGATCCTCATCGTCGCGTTCGGATCGGTGCTCGCCATGGGCCTGCCGGTCGGCGTCGCGCTCTTCGGGATCGGCATCGGCGGCGCGATGGTCATCATCTACAGCCAGATCATGACCGTGCCGGAGTTCGCGCCGTTCCTCGGCCTCATGATCGGCCTCGGCGTCGGCATCGACTACGCGCTGCTCATCGTGACCAGATACCGCGAGCAGCTGCACGCGGGGCACAGCGTCCGGGAGTCGGTGCAGATCGCGATCGACACCGCGGGGCGGTCGGTGCTCTTCGCCGGCCTCACCGTCGTCATCTCCCTGCTCGGCATGATCCTGATGGGGATCAACTTCGTGACGGGTCTGGCCGTCAGCGCCTCGACCACGGTCCTCTTCACCGTGGTGGCCGCGCTCACGCTGCTCCCGGCGCTGCTCGGCTTCGCCGGCGAGAACGTCGAGCGCACGAAGTGGCGCGGCCTCATCGCGGCGGGCTTCGCGGCGATCGCACTGGCCGGCATGGGCCTCGAGGTGACGCCGCTCATGGTCGGCATGCCCTTGGCTGCCGTCACGATCATCGCCGGCTTCTTCGTGCCCGCGCTGAAGCAGGAGGTGCGGCACCGGCCGCCCAAGCCGCGCCGCGAGACGGCCGCCTACCGGTGGAGCCGCGTCATCCAGCACCGGCCGTGGACCGCGGCGCTCGCATCGGGCCTGGCGCTGCTCGTGCTCGCGCTGCCCGTCCTCGGTCTGCGCCTCGCCTTCTCGGACGAGAGCAACTTCGCGAAGGACACCACCACCCGCCAGGCCTACGACCTGCTCGTCGAGGGCTTCGGCAAGGGCTTCAACGGCCCGCTCTTCCTCGTCGCCGAGGTGCCGGTGAACACGACGGCCAACACCCTGGCCGCGGTCGACGACGCCGTGCAGGCCGATCCCGGCATCTCTCCCGACAGCGTCTTCGGACCGATCTTCAACGACCAGCTCGACCCGACGCAGGTGCGCAGCGCCGCGTTCTGGAACGCGGCACCGGTCGACGGGCCGCAGGACGAGGAGACGCAGCAGCTGGTCAACCGCCTGCGCAAGGACGTGCTCCCGGCGGCGGAGGAGGCGACGGGCACGGAGGTCTCGATCACCGGCATCGTCGCCGCCAACGTCGACGCGGCCCAGATGATGGGGCGGCGCATGCCGTACTTCTTCGGGGCGGTCCTCGTGCTGTCGTTCCTGCTGCTGATGGCGGTGTTCCGGTCGCTGCTCGTGCCCCTCAAGGCCGTGATCATGAACATGCTGTCGATCGGCGCCGCCTACGGCATCGTCGTCGCCCTGTTCCAGTGGGGCTGGCTGAGCGACATCACCGACCTCCAGCCGGGGCCGATCGAGCCGTGGGCGCCGATGATGCTGTTCGCGGTCGTGTTCGGCCTGTCGATGGACTACGAGGTGTTCCTCCTCTCGCGGGTGCGGGAGGAGTGGCACCGGACCGGGGACAGCCGCACGTCGGTCGCAGATGGCCTGGCCGCCACGGCCAAGGTCATCACCGCGGCCGCCGCGATCATGGTCGTCGTCTTCGGGGCCTTCCTCCTCGAGACCGACCGCACCATCAAGCTGATGGGCACCGGCCTGGCCACGGCGATCCTGCTGGACGCCACCGTGGTCCGCATGCTCCTCGTGCCCGCCACGATGGAGCTGCTGGGCGACCGCAACTGGTGGCTGCCCGCCTGGCTCGACAAGCGCCTGCCCAACATCGCGGTGGAGGGCTCGATCGAGGCGGCCGCCCCGCTCGAACGGGAAGAGGAGGCGGTCCTCAGCTGACATGGCGCTCCGGCACGCGCTGCGGGCGGACCTGCCCGCCATCGTCGACATCTGGGTGGACGCCTTCTCGGGCGACCCGTTCCTCCGCTGGATGGCAGGGACCGAGGAGGGCTGGACGGGCTTCGGCCCGGCGTGGATGACGTTCGTGGTGGAGCTCACCTTCGAGCGCGGCCACACCTACCTCGACGGGGACCGCGGCGCGGTGTCGTGGATCCCACCCGACCTGGCCTTCGTCGGGCCGGACGACGTGGGACGGGGCCGGGCGATCATCGCCGAGCACGGCGGTGAGGACCGCGCCGCCGAAGCGCTGGAGACGATCCTCGCCGCCCGCGCCCACGAGCTGGAGGGACCGCACTGGGTCCTGCAGTACATCGGCGTGCGCGCCGCGGCGCGCGGCACCGGGCTCGGCGCGGCGCTGGTGGCACCGATGCTGGCGGTGGCCGACCGCGACGGCCTGCCGACGGCCCTCATCTCGAGCAACCCCCGCAACGTGCCGTTCTACGAGCGGCACGGCTTCGCGGTGCAGGCGGAGGTCACCAGCCCCGACGGCGCCGCGACCCTCCGCCCCATGGCCCGGAGGGGTACGGCCGGCGCCTGAGGGGGGTTTGCGGGGCTCCCCCGACGGGGATCAGGGAGTGGGTGGAAGATCGGAGCCCACCATGGGAAATGCCGTGATCGATCGGTCCCTGCACGTCGAGGTGATGGGCGAGCTCGACCTCACGGTCGGGGACGAGCTGGAGGCCCGGGTGGCACCCCTCCTGGAGCCAGGCGCCCGGGTGATGATCGGGTTGCGCGACGTCACCTTCGCCGACTCGAGCGGGCTGGGAGCGCTGCTGGCGCTGGCCCAGCGGGCCTGGGAGGCCGGTGCCGAGCTGGCGCTCGTCGACCCGGCGCCTGTGCTCGAGAACGTGATCGACCGCGCCGGGGTGCGGAGCGTGTTCCACATCCTCGACGAGGCCGGGGCCGCACTGCGCTGACGCGCCCTTGACGATCTGACCAGCGGTCAGTTAGAACTGACCCATGGTCAGATCTGGCGCGACGGCGACCGCCGCGCCACGTGGGGCGACGGGGCGCACCTGGGAGCGCCGTCCCGCGGCGCGTCGCGGGGAGCTGCTGGACGCGGCGGAGCACCTGTTCGCCGAGCGCGGCGTGGCCGCGGTGACCGTGGCCGACATCACCACCGCGGCCGGGGTGTCCAAGGGGAGCTTCTACGGCTACTTCGCGTCACGCGACGAGCTCGTCGAGGCGCTGAACGAGCGACTCGGCGAGGAGCTCTTCTCCGTGCTCGAGGACGTGCTCGCGGCGCTGGCCGACTCCGGCGTCGCGGAGCTGGTCGACGCCGCGCCCCGCACGGTGGCGGATCGGCTCCGGGCCCTGCTCGAGCTGTCCGTCGAGCGCACCATCCACGCGCTCGTCGCCCGCCGCGACCTGATCGCGGTCTGGAGCCGGGAGCCGGCCGTGATCGGCCGGTCGGCCGAGTGGCTGCCCCGGTTCGTCGAGCGCCTCGCGCCCTGGGTGGCGGCCGGCGACGGGACCGTCGTTCGCTGCGTCGACCCGACGACGACCGCGCTGCTCGTCGGTGCACGCGATCTTCGGCGTGGTGCTCCAGGCGATCGTCGCCGGGGGCGACCTCGACGTCGACGGGCTCGTGGCCAGCTCCCAGGAGCTCGCCGACGCGGGCGTTCGGGCTCGCGTGACAGGAGGGGACATGGGACGGCTGGACGGCAAGGTCGCGATCGTGACCGGGGGTGCCTCCGGCATGGGGCTGGCGACGGTGGAGCGCTTCGTGGCCGAGGGTGCCCGGGTCGTGCTCACCGACCTCCCGGCGGCGGACTTCGACGCGCTCGTGGACCGCTCGGCGAGGAGCAGGCCCGCGCTCCACTACCGCGACCGGGAGAAGGACGGGCCCAACGACGGCTACGCGATCGCCGAGCGCCTCGGCGACGCAGTGCGCTTCGTGCCGGCCGACGTCACCGTGGCCGACGACCTGGCCGCGGTGGTCGACGCCGCGGTGACGCGAGCTTCGGCGGGCTCGACATGCTGTTCAACAACGCCGGCGTGGGCGGCGCGGAGGGGAGCGTCGTCGAGCTGCCCGGAGCCGGTGTTCGACCGGATCATCGACGTCGACCTCAAGGCGGTGTGGCGGGGCATCAAGCTGGCGGCGCCGCACATGGTCGAGCGCGGCGGCGGCTCGATCATCTCCACCAGCTCGGGCGCCGCGCTGATGGGCATCCCGGGTCTGGCCGCCTACAGCGCGGCGAAGGGCGGCGTGGTCGCCCTCACCCGCGCCGCGGCGATGGAGCTGGCCCCGAGCCGCGTCCGGGTGAACTGCATCTGCCCGGGCGGGATCGTGACGCCGATCATCTACAACAGCCCCCTCATGGGGGCGTCGATCGACCCCGACACGCTCCGCGCCGTGCTCGCCATGGCCCACCCGATCCCCCGGGCGGGCGAGCCCGAGGACATCGCCAACGCCGCGCTCTGGCTGGCGAGCGACGAAGTCGTCGTTCGTGACCGGGCAGGCCATCGCCGTGGACGGCGGGCTGTCGGCCGAGGCCGACTCCCGCACCCGCGGGCAGGTCGTGACCGCGCGACCTGGGAGGACCGTCGTGAAGTTCGGGCTCATCTACGAGATCTGCCGCCCCGACCCCGACTGGGCGACGCGAGGCCGACACCTACCACCAGGCGCTCGAGCAGTGCGTCGCTCGCCGAGGAGGTCGGCTTCGACCACGTGTGGGCGGTCGAGCACCACTTCCTCGAGAACTACTCGCTCTCGTCGGCGCCCGACGTCTTCCTCTCGGCCGTCGCCCAGCGCACCGAGCGCATCCGCATCGGCCACGGCGTGCGCCTGCTCCCGCCGCCGTTCAACCACCCGGCCCGCTCGGCCAGCTCGGCCGCGGTGCTCGACATCCTGAGCCACGGCCGCCTCGAGTTCGGCGTCGGCCGCTCGATCACCGAGCAGGAGCTCGGCGGGTTCGGCGTCGACCCCGCCGCCAGCCGCCCGATGCTCGAGGAGGTGCTGCCCGAGATCGTCAAGATGTGGACCAACCACACCTACCCGGGGCACGAGGGCGAGCACTTCTCGATGCCGCCCCGGGTCGTGCAGCCCAAGCCGATCCAGGCCCCGCACCCGCCGCTGTGGATGGCGTGCACCCAGCCCTCCAGCTTCGAGCTGGCGGCCGACTTCGGGGTGCGGCGCGCTCGCGTTCGGCCTCGGCCTGCCGGGCGACCTCGGCGAGGCCGTGACGGTCTACAAGGCGCGCGTCGCGGATCCCCGACGGCAGGCGGGGCTGTTCGTGAACGACAACATCGCGGCGGCGGGGATGATGTTCTGCGCGGAGCAGGAGGAGCAGGCCCGCGCCATGGGCGGCGCCGCCCAGCTCTGGTACGCGGCCAACGCCGCGGCGCTCTTCGCGCCCTGGGTCGTCCAGGAGGTGCCCGGCTACGAGTACTACCACCAGCTCGCGAAGGACCCGAGCGCTGTTCGAGGCGGCCGCGCTGCGGCAGCGCCTCGACGACGGCCTGTCCCTGGTCGGGACGCCCGACAAGGTGCTCGAGGGCGTCCGCCGCTACGAGGACCTCGGCGTCGACCAGCTGATCTGCATCGTGCAGGTCGGCCGCGTGACCCACGAGGACATCTGCAGAGAGCCTCCGCCTGTTCGGCAGGCGAGGTGATCGCGCGCTACCGCTCGCCGGTGACCTGTGATGGCCGATCCCCCGGAGTTCGCGTTCAACATCTTCGACCCCGCCGTGAAGGCCGACCCCTACCCGCTCTACGCGGCGATGCGGGCGACCGGCCGGGTCATCAGCCAACCCGTTCCTGGCCGGGCAGTACATGGTCCCCGGCTACGACGACGTCGCTGGCGCTCCTCAACGAACCGGAGACCTTCAGCAACGCGCTGCTCAGCGGGCCCGACTGAGCCGAGGCCGTGTTCCAGGCGCCCACGATGCTCAACTCCGACCCGCCCGATCACGACGCGGCTCCGCGGCGTCGTGGCCCGCGCGTTCACGCCGCGGTCGGTCAGCGCGCTCGAGCCGCAGGATGGCAGCGGTGGCAGCGGAGCTGCTTCGCGCCCTTGCGCGGACGGCGCGGCGTTCGAGGTCGTGCACGACGCTGGCCGAGCGGCTCCCGGTGCTCGTCATCGCCGAGATGCTCGGCGTCGGCACCGCCGACCTCGACACGTTCGTCGAGTGGTCGCACGGGCTCCTCGGCGTGCCCTCGACATGTTCGGGGCGTGCAGGCAACGCCCAACGGGCCCAGGAGTGCTCGAAGCACCTCCACGACTACTTCGCCGACGCCGTGGCGCGCCGCCGCCGGCAGGGCCGAGCGACGACGGACCTCGTCGGCCGGCTCGTGGCGGCCAACGAGGACGGCACGCTGTCCGAGGCCGAGATGCTGTCGTCGTGCGTGCTGCTGCTCCTCGGCGGCAACGAGACGACCACGCGGCTCATCGCGAACGCCGTGCTCGCCCTCGTCGCGCCACCCCGACGAGCGGGCCCGGGTCGCCGCCGACCCGTCGCTCCTGCCGACCGCGGTCGACGAGTGCCTGCGCTTCGACACGCCCGGTGCAGGGCAACGGCCGCATCGCCACCCGCGCCGTCACCTTCGCGGGCGTGGACATCCCCGAGGGCTCCCTCGTCATCGGGTCCCTCGCGGCAGCCAACCGCGACCCGGCCCACTTCGCCGAGCCGGACCGCTTCGACGTCGGGCGCGACCCGAACCCGCACCTCAGCTTCAGCCGCGGTATCCACCACTGCCTCGGCGCGAGCCTCGCCCGGCTCGAGACCGCCGCCACCCTCGCCGAGCTGCTGCGGGTGGCCCCGGACTTCGCCGTGGTCGAGTCGGCGGAGGAGCTCGCCTACGGGCCGACCTTCTTCTTCCACTCGCCCGAGGCCCTCCACCTCGCGGCCGCGGCCTGACCCACCGGTCGGTACCCTCCCCCGGCGTGGACACCCCGGGCCGTCGCGCGGTCGTGGTGGGCGCCGGCATCGGCGGGCTCGCCGCGGCGATGGCGCTCTCGCGCATCGGGTGGGAGGTCGTCGTCGTCGAGCGGGACGACACGCCGATGCCCGAGGACGTGGAGGGTGCGTTCGAGTGGGACCGGCGCGGCGCGCCGCAGGTGCGGCACACCCACGGCTTCCCCGCGCTGATCCGGGTCATCCTTCGGGACCGGTACCCCGACGTCCTCGCCGCGCTGGTCGAGGCGGGCGTCGGCGAGCTGAGCATCATGCCGCCGATCGTCCCGACCGACGCGCCCGGCTACGCGCGCGACGCCGAGGACCTCCAGGTGCTCTGCTGCCGCCGCACGACGCTCGAGTGGGTGTTCCGGCGGTGCGCGCTGGCCGAGCCCGCCGTGCGGTTCCAGGTCGGTGTGGGCGTGGCGGGGCTCCGCGCCGAGCGGGGGCCGGGCGGGGTGGTCGACGTGCGGGGCGTGCGGCTCGACGACGGCACGGAGCTGGCCGCCGACGTGGTGGTGGCGAGCGCCGGGAGGCGCTCCGCGGTGCCGGCGTGGTTCGCCGAGCACGGCGTGACCCTGCGCGAGGAGGCGCACCCGACGGGCACCGTCTACCTGTCGCGCTTCTACCGGAGCGCCGAGGGCGCGGCGGTGCCCATGGGGTACCTCGGTGGCCGCCGGGCCGGCCTCGGGTTCGTGGTGGCGGGCGCCGACAACGGCACCTACTCCGCCACCCTGGCCGTGCCGGTGGACGACGGCGAGCTGCGGGCCCACCTGCTCGACCCCGACCGGTTCGAGGCGGTGCTGCCGCTCTTCCGCGAGATGGAGCCCGTCGTGCGCAGCGGCGGCACCCCCATCACGCCGGTGCAGGTGATGGGCGGGCTCATCAACCGCATCCGCCGGTACCTGGACGACGACGGCGCGCCCCTCGCCCACGGGTTCTTCGCCATCGGCGACTCGCACACGTGCACGAACCCGCTGTACGGCCGCGGGTCGTCCCTCGCCGTGCTCCAGGCGGTGCTGGTGGCCGACGCGCTGGCCGAGCACCCTTCCGACCGCGACGCCGCCGCCCACGCGTACGAGGCGGCCAGCGCCACCCGGGTCGAGCCCTGGTACCACGTGTCGGTCATGACCGACGCCGCCGCGCGCCCCCGCCCCCCCGACCCCACGGCTTCTGGCCCGGATCCGTCGACCGCTGGGTCGACGAGCTCGGGCCAGAACGCGTCGGGTGGGGGGCCGCGGCTGGACCTGGCCGCGCTGCGGCGGGTGGCCGCGTCCGGCGACCCGGAGCTGGCCGTGCTCGTCGCCCGGACCATGAGCCTGCTGGTCACCCCGCAGGAGGTGTTCGGCGACCCGGCCGTCCTGGAGCGCATCGCCGCGGCCGCGGCCACCGAGCGCCCACGCGACCCCAGCAAGCCACCGCGCGTCCCGCTGACGCGCGACGACCTCCTCGCCGCCGGCCGGTGACCGCGGACTGGCTCGACGAGCTGCCGCTCGAGCCGGGTCCGCCCACGTGGGTGATGGGGACCCGGGCCCTCGACGAGGGCGCGTGGCTCCTGGCGGACGACGACCGCGATCGCGATCTGGCGCTGAAGCAGCAGCTGCTCGCGGAGCGCCACGACGAGGTGTTCGCCGCGCTCGACACCCCCACGGTGGCGGCCGCGTCCGAGGAGGTTCGGGCGCTGGTGGCGGCGGCCACGGGCGCGACGACCGATGCGACGCTGCACCCGCTCGACGCCGCCGGCCGCGTCGTGCAGGAGGACCTGTGCCTCCTCGTGCTGCGCGACGGCGCGCCGCACCTCGACGCGGCGTCGCTCTGCTTCCCGTCCTACTGGCGGCTCCGGGACAAGCTCGGCCGGTCCCTCGCCGAGGTGCACGGCCCGGTGCCCCACTACGCGGACGAGCTGGGCGCGAAGGTCGACGGGTTCCTGGCTCGCCTGCGCCCGGATCGGATCGTGTGGCGCCGCAACTGGAGCGTCCACGACGACCCCGGCTACTTCCTGCCCGACCCGACGCCGCCGCACGCGGTCGCCGCGCCCGACGGCCTGCACCTGCGCAGCGAGCGCCAGACCCTGCGCCGCCTGGCCACCTCCGACGCCGTCGTGTTCACGATCCGCACGCAGCAGGCGCCGCTGGCCGCGCTCGCCGGCCGACCCGACCTGGCGGCGCGGATGGTCGCCGTGATCGACGCGTGGTCGCCCGAGACGGTGGCCTACAAGGGCGGGCATGGTGCGCTCGCCGCCCGGGCGTGGCTGGCCACGGTCACCGGGAAGGATGCGGGTTGACGCATATGTTAGGCCTGCTTATCATCCAGGCATGGAGCTTCTGGCACTCATCGGGATCGCCCTGTTCGGCATCGTCTGCATCGGCCTGCGGAGCTGGATCCACGTCCGGCAGACGGGCCGTGGGCCCTTCCGCTCGGGTCCGGCCGGCAACGGCGTGGTCGTGGTCATCCTCTTCGCCGCGCCCTACCTCCTCGGCATCGCGCTCGACGCCTCGGGCGCGCTCGACCGGTTCTCCACCGCGGCCTGGCTCGGACCCGTCGGCGTCGTGCTCACGGTCGCCGGCATCGCCGGGACGATGTGGGCGCAGCTGGCGATGGGGGAGTCCTGGCGCATCGGCGTGGATGCCGAGGAGCGCACCGCGCTGGTGACCACCGGGCCGTACCGCAGCGTGCGGAACCCGATCTACACGGCGATGTTCGTGTTCGGCGGCGGCCAGCTGCTGCTCGTCCCGAACGTGGTGGTGCTGGTCGGACTCGTTGCCACGGTGGCGGTGATCGAGCTGGTCGTGCGCCGGATCGAGGAGCCGCACCTGCTCGAGGTCCACGGGGCGCGGTCGCGGTCCTGGATGGCCACCACGGGCCGCTTCGTGCCGGGGGTCGGCGGGCTGCGCTGACGCGGTGCCAGACTGGCGCCGATGGCGCACGAGCCGCGGATCCTCGAGCCCCGGTGCGGCTGGACCTCCGACGAGGTGGCCGACGAGTCGGTCTGGACGGAGGTGCTGGACGCGGACGAGCAGGCGGAGCTCGACGCGGCGCTGCGCCACGCGCTCGCCCACTCCGATGACGTGCTCGAGCTGGGCCGGGACGACTTCCCGCTCCCGCACCTGCAGCACCGCATCCTCGAGATCGAGAGGGAGCTGATCGACGGGCGCGGGTTCGTGCGCATCCGCGGCATCGACCGCGCGGCCTACACGCAGACCGAGATGGAGATCCTCTACTGGGGCATCGGGCTGCACCTCGGGTTCCCCTGGCCGCAGAACAAGCACGGGCACGTCCTCGGCGACGTCACCGACCAGCAGAAGGCGGCGAACGACCCCACCGCGCGCGGCAACGAGCTCGGCGGGATGGCGCTGCCGTTCCACTGCGACGGCAGCGACCTCGTGGGCCTCATGTGCCTCACCAACGGGCGGGCCGGCGGCCTGTCCGCCGTCGCGAGCTCGGTGTGGATCCACAACGCCATCGTCGAGGAGCGGCCCGACCTCGCCGCAGTGCTCTACGAGCCCTACCCCTACGACTTCCGCGGGGAGCAGGCGCCGGGCAGCAAGCCGTTCTACGAGCTGCCCGTGTTCACCGAGTGGGACGACCGGCTGTTCGTGCGCTGCATCCCGCCGTACATCCTCGCGTCGCAGCGCCATCCCGATGCGCCCCGGCTCAGCGAGCTGCAGGTCGAGGCGCTGCACCGGGTCGTCGAGCTGGCCGACGACCCGGCCCACCACGTCCTGATGGACCTCCTGCCCGGCGACATGCAGTTCATCAACAACTTCCACGTGCTGCACGGGCGCACGGAGTACGAGGACGACCGCCCCACCGGCCAGGTGCGGCACCTCAAGCGCCTGTGGCTCGAGACCACGGTGCTCGCCAGCCGGCCCCCGCACTTCGCGCGCAACGTCAGCTCGCACTGGGACGAGCGCCGCACCGCCAGCCGCCTGCGCGTCACCTAGCCAGCGCGTCGCGAACGGCGTGTAGTCCGGGTGGCCGGCGAGCGCCTCGTCGAGCACGACCTGGAAGTCCACGGCGGCACCCATCTGGCTCAGCAGACCCGCGATCCCGAGTGTGACCCGAAGCACCATCGGCAGCTCCGGCGGCACGTCGAGGGCCTGGAGGAGGCGCAGCTCGTCCTTGCCGAACCGCAGCTCGAGCGCCTGGGCGACCTGGTGGGCGACGAAGTCCCGCGTGAACTGGAACGGCTGGTCCTCGGCCATCGCCGGCTCGAACGCGAGGCGCACCGGGCGCACCAGCAGGTTCGGGTCGAAGCCCTCCGCGGTGCGGACGAGGCCGAGGCGGACGAGCGACGCGAGGACCGCCTCCTCGGTGTCGGCCATCGCCGCGATCACGAGGCCGGTCAGGCGGCCCAGCTGCTCGTCCGTGTAGCGCTGGCAGGCCCCGAAGTCGAGGAAGGTCACGTGCCCGTCGTCGTGGAACAGGTAGTTCCCGGGGTGCGGGTCCAGGTTCGTCACGCCCTTGCCGAACATCGACACCCACTGGAAGCGGCCGATGACCTGCCCCCAACGGTCCCGCAGCTCCTTGGGCGCCTCGAGCGCGGCCGACCACCGCAGACCGTCCACGTAGGCCGAGGTGAGCACCCGCTTGGTCGAGAGCTCGGGGACGACGGCCGGCACCTCGATCTCCGGGTCGCCCCGGAACAGGTCGGCGAACAGCTGCTGGTTGGCGGCCTCGATCCTGTAGTCGAGCTCCTCGGTGGCGCGCTCGCGCAGCTCCTCGATGATCGCCTTCGTGTCGACGCGGCCGACGAGGTCGGCCAGCAGCCGCTGGACGACGCGGCCCAGCAGGGAGAGCAGCGCGGCGTTGCGGAGGTCCGACTCGATCGCCTTGGCGACACCCGGGTACTGCACCTTCACCACCAGCTCCTCTTCACCGCGATGCCCCATGTGGACCTGGCCGATGGAGGCGGAGGCGATGGGAACCGGTGAGAAGAAGTCGAACAGCTCGTCGGGGTGGGCGCCGAGCTCTTCCTCGATGACCTCGACGACGGACGCGTAGGGCATCGGGGGTGCGTCGGCCTGCAGTGCGGCGAGGGCGCCGCGGAACTCCTCGGGCACGAGGCCGATGTCGACGAAGGAGAGCATCTGGCCGAGCTTCATGGCCGCGCCCTTCATCTCGCCGAGCTGGCGGGCGATGCGCTCGGCGGCGGCCACGAGCCGCTCGTCCCCGGCGAGGTCGGCCGCGATGTCGCCGACCGAGCCGCCGCGCACCGCGCGGGCCTTGGCCACCGCGGCGACCGCCGCGCCCTCGACGATGAGGCGGGCAGGGGTGATCGCTCGCCGCACTCGCCCTGTGGGCAGCCACCGATCAGCCACTGCCGCCGACGGTACGGGGGTGCGCGGTCGGGACGCCAACCGAGGCAGGCGCCCTACCCTGATGCCGTGCGCGGGGGACGCCTGGAGCGGTGGCTGGCGGCGCGGGCCGTGCCGCTCGAGCTGGCCGGCGACGCCTCGCTCGCGCCGCTCGCGGTGCTCGATCCCGTGCTCGACGGCGCCCGGCTCGCCTACGTGGTCGAGTCGCACCACTTCGTCACCGAGAAGTACGCGTTCCGCACGCTCGTGCTGCGCGCGCTGGCCGCGCGGGGCTGGCGCTGGTTCGGCGAGGAGCTGGGGTGGAGCGACGGCCTGCTGGTCGACGAGCACCTGCGCACCGGCGACGACGCGCCGCTGCACCGCATCCCCACCTACGGAGACGAGGCGTGGCGGCGGACCGACCGCGACGACCGACCCACCGGCGTGCTGGCGGCGGGGGAGCGCGACTACCCGACCGCCGCGCTCGCTCACGAGCAGCGGGCGTTCGCGCGGGCCGTGCGGGCGGCGATCCCGGGCGCCCGGTGGTTCGGGTTCGACATCGACGGTGGCGCCACGGCCGCCCACCCCGCGCTGCGCAGCCAGCTCGGGACACCCTTGCCCCACGGCCTCGAGCCCGTGCCGGGCGAGACGATGGAGGAGGAGGCGGCGCGGGTGGAGGCGGTGCTGGCCGCCCACCCCGAGCTGCCGGTGCGCACGCGCCGCACCCTCGACGCGCTGGCCGGCACGCTCCGATACGCCGTCGAGGCCCACCCGGCCCCCGCATGGGAGGACCTGTCGCCCCCCTTGGCCACGCGCGAGCAGCTGATGCACCGCCACGTCGACGCGGTGCTCGACGAACCGGAGCTGGCGCGCGGCGAGCGGGTCGGGCTCCTGGCGGGCAGCCTCCACCTCCTCAAGGACGACGACCGCGCGTCGGAGCTGTCGCGCCTGCTCGGGCCCGGTGGGGGACGGGTGCCGTCGATCGGGCACCACGTCGCGCACCGCGCCGACGTCGGTCCCGGGCGCGTGGCGGCGGTGTGGATGCTGTGCGGTTCTGGACGTGACTCGAACCCGATGGTGACGGGCGCCCAGGAGGTCGAGCCACGGCGCGGCACCCTCAACGCCGCCCTCGCCCGTGTGGCCGCCGGGCGGCCGCTGCTCGTGCCGCTCGCGGGGCTCGAGGGGGAGGTCGTGGTCCAGCACATGTACGGCGCCACCTTCGCCACGCCGGCGGCGGGCCAGCTCGACGCGGTCGTGTTCGCGCCCACCGTCGGTCCGCTGCGGGAGCCCGACTAGGGCCATTGCGGCATACAGGACGGATCGCCCGTCCCCGCGCCGGCCCGAGCCATCGGAGGCTGGTGCGCGCACCCCCGCCAGGCGATGATGGTGCGCCCCAGCCCGGACCGACCGGGCGCGCACAGGAGGTCCGGTCGATGGGTCTGGCGGCGAACCCGCGGGGGGTGCGCTCCCTGTCGGTCACGATCGCCGCGCTGCTGCTGGCGGCCACGCTGGCCGCGGTGTCGCGCCCCACGAGCGAGCGCACGGCCGACATCGCCGGGGGCCCGAGCACGACCGTCGCCAGGTCGACCACGTCGAGCTCCTCGTCGACCACCTCCTCGAGCCCATCCACCAGCTCGACCGCCGCGCCGGCGACCACGGCGGCGCGCGGCCCTGTTGCCGCGTCCGATCCGGCACCCGCCGACCCGCCGGCGCAGCAGCTCGCGGTCGACACGGGCCCAGGGGCACCGAGCCGTCCCTGTGGCGGCTCCCTCCCGAAGGCCGAGGGCGGCACGTGGCGTTGCACGTTCTCCGACGAGTTCGGGGCTCCCGCCCTCGATCTGAACAAGTGGTGGGTGATGACCACGCAGAAGACGGCCTTCACCGGCGGCGGGATCGTGTGCCTCGTCGAGGACCCCGACAACCTCCAGATCTCCGGTGGCAGCCTCAAGCTGATCATCCGAGAGGAGCCGAGCTGGTTCACGTGCCCGCGGGGGAAGACCCCCTACGACACCCGCTGGACCTCGTCGATGATCACCACGTTCGGCAAGTGGTCCCAGACCTACGGTCGCTTCGAGATCCGCCGCGGCTGCCCGACGTGAAGGTGCCTGGAGTCGGGGTGGCGTTCTGGCTGTGGCCGCAGGACGCCACCCGGTACGGGCCGTGGCCGCTCTCGGGCGAGATCGACTTCATGGAGTTCTACTCCTCCGTCCCCGATCGCATGATCCCGTTCATCCACTACGTCCGCGCGAAGCCGAAGCAGAACGGCGGGTCGACCTCGCTCAGCTGCTTCATCGACCGACCCGAGGACTGGCACCTCTACGCGCTCGAGTGGACGCCGAAGGCCCTCACCGTGATGGTCGACGGCAAGGCCTGCCTCGTCGACGAGTGGGAGCCGTTCCTGCCGCTCATCCACCCGCAGCCCTTCGACCAGCCCTTCACCGTCTCGATCACGCCTGCGCTCGGCTCCGGGACCAACCAGTTCGATCCCGCGACCACCGGGCCCTTCCCGGCAGTGACCGAGATCGACTACGTGCGAGTCTGGGGCTAGCGGCGAGCGCGGCGGCGGGCCGGGCCGTCGCCCATGGGTCCGAGCGCGGCCTCGAACACGGCCACGACGTCGTCCGCGTAGACCGCTGCGGACGCGGTGCCGAGCTGCACCACCGACATCAGCAGCGAGAGCATGATCGACACGACGCCGTTGCCCATGGCGACGGGATCGATGTCGGGCCGGACCGAGCCGGTGCCCTGCTCCTCGCGGAGGCGCTCGCCACATGCCTTGCGGAGCTCCATGAGGGCCGGGATCTCGAGCACCCGTTGGATGACGTCCTGCTCCTGCCCGGCGAGCACGCGGCGGGTCAGCGGGTGGTGGTCGATGGCGCCCACCAGCGTGAAGATGAGCGCCTGGCGCCAGGCCCCGAGGGCGGTGTCGTCGCGGACGGAGTCGAGCCCCTCCTCGATCACCGCGGCGGCGTCCTCGTCCAGGGCGGCGAGGAACAGCGCCTCCTTGTTGGGGAAGTAGGCGTACGGCACCGTGCCGCCGACGCCGGCGTCCCGGGCGACGTCCGCCACGGAGGTGGCTCGGAAGCCCTCCCGGCCGAAGCGCGCGATGGCCGCCGTCAGGATCGACTGGCGGGTGACCTCACCCTTCGTCATCGTCATGACCACGTGACGATGGTAACAGAAATGAGGGATTGAGGGAATCACTAAATTCCTCTATGGTGGACCCATGGCCCCCACCGCCCAGGCCCAGACCCGCACCCCAGAGCGCAAGATCCCCACGCGTCGGATGGCGTTCGAGGAGTCGCTCCAGCAGGTGCCGCGGCACTTCGCGGCCGACGGCGACCTCGTCCAGAGCCACGTCGCCGCCGCCCTCTCCGGGGTGTTCCCGGACGGGGAGGACTTCTTCGTCCGCTCGGTCCGCCACTTCCGCGACCAGATCACCGATCCGCAGCTGAAGCGCCAGGTCGCCGGGTTCATCGGCCAGGAGGCCATGCACGGCCGCGAGCACCGGGCGTTCAACGCGCGGCTGGCCGAGCTCGGCTACCCGACCAGGCGGGTCGAGCGCATCACGAAGTTCGGCCTCAAGCTGCGCACGAAGGTCGCGTCGCCGAAGTCGAACCTCGCCGCCACCGCCGCGCTCGAGCACTTCACGGCCACCCTCGCGGAGCTCGTGCTCACCAACGACGAGGTGCGGGACATGTTCGGTGACGACGCCGTGCGCAACCTCTTCGTGTGGCACGCCCTCGAGGAGTCGGAGCACAAGGCCGTGGCGTTCGACGTCTACAAGGCCGTCGGCGGCAGCGAGCGCACCCGGGTCTGGACGATGAACTTCCTCCGGTACGGGTTCGTGCTCGGGATGATCTTCGAGTGCACCCTGTCGCTCCTGCGGGACCGGGCCACCTACCGCCGCGGGAACCTGCGCCAGAGCCTGCGCCGCTTCCGCAAGTCCCCGGTCGTGTCGAAGGAGCTGTGGTTGCAGCTCAAGGACTACAACCGGCCCGACTTCCACCCCGACGACCGCGACACCAACGAGCTCGTCACGAAGTGGCGGGAGGAGCTCTTCGGCTCGCACGGCACCCTCAACGACCTCCTCACCGGATCGGCGGCCTGACGTGGCCACGGAGCACCTCGACGTCCTGGTCGTCGGCGCCGGCCTGTCCGGCATCGGCGCCGGGCACTACATCCAGGCCGAGTGCCCGTGGGCCAGCTACGCGATCTTCGAGGCTCGCGACGCGATCGGCGGCACGTGGGACCTGTTCCGGTACCCGGGCATCCGGTCGGACTCGGACATGTACACCCTCGGGTACTCCTTCCGCCCGTGGAACGGCGAGAAGGCGATCGCCGACGGCGCCGACATCCTGCAGTACATCAAGGACACCGCCGCCATCGAGGGGATCGACCAGCACATCCGGTTCAACCACCGGATCACCGCGGCGAACTGGTCCACCCCCGACGGGTGCTGGCACGTCACCGCCGAGCGGACCGACACCGGCGAGACGATCCAGCTGACGGCCGGCTTCATCTTCAGCTGCAGCGGCTACTACCGCTACGACCACGGCTACCAGCCCGACTTCCCCGGGCTGGCCGACTACGTCGGCACGGTCGTCCACCCGCAGGGCTGGCCGGAGGACCTCGACTACGAGGGCAAGCGCGTCGTGGTCATCGGCAGCGGCGCCACCGCCGTGACCCTCGTCCCCGCCCTGGCCGGCAGCGGCGCCGGGCACGTCACCATGCTGCAGCGGTCGCCGAGCTACATCGTGTCGGTGCCGCAGAAGAACCCGTTGCGCCCGATCCTCACGCGCGTGCTCGGCGAGAAGAGGGCTGGCAGGATCATGCGCTGGGTCCTCGCCGTCGGTACCCAGGGCAGCTACTTCCTGAGCAAGCGCCGGCCCGAGCTCGTCCGCAAGGTGATCCTGCCGCGGCATCAAGCGCCAGCTCCCCAAGGGCTATCCGATCGACCCCCACTTCACGCCTCGGTACGACCCGTGGGACCAGCGCCTCTGCGCCGTGCCGAACGGCGACCTCTTCAAGGCCATCAAGAAGGGCACGGTGTCGGTGGTCACCGACACGATCGACACCTTCACCGAGAAGGGCATCCGGGTCGCCTCCGGCGAGGAGCTCGAGGCCGACATCGTCGTCTCCGCCACCGGTCTCGAGCTGCTGTTCGTCGGCGGCATCGAGGTGACGGTCGACGGCGAGGAGATCGACGTCCCGAACCGGCTCACCTACAAGGGGATGATGCTGGAGGGCGTCCCGAACATCGCCCTGGCCATCGGCTACACGAACGCCTCGTGGACCCTGAAGTGCGACCTCACCTGCGACTACGTGGTGCGCTTGCTCAACCACCTGCACGAGCAGGGTCTGCGCCAGTGCACCGCGGTCAACCACAGCGCCGCGGTGGTGCCCGAGCCGCTGCTCGGCCTCAACTCCGGGTACATCCAGCGAGCGGCCCACGAGTTCCCCAAGCAAGGCTCGAAGTTCCCGTGGCAGGTCCACCAGAGCTTCATCCGCGACTACCGGGCCATGAAGCTCAAGAGCGTCGTCGACGACGCCATGGTCTTCTCGAACCCGATCCCCGCCGAGGAGCCCGTCGCCGTCTGACGGTTTCGGTCATGCTGGCCGGGTGACCGTCACCGTCCGGCCGCTGACCTGTGGGTGGCTGACCGCGGACGCGGCCGGCATGGTCACCGGCCAGTCCGGGGCGATGCGCATGCCCGTGGGAGCGTTCCTCGTGGAGCACCCGAGGGGCTCGCTCGTGTTCGACACGGGCATGCACCCCGAGCTCCAGGTCTCCAAGGAGCGGCTGCGGAGGATCGGCCCCACCTTCGAGATCGAGCTGCCCGACGAGGGACTCCTGCGCGGGCAGCTGCGGGCCCACGACGTCGATCCCGACGCGCTGCCGATGGCCGTGGTGAGCCACCTCCACTTCGACCACGCAGGCGGCCTCGGGCAGCTGCCCAACGCGCGGGTCCTGGTGCACGCCAAGGAGGTGGCGGCGGCGCGGGACGAGCGGCAGATCGCCATCGGCACCTACGAGCCGACGGACTGGGACCTGGGCCAGGACCGGGTCGAGCTCGACGGTGAGCACGACGTGTTCGGCGACGGCAGCGTGCGCGTCGTCCCCACGCCCGGGCACACCCCCGGCCACCAGTCGCTGCTCGTCGAGGGTCGCCTCCTCCTCGTCGGGGACGCCTGCTACTGCCGGCTCGCCCTCGACCTCGACGCGCTGCCGGCGTACAGCCCCGATCCCGATCGCCAGAAGGCGACGTTCGCCTGGCTGCGCGAGCAGGAGTCCGCCGGCGTGCAGCTGGCGTTCTCGCACGACCCCGACCAGTGGGCCGCGCAGGGCCCCACGCTCTGACGCGCTAGCGGCTCGGCCGCTTCCGCGGCGCCGCCTTCTTGGCAGCGGTCTTCTTGGCGGCGGTCTTCCTCTTCGCGGTGGTCTTCCTGGCTGGTGCTCGCTTGGCCGGAGCCTTCGGGGCCGCGGCCACCGGCGGCGGCGTGGCGAGGCGGGGCGGCGTGGCCACCAGCCACCCACCCACCTCGCGGACCTTGCCGGCCACGCTCCACTGCCGCCGGAAGGCCCAGCGGAGCTGGACGATGAGCACGAGCCACGCGCCCACGACCGCCATCAGCGCCGGGACCGCGTAGGACCGGGCCAGCTCCTGGACGCGCTCGGGCAGCCAGTCGTCCGGCACGATCTCGGGCGCCTCGGCCGGAGGCGGCCTGGTGGCGGCGGAGGTGTTCGGCCCCGGCACCTTCAGGCTCGCGACCGGGTGGAGCTCGAACCAACGCTCGGCCGCGGCCCGCATCTGCTGGTGGCCCACCTCGTTGGGGTGGAGGCTGTTGTGGGTCCAGTTGGTCGGCAGCAGCGCGTCCACCATGCTCCCCCCCTGCGGGTGCCACGAGATGAAGTTGATCCCCGCCGCGCCGGTGCCGTCGCACAGGCGGCTGCCCTCGTCGGCGAGCGCGCCGTACATCGTGTCCATGTACTCGAAGCCCCACTTGGCCGCGGTGTCCCGGATGGTCGTGTTGAGCTTCTCCGCGTAGGCGGCCACGAAGCGCCGCTCGTTGCCGGACAGGAACACGTCGGCGCACTCGGCCTCGCCCGCGGCGATCGGGTCGGGGTAGGGGACCACGATGATCGGGACCTGCCCGCCGAAGAGCTCGTTGATGTCGTGATAGGCGGCGTCGAGGTGGACGGGCAGGGTGTCCAAGGCGGCGAGGAACGCTTCCTGGAACTCCGAGCAGTCGCCCGGGGCGATGCAGGTCTTGCCGACCGTCGAGAACTGCGAGTCGTTCCCGCCGATGCTCACCAGTGCGAACGCGGGCGCTGGCGCGTCGCCGCTCTTCGCGAAGGCGTCGACCTCGCGCTGGTACAGCAGCAGCTCGGCCGCCTTGTCCAGCGTGGGGTGCAGGCGGAGCTGGTCGGTCACGGCACCCGAGCAGGTGGCCACGAGCACGTGCTCGGGCACGTCGGGCACGTGGGCGTCGGCCAGCAGGATCGGCCAGGCGGAGTTGGCCCGCCGGCACTCGTTGGTGCGATCCCGGTTCGGCACCTTGGTGTTGGTGCGGTCCTGGTAGACGGCGGCGCCCTCGCCGGAGATGTACGAGTCGCCGAAGGCCACGAAGTAGTCGCCGTCGTGCGCGCCGCGGGCCGCTTCCGCGATCCCCTCGGTGCGCGGGGCCGCGGCCCAGAGGAGCGCGACCGCCGCCACCAGCACCATGAGCAGGTTGTTGCTGCGCGAGGCCGTGAACCACACGGCGCCGAAGAGCACGACGGCCAGCACGATGGCGGTCCCAAGGGCGACGTCGCGGTGGTGCAGGACGACCACGGCGCCGATGAGGAGCGCGCCGCCGAGCACGGCGAGGTTCCGCCACGGCGGCGGCGGCCGCTCGCCCGGCCCCAGGGGGATGACGGGCTCGAGGTACCGATCGCCGGCGCGGCGCTCCCAGACGACGAGCAGCACGACGGCGACACCCGTGGCGATCGCCACCGCCACGCCCGCCGCGTTCGCACCCTCGTAGGTCAGTGCCACCGTGGCGCCGGCGCCGCCCAGCAGCGCCACCAGCGGGTAGACGGCCAGGACGTTCCAGCCGCGGCTCCGGAGCCAGTCCTCGCTGAGCACCTCGCAGCCGACGAACGCGGCCAGCAGGCCCAGTGCCACCACCAGGTAGAGCCCACCGCCCACCGGGACGACCGTCACCGCCAGGCCGAGGGCCACCACCGCCGTGATGAGCGCCACGGGGCCGCGGACGTGCTCGAACCACTGCGACTCCCGCAGCTCGGTCACCAGGCCCCCGAACGCGAAGAGGGCGAACCCGAGCAGGGTGAAGGCGATGGCGGACACCGTGCGGTCGGCCAGATCTGCGTCGATCTGGCGCAGGACCAGCGTGATCACCATCACGACGGCGAGGATCGACGAGCTCACCACGAGCCGCACCGACCGCACGCGCGCGTCGTGCTCCATCCGCTGGCGCTGTGCCGCGACGCTGATCCAGGTCGTCGCCACGAAGAGCCCGGCGAGGGGGAGGACCCACCAGATGCGGCTCTTCGCGCCCGAGGTCAGCGCGACCGACATGAGCGCCAGCGCGAACAGCAGCAGCGGCCGCCAGGTCGTGGCGACCCAGCGCCGCAGTGGTCCGGTGGGGTTGGTCGCAGCGGCCATGGCCACCTCCGTGTCCGGCGCCGACCCTAGTGAGGCTTGCGCCACCAGACAGCGGTCCAGTCGACCTCGTGCAGGTCGGCGGTGATGCCGTGCGCGGCGCGGTGATCGGCCACGGCCTGCCGGCATGCCTCGATGCCGCCGTAGTCGTCGACGATCACGAACCCGCCCGGGGCCACGAGGGGCTCGAGGTGGGTGAGGGCGTCGATGGTCGACTCGTAGAGGTCGCCGTCGAGTCGCAGCACCGCGATCGGGCCGATCTCCGCCGCGAGGAGCGGCAGCGTGTCGCGGAACCATCCCTCGACGAACCGGACGCGGTCGTCGAGCAGCCCGTACCGGTCGAACGCGGCCCGGACCGCGTCCAGCCCGACGGCCAGCGCGGCGTGCTCGTGCAGGCGCATCGGCACGTCCACGGGGTACCGCTCGGCGTCGGCCTCGGGCAGGCCCTGGAAGGAGTCGCACGCCCACACCCGTCGGTCGGGGTCTCCGAGCGCGGCCAGGATGCCGCGCAGGTAGATGGCGGTGCCGCCCCGCCAGACGCCCGTCTCCACGAGGTCACCGGGGACGCCGTCGGCGAGGGCCCGAGCCGTGCAGTCGAGCACGTTGTCCAGCCGGGCCAGGCCGACCATCGTCTCGGCCGTCGGCGGCCAGTCGTTGCCCACGGCCCGCGTGGCCCGGTCGGCGCCGGGCTCCACCACCCGCCAGCGACGGTCGCGCAGCAGCGTGCGCAGCCCGTCGGGCTCGCCGCCCGGCCAGCCGCGCAGGTCGACGTTGCGGACCTCCTCGTCGAGGAACAGGTCCCGGGTCAGGCACCGGGCCAGCAGGTCGAGGTACCGGGCCGCGGGCTCGGGGATCGTGGGGCGCACGGCCCGCATCATCGCGTGCCGGTCAGCGGGCGCCGACGACGGCGCTGTCGGGGATGCCGAACAGCGCGCGGCAGTTGTCACCGAGGAAGGCTCGGCGGCCGTCCTCGGGGAACGCGGCCGCCAGCCCCTCGAGGTCCTTCAGGTACTCGGGGGTGTGGTCGGCGTGGGGGAAGTCCGAGGCCCACAGGAAGCGGTCGGCGCCGAAGCGCTCGGCCAGTGCGGGGATCGTCCGCTCGTCGGGGTCGCAGGAGATCCAGACCCGCTCTCGGAAGTAGTCGCTGGGCTTGCGCTCGAGCGGCACGCGGGTGCCGGCGAAGGTGTGCCCGTAGACCGCGTCGATGCGGTCGAGCCAGTAGCCGATCCAGCCGCCGCCCGACTCGAGCACGAGCACCTTGAGCTCGGGGAACCGGTCGAACACGCCGTAGTCGAACAGCGTCGTGAACTGCTGGCGCACGCCGTCCGACGCGGTGACCGACGCCAGCAGCCGCAGCTGCTTCACGTGCTCCCAGGTGCCCATGCGGCTGCCCTTGGTCCACTGCGGCTCGAAGGTCGGGTGGATGGCGAAGGGCACGCCGAGGCCCTCGGCCACCGAGAACACCGCGTCGTTGTCGGGGTGGCCGAGCGGCTTGGCGTCGTGGGTGAAGGGCGCCACGTACGCACCCCGGGCTCCCTCGCTGTAGGCCCGCACGAGCTCCTGCGCGGCCGCCTCGGGGTCCGACATCGACAGGTGGGCGGTCGGCACCAGCCGATCGCTGTCGGCGCAGAACTCGCAGATCCACCGGTTGTAGGCGCGGCAGTAGGCCTGGCTCAGCTCGGTGTCCTGCAGTTCGGCCTCCCACAGCAAGCCGACGGTCGTGTAGAGCACCACGGCGTCGATGCCCTCGGCGTCGAGCAGCTCGAGCCGCTCGTTCGGCGTCCATCGATCCGAACGGGGCCTCGCCGCAGGTAGGTGCGCTCGGGGTCGAACATCATCGCCTTCAGGTCGGGGTCGCCCATCGCCCCGAGCGTCGAGGGGAACCCGCGGCGGCTCATCAGCGAGCGCTCGCCGCCGATCGCCAGCTCCTCGAGGCCGCCGCTCGTCGAGGTCGAACCGCAGGGCCCGGTCGCGGTACTTCGGCTCGAGGTAGCGCTCCCACAGGTCCGGCGGCTCGAGGATGTGCCCGTCGGCGTCGACGGCGCCCTCGAAGGGCAGCGGCGGCTCGGTGTGGTGCATCGGCTTCGGCATCCGTCCCCCTCGGTCCGGCCTCGCCGCAGCAACGTAGTGTCGCCGCCGGGAGGGGGACCGATGGACTTCGACATCCCGGCCGACATCCAGGCGACGCTCGACGCGCTCGACGCCTTCATCGAGGCGCGAGATCACGCCGCTCGAGGCAGCAGGACGACAACGTCCGCTTCTTCGACCACCGGCGCGAGTGGGCCCGCACCGACTTCGAGGCCGGCGGCACCCCCCGGCCGGAGTGGGAGGACCTGCTCCGCGAGATGCGCCGCCGGGCCGACGCCGCCGGCTGGCTCCGGCTGCGCGCTCCCCGCCGAGTTCGGCGGCCACGACGCGTCGAACCTCGAGATGGCGATCATCCGCGAGCACCTCGCCCGCAAGGGCCTCGGGCTGCACAACGACCTGCAGAACGAGAGCTCGATCGTCGGCAACTTCCCGACCGTGCTGATGATGCGCGACTTCGGCACCGACGAGCAGCGGGCCGAGTGGATGCCCGGCTTCCTCGACGGCACCCGCCGCCTCGCGTTCGGGCTGACCGAGCCCAACCACGGCTCCGACGCCACCTACCTCGAGACGACCGCGGTGGCCGACGGCGACGAGTGGGTCCTCAACGGCCAGAAGCGCTTCAACTCCGGGCCTGCACCACGCCACCCACGACATCATCTTCGCCCGCACCTCCGGCGACCCCGGCTCGCCGGTCGGCATCTCCGCGTTCCTCGTGCCGACCGACGCGCCCGGCTTCAGCGTCGACTTCTTCTGGTGGACGTTCAACATGCCGACCGACCACGCCGAGGTCACGATGACCGACGTGCGCGTGCCGGTCGACGGCGCTGTTCGGCCCGCGTCGACCACGGCCTCGAGCTCGCCCAGCACTTCGTGCACGAGAACCGCATCCGCCAGGCGGCCTCGTCGCTCGGCGCCGGCCAGCACTGCATCGACCTCGCGGTCGGGTACGCCAACGAGCGCACGACCTGGGGCAAGCGCCTGGCGACCAACCAGGGCATCCAGTTCCCGCTCGTCGAGCTGCACACCGAGGCGGCGATGCTGCGCCAGCTCATCCGCTCGACGGCGTGGCAGCTCGACCGCAAGCACCACCTCGAGGTCACGCACCTCGTGGCGATGTGCAACTACCGGGCCAACCGGTTCGCGTGCGAGGCGGCCGACCGGGCCATGCAGACCTGCGGCGGCCTCGGCTACAGCCGCCACATGCCCTTCGAGCACATCTACCGGCACCACCGCCGCTACCGCATCACCGAGGGCGCCGAGGAGATCCAGATGCGCAAGGTGGCCCAGGAGCTCTTCGGCTTCGGCCGCTCCTCGCGGACCTAGCCGTTCTCAGCCGAGGTACTCGTCGAACCAGGCGAGGGTTCGCTGCCAGGCGTCGGCCGCGGCCTCGGGGTCGTAGGACGGGCGCACGTCGCAGTGGAAGCCGTGGTCGGCGTCGGCGTAGCGCACGACCTGGTGGGCCACGGGCGCCTCCTCGTCGAGGGTCATGCGCAGCGCCTCGACGTCCTCGACGGGGATGCTGCCGTCCTGGTCGCCGAACAGGCCGAGCCACGGGGTCTGGAGCTCGGCCGTCCGCTCGACCAGGGTCGGGAACTGAGGGAAGCGGCCGGTCGACGATCCCGCCGCCGTAGAAGCCCGACCGCGGCCCCGAGCGCGCGCTCGAGTGCGACGAGGAACGTCACCCGGCCGCCCATGCAGAAGCCGACGATGCCGGTGCGCTCGGGCGGGATGCCGGTGCCCGGCCACGAAGTCGAGGGCGGCGTCGACGTCCATGACGATGGCCGGGTCGGTGAGGCCCTCGAAGAGCGGGAGCACCTTGGAGAAGTCGTCGTAGGACGCGGTGCCGCCGCCGGCGCGGTGGAACAGCGACGGGGCCACCGCCAGGTGGCCGGCCTCCGGCGAAGCGGCGGGTGACGTCCTGGATGTGGTCGTTCACCCCGAACGCCTCCTGGATGACGATCACCGCCGTGCCCCGCGGCTGTTCGGGCTCGGCGACGTAGAGGTCCATCGGCCCGTCGGCGCGTCTGCAGCGTCAGCGTGCGGGTCTCCACGACGTCCGGGTTCTAGCCCAGCCGTGCGCATCGGGCAGGCTGGACCGATGGCGCTGTGGCGCGGACGAGCGCTCCCGCAACGGTGGTCTGGACGAGGTGCCGCTCCCCGGCCGCCGGGCCGGCTGTGGCTGTGCGGCAAGCACCTGGTCGGCCCCGACGCGGAGGCCGTGCTCGAGCGCACCGGTGCCGCGGCCGTCGTGTGCCTCAACGAGCGGTACGAGCTCGACCGCCGGTACCCCGGCTACGTCGCCTGGCTCGAGGCCAACGGCCGCTCGGACCGAGCGGTGTGGTTCCCGGTGCCCGATCTCCACGTGCCGCTCGTCGCCGAGGTGCGGCCGCTGCTGGCCGACCTGGTCCGGCCGGGTCGAGGCGGGGAGGGCCTCGTCGTCCACTGCGGCGCCGGCATGGGCCGGGCCGGCACCGTCGCCGCGGCGCTGCTGATCACGCCGGCGAGCCGCTCGACGGCGCGTCGCGCGCGGGTCACGGCCGCCCGCCCCGGCGCCGGCCCCCAGGCCGCCGTCCAGCAGGAGCTCCTCGCCGCTCTCGCCCCCGGCCACCGACGCCGACTACGCGTCTGTCCGGGATCACAGCTCTGGTCATGGGCCGGGCCAGAACCCGTGGGGTCGGGGCAGAATCGCGGGCGTGGCCGTCGCTCGACCCGCTCCTCGACCTCGACCGGTGGGCGCGCGAGGGCGCGCCCTACGCGTGGTTCGCCGAGCGGCGTGCGCGAGGGCCCGGTGTGGCGCCACCCGTCGAACGGGGACGGCGGGCCCGCCGGTGTGGGCCGTGCTCCGGCTACGACGAGGTGGTCGCCCTCGGCCGCTGCCCGCACATCCTGTCGTCGGACCAGAACAACGGCGGCGTGACCGGGCTCGGGCCGGACGACGAGCTCCAGCAGGTGTTCGACGAGACGATGGCCAACGTCGCGCCCGGCACCGACCGGGGCGAGGTGAACGAGGCGGCCAAGAACCTCCTCACCTCGACCCGCCCGAGCACACCGCCTACCGCAAGATCGTCAACAAGGGCTTCACGCCGCGGCAGATCGGGCTGCTCGAGCCGGCCAGGTCCGGCTCCTGCTCGACGACCTCCTCGACGCGCACCCGGCCGGCGAGGCGTTCGACTTCACGACCGACGTGTCGATGCCGCTGCCGGTGAACGTGATCGCCCGCATGATCGGCTCCCCGCCCGAGGCCGACGCCCAGCTCCTCCAGCTGGAGCAACGAGGCGATCGCGTCGACCGACCCGGAGTACTCGAGCGGCGCGCATGTCGCAGATGAACGCGATCATGCAGCTCGTCCAGCACTTCAGCGGGCTGCGGGAGGAGCACCGGACCGAGCCGAAGGAGGACCTCATCAGCCTCCTGCTGGAGGCCGAGGTGGACGGCGAGTCGCTGAGCGACGCCCGCTTCATGCTCTTCCTCGTCCTGCTGACGGCGGCCGGCAACGAGACCACCCGCACCGCGTTCAGCCACGCCGTGGTGGAGCTCGCCCAGCGGCCCGACGAGTGGCAGCGCCTGCGCGACGACCCGGCGCTCATCCCCTCGGCCGTCGAGGAGATCCTGCGCTACTCCTCACCGGTCATGTACTTCCGGCGCAACGCGATGGAGCCGATGGAGATCGCGCGGCACCGAGGTGGCGCCCGGGCGACATCGTCGCCCTCTGGTACGTGGCGGCCAACCGCGACGAGCAGCACTTCGCCGAGCCCGACCGGTTCGACGTGGGGCGCGACCCGAACCACCACGTGGCGTTCGGCGGCGGCGGCGCCCACTTCTGCCTCGGCGCCTCGCTGGCCCGGATGGAGATCCGCGTGCTGCTCGAGGCGCTGGTCGAACGCTACGAGCGGTCGAGGTGGTCGGGGCCCGTCGAGCGCATGCGGTCGAACTTCCTGCACGGCATCAAGCACCTGCCCGTCGTGCTGCGGTAGCGCCGCGAGGCGGCGCAGGCGGCCACGAAGGCGGCGACCGCGGACGGGTCGCCGCCCGGGTGGTGGTGCAGGAAGGTGGCGAGCAGCGTCGGGGTGGCATGCCCGTCGCGGCGCGTGGCGAACCGGCTCGCGAGCTCGAGCGCGTCGCCCGGCGGGTCCACCGTGGCGTAGTGGAACTCGTGGCCCCGCAGCCGCGTGCCCGCCGGGCCGAGCGGTGATGGCGCGGTGCGTGGTCGCCTCGCGGTAGCCGAGGGTGAGGCGGTCGGTCATCGTGGCGGTCCGCGGCGAGGGCGCCCACGCCCTGGGTGCCGTCGAGCGACGCGGCACAGCCAGAGCAGCCCGCCGCACTCGGCCCACGTCGGCAGCCCACGCGGTCACGGCGTGGCGCACTGCGTCCAGCGAGCGGCGCGTTCGTGGCCAGCTCGGCGGCGTGGGTCTCCGGGAAGCCGCCGCCGAGGACCAGCCCGTCGAGGCCCGTCGGGGAGCGGCGCGTCGTGGAGCGGGTCGAACGGGACGACCTCGGCGCCCGCGGCGGTGAGCGCGTCGAGCGTGTCGGTGTAGGTGAACGTGAAGGCCCGGCCGCCGGCCACGGCGATCGCGCACCGGTCGGCCACCAGGTGCCGGGCAGCGGCGGGCGACGTCGACGGGCATGCGGGGGAGCGGCTGCGGGCCAGCGCCACGCACGGCGCCGAGGTCGATGCGCTCGGCGACCGCCGCGGCAAGCGCCGCGAGGCTCGCCTCCACGGCGGCCGGCTGCTCGGCCACCGGCACGAGGCCGAGGTGGCGGTCGCGCCACACGAGCCGGTCGTCGCGCCGCAGCGCCCCGAGCACCGGCAGGCCGAGCGGGAGCGAGCGCCTCGCGCAGCTGCGCCTCGTGGGCGTCGGAGCCGACCCGGTTGAGGACCACGCCGGCCAGCCGGACGGTCGGGATCGAGCGGTGGCGAACCCGTGGACGACAGCGGCGACCGAGCGCGGACATCGCGGCGGCGTCGACCACGAGCACCACGGGCGCGTCGAGCAGGCGGGCCACGTCGGCGGTGGACGACGGGCGCCCGTCGGCCGCGCCGTCGAACAGCCCCATCACCCCCTCGACCACCAGCACGTCGGCGCCGGCGGCCGCCCGTCCGGCCAGGGGGCCGATGGCGTCGGCCCCGCACAGCCACGGGTCGAGGTTCCGGGGCGGCCGCCCGCAGGCCAGCGCGTGGTAGCCGGGGTCGATGAAGTCGGGCCCCACCTTGGCCCCCGCCGGGCCGGTGGCCTGCGGCCCGCAGGGCGGCGAGGAGGCCGGTGGCGACGGTGGTCTTGCCGACCCCCGACTGGGTCCCGGCGACCACGAGGCGGGGTCCGAGGTCGGGCACGGGGCGACCGTAACCAGCCGGTCCGTCGGTCGACGGCCCGGGGCCCCGGGTAGGGTGCCGGCCACCACGGGTCCGGGAAGTCGGTGCGATTCCGACGCGGTCCCGCCACTGTGACCGGGGAGCGAACCTCGACCATGCCACTGGGCCTCGGCCTGGGAAGGCTGAGGGGAGCATCGATCCGGGAGCCAGGAGACCGACCGTGGGCAGCAGTGGGGCACGTCGCCCCCACCACGAGGATGGAGGATTCAGATGGCAGCGATCACGATCGCCCCGCAGGAGTCGAGCGCTCCCGATCCCCCGGAGCGGCTTCCTGCTCCTGGCCGGCGCGCTGCTGGTGCTCTGGCTGGTGACCTTCGAGGCGGGGCCCGTGTCGGAGGCGCTCGGCCAGGCCGGCAGCTTCCTGCACGAGTTGTTCCACGACGGGCGCCATCTGCTCGGCGTGCCCTGCCACTGATCGAGGCGACACCATGACGCTCCGACCTGTTGCGACGGGTGGACCCGTCGCGCCTCCGCTCGCTCGCGCTCACGGCCGCGGTCGTCGGGCTGCTTCGCCGGCCTCGTCGCCGCCACCTTCGCCTCCATCGCCGGCGAGCCGTCGATCCGCGACGCCATCGAGATCGAGGAGGCCAACGCGGCGGCGGCGGCGCCCGGCCACGACCACGGCGGCACCGCCACGGAGGACGACGACGAGGCCTCGGTCGACCGCAGCGACCAGAGCGGCATCGGCCTGTTCTCGGCCTACGCCCTCACCGGCGCCGCGTTCGGCGCGCTGCTGGCGCTGACGTCGCTACGGCCTGCGGCGGGGCCGGCCCGACCTCCTGCGTCGCATCGGCATGTCCGGGGCGCTCCTCGCCGGCGCGTTCACCGTGGCGCCGTGGCTCAAGTACCCGCCGAACCCGCCGGCCGTCGGCGACCCCGACACGCTCAGCGAGCGCCAGGTCCTCTACGTGACGATCATCTGCATCGCCGCGCTCGTCGGCCTCGCCGCCACGGTCGCTGAGCCGGCGCCTGCGGGACCAGGGCCGACCCGACCACGTGCGCGTGCCCGCGGTGGTGGCCGCCGTCGCCGTGCCCATGCTGCTCGCCTTCGCGCTGCTGCCGGCGGCGCCCGACGACGTGCTCGTGCCGGCCACCCTGGTGTGGCGGTTCCGGCTCGCCTCGCTCGGCGCCAACCTCACGCTCTGGACGGTCCTCACGCTCGGCCTCGCCTGGGTCGACCGACGGAGGCCGACGCGCCGGCGCGGCCGGCGTCGAGCGTCGCGCCGCTGGTGGGCGCGGAGGCGACCGCGCCATGAAGGGCGGGCTGGTGGTGTGCGGCGCCACCAGCGACGCGGGCAAGTCGTGGGTGGTCACCGGGCTGTGCCGGCTGCTGGCCCGGCGCGGCGTGCGGGTCGCCCCGTTCAAGGCGCAGAACATGGCGCTGAACGCGCGCGTCACCGCCGACGGCGGCGAGATCGGGCACGCCCAGTGGGTGCAGGCCGTCGCCGCCGGCGTCGAGCCCGAGGTGGCGATGAACCCGGTGCTGCTCAAGCCGACCGGCGACCGCACCAGCCAGGTCGTCGTGCATGGGCCGCGCCGTCGGGGAGCGCGACGCCCGGGCCCACCACGCGGCGAAGGACGAGCTGCGGCCCGATCGTGCTCGACGCGCTGGCCGACCTGCGGCGGCGCTTCGACGTCGTGCTCTGCGAGGGCGCCGGCGGCGCGGCCGAGATCAACCTGCTCGACGGCGACCTCGCCAACCTGCCGCTGGCCGCGGCCGCCGGCCTGCCCGGCGATCGTGGTGGGCGACATCGACCGCGGCGGCGTGTTCGCGTCGCTCTACGGCACCGTCGCCCTGCTGCCGCCGGAGCTGGCCGTGCTCGTGCGCGGCTTCGTCGTCAACCGCTTCCGGGGCGACCCCGCGCTGCTCGGCGACGCCACCGGCGAGCTCGAGCGCCGCTGCGGCGTGCCCACCCTCGGGCGTCGTGCCCGATGGTCCCGGGATCGACCTCGACGCCGAGGACTCCCTCGCCCTCGACCGCTGGTCGACCGCGCGCGGCCCGGACGCGCAGCTCGACGTCGCCGCGATCCGCTTCCCGCGCGTCGCCAACTTCGGCGACCTCGACCCGCTCCGGCTCGAGCCCGGGGTGGCCGTGCGGTGGGTGACGTCGGCCGCCGCGCTCGGCCGAGCCCGACCTCGTGGTGCTGCCCGGCTCCAAGGCCACGCGCGAGCGACCTGGACTGGCTGCGTGCGCGGGGACTCGACGCGGCGATCGAGTGGACCGGCGCGCCCGGTGCTGGCGATCTGCGCTGGCGCGCAGATGGTCGGCGACGTCATCGACGATCCCGACGGGGTCGAGGGACCGCCGGGGCACGGCCCCGGGCTGGGCTGGCTGCCGCTGCGCACGACCTTCGCCGCCGACAAGGTGCTCGACCGGCCGGCGGTCACGGCGGTCGGCGGGCCCGGCGCCGGCGCCGCGCGTGGCCGGCTACCGGATCCACCACGGCCGCGTCGCCGGCGACGCGGACGCGTGGCTCGTCGACGACGCCGGCGCCGCCGTCGGCTGGCTCGACGACCGGGTGCTGGCCACGACCCTGCACGGCCTGCTCGAGCACGACGCGCTGCGGTCCGCCGTCCTCGCCTGGGCCGCCGACGCGTCGGGCCGTCCGGTCCCCGGGCCGTCGAGCCTGGGCTTCGCCGCCGCCCGGACCGCCCGCTTCGACGCCATGGCCGACGTCCTGGAGGCCCACCTCGACCTCGACCGCCTGTTCGCGCTCATCGCCGAGGGCGCCGCCCAGCGGAGGTGCCGGCGTGACCGCGTCGCCCTCGCTCGAGGCGGTCGAGGCGCTCGTGCCGTTCCTCCGCGCCCGGCGGGCCGAGCCCGAGCCCGGCGACCTGCTTGCGGCGGACCTGGCCGCAGACCCCGACCACCTGGCCGCCGTGGTGCTGGCCAGCGGCGACGCCCGCGGCAGCGCCGACCCCCAGGTCCTCGCCTCGCTCTGGTGGCAGGGCTACGCCTACCGAGTGGCGGGGGGCACGCTGGCCGCCTGGGTGGTCGCCGGCAGCGCCCCCGACCCGGCGGCGGCCGCGGGCAGCGGCGTCGGGCGTGGGCCGGGGCCGGCCCTCCTCGCTCATCGTCGGCGCCGATGCCGCGCGAGATCGCCGACCTCGCCGAAGCTCGTCGACCGCCTGTTCGACGACCACCTCGATGCCGGTGGCCGAGGCGCTGCGCGCCCGTCATCCCATCGGGTGGCGGCTCGTGTGGGGCAACACCGCGGCCTCGATCGGCGTCCTGCCTCGGCGCGGTCGCCTGCGCCGAGGGCGCCGCCGCCGACGTGGCGGGGCGGATCGACACCGTCACGGCGACGCTGCCCGCGGAGCTCGACGGCCTGGGCACCTGGGTCACGCCGCACACCGACTACCTGCGCACGACCTGCTGCCTGTGGTGGAAGACCACCGCGTCGAGCGGCGCCCTGTGCGAGGACTGCTCACTCCGATGACCGCGCCCACCATCCTCGTCGTGGCGAACAACGACCTCGACCTGCTCGCCCTGCGCGCCGCGGTCGAGGCGCTGCCCGACGGCTTCCCGCCCGTGCGGGCCATCGGCGGGGTGGCCCTCGACGAGGCCACGCCACCGCCCGACCTCGCTGGTGTCGGGGCGGTGCTCGTGCGCCTGCACAAGGGCCGGTCGGCGTGGGAGGCATCGTTCGACGAGCTGCGCCGGCGCTGCGCGGCCGAGGGCGTGGCCCTCCTCGCCTTCGGCGGCGAGTCCGCCATCGACGCGGAGATGGCCGCGCTGTCCACGGCGCCCCCGGGCATCGTGACGGAGGCGGCGGCGTACCTCGCGCTCGGGGGGCCGGCCAACCTCGCGAACCTGCTCCGCTTCGTGGCCGACACCGTGCTGCTCGAGGGCTTCGGCTTCGACCCGCCGGCCGAGCTGCCGATGGTCGGCGTCCTCGGCCACCGGGCGCACGACCCGGGCCGACCGACCATCGCGGTCGTCACCTACCGGGCCAACGTGCTGGCCGGCGGCACCCTGCCCGTCGAGCAGCTGTGCGACGCCATCGAGGCGCGGGGCGCCAACGCGCGGGCCGTGCACTGCTACTCGCTCCGCGCCGGCGCCCACGGCGAGCCGCCGGCCGCCCTCGCGCTCCTGCGCGACGCCGACGTCGTCGATCACCACCACGTGGGCCGCGGGCGGCGCCGTCCAGGACGGCGACGCCGCGCGACATCAGCCGCGGCGGTGGCTGGGCCTCACCCCTCGACGAGCTCGGCGTGCCCGTGCTCCAGGCCGTCGTCGCCACCGGCACGACCGACGGCGTGGGCCGCGCGCGCCGGCGGGGCTGTCGCCGCTCGACGTCACGCTCGGCGTGGCCATCCCGGAGTTCGACGGTCGCATCATCGGGCCGGCCTTCGCCTTCAAGGAGGTGGTCGACGACGGCGACAGACCTCGGCGTCGCGCTGTCGTCCCACCGGGCCGTCCCCGACCGCCTCGAGCGGGTCGCCGGCCTGGCGGTGCGCCTCGCCCACCTGCGCCGCACCCCGCCGGCCGACAAGCGGGTGGCGGTGGTGCTGTCCGCCTACCCGACCAAGCGCAGCCGCATCGGCAACGCCGTCGCCCTCGACACGCCGGCCAGCCTCCTCGCTGCGCGCTGGCCGCCCTGCGGGCCGACGGGCTACGACGTCGCCGAGGTGCGGCGACGACAGCGACGCGGTGATGGCCCGCCTGGCCGACGGCCTCACCTACGACGCCGACCGAGCTCACGCCCGCGCAGCAGGCCATGGCCGTCGGCCGCCTCCACGTCGACGACTACGTCGCGTGGTTCGCCACGCTGCCCGCGGCGCTGCGCGAGTCGATCGAGGCGACGTGGGGTCCGGCGCCGGGCAAGGTGTGCGTGCACGACGACCACCTCGTGTTCGCCGGGCCTCGACCTCGGCGGCGCGGTCGTGGCCATCCAGCCGCCCCGCGGGTTCGGCGAGGACCCGATCGCGGTGTACCACACGCCCGATCTGCCGGCCCCCCACCACTACCTCGCGTTCTACCGGTGGCTCGACGTCGGGCTGGGGCGCCGACGCCGTGGTCCACCTCGGCAAGCACGGCACCCTCGAGTGGCTGCCCGGCAAGGGCGCCGGCCTGTCAGCTGCGTGCACGCCCGATGCCGCCCTCGGCGACCTGCCGCTGCTCTACCCGTTCGCCGTGAACGACCCCGGCGAGGGCACGCAGGCCAAGCGCCGCGCCCACGCGGTGATCATCGACCACCTCCCGCCCCCGATGACCCGCGCCGAGACCTACGACGACCTCGCCCGCGTGGAGCGGCTGCTCGACGAGTACGCGAAGGTCGAGTCGCTCGACCCGGCCAAGCTCCCCGCCATCCAGGGCCAGCTCTGGGACCTGCTCGTCACCTCGGAGCTGGCCCGCGACCTCGGCGTCGACGCGATGCCCGACCCCGACGACTTCACCGGGATGGTCGGCCACATCGACGGCTACCTGTGCGCGCTCGAAGGACGCACAGATCCGCGGCGGCCTGCACGTGCTCGGCGCGCCTCCCGAGGGCGACGTGCTCGTCGAGTCGGTGCTCGCCATCACCCGCCAGCCCCAGGGTGCCGTGCCGTCGTTGCGGGCGGTCGTCGGCGGCGAGCTCGGCATCGACCCGGCGTCCACCGCGACCCGCGAGGTCGACCGCCTGGAGGAGGCCTGCCGCGCACGGGTCGCCGCCCTCGCCGACGCCGGTTGGGACGTGGCCGCCGCCGGCGACGACCCGACGCTGCGCTGGATCGCCGCCACGCTCGTGCCCGCGCTCCGGCGCACGCCCGACGAGCTCGCCAACCTGCTCGGCGGCCTCGCCGGTCGCCACGTGCCCGCCGGCTCCAGCGGCTCGCCCACCCGGGGCGGCGCCCACGTGCTGCCGACGGGCCGCAACTTCTACTCCGTCGACCCCAAGGCCATCCCCTCGGCTGCTCGGCGTGGGACGTCGGCCGGGCGCTGGCCGACCGCCTCGTCGAGCGCCACCTCGAGGAGACCGGCACCTACCCGCGCACCGTCGGCGTGGTCGTGTGGGGCACGGCCAACATGCGCACCCAGGGCGACGACATCGCGGAGGTGCTCGCCCTCCTCGGCGTGCGCCCGGTGTGGCACGAGCACTCCGGGCGGGTCGAGGGCCTCGAGGTCATCCCGCTGGCCGAGCTCGGCCGCCCCCGGGTCGACGTGACCGTGCGGATCTCCGGCTTCTTCCGCGACGCCTTCCCCGACGTGGTCGACCTGCTCGACGACGCGGTCCGCCTCGTGGGCGAGCTCGACGAGCCGCCCGACGACAACCCGATCCGCAGCGTCGGGCTGGGTGACGCCCGCGTGTTCGGGCCTGCGCCGGGCGCGTACGGCTCGGGCATGTACCAGCTCATCGAGGGCCGGGCCTGGCGCACGAAGGCCGATCTGGCCGAGGTGTACCTCGCGTGGTCCGGGTTCGCCTACCGGCGGGGGAGCGCAGGGGTGGCCGAGCCCGGCCAGGTGCGCCGCCGCTTCGCCGCCATCGACGTCGCGCTCAAGAACCAGGACAACCGCGAGCACGACATCTTCGACAGCGACGACTACTTCCAGGACCACGGCGGCATGGTCGCCACCGTCGAGGCGCTCACCGGCGTGCGCCCCGGGCGTGGTTCGGCGACTCGGCCGATCCCGCCCGGCCGCAGGTGCGATCGCTGGCCGAGGAGGCCGCGCGCGTCGTGCGCACCCGCGTGCTCAACCCGAAATGGCTCGCGGCGATGCGCGAGCACGGGTACAAGGGCGCCTTCGAGGTGGCCGCCACCGTCGACTACCTCTTCGGGTACGACGCCACCGCCGGGCGTGGTCGAGGACTGGATGTACGAGCGGGTGACCCAGGCCTACGTCAGCGACCCCGTCATGCGCGACTTCTTCGAGCGGTCGAACCCGTGGGCGCTGCGCAGCGTGTGCGAGCGGCTCCTCGAGGCGGACGAGCGCGAGCTGTGGGACGCCACCGATGAGGCCCGCGCCGCGCTGCGCGACGGCCTCCTCGCCGCGGAGGGGATGGAGGAACGACGGACGTGACGAGCCTTGCCTTCCCGTTCAGCGCGGTCGTCGGCTGCGACGAGGCCAAGCTCGCGCTGCTGCTCACGACGGTCGACCCGGCCATCGGCGGCGTGCTGCTGCGCGGCGACAAGGGCTCGGCCAAGACGACCCTCGCCCGCGGCCTGGCCGCGCTGCGCGACGGCGCCGCCTTCGTCGACCTGCCGCTCGGCGCCACCGAGGAGCGCGTCGTCGGCTCGCTCGACCTCGCCGCGGCACTCACCGGCGGCGAGGTGCGGCTCCAGCCCGGGCTCCTGGCCGCGGCCCACGAGGGCGTGCTCTACGTCGACGAGGTCAACCTCCTCGCCGACCACCTCGTCGACGTCCTCCTCGACGTCGCCGCCACCGGGATCAACCGCGTCGAGCGCGACGCGGTGTCCCACGCCCACCCCTCGCGCTTCGTGCTGGTGGCGTCGATGAACCCGGAGGAGGGCGACCTCCGGCCCCAGCTGCTCGACCGCTTCGGCCTCGCCGTGGACCTCCGCATGACGGTCGACCCGGTCGAGCGGGCCGAGGCCGTGCGCCGGCGCCTCGCGTTCGACGCCGACCCCGCCGCGTTCGTCGCCGAATGGGCTGCGGTGGAGGCCGACCTCGCGGGTCGCCTCCTCACCGCTCGCCCCGTGCCGATCGACGACGACACGCTGCGCGCGGCCGCGGAGATCGCGGTGGCCGTCGGGCGCGGAGGGGCTGCGGGCCGACCTCGTCCTCGCCCGGGCGGCCGCCGCGCTGGCCGGGTGGGAGGCGCGCGCCGAGGTGCGCCCCGACGACCTGCGGGCGGTGGCCCCGCTCGTGCTGGCCCACCGGGCCCGCCGGCACCCGCTCGACCCGCCGGGCACGCGCCCCGCGGACCTCGACGACGTGCTCGACCGTGCCCTCGGCCCTGCGCCATCGACCGAGCCACCCCGGAGCGAGCCGCCCCCGTTCGAGCCACCCCGCGACGGCAACATCGAGTGGGGCGCCGGCGCCCCACTGGGCGAGGACGAGGGTCGCTGGGCGCCGCCGCCGAGCAGCCAGGTGGCCGAGCCCGGACCGCTGGCCCGGGTCGTGACGCTGCGGGCCCCACGGAGCGACCACCCCACCGCGGGCGGCCGCCGCTCCCCGGTCGACACCGACCGCGGCCGCACCGTGGGCGCCGTCGTGCCGACCGGATCGCCGCGGGCCGTCGCCCCCGCGGCCACGGTGCTCGCCGCCGCCGGTCGCTGGGCGGCCGACCCCGCCGCTGCGCAGCGCATCGAGCCCCAGGATCTGCGCGAGCCGCGCCACGAGGCCAAGACGGGCAACCTCCTCGTGCTGGCGGTCGACGCCTCGGGCTCGATGGGCGCCGACGCCCGCATGGGCGCGGTGAAGGGCGCGCTGCTCGGCCTGCTCGTCGACGCCTACCAGCGCCGGGACCGCGTCGCCCTCGTCACGTTCGGCGGCGCCGGCGCCGAGGTGGTGCTGCGCCCGACCGGGAGCGTCGAGATCGCCCGGGGCCGCCTCGAGGCCCTGCCCACCGGTGGCGACACCCCGCTGGCCGACGGCGTCCGCACCGCCCTCGACCTGGCGGTGCGCTCGGCCACGCCGACACTGCAGCCCCTGCTCGTCGTCGTGACCGACGGCCGCGCCACCGCCGGCGCGGACCCGTGGGCCGAGGCGCTCGTCGCGGCCGCGGCCGTGGCCCACCGGCGCCTCCCCGCCGTCGTCGTCGACGTCGAGGTGCCCGGTCCCGGGCGCCTCGGGCTGGCCGTCGAGCTGGCCGCCGCCATGGGTGCCCGCCACCTCCCCCTCGCCGAGCTGCGCGCCGACCGCCTCGAGGCGGCGCTGCGCAGCCTCTGACCCTCAACCAACGAAGAAAGGCATCACCTTGAGCACCCCCAGACACCTCCGGATCGCCGGCCTCGTCACGGTCGCCGCTGCTCGTCGTCGACCGCGTGCGGTGACGACGACGGCGGGAGCGCAGACGCGACGTCGACCACCGTGGCCACGCGGAGTTCCCCATCACGGTCGCCGGGGAGAACGGCACCATCCGAATCGCTGGAGGCCCCGCAGCGCATCGTGTCGCTGTCGCCGTCGCTCACGGAGATGCTCTTCGCCGTCGGCGCCGGCGAGCAGGTCGTGGCCGTCGACAAGAACTCGGACTTCCCCGAGGGCGTCCCGACCACGGACCTCAGCGGCTTCCGCCCGAACGTCGAGGCCATCGCCGGGTACGAGCCCGACCTCGTCGTCACCTCGGGCGATCGCGACGGCGTCGTCGCTGCGCTCGAGGCGCTCGACATCCAGGTCCTCGTCTTCGGCAGCCCCGACACGCTCCACCAGGCCCAGGAGCAGCTGCTGGCGATCGGCGAGGCGACGGGCCACTTCGACGAGGCGGAGGAGGTGGTCGAGCGGGATCGACGAAGACCTCGACGCCCTCGTCGACCGCGTCGCCGACCGCGAGACGCCGCTGCGGTACTTCTACGAGCTGAGCGCCGATCTGAGCACGGTCACCTCCGACACCTTCATCGGTGACGTCCTGGGCCTGGTCGGCCTCGAGAGCATCGCCGACGGCAGCCGACGCGGCAGCCGGGGAGTTCCCGAAGCTCTCGACCGAAGTCGTGCTCGACGCGGACCCGGACCTGATCTTCCTCGCCCACACCGACGGGACGGGCGTGGACCCCGCCGAGCTCGAAGCCCGCGACCGGGTGGTCCGAGCTGACGGCGGTGCGGGAGGGTCGGGTGATCGTGCTCCCGGAGGACATCTCGACGCGCTGGGGGCCGCGGATCGTCGAGCTCCTCGAGGCCGTGGTGGCCGCCCTCGAGGCGCCGACCGGGACGACCGGGACCACGGGCTGACGGGATGGCCGGGGTGACGGCGTCCGCGGCCCCCGAGCTCGCCACGGCGGGCCGGTGGGTCGCGGGTCGCCACCCCGCCCGCCTCCCGGGCCGCTGGCTGCTCGCCAGCGCAGCCGCGGCTCTCGCTGCCCTCGTCGTCGCCGTGGCCGTCGGCCCCGTTGGGCTGCCGCTCGACCGGGTCGCCCGCGAGCTGCTCGACCACCTCCCGTTCGTCGACGTCCACTCCGGGCTGTCACCCGTGCAGGCCGCGATCGTCACGGAGGTGCGCCTGCCGCGGGCGATCCTCGCCTTCGTGGTGGGCGCCCTCCTCGCCTCGTCGGGCAGCGCGTACCAGGGGGTGTTCCGCAACCCGCTGGCCGACCCCTACCTCCTCGGCGTCGCGTCGGGGGCCGGCCTCGGTGCCACCGTGGCCATCGTGGGCTTGGGCGACGCCCTGGGCGGCACCTCCGCCGCGGTGCCGGTGGCCGCGTTCGTCGGCGCGATGGCCGCGGTCGGCCTCGCCTACGCGCTCGGCACGAGCGCCGACCGCCTGCGGTCGAACGCGTCGCTGATCCTGTCGGGCGTGGCGGTGGCCGCGCTGTGCAGCGCCGCCCAGACGTTCCTCCTCCAGCAGGACGACGAGGCCGTGCGCGACGTCTACGCCTGGTTGCTCGGGCGGCTCAACGTGGCCGGCTGGGACGACGTGCGGCTGCTGGCGCCCTACGCGGTGGTGTCCATCGTCGCCCTGCTGCTGGCGGCCAACCGCCTCGACGTGCTCGCGGTGGGCGACGACGAGGCCGAGTCGCTCGGCGCCCGGCCCGCCCGCGTGCGGCTGCTGGTGGTGGTGGCCGCCACCCTCGGCACCTCGGCCGCGGTGGCGGTGAGCGGGCTCATCGGCTTCGTGGGGATCATCGTGCCGCACGCCATCCGCCTCCGCGGCGGGCCCAGCTACCGGCGCATCCTGCCCCTCTCGCTGCTGCTCGGCGGCGCCTTCCTGTGCCTGGCCGACCTCGTGGCCCGCACCGCGCTGTCCCCGTCGGAGATCCCGATCGGCGTGGTGACCGCCGCGGTGGGCGCGCCCTTCTTCCTGCTCCTCCTCCGCAGCAGTGGGATGGAGCGGACGTGAGGCCCGCGCTGTACGCCACGGGCGTCACGGTCGCCATCGGCGGGCGCACGATCGTCGACGGCTGCGACCTCACCGTGGGCCGCGGCGACTGGGTCACGATCGTCGGGCCGAACGGGGCGGGGAAGACAACGCTGCTGAAGGCGCTGGCCGGGCTGCTGCCGGCCACGGGCCGCATCGAGCTCCAGGGCACGCCGCTGGCCGCGATCGGCCCGCGGGAGCGGGCCCGTACGGTGGCGCTGGTGCCGCAGGTGCCGCGGCTCCCGGCGGCGATGACGGTCGCGCACTACGTGCTGCTCGGCCGGACCGCGCACCTCGGCCCGCTCGGGCGCGAGACCGGCGCGACCTCGACCTCGTCGACGAGGCCCTGGCCCGGCTCGACCTCGACGGCCTCGCCGACCGCCACCTCGACACGCTCTCGGGCGGCGAGCGCCAGCGCGTCGTGCTCGCCCGCGGCCTGGCCCAGGAGGCCACGCTCCTGTTCCTCGACGAGCCCACCACCGCGCTCGACATCGCGCACGGCCAGGAGACGCTCGAGCTGGTCGACGACCTGCGCCGCCGCCTCGGGCTCACGGTCGTGTCCACGATGCACGACCTCACCCTCGCCGCGCAGTACGCGGACCACCTCGTGCTGCTCGCCGGCGGCCGCATCGCGCTGTCCGGCCCCGCCGTCCAGGTGCTCACCGGACCGCAGCTCGAGCACCACTACGGCGCTCGGGTCGACGTCATCCGCCACCGAGGCAACCTCGTCGTCGTCCCCTGGCGCGACACCGATCGAGAGGAGACCTGACGCGATGACAAGCCGCGCTCCCGAGGACATCCCCACCGATGACCCGCGTCCCGACGACCTGCGCCGGGCGCCGTCGCTCGTGCTCGTCAACACCGGCAACGGCAAGGGCAAGACGTCGGCCGCCATCGGCGTGGTGGTGCGCGGCGTCGGCCGCGGCTGGCCGGTGGCCGTGGTGCAGTTCCTCAAGTCGGGCACGTGGAAGACCGGCGAGGAGAAGGTGTGCCGGCAGCTCGGGGTCGACTGGTGGGCGATGGGGGAGGGCTTCACCTGGGACTCCGAGGACCTCACCCTCGACCAGGCCGTGGCCGCGGGCGCCTGGGAGCACGCCAAGGGGCTGATCCAGGCGGGCGACCACCAGCTCGTGGTGCTCGACGAGGTGACCTACCCGGTGAACTGGGGCTGGATCGACGCAGACGACCTGCTCGCCACCATCCGCGACCGTCCCGCTCACGTGAACGTCGTGTGCACCGGGCGCAACGCGCCCGAGGCGCTCGTCGAGCTGGCCGACACGGTCACCGACATGGGCGAGCGCAAGCACGCGTACAAGCAGGGCATCCGGGCCAAGAAGGGGATCGACTACTGATGCTGACCCTGGTCCTCGGCGGGGCCCGGTCGGGCAAGTCGGCGCTGGCCGAGCGGTACGCGGCCAAGCTGCCGATCCCCACGACCTACATCGCTCCCGCGGTCGTCGACCCGGACGACGCTCGACTTCGCAGGCCCGCGTCGAGCCCACCGCGCCCGCCGCCCCGCCTCCTGGCGCACCATCGAGTGCGGGGCCGACCTGGCCGGCGCGCTCGTGGCCGCGGTGGGCACCGCGCTGGTCGACTCCCTCGGCACCTGGGTCGCAGCCCATGAGGGCGGCGACCCCGACGTGCCCGGCCTGCTCGAGGCCCTCGACAAGCGGTTCGGCGACACCGTGCTGGTCAGCGACGAGGTGGGCTTCGGCGTCCACCCCGCCACCGAGGTCGGCCGCCGCTTCCGCGAGGTGCTGGGCGACGTCAACACCGCGGTGGCCGACAAGGCCGACCGCGTGCTGCTCGTCGTCGCGGGGCGCGTCCTGCCGCTCGACCGGAGCGACTGGTGATCGACGCCCTCGGCTTCCTCACCGTCCTCGGGCGGGCCGGCACGCCGTCACCGGCGACGGTGCGGTGGTTCCCGCTCGCGGGTGCGCTGGTCGGCGCGGCCGTGGGCGGGTCCTGGTGGCTGGCGGGCGAGGTCTGGTCGCCGGGTGTCGCCGCGGCCGTGGCCCTCGCGGTCGACCTCGGGCTGACCGGCATGCTCCACCTCGACGGCCTGGCCGACAGTGCGGACGGCCTCCTGCCGCACCGGTGCCCCGCGAGCGCCGGCTCGAGGTCATGGCCACCCCGACCGTGGGCGCGTTCGCCCTCGGCGTGGTGCCCGTCGTGCTCATCGCTGCGCTGGTCGGTCCTCGCCTCCCTCGAGCCCGACGTGCTGCTCGTCGCGGGCCTCTGGTGCGCGTCGCGCGACGCTGATGGCGGTGGCCATCTGCGCGCTGCCGTACGCCCGCGAGGGGGGCGGCCTCGCCACGGCCTTCGACGGTGCCCGGCTGCCGGGGGTGGCCCTGCTGGGCGGGAACCTCTCGCTCCTCCTGCTGGTGCTGCTCGGCCCCGGCGGTGCCGGCGCCGTCGCGTTCGTCGGGGCGATGCTCGCGGGGGTGGCCGTCCTCGACTTCGCCCGCGCGCGCCTCGGTGGGTACACCGGCGACGTGCTCGGCGCGGCCGGCATCGTGGCCGAGACCGTCGGCCTCCTGGTGGCCGCGGCATGGTGAGCGTCCGCACCCTGAGCTCCCGCACCCTGAGCGGGGCGGCCGCTGGGCTCCTCGCGGACCGGGTGCTGGGGGAGCCTCCCGCCGGCGTGCCGCACCCCGTCGCGCTGTTCGGGCGGGCGATGGGCGCCGTGGAGCGTCGGGTCTACGCGCCGCGGACCGGCGCGGGTGCGGTCTACGCCGCGACCGGGCTCGCCCTCGGTGTGCTCGGCGGTGTCGTGCTGCGCTCGACGCTGTCGGCCACGTCGCTGACCGTCGCGGGGCGCGGCCTGGCCGACGCGGCCGGCGCGGTGCGGGCGGCGCTCGCGGCCGACGACCTCGACGAGGCCCGTCGCCGCCTCCCCGCGCTCGCGGGCCGCGACCCGGGCGGTCTGGACGAGACCGACCTGTGCCGGGCCGTCGTCGAGTCGGTGGCCGAGAACACCGTCGACGCGATCGTCGCCCCCGCGCTGTGGGCCGCGGCCTTCGGCGCGCCCGGCGCGCTCGGGTACCGCGCCGTGAACACGATGGACTCGATGGTCGGCCACCGCAGCGAGCGCTACGCGCGGTTCGGCACACCGGCCGCTCGCCTGGACGACGCGGCCGGCTGGGTGCCCGCCCGCGCCACGGCGGTCCTCGTGGCCGCGGCCCGCCCGAGGCGGGCGACCGAGGTGTGGCGCACCGTCCGCCGCGACGCGCCGGCCCATCCGTCACCCAACGCAGGGGTGGCCGAGGCGGCCTTCGCGGCCGCGCTCGAGCTGCGCCTCGGCGGCACCAACCGGTACGGCGACCGCGTCGAGGAGCGCCCGCCGCTCGGCGACGGCAAGCCCCCCGGCGTCGACGACATCGACCGCGCCGTCGCCCTGTCGCGCGACTGCACGCTCCTCCTGGCCGCCACCTTCGCGGCTGGCGCCGCGGTCGCGTGGCACCACCGACACGCGAACCCGTCGACCATTGTCGGCAGGAACCGCGACAATGGTCGACGGGTTCGCGTGATTGGACGTGTGCGCGGGGGTGGGCCGCGGTGATCGCCCCGGCGGGGCGTCACGGCGGGGACGGCGACGCCGTGGCCCGGAGCCTGGGGCTCGACCCGGCGTCGGTGCTCGACCTGTCCGCGTCCCTGAACCCCTTCGCCCCACGGGTGCCCACCCTGCTGGCCAAGCACTCCGACGCGGTCGGCCGCTACCCCGACCCGGCTGCGGCCACGCGGTCCCTCGCCGGAGCGATGGGGGTCGATCCGGCCCGGCTGCTGCTCACCAGCGGGGGTAGCGAGGCCATCGCGCTGGTGGCCCGTGAGCTCGGCGGTGGCGTGGTGGCGGAGCCGGAGTTCGCGCTGCACCCCCGCGGTCACGACGGCCCCCGCTGGCGCAGCGATCCCCACAACCCCTCCGGCCGCCTCGCGGGCCCCGGCGACCGTGCCGACGTGTGGGACGAGGCCTTCTACCCGCTCGCCACCGGCCGCTGGACGGCCGGCCGCGACGCCGTGGTGGTCGGCTCGCTCACCAAGGTCTGGGCCTGCCCGGGCCTCCGGCTCGGCTACGTCCTGGCCGACGACGTCGACCGGTTCGCCCGCCACCAGCCGCACTGGTCCGTCGCCACCGTGGCGCTGGCCGTGCTGGAGGACGCGCTGGCCGACACCCACCTCGACGTGTGGGCCGCGGCGCTGGCGGAGCAGCGCGCCGCCCTCGTCGGCCTGCTCGCCGTGCACGGCCTGAGCGCGGACGCCGCCGACGCGCCCTGGGTCCTCGTCGACGCGCCCGGGCTCCGCGAGCGGCTTGCCCCCCACGGCGTGGTGGTGCGGGATTGCGCCGGCTTCGGCCTGCCGGGCCGCGCCCGCGTCGCGGTCCCGGGCCCGGCCGGCCTGGCCCGCCTCGCGGAGGCCCTCGAGCGGAGCGCACCGTGACGCCGACCGACGCCCGCTGGCGCCGCCCCGTCCCGCTCATCGGCGACACGACGTCGGCGGCCGAGCGGGCGGAGCGGCCCGACGGCTGGCGGCTGGACGACGCCGATCGTGACGGCCTGTACGCGGCGATCCACCACCGGCGGGACGTGCGTCGCTTCCGCGCCGAGCCGGTGCCCGACGACGTGCTGGCGCGGGTGCTGGCGGCCGGGCACGCCGCCCCGAGCGTCGGCCACTCGCAGCCGTGGCGCTTCCTGCTCGTGCAGCAGCCCGCCACGCGCGACCGGGCCGCGCTCCTGGCCGATCACGAGCGCCTCGTGCAGGCCGCGGAGCTCGCGCCCGACGCGGGGCGCCACCTGCTCGACCTGCAGCTCGAGGGCATTCGTGAGGCGCCCATGGGCATCGTGGTGGCCTGCGACCGGCGCACGCCCGCGGCCGGCGTCCTCGGGCGCCGCACCTTCCCCGACGCCGACCTGTGGTCCTGCGCGTGCGCCATCCAGAACCTGTGGCTGGCGGCGCGCGCCGAGGGGCTCGGCGTCGGGTGGGTCACGCTCTTCGAGCCCGCCGACCTCGCCGAGCTGGTCGGCCTCCCCGCCGGCGTCGAGCCGCTCGGCTGGCTGTGCCTCGGCTGGCCCGACGAGCGCAACCCCGACCCGGGCCTCGAGCGGGCCGGCTGGTCGACGCGCCTCGCGCTCGACGACGTCGTGCTGCACGAGCGCTGGTCCGAGTCGGCCGAGCCGGCACCGCCCTTGTCGAAGCTCCGCGGGCCCGACCAGGCCGCTGTGGTCGCCGCCCGCGATCACGCCGACACCCTGCTCACCCCCCTCGGCTCCCTCGGGGTCCTGGACCGGGCCGCCGACCGCGTCGTGGCGCTCGGCCACGGCGGCTGCACCACGGGCACCCTCGTGCTGGCGGCCGGACGCCACCCGGTGGTGGAGCTCGGCGTGAGCGCCTTCCCGGGGGACGTCACCGACGAGGTGCTCGCCGCCGCCCGCGCGGGGAGCGCCCTCGGCGTGGTGGCGGCCGCGGGTGCCGGCCTCGCCGTCGAGGTGGTCGACGCCGGCTCGTCCACCGGCAACCTCCGCGACGCCGATGCCCTGTCACCCGCCGCCGCTGCCGCGCTGGTCGACCAGGGCCGCGCGCTCGGGCGCGGCCTGGGGGAGCGAGGGCTGGTCGCGCTCGGCGAGGTGGGCATGGGGAACACCACCGTGGCCGCCGCCCTGTCGGCCCTGCTGCTCGACCTCGACGGCGCGGCCGTCGTGGGGCTGGGCGCGGGTGCCGACGCGGCGATGCTCGAGCGCAAGCGGGCCGTGGTCGAGGCGTCGCTCGCCCGCGCCCGGCAGGCGCACGGAGGCGCGCTCGCCGATGCCGCGACCGCCCTGGCCGCGCTCGGCGGCCCGGAGCTCGCCCTGCTCGCCGGCGTCACGCTCGGCGCCGCGGAGGTCGGCGCGCCCGTGGTGCTCGACGGGCTCGCGACATCGGTGGCCGCCCTGGTGGCGGTCCGCCTGCAGCCGGCCGTGGCCGCCCACCTCGTGGCCGGCCAGCGCAGCCGCGAGCCCGGCCACGGCCCGGTGCTGGTGGCGCTCGGCCTCGAGCCCCTGCTCGACCTGCGCCTGCGCGCCGGCGAGGGCGCCGGCGCCTGCCTGGCCGCGAGCCTGCTGCTCCAGGCGCTCCACCTCCGCCGGGCCACCGCCCGCACCGACTGACGCACGGCGCTGTCGAGCCCCCCTCGTCGTTCTTGCGGCAGATCTGACGCAAGACCGCTGAGAACTGCCGCAAGAACGGAGCGGGCGAGCCTGGAGCCGTCGTCAGCGGGTGAGCAGGCGCCGCCCGCCGGCGGCCAGGAGCAGCAGCACCACTGCCATCCCCACCGGCACGGCCCCGCCGGTCGCGGGGAGCCGCCCGCCGGGACGCGCCGGTGCCGAGGTGGCGCTCCCAGCGGGCGCAGCCGGCGCGGTCGTCGCGGCCGACGCGTCAGCGCCGACCGTCGCCGTGGACAGCGGTTGGAAGAAGGGTGGGGGCGTGTAGGCGAGGCAGGGCTGGTCCGACGCGGGGAAGCGGTTGCGGGCGCGGCACGCGTGCGACATGAGGTCGAGCGCATCCTCGGGGAGGATCCACCCTGCGGCCACCGCCGCGTCCGTGGCCGCCGCCATCCGGCGCTCGTACTCGGCGTGGGTGCCGTAGAGCCCCTGGAGCTGGAGGTCGGTGAAGGGCACCGTGATGCCGCTGAGCGCGCACGCCGTCGACAGGTAGCTGGCCACGGGCACGTCGATCGGCGGGAGGCGGATGCCGCCCAGCGTGTTGCCGTACTGGTCCTTCGCGAGCTGGCCGCCGGCGAACTGGAAGCGCGGACCGCTGTTCGGCGCGGGGCCGCCGTCGGCCCAGCGGGCCAGCTGGTGGATGGCGGCGGAGGTCGCCGCGTGCAGCGGCAGCGCCGTTCCTCCCAGGAAGCACGTCGCCAGCTCGGGGGTGATCTGTTCGCCGTAGTTGCCCGCCCCGTCGAGCACGGCGGCGTAGCTGCCGGGATCGATCGGCGGTGCGTCGAGCAGCAAGCGTGCGCCGTAGCCGTGCGCCGCCTGGTAGCTGTTCCAGTAGTCGGCGTGCGGCGAGCCCGCCACCTCCCAGAGTCGCAGGTGAGGGTCGAGCGACGCGGGGTCGACGCGGTCGTCGACCGCCTCGGCGTCGCTCAGCAGCTTGATGACCGGCACCGGGAGCGGTTGGCTGAACGTCTTGGGCTTGCTCACATCGCCGTGCAGGAGCACGCCGTCGATGATCCCCACCGCGCTGGGATGGGTCGGCAACCAACCCTCGAGGTAGTCGTAGAGCTCGATCGCCGACTGGGACTGCCCGGCGGCGAGCACGTGCCGGACCCGCCCCACGCCCAACGCGCCCATCGGGTCGACTCCTCCCGGGGCCTGTGGTTCGCGGAACGCCTGCGCGATCTGGGTGACCATGTCGAAGGCCCACGGGTCGCCGGGGTGGTTGATCGCCGCGTAGCGGACCGGGTCCCACATCTTCGCCGTGAAGTGGGGGACGCAGCAGAGGCCGGCCTGCTGCGCGCTCATGTGCACGTAGGCGTAGCCGTCGCGCAAGAGCATCGGTTGGGCTTGGAGCGTGTCGACCGCGTTCTCGAACTGCACGGTCACGTTGACCCAGTCGAGGAGCACCACGCCGTTGAACCGGGTGGGGTCCTTGGGCCGTGTCACGATCATCCGCGTCGTGTACGGCGCCGGCGTGCCCGCCGCGTCGACCGCGGTGCCGGAGACGAACAGCTCCTGCTCCTCGTAGCCGAACGGCGCGAGCTGGAACCAGCTGTCCCAGAGCGCGTGCCCGCGGATGCCGGCCGGGGGCACGGTGAGCACCGGCACCGGTACGGGCGGCGGGTCGGCCGCGGTGGCCACGTCGGGCGCGGGCAGACCCAGCGCCAGCAGGACGGCCGCGGCCGCCACCAGCAGCCCGCGTGAAATCCGCCCCCGTGGCCCCGACATCTGGGCGACCCTACTGGGGTCCACCGGAGTCCCTTCAATGACCACCATCCTCACCCCCGAGCAGCGGGCGCGGTTCGAGCGCGACGGCGTCGTGCGCCTGCCGGGCGCGTTCACGGCCGACGAGGCCGCCGCCATGCGCGACGTCGTGTGGACGGAGCTCGAGACGCGGGGCATCCGCCGCGACGATCCGTCCACCTGGACCAGCGAGTCCCCGGACCACCTGCAGCACCTGAAGGCCCGGCCCGAGCTGGCCGCGGTGTGGTCGCCGACCACGCTCGGGGCCATCGCCGACCTGCTCGGCCAGGAGCCGCACGTCCCCGCGGACACGGGCGCGTTCTTCCTCCTCTTCCCCACGCCCCGGCCCTGGACGGTGCCGTGGAAGGCCTGGCACGTCGACCACGCCTGGCTCGACCCGAAGGGGCCGTTGCGGGCGATCAAGGTCCACTCCCACTTCGGCGAGACCGTGCCCCGCTCCGGGGGGATGACGATCCTCGCCGGCGGTCACCACGTCATCGACGCGATCGTGCGCGACCTGCCGCCGTTCCCCGAGCGCACCCGGGGCGAGGTGATCCGCAAGGCCGTGATGGGTGCCCACCCGTACCTGCGCGAGCTCGGCACCGACGTCGGCGGGGATCCCGCGAAGCACCAGGCCCGCATCGAGCGGTTCGTGGACCGGGAGGAGGACGTGCTCGGCTTCCCGGTGCGGGTCGTCGAGAACACGGCCCAGCCGGGCGATGTGCTCCTCATGCACCCGCTGACGCTGCACACGCGCCCGACCAACGCGGGCACGCAGCCGAGACTCGTGCTCAACAAGGACCTGTACCCGCCCGGCGGCGCCTCGCCCTCGAGGAGCGCTTGAGCGGGACCACGATGTCGCCTTCCCGCTAGGCGTTCGGGGCCCGGATCGGCAGACTCGACCCAATGCACTGGGACCGTGAGCGCTGCATCCGGGCCGTCCTCTCCAAGGACGCCCGCTTCGACGGGCAGTTCATCACCGCGGTCACCACCACGCGGATCTACTGCCGGCCGAGCTGCCCGGTGGTGCCGCCGAAGGTGGAGCACATGCGGTTCCTCCCGTCGGCCGCGGCCGCCCAGGCTGCCGGCTTCCGGGCCTGCAAGCGGTGCCGGCCCAACGCGGCGCCCGGCTCACCGGAGTGGGACCTCCGCTCCGACCTCGTGGCGCGCGCCCTGCGCCTGATCGCCGACGGCGTCGTGGACCGCGAGGGCGTCGACGGCCTGGCCTCCCGCCTCGGGTACAGCCGGCGCCAGCTCGAGCGCCAGATGGTGGCCGCCCTCGGCGCGGCGCCGCTGGCCATCGCCCGCACGCAGCGGGCCCAGGCGGCCCGGGTGCTGCTGGAGACGTCGGACCTGTCGATGACCGACGTGGCCTACGCGGCCGGCTTCGGCAGCATCCGCCAGTTCAACGACACGATCCGCACGGTGTTCGCGCTCACGCCCACGCAGCTGCGCCACGCCCGGCGGGGGCCGGAGGCCGCCGGCGCGGGCACGGTCACCGTGCGCCTCCCGTACCGCGAGCCGCTCTGGCCCGACAGCCTGTTCGGTCACCTCGTGGCCACCGCGGTGCCCGGCGTGGAGGAGTGGCGGGACGGCGCCTACCGCCGCACCCTCCGCCTCCCCCGCGGCCCGGGCATCGTCGCCCTCGCGCCCGGGGCCGGCGCGATCACCTGCCAGCTCACCCTCACGGACCTGCGCGACTTCCCGGTCGCCGTCGCACGCTGCCGGCGGCTCCTCGACCTCGACGCGGACCCCACGGCGGTCGACGACCTCCTGGCGCGCGACCGGGTGCTGCGGCCCCTCGTGGGCGCGGCGCCCGGGCGCCGCGTCCCGCGCACCGTTGACGAGGAGGAGCTCGCGCTGCGGGCCGTGCTCGGCCAGCAGGTGAGCACCCGCGCCGCGCAGACCCACGCGGCGCGCCTCGTCGCCGAGCTGGGCGACCCGATCAGCGACCCCGCCGGCGGGCTCACGCACCTGTTCCCCACCTCGGCCGCGGTGGCCGACGTCGACCCGGCCGTGCTGCGCATGCCCGAGACGCGCAAGCGCCTCCTGCGAGACCTCGCGCGGGCGATGGACGACGGCAAGGTCGACCTCGGCGTGGGCACCGACCGACCGGGGGTGCTCGCCGACCTCGCCGCGGTGCCCGGCATCGGACCGTGGACGCTCGGGGTCATCGCGATGCGCGCCCTCGGCGACCCCGACGCGTTCGTGCCCGCCGACCTCGGCGTGCGCCAGGGCGCCGAACGCCTGGGGCTGCCGACCGGCGCCGCCGCGCTGCTCGAGCGCTCCCGCCAGTGGCGCCCGTGGCGGGCCTACGCCGTGCAGCACCTCTGGGGCGCCGGCCACCACGCCGTCAACCGCCTTCCTGGCTGAGGCCCGGACTCGCTCAGCGCATCTCGTAGCGCAGCGGCAGGTGCTTCACGCCGGACACGAAGTGCGACTGGGACCACTCGGGCTCGCCCGCCAGCTCCACCGACGTGAGCTCATCGCTGAGCCGCCGCAGCATCGTGCGCACCTCCCGGCGGGCGAACTGCGCGCCGAGGCAGAAGTGGGCGCCCACGCCGAAGCTGAGGAGCTTGTCCGCGTCGGCCCGGGACACGTCGAAGCGCAGCGGGTCCACGAAGACGTCTTCGTCGCGGTTGGCCGACGGGTAGGACAGCAGCACCCGCCCGCCCTCGGGCACGTCGACCCCGCGGATCGTGTGCGGCCGCGTGGCGTAGCGCAGGAAGTGCCGCACGGGAGACGTCCACCGGATGCACTCGTCGGCCGCGTGGTTGAGGCGGTCCTCGTCGCCCCGCACCGACCACAGCTGGTCGGGATCGCGGGCCAGCTGCTCCATGCCGCCCGACAGTGCGAACGACGTGGTGTCGTGCCCCGCGGTGGCGACGATGATGTAGTACCAGAGGCGCTCGATGTCGCCCATGGGGCAGCCGTCGATCTGCCCGTTGGCGATGACGGACGCGAGGTCGTCCACCGGGCAGGCCTGGCGATCGGCGGTGATCTCGTTGAAGTACTGGATGAACTGCATGATCGCCGCGGTCACCCGTTCGCGCGGATCGCCGGCGTCGCCGAGGAACTCCGGGTCGGCGGCACCGAAGATGCCCTGCGTGAGGTCGAGCATCAGCGACTCGTCCTCTTCGGGGACGCCGTAGATGTCCATGATCACGCGCAGCGTGTAGGGCTGCGCGATGTCCTTGGCGAAGTCGCAGGTGCCGCCGAGGTCGCGCAGCTTCTGCACGAAGAGGTCGGCCAGCTCGTCGATGCGGGGCTGCCGGTGCTTCACCACGGCGGGCTTGAACCAGTCGTTGGTCACGGCGCGGTGGTCGCGGTGCTCCTTGCCGTCGAGGTGCACGAGGCTCTTGGGCGGCGGCAGGCCCTGGCTCATCATCTCCTGCCACTCGGCGTCGGGCCCGAGCACCGAGCGACCGGTGTTGAGCCAGCCGGCGTCGTCCCGTGACACCTCGAAGACGTCGTGGTGCCGGGTGAGCACCCAGAAGGGCTCGAAGCCGGGCGTGTCGACGTGCAGCACCGGGTCGGTCCTGCGGAGCTCGGCCACCCGCTCGTGCCACGTGGTCATGTCCGCCCAGGCGGCGGCGTGGCTGAACAGCATGCTGGGGTCGGTCGACGGCAGGGTCTGCGACATGAGGCGGAGCGTATCGACGTCGCCCGCACAGGGAACCGGCGGACCCACCGCGCCTCACCGCCTCTCGGCCCCTTCCACCCCGGCCGATGAGTCGGGGCCGTCCCTCCCGTCTGACGGGACATGCCGGCAACGTTGACCTCCTCGACCTCCCGCGTACGCTTGGCCTCCGTGAGTGCGGATCCGACCACCCTCGATGCCGAGACGATCGAACGAGAGCTGGAGCAGCACCGCCGGGCGCTGACCGGGTACTGCTACCGGATGCTCGGCTCGGGCTCCGAGGCCGAGGACGCGGTGCAGGAGACCTTCATCCGCGCCTGGAAGAACATCGATCGCTTCGAGGGCCGCTCGTCCCTGAAGTCGTGGCTGTACCGCATCGCCACCAACGTGTGCGTCGACATGCACCGCGGCCCCCAGCGCCGGGCCCGCCCGATGGACCTCGGGCCGTCGTCCACGATCGCCACCGCGCAGCTTCGCCCGCAGGCGGAGAACACCTTCGTGCAGCCGGTGGCCGACGGGCGCGTCGTCGACACCGCCGCCGACCCCGCCGAGGTGGCGGCCGCGCGCGAGTCGATCCGGCTCGCGTTCGTCGCCGCGCTCCAGCACCTGCCCGCCCGCCAGCGCGCGGTGCTCATCCTGTGCGAGGTCCTCAAGTGGCAGGCCACCGAGGTGGCCGAGCTGCTGGAGAGCACCGTGCCGTCGGTGAACAGCGCGCTGCAGCGCGCCCGCGCCACGCTGTCGGAGCTCGACCTCGACCGACTCGACAGCACCGTCGACCCCGAGCACGAGGCGCTCCTCGCCCGGTACGTCGACGCCTTCGAGCGCTACGACATGGGCGCGCTGGCGAAGCTGCTGCGCGACGACGTCGTGATCTCGATGCCGCCGCACGACCTCTGGCTGCAGGGCCCGTCCGACGTCCTCGCGTGGATGGAGGGCCCGGGCCACCAGTGCGCGGGCTCCAAGCTCGTCCCGGTGTGGGCCAACGGCACTGCGGCCTTCGGCAGCTACCGCCCGGCCGGCGCGGGCCGGTGGGAGCCGTGGGCCATCCAGGTCATCGAGGTCAAGGACGGCCGCATCTCCGGCCACCACAACTTCCTGTACCCCGAGCTGTTCGCCGAGTTCGGCCTCCCGCCGTTCATCGAGGAGTAGCCGTCCGGTCGAGCCGGCTCAGCTGAGCCGGTCCGACACGCCCAGCAGCTCGAGCAGCTCGCGCAGCTCGGCGCGGCACTCGGTGATGCGCACGCGCCAGCCGAGGCGGGCCGCGTGCACCTGGAGCTTGAGCAGGTCGTCGATCACGTGCAGGTCCCCGCGCACCGCGGGGCGCACGAGCCCGAGCACGATCGACCGATCGCCCTGCACGAGCTCGACCAACGCGCGCGGTTCACCTTCGGCACCTGCCATGCACTGGTGACGCAGCGCGGGCGCGGAACTCAGCGGTCCGCCGAGGTCGCGGCACTAGGTTCGGGCTCGTGATCGTCTTCGTGCACGGTGTCCCCGAGACCGCCGCGGTCTGGCGCAAGGTGCGGGCCCTCGTCGACGGGGAGTCGGTGGCCGTCGCCCTCCCCGGGTTCGGGTGCCCGCGGCCCGACGGCTTCGGCGCCACCGGCGACGAGTACGTCACGTGGCTCGTGGGCGAGCTCGACCGCATCGGCGAGCCGGTCGACCTCGTCGGCCACGACTGGGGCGCGCCGCTCACGATGCGGGTGGCGACGGCCTTCGGCGACCGGCTGCGCTCCTGGGCGGCCGACTGCGGCAGCCTCTTCCACCCGGACTACGAGTGGCACACGTTCGCCCAGATCTGGCAGACGCCCGACGACGGCGAGGCCTTCATGGCCACCCGGGAGGCGCAGGACCCGGCGGAGTCGGCGGCCGCCCTGGCGGCGGTGATGAGCATCAGCCAGGAGGACGCGCTGGAGATGGCCATGAGCGAGGACGCCACGATGGACGCCTGCATCCTCGACCTCTACCGCTCGGCCGTCCCGAACCCGCACCACCGCTGGGGGCCCCTGGCCCCGACCTCGGCCCCCGGCCTCGTCCTCCACGCGAGCGAGGACCCGTTCAGCAACGAGCCGCTCGCCCGGGGCGTCGCCGAGCAGCTCGGCGCGCGGTTCGAGGTCTTCGACGGCGTGAGCCACTTCTGGCCCTACCAGGCCCCGGAGGCCGCCGCGGCCCTGCTCCAGGGGTTCTGGGCCGCCTGTTGACCCTGGTCACACCGTGTATCGGGCTCCGATCTCTCGGGTAGGACCGGCGCGCAGCCGGGGCGGACACCCGCGGCCGATGCCTCATCGCGTGGAGGGAGCTCCGAAGGACAGACCGTGGACCCGTTCACGCTTGAGTTGCTGCCCGACGTCAACACGCCGCGTCGAGCCCGCAAGGCCGTGGCCCTGCGCCTCGGCGGTCACCCGCGCCTGGACGAGATCCTGCTGTGCGTGTCCGAGGTCGTGACCAACGCCGTCCTCCACGCCCGCACGCCGAAGGAGATGACCGTGCGGACGGTCGGCAGGCGGCTCGTGGTCGAGGTGGTCGACGGCGACCCGACCCTCCCGATCCGGCGGGACCACGACCTGACCGCGCCCACGGGCCGCGGCCTGCGCATCCTCGACGACCTCACGGCCGACTGGGGGACGCGGCAGATGGCCGGCGGCAAGGTCGTGTGGTTCGAGTTCGACCTCAACGGCACGGGCTCGGTCCCGGAGGGGTACCGGCACGTGCTCGTGATGGGTGTGCCGCTCGACGTGCACCGCCGCAGCAGCGAGCACGGCGAGGCCCTGCGCCGCGAGCTCGCGTTCGTGGAGCGCGTGACCGATCCCGAGGGCGCGCCGGTGCGGCTCTTCGTGCTCGGCGCCGAGCTCACCGCCCGCTACGGCGGCCTCACCGTGGTGCAGGACGCCACGCTCCAGGAGGCGCTCGACGCGGGCGAGGCCACCGTCGACATCGAGTACGACCTGCCCGTGGACATGGCCGACGGCATCGAGCGGCTCGCCGCGATGTTCGACGAGCTCGACGACTTCTGCCGCGAGGGCGACCTGCTGACCCTCGTCACGCCGACGGAGTCGCTCGCCTACCGGCGCTGGTACCTCGGCGAGATCATCGAGCAGCTCCGCGAGGGGCGCGCCCCGCGGCCGTGGGTGGCCCCGGACCTGCCGGCGGGTGCCCACGACGTGGTCGGCCCCACCGCGGCGGAGGCGACGACCCCCGCCGAGGCCACCATCGTCGTCACCCGCGACCTCGACCTGGCGCTGGCGCCGCAGCTGCGCGAGGAGATCGTGGCCAAGATGGACGCGGGAGCGGTGCGGGTGGCCGTCGACCTGTCGGCGTGCGAGTTCATGGACTCCACCGGGCTGAGCCTGCTCGTGACCACGCACCGCCGCCTGGCCGCCGACGGCGGCTCGCTGCGGATCGTCGGCGCCCGCGACCAGGTGGCCAGCGTGCTCGAGATGAGCGGCGTCGCCGACCTCCTGATCGAGTCCGCCGACGCCTGAGGGCTTGCGCTCCCCGTCTCCTCAACTATTGTCATAGAGAGAGACACAATCTCCCGGACGGGCCCGGGGGCTGGGAGGACGAGATGGCCAGGCGGTTCGAGGGCACGATCGGGCGCACCTTCGCGGACTCGAAGCCGTGGTGGCCGCCGAAGCCCTCGGTGCCCGAGGGCGCCCCGAACGTGGTCATCGTGCTGCTCGACGACGTGGGCTACGCGCAGTTCGGCTGCTACGGCTCCGACATCGCCACGCCCACCTTCGACCGGCTCGCCGCCCACGGCCGGCGCTACGCCAACTTCCACACCACCGCGCTGTGCTCGCCCACCCGGGCCTGCCTGCTGACCGGGCGCAACCACCACTCGAACGGGATGGCCCGCGTGGTCGAGTTCGCGGCGGGGTTCCCCGGCTACAACTCCACGATCCCGCGGGAGAACGGCTTCCTCTCGGAGATCCTGCGCGACGAGGGCTACGCCACCTACGCGGTCGGCAAGTGGCACCTCTCGCCGGCCACGGAGATGGCCCCCGGCAGCCGCCGCGACAGCTGGCCGCTCGGCCGCGGGTTCGAGCGCTTCTACGGCTTCATGGGCGGCGAGACCGACCAGTACCGGCCGGACCTGGTGCACGACAGCCACCCGGTCGAGCCGCCCCGCACCCCGGAGGAGGGTTACCACCTCACCGAGGACATGACCGACACGGCCATCGCCTACCTCAAGGACCTGCGGGCCGTGGCGCCCGAGCGGCCGTTCTTCCTCTGGTTCACGCCGGGCGCCTGCCACGCGCCGCACCAAGCCCCCGCCGAGTGCATCGAGCGGTATCGCGGGCAGTTCGACCTCGGATGGGACGCGTGGCGGCAGCAGGTGTACGACCGGCAGCTCGACTCGGGGCTGCTGCAGAAGGGCACCGAGCTGTCCGACCGGCCGTCGTGGGTGCCGGAGTGGTCCTCGCTCACCGACGACGAGCGCACCCTCTACGCCCGCATGATGGAGGTGTTCGCCGGCTTCCTCACCCACACCGACGATCAGGTCGGCCGGCTCGTCGACTTCATCGAGCACGAGCTCGCCGAGCTCGACAACACCATCGTCGTGGTGATGAGCGACAACGGCGCGTCCTCCGAGGGCGGCGCCAAGGGCTCGTTCAACGAGCAGTACTTCTTCAACTTCGTGCCCGAGAGCCTCGAGGAGAACCTCAAGCGCATCGACGACCTCGGCACGCCCCACGCCAACAACCACTACCCGTGGGGGTGGGCGTGGGCCGGCAACACGCCCCTCAAGCGCTTCAAGCGCGACACCCACGAGGGCGGTGTGGCCGACCCGCTCATCGTGCACTGGCCCGCCCGGCTCGGCACCGAGGGCGAGACGCGCCACCAGTACGTGCACGCCATCGACCTGATGCCGACGCTGCTCGACGTCATCGGCATCGAGGCGCCGAGCACGATCGCAGGCATCGAGCAGTCGCCCATCGAGGGCACGAGCTTCGCCGCGTCGCTCACCGACGCCGACGCGGCCGAGCACCACGTCACGCAGTACTACGAGATGCTCGGCTCGCGCGCGCTGTACCACGACGGCTGGAAGGCGGTCGTGTTCCACTCGCCGGTGTTCCTCTGCTACGACGGCAGCGACGGCATGCGCCCGTTCGACGAGGACGTGTGGGAGCTCTACCACGTGGCGGAGGACTTCTCGGAGGTGCACGACCTCGCCGAGGAGCGGCCCGACAAGCGGGCCGAGCTCGAGAAGCTCTGGTGGGAGGAGGCGGCCAAGTACCAGGTGCTGCCGCTCAACAACCAGCCCGGCAAGCACGGTGATCCGCGCAACCGGCGCAACCGCCACGAGTACTTCGACGGCGTCGGCCCGCTGCCCGAGGCGCTGGCCCCGAACCTCAAGAACCGCGACTTCGACATCGCCGCGGTGCTCGACGTGCCGGTCGAGGGCGACCTCACCGGCGCGCTCGTGGCCCACGGCGGCCACTCGGGCGGCTACGTGCTGTACGTGAAGGACCGGCGCGTGCACTACACGTACAACTTCGTCGGCACGCTGATCGAGACGGTGTCCGCGCAGGTCGAGCTCCCCGCCGGCCAGGTGGTGGTGCGGGTCGTCTTCAAGCGCACGGGCGGCCCCGGCCAGGGCGGCGAGCTGTCGCTGTACTACGACGACGTGCCGGTGGGGGAGGGCACCATCGCCCACACGACACCGCTCACGTACGGGATGCACGGCTTCGCGGTCGGCTTCCAGCCCGGCGGCGCCATCACCCGCGACCTGCCGGGCCGGGCCCAGGTGCCCGACGGGCTGCTGAAGCGGGTCGTGATCGAGGCCCACGGCCGCGACCCGATCCGCGACTCCCAGATCGACGCCTCCGACGCCGATCTGGCGATGCAGTAGTCCCTCAGAGGGGGACGGCGGGGCCGAACGTGCCGTGCATGCGCTCGGTCCAGGTGCTCATCTCCGCGTCGCACGGCAGGCCGAGGTCGGCCAGCTCCTTGGCGATCGGGTGGTCGCCCAGCTCGAGCGACACACCGGCGCCGCCGAGCACGATCTGTGAACCGCTGCCGCCCTGGGAGAACGCGGTCGTGTGGGGGACGCCGTCCTTGTAGGTGTAGGTCTCGATCTCGACGTCGGGCATCTCGTCGGTGCCCCCGCGCGGCACGGTGATGCGGAGCACGAGCTGGCCGTCCATCGTGAGCGACCACGCGGACGAGGTCGCGCCGTGGTCGGCGGTGATCTCCTGCACCGACTTGGGGAAGCCCCAGATCGTGCGGCCGGCCTCGTTGGTGAACGCCTGGTCCACGGGCAGGTGCACGATGAACGTGCCGTCGCTGCCTCCGCCCTTGGGCCGCACGAACACGGTGAGGCCGATCTCGAGGTAGTCCCCGAGGTCGTTGTCCTTGTAGTCGATGAGCGCGATCAGCAGCTGGGCCCGCCCGGGGGTCGGCTCGACCACGACGAACGCGTCCCCGGGCACGAACCGCTGCGCCGCGGCGGCGTCGACGTCGAAGAACGCCACCCCCGCCGACGCGTCCCGCACCACCACCGGCAGCGTGACCGTCTGCCCCTGGATCTCGTAGCTCTCCATGGGCCAGTTGCTACCACCCCCACCCCACGAGTTCTGGCCCGGATCGGTCGACCCCTGGGTCGACGATCCCGGGCCAGAACCAGTGGGGTTGCACTCAGCCGTTGCGGGGGACGGAGCGGAACGGCTGGTCCCGGTCGGGCGACGGCTCCTTGGGGAGGCCGAGGGCCCGTTCGCCGAGGATGTTGCGCTGCACCTCGTCGGTGCCGCCGGCGATCGACTGGGCCGGCACCGACACGAGGATCTCGGCGATCACGCCGTCGGCGGGGGAGTCGGGTCCGGTGAGCATGGCGTCGGCGCCGGTGATGAGCGAGTGGACCCGCGCGGCCCGGCGGGCGACGTGGCTGGCGGCCAGCTTCCCGATCGACCCCTCCGGCCCCGGTGTGCGCCCGAGCGCGAGCGCGGCTCGGGCCCGTTGCATGGTCCAGCGGGCGGCGTGGTCGAGCGAGAGCAGCGCGGCGATCTCCTGGCGCACGAGCGGATCCGTGGCCCGGCCGCAGGCGCGGGCCCGCTCGACCACGAGGTCGACCCGGCCCGCCCGCTGCGGGTACCAGCGATAGGTGGCGAAGTGCGCCTCGGCCTCCGCTCGCGCCTCCTCGAGCGCCCGGCCGGGGCCGTCGGCGTACGAGGGCCGGCCGAACATGCCGAACCGCCGCTCGAACGCGAGCGTCGTGAGCGCCGCCCGCCACCCGTCGCCCACCTCGCCGACCACGTTGGCCGCCGGTACGCGGGCGTCGGCCAGGAACACCTCGTTGAACGACTGGTGCTCGTTCATCTGGCGCAGCGGCCGCACCTCGATGCCCGGCTGGTGCATCGGGAGCACGAAGTAGGTGAGGCCTGCGTGCTTCGGGACGTCCCAGTCGGTGCGGGCCACGAGCATCCCGAGGTCGGCGTGGTGCGCGCTGGTGTTCCACACCTTCTGCCCGTTGACGACCCACTCGTCGCCGTCGAGCTCGGCCCGCGTCGTCAGGCCCGCCAGGTCGGAGCCAGCGCCCGGCTCGCTGAACAGCTGGCACCAGGTCTGCGCGCCGGTGAGCGTCGGCAGCAGGAACGCGTCGCGGACCTCGTCGGGCCCGTGGGCGAGGATCGTCGGCGCGGCGAGGAGCATGCCGCTGCCGATCGGCTGGCCGACGGCGCCGGCGGCCACCAGCTCGTCGCCCACCACCTCGTCCGCCCAGGCCGGAAGCCCGCGCCCGCCCCATCGCTCCGGCCACGACGGCGCCGCCCACCCCGCGTCGGCGAGCCGCTGCCGCCACGCCACGAGCGCCAGGTCCGGGTCCCACTGCTCGGCCACGAAGGCCCGCACCGCTGCCCGCACCTCGTCCGCGTCCACGGCGGCATGATCGCGCCATGGCCACCGTCGATGACGCCCGGGCGATTGCGCTGACGCTCCCTCGCACGACGGAGGGGCTCGTGCACGACAGCGTCCGCTTCCGCATCGGGCGCATCGTCTACCTCGCCTTCAACCGAGCCGAGACGATCATGGGGTTCGCCTTCCCGAAGGAGGAGCGGGACGCGCTGATCGCCTCCGAGCCCCACAAGTTCCAGCTCCCTCGTCGGTCGGACCTGCGCTTCAACTGGGTCTGTGTGCGCCTCGAAGGTCTCGACGGGGACGAGCTCCGCGAGCTCGTGATCGACGCGTGGCGCATGTGCGTGCCCAAGAAGGTCGCCGCCGCCTACGACGCGGAGCACGACCTGCCGTAGCTGACAAAACGCGAACTCGTCGACCAATGTCAGCAGAAGGCGCGACGAAGGTCGACGGGTTCGCGTTCCTCGAGCGGCCTTCGAACCCGCGGCGCCTCGGATGGGTCGACGAGACGAGGCGCCGCGGGCTCGAGCCTGCGCGACGAGCGCCGCTACGGGGCGGCGGTGGTGGTGGTCGCGTCGTCCTCGGTGCCGTCGTCGTCGGTGCCCTCGTCGGTGGAGTCGGTCTGCTCCGTGTCGTCGGAGTCGTCGTCCGAGCAGGCCGTGACGGCGAGCACGAGTGAGACGGCGAACAGGCTGGCCAGGAGCCGGCGGAGCCAGGTGAGGCCCATGGTGTCCTCCAGGATCGATGGGGGTCGAGCCGTGACGGCTCGACGACATCGTTCCTCGGCGAGGTGACGGGGCCCTCGCAGCGGGGTGTCGGCGGCGCGAACGTCCTGTGAACCCGCGGGCGGCGTAGCGGGCGCTACCCCTCGGCCACCGCCTTGACCCGTTCCAGGGTCCGGAGCATGTCGCGGCGGTTGCGCCGCTCCCGCAGGAAGCCGCCGAGCGGCTTCCAGATCTTGGTGAACAGGTTGTCGCCCAGGTCGAACGACTCGGTCACGTCGGTGCCCCCACCCTCGGCGGCCCGGAACTCGTAGCGCCAGGTGTTCACCGGCCGGTCCCGCATCACCACCGCGAACTCGAAGACCTCGCCGGGCACGCACTCGGTGACCTTGCAGGTCGTCCAGTAGGTCGGGCCCATCTCGTTGCGCTTCACGTGGCCGCGGTACTTCGCTCCCACGGCGGGTCCGGTGGCGCCGTCGAGCCACTCGGCCTCGAAGACCTCGGGGCTGTACTCGCCCATCTTCGTGATGTCGCTGACGAGCGCCCACACGGTCTGCGGGTCGGCGTCCATGTGGAGGGTGACGGATGCTTGCATGCCGCGGACCCTACTCAGGTCACGCTCAGCGCAGCTGGGGGACGACCTTCTCGGCGAAGAGTCGCAGCGTCTCGGTGTCGGGGTAGTCGCTGCACCAGGGGTAGAAGCCGGTGCAGCCGAGGTCGACGTAGGCCTGGACCTTCTCGGCCACCTGCTCGGGCGTCCCCACCAGGTTGCCTTCGGTCCAGCTGTCCACCGGCTCGCCCCAGAACGACCGCGAACCGGCGTCCTTCACCTCGGCCTCGGTCTCGCGCACGAACACCTCGGGCGACCACGTCTTCTGGATCTCGTCGTAGTCGCGCCCGACCGCCGCGCAGTGGCCCTTGAGCACCTCGGCCTTGTGGGCCCACTCGTGGGGCTTGCCGCCGAAGTTCGACGCGTCGGCGTGGCGGGCGACCACTCGCAGCGTGAGCTGCTCGCCGCCCCCGCCGATGAGCACGGGCGGGTGCGGCTGCTGCAGCGGCTTCGGGTCGCACTGCGCGCCCTGGAGCTCGAAGTGCTTGCCGGAGTAGCTCACGTCGGGCTCGGTCCACATGGCCTTCACGATCTCGACCGCCTCGCGCAGCATGCCGATGCGGTCCTTGGGCGGCGGGAACTCGTAGCCGTAGCCCTTGAACTCGTGCTCGTACCACCCGGCGCCGATGCCCCAGTCGAGGCGGCCGCCGGAGATCACGTCGACGGTGCTGGTGATCTTGGCCAGCAGCGCGGGGTTCCGGTAGCCGTTGCAGCCGACCATCTGGCCGAGCCGGATGCGGGATGTGCGCTGGCTGATCGCGGCCACCGTGGTCCAGCACTCGAACACCGTCTCGTGCGCCGGCACGGGCACGTTGTGGAAGTGGTCGTACCACCAGAGGGAGTCGTAGCCGAGCTCCTCGGCCAGCACGGCCGTGTCGACGGCGTGCTGCCACTTGGCTTGCGGGTCGGGGATGGAGGACAGCTCCATCTTCCAGCCCTGCGGGAAGAACACTCCGAAGGTGAGCGCAGCCATGGGTCCCCCGGTGGACGTCGGTGCCGATGCGGACACCGATGTCTACCGGCCCGTGGGCCGCTTGCAACCTCTACCGGTAGGCGCGGCCCCGGCCGCCGGTGGCCATGCGGTAGACGAGCAGGCAGATGATCGCCCCGATGGTCGAGCCGATGAAGCCGACCGGTCGGAGCCCGACGTCCTGCGCATCGCTCCGGAAGAGCGCGTCGGTGAGGAAGCCGCCGACGAACGAACCGATCATCCCGAGGAAGATCGTGCCGCCGACCGTCATCGGGTCGGTCCCGGGCACGATCGCTCGGGCGAGGAAGCCGGCCACCAGGCCGACGATCGCGAGGACGATGATGAACCACAGCATTGCGGGCCTCCTGGCTCGTGTTGCTGCGCTCCTACCCGTTCGTCGTCAGCGACTAACCGCGCCTGAGCGCCGTGAAGAGCGCCGCGCACTCGTTCTCGACGTAGTGCAGCTCGTCGGCCGGTGCGGGCGACCGCGCCCACTCGGTGCACGCGTCCTCCGCTTCCTGGCGCAGGAGCGGCAGCGCGGCGACGGTGCCGACGGACATCGCGAACCCGACGATCAGCGCGAGCACGCGGTATTCGCCCAGGGCGTCGCTGTCGCGCAGGGCGGTGTAGGCGAGCAGCAGGCCGATGGTGACGACGGCGCCGGCGACGACGACGGACACGGTCCAGTTGTCGGCGATCTCGAAGCCCACGTCTCGGAAGAACTCTTGCACCCCGATCACTCCTCCTCCGCCGCCTGGGTCCAGGCTACGTACATCGGTTCTCCGCGTCAGCGCCTTGAGGGGCATCCGCTGCGTCGTCCCGATGCGCGGTGTTCGAGCGCTTCGCGGTGGTTCGCGCCCCTCGCTACCGTGGCGCGGGGGCGACGGACGACGGGCGGGTGGCGTTCCTCTGGTCCGCTGAGCCCGGCCGGCGGGACGGTGCTTGACTGGGCGGAGCCGTGATCGCGGCCGCGGGTGCAGGAAGGGAAGGTGCGACGATGGTCAACCTCGGGAAGCTCGCCAAGAGGGCCAAGAAGCTCGCCGACAAGCAGGGCGACAAGATCGCGGCGGCCGTCGACAAGACCACAGACCTCGTCGACAAGAAGACCAAGGGCAAGTACAAGGACAAGCTCGACAAGGTCGACGCCCTGGCCGAGAAGCTCGACAAGTCCGACAAGACCGACAAGTCCGGGGCGGCCCCGGCCGCCGCGGATGCCACGGCCCCGCCGCCCCCGGCAGTGGACGACGAGGCCGCAGCAGACGGCGGCTGAGCGCCTTCGGAGGTGCCGGGCCCGGGGCCTGGAGGGCGCCCCGGGTCCGGCGGGTCCGGGCGGCGGGATGGTGAGCGCCGCCCGGGTGCCCAACCCCCAGGGCGGGCGACGGCCGGGGGGTGGGCGGGTCTGGACACAGCATGCCGTCGCCCTTGTCCGATTCCAACGCGCGCGGTCCGTGGGTGTCGGCAGCGAAAGTACGCTCCGCCCACGCTCGTGAGAGGGGTGGCTGGTTGAGCGATCGCGGCGACGACTCGGGGTCAGGCGAGGACGAGCCCCCGCCCGCGCCCGGGGACGACCAGGCCGCGCTCCTCCGGGAGATCGAGCGCCAGCTCGCGGCGCTCGAAGACGACGTCGACGACCGCCTGAGCGTCCTCGAGAGCGAGATCGACAAGCAGCTGGCCGCCCTCGAGGCGGAGCCGGCCGAGCCTCCGGCCGCATCGCCTCCGGCCGCATCGCCGCCGCCGTCGCCCCAGCCGCCCCCGCCTCCGCTGCCGGTGCCGAGGGCGCAGGGTCCGGTGCTGCCGGTCGAGGGTCCGCGGGGCGACGAGGAGGAGACGCCGGCGGGCCGGAGGCAGTGGCCCTGGTCGCGCTCGGGCAGCCAGCTGCCCGACGTCGACCCCACGCTCGAGCTGATCGAGACGCCCGACTGGGAGCCGCCCGCCGACGAGCCCGTCGCTCCGGCCCCCGCGGTCGCGGACGAGGACGAGCCGTTCGAGGACGAGGTGCTCGCCGAGGAGCCGGCGGCCGACGAGCCCGAGGTCGCCGAGGAGCCGGCCGCCGCGGCGGCGCCGGTCGTCGCCGAGCCGCGTGCCGAGGAGCCGGTCGCCGAGGTGGGGGCGGCCACCGAGATCGCCGACGACCACGACGATCTGCCGGAGCTCGACGCGGACGAGGAGCTGCCGCCGCTGGAGCCCGACGAGGAGCTGCCGCCCCTCGACCCGGACCGGCCGATCACCGACGTGCCGGACCGGACCGAGCTGGAGCTCGAGATCGATCGCCAGCTGGCCGCGCTCCTGCCCGACGACGACGAGGAGCTCGACGAGGCCGAGGATGTCGTTGCCGAGAAGACCGCGGCCGAGGAGGACGCCGAGTCGGCGGACGTCGCCGACGAGGACGAGGTGTTCCTCGAGGAGATCGTCGTCGCGGACGACCTCGACCTCGAGGACGCGGCCGACACCGAGGTCGACGACGCGGTCGACATGGACGTCGACGTCGAGGAGGACGAGGAAGCCGACGACCGGTACTTCGTCCCGACGCAGGCCGACGTTGACGAGGCCGAGGCCGAGGCCGCGGAGGAGGAGGCGGCCGACGACTGGGCCACGACGTCGCTGGCGACCATGGTCGACGAGGCCGACGAGGGCGGCGAGCCTCCCACGGCCACGAAGAAGCGCCGGAGGGGCTGGGCGCTCATCGCCGCGGGCGTGGCGATCGCGGTCGCGGGGGTGGCGCTGGTGGTGGCCACCCGGGACGACGACCCGAGCACCGACGCGTCGGGCTCGCCGGACGTCACGGCGACGACCGGGCCGGGCGGGGTGACCGTCCCGCCGGTGGAGCACACGCCGGAGGGCGAGGCGGCCCTCGAGTACCTGACGATCTACGCCACGCAGGACGCCGACCGGTTGGAGGACATGTTCGACCTGTCGGCGAAGGGGTCGCCGGCCCGGGCCTACGCGGTGCACCAGGAGGCGCTGGCCAAGATCGACCCGGAGCCGAACGCGCCGCTGCAGGTGACCGACAACGGCGCCACGATCGAGCTGTGCACCGATGAGCAGGGCGTGCGGGAGTGCACGGTGTACTCGGACTTCCGGATCGACGACGACGGCAAGCTCACCGAGTTCAGCGCCGACGGCAAGCCGCTGCGGGATCGCATCGCCCTCGGCGGCGACTCGGTGACGGTGGCGGGCCCGATGGAGGTCCGGATCGTGAGCGTGTACGTGTCGGCGACGGACCGGCTGTTCGTCGTGTACACGGTGCGGAACCGGGGCGATGACGACATCCAGCCGGAGAAGGTGGCCTACGCCTTCCAGGGCGTGGAGGAGATGCAGCCGGTGATCGACACGTTCGTGTCCGACATCCACCCGGGCGACACGCGCACGCAGGCTGCCGCGTTCCCGACCCAGGCGCGGGGCGGGGTGCTGGTGGTCGTCTCGGAGTCGCAGGACTCCCAGGGCGACCACCTCATCCAGATGACCGTGCCGTAGGCGCTAGGCGGCGCGCACCGCGTCGGTGGCGCCCTTGGTGAGTCCGAGGTGCCAGGCGGCGTACTCCTCCCAGGAGTGGTTGTCGAGGAAGGCGTTCTCGTCGGCCGCCTTCGGCTGCACCTCACCCCAGTCGCTGTTGAGCACGTACTGGTGGGCGTCGATCAGCTCCCGGCACTTCCGCACGGCGGCCGTGTTGACTTCGTAGCTGGCCATGCCCCGCGTGTTCCCAGGGTCGGGGGCCCTCAGCCTTCCTCGCAGCCGACCCCGTTGTGGTCGGGGTCGAGGTCGTACTCGTCGGGGCCGTGGACGAAGACCGGGCCTGACGTGATGTTGGGCCCGTCGCCCCCGGTGCAGTCCCAGTCGCCGATGTTCGGCTCCAGGCACGGCGGCCCGTAGGACGGGTGGCAGTTCCCCGTCGGCGACGGTGGTTCTCCGCTGGGCAGTGTCGTGCTCGTGCTGGTGCTGGTGGGTGCCGGCTGCACGGCTGGCCGCCGGGTGGTGGTCGTGGTCGCCTTGGGCCGCGGCTTGGTCGTGGTGGTGACCTTGCGTGACGCGGCGGCGGTGGTCGACCGCGCCGCGGTCGTGCTGGTGATCGCGAGGGAGGTCGAGGTGACGCTCGAGCTGGTCGTGGTGACGTGCCGGGTGGTCGACGTCGACGGTCCTGCGCCGACCTCGACGGGCAGCCCGCCGTCGTCGCTGTTGAGCGCGACGACGCCCAGCACCGCGACCAGGGCGAATGCGCCTCCGGCCACGGCACGCCTCGTGGTGTAGGGCTGCCCGTGCTGCATCGTCCCCCCCGACGCTGGGCGCACGAGGCTACGCGTCTTCGCCTGAACGTGCTCAGAGGAACGCGTCCAGCGTTCGAGCGACAACCGGAGATTCCGGAACTACCGTCCGCCCCACGAACCGAGCGGGAGAGCGAGATGGCCACGGCAACGGTCGAGACAGAAGGCCGATTCAAGGGATGGGAGGTCGGCATCGCCGCCGGGATCGCGGCGGCGGTGATGATCGCCGTGCTCGTCGCGCTGTTCTGCGTGTCAGGCCTCTTCGACGCCACGAAGACGGACACCACGACCACGCAGCCGGGTGAGGACGGGAAGCCCACGTCGGTACGCGTCGTGACGGACTCGAACGAACTCGCTTCTGCGCAGTTCGCGATCGCAGCGCTCGCGGTCATCGGGTCTCTGACACTGGTGGCGGGTGGCTCGGTCGGGCTCCTCGAGCTCACGACGGAGAGGAAGGAGGCGGGGGTCGAGGACGTGCCCGTTGTTGAAGGTCTGGTCGCCGGCGGCGTGAGCGCGACCGCCGTTGCCGCGCTGCTCGCTGCGATGGGTGAGCTGGCCAAGGGCCTCGGTGAGGCGGTGAAGGGGCTCAAGACGTCGGCCGCACTCGTACTGATGGCCGTGCGATGTTGCTGATGAGCGGCGCGATCGTGGCAGACGATTCCGGGGACGGACAAGAACCCCACGGTCGACATCACGGAGATCCACCACATCGACGACCGGGCCAGACACCAACACCACGAGTACGACGCTCGACACCACGTCGACCAGTGCGGTGACAACCACGACGAGAGTCGCCAGGACGACGACGACGCAGGGCGTGACGACGACGATCGGACCGACACCGTCTTCGACGCTGCGTCCGCTCGGCTAGGCCACGGCGATGGGGTTCAGTGGGTGGCCGGTCGAGGGAGTCGAGTTCTACGAGGGGTTGGAGGCCGACAACTCGCGGACCTACTGGCACGCCAACAAGGCCGTCTACGACGAGTGTGTGAAGGCCCCGATGGAGGCGCTGCTGGCCGAGCTGGCCGGTGACTTCGGTGTGGGGCGCATCTTCCGGCCGAACCGCGACACCCGCTTCAGCAAGGACAAGACGCCGTACAAGGTCAACTGCGCGGCGGCGATGCCGGGCGGCTACGTGTCGTTCTCGGCCGACGGGCTCTTCGCCGGCGCCGGCCTGTACCGGCCGGAGCCGCCGCAGCTCGCCCGCTTCCGTGAGGCGGTCGCCGACGACAAGACGGGGCCCGAGCTCGAGAAGGTCGTCGCCGCGCTGGGCAAGGGCAGGTACGAGGTCGGCGGCCACGAGGTCCTCAAGACCGCGCCGAAGGGCTACGAGAAGGACCACCCGCGCATCGAGCTGCTCCGGCAGAAGGGCATCGTGATGTCCAAGTCCTGGCCGGTCGGCGCGTGGCTCGGCACGAAGAAGGCCAAGGACCGCGTCGGTCGCCTACCCTCGAGGACGCCCGGCCCCTCGTGGCCTGGCTCGACAAGCACACCGGCTAGCCCGCGCGGGCGGGAGCGGTCCCATACCCGTGCCGGTGGACGGCAGGTCCAGCAACGGGTTCAGGGGCGCCGCCGTACCGTTCGGTGCATGAACGACGCGAGGGTCCGCAGCACCGTGTACCTCGTGCTCGCCGTCGGTGGGCTGGTGGGCACGGGCTACTTCAACGTCCAGTGGCTCGACGGGGACTTCGAGCACACCGTCTCGGGCTTCCTCGAAGCGGCCTTCGCCAACTCGGCGTCGTCGAGCTTCGGGGTCGACCTGACGGTGGCCTTCCTCGCCGGCGCCGCGTTCATGCTCTTCGAGGGGCGCCGCATCGGGATGCGCTACTGGTGGGTCTTCGTGGTCCTGTCCTCGGTCATCGCCTACGCCTTCGCGCTCCCGCTGTTCTTCTGGGCGCGGGAGCGCCACCTGGCCGGCACCGCGCCGGAGCCTCGGGCGATCTAGGCCGCGTCCAGCCTCTCGGCGACAGCCGCTGGCTCGAGCGCGAGCTCGAGCACCTCGGCCACGTCGGAGACGAGGTGGATGGTCATCTCGTCGCGGACGGCGTCAGGGAGGTCGTCGAGATCGGCCTCGTTGCGAGCCGGGAGGATGACGGTGCGGAGGCCCGCCCGGTGGGCGGCCAGCACCTTCTGCTTCACGCCGCCGATGGGCAGCACCCGGCCGGACAGCGTGACCTCACCGGTCATGGCGACGTCGCTCCGCACGGGTCGCCCGGTGAGGAGCGACACGAGCGCGGTGGTCATCGTGATGCCGGCCGACGGGCCGTCCTTGGGCACGGCCCCGGCGGGGAAGTGCACGTGGAAGCGGCGGGCGAGCTCGTCCGCGGTGACGTCCACCGAGTCGCGGTGCGAGCGCACCCAGGAGAGGGCGATCTCGGCCGACTCCTTCATGACGTCGCCGAGCTGGCCGGTCACCTGCAGCGCCGTGTCCCCGTCGGACGCCGAGGCCTCGACGAAGAGCACGTCGCCGCCGGCGCCCGTCACAGCGAGGCCGGTCGCGACACCCGGGACCGAGACGCGCTCGGCCAGGTCCTCGGCGTGGAAGCGCTCGCGGCCGAGCAGGTCGCGGAGGTCGGCCGCGTCGACCGTGACCGGCGCAGCACTGGGGTCGCCGGCGACCCGCACGGCGACCTTGCGCAGCGCCTTGCCGAGCTGGCGCTCGAGCTCGCGCACGCCGGCCTCCCGCGTGTAGCCGGCCACGATGCCGCGCAGGGCGCCGTCGGTGACGTCGACCTCGTCGGCCTCGAGCCCGTTGGAGCGGACCTGCCGCTGCGAGCAGGTGGTCGCGGGCGATGGCGACCTTCTCGTCCTCGGTGTAGCCGTCGACCCGGATGATCTCGAGGCGGTCGAGCAGCGGGCCGGGGATCGTCTCGAGGACGTTGGCCGTGGCGATGAACAGCACGTCGGACAGGTCGAGGTCGACCTCGACGTAGTGGTCGCGGAACGTGTGGTTCTGGGCCGGGTCGAGGACCTCGAGCAGCGCGGACGACGGGTCGCCCCGCCAGTCGGCGCCGACCTTGTCGACCTCGTCGAGGAGCAGGACGGGGTTCATCGTGCCGGCCTCGGTGAGGGCCCGGACGATGCGGCCCGGCTGGGCGCCGACGTAGGTGCGGCGGTGGCCGCGGATCTCGGCTTCGTCGCGCACGCCGCCGAGGGCGACCCGCACGAACTTGCGGCCGAGGCTGCGCGCGATCGACTCGCCGAGCGACTGGTCTTGCCCACGCCGGGGGGGCCGACGAGGGCGAGGATGGCGCCGGGCTTGCGGCGGGCGGTGCCGACGTCGTCGATGCCGCGCTCGGCCCGCAGCTTGCGGACGGCGAGGAGCTCGACGATGCGCTCCTTCACCTCGTCGAGCCCGGTGTGGTCGGCGTCGAGGACGGCGCGGGCGAGGGTGACGTCGAGCTCGTCGTCGGTGCGCTCGGTCCACGGCAGCGCGAGGACGGTGTCGAGCCAGCCCTGGATCCAGCCGCGCTCGACCTGCTGCTCGGGCATGCGCTCGAACCGACCGAGCTCCTTGCGCAGCTGCTTGACGACGCCCTCGTCGACGCCGGCGGCCTCGAGCGCGTCGATGCGCTGCCCGGTAGTCGTCGACGGTCTCGCCGACGTCCTCGGTGTCGCCGAGCTCCTTGCGGATGGCGTCCATCTGGCGGCGGAGCAGGTGCTCGCGCTGCTGGTCCTCGAGCCCGTCGCGCACGTCGTGCGCGATCTTCTCCGCCAGCTCGCGCTCGGCGAGGGCCTCCTTGGCCCAGCCGAGGACGAGGCGGACCCGCGCCTCGACGTCGACGGTCTCGAGCAGCTCGACCTTCCGGTCCGTCGACAGCTCGGGCCACCAGCCGACGAGGTCGGCCAGCGCGCCGGGGTCGTCGCCCGCGACGGAGCCGAGGATCCCGTTGACCTGCCGGCTGCCGAGGTGCTCGAACAGCGCGCGCAGGGTCGCCCGCAGCTCGACGCCGAGCTTGCGGGCCTCGTCGGTGATGACGGGCTCGTCGACCGCTTCCGCTGTCACCCACAGCCCGCTGCCCGTGCCGACCACGCCCTGGCCCACATGCGGCCCGGCCGACGGCCCGGACCACGAGCGCGTCGGTGCCCCCGGGCAGCTGCCCGGTCGACTCGACCTTCCCGATCACGCCGACCTTGGCGTACCGGCTCCCGATCCGGGGCACGAGCAGGAGGGTCTGGTCGCTGGCCTGGGCAGACTGGGCCGCAGCCTTCGCCTCGTCGGACTCCAGGCGAGATCGTCACCACCATCCCCGGCAGCAGGACATCGCCGGGAAGGGGCAGGACAGGCAGCGTGTTGTGGTCAGTGGAGCTGGCCACGGGGGGCCTCCAGGGCTCGGATGTGGCTCAGTGACTTGCTGAGTGCAAGTGACTCAACCTACCGAGGGCGCCCGAGATTCCATGCCTAGACCCGCATGGGACGGACGTCACAGTGGACCGGCTCGCCAGCTTGGGCGCCGAGACTCGGGACCGTCGAGGTCACCCGCCCCGACGGCCAGGTGATGTCCAGCGACCCACCCAACCTCCTGTGACCGTGGCACGCCGGGCTCGGTCGACGAGCCCCACTGCCGCGTGTGCCGCGCGTCGGCTGGCGCTACACCGCCTTGACGAAGCCGGCGTCGACCGCGATGTCCGCGCCGGTGGTGCTGGCGGAACGGGGGGAGCACAGGAGGGCGACCATGTCGGCCACCTCCTGTGGGTCGACGAGGCGGCCGGTCGACAGGGCCATCTCGCGGGGGACGATGGTGTCGAGCACGTCATCGCGGTCCGCGTCGAAGGCGCCGGCCAGCGTGTCGGCGACGCCGCCCGGGTCGGTCCACCACGGCGTGCGCACCGGGCCGGGGGAGACCGTGTTCACCCGGATGCCGGACGGGGCGTACTCGAGCGACAGTGCCGTGCCCAGGTTGTTCAGCGCGGCCTTGGCCGCGCCGTAGTCCACGTTCATCGGGGACGGCTGGCGGGCGTTGCCCGACGAGATGTTCACGATCACGCCGCCGCCCTGCTCCAGCATCACGGGGATCACCGCCTGGCAGGCCCGCACGGCCGACAGGAGGTTGAAGTTCAGGACGGCCACCCAGTCCTGGTCGCTGGCGTCGAGGAACGACTGGCGCGGCAGCTGCACGCCCGTGGGCGCCGCTCGGTGAGCCAGCCGCAAGGACAACGACGGCGGAGGGCGGAACGTGAGATGGCAGCGGCAGCCGCGCTAGCGCTTCTTGGCGTGCTTCGGGGGAAGGCTCCCGGCGTAGGTGGCGCCGACCTTCACCCAGCGCTCGAGCTGGCGCTTCGTCTTCACCTCGGTGGCCGGCACGCGGAGCCAGCCCTTCATCGGGCGGCCGCGCATCACCATCTCCTCCACGGGGGTCGTGGCGACGAGCCGCTCCGACGCCGACGGGTCGGCGCGGACGAGGAGGCCGCCTTGGCCGCTGGCCGCCACCGCCAGGTGCCCACCGATGAGGAAGGCGAGACCACCGAACATCTTCTGCTCGGTGACGTCATGGCTCGCGGTGATCGCCTCCCGCACGCGGTCGGCCAGGTCCTCGTCGTACGCCATCGCCGCAGGCTACGACCCGCGGGCTAGAGGGCCTGCTCCGCGCCGACGATGGCCACCGCGAGGACGGCGTCCTCGGTGCCGCGGTTCTCCCACCGGTGTCGGGTGCCGTTCTGCACCACGATGTCGCCCGCGTGCAGCTCCACCTCGCCGTCGTCGAGCTGGAGGACGACCGAGCCGGACAGGACGATGTCGAAGTCGAGCGACGCCGTGCGGTGCATCCCCGGCTGGCCGGGGTCGGCGAACTCGGCCAAGCCCTCCGTGACGAACTGGTCGAGGGCCTGGCTCTGCCCGGCCGCCAGGCGGAGCACCACCATCCGGCAGCCGCCCCGGCGGGAACAGGGTCGTCGTCTCCGGCGGCACCCCGCCGTCGGGGAAGCGGGCCGTGTCGTCCCGTCCCCACACCATCCAACGGCGCGTCGAACCGCCGCTCAGTCCACGTGCACCATGCGGGCGTGCAGCCCGTCGCTGTAGTGCTCGGCGAACAGGCGGGCCACGAGCTCGCCACGGCTCGAGACGCCGAGCTTCTCGAACACCGTCTTCACGTAGTCGCGCACCGTGTGGTGGGACAGGAACAGCTCGGACGCGATCTCGGCGGTCGACGCGCCGCGGGCGATGGCCCCGAGCACCTCGCGCTCGCGGGGCGTCAGCGAGTAGGCGTCGATGATGATCGGCGCCACATCCGCGCTCTTGGCCGCCTCGATCATGAGGGCGACGTGCCCGGCGGCGCCCGCGGTGCCGGTCATGGTCGAGGCGTGCAGGACGATCCACCGGCCCCGCTCGTCCCGCAATCGCAGACGCACCGGTCCGCGCTCACGACCCTCGGCCACGGCCCGCGCCTTGGCCACGAGGGCGAACAGCGGGGTGGGCACGCCCACGCCGCGATCGCGCAGCTCCAGCAGCCCGGTGGGGTCCTCGCCGCCGCGTTCGCCGAGCGCGGTCATCGGCCACAGGAGTCGCAGCCACTCGAGGGCCTCGGCGTTGGCCGACACGATCGTGCCCCGGTCGTCGACCACGACCAGGCCCGGGGCGGAGGGCTCCAGCCAGGGGACCGCCCGGCGCACGTGGATCCGGAGGGCGTCGGCGACGATGCCGGTGATCGACTGGACCAGCGCCACGTCGTCGGCGTCGAACGGGGGGTGGGTGGCCTCGCGGTACAGGGCCATCGCCCCCCAGGCCGAGCCACCGGTCTGGAACACCGCCCGGAGCTCGTCGTCGTAGCCCTGTGGCACGAGGCACTCGCGGTAGCGCACGCTGCGCCCCACGCGGTCGTCGAGGGCCAGCCGCAGCGTCGTGACCCCGTCGCCTCGGGCCAGGTCGGTGAACAGGCCCGCATCCTGCTCGTGGAACTCGACGTGCCAGAACGTGTCGCACAGCGCCGCGTCCATGCCCTCCACGCGGCTCGGGGCCGTGGCCAGCATCGTGACCGGGTCGAGGCCGAACCAGATCGACCCCTCGTGGGGGATCGCCCGCTGCAGCTCGGACTCGAGCCCCTCGAGCAGCTCGTCGGGGGTGCCCGCCCTCGAGCACACCCGCTCCACCGCGCGCCGCGCCGTGGCCGCCGCCACCGCCCTGCCCATGGGCCAACCGTACTCCTCCAGGCGGCCGCCGTGACCCCCTCACCTGGGGGGTCGTCGGGCCCGCGGGACCACCGACGGGCGGGATACCCGTCGCCGCCGGTGGCCCGCATCGTGGTCGCATCCCACGACCAAGGAGACAGCCATGCACGCAGACGACGTCCTCGCCGGTGTCCCGGCCACCGAGCCGGTGGAGATCGCGCCGGAGACCTTCCTCATCCCGAACCTGTTCCCCGCGGGCGACGACCTGTACGTCCCCGTCAACGCGATGGTCATCCGCGGCGCCGAGCCCGTGATCGTCGACACCGGGGCCCCGATCCACCGCGAGCTGTGGCTCGACAAGGTGTTCTCCCTCGTCGACCCGGAGGACGTGCGCTGGATCTTCCTGTCCCACGACGACGGCGACCACACGGGCGGGCTGCTCGACGCGATCGAGCGGTGCCCCAACGCCACCCTCGTCACCAACTTCTTCAGCGTGGAGCGCCTCGCCCTCGAGAAGCCGGCGCTGCCGCTCGAGCGCATGCGCTGGATCGACGAGGGCGGCACCCTCGACGTGGGCGACCGCGTCCTCCACCTGTTCAAGCCGCCGATCTTCGACGGCCCGACCACCAGAGGGCTCTACGATCCGACGACCGCCGCCATGTGGATCGTCGACACCTTCGCCTGCCTCACGCCCGGCACTCTCGATGTGCACGAGATGCCGCGCGACCTGCTCGAGGAGGGCATGCCGGCCATGAACAGCCTCGTCTCGCCCTGGCACCAGTGGCTCGACCCGGCGGCCTACCGCCGCCACGTCGACGCCGTCGAGGGACTCGGTGTGCTCACCGTGGCCTCCGCCCACGGCCCCGTCCTCACCGGCGACGCCGTCCGCGAGTCCTTCGAGGTGGTCCGCCGGCTCGCCGGCCAGCCGATCATCCCCGCCCCCGGCCAGGACCTGCTCGACGACCTGGTGGCCCAGGTCCTCGCCGCCTGACCATGTGGACCTACGAGGCAGCGCGGGTCCTCGCGGCCACCCGGCCCGCGTCGAGGCCGCGCTCGCCTCGCTGGTCGAGCAGGTCTGGGCGGGGCGAGCCCGCCTCGTCGCCACCTCGATCGGCACCGGGCACGTCGTCGCCATCGACGCCGAGCCCGGTGTCGTCGACCCCGAGGTGTGGCTGACGTGGCGCCTCGAACCGGTGCCGGGCGGCACCCGGGTGACGCTGGTGCTCGACGAGGTCGAGCAGGGCGCCGATCCCGCCGAGGGCCTGGACCACCTCCTCCACCTCGTCGAGCAGCAGGTCGTGCCCGTCTGACCCGTCGGCTCGGCAGGGGTGTCGGCGACCCCGGACGAGCCAGCTCGGGGCTAGACGACGACGACGACCTCGAGCGTGATGCTGCCGAACAGCAGGCCCGGTGTCGCCGTGATCGTGGCGGTGTCACCAGGGCTGCCCTCGACGAAGGCCGTGGCCTCGCAGGACTGACCCGCAGGGACACTTCGTACCAGGGTGCGCCGTCCCGCTGCTCGGTCGTGCCCCCCACGCGGCACCATGCCACCTGGGCGGGAGACGGGTGGTGGCACCGCCGCCGGCGCACCGCGACCGATCGTTCGGCGACAGGGCCTACCGACGCTCGGGCTCGGCGGGCCTGCTCGCGGCCGTGCGCCGGACCTCGAGGAACTCGCGTTCGGCAGAGTTCGTGGTGAGCTCGATGGCGTGGTCGTAGGCGGCGACGGCGTCGTCACGGCGACCGGCGCGGGCCAGGAGGTCAGCCCGGGCGGCGTGGAACGGCTGGTAGTCGGCGATGGCGCCGGCGTCGAGGGCTTCGACCACCTCGAGGCCGACCTCGGGACCGTGCAGCTCGCCCATCGCGACGGCGCGGTTGAGGGCGACCACCGCGGTCGGGCGGACGGCCAGGAGCTGGTCGTAGAGCTGCACGATCTGGCTCCAGTCCGTCGCGTCGGCGGACTCGGCGTCCGCGTGGACCGCGGCGATGGCGGCCTGGATCTGGAACGGGCCGGGCGCGTTGCGGCGCAGGCACGCCCGCACCAGCGCGTGGCCCTCGGCGATCAGGCCGCGGTCCCACAACGCGCGGTCCTGGTCCGCCAAGCGGATCATCGAGCCGTCGGGCGCCGTCCGCGCCGGCCGCCGGGCCTCGGTCAGCAGCATGAGCGCCAGCAGTCCCACGGCCTCGGGCTCGTCGGGCATCAGCTCGACCAGGACGCGCCCCAACCGGATGGCCTCGGTGGACAGGTCGACCCGCACCAGCGACGGACCAGACGTCGCGGTGTGGCCCTCCGTGAAGATCAGGTACACCGCAGCCAGCACCGCGGCCAACCGATCCGGCAGCTCGGCGCCTCGCGGCACGCGGTACGGGGCGTGGTTGTCGCGGAGCTTGCGCTTGGCCCGCACGATCCGCTGCGCCATCGTCGCCTCCGGCACGACGAAGCAGCGGGCGATCTCGGGCGTGTCGAGCCCGCCCAGCAGGCGCAGGGTCAGCGCCACCTGCGCGTCGGCCGCCAGCGCGGGGTGGCAGCAGAGGAACATCAGCCGCAGCTGGTCGTCGGGGACGACGTCGACGAAGGCGTCGAGGTCGCCGAGCTCGGGGTCAGGTGGGGAGGAAGCGTCCATGGCCTCGGTGTGCAGTCGGAGAGCGGCGAGGTGGCGATCGTCTCGGGTCGACTCCCGTCGCAGCCGGTCGATGGCCCGGTTGCGGGCGGTGGTGGTGATCCAGCCGCCGGGGTTCGGGGGCACGCCCTTCGTCGGCCACTGCTCCGCCGCGATGGCGAACGCCTCCGCGACCGCGTCCTCGGCGAGATCGATGTCGCCGAGGACGCGGATCAGGGTGGCGGTGCAGCGACCGGCTTCACGCCGGAAGACCTCTGCGAGCTCGTCAGCCATCCTGCATGGGTCGGAGCTCCACCGGTCCCTCGCAGGCCGCTGCGCACTTCTTGGCCCACTCGAGGGCGGCGTCGAGGTCGGCCACCTCGATGACCCAGAAGCCACCCATCTGCTCCTTGGTCTCGGCGTAGGGGCCGTCGGTCATCGACACGTCGCCGCCGGCGGCGCGGATGACGGTGGCGGTCGACTGCGGCTGCAGGCCGGCGCCGAACACCCAGACGCCGGTGCTCGTCATCTCGTCGTTCACCGCGCCGACCTGCTGGCCGAGGCGCTGGATCTCGGGGTCGTTCCAGTCGTTGTCCGCGTAGTCGTCGTCGTGCCAGACGGAGATCAGGTACTGGGGCATGGGGATCAGTCTCCTTCAGAGTCGTGGTGTTGGTGGTGGCCGGTCAGCTGCGGGCGTGGCGGGCCAGGACGGGGACGATGAGCAGGGCGGCCAGGACGTGCAGGGCCACCAGGGTGATCACGGAGCCGGCCTCGTCGGGCATCGCGACCGACGGGACGCAGGACAGGGCGGTCAGCGCCACCGTGGCCTGCACGAACCGGCGGCGGGCGTCGCTGCTGCGCCGGTTGAGGACGGCGAGGAGCAGGCCACCGATGACGGCGCCGAGGAAGGTCATCTGGGCGAAGCCGAGGACCGGGATCATCTCGCCCTCGATCTCGAAGCTCACGCCGGCGGCATGGGCGACAGCAGCGGCAGCCGTGGTGACGGCGGCGGCCTTGAGGCCCGTGACGACCGTCGTGCGCCGCAGGGAGCTCGAGGTCTCGGTGGAGACGGCCGTGTCGGCCGTGAGGGTGGCGGTGGTAGCGGACATGGCGTCCTCCTTGGGTTCCGGCGGCCCCGGGTGGGCCGCTCACCCTCTCCACGAACGGGATCCCCGGAATCGACAGGTCGCCCGAAGAATCTTCTGGGGGTCAGCCCAGGAGGCGCCGGAGGTCCCAGGGCGGGAGGAGCGGCCGGCGGACCGTGCCCACGAGGCCCTCGCCATCCATGAGCACGAGCGGCCCCCGCTCCGGACCGGCCACCAGGACGGGCCCCTCGACCGTGCTCAACCAACGGCTGGTCACCATGACCTCGCCGATCTCGATCCCCCGCCCCCGGCCACCCGGGCGGTACAGCCGATGCCCCGCACGGACCTTCGACCACCACACGTCCGTCGGGCGCAGCCCGGTGGCGAGCAGCGCGTCGCCGGCCGCCGAGGCGCGGTGGACCGCGAGCGCGCCGAGCGGCACGAGGATGAGGGTCAGGATGACCGAGAACGTCTGCACCGCCCGGTCGAAGAACGTCGAGCGCTCCACGCCCTTGACGGTCGCCCCGGCCGGGTCGTCGGGGTCGACGAGCATCGTGACCTCGTCGCCGACCTCGAAGCGATCGGGGATGTCCGCGATCTGCACCTCACGCGGCTGGTCGTCGAAGACGAACGCGACGCGCATCCAGTCGATGCCTCGTCCCGGGTGCTCGACGCGGACCACCTCGCCGCTCACCTCGACGGCACGCGCCGCGAGCCGCTCGTAGCGCTCGGTCAGGGCTGCGGCGGAACGGACGCCGGCGGCAGCCGCCAGCCACGCGAGGAGCAGGGCGATCCAACCCGCCCGGCGGACCCGTTCCAGTCGTGGCAATACGGTCGGCCAGTCGGGGGCGCGACCGCGCGGGGCCTGGTTCGCCCAGCGCCGCTGTCGCCAGCGCCGCAGCGGGATCGCCGCGGAGGCCGAGGCACAGACCACGACGCCCGTGATGCAGACCCAACCGAACAGCGACTCGACCCACGGCTGCGGGTCCAGGAGGGCCACGAGCCCACCTCCCGTCACCGCCAGCGCGGCGCCGAGGATCGCGGCATGCCGGTGCGGGAGCAGCAGCGCGTCGGTCGCTCGCTCGCGGGTGAGGTTGCCGCGCGTGGATCGCGGTGGTGACGTCGCCGTCGGCTGATCCCTCCTTTCCTCGCGCACGCGGACACGACCGTACTCCGTGATGGAAAATCGCTGGGATGCATTGACATGACCTATCGAACACCTGTACGATCCGAGAGGTGTTCGACGACCTGCGCAGTGCGATCGAGGAGCTCGAGGTGCCGAGCAACCCCGGTGCGCTGCAGGAGCTGCTGGCGCTGCGCGGCCGGCTCGACGCTCGCATCGCCGAGTCGGTCGGCGAAGTCGAGGCGGGGGAGCGGTGGGCGCTCGACGGGTCGGCGTCGATGGCGGCGTGGGTGCGCCGGCGCGGTGGCCTCACCGGCGGCGACGCGCACCGGATGGTGCAGACGGGCCGTCGCGTGCGGCGTTGCCCGACGCTGCGCGAGGCGTGGCGGGACGGGCGCCTGTCGTCCGGCCAGGTCGCGGCCGTCACCGCGAACGTGAGCGATCCGCTGGTCGACCTGTTCGAGCAGCAGGAGTCGGCCGTCGTGCAGCTGATCGAGCCGCTCGACGTGCGCGACACGATCGCGGCGATGCGCACCTGGGCGATGCGCGCAAAGATCGCGCAGGCGCTCGAGGGCAAGGAGCCGGAGGACACGTGCACTGCGCACCTGTCGCCGATGCTCGACGGCACCGCTCGGCTCGATGCGAACCTCGACGCGGACGGGCACCTGATCGTGGGAACCGCGCTGCGGCTCGCCGAGACGCGCGATGCCGAGGGTGAGGAGCGCACACCGGCGCGCCGCCGGCACGACGCGCTCGTCGACGTGTGCCGGCACTTCCTCGACCACCAGCACGTGAAGCTGGGCGGCCGGCACCGGCCGCACGTCAACGTCGTGGTCGATGCCGCCGATCTGCACGAGGACGGTCCGGGGCGCACGCTCCACGGCACGCCGCTCGCGCCCTCGACGATCCGCGCGATCGCGTGCGACGCCAACGTCCACCGCGTGCTGATGGGCGCGGACTCCTCGATCCTCGACTTCGGCCGCTCCACCCGCACGATCCCCGCGGCGCTCTACACGTCGCTGGTCCTGCGAGACCTCGGATGCCGGTTCCCCGGGTGCGACCGTCCCGGTGACTGGTGCGACGGCCACCACATCCGGCACTGGGAGGACGGTGGCTCGACCGACCTCTCCAACCTGGTGCTCTTGTGCAGGCGACACCACCGGGTCATCCACATGAAGGGCTGGCACCTCAAGCTGTTGCCCAGCGCCACCGTCGAGGTCACCAGACCTGACGGCCAGGTGATGCGCGATGAGTTGGTGGTCCCCCGGCGGTCATATGGGGAAGACCTCAACGATCGACGTCCGCCACCCCCCTAGGAGAGCCGCACCATGGGCAAGGTCCTGTCCCACATGACGATGTCCCTGGACGGCTACATCGCCAACCCCGACGACACGCCCGAGGAGCTCTTCGAGTGGTACTGGGGCGGCGATGTCACGGTGCCGAGCCACGACGAGGGCATGACCTTCCAGGTCGACCAGGCCAGCGCGGAGATGCTGCGTGAGCTGATCGGAGAGGCCGGGGTGGTCGTCTCCGGTCGGCGGCTGTTCGACATCACCGACGGCTGGAACGACAACCACCCCGGTGCCCCGCGGGTCGTCGTCGTCACCCACACCCCACCCGAGGACGCGGCCGAGCGGTGGCCGAAGACGGCGTTCGTCGACGGCGTCGAGGCCGCGATCGCCAAGGCGAAGGAGATCGCCGGCGACAAGCACGCCACGATCGCCAGCTCCACCATCATCAACCAGGCCCTCGACCTCGGCCTGGTCGACGAGGTGTGCATCAGCCTCGTCCCCGTCCTCTTCGGCAAGGGGCTCCCGTACTTCACCGACATCGGCCGGCACCTGATGCTCGAGGACCCGGTCGTGGTCCAGGGCCGCCGCGCCCTCCACCTGAGGTACCCGGTCCGCAGGTGAGGCTGCGCGCATCCCTTGACAGGCATATAACCAGTAGTACATGCTGAACGGGTGAGCTTCGCAGCGCTGGCCGAGCCGAACCGGAGGGCGATCCTCGACCTCCTGTGCGAGGCCCCGCAGCCGGTGGGCGACCTCGTGGATGCGCTCGGGATCAGCCAGCCGCTGGTGTCCAAGCACCTGCGGGTGCTGCGGGACGCGGGGTTGGTCGACGTCGAGATCGACGCCCAGCGCCGCATCTACTCCCTGCGGCTCGAGCCGCTGCGGGAGCTCGACGAGTGGCTGGCGCCGTACCGGGAACGGTGGACCACGGCCCTCGACCGCCTCGACCACCACCTCGGCGGGCGCCCGAGGAAGAAGGAGCAGTCATGAGCCGAGCAGGAAACCTCATCGACCTCGACGGGCAGCCGGCCCTCCGCTTCGAGCGCCGCTACCAGCACCCGATGGAGCGCGTGTGGCGCGCCATCACCGAACCCGACGAGATGCAGGCGTGGTTCCCGTCGGCGGTGCTCGGCGAGCGCAAGGTCGGCGCCGAGCTCGTGTTCGACGACGACGCCCAGCGCCAGGAGGCCAACGACGCCGGCGAGCCCACCCGCGCCGAGGGCCCGATGTTCCACGGGAAGGTCCTCGTGTGGGAGCCGCCCTCCCGCTTCTGCTTCACCTGGGGCGGCGAGGAGGTCCGCCTCGAGCTGGGGCCCGACGGCGACGCCACCCGCCTCGTCTTCACCCAGCTCCTCAGCCACCCGACCATCGCCGCCCGCAACGGCGCCGGCTGGCACCAGTGCCTCCTCGCGCTCGACCGCATGCTCGGCGACGAGCCGCCCACCGAGTCATGGGAGACCGAGTACGACGACTACATCGACCGCATGGGCCCGGCGCCCGGCACCGTCGACGGCGACTCGGTCGACGACAACGCGGTGGTGTGGGAGCGCGCCACCCACGTCGACCCCGACCGCGTCCGTGCGGTCCTGACCCACGAGCGCGTCCGCGTGGGGTGCGCCCGCCGAGGTCGGCGACGCCGAGCACTGGGACGTGATGGGCGCGGACGTCGGGTCGCGCTACGTCCTGCGCCTCGCCGGCGCCGCGGCGGACCCGGGTCTCGCCGCCGCCTGGCACGCGCGCCTGCTCCAGCTCGACATGTACCTCGCCGCCGGCATGCTCGTGCCCGCCGACCCCGCCCGCTTCCGCGATCTCTACGGCAGCCTGGCTGCGCCCTCGCACCCCAGGTAGTTGGGGTACCGGCGCCCGCCCGGCAGCGCGGACGATGCGGTCATGACCACCGACACGGACACCCAGATCAACACCCAGATCAACAGCAACAGAGCCGTCGTCCGGGACTTCATCGACGCGCTGTTCACCGACGGTGACCTCGGCGCCGTCGACCGGTACCTCGCCGCAGGCTTCGTGGACCACGACCCGCCCTTCGACGGGCCGGGCGGCGCCGAGGGCATCCGCGGGGCCGGAGCGCTGATGCGGGCCGGCTGCCCGGACTGGCACAGCGAGGTGCACTCGCTCGTCGCCGAGGACGACATCGTCGTCGAGCGCTTCACCGCCTCCGGCACGCACCAGGGCGAGATGATGGGCGTCGCCCCGACCGGGCGGGTCCTCGAGCTCCGGGGCATCAACGTCTTCCGGATCCGGGACGGCAAGATCGTGGAGCGGTGGGGTCGGCTCGACGAGCTCGGCATGCTCCGGCAGCTCGGTCTCGCGGGCTGACGCGGGCAGCGACTCCTAGGCTCGGGGCCGGTGACCGTGGCCGAGCGCCAGAGGAAGGTCGACCGGGTGGTCGAGCGTTGCTACGCCGGTCTCGACGTCGCCGCACTGCAGGCCGAGGTGCTCCAGGGGCTGCGGTCGCTGATGCCGATCGACGCCGTGTTCTTCGCCACCGTCGACCCGGCCACGATCCTGTTCACCTCCGTCCTCACCGAGGAGCCGCTGGCCGCCGCCACCCCGCGGTTCCTCGAGAACGAGTTCGCCCTGGACGACGTCAACAAGTTCGCCGCCCTGGCGAGCGGAGACGAGCACGTCCGCTCGCTCGACCAGGCCACCGAGGGCGACCGCGGCGCCAGCAGCCGCTACCGGGACGTGATGGCCCCGATGCAGCTCGGCGACGAGCTGCGCGCCGCGCTGGTCTCCGGCGGCCGCTGCTGGGGCGTGCTCTGCATGCACCGCGAGGACGGGGTCGCCCGGTTCAGCGACGCCGAGGTGGCGGTCGTCCGGCGGCTCGCCCCGCACATCGCCGAGGGTCTGCGGCGTGCCCTCGTCGTCAGCGGGCGCGCCCCCGCACGTCCCGGCACCCGCGGGCCGGGGCTGATCGTGCTCGACGACGAGATGGCGGTCGCCTCCATCAACGACGAGGCCGAGCAGTGGATGGCCGATCTCGTCGACCCGGCCTGGATGGACCTCGGCAACGGCTCGCTCCCCGCCGCCGTGTTCGCCGCGGCCGCCGCCCTCACCCGCGACGAGGACCTGCCGCCCGACACCCCGCGCACCATCCGCCTCCGCGCCGGCGACGGCCAGTGGCTCACCCTGCACGCGTCCCGCCTGCGCGGGCAGACCGGCGGTCACACCGCCGTCGTGCTGGAGGCCTCCCGCCCGGCCGACGTGGCGTCGCTCTACCTCGACGCCCTGGGCCTCACGCCCGCCCAAGCCCGCGTGGCGTCGCTCGTGCTGCAGGGCCGCTCCACCCAGCAGATCGTCAACGAGCTCCGCATCTCCTCCCACACCGTGCAGGAGCACCTCCGGGCCGTGTTCGACAAGGTCGGCGTCGCCAGCCGCCGCGAGCTCGTCGCCCACCTCCTCGGCGATCACTGACCCGACGCAGCACGGATCCGGGGAACGGGTGTAGGACTTCAGCCTCCTCACACGATGGAAGGGTGGTGAGCGAGGTCTCCGTCGACATCCCCGACCAGCGGCGTGCGCTGGTGATCCTGTACGACTCGGCATTGCCCGAGGTGTACGGGTACCTGGCGTCGCGGTGCGGGTCGGCGTCCGTCGCCGAGGACCTCACCTCCGAGACGTTCCTCGCCGCGGTCGACGCGGTCCGGCGTGGCCGCGTGCCGGACCTGACCGTGGCGTGGCTGATCGGCGTCGCCCGGCACAAGCTCGTCGACCACTGGCGAAGGCGAGAGGTCGAGGACCGGGCGCTCAAGGCGATCGACGACCCGGCGCCCGAGGACCGGTGGGAGGTCCAGCTCGACGCGCTGGTCGCCCACAGGACCCTGGCCGACCTGGCGCCACAGCACCGGAGCGCGCTCACCCTGCGCTACCTCGACGGGCTCCCCGTCCGCGAGGTCGCGTCGTGCCTGGGCCGTACCGAAGGCGCCACCGAGGTGCTGCTCGTCCGGGCCCGGGCCGCGTTCCGGGTCCGATACGAGGGGGAGGAGGAGCGATGACCGATCCCTTCGACGCGCTCTCGAGCCCCGTCGAGCCGCAGAACCCCCGGCCGTCCTTCGCTCGCACGCTGCGCGCCCGCGTGGTGGACGAGCTCGGCCTCGACGCCGCGGACATCAACGCTGCGGACATCAACGCCATGGACACCCAGCCCACCATCGACCTGCCCCAGAGGAGCCGCACTGTGACCACGACCACTGCACCCACCCCGGCTGTTGCCGCCGCTGCAACCGTCCTGGTCCCCTACATCACCGTCACGGGTGGCGTTCGGGCCCTCGACTGGTACGCCGAGGCGTTCGGGGCCGTCGAGGTGATGCGGGTCGTCGGCGACGACGGTCGCATCGGCCATGCCGAGATCACCATCGGCGCCGCCCACGTGATGCTGAGCGACGAGTACCCGGAGATCGACGTCCGCTCGCCCCAGACCCTCGGCGGGTCGGCCACCGCGCTGCACCTGACCGTGCCCGACGTCGACACGCTCTTCGCCCGCGCCGTCGCCGCCGGCGCCACCTCGCTGTCCGAGCCGGGCGACCAGGTGCACGGCAACCGCCAGGGCAGCCTCCTCGACCCGTTCGGCCACCGCTGGATGCTGTCGCAGGTCATCGAGGACCTCGACGTCGCCACCTACGCCGAGCGGTCCAAGGGCACCGGCTTCGAGGTCGTCGGCACCCCCGAGGGCCACACGGTCACCGCCGCCGACCACACGGGCAGCGGCGGCGGCATCTGGGCCGCCGCGTTCTACACCGACGCGCTCGCCGCGATCCGCCTGCTCGTCGACGTGTTCGGCTTCGAGGAGCAGATCGTCGTCGTCGGCGAGGACGGCACCACCGTCCACCACTCCGAGCTGCGCTGGCCCGAGGGCGGCGTCGTGCAGATCGGGACCTACGACCCCGACAACCTCTACAGCATCGCCCCCGGCGTGCAGGGCCTCTACGTCGTCACCGCCGACCCGCAGTCGGTCTGGGAGCGCTGCCAGGCCGCCGGCCTCGAGGTCACGCAGGAGCCGTACACGCCCGACTACGACCCCAACGGCATGGGCTTCGGCGTCCGCGACCACGAGGGCAACAAGTGGTCCTTCGGCACCTACGGCGGCGGCTCGACCTGAGAGCCCTAGGGGATTCTCCCCCCGGGGCCGGACGCCCCTTCCGGGCGTACGGTCGTCGCATGAGGAAGAACATGCGTCAGATCAAGGCCCTCGCTGCAAGCGGCGCCATCGTGCTGAGCGCCTTCTTCGTGGGGTGCTTCCCGTTCGACGGCGACGACGACGAGTGCTCGGCACCGGCCGGCGTCCTCTGCGACAACTAGCCACGGCGCGTCTGCCCGTAGCCAGGCACCGTCCCCAGGCGTACGGTCGCAGTCATGAGGAAGAACATGCGTATGGTCAAGGCCCTCTCGGTGAGCGGCGCCGTCGTGCTGAGCTCGTTCTTCGTGGGCTGCTTCCCGCACAACAACGACGACGACGGTTGCGCCGCGTCGGCGGGGTCCGCCATCCCCTGCGACGACTAGTCGCCACCGCCGAACCTGATCCGAGCGCGACCCACCGCTTGGCGGTGAGTCGCGGCCCGATGCCGGTCGGGCGGTCAGACGGTCACTGCGGCCAGGCGGTCTCGGCGGAGGTCAGCCGGTACACGACGGTCTCTCCGTCACCGTCGAAGGGCTCGGTGCGGACGCGGCGGGCGCCGAGCTTCTCGACGGCCCGCTGCGAGCGGAGGTTGGTGTCGTGTACCCGGAACAGCACCGCGTCGACGTGGTCGAACGCGTGCCCGAGCATGAGCTGCTTCATCTCGCCGTTCCAGGGGCCGCCCCACAGCGACCGGTCGAGGAACGTCCAGCCGATCTCCACCTCGCGGGCCTCGGGATCGTGGTTGTCGTAGCGGGAGGTGCCGATCACCCGCCCGTCGCTGCGGTCCTCGACGACGAGCGCGCCGCCGGACTCGAGGGCGTCGGCGAACCACTGGCGGAACCCCTCCGGTGTGGCCCGCTCCTTCGCCGGGTGCTGCTCCCACAGCAACGGGTCGGAGGAGACGGCGAACAGGGCGTCGTGATCGGCGGGGTGCAGGGGCCGCAGTCTGACCAGCTCGCCCTCGAGCAGCGGCTGTCGGTCCATGCCTGGAGTCTGCCCGTAGCCAGGTTGCCTGCCGAGGCGTACGGTCGACCCATGAGGAACAAGATGCGTGCGGTCAAGGCTCTGTCGGTGAGCGGCGCCATCGTGCTGAGCTCGTTCTTCGTGGGCTGCTTCCCGCACCACGGCGACGACGACGGCGGTTGCGCCGCGCCGGCCGGGAGGCCGGGCTGCGACCAATAGTCGCCACCTGCGAGAGCTGATCCGAGCCGACCCGCCCCCTGCTGCTGTCACGCGGCCCGAGCAGGGGGCTTGACGACGCTGCCTCGATCCGTCATGGTGAGCAGGTCGGTCGATCGACCGAATTCGCTGAGGAGCCCAAGGGGCCAGCCATGGCAGTGCGGAGTGCGAGGTCGAGCAGCACGCGGGTGGCGATCCTCGACGCGGCCCGGGAGCGGCTGCTGGCGGACGGGTTCGCCAACCTCTCCACCCGGAAGGTGGCCGAGGCCGCCGGGGTGCCGCTGAGCCAGCTCCACTACCACTTCGGGTCGAAGGAGCAGCTGGTGCTGGAGCTGCTCGAGGAGGAGGACCGGCGCCGCATCGCCCGGCAGACCGAGCTGTACGCCGAGGACGCGCCGCTGTGGGTCCGGTACGACCGGGCCTGCGACGTGCTGGAGGACGACCTCGCGTCGGGGTACGTCCGGGTGCTGCAGGAGATGATCGCCGTCGGGTGGTCGCTGCCGTCGGTGGGGGAGCGCGTGCGCGATCTGCTGCGCGGGTGGGTCGGGCTGCTGGCCGAGGTGACCCGCGAGGCCGAGGCGCAGTACGGCCCGCTCGGCCCGTTCACGGCCGATGAGGTGGCCGCGCTCGTCGGGCAGGCGTTCATGGGCGGCGAGGCCATGTTGCTGCTGGGCTTCGAGGCGGACGAGTGGCCGGTGCGATCGGCCCTGCGCCGGATCGGGACCCTGATCCGTGCGATGGATGAACGAGCGATGGAAGAACCTGCGATGGAAGAAGGAGAGGTGGGCGATGCGAGCCGCGCTGCCGGTTGAGACGGGACGGGTCGAGGTCGACGGCATCGCCGCCGGCTACGAGGTGTTCGGTGAGGGCGATCGCACGCTGCTGCTGATGCCGCCGTGGGCCGTCGTCCACTCGCGCATCTGGAAGCTGCAGGTGCCGTACCTGGCGCGGCACTTCCGCGTGATCACCTGGGACGGGCCGGGCAACGGCGCCGCCGACCGTCCCGCCGACGCGGCCGGGTACACCGCCGAGCTCCACGCCCGCCTCGCACTGGCGATCCTCGACGCCACCGCGACCGAGCAGGCCGTCGTCGTCGGCGCGTCGATGGGCACCAACCGCACGCTGGTGCTGGCCGCCGAGCACCCGCAGCGGATCGAAGGGCTGGTGTTCGTCGGTCCGGCCACCGCGTTCGTCCAGTCGCGCAACGCGGAGGTGGCCGCCGCCTTCGCCGAAGGCGACCACCAGGCGTTCCTCGAGGTGTTCTTCCCGGCCGCCTTCACCGAGCCGCACTCGACCAAGGCGCTCGAGGACGGCATCGGCTGGGGCCAGGAGACGACGATGGAGGTCATCGTCACCTCCTGGCTCAGCGACCAGGACAGCGACCTCGACGCCTACCGCGCCAGGTGCGCCGGCATCGAGTGCCCCGTGCTCGTCATCCAGGGCACGAACGACCGGCTCACGCCCGAGGAGCACGGCCGCGCCCTCGTCGAGGCCATCGGCGACAACGCGACGCTCGTGCTGATCGAGGGCGGCGGGCACCGCACGGATGTCCGCGACCCCGTGCGCTTCAGCCTGCTCGTGCGCGACTTCGCCGAGGGCCTCGATCCCGTCGACCGCGTCCCCGAGCGGCGCTGGACGCGGGCGACCCATCGCCCGAAGAAGGCCCTGTTCATCTCGTCGCCCATCGGCCTCGGCCACGCCCAGCGCGACGTCGCCGTCGCCAAGGAGCTGCGGGCCCTGCACCCCGACCTCCAGATCGACTGGCTGGCCCAGGATCCCGTCACCCGGGTGCTCGACCTCGAGGGCGAGCACGTGCACGAGGCGAGCCGGCACCTCGTGAGCGAGTCGGCCCACATGACGAGCGAGTCCGCCGAGCACGACCTGCACTGCTTCCAGGCGTGGCGCCGGATGGACGAGATCCTCGTGGCCAACTTCATGGTTCTCAACGACGTCGTGGAGGCCGAGCACTACGACCTCGTGATCGGCGACGAGGCCTGGGAGGCCGACCACTTCCTCCACGAGAACCCCGAGCTCAAGCGCTTCTCGTTCGCGTGGCTCACCGACTTCGTGGGCTGGCTGCCGATGCCTGAGGGCGGCGAGCACGAGCAGCACCTCACGGCTGACTACAACCTCGAGATGATCGAGCAGGTCGCGCGCTACAAGCGGGTGCGGGACCGGGCGATCTACGTCGGCGAGCCCGACGACATCGTCCCCGAGCACTTCGGCCCCGACCTCCCCGCCATCCGCGCCTGGACCGAGGAGAACTTCGACTTCGCCGGGTACATCACCGGCTTCGACCCGGTCGACGACGACGAGCGCCTCCGGATCCGGGGCGAGCTCGGCTACCGGCCGGACGAGAAGGTCTGCGTGGTCGCCGTCGGCGGCTCGGGCGTGGGCGCCGCGCTGCTGCGCAAGGTGGTCGACGCGTTCCCGCTCGCCAAGCAGAAGGTCCCCGAGCTGCGCATGGTCGCGGTGGCCGGCCCCCGCATCGACCCGGCGCTCCTGGCGAGCGACGTCGACGGCCTCGAGGTCGTCGGCTTCGTCCCCCACCTGTACCGCAACCTGGCCGCCTGCGACCTCGCCGTGGTGCAGGGCGGCCTGACGACGGCGATGGAGCTCACCGCCAACCGCCGGCCGTTCCTGTCCTTCCCGCTCGACGGCCACTTCGAGCAGCGGTATCACGTCCCCCACCGCCTGCGTCGCTACAACGCCGGCCGCCAGATGGAGTTCGCCGAGACGGACCCCGACGAGGTGGCCGCCGCCATCGTCGAGGAGGTCGACCGCAAGGTCGACTACCGCCCGGTGGAGACCGACGGCGCCGCCCGAGCCGCGCGCCTGCTCGCAGAGCTGCTCTGACTAGCTGGGGAAGAGCTGGATGCCGAGCTGGGGGTCGAAGCCGCAGTTCGCCACGACCCACGCCGTGTAGGCGGCCAGGAACCGGTCGACCTCCGCGGAGCTCCCGAAGGCGGCGAGCGCGGCCTCCTGCACGCCGGCGAGGTACTCGTCGGGAGTCGTCGCATCCGCGAACCCGGCCCGCACCACCTCGTAGGCCTTGGTGACCGACGCGTAGTCGGCCCGGAGGTCGGCCGCGGGCCGGCCCTTGGCCCGGATCTCGAGGATCCCGTCGAGGAACTCGAGCGCGTTCTGCCGCTGCGCGGCGAAGTCGCCGGCGGGGCTCGGAGCCAGGTGCACGAGGTCCACCTCGTCCTCCACGCGACAGACGTTCATGCCGCGGTCGCGGGCCGGCGCGGTCGACGAGGTGGGCTCGGAGGCGTCGTCGTCACCCCCGCCGCACGCGGCGAGCCCCCCGGCGCAGACGAGGACGGCGACCGCGATCGCCCGGATGTCAGTCGTCGTCGCGGCGTCGGTGCTGGAGGTCGACCCCGAGGGTCAGCCAGTCACCACCGATGAACAGCAGCGCACCGGCGGCGACGATCACGATCGCGGCGAAGCGCATGTCGAAGCCCGTCTTCGGGATCGCGGCCTGCCTGATCACGGTCGTGCTCGACCCGGGCACCGCCGCGAGGGCGGCCGTGCTGCTGGTCGTGGACGCGACCGTCGTGGTGGTCGCGCAGGAGCAGGCGGCCGCCGTGGTGGTCGTGGCGTGCAGTGCCGTCGTCGTGGTCGCGCAAGGGCAGCTGGCCACCGTGGACGTGGTCGTCGGGGCCTTCGACGTGGTGGTGGCGTGGGGCGCCAGGGTGGCGTGGGTCGTGTGCGGGGCCCGGGTGGCGTGGGTGAAGTGCGGCGGCTCGTTGATCCAGCCGACGTCCTGGGAGCTCGATGTCCCCTGGGTCAAGAGACCGACCAGGCAGATCGCGCCTGCAGCCACCAGTGCCCGTGCTCGCCGTCCCATTTGCACCCACCTCCTGCGTCCCCGCACGGTACCGGACCACCGCTCCGGGCTAAAGGACCTGTTTGTGAACCCTTGGGCCCGAGAACACTGCCCGACCGCGGCCCGTCCGCGCCAGACTGCGGACCGTGAGCGGCCTGCCCGACGACGATCCCGGGTGGGGGAGCACCCGGTCGGTCCTCGGCGGGATGTTCCTGCCCATGTGGCGGACCCACCGCCGCCCGCCCGCGGGGGAGAGCGCCCTGCTGACGATCCGGAAGGTGTTCCTCAGCTTCAGCATGGCGCTGGTGAGCTTCCTCTTCGTCCTCACGGTCATCGACACCTCCGTCGAGGACCCGCCGTTCTCGCCCACCGCCGCCGCCCTCGGGGTGCTCGCGATCGGGTTCGTGCAGGTGTTCGTGTCCTGGCAGTTCACACGGGACCTGCCGTGCGACATCGGCGGCCTGCTCGGGATGTACCGGACCCGGTTCTTCCTCCGGATCGCCTTCGCCGAGGCGGCCGCGCTGATCGGGTTCACCCTCGTGTTCATCACCGGGAGCCTGCTGCCCTACCTCGCCGGTCTGATCCCCGCGGCCGTCGGGTTCGCCCGGCTCGCCCCGACGCGGGCCAACCTCCAGCGCGAGGACGAGCGCCTCCGCGACCGCAGCTGCCCCCACTCGCTGTACCGCCTCCTGTGCGAGGCCAAGTTCGGCGACGCGGCTCAGTAGTGGCGCATCAGTAGTGACGCAGCTCGATCAGGGTGCCGTCGGGGTCGTGCACGTAGATCGAGGAGCCGATGCCCTGCGCGCCCCCGCGGGGGACCGGGCCCTCCAGCACCTCCAAGCCGCGCTCCTGCGCCATCGCCAGGAGGTCGGTGGGGGCGACCACGAGGCAGAAGTGGTTCAGCCGTCCGTCGACGGGCTCGCCGGGGATGAGGTCGATGATCGTGGTCGGGGTCACGCGCACCGACGGGAACGCGGCGTCGCCCGTCCGCCACTCGTCGACCTGCTCGGGCTCGAGGCCGAGGACGTCGACGTACCAGGCGAGGGTGCGCTCGACATCGGCGCACTGCAGCACCAGGTGGTCGAAGCCCTCGACGCGTAGCACCCTGCCATTGTTCCCGGGTTTCCGGACGCGGGCTAGGCGGCGGCGATGATGTCGTTGAGCGGGCGCGGGATCGCGCGCAGGACCTGGAGCAGGCTCCACTGGGGCGCCTGGCTCGTGAGCCAGTCGTAGAGGCTGCCGCCGATGGCGCCGCGGGTCTGGATGGCGGTGATCATGCCCGTCACGTCGTCGAGGGTGATGCCGTCGGCGATGCCGCCGGCCACGTGCACGGGCATGTCGGGGCGGCCGGTCGAGACGCGGATGCGGTCGATGTTGTCGGCGATGTAGCGGGCGCCCTGGCGCCACTCCGCCCGGCGCACCGACCAGTAGGCCATCGGCACGATCACGTCGTAGGTGCGGCCCAGCTCCGGCCACGGGAACCCGGGCCAGAACCCAGGGTTCACGACCTGCAGGTGCACGGCCGACGGGGTGATGGCGCTGATCGCCTTGGTGCCCACGGCCTGGCGGAGCGCGGTGGAGAGCTCGAGCAGGCGCTGGGTGCGCAGGGCTGGGTCGCCCACGGCCAGCGACTCGATGTCGACACCGAGACCGTCGACCGGCAGCTGCGCCGCGGCCACGAGCTTGCGCAGGTCGGCGCCGACGTCGACGAGCTCGGGCAGGTACCACGCCACCACCGACATGCCGCGGGCGTGGGCCCGGTCGACGAGGGACATGAGCCGCGCCGGGTCCATGACGTCCGCGCCGGACCGGGAGCGCGTGGTCTGGATGTAGAGGGTCTGGATGCCCTGGTTGGCCATGTTGTCGACGTCCTCGGCGAACACGCGCGGGTGGCCGCCGGTGGCCTCGTCGCTCCAGTCGTACACGTCGACCCACACGCCCACGCCCTTGTAGGGACCGAGCGTCCACGACCCCTGGTCCGGGGGCGCGACGGGCGCGGGCGGCGGGGCCGGGGGCGGCGGCGGGGCGGCGGTGGTGGCGGGCGCGAGCGTCGTGTCGACGACGGGCGGCGCGACCGTCACCTCGGGCGCGGTGTCGGCAGCGAGGTTCGCGGGTGTCGCGACCGCGTGGGTCGCCTGCGCCTGGGCGAGCACGGCGACGACGTGCGTGAACGGGTCACCCGCGTGCGCGGCGAGCACCAGGAGCCCCGTCGACAACGTGGCCGCGCACGCGCGCAACCCCAGCCGCCCTGTCCGCCTCCGCATCGACGCAGGGTGACAGGTCTTGTGGCACGTGTGAAGGCGCGCCCGTGGCGCGATCCGGACATCACGGCACAGACCGCACAAACTTTTTCTCCCCTAGGGGATGCCCCCAGGGATCACGCGTTCATCACCGATGGATGTCGGTGCACTCCCACTCGTGCGCGCGGGGACAGCGGTGGGTGGCGGCGCGGTGGATGTAGCCACCGCGGACGATGCGACCCTGGGCCGCGGCCTGCTCGAGGGCGCCGCGCAGCTCGCCGTAGACGATGCGCACGCCGAGGCGGCCGCAGGACGGGCAGCGTCGGCGCAGGCGATCGAACCGATCGGTCCGCGCCGGCGTGTCGGTGACCAGCGTCAGGTGGAGGGCGCCGGCGGTCGTCGTGCCCTCGGGGCCGGTGCCGGCGACGAGCGTGTAGCTCGAGGATCCGCCGCTGTCGGCGACGTCCAGATCGGGTTGGGGGTGCGCTGCCATCGACCGTCAGCGTGCGCCCGTCGAATGCGCTCTCGCCATGGGCCGATCGGCCCGTTTTGTACTGATCCGCTGCGGGCCGCGGTCTAGCTGGCCTGGCGGGCCGCCGCGAGGCGGGCGCGGGCGTCGGCGATCATCGCCTTCGCGCGGGCGCGCTCGTCCTGGCTCGGGCGGAGCAGGTAGGGGGGTGCGTGGCGGATCGCCGCGAGGCGGGCGGTGCGGGCCCGCTCGTCGCAGTCGGGGCAGCTGATCTCGCGCGTGCGGGTGTCGAAGCGGGCGAGCTCACCGACCCCCAGGCCGGCCCGGCACCGGCTGCATCGGCCTCGATACCGAAGCTCGATCCAGCGCTGGTCCATCACCGCAGCCATACCCCGAGCGTGCGCTTCGGCAGTCGCCCCCGCCATGGGACGAACGACCCGTTTCGCACCGCCACCGTCCGTGGGCGACTGACCTGGCGGGGGGCATACTGAGCGGAGTGAACATCTTCGACCCGGGCCAGTGGGCTGATGCGGGCGGGCTGTGGATCCTGGCCGGAGTGGCCGCCGGGACGCTGGTTCTGGCGGCCACCAAGCTGGCCGGCGAGCAGTGGGACGACTGGCTGGACCAGCGGATCGGGCGCGGCTCGATCCGCGACGACTGGCCCTTCGACCGCTAGCAGTTCCCCCTAGGGGCATGGGTGCTAAGCAGCCCCGAGGACGCAGGGTGGTCGGGGGGCATGCATGCAGTTGGCCCGGATCGGATGGGTGGGCGGACCGGTCGAGGTGGCTCGGCTGGAAGGCGACGACGCGGTGATCCTCGACGCTCGCGATGTCGTGAGCGCGGCCATGGTGCCCGGCGGGCCGCGGGAGACCTCGCGGCGCGCCTCGCTGCTGGACCCGGGTGTGCGGCTGCTGGCGCCGGTGGTGCCGCCGAAGTTCCTGGCCATCGGGTTCAACTACGCCGACCACATCACCGAGACCGGTGCGACGCCGCCGGAGCACCCGGTGTTCTTCAACAAGCAGACGTCGTGCGTCGTGGGGCCGGGCGTCGGGATCGAGGTGCCGCCGGAGTCGGCGATGGTCGACTACGAGGTGGAGCTCGGCGTGGTGATCGGGCGCCGCTGCCGCCGGGTGCCGGTGGCCGACGCGCTCGACGTGGTCGCCGGGTACCTCGTCGTCAACGACGTGTCCGTGCGCGACTGGCAGTTCCACGCACCGACGATGACCCTCGGCAAGGGGTGGGACACCCACGGCCCGATCGGCCCGTGGCTCACCACCGCGGACGAGGTGCCCGACCCGCAGGCGCTCCGGCTGCGCTGCTGGGTCAGCGGCGAGCTGCTGCAGGACGGCAGCACCGCCGACATGATCTTCACGGTCGCCGACCAGATCGCCACGCTGTCGACGATGTGCACGCTCGAACCGGGCGACGTGATCGCCACCGGCACCCCCGCCGGCGTCGGCATCGGCCGTCAGCCGCCGCGGTGGCTCGTGCCGGGCGACGTCGTGCGGGTCGAGGTCGAGGGCCTGGGCACCCTCGAGAACCCCGTCGTCGCCGGGTAGCCCGGCTGTCCATCTGGGTAAGCAGTGACGATGACCCTGCCCCGCATCGCGACCCGCCCGGAGTGGCTGGAGGCCCGGAAGGGCCTGATGGCCGAGGAGAAGGCCCTCACCAAGCAGCGCGACGCGCTCGAACGTCAAGCGGCGCGAGCTGCCGATGGTGGAGGTCACCAAGGACTACGAGTTCGAGGGTCCGAGCGGCACGTTCGAGCTGCGCGACCTGTTCGAGGGGCGGCCGCAGCTGATCGTCTACCACTTCATGTTCCACCCCGACTGGGACGACGGGTGCCCGAGCTGCACCGCCGGCGTGTCGGAGGTGGCGCCCGGGTTCATGGAGCACCTGCACACGCGCGACACGACCTACGTGCTCGCGTCCCGGGCGCCGCTGGAGAAGCTCCTGCGGTGGCGGGAGAAGCAGGGCTTCGTCGTGCCCTGGTACAGCACCAACGACGGCGACTTCAGCTACGACTTCGGCGCCACCGTCGACGAGTCGCGCGGGTACGACACGTACAACTACCGCACGATGGACGAGTACGCGGCCATGGGCCAGGAGTCGATGAAGACCTCGGACCAGCCCTACGACATGCCGGGGCAGAGCTGCTTCCTGCAGGCCGACGGCCGCGTGTTCCACACCTACTCGGTGTACGCGCGGGGGCTCGAGTCCCTCGGCGGGTCGTACTACTTCCTCGACAACACCGCGCTCGGCCGCCAGGAGGACTGGGAGCGGCCCGAGGGCCGCAGCGAGTCCCTGCGCGGCAACACCCCGGACTTCGCCGCGTAGCGGTACCGATCAGCTGCTGCGCACGCGGCGGGTGGCCAGGCCCTCCGCCGAGCTGCGGGGATCGCCGAAGCGCTCCTCCGCCAGCTTGAAAGAGAGGTCCGCGGCGACCGCCACCACGAGGGCGACGGCCAGCGTGAGAAGGGTGCCGATGAGCATGGGCTGATCGTCTGACGCGGCGCCCCCGGGCACCATGGGCCGTTCGGCCCGTTTACTGCGTGGCTTGGGATCTTCCGGACTGCCGACGGAGCTCGACGGCGGTGAGCACGAACCAGAGGGCCACGGCCGCGAGGTTGATGCGCTGCAGGAGACCGACGGGGTCGTCCATCTCGCGGTCGCGCCAGGTGCCGAGCAGGAGGCCAGTCCCGACCTGCACCACGGCGAGCACGAGGGACAGCCGTCCGTAGAGGGTGCGGCGGAGCTGCCAGGCGGCAATCGCCGCGCAGGCCATCCACGCGGGGAAGGTCACGACCGAGAAGAGGTTGTGCAACGTCTGGCTGGTGGAGACGTCACCGTCGACCGGGCAGCCCACGTCGCACGGGAACGAGCCGGCGCCCAGGATGCCGACCGCGCTCACGAACACGGCCATGGTCAGGGCGGTGGCGGTGGGCCACAGCGACCGCAGCGACGCGACCAGGAACAGCGTCCCGATCCCGAACGCGAAGAAGCCGGCGATCATCAGGGACTGCACGCCCGAGCCGTCGGCGGCCAGCTCGCTCACGAAGGAGTAGACGTGGCTGTAGCCGCCGCGCAGCCCCGGCCGGTAGGCGTCGTTGCCGAGGTAGTCGGCCTCCAACGCGGCGCCGACCACGATCGCCACCCAGAACAGGGCAGGGCCCGCGATCCCACCCAGGGCCTGGCGGCGGGCCACCTCCACGGGTGCGCGGTGTCGCTACTCGGCGGGCGGCGGTGCGGTGAGGGGCTCGCGCCGGCGCTGCAGCCGCAGCTCGTGCCGGGCGCCCTCGCCGAGCAGGTTGCCGCCCATCAGGAGGGCGGCGCCGGCGCACAGGATCATGAGGTAGGTCATGTCGCCGTTGCCGGTGGCCGGGATGGACGACTTGGCCTTCCCGTTGCTGCCGTTGGTGGCGGCGGCCGCCCCGCTGCGGCGGGGGAGGCCCTCGCAGGCGAAGCCGTCGTCGTCCTCGTCGAGCACGTCGGGGTCGCTCAGGTCAGCGTTGAGGTGGGCCTGGGCGTCGTCCTGGTTCGCGAAGTCGGCGCAGCTCTGGTCGTCCGGGCCGATCGGGGTGACCGTCGGGGACGAGAGCGGGGGCACGCTGCCGGCCGCGGGGCGGGGGACCGTGGGCGGCGCCGGGTCACCGGGGAGCTGCTGGATCTGGCTCGTCTGGGGGCCGCTGGTCAGGAGCTGCGGGAGCTCGTCCTCGCAGGCCAGGCCGTCGTTGTCGAAGTCGAGGTTGTCGGGGTCGCTGCGGTCGGCGTTCAGGTGCGCCTGCGCCTCCTGCTGGTACACGAAGTTGCTGCAGTCCTGGTCGTCGACCGCGCCGGCCACGGTGGGCGCGAGGAGCGTCGCCCCTAAGGCGGCCGCCATCCCCACCAGCACCATCAGCCCCGCCCGCTTCGTCAGGTTCGCGTCGTGCTTGCCCACCATCACCAGCCTCCCTGAGGGGATCCAGGGTGCAAACCGTACAACCGGCCGCGTTTCCATGCCCGTTGGAGGGCATGGAAGGCCATGAAACGGCCTAATCGGAGACGCTGCTGCTGGTGGTCGCCCCGGTGCTCGAGCTGTTGCTCGACCCACCGCCGCCGGAGCTGCCGCTGCTCGACGAGCCGTTGGCCTGGGTGGTGCTCGTCGAGCCGAAGCCCTGGCTGTAGTTGGTCGAGCTCTGGTTGCCGCCAGCGGTGGCGTTGCCCGAGCCGACGCTCGCACTGCCGCTCGAGCGGTTGGTCGCGCCGCCGCCGTTCGAGGTGCCGCCGCCGCTCTGGCTCGAGCTCGACGCGTTCGCCGTCTGCCCGGCGCTCGTGGTGGACGTGACCTGGCCGGCGACCAGGCGCGGCGTCGCATCCTCGGCCACCTCGTCGCCGAGCGTGGAGGCCACGTCGTCCGGGCAGTAGTCGCCGGCGCCGTCGACGATCGCCTGGATCGTCTGCCGCAGCTGATCCTGGTTCTCCACCGCGATGTCGTCGAGCTGGTCCACGATCGCCGACGTGTCCCCGGAGGACCCGGCCTCGCACAGCTCCTCGATCAGGGCGGCCACCCGGCTCTCGGGGAGCTGGACGGGCAGGGACCGCAGGGCGATGGCGATGGCACCGTCCAGGTCCGGGGCTTCGGTGTCGACCTTGCCCTCGAGGTCGTCCTGGTTGCCGCTGCAGGCCCCCGCCACCAGGGGCAGGAGGGCGAGGGCGGGGAGGGCGAGCCACCGGAGGCGCATCCCGCGATGATGCCACCCGAGGGGTGGTCGACCCCAGACCGGGCCCGGAGAAGCCCCTAGCCTCCGGCCCCATGAGCGCAGAGCTGGAGGGGAAGGTCGCGATCGTCACCGGGTCCTCGAGCGGGATCGGCGAGGCGGTGGCCCACCGCCTCTCGGAGCTGGGGGCGGCCGTGGTGGTCAACAGCGCCACGTCGGTGGACGCCGGTGAGGCGGTGCGGGACGCGCTGCCGGGCGACGCGATCTACGTGCAGGCCGACATCTCCGACCAGGCCCAGGGCCAGGCCCTGCTCGAGGCCACCGTCGAGCGCTTCGGGAAGCTCGACATCCTGGTGAACAACGCGGGCTGGACGACACTGATCGACCACGCCGACCTCGACTCCGTCACCGACGCCATCTTCCAGCGCATCTTCGACGTGAACGTGTTCGGCACGTGGTGGCTCACCAAGGCGGCCATGCCGCTGCTGAAGCAGGCCGAGGACCCGAACGTGGTGATGGTCACCTCGGTGGCGGGGCTGCGGCCGATGGGCTCGTCGATCCCGTACTCGATGAGCAAGGCCGCGCTGAACCACCTCACGCTGCTGCTGGCCAAGTCGCAGGCACCGGTGCGCGTGAACGCGGTCGCGCCCGGGCTGGTCGACACGCCGTGGACCGCGGACTGGGGCCCGATCCACGACGCCTTCGCCGCGGCAGGTGCCGATGCACCGCTCGGCCACGCCGGCCGACTGCGCCGAGGCCACCCTCGCGATCCTGCGCAACCGCTACATGACCGGCGCGATCGTCGTGGTCGACGGCGGCGCCGGCCTCGTGATGTAGCGGTGCTCCGCAGGGTGAGCTAGCGCGAGCCGAGCCGGTCGAGGACGTTGCGGGTGATCTGCTCGACCTGCGCGTCGCGGCCGGCGAGGCCGTGGGCCCAGTCGGTCGAGCCGCTCGTGACCACGGTGCCGCCGCCGGGCGAGGTGTAGCTGCCGAGGACGGCGTGGTTGGCGGAGATCTTCTTCACCGCGTCCTCGGAGCGCTCGCCGAAGAGGCGGGCGGCGATGAACTCGATCTCGGCCGGCTCGTCGGGCGCCGGCGGGCGCGACGAGGTGGTGCGGGTGAAGTGGGCCGCCGGCGCGGTGCCGAGGATCTCGAACGTCTCGGGCGTGCCGTCCTCGTGGGTGGGCACGGGCAGGCCGTCGACGTAGGTCAGCGCGCAGCCGTCGCACTCGTAGCCCACCGTCACCGCGTCGGCGCCGAGCACGTCGCCGTAGTCGAGGCCCGTGCCGTCGAAGATCCAGTGGTCCGGGCGGTGGATCGTGTAGCCGCCGAGGCCGCGGGTGACGCGCTTGCCGATGCGGTGGTAGCCGCCGCGGGAGAAGGTCACGCCCGTCATGCGGTTCTCGGGCCGGCCGACGAGGGGCTCGGACCAGAAGGTCGTGAGCTCGCCGATCCGGTCGGTGTCCCACACCGGGTCCTTCTTGAAGAAGCCCTTGAAGCCCACCATCGTCGCCGCCGGCCCCTCGGGCGTGTGGTCCTCGAACCGCACCTGCCAGAACGACGTGTTGCCCGAGAAGAACGCCGCGTTGCCGCCACGGGCGATGAAGCCCTCGACGGTGTCGCGCATCGCCCCCGACCAGTACTCGTCGTGGCCGACCGAGAGGAACAGCCCGTAGCCCTTGCCGCCGTGCGGGTCGAGCAGCCGCGGGTGGTCCTCGAGGTCGACGTTGGTGGCCACGTCGATCGCGTACCCCTCGCGCTCGGCCCACTGCAGGAAGGGCAGCTCCCAGTCCGGCCAGCCCGCGGACCCCGCGTAGGGCGACAGGTGGTTGAGGCGGATGTAGCCCACGTGCGCGGTGCTCTCCGGGTCCGGCACCCGGCTCACGCTGGTGACGCGGCGGCCGTTGCCGGGCGGCTTGTGGAGGTAGCCGCGGGCCATCGGGCGCTGGAGCGACACCGAGGTGCCGCCGGTGTAGAGGTTGCGCCCGCCGAAGTCGTTGTAGGCGTGCCAGGTGTTGGTCGCCAGCGCGAGGAGGATCGGGGACCCGGGCGCCCCCACCTTCGGGCGGACCACGAAGAAGGCGTGCTCGCGGCGCAGCTTGCCGTCCACGTCGATCTCGAGGACCACCTCGTAGTAGCCGCTCCGCCACCCGGGCTCGATGGGGAGGGTCAGGGCGACCGGCCAGTCGCACCCGAGCTGGGCGGCGTCGAGGGGCGTGGGATGGTCACCGGCGGGGACGGCGTCGTCCTCGAACACGACCTCGCGGCCCTTCCCGACCCGCGCCACCTCGACCCGGACCGGGCGGCCCCCGGCCGACGAGAGGTGCAGCGCGACCCGACTGCCCCACCTCCACCGACTGCGGCCAGCAGTACCCCGTCACGGTCTCGTAGGCCATGGGCCGGACCCTAGTGACCGCGAACCGCATAGCCTCTGGGGCGGTGGCGAGCGGAAGGCCCACGATCCTGGTGCAGCTGTCCGATCCGCACGTGGTCGATCCGCGGCGAGCTGCTCTTCGACCTCGTCGACACGGCGGCGCTACCTGCGGGCGGCGGTCGAGCACGTGAACGCCCTGGTGCCCCCGCCCGACCTCGGCGATCCTCACGGGGGACCTCACCGCCTAGGGGAGCCTCGCGGAGTACGAGCACGTGGCCGAGCTCCTGGCGCCGCTCGAAGTGCCCTACGTGGTGCTGCCGGGCAACCACGACCTGGGCGATGCGCTGGCGGAGGTGTTCCCGCGGCCCGACTCGGGCGTGACGGAGGACGTCGGCTGGCAGCACGTGGTCGAGGTCGGCCCCCTGCGGCTCGTGGTGCTCGACTCCTCGGTGCCCGACTCCCCCGCCGGCTGCCTCGGTCCCGCCCGGCTGGCGTGGCTCGACGACGTGCTGGGGGCGTCCAGCACGCCGACGGTCGTGGCGGTGCACCACCCGCCGTTCCCCACCGGGGTGCAGCACATGGACTCGATGAACCTCGAGGACGGCGCCGCCCTGGGCGACGGTCGTGGAGCGCCATCCCCACGTCGTCCGCGTCATCTGCGGGCACGTCCACCGCCCGGTGACGACCGGCTGGCACGGCACCGTGGTGACGATCGCACCGAGCACCGCCCACCAGGTGGCCCTCGACCTCACCGACGGCGAGGCCCGCTGGCGCCGCGAGCCCCCGGGCGTCCAGCTCCACGTGTGGCTGCCCGACGAGCAGCTCCTCGTCACCCACACCAGCCCGATCGGCGACTACGGCCCGATCGAGCGGTTCGAGGAGTCGGTCACCTAGCCCCTACCGCCGGCCGGGTCCGACGTCAACCCCCGGCCGCGGGTCGAGCTCCGGCCGCTCCCCCGGGGGCCTGGCCAGCGGCCCGGATCACCCCCGGCCCGGGCCCGGCGTGCCCAGCGAAGCCGGAGATTTCGGGCCTCTGTCCGCGAATTGTCCGCGAGAAGACATCGACTGGGCCCGAATATGCCGTATTGTGCTGCTGCTGCCGCGTGACGGACAGCGGACGGACACCGAGCGAGCGAGAACGAAGGAGCACCATGTCAGACGCAACCTTCCCCGGAAGGCGTGCCAAGAAGATGGCCCTCGTCATGGTCGGCGGCACATTGGTGCTCACCACCGCCATGGCTCCGGCGGCCTTAGCGGACGAGATCACCTTCCAGGACTCGAACGTCGTCAACGCCGGGGCATCGGGCGCCAACAGCGGCGGCAACGTCGCCATCGGCAACGCCTCGCGCAACGTCGCGCTGAGCGGTCAGGGAGCTGTCGGTGGTGCGGGCAGCAACGAGTCGACCGTGACCAACAAGTCGGACGGCACCGCGGCGATCGTCACCGGCGATGCCAGCGCGGTCGGCAGCCTGTCGGACAACGACATCGACCAGACCGTCGACAACCCCGACGGCGACGACGATGGCCTGACCATCGGCGTGCAGGACTCCGACGTGTTCAACGTCGGCGCCGCCTTCAGCAACACCGGTGGCAACGTGGCGATCGCCAACGCGTCGACCAACATCGGGGCGAACGGTCAGGGCGCCGCTGGTCTCCTCGCCAACAACGAGGCCGACGTCATCAACGACTCCAACGGTCTGGCCGAGATCGAGACCGGCGATGCCAACGCGGCCGGTGCCGTCGCCGAGCCGAACGACGTGTGGCAGCGCATCGAGACCGGCACCGAGGACGGCCTTGCGATCCTCGTGCAGGACGCGGACGTCTTCAACTTCGGCATCGCCGGCGCCAACAGCGGCGGCAACGTGGCCCTCGGCAACGTGTCGACGAACGTCGGGCTCAACGGACAGGGCGCGCTCGGCCTCCTCTCCGCCGGCAACGACGGCTCCGTGAAGAACCTGTCCGACGGCACGGCCCGCATCCGCACGGGTGTGGCCGAGGCGGTCGGCACGCTGGCGAGCAACGTCATCTACCAGGGCGTCAACGGGGACGACGACGGCAGCTTCTTCACGCTGGCGTTCCAGGACTCCGACGTCTTCAACATCGGTGCGGCGGCCGCCAACAGCGGCATCAACGTCGCCCTCGGCAACGGCTCGACCAACGTCGGTGGCAACTTCCAGGGCCTCCTGGGGCTGATCGCCACCAACACCGCCGAGCTCGTCAACGACTCGGACGGCATCGGCGCCATCGGCACCGGCGCTGCCTGGGGCAAGGGCAACGACGCCATCAACGACATCTGGCAGAACAGCTGACCAACCCCTCACCGCGTCGCCTGCGGCGGCGCTGAGACCGAGCAGCCCCGGTACCTTCCGTCCGGGGCTGCTTCGCGTCTCGGCTGCTTCGCGTCTAGGCCGGGGCGAGGCGCAGGCGGCGTACGACCGGTGCCACCCGCTCGAGGGCCAGGCCGGCCACCGCCCAGTTGCCCGCCCAGGACAGGCGGATGAGGCCGTCGCCGAGCTCGTCGGGGTGGCCCCGGTACTCGTCGCCCCAGGGCACGTCGCCGACGGTCCGCCGCAGCACCTCGCCCGTCGACGCCTCCACCGCGAAGAACGTGACCGCGTAGGCCAGGCCCCGCTGCCACACGGGCCGGTGGCGCACGACGCCGTGCACGGCCTCACCGGCCAGACCGCCGATGCCGTAGATCGGCGCCATCCACACGTAGCTCTCGCCCTTCAGCCGGCGGTCGCCCACGCCGCGGACGAGGTCCTTGCCGGCGGTGAAGCACACCTCGATGCCCCAGCCGAGGACGGCGTAGACCCCGAACCGTCCGAGCGCTCGCATCGGCGGCGACTCTACGAGACCGGGGCGAGCTCCTCCTCGAGCGGAACCTCCGAGGCGTGGTCGCGCTGGTCGGCCAGCCACAGCGAGCCCGCGGCGACGCTCACGCCGATGCCGAGCACGAGGATCGCCCACGGCACGCTGAGCGCGCTCACGAGCGCCCCGGCCACGCCGAGGCCGACGAGCTCCGCGGTGCTCCCGGCCCAGAAGTCCGCGGACAGCACGCGGCCGTGGGCGCGCTGGGGGCTGGACCGCTGCAGCACGGTGCGCGACGGACCGGAGATCAGGGTGGTGGCCACGCCCCAGAGCGCGACGCCGAGGAACGCGACCCACAGGACCGGCGTGCCGAGGTACACGATCGCGGTGAGGCCCGAGCCGACCACTCCCGCCGCCACCCAGGCGAACGACGCGAGCTTCTCGCCGAGCCGGGCCACCAGGAGCCCCGCCACGACCAGGCAGATGCCGAACACGGTCTGGAGCGCGGCGAAGACGTCGGGCGAGCGGTGCAGCGTGTCGTCGACGTAGATCGGCTCGCACAGCAGCGCCGCGCCGTACAGCAGGTGCACCGCGAAGGTGCAGGCCACCGTGCGCCGCAGCACGGTGGAGCGCCCGATGAGGCGCCACCCCTCGAGCGCGTCGCGCAGGCGCACGGGGGCGTCGTCCTCGCCGGGCTCCCGGCGCAGCGGCTGCAGGCGCACGAGCGGCAGCACCGCAAGGCCGAGGCCGTACGTGAGCGCGTCGAAGACGAACGCGCCCTTGAAGTCGAACGCCGCGATCGCGAGGCCCGCGGCCACGGGGCCGAACACGATCGCGAGCTCGTCGGTGAGCGACACCGAGCGCGTTGGTGCGGGCCAGGTGCTCGTCGGCCACGATCCGCGGCGGCAGCGACTGCAGCGCGGGGTACGAGAACGCCATCGCCACGCCGTGGAGCCCTGAGAGGAGGGCGAGCGACGGTGAAGTCGTCGGCCGACAGCAGCAGCAGGGCGGCCACGATCCCGAGCACCCGCGACCCGGCCAGCACGGCCTTCGGGCCGAGCCGGTCGATGGCGGTGCCCACCACGGGGGCGAGCAGGACGGGGGGCAGCGAGAACGCCACGCCGAACAGCGCGACCTCGGCGGGGGTGGCGTCGTACTCGAACTTCGCGTACCCCCAGATCGCGACGATCGTGGCCCACGAGCCGATGGCGCTGAGCGCCTCCGCGCCGAGGAACGCCGCGATCCGCGGCGAGAACGGCGTCGTGGCCGCCGGCGTCGGCGTCGCGTCGGGCACCGGGTCAACCTAGGGCCGGCCCCGCGCCCTCTCCGTCCGAGTTCCGGCTCGCCGCGCATCTCCTGAGTGGCATGCTGCGGCGATGCTGCCCGAGACGCTCGAGGACCTGCTCGACATCCACGCCATCCAGCGCCTGAAGCACCGCTACCTGCGGTGCCTCGACCAGAAGGACTGGGACGGCCTGCGCACCTGCTTCACCGAGGACGCCCAGGCGAGCTACGGCGGCGGGGCCAAGGAGCTGTCCGGCCGCGACGCGATCATGGCCTTCCTCACCGAGGCGATGGGCTCGGAGGGGATGCTCACGAGCCACCGGTGCACGCAGCCCGAGATCGATCTCGTCGGCCCCGGCGAGGCCACCGGCACCTGGGCGCTCGAGGACGTGGTGATCCACCAGGACTTCGGCGTGACCATCCACGGCGCGTCGTTCTACGAGGACCGCTACGTGAAGGTCGACGGCACCTGGTGCATCGCGTCCACCGGCTACAAGCGAACCTACGAGGAGATCTGGCCCCGCACCTCACTCGAGGGCCTGCGCATCACCGCCGACTTCTGGGCCACCGGCGGCCGCTCCAGCCTCGTCTAGCGGGCGCCCAGGTAGCCCTCGGCGAGGGCGTCCAGGTCGACCGCGGCGGCGGGGCCGGACCAGGTCACCTCGCCGTGGCGCAGCACGGTGACCTCGTCGGCCACCTCGAGGGCGCGGTGCGCGTACTGCTCGACCAGGACCACCGCGATCTGCTCCTCCATGAAGCGGCGGATGGCGGCGAAGACCTCGTCGACCACCTTCGGCGCGAGGCCGAGCGACGGCTCGTCGAGGAGCAGCAGGCGGGGGCGGGCCGCGAAGGCGCGGGCGAGGGCGAGCATCTGCTGCTCGCCGCCGGAGAGGGTGCGGGCCACCTGCCCCTTGCGCTCGACCAGGCGCGGGAACAGCTCGAGCGCGGCCTGCAGGTGGTCGCCCCACTGCCGCTCGGGCGCCGCGGTGGCGAGCCGCAGGTTGTCGCCCACCGTGAGGTTCGGGAACACCGCCCGGCGCTCGGGGACCAGGTAGAGGCCACAGCGGGCGACGGTGGCGGGGTCGTGGCCGTCGAGGGGCAGGCCCTCGAGGCGCACGCTGCCGGTGCGGGGGCGCACGAACCCGGCGATCACCCGCAGGAGCGTCGACTTGCCGGCGCCGTTCGGGCCGAGCAGCGCCACCACCCCACCGTCGTGGACCACCAGGTCGACCCGGTGGAGCACGTCGCCCGCGCCGTAGCCGGCCGACACGGCGTCGACGACGAGCAGCGGCTCAGCCCGCATGCCCGCTCCCCAGGTACGCCTCGCGGACGACGGGGCTGCTCGCCACCTCGGCCGTCGGGCCCTCGGCGATGCAGGCGCCGAAGTCGAGCACGTAGAGGCGCTCGCAGATCCCGAGCACCATCGCCATGTCGTGCTCGATGAGCACCACGCCGAGGTCGCGCCCGCGCGCCGCGGCCGAGATGCGCTCGGCCAGCGCCGCGGTCTCGGTGACGTCGAGGCCCGACGACGGCTCGTCGAGGAGCAGGATGGCCGGCTCCGCGCACAGCGCCCGCCCGAGCTCGACGAGGCGGGCCAGGCCGGGGGGCAGGTCGGCTGCCCGCTCGTCGGCCACCTCGGCGAGGGCGAGCTCGTCGAGCACCTGCTCCACGAGGTCGAGGCGCCGGTAGCGGCTGCGGCGGAGGAGGCGCAGCGGGCTCGCGCCGAGCGCCGCGGCCTCGGTGGCGTAGGCCAGGTTCTCGCGGGCGGTCATCGAGCCGAACACCTCGAGCCGCTGGAACGTGCGGCCGAGCCCCGCCCGGGCCCGGCGGTGCGAAGCCCATCGCGTCACGTCCTGGCCTCCGAGGTGCACGCGGCCCGCGTCGGGGCGCAGCGTGCCGGCGATGGCGCCGAAGAGGGTGGTCTTGCCGGCGCCGTTGGGTCCGATGATGCCGACCACCTCGCCGCGATCCGCGGTCACCGACACGTCGTCGACGGCCACGAGCCCGCCGAAGCGCACCCGGATCCCGTCCGCGACGAGGTGCGCGTCGCCGTCACCCACTGCTGATCCCTCCACTGCGCGAACCCGTCGACCTTTGTTGCGGTTCCTGTTGACAATGGTCGACGGGTTCGCGATCGGGCCGCGGGCGGATGGCGATCAGTCGGGAGGGCCAGCGCTCCGCCACGAGGCCCACGAGCCCGCCCGGCCGGCGGGCGAGGAGGACGGCGCCCACGCCGAACAGCGGCGTGAGCCAGGGCGAAGGGGTGCCGCCGCCGGAGAGCAGGTCGGGCACGAAGTAGAAGAGCAGCGCGCCCACCACCGCGCCGTACGGGCTCTGGATGCCGCCGACCACCACGATCGTGAGCCACAGGAGCGACGTGAAGGTGTTGAAGAACGCGGCGCTCGGGGCCTGCAGCAGCCCGGCGTAGAGGCCGCCGGCCACGCCCGCGAGGAAGGCGGAGATCGAGAAGATCGCCACCCGGGGCCACAGCGGGTCGATGCCGAGCGCGTCGGCGGCGGCGGGGCTGTCGCGGAGGGCCACGAGCGTCCGGCCGAGGCCGGTGCGGCGCAGCTGGCCCATCGCGAACACGATCGCGGCGAGCACCACGATCACGAACGCCACGTACCACCGGTCCGAGTCGAACACCGAGGGACGGTCGCCGCGGAGGCCGTCGCTGCCGCCGGAGAACCAGGTCCACGACCCGAACAGCACGCCATCGATCAGCTGGCCGACACCGAAGGTGGCGAGCGCCAGGAACAGACCCGACAGGCGCAGCGCGGGCACGGCGATGGCCACGCCGAGGGGCACCACGACCAGCCCGCCGAGGAGCAGCGCGAGCCAGAAGGGAGCGCCCGCGTCGACGAAGTGCACGTAGGCGAACGCGCCGGTGCCCACGAGGCCGGCCTGCGCGAGCGAGATGAGACCCGACGAGCCGGTGAGCACCGTGAGGCTGAGGAACGCGCAGGCGATCACGAGGGCGAAGCCGAGGCTCAGCACGCGCGACTCCGACAGCAGCGCGGTGAGGGGGAGGAGCACGACCAGCAGCGGCCACCACGAGCTGGCCCCGGCCCGGACGGTGCCGGTCCAGGGCGCCGAGGTGCCGAGCTCCCGCAGCGACCCGGAGCGGGCCAGCACGAGCGCGCCGAACAGGAACAGGAACGGGATGCTGGGCCGCAGGCCGTTGAGGAGGGTCGGCTGCGAGGCGAACACCTTGAGGCTGAGCGAGCCGGCCAGCCCGAGCGCCAGCGCGCCGACGAAGGTGCGGGGCAGGCTCGTGAGCCGGCCGAAGATGGCGGCCGCGTAGGCCTGCACCACGAGCAGGGTGAGGGTGGCACTGTCGAGGCCGAGCAGCGGGGAGAACAGGATGCCGGCCAGTCCCGCCGTGGCCCCGCCGAGGGCCCAGGTGAGCGCGCTGAGGCGCTGCGCCGAGAAGCCGGCCGCCTGCACGAGCTGGCGGTCGTCGACGAGGGCGCGCATCGCGGTGCCGGTCCGGGAGGAGCGGAAGAACAGCGTGAGCGCCACCAGCACGACCACCCCGATGGCCACGATGATGACCTGGTCCCAGCCGACGTTGATCGACGCCATGCGGAAGGTCGAGGTGGGGAGGAACGGCGGCACCCGCTTGGCGGTGGCGCCGAAGATGGCGACGGCGCCGCCCTGCAGCACGATGAGCAGGCCCATCGTGAGCACGACCTTGGTGGCCTGCGCGGCCCGGTCGACGTCGCGGAACAGGAGGCGATCGGCCGCGATGCCGAGCGCGGGCGCGAGCACGGCGAGCGCCAGCAACGCGGCCAGCGGCGTGGGCAGCCCCACCTCCTCGCGGAGCTGGTGGAAGCCGTAGGCCACGGCCATCCCGGTGGCGCCGTGGGCGAAGCTGAACAGGCCCGTCGTGCGGTAGGTCACGACCAGGCCCATGGCCGCGATCGCGTAGATGCTCCCGACCACCAGGCCGGAGATGATGAACGGGAGCCAGGCGGTCATCGCCGCCGGCGGGTGGGCGCAGGCGCCTCGGCGGGGGCGGCGAGCGAGGCCTGCAGCTCGGCGATCTGCTCGCTCAGGTCCTCGACGGTGCCCTGGAGCCGGGCGATGTCGGCGCGGGTGGCGCCGAGGTCGGCCGAGAACAGCAGGGCCGCGGCCAGGCCGAGCAGGAAGAGCCCGCCCACACCGCCACTGATCAGGTACGGGAGCTGCTTGGCCGGGTCGAGCGTGCCGCTCACGCCGAAGTAGCCGATGAGCAGCGCCACGCCGCCGGCCACCCCGGCGACGAGGGCCAGCACGAGCCGTGGGTCGCCGAAGCGCGCCGCGAGGTCCGGTGAGACCTCGATGAGCGCGCGCCGGGACTGGCCGTTGCGGGAGTCGTCGGTCGCCATCACCACCTCCAGAGCTGTCGTAGGTCGGTCGCCCGACGGATCGGGCGAAGGCTCGTGCGCACGACCACCCGGCCGGCGACGAAGAGGGCCGCGCCGCCGAGCAGCAGCACGCGGTACAGGTCGGTGAGGTCCCAGTCCTCGATCTGGCGGCCGACGGGCACGGCCACGAGCTCGGTGCCGGTGCCGCCGCTGCGTCCCGAGGGGGACGCGGGGAGGCCGTCGCCGAAGGAGGGGATCTCGCCCAGGCCCGGGAGCGGGCCCTCGTCGACGGGGAGCACGGTGCCGAGGTCGCCCTCGTCGGCGGTGCCGCCGAACGGGCCGACCTCGAGGTCCGCGGTGGCCCGGCCGAAGGACACCACGAGGGTGCCGGGGTACCCCTGCACGTCGACGGGCACCTCGATCTCGACCGCGCCGCCGGTGGCGACCGCGGTGCGGTCGCCCCTCTCCGTGTGGGCCGGCGTGGTGCGCACGGAGATGCCCTGCTCCACCAGCGGCTGCACGAGCGAGTCGATCACGGGCGCGAGGGCCACGGCCTGCCCGAGGCCGACGATGCCCTCGTCGGTGATGCCGACGGGGGTGCCCGCCACGGTGACGCCGGTGACGGTGACCTCCGGGGCCGACGCCCGCGGCGTGTCGTTCACCACCGACACCCGCACCGCGGAGGTGAGCTGGCCGATGCGCAGGAGCCCGCCCAGGAGGCGGAGGTCGTTCACCTCGGTGGTGGCGGTGGCCTCGAGCGACGACGCGCTCAGGCGGCGGGTCGACGCGGTCGTGCGGATCGTCCCGACCGAGAACGCGGGCAACAGCCCCACCGTGTCGACCTGGTGGCCCACGAACGCCTCGGCGCTCGCGCCGTCCTCGGCCGCCTCGGTGGACAGCCGCCCGGCCCCGAGGTTGGCGTCGGGAGCGAGCTGCACGACGTCGATCGGGTGGCTGGGGTGCTCTGCGAGCGCGGCGGCCGGGTAGTCGGGCAGCCCGCTGACCCCGAGCAGCGCGGACAGGGTGCCGGGCAGCGTGAGGATGAGGTCGCCCGGGTCGGGCAGCGCGGCGAGCGCGTCCGAACGGCCGACGCCGAAGTGCGCCTCGGAGGTGATCGACGAGAGGCCCACCAGGTCCTCGATCGGGAGGAACCCGACCAGGTTGAAGTCGACGGTCACGCCGTCGGCCAGGCCCCGCAGGCTGTAGTAGTCGTACCCGGCCTCGCCGTCCTGCCCCAGGACCGGCCAGGCGGGCGCGGTCGCGACCAGTCCCACGGCGATGCCGACCAGGACCCGTCTCAGCACACGAAGTCCGGCGTCTGGAGCACGAACTGCTGGCCGTCGAACCTGCTGACCATGCCGCACCGCCCCTCGGCGTGGACGCCGGGCGGCCAGGCCTGGACGGGCGTGAGGCCACCGAGCCCGGTGGCGGGGAGGCGGTGGAGGGCGTCGACGATGCCGCGGGCGGTGGGCGTGGTGCCCGGCTGGGCCAGCGCCTCCTGCAGGAGCTTGCCGGCCAGCCAGCCGAACATGAACGCGCCGTCGAGGGCGAGCGACGGGTCGAACCGCTTCCCGGCGGCGATGGCCTCGTCCTCCGCGGGGCTGCGACCGGCCAGCACCGGCTTGGCCGCGTGGGCGGCGTAGAGGCGGTTGGTGGCGACGTCCTTGTGGTCCAGGGAGTTCTGGAGCGTGCAGGCCGGGGCGATGATGATCGGCTTGTAGCCCTGGCGGCGCATGGCGTCGAGGAAGCGGTTGCACCCCGCCTTCTCGAGCAGCACGAACATGATGTCGGCGTGGCTGTTCTGGGCCTGGACCACCTCACCCGTGAAGTCCGGCGTGGCCAGTGACACGCCCGTGTTCATCACGATCCGCCCGCCGCCGCGGCGGAACTCGTCGGCGAAGTTCTGGGCCAGCACCGACGGCGCCTCGGCCTCGCTCACGAACAGCACGGCGGCGTCGCGCTGGGGCAGGTTGGCCAGCGCCCACTTGGCCGCCGGGCGCGAGCGGGAGACGTTCTGTCCGTTGACCGGGAAGGCGATGGGGGACCGGAACCACCCGGCCTCGGCGCCGTCGCCGCCGAGCGCGGCCACGCCGGCCTCCTCGAGGATCGGCGCGCCCGCGGAGAACGTGAAGGGCGCGATGTTGCCGACGAACGCGACGACGTCCTCCTCCAGGATGAGGCGGCGCACCGCGGCGGCGTGCTTGCCCGGGTCGCCACCGTCGTCGACCTGGATCACCTTCACCGGCCGGCCCTGGATGCCACCGTTGGCGTTGACCCAGCGCTCCCACACGGTGAGGCCGCGGAAGCCGCCCTCGAGCGCGGCGCCGACGATGCCGGACTTGGTGCCGACCGCGCCGAGCAGGATCGGCGGGCCGGACGCGGGACGGATCCGCCCGCCGGTGGTCGTGCCGCCGGTCGTCGTGCCCCCGGTGCTGCCGGACGCCGTGCCGCCGGTGGTACCACCGCCGAGGTCGACCGACGTGTCGCCGACCCCGGTCAGCCCGCCGTCGGTGGCCACGTCGATCGCGGCGCCGGTGCGGCGCTGCACGATGGACGTGGCGGGGCTCGTCTCCTCCGTGACCCGCGTGCCGCACGCCGCCGCGAGCAGCCCGAGCGCGAGCAGCACGACGACGACCCCCGCACCCCCCCGACGCGCTCGCATGTGAACGCAGGATAACGCACGGCGGCCCCGGCTAACGTCGGCGTGGTGCCCGACCCGTCCGTCCGGAAGAAGCGTCGCCCGCACCGGCGCGACCAGATCCTGGCCGCCGCCCTCGGCCTCTTCCACGAGCACGGCTACCACGCCACCGGCATGGACGAGATCGGCGCTGCCGCCGGCATCACCGGCCCCGGGATCTACCGCCACTTCCGCAGCAAGGAGGACATCCTCGAGACGCTCGTGCGCGAGCGCGGCGAGCGGGTGCTGGCCGAGGTCGAGGACGCCACGACCAGCTCGATGACGCCACGGGAGATGGTCGACGCGCTGGCGCGCGCCTACGTCACCGGGATCGTGCAGGAGCCGAGCCTCACGGTGGTGGCGATGTACGAGCGGCGCACCTTGAGCGCGGAGACCCGCGCCTGGCTCGACAAGGCCGAGCGGCGCAACATCGAGGCGTGGGTCGCGGTCCTGCGCCAGGTGCGGCCCGAGCTGTCCGAAGCCGAGGCCCGCGTCGTCGTGCACGGCGCGCTGTCGCTCGGCGTCGCCGTGTGCAACTACAAGAGCGGGCTCGAGGACGACCACCTGGTGGCGATCCTGCACCCCATGGTCGTCGCCGCCCTCCTGGGCTCCACCACCTCTCCCAACGGCCGCGGCCGGGCCCGCACCTCGACGGCCTAGCCGGGAGCGGCGTGGCGCATGATCGCCAGCGCCGCGGCCTCGAGCAGCTCCGCCGTGCGGTCCCGGCCGGGGCCGTCCGCATCCCGGAGCGCGAACGGGGCGAGCACCCCGAGCACGCCGTGCACGATCACGCGCACCTCGGCATCGGTGAGGTCGGGCCGGGCCCCGGACAGGGCGTGCATCCACTCCTCGAGGTGGAGCCGGTGGGCCCGGGCAAGCGCCCGCTGGGCCGCGGGATCGAGGTGCCGCTGCTCGCGCACCACCACCGCCCACGCGGGCCGGTCGTCCAGCACCGCGGTCACCATGTTGTGCACGAGCCCCTCGAGGACGGCCCAGTCGCTCTCGCCGCCGGCCACCGCGTCGCCCACGCCTTCCACGACGTGGTCCACGGCCCGGCGCACGACCTCCCCCAGGACGTCGTTCTTGTTGCCGAAGTGGCGGTACACCCCGGGGCCGGTGATGCCCGCGGCGGCGCCGATCTCGTCGATGCCGGTGGCCGGGTAGCCCCGCTGCGCGAACAGCGTCGCCGCGGCCTCCACGATCACCTCCCGGCGCGCGCCACTCACGGTGACCACCGATCCGTGCCGCGGTATGCGGGCGGGCGCTTGGCCAGGAAGGCGGCGATGCCCTCGCGCGCGTCGTCGGTGGCGGCGGCCGCGGCGAGGGAGGCGACCTCGCGGGCCATCTGACCCTCGAGGTCGTGGGCGAAGGACTCCCGGAGCAGGCGCTTCACGCCCCCGTAGGCCCCGGTCGGGCCCTCGGCCAGCGCGGCAGCGAGGGTCCGGGCCTCCTCGGCCAGCGCGTCGTCGGGCACGACGCGGGACACGAGCCCGTCGGCCAGGGCCTCACCCGCGGTGAGCACCCGGTTCGTGAGCGCGAGGTCGAGCGCCCGGCGCAGCCCGACCAGCCGGGGGAGCGACCAGCTGCTCGAGCTGTCGAGCGTGAGGCCGATGGCGGTGAAGGCCACCACGAAGCGGGCCGACGCGCCCGCCACCACGAGGTCCGCGACCAGGGCGATGCCCAAGCCGCCACCGGCGGCGCTTCCCTGCACGGCGCTCACCACCGGTGCGTCGAGGCCGGCGAGCCGACCGAGTGCGGGGTGGAGGTGGGAGGTGATGTCGGTGACGTGGGCGGCCAGGTCGTCGCGGTCCAGGAACTCCTTGAGGTCGCCCCCCACGCAGAACGACCGGCCCTCGGCGGTGAGCAGCACGGCCCGGATGGTCGGGTCCGCGGCCCACGCCGCGGTCAGGTCGTCCAGCTCCCGGGCCATCGTGAGGTCGATGGCATTGCCCACCTCCGGGCGGGCCAGCGTGAGCGTGGCCAGGCCGCCGTCGACGCCCGCGCGGATGGTCGTGTAGGTCACGAGGGCTCGTGCTCCGGCGCGAGCATCGGCCACGGGCGGGCCTGCTCGAAGGCCGCGGCCGCGGCCAGCGCGAGGGCGTCTTCGTGGCGGCGGGCCACGATCTGCATCCCCACCGGTGCGCCGTCCACGAAGCCCATCGGCACCGACACCACCGGGTGGCCGGACAGGTTGAACGGGCCGGTGAACATGAGGCAGGCCTCGGGGCCGACCTCGCGGCCGTCGACCTCGGTCGGCAGCGGGCCATCACAGCCGAACGCCGGCACCGGCGAGGTCGGGACGAGGAGCAGGTCGACCTCCTCGAAGGCGCGGGCCAGCTCGTGGTCCATCGCGTGCCGCACGCCGACCGACTGGGCCATCGCCTCGATGCTCAGGTCGGCGTTGGCGAAGCCCTTCTCCATGAGCGGCCCCGCCCCGGGGGTGGCGAACAGGTTGGCCATGATCTGCGGCATCTGGTCGGCCATCGCCGGGTCACCGTCGGCGAAGAGCATGGCGGCGGCCCCCGGCATCATGTCGGGCAGCTCGAGGCGGAGCTCGACCTCGTGCAGGCCCGTGGCGGCCAGGAGCGCGTCGGCCGCGGCGCGGAGGCAGGCCCGCACCTCGCGGTGGCTCGGCGTGCGCCCGTTGTCGTGCACCACGGCGACGGCGCCGGTGCGCGTGCGCCCGCCCAGGTCGCGACCGAGGGCCGCGGCCTCGAACGGCTCGGCCGGCCGTGGGAGCGAGCGGGGGTCGCGCTCGTCGGTGCCGCCGGCGACGTCGAGGAACCGGGCCGCGTCGGCCACCGTCCGGGCCAGCGGGCCGTAGTGGATCATGTCGGCGTGGCCGAGGTAGCCGGGGCCCCGCGGGATGCGACCGAGCGTGCCCTTCACGCCCACCACACCGCACCAGCCGGCCGGAAGCCGGATGGAGCCGCCCATGTCGGACCCGGTGGCGAGGTGCACGAGGCCGGCGGCGAGGGCGGCGCCGGACCCGCCGCTGGAGCCGCCCGACGTGCGGTCGCGGTCCCAGGGGTTGCGGGTCGGCCCGTGCAGCAGCGAGCAGGTGTAGGGGAGGTGCCCGATCTCCGGCGAGGCGGTGAGCCCGACCGGCACGGCGCCCGCCGCCAGCAGCCGCGTCGTCATCGTGCTCGTGGTCGTGCCGATGCGGTCCGCGTAGACGGTGCTGGCACGCGTGTCGGGCCATCCCTCGACCGACTCCAGCTCCTTGATGCCGAGGGGCACGCCGGCCAGCGGACCGGGGTCGCGGCCGGCGGCCACCTCCCCGTCGACGGCGTCGGCCACGGACCGGGCCCGGTCGGGGTCCACGAACACGAACACGTTGAGGCCGGGGTTCAGCCGCTCGATGCGGTCGAGCGCGGCCTCGACCACCTCGCGCGCCGAGACGGATCCGGCGCGCACCGCATCGGCCACGGCCCGCGCGGACTGCTCGTGCAGCGGCCCCTCGATCACGTCCCCCATCCCGGGGGATACATTAGCGGCCGTTCACATCGGCGATTCCGGGGGGACGCGGTGACGACGACCATGGAGCCCGAGCCCCGCACGGAGGACGCGCGGGTCGTCGCGCTGGTCGACCAGCTCCTGCGCGAGCACCCGCCGGCCACGACGGACCCGTCGGCGTTCTGGGGCGCGCAGTACGACCTCGGTCTGGCGTGGGTCCACTTCCCCGACAGGCGAGGCGGGCTCGGGCTGGACCCGCGCCTGCAGGAGCTCGTCGACGGGCAGCTCCGGGCGGCGGGAGCGCCGAGCAACCTCTACGTCAACATGATGGGCGTCGGCATGGCCGGGCCCACCCTCGTCGCCTACGCCACCGACGAGCAGCTCGAGCGCCATCTACGACCGGCCTTCGCGTGCGAAGAGATCTGGTGCCAGATGTTCAGCGAGCCGGGCGCGGGGTCGGACCTCGCGGCGCTCAGCACCCGGGCGGTGCGCGACGGCGACGAGTGGGTGGTCAACGGCCAGAAGGTCTGGACCACACAGGCCCACGTGGCCAAGTGGGGGCTGCTGCTCACCCGCACCGACCCCGAGGCGCCCAAGCACAAGGGCCTGACCTACTTCTTCATCGACATGGAGTCGCCCGGGGTCGAGGTGCGCCCGCTGCGCCAGATGACCGGTGACGCCGAGTTCAACGAGGTGTACTTCACCGACCTGCGGATCCCCGACTCGCAGCGGCTCGGCGCCGTCGGCGACGGATGCGCGCGTCGCGCTCACCACGCTCATGAACGAGCGGGTCACCGTCGGCGCGATGGGCAAGGAGGCCCGCGGTCAGGGCGACATCCACTTCGCGGTCGACCTGTGGCGCGAGCGGGCGTTGGACGACCCGGTGCAGCGCGACCACCTCGCCCGCATCTGGATCGAGGGTGAGGTGCTCCGCCTCACCAACCTCCGGGCCCAGGCCCGGCGGGACCAGGGCGGCGAGCCCGGCCCGGAGGGCGCCATCCTCAAGCTGATGGTGGGGACGTTCCAACAGCGCCTCTTCGCGTTCATCCTCCACCTGCTCGGCCCCGAGGGGATGCTGATCTCGGACTACGAGATGCGCCGCCCGGCGACGCAGGCCGAGGCGTTCACGAGCGGCGGCGTCCCCGATCTCCAGAAGGCGTTCCTGGCCGTGCGGGGGACGACCATCGGAGGCGGGACGACCGAGATCGGGCGCAACATCCTCGGTGAGCGGGTGCTCGGCCTGCCCGCCGAGCCGCGCACGGACAAGGACCTCCCCTGGTCGCAGGTGCCGCGGTCGTGAGCGAGCTGCAGACCGTCGCCGACATCGTGCGGGTGCACGCCGCGGAGCGACCGGACCAGGTGGCCCTCGTGCTCGGCGACCGCGCCGTCACCTTCGCGGAGCTGGACGAGCGCTCGAGCCGCGTGGCCCAGGGCCTGCGCGCCGCGGGGGTGGGACCGGGCGACCGCGTCGCCCTGCTCGAGAAGAACTGCATCGAGTACTTCGACCTCGTGTTCGGCCTGGCCAAGCTCAACGCCGTCCTCGTGGCGGTCAACTGGCGCCTGGCCGCGCCGGAGGCCGCGTTCATCGTGGAGCACGCCACGGCCAAGGTGCTCGTGGTGGGCGCCGAGCTGGTGCCGCTCCTCGAGGCGTTCGAGGCGGAGCTCACCACCGTGCAGAAGGTCCTCGTGATCGGCGGCCAGGACGGCCGCGACGACTACGAGGCGTGGGTGCAGACGCAGGAGCCCGTCGACCCGCAGGTCCCGGCGGACGCGGACGACGTGGCCTTCCAGTACTACTCGTCGGGCACGACGGGCTTGCCGAAGGGCGTGATGCTGACCAACGGCGCGTGCTTCTCCGGCCTCGGTGGCATCCGCGACCTCCTCGACTTCGACGAGGAGGGGGTGAGCATGGCGGTGATGCCGCAGTTCCACGTGGCCGGCGGCTTCTGGGGCCTGGTGGCGTGCTACCTCGGGCGGCCGACGGTGCTGCAGCGCGAGGTGGACCCCGGCGGGATCGTCGAGCTGATCGGGAAGCACCGCGTCACCCACACGGTCTACGTGCCCGCGCTGCTCCAGGTCCTCGTGGGCGTGCCGGGCATCGCCGGCGCGGACCTGTCGAGCCTGCGCTGCATCGTGTACGGCGCGTCGCCCATCTCGGAGGAGGTGCTGGTGGCGTCGATCCGCACGTTCGGGTGCGACTTCCTCCAGGCCTACGGCATGACCGAGACGAGCGGCGGGGTCGTGTGGCTGCCACCCGCGGACCACGACCCCGACGGTCCCAACGCCCACCGCCTCCGCGCGGCCGGGGTGCCGGCGCCCAACGCCGAGGTGAAGGTGGTGGACGCCGTGCTCGAGGCCGTGCCGGTCGGGACCGTCGGCGAGATCCTGATCCGCAGCAGCCAGAACATGGTCGGGTACTGGAACCAGCCCGAGGAGACGGCCGCCACGATCCTCCCCGACGGGTTCCTGCGCACGGGTGACGCCGGGTACCTCGACGAGGACGGCTACCTGTACATCCACGACCGCGTGAAGGACATGATCATCTCCGGCGGCGAGAACGTGTACCCGGCCGAGGTGGAGAACCGGCTCATGGCCCACCCCGACGTCGCAGACGTCGCGGTCATCGGGGTCCCCGACGAGAAGTGGGGGGAGACGCCCAAGGCCCTCGTGGTGCGGGTCCCGGACTCGGCGCTCACCGAGACGGACCTGATCGCGTTCGCCCGCGACGGCCTCGCCCACTTCAAGTGCCCCACGTCGGTCGAGTGGCGCGACGAGCTGCCGCGCAACCCCAGCGGCAAGCTGCTCAAGAACCAGCTGCGGGCGCCCTACTGGGAGGGCAAGGACCGCCGCGTCGGCTGAAGCCCGTCAGGGCGAGGCTTGTGAACGGGGGAGGTCCCGGAACGGCAGGTCCTTCGTCGCGTCGGGCTCGCGGGGGAGGCCCAGCACGACCTCGCCGATGATGTTGCGCTGCACCTCGTCGGTGCCGCCGCCGATGTGCATCGCGAAGCTGCCCAGGAGCGCGTCGGGCCACCGGCCGCCCTCGGGCGCGCCCTTGCCGGTCAGCATGCCCGCAGGGCCGAGCAGCGTGGTGCCGACATCGGCCAGGAGCGTGCCCAGCTGGGCGACGGCCAGCTTGAGGATCGACCCCTCCACCCCGGGGATCCCGCCCCGCAACATGGCCGAGCGCACCCGCGCCGTGGTGAGGTCGAAGATCCGGCCGAGGGCGTAGACGTCCGCCAGCTGCTGGCGCACCAGCGGATCCGCGGTGGCCTCGGCCGCCCGGGCCACGCCGAGGAGCGCCGGGAAGCCCGCGCTCGGCGAGGCGAACGATCCGGTGGCGTGGCGCTCGTTCATCAGCGTCGTGCGGGCGACGTTCCAGCCGTCGTCCTCGTCGCCCACGAGGTTCGTCACCGGCACGCGGACGTCGGTGAAGAACACCTCGTTGAAGTGCGCGTCACCCGTGATCTGGCGCAACGGTCGGATCTCGATGCCGGGGCTGCGCAGGTCGACGACCAGGCACGAGATGCCGTCGCGCTTCGGCGCCGAAGGGTTCGTGCGGAAGATGCCGAGGCCGAAGTCGCAGTAGTGGGCACCGCTCGTCCACACCTTCTGGCCATTGAGCACGTACTCGTCGCCGTCGCGCTCCGCCCGGGTGGCCAGCGAGGCGAGGTCGGATCCGGCGCCCGGCTCGGACCACAGCTGGCACCAGATCTCCTCGCCCCGCCGCATCGGCGGCAGGTAGCGGTCCTTCAGCGCCTCGCTCGCGTGCGCGATCAGGGTCGGGCCGATCATCGCGATGCCGATCGCGAAGATCGTGTCGGGGACGTCGTAGCGTCCCAGCTCCTCGGAGAAGACGGTGGTCTCGAGCGCGCTGGCGTCGCGGCCCCCGTAGGCGGCCGGCCAGTGGATGGCGGCCCAACCTCCTTCGGCGAGCATCGCCTGCCAGCGCTTCGCCTCGGCGATCCCGGCCGGGTCGTCCCGGTACCGCCCCATCACGGAGATCGCCTCCGTGGCGTCGACCTTCGGCTTCGCGTGCGCGTCGAGCCATTCCCGCGCCTCCGTGCGGAACGCCGCCTCCCCCGGCCCGTCGTCGACGTCCATGTGAACCGACGTTAGCGGGCCACCACCCCCGGCGAACCCGTCGACCAAAAGCTGCAGCTCCGCGTACGAAGGTCGACGGGTTCGCGCCTTCTGGCGGGGGTCAGGCGGTCGTCGGGGGGCCGGCGAAGCACTGGGCGATGTCGAGCCAGCGCGCCGCATCGGGGCCGGTTGCTGCGAGGTCGGTGGCGCGCCACGGCGCGCGCTGCGTCACCACGAGGCAGAAGTCGAGGGCGTCCCCGGTCACGCGGTCCGCGGCGTCCTCCGGGCCCCAGGTCCACGTCGTGCCGTCCGGGGCCGCCAGCTCCACGCGCACGGGCTGCTCGGGCGCGGCCAGGCCCCGGTTGGCGAAGGAGAAGCCGCGGGTCGCCACGCCGAGGTGGGCGACGTGACGGAGGCGGGCAGTGACCGGGCGCACCACGCCGACGGCCACCGCGATCTCGTGCCCGTGCGCGAACGTCTCCATCACGCGGGCGGTGAGGAACGACGCGCGCGACATCGGGCCGGTGATCCAGTCGATCGGCTCGTCCTGCGGCCCCTCCGCCTCCGAGGCGCGGAGGCCCTCGGCCGCGTCCCACCAGCGGGCCAGGAGGTCGTCGGTGTCCTCCGCCTCGGGCGCGGTGGTGGCGGCCTCGATCGCGGCGAGGTCGGCCATCAGGAGCTGGAGCTCGGCGGCGAACGCGGCCGCTTCCGACGCGGCGAGCCGGCCCAGCTCCTCGCCGTGCGCGAGATGGCGGACCTGGTGGCGCACCGTCCACCCCGCGGCCGGTGTCGGCGCGTCCCACGCCCCGGCCTCGATCCCCGACAGCAAGGTGTGCAGATCGAGCTGCTCGGCGCGGAGGTCGGCCCGGAGCACGGACAGGTCGGGCGGCATGGGCACAGCATGCCCGCGTTGACGGCAATGTTCACCGTCGTTAGCGTCCCGCCCGTGACCGACGTGCTGTACGAGGTGGCCGACCACGTCGCCACCATCACGTTGAACCGGCCCGACCGGATGAACGCGGCCACCTTCGAGATGGGCGATCTCCTCAAGGCCGCGTTCGCGGACGTGGAGGCCGATCGGGACGTGCGGGCCGTCGTCATCACGGGCAACGGGCGCGCGTTCTGCGCGGGCGACGACGTGGAGAAGGCCTGGGGCGACCCGCGCATGGAGGAGACCCTCCGCTGGCTGTCCGACGTGCGCCCCGGCATGACGCCCGAGGCGGAGATGTTCCTCGAGTGCCGTGTGCCGACGATCGCCGCGGTGAACGGCGCCGCCGTCGGCGTCGGCATGGACTTCGCGCTCCTGTGCGACCTTCGGCTCGCCTCCGAGCACGCCAAGTTCTCCCAGATGTACGTGAAGCTCGGCCTCATGGCCGACGTGACCGGGTACTGGCGGCTCCCGCAGCTGGTCGGGTACGCGAAGGCGGCCGAGCTGCTGTTCACGGGCGACCTCGTCGACGCTGCGGGGGCGGAGCGGATCGGGCTCGTGTCCCGGGTGCTCCCCGCCGACGAGCTGCTCCCGGCCGCCCACGAGCTGGCCGCCCGCATCGCGGCGAACCCGCCCCAGGCCGTGCGCCACATCAAGGAGGGGCTGCGCCGCGCCGTCGGCCGGGCCTACACGGAGCTGCCCGAGGTGTCGGCGTTCGTGGCCAACGGCCTCGCCCACCTCTTCACGACCGAGGACCACAAGGAGGCGGCCGCCGCCTTCCTGGAGAAGCGGCCCGCGGTGTTCACGGGGCGCTGATGGAGCGCTCCGAGGTCCTGCCCCACCTCATCGCGCGGCACGTGGCCGACGTGCCCGACCGCCGCGCCATGCTCGAGGTGGTCGAGGGGCGCGAGGTGACCTACCGGGAGCTCCAGGACACCTACCGCACGTGGTCGGACGCGCTCCGACGGGTCGGGGTGCAGCCGGGCGACACGGTGGTCACGATGCTGCCCAACTCGTTCCTCTCCTACGAGGTGTGGCTCGGCGTGGCGTGGCTCGGCGCGATCGAGGTGCCCGTCAACAACGGCTACCTCGGCGACATGCTCCGGTACCTGGTGCAGGACTCACGGGCGTCGGTGCTGGTGATCGCCGAGCGCTTCGTCGACCGGCTCGCCGAGGTGGCCGGCGACCTCGATCGGGTGCGGCTCGTGCTCGTGCCCGACGCCGCTCCCGATGCGGCGCTGCCGGACCTGCCCTTCGAGGTGGTGGCCGGCGACGCGGTGCTGGCCGGCGCCGCGCCGGCCGACGACCTGCCCGGCCCCGAGCCCCACGACATCGCCGCGCTCATCTACACATCGGGCACCACCGGCCCGTCGAAGGGCGTGCTGGTGCCCTGGGTGGAGCTGCACACCTTCGCCACGATGACCCCGGAGGGGATGCTCGGCGACGGCGGCGGCTACTACACCGTGTACCCCGCCTTCCACGTGTCCGGGAAGTCCGCGCTCTACCTGTCGGCCCGCTACCGCGCCCACATCGTGGTGCGGGAGACCTTCAGCCTCACCGAGTTCTGGTCGGACATCCGCCGCCACGGCATCCGCTGCGCCGGGCTCGTCGGCCCCATGGCGGCCCTGCTGATGCTGGCGGAACCGCAGCCCGACGACGCCGACTCCCCGCTCGAGAGCGCGTACATGGGCCCGCTCATCCCGCAGGTGGAGGAGTTCAAGGCCCGCTTCGGCGTGCAGGTCGGCACCGGGTTCGGGATGACCGAGATCGGCGTGCCCTTCGGCTCGCCAGGCTTCGAGCTGGCCAACACGACCAGCTGCGGGCGCCTGCGCGAGGGCCCGCCCCACTACGAGGTGCGCATCGTGGACGAGCACGACCACGAGGTGCCCGTGGGTCAGGTCGGCGAGCTCGTGGTGCGGTCCGGCGAACCGTGGGCGATCACGCCGGGCTACTTCCACCAGCCCGAGCGCACAGCCGAGGCGTGGCGCAACGGTTGGTTCCACACCGGCGACGCCTTCCGCTGCGACGATGACGGCAACTACTACTTCGTCGACCGATTGAAGGACGCCATCCGCCGTCGCGGCGAGAACATCTCGTCGTTCGAGGTGGAGTCGATCGTCAACCAGCACCCGGGCGTGCAGGAGTGCGCCGCCGTGGCCGTGCCCTCCGAGCTCGGCGAGGACGAGATCAAGGTCCTCGTCGTGGGGGCCGGCGGCGCGGCCGTCGACCCGGCCGAGCTCCTCGAGTTCCTGGAGCCCCGCATGCCCCGCTTCATGCTGCCCCGGTACGTCGAGGTGGTCCCCGCCCTGCCGAAGACCGACGCCACCTTCCGCACGAGGAAGGTCGAGCTGCGGTCGGCCGGCATCACGCCGGCGACGTGGGACCGCGAGGCCCTCGCTGAGGCCGGGCGATGAGCACCTACGACCTCGACACCGTCCTGGTGGACCTCGACGACGGCGTGGCCACGCTCACGCTCAACCGGCCCGACGCCATGAACGCCTTCGACCACACGATGGACCGCGAGTTCCACGAGGCGATGTGGCTGCTCGACGCCGACGAGGCGGTGCGGGTCATCGTCGTGACCGGTGCGGGGCGGGCGTTCTGCTCCGGCATCGACATGTCCGGGGGCGCCGACGTGTTCGGCGCCGACGCGCACGTCGCCCACGACGAGGCCCAGGGCGTCGACTCGGACAGCGTCCCCGAGCGCAGTGCGTTCTGGAAGATGCGCACGCCCGTGATCGGCGCCATCAACGGCGCCGCGGTGGGCGCGGGCCTCACGGTGCCGATGCTCTTCGACCTTCGCATCGTGGCCGCGGACGCGAAGCTCGGCTTCGTCTTCACCCGGCGCGGCATCGTGCCCGACGCCAACATCTGCTGGCTGCTGCCGCGGCTGGTCGGCGTGGAGCGGGCGCTCGAGCTGCTGGTGTCCGGTCGCATGTTCAGCGGCGAGGAGGCGGTGGCGATGGGGCTCGCGCTGCGGGCCGTGCCCAAGGAGGACGTGCTGAGCGAGGCGCAGGCCCTCGCCCGGGAGCTCGCCACCTGGCCGGCACCGGCCGCGGCGGGCCTCGTGAAGCAGCTCGTCTACGAGTTCCTCGGGGAGACCGACCGGCAGGCCGCCTTCGCCCGCGAGACGAAGGTGATCTGGTGGGCGGGGGAGCAGCCCGACGCGATGGAAGGGGTGATGTCCTTCCTCGAGAAGCGCACCCCCGTCTGGACCACGTCGAAGCACGCCGAGCTGCCGGCGGAGCTGCGGTGAGCGTCGCGGCCCGGCGGCCGATCGCCGAGGGCCTCTTCACCTGGCCCGCGGAGCCGGGCCACCTCGTCGGGAGCCGGTGCGGCGCGTGCGCCACCGTCGTGTTCCCCGCCCAGGACGGCTGCCCCCGCTGCGGCGAGCAGGGCATGGCCCGCACCGACCTGGCCCGCCGCGGGACCCTCTGGACCTGGACGACGCAGGACTTCCTGCCCAAGGCGCCGTACGCCGGGCCGGAGACCGAGGAGGACTTCGGCGGCTACCTCGTGGGCTACGTCGAGCTCCCCGACGGCGTGCGGGTCGTCACCCGCATCGTCGGCGTCGACCGCGCCGACGTCGAGATCGGCATGGAACTCGAGCTCACCTTTGTGCCGTTCACGACCGATCCCGACGGCACCGAGGTCGTGGCCTACGCGTTCGGACCGGTGCGATGACCGACGTCGCCATCGTCGGGATCGGGATCCACCCGTTCGGCCGCCATCCGGGGGTGAGCGGCGCGGCGATGGGCGCGTTCGCGACGCGCCAGGCCCTGGCCGACGCGGGGGTGGCGTGGCGCGACCTCCAGTTCGCCTACGGAGGGAGCCTGGCCTCGATGCTCCCGGGCAACGAGGGCTCGGGGACGGCGGACACGCTTGTCAACGAGCTCGGTCTCACCGGCCTGCAGTTCATCAACGTGTCGAACGGCTGCGCCACCGCGGGCAGCGCCCTCGCCGCGTCGGTGCAGGCCGTGGCGTCGGGGCAGTTCGACCTCGGCCTGGCGGTCGGCTTCGACAAGCACCCCCGCGGCCACTTCAACGCCGACCCCGCCAGCTCCGGCCTCGGGCAGTGGTACGGCGACCTCGGCTTCATGGTCACCACGCAGTTCTTCGCGATGAAGATCAACCGGTACCTCCACGACCACGCCATCTCGCGCGCCACGCTGGCCAAGGTGGCGGCGAAGGCGTTCCGCAACGGCGCGCTCAACCCCAACGCGTGGCGGCAGAAGCCGCTGAGCGAGGAGGAGATCGAGGGCTCGCGGCTGCTCAACCACCCGCTCACGCAGTACATGCTCTGCTCACCGGACGAGGGGGCCGCAGCCGTGGTGGTCTGCCGGGCCGATCAGGCCCACCGGTACACGACGTGTCCGGTGCTCGTGCGCGGGGTGGCCGTGCGGACCCGCCGCTTCGGCACGTTCGAGGTGTTCAGCCCCTGGCTCTCGGTCGAGTCGACGGAGAGCCCGACCGTGGACGCGTCGCGCGCCGTCTACGAGCAGGCCGGCATCGGGCCCCAGGACGTGCAGGTGGCCCAGCTCCAGGACAGCGAGTCGGGCGCGGAGATCATGCACATGGCCGAGAACGGCTTCTGCGCCGACGGCGAGCAGGAGGCGCTGATCGGCGCGGGGGAGACCGAGATCGGCGGCCGCCTCCCGATCAACACCGACGGCGGCCTGCTGGCCAACGGCGAGCCCATCGGTGCGTCGGGGATGCGGCAGATCCACGAGATCGTGCTCCAGCTCCGCGGCGACGCCGGCCCCCGCCAGGTCCCCGGCGAGCCGAAGGTCGGCTACACGCAGGTCTACGGCGCGCCCGGCATCGGCGCCTGCACCGTCCTCACCCGCTGACCTCGCGTCAGGCCGGCACGAACTCGTCCAGGAGGCGGGCGAGGGTCAGCGGGTCGTCGCCCTGAACGCTGTGGCCGGCCTCCTCGACGTGCTCGATGCGGACGCCGGGCTGCCGGCGGAGCAGCTCCGCCTCGTCGGCGTCGTCGACGACCGACTGCGCCCGCATCCCCCGCACCAGCATCACCGGCACGGTGAGCCCGGACACGACGTCCCACAGCGAGCTCGCGTCCAGCGCACCGCCCCCCTCGGTGAAGCGGCGGTAGCGCCAGACCCAGCTGCCGTCCTCACGCTGCAGCGCGTTGTGCAGGATGCCGCGGCGCAGCGAGGACTCCGTGCGGGTGGGGTTGAACTCCTTGGTCCGGGCGAGCAGCTCGTCGAAGTCCGGGAAGCTCTCGGGCCCGTCGATGAAGGCCACGATGGACGCGGCCTTCTCCTGGTTCACCCCCGGGGTGATGTCGACGAGCGCCAGCGCCCGCACGAGGTCGGGTCGCGCACCGGCCAGCGCGAGCGCGGTCATCCCGCCGAGGGACATGCCGACGACGGCGCGGGCCGCGGGGGCCAGCGCCTCGATCGCGGTGGCCACGTCGCGCGCGTTGGTGGCCAGGTCCGTGCTGCCCTCCGCGGGGCCGTCGCTGTGGCCGTGACCGGGCAGGTCGATCGCGACCAGCGGTCGCCCGAGGGCCATGGCCACGGTGTCCCAGGTGTGCGCGTTCTGCGCGCCGCCGTGGAGCAGGACCAGCTCGGCGGCGCGTCGCCCCACACCAGCGCGCTCGAGGCGACGACCGGGAGCCACCTCGACGTGCTCGCGGCGGACGACGGGTGGCCCGTCGTAGGGCAGGCCGAACTCGGCGGCGTTCTCGTGGAAGAGCCCGAGCTCGTCGTAGGGGACGCGCGTCACGGCGTGACCCTAGGGCACCGGCGCTGGCCGGATCCGTGGGCGATCCGTCGTTGCGGACACCGTCGGGAACCTCCAAGGTGGGGGCATGCAGATCGCCATCGGCCTCTACCCGAAGTTCACCGCCCTCGACGCAATCGGCCCGTACCAGGTGCTCACCAACGTCCCCGGCTGGGATGTGGTGGTGTGCGCCGCCGAGAAGGGCCTGCTGTCCGACGACAACGGCCTGCTGACCTTCGACATCGCCAACACCTTCGACGACGTCGCGGCGCCCGACATCCTGCTCGTGCCCGGCGGGTTCGTCACCCGCAAGCTGGCCCGGGACGGCGACCCGATCGTCGACTGGGTCCGCAAGGCCCACGAGACCACCACCCACACCACCTCGGTGTGCACCGGCGCCCTCGTCCTCGGCGCGGCCGGCGTCCTCGAGGGCAAGAAGGCCACGACCCACTGGCTGGCCTACGAGCACCTCAAGACCTACGGCGCCACGCCCACCGAGCAGCGGGTCGTGCGCGACGGCAAGGTGCTGACCGCGGCCGGCGTGTCGGCCGGCATCGACCTCGCCCTCACGCTCGTCGGCGAGATCGCCGGGGCGGAGACGGCACAGGCGATCCAGCTGGGCATCGAGTACGACCCGCAGCCCCCGTACGACGCCGGCGCCCCGTCGAAGGCCCCCGCCCCGATCCGCGACCTGGTCACCGCGATGATGGGCCAGGCCGAGGAGGCACTCCTCGACGAGTGAGGGGAACCTAGGCTGCGCGGCTCGTGGCCCGTGCCCGGCTCGCCCGCCTCCTGCACTCCGCCCGGCGCGGCCGGCTCGGCCGCGCGCGGGCCCGGCTCGAGCGCCTCGCCCCCGGGTCGGTGCTGCTGACCGAGTACCCGGTGTCCGCCCACGCCCGCTACGGCTGGGACGGCCGGCCGGCGCACGCGCAGCTCGAGGCCGTGTTCGCCGCCGACCGCGCCCGGTTCCACGCCACGCTGGCCGGCTTCGAACGCCACCTCCCGGCGCTGCGGGCCATCCCCCGGGCGCCGGGCCCCGACACGCCGGGCTGGGACAACGACTACTTCACCGGCATCGACGCGGTGGCGCTGTACGGGTTCCTGGCCGGGCGCGACCCGGCCCGGTACGTCGAGGTGGGGTCGGGGCACTCGACCCGCTTCGCCCGGCGGGCGATCGAGGACCTCGGCCTGCGCACCCGCATCACCTCCATCGACCCGTCGCCGCGCGCGGAGGTCGACGCGCTCTGCGACGAGGTGCACCGCGCCGGGCTCGAGGCGGTCGGGGCGGCGCCGTTCGCCGACCTGGGCGCGGGTGACGTCGTGGTCCTCGACGGCTCGCACACCTGCTTCATGGGCACCGACGTGGCCGTGGCCTTCCTCGAGGTCCTCCCCGCGCTGGCCCCCGGCGTGCTCGTCTGCATCGACGACGTGTTCCTCCCGTGGGACTACCCGCCCGACTGGGTCGGGCGCTGGTACGCGGAGCAGTACCTGGTCGCCACCCTCCTGCTGGCACCCGACCCGGGGTGGGACGTCGTCCTGCCGGACTTCTGGCTGACGCGTGACCCCGCCTCGGCGGCCGCGGTCGCGCCGTTCGACGACCCCGCCCGCACCAGGTTCGGCCTCGGTGGCGTCTCGCTCTGGCTCGAGCGCCGTTGACGGAACCGCCCCACTAGGGTGCCGGGACCGAGCACGGGGGGAGCGATGACGACGACGGAGGACCCGGGCCTCGTCCCGGTCGTGGGCGGCGTGCCCACCGACCTGGTCGGCCCCGACATCGCCCAACCGCCGGCGCCCGAGCTCGAGCGCGACGACAGCTACCTGCGCCTGCTGCTGATCCTGCTCGTGTCGGCCGCGTTCTTCGAGGGCTACGACAGCTCGATCCTCGCCCTGCTCCTGCCGAACATCCAGAGCACCTTCGCGGTGAGCGAGGCGACCCTCGGGCTCACCCGCATCCCGATCGAGCTCGGCCTCTTCGCCGCCTTCTTCGTGGCCCGCCTGTCGGACCGCGTCGGCCGGCGGCCGATGCTGCTGTGGTCCGTCGTCGGCTACACCGCGTTCACCGCCCTCACCGCGGTCAGCTGGGACATCTGGTCGTTCACGTTCTTCCAGTTCGCGAGCCGCGTGTTCCTCGGCGCCGAGTACGCGATCGGCATCACGATGATCGTCGAGGAGTTCCCCGTGCACCGCCGCGCCCGGGCGCTCGGCGTGCTGCTCACCTTCGCCGCACTCGGCACCATCGCGGTCGGCATCCTCCTCGGCATCGGGCTGCAGGACACCGCGCTCGACTGGCGCGCGTTCTACCTGGTCGGCCTCGTGCCGCTGCTCCTGCTCACGGTTCTGCGCCGAAGGTTGCGGGAGACGCGTCGCTTCCTCGAGGTCAAGGCCGGCCGCGCCGAGGCCGAGCCCCGGGAATCGATGCTCGTGCCGTGGCGCCCGCAGTACCGGCGCAACCTCGTGCTCGTCGGGCTCATCCACATGTTCCGGTCGATCCCGCTCTTCGGCTCGACGGCCTGGTGGGCCTTCTACGCTGAGCGCGAGCGCGGCTTCACCGACGGCCAGGTGGCCTTCTACATCATCTGCGCCTACGGCCTGGGTTGCCTCGGCTACTACCTGTGCGGCCGCTTCATGGACCGCTGGGGCCGGCGGCGCACCGGCATCGCCTACGGGATAGGCGCCATCACGTTCACGATCGTGCTGTTCCAGACGACGAACCAGACGGTGTCGTTCTTCAGCCTGCTGCTGGCCGTGTTCTTCGGCCTGGGCATGGCACCGGCGATGGGCGCGATCGCCACCGAGCTGTTCCCCACCGAGGTGCGGGGGCAGGCGGTGGCCTGGATCCGCAACGTCTTCGAGATCGCCGGGTACGTGTTCGGCCCCGCGGTGGTCGGCGTGCTCGGCGACCACCAGTCCGGCGCCATCGGCAACGTGGGCGACACGGTGACCGCGCTCATGCTGCTCCAGCTGCCGACCCTCTGGCTCGTGTGGCGCTACCTGCCCGAGACCAAGGGCCGCGAGCTCGCGGACTTCAGCGCATGACGGCGGTCGAGCACGACGACCGCAGCCTCCTGCGGCCCTTCCGCCTGGGCCTGCTCGGCGCGGCGATCGTGTTCGTCTTCCTCGGCGCCTTGATGGCGGCCTACGGCAGCGGGGCCGAGCGACCCGAGGGCGTGGCCGAGCGCTGGCTCGCCGACGTGGGCGACACGAAGCGCGACGGGGTCAAGGACCGGGCCCGGCGCGACGCCGAGGAGGTGGGCCCGGTGGCGTTGGCGGCCGGCCTGCTCGTGGAGGACGACACCGACGGCCGTGCGGCGTTCCTCGACCTCGAGGTGGGCAAGGCCCGCCGCGAGGGCGACGCGGCCCGGGTGCCGTTCCGCCTCCACCAGCGCATCGATGGGAGCGCGGGCGACCCGGTCGACGGCACCGTCGTGCTCCTGGAGGACGGCGACGCCTGGCGCGTCACCGCGCTCGAGCCGCCCGTCGACGGGATCGAGGTGCCGAGCGAGGGCGGACGCCCTGCCGCCGAGGCCCCGCTCTGGCTGTTCGCCGGCGCGATCGGCGTGTCCGCCCTCATCGCCGCCGGCTGCTCGCTCGCCGTGCGGGCCGCGGGCCGCGGCGAGGCCGCCGCCCTAGGGTGACGCCATGCGCACCACGAACCGCATGGCCGAGGCCGGGTCCTGGGTCCTCGAGAACACCCACCGCACCCTCCTCGCCGTCACCGGGGGGCGCTGGCCCAAGAAGATGGGCGGCATGCAGACCCTGGAGCTGTTCACCATCGGCCGGAAGTCCGGCGAGCGGCGCGGCACGCTGCTGACGGCGCCGATCTGCGAGCCGGACAAGGTCGTGGTCATCGCCTCCAAGGGCGGTCACCAGGACCACCCCCAGTGGTACAAGAACCTGGCCGCCAACCCCGACGTCGAGATCACGATCGACGACGAGACCCGCAAGATGCGAGCCCGCACCGCCACGGGGGAGGAGCGGGCCGAGCTGTGGGCGCGCGCCGTCGAGGTGGGCCGGGCCTACGCGGGCTACCAGCGCAACGCCGAACGCGAGATCCCCGTCGTCGTCTGCGAACCGCGCTGAGCTGATGCTTGCTCCGGTCGCGGGCGCCTGCGGCGCTGGGCTCGCCTCCGCAAGTGCCTGCGCACGGGTCGGCGAAGCCGCCCGGCTCCGGCCTGGCTGCCGATCCTCTCGTCCTCAGGGCTGAGCAAGGACTTCGCCGCAGGGGACCTCGAACCAGCCCTCCGGGGCGGCGCCCCAGCGGCGCCACGCGGCCGCCAGGTCGTCCAGCTCCTCGCGCGTCGCGACGCCCAGCTCCACGGCGCGGTCGGCCAACGCCGTGATCGAGATGCGATCGGCCCAGAGGTCGGACCACCACCGGCGCTCGTCCTCGGTGGTGTAGCGCCAGGACGACTCGCTCCGGGCCACCGAGCCGAAGCCCGCCGCGCGCGCCCACGCCTCCAGGTGCGCACCGGCGTCGGGCTCGCCGCCGTTGGCCTCGGCGACGGCGCAGTACACCGCCAGCCAGCGGTCCATGGCCGGCTCCGGCGGCTCCCACCGCATCGCCCGGTACGTCGAGTCCCGCGCCGCCACCCATCCGTCGGGGCGGCAGACGCGGCGCATCTCGCGGAGCGCGTCGACGGGCCGCGCCACGTGCTGGAGCACCTGGTGGGCGTGCACCACGTCGAAGCTCGCGTCGGGCAGGTCGAGGGCGTACACGTCGCCGACCCGCACCTCGACGTGCTCGGCGCCCGCGGCGGCGACCTCGGCGCGGGCCGCCTCCACCACGTCGGCCGACGCGTCGACGGCCAGGACGCGACCGGGCGCCACCAGGCGGGCGAGGTCCACGGTGATGGTGCCAGGACCGCAGCCCACGTCGAGCAGGTCGAGCCCCGGGCGCAGGTGGGGCACGAGGTAGCCGGCGGAGTTGGCGGCGGTCCGCTGGCGGTGCGAGCGCAGCACGCTGTCCGCGTGCCCGTGCGTGTACCGCTCGCCTCCGGTCCCGTCCGCCTCCGCCACGAGCGCTACTTCGGGTAGGTGACCAGGTAGCGGAGGTACGCCCAGCCGTTCGTGAGGATCCGGAGCTTGTAGTTGCCGGCCGACGGGATCGTGGCGTTCAGCACCGCCGACGAACCGCCCGTGACCGTGGCCACCACGGCGCCGGCCGCGTTGCGGACCTCGAGCGTGATGCCGCCGCACCCGCAGGACGTCTCGAAGCGGATCGGCCCGGGCCGCATCGCGAACGTGCCTTCCAGCACGCCGCTGCTCCACCCCTCGCCGCTGAACGTCGTGGGGACCCCTGTGCCCGGGGCCGTCGTCGACGTGGTGCTCGTGCTGGTCGAGGAGCTCGTGCTCGAGCTGGTGGAGGAGCTCGTCGAGGAGCTGGTCGAGGAGCTCGTCGAGGAGGAGGACGTGCTCGAGCTCGTGCTGGAGGAGCTCGTCGTCGTCGAGCCGACGAGGGAGAGCGCACCCTGGGCGTCGAGCCGGCCGCCACCGCTCATGAGGGTCACCTGCGCGGGATCGGCGCTCGACATGAGCGCGCTGCGGACCTGCGCGGGCGTGAGCGCCGGGTTCATCGCGAGCAGCAGGCCCACGACGCCGGCCACCAGCGGCGCCGACGCGCTCGTCCCGGAGAACCAGTACGCGGAGCCGTTCGTCTGCAGGGCCGGGCTCGTGCCCGGCGCCGCGAGGCGCACCCAGCTGCCGTAGTTCGAGTACGAGGAGCGGACGTCGTTCTGGTCGGTGGCCGCCACGCTGATCGTGCTGGAGTACCCGGCCGGGTAGGCGGGCGTCGAGGTGTTGTCGTTGCCGGCCGAGGCCACCACGGGGATGCCGCGGCTCTCGGCGTAGGCGACGGCCTGCTGCAGGGTGCTCGTGGCCCCGCCCGAGAGGCTCAGGTTGATCACGTCGGCGCCGTGGTCGACGGCCCAGGTGATCCCCGCTGCGACCGTCGACGTGCTGCCGCTGCCGTTGGAGCCGAGCACCTTGACCGGCATGATCTTGCACTGCCAGCAGGCGCCGGCGATCGAGGCGCCGTTGTTGCCGACGCTGGCCGCGATGGAGGCCGTGGCGGTGCCGTGGCCGTTGTCGTCGGTGGCGGTGGACGAGCCGGTGATCGCGTTGCGACCGGTGACGAACTTGGAGGTGGGCAGGTCGGTGCCCACGGGGGTCGTGCCGGTGTCGATGATCGCGATGATCACCGAGCCCACGCCGGTCGTGACGTCCCAGGCCGCCGGTAGCTTCACCTTGGTCGCGGACCACTGGTACGACCAGTAGGTGTCGTTCGGCGTCTGGTCGACGCGCATCGGCTTGTCGAGCTCCACGTAGGCGACCTGGTCCTCGGCCAGCAGCTGCTTCTGGACGCTGGCGGCCTGGTTGGCCTCGACCTCGATCGTGCGGAGCTGCAGCGGGTCCACGCCGCGGACGATCCGACCGGACACGGCCGCGGTGAGGTCCTGGACCACGGCGGGGGTCTCCGGGTCGAAGCCCACGAGGAAGCGGAGCGTCAGCCGGGGGGCCGGCGCGGCGTCGACCTGAGGGGTGAGGAGCCCCAGGGAGCCGAGGAGCGCTGCCGCAGCGGCGAGCACACGACGCGGACGACGCATGGCCTGTGAGAGTACAAGGCGGCGGGGACCCCCGACAGGTCCGTCCGGCCCATCCTCGCGGGATGGGGGAGAATCCACCCGTGGACTTCCGAGAAGACGACACGCACGGCGAGATCCGGGAGGGCGTGCGCCGGGTGTGCAGCAAGTTCCCCGACGCGTACTGGCGCGATCTGGACGAACGGCACGAGTTCCCCTGGGCCTTCCACGAGGCCATGGCCGAGGGCGGCTGGATCGGCATCGCCATGCCCGAGGACCTCGGCGGCGGGGGCCAGGGCATCACCGAGGCGTCGATCGTGCTCGAGGAGGTCGCCGCCTCGGGGGCCGCCATGAACGGGTGCAGCGCCCTCCACCTGTCGATCTTCGGGATGAACCCGATCGTCAAGCACGGCAGCGCCATGCTCCGCGACCGGTACCTCCCGGACGTCGCGGCCGGCCGGCTCCACGTGGCCTTCGGCGTCACCGAGCCCGATGCCGGCACCGACACCACGGCGATCACCACCCGCGCCCGCCGGCGAGGGCGACACCTACCTCGTGCGGGGCCGCAAGGTCTGGATGACCAAGGCGCTCTACTGCGACAAGGTGCTGCTGCTGGTGCGGACCACCCCGCTCGAGGAGGCCGCCCGCAAGACCGACGGACTCACCCTGCTGCTGGCCGACCTGCAGACGCCACAGGTCACGATCACGCCGATCCCCAAGGCGGGCCGCAACGCCGTGGTCTCCTGCGAGGTGGTGTTCGACGACCTGCCCGTGCCGGTCGACCACTGCGTGGGCGAGGAGGGCAAGGGCTTCGGCTACCTCCTCGACGGGATCAACCCCGAGCGCATCCTCGTGGCCGCCGAGGCGATCGGCATCGGCCGCGTGTCCATCGAGCGGGCGGTGGCCTACGCGAACGAGCGCGTCGTGTACGGCCACCCGATCGGCCGCAACCAGGGGATCGCGTTCCCACTGGCCGAGGCCTACGGACGCCTCCACGCCGCGGAGCTCGTGGTGCGCGAGGCGGGCTGGCGCTACGACCAGGGGCTCCCGTGCGGCGAGCAAGCCAACCTGGCGAAGCTCCTCGCTGCCGACGCGGCGTTCGCGGCCGCCGACCAGGCGATGCAGACCCACGGCGGGTTCGGCTACGCGAGCGAGTACGACATCGAGCGGTACTGGAAGGAGGCGCGGCTGATGAAGCTCGCGCCGATCCCCCAGGAGATGGTCCTCAACTACATCGCCGAGCACGTGCTCGGCCTGCCGCGCTCGTACGGCTCCGGCGTCCGCTAGAACCCGCACCCATGAAGATCACCGCCGCGGTGCTGCGCGCCCAGGACCAGCCGTACTCGCTCGAGGAGGTCGAGCTGGCCGACCCCCGGCCCGACGAGCTGCTCGTGCGCATCGTCGGCGTCGGGATGTGCCACACCGACGTGCTGCCCCGGGCCGAGGGCACGATCTCGCCGCCCCCGATCATCTGCGGTCACGAGGGCGCGGGCGTGGTCGAGGCGGTCGGGGCCGAGGTCGAGGGCATCGCGGTGGGGGACCACGTCGTGCTCTCGTTCGAGTCGTGCGGCTCGTGCGAGGCCTGCCGGGCCAGGCGCCCGTTCGCGTGCGAGGAGTTCTGGCTCCGCAACCTGATCGGCCGCCGCGCCGACTTCACCACGGGGGTCACGGACGCGGCGGGGGCCGACATCCCGTCGCGCTGGTTCGGCCAGTCGTCCTTCGCCACCCACGCGGTGGCGACGGCCCGCAACGCGGTCGTCGTCGACAAGGCCCTGCCGCTGGAGAAGCTCGGGCCGCTCGGCTGCGGGATCATCACGGGTGCCGGCTCGGTGCTGAACGCCCTCGACGTGCAGCCGGGCCGCAGCCTCGTGGTGTTCGGCACCGGCGCGGTCGGGATGTCCGCCCTCCTCGCCGGCGTGGTCAACGGAGCCGACCCGATCGTGGCCGTCGACCTGCACGACGGCCGCCTGGAGCTGGCCCGGGAGCTCGGGGCCACGCACACGGTGCGCGGCGATGCGCCCGACCTGCTCGAGCAGCTCCAGGCGATCACCGGAGCCGGGGCCCACTACGCCGTCGACACCACCGGCGTGCCCGCCGTGTCCCGCAACGCGATGGCGTGCGTGCGCCTCGGCGGCGCCGCCGCCCTCCTGGGCGCCCAGCTCTCCGAGCTCGTGCTCGACACGCTCGCGGTGGTCGGCAAGCGGGCGCTGTGGGTGCTCGAGGGCGACGCCGACCCCAAGGAGCTCATCCCCCGCCTGCTCGGCCTGTGGCAGGAGGGGCGCTTCCCGTTCGACCGCCTGATCGAGGAGTTCCCGCTGAGCGCCATCGACGAGGCGGAGGCGGCCAGCCTGAGCGGCCGCGTCGTCAAGCCGGTGCTACGCCCGTAGGAGCGCCTGCTGCGTCGCCTCGTCGGCGGGGAAGAAGGACTCGATGGACAGCTCGGCCAGGGTCACGTCGAGCGCGGTGCCGAAGGTGGCCAGGGTGCTGAAGAACGACAGCTCGCGGCCGCCGGCGGTGGCCAGGCGCATCGGCAGGAACAGCAGCTGCGCGGGGTCGGTGAGCACGGGCGACGCGTCCTCGACACCGGGGTAGGACCGCACCTCGTCGAGGAGCGTGGCGAGGTCGGGGTCGCCGCTGAGCGCGACGTCGCGCTGCAGCTGGATCAGGAGGTGGGCGCTGTACTCCGCGAAGTTGCGAACGCGGGGGGCCAGGCCCTGCGGGTGCAGGCCGAGCCGGTAGACGTTGACCGGCGGCGCGAGGAGGTCGGGGTCCACGCCCTCCGTGAAGACCGTCGAGCGCGGCTCGCGTTGGCGGTGACGAGGTCCCACTTCCGGTCCACGATCACCGCGGGGTACGGCTCGTGGCCCCCGAGGATCCGGTCGAGCGCCTCGCGCACCGGGTCCATGCCGGCGTCGTCCAACGACCGCTCGGCGTAGGCGGGGGCGTACCCGCGGCCAGGAGCAGCGAGTTGCGCTCGCGCAGGGGCACGTCGAGGTGCTCGGCCAGGTGCAGCAGCAGCTCCCGGCTCGGGCGCGAGCGACCCGTCTCCACGAAGCTCAGGTGGCGGGCCGAGACCTCCGCCTCGACCGACAGGTCGAGCTGGCTGAGCCGGCGTCGCTGCCGCCAGCCCCGCAGGAGGTCGCCGACCCCGATCGCGGGGGAGAGCGTGCTCATGCAGGTGACGGTACCGACGCGGCCGCCGCAGGTCGCCTACCTGACAGGTAATCGTCCTGGGCGCCCCCGTCCCGCACGGTGGGACCCACGCACCGACCCACCAGGAGGCCCCTGTGAGCACCACCACCACCACCGATGTCAGCGCCCTCGTGTCCGACTACCTCGCCATGTGGCTCGAGCCCGACGAGGCGGCTCGTGCCGAGCGCATCGCCGCCGTGTTCACCGAGGACGGCCGGCACGTCGACCCCAACGCGGACGCCAAGGGCCACGCGGGCCTGGCCGAGATGATCTCCGCCGTGCACGCGCAGTTCCCCGGCTTCGGGATGCGGCGCACCAGCGGGATCGACCAGCACAACGACCAGCTCCGCTTCGGCTGGGAGCTCCTCGGCGCCGACGGCGCCACGATCCTCACCGGCATCGACGCCGGCGAGGTGGCCGCCGACGGCCGCCTCACCCGCATCACCGGCTTCTGGGGCGACCTCCCGAGTTGACCCCGCCACTGGTCGCTGCGTCGACCTCTGGGTCGACGATCCGGCCAGAACTCGTGGGGTGGCCGGTCCAGCGGCTGCCACGATGGCGGGCATGACGGCCGCTCCCCACCTCGCGCAGACCGACCGCACCAAGCTCCGGCGCAAGGCCGACCGCGGCGCCTTCGACCGGGCCGTCGCGCACGCCATCCTCGACGAGGCGTACATCGCCCACGTCGGCTTCGTGGTCGACGGGGCGCCGAAGGTGCTCCCGATGACCTTCGGCCGCGACGGCGACGTGCTCTACCTCCACGGCGCGGTCGGCAACGCGATGCTCCGCGCCAGCGCGGACGCCGAGGTCTGCGTCACCGTGACGCTGCTCGACGGCCTCGTGCTGGCCCGCTCCGCCTTCCACCACTCGATGAACTACCGCTCGGTGGTGCTGCTGGGCCGGGCCGAGAAGGTGGAGGACGAGGCCGAGAAGGCCCGGGCGTTCGAGTGCATCGTCGACCACGTCGTACCCGGACGCACCCAGTCGGCGCGCGCCGCCAGCCGCGGCGAGCTGCGGCAGACGCTCGTGCTGCGCCTCCCGATCGAGGAGGGGTCCGCCAAGATCCGCACCGGCGACGCCATCGACGAGCCCGAGGACGTCGACCTGCCCATCTGGGCGGGCTCCGTGCCGCTGCGGCTCGTCCCGGGCACGCCGGTGCCCAACGCCGACCTCGCCCCGGCGCTGGCCGGCCTCGCGCCGCCCACGGAGGGGTTCGCGCGCTAGCCGCCACCTACGGTTCCGGCCCATGACCATCGACGTGATCCAGTGGGCCACCGGGACCGTGGGCATCCACGCCGTGCCCGCCATCGTCGCCCACCCCGACCTGCGCCTCGCCGGGCTGTGGGTGCACTCGGACAACAAGGCCGGACAGGACGCCGGCGTGCTGTGCGGCGGTGAGCCCGTGGGGGTGGTCGCCACCCAGGACGCGGACGCGCTGCTGGCCCTCGGCGCCGACTGCATCTGCTACACGGCCAGCTCCGACATCCGCCCGGGCCAGGTGGTCGAGGACCTGTGCCGCATGCTGGCCGGGGGCGCCAACGTGGTGAACACGTCGTTCGTGCCACTCCTGTACCCGAAGGCGGCCGGCGCGGGCGTCTACGACCAGCTCCAGGCCGCCTGCGAGACGGGCGGCACGAGCTTCTTCACCTCGGGCATCGACCCGGGCTTCGGCAACGCCGGGCTCGCGATCCACACCCTGGCCCTGTGCAAGGAGGTGCGCAGCGTCCGGATGATGGAGATCGTCAACTACGACACCTGGGACAACCCGTTCACGATGTTCGAGATCATGGGGTTCGGGAAGGCGGACCCGTCCCAGTCGCTCCTGCTGTCGCCCGGCTCCACCGCGCTGGCCTGGGGTCCCGTGCTCGAGCTGGTGGCGGCCGCGATCGGGGTGACGCTCGACCGCATCGAGGAGCGCCACGAGGTCCTGCTGGCCGACCAGGACTTCGAGATCGCCTCCGGCACGATCGGGAAGGGGACCATCTCGGGCATGCGGTTCGAGATCCTCGGCATGGTGGGCGACCACCCGATGCTCGTGGTCGAGCACGTCACCCGGCTGCGCGACGACGACGCCCCCGACTGGCCGCAGGGCGAGGGCTACCGGATCCTCGTCGAGGGCGAGCCGCACGCCACGCTCGAGCTCGCGCTGTCGTCGGACCGGGGCGACCACAACCATGCGGGCTGCCTCGCGACCGCCATGCACGTGGTGAACGCGATCCCTGCCGTGGTGGCCGCCGAGCCCGGGGTGCTGACCCTCCTCGACCTGCCCGTGTACAGCGCAGCCCTGACCTGAGCTGCTAGGTCCCCTGCTCGGCCGTGGCCGTGGTGTAGATCCTGCCGTCCGCGCAGTAGGGGAACCCCAACGGGGTGGTCCAGCCGCCGGCCGCGCCGTCGTCCCACTTGGCGATGGAGAAGCAGACGACGCCGGAGGTCGCGGTGGCCGCCTCGGGCAGGTGCACCCAACGGAGGGGCATCGCGAGCACGCCCGGGATGTCGATGCCCTCGTTGCGCTCCAGGAACTCCTCGACGCCCACCCGCGTCGGCGCCGGGCCGAGCGCCACCAGCGCCTGGCGGACCGCCTCGCCCTGCACCCAGGCCTCGAGCGACCACTGGTGCAGCTGCTTGCCCGGCTGGTAGCGCCGCATGGCGGCGTTGAAGGTGGCGATGAACGGCACCGAGGTCGTGTTGTACGGCCGCGAGAACCCGAAGACGTAGGTGATCGGCCGGCAGGCGTCGTTGAGGCTCGTGCGCACGGACTCGCCGAACGCCGGCACCTGGGTCAGCTTGGCCAGCGGCTTGAACTGGCGCCGGGCCATCGAATCGCACAGGCGGATGTTGGCGCCCGGGTCCATCGCGTCGACGATGAGCTGCACGCCGTTGCGCTGCATGTCGGCCACGGCGGTGTCGAAGCTCGGGGCCGCGAAGCTCACGTTGTAGCGGGTGACCTCGAAGCCCTCGAGCTCGAGGCCCCGCTTGAAGAGGTCGACCGCCTGCGCCGACTCGGCGATGTCGTAGCCGAAGATGGCCGCCTTCCTGGCGCCGAGCTCCTTGAAGGGGTGGAACAGCGCCGAGGTGAAGACGAGCCGGCCGTTGAAGCCGACCTGCTTGCCGTCGCGAGGGAACAGCGACCCGTAGGCGGAGTAGAAGTGCGGGAACCGGTTGAACGCGTTGCCGATCGGGAAGCCCAGAACGGGGATGCCCTGCCCGTCGAGGTACTGCGAGGCGCCGCCGATCGACCGGGTGTTGACGGCCACCAGCGCGAACACCTGGTCCCGCTCCACGAGGCGCTTCGCGCACTCGAGCGTGCGCGACCGGTCCTCCCGGTCGTCACAGGTGAACAGCTCGATCTGGCGGCCCGCGATCCCGCCCTGCGCGTTCGTGTGCGCCACCCAGGACCGCAGCCCCCACACCGCGGGGGCGAACGCGTCCCCGAGCACGCCCTGCTCGGCCACGATCGTGCCGATGCGGATCGCGGTCGGCGTCACGCCGACGTCGGACGCCTGGTTGGGGCCGCGGGAGGCGCCGGTGCCCCTGGCCGCGCCGCTCCCCGTGGCGGGGCCGGCCGACCCGGTGCCGTCCTGCCCCGTGGCGACGTCCCCGCCCGTCGCCGTGTCGGCCGCCGAGCTCGACGCGTCCGCGGCCGGTCGCCCCCGCACCGTGGTGCCGGTGCCGGTCGCGTCCGTCTCGAAGGCCTCGTCCGGGAGGCGTGTGCCGCACGCCGTGACCGAGGCCAGCAACCCGAGCGCCAGCCCGGCGGCGACGGCGCGACGGGCTCGGACGGCGGGCACGCGCGCAACGCTACGACCGTTGGCCGGCCGCGGCCCGGCGGGGATCAGAGGTCGGGCAGCCCCATGTCGAGGTTCGGCTGCTCGATCCCACCGTCCACCTCGATCACCTTCCCGGTGACGTAGCCGCCGGCCGCCGACGCCAGGTAGAGCACGGTGGCGGCGATCTCGTCGGGGTGGCCGATCCGGCGCAGCGGCGTGTTCGACTCCATGGTCGTGCGCAGGCCGTCGTCCTGGAGCACGACCTCCAGGGCCGACGTCGCCACCGAGCCGACCGCGATCGCGTTGACCCGGATCCGGGGGGCGAGGTCCTGCGCGGCGAGGCGGGTCCAGTGCGAGAGGCCGGCCTTGGCGGTGCCGTAGGCCACGAAGCCGCGGGCGGCGGAGCGACCCATCATCGAGGAGATCCCCACCACCGAACCACCGCCCGTCTCGAGCATGACGGGCACGGCCGCCCGCGTGAGGGCGTGGCCCGTCGCGACGTTCCAGGAGAACGCCTCCAGGAGGCGCCGAGGTGACGTGTCCATGAACGGGCGGGGCATCGAGCCGCCGACGTTGTTCACCACGACGTCGATGCGACCGAACGCCTCCGCCGCGGCGGCGGCCAGGCCGGCGACGGCGTCGAGGTCGCTGAGGTCCGCAGCCACCACGACGGCCTTGCGCCCGGCCGCCTCGACCTGCGCCGCGACCTCCTCGAGCTGCTCGACGGTGCGCGACGACAGCAGCACGTCGGCGCCCGCCTCGGCCAGCGCGACCGCGGTGGCGGCGCCGATGCCGCGCCCCGCGCCCGTCACGATCGCCACCTGGTCGTCGAGTCGGAACCGGTCCTGGATCATGCCGGCAGCATGGCACGCGCTCGTCGTCCACACCCTTGGATGACGTGCGTCACATGAGGGATATCCCCGATTGCTCTCCCGCACCACACCCGTACGCTGCTCGCAATCCCCCCGGCATCCTCACCCTGCCGCCTCACCCCCCGGAGGTCGCTGTGTTCGCTCGTCTCGGTTCCTGGTGCTTCCGGCGCCGTCGCGCCACCGTGCTCATCTGGGTGCTCGCGGTCGTGGTGGTCGGCGGCGTCTCCAGCGCGGTCGGCGGGAGGTTCGGCGAGGACTTCACACCGCCCGGCTTCGAGAGCACGCGCGGCATCGACACGCTGGAGGACGAGTTCGGCGGGCAGGGCGCCGGCATCCCCGGCACGATCGTGTTCCGGGCCGAGCAGGGCGTGGACGACCCTGCCGTGCAGGCCGCCATGGAGCGGGTGTTCACGATGGTCACCACGCTGGCGACGGATCCCGGCGTCGACCTGGCCACCGACCCGGCCTTCGCCCACCTCACCCGCGCGCAGCGGGAGGCGCTGGCCGGGCGCGAGCTGACGGCCCTCCGCGGGGTCACGCTGGTGAGCCCCTACGAGCCGGCCGGCCGACAGCAGGTGGCCGACAGCGGCGCGTCCGCCGGGAAGATCGCCTTCGCGTCGCTGGAGATCCCGGGCGACGACTGGGACGAGGCCGGCGGGATCGGGCGCACCCTCGAGGAGCTCCTCCCCACCGGGGACGGCCTGCAGGTGGAGCTCGGCGGCGGCGCGTTCGGTGAGTTCGAGGAGCCCTCGTCCGAGACGCTCGGCCTCGCCTTCGCCATCGTGATCCTGGTCCTCGCGTTCGGCTCGGTCCTCGCCATGGGCCTGCCGATCGGCGTCGCCCTGGCCGGGATCGCGGCCGGCTCGGTCACCGTCACGATCCTCTCGCAGGTCATCACGCTGCCGGACTTCGCGCCCTTCCTCGGGATCATGATCGGGCTCGGGGTGGGCATCGACTACGCGCTGTTCATCGTCACCCGCTACCGCGAGAACCTGCACCACGGGCACACGCCGGAGCGGGCCGCCGCCATCGCGGTGGACACCGCGGGGCGCGCGGTCGCCTTCGCCGGCATCACCGTCGTCGTCTCGTTCCTCGGCATGATCGTGATGGGCGTGTCCTTCATCCAGGGCCTCGCGGTGAGCTCCGCCGTCGTCGTCCTGATGACAGTGATCTCGTCGCTCACGCTGCTGCCTGCCCTCCTCGGCTTCGCCGGCGAGCGCATCGAGGTCACGCGGTGGCGCGGCCTGATCGCCACCGGGTTCGTGGCCATCGGGCTGGTCGGGCTCGGCCTGCACTTCAGCCCGCTCGTCGTCGGGTTCCCCCTGGCCGCGATCGTGCTGGTGGCCGGCTTCGCGGTCGCCCCGCTCAAGCGTCAGGTGCGGCACCGCCCACCGAAGCCGCTGCGGGAGACCTTCGCCTATCGGTGGAGCCGCCTGATCCAGCACCACCCGTGGCCCGCCGCCGTCGGCAGCGGCCTGCTGCTCCTCGTGCTGGCCGTTCCGGTCCTCGGCCTCCGGCTCGGGTTCTCCGACGAGGGCAACTACGCGGAGGACACGACCACGCGGCAGGCCTACGACCTCCTGGTCGACGGCTTCGGCCCCGGCTTCAACGGACCGTTCTTCCTGGCCGCACGCGTCGACGGCGCTGCCGACCCCGCCGTGCTGCAGGGCATCACCGACGCCGTGAACGCGGATCCCGACGTGGCCTTCGCCTCGCCGGCCGTCCCCAACGGTCCCGACCCGTCCGCCTACCTGTGGCAGATCACCCCCGAGACCTCGCCGCAGGATGGCGCCACCACCGAGCTCGTGCACCGGCTGCGCGACGACGTGCTCGTCGACGGCGAGGCCGCGCTCGGCTCGGAGATCGCGGTCACGGGCCAGGTCCCGGCCACCGTCGACTTCTCCGACTTCCTCAGCGGGCGCATGCCGTTGTTCTTCGTCGCGGTGCTGGCGATGTCGTTCCTGCTGCTGATGGCCGTGTTCCGCTCGCTCCTCGTGCCGCTCAAGGCCGTGCTGATGAACCTGCTCTCCATCGGCGCCGCCTACGGCGTCACGGTGGCCATCGTGCAGTGGGGCTGGTTGAGCGACCTCACCGGCCTCGCCCCGGGACCGATCGAGACGTTCGCGCCGATGATGCTGTTCGCGGTCGTGTTCGGCCTGTCGATGGACTACGAGGTGTTCCTCCTGTCGCGGGTGAAGGAGGAGTGGCACCGCACCGGCGACAGCCACGTGTCGGTGGCCAACGGCCTCGCCACCACGGCGCGGGTGATCACCGCGGCCGCCGCCATCATGGTCTTCGTGTTCGGGTCGTTCATGTTCGAGAACGACCGCATCTTCAAGCTGTTCGGCGTCGGCCTGTCGACGGCGATCCTGCTCGACGCCACGGTGGTCCGGATGCTGCTGGTCCCCGCCACGATGGAGCTCCTCGGCGACCGCAACTGGTGGCTGCCCCGCTGGCTCGACCGGATCCTCCCGCACATCGACGTCGAGGGCTCGCCCGACGCCCCCGACCTGGACCTGGAGGCCGACGAGCTGGCCCGGGAGCTCGAGACCGTCTGAGCGGCGCCGCGGCTCCGCCCGCCGCCGGCGCCCTCAGCGGACGCGTGCCATGGGTCCGACCTAACCTCGGATCCATGGCACGCATCTCCTTTCCTGACCGCGGCATGGGCGAGCACGTCGACTGGGCCCTGCTGCGGCCCGAGATGGCCGTGGGCATGGGCGCCCTCTCCGAGGCCGTCTACACGAACACCAAGCTGGCCCTCCGCGAGCGGGAGGCGGCCCGCTGGGCGATCGCGCTGATCAACGACTGCGTCGTGTGCCAGGACACGCGGGCCAAGGACGCCGGCACCCACGGCGTGGACGAGGGCTTCTACGCCGAGGTGGCGGCGTGGGCCACGAGCCCTGAGCTCACCGAGCGGGAGCGGCTGGCGGCCGAGTTCGCGCAGCGGTTCGCGCTCGACCACCTGGCCATGGACGACGAGCTGTGGGAGCGCCTCCACGCGGCGTTCGCCGACGACGAGCTGGCCGACCTCACGATGTGCTGCGGGATGTTCCTGGGCCTGGGCCGCGTGCTGGCCGTCATCGGCGTCCGGGCCCCGGACGAGCGCATCCTCGTGTAGATCCGCAAAGGGGGACATCGCATGCACGACCTCGTGGTCCGGGGCGGGACCGTCCTCGACGGCACGGGCGCCGACGGCGTCACGGCCGACGTGGCCATCACCGCCGGCATCGTGACCGAGGTGGGCCGGGTGGAGGGGACGCGCGTCGCACCCTCGACGCCGACGGTCTGCTGGTCACGCCGGGGTTCGTCGACCTGCACGTGCACTACGACGGGCAGGCCACCTGGGACGACCGGCTGCAGCCGTCGTCCTGGCACGGGGTCACCACGGTGGTCGCCGGCAACTGCGGGGTCGGCTTCGCGCCCGTGCGCCCCGAGGACCACCAGCGCCTCATCGAGCTGATGGAGGGCGTGGAGGACATCCCCGGCGCCGCGCTGCACGAGGGCCTGCCGTGGACGTGGCAGACGTTCGCCGAGTTCCTCGACGCGCTCGACGACCGGGTCTACGACATCGACATCGCCACGCAGGTGCCCCACGGGGCGCTGCGCCTGCACGTCATGGGGGAGCGGGGCGCCGCGCGCGAGGACGCGACCCCGGAGGACATCGAGGCGATGGCCCGCCTCGCCGCCGCGGGGATCGAGGCAGGAGCGCTCGGCTTCACCACCTCGCGGACGATGAACCACCGCACGAGCCGGGGCGAGCTCACGCCCACGCTCACCGCGGCGGAGGACGAGCTCGTGGGCATCGCCCGCGCCGTGGGCGCCACCGGCGCCGGGGTGCTCCAGGTGGTGTCGGACTTCGGCGACATCGACGCCGAGTTCGGCCTCTTCCGCACGATGGCGGAGCAGTCCGGGCGACCGCTGTCGTTCTCGCTCGCGGACGTCGACGGCCGGCGCTGGCCGCGCCTGCTCGAGCTGCTCGACGAGGCCAACGCGGCGGGCGTGCCGATGACCGGGCAGGCCGCGGCACGCGCGATCGGCATCCTGCTCGGCCTGCAGTGCACGCTGCACCCGTTCCTCGGCAACCCCGTCATGGGCGAGGTGTCCGAGCTGGCGGTGGCCGACCAGGCCAGGGCCATGGCCGAGCCCTCCTTCCGCGAGCGCGTGCTCGAGCACGCCCACCGCGCGCCGGGGATGCTCGGCATGTGGGACCGGATGTACGAGCTCGGCGACCCGCCCGACTACGAGCCCGACCCGGCGACCAGCGTGGCGGCCCGCGCCGCGCGCGAGGGCCGGGAGCCCGCGGAGCTGGCCTACGACCTCATCTCCCGCGACGACGGTCGCACGTTCCTGTACATGCCGATCATCAACTGGATCGACGGCCGGCTCGACGCGGTCGGCTCCATGCTCTCGCACAAGCACACGGTGCCCGGGCTGTCCGACGGCGGCGCCCATGTCGGCACCATCTGCGACGCCAGCTTCCCGACGACGCTGCTGACCCTGTGGGGCCGCGATCGGGCCGAGGGCCGGCTGCCCCTGCCCTTCCTCGTGCAGCGCCAGACGCGCGACACCGCGCGCACGGTCGGTCTCCTCGACCGCGGCGTCCTCGCACCGGGCTACCGGGGCGACTGCAACCTGATCGACTTCGACGCGCTGCAGGCACGCCGGCCGGAGATCCACTACGACCTGCCCGCCGGGGGTCGCCGCCTGCTCCAGCGGGCCGACGGATACGTGGCCACCGTCAAGGCCGGGCAGGTCACCTACGAGGGCGGCGAGCCCACCGACGCGCTCCCGGGCCGCCTCGTGCGCGGCGGGCGCCCCGCGCCGACCTAGGAGACCCGGAACCAGACCCGCTTCGCGTCCGCGTCGACCAGCTCGGTCCCCCAGCTGCTGGCCATCTCCTGCACGATCTGGAGCCCGCGCCCGCTCGTGTCGGTGAGCGCGGGGCGGCGCAGGCGCGGCGGGTGGACGCGGTCGTGGTCGACCACGCCCACCGTGACGTGCGTGCCGTCGACGTCGACGCGCACCTCGAACGGTGTCGCCGCGTGGCGCACGGCGTTGGTCACGAGCTCGCTGACGAGCAGCAGGACGGTGTCCGAGTCGCCGCGGAAGCGCGACGCTTCGAGCACCTCCGCCACGAGCTGGCGCGCCTCGGGCACGCTCGCCTCGTGCGGCGGGAACTCCCGCTGGTAGTCGATGCCGAAACGGTACGGCGCCGGTCGCGCGCGGCCGGGGACCGCCTATGCGGCGCCCGCGGCGGCCGGCGCGGCGGCCACCGCGGCCCGCTCCGCCTCGCGCGGCGCGAGCTCGACTCGCGTGTCCACGTCGAAGACCATCGTCGGGCGCGTGGCAGGGTCGTGACGGGTCCACGGCAGGTCTCCAGTGGACGGGTCGCCGGTGCGGGCGAAGGTCAACCACGCATCCATCATGTGGGCCCCCAGGGCATCCGCTTCGGGGCCGGCACCGGTGAACATGGCGAGGTCGCCGCGGCCCTGGTTCCCGAACACGAACGCGATCTCCAGGCCGTGGCACGAGCCGAGCCAGCCGCCCATGGCGGGGGAGCCCCACCCGAAGAGGTACACGAACGTTGGCGCGTGACCCGCCTGGGCATCGGCGGCCTGGAGTGCCGGCACCCGGAAGAAGCGGTCGGTCTCGATGGCGAAGAACAGGTCGTTGGGGTTCACCGGCTCGCCTCGCGCGGCACGGGCCGCCCGCACCGCGTCGACCAGGCCGTCGACCGCGTCGGCCTCGAAGCGGGCCTCGAGGCGGTGGCGCAGCCGGTCGTCGTCGAGGTCGCGGCTGTGCGGGTCCATGGGCGCCCACAGCTTCCACTCGTCGACGTTGGTGCCGACGATCATCGGCACGCCTGCCGCGGACCCGCCGGCGAGCGCGCGCAGTGGCGATCCCGCGAGCACCACGCCGTCGCGGCAGGGCATGAAGGTGCGCAGCGCGCCGGCGGCGTCGACCACCGCCTGCGCGGCGAGCAGGTCCTCGAGGGGGAGATCGCGCAGTGCGGCCACATCGGCGACGCCGGCCGCCTCCGCCACCTGCTCGGCCAGCGCGGTGGCCGCGTGGCCGGACACGCTGGCCGCGCCTCCGCTCTGGGCGACCGCCTTGTGGAAGAGCCCGCGCGCCGCGTCCATCGCGCACAGCAGCGTGACCGACACGGCGCCGGCCGACTCGCCGAAGATCGTGACGTTGCCCGGGTCGCCGCCGAACGCGGCGGCGTTGTCGCGGACCCAGCGGAGCGCCTCGAGCTGGTCGAGCAGACCCCAGTTCGCGCTCGGCTCGCCCTCGGCGCCGGCGAGGCTCGGGTGCCCGAGGAAGCCGAGGGCGGCCAGGCGGTAGTTGAGGGTGATCACCACGACGTCGCCGCGCCCCGCGAGGCGGGCGCCGTCGTACAGCGGGCTGGCCCCGGAGCCCTGGCGGAACGCGCCGCCGTGTATCCACACGAGCACGGGCCGGGCGCCGTCGTCGGCGGCCGGCGTCCACACGTTGCATGACAGGCAGTCCTCGGACTGGGGGAGGTCGGCCCGTTGGAAGTGGGCGCCGACGCCCTGCGGCGAGATCGGGCCGTAGTCCGTGGCCGCCCGCACGCCGTGCCAGGGCTCGGGCGGTGCCGGCGGGGCGAAGCGCGCTGCGCGCGGCGTACGGGATGCCGAGGAACGTGTCGACCCCGTCGCGTTGGCGTCCCTCGACCTGCCCGGCGGTGGTGGTGGCGGTCGGCGCCGCGGCGCTCCTGTCTGCCATCGGGTCCCCCTGTCAGCCGACGGGGCCCGCAAGTATTGACATATCGTGTGTCAATACTTAGGATCGATCCGGTGGCCGCCGTCCCTTCACTCGACCCTACGTCATCGCTGCCCCGCGACGGACGTCGCGCCCGCCGCCACCGCAGTCGTGATCTGGCGGTGGACGCCCTCCTCGACCTGCTGAACGAGGGTGTCGCCCGCCCGACGGCGCAGCTCGTGGCCGAGCGGTCCGGCGTGTCGCTGCGGTCGATCTTCCGGATCTTCGACGACGTCGAGACGCTCCACACCGAGGCGGCCGCCCGCCAGCTCGAGCGCAACCGCCACCTGTACGTCGAGGTGCCCGCCGTGGGCACCCTCGCCGAGCGGATCACCGCGATCGTCGACCAGCACGACCGCCTCTACGAGGGCGTGGCCCCCGTTCGGCGCGCTGCCCTGCGGGCCGCACCCGACTCCGCCGCCCTGCGCGACCAGCTCGCGCTGGCCCGGGCCTGGGTGCGGGCCGAGATCGACCGCGTCTTCGCCCTCGAGCTGAAGCGGCGCGACGGCGTCCTGCCCGCCCTCGAGGTCGCGCTCAGCTTCGAGGCCTGGGACCAGTGCGCGTCCGCGCAGCACCTGAAGGGCCCCGCCCGGCGGGCCGCCATCAGCCGCCTGGTCCACGCGCTGCTCGATTGAGCTGATGCCTCATCCGGTCGTGGGGCGCGCTCCACGATGACGGTCCCCGACAACCAGGCCGCGTTCACGCCGACCGACTGGCTGGTGTTCGCCGCGATCGCGGGGATCTGGGGCGCGTCGTTCCTCTTCATCGCGGTGGGGCTCGAGGCGCTCGAGCCCGGCGTCGTGACGTTGCTGCGCGTCGGGCTCGGTGCGGCGATCCTGCGGGTGCTGCCCGGGCCGCGGACGCGGATCGCGCCGACGGACCGTCGCCGGCTCGTGTTCGTGTCGATGCTGTGGGTCGGGCTGCCGTTCACCCTCTTCCCGATCGCCGAGCAGCACATCAACTCCGCGGTGACCGGTCTGCTGAACGGCGCCACGCCGATGTTCGCGGCGGTGTTCGCGTGGCTGCTCTACCGGCGCCGCACGACGGGCCCGCAGCTGGCCGGCGTGGCGATCGGCTTCGCCGGGATCGTGCTCATCAGCCTGCCGAGCCTCGGTGACAGCGGCTCGTCAGCGTGGGGCGTCGTGCTCGTGCTCGTGGCCACGGCCTGCTACGGCCTCGCTGGTCACGTGATCCTCCCCCTGCAGGCTCGCTACGGCTCGCTGCTGATCATGGGGCGGATGCTGGCGCTGGCCACGCTCTGGACGCTGCCGTACGGCCTGGCGGGGCTGCCCGACAGCCGGCTCGAGCTGCGCCCGCTGGCCGCCGTGGCCGTGCTCGGCCTCGTAGGGACCGGGCTGGCGTTCCTGCTGATGGGCTCGCTCATCGGCCGGGTGGGCTCGGTCCGGTCGGCGTTCATCACCTACCTGATCCCCGTGGTGTCCCTCGTCCTCGGGGTGGTCTTCCAGGACGACCACGTGGAGACCCCCGCGCTGGCCGGCGTGGCCCTCGTCCTGGTCGGCGCCGTGCTGGCCGGCCGCCGCGAAGCGACGACCGGAGCAGGCATGAGCTGGGTCAGTCGGAGGAACCCGCCATCTTCATGCGGGGGAGGCGGTGCACGGCGATGGCGAGGCCGACCGCGGTGAGGAGGGTGAGGCGCACGAGCGCCCCGGTGCCGTGCGGGATCCCGTGGCGCTCGAGCGAGCGCTGCACGTCGGCCATGCCCACGAACGCGGCCCGGGCCTCCCACGACGGCGACAGCTGCGCGATGCCCGAGAGCGCCTCGCCCAGGAGGCGCTCCACCAGGAACACGAACGCCATGGACCAGACCGCGGCCCGCTGCGCGACGCAGCCGATCGCCATGAAGACGGCCACATAGGTCGCGGCGCCGAACACCACCGCCAGCGACGCGGGCCCAGCGCTGTCCGGCGTGCCCGCCACCAGGGCGGCGACCGAGAACGACAGGGCGAGCGCCCCGCCGGCCACAGCGCTGGCCGCCGCCCAGCGAGCCAGGACGATCTGCCAGGTGGGAACGGGGGTCATCCACGTGAAGGTGAACGAGCCCCGGCGCACCTCCGCGCCGAGCACCGCGTCACCGACGACGAGCGCGGTCACGGGGAGCACGAGCCCGTAGAGGGCGATCACGGCCACGCTGGCGAAGTCGCGGGCCGAGTCGCCGTCGAGGCCGCGGGCGATGAGCCCGAAGAGCACCGACGCGGCGCACGGGATCATCAGCGCGATCCGGCGCTTCGGCGGCAGGCAGGCCTGCAGGGCGTAGAGCGTCAGGGCGACCAGGGGGGTGCGTCGCACCTGGGCGACGGCGGTCATCGGACGAGCTCCCGGAACAGGCTCTCGAGGGAGTCGTCGAGCGGGCGCACCTCGGTGAGGCGGACCCCGAGGTCCCGGGCGGCGCGGGGGAGGGCCACGGCGAGGTCACCCGCGCGCGTCGTGGAGATGACCAGCTGGCCGTCCTCGACGGTGACGCCCTGCACGGCCCCGTGGCCCATGAGCGACGCGCCGAGCCGGCGCCCGTCGTCGGCTCGCACCAGCACCTGGCGCGGTACGTCGTCCATCGCGTCGCGGATCGCCCGGTGGCTCCCCGCGGCGGCGAGGCGCCCGCGCACGATCACGATCACCCGATCGGCCATCGACTCGACCTCGTGGAGCACGTGGGAGCTCACGATGATCGTGCGCCCTTGCCCGCCGAGGCGCTGGAACAGGTCGATGAGGTGCAACCGCTGGATGGGGTCGGCGCCGTTGAGGGGCTCGTCGAGCACCAGCACGGCCGGGTCCTTCACGAGCGCGGCCGCCACCTTCGAGCGCTGGCGCATGCCCTTGCTGAAGCCGTCCATGCTCCGGTCGGCCACGGGCAGCAGGTCGACGATGCCCAGCGCTCGGTCGACGACGGCGCGGTTGCCGATGCGGTGGAGGTCGGCGACGTACCGGCAGAGCTGCCGCGGGGTGAACCCGGCGGGCACCGCCTCGTCCTCCGGCACCAGCGCGAGGCCGTCGTACACGCTGCGGTCCACGCGGGGCGACCGGCCCAGCACGCGCACCGTGCCCTGGTTCACCGGGAGGAGCCCCGTGATGGCCCGCATGAGCGTGGTCTTGCCCGCCCCGTTGGGCCCGAGGAGACCGGTCACGCCGGCTCCGAACGAGCAGCTGAGCTCCGACAGCGCCACCTTCTGCCCGAACCACACGGACACCGACTCGGCGACCACGGTGGCGTCGGACGCGAACGCGGGGTCGGTCTCGACCGTCATGTCTCCACCTGGTCGTACCGGAGCACGAGCATGACGCACGCGGCGATCATGATCGCGGCGTACACGAGCACCGCCGACAGGCCGCCGTTGTCCACGCCGGACAGCGCGAACCCCTCCTCGACGTGACCCAGGAACACCAGGTCGCGCAGCACCATCGGGAGCGACAGCAGGTCGAGCAGCGCGGCGGGGTGGCCGGAGAAGCCGAGCGCCTCGGGGTCGCCGGTGATCGAGCCCGCCACGATCGACGTCACGAGGAAGACACCGACGATCGACGCGCCGGCGGTGATGCGGCGGGCGGTGAGGCTGGAGATCGTCGCGCTCAGCGTGGCGTAGAAGAACGAGAAGAGCACGCAGGCGACCGGCACCTTCCACAGGATGTCCAGGTGCCCCGTGAAGTACTTCAGGGACCCGCCCTTGTTCACGAGCATCTGGCCCACGAACAGCACGATCTGGGGCAGGAACGAGAACGAGAACAGCAGGAAGAACATCGCGCCGGCCTTGGCGATGACGTAGTCCACGCCGGTGAGGGGGCGGGCGAAGTAGAGCGGGAGCACCCGCTGGCGGCGATCGGGGCAGAACAGGTCGGGCGCGGTGAGGGCCACGAACACGAGCAGCGTGTTCGACACGCCGATGTACTCGCGGTAGCTGAAGAAGCTGATGTCGGCCACCCGCGAGCCCTTGGTCAGGTACTTCACGCCGACGTTGACCACGGCGGGGATCACCGCCACGCCGAGCAGCACGAAGGGCGCCACCTTCTGGCGCCACGACCGGCGCAGCCCGAGCGCGCGGCGCAGCGACGCCCGGAACAGCGCGGCGCGCGCGGCGCCCCGTCCGCCCCGCGGGCCGTCGTAGGGCCGGTAGCCGCGGTCGTAGACCGCGCCCGACTCGCTGCTGCCGACGGTCAGGGTCATCGGCGCCGTGGCCCGTGCGTGGCGGCGTCGACGAACACCTCGTCGAGCGAGGTCAGCCGCGTGGTGAGCAGGTGCAACGGGAGGCCGAGCTCGGCCACGACGTCCCGGACGACGTCGAGGTCGCCCTCCCCGGTGAGCTGCACCTCCACGAGGCCCTGGGTGTCGGTGGCCGCCAGGCCGACGGCCGCGAGGCCCGCCACCAGCCGCGCCCGCTCCTGGCCGACGTCGACGGTGAGCAGACCGGTCCGCTCGAGCAGGGACCCGGTCTCGCCGGCGACGACGAGGCGGCCGCCGTCGAGCATCACGACGTGGTCGCAAACCTGCTGGACGTCGTCGAGCAGGTGCGTGGCCAGCAGGACCGAGATGCCGAAGGTCCCCAGCCGGGAGATGAGCGCCAGCATCTCCTCGCGGCCGACGGGGTCGAGGCCCGCGGTGGGCTCGTCGAGGAGCACGAGCTCCGGGTCGCTCACGATGGCCTGGGCCAGCTTGGTCCGCTGCCGCATGCCGGTGGAGAAGCCGCCGATGGGCCGGAACCGCGCCTCGTCGAGGCCCACGAGGTCCAGGACGTCGGACGCACGCTGACGGGACGCCCGGGGCGGGAGACCACTGAGCTCCCCGAACGTGCTCACGACGTCGGCGGCCGTCTGGTCGAGCGGGAGGCAGTCGTGCTCGGGCATGTAGCCGACGCGGGAGCGGACCGCGATCGGGTCGTGCGCGACGTCCACGCCGCACACCTCGATCCGCCCGGAGGTGGGGTGGGTGAGCCCCAGCATCATCCGGAAGAGGGTGGTCTTGCCCGCGCCGTTCGCGCCGACCAGGCCCACGCTCCCGCGGGGCACGGCCAGGTCGAGGTGATCCGTGGCCGTGACGGACGGGTACTGCTTCGTGAGATCCTCCGCGCGCAGGAGGAGATCGCTGGCCATGCGGCGTCGAGTCTTGCAGGGGCGGCGCGCGGCGGTGGGTCGGACGCTGCGCGTGGTCTACTGGCGGGCGCGGTGGTTGACCGCGGTCCTGAAATCGATTACAGAAGCGCGTCGACCGAGGGGGGCAGGTGCTGCGAGGTCCGGGGGGCCGAGTGTGACGACGACGGCGAGAGGGCGCGCCGGTCGGGGCGCCGTCGCGCTGGGGCTCGTGCTCCTCGCGTCGACGCTGCGCGCCGCGCCGCTCGCAGCCGCGCCGGAGCTCGGCTTCGGGCAGGCCCAGGCGGTCCTCGTGATGATCGACCCGCGGTCGGCCGAGCTGTCCTTCGGCGTGCGCTTCGGTCCGACCGTGACGGACCACCGCAACCAGGTGGCCCGGGCGGTCGCGCAGTCGACCGACTACGGCCTCATCGGGAGCGCGCTCACCGGCGAGGGCTGCACCGGGCGACCCGCGTCGGTCTCCCGGGAGCAGCTGCCCCAGCGGCTGCGGGCCGACTCGCGGAACCCGGGGGAGGACCAGGAGCGCACCGTCCAGGAGGGACCGATCACCCAGTCGGTGCTGGCCCGGTCGACGCCGTTCGCGCAGGCCACCTCCCGGCTGGCCGAGCTCGAGATCCCCGGCGCGCTGCGCGTCGCCGGCGCCTCCAACCGCACGACCTCCGGCGCCGACGACGCGGGGCTCCCCACGGCCACCGGCGACGTCGACATCGCAGAGCTGTCGCTCGCTGGCGGCGTGGTGATGCTGCGAGGTCTGCACTGGGAGGCCGTGTTCGGGCACGGCGAGGAGCCGCACGGCGCGTTCACCATCGGCAGCGCCAGCATCGGCGGGACGCCGATCCCCACGCAGGACGCGTCGGCGGCGGTCGCCGCGGTCAACGCGGTGCTGAGCCAGCTCGGGCTCGTGCTCACCCCGCCGCGAAGCCACGTCGAGCAGGGCACGCTGTTCGTCGATCCGATCCGCCTCGGCATCACGCCGAACCCCACGCGCGACCAGGTGGCCGGCACCACGCTGGCGGCGATCCAGCCCGTGCGCGAGCAGCTGTTCGCCGCCCTCCTCCAGGCCAACTGCGACTCGGCCGCCCTCATCACCGTGCTCGACATCCTGCTCGGGTCCTTCACGGGCGGCGGCTCGCTCACCGTCAACATCGGCGGCACCCAGGCGCAGCTGACCCGGGCGGAGGGCTTCGGGGGCCTCGGCGCGATCTCGACGGACGCCCCGCCGGTGCTCGGCGGGGGTCCCGCCACCGGTGGGGGCGCCGTGCTCGGCACGCCGCCGGTGACCCAGCCGCTCGGCACCGGCACAGACGACGGCGCGGACGGCGAGGTCCGCCGCGTCGGACCCATCGCGGTCACCGACACCGACACCGAGTCCGACGGAGCGCTCGGCGTGGGGATCGGCGCACTGGTGCTCGGGGTGCTGCTCGTGGCCGCCGACCACCGCCGCCTGCGCAAGGCCGGTGTGGGCAGCGCCGGCGCGGCCGCGGGAGCGGCGGGATGACCTCCTCGGCCGCCGTGAACCGCCTGCTCCGCGGGTACGGGCCCTTCCTCCTGCTCGTCGCGCTCGCGCTCGGCATGGCCGTCTTCGTGCCCTCCCGGGTGCCGGACCAGCAAGCCACGGCCACCGCCGACGGCGGTGACGCGGGCGGCACCACGGGTGGGGGCGCCGGTCCTGGCGACGTGGCCCTCGACGCCGCGGGCGGCAGCCCCGGCGGGGGCGGCGGCGGCCAGACCGGGGGCCCGGCCGCGCTGGCCGCGGGTGTGCGCCCCTGCACCGACCGGGCCGAGCAGGTGCCCGGCGACCCGTACTCGCCGGTGTGCCTCACGTACCGGGGCGACAACGGCGGCGTCACCTCGCGCGGTGTCACGGGGACCGAGATCCACGTCTCGATCCGGCGGACGCAGGACGCCAGCTTCAACGACGCGGTCGCCGGCATCGTCGGCGCGGGCATCGTCGACACGCCGGAGGAGATCGCGCAGACACTGCAGGTGCTGGTCGACTACTTCAACGCCCGCTTCCAGTTCTACGGGCGCAAGCTCGTGCTCGACTACTTCGACGGCCAGGGCTCGCTCGCCAACGAGCTCGTGGGCAACGGCCGGGACAAGGCCGAGGTGGACGCCACCAAGGTGGCGGAGGAGATCGGGCCCTTCGCCGACCTGACCGCGCTGACCGAGCCGTACGGCGACGCGCTGGCCCGCCGGCAGGTCATGAACTTCGGCACGCCCATCCTCTCCCGCGAGTGGTACTCGACCCGCCGGCCCTACTCGTGGAGCGTGCTGCCGGACTGCTCGGTGCTCGTGGAGGAGGCCACCGAGTTCATCATCAAGCGCCTCGGCGGGCCCACGGCCACGCGCGCGGGCGGCGACCTGCGCGGGAAGCCGCGGGTCGTCACGGCCCTGGCCCCCGAGAACGCGTGGTACCAGGAGTGCGTCGACGCGGCCCGAGCCATCCTGAAGGCAGCCGGGCAGGACTTCGACATCGAGCCGATCGCCTACCGGCTCGATCTCACGAGCATGTCGAACCAGGCCGCCAACCTGATCCCCCGGCTCAAGGCCCAGGGCGTGACCACCCTCCTGTGCGGCTGCGACCCGGTGTTCCCGATCTTCCTCTCGGGCACGGCCAACCGCGAGAAGTACTACCCGGAGTTCGTGTCCGGGTACGAGCAGGACTTCATCGGCCAGCTGTGGGACCCGACGTTCCAGCGGCAGTCGTTCGGCATCAGCCCGCTGGGCCAGAACAACAGCCAGCGGCCGCAGGACACGATCGGGTACGCCGCGTTCAAGCAGATGAGCCGGGACGAGCCCGCGTTCAGCGTCGACGCCCTCTACTACCAGCTCTACCTGTTCGCGATCGGGGTGCAGATGGCAGGTCCGAACCTCACGCCGGAGACCTTCGAGCGCGGCATGTTCGACTACCCCGAGCACTACGGGCCCGCGGGCCTGTGGGGCTTCGGGCCCTCGGACTACACGCCGATGGACGACTACCACGAGATGTTCTGGGACGCGAACGCCGTGTCCTCGTACAACGGGAAGCTCGGCGCCTGGCGCGACCCGAACCCCGGTCGGCGTTACCGGCACGGCGCCGACGAGCTCGTGCCCGGCGAGCCCGCGGACCCGGACGCGTGACCACGGCGATCGCGCGCCCCGCCGCCGCGCCGCCGCAGCGCCGCCTCGGCGGGCTCCTGGCCGTAGTGGCGGTCGTGGCCGCCTACCTCGTGGCCTACGCGCTCCCCGGCACGGGGCCGATGCTGGCCCGCAACGCGCCCTTCGCCGTCGTGGTGATCGGCATCGTCTACGGCACGGTGACGGGCCTCGGCGCAATGGCCCTCATCCTCGTCTACCGGGCCAACCGGTTCGTGAACTTCGCGCACGGCGCGATGGGCAGCGTCGTGGGCGTCCTCGCCATCGGCCTCTACAAGAAGGGCGACGTGCCGTTCCCGGTGGCCCTCGCCCTAGGGGTGGCCGGCGGGGTGCTGCTCGGGGCGGCGGTCGAGGTGCTCGTGCTGCGCCGGTTCAAGGACGCGTCGCGCCTCGTCGTCACCGTGGCCAGCATCGGCCTGGCCCAGGTGCTCGGCGGCATCGAGGTGGTCGGCTCGAAGGCGCTCGACTTCGTGAGCCTGGCCGGGCCCTTCAGCGTGCCCCTCGGCGTCGAGCTCGACCTGGGCGTGAAGCGGCTGGGTGGCGACGAGATGCTGATCGTGCTCGTGGCGCCCCTGGTGCTGGCCGCGCTGGCCTGGTTCCTGCTCCGCACGGACCACGGCACCGCGGTGCGGGCTGCGGCGGAGAACGCGGACCGTGCCCTGCTGCTCGGCATCCCCGTGCGCAGGAACACCACGATCGTGTGGATGCTCGCCGGCGGCTTCGCCGCCCTGGCCTTCATCCTCAAGGCGCCCTTCTCCGGCATCGCGCCCGGCGTGGTGAGCTCCGGGCCTGCCGTCCTGCTGCCCGCGCTGGCCGCCGCCGTGGTGGCCCGCATGGAGTCGCTCCCCGTCGCCCTCGGCGCCGGCATCGGCCTCGGGATCATGGAGCAGATCGCCCGCTGGAACACGAGCGGATCGCCGTCGTTCGTCGACGCGCTGTTCCTGGTGGTGATCGTCGTGGCGCTGCTCGTGCCCCGGACGGCCCGCTCCGCGATCCGCCAGCAGGCCGGCTCCTCCTGGTCGGCGGTCACCAGCCTGCGCCCGATCCCCGACGCGCTCCGACGCCTGCCCGAGGTGCGCGTCGCCGTGGCCGCGTCCGTCGCCCTCGTCGTGGCGGCCGCCATCTTCGTGCCCAGCACGTGGTCGGCCAGCAACCAGCTGCTGGCCAGCTTCGCCATGGTCTGGGCGATGGTGGCGGTCTCGCTCGTGATCCTCACCGGCTGGGGCGGGAACGTGAGCCTCGGGCAGTTCGGGCTCGTGGGAGTCGGCGCCATGATGGGGGGCAACCTCATCGCCGACCGCAACATCGACCTCATCTTCGTCCTGGTGCTGGCGGGCGCCACGGGGGCGATGGTCGCCCTGGTGATCGGGCTGCCCGCGCTGCGCATCGGCAGCCTCTTCCTCGCCGTCACCACCATCGCCTTCGCGGTCGCGCTCGACAGCTGGCTGCTCAACGTGAACACGTTCCCGGAGCTGGCGCCCGGCCGCGTGCCGCGGGGGTACCTGTTCGGGCGGTACGACCTCGAGGACCAGTACACGATGTACGTCCTCTGCCTCGCGGTGCTGGCCGTGTGGATCCTCGTGGCCCTCGGGCTGCGCAAGGCGCGCACGGGGCGTGCGCTGCTGGCCACGCGCGACAACGAGCGGGCTGCGGCCGCTGCCGGGGTGGTGCCGACGCGCGTCAAGCTCGGCGGGTTCCTGCTCGCGGGCACGATCGCCGGGGTGGCGGGCGCGCTCCACGTCCAGCTGCTGCACAGCCTCAGTCCCGGCAGCTACCCCGTCGGGGACAGCATCACGGTGTTCTCGACCGCGGTGATCGGCGGCCTCAGCTCGGTGGCCGGGGCGGTGTCGGGGGTGCTGCTCTTCAAGTACCTCGAGACCGTGCAGGCCCTCGGCGACGTGCGGCTCATCATCACCGGCGCCGGCCTGCTGTTCGTGCTCTACGCGGCGCCCGGCGGGCTGAGCCAGGTGTTCGGCACGCTGCGCGACCGCGCCCTCGCGGCGGTCGCCCGCCGGCGCGGCATCGACCTCGACGCGCCCTCGGCCGACGGCTCGACCGGCGTGCTCATCGCCGACGCCGAGGCGCTGGCGAGCGACGACGACGAGGTCGCCGTGCCCCACCGCGCCGCGGCGGGCTCCGCGCTCTCCTGCCGTGACGTGGACCTCGCCTACGGCTCGCTGAAGATCGTCCGCGGGTTCGACTTCGACGTGGACCAGGGCGAGCTGGTGGCGCTGCTCGGGACGAACGGCGCCGGGAAGTCGACCGTGCTCAAGGGCATCAGCGGCCTGCTCCCCCCGACCGACGGCACCGTGACGGTGGCCGGCCGCGACTGCACGGGTGAGGCCGCGGACGTCCTCGCCCACCGGGGCCTGGCCCTCGTGCCCGGCGGGGCCAGCGTGTTCCCGAGCCTCACCGTGGCGGAGAACCTGCGGATGGCCGGGTGGATGCTGCGCCACGACGAGGACGCGCTCGACCTCGCCACCGGCGAGGTGCTGGCCCTGTTCCCCGCCCTCGAGGCACGGTTCCACCTGCCCGCCGGCGCACTGTCGGGCGGCGAGCAGCAGATGCTCGGACTGGCCAGCGCCCTCATGACGAAGCCCGACGTGCTGCTCATCGACGAGCTGTCCCTCGGGCTGGCGCCCACCGTCGTAGCCGAGCTGCTGGACGTGGTGCGCGGCATCAACGCGAGCGGCACCACCGTCGTGGTGGTCGAGCAGTCGGTGAACGTGGCCCTCGAGCTCGCCGCCCGCGCCGTCTTCATGGAGAAGGGGCAGGTGCGGTTCGAGGGGCCGACCGCCGAGCTGCTCACGCGCCCCGACCTCCTGCGGTCGGTGTTCATCGAGGGCCGCGGCCCCGCCCGACGGAAGGGCACGGCGGCGGCCACCCGCGCTGCCGCGGCCGCGGTGGTGCCCGACGTGCGGCCCGAGCTGACCTGCCACGGGGTGGTGAAGCGCTACGGCGGCATCACCGCGGTGTCGGACGTCGACCTCACGGTGCTGCCGGGCGAGATCGTGGGTCTCATCGGGCACAACGGCGCCGGCAAGACCACGCTCATCGACTGCCTCTCGGGGTTCACGGAGCCGGAGGAGGGCCGCATCCTGTTGCGGGACCTCGACATCACCACGCTCCCGGCCCCGATCCGCGCCCACCACGGGCTCGGCCGGTCCTTCCAGGACGCCCGGCTGTTCCCGTCGCTCACCGTCGCCGAGACCGTGGCCGTGGCCCTCGAGCGGCACGTGACCTGCCGCAGCCTCCTGGCCGACGGGCTCCAGCTGCCCGCGTCGTTCGAGTCGGAGCTCCTCGTGGCCGAGCGGGTCGACGAGCTGCTCGAGCTCATGGGGCTGCTCGCGCTGCGGCACCGACCGACGGGCGAGCTGTCGACGGGCACGCGCCGCATCGTCGACCTGGCCTGCACGCTCGCGCAGGAGCCGAGCGTCGTGCTCCTCGACGAGCCCTCCAGCGGCGTCGGCCAGCGCGAGACCGAGGCCCTCGGCGGGCTCCTGCACGACGTCCGGGCGCGCACCGGCTGCGCGATGGTGATCGTCGAGCACGACATGCCGATGCTGCGGTCCGTCAGCGACCGCATGGTCGCGCTCGAGCTCGGTTCGGTGATCGCCTCCGGCACGCCCGACGAGGTCCTGTCGCACCCCGCGGTGGTGGCGTCCTACCTCGGGACCGACGAGGCCACCATCCAGCGATCCGGCACGCGCAGTCGCCGAAAGGCGAAGACCGAGGCCTGAGACCTACGGGCGCGTGCTGCTGCCCCGCACGAGGAGCGTGGGCGGGAGCACCACGTGGCGGGCGGGCAGGTCTGCGCTGGCCGTCGCCAGCAGCCGCGCCGCCTGCCGTCCGATCTCGTGCGTGGGTTGGGCGACCACGGTCAGCTGGGGCGACACGAGCGTGGTCCAGGGGGCGTCGTCGAAGCCCACGAGCAACAGGTCGTCGGGGACGCGCAGCCCGGCCTCGTGCACCGCCCGCAGCGCGCCCAGGGTCATCAGGTTGTTGGCCACGAACAGCGCGTCGGGGCGGCGGCGGGCGGCCAGCAGCGTGCGGGTGGCCGCGTAGCCGCCGTCCTCCTTGAAGTCGGCCCGGCGCACCAGGTCGGCGTCGGGGGCGACCCCGCCGGCCCGCAGGGCGCGCTGGTAGCCGGCCAGGCGCTCGCTCGCGGTGCTCACCCGCGTCGGCCCCGTGATGCACGCGATCCGGGTCGCCCCAGCGGCGAGCAGGTGGTCGGTGGCCTGCCGGGCGCCGAGCTCGTTGTCGACGACCACGCTGTCGAGGTCGTCGGCGTGGCGCTTGGGGCGCCGGTCCACCGCCACCACCGGGATGCCCCGCTCGAGGAGGACGTCGAGGCGCGACTCGCGGGCCGACGCCACCGCGATCACCACGCCGGCCATCTGCTCGGCCACCGCGATGTCGAGGTAGGCCGCCTCCTTCTCGAGGTCCTCGTCGGAGTTGCCGAGCACGAGCCGGTGGCCCTCGGCGAGGGCGACGTCCTCCATGCCGCGCACCATCGCGGTGAAGAAGGGGTTCTCGATGTCGGCCACGATCGCCGCCCACACCCGGGTGCGCTGCTGGCGCAGCGCCCGCGCGGGGCCCGAGGGCGTGTACCCCAGCTCCGCGGCGGCCGCCCGCACCTTGGCCGCCCGCTCCGAGGACACGGCGCCGGATCCGTTGAGGACCCGCGACACCGTCGCCGGTGACACCCCGGCGAGCTGCGCGACGTCGCCGATCTTGGCCACCCCCGGGGCGGCACGGCGCGGGGGAGGCGGCGTCATGGGCGAATTGTGACGGATTCGGGCGACTTCTGCCCCGGTGATGGCATCACGGGGGGCCGAAGTCGTAGGCTTGTCGGCTGAACGAGGAAGTCAGTCGGACTTGCTTGAGTGAAGATAAGAGAGACACATCAGTGGCAACAGGAATCGTGAAGTTCTTCAACGCCGAGAAGGGCTACGGCTTCATCTCGCGTGAGCAGGGTGACGACGTCTTCGTGCACTTCTCCAACATCCAGGGGACTGGGTACAAGACTCTCGACGAGGGTCAGCGCGTCGAGTTCGACGTGGCCCCTGGCCGAAAGGGCGAGGAAGCCCAGAACGTGCGGGTCATCTAAGCCCCGGAACAGCTATTCGGGAGCCGCCGGCACTCGGTGCCGGCGGCTCTGTCATGGGGGCAGTCGGAAGGAGAGTCATGGCCGCACAACGAACGAGCTTCGAGAAGCTCCAGCGCGACCGGGCGAAGAAGGCGAAGGCCGCCGCCAAGCGGGAGAAGCGGCTGGAGAAGGGGAACGAGACCGAGCCCGACGAGGACGAGCTGCTCACCCCGTCCGAGCCCGGCACCGAGCTGAGCGCCGCCGAGCTGCTGGCCCGGGTCGAGGAGATCCACCGCCTCTTCGAGGCGAAGAAGATCAGCTTCGAGGACTTCGAGGAGCAGAAGGCGGACCTCATGGCCCGCATCTCGGTGGATTGACCTAGCCGCTCTTGCCGGCGTCGAAGAGCTTGCGGAGCGCCTCGAGGGAGTGCGGGTAGCCCGCCGGCTGGTAGCTGTACAGCAGCGCGCGCCGGTCCTGGTCGGTCGTGTTCGGCCCCGTGGCGTGGGCGAGGAACGCACCGAACAGCACGACGGACCCGGCCGGCACCTCCACGGCCACCCGCTCCATGTGGGCGTTGGCCGTCGGGTCCATCTCGAGCTGCCCGAACGCGTCGGCGTCGGTGCGGCGGGGGTGCATCCCGTGCAGGTGGCTCCCGGGGACGACCTCGAGGCAGCCGTTGTCCCGCGTCGTGTCGTCGAGGTACACGATCGCGGTGGCGATCCGCGCCGCGTCGCGCGTTCCCGTCGATCCAGTACGGGTAGTCCTGGTGCAGCGGGTTGGGGCCGCCGTGGTGGGGCCGCTTGAGGTTGAGCTTCTCGGTGAAGAGCACCGGGTCGGGGTCGCCGACGAACGCCTCCATCGGTTCGGTGAACCGCGGGTCCAGGCCCCACCGCTCGAGGTCCTCGCTCAGGTGCGCGAACGGCTCGATCCCGTGGAGCACGTCGAGGTCGCCCTCCCACTTGAGCATGACCTCCTCGAGCAGGTCGGCCTCGAAGGTGTAGCTGCCCACGGCGAAGCGCCGGCCCTTGCGGCCCTCGACCAGACCGGCCACCAGCTCCTCGCTGGCCGCGACCATGGCGGCGACCTCGTCGGGCGCGAACACCCGCTCGCGCACGACGTAGCCGTCGCGCTGCATCTGCTCCTGCTCCGCTGGGTCGAGGTGGTGGTCCATCAGGTCTCCTCCGGTGCGCTGGAGGCGAGGGAGTCGGTCACGACCTCCATGCGGGTGCTCTGCTCGTAGGGGCGACGGGCGATGTCGGCCGTGGCGGCGGCCACGTCGACCGGCGGCACCGACTGCGGCTCGCGGCAGTACACGTAGGCGGTGGCGCAGTAGTCGTCGACGCGCTCGGCGATGCCCCACGCGAGGAGCGCGGGCGGGCCGTCGGTGTGCCAGCCCTCGCCGGCGACGGGGTTCGTCTTCTCGTACTCGGCCAGCTGCTCCTCCTGGCCCTGCACGAAGAACATCGCCCCGATCTGCTGGATCGTGACCATGAGGTCGCGCTCGAACATGATCGGGTCGGGCACGTGCCAGCGGTAGAAGCCCACGAAGTCGGGCTGCACGCCCATGCCCTCGGCGTCGGCACCGTGCTCGCTGCGCACGAGGGGGACGCCGCCGTAGGGCGCGGCGTGCTCGCCCATGCCCCACGCGCTGCCGACGTAGTCCTCGAGGCCGGTGCCGCAGATGGTGGGCAGGTCGGTGTCACCGTCCCGGTACACCTTGACCTCGCCCTCGCCGTACCAGTTGGCGTGGTCGATCACGCGCACGCCGACGGCGCAGCCGAGGAAGCGACCCGGTCCCCGCAGGCCCTCGGCGATGACGAAGTCGTCCTTCAGCACGGTGGGGTTCTGGCGCCGGAAGGACACGTGGAGGTACCCCAGGTCCTCCGGTAGCGAGGGCTGCAGCGTGTAGTCGACCTGGTAGTAGAGCGTGGTCGGCTTGTCCCCGTGGTTGGTGAACGCGATCTCGATGCGATCGCGGAACGGCATCGGGAAGTACGCGTTGAAGCCGCGCCCCTCCTGGGCGGCCACCATCGCGGAGCTGTACGGCATCGGCCGCCCGTGGGGGAGGCCGAAGAAGTCGAGCACCGGCGTGCTGATGCTGGGCTCGTCCCGCCCGTCGTAGCGCACCTCGAGCACGAGCGAGCGGAGGCGTTCGGGCCGGCCCGGCGGCACCGTGAGCCAGATGTGGCGGACGACACCGGGGCCCTCGACGTCGGCCAGCACGACCCGCTCGCCCGGCTTGATCTCGCGGTTGGGCGCCCCCTTGCGGCCGCCGTGGGCCGTGCCGCCGGCGCCGCGCGCGCCGGTCGGGTTCTCGAAGGTGGCGGCGCGCGAGTCCAGCGTCGGGTCGATGCGGGCGACGTCGGCGACGTGCGGGTCCAGGGTCATGGGCTCTCTTCGTAGATGGTCCGGGCGTCCCAGGCGACCCGGCCCTCGTCGACCCAGGGTCGGTGGGCCGGCACGTCCCGTCGGGTGGGAGGGGTCTGGTACTCGGTGGCCACGGCGCGGCGGTCGCGATCGCTGCGGTTGGGCGGCGTGTGGTGGAGCGTGCGCGGGTGGTGGAACGTGGCGCCGCCGGCGGCGAGTGGGACGGGCACCATCGTCGTGGGGTCGACGTCGTCCGTGACCAGACCGTGCACGGCTGGATCGTCGTCGATGTGGCGGTGGACCCGCACGGGGCCGAGGTGGGTGCCGGGGAGGAAGCACATGCAGCCGTTGGCGAGATCCACGTCGTCGAGGGGCACCCACACGCCCACCGCCAGGTAGTCGAGGTGGGGCTCCCAGTACGCCTCGTCCTGGTGCCACGGGATCTGCTCCCCGTGCCGGGCGGGCTTGTGGATCATGTGCCCCCAGCTGTGCAGCAGGTCGGCGTCGACGCCGAGGAGCGCCGCCGCGATCGCGCGAGCGTTGGCCTGGAGCCGGGTGGCCTTCAGCTCGGGCACCGCAGACTCGGGGAACAGGACCTGGGGCAGGTGGTCGGGACCCTCGGCGTCGTAGGGCCGGGACAGGTCGAAGTACCCGCCGGGGATGCCGCCCCGCCGGTCGGCGAACAGCTCGTCGAACACCTCGCGGAGCCAGTCGACCTCGGCGTCGGTGGTGATGCGCTCGATCGACGCGAAGCCATCGCGTCGGAACGCGGCCACGAGGGCGTCGTCGACCGTGACCTCGAAGCGCTCGCTCGGCCGTGTGCGCACGCCACCCCCTTCCGTGGGCATCGTGGCACGGCTAGAAATCGATTTCAACATGCGAGTAGGCTGACGGCGAGATGCCCTACCCGACTGCCACGGACGACGACGTCGCCTTCTTCGCCGAGCACGGCTGGCTCGTGGTCGAGGACGCGGTCGACCCCGCGGACCTGGTGGAGCTCGAGGCCAAGTGCCAGCAGATCATCGACAACAAGGAGTCGATGGCCTTCGACTGGGCGTGGGAGGCGGGCACCGACCGCACCGCGCGCGGGTTCAAGATCCTGCAGTCGAGCCCGTCGCTGTTCTGGCGCGACTTCCAGGACGCGCCGTTCCGGGTGTGGGCCGTCGAGTTCGCGTCCGCGCTCATGGGCAGGGACCTGGAGTTCTGGTACGACCAGTTCCTCGCCAAGCCGCCGGGCAAGAGCGTGCCGACGCGCTGGCACCAGGACGAGGGCTACTGGGGCCGCAACCTCGACGACAAGGGCATCACGTGCTGGATGCCGTTCCACGACGTCGATCCCTCCAACGGGTGCATGCACTTCATCGACGGCGGCCACCGCGACGGCGTGCTGGAGCACCGCAACCCCGCCGAGGTGCAGAGCGACCTGCTGGCCTGCGAGCCCGACGAGGCGCGCGCGGTGGCCTGCCCGATCCGGGTCGGGTCCGTCACGTTCCACCACAGCAAGACGCCGCACATGACCCCGGCCAACGGGACCGGCTCGTGGCGCCGCATCCTGACCCAGCACCTGCGGGTGGTCGGCGCCGGCGACGAGGGCGACCACTACCCGTGGAAGGTGTACGTGAACCAGGCCACCGGCGAGCGCTTCGTGCCGGAGTCGCGATGAGTCGCATCGATCCGCGGACGCGCACGGACGCGGCGCTGGCCGCGGGCGCCGACGCGCTGGCCCACGTCGTGCGCGAGGTCGGTGCCGCCGCCGCCCGCTTCGACCAGGCCCGTCCCGCCCTCGAGCGCCTGCTGGCCGTGCAGGGACGCGTGGTCGTGACGGGGCTCGGCAAGTCCGGGCTGGTGGGGGCGAAGCTGGCCGCCACGCTGGCCAGCACCGGCACACCGGCGCTGTTCGTCCACGCCGCGGACGCGCTGCACGGCGACGCCGGGATGGTGGCCGAGGACGACCTGCTCCTCGCCATCTCCAAGTCGGGCACCACGCCGGAGGTCGTGCGCTTCGCCGAGGTCGTGCTGGCCCGGGGCGTCGAGGTGGTGGCCATGACCGGCTGCGGCGGCGGCTCCCCGCTGTGCGCGCTGGCGTCGGCCACCGTCGACATCGGCGTCGCCTCCGAGGCGGACCCCTTCGACCTCGTGCCCACCACCTCGACCACGGTGACCGCCGTGGTCGGGGACGCGCTGGCGCTCGCGCTGATGGCCGCCCGGGGCTTCGGCCCCGCGGACTTCCATCGCCACCACCCCGGCGGGGCGCTCGGCGCCCGGCTGGAGGGGGAGTCGTCGTGAGCGCCGGCGTGGTGGTGCTGGGCAGCTTCATGATGGACCTCGTGGTCCGCGCCCCCCGCCGGCCGGTGCCGGGCGAGACCGTCGTGGGCACCGGGTTCGACCAGTTCCTGGGCGGCAAGGGCTGCAACCAGGCCGTGGCCGCCGCCCGCACCGGCGCGTCGGCGGCGATGGTCGGGCGCGTCGGCGACGACGAGTACGGGCGCCGGTTCCTCGCGCTCCTCGCCCGCGAGGGCATCGACGCCGCCCATGTCATCGTCGACGTGGCGGAGGGCACCGGGGTGGCGACGCCCCTCGTCGAGCCGTCCGGGGAGAACTCGATCGTGATCGTCCCCCGGGCCAACCACCACGTGCTCGCCGACGACGTGGCGCACGCCGGCGCGTGCATCGACGCCGCCAGGGTGCTGCTCCTGCAGCTCGAGCTGCCCCTCGAGGCCGCGGCGGCCGCCGCCGCCCGGGCCCGGGCGGCCGGCGTCACCGTCGTGCTCAACCCGGCCCCCGCCGTCGGTGACCTGTTCCCGCTCGAGGGCCTCGTCGACGTGCTCGTGCCGAACGAGGTGGAGGCGGCGACCCTCACCGGCATCGAGGACGATCCCCTGGCCGCGGCGAAGGCGCTCCGCGACCGGTTCGGTGGCGCCGTGGTCGTGACGCTCGGCGTGCAAGGAGCCCTCGTGCTGCCCGCCGACGGCGCCCACGAGCTCGTGCCGGCCCATGCCGTCGACGTCGTGGACACCGTCGGTGCCGGCGACGCCTTCTGCGGCAGCCTCGGTGCGCGCCTCGCCGCCGGGGATGACCTGCTCACCGCGGCGCGCTACGCCGAGCGCGGCCGGCTCCCTGGCGGTCACGCGCCCGGGCGCCGAGCCCAGCCTTCCCACCGCCGCCGAGGTCGCTGCGCTAGTCCACGGCTGACCTCCACGGGTTCTGGCCCGGGTTCGTCGGTCCCTGGGTCGATGAACTCGGGCCAGAACTCGTGGGGTGGTCAGAGCGTCTTCCAGGGGTGGATCTTCGGGGTGTCGATCTCGACCGGGGGGAGCTGGATCTCCATCGCGTAGGCGCGGCGCCGGCGGTCGCTGCGGTTCGGGCCGGTGTGGTGCATCGTGCGCTGCGTGTGGAACGTGGCGCCGCCGGCCCGGAGCGGCACGGGGACCACCTGCGCCTCATCGACGTCGTCGATCACGAGCGCGCTGACCATCGGGTCGTCGTACAGGTGGCGGTGGGGCACGATCCCGCCGGTGTGCGAGCCGGGCAGGAACTCCATGCAGCCGTTCTCGCGGTCGACGTCGTCGAGGGCGAGCCACACGCCGCACGCGTGGTAGCCGAGGTCCAGCTCCCAGAACGCCTCGTCCTGGTGCCAAGGCGTGTCGTGGCCCGTGCGGGGCGGCTTGTCGACCATGTGGGTCCAGGACTCGCACGCGTCGGGGTCGACGTCGAGCAGGCGCGCGGCGATGCGGCGCGCGTTGCGGTGGGCCACCGTGTCGAGGAGCTCGGGCAGCCGGAGCTCGGGGCGGATCGACTGGGGGAGCACCGGCGGGCCCGAGCGCGCCTCGGTCGACCCGATCGGCCGGCTCGCGTCGAAGTACCCGCCGAGCACGTTCTCGTTCTCCGGCGCGAACACCTCCGCGAACCGCTCGCGGAGCCACGCGAGCTCCGCGTCGGTGGTGAGGCGCTCGACGTGGGTGAAGCCCTGCTCGCGGAACTCCGCCACCTGGTCGTCGGTGACCTCGACGGTGAGCTCGTCGGCCGGCAGCGTCCCCACGGCACTGACCGTAGCGAGGCAAGAAATCGATTTCAAGCAGTAGGGTCCGCCCGATGGCCGAGATCCTCGAGGTCGACCTCCTCCGCTTCGAGCAGGGCGACGCGGCGGCTCGCCGCGCTGTGGTCGACGGGGTGCGCCGCAGCCTCGCGACCGGCTTCGTCTACACGAGCCACGACCTCCCGGAGGAGGTCATCGACGAGGCCTACGACAAGCTCGCGCAGTTCTTCTCCATGGAGCCCGAGGTCAAGCAGCGGTTCGTCGCCCCCGGCTCCAACGGGCAGACGGGGTACACGGGCCTGCTCGTCGAGACGGCCGCGTCGGCCGACGTGCCCGACTGGAAGGAGATGCTGAACTGGTCGGAGGAGCCGCCGGCCGGGCACCCGCTGCGGGCGAAGTACCCCCACCGGTACCGCGACCAGGTGCTGCCCGAGCCGGTGGTGCCCGGCATCACCGAGGTGCTGATGCTCTTCCACCGGCGGATCTTCGACCTGCAGCGTCGCTTCCTGCGGATCATCGCCGTCGGCCTCGACGCCCACGAGGACCTCTTCGAGGGGATGCTGCGCGACGGCTCCACGCTGACCCGCGCCATCCGCTACCCCGCGATGGCCGAGGCCCCGGGCGCGGAGCACGTGTGGGCGGGGGAGCACGGCGACATCAACCTCATCACCGCGCTGCCCCGGGCCACCGCGCCGGGCCTACAGGTGAAGACCGAGGGTGAGTGGATCGACGCCGTCGCCCCCCACGGCAAGGTGATCCTCAACACGGGGATGATGCTGGAGCAGCTCTCCAACGGCGTCATCCCCACCGGCATCCACCGCGTGGTCGCCGCCCCCGACCAGCCGGGCGAGCGCTACAGCGTCGTGCAGTTCTGCCACCCCACGCCGTGGACGATCCTCGCTCCGCTCCCGTCGTGCTGCACGCCGGACAACCCGCAGCGCTTCGGGGCCATCGAGGCCGGCGACAAGCTCGACGAGGTGCTCTACCAGATCAACCTCGTGGAGGACGCCCGCCGCGTCTGACGACGCAGCGGGCGTCCGCCCGGTCCGCAGCCGACGTCGGCGACCCGCGCGCCGGGCGCGATGCCGGCCGCGGCCCACTCCGCTGCCTCGTCCTCGACGGCGTGCCCGGCCATCCTTCGATGGCGGTCCCGCTCGACCTCGCTCAGGGTGAGGACGTAGTCGTCGTCGCTCATGTGTCGCGGGGGAGCAGGCGGTAGCTCGGGTTGAGCAGCGCGAGCCGGGCCTTGTGGATGCCGACCGTCCCCTCCACGAGCACGCGGCTCCCGACGTCGACGCCGGCGATGCCGCGCCGGCCGAGGAACACGACCGACAGGCCGCCGGTGGCGTCGACCAGCACGAGCTCGAGGGTCGGGGCGTCGTGCAGCGGCGCGACCCGGAGGGAGCGCACGCGCCCCGCCACCCTCACCTTCGACCGCCACCGCACCTCGCCGATCGGTGTCGTGTCCGGGAGGTGACCTGATGTGGCATCGGTGTCGTCGAGCGGGCCGGGGATCGACTCGCCCTTGCCCTGCGAGGCGCGGCGGAAGCGGGTGACGAGCGCCTGCAGCGGCACCTTCGGCGCGTCGAGCAGGTCGACGTGGAACGGCACCGTCGTCACGTTGGCGTGGGGGAGCCGCGACACCTGGTCGAGGATGGAGTCCGCCGTCTTGTCGTGCAGGAACCGGTGCCACAGGCCGCGGTACTTCCGATCGGTCAGGAGCACGCTGACCTCGGTCTCACCGTCGGCCAGCTCGCGGGCCACGCACTCGACGGCCGCGCGCGTGAGCCGTCGGTCCGGGCACTCGACGACCTCGAGCGGCACCCGGCGGAGGCCCGTGCGCGACCACTCGTCGCGCAGCTGGTGGGCACGTTCCTCGTCGAGCGCGAAGTGCACGGCCCGCAGCTCGTCGGGCGTGAGCGTGCGGGCGTACTGGATCGACCGCGCCGTGGCCATGTCCAGGCGGTCGACGAACACCAGCACGACGTGCCGCCGCAGGATCGGCGCGATGGCCGCCGCGGGCACGTCCTCCTCGAGCATCACGGCCTCCCGCGTGTACTGGCGGTTGAGGCGGAGCAGCGTGATGACGATGAGCGGCATGGCGATGGCCATGACCCAGGCGCCGCTCTGGAACTTGGTCACCGTCACGATGAGGACGACCGACGCGGAGATGACGGCACCGACGCCGTTGATGACGAGGCTCTTCTGCCACCCCGGCTCGCGGTGGGTGTGGTGGTGCCTGGTCATGCCCGCCTGGCTCAACGTGAAGCCGATGAACACGCCGATGGCGTAGAGCGGGATGAGGCGGGTCACCTCGGCGTTGGTGGCGATGACCAGCACCGCCGCCGTCCCCGCCAGCGCGAGGATGCCGTTCGAGAACACCAGGCGATGGCCCCGCTTGGTGAGCTGGCGGGGCAGGAAGCTGTCGCCGGCCTGGAAGCTGGCCAGGCGGGGGAAGTCGGCGAACCCGGTGTTGGCCGCCAGGACGAGGATGAGCATGGTCGCGGCCTGCAGCGAGTAGCCGAGGATCTCCCCGATCGCCCCGGCGCCGTAGATGGCCTCGCCGACCTGCGACAGCACCGTCGGGGTTCCGTCCTCGAACGGCAGCACCTTCACCTTGGTGGCCAGCGCGGACAGCCCGAGGAACATGACCGCGAGTCCCGAGCCCATGAGCACCAGGGTCTGGCGGGCGTGCTTCCACGCCGGCTCCTTGAACGCGGGGACGCCGTTCGAGATGGCCTCCACGCCCGTGACCGCCGAACCGCCCGAGGCGAACGCCTTGGCCAGGAGGAACGCGCTCGCCCCCATGTACAGGCCCATGTCCTTCGTGTGGTTGCCGAGCTCGACGACGCCCTCCTCGTAGCCGGTCACCGCGTGGAGGTCGCCGCCGATGAGGCGCACCAGCCCGTAGCCGAGGAGCAGGGCCATGTTCAGCATGAAGAAGTAGGTCGGGACGGCGAACAGCTTCCCGCTCTCCTTCACGCCGCGCAGGTTGCCGTACATCACGATCGCGATGAACCCGACCGAGATGGGGATGCGGTACGGGCTGAGCGCCTCGAACGACGAGATGAGCGCGGCGGTGCCCGCCGACACGGACACGGCGACGGTGAGGATGTAGCCGACGAGCAGCGACGCCCCCGCGACCTGGGCGGGGATGATGCCGAAGTTGTCCCGGGTCACGAGGTAGGCGCCACCGGCCGACGGGTAGGCCTTGATCGTCTCCCGGTACGACAGGATGAGCAGGCCGAGCATCACCAGCAGGGCGACGGTGATCGGCATGACCAGCGAGAAGGCCAGCAGGCCGACCGTCGGCACGAGCGCGTGGAGGATCTCCTCGGTCGCGTAGGCGCTCGACGACAGGTTGTCGGAGGCGAACACGGCCAGGGCCGTGGGCTTGCCCAGTCGCTGGTGCTCCAGCTCGTCGCTGTGCAGCGTGGGCCCGAGCAGCCGGACCTTCAGGCGGTACCCGATGCTGTCCGAGGGCATGGGCACGACCCCCGGCGGGGGGAGGGGCTCGGGCGCCGCCCCGTGGCCGTCGGTGACAAGGGGGGCATCGACCTCAGTGGACATCGCCGCGGAGCCTAGGGGTCACCGCCGATAGGTTGGGAAGCCGTGCTGGCCCAGGTATCCCCGGACGACCTGCTCGAGGCCTGCGGGCCCGATCCGTCGTTCCTCTGCCGCGAGGTGCTGGAGCGGACCGAGAGCGTCCGGACCGCGGAGCTGGCCGACGTGCTGTTCGCCAAGCCGCTGACCATCCTCCTGATCGTCGTCGTGGCGCTGGTGGTGAGCGCGCTCGCCCGCCGGGCGGTCGCCCGCTTCGTCGGAGCGATGACCGGCGAGCAGAAGACGACCCGCCGCCTGAAGCGACGGCTGCGCGCCACGAAGGTGGCCACGGTCCTGCCCTCGGCGGTGCTCGACACGGGTCAGGTGTCGATCCGGTCCGCGGCCCGGGCCGAGACCCTCGGCCTCGTGCTCCGCTCGGTCGCGTCCTTCACGATCTGGACCATCGCCTTCATCACGATCCTCGGGGAGCTCGGCATCGACCTGGGTCCGCTCATCGCGGGGGCCGGCCTCGCCGGCGTGGCGATCGGCTTCGGAGCGCAGAGCCTCGTGAAGGACTTCCTGGCGGGGATCTTCATCCTGGTGGAGGACCAGTACGGCGTGGGCGACATCGTCGACGTCGGCGAGGCCTCCGGCACGATCGAGGCCGTCTCGCTGCGCACCACCCGCCTGCGCGACGTCAACGGCACGGTCTGGCACGTGCCCAACGGCGGGATCACGCGCGTCGGCAACAAGAGCCAGCAGTGGGCCCGGGCCCTCATCGACCTGGCCGTGGCGCACGCGACCGACATCGAGACCGCGCAGGCCGTGATCAAGGAGACCGCCGACGGCGTGTGGCGGGACCCCGCGTGGCTCGGCCAGATCCTCGAGGAGCCCGAGGTGTGGGGCGTGGAGCGCATCGGCCCCGAGGGTGTCACCCTCCGGCTCGTGGTGAAGACCCTGCCCGCGCGGCAGTTCGACATCATGCGAGAGCTCCGTGGGCGCATCAAGGTCGCGCTCGACGAGGTGGGGGTGGAGATGCCCACCGCCGCCCCGAGCATCGTCCTCGGCGAGGCCTCGCCCCCCGCGCGCAAGAGGGCGCCCGCCAGGAAGAAGGTCCCTGCGAAGAAGGCCGCTGCGAAGAAGGCCGCCAAGCGCCGCTAGCCGTCTCCCGCGACGCCTGGCGGGACCACCTCGGCGAGCGACTGGTCGTCGACGAGCCCGACGAGCGCTAGCGCCGGCGCACGACGTTGCGGGCCACGAGGTCGCGGAAGCGGTCGAGCTCCGCCGGTGACGCGAACGCCCGCGTCGGCACCACGTACATGCGCCGGCCAAGGACGACGAGGTGGGCGCGGCCGGTGTCGAGCACCCGGGCGACGCAGGTCCAGGGACCCCGCGTCCGGCTGGCGTTCGCGAAGACCTCGAAGCCGGACTCGCTGTAGGAGTGGTGCGCCGGGAGGAGGTGCTCGGGGGGTCCACGCCCCCATCCTCGCGGAGCGTCAGGCCGCGGGCGGGAGCTCGACGCCGACCGAGAACACCTCGGCCTCGGCGGTCGTGAGCGCGGCGGCCACGCCCGCGGCGCGGACGTCGTCGACCGCGGGCGCCAGCGCCGCCAGGCGCTCGGCGGTGTCGGCGACCGTGACCGCGGTGACCTCGGCCCGCATCGAGCGCTTGGCCTCGGACTTGGCCCGGCGGATCTCGCCGAGCACCTCGGCGGCGACGCCGAGCACCGCCGGGTCGCCGTCGTGCGCGGCGGTGCGGAGGGCGGCGGCATCGGGCCACGACGAGCGGTGGATGCTCCCCTCGCGCCACCACGACCAGACCTCCTCGGTGACGTACGGGAGGAACGGGGCGAACAGGCCCAGCAGCGCCTCGAGCGCCGTGCCCAGCGCGGCCTTGGCCGACTCGGCGCCCTCGCCCCCGGCGTAGGCGCGGTTCTTGACGAGCTCGAGGTAGTCGTCGCAGAAGGACCAGAAGAACGCCTCGGTCCGCTCGAGGGCGCGGGCGTAGTCGTACCGGTCGAACGACGCGGTCGCGTCCTCCACCAGCGCGGCCAGCCCCGCCAGCATCGACCTGTCGAGCGGCGCGGTCGCCGTGCCGCCGGTGGTCGACCCGAGGCCCAACGCGAACTTCGAGGCGTTGAGCAGCTTGATGGCGAGGCGCCGGCCGATCTTCATCTGGCCCTCGTCGAAGATGCCGTCCATCCCGGGGCGCCCCGACGCGGCCCAGTACCGCACGCCGTCCGCACCGTGGCGGTCCAGGAGCGTGAACGGGTCGTCGAACTGGTGGCCGGCCGACTTGGAGAGCTTCTTGCGATCGGGGTCGACGATGAATCCCGAGATGGCGACGTTCGACCACGGCACCACCCCGTGCTCGTACTCGCTGCGCACGGTCGTGGAGAACAGCCAGGTGCGGATGATGTCGTGGGCCTGCGGGCGCAGGTCCATCGGGAAGGTCCGCTCGAAGAGGTCGGGGTCGTCCGCCCACCCGCACGCGATCTGCGGGGTGAGCGAGGAGGTGGCCCAGGTGTCCATGACGTCGGGGTCGGCCGCGAAGCCACCCGGCTGGTTGCGCTGCGACTCGTCATAGCCGGGCGGGACGGTGGTGGTCGGGTCGACCGGGACCGACGCCTCGTCGGCGAGGATCGGCGCGAGCCAGTCGACCGCACCCTCCGCGTCGATGGGGTACCACACCGGGAAGGGCACACCGAAGAAGCGCTGGCGGGTGATGTTCCACTCACCCAGCAGCCCGTTGACCCAGTTCTCGTACCGCACGTGCATGAACTCGGGGCACCAGCGCAGTTCCTTGCCCCGGGCCAGGAGCACATCCTTGTCCGGGTACTTGATGAACCACTGCTGGCTGGTGACGATCTCGAGCGGCCGGGTGCCGTTCTCCCAGAACTTCACGGCGTGGGTGATCGGGCGGATGTCGCCCTCGATGGCGCCGGCCTCCTGGAGCAGCTCGACGATGCGCTTCTGCGCCTGCTTCACCGTCTTGCCGGCCAGCTCGTCGTAGGCGGTCTGGGCGGCCGCGGGATCGGTGGCCTCCCACCCGGGCTCGCCCCAGGTGACCGCCCGGAGCCGGCCGTCGCGCTGGACGATGGCGCGCACCGGCAGGCCGAGCTCGCGCCACCAGGTGACGTCGGTCGTGTCGCCGAAGGTGCAGATCATCGCGACGCCGGTGCCCTTCTCGGGATCGGCCAGCTCGTGGGCCACGATCGGGACCCGCACGCCGAACAGAGGAGTGGTCGCCTCCTGGCCGAACAGCGGCTGGTAGCGCGCGTCGTCGGGATGGGCCACCACGGCTACGCAGGCGGCGAGGAGCTCGGGCCGGGTGGTGTCGATCGGCAGCGGGCTCCCGTCGGGGCCGCGGAACACGAGCTTGTGGTAGGCGCCGGGCAGCTCCTTGTCGGCCAGCTCGGCCTGGGCCACGGCCGTGCGCATGTCGACGTCCCACAGCGTCGGCGACTCGCTGCGGAACGCGAGCCCCCGCCCGACCAGCCGCAGGAAGCCCAGCTGCGAGGTGCGCGTCGCCTTGGAGCCGATGGTCGTGTAGGTGTGCTCCCAGTCGACCGAGAGCCCGACGGTGGCCCACAGCTCGTGGTACTCGGCCTCGAACTCCGGCACGACCTCCTCGCACAGCGCGATGAAGTTGGGTCGGCTGACGGGGGTGGGCCGGGCCTTCGGGTCGACCTCGGTGGGGCGGCGGAAGTCGGGGTCGTAGGGGAGCGTCGGGTCGACGATCGTGCCCGTGAGGAGCTGGACGCGGCGCTCGACGTTGAGCCCGTTGTCGTCCCAGCCCATCGGGTAGAAGACCTCCTTGCCCCGCATCCGCTGGTAGCGGGCGATGAGGTCGGTGTGCGTGTAGCTGAACATGTGCCCCGGGTGCAGCGAGCCGCTCACGGTCGGCGGGGGCGTGTCGATGGAGTAGATCTCGGCGCGGGTCTTCGAGCGGTCGAAGCGGTAGGTGCCGTCGGCCTCCCAGCGCGCCCGCCACGTGGCCTCGAGGCCGTCGAGCGACGGCTTGTCGGGGATCTGCGTCACAGGGGCGCAAGGGTAGTGGCGGCGCTCGACGGCTCCGAAGTCCGATCGCCCCTCTACTACTGTCCCGCCGATGAGCGTCGTGCTCGGACCCGTCGGCAAGCAGGGCGTCCCGGAGATCGACGGCCGCCTCGTCGACGAGGCGGACTGGGAGGACCCGTACCCGATCTACCGGGCCATCCGCGAGCAGGCGCCGATCGTGTCGATGCCCGAGTGGGACGAGCTGATCTGCACCGGGTGGGCCGACTGCGAGCGGGTGCTGCGGGACCCGTCGTTCAGCTCCAACGTCGGCCACCGGCGGGTGCAGCACGTCGACGTGTCCACTCCGACCTCCCTCGACCTGCCGATCCTGCTGTTCATGGACCCGCCGGACCACACCCGGCTGCGGCGCCTCGTGAGCCACGCGTTCACCCCCCGGACGGTCGAGCAGCTGCGGCCCCACGTGGCCGAGCTCGTGGACCAGATGCTCGACGAGGTGGACCCGGCGGGCTTCGACCTGATCCCCGGCCTCGGCTACCCCCTCCCGGTGACCGTGATCTGCGAGCTGCTCGGGGTGCCGGTGGCCGATCGGCACCTGTTCGGCCCGTGGAGCTCGGATGCGTCGCGGCTGCTCGACGGCGATCTCGACGAGGCCACGTTGACGGCTGGGCTCGGGGCCGTCCTCCAGCTCATCGGGTACCTGAACCAGCTCTTCGACGAGCGGCGGGCCCGCCCGCAGGACGACCTGGTGTCGGCGCTCCTGGCGGTGGAGGAGGAAGGCGACCGGCTGGCCGAGGACGAGCTCCGCTCGATCGTCCTGCTGCTGTTCGTCGCCGGCCACGAGACCACCATGAACCTCATCGGCAACGGCACCGTGGCCCTGCTGCGCCAGCGCGAACAGTGGGACCTCCTCTGCGCCGACCCGGGGCTCGCGGCCGGAGCGGTCGAGGAGGCGCTGCGCTACGACGGGCCCGTGCACGTCACCCAGCGGGTCGCCACCGCCGACGCGACCGTCGGGACGGTGGAGGTCGAGAAGGGCCAGTCCGTCATCGTCCACCTCGCCGCTGCCAACCGGGACCCCGCCCGCTTCGAGGACCCCGACCGGCTCGACATCCGCCGGCCCGACGTGCAGCACCTGACCTACAGCCAGGGCATCCACTACTGCCTCGGCGCCGCGCTGGCGCGACTCGAGGGCCAGGAGGCGTTCGCCGCGCTGGCCCGGCGCTTCCCCCGGCTCGACCTGGTCGAGGAGCCGGTGCACCGCGACCACTTCGTGCTCCGCGGCTACCGCGCCATCCACCTCACCGCCTGATGGGCGACCTCGTGCCTGCGCCCGGCCTGGAGGACCTGCGCCTCTACGACACCCGCACGCGCTCGGTCCGTCCCTTCGCCCCGCTCGACCCTCCGCGGGTGGGCTTCTACTCCTGCGGCCCCACCGTGTACGCCCCGCAGCACCTGGGCAACATGCGCAGCCAGCTGGTGCCCGACCTGCTGCGCCGGGTGCTGCTCGCGGCGGGGTACGACGTCACCTACATCACCAACGTCACCGACGTGGGCCACCTCGTGTCCGACGCCGACGAGGGCGAGGACAAGGTCGAGAAGGCCGCCGCCGCGACGGGCCAGACGGCCGCGGAGATCGCCGCGCACTGGACGCGCCAGTGGGCCGGTGACCGGGCACGCCTGGGCTGCCTCGAGCCCGACCTCGTCCCGCGGGCGGCCGCGCACATCCCCGAGCAGATCGAGCTGATCCAGGCCCTCGAGGCGAAGGGGCACACGTACGTCATCGACGACGGCGTCTACTTCGACGTGTCGACGTTCCCCGGGTACGCCGAGTTCGCCCACATCGACCTCGACGAGCTGGCCACCAGCGGGCGCGTCGAGCACATCGAGGCAAAGCGGCACCCGGCCGACTTCGCGCTCTGGAAGCTGACCCCGCCGGGGGTCGTCCGGCAGCAGGAGTGGGACTCGCCGTGGGGTCGCGGCTTCCCCGGCTGGCACATCGAGTGCTCGGCCATGGCGACGAAGTACCTCGGCACCCGGTTCGACATCCACGGCGGCGGCGTCGACCACGTGCGCGTCCACCACACCAACGAGGTGGCCCAGAGCGAATGTGCGCTCGACGTGCACCCGTGGGTGGGCTGGTGGGTGCACAACGAGTTCCTCGACACCGCCGGGGCGAAGATGTCGAAGTCGAAGGGCGACGTGCTCGTCGTCGACACGCTCGTCGAGCGGGGCATCGATCCGCTCGCCTTCCGCTACTTCTTCCTCCAGGGGCACTACCGGCAGCAGCAGGCCTTCAGCTTCGAGGCGGTCGAGGCCGCCGGCGTCGCGCTGCGCCGCCTGATCGGCCACGCGGCGGCGGCGCGCGACGCGGGGGGCAGCGTCGTCGACGCGGCCGCGGTGGAGGGGCACCGGCGCCGGTTCTGGAGCGCGCTGGCCGACGACCTGAACGCGCCGCAGGCGCTGGCCGTCGTGTCGGAGGTGGCCAAGGACGACTCGCTGGCGCCGGCCGACCGGTGGGCCGTGCTGCTCGACGCCGACCGTGTCCTGGGGTTCGGGCTGGCCGACGCGGTCGCCCCGCAGGTCGACGAGTCGGGCACCGACGCGCGGATCGACGGCCTCGTGGCCGCCCGCGAAGCGGCCCGGGTCGCCCGCGACTTCGCGGAGGCCGACCGCATCCGCGACGAGCTCGCGGCGGAGGGCGTCGAGCTGGTCGACACGCCCGCCGGCCCGACCTGGCGCCGCCGCTAGCCGAGATCGCGAACCCGTCGACCTTCGTCGCGCTTCCTGTCGACGATGGTCGACGAGTTCGCGGTCTGGGGTCAGCTGCCGGGGAGGAGCGCTGAGTCCACGTCGAGGGTGAGGCCCTCGGGAGCCGTGTCCGGCGCGCAGCCCGCCACCGTGCCGAGCAGCTCGAGGCCGGTGCAGCGGTCGCCGAGGCTGATGCCGAGCGTGTCGCCGACGCCGAGCGTGACCTCGAGCAGCGGCACGAGCTCGGGCGGTGCGCTGGTCGCAGGCGACCCGTCGTCACCGGCCGGCGTGGCCGGCCCGGCGGCGAGGTCCCCCACGTCAGCACCGCGAGGGCTGCCGGTGGCGGTGGCGGAGCGGGCGGCCTGCGTGGCCGCGGCCGGGCCCACGTCGCCGTCGAGGTACGCCTTCGGCTCGGTCGGGGACTCGTCGCCGCCGGTGGACGGGTCGGCGTCGTCCTCGTCGGGCTCGGCGAGCGTGGTGCCGCGGGCGCGGCGGGGGTCCCGGTCGACGGCCAGCGCGCTCGTGATGCCCAGCGCGATCAGGACCGCGGTGGCGCCGACGAGCAGGCGCTCGGCCCACCGCGGGACGGGGCGGCCGCCGGGCAGCACCAGCCGCAGCGGGCCCGGGTCGCGCCGCCGGGTGGCGAGCCAGCGCGCCTCGGTCAGCGCGAAGAGCTCGGGTGGCAGGGGGAGCACCGGCTGCAGCTGGCGGTCCAGGTGCTCGGGCGGCACCGGGTCGGCGACGCCCGCGTCCCGCTGGTCGCGCGTCCAGCGCTCCCGCAGCCCCGCCTGGGCGCGCTCGGCGAGGTCCTCGGCCTCGTCGGGCCGCACCTTGAGCACGCGGGCGGCGTCGAGGGTGCCGAGCCCTTCGATCACGAGGAGCCACAGGATCGTGCGCCACCGCTCGGGGAGCTTGCCGAACGCCGCCATGACCTCCGCGGCGCGGGCGTTGCGGCGGCGCGCCGGCGCGGCCGTCGGCGCGTCCGGCCCGGGCAGCCGCACGGCGTTGCGGCCGGGTCCGTCGAGGGCGGCCTGGCGGGTGGTGGTGAGGAGCCGGAGGCGGAACGGCAGCGCGCTCTGCGCCGTGCCCGCCCGGCCCGGCGCCAGGGCCCGGCGGAACCCGTCGGCGACCGCCTCGGCCGCCCGGTCCGCGTCGAAGGTCAGGGCGAGGGCGAGCCGCCACGCGGGCGGGGCATCCTGGCGGTAGAGCTCCACGAACGCGGCGTGGCCGCCCTGACGGGCCAGCTCCACGGCCTCGAGCTCCCGGGTGAGGTCCTGCTCCGCAGTCGACATCGCTGCCCGAATGGTAGGCCCGTGGGCCCTGCCCATCGGCCCACCCCCGGCGGGTCGGGAAGTTGCCCTCGAGCGCCTCTCCCGGTGTACCGTTCCTCTTGTTACCGGACGGTAACTTGAGTGCGGCAGCGCCGATCCGACCGACCGAGAGGGGCCCCCGATGGCCGAGTTCTCCCTCGAGCTCTCCGAGGACCAGAAGCAGATCCAGAGCTGGGTCCACGAGTTCGCCCACACGGTGATCCGACCGGCCGGCGAGGAGTGGGACGAGCGGGAGGAGACGCCCTGGCCGATCATCCAGGAGGCCGCCAAGATCGGCCTCTACGGGATGGACTTCATGGCCCAGGCGATGATGGGCGACCCCACCGGCCTCACCCTGCCGGTGGCCATGGAGGAGCTGTTCTGGGGCGACGCCGGCATCGCACTGTCGATCTTCGGCTCCGGCCTGGCCGCCGCCGGCATCGCCGGCACCGGCACCCCCGAGCAGGTCCTCGAGTGGGTGCCCCAGTGCTACGGCGACGCCGACAAGGTGCAGCTGGGCGCGTACTGCGTGTCCGAGCCGGACGCCGGCTCCGACGTGAGCTCGCTGCGCACCCGCGCCGTGTACGACGAGGCCAAGGACGAGTGGGTCATCAACGGCACCAAGTCCTGGATCACCAACGGCGGCATCGCCGACATCCACGTGGTCGTGGCATCGGTGGCCCCCGAGCTGCGGGGCCGCGGCCAGGCCACCTTCATCGTCCCGCCCGGCACGCCGGGGCTGTCGCAGGGCCAGAAGTACAAGAAGCACGGCATCCGCGCCTCGCACACCGCGGAGGTGGTGCTGGACGACGTGCGCGTCCCCGGCCGCTGCCTCCTCGGCGGCAAGGAGAAGCTCGACGCCAAGCTGGCCAAGGCCCGCGAGGGGCTGAAGACGGGCGAGAAGCAGCCGGCGATGTCGACGTTCGAGTCGACGCGCCCCGCGGTGGCCGCGATGGCGGTGGGCATCGCCCGGGCGGCCTTCGAGTACGCCCGCGACTACGCGAAGGAGCGGCAGGCCTTCGGCAAGCCGATCATCATGAACCAGGCGATCGCGTTCATGCTCGCCGACATGGCCACCGAGATCGACGCCTCCCGCCTGCTCGTGTGGCGGGCCGCGTGGCTCGCCAACAACGGCGGCTACACCAACGCCGAGGGCTCGATGTGCAAGCTCAAGGCCGGCCGCACCGCCACCTGGGTGACCGAGCGCGCCATCCAGATCCTCGGCGGCTATGGCTACGTGCGCGAGTACCCGGTGGAGCGCTGGCACCGCGACGCGAAGATCATGGACATCTTCGAGGGCACCGAGCAGATCCAGCAGCTCGTCATCTCCCGGGCGATCTCCGGTCTGCGCATCGAGTAGCCGACGCCGGGCCCGAGGCGCAGTGGCTGGTGGACGAGTACCTGCCCGAGATCCGCTCGCTGGACCAGCACCTCCCGTCGCCGAGCGAGCTCGCGCCCGCCGACATCGCCTAGAGCGAGTCGAGGAGGTCGTCGAGCACGGCCGCGATGACCCTGCGGTCACCACCTTCGGCGACCAGCGTGGCGCACTCGAGGAGCATGGCCAGGTAGACGTGGGCCAGCACGTCGACGGGTTGCTCGCGGATCAGGCCGGCGGCCATGCAGTCGCGCAGTGCCTCGCGGATCACCCCGAGCCCGTGGCCCTCGGCCAGCTCGCGGCGCAGCTCGGGCGCGAGCACCGCGGGCGCGTCGAGCAGGCAGATGCGGCGGACCTCGTCGTTGGCCGCCACCTCGAGGTAGGCGTGCGAGCCGAGGCGCAGCATCTCCTTCTCGTCCCGCGCCGGCGCGGCGGCGACCACCACGTGCGCCATCACGTCGGCCTCGACCGCCTCGTACACCGCCCGGAAGAGCTCCTCCTTCGAGGCGAAGTGGTGGTACATCGCGCCGCGGGTCACCCCGGCGCGCTCCACGATCTCCTCGCGGCCGGCACCGGCGAAGCCCTTCGCGGCGAACAGCTCGCGGCCCGCGGCGATGAGCGCGGCGCGCGTCGCGGCCCGCCGCTCGCCCTGCGAGCGCCGCACGGGCGCCGCGTGACCCTCGTCACCCTTGACGGCCATCGCCCTCCATGAGATACATGCATGCAGCCTGCACGCAAGTGTGCCAGGCCCGAGCCCAGGGGGAGAAGCATGGCCCTTCCGCGCGACGTGGTGATGGACGGCGTGTTGGCATCGATGGGGAACCTCGAGGGGCTGCTCCGCACCCTCGATGCGTCCGAGTGGGAGACGCCCAGCCGCTGTGCCGGCTGGAGCGTCGGTGACGTGGCCCGGCACTGCGTCGGGTCGATGGCGAGCGCCGTGGCCGGCCGCACCGATGGGCTCGGCTCCCCCGAGGTCACCCAGGCCGAGGTCGCCGAGCGGGCGGGGCGGTCCGCCAGCGACCTGGCCGACGAGCTCGCCGAGGTCACGAAGGCGGCCCAGGCCGTGATCCCGCTGTTCGACGACGCCGCCTGGGCCGGGCCTTCACCCGGGGGCTACGAGGGCACCCTCGGCGACGGCGTCGAGGCGCTGTGGTCGGACTTCTGGATCCACACCGACGACATCCGCGCCGCGCTCGGCCGGGCCCCCGTGGCCGACGAGGGCCTGCCCGGCGCCGTGTCCCACGTGACCTTCGAGCTGGGCAAGCGGGGCTGGAGCGGTGACGTGCCCACCGGTCAGCAGGACCAGATCGCCTGGGTGCTCGCCGCCACCGGCCGCGCGCCGGCCCGCGAGGGGCTCGTCAACATCTACGCGTGAGCGTCAGCCGGGGGCGATGGTGGCCATGGCGCGGTCCCACTCCCAGAACGCGCGCAGGGACTGCAGACGCCCGTCGGGGGCGAGGCGGTAGACGAACACGCCCTCGGTGCGCATGACCTGACCGCCGGGGAGGTGGGCGAGGATCGTGGCCACGTTGGCGCACTCGTCGCCCGCCGCGAAGGAGTCGTGGATCTCGAACCCGACGTCCTCGAGGCCGGCGATGGTGGCGTCCCAGAAGGCGGCGATCGCGTTTTGGCCGTGATGGCCCTCGCCCGTCTCGTCGAGCGGCGACCGCCCGACCGGGTCCTGCACGAACCCGTCGTCGGCGAACAGGGCCACCCACTCGTCCTTGGCGCGGCGCTTGACCGCGTCCATCGACCGGTGGGACATCGCCCGCGCGGGGTGCTCGTCAGCCATGCCCTTGTTCTAGCGCCGCGTCAGCCCAGCTGCGGGAGGACCTCGGCCCCGAAGCGGGTCAGGGTGGCCTCGTCGGCGAAGTCGCTGAACCACAGGTAGGCGCGCTCGACCCCGCGTGCGTCGAGGTCCCGCAGGTTGGCGACCATCGCGTCGGCGTCGCCGGCGACGCGGTGCGGCATGTGGCGGAAGCGGCGGTCGGCCAGGGCCAGTACCTCCTCGCGGGTGGCGGGATCCGGCGCGTAGGTGACCATCTGCTGCACCGAGGGTCGCGCGCCGCCGACCTCCGACCGGAGCTCGTCGAGGCGGTCGAGCTTGTCGACCGACACGTTCCACCAGTCGGCGTGCTCGCGCACCAGGGCGAGCGTGCGGGGGCCGATCCCGCCGATCACGATCGGGATGCGGTCCAGCGGGGTCGGCTGCTGCTGCCCACCGCGGAGCTGGTGGAACCGGCCCTCGTAGTCGACCGGTTCGCCCCGCCACAGGGCCTGCACGACCTCGAGGGTCTCGGCCAGCCGGTCGACCCGATCGCGCGGCTCGGTCGAGCCCACGCCGAACGTCCCGAGCTCGGCCGGCACCGATCCCCAGCCGATGCCCAGCTCGAACCGCCCGCCCGACGCGTGGTCGAGCGCCACCGCCTCGCGCGCCAGCATGGCCGGGTGCCGGAACGCGTCGCACAGCACCAGGTGCCCGATCGTCATCCGCTCGGTGTGGGCGGCCAGCCAGGTGGCGGCCACCATCGCGTCCCACATCGGCTGGGCCTCGGCCATCGGTGGCGCGAGGTGGTCCATGAGCGCGATGCCGCCGAAGCCCGCCGCCTCGGCTGCCTGGGCCTTCGCCACCAGCGCGTCCAGCGACAGGCGCATCTGGGGCAGGAAGAGGTGGACCTCGATCGCCACGGCGCCGCCGGCTAGAGATCCGCCGCGGGGACCCAACAGGCGTGCGTGCCGCTGGAGACTCGCTCGGGCAGGCGCACGCGTGCCAGCGGGCCGGCCGTGACGTCCCGCGCGTCGAACACGAGGCACTCCGAGCAGTCCCGGGGCAGGTCGGTCGTGAACGTCACGAGGTAGCCGTCGTCCTCGGCCGTGGCCCCGAGCCGGGGTGCGAAGGGCGTCTCGCTCCCGTACACGCCGTCACCGAACGCGTACCGCTCCTCCGCGCCCGTCTCGAGGTCGTGCTTCACGAGCCCGTCGAACAGGAACCAGCCCGGCTCGCCGGTCATGTCGTACGAGTACCGGTAGGGCCGGCCGGCGTGGCGGCCGTTGATCGTCCCGAACTCCATGGTGCGGTCCGATAGCGGCTCCTCCTTCGTCTCGCCCGTCGCGAGGTCGAAGCGCCAGCGATGGGGGCGGGCGTCGAGCTGGGCGAGGTCGATGTGGCGGTACGCGGTGGCCATCCGTGACGCGCCGTCCTGCTTCCGAGGCGACGGGTTGTGCTGGAAGAAGCCGTCGAGCACGACCTCGTCACCGTCCTCGAACGCGTTGATCCAGTGCAGGACGTAGGTCGGCGCCGCCTCGAACCAGCGCACCTCGTCCGTCGTGCCGAAGCGGGGCACGATGCCGAAGCGGCTGGGCTGGTCCGGGTACCAGCGCGGCAGGTGCACGCCCTGCGCGAGCAGGTCCGGCGCCCAGTAGAGCGGCAGGTCGTTGAAGATCGTGTGGCGCTCGGTGAAGGCGAGGTCGTGGGGGAGGCGCGGACCGGGCAGCGGCACGTCGATCGAATGGACGAGGCGCCCCTCGGGGCTCACCACCCCGTAGTGCAGGTGGGGCCACTCCTTGCCGTACCCGAACACGAGGAGCTCACCGGTGCGCGGGTCGAGCTTGGGGTGGGCCGACACGCCGGTGGGGCTGGGGAACCCTGCCACCCACGGCGCCTTGCCCTCGTCGGCCAGCGAGGTCGGGTCGAGCTGGTACACGTCCCCGCACTGGTAGAAGGTGCTGAGGGCGAGCCCGTTGTGCACCACGACGTCGGTGCTCGACGCATCCTTCATGCGCCCGCGCGCGCCCGAGCCGTCGTCGCGCACCGAGTGCTCGGGCAGGTCGAGCAGACCGGTCCACAGCGGCCCGGACGCGTCCTGCTCCGCGAGGAACCCGTCGGTGCGCACGAACCGGTTGCGGTACGACGCCCCGCCGTCCTCGAAGCGGATCGCGTGCAGCATGCCGTCGCCGTCGAACGGGTGGTACATCCCGATGGAGGGGTGGACGGGGTTCTCGGTGTTGCGGAGGTACACGCCCGCGAGGTCCGCCGGCAGCTCTCCCTCCACCTCCAGCCCGTCGGCGTCCCACTCCCGGTGGTTCGGCTGCCAGGCGCCGGTGCGGTACGGGTGGTCGTCGTCCGCGGGGAGCGTCGAGGCGACCGTGTTGACGACGGTGGACATCCGCGGCGCAGCGTACCGGTGCCAGGCTGGCGCGGTGGAGGTGACGTTCGACCGGGTCAGGTGAGCGTGAGGTCCGCGGAGCGGGCAGCCTCGAAGCGGCGCTCCACGTCGGACCAGTCGACGACGTTCCACACGGCGGCGAAGTAGTCGGCCTTCCGGTTCTCGTACTGGAGGTAGTACGCGTGCTCCCACGCGTCGATGGCGAGGAGCGGCACGGTGCCCTGGCCGTGCTGGCCCTGGTGGTCGTGGACCTGCTGGACGACCAGCCGACCGGCCATCGGCTCCCAGCTGGCGAGGGCCCAGCCCGAGCCCTGGATCGACCCGGCCGCCTCGCGCATCTGCTTCGTGAACGCCTCGACGCCGCCGAACCCCTCCTCGAGCGCGGTGGCCAGCGATCCGGTCGGCTCACCGCCCCCGTTGGGCGAGAGGTTGGTCCAGAGCACCGAGTGGAGGACGTGGCCGGACACGTTGAACGCGAGGTCGCGCTCGAGCATCGCGATGGTGGCGAAGTCCCCGGTCGCCCGCACCTCCTCCAGCCGCTCGAGGGCCGTGTTCGCGCCCTTCACGTAGGTGGCGTGGTGCTTGTCGTGGTGCAGCTCCATGATCCGACCGCTGATGTGCGGTTCGAGCGCACCGGGGTCGTAGGGGAGCTCGGGAAGCGTGTAGACGGGCATGCCGCCCACCTACCCGCGGGGGCGGTCGGGTAGCCCGCTCAGCCGTCGAGGTGGATCGCGACGTACTTGGTCGACAGGTACTCGTCGATGCCCTCGGGGCCGCCTTCGCGGCCGATGCCCGACTGCTTCACCCCGCCGAAGGGCGCCGCGGGGTTGGAGACCATCCCCTGGTTCAGCCCGACCATGCCGGTCTCGAGCGCCTCGGTGACGCGCAGGGCGCGGTCGAGGTCACGGGTGAAGAGATAGGCCACGAGGCCGTACTCGGTGGCGTTCGCGGCGGCGATGGCCTCGGCCTCGTCGGCGAAGGTGGTGATCGGTGCGACGGGCCCGAACACCTCCTCGTGGAGCACGCGCGGCGTCGGCGGGCACGCCGCCCAGCACGGTCGGCGGGAAGAAGTGCCCGGGACCGTCGAGCGGCTTGCCGCCCGTGACCACCTCGGCACCGCGGGCCACCGCGTCGTCGACGAGCTCGGCCACCTTGTCGAGCGAGGGGCCGTCGATCAGCGGGCCCACCTGGACGCCGTCCTCGGTGCCCCGCCCGATCGGCATCGCCGCGAGGCGCTCGGCCAGCCGGCCCGTGAACTCCCCCGCCACCGGCGCCGCCACGTGGAAGCGGTTGGCCGCGGTGCAGGCCTCGCCGATGTTCCGCATCTTCGCGATCACCGCGCCGTCGACCGCGGCGTCGAGGTCCGCGTCCTCGAACACGAGGAACGGCGCGTTGCCGCCGAGCTCCATGGAGACCTGCAGCACCTGGTCGGCCGCCGCGGCCAGCAGCGCCTTGCCCACCTCGGTGGAGCCGGTGAAGGACAGCTTGCGCAGCCGGTTGTCGGCCAGCAGCGGCTCGGACACGGAGCGGGCCGACGTGGAGGTGACGACGTTGAGCACTCCGGGGGGCAGCCCGGCCTCTTCGAGGATCCCGGCCAGCGCCAGCATCGACAGCGGCGTGAGCTGCGCGGGCTTCACCACCATCGTGCAGCCCGCCGCCACCGCCGGCCCGACCTTGCGGGTGCCCATGGCCATCGGGAAGTTCCACGGCGTGATGAGCAGGCACGGGCCCACGGGCTGGCGCATCGTGAGCAGCCGCCCCTGCCCGTTGGGCACGGTGGCGAAGCGGCCGTCGATGCGCACCGCCTCCTCGGAGAACCACCGCAGGAACTCCGCGGCGTAGGCGACCTCGGCGCGCGACTCGGCGAGCGGCTTGCCCATCTCGAGCGTCATCAGGAGCGCGAGCTCGTCCACCCGCGCCGTGACCGCGTCGAAGGCCCGGCGCAGGATCTCGCCCCGCTCGCGGGGCGGGTGGGCCGCCCAGGCCGGCTGCGCCGCCACAGCGGCGTCGAGCGCGGCGATCGCATCGGCCGAGCCGCCGTCGGCCACCTCGCGCAGCACCTCGCCCGTGGCCGGGTCCTCGACCCCGAACGTGCGGCCCTCGGCGGCGGGCCGCCACTCGCCCCCGACGAGCAGCGCCGACGGCACGGCCGCGACGACGGCGGCTTCCTGCGGGGTGGTCACCCGGACAGCATGCCCGACGGCACGGACGGCGAGCCGTGCCGCACGATCACAACCCTCGTGGCCGCACCCCCATCCGGACCGCGGTGGCGGTGAGGGCCTGGCGGTTGGGGGCGTCGAACAGGCGCAGGAGGGCCGAGATGTCGCGCTTGGTGGACGACAGCGACTGGTTGACCACGCGCGAGATGGCGGCGTTGGTGCTGCCGCGCAGCACGAGCTGGAGCACCCGCTCGAGCCGGGCCGGGAGCGCCGGGAGCCGGTCCGCGGCGTCCAGCACGAGTCGCGGCACGATGCCGTAGCCCGACCGAACCAGCTCGAGGGCGCGGGGGAGCGTGTGGGGCTCGGTGGCGGCGACGACGGCCCGCACCCGGCCGGCGGTGAAGGCCTCGACCGCGGCATGGCTGGCGGCGGGGGTGGGCTCGATCACGAGCGCGTCGAGCGCCGGGCGGCCCGCGGTCGGTGCCCGGTCGGCCACGAGGGCCGTGGACGGGGTGGGAGCGGAGGTCCGCGACCACCCCGCGGCCTCGCAGGCGTGCACCAGCGCGCGCTGCATCGTGGTGTCCCGGAGGTCGAGGAACACCGTGGGCGGCCGCGCCGCGACCGCGGTCATCGGCGGCACCCCGGTGCGGTGGTGGGTGCATCGGGCACCGGGGACGGCGGGACGAGGCGGACGACCACGCGTGTCGTGCTGGCCGCGGCGGCCGAGCCGACCACCCAGTCGTCGTACCCGCTCGCGGCGAGTGCGGGCGCGGCGAGCGGTGGCACCGGTGGGACCCCGTCGGGCTGGAAGGCCACGTCGAGCGGCGCGTCCGCGAGCGCGCCCCTGACCGCTCGAGCGGTCGCCCCGAGCAGGGGCCGGCAGGCGAGCGGCTCGCCGGGCGCCAGGGCGTCGGACAGCTGGGCGTACCACTCGCCGGAGGCGGCAGGTCGACCGACGTGCAGCGCGAGGGGGCCGGTCCAGCCGACGGGCACCGAGAACCCCCGGAAGGTGGCCTCTCCCGCGTCGAGCCGCTCGAGCTCGGGGGCGAGTCCGTCCGCGTCGGAGGTCCCCACGACGCGGCCGACCTCGGACGGCCCCACCGGCACCTCGACGATCTCCGTCCGCACGCCCAATCCCCGGAGCACCGCCTCGAGTCGCCGGGGCGGTGCCTCGAGGTCGAGGAGGGTGATCGCGAGCCGGCCGTCCGCCACCTGGAGGTGCACCTCCGCCAGCGCCGGCGCGGGCCGGCTGGCGACGACCGTGACGGCGCCGGCCAGGGCGAGGAGCACCGCCACGAGGATCCGGCGGGTCGGGCGCCGGCGGCCCGCGGCCCGCACGAGCTCGGCCCGCAGCAGGTCGAGGCAGACGGGCGGCGCGCGCTCACCGCGCCACCAGGGTGACGGCCAGCTGGCGGAGCCCGCGGAGGACGCGCAGCCGGGCGCTGCCCTCCGTGCAGCCGAGGCGGGCCGCCACCTCGGCGTAGGGCAGGTCGTGGCCCACGCGCAGCTCGACTGCGGCGCGGACGGGATCGCTCAGCTCCCCGAGCGCGGCGTGCAGGCGGGGCGACAGGCGGTCGGCGTCAGCGAGGTCGACGATGCGCTCGACGTCGTCCGCCGTGACCGCGGGGGTGGCGACCCACAGGCGGGCGCGGTAGCGACGGTCGACCGCGCCCCGCCGCAGGAAGCGGTGGTACTGGTGGGCGGCGATGCCGAACAGCCACGCGGTGCCCGTGCCGCGGGCGGGGTCGAACCGGTGGAGGCAGGCGAGCGCCTGGGCGAAGGTCTCCGCGGCGAGGTCCATCGCCGTGTGCGGCGAGCCGGTGTGGCCGAGGAACCAGCGCAGCACGGCGGCCGAGTGCAGGTCGTAGAACTGGCCGAAGGCCTCGGGATCGACGCGGGCGCGGACGAGCAGCGACCCCGCGGGATCGCTGCTCGTCTCGCTCGTGTGTGGCCGGGCGCCGCCCTGCCGCCTCGTGCCCACGTGACTCCTTGCCCTGACCGGCCCGCGGCGTTACACGTCGCCGTCTGCGCCCCGACGTGCTGGGTCAGGGAAGGTACTGGATGGAGTTGGTCCGGTTGTTCAGCGTCGTGAGCGTGCCGCCGGGCGCGATCGTCATCTGGTTGGGCGACACGAGGTTGTAGCCGTCGAAGTGCCGGATGCGGGGGCACCCGTGCAGCGTCGACGACACGCGGTTGATCCACTCGGGTGGGAGGTTCAGCCAGCCGCCGACGCAGCTGGAGCCGACGACGGTGAAGGAGCTGCCGGTGAGCCCCGGGCCGTCGTAGTGCCGGCCGATGGCCCAGTCCGACGCCGCAGCGCCGGAGGCCTGGAGCGCCCCCGACGGCGTGGGTGCGCAGCTGGCGGGGGTCGTGCGCAGCCTCCCGTCGGCCTCGCGGCCGACGACCCGCACCACGCAGTGCACCTCGCGCTCGACGGCAGCGGCGCTCACCTGCGGGAGCACGGTGATCGCCATCGCCGCGGCAGCGCCGAGCACCCGGGCCGCCCTCGTCTGCTTCGTCCTGTGTCGCTGCATCGCTCGCTCCTGTCCTCGGGATCGGTCCGAGGACCATCCCTGAGGGCAGGGCTCGCGAGGGAGGGGCCGGGTGGGTCCACCGGGGACGCCACGCGGCTCGTGCGGGTGAGCCTTTTGCTTACGCGCCGCGCACGCCGCGCAGCCCTCGCCAGGCGAGGTCGGCGACGAGCGCCGCGAGCTGCTCGGGCGGTTCCACCGCACCGTCGGCCACCCACAGCCGGCTGGTGCCCTCGGCCAGGCCGACGAGCCCGTGCGCGAGCTGGCGCCGTTCCGCCGCGGTGAGCCCCTCGACGTCGATGAGCGTGGCGATGGCCTCGGCGATCGCGCCCTCCACCTCGGCCACCTGGGCGGCGAACTCCTCGTCGCGGCGGGTGCCTCCGCCGAACAGCACGCGGAACGCGGCCTCGTTGGTGGCCACGAACCGGAAGTACGCCCCGAAGCCGAGCTCGACCTGCTCGTGGGGGGACCGGGCGGCGGTGGTGGCCTTCGTGATCGCGTCGAGCAGCTGGCCGCCGACGTCGGTGAGCACTTCGCGGTAGAGGTCCCGCTTCGAGCGGAAGTGCTGGTAGAGGACCGGTTTGGTCACCCCGGCGGCGTCGGCCACGTCGTTCATCGAGGTCCGGTGGAACCCCTGCTCCCCGAACACGGCCAGCGCCACCTCGAGCAGCTGCCGGCGCCGTCTGGCCGCGGGGAGGCGCGACGCGGGGGGTCGAGGGGTCACCCGTACGAGCGTAGGCGGCCGCAGGGGGCAGGAGACCGACCTGCGCGGTGCGGAATACCAGGGGGTGCGCCCTCCGCAGCAGACCCCCGCGCCCACGGCCCGGCGCCCCGCCGAGCCGTTCCGGCCTGCCCCCGCGCTCCGGCGCGGCGTCACCCTGCTCGCCGCGCAGGCGCGCCGACGCCGCTACCGCACGACCTCGCGACCCTGAGCGTGGTCAGTGCGAGTGGCAGATCAGGCTGCGGGCGACCTCGCCCGACTGCATCGCGCTCGAAGGCCTCGTTCACGCCGTCGACGCCGATCTCGCGCGACACGAGCTCCTCGAGCTTCAGCTTGCCGTCCCGGTAGAGCTGGATGAGCTTCGGCACGTCCGTGCGCACGTTGGACGAGCCGTACCAGCAGCCCTTCACCGTCTTGGCGAGGTACAGGAACGTGAACGCGGCGTTCAGGTTCAGCATCACGTCCATGCGGGGGACGCCGACCAGGATCGCCTCGCCGCCGTTGCGGGTCATGTTGATCGTCTGCTCGATGGTCGGCCCGAGACCGATCACCTCGAAGGCCACGTCCGCGCCCCGCCCTTCGGTCAGGCCCATGACGGTGCCGACCGGGTCGCCGTCGTCGGCCTTCACGAGCTCGGTGGCCCCGAACTGCTCAGCCATCTTGAGCTTCGACTCGAACATGTCGATCGCGATGATCTTCTCCGCGCCGGCGATCTTCGCGCCCTGGATGACGTTGAGGCCCACACCGCCGCAGCCCACGACCGCCACGCTGTCGCCCTTGCGGATGGAGGCCGTGTTGAGGGCGGCGCCCACGCCGGTGAGGACGCCGCAGCCGATGAGGGCCGCGAAGCGGAGGTCGACGTCGTCGTCGATCTTGACCGCGCAGATCTCGGGGACGATGGCCCAGTTGCCGAACGTGCCGCACATCGCCATCTGGCGGAGCGGCTCGCCGCCGAGCGTGAGGCGCGTGGTGCCGTCGATCATCCCGCCCGCGGCGGCCATTGCGCTCTTCTCGCAGAGGAAGCCCTGGTCGCGCGTGCAGTAGTAGCAGGTGCCGCACGCGGGCACGAAGGAGAGGACGACGTGGTCGCCCGGTGCCAGCGAGGTCACGCCCTCGCCGATCTCCTCGATGATCCCGGCGCCCTCGTGTCCGAGCACGATCGGCGGGGGCAGCGGGATGGTGCCGTTCTGGACCGAGAGGTCGGAGTGGCAGACGCCCGAGGCGACGACCTTGACCTTCACCTCGCCGGGGCCCGGTGGCGCCTGCTCGATGTCGTCGTGGACCTTGAGGTCCTCGCTGGTCGCGTGCAGCACAGCGGCGGTGACCATGGTGCTCCCCCTGAGCTCGATCGGTCTCCCGAGCGTGCCACCCGGCCCCAACGCGGGCAAACCGGTCGGCGCGCGGTCGGTCAGAGGCCCCGCTCGCGGTCCTCCCGCTCGGCCGCCTTCACCGCGTAGCCGAGCACGATCGCCGGCGCGAGCACCACGGAGCCGACCACGAGGCACGTCACGACCACGGCCACGTGGGCGCCGTCGAAACCCGCGACGAACCCGACGACGAAGCCGACCATCGCCACCCCGAACAGCGCGTAGCCGACCCGCTGGGCCACCTCGACGGCGCGGGCGATGCGGGCCCGGCGGAGCCGGACGGGATCGGTGCTCACGCGGACCAGCCTGCCCCGGCCAGCAGGCCCTCGAGGTCACGCCGCAGGCGGTCGAGGCCGAAGTGGGCCCGGGCCAGGTGTGCGTTGCCGTCGTGGAGGGCGGGGTCGGGGCGCACGAGGAAGGCCTCGAGCGGTGCCGGATCGGCGGGATCGAACCAGCGGAACCCGAGTGCCCGCAGCTCGGCGGCCACCGGATAGGACCCGACCGCGACGGGGCGCCGGTGGATCGCCGCCTCGATCGGTGGGTTGCCGAACCCCTCCCAGGTCGAGGGGAAGGCCACCGCGTCGCACGCCGCGTAGGCGTCAGCCATCGTGCCGGGCGGGGGCGCGTGGACGACGCGACAGGAGGCCTCGGCCAGAGCCGCCGTCAGCTCCTCCTCGTACCCGTCCTCGGCGGGGCCGGCCAGCCAGTAGGTCGCGTCGAGCGACTCCGCCAGCGCCACCGCGGCCGGCACGTCCTTGCGGGGGATGGCCCGCACCGGGTGGAGCAGGAGGCGCTCGCGGTCGGCGACGTCGAGGGCGGCCCGCGTCGGCACGCGCGCGCCGGGGGCGGCGTCGACGTCGAACGCGTTGTAGATCGTGGTGGCCGCGATGCCGCGCTCGGCCAGCTGCTCCTCGGTGAACCGGTTGATCGTCACGTGGCGCCAGGCGGGGTCGTCGGGCGGCAGCTCGGTGATGTGGGCGAGGGCGGCCCGCTGCCACGCGGGGTCGTGGTGGTGCAGCACCGTCGGGAGGCCCCGGCGGGCGGCGGCCACCGCGCGGGCGGCCGGTAGGTTCAGCGGGATCGTGCAGAGGTTCTCCACCACCACGAGGTCGGCCGGGGCGAGCGCGGCAGCCACCTCGTCCGGATCGGGCGGCGCCTGGGCGCCCAGCGCGAGGCCGGGGAGGGTCACGTCGACGGGCCCGACGCCGGCGACCGTGGTCACCGACCAGCCGAGGTCGGTCAGGACCCGCTGCCACGTGGCGGCGACCACCGAGACGCCGTCGTGACGCCCGAGCCGGAACGAGACGATGGCGACGGTCGGCACGCGCCGCCGACAGTAGCGGCGGCCCGTCCCGCGGACCTCGAGGCCCGCGGCCGCGCGGTGCTCGAGGCCGCGTGGCGGGTCGATGGCGACGCCGGCTACTGCGTGCCGAACCCCACGACCTACCCGTGGCGGTGGCTCTGGGACAGCTGCTTCCACGCGGTCGTGTGGGCCCACCTGCGCGACGAGCGGGCCGGGCTCGAGCTCAAGGCCGCGCTGGCCGACCAGGATGCCGACGGGTTCGTGCCGCACATCCGGTACGGCGCCGCGTCCCCGCACCAGGCGCTGTGGGGGCGCGCGGGCACGTCGTCGATCACCCAGCCACCGATGTACGGGCACGCCGCCGCCGTGGTCGCCCGCGTGGGGCTGCCGCTCGAGGACGAGGTGCTGGACCGCGCCGGGCGGGGGCTCCGGTTCCTGCTCGAACGGCGCGGGCGGTCCCCTGGCGGGCTCGTCCTGCTGTGCCACCCGTGGGAGTCCGGCTGCGACGACAGCCCGCGGTGGGACGGCGTGCTGGACGGCCCGTGGGGGCGCGACGCCTGGTACGCCGCGAAGGGTCGCCTGCTCGACACGATCGAGCGGACCGACGGGGGCGCGCCGGTCGCCAACCCCGCGTTCGCGATCGGGTCGGTGGGATTTTCGGCCCTGGTGGCGTGGAACGCTCTCGAGCTGGCGGGGCTCACCGGTGACGACCGCCTCGCGTCCGCGGCGGGCGAGCTCGTCGACGCCGTCGACGCGCGCTGGGACGACGAGGTGGCCACGTGGGTCGACGACGGCCCCACGGCTGACGGCTCGGGTCGCGTGCGGACGCACGATGCGCTGCTGCCCTCGCTGGTGGTCCGCCGGCCCGCCGCGCTGGTCCAGCTCGTCGATGGCGCAGCCTTCGGCGCCCCGTTCGGTCCCGCCGGCGTTCACCGCGGCGAGCCCTCCTTCGATCCCACCGCGTACTGGCGGGGGGCCGCGTGGCCGCAGCTCGCCTACCTGTCGTGGCGGGCGGCGCGGTGGGCCGGGGACGCCGACGTCGCCGCGTCAGCTGCCGGCTCGCTCGTCGCCGGCGCGCTGCGGTCCGGCTTCGCCGAGCACTGGCACCCGGAGTCGGGCGCGCCGCTCGGCGCGGTGCCCCAGTGCTGGTCGGCGCTCGCCTGCGTCGTCGCGGGCTCCGCGGCAGGGCAGGAGTAGGTTCCCCCGGGTGACAGCGCAGCACGTGACCTACGCCGTCGCCGACCGCGTGGCGCGGATCACGATCGATCGGGAAGAGCGTCGCAACGCGCTGTCCTGGGACCTGGTGCGGGAGCTCCGCGCCGCGTTCGCGCGCGCCAAGGAGGACGACGCGGTGGGCGTCGTGGTCCTCACCGGGGCCGGGGACAAGGCGTTCTGCGCGGGGGCCGACCTGGAGGGCATGGGGTCGGCCATCGACGACGCCGAGGCGCACGAAGGGAGGGGCGAGCTCGCCGAGCTGTTCCGCGACCTCTACGCGCTGGGGAAGCCCACGATCGCGCGGGTCCGCGGCTACGCGCTGGCCGGTGGCTTCGGGCTGGCGCTCGCGTGCGACCTGGTCGTGGCGGCCGACGACGCCGTCTTCGGCACCCCCGAGATCGGCCTGGCCCTCTGGCCGCACATGATCACGGTGCCGATGATCCGCGCGATGCCGCCCAAGCGCGCCCTCGAGCTCATGCTCACCGGTCGCCGCGTCGATGCCGCCGAGGCCGAGCGGATCGGGTTCGTCACGCAGGTGGTCCCGGTGGCCGAGCTCGATGCCGCGGTCGACGAGCTCGCCGCCGAGCTCGCGGCGCGCTCGCCGATCGCGCTGCGCCACGGCCGCGACTCCTTCTACGGGGTGTGGGACCAGCCGGTGGACGAGAGCCTGCGCCGGCTCCACGAGCTCCTGACGCTCACGGCGTCCACCGAGGACGCGGCGGAGGGCATCGCGGCGCGCGCCGAGAAGCGCCCGCCGATCTGGACCGGCCGCTGACCGTACGGGTCAGCCGCCCTCGTCGGGCAGCCCCGCCCGCTCCCGGGCGGTGGTCGTACCCCCACCGAGGAGCGCCTCCGCCACGACCGGGTCGACGCAGGTCACGACGAGCCGTAGCACCTGCTCCCGCTGCTGCTGGTCGAGCGAGGCGAGCGGCGCGGGTTGGTCGCCCAGCCGGTCGAGCCCCTCCCGACCGAGCGTGTCGACGAGCGCTCCAGCGATGCACCGCGTGCCCTCCTCGCCGAGGGCCACGTGGCTCTCGCGCGTGAGCGCGATGCTGATCGCCTCGATGTAGGCGTCGCGCGGGAACGTCGTCGTGGTCACCGGCGGCGGCGGGGGTGGGTCGTCGTCGCGGGTCAGGACGAACGTGCCCAGCCCGGCCAGCAGCAGGAGCGACACCAGCCACGGCGCCGCGAGCGAGCCGGCGCGGAACACCACGCGTGCATTGGTCTCCTCGGGGGGAACGGGCGGGGGCGGCTTGTGCTCCTGCGGCATCAGCCCGTGGTCGTCGCGCCCTGTTGCAGCTCCTCGAGGCTGATGCCGCACCCTTCGAGGTACTGGAAGAACTCGCCGAACTCGGCCCCCTCGTCCAGCTCGCCCGACTGGATCGCACCGGCCATCGCCTGGGCCAGGCACCGCGCCTTGTCCTCCGACAGGCCGAGCGCGGCCTGGTACTGCTCGGTGAGCAGCCGCTCGAACTCCTCCTGGTTCTGCGGCGTGCTGGAGTCCACCGACGCGTCGGTCGTCCCGTCACCGAGGTCGGCGGCGCCGCCGCTGAGGTCGACGCTGCACTCGGTGATCGCGTCGTTGAACGCGTCGTTGAAGTCCTGCTCGAGCTCCTCCGGCGCCGAGGAGGCCGAGAAGTCGACGTCCTCGAGGCGCGATGCCCCGATCTCGTCCACGACGTAGTCGCCGATGCAGCGCGCGTCCTGGTCGCTGACCGTGGTGACCTGCTCCTGGAGCTGGTCCGCCAGGCGCGACGCGATGACGTCCTTGTCGGTGCCACCCTTGTCGTCGTCGCCCACGAGCACGAGGGCCACGACCACCGCCACGATCGCGAGGAGGGCGACCACGAGCACGATGCCCTTGCGCGAGCCCCCGTCCCCTCCCGGGGCGCCCGTGGCCGGCTCGCTCGGCGGCTCGATCGGCCTGCCCGTGGACCACGTCGTGGTCGGCGCATCGCCCGCGGCCGCGACCGCGGTCGGGTCGTCCCACGTCGTCGACGGGGCCACCGACGCCTCGCCCCAGGTGGGGGCCGCGGCGACGTCCGTCGCATCGCCGGTGGGTGCCTGGCCGACGCCCGCGTCGGTCTCGGTGCCGGCGTCAACGGTCGCGGGACCGGTCCACGCGCTCGGCGCTGGCTCGCCCCACGGGCTCGGCGTGGCGGTGGGCGCCGACCACGGGCTCGCGGCGGGCACGCCCGGGTCGGCCGCCGCCGGGACGGTGGGCTCGGCGCTCTGGGACGCGCCCCAGCCGGAGACCGACGGGGAGGACTGCACCTCGCTGGGCGTCGGCTGTGCCGCCGCGGTCTCGCTGGGCCCGGACGTGCCCCAGCCGGACGGTGTGGTGGTGGACTCGGCCGCCTGCGTCGGGCTCGGCCCCGGCGGCGTGGCCCCGGGAGGGCCGTCGTAGGGATCGACGGCCGCGACTCCGGCATCGGCCACGTGGTCCGTCCACTGCGTCCCGTCCCAGTAGCGGTGGTCGTGGCGACCAGTGGGGTCGGACAGCCAGGTGGCGGGGTGGTCGGTCATCGATGGGCCTCGTCTCGGTGGGGGGAGGTCGGGGGCGGCGTCAGCGCGGTGCGTCCTGGAGGCCGCACTCGTCGCGCGCGGCAACGGCGGCAGTGGCGATCCGGTCGGCGATCTCGTCCGCGGGCTGCTTGTCGGAGAAGTCCACGTCGATGACCCGCTTGACGCCGACCTTCTCCACGAGCAGGTCGGCATAGCAGTCGGCCTGCTTCGCGGTCAGCGAGCTGTCGACCTCCTGGAGCTCGTCCGCCAGGTCCTCGCTGAGCTCGTTCTTCGTCGGGTCCTTCTGCTGGGAGCACGCGCCGCCGAGGGACGCGACGGCGAGCACGGCGGCGATGATGAGGGGGGTGCGGCGCATGGAGGCCCTAGAGGGAGGGGTCAGGACCGCGCGAGCATAGGTGCCTCCTACCGGCCCGGAGTAAGCGCGGTCAGCGCCGGGGCACGCCCGTGAGCACCAGCCGCACGATCTTCCGGGGGGCCTCGACGGCCGCCACGAAGGGCAGGGCGCGGCGGGGGAGGTACACGGTGCGCTTGTCCTGCTCGACCCCCCGCACCACGGCCTGGGCCAGCTCGTCGGCCGGGGTGTCGGGCACCAGCTGGACCCGGCGGAGCCGCCGGAAGGCCCGGTCGAAGGGCGGATAGCCCGCCCCGTGGCTCAGCATGTCGGTCGGCACGCCCCCGACGAGCACGGTCGTCACCCCGATGGGGAGACCCTTCAGCTCGTCGCGCAGGGCCGACGCACCGTGGGCCAGGCCGGCCTTCGTGGCCGCGTAGGCGGTCATCCCGGGCGTCGCCGCGAGGGCGGCCAGCGAGCCCATGTTGACGAGGTGGCCCCCGCCGCGCCGGAGCATGCGGGGGATCGCCTGCCGGCAGAGCTCGAGCGGCGCCACGAGGTTCAGGTGCACCTGGGCGGCGAGGCGCTCCGCGTCGGTGTCCCAGAGGGTGCTCGCCTCGAGCAGACCGGCGTTGTTCACGAGCACGTCGACGGCGCCGGTGTCGTCCTCCACGCGGTGCACGAGGCGCCCGAGCTGCTCGGGGTCGAGGAGGTCGGCCGGATGGGCGGTGCCGCCCAGCTCCGCGGCGAGCGCTTCGAGGGCGGCGCCGTCGCGGGCCACCAGCGCGACCGTCGCGCCGGCGCCTGCGAAGCGGGTCGCGAGTGACCGGCCGATCCCCCGGGAGGCGCCGGTGATCAGGACCCGCTTCCCGCGAAGCTCCATGCTCCCCCCTTCGAGGCGACGCTATCTCGGTACAGTGCGCCCGCGTGATCCACCTCGCGGACCGCGGCCCGGTCGCCCTCGTCACGATCGACCGCCAGGAGCGTCGCAACGCGCTCGACCACGAGGCGCTCGAGCAGCTGCTCGACGCGCACGTGCGCAGCGCGGCTGCCCGTGTCCTCGTGCTCACGGGCGCGGGTGGCCACTTCTGCGCCGGGGCGGACCTCACCGGCGTGGAGGATGCCGGCTTCACCGACCTGCTGCGACGCGTGCTCGGCGCGCTGCGCGACGATCCCCGAGCGGTCATCGCCGCGTGCGACGGGGCCGCCCTCGGCGCCGGCACGCAGCTCGCGGTCGCGTGCGACCTGCGTGTCGCCACGCCGTCCGCGCGCTTCGGGATCCCCGCCGCGAAGCTCGGCCTCACCGTCGACCACTGGACGGTGCAGCGCCTCGCGCTGCTCGCCGGGGCGGGCCCGGCGCGGGCGATGCTCCTCGCCGCGGAGACCTACGGCGGGGAGGACGCCGCGCGGATGGGGCTCGTGCAGCGCGTCGGCGACCTCGACGAGGCGCTCGGGTGGGCCGACGAGATCGCGGCCCTCGCGCCGCTCGACGATCGCGGCGCACAAGCTGGCGCTCAACCGCCTCGAGATGGAGGTCGGTCGCGGCGACGACGCGGACGTGCTGGCGGCGGCCGACGCGGCGTGGGGCAGCGAGGACCTGCAGGAGGGGATGGCCGCGTTCCGCGACCGTCGGCTGCCCCGCTTCCGCGGTCGCTGACCGCGGCCGGCGTCAGTAGTCGCTGGGCAAGACCTTGCTGAACTCCTCGAAGAAGTAGAAGAGCGCCACGAGGAAGAAGGGGAGCCCGACGAAGTAGGCGGGCCACTTCCGCCACAGCCGCCCGAGCGCCCACGCGAACACCCAGATCGACGCGCACAGGAGCCCGAACAGGATGGTGGAGACCATCGGCCCGCCGCCGCTCAGGTCCTCGAAGGACACGTTGCCGCTCGCGCTCGCCGGGAGGGGTGGCTGGTCCGGACCGAGGTCGGCCACCACCACGATGCGCTGGCGGGCGCTGTACTTCGGGTGGCAGGCCGTGAGGGTGAGCCGGTTGTCGCCCTTGTCGTCGAGCACCTCGACCTGCGACGGCGACACGATGAGCTGCTCGTCCACGATGTAGCGGAAGCGGCCCTGGAGGGTCTGGACGAAGATCTCGTCGCCGTGCTCGAGCTCGTCGATGCGGTTGAACGGCGCGCCGTAGGTGGTGCGGTGACCCGCGATGGCGGCGTTGCCCTCCTGGCCGGGCAGCGGCGTCTCGGGGTAGTGGCCGGGCCCCTTCTTGAGGTCCGCCACCGCGACGCCCTCCACGACCCAGCGCTTGAGGCCGATCTCCGGGATCTCGATGAGGGCGATGGGCTCGCCCTCGTCCGGAGGCGGGATGCTCGGGACGGTCTTGATGTCCTGGGGCGCGCTGTCGGGCACGTTGCCGTCGTCGAGCAGCTGCTCGAACTCCGCCTCCAGCCGGTTCTGGGCCTGGGCCTCCCGGATGCCGGTGCCCCACAGCTGGTACACGACGAACAGCAGGAGGAGCGTGCCCACCGTGATGCACGCGCGCCCGGTGGCGCCGAGGACCTTGGCCAGACGCATCCGGGGGAGAGTACCGGGGCGCACGATTGCCTCGGCCACCACCCCCCTCAGTAGCCTTGGCCGGTCCCATGGAGCCCGTCGTCCACCTCCGCGGTGCGGTGACCCTGCTTGGCCGGTTCCCTGCCCTCGCCGGGATCGACCTCGACGTCGCCGCCGGCGAGATCGTGCTCCTCCGCGGCCCCAACGGGGCCGGGAAGACCACGCTGCTGCGCACCTGCGCCGGGCTCCTGCCCGTAGCCCGGGGCGAGGCCAGGGTGCTCGGCGCCGACCTCACCGACCGCCGGCAGGGCCGCGACCTGCGGCGGCGGGTGGGGCTGCTGGGCCATTCGACGGGGCTCTACGACGACCTCACGGTGGAGGACAACGTGCGCTTCTGGGGCCGGGCCGCCGGCGCCTCGCCCGAGGACGTCGAGGGCGCGCTCGTGACCTGCGGCCTCCGCGGGCGGTTGTCCGACGTGCCGGTGCGGCGGCTCTCCGCGGGGCAGCGGCGCCGCGCCTCCCTGGCCTGCCTCGTGGCCCGCCGGCCCGAGCTCTGGTTGCTCGACGAGCCCCACGCCGGGCTCGACGCCGAGGGCCGCGATCGCCTCGACGACCTCGTCCGCACCGCGGCGGCGGCCGGTGCCACGGTGCTGTTCGCCTCGCACGAGCTGGACCGCGCCGAGCCCCTCGCGCACCGCACCGTCACGCTCGCCGGTGGCACCACCGACGTCGTCCGCCGTCGCCGGCGGACGGTCGCCAAGGAGCCGGCCCTTGTTCCGTGACGCCGCCCTCGTGGCCGGGAAGGACCTGCGCATCGAGCTGCGCTCCCAGGTGACCACGCAGCAGGTCGCGCCGTTCGCCGTGCTCGTGCTGCTGCTGTTCGGCGTCGCCCTCGATCCGGACCGCGGCATCCTCGAGCGGGCCAGCTCGGGCCTGTTCTGGGTCGCGGTGCTGTTCTGCGCGCTGCTCGCGATCCAGCGCGCCTTCACCATCGAGGCCACCGACGGTGGGCGCGACGCGCTGCGGCTGTCGGGGCTCGATCCCGCCGGCATCTTCCTCGGCAAGGCGGCTGCGATCGCCGCCCAGCTGGCGGCGTTGGAGGTGGTCCTCGCGATCGGCGTGGTGCTGCTCTACGGCACCGACGTCACCGGCGTCGCGCTGCTCATCGCCACCACCCTCACCGCGACCGCGGGGCTCGCCGCCGCTGGCACTCTGTACGGCGTGCTCGCCGCCGGGCTGCGCGTCCGCGAGACGCTGCTGCCGATCCTCCTGCTCCCTGTGCTCGCGCCCGTCCTGATCGGCGCGACGCGGGCCTTCGATGCTGCGCTGACGGGAGCGCCCGCAGACGGCTGGCCGTGGTGCGGCCTGCTCACCGCGTTCGCCCTCGCCTACCTCGCCATCGGCACCCTCGCGTTCGGCCCCCTCCTGGAGGAGTCCTGATGTCCGCCCCCCCGATCCCCGCCGGCACCGGTTCGCGCGCCACGCGGCTGCTGGGCGGCACGTCGCTCGCCGGCCTCGCGCTGCTCCTCGCCTTCGCCCTGGTCTGGAGCCCGGCCGACCGCGCCCAGCGCGACGCCGTCCGCCTGATGTACGTGCACGTCCCCACGGCGATCCTCGCCTTCACCGCGTGCGCGATCACCACCGTGGCGTCGGCGATGTGGCTGCGGCGCCGGAGCGAGGGCTGGTGGGTGCTGGGCGGGGCCGCGTCGGAGGTCGGCCTCGTGTACACGGGGCTCACCCTCGTGACCGGCTCGATCTGGGGTCGCCCCACCTGGGGGACCTACTGGGACTGGGATCCGCGCATCACCTCCACGACCTTCCTCTTCGTCCTGCTCGTCGGCTACCTCGCGCTGCGCCGCCTCGACGACGAGACCGGTGACGCCGCGCAGCGCGGGGCGCGCGCCGCGATCGTCGGCCTGCTCCTGTTCCCGAACGTGGTCGTCGTGCACTTCTCGGTCGATTGGTGGCGGTCGCTCCACCAGACCGCCACCATCACCCGGCTCGATCCGTCGATCGAGGGCTCGATGCTCTTCACCCTGATGCTCGGCATCGCCGTGTTCGGGTTGGTGTTCACCTGGTTGCTGATCCACCGCTTCCGACTGGCCTGGCTCGAGGCCCGCGCCGGGCACCACGGACTCGACGAGGCGCTGGCCGAGCGCCGGGCCGAGGCCGGGCTCGCGGGCGGGGTGGCCTGATGCTGGCGGTGACGCACGTCGGCTACATCGCCGCGGGGTGGGGCATCACGCTGGTCGTGCTCGGCGCCTACGCGCTGCGCACGGTCCGCCGGGGCAAGGCGCTCGCGGAGCGGGTGCCCCCGGAGGACCGCCGGTGGACCTGACCCCAGGCGTCGCGACGCCGATCCGGCGTCGCAACCGCGTGGCCTACGTCGTGCTCGCCGTCGTGCTGCTGGCCCTCGGCGTCGTCGTGTACCAGGCGCTGTCGTCGGCCTCGCTGTACTTCTACAACGCAGACGAGGCGGTCGCGAAGCAGGACGAGCTCGGCGACGAGCGGTTCCGCCTCCAGGGCACCGTGCTCGGCGGCTACGACGAGACGGCGCAGCCCTTCGAGTTCACGGTGGCCTTCAACGGCGTCCCCGTCACGGTCCACCACGAGGGCGACCCGCCCGAGCTGTTCGAGGCCGGCATCCCGGTCGTCCTGGAGGGGCGCTGGGACGAGTCGCGTGAGTTCTTCGCGAGCGACCGGATCCTCGTGAAGCACTCGCCCGAGTACGAGGCCGACAACGGCGAGCGGCTGGACGACGCGCGCGACGGCCGCACGGACGACGCTCCCGCCCAGCCGTGAACTCCGTCCTCGGCACCGCCGGCATCGTCCTGGGCGCGGCCGCCTCGATCCTCGGGGTGATCACGATCGCCGTCGGGCTCCGGAAGCAGCGCCCCCAGCTGCTCGAGACGGGTTGGAGCTACAGCCTCCTGGTGCTCCTCGGCGCGGTGGTGTCGGTCATCGCCATGCAGCGGGCCCTGATCACGCGCGACTTCTCCGTGAGCTTCGTGCACGACAACGGCAGCACGCGGACGCCCGCGATCTTCAACGTGGCCACCATGTGGTCGGCCCTGGAGGGCTCGATCCTCCTCTGGGTGTTCGTGCTGTCGGGCTTCACGGTGCACGTGGCCCGCAAGTTCCGCGCCCGCCTCGCCGACCCGGTGGTGGGCCTGGCGCTGCTCACGATGCTCGTCGTGTGCGCGTTCTTCTTCCTGCTGGTGCTCGGACCCGCCAACCCCTTCAAGGAGGTCGCGGTGGCGGCTGGGTACGACGGGCCCGGACCGAACCCGCTCCTGCAGGAGCACATCCTCATGGCCTTCCACCCGCCGATGCTCTACCTCGGGTACGTCGGGTTCACGGTGCCGTTCGCGTTCGCGATCGCGGCGCTCGCCACTGGGCGGCTCGGTGAGGGCTGGCTGATCGAGACGCGCCGCGCCACGCTCCTCGCCTGGGGGTTCCTCACCGTCGGCATCATCCTCGGCGCGTGGTGGAGCTACGAGGTCCTCGGCTGGGGCGGCTACTGGGGCTGGGACCCCGTCGAGAACGCGTCGCTCCTGCCGTGGCTCACGGGCACCGCCTACCTCCACTCCGTGATGGTGCAGGAGCGCCGCGGGATGCTGCGGGTCTGGAACCTGTCGCTGCTGTGCGCGACGTTCAGCCTCACGATCCTGGGGACGTTCCTCACCCGCTCGGGCGTGCTCGAGTCGGTGCACGCCTTCAGCGACGGCGACATCGGGATCTGGCTGCTCACGTTCTTCGGTGCGGTCGTGGCCGTGACGCTCGGCCTCATCGCATGGCGCGGCGACCGGCTGCGGTCACCGGGGCGCATCGACTCGCCCGTGTCTCGCGCGAGGGCGCCTTCCTCGCCAACAACGTGCTGTTCGCCGGGTTCGCCTTCGTCGTGCTGCTCGGCACGGTGTTCCCGCTGCTCGCCGAGGTGGTCGGCGACCGGCCGGTCACCGTCGGCGCGCCCTACTTCGACCGCATGACGACCCCGATCGGGATCGCGCTGCTGTTCCTCATGGCCGTGGCGCCGGTGCTGCCGTGGCGGAAGGCGTCGACCGAGGTGCTGTCCCAACGCCTCCTCTGGCCCGCGTGGGGCGGGGCGCTCACGCTCTTCGTGGTCGTGGCCCTCGGGGCGCGCGGCCTGGCGCCGATCCTGACGTTCGGGCTCGGCGGCTTCGCGGGCGGTGCGGCCCTCCGCCAGGTCGTGCTCGCCACCCGACGCCAGGGCTGGCGCGGGTTCCTGGGCCGGACCAACGGCGGCATGATCGTGCACCTCGGCGTGGTGGTGGTCGCCGTGGCCATCGCGGCGTCCGGCAGCTACGTGCACGAGTCGGAGGCTCGCTACTCGGAGGGCGAGACCCGCACTGTCCGCGGCCACGAGATCACCTACCTCGGCACGCGGGAGGTGCAGGAGGAGAACCGCCTGGCCACCAAGGTCTCCGTCCGCGTCGACGGCGGCCGGGTCTTCGAACCGGCGCTGTCGCAGTACCCCGGGTTCGGACAGCTGATCCCGACACCGTCGGTGCGCACCGGGCTGACCGAGGACGTGTTCCTCACCATCACGCGCCTCCCCGAGGAACCGGGCGGCGCGGTGACGCTCCGCGTCCTGATCGAGCCGATGGCCGTGTGGCTCTGGATCGGCGGCGGGATCATGGCCTTCGGCACGATGCTCGCGGCGTGGCCGGGACGCCGGCGCCGGCCGACCGACCCGGTGTCGGCACCCGTGGAGGTCGCGGCAGCCCCGCCGCCCACGCCGGTGGGGGTCGCGTGAGCGACACCGCTGAGCCCGAGGACGGGTCGGTCGAGGTCGACCGCCCGCGGCCCGGGGGGCGCGCGCCGGCCGTCGTGGCGCTCGTGCTGGCCGTGGTCCTGGCACTGCTCGTCGCGGTGCTGGCCACGCGGGATCCGGCCACCGAGCGGGCCGGGGAGAGCCCGCTGTTCGGGCACCTCGCGCCGGCCACGGAAGGCCGCACCCTCGACGGGGGCACGGTGTCCATCGACGACCTGCGGGGCCGGTGGGTGGTGGTCAACTTCTTCGCGAGCTGGTGCGTGCCGTGCATCCAGGAGCATCCGGAGCTGGAGGCGTTCGAGGAGACCCACCGCGCCGCCGGCGACGCCGCCGTGGTCGGCGTGACGTTCGACGACGAGGAGGCCGACGCGCGCGCGTTCTTCGCGAAGCGGGGCGGCAGCTGGCCGGTGATCGTCGACCCCGACAACAGCATCGGTGTCGCCTACGGCGTGGCCAAGGTCCCCGAGAGCTTCGTCGTCGCGCCCAACGGCACGGTGGTGCACCGGTTCGCCGGCGGCGTCGAGCAGGAGGACCTCGAGGAGGTCATCGAGTTCTACGAGCGGGAGCCACGATGACGGTGCTTCGCTCCAACCGGTTCCGGCGGTGGAGCTGGTGCGCGATCGTGGCGCTCGTCCTCGTCGCGCTGCTGCGCAACGGGCTCGACGACGGGCCCGCCCGCACACCCGACGAGCGCGTGCGCGCCATCGCCGCCACGATGAAGTGCCCCGTGTGCCGGAGCCAGTCGGTGGCCGACTCCGACGTGGCCGCCGCGCAGGCGATCCGCGTGGAGATCGCCCGGCGCATCGAGCGGGGCGAGGACGACGACCAGATCCGCGACGCGATCGCCGCGACCTACGGCGAGGACGTGCAGCTCACCCCGAGCTCGTCCGGGTTCGCGGGGCTGGTGTGGGTCCTTCCGGTGGTGGCGCTGATCGTGGCGTTCGCCGCGCTCGCCGCGGCGTTCACCCGATGGCGACGCTCGCCGCCGTCGGCCGCGTCCGACGCGGACCGCGCCCTCGTCGAACAGGCGCTGGAGGAGCGCTGACGTGGTCGACGCCGACCGCGCCGCACTGGAGGACGAGCGCGACTTCCTGCTCGCGTCGCTCGAGGACCTCGAGCGCGAGCACGACGCCGGCGACGTCGACGACCAGGACTACGCGGCGCTGCGCGACGACTACACCGTGCGGGCCGCCCGCGTCCTGCGGGCCCTGGAGTCCGAGCGGCCCCAGGTGGCCCACGCCCGCCGGGTGCCGTGGCGCCGAACCGCGCTCCTCGGCCTCCTGGTCGGCGCGTTCGCGGTGCTGGCCGGCCTGCTGGTGGCGCAGTCCGTCGGCCGACGCGAGGTGGGCGACACCGCCACCGGCGACGTGCGGCAGTCGCTCACCGAGAAGCTCAACGAGGCCGGCCGTCGCAGCGGGGACGGGGACTACGAGCGCGCCATCGAGCTCTACGACGAGGTGCTCGCCGTCGATCGGGCGAACCTGGAGGCCCTCACCTACAAGGGGTGGGTGCTCACGCTCTCCGGGCAGGCGGGCGAGGGCCTGCAGTCCCTCCTCGCTGCAGCCACCGCGGACCCGAGCTACCCCGACGTCCACGCGTTCCTGGCCATCGTGCTGTTCCGCAACGGCCTCGTGGCCGAGGCGGACCGCGAGCTGCAGCGGCTCGCCGCGCTCGACCCGCCGCCCGCGATCCGCGACCTCGTGGTCGACCTGCGGGCGCAGGTGGATGCCGCGCTGGCAGCTCAGGCCGGCGGCGGGAGGTAGCGGCCCTTGCTGATCCGGCCCCCCTCGCGGCTGCAGACCCAGGTGGAGGCCTTCTGCCACTTGAGCTCGTCCCGCAGCTTGACGCCCTGGCGGAGCAGGGCATCGAGGAAGTCCGGGATCACGTCACCGTGGCTGCACAGCGCCGCCGCCGTGCCGGCCGCCTCGTCGGCGAGCTCCAGCACCCCGGCCGCGCCCGCGCCCTCGGCCAGCCGCTCGTCCGGCTCGACCTCCAGGCCGAGGAGCTTCGCCAGCGGCACGAGCGTGTCGATGCAGCGCTGGTAGGGGCTGGCGACCAGGCGGGTGATCCCCGAGTCCTCGAGCAGGTCGCAGATCCCCTGGGCCTGGCGCTCACCCCGCCGGGAGAGCGGGCGCTCCTCGTCGGACCCGGGCCAGTCCGAGCGGTGCCCGGCGTCGGCGTGCCGGACCACGTAGAGCCTTCCCACGGCGCGTCACGCTACAGGTCCCGGCGGAGAGGCTCGTCAGGCGGGGCGCAGGGCGCGGAGGCCGCGGAGGACCTCGGGGAGCGCGGCGAGCGCGGCGTCGACGTCGACCGCCGTCGTCGACCAGCCCACCGACAGCCGCAGGCTCCGGTGGGCGTCCACGCCCATCGCCTCGAGCACCGGTGACGGCTCCAGCGCCTCCGAGGAGCAGGCCGAGCCCGAGTGGGCGGCCACGCCCAGGCGGTCGAGCCCGAGGAGGACGGCCTGGGGCTCCACCCCCTCGACGCCGAAGCACACGAGGTGGGGCAGCCGGTTCGAGAGATCGCCGTAGGGCCGCACGCCCTCGAGCGACGCCGTCCCCTCGAGGAGGCGGTCCGTCAGGGCCCGCTGTGCCGTGGCCTCCACGGCGACGGAGCCCTGGGCCAGCACGTCGGCGGCCGCACCGAAGCCGGCGATCGCCGCGACCGGTTCGAGACCGGCGCGCCGGGCGCGCTCCTGATCGCCCCCGAGGAGGAGGGGTCGGAGCCGCAGGCCGCGCCGCACGAGCAGGGCGCCGACCCCGGGCGGGCCGCCGAGCTTGTGGGCCGACACCGAGAGCAGGTCGATGCCGAGCTCGTCGAACGCGATGGGCACGTGGCCGGCGGCCTGCGCCGCATCGACGTGGAGGAGCACGCCGTGCTCGCGGCAGGCCGCTGCCAGCTCGGCCACCGGCTGCACCGAGCCGACCTCGTGGTTGCCCCACTGGAGGTGCACGAGGGCCGTCTCGGGTCGGATGGCGGCGAACAGCTCGGCGGGGTCCACCCTGCCGCGCCCGTCCACCCCGACCACGGTGACCGCGCCGTGCGCCTCGGCCGACCGGCGCACGGCCGAGTGCTCGATGGCCGCCAGCACCTGGTGGTCGCCCCGCTCGGCCGCGCCCCAGCACGCGGCGGCGATCGCCTCGGTGGCCCCGCTCGTGAACACGACCGAGCGGGGACGGGCGCCGAGCAGCTCGCGCGACCCGCTCCCGCGCCTCTTCGACGACGACGCGCGCGGCGAGGCCCTCGGCGTGGATGCGGCCGGGATCGCCGCCGGCCGAGCCGAGGTGCTCCACCATCGCGGCGACCGCCTCGGGCCGGATCGGCGAGGTGGAGGCGTGGTCGAGGTAGTGGCGGGCGGTCACGGCGCGCCGTCGTCGTGCTCGGGGGACCGGCTCAGCCGGTGACCCTGGTGACGCACTGGTCGTCGCCCATGGGCCGGCTCGACGACGTGGCCGCCGACGCCTCGCCGTAGAGCGCGCCGAGCATGCCGCGCACGAGTCCTCGGTCCACCGCGCACAGCACCGGGTGGTCGATCGCCGTGGTGCCGAACGGGCAGTGCTCGGACACGATGCGCAGGCCGTTGCCCTGGCCCTCCGTGTGGGCGGCGAAGCCGTGGGCCGTGAGGGCGTCCGCCACCGCGTGCAGGGCGGCGCGGAACGAGCGCGGCACGGCGCCGTGCGGTGGCAGGTCGGTCGGCCGGGACGCCTCGCCGCCCATCGCGAGCGCGAGCGCGACGCCGTAGTCGTGGCCGACCTCCTCCGCCATCACCTCGGCGGCGTCGCTCGGCAGGAGCGCGAGCGCCTTGCCGAGCAGGGTGACGATGAGGTCGTCCTGGCGCACCGGCAGCTCCAGCGCCATGTCCGGCGCGGTGACGCGGTAGCGCTTCGACGGCCGGCCCGCCCCCGTGCCGCTGCGTCCCGTGGCCACCTCGAGGTACCCGCCGCCGGCCAGCTTGTCGAGGTGGTGGCGGGCCACGTTGGGGTGCAGCTCGAAGGTCTCGGCCACCTCCGCCGCGGTGACGCCCGGCCCGACCTCGCCCGCCCCGGTGGGGTCGCTGTGGCCGCGTACGAAGAGGTAGATCTGCCGGCGGGTGGGGTCACCGAAGGCCGAGGTGATCGCGGTGACGGCCGACGAGAACTCCGTCGGCGTCAGGGAGCGCTCCATCGCCGGTATTCTACCTACGGCCGTAGTGGAAATCCCGAGGCCCGATCCCAGCCGGAGCCCCCCGCTCATGCCCGTCACCGTCGACGACGTCATCACCGCCCTCCGACCGGTCGAGGATCCGGAGCTGCACCGCTCGATCGTCGACCTCGACATGGTGCGGGACGTCCAGGTCGGCGCGGGCGACGCCGTGGCCCTCCAGGTCACGCTCACCGTCGCCGGCTGCCCCCTCCGGAACGAGATCCAGACCCGCGTCACCGACGCGCTCACCGCGATCGGGGTGCCGTCCGTCGACCTCTCGTTCGGCGTGATGACCGACGAGGAGCGGGCCATCCTCCGCGAGCGTCTCCACGGCGATCCGTCGGCCTCGGCCGGCAGCCAGCAGGCGCACGGCCACGCCGAGGGTCGCGCCATCCCGTTCGCCGACCCGGCCAGCAAGACGCGCGTGCTGCTCGTCGCATCGGGCAAGGGCGGGGTCGGCAAGTCGTCCGTCACCACGAACCTCGCGGTCGCGCTCGCCCAGCGGGGCAGGAACGTCGCCGTGATCGACGCGGACGTGTGGGGGTTCTCCATCCCGCGCATGCTCGGCGTGGAGCACCCGCCCGCGGTGATCGACACGATGCTCGTGCCCCCCACGGGCGCGGGTGGTGTGCGGTGCATCTCGATGGGCTTCTTCGCCAAGGAGGACCAGCCGGTCATCTGGCGGGGCCCGATGCTCCACAAGGCACTCGAGCAGTTCCTCACCGACGTGTACTGGGACGACCCCGACCTGCTCCTCGTCGACCTCCCGCCGGGCACCGGCGACATCTCGCTGTCGCTCGCGCAGTTCCTGCCGGGGTCCGAGGTGTACGTGGTCACGACGCCGCAGCCGGCCGCGCAGCGCGTCGCGCAGCGGGCCGGGTTCATGGCCCAGAAGGTGAACCTCACGGTCAAGGGCGTGATCGAGAACATGAGCTGGTTCGTCGGCGACGACGGCAAGCGCTACGAGCTGTTCGGCGCCGGTGGCGGAGACGAGCTGGCCGAGCGCCTCGGCGCGCCGCTGCTCGGCCAGATCCCCCTCGTGAGCGAGCTGCGCGAGGGGGGCGACTCGGGCCGGCCGATCGTGCTGACCGACCCGGACGGGGAGGCCGCGATGGCCTTCGTCCGCATCGCCGAGCGCATCGACGTGGAGCTGGCGCCCACCCGCCGGGCCCACCCCGAGCTCAAGCTCCTGTAACACGCCTGAATCACGCTGCTCGCCGTCCACGGCACCGGAGGCCGCCGTACCCTGCGGTGGTGGACCCCGCGCCACGGAACCCCGACTTCCCACCCGAGGATCGACCGGTCGGTCGCCGGGCGGTCCTGGCCATGCTGGGCCTCGGCACCCTCGGGATCCTGTGGGGAGCGAAGGCGCAGTCCGGGCTGGACCACCTGCTGCGCCCGCTCACGCTGAACGACCAGACCGGCCTCGCCAACCTCCTCCCCACCGCGGGTCGATTCCGCATCTACTCCGTCACCGGCACCCTCCCCAGCCGCAGCGACGCGGAGTACGAGCTGCGGGTCGAGGGCCACGTCGAGCGCCCGCTCACCCTCGACCTCGCGGACCTGCGCCAGCAGCTGCCGCAGACGTCGCTCACAAAGGACTTCCAGTGCGTGACCGGCTGGCGGGTGGAGGACGTCGAGTGGCGCGGCGTGCGGTTGGCGACCGTGCTCGACGAGGCCGGGGTGCGGCCGGGTGCGACGCACGTGCGCTTCTGGTCCTTCGACGGGGCCTACACCGAGACGCTCACGATGGAGCAGGCCCGGCGCGAGGACGTGCTCGTGGCCCACGAGATGCTCGGCGGTCCCGTGACCCAGGAGCACGGCGGACCCGTGCGCCTGTACGTGGCCCCGATGTACGGCTACAAGTCTCTCAAGTGGCTGGACCGGATCGAGGTCGCCACCGCGCTGGACGACGACACCGACCCCGGGTACTGGGAGCGGCTCGGGTACGACGTCGACGCGTGGATCGGTGACTCGAACCACCGCGACGACGAGCCCGTATGACCACCGTGACGGTGGACGAGCGGCGGGGCTCGACCGTCGTGCGGTTCGACCGCACCGAGCGGCTCCTGCACTGGTCCAACGCCACGCTCTTCCTCACCCTCCTCACGACCGGGATGATCCTCTACATCCCGTCGCTGTCGGCGCTGGTCGGGCGCCGCGTCCTCGTGAAGGACGTGCACGTGATCAGTGGGCTGCTGCTGCCCGCACCGCTCCTGCTCGCCTACGCGGGCCGGTGGCGCGAGGGCCTGCGGCGCGACGTCCGGCGCCTGGCGCGGTGGTCGACGGACGACCGGCGCTGGTTGCTCAGCCTCGGCCGCCGGGGTCGCTCGACCCTCGGCAAGTTCAACGCCGGCCAGAAGCTGAACGCGGCGTTCGTCCTCGGCTGCATCCCCGTGATGCTGGCCACCGGCTCGATCATGCGCTGGTTCGACCCGTTCCCGCTCGCGTGGCGGACCGGGGCGACCTTCGTGCACGACTGGGTCGCGCTGGCCCTGGTCGTGGTGGTCGTCGGCCACATCGGCAAGGCGCTGCTCGAGCCCGTGTCCCTGCGGGCCATGCTCCGCGGCACCGTGCCCGCCCGCCACGCCGAGCGACACCACCCTCGCTGGTGGGCCGAGGTCGAGGCCGCGCCGGAAGGAGGCGACCCCCCGTCCCCGTAGGATGGGCGGCCGCGCCAACCGGAGGAGAACACGTGGACGTCCGCATCGGTCTGACCCAGACCCCGAAGGAGCTCGAGGTCAACCTCGAGGAGGGCTCCGACCCCGCCGACGTGCGAGCCCAGGTCGACGCCGCCCTCGCCGGTGGCACCACCCTCTGGTTCACCGACCGACGGGGCCGCCAGATCGGGGTGCCGGCCGAGAAGCTCGCCTACGTCGAGATCGGCACCCCCTCCGACGAGCGACGCATCGGCTTCGGAGGCTGACAGCACGGGCCACGTGCCCACCCGGCCCATGACGGACCTCCTGAACCGGAAGCTGCTCTTCGTCACCGGCAAGGGCGGCGTGGGCAAGACCACCGTCGCCGCGGGGCTCGCGCTGCTCGGCGCGCAGCAGGGCAAGCGCACGCTGGTCGCCGAGGTGGACGCCAAGGGCAACCTGGCCGACTTCTTCGAGACCGGCCGCACCGCGTTCCAGGAGCGCGAGCTGTCGTCCAACCTCTGGGCGATGTCGATGAACACCGAGGAGTCGCTCAAGGAGTACCTGAGCCTCCAGCTCAAGATCCCGCTCCTGGCCAAGGTCGGACCGCTGGCCCGCACCTTCGACTTCGTGGCCAACGCGGCGCCCGGGGTGAAGGAGATCCTCACCATCGGCAAGTTCCTCTGGGAGGTGCGGGAGCGCCACTACGACCTCGTGGTGGTCGACTCCGTGGCGTCCGGGCACATCGTGGGGCAGCTGGCCGCCCCGTCCGCGATCCAGGAAGTGGTGCAGGTCGGGCTCGTCCGCGACCAGACGGGCTGGATGCTCGACATCCTCGGTGACCCCGCGCAGACGGGCGCCGTGATCGTGGCGGCGCCCGAGGAGATGCCCGTGAACGAGACCCTCGAGCTGGCCACCCGGCTGGGGCAGGAGACGGTGGTCGACCTCGCCGCCGTCGTGGTGAACCGCGTCCTGCCCGAGCTGTTCGGCCGGGGCGAGGAGGAGGTGTTCCACGCGCTGGTGGACCCGGCGGCCGACCCGTCGCCGGAGGATCTGCTGACCGACGCGATCGGCGCACCCGTGCGGCCGGTCCTCGACGGCGCCCGCCTCGCCGTCACCCTGCGCCGCACCCGCGGCGTCCACCTGGCCCGGTTGCGCGAGGAGCTCCCCGAGGGCACCCCGCTCCTGTACGTGCCGTACCTGTTCCAGCGCAGCCACGGCGTGCGCGCCACCCGGCAGGTCGCCGAGCACCTGGCCGAGGAGCTGGGGTTCTGATGCCCGCCACGCGCGCCCGCCGGGCCGGCTCCGTCGAGCAGCTCCTCGCGGCCAAGGAGATCGTGATCCACTGCGGCTCCGGTGGCGTGGGCAAGACGACCACCGCCGCCGCGGTCGCGGCGATGGCCGCCGTCCACCACGGGGGCAAGGTCCTCGTGCTCACGGTCGACCCGGCCAAGCGCCTGGCCAACGCGCTCGGGCTCGAGGCCTTCGGCAACGTCGAGACGCGCGTCCCCCACGAGGCGTTCACCGACGCGGGGGTCCAGCCCCGCGGCGAGCTGTGGGCCGCGATGCTCGACACGAAGCAGTCGTGGGACGACCTCGTGCGTCGCCACGCGCCGGACCCCGCCACCCGCGACGCGATCCTGGCCAACCCGCTGTACAAGAACATCACCGGCCGCTTCGTGCAGAGCCACGACTACATCGCGATGGAGCGCCTCTACGAGATCCACGCCTCGGGCCGCTTCGACCTGATCGTCGTCGACACGCCGCCGACCCGCAGCGCCATCGACTTCCTCGAGGCGCCCGAGCGCATGGCGGACTTCTTCTCGAGCCGGCTGCTCCGGTGGCTCACGATCCCGGCGCGGAGCCGCGTGCTCACGATGGCCTCGAAGCCGTTCTACAACGTGGCGGACCGCATCCTCGGCTCGAAGTTCCTCGAGGACATCGCCGAGTTCTTCCTCCTCTTCCAGACCATGTACAAGGGCTTCGTCGCGCGGGCCGAGGCCGTCACGCGCACCCTCGCCGACAAGCGGACCACCTTCGTCGTGGTGTCGACGCTCGAGTCGGCGCCGGTGCGCGAGGCGGAGTTCTTCGTCGACGCCTTGGAGGAGCGCAAGCTGCACCTCGGTGCGGTCGTGCTCAACAAGGTGCTGCCGGGCTGGTTCCTCGACGCCGGCGCCACAGAGGCGGCCAAGGCGCTCTGCAAGGACGGCGAGAAGCTGGCCGAGGTCGTCCCCGTCCCCGCGGGATCGTCCGAGCAGGTGGCCCGTGTCCTGCACGAGGTGGGCGAGAGCTTCCTCAACTTCCAGGTGGTGGCCAAGCGCGAGGCGGAGATCCGCGCCGAGCTGTCCGCATCGCCGGAGGTCGTGGCCTCGGTGACCTACTTCGACCACGACATCACCGACCTCGCCGGGCTGCTGCGGCTGGGCGAGCAGATCTGGCGGTGAGCGCGGGCGGGGCGGCGGTGGCCTCCGGTCACCCCGCCACCACGGCCGCCGCGGTGGAGCTCCTGCAGGCCGGGGGCAACGCGTTCGACGCCTGCGTGGCCGCGGGGTTCGCGGCGTCGGTCGCCGAGCCGACGCTCACCGGCCTGGCCGGGGGCGGGTTCCTGTTGGCCCGCACCACGGCGGGGGAGGAGGTGGTGTTCGACTTCTTCGTCGACACCCCCGGCCGCGGCCTCGACGCCGTTCCCGCGTCGCTCGACTTCGAGGAGGAGATCGTCCGCTTCCCCGGGGCCGACCAGGGCTTCCACGTCGGCCGCGCCTCGGTGGCGGTGCCCGGCTGCCTGGCCGGGTGGCTGCACGCCCACCACCGGCTCGGCCGCCTGCCGTTGGAGACCGTGGTCGCGCCCGCGGTGCGCCTGGCCGAGGAGGGCGTGGCGCTGAACGAGCAGCAGGCAGGGCTCCTCCGCCTGCTCGAGCCGATCCTCACCCGCACGCCGGAGGCGGCCGCCATCGTGGCCCCCGGCGGGCGGCTGCTGCACCAGGGTGAGCCGTTCACCAACCCGGCGCTGGCCGCGTTCCTGCGCGAGCTCGACCCGCGGGGCTTCGCCGCGCCGGGCGTCGCCGAGCCCGCCGCCGCCGACATGGCCGCGCACGGCGGCCTCCTCACCGCCGCCGACCTCACCGGGTACGCGGTCGTGGAGCGCCCGCCGCTGGCCGTGTCGTGGCGCGGCCATCGCCTGCTGACCAACCCGCCGCCGGCGTTCGGCGGCGAGCTCGTCGCCCTCGGCCTCCTGCTCCTCGAGGAGCGCGCGGGCTGGCCCGCGCCGGCGGGATCGGTGGACCACGCCGTCGCGCTGGCCGAGGCCATGGTCGCCACCGACGCGGTGCGACAGGCGGGCACCGTGGCCGGCGAGCTCGCCCGTCGCCGCGCCACCGGCGGGACCACGCACGTGAGCGTGCGCGACGCAGAGGGCAACGTCGCCACCATGACCTCGTCCAACGGCGAGGGCTCGGGGTGGGTCGTGCCGGGGACCGGTGTGATCGCCAACAACATGATGGGGGAGGACGACCTCCACCCCGCCGGCTTCCACACCTCGCCGGCCGGTGAGCGGGTGGCGTCGATGATGGCGCCGTCGCTGGTGGTCGAGGCCGACGGCACCGTGCAGCTCGCGCTCGGCAGCGGCGGGAGCAAGCGCATCCGCACCGCGTTGCTGCAGGTGCTCGCCGCGGCCGTGGACCAGGGCCGGGCGCTCGCCGACGCCGTCGAGGCGCCACGCCTGCACTGGGACGGCGAGCGGCTGCACGCCGAGCCGGGGTGGTCCGAGGACGCGCTCGTGGCGCTGGAGGCCCGGTGGCCCGTCGTCCGCTGGACCGTGCGCGACCTCTACTTCGGGGGCGCGCACGCGGTGGCCCCCGGCGCGGCCGCGGGTGATCCCCGCCGCGGCGGCAGCGCCACCGTCCTCTAGTGCCCGACGATTGGGGAGGGAGCCCGAGCACGCCAGCCGTAACCTTGGTGCGGCATGGCCTCCCTGACCGAGCTCGCACGGTTCCACACGGCGCTCGACGCGCGCGGCGTGAGCCATCTGCAGCGCATGGTCGCGGGGTGGGGCCTGCTGTCGGACTTCTGCTTCGCCGACCTGCTCCTCTTCGCGCCGACGATCGACGCAGCCGACGGCGACAAGTTCCTGGTCCTCGGTCAGGTGCGCCCGTCGACCTCCCAGACCGTGTACCGGGCCGACTGGATCGGCACGGTGGTCGCCGAGGAGGAGCGCCCGCTCGTCAGCCGGGCCTTCCGCCTGGGCGAGATCATCGAGGGGGAGACCACGATCGCGGCGCTGAAGGAGAGCGTGCGCACGCTGTGCATCCCGGTCCGCTGCCGGGGCGAGGTGATCGGGGTGCTCACCAAGGAGTCGGCCCCGTCGTTCGGACGCCAGCCCGGCGAGCTCGAGCGGACCTACGTCGACATCTTCAACCGCTTCGCCCGCATGATCGCGCACGGGGACTTCCCGTTCGACGCGGAGGACGCGGAGACCGAGGAGGCGCCGCGCGTCGGCGACGGCGTGATCCTGCTCGATGCCGCCGCGCGCGTGGAGTACACGTCGCCGAACGGCGTGTCGGCGCTGCACCGCATCGGATCGCACGGCAACGCCGAGGGGCAGCGGTTCGAGGAGCTGGGCCTCGACGACTCGATGATCAAGACGGCGTTCTCGATCCAGGCGCCCGTGACCGAGGAGATCGAGCGTGGCCCCGAGATCACCGTGCTCATCCGCTGCATCCCGCTCCTCGACCAGGGCGTCGTGTCGGGCGCGGTGGTGCTCACGCGCGACATCTCCGAGCTGCGCCGGCGGGACCGGCTGCTGCTCTCCAAGGACGCCACGATCCGCGAGATCCACCACCGCGTGAAGAACAACCTGCAGACGATCTCGTCACTGCTGCGCCTCCAGGGCCGGCGGTTCGCATCGCCCGAGGCCAAGCTCGCCATCGAGGAGTCGGTGCGCCGGATCCGGTCCATCGCACTGGTGCACGAGATCCTGTCGCGGGAGGCGGGCGACGACGTCGCGTTCATCGAGATCGTGCGGCCGCTCGTGCGCATGGTGGAGGAGGGCATGTCGTCGCCGGACCGGCCCGTGAACTTCCAGGTCGAGGGGGAGGCCGGGGTGCTGCCCGCCACGGTGGCGACACCGCTGGCCGTCGTGCTCAACGAGCTGCTCCAGAACGCGATCGACCACGCCTTCCCCTCGGAGCTCGACCTCCAGGCCGCACCGGGCACGGTGGTCGTGCGGCTCGCCAACGACGGCGAGCGCCTGCGGGCAACGGTCGAGGACGACGGCGTCGGCGTGCCGCACGGCTTCGAGCTGGCCGACGCCACCGGACTCGGCCTCTCGATCGTGCGCACGCTGGTGACGAGCGAGCTGGTGGGCGAGATCTCGCTCACCCGGGGGAACGGGAGCTACCCGCGCCCCGGGACCCGCGTCGAGCTCGAGGTGCCAGTGGCCGAGCGCGAATGAGCCTCATCGGCGAGCGAAGCGAGCCGCAGCAACACAGTGCCTCCCTGCCTCTAGGGCGCAGCGCGTGAGTCTCAACATCCGCCCAAAACGCGAACCGACCCCCCGGTGGGAGGTCGGGGCGATGGCGGGAGCCCGGGTCAGGCGGAGCGGCGCTGGTGTGCGACGTACTGCTTGCGGAGCTGGCGGCGCTCCTCCTCGGAGGTGCCGCCCCACACGCCGGAGTCCTGGTTGGTGGCGAGGGCGTACTCGAGGCACCCGGCCTGCGCCTCGCACTCGCGGCAGACGGCCTTGGCGTTCTCGATCTGCTCGATGGCCGGGCCGGTGGTGCCGACCGGGAAGAAGAGGTCGGGATCGGTGTCGCGGCAGCGCGCGAGGTCGCGCCAGTCGTCGCGTTCGAGCATCAAGGACAGGGGGCGGCTTTGGGCGAGGGCCACGACGTTCCTCCGCGGCGAGAGTTGGGAAGTCACACCAATGTGACGGGCTTCACATGCCGCCGCGATAGCCTCGTGAGAGGTTGAGCGTGCGGCTGTGCTGTTCACGGTAGTCCCCATCCGCTAACGGCTGCAAGCAGTTTTTTGTTCATCGAAGGTGTCATTTTCGATGCTCGTCCTTGGTCACCGTGGTGCTTCGGCCACCTTCCCCGAGAACACCGTGCCTGCTTTTCGGGCCGCCCTCGACCTCGGGGCCGACGGTGTGGAGCTCGACGTCCGCCGCACCGGCGACGGCGCCCTGGCCATCTGCCACGACGCCCACCTCCCCGACGGCCGCCCGATCGTCGAGACGCCGGCGACCGAGCTGCCCGCCGACGTGCCCGACCTCGAGGCCGCTCTCGACGCCTGCAAGGACGCCACGGTCGTCAACGTCGAGATCAAGAACTGGCCCGACGACGTGGACTTCGACCCCACCGAGCAGCTGGCCGACCAGGTCGTGGCGCTGCTCGAGGAGCGCGGCGAGCTGGCGGACGGGCGCATCCTCGTGACCTCGTTCCACCTCCCCACCGTCGACCGGGTGCACGCGCTGGCCCCCGCGCTCGACACCGGCTGGCTCCTGATCGACCCCGGCGACCCTGCCGCGGTGGTCGAGCAGGTCACCCGTCACGGCCACCGCGCCATCCACCCCCACCACGCGTTCGTCAACGCCGAGCTCGTCGAGGCAGCCCACGCCGCGGAGCTCGCGGTGAACGCCTGGACCGTCGACGATCCGGACCGCATCCGGTGGCTGGCGGGCATCGGGATCGACGCGGTGATCGTGAACGACCCGGCGGCCGCGCTGGCCGCCCTGGGGCGCTGAGGCCGACGCCTAGGGCATCACGAGGTCGAGCACGTCGGGCTCGTGGCGGATCTCGAGCCGCTCCGTGTCGCCCAGGTGGTCCCCGTCGACCTGGTACGGGAACGGCCCGTACCCCTCGACCACGACGTGCTCGAGGTCGACGCGGTGGTCCGTCCAGCGCGTCGAACGCAGGTGGCGCCCGCTGCCCAGCGCCGACGCGACGATGCGCATCGTCCGGGCGAACCCCAGCGTGCGCAGGGTCACCATGGCGAGGCCGCGGTCGAGCGTCGCCTCCTCGGCGAGGTCGAGCGGGATGTTCCCCAGGTAGGTGTACGGGTTCGTGTTGAGGCAGATCGACAGGTAGGCGTCATCGACCACCGAGCCGTCGTCGTGGCGCACGGAGAAGCGCGGACGGCTGCGGTCGTAGTGCCGCAGCCAGGTGGTGAAGCCGGCGTAGACGAACAGCGGGTGGCCCGCGTAGCGCTTGAGCTGGGACCGCCGCTCGACCTGCTCCACCACTGCGGCGTCGAACCCCATGCCGACGTGGAAGAGGAAGTAGCGGCCGTTCACCGAACCCAGCCCGACCCGCCGGATGCTGCCCCGGGCGAGGGCGGCCAGCAGGTCGCCCGTGGCCTCGATGGGGTCGTTCGGGAGGCCGATCGTGCGGGCGAACACGTTGGTCGAGCCGCCGGGCAGCGCGGCCAGCGCGCAGGCGGAGCGGGCCAGCCCGTTGGCGGCCTCGTTGAGGGTCCCGTCGCCGCCCAGGACCACCACCACCTCGGTGCCCGATGACGCCGCCCCCAGCGCCAATCGGGTGGCGTGCCCCCGGCGGCTGGTCTCCGCCACGGTCACCTCGTGGTCGGCCGAGATCGCCTTCTGGATCACGACCTTGCTGCGGGCGGTCACCGACGACGCCGAGGAGTTCACGATCAGCAGCACCTTCATGGCGGCGAGGAACCTACCCGAGCGGCCTCCGGGCTCCGCCGGTCGGGTTGGAAGCGCCGGGGCCGCTCGTGCGACCATGCCCGCCATGCACGTCGTCGTCTGCGTGAAGCAGATCCCGGATCCCGCCGAGCCCGGCAAGCTCGAGGCGGACAACACCCTCGACCGGAGCGGCAAGCTCATCCTCGACGAATCCGACAGCTACGGCGTCGAGATGGCCCTCCAGCTCGTGGACAAGGCCGGCGGTGGCGAGGTCACCCTCGTGTCGATGGCCCCGAACAACGAGACCAGCGGGCTGCGAACCGCGCTCGCGATGGGCGCGGCCAAGGCCATCCTCGTGTCCGACGACGCCCTGTCGGGCGCCGGCGCCCTCGACACCGCCAAGGTGCTGGCCGCCGCGATCAAGCGGGCCGAGCCGGACCTCGTGCTCACGGCCACCGAGTCGAGCGACGGCTACACGGGCACCGTCCCCGAGCAGATCGCCGCGCTCCTCGGCCTCCCGTCGATCACCTTTGCCAAGGAGATCCACCTCGACGGCAGCACCGTGCAGGTGCAGCGCCAGACCGAGGAGGGCTACGACGAGGTCACCGCGCCGACGCCCGCCGTCGTGTCGGTGACCGCCGGCGTGGTCGAGCCGCGCTACCCCTCGTTCAAGGGGATCATGGCGGCCAAGTCGAAGCCCGTAGAGGAGCTCACGTTGGGCGACCTCGGCATCGACGCCGGCACCGTGGGCTCGGCCGGGGCCGGCCAGGAGATCGTCGCCGTCGATGACGCCCCTGCCCGCGAGGCCGGCGAGATCATCGAGGACGACGGCGAGGCCTTCACGAAGATCGTCGCGTTCCTCGACGGTCTCAAGGTCATCTGAGACCCAGCACCACGGAGAAGGACGAACACATGGCTCTCAACCGCATCTGGGTGTACGCCGAAGCCGCCGGCGACAAGATCAGCCCGCTCACCCTCGAGCTCGTCACGAAGGCCCGGTCGCTCGCCGGCACGGTCGAGGCGGTCTACGCCGGGACCGAGGCCGAGGCGCTCGCCGGGCCGCTCGGCGCCCACGGCGCCACGAAGGTCCTGTCCACCGGTGACCTCGGCGGCTCGCTGCCGGGCGTGCCCGTCGCGTCGGCCATCGCCAAGGCGATCGGCGACGGCAACGGCCCGGACCTGCTGCTCTTCGGCACCAGCTACGACGGGCGCGACATCGCCGCCCGCTTGTCGGTGGCCCTCGACAAGCCGGTCATCACCAACAACATCGACATCGAGGTGAGCGGCGACGACGTCATCGTCACCGAGCCCGTGTTCGGCGGGGTGAAGCTCGTGAAGACGAAGTTCACCGCCGGCGCCCCGTACCTCGCGCTGATCCGGCCCAAGTCCTTCGCGGCCGAGGAGTCCGGCGGCGGGGCGGCAGCCGTCGAGGCGCTCGAGGTCACCGACGCCGGCCAGGCCAAGATCGTGAACCGCCACGTGGAGGAGGCCACCGGGCCCAAGCTCGACGAGGCGGCCGTGGTCGTCTCGGGGGGCCGGGGCCTCGGCGAGAAGGACAAGTACCAGATGATCGAGGACCTGGCGAAGCTGCTGAAGGCGGCGCCCGGGGCCTCCCGCGCCATCGTCGACGCCGGCTGGGTGCCGTACAGCTACCAGGTCGGCCAGACCGGCAAGGTCGTGAAGCCCACCGTGTACATCGCGGCCGGCATCTCCGGTGCCACCCAGCACCTCGTCGGCATGAAGGGCTCGAAGAACATCATCGCGATCAACAAGGACCCCGAGGCCCCGATCTTCTCGGTCGCCGACCTCGGCATCGTGGGCGACGTCCACAAGGTCCTCCCCAAGCTGATCGAGGCACTGCAAGCGCGCTAGAGGCCCACGTCCGCGGCGGGTGCCGCGAACGTGTCGCAGGCGCGCCGGTCGCCATCGGCGTACCCCGCGCGGAACCAGCGCTGGCGCCTCGGAGGACCCGTGGGTCCCCGAGGAGCAGCGAGAGCAGAAGGCCGATGATCCCGACCGCGCCGCCGCCGATCGCGAGCCCCGGACCGCGGCCGCGCCGATCCTCGAGGTTCTCGCTGCGACCACCGCCCCGCCGGAACTTCACCATGCGGCGACCGTATGCCCGACCGGCCGGCCGATGAGCCGTCTAGGTTCCCCTCGGTGTCGATGAAGGACCGGACGAGCTGGACGAACTGGGCGGGCAACCAGTCCTGCGCCCCCGTCGAGATCCGGCGCCCCACCCACGAGGCGGAGCTCGTCGGCATCGTCGAGGAGGCGGCCGCCCGCGGCCAGCGCGTGAAGTGCGTCGGCGCTGGGCACTCCTTCACCGCGATCGCGTGCACCGACGGCGTGCTGCTCGACCTGAGCCGCTACGGCCGGGTGCTCGGGCACGACCCCGAGACCCGCACCATCACCGTCGAGTCGGGCATCACGCTGTCGGCGCTGTGCGACGAGCTCGACCGCCGGGGTCTCGCCCTCGAGAACATGGGCGACATCGCCTACCAGTCGATCGCCGGCGCCACCGCCACCGCCACGCACGGCACGGGGTGGCACTTCGGCAACATCTCCAGCCGCATCGTGGGCCTGCGGATCATCGCGGGGGACGGGTCGATCGTGACGGCCACGGCCGCGGAGAACCCGGAGGTGCTCGCGGCGGCGCGCGTCGGCGTCGGTGCCCTCGGCATCGTCTCCACCGTCACGCTGCAGGCCGTGCCGGCCTTCCGCCTGCACGCCATCGAGGAGCCGGTGCGGGTGGACGAGGTGCTCGAGGACTTCGACGGCTACATGTCGAGCGCGGACCACGTCGAGTTCTACTGGGTGCCGCACACCGGCTGGGCCCTCACGAAGCGCAACCGGCGGACCGACGAGCCAGCGGCGCCCCGCAGTCGCGTGAAGGAGGTCTACGACGACCTCCTCCTGCAGAACGTCGGCTTCGGAGCCCTGTGCCGCATCGGGCGCCGCTTCCCGAGCCAGATCCCGCGGCTCGCGAAGATCCTGCCGTCGACCGGTCGGACCGAGTACACGGACCGCAGCGACCGCGTGTTCACGAGCCCGCGGCGCGTGCACTTCTACGAGATGGAGTATGGGATCCCGCGGGAGTCAGTGCCGGAGGCGCTCAACCGGGTGCGCAAGCTCGTCGACGAGGCCGGCATCCAGCTGAGCTTCCCCGTCGAGGTGCGGGTGGTCGCCCCCGACGACATCCCGCTGTCGACCGCCCACGGCCGCCCGACCGGGTACATCGCCGTGCACGTGTACCGGGGCACCGCGTACGACGCGTACTTCCAGGGCGTCGAGCGGATCATGGACGACTACGGCGGGCGCCCGCACTGGGGGAAGATGCACTTCCAGCGGGCCGAGACCCTCGCCGGTCGGTACCCGCGGTGGGACGACTTCCAGGCCGTGCGCCGCCGCATCGACCCCGACGGCCGGTTCACCAACCAGTACCTCGAGCGCGTCCTCGGTCCCGTCGACGGCTGAGGCCGCGTGACGGGTGTCGCAGAACCCTCGTCCGCCGCGCCTCCGCGGCATCATGGTCCGGTGAGCGTGGGCGACGAAGGACGGGCGCTGTGGTGGCGGCGCGCGCTCCGCGCGGTGTGGAGCGACGAGCCGGGCGCCATCGAGCTGATGCTCGGGCCCGAGCGGTCCGTGTCGGTGTGGGCGCGCGCGTCCTCCTACTGGGGCACCTCGCTCGCCGCGCTCATCGTCGTCCTCCTCGCGCTGCCGCGCACCGACGTCCCGGAGCTGCGGGCCGGATGGGCGATCGCCGCGGCATCGATCGCCGTGGTCGTCGGCATCCTGACGATCCGCCACCAGGACCGCTTCGCCGGCTGGCAGGTCGAGGTGCTGGTGATCGGCGGGAGCCTCGGGCTGCTCATCGAGCTGTGGCTCGTCGGGCCGAGCATGGGGATGGGGGTCATCGTCCCCGGGCTCGGCGCCGTCCAGGCGTTCTTCTACTTCCCCCGCCGGCACGCGGTGCTGCTCACGCTCGGCATATCCATCGCGTACGCGGTGGTGCTGGCGATCCAACCTGGCAACCCGGCACCGTTCCTCAAGTGGGGCATGTTCACGGCCGCGGTGAGCATCTCCGCGGCCGTGAGCGTGTGGGTCATCGGCCTCATCGAGCAGCTCGTGGTCCAGGAGCGGGCCGCGCGGACCAAGCTCGACCTGGCCCAGGCCGAGCTGGCCGAGCTGAACGAGCGCCTCGCGCGCGAGCTCGACAAGCAGGGTGAGGAGATCGGGTCGTTGCGGCGGTTGCGGCAGTTCCTGTCGCCGCAGGTGGCGGAGGCGGTGCTGCAGGACGGGATGGAGGCGCTGGCGCCGCACCGGTGCCGGATCGCGGTGGTGTTCTGCGACCTGCGGGGGTTCACGACGTTCTCGAGCACGGCGGAGCCCGAGGAGGTCATGGAGGTGCTCGACCGCTACTACGTCACCGTCGGTCGCTCGCTCCAGCAGGAGGGCGCGACGGTGGGCACCTTCGCGGGCGACGGGATCATGGCCTACTTCGGTGACCCGGTCCCGCAGGAGGACCCCGCCGGCACCGCGGTGGCGATGGCCGTCGCCCTGCGCGGTCCGATGGCGGAGGTCGTGACCGGGTGGCGCCGCCGTGGCTTCGACCTGGGGTGCGGGATGGGGATCGCGTACGGGTACGCCACGATCGGCCCGGTGGGCTTCGACGAGCGCACCGACTACACGGCCCTTGGACCGACCGTGAACCTCGCGTCGCGGCTCTGTGCGCTGGCCGCCGACAGCGAGATCCTCATCGACGGCCGCACCCACGAGGCGGTGGAGGGCCGCGTGGCCGCCGAGGAGCGCACGCTGGAGGTGCGCGGCTTCCGCGCGCCGGTGACGGTGCACAACGTCATCGCCTGGCACGGCGAAGTGGCGGACCAGGTCTCCTGACCGCGTGACCGATGGCTCGTGCGCACGGCGCGCGCCATGGGCATCATGGTCCCGTGAGCAGGGGCGGCGACACGGTTCGGGGCAACCTGGCGGCGGTCGTGCGCGCCCTGCGGGAGGACGGGCCCAGCGCGCTCGAGCTGCTCCTGGGCCGTGAGCGGTCGCGGGTCGTCGTGGTGCGGGCCGCCGCGCTGTGGGGCATGGGCGTCACCGGCGCGTGCTTCGTCATGCTGCTCCTGCCCCGGCCGCACGTCGAGGGGCTCCACGCCGTGCCCGCGATCGTCCTCGCGGCGGCCGCCTTCCTCCTGACCGCGGTCATGACGCGCTCGCGCCACGGACTCCCCCGCCCGCTGGAGCCCGTGTTCATCGTCGCCAACTTCCTGGCCATGGTGGTCATGGTCGGGCTGCTGGGACCTCGCCTCGAGGTCAGCTCTGCGGCACTCGGGTGCGCGAACGCGCTCGTCTTCCTCTTCGTGTCGCGACGCCACGGCATCCTGGCCACCGTCATCAGCATGGTCGGGTACTCGGTCGTGGTCCTCGTGGACGACGGCTACACCGCGGCCCACCTGCACATCATCATCTTCTGCGTCCTGACCATCGCCAGCGCCACGGTTGCCGCGTGGACCATCAGCCTGATCGAGGACCTCGAGGTGAAGGAGCGGGCGGCCCGCGCCGAGGTGGCGCGGACCCAGGTCGAGCTGGCCGACCTGAATCGCCAGCTCGAGGCCCGGCTCGACGAGCAGGGTGAGGAGATCGGGTCGTTGCGGCGGTTGCGGCAGTTCCTGTCGCCGCAGGTGGCGGAGGCGGTGCTGCAGGACGGGATGGAGGCGCTGGCGCCGCACCGGTGCCGGATCGCGGTGGTGTTCTGCGACCTGCGGGGGTTCACGACGTTCTCGAGCACGGCGGAGCCCGAGGAGGTCATGGAGGTGCTCGACCGCTACTACGTCACGGTGGGGCGATCGCTGCACGCGTGCCACGCCACGGTCGGCACGTTCGCGGGCGACGGGATCATGGCGTACTTCGGTGACCCGGTCCCGCACGAGGACCCCGCGGGCACCGCGGTGGAGATGGCGGTCGACATCCGGGGCCAGATGGCCGAGGTCGTGGCCGGCTGGCGGCGCCGCGGGTTCGACCTCGGGTGCGGGATGGGGATCGCGTACGGGTACGCCACGATCGGCCCGGTGGGCTTCGACGAGCGCACCGACTACACGGCGTTGGGTCCCACCGTGAACCTCGCGTCGCGCCTGTGCAGCCTCGCCGCCGACGGCGAGATCCTCATCGACGGTCGCACCCAGGAGGCGGTTGAGGGCCGCGTCAGCAGCGAGGAGCGCACCCTCGAGGTGCGCGGGTTCCGCGGGGCGATCGCCGCCCACAACGTGACCACGTGGACCGGGAGGTCCAGCGTTCCTGGCGTCGCGTGACATCGCCGACGGCCTCCTGCAAGATCATCCGGTGAGGCTCTGGGCGGAACGGGGGCGAGCGGCGACGCGACGCCTGGGCACGGCGCTCTCCAACGACAGCCCGGGTCCCCTCGAGATCGTCCTCGGACCCGATCGCTACCTTCCGACCCTGCTCCGCGCCGAGGGGCTGTGGGTGGTGTCGGTGGCCGCGGTCGGGCTTGTGGGCCTCGCGCTGCCGACGCCCGACCTGCCGGGGCTCCAGGCCGGCGCGGTCGCGGTGCTGCTGGGTCTCGTGGTGCTGGCCGGCTCGTGGCTGGTGCTTCGGGCCGACCACGTGTCCGTCCGCACTGGCAACCTCCTCGTCGCCGTGGCCATCGCCGGCATCCCGCTGATCGTGCACCTGCTCGGCCCGTCGCTGCAGGTCAGCACCGCCGTCGTGGTCGCGGCGGGCATCTCCAACTTCGTGTTCCAGCGCCGGCGCATGGCGATCCTCTCGAGCGTGGCGCTGGCGGTGGGCTACGCGCTCGTGCTCGCGACCCAGGACGGGTATGCCGCGCCCGTCCAGCGCTGGCTCGTGGTCGTGGCCTCCATGACGGCGTCATCGGTGTCGCTGGCGTGGCTGGTCGGCATCGTCGAGGCGTTGGCCGTCCAGGAGCGCGACGGACGCATCCAGCTCGACGCGGCCCACGGCGAGCTCGCGTCGCTCAACGAGCAGATGGCCCATCGGATCGACGCCCAGGTCGAGGAGATCGGAGCGCTGAACCGTCTGCGCCGGTTCCTGTCGCCGCAGGTCGCCGAGGCCGTGCTGCAGGGGGGTGAGGCCTCGCTCGCACCGCATCGCCAACAGATCGCAGTGCTGTTCTGCGAGCTCCGCGGGTTCACCGGCTTCGCCAACGAGGCGGCACCGGAGGACGTGATCGAGGTGCTGGACGCGTGGTTCGCTTCTCTGGGGGAGCTCCTCGACCGGTACGAAGCCAACGTCGGGACCGTCGCCGGTGACGGGTTGATGGTGTACTTCGGGGACCCGTTGCCTCACCCGGACCCGGCCGGCGCGGCCGTGAAGATGGCAGTGGACATGCGCAGGCCGATGGAGCAGCTGGTGGGAGCGTGGAAGCGGCGCGGATACTCGCTCGGGTACGGCATCAGCATCGCGTACGGCTTCGCCACGATGGGCACGATCGGGTTCGAGAGCCGGAGCGAGTACACCCCGCTCGGGAACGTGGTCAACCTGGCCTCGCGCCTGTGCGAGTCGACCGGCGACGGCGACATCCTCATCGACGACCGGACGCACGTCGCGGTGGCCGACCGGGTCGTCTCGGAGGAGCGCCTCCTCCAGCTGCGCGGCTACCGCGAGCCGATCCCGGCGCACCACATCGTGGCGTGGCGCACCGCCGACCCGCCCTCGGGTGCCGGCGACCCGGATGGCGACGACACGGTGCCCGCCGCTCAGACGAGCGGCCAGGGGTAGCGGCGCCCCGTCCCGTCGATCGGGAAGCAGCCCGCGTCGATCACCGCGCGGGCCCGCGCCAGGACCGCGTCCCGCTCGAACACGTCGAGCTGTGACGCGAGCCCGTCGGGCAGGCCGGCCTCGACGAGCCCGTTCAGATCCGCGAGGAGGTCGGCCGGCACGGGTTCGCCGCCGAACTCCCAGATCACGGTCCGCAGCTTGAACTCGTGGTGGAACATCAGGCCGTGATCGATGCCGCGGATGCGGCCGTCGCGGGCGAGCAGCACGTGCCCGCTCTTGCGGTCGGTGTTGTTGCCGACGAGGTCGAACGCGCACATCGCCCGCAGGGAGGGATGGTGGGCCTCGTCCTCGTACAGGCTGAAGTAGTGCTGCTCGAAGTCGGCGTCCACGACGTCCTGGAGCGAGCCCAGACCGAAGGGCCCCTCGCGGTGGACGGTGACCGGCACGAGGTCCCAGCCGAGGGCCACGGACAGCTCGTAGGCCGCCACCTCGCGCTCGGTGCAGCCCGCTCGGGAAGTCCCAGAGCTCGCGCTCGCCGTCGCGGGGCTTGTACACCGCCTGGCGCAGCTCGTCGCCGCACCGCACCTCGCAGAGGAAGGTGCGGTTGGAGCTCCACGGCATGCGGCCGAGCACGGTCACGTCGCCATGGAGCAGCACCTGAGCCACGGCGAGATCCTCCGCGGGGACCATCCTCAGTTCATCCGCGGGCACGGGTGCCCGTCCGCGTCGATGGGCAACCCGCAGAACTGGCAGGCGGGGCGACCGGCCGCCACGATCTCGCGGCTGTGGCGCACGAACCCGGAGACCTGCGCGCGGCTGAGGCGCACCTTCACCGACGCGCCGCCCTCGGGGTCGGCCTCCAGCTCCTCCTCCTCGAGCAGCTCCTCGAGCACCACGATGATGCGGTCCTCGGGCTCGTCGTAGGCCACCCCGATCGGACCGACCGTCCAGAGCTCCTGCACCGGTTCGACGAGCTCGAGGTCCCCGCCGGCCACGCCGTAGGGCGCGGGCTCCAGGTCCTCGAGCAACCCGTCGAAGTAGTCCGCCAGCGCGGCGACCTGCTGCTTCTCGCAGCGCACGGTGACCACGAGGTCGCCGTCGCGGGCCTGCAGGTAGAAGATGCGCTGCCCCGGTGGCCCCACCGTGCCGGTGGTGAACACATCCGGGCTCGGCAGATCGAACGAGCTCATTGGTTGGTCCTGGTCGACGAGCGCTTCGACGCGGTGACAGCCGGGGGGCCAATGAGCGGCCCTGTGCCGTCCGATTCTCGCTGACGCTCGCTCATGACGGCGTGAGGGACGCGAGGTCGCCGGTGGAGTTGACGGCCAGGACGACCGGCCCGTCGTTGCCGTAGAGGATCGCGGACACCGAGCAGGGGGACACGACGATCCGCTGGAACAGGTCGAGGTGCGTGCCCAGGGCGTGGGCGACGGCAGCCTTGATGGTGTCGGCGTGCGACACCGCCACGACCGTCTGTCCCGGGTGGGCGGCCCGCAGCGCGCCGATCGCCCCGGTCATGCGGGTCTGCATCTCGGTGAAGGACTCGCCGCCGGGGAACCGAAAGCCGCTCGGGTTGCGCTGCACGGTGCGCCACTCGGCCTTCTTGTAGAGCGACTTCAGCGGCGCGCCCGTCCAGTCGCCGAAGTCGCACTCGAGGAGGCCCTTGGCCAACCGGGTGCGCAGGCCCAGGGCCTTGGCGATCGGCGCGGCGGTCTCGCGGGTGCGCTCGAGCGGGGACGCGTACACCGCCGCCACCTTGCGATCGGGGCCCTGCAGGGCGCCGATGCGGTCGGCGACCGCCTGCGCCTGGGCGGTGCCCTTGTCGGACAGGTGCAGCCCGGGGGCGCGCCCCGGCAGCACCTTGCCGGTGGTCGGGGTCTGCCCGTGGCGCACGAGCAGGACGAGGGTGGGGGCCGGGGGAGCGGCGGTCCTGGCCATGGTCGGGGGCCAACCTATCGTCGGACCCGTGGCCTCCGACCGCCTCGCGGCGCTGCTCCAGGTGGAGGACGAGGTGATCCGGTGCCGGGCCTGCCCGCGGCTCGTGGCCTGGCGGGAGGCCGCCGCCGCCGAGCCGCGAGCCGCGTTCCGGGGCCAGGAGTACTGGGCCCGGCCCGTCCCCGCGTTCGGCGACCCCGACGCCCGGATCGTGATCGTGGGGCTCGCCCCCGCTGCCCACGGCGCCAACCGGACCGGCCGGATGTTCACGGGCGACCGGTCGGGCGACTTCCTCTACGCGGCCCTGTACCGTGCCGGTCTCGCGAACCAGTCCACGAGCACCGCGCGCGACGACGGCCTCGCGCTCCGCGACGTGTGGATCACGGCCCCGGTGCGGTGCGCGCCCCCGGCCAACAAGCCGACGCCCACCGAGCGGGACGCGTGCGTGCCCTACCTCGAGCGCGAGCTGGCGCTGCTCGATGCCCGGGTGCTCGTCGCCCTGGGTGCGTTCGCCTACCAGGCCATCTGCGGGATCGTCGGGGTCGGCTCGCCGCGGCCACGGTTCGCGCACGGAGTCGAGGTGCCCCTGACCGGTGGCCGCTGGATCCTGGGCAGCTACCACGTCAGCCAGCAGAACACCTTCACCGGCACGTTGACCGAGGCGATGTTCGACGCCGTGCTCGCGCGGGCGCAGACCCTGAGCGCTATCCCAGCAGGGAGCTGAGCTCGCCGGCGGCGTAGATCACGGCGGTCGCGCCGAGGAACGATGCGACGGTCACGCGCAGGCGCCGGTCCGCGGCCCGGATGGTGAGCGCGGCCCCGATGCGGGCGCCGGGCACCACCCCCGCCACGAGGGCCGCCACGACCCGCCAGTCGACGTGGTCGAGCAGGACGTGCGTGATCGTGCCGGGCACCGCGAAGGCGCCGACGCACGCGAGCGACGTGGCGATCGCCGCCTTCACCTCCAGACCGGCGAGCTGCACGAAGGCCGGGACCATGATCACGCCGCCACCGATGCCGAGCAGGCCCGAGAGCCCGCCGGCCAGGACGCCGATCGAGACGTAGCGGGGCAGCAGCTCGCGCGGTGGCAGCACCACCCGCCGGCGCGGCGCCGCGGACGGCGCCTCGGGGGCGTCGGTCTCCGCCAGCGGCTCGTCCGCGGCGAGGGCCGCGCGCGGGGCCTGCCCCATGCGCCACGACGACAGCCCGAGCAGCGCGGCGGTCAGCAGCTGGAGCAGGTGGCCCTCGCCCGGCACGTGCTCGGCCGCGACGCTCCCGCCGACGGCGGCGACGAGGCCGGCCGGCACGGTCGCCACCACGGCGGGCCAGAGCACCAGACCCTCCCGCACGTACCGCCGGGTGCCGCTGAGCGCGCCGGGGATGATGACGGGGAGCGCCGTGCCGATCACGAGCAGCGGCGCGAGGCCGAGCAGGCGCATGCCCGGCTGGGAGATGACGCCGCCGCCGACGCCGAACAGCCCGGACAGCACGCCCGTCGCGACGCCCAGCACGACCGTGAGCAGGTCGCGCAGGGGCCCGACGTCCACGCCCGCCCCGGCTACGCGGGCTGCTTGTCGGGGTTGCGCGGGAAGTCGACGGCCGTGGCGGGCCAGCGCTCGCGGCTCTTCGCCGCCAGCTTGTGCATCAGCGCGATGGCGCCGGGGTCCTCGTCACCGGGCCGGGCGATGATCGAGCCGTCCGCGATCATCCGGCTGATGATCTCCCGACCGAGGTCGGTGCGGACGATCGTGAGGGTCCAGTCGTTGCTCTCGCCGATCCCCCCGGTGGAGATGTCCGCGTGCTCGGCGGCGAAGTCGGGGCAGTGGTTGCACCCCTCGCGCGTCCACGCGTGGCACTCCTTGAGGTTGATCTCGTGGTAGCCGCCGTCGCGCATCCAGATCTGGAACACGCCCTTGATGTTCATCTTCACCATGTCCTCGCGGCGCAGGCCGTACTTGGTGAGGAACAGCTCCTCGAAGATCGAGTCGTCGAAGCTCTTCGAGCAGAGGAGCCCGATGTTGAGGATGAACGGCTTGCCCACCTTCCCGACCTTGCGGCTCCACATCACGGGGGGGACCGAGGAAAGGCAGCTCATCCCGACCAAGGCGACCTTGGAGAAGCCGCGCTCGAGCGCCTCGGGCAGGGCGAGGGTGTTGGCCGAGTACGTGTAGCGCGAGCCGGCGCCCTTGAGGACCTCGTCCTTGGTGGCCGCGACGCCGGGGACGGCCTTCCACGAGCTGCCGTCGCCCTCGAGGTAGGAGGTGAGGGCGGCGTCGATGTACCCCTTGTCGAGCGCCCAGATGAGCAGCGCCGACACGAGCCCGCCGTCCTGGCCCATCTGGTGCACCATGTCGTCGCTGGCGCGGGTGAGGAGCACGTCCTGGTAGATGCCGGACGCCTCGTCGGGGCGGCGCACGCGGGCGAAGAGGTGCTCGTCGGCCGAGGGCTCCCAGGCGCGGAACCGGGGACAGGCCCGCGTGCAGGAGGTGCACCCGCGCTGCCCGTGGCCGCAGTCGTCCGGGCCGAGCTCCTCCTCGAGGTGGAACGGCGTGTAGGCCCCGGGCTCGTGGAGGTACCCGATCACGTCGTGCGGGCAGGCGATCACGCAGCCGGCGCACCCCGTGCACAGGCCCGAGGTGATCACCTCGTCGTAGAGCTCCTTCCACTGGAGCTGCCACCGCTCCTTGTTGCCCGCCGACAGGGCGTACGGGGCGGTGTCCGGCGCGGCGGGTTGGGACATGGGTGGCACGATACCGACATGGACCTGACGTACCCGCCCGAGGCCGAGGAGTTCCGCACGGAGATCCGCGCCTGGCTCGAGGAGCACCTGCCGGCGGGGTGGTTCGACGAGGGGTTCGAGATGACGCCCGAGGACCGGGCCGCGTTCAACGACTCCTGGCCGGCGCTGCTCTACGAAGGCGGCTGGATCTGCGCCACCTGGCCGAAGGAGTACGGCGGCAAGGGGCTCACGCTCATGCAGGGCGTCGTGCTGGCCGAGGAGTTCGCGCGGGCCCGGGCGCCCCTGCGGGCCGACTTCTTCGGCGACACGCTCGTCGGGCCCACGATCCTGCAGTGGGGCACGGAGGAGCAGAAGCACGAGTTCCTCCCGCGGATCATGGCGGGCACCATCCGCTGGTGCCAGGGCTTCAGCGAGCCCGACTCGGGGTCGGACCTCGCGTCGCTCAAGACCTCGGCCGTGCTCGACGGCAACGAGTGGGTCATCAACGGCCAGAAGGTCTGGACCACGCAGGCCCAGTTCGCTGACTACTGCTTCCTCCTGGCCCGCACGGATCCGGACGCGCCGAAGCACGCCGGCATCTCGTACCTGCTCGTCCCGATGCGCCAGCCCGGCATCGAGGTGCGGCCGATCACCCAGCCCGACGGCACGGCCGAGTTCAACGAGGTGTTCTTCGCCGACGCCCGCTGCCCGGAGGCCAACGTGGTCGGCGGGCTCAACAACGGTTGGGCGGTCACCAACACCACGCTCGGGTTCGAACGGGGCCAGTCGGCCACCACCGGCTACCGCCGCTTCGAGGACGAGTGGCGGGCGATGGCGGCGGAGGCCCGTCGCACCGGTGCCCTCGACGACCCGGTCATCCGCCAGCGGCTCGCGACGTACTGGACCAAGGTCCAGATCATCCGCGTGAACGGGCTGCGCACGCTCACCGCCGCGGTCACCGGGCGCAAGGATCCGTCGCTCGCGGCGCTGGGCGCCACCAACAAGATGTTCTGGTCGGAGATGCACAAGGAGGCGATGGAACTGGCCCTCGATGTGTTCGGCGCGGAGGCGCTGCTGGCCGGCGTCGGGCCCGCGTCGGGGTCGTGGCCCGGCGCCGTGCGCTCCACCCGCGGCGACCGCGGGTACACGGTCAGTCCGATGCTGTCGGCGTTCTTCTTCAGCCGCTCCGAGACGATCTGGGGCGGCACCTCGCAGATCCAGCGCAACATCGTGGGCGAGCGCGTGCTCGGGCTCCCGAAGGAGCCGAAGGTCGAGGGGCGCGACGAGGGCGTCCCGAGGGCGACCGGTAGCCTCTGGCGGCCATGTCCCCCCGATCCATGCAGCGCCACGGCCGCACCTGGCCGCAGCGGCTCCTCCTCGCGCTGGGCGTGCTGGTGGTGCTCGGCTGCGCCTCGGCCGCCGGCGCCGCCGCCTACTTCGGCCTGCGCTTCTCGCAGATCGACCGGGTGGAGGACATCGCGCTCCAGGCGATCGAGAAGGGCGAGCCGGCCAACATCCTCGTGGTGGGCACGGACAGCCGCGCCGGGCTCGACCCCGACGACCCGGACGCGCCTGGCCTCCTCGGCGGTGGCGAGACGGGGTGCAACTGCACCGACACGATCATGATCGTGCGGGTCGACCCCGACGAGGCCACTGCAAGTGTGCTCTCGCTCCCGCGCGACCTGTGGGTCCCGATCGGCGACACCGGGAGCAAGGCCCGCATCAACAGCGCGCATGCCCGCGGCGAGCAGGTGCTGATCGACACGATCGAGGAGAACTTCGGGATCGCCATCAACCACTACGTGGAGATCGACTTCGTGGGCTTCGAGCGCCTCGTCGACGCGGTCGGGGGGATCCCCCTGTACTTCGAGGCGCCGGTGCGCGACAACCACATCGGGCTCTCGGTCCCCAACGCTGGCTGCAAGGTGCTGAACGGCGAGGACGCCCGCAAGTTCGCCCGGTCGCGCTACCTCCAGTACAAGGGCAAGGACGGCCGCTGGCACGGTGACCCCACTGCCGACTTCGGCCGCATCACGCGCCAGCAGATCTTCATCCGGCGCGCCATCGACAAGGCCGTGGCCGAGGGCCTGGGGAACCCCGTCACGCTGAACCGGCTCGTGTCCGCGGGCGTGGACAACGTGCGCCTCGACGAGAACCTCGACGCCGGCGACATCGTGGCCCTGGGCCAGAAGTTCCGCAGCTTCGACTCGAGCGAGCTGATCGGGTACACGATCCCGACCGACAGCCACACCACCTCCGCCGGCGCGTCGGTGCAGATCCCGCGGATGCGCCAGGCCGAGCCGATCCTCAACATCTTCCGCGGCCTGCCCGCGGGCTCGATCAGCGCTCGCGCCATCGAGGTCACGGTGCTCAACGGCAGCGAGCAGCAGGGGCAGGCGGCCGACGCGGCGGGTGCGCTCCTCGAGATCGGCTTCGGCGTGGTGGACGTGGACGACTACCCGACGCCCGTGGGGCGGACCACCGTGCTGTTCGGCGACGGCGGCGAGGACGCGGCCCGCACCCTGGCCCGCTACGTGTCCGGCGGCGCGGCGCTCGTGTACGACGGCGACGTCGACGAGGGGGCCGTCGTGCTGGTGACGGGCAGCGACTTCACGACGATCCACGACCAGCCCGCGCCGGAGGGCTCGCCCGACGACCTCGCCATCACGACCTCGACCACGGGGCCCGAGACCTCGGCGTCGGGGGACACGTCGACCTCCACCACCTCGACGACGGTCCAGGGCTACGCCACCGGCGAGCCCCCGCCCGGCGTCGACTGCGGCTGAGCTGTTGCTTGCTCCGGTCGCGGGGCCCTTCGGGCCTGGGCTCGCCTCCGCAAGTGCCTCCGCTCGGGTCGGCGAAGCCGCCCGGCTACGGCGCTGTTGCTCGCTCCGGTAGCTCCGTGCGGTCGCGCCGCACGTCCCGGTAGGGCTGCCGGAGGGCGTCGGCGAACCGCTGCGGGTAGGTGTCGACCTCGCCCGGCACGCCGTAGCGCTGCTCGTCGGTCGTGTCGGCCCGAACGAGGGAGTCGAAGAGCCGGTCCCAGATCGTGAAGATGCCGCCGAAGTTGTGCTGCGTCGTGGCCGGGACGTGGTGGCGGCGGTGCAGCCGAGGGGTCACGAGCACCGGCTCGATCCAGCGCAGGTCCAGCCCGAGGTTGCTGTGGTTCGACACGCCGTACACCGCCGCGATCGCGACGGAGGCGGCGACGACGCCGACGGGCATCCCGACCAGGAAGAGCAGCGCCTGGCTCGGTACGAAGCGCAGCAGGTTCTCGACGACGTGCGTCCGGGTCGTCGCCAGCCCGTCGAGCTCGAGGCTCGAGTGGTGGACCTTGTGGAGGCTCCACAGGGCGTCGAAGCGGTGCAGGCACCGGTGCACGAGGAATGACACGAGGTCGAACACGACCACGCCGACGAGCAGCTGGAGCACGAAGGGGGCGCGGCCGACCGCGTCCCGGACCGGCGCGATGGAGAGCTCGGCGAGCACGGGTCGGAACGCGAAGACCGACACCGCGGTCGCCGCGACGGCGACGCCGAACCACGCGACGTCCGTGGCGAGGTGGGGCCGCGGCGACGGGAGGACGCGGAACCGCAGCGCGGGGAGGCGCTCGAGCCGGCCGACGAGCAGGTAGACGGCGCTGAGCACCAGGACGGACGTAGCGAAGCTCATGGAGCAACCCCTTCTGTCGAGTAACCGTGGTTGCACCATAGCGACGGGCGCGGATGCTTGCAACCACGGTTGCATCGCCTTAGGCTGCGGGACGTGTCGGACGCGGAGTGGGTGCTGCTCGCCTACCGGATGCCGAGGGAGCCGTCGACGCCGCGGATCGCGGTGTGGCGCAAGCTGCGCCGGCTCGGCGCCGTGCAGCTCGTCGACGGTCTCGTGGCGTTGCCCCTCGATCCCGCCACGGTCGAAGCGTTCGACTGGTTGGCCGACGAGGTGATCGAGGCCGGTGGGGAGGCGTGGACCTGGCGCGCGCAGCCCGGATCCAAGCAGCAGCAGGCGGCGCTGCGGGAGCGCGTGTCGGCTGCGGTCGCGGAGGAGTATCGGGAGCTGATCGCCGCGGCCGCTGCCGTCGACGAGCCGGGCCGGCGGACCGTCGACCGGCTGCGCCGTGAGCTGCGGGCGATCGAGGCCCGCGACCGGTTCGGGGTGCGCGAGCGGGAGCAGGCGCGCCGCGCCGTGGAGCAGCTGGCGGCGCGTGTGGGAGTTGCCGAGAAGGCGGCCGCGCGATGAGGTGGGCGACGCGGCCGCGGTGCCACGTCGACCGCGCCGCCTGCGCGTGGCTGCTGCGCCGGTTCGTCGACCCCGACGCCGAGTTCGTGTTCGTCGAGGATCCCGCCGACGTGCCGGAGGACGCCACGCCTTTCGACATGCGCGGGGCGGACCTGTCGCACCACGGCGGCGAGTGCAGCTTCGAGACGATCCTCCGCCGCTACGAGCTCGACGACCCGGTGCTCTGGGACCTCGCCCGCCTCATCCACGAGGCGGACCTCGCCGACGAGCGCTACGACGAGCCCGGCGCGCCGGGTCTGGACGCGATCTGCCGCGGCCTCAGCCTGGTCCTGGACGACGACCGCACGCTCGAGGTGACGGCGGTGATCTTCGACGGCCTGTGCGAGCACCGCCGCCAGGTCCTGAAGGGCGACCGCCCGGGGTAGTCGCCCGCTACGCCTGAGAGGCGTGCCAGGCCTCGTTGGCCTCGGCGAAGTGGCGCTGGGCCTCGTCGAGGTCGTTCGGCCGCTCGTTGGCGAGCTCGTGGTCCCACTGGCTGCGGGGCTGGTTGACGAAGTCGCCGCCGTAGACGTGGATGGCGCCGGTGAGGCCGCGGAGCGGGTTGGCGACGCTGTGGATGGTGTCGTCGCCGAGCAGCGTGACGTCGCCCGTGGTCAGCGAGGCGCCCCCCGACGGCAGGAGCGTGCCGCGGACCTCCGGGTTGCGCCGGAAGAAGGCGTTGTCCTCCTGTCCTGTGTAGATCCCGATGGCGGCCCACATGAGGTGGTCGTGCGGGTAGATCTTCATGCCGGGGGTCCACACCACGTGCAGGACGGTGAGGTCGGGGCTGTGGTGGAGGAGCGTCAGCTCGCCCCGGGTGGGCGCCAGCGCGTCCGCCACCTCGCCCGGCGCCGCCACGGCCCGCTCGAGCACCTCTCGGATGGCCCGGCGGGGCTCCGCCTCTGCCGTGGCCGCCTGGCAGCGCCCGAGGAAGTCGTCGAGGTCGAACATGGCCCCATCCTCGCGCCGTCTCAGCTCCCGTGGTCGGGGCACAGCGCTGCGAGCCGGGACCGGGCGCGGTCGACGTCGTCCTCGGCGAACAGCTCGATCCGGCTGACGAGCCCCTCGTCGACGAGGTACAGGACGAGGAGGCGCTGCACCACGTCACCTCCGTCGGCGAGCTGCCCAGCCCGGTCGAGCACGGCCAGCACGCTGTCGCGCTCGAACGCCACCCAGGCGGCGACGTGGGGTTGCAGGGTCGGGGCCAGGTCGAGCATCACGGCGGCCGAGCTGAGGTAGGCCTCGACGCCCTCGAGGGTGCCGAGGCCGCCCAGCCGGTCGTCCTGGACCACGAGGTCGGGCGCGAGTGCCTCCCGCGTGGCGGCGCCGTCCCGCTTGCGGATGGCCTCGTTCAGCTCCAGCACCGCCCACAAGGTCTCGGCGTGCGGGGCCCCCTCGCCGGCGAAGTAGCGCTCGTCGAGCTCGGCGTGGGCGGCATCGAGCGCGCCGGGGTCGAAGGTCACGTGCGCGACGATGCGCCCCGCCGTGTCCACCTCGGCGACGGTCAGCGCCTCGATCTCGGAGGGCCCGGCCTCGGTCGCGCTGAAGGTGACCAGGTCCCGGACGAGTGCCAAGGCCTCGCCTCGGACCGCGAGGAGCTCGCGGCGCCAGCTCGTGTCGTCGTAGGCGAAGAGCCGGTGCATGGTCGCGACGTCATCGTTGACCCGCACCAGCGCTCGGTCGTCCTCGAGGACGAAGGAGGGCGCGAACAGGGCATCGAACCCCACCCGGTCGCGGGCCTCGACCCGGTCGGCCACGGCCTGCGCGACCCGCCCGGCCCGGTTGTCGAGCAGCCGGTCCTTGGCGATCTCGTCGTACCGGGCCCTCGCCTCGTCGAGCTGGTCGAGGTCGTACAGGTCCCACCGCGACCAGAGCCCCGCACGGTCGAGCGTGCCGACGAAGCCGAGCAGGTACTCGAAGTCGCCACCTTCGAACGTGCCCAGCATGCGGATGATGCTCAGCACGGCGCGACGGTTGCTGGCCAGCACGTGGTCGATCGTCGTGCGGTTGTCGGGTGCCAGCTCCCGCACCGCTTGCAGGTTCTCGAGGTTCGTCTCAGCGCTCCCACCGGCCAAGCCGAGGACCCGGTGGTCGACGATCTCGAAGCCCTCGGCCCACTGCGCCTTGACCGCGTCCCAGTCCCGGGCCGCCTCCGCTCGTCGGTACGCGCTGACGTCGGCACCGCCGAGGGCGACGTAGCGGGCGTCGAGCTCGTCGTAGGCGGCCTCGAGGTCGTCGAGGTCGAACGCCACGAGCGCCACCGTGCGGCCGTGCGCGTCGACCTCGGTCACCTGCAGGAGGTCGAAGTCGCTCTCCCCGTGCTCGGTGGTCACCGACGCGATGCGCACGCGCTGGAGCGCGAGCCGTTCGCCGCGGGTGGCGAGGAGCTCGCTCCGCGAGGTCACCTCGGCATTGAAGAAGTCGCGCATCACCTGGGCGCCCGGGAGGTCGATGCGCACGCGGGGTCGCCGATCGCTGACCACGAAGTCTTCGGCGAAGGTGGCGAGGGCGGCCTCCCAGTCGCCGGCCGCGCGCGCGTCGGTGAAGCGATCCTGGGCGGCGGTGGCCCGGTTCGCGAAGGACGGCACCGATCGCGAGATGACCTCGTGGTCGCGAGCGGGTGCCTCGATCGCCGCCTCGACGAGCCTGTCGTAGTGGGCGAGGGCCTCGTCGACCTGGTTGAGGCCGTAGACGTCCTGGGTGATCTCCATGCCGTCGGCGTCGAGGGTCACGACGTGGATGGAGTCCAGGGCGAAGTCGCCGGTCGAAGCGGTCCCGCTGATGGTGAAGCCGCGCAGCCACGCGGCCGGGCTGACGCGCCAGTGGTGGAGGCGCAGCGTCGACCCCGGTGCGTCGGCCTTGAGCCGGGCCATGTGCTCGATCCACCCCGCCCTGTCCAGCGTCCCGAACCCCGTCGGACGGTGGTCGCGCACCACGACGTCGGGGGCGTAGAACGACGAGATCGCCTCCAGGTCGTCGGCGGCATAGGCGGCCACGCGTGGGAGCCGGTCCAGGACCAGGCTGCGCATCGGCTCCTCGAGCAGGTCCGAGAAGCGGGCGTCGAGCTCGGCGTACGCCGCGTCGAGATCGTCGGGGTCGAAGAACGCGGTCTCCGTCCGCAGGCCCGCCTCGTCGACCTCTACGAGGACCAGCCGGTCGATCTCGACCGATCCCCGCTCCTCGGGGACGGCGATGAGGGAGTGGAACAGGGCCAGCCGCTCGCCCCGAGTCGCCAGCAGGTCGGCCGAGTAGTCGGCACGCGCATCGAACCCGATCCGGAGCGAATCGACGGCTTCAGGTCCACCGGAACGCAGCTGGACCATCCAGCGGCGGTCGTCGAGCCCCGCACCGCTGCGGTAGCAGGCGAGGACTCCGTCCCAGTCGTGCGCGTGCCACGCCCGGCGGAACGCCGTCATGTTGCGGACGGCGGCGTTCGCGAACGGCTCGCCCGGCTCGGATCCTTCGGCTCGTAGCGCGTCGTACCTGGCGAGGGCTTCGTCGATCTGGTCGGCGCCGTAGAAGTCGGCGTGGGCCAGCATGTCGTGCTCGTCGATCCGGTACACGATGAGGGCGGGGTTCTCGAACGGCGCGCCCTCGATCGTCCCGATCAGCGACACCGCCCGGAAGCCGACCCGCCCGTCCTCGAGGTGGTGGTGGAACAGGACGAGGGCGTCGGCGGCCAGCTGGGCCGTCGACCGGTAGAGGTCGACCAGCGAGTCGCGGCCGACGACGGTGCCGAAGCGGATCGGCCGGTGGTCGTGGATCACCGCGTCGGGCGCCACGAGTCCCTCCATGGCCTCCCAGTCGCGCTCGTTGATGGCGTCGGCGAAGCGCTTGGAGGCGAGGAAGGTGGGGGTGGCCCCGAGGAGGATGTGGCGACGGTCGAGCTCGTCGTAGGCGGCCTCGACGTCGTGCTCGTCGAACCAGATGGCGAGGTCGCACCGACCCTCCTCGTTGGTCTGGATGAGGCCCGCCAGGTGGACCTCGTCGGAGCCGTCCGTCCAGGCCCCCGAGATCAGGCAGAGGTTCTGGCCCCGGGTGGCCAGCACCTTCGTCGTGGTGGTGCCGCCTCCCTCGACGATGAACTGCACGTTCGTCTCGAACTCCCGCCCACTCGTGCCGGTCGTCACCTGCAGCAGGGTGCGGCGGTCCTCCCAGCGACCCCCGGGTGAGAGGCACGCCCCGAACATGTCGAGGTCTCGCGCGTTGAGGGCGTCGACGATGCGCCGGTTGATCCGCACCGCCGTGTTCTCGAACCGATCGGTCAGGTCGGACGCGCCGGACGCCGCGGCGACGAGCTCGTCGAAGCGGGCCAGGACCCGTTCCAGGTCGGCGTCGTCGTAGACGTCGATGTGGGAGAGGAGGCCGTCGGCGTCCAGGTGTGCGAGCGTCACGGCCCGCAGCTCGTACTCCGCGCCGTCGCTGGTCCCGGTCAAGGACAGCTTGCTCAGACCGAGCCGACCCTCGATGAGGGTCTCATGGGCCCACAGGCGCGCGTCCGGTGTGAGGTCCATCGTGGCCCGGTAGAAGTCGATCATCGCCTCGCGCCCCTCCATGCGGGGACGGAAGGCGAGCGTCCGGTGGTCCTCGAACACGCAGTCGGGGGTGAGCGCCGCGGCCATGCGATCCCAGTCGCGCTCGTTCACGCCCAACGTGAAGGCGCTGACGCCCAGCCCATCCTCCAGGTACAGCCGGTCGAGCTCGTCGTAGGCGGCCGCGAGGTCGTCCTCGTCGAACCAGATGAAGAGGTCGCACAGGCCGTCCTCGTCCGCGCGGACCACGACGAGCAGACGGATCTCGTCGGTGTCATGGGTCCAGTTGGACAGGCCGAGGCAGAGGTGCGCGCCCCGTGTCGCGAGGAGCTGCGACGTGGACGTGCCGCCGCCGTCGAGGATGAATCGGAGGTTCGCCTCGAAGTCCTGGCTCTCCTTGGTGGCGGCCGTCTGCAGCAGCGCACGGCGGTCCTGCCAGCGCGCGCCCGGGGCGAAGCACGCCCGGAAGGCGTCGTGGTCCTGCGCGGTCAGCGTGCGGTCGATCCGATCCCGTGTCCGGGTGGCGGCGTTGTCGAACCGCGCCTCGAGGCGGTGGCGCTCGCCGATCTCCTCGTAGCGACGGCGGGCCTCCTCGAGCTGGCGGACCCCGTACACCTCCAGCCAGAGCATGCGGGCGTCGGGCCCGACGCCGGTCACGAAGACGTTGGAGATCTCGACGTCGCCGTCGAAGTCGGTGGCGACGGTCAGGGTGCGGTGCGGCTCGATGGCGAGCACGTGGCTGATGCGGGTGGTCACGTCCGGTCGGAGCTCCACCATCGTGCGGGCGAAGTCGATCCAGCCGGCGGTGTCGACTGGCCCCCAGGGAGCCAGGCCCTTGCCCACGGCCGTGAACCCCGGCGCGTAGGCGGTGGCCTGCTCCTCGAAGTCGCGGTCGGCCAGCGCCTGCATGTTCCGGACCTGGAGCGCCCACACCTCGGGCGCCGCAGCCGCCTCTAGCTCGGCGAACAGCCGGTCGAGCTCGCGGTAGGCAGCGTCGAGGTCGTCGAGGTCGAAGAAGGTCGAGTGGAGCGGTGTGCCGTCGGCCGTGACCTTGAGGAGCTCGATCAGCTGCACCTCGAACTCGCCCGCCGCGTTGGTCCAGGTCACGTGGAACAGCCCGAGCCGACCGCCGCGCGTCGCGAGGGGCCGCGCGGTTGGCACCGTCCCGGAGTCGAAGACGAGCTTCAGGGACGTGAGCGAGTCGGCGACCGACCACTCCCCAGACAGCCCGGCTCGACGATCGGTGCTGTGGAAGGCGGTCCCGATGAGCGCGGTGACGGCCGCCCAGTCGCCCGTGCGCCAGGCCTCGTCGTGTCGCCGGTTCATCTCGGTCGCGGCGTTGGCGAAGAGCTCCGTCACAGGGGAGGTGAGCTCGTCGAACCGGGCGAGGGCCTCGTCGAGGCGGTCCTCGTCGTAGATCTCGACGGTGTGGAGGTGCGTCCCGTCATGCGCGACGACCTGCACCCAGTCCTTCTCCGCGGGGCCGCGGGAGCTCGACTCGTCCCCCACCAGGCGCAGCACCCAGAGAGCGGCTCGGTCCGAGAGGCGCGGGAGGTGGATGATCCGCACCGTCGAGCGGCCCCAGATGTCGGCCGCGTCGTCCCAGGTGTCCGCCCACTCGTCGCCGGTGAGGGTGGGTCTCCGGGCGGCGCGGTGGTCGCGGACGACGCAGTCGTCGGTCAGCGCGCTGCGGGCGGCCTGCCAGTCGCGCCGGTTCAGCGCGGCGACCACCCCGATGATGCCCTCGACGATGGCGGCGTGCTCGGCGCCCTCGCCCTCGGCGAAGCGCCGGTCGAGCACCTCGACGGCGGCATCGAGCTGGTCGGGTTCGAAGAAGTCCGAGCGGACGCAGCGCCCGTCGGCGTCGAGCTCGATGACCTGGAGGAAGTCGAGCTCGATGTCCATGCTCGTGCCCCGCCACCCCACCTCGCCGAGCCCGTACCGGTCACCTCGGGTGGCCAGCACCCGCAGCACGGGCACGGCTTCCGCGTCGAAGAGGCCCCGCAGGGTGGCGAGCGACTGCTCGGCCGACCAGGTCCCGCCGAGCAGCGGGCGCTCGTCCGTCATGGTCCAGTCGGTCCGATAGAGATCGCTGACCGCGTCCCAGTCGCGCTGCGCCCACGCCGCCTCGAAGCGGTCGACGAACGCCACCGCACCCGAGAGCAGCGCGCCTCGGTCCCGTGTCGCGGCCGGCTCGGCCGCGTCGGTTGCAGGGACCGCGGCGGTGGGCGCGGCTGCCGTCCTGGCCCGGGCACGGTCGGCGAGGACCGTGGCGCCCTTGGCCTCGCAGGCCTCGATGGCTCGTTGGGCCTCGGCCTCGGCGGCGGCGCGGTCGCCGGTGGCCCAGAGCACGGTGGCCAGCGCCAGGCGGGCGTCGGCCACGAGCAGCAGCGCGTCGGTGGCGGCCGCGAGCTCGACCGCCTCGCGGGCCAGGTCCAGCGCGAGGTCCATCTCGCCGCGGCGCACCGCCGCCTCCGCCCGCACGTCCCGCCAGGAGATGGCAGCCCGCAGGTCCGAGCCGGCCAGCGCCTCGGCCTCGGCGGCGGCCGCCTCGGCCTCGTCGTCGCGGCCCTGGATGAGCAGCGCGCGGCCGAGCAGCGCGGCGGCCTGGGCCGCCTCGCCACCGAGGCCCCGGTCACGGAGCTCCTCGTAGGCGGGCCGGAGCAGGGCCTCGGCGGCCTCGGCCTCGCCGTCGAGCAGCTCGATGAGGCCCGCGGCCACCTCGGTCTCGAGCCGGCGGTGCGCGAGCCCGAGCTGGTCGACCGTACGGCGGGCCGAGGCGACCATGCGACGGGCCGCGTCCATGCGGCCCCGCAGGGCCTCCAGCACGGCCTGGCACCGCAGCGCCACCGACTCCACGGCCGGGGCGCCGTTGGTGATGCGCAGCACGCGGACAACGTCGAGGCAGTTGCCGCTGGCCCGGGTGACCGGGCTCGGCCCCCACAGCGCGGCCGGCGGGACCTCGGCGAGGATCGCGTCGGCGAGGCGGCGGTCGTCGGCCGCGCGGGCCGCGGCGAGGGCTTCGTCCAGCGCCCGCTGCGCGGCGCCGATCTGGCCCAGCCGCTCGAGGGCGAGCGCGTGCACGTAGCGGGCCGTGGCCTCACCGGTCACGTCGCCCACCGCGTGCATCGCCTGGGCGGCGGCGCCGATCGACTCGACGATCTCCACGAGGCGGTCCGGCTCGGCCAGCACTGCGAGCTGCCCGGCGTAGGTGGTGTGCCAGGCCTGGAGCCGGTCGGAGCCCTTGGCCGCCTGGCCGAGCGCGTCGATCGCCCCCCGTGCCGCGGCCACGTCGCCGGCGGTGAGGAGGGCGTCGCAGCGGGCGAGGTGGAGGGACGCCAGGGCGTCGGGATCCATCTCCTCCACGGCGTCGACGGCCTGGATGGCCATCCCGTAGAGGTCGCCGGCCTCCTCGTAGGCGAGGCGCTCGAGCGCCCGGTCCGCGGCGCGCCGGCAGGCGTCGACCGCCTTGTCGCCGCTCCCCGCGGACGCGCACTCGAACCAGTGGTAGGCGAGGTCGGCGAGGTGCGCGTCGGGGTCGTCCCCCGGCGTGGCCTCCAACAGCTCCGCGATGGTGCGGTGCAGCCGGACCCGCTTGAGCGTCACGAGCTCGGCCAGCAGCACCTGCCGCACGAGGGCGTGGGCGAAGCGGAACTGCCCGAGCGTGCCCGCCTCCTCGATCACGAGGCCGGCCTGCACCGCCTCGCCCATCTCGTCGAGCAGCTCGGCATCGCACACCCGCTCGACGAGCGCGAGGTCGAAGCTCGTGCCGGCGACCGCGGCGACGGACAGAGCGTCGTTGGCCGCATCGGACAGCTGGGAGAGCCGTCGACCCGTCGCCTCCCGCACGCCCTCGGGGAGGCTGCCGGGCTCCCAGGTGCCGCCGCTCTCCTCCACGTGGCGCAGCGCCTCGATCAGGAAGAACGGGTTGCCCGAGGTGACCTCCGCCAGCTCGCGGCCGAGGGCGCGGTCGTGGTTGCCGATCGCACGGAGGTAGGCGGCGACGTCGTCGGGCTCCAGCCCGCCGAGGGTGAGCTTGTCGGCCGTCCGCTCGCGCCGGAGGTCGGCCAGCATCGCGGCGAGCGGGTGGGTGCGGGCCAGCTCGGTGTCGCGGTAGGTGCCGAGCACGAGCAGGCGGGCGTCCTTCGCGTTGCGCAGCAGGTGGCGCAGCAGGGACAGGGTGGTCTTGCCGGCCCAGTGGAGGTCGTCGAGCACGAGCAGCGTCGGGGCCTCGCCCGACGCGGCGCAGAGGAGCTCGGTGGTCGCGTCGAACAGCGCGTAGCGCTCGCTGTCGGGATCGGCCCGCACCGAGGGGGCTGCGTCGGGGAGGAGCTCCCCCAGCTCGGGGACGAGCCGGCCGAGCTCGTCGATGCCGCGCACGTCGCGCAGGCGGGCCGGGCCCAGCGCCGGGGCCAGCGTCCGCAGGGCCTCGATGAACGGTTGCAGCGGCGCGCCCAGCTCCTCGTCGCAGCGGCCGTACAGCACGAGGCCGCCGCCCTCGTGGGCGGCCCGCGCGCACTCCGCGGCGAGGCGGGACTTGCCGACGCCGGGCTCGCCGGCCAGCAGCAGCGCTTGCGGTGCACCCTCCGCCGCTCGGGCCCACACCGTGCCCAGCCGGGCGAGCTCGTCGCCGCGCCCGACGAAGGGGCCGGCGCTCGACAGGGGAGCGGGGAGGGCGGGCCGCTCGAAGTCCGACGCGGGCCAGAACGGCGCGCCGTCGTCGGCCGGCGCCAGCTCGTAGACGTTCTCGCCGCGCGAGAGGCCCCGCAGGTCGCGGTGGCCGCGGTCCGCGAGCGCGACGCCCTCCGGCAGGTGGTCGCGGACGAGCTCGGCCACGGCCTGGGACAGCAGCACCTGGTCCGGGCCGGCCAGCGACCGGAGGCGGGCAGCCCGGTTGAGCGCGGGGCCGAAGTAGTCCCCGTCGCGCTCGAACGCCTCGCCCGTGTGCATCGCCATGCGCACGCTCGGCGTCGCGCCCTCCGGCCAGGGCTCGTCCTGCAGTGCATCGCGCAGTGCCAGCGCGGCGAGCGCGCCGCCGGTCGCCCGCGCGAACACCGACACGGTGGCGTCGCCCTCGAGCTTGGACTTGAGCATCGTGCCGCCGTGGGCGGCCACCACCTCGGCCACCAGGACGTCGTGGCGCTCGAGGGCGGCGGCCATCCCGGTCGGGTGGCGCTCCCACAGCGCGGAGGACTCGACGATGTCGGTGAGGAGGAAGGTCACCACCCCCGACGGGAGGGCCCGGGCCGGGGCCGGGGGTGGTGTGGGGGTGGTCTTCGTGGCGCCGAGGATCTCGAGGTAGACGGCCTCCGTCTCGGGCGACGGATCGCTGCCGAGCTCCTCCACGAGCGTGGTGCGGCACCGCTCCCACACCCGCAGCGCCTCGCCCCGCTCGCCGGCGGTCGCCAGCGCCCGCATGAGCACCCGGTACGCCGCCTCGCGCAGGCCGTCCTGGGCCACGGCGTCGCGGGCGGCCTCCACCGCCCGGGCCGGGGCGCCCTGGAGGAGGTGGGCCGCGGCCAGCGCGACCGTGGCCCGCACGCAGACGTCCCGGGCCGCCTCCCGCTGCTCGTCGACCCAGGCGCAGTCGTCGGTGAGGAAGCCGCGCCCGGCGATCGAGGCCGCGTCCGAGGCGGCGGCCGCGGCGCGGGCCGGGTCGCCCGCGACGACCGCCCGTTCGGCCTCGTCGACAGCGGCGAGGGCGCGCTCCCAGTCCACCTCCACGTCGTCGGGCAGCACGAGGCGGTAGGTGCCGGCGGCCGACACCAGCGTGGCCGGCCCGTCGAGCCCGGCCTCGCCCAGCAGCTTCCGCAGCCGCGACACGATGGCGCTGAGCGAGGAGGGCCAGGACTGGGGGAGTCCGTCGGCCCACAGCAGGTCGGCGAGCTCCTCGCGGCTCACGGTTCGGTGCCGCTCGCACACGAGGTAGGCCAGCACCAGGCGACCCTGGCGGCCGGCGAGGAGCGCGTCGGGCAGCACGCGGCCGTCGACCTCGACGGCCACCCCTCCGCACAACCGGACTGCCCGCACGTCCGCCCTCCTCCCCTCGGCGAGTGCGGGCCCATTGTCCCAGAACCCCGTTGCCGGGGCCTTGGGGCGCCGTTGCGGGATCGCAAGCGAGCGGCAAGGGCGCGTCCGTAGTGTCAGGACACAAGCCCGGTGCGATCGACCGGGCCGGCAGGGAGGTCAGCCCATGTACAAGAGCATCGTGGTCGGGACCGACGGGTCCGCCACGGCCAGAGCCGCCGTGGAGCACGCCATCGGGCTGGCCGGCGTGACCGGCGCCACCCTCCACGTGGTGTCGGCGCGCCAACCCGCCTACTCGCTGGCCGGATCACCCGAGCTCGGGGGCACCGGGCTCGATCCCGTGACGGCCGCGGCGGATGCCGCCGCGGCGGCGCTGCAGGACGCGAGCGCCGAGGCCGAGGCGGCCGGCGTCACCGTCGAGGGCCACGACCCCCTGGGCGCGCCCGCCACCTGCCTGATCGACGTCGCCGAGCAGGTGAGCGCCGACCTGATCGTCGTCGGGAGCCGGGGGATGCACGGCAAGCGCCGGATGCTGGGCAGCACGCCCAACTCCGTGACGCACCACGCGACCTGCCACGTGCTCGTCGTCCACACCGCCTGAAGGAGCCGCCCTGTGACCCTCACGACCAGCGATCCCCGCCCGCTCGAGCCGGACGACGTGGCCCGGTCCAAGGCGGTCTGCCGCCTGATCGGCGGGGCGTTCGTGAGCCGGGCGCTGTACACGGCCTGCCGGCTGGGGATCCCCGACCTCTGCGCCGAGGTGCCCCGCACGGCCGACGAGCTCGCCGGCATCGCGGGCGCGGACGCGGGCGCGCTGGGGCGGACGCTGCGGGTGCTGGCCGCCGAGGGCCTGTTCGACGAGGACGCCGACGGACGCTTCGGGCTGACCGAGCTGGGCCAGCTGCTGCGCCGCGACCAGCCGGGTGCGCAGTGGCACTTCGCGGTGCTGCTGGCCGAGCTGCTGGAGCCGAGCGCGGACGCCGCGCTGTTCGCGGCTCGCACCGGCGGGTCGGCGTTCGACTACATGCACGGCTGCAGCCTCTACCCCCACCTCGCCGCCCACCCCGACGTCGAGGCGCTGTTCGCGGAGGCGATGTCGTCCCGCGCCGCGCGGCTGCACGACGAGGTGATCGGCGCGGTCGACTGGACCGATGTGCGCCACGTCGTCGACGTGGGCGGGAACCACGGCGGGTTCCTGGTGGCCATCCTCGACCACCTGCCCGAGGCGACCGGCCTCCTGTTCGACCAACCGCAGATCGTCGCCGGGGCGGCGACGTCCCTCGACGCGGCCGGGGTGGCGGACCGCGTCGACGTCGAAGGGGGCGACTTCTTCGATGCCGTGCCCCCCGGCGGCGATCTGTACCTGGTCGCGAACGTGCTGTGGAACTGGGACGACGACCGGGCCGGTCGGATCCTCCGCCGCTGCCGCGACGCGATGGCGCACAGCGCGCGGCTGATCATCTGCGAACCCGTCATCCCGCCGGGGAACGAGCCCCACCCGGCGAAGCTCCTCGACCTGGGCAACTTCTGGCTCAACGGGGGTCGCACCCGGACACCGGACGGGTGGCGGGCGCTGCTGGCCGGCGCCGGCTTCGAGATCGCGCGGATCACGGAGACGGACCTCGAGTGGAGCGTGATCGAGGCGCACCCGCGTCCCGTGTGATCGCGGCGCGGCGGCGCGCGCTGCTCAGGGGTCGGCGAGGAGGGCGTTGCGCACGGTGCTGCGGGTCCACGTCGTCCACTTGCGCGGCGACCATCCGCAGGTGACCACGAGCGCGTCGTACAGCCAGGTCGAGGCCATGCCGAAGAGGATGTCCGCGGCCTGGCGGGCCCGCATGCCCGGTGCCAGGAGCCCCTCGTCGTGCAGCCACGTCGCCATGCGGAGGCAGTCGGCGTAACGGCCCTCGCGTGGCGGGTGCCAGGTCGCCTCGACCTCTTCCTCCTCCCGCACCGCGGTCTCGAGGGCGTGGAAGATGCTGAGGAACTTGGGGACGGCGGTCGCGGTGGCGGCGACGAAGGCGTCGAGCCCGGAGCCGGCGTCGGGGGAGTCCCACACCGGCTGCATGGCCGGCGCGACGTCGAGCTCGTTGACGCGGAGGTGCAGCGCGGTGAGCAGCGCCGCCTTCGAGTCGAAGTGGAGGTAGATGGCCTGGCGGGAGACACCCGCCCGCCGGGCCACCGCCTCGAGGCCCACGCGGTGGTACCCCTCCGTCTCGTAGAGCGCACGGGCGGCGTCGAGGATCGCGATGCGTGTGTCCTCCGGACGTCTGCTTGACATGCTGTAAACCCTATCGTAGTTTACAACCTGTCAAGTGAACATCTCTTGGAGGAGCTGCACCGATGGGTCGCTATCTGATCGTCACCTGGGATGGAGCGGGCAACCTCGTCTCCACGCTCGGGATCGCCCGCCGCCTCGTGGAGGAGGGCCACGACGTGCGCCTCCTGGGCCACACGAGCATCGAGGAGCGGTGCGGCACGCACGGCTGGCGCTTCCGCTCGTTCTCCGAGGCAGGGCAGCTCGACAACACCGAGGCGAGCGACCCCGCCGACGAGATCGCCACCCTGAGCCGGGACCTGTGGTTCAGCCCGGCCGTGGGGCGCGACGTCCTGGCCGAGCTCCAGCGGGAGCCCGCCGACGTCGTTCTGGCCGACTGCATGCTCTTCGGGGCGCTGTCCGCCGCCCAGGCGTCCGGCGTGCCGACGGCGGCCCTGTTCCACGCGCCGTACTCGCTGTTCCGCGGCGGTCCGATGGTCGATCTGCTGGCGCCGGCCCTGCCGTACCTCGACGAGCTGCGGGCATCGCTCGGACTCCCGCCGGCCGGGTCGCTCGCGGAGGTGCACGACGCCTGCGCGCTGAGCCTGGTGGCCACGCCGCCGCGAGTTCGACGTCGACATCCCGGTCCCCGGCCATGTTCGCTTCGTCGGGCCGATCCTGGACGGGCCACCGCTCAGCGCGCGGGCCGACGCTCCGCCCTCGGTCGAGGGCACCGACCCCCTCGTGCTGGTCAGCTTCAGCACGAGCTACCAGGGGCAGCGGGACACCCTCCAGCGGGTGGCCGACGCGCTCGGCGGGCTGCCGGTGCGGGCGATCGTCACGACCGGGCCGGCCATCGACCCCGGGGAGGTCCGGGTCGCGAGCAACACCGAGGTCGCGCAGTTCGTGCCGCACGCCACCGTTCTGCCGGAGGCCGCGCTCACGGTCACGCACGCGGGGCTCGGCACGGTGATGTCGGCCCTCGCGCACGGCGTGCCGATGGTGTGCGTGCCCATGGGCCGGGACCAGTTCTTCAACGCCGCGATGGTCGAGCGCCTCGGCGCGGGTGTCTCCGTGGACGCCGCCGCGCCGCGTGAGGCCATCGCGGCAGCCGTCGAGGCGGTGCTGCGCGACGCGGGGCACCGAGCGGCGGCCGAGCGCTTCGCCCGGGTGATCGCGGGCCACGGCGGCGCGGCCGACGCGGTGACGTCGCTGGAGCTGCTGCACGGGCAGGGACAGGCGGAGAAGGAGGTCTTCCGATGAACGAGGAGCGAGCACACGAGGTGCGGCCGGCGGATCGCCGGCGGGCGGGGCGGTTGGGTGCCGGTGCTGTCGCACTGGCCCTGGCCTCCGTCGCCACCGGCTGCGGCGACGACGATGCGTCGTCGGACGGGAAGGCGGAGCTGGTGGCCGCGGCCGACGCGATCTGCGCCCGCCTCGACGTGGAGGGGACGGAGCTCAGCGACGTCGTCTACGGCCCGGACTTCTCGCGGGAGCCGACGTTGGAGGAGCAGGCCGAGTTCCTGCGCCAGCTCGTCGCCAATGTCGACGAGGGACGCGCCGAGGTCGCGGCGCTGGCCGGGCCCGAGGAGGGCAAGGCACTGCTGGACCGCGTGTTCGGCGAGGACCCGTTCGTCGAGGACGCCCGCGACGCCATCGCATTGGCCGACGCCGGCGACCAGGCCGGGTTCGAGGCGGCGATGGACGAGCTCTTCGGCGAGGGCGGCGAGGTCGACGAGGACCTCGTGGCCGAGGCGACCGACTACGGGTTCCAGGACTGCGTGCCCAGCTAGAGGAGCGCGAGCGCCTGCGCCGATCGGCTGGGTGCGGGATGATGCAGCCCGAGCCGAGGAGGTGGCCATGGGACGGCGCGAGGCAGCCAGTGCACCCCTCGACGCGTCGGCGGACGCGGCGTTCGCGCTGCTCACCGACGTGTCGAGGCTGCCGGAGTGGAACCGGGCGATCACCGAGGTCGTCGAGGCGCCCGAGCGCCTCGACGACGGAGCGGTGTGGAAGGTGCGCCTCCACGCCCTCGGGCAGTCCTGGGTGAGCAGGTCGCAGGTCACCGCCCTGGACCCGACCGCCGGCCGCTTCGCCTACCGGTCCCAGTCCGACGACGGCAACCCGTCCTTCGCCGATTGGGACTGGCACGTCGCGCCCGCGGGGGCCGGGTCCACGGTCACCGTGTCCGTCGACCTCAACCCCATCACGTTCTGGCGGCGGCACCTGTTGGTCAGGCTCCGCCGCCCGTCCCTCCGCAAGGAGATGCAGGAGTCGCTCGCCGCGCTGGGAGCGGCCGCTCGGTCCTGAAGGCTGCCGGGCTACGCTCGTCGACCCACGCCCTCGTAGCTCAGCGGATGGAGCATCGGCCTCCGGAGCCACGACGTGGAGATCGCTCCCTGCCGCTGGTGCCGGCGAAACGTAGCACTGCCAGGGCGAACGTCTGCGCGCTCCGGCGCGTCCGTTTACCGGGATGACCGTCCGTTGACCGCCACGTCTCGCCGTCATTGGGGCAGGGTTGGGGCGGGCGACGTGATCGATGTCGAACCGACCGGGACTTGGCCCTGACCGATACGACCACCAGCACCGCGGCGCAGGCGACCAGCAACGCCACCACCAACAGCTGGACCAGATGCCGCGACACCGTCGCGGCCACGACCGCGGCGGCGACCCTGGGAGTGGCGTGTGCGGCCGCGGCCAGCTCGATGCCTGCCGTCCTCGACGCAACCGACTCGGTGCCATTCACCGGCGACCCGGCCGCGAGACTTCCCAGCAGGATCGAGGCCAGAACGACGAGGCCGATGACGGCTCGGCGGCACGTCCTCACACCGCTCATGATCTCCGGCCATCGCGACGCGCGTTGAACGTTGCCGGATCGATTGCTGACAACGGGTTCGCTGCGGCGGCGCAGGCCCCGGTGCCGCTACGCTGAGCCTTGGCGTGCCGGGAAGTCTGGTCGGCTCCTTGTTGTCGACCCCTGAGGCAGGCCTATGTCCGCTCGCTCCCCTTCCCCCGCGCACCCCCGGGCCACGCGGGCGCTGCGGGAGTTCCTGGCGACCGAGGCGGCCGGTGGCGGTCTGTTGTTGGCCGCCGCGGTGGTTGCTCTGGTCTGGGCCAACTCGCCGTGGCAGGCCAGCTACGCCACGGTCTGGCATACCCAGCTCGGAGTCGAGCTGGGACGATTCTCGCTGGAGCTCGACCTGCGGCACTGGGTGAACGACGGTCTGATGGCGATCTTCTTCCTGGTCGTCGGCCTCGAGGTCAAGCGGGAGTTCCTGCTGGGAGAGCTCCGCAACCGTCGCACCGCGATGCTCCCGATGGTCTGTGCCGTCGGCGGCATGGTCGTCCCCGCTGCCGTCTTCCTGCTGTGCAACCCGAGCGGCCCGGCCGCCCGTGGGTGGGGCATCCCGATGGCCACCGACATCGCCTTCGCGCTCGGTGTCCTGGCGCTGGTCGCACGGTCGCTCCCGCCTGCGTTGCGGCTGTTCCTGCTGACCCTGGCGATCGTGGACGACGTCGGCGCCATCGTCGTGATCGCCGTCTTCTACACGTCCACCATCGACGGGTGGTGGCTCGCAGCCGCCGTCGCGACCTTGGGACTCGTGGTGCTGATGCGCCTGGCCGGCTCGGTGTCGACGCCGCTGTTCGTGGGCCTCGGTGGCCTGTTGTGGCTCACGCTGCACGCCTCCGGTATCCATGCCACCCTCGCCGGGGTGGTCATGGGCCTGCTCGTGCCGGCGACACCAGCGCTGACACGGGAGATCGTGCACTCACGCACCGACGATCTCCTCGACGTGTTCACCCCGGCCGCCGCGCAGGAGACCACCCGCATCGCTCGCCAATCGGTGTCTCAGCTGGAATGGCTGGAACACCACCTTCACGGCTGGTCGAGCTTCGTGATCGTGCCCGTCTTCGCGCTCGCCAACGCGGGCATCCCGCTCGGCTCGCAGGCCATGAGCGATGCCAGCACCTCGTCGGTGTCGTGGGGGATCGTGCTCGGGCTCGTGGTGGGCAAGACCCTCGGCATCAGCGCTGCAGCCCGGCTGGCTGTCCGAGCAGGCGTGGCCGACCTGCCCGACGGGGCCACCTGGCGCCAGCTCTACGGTGTGGCGGTGCTGGGGGGCATCGGGTTCACGGTGTCGCTGTTCATCGCCAATCTGGCGTTCACCGACGGCCAGCTCGTCGACCGCGCGCGGGTCGGCATCCTCGCCGCATCCGTACTTGCGTCGCTGGTCGGTGCTGCGCTCCTGCGGTCCAAGCCGGGTCACGACGGAATGGAGGGAGCCGCATGAGGCGCCGCACGTCCCCTTCACGCTCGAAGTCCGTGGAGATCCTGTTGGACGGAGTCGAGCGGCGGGAGCTCTGCGAGCTACTCGTCGAGCTCGGTCCCGACGCGCCGACCCTGCTCGCACCGTGGTCCACCCGCGACCTGGCTGCCCACCTCGTGCTGCGTGAGCATGACCTCCTCGCTGCGCCTGGCCTCGTCCTCCCCGGGCCATGGCAGCGATTCGCATCCAGGCGCACTGCGAAGCTGGCCGAGCGCGACTACGCGTCGCTCGTGGATCAGGTCCGGGCGGGGCCGCCGCCCGGCTTCTTCCGCATCGGTTGGGTCCGCAGGCTCGCCAACCTCAACGAGTTCTTCGTCCACCACGAGGACGTGCGCCGCGCGAATGGACGGGGACCGCGCAGTCACGGGCCAGACCTCAATGCAGCCCTATGGCGCAACGTCACTCGCACGCCGTGGTTCCTTGCTCGGCGCCTACGCCGCGCTGGACTCGAGATCGAGTGGGCCGGGACGAACAAGCGAGTACGAGCCCGGCGGGGCAAGCCGACAGCTCGACTCGTCGGACCGCCGGGCGAGCTCCTTCTGTACCTGTTCGGACGGACGGAGGTCGCCCACGTCGAGGTCGAGGGCGACCCCGCCGCCGTTGCGGCCGTACACGAGACATCGTTCGGCATGTAGGCACTCGGAGCCGGGAGGCAGGGTCAAGTCCGTAGCCCGGCCGGCGCATCGAGCAGGTCGCACCGATTGACCGCGCTCAGGTAGCGAGGGCGGCTTGGAGCTTGTCGAGGGCCATGTTCCAGCACCGCCCACGAGATCGGTCACGGAGGGAAGCAACGTCACGGCCCATCGAGTAGGGCGATGAGGCGTCGTGGCGCGATGGCCCGGTAGGCGTCGTGGATGAGGGCAGCCACTTCGTTCCAGTCGACACCGTCGACTCCGGTGGTGTCGAGGTACAGCGCGATCCATCCTGCGAAGGCACCTCCCGCTGATGGTGTCGGCGCGAAGAAGCGGTCCGGCTCAGCGGCAACGAGGTCCCCGGCGACGCCGGGCGGTGCGGGGCACCAGAGCGACCGGCGGCCGTCGTGGTTGTGGTCGTCGTGGTAGTAGCAGAGCGCGCGCCGACGCTCGACGAAGAAGCAGGGCTCGCCGTGACTGGTGCGCTCGCTAACCGACGGCAGTACGAGGGCGATCGTTCGTATGTGAGCGAGATCGTCAGCCGTCATCGGCGCAAACGGCGAGGTCGTCTACGGCTGCTGGACCAGGAGGCCCACTCGGGCCATCGTGCCCGCGCTGATTTCCTCGCTGAGTCGGATGGCCTTCTTCAACGGGCGGACACCGTCTAGAAGCAGTGTCCATCGTGGCTACGAGGCCGCGAGATCGGCGGCGCCGAACGCGGAGTCGAACCGGTCGCACCAGACCACCACGGACGCGAACCTGGCAAGGTCGACGTCGGTGGGGAGGTCGTAGTTCTGGTCGCCCTTGTTGCCCTTGAGCCGCCCGAGGTTGACGTACTCGTCGTCGAACACGCCTTCGTCGCCCGACGCCGCGTTCGTCGACAGGTAGACGAAGAGGTCGGGGCCGTTGGAGGTGTCGAGTCCTTCGAGGCGGACGATGCGCGTGCCGTCGGCCAGCTGGAGCACCCGGGCCGTACCGGAGGTCCCGTGGTCGAGCGACACGAACTCGCCGCTGGCGAGCACGAGCGGCTCGGTGGGGGCCGAGCTTCCCGGTGGTGCGGTGACTGCTCCGCCGGACGGCGGCACCTCGACGGTGTCGCCCGTGGCGGTCGGGATCTCCTCGTCGACTCGATCGTCGATGAAGACCTTCTGGGGTTGGAACCAGTAGAGGACGAAGGCGGTACACGCGACCGCGACCGCCGCAGCGATCCACGGCCACCGGCGCCGACGTCGGGCCGCGACGCCGTCCGCGCTGGGCACTGGGCGCAAGAGCTCGGTCACATGGGTGGCCTCGTTGTCCGTCACTCTGTCGAGGCAACCACAGATCCTGCGCTGCAGCACGAACGAGCCACGAAAACAGTTGTGAACAACTGCGGAACACGGGCCGTTCGGCGCCGGACGCGTCGTACGTTCGCCGGGTTCGATCCCTGCTGAAGGAGCCCTGATGCTGCGCTTGATGACCCGGAAGTCTGTCGCTGGTCTCATGTTGGTGGCGCTGATCGGCGCCGGCTGTGGCGACGATGACGACGCCGCGACCACAGCGTCGACCGAGGCGCCGGCCGCCGATGCGAGCAGCGAGGATGACGCTCCCGGTGATGTGTTGGAGGTCGCCGCGGCCGAGGGTGACCTGACCACGTTCCTCGCTGCGTTGGAGGCGGCGGAGATCATGGACGGCCTCCACGGGACCGGCCCGTTCACGGTGTTCATCCCGACCGACGCCGCGTTCAGTGCCTACCTGGACGAGGCGGGCATGAGCCAGGCCGAGCTGTTCGCCGAACCGGCGATGCTGCAGCGGGTGCTCAACCACCACATCGTGAACATGACCGAGGATGCCGACATGGTGATGGCGATGGCGGGCCAGTCCTTCGAGACGGCCGCCGGCACGTCCCTCGATGTGTCAGTCGACGGCGACATCGTCATGGTGGGCGGCGCCACGGTGGAGCGCTATGACATCGCGGCGTCGAACGGCGTGATCCACGTGATCGACGACGTGCTGATCCCGCCGGCGTCCTGACGTCGAGGTGACCGGGCCCGCAGCCGACGCCTCAGCGGCGCCCAACACCGGGGTCGCGCGGGGCGCGGCCGCGGTGGCGGGGCTCGTCGCCGCGGGCGCCGCGCTGGGAACGAGCGAGCTGCTGTCGGGGCTGTCGGGGCGGATCCCGTCGCTGATCCTCGGCGTCGCCGATCTGGCGGTGGCAGAGACGCCCGGCGGCATCGTTCGTTGGAGCATCCGTACGTTCGGCGCGAGCCAGAAGGCAGTGCTCGTGACCGGCATCGTCGTGTCGTCGCTCGTGCTGGGTGCCGCCTTCGGCCTCGCGGCCCGCTCCCGGTTCGTTCGCGGCGCGGCGGGCTTCGCCGGGTTCGGCCTGGTCGGCGGCTGGGCCAACGCCCGCGGGACCCTGACCTCGGACGGGTGGGGGTGGCTGGCCGCCCTCGTCTCGGCCGCGGCCGGCGTCGCCGCGCTCCGTCTCCTCGTTCGACCCTGGAGCCGGGCCAGGCGGCAGCCGTCGGACGCCTTGGCCACCGACGGCAGGTCCGTGCGCCCGATGGATCGGCGCCGGTTCCTCGTCGCGTCAGGTGCCACCGCGGCGTTTGCGGTGGTGGGAGGTGGGGTGGGGCGCCTGTTGCGCCAGGCCCGCAACGTGGAGGGGGCGAGGCAGCGCCTGGCGGCCCGACTCGGCAGCGGCCCTCCGGCGTTGCCGGCCGACGTGGAGGTCCTCGACGGCGAGGTCGTTGGGCTCTCGCCGATCGTGACGTCGAACGCCGACTTCTATCGGATCGACACCCGGATCCTCGCGCCCCAGGTCGAGCCGGACGACTGGTCGCTGCGGATCACTGGCATGGTCGACCGCGAGGTCGAGCTCAGCTTCGACAACCTGCTCGCGATGGATCGGATCGAGGAGTACGTCACCCTCTCGTGCGTGTCGAACGAGGTCGGCGGCGACCTGGTCGGCAACGCACTGTGGTCGGGCGTGGCGCTCAGCGATCTCCTCGACCTGGCCGGCGTCCGCTCCGAGGCGACGCAGATCGTGGGGCGGTCAGTGGATGGGTGGACCGCGGGGTTCCCGACCGCGGTTGCCACTGATGGCCGGCCGGCCATGGTGGCGGTGACGATGAACGGCGAGCCGCTGCCGGTCAAGCACGGCTTCCCGGCCCGTCTCGTCGTCCCCGGCCTCTACGGCTACGTGTCGGCGACCAAGTGGCTGACCGAGATCGAGCTCACCACCTGGGAGGCCTTCGACGGGTACTGGATCCCCCGCGGGTGGGCCAAGGAGGGACCGATCAAGAGCCAGTCGCGCATCGACGTCCCCCGCCCCGGCGCCACGATCGCTGCGGGACGAACTCCCATCGCGGGCGTGGCGTGGGCCCCGACCCGCGGGATCGACCGGGTGGAGGTGCGCGTCGATGACGGTCCCTGGCAGCCCGCACGCCTGTCGGGCGCGCTGTCTGAGCACACGTGGGTGCAGTGGACCCACGCGTGGGACGCGACCCCTGGCATGCATCGGCTCCAGGTGCGGGCCACCGACGGTGACGGGCACACCCAGACCGCCGACCTGGCACCACCCGCACCGTCGGGTGCGACCGGGCATCACACCATTCGAGTCGAGGTCACATGACCTGGCCCGACGGCGTCGCCGCCGACCGGCCGGCGAGAACGGGCACCGGTACGCTCGGGGACATGGGCCGATCGGCCGTGCCAGCACCGCAGCACGAGCCGAACGGCCGCGTGCTCGTCGTCGACGACGAACCCATGGTGCGCGAGGTCGTGACCACCTACCTCGAACGTGACGGGCTCACGGTCATCGAGCGCGGCGGATGGCGCAGCTGCGCTGCGGATGCTCGACGCGGCGCGCCCTGATCTCGTGATCCTCGACCTCATGCTGCCCAAGGTCGACGGGCTGTCCGTGCTCGCTCACCTCCGCAAGACAACGGATCTGCCTGTGATCGTGCTCACGGCCCGCGGCGAGGAACCCGACCGGGTGCTTGGTCTGGAGCTCGGCGCCGACGATTACGTCGTCAAGCCCTTCTCGCCTCGCGAGCTCGTCGCCCGGGTCCGCTCGGTGCTGCGCCGCAGCCAACCGACACCCACCGCAGCCCGGGTCGTCCACGGCGATCTCACGATCGACGGCGCCTCTCGCGAAGCGACCGTCGCCGGGCAGATGATCGCGCTCACCGCCCGGGAGTTCGATCTGCTCGCGTTCCTCGCCGGCTCCCCCCGGCAGGTGTTTAGGCGCGGCGAGCTGCTCGAGCAGGTGTGGGATTCCTCCGCCGACTACCAGGACCCCTCAACGGTCACGGTGCACATCCGGCGGCTCCGCCACAAGATCGAGCCCGACCCCGACCAGCCCCGCCACCTCGTCACCGTGTGGGGTGTCGGCTACCGGTTCGACCCGTGAAGACCCTCGCCGCCGCGGTCGCCGTCGTCGCGGGAGGCATGGCCGTCCTCGAACTGGTCATGCACCCCGCCGGCACTGACCGGCTCGAACCCCTCGCCCTCTTCACGGCCATGGCGCTCGTCACGCTGGCCGCCTGCTGGGGTCTGCCCCGGCTCGGTGCTCGGTCACGGTCCCTCGGCCACACCATCGCCGCCGTCGGTCTCGTCGCCGTGGCCGTCATCGCCCTGGCTGTGACCGTCGGAGCGTGGCGGATGTTCCTCTCCGTGCACGACCGCGACCTCCTCGGCGTCATGCTGCTCGTCGCCGCCAGCCTGGCTGTGGTCTTCGCCCTCGGCGTCGCCCGATCCGTCAACACCGACCTCGCCGCGCTGCGCCGCACCACCGACCAGGTGACGGCCAACGATCTCACCGCGCGAACTGGTGTGACCCGGGCCGACGAGCTCGGCGCCGCGGCCGCCGCGCTCGACGACATGATCGCCCGCCTTGCGGCTGCGGAACACCAGCGCCGCCGGGACGACGACGCCCGGCGGACCCTGCTCGCCGCCATCGGCCACGACCTGCGCACACCCCTCGCCGCGCTGCAGGCCGCCATCGAGGCCCTGCAGGACGGCCTGGCTGCCGAGCCTGAGCGCTACCTGCGCTCGATGAGCCGCGACGTCGCTCACCTTCGGGAGCTGGTCGATGACCTGTTCCTGCTCGCCCGCATCGAAGCAGGCGAGCTCACCCTCGAGCGTCAACACGTCGACCTGGCCGAGCTCGCCGACGAGACGATCGAGGCGATGGAACCGACGGCCCGGCTGCGGCAGGTCGACCTGTGCCTCGAGGCGACCGGCAGCGTGCCCGTACTCGGCGGACCGGAGGCGCTCGGACGGGTCATGCGCAACCTCGTCGACAACGCCATCCGCCACGCGCCTGCCGCCAGCCACGTCACTCTGCGGGTCCTGAACGGCGACAGCGCCACCGTCGAGGTCATCGACGAAGGCCCTGGCTTCGGCCCCACCCTTCTCACGTCCGCCTTCGACAGCTTCAGCCGGGCCGACCCATCACGGAATCGAGACACGGGCGGCACAGGCCTCGGCCTCGCCATCGCCAAGGGCGTCATCGAAGCCCACGGCGGCCAGATCTGGGCCGCTGCCGGCCCCGGCGGCCACGTCACCTTCCGCCTTCCCACGCCCGCCTGACAGGAGATGCCTTGGTGGTTGTACGCGCGACGCCGGACGCCCGGGGCACCACAGTCAGGGACGACGTCGGTGTGAGGTGGCGAGTTCGGGCCGCTCCCGGTCCAGGCAGACCGGAGGAGGAGCAGCGAGAACTCGTCAGGCAGCGACGGGTTCTGGGGCGTCTAAGCCACGCAGGCGCCTCTCGAGACCGATCGCGTCCGATGCCGCCTCGGTGGCAAGCCCTGGGTAGAGCTCGACGATCGCCTCCACCGGCAGGGCCCGCTCCGCGTGCAGCGCATGGATCGCAGCGGTGGGGATCCTCGTGCGCTCGATGCAGGGATCGCCGGCAACGACCCAAGGGGAGATGTACGAGTGCGGCGCCGGAGTCACCAGGTCGGGCGCCCACAACACCGGACCTCGACGGGTGCTCCTGAGCTCGTCGATCGGCTCGTGCAGATCGAACGTGCCGAGCAGCCGGGAGAAGTCGGTCCACGGCAGGTGTCTCTCGTCGCGATCCCGAGAATCCGGGGCGCTGGGGCTACGCTCGTCGACCCAGCCCTCGTAGCTCAGCGGATAGAGCATCGGCCTCCGGAGCCGTGTGCGCAGGTTCGAGTCCTGCCGGGGGCGCAGTTTCTACTGGTGTCTATGCAGGTCAGCGGACTGCAAAACGCCCCTCGATTCCGAGATTCATCGAGGGAGACGATGCCGCTCGTTCTGTCCGGCCGCGCGTTTGCCACCACCTTCGGTGCTCGCCCGCTCCCGGACCGGAACGCGATCAGTCCCCGCTGCTGCAGCCGTGTCCTCACCTGAGTCGGTAGCCGACGCCGCGGACGGTCTCGATGCGGTCCGCAATGGCGCCCAGCTTCCTCCGGAGGCTGCGAATCACGACGTCGACGTTGTTGCTGCCACCGTCGTAGCTCGTGCCCCAGACCTCGCGGAGCAGTTCGGCCCGCGACACCGGTGCCGCGGGGTGGGCGGCGAGCGTGTTCAGCACTCCGAATTCGAGCGGTGACAGCAGGATGCGGACCCCTCCGAGATCGACGCTGCGATCGCGCTCATCGAGAAATGGCCGATCGCTCTCGCCCAGCTCGGCCGCGGCGATGCGGTTGAGCCACCCGTCGACGGAGTTCGGTCCGAAGTCGAGCACCGCGAGATGGAACGGTTCGCCGCCGATCTCGATGGGTTCGTCGAAGGGGCGGAAGCCAAGCGTGCGAAGCGCTTCGAGGAAGGGTCGAGGGTCGCGGACGCTGAGGTAGAGCCGACCCAGGTGTGGCCGCAGGCGGAAGTAGTCACGCTTGACGTCGAGCAACGCCGCGGCCTGGACGCCGCTCGGGCTCTCGCCCGTGGCGGCGGCGAGCCAGCGCCTGTGGGTGAGGGTTCGCTGGCCGGGAGGCAGCGGGTTGCGCGCGGCGTGCCGCGACCAAGCTGCGACGACTGGGTCGGATCGCTCGAGAGAGGGCGGGATGTCGCGCCACTCGGCGACGATCGAACACCCGACGATAGCTCCGGTCCGATCGCGCACCGAACGGACGGCCGCGGGACGGAGGCGCAGCCACGCGTCCAACACCGAGGCTCCCTCGGGCGTCTCGAACTCGTGCCACAACGCTCGCAGCGCGTCGGTGTCCTCCTCCCGCGACCGCTCGACACTGAAGGCATGGGCCGTCGCGGGGAACATCGCTTCGCGGACGAATGGGTTGTCGATGAGGAAGAGGAGGTCCGCCGTGAATCGGTGGAGGTCGGTCGCGCCCGCCCGCCGTGTCTCGTTCTGAAGATGGCGCCACGCGGCCGAGCGCAGTTCGCGGAACCGCTCGGGTTCGAGGGCGCGCATCCGGGCGGAGACCGCGGCTTGTACCGCATCGTGGAGCCGCAACCCTTCCGAGGTTTCGTCGACGAAGCTGAGCGCCCCGAGTCTCTCCAACGCGTGGTCTGCGTCTTGGCATGCCATTGCCTCGAGGACACCCTTCGTCACTCGGCGAGGCACCGATGCGGCGTCGAGGAGTCGGCGACCTTCGTCGTCGAGGCCGGCGCGAAACGCGGTCGCCAGCGCGGCGACCACGCGCGGCCCGACCTCGTCGATCGGGACGTGGGCGACGTCTGCCTCCGCGGCGAGCCGAAGCGACAGAGGGTGGCCCCGCGCGATCCGGCAGATCATGTCAGCGTGGTCCTCCGCCACGTTCGCGTCGACGAGGAAGGCTTGCGCGGCCTCGTCGGTCAACCCGACGAGCGGCAGGATCTCGAGCCCGCCCACTCGACCTCTCTCGGTCGACCATTCGAGCATCGGAGCGTCGCGCCCGGCGATGACGAAGCGCAGCTCGGTGGACAGCGACGGAACCAGCTCGTGCCTCAACCAGGGATCGGCGATGCGGAACATCTCGTAGGTGTCGATGAGCACGACGCCAGCACTTCCTGGCTGCCAGCCCGCCGCGTCGAGCGCGGCGCGGAAGCTCGACTCCGTCGGATCGATGGACGCGCAGTCGATCCGCCACACCGGAGTTCCGGATCCTCGTACTTCGCTCGCGAACGCGTCGAGGAGTGCCGACTTGCCGATGCCCGCGACGCCGTAGACGAACGCCACGCGCGGTCCCTCCGCGTCGAGGACGCGCTGAAGGGACGCGAGCTCGCGCTCCCGTCCCTTCAGGGTGGCGTCGTCGGTCATGGCGACAAGCGTGCCAGCCTCAGACGCCCGCGGGCTGCGCCAATCCGCGGGTGACACGGGTGGGCCCGTCGAGCACGCCGAAGCGACGGATCGAGATGTTCACGAGACCTGGTGTCGAGCCGACTCCGGCGAACAGGTCCGACTGGAGGAAGTCGTCGACGGCCTTGTCGGTCTCGAACGTGTACACGCCGCCGAAGGTCCCCTCGGCGCGGTCGGCGAGCCAAACCTTCGAAGCGAGTCCGGGGACCGCGGCGAAGGCAGGAGCGAGCTCGTCGCACGAGCGCGCGAATTCGTCCTCGGAGAGTCCGTCGAGGTTGAAGTTCACGATCAGGACTTGCATAGCGACCTCCTCGGTCCCGGGCCCACGGCCCACACGACGACGATGACGTGTCGCCGGGCTGCGCAGATGAGGACTTGATGAGAATCGGCTTCCAGGCTGAGGTCTCGTCGTCGTGGACACTGCAACGGTTTCTCGAAACTCGACCTGCGGGATCGCATCCATCGAGCGACGGTGAGGTGGCGCAAGATCCGTCACGTGGAACGAGGACGCGTGAGCGCGATGGTGAGCGGGGCGCTGCGTCTAGCGGTCTCGATCAGGTCGACCGCGTGTTCCGAACGCGTCGCGACGACCGGCGACGGACCCGACCTGTACCTCTACTTGACTCGCAACCCTGCCGACGGTGACGAGGCGGCGTTCGATGACGACCATGTGAGCCTCGGGCGACTCAAGGGGAACCTGGGAGACCAGAACTACGACGTACCCGGCAACGTGAACCTCGCTGCGCTTGGCACGGTGGTGATCTGGTGCGACCGGTTCAACTCGCCATTCGGCGCCGCCGACCTGACCACTGCCTAGCGGGCATCGTCAGCCCTCCCGCCAGCTGCGATAGAGGCCGACGAGCTCATCGAGGGCTTCGGCGGGCAGGTCTTCGGGTTCGACGTGGCCCGCCGCGTCGATGGTCGCCCGGATCTGGGCGAGGTACTCGCTGCAATGGGGGCAGGCCGCGAGATGGCCTTCGAGGCGGCTTCGGTCGCGTGCCGAGAGGGCGTTGTCGAGGTAGTCGGTCATCAACGCTACGGCTTGACGGCAGACCAGGGCCCGGCGACGGCGGAACACCACGGCTCAGCGACCTCCCAGCTCGGCTTCGAGCAGACCGCGGATCTGAGCGCGGGCACGGTGCAGCAGGACCCGTTGGTTCCCGGCGGAGATCCCGAGCAGCGTGCAGACCTCGGCGGCCTCCAGGCCCTCGATGTCGCGCAGTACGAGGACCTGCCGTTGCCCGGCGGGTAGCTCCGGCAGACACTGCCTGACCCGCGACGCGAGCTTGTCGGCAACCACGCGGGAATCGACGGCATCGGACCAGGGCTCGGGCGGCTGGCCCCACTCGCCGGCGTCGGTGAACCGCCCTTCAAGCGGGTCACCGAGCGGAACCGAGCGAGCTTCTCGGGCCCCGGTGGTCTTGGCCCGGTTGGCGAGAATGTGGAACAGCCAGGTCTTCACCGAGGATCGGCCCTCGAAGCGATCGATCCCGCGCACGACGCCGAGCCACGTGTCCTGCACGACCTCCTCCGCCACTGCCCGACTGGGGACCATCGACTCGGCAAAGCGCAACAGCCGCGTGTGGTACTTGGACACGAGCGACGCAAAGGCTGCGTCGTCGCCGGCGCGGAGTCCGTCCAGCAGCGTCGTGTCGGGGTCCACCATCGGGACGAAGCGTAGTGTCAGCCCGGCGGTGGATCTCTCGGGCGACGCTCCGTCGATGTCACGCGGCGGTGACTCGTCGATAGAGCTCGACGAGCTCCTCAAGGACGGGCTCGGGGAGGTCGTCGGGCTCGAGCCTTCCCAGCGCCGCGATGGTGGCTCGCATCTGCGAGAGGTACGCGGTGCACGCGACGCAATCGAGGAGATGAGCTTCGTACCGTCGCCGCTCAGCGGCGTCCAGCGCGCCTTCGAGATACTCGGTCATGAGACCGACCGCGTGCCGGCAGACCAGCGCCCGCCGACGGCGTCGGAGAGAGCGGCGGAGGACGGCGACGAGGCGCACGTCTGGTGGTCCGCTCCACGGCCGGTGCCGTTACACCCGGTGGGCCCGGCATGCCGATGCGGTTCCGCCGTTGCGCGGTGTGGCCGTAACGCGTGCGCACGGCACGCGGACTAGTCCCTGAACCGACAACGAGGAGAATCCCATGGCGTTCGTCCAGATCATCGAGATGCGAACCAAGAAGTACGAGGAGCTCCAGGCGCTCGGCGACGAGTTCTTCGCCGCCACCGAAGGCAAGCGCACCCTGCAGCGCTCCTACGTCACCCGCGACCGCAACGACCCGGACCGCTACCTGATCCTGGCGTTCTTCGATTCCTACGAGTCCGCCATGGAGAACAGCAACCTTCCCGAGACCGCGGCGTTCGCCGAGAAGCAGATGGCGCTGCTGGATGGCCCCCCGACCTTCCACGACCTCGACGTCATCGAAGACCGAGCCTGAGGAGCATCAATGGCCGCGAGCTATGACGCGATCGTGATCGGGGCCCGCTGCGGTGGTTCCCCGACCGCCATGCTGCTGGCCCGCAAGGGCCACCGGGTCCTGCTGGTCGATCGGGCGACGTTCCCGAGCGACACCGTGTCGACTCATTTCATCCACGCGCCCGGCATGGCGGCGCTGGAACGGTGGGGCCTGCGCGACCCGCTCGCCGCGTCGGGCTGCCCGTCGATCCGGACCTACAGCTTCGACTTCGGACCGTTCGCGATCACGGGTTCGCCTCGCCCGGCTGACGGCATCGACGAGGCCTACTGCCCACGCAGGACCGTGCTCGACACAATGCTCGCACGCGCCGCGGCCGACGCCGGCGTCGAGGTGCGCGAGGGGTTCTCGGTCGACGAGATCCTCATCGAGGACGGCACCGTGGTCGGCGTGCGGGGCAAGGACGCCGGCGGAACGCGGTGACCGAGCGCGCCAAGGTCGTCGTCGGCGCCGACGGCCGCAACTCCTCGGTGGCCAAGGCGGTGGACCCGGAGCAGTACAACGAGAAGCCGGCGGTCGGCCCCGCCTTCTACTCCTACTGGAGCGGCGTCGGCAGCTCCGGGTTCGAGGTCTCGATCAGAGACGACTGCGGCATGGCCGCGTTCCCGACCCATGACGACCTGACCCTGGTCATCGTCGGCATGGCCGACGACGCGTTCAAGGAGGCCCGCAAGGACGTCGAGGGCGCGTTCCTCCGCATCGTCGACCTCGCGCCAGCGCTCGGTGAGCGCGTCCGATCGGGCAAGCGAGAGGAGCGGTTCCACGCCGCCAGCGACCTCGCCGGCTACTTCCGCAAGCCGTACGGACCGGGCTGGGCCCTCGTCGGCGACGCCGGCTACCATCTGCACCCCATCACCGCCCAGGGCATCACCGACGCCTTCCTCGACGCCGAGCGGCTCACCGACGCGCTCGACGTCGCCTTCACCGGCAAGCAGCCCTACGACGACGCCATGGCTGGTTACCAGGCGGCGCGTGACGAGCACGTCATGCCGATGTACGAGATGACCTTCGACTTCGCGCAGGTCGACCAGCCGCCGCCGCCTGAGACCCAGCAGCTTCTTGCCGCGGTAGCCGGGAGCCAGCAGGCGATGGATGACTTCGTGAGCGTCCAGGCCGGGACGCTGCCGATCCCGGAGTTCTTCGACCCCGAGAACGTCGGTCGGATCATGGCCGCGCAGGGTCAGCCCACATGACCCTCAACGCGATGCAGGAACAGCTCTGCCAGCAGTCGAGCTGGGACTTCACCGACCTGCGGGCGATCTTCATCAACTGCACCCTGAAGCGCTCACCTGAGCAGTCCCACACCCAAGGGCTCGCCGACATCTCGATGGAGATCATGGGTCGCCAAGGCGTCAGCGTCGAAGAGGTGCGCGCCATCGACCACGACATCGCCACCGGCGTGTGGCCGGACATGACCGAACACGGCTGGGACCGCGACGACTGGCCCGCCATCTTCGAGCGCGTGATGGCATGCGACATCCTCGTGCTGTGCACCCCGATCTGGCTCGGGGAGAAGTCCTCTGTGTGCACCCAGGTGATCGAGCGGCTCTACGGCAACAGCCACCTGCTCAACGACGCCGGTCAGTACGCCTACTACGGCCGCGTCGGCGGCTGCCTCGTGACCGGCAACGAGGACGGCGTCAAGCACTGCGCCATGAACATCCTCTACTCGCTGCAGCACCTCGGCTACGTCATACCACCGCAGGCCGATGCCGGCTGGATCGGCGAAGCCGGACCCGGTCCCTCCTACCTCGACCCAGGCTCGGGGGGACCCGAGAACGACTTCACCAACCGCAACACCACCTTCATGACCTGGAACCTGCTCCACCTCGCCCGCCTCATGAAGGACGCGGGGGGGATGCCCGCGCACGGCAACCAGCGCTCTGGATGGGACGCCGGTTGCCGCTTCGACTTCCCCAACCCCGAGCACCGATGATGGACCGAGACGACCGGGAGCAACGGTGGCCATCGCGGAGCTGAACGGCACCACGATCTGGCACGACCAGGAAGGCCGGACCAGCAGCACTGTCTGAGGACGGGGAAGATGAGCGAACAGTACGTATGGGTCCGTGTCACTCGGCCGCAGATCCCCGTCGGGCGCGTCACGACCGTCATCGCCGGCGAGCGCGCCGTATGCATGGTGCACGAGGAGGAGGGCACCTGGTCGGCCCTGGACAACCGCTGCCCACACCAGGGCGGACCGCTCGGCGACGGCCAGCTCGATGAGGGGTGGCTGATCTGCCCGTGGCACGCGTATCAGTACGACACGCGCACCGGAGAACCGCCGCCCGGGTTCCGTGACGCGGCGACGCCCTACGCCGTGCGCCCCGTTGACGGCGACGACGCCGCGATCGAGATCGAGGTGCCCGCGCACGAGCCGACGACGAGCCTCATGGATCAGGTGGTCGATGTCCTGTGCGACTGGGGGCTCGAGGCCGTGTTCGGGATGGTGGGCCACTCCAACCTCGGGATGGCCGACGCCCTGCGCAAGGCCGAAGCCGACGGCCGCCTCACCTACGTCGGGATCCGCCACGAGGGCGCCGCCGCGTTCGCGGCATCCGGCTACGCCAAGCTCACCGGCAACCCGGCGGCCTGCTTCTCGATCGCCGGCCCCGGAGCCACCAACCTGCTCACCGGGCTGTGGGACGCCAAGGTCGATCGCGTCCCGATACTGGCGCTCACCGGACAGGTGCAGACCCAGGTCATCGGACCCGGCACGTTCCAGGAGGTGCCGCTCGAGAAGGCCTTCGACGCCGTGGCCGAGTGGGGCCAAACGGTCCTGTCGCCGGCCAACGCCACCGAGCTCGCCGCTCTGGCGATGAAGCACGCCATCGTGCAGCGCGACGTCGCTCACCTCGTGCTCCCCGACAACGTGCAAGAGCTGCCCGGCGTCGACGACCCGCCACCACGGCCACGAGCCGGCCGGATGGCCGCCACCGCGATCGCGCCACCCGCTGACGAGCTGGCTCGCGCCATCGAGCTGCTCGGGGCGGCCGAGCGGCCCGCCATCGTCGTGGGCAACGGCGCCCGTCCCCACCGCGACGCGGTGATGGCGCTTGCCGAGCACCTCGACGCCCCGGTGATCTCGACGTTCAAGGCCAAGGGCACCTTCCCGGACGACCACCCTCTCGGCTGCGGTGTGCTCGGCCGCTCCGGGATCCCCGTGGCGAGCCAGACCGTTGCCCAGGCCGACTGTCTCCTCGTGCTCGGCGCCTCCTTCTCGAACCACACCTCGATCCCCACCTGGGTCCCGACCATCCAGGTCGACCTCGACCGGATGATCCTCGGCAAGTTCCATCCCGTTGAGGTGCCCCTCTGGGGTGACATCGCTCGCACCACCGAGGAGCTGCTCGCCGAGCTCCCGGCCGTCGACCGCCCCGACCTCCGCGAGAGGATCGCCACCCGGTGGGAGCGGTGGCGATCGGAGAAGGCGTCGCGCCGCGACCTCGTCGACGCCCACGACCGCCTGCATCCGGCGCTCGTGTTCGATGTGCTGAGCGAGCTCATGCCCGACGACGCCGTCATCGCCGTTGACGTCGGCAACAACACGTACAGCTTCGGGCACTTCTTCGAGTGCCGTGGTCGACAGGACGTGCTGATGTCCGGCTACCTCGGCTCGATCGGCTTCGCCCTGCCGGCGGCACTCGGCGCGTCGGTCGCCGTACGCCGGTCGGGTTCGGGTCGCAAGGTCGTGTCGATCTCGGGCGACGGCGGACTCGGTCAGTACCTCGCCGAGGTCACCACCGCCGTCAAGGAAGGCTTCCCTCTCACCCACGTCGTGCTCGACAACGGCGAGCTCGCCAAGATCAGCCGCGAGCAGCTGGGTGCCATCCGCCCGGTCTGGCAGACCACCCTCGTGAACCCCGACTTCGCCGACTTCGCCACCTCCTGCGGCGCCGCCGGCTTCGCCGTCCGGACCGCTGACGAGCTCCGCCCCGCACTGGAGGCCGCCCTTGCGACGACGGATCGACCGAGCCTCGTCAGCATCGCCACATCCAACCGAGACGTCTGAGCCATCGCCGCACCGGAGAACTCGACGCCGGATCCGGGCCGGTGCAACTTCACCTGGGACGACGGTGGTCCGCGCGGCATCGACGTCGCCATCGTCCCCGGGTCGCCGACGGCACCGGCGCCACGGAGGCCGACCGGCGCGACCTCTGCCTCCAGCTCCTCGAGCTGGCCCTCGACTGAGGCCTGCACCCCGCGAACGGCTGCGAGGGCGGCGCGGCCCGGCCGGTAGCCTGCGGCGATGCCCGCGGCAAAGGTGCTCCTCGTGGAGGACGATCCCGTCATCCTCCGGCTCCTCGAGGTGAACTTCGAGCTCGAGGGCTACGACGTCGTGCTCGCCCACGACGGCGCGGAGGGGATCGCGCTGGCCCGCGAGGAGCGGCCCGACCTCGTCATCAGCGACATCATGATGCCGAACGTGTCGGGCATCGAGCTCGTGCAGGCGCTCAAGGGCGACGAGGCCACCGCGGCGATCCCGGTGATCCTGCTGTCCGCCAAGGCGCAGTCCGCCGACGTGAAGGCCGGGCTCGAGGCGGGCGCCGACGACTACGTGACCAAGCCCTTCGAGCCGCTCGAGCTCGTCGACCGCGTGCAAGCCCTGCTGGCTCGCTGAGCTCGGACCGATCGTGATCCGCGACGTCCTCACCACCGCTCTCCGGGCCGCCCTGGCCGAGGTGGGCATCGACGCGCCCGCGGAGATCCACCTCGAGCGCCCTGCCCGGCGCGAGCACGGTGACTGGTCGTCGAACGTGGCGATGGCGACCAAGGGCACGCACGGCCGCAACCCCCGCGAGGTCGCGGCCGAGCTCGTGGCCGTCCTCGAGGCGGCCCCGCCGGCCCACGTCCGGCAGGTGGAGGTCGCGGGGGGCGGCTTCGTGAACTTCCACCTCGCCGACACCTGGCTGCAGGACGTGCTGACCGAGGTCGTCGACGCGGGGGAGGAGGGGTACGCCCGCCCCGACCTCGGCGGCGGCCTGCGGGTGGACGTGGAGTTCGTGTCGGCCAACCCGACCGGCCCGCTGCACGCGGGCGGCGGGCGCTGGGCCGCGTACGGCGACTCGCTCTGCAACCTCCTCGAGCGGTGCGGGCACGTCGTGCACCGCGAGTACTACCTCAACGACCGCGGCGTGCAGATGGACCTCTTCGCCGCGTCGCTGGCGGCCCGCAAGGCGGGCACCGACCTGCCCGATGACGGCTACCAGGGCGAGTACATCCGCGAGTGGGCGGCCGAGATGCCCGACGACGCCGACCCGCGCAACTGGGGCGAGGAGCGCGTGATCCGCGACCTCGCCTCCAGCCTCGAGCGGATCGGGGTGCGGTTCGACACCTGGTTCAGCGAACGGAGCCTGGCGGAGGCCGGCGCGTTCGACGCCACGCTCGCGGACCTGCGCGGACACGGCGCGGCGTACGACGAGGACGGTGCGGTCTGGCTGCGCACGACGGACTACGGCGACGACAAGGACCGGGTGCTCGTGAAGTCCGACGGCGAGCCCACCTACTTGCTGGGCGACCTCGCCTACCACCGCAACAAGCACGAGCGGGGCCACCAGCTCCTGATCGACATCTGGGGCGCGGACCACCACGGCCACGTGCTCCGCCTGCAGGCCGGCATGCAGGCCCTCGGGCACCGGCCCGAGGAGCTCGAGATCGTGCTCGGCCAGCTCGTGAACCTCGTGCGCGGCGGCCAGGAGGTGCGCCTCTCGAAGCGATCGGGCGACATCGTGCTGCTCGACGACGTGATCGAGGCGGTCGGCCCGGACGTGACCCGCCTGACCTTCCTGCTGCAGTCGCTCGACACCCGCCAGACCTTCGACCTCGAGCTCGTCACCGCGAAGTCGAACGACAACCCGGTGTTCTACGTGCAGTACGCGCACGCACGGATCCACTCGATCGGTGTGCGGGCCGCGGAGGCGGGGATCGTCCGCGGTCCGCTGGCCGACGCGGACCTCGCGCTCCTCGTCCACGAGCGCGAGCTCGACCTGCTGCGCAAGCTGTCCGAGCTCCCCGACGTCGTGGCCCTCGCGTGCGCGGACCGTGCCCCGCACAAGGTCACCACCTGGGTGCGGGAGCTGGCCGACCGCTTCCACGGCTTCTACCACGACTGCTACGTGATCGGGGACGTGCCGCCGGAGCTCACCCAGGCGCGCCTCTGGGTGGTCGAGGCCACCCGCATCGGCCTCGCCATCGCCCTGGGGTTGCTCGGCGTGACGGCGCCGGAGGCGATGTAGATGGCCGGGCCGCTGCCGCGCGGCTTGCTGCCGGACACGGCGGTGCTCGGCGGTGACGGAGCGGCTGGCCGTCGGCGGGTGCGACCTGGTGGAGCTCGCGGAGCGGTTCGGTACCCCGCTGTTCGTCTACGACGAGGCGCACCTCCGGGCCCGCTGCCGGGAGGCCGTCGGCGCGTTCGGCGACGGGGTGGCCTATGCCACGAAGGCGTTCCTGTGCGTGGCGATGGCCCGCCTCGCGCACGAGGAGGGGATGCACCTGGACGTCGCGACCGGGGGCGAGCTGCACGTGGCGCTCGCGGCCGGGGTCCCCGCCGAACGGCTCGTGCTGCACGGCAACAACAAGTCCGTCGACGAGCTGCGCGCCGCGCGCCAGGCGGGCGTCGGGCGCATCGTGGTGGACAGCTTCGACGAGCTGGACCGGCTCGCGGCGCTGCACACCGAGGACGGTCTCGTGCCCCGCGTCCTGATCCGGGCCACCCCCGGGGTCGAGGCGCACACGCACGAGTTCGTGCGCACCGGGCAGGTGGACTCCAAGTTCGGCTTCGGTGTGGCCGCGGGCGACGCGGCCCGGGCCGTGGCCCGCTGCCAGGACGCGCCGTCGGTGGAGCTGCTCGGCGTGCACATGCACATCGGCAGCCAGGTGTTCGTGGCCGACTTCTTCCACCAGGCCGTGGAGGTCGTCGCCCCGTGGGTGCGCGAGCTGGCCCTGCCCGAGCTGTCGATCGGCGGCGGCCTCGGCGTCGCCTACGTCGAGGGGGAGACCGCGCCGAGCATCACCGAGTGGGCCGAGTCGGTCCTCTCCGGCTGTCGCGACGCGGGGATCGACGCCCGGATCCTGGCCGAGCCCGGCCGGGCGATCGCGGCGCAGGCCGGGATCACGCTGTACACGGTCGGCACGCTCAAGGACGTCCCGGACGTGCGCACCTACCTGTCGGTCGACGGGGGGATGTCCGACAACCCCCGGCCCGTCCTCTACGGCTCCGGGTACGAGGCGTTCCTGCCGCGCGCGGCCGGAGCCGATCGCCCCCGCCAGGTCACGATCGTGGGCAAGCACTGCGAGTCCGGCGACGTGCTCGTGCGCGAGGCGAACGTGCCGGCGGACGTGGCCGTCGGCGACGTCCTCGCCACGCCGGTCACCGGGGCCTACGGCCACTCCATGGGCTCCAACTACAACAAGGTGCCCCGGCCCGCAGTCGTGTTCGTCGCCGACGGCACGGCCCGGGAGGTCGTGCAGCGGGAGTCGCTCGACGACCTCCTCCGCAACGACGTGACCTGAACCCCGTCGGGGGCGAGCGGGCCCAGCCCGTACCATGGCCGCCGTGCCGAAGGCCCCCGCCCCTGACGTCGAGCGCGTGCGCGTCGGCCTCCTCGGCTGCGGCAACGTCGGCGGACCGCTCGTCGAGCTCATCGCCGCGGAGGGCGACGCGGTCGAGGCCCGCACGGGCCTGCGGCTCGAGGTGACCCGCATCGCCGTGCGCGACGTCGCCAAGCCGCGGGGTCCCGGGATCGACCCGGCGCTGGCTGACCACCGATGCCCACGCGGTGGTGGCCGACCCCGAGGTCGACCTGGTGGTCGAGGTGATCGGCGGCGTCGATCCGGCGCGCGAGCTCATCCTCGCCGCCCTCAAGGCGGGGAAGCCGGTGGTCACCGGCAACAAGGAGCTGCTCGCCGCGGCCGGCGCCGAGCTCTTCGCCGCGGCCGAGGACGCCGGCGTCGACCTCCTGTTCGAGGCCGCCGTGGCGGGGGGCATCCCGATCATCCGGCCGCTGCGCGAATCCCTCGTCGGCGAGCGCATCACCCGGGTGATGGGGATCGTGAACGGCACGACCAACTACATCCTCACGCGGATGACCGAGGCCGGCGCGTCCCTACGAGGACGCGCTCGCCGAGGCGCAGGCGTTGGGCTACGCGGAGCAGGACCCCACGGCCGACGTCGAGGGCTACGACGCGGGCGCCAAGGTGTCGATCATCGCGAGCATCGCCTTCGGTGCCGCGATCGTGGCCGCCGACGTGCACCACGAGGGCATCACGGGGATCAGCCAGATCGACATCGCCTTCGCGCACCGTCTCGGGTACGTCATCAAGCTCGCTCGCCGTGGCCGAGCAGGGCCCGTCGGGCGCGATCGGCGTGCGGGTGCACCCGGCGATGGTGCCGGTGGACCACCCGCTGGCCTCGGTGCGGGAGGCGTTCAACGCGGTGTTCGTGGAGGGCGCGTCGGTGGGCGACCTCATGTTCTACGGCCGCGGCGCGGGCGGCGGGCCCACCGCCAGCGCGGTGCTCGGCGACCTGATCGACGCCGCGCTCAACCGCGACGCGCGGCTCCCACGCCACGGTGGGCACGCTGGGCCCGGCCACGCTGGCGCCCATCGAGGACGTCGAGTCCGCGTACTACCTGAACCTCGAGGTGCTCGACCGGCCGGGCGTGCTGGCCCAGGTCGCCGGGGTGTTCGGGGAGCACGGCGTGTCGATCCGCTCCATGGAGCAGGAGGGGCTGGGAGACGAGGCCCGCCTGATCTTCATCACCCACCGCGCCCGCGGCGCCGAGGTGCAGGCCACCCTCCGCGGCCTCGAGGCCCTCGACGCCGTCGACCGCATCGGTTCGGTGCTGCGCGTCGTCGGCGACGGCTGAGGCCATGGTGCGGTACGTCTCCACGCGCGGCGCCGCGCCCGAGCTGGCCTTCGGCGATGTGCTGCTCACCGGCCTCGCCGCGGACGGCGGGTTGTACGTGCCCGACGAGTGGCCCAAGCTCGAGGCGGGCTGGGACGCAGCCGCGGCCCTACGCGGACGTGGCCGTCGACGTCATGTGGCCCTACGTCGAGGGCTCGATCGAGCGGGCCGACTTCGAGGGCCTCGTGCGCGACGCCTACGCCGCGTTCGACCATCCAGACGTGTGCCCGGTCGTGGAGCTCGACGACCTCCACCTGCTCGAGCTGTTCCGGGGACCGACGCTCGCGTTCAAGGACGTGGCCCTGCAGCTCGTGGGCCGCCTGTTCGACCACGAGCTGACGGCGCGGGGCAGCCGGGCCACGATCGTGGTCGCGACGTCGGGCGACACGGGCTCGGCGGCCATCGAGGCCTGCGTGGGCCGGCCCACCCTGGACATCGTCGTGCTGCACCCCGAGGGCCGGGTCAGCGACGTGCAGCGCCGGCAGATGACCACGGTCGCCGCGCCCAACGTCCACAACGTGGCCGTCGAGGGCACGTTCGACGACTGCCAGGACCTGGTGAAGGCCATGTTCGCCGACGTCGCGTTCCGCGACCGGGTGCGCCTGTCGGCCATGAACTCCATCAACTGGGCCCGCGTGATGGCGCAGGTCGTCTACTACGTCACCACCGCCGCCCGCCTCGGCCGCTGCTCCTTCGCGGTGCCCTCGGGCAACTTCGGCAACATCTTCTCGGGGTGGATCGCGGAGCGGATGGGCGTGCCGATCGACCAGCTCGTGATCGGCTCGAACCGCAACGACATCCTCACCCGCTGGGCCACCGACGGCACCCTCGTGGCCGAGGAGGTCGTCCCGACCCTCAGCCCCTCGATGGACATCCAGGTGTCCTCCAACCACGAGCGGCTCCTGTTCGAGCTGCTCGGGCGGGACGGGGCCCGCACGGCCGAGCTGGTCACGCGCTTCCGGGGGGTCGGCTCGGTCGAGGCCCCGCAGGACCCGCGGTTCGACGCGGCGAGCCTCGACGACGACGCCACGCTGGCCGTCATCCGCGACGTCCACGACCGCACCGGGATGCTGGTGGACCCCCACACCGCCGTCGGCATCGGCGCGGCCCGGGCCCGGCGCCGCGATCCCGGGTCGCCGATGGTCTGCCTGGCCACGGCCCACCCCGCCAAGTTCCCGGACGCCGTCGAGCAGGCCACCGGGATCCGCCCGCCCCTCCCGGAGCGGCTGGCGGACCTCCTCGAGCGGGAGGAGCGGTTCGACGTGCTGCCCGCGGATCTGGCCGCCGTGCAGCGCCGCGTCGAGCAGGCCGCGGGCAGGTGATGCACGATGCGACCCCGAATGGGTAGAGAATGACCCGGCTCATCGTCGGCGGGCGCACGGGGGAGGTCAGGGTGCCGGCACGGTCCGTCAATCGAATGGTGATCGTGGTGGCGCTCACGCTCGCCGCGCTCACCGCCGGCATCGGCCTCGCGCCCGACGCCAGATCGGCCTCGCGCTGGGCGGCCGCGCCCGTGGCGACCATCCACCCGGGCGTCCAGACCCGCACGCCCGTCGGCCAGTGCACGGCCGACTTCGTGTTCTTCCAGGGCGAGGACGTCTTCCTCGGCCAGGCCGCGCACTGCGCCGGCACCGGCGCCGCCACGGAGACCGACGGCTGCGACTCCGGCACGCTCCCGCTGGGCATCCCGGTGCGCATCGAAGGGGCCACCCGACCCGGCACGATGGTGTACTCGTCGTGGATCGCCATGCAGTCCTCGGGCGAGGAGGATCCGGACACCTGCGCCTACAACGACTTCGCGCTCGTCCGCATCGACCCGGCCGACCGGGCGAGCGTCAACCCGTCGCTGCCCCACTGGGGCGGTCCCACCGGGATCAACCGCGAGGGGCTGCCCGCCCTCGTGCCGGTGTTCGCGTTCGGCAACTCGAGCCTGCGCCAGGGGATCACGCTGCTGCAGCCCAAGTCCGGGACCAGCCTCGGCACCGAGGGGAACGGCTGGTCGCACCAGACCTACACCCTCCTCCCCGGCATCCCCGGGGACTCGGGCGGGCCGCTGCTCGACGCCCGTGGCCGGGCCACCGGGATCCTCTCCACGGTGGAGATCGCCCCGCTCGTGGGTCGCAACGCGTATCGCGGACCTGGGCAAGGCCCTCGCCTACGCCCGCTCGCACGGCATGCCCGGGCTGGTCCTCGCGCTCGGCACCGTCCCCTTCAACCCCGCCCAGCTTCCTCTCGGTTGATCGGCAGGGGCCCAGGTACCGCTTCGCGAATCGCGTAGGGGCCCTGCCATGCTGGGCGGCATGAAGTACGTGGTGTGCGTGCCGGACGGGTGCGCCGACCTGCCGGTGGCGGCGCTCGACGGGCGCACGCCGCTCGAGGTCGCGTCGATGCCCACGCTCGCCCGGCTCGCGGCCCGGGGCGAGGTGGGGAGGGCCGCCGTGATCCCGCCCGGCCTGCCGCCCGGCAGCGACGTCGGCAACATGTCGATCCTCGGCTACGACCCCGCGCGGTTCCACACCGGCCGCGCCCCGATCGAGGCCGCCGCCCTCGGGCTGCGCCTCCCGGCTGATCGCGTCGCCTACCGCTGCAACCTCTCCACGGTCGGCGCCGACGGCACGATGGTGGACTTCGCCGGCGGGCACCCCTCCACCGAGGAGGCCGCCGACGTGCTCCGCGCGCTCGACGCCGAGCTCGGTGCCGGGGCCGGCGCGGACATCGAGTTCCACCCGGGCGTGCAGTACCGCCACATCATGGTGGCGCCCGCCGAGTGGGCCGAGGCCGACTGCACGCCACCCCACGACCTGTCCGACAAGCCCGCGGTCTGGCCCACCGGCCCCGCGGCCCCGAAGCTCCAGTCCGTCATGGACGCCAGCCGCGACGTCGTCGGCCGCTTCGGCCTCGCCGCCAACCAGGTGTGGCTCTGGGGCCAGGGCTTCCAGCCGCAGATGACCCGCTTCGCCGACCAGACCGGCTGCGAGGCGGGGCTGGTCACGGCCGTGGACCTGATCCGCGGCCTCGGCGTGCTGACCGGCATCGACGTGGTCGAGGTGCCGGGCGCGACCGGCTGGTACGACACGGACTACGAGGGCAAGCGCGACGCCGCGCTCCGCTCGCTCGAGGCCGGCGCGGACCTCTTCCTCATCCACGTCGAGGCCACCGACGAGGCCGGCCACGCCGGCGACCTCGACGAGAAGGTCAAGGCCCTCGAGGCGTGGGACCGGCGCATCCTCGCCGACCTCGTCGCGGGCCTCGACGCGCTGGGCCCGTGGCGCCTGCTCCTGCTGCCCGACCACCCCACGCCGGTCGAGCTCAAGACCCACACCACCGACCCCGTGCCGTACCTGCTGGTCGACTCGGCCGTCGACGGGCCCGGCGGTGTCTACACCGAGGCCGGCGCCGCGGCAGCGCCGGTCGTGCCCGGCCACGACCTGATGGGGCGCCTGGTCACGAGTAGCGGGTGACGAAGCCGCGGCGGCGGAACGTCGCCAGCATGCGGGTGAGGAAGATGGTGGCGAGGACCAGGGCCGCGAGGCCCCCGAACCCGGCCTTCGCCACATCGCCCCACGGCATGGCCTGCCCGGCGAGCAGGTCTCGCATCGCGTCGAACGCGTAGGTCGTCGGCAGGAGCCGCGACACCGGCTGGAGCGGGCCCGGGATGGCCCTGATCGGGTTGAACACCCCTGACAGCGCAAGCACGAGGAACGACGTGGCCCACGTGAAGATCTCGGCGCTCTGCCCGAACCGGAGGAGCAGCCCGATCATCCAGAGGCCCATGGCCAGGCCGAAGAGGCTCAGCGCGAAGCCGAGTGGCAGGACGCCCCAGCCCAGCTCTCCGAGTCCGAAGCTGTAGAAGAGCAGCGCGGCCACGCTGACCGTGGCCATGGCGCCCACGAGCTTCGCCATCGCGAAGATGGTGAGCGCGACGACGTACTCCAGCTCGCGGACCGGTGTCGTCATCATGTTGAGGACGTTGCGGCTCCAGGTCTCCTCCATGAACCCCATGGCCACCGACACCTCGGTTTGGAAGAGGAAGTGGTTCAGCATGATCCCGGCGAGCAGGTAGGGCGCGGCGGAGCGGGCTGCCCCGCCCTGCTGGGCCACGTACTGCCCGATCGACCCGAACAGGATCACGTCGATGAACGGGAACACGAAGATCAGGAACCAGCGGTCCGGAGTGCGGGCGACGACGTAGGTGAGCCGGCGCACGAGCGTGCGGACCCGAAGCCACGAGAAGCCGGTGGCCGGATGCGCGTCGAGCGCCGCGGTCACAGCAGCTCCTCTCGCTCGGGCCCGAGGCCGATGACCTGGTCCTCCTCGGGGAGGGCGCCGGCCAGGTGGAGGAACACGCCCTCGAGGTCGCCGCGCCCGAAGCGCTCGGCGACCTCGGCCGGTGAACCGTCGGCCACGACTCGGCCGGCCGCCAGGAACACGACCCGCTCCGAGAGCTGCTCGACCTCGATCATGTTGTGGCTGGTCACCAGCAGGGCGGTGCCGTCGTTCGCGGCGATGTCCAGCAGCCCTGCGCGGACGCGGTGGGCGACGTCGGGGTCGAGGCTGGCGGTCGGCTCGTCGAGCACGAGGAGCGACGGTTGGTGCAGCACCGCCTTCACGATGCCGACCAGCGTCCGCTGGCCCGAGGACAGCTCCATGCACATGCGGTCGGCCAGGTGGGTCACCCGGAAGCGCTCGAGGCCGGCGTCGACGGCGGCGTCCCCGGCCCGGCGGTCGAGGCCGTACAGACCCGCGAAGATCGACAGGGCCTCCCGCACCCGCAGGCGCTCCGGCAGCGGCAGGTAGCCGGCCACGAACCCCACCTCGGCCATGGCGTGCGAGCGGCCCCGGGGCAGCTCGTGGCCGGCGAGCGTGATGCGCCCCTCGTCGGGGGTGATGGCGCCCAGCAGCATGAGGAGCGTCGTGGTCTTGCCCGCGCCGTTGGGGCCCAGGAGCGCGACGCGCTCGCCTGGGCTGATCCCCAGGTCGACGCCGTCCACCGCGCGCACGGCGCCGAACGACTTCACCAGGCCCTGGGCCTCGAGCACCACCCCCATGCGGGCGAGTCTGGCCGGGGGCCGAGGGCACCGCCTGCCGTTTTCGGGCCGGGCAGGGGGTCGCGCTACGCTGACCGGGTTCCGCCGGGGGGCGCAACGTGGAGCCGACACCGACCGGGCGACCGGCACCGGCGGCTCGACCAGCCCCCATCTGATGGCGTCCAGCGCGCGCCGACGGCCCGCCGTCGCGACCTGCGCACGGTCTCCGAGATCCCCCCACGACACCCCACGAGGTACCTACCCATGAGCGTGGACTCCACCGAGCTCGAGCGCTCCGCACTGGAGCGCAAGGAGCGCGACGAGCTGGTCACGATCGCACAGGCGCTGGGCGGCAAGCCCGCCGCCCGAGCCACGAAGGCCACCATCGTCAACCTGATCCTCCAGCTGACCGGCGTGGAAGGCGACGGCGCCGACGCCGCGGCCGAGCGCCCGGCGCCCGCCCCGCGGGCCCGCCGGTCACCGGAACCGGTCGTCGTCGCCGACGACAACCCGGACGATCCCGCCGACGCCGACGCTGACGCCGACACCGATGCGGACGCCGAGGGCGACGAGGACGACGCCGACGAGGACACGTCGCCGACGAACGGGCAGGGCCCGGACGTCCAGGGCCGTGACGCCGAGCGCACCGAGGGCGACGAGGCCGAGAGCGAGGCCGCCCCGCAGGGCGCCCCGCGCGAGGGGCTCGAGGGTGACGACGAGGGCGGCAACCGCCGCCGCCGCCGGCGCGGCCGCAACCGCGACCGCGGTGGCGATCCGAACGGCCAGGCCGACGAGCCCCTCGGGGAGCCGGTCGAGGTCGAGGGCGTGGTCGACCTCCGCGACGAGGGCTACGGCTTCCTCCGCGTGCACGGGTTCCTCCCGTCGCGCGACGACGCCTACATCTCGGTGAAGCAGGCCCGGCAGTTCGGCCTCCGCCGCGGCGACCTGGTCGGCGGCGCCAGCCGGCCCGCGCTGCGCAACGAGAAGAACCCGGCGCTGCTGCGGATCGACGCGGTCAACGGCGGCGAGCCCGATGCCGCGCGCGACCGGCGCCGCTTCGAGGACCTCACGCCGCTGTTCCCCGACGAGAAGCTCACGATGGAGCAGCCGAACGACCCGTCCAACGTCACGGCGCGGATCATCGATCTCATCGCCCCGATCGGGAAGGGCCAGCGCGGCCTCATCGTGTCGCCGCCCAAGGCCGGCAAGACCACGATCATGAAGCAGATCGTCCGGTCGATCGAGACCAACAACCCGGAGGTGCACCTGTTCGTGCTGCTCGTCGACGAGCGGCCCGAGGAGGTCACCGACATGCGCCGGTGGCTGAAGAACGAGTCGTCGACGGTCGTGGCATCGACGTTCGACCGGCCGGCCGAGGAGCACACGCAGGTGTCCGAGCTCGTGATCGAGCGGGCCAAGCGGCTGGTCGAGGGCGGGGCCGACGTGGTCGTCGTGCTCGACGGCATCACGCGCCTCTCACGGGCCTACAACCTGGCCGCCCCCGCCACGGGTCGCGTGATGTCCGGCGGCATCGACACCGGCGCGCTCTACCCGCCCAAGAAGTTCTTCGGCGCCGCCCGCAACCTCGAGGAGGGCGGCAGCCTCACGATCCTCGCCACCGCCCTGGTCGAGACCGGCAGCCGCATGGACGAGGTGATCTTCGAGGAGTTCAAGGGCACCGGGAACATGGAGCTGCGCCTCGACCGTCGCCTGGCCGAGCGCCGCGTCTACCCGGCCATCGACGTCGACGCCTCGTCGACCCGCCACGAGGAGCTCCTGTTCCTCGGCACCCAGCTCCAGGAGGTCTGGAAGCTGCGGCGGGTCCTGTCGGGCCTCGCCAACGACGGCTCCGGCGGTGCCGGCCTCGAGCTGCTCACCGACCGCATGCGGACCTTCAAGTCCAACAAGGAGTTCCTGGCCGAGATCGGCAAGGCGGCCGGGTAGCGATCCCGGGGCCCTCCCGATAGCCTCACCCAGCCCTGGTAGGGCTGACCGCCAGACCAGCCGCCACCGGCACGGGCCAAAACATCAGCACTGTGTTGCTGGCAGCTCGCCTGCGGCGAGCGCCACACGAGTACGGAGCACCCAATGCGAGCCGACATCCATCCCGAGTACGTGGTCACGAAGGTCACCTGCTCCTGCGGCAACTCGTTCACGACCCGCTCCACGAAGGCCGACCTCCACGTGGAGCTGTGCAGCGAGTGCCACCCCTTCTACACGGGCAAGCAGAAGCTCGTGGACACCGGCGGGCGCATCGACCGCTTCGAGCGCCGGTACGGCAAGCGCCGCAAGTCCGACGCCTGACGCCGACCCCCGCCGGGGGGCCCTGCTCGCGGCCCAGCTGACCGCGCTCGCGCGCCCGCACCTCGGAGCGGACGAGCCCGCCACGGCCGACCTGCCGGGGGGCGCCGCCCTGCTCGCGGGTGCCGCCGCCTGGCTGCTGCTCGACGCGGACCCGATCGGCTCCCTCGGCCCCGCGCTGGTGTGGGCCGATCGGCGGGACGTCCGCGACGTGCACCTGGTCGTGCCGCGCCACGCGGGCGTCGTCGCGCGCCGGGCGGCGTGCTTCGCGCCGGCGCCGAGCGTGTGGGCCATCGAGGGGACGGCGCTGGTGCCGGCGGTGGCCGAGTCGGTCCCCGTCCCCCTCGTGGTGCCGCCCGCGCCCGAGCTGGCCGCGCTGCTGGTCGACGCCGATCTGGAGGTCGTCGTCGAGGACGGCATGGTCCGGGGCGAGGTGCTGGGCCTCGAGGTCGCGCGGATCGTCCACGGCACGACCACGGCCGGCGCGAGCATCGACGCTCCCGTGCTCGAGGTCGGGGTGGGCAAGGCCGACCGTGAGCTCACCGGGATGCTCCACGAGGGCATGCCGCTGGGTGCGCAGCTCGAGCGCGTGGCCGCCATCGTGCGCGCCCACCGCCAGGCGGGCGCCGAACCCCACCCCCTCAACCGGCTCGTCCCCGAACGCTGGCTCCGGGCGCGGCTGGTGGCCGACCCGGGCCGGATCGGGCTCGCCGAGCTGCACTCGGAGCAGGCGGCGATCGCGCGGGCCAACCTGCGCGAGCGCGGCGTGGCGATGGCGGTCGGGGCCCGGCCGTCCGGGGAGCCGGTCGTGGTGGCCTGCTCGGTCGGCATCGACCTCACGGCCGTGCCGGCGGCCGCCGACGCTCGGCTGGCGCTCGCCCCGGAGGCCGACCTCGTCCTCGTGGTGCCCGAGCGCGACGCCCATCCGGTCACGACGGCGCTCGCCACCCGGCTCGCCCGTCCGGCCGAGGTGCAGGCCGTGCCGGATGACTGGCGCGAGTGGTAGCCGCACATGTCCGTACCCTTGTGACGATGTTGGAGCGCCTGGCAGAGCTGGAGCGGGAGCACGGGGAGGTCGAGGCGCGCCTCGCCGACCCCGAGCTCATCGCGGACCAGGCGCGGTACCAGGAGGTGGCGCGCCGCTACCGCGAGCTCGAGGCGATCGTGGAGCGCACGCGCAAGCTGCGCCAGCGCACGGAGGACCTCGAGACGGCCAAGGAGCTCCTCACCGACCTCGACGGCGACGACCGCGAGACGATGCGCACCGAGGCGGCCGAGGCGGAGGCCGACATCGAGCGCCTCGAGGGCGAGCTCAAGCTCCTCCTGCTCCCGCCCGACCCGAACGCCGGCAAGAACGTGATCGTCGAGATCCGCGGGGCCGAGGGCGGGGAGGAGGCCAACCTCTTCGCGCGGGACCTGTTCGACATGTACCAGGGCTACGCCGGCCGCATGGGGTGGAAGCTCGAGGTGCTCGGCTCGGAGCCGTCCGACATGGGCGGGTACAACGACATCACCTTCCTCCTGCGCGGCGAGGGGGTGTGGCCGCGCCTGCACCAGGAGGGCGGTCCGCACCGCGTCCAGCGGGTGCCGGTCACCGAGAGCCAGGGGCGCATCCACACCTCGTCCGCCACCGTCACCGTTCTGCCGGAGGCCGACGAGGTGGAGGTGGCCATCGACCCCAACGACCTCCAGGTCGACGTCTACCGGTCCTCCGGTCCCGGAGGCCAGAGCGTGAACACCACCGACTCCGCGGTCCGCATCACCCACAAGCCCACCGGTCTCGTGGTCGCGATGCAGGACGAGAAGAGCCAGATCCAGAACCGGGCCAAGGCCCTCCAGGTGCTGCGCAGCCGGCTGCTGAAGCTCGAGCAGGACCGGCAGTCCGCGGAGCAGTCCGCCGAGCGCAAGGGCCAGGTGGGCGGCGGCGGCCGGTCGGAGAAGATCCGCACCTACAACTTCAAGGAGAACCGCGTCACCGACCACCGCATCAACCTCACGCTGTACAAGCTCGACAAGGTCCTGGCCGGCGAGCTCGACGAGGTCATCGACGCGCTGGTGGCGGCTGAGCAGACCGACCGACTCAGCCAGGGTGCGTGAGCCGCACCTGGCGCTCGCTGCGGGACGCAGCGAGAGACCGGCTGCAGGAGGACCAAGAGGTCCGCTGGATCATCGAGCGGGCGAGCGGTCTGACGGCGGCGGAGCAGGCGGCGGCGCTCGACTCGGTCGCCGACGAGCGGCACGCGGCGGCGGTCGAGTCGATGGTCGCCCGCCGCCACGCCGGCGAGCCGCTGCAGTACGTGCTCGGGCAGTGGGGGTTCCGCACGCTCGACCTGTACGTCGACCCACGGGTGCTGATCCCACGGCCGGAGACGGAGGTCGTGGCGGGGATCGCGATCGACGCCGTGCCCGCGGGCGGTCGCGCGGCCGACCTCGGCACGGGATCCGGCGCGATCGCGCTGTCGATCGCGGTCGAGTGCTGGCCCGACGTCGAGGTCTGGGCGACCGACGCGTCGGCCGAGGCGCTGACCGTCGCCCGGGCCAACACCGCAGCGCTCGGCCGCAGGGGCGCGGTGGTGCGGCTGGTCGAGGGAGACTGGTTCGACGCACTGCCCGAGGAGCTGCTGGGCGAGCTCGACGTCGTCGTCGCGAACCCGCCGTACGTGCCCGACGGCGCGCTCGTCGCCCGGCAGGTGCGCGACCACGAGCCCGCGGTGGCCCTCTACGGCGGCCGGGACGGGCTCGACCACGTGCGCACCATCGTCACGGGTGCACCGCAGTGGCTGCGTCCCGGGGGGACCCTGGTGGTCGAGATCGGCGACGACCAGGGCGCCGCCGCCGCGGAGCTCGCGCGCGTCGCCGGGTTCGAGCACGTCGAGGTGCGCCCGGACCTGACCGACCGGGACCGTGCCCTGGTCGCACGCGTCAGGTGATTGACTGCCCGCGATGACCGGGCAGGTGCACGCCGATGCCATCGACGATCCGGACGGCGCGGCCGACCTCGCGGTCGAGGCGCTGCTCGCCGGTGACCTCGTGGTCCTGCCGACCGACACGGTCTACGGGCTGGCCGCCCTCCCGGGCGATGCGGCCGCGATGGACCGGCTGTTCGCGGCCAAGGGCCGCGGGGCGAGCACGCCGGTCGCCGTGCTGTGCGCGGACCTGCGCCAGGCAGCTGCCCTCGTCGACCCGGCCGAGGAGGCGCCCCTGCGCGCGGTGGGGGAGCGCTGGTGGCCCGGCCCGCTCACCCTCGTGCTGCGCCGGCGCAGCGGCGTCGATCTCCACCTCGGCGAGCCGGCGACCACGGTCGGTGTGCGCGTCCCCGACCACCCGCTGGTCCGCGCCGTCGCCGAGCGGGTGGGGCCGATCGCGGCCACGAGCGCCAACCGCCACGGCGAGCCACCGGCGGCCACCGCCGAGGAGGTGCTGCTCGCCCTCCCCGAGGTCGCCCTCGCCGTCGACGAGGGCCCGATCGAGGGCCGCGCGTCGACGGTGATCGACGCCACCGCGCGTCCCTGGCGCGTCCTGCGCGAGGGGCCCCTCCCGGCCGACGAGATCGTCCGCGCCGGCCAGCCCAAGCTTCTCTAACGCAACTCGAAGGCGCCGTCGGGGCGGAGGTCGGCCTTGCGGCCGGCCAGCTCCTCGGTGAGGAGGGCCTGGAGCTGGTCGGGGTCCTGCGTGGTGCCCCACGCGCGCTGGCCGTCGGCCAGCAGGCCGACGACGAAGCCGTTCTCCGGCCCGCCGTCGCGCCCGTGGAGCACGGTCCAGGACTCGATCTCGATGGCGCCGTCGGGCGCTTCGCAGATCGTGCGCGACGGGAGCGCGTCGACCTCGGCCTGCGGCTCCGCGTGGCGGAACGGCGTGGCCGGCGGCTCGGTGCCGTACACGCCGATCGCGTGCTTGGTGATGAACCCGCCGTTGGCGGTCACCAGGCCGACGCTGCCCGGGTCCTCGCGCAGCACCCCCGCCATCGCGGCGATGGAGTGGGTGACGTAGTTGTTCCACGGGCCTCCCGCGAACGACAGGCCACCGGTGACGGTCAGCGGCCGGTCCAGGCCGAGGCCGAGCTCCGCGGCCCCCACCTCCACGGCGGACGGGAAGCAGGAGTAGAGGTCGACGTGGGCGAGGTCGTCGACGCCGACGCCCGCCAGCTCGAGGGCGGTGCGGCCGGCGACGCGGATGGCGGGGGAGGAGCGCAGGTCCTCGCGCTCGGACACGAAGTAGTGGTCGTGCGCGTCGGTGCCGCTGTGCGGGAACACCCAGCGATCCCGTGGCACCCCGAGCGCCTCGGCCCGCTCGGCCGAGCAGAGGATCACCGCGGCGCCCTGCTCCACCGCGTTGTTCGAGTTCATGAGCTTCGTGTACGGGAACCCGATCATGCGGTTGTCGGGCCCGGGCGTGCGGATCTGCTCGGCGGTGTACGGCTGCTGGATCCAGGCGTGCGGGTTGCGGGCCGCCACCGCGCTGAACCCGGCCCAGAGCTCCGACATGGCCACCGCGTGCTCCGGGACAGTGCGGCCGAGCCCGATCCTGATCGCCTGCTCGAACACGGGGTACACCTGCACGGGCATGACGACCCCGCGGGCCTGCTCGCCGGGCGCGGACATCGCGACGTCCGCCGTCGAGCGCTCCGCCTCCGGCACGTCCTCGCCCTGCGAGGTCCAGTCGAGCTCGCCATTGCCCTTGCGGGCGCCCATCCGGGTGCGCCACGCCTCGGCGCCGCCGATCAGCACCAGGTCGGACCGACCGGCCTGGAGGTCGAGGCACGCGAGGTTCACGAGGGACTGCGGGCTGTTGCCGCCCATGCCCGAGAGGGTCGTGCGTCGGGGGTCGGCTCCGAGGCGCTGGGCCACGAGCAGGCCGGGGTCGCGGTAGCGCCACGAGAGGATCGAGACGACGTGCACGGTGTCCGCGCCGGTGAGCGCCGCCGCGCCGGCGCCGCTGTCCTCGGCGGCCCGCCGGAGGGCCTCGGCCACGAGGTCGACGGGTTCGAGCGGCGCTTCCCCCCGGTCGACCCGATGGCTCAGCTGGCCGGCGCCGATGAGCACCGGTGTGCGGGGATCGACCACGTCGCCTCCGTCGAAGATCGGAACTTGACCGTTTGGTCAAGCCTAGGGAGCGGGGGTGGCGCATCTACAATCGCAAGATCGACGTCCTCCTCCTCTGCACCGCGAACCAGTGCCGTTCCCCCATGGCGGAGGCGTTGCTGCGCCACCGGCTCGACGAGCAGGGCGTGGACGCGACCGTGTCGTCGGCCGGCCTCTACCCCTCGGGCAGCCCGGCCACCGCCGAGGCGATGCAGGTCATGGCCGACCGGGGCCTCGACCTCGAGGAGCACCGGAGCCGCCAGGTGGAGGCGGGGCTCCTGGCGAAGGCCGACCTCGTGATCGCCATGACCCGCGAGCACGTCCGGGAGGTGGCCGTGATCGAGGCCGGCAGCCTCCACCGCACCTTCACCCTGAAGGAGCTGGTCCGCAGCGGCCTCGACACGGGTCCGCGCCGGCAGGGCGAGTCGGTGGTCGCGTGGCTGGGCCGTGCCGGGGCCGGCCGGCGCCGCGAGGCGCTGCTGGGCGTCGGCCACGACCCCACCTACGACATCGACGACCCGGTGGGCCGGCCGCTGGCCGTGTACCAGGTCACGGCGGCGGAGCTCGAGGACCTCATCGACCGCCTCGTGCAGCTCGTGTGGCCGGCGGGGGTCGACGGGGCCCGGGAGCGGTCGGCATGAAGATCGCCATCGGCTCCGACCACGCGGGCTTCGCCCTCAAGGGCCACCTCGCGGCCGAGCTCGCGCGCCTGGGCCACGAGGTGATCGACCTCGGCACCCACGACACGGCCTCGGTCGACTACCCACCGATCTGCGCGGCCGTGGGGCGCACCGTCGCCGACGGCAAGGCCGACCGCGGCATCGTCCTCGGCGGCTCCGGCCAGGGCGAGCAGATGGCCGCCAACAAGGTCCATGGCGTGCGGGCCGCGCTGTGCAACGACCTCTACACGGCCCGCATGAGCCGCGAGCACAACGACGCCAACGTCCTCGCGATGGGTGGCCGCATCGTCGCCGACGGGCTGGCCTCGGAGATCCTCGAGCTCTGGCTGGGCACGCCCTTCGAGGGTGGCCGGCACGAGCGCCGGGTCGCCCAGATCGCCGACATCGAGCGCGAGGAGATCTGACCATGCCTTGGCCCCAGAATCCTGATGACGAGGTCTTCGCGCTCATCGACCAGGAGGTCGAGCGCCAGAACACGACGCTCCAGCTGATCCCCAGTGAGAACTTCACGTCGCCCGCGGTCCTGCGCGCCACCGGTTCGGTCCTCACCAACAAGTACAGCGAGGGCTACCCCGGCAAGCGCTACTACGGCGGCAACGAGGTGATCGACCAGGTCGAGGACCTCGCGCGCGACCGGGCGAAGCAGCTGTTCGGCGCGCCGCACGCGAACGTGCAGCCGCACGCCGGAGCCAACGCCAACATGGCCGTGTACCTGGCCCTGCTCGACCCCGGCGACACGGTGCTCGGCCTGCGCCTCGACCAGGGCGGCCACCTCACCCACGGCTCGCCGGTCAACGCCAGCGGCAAGCTCTACCGGTTCGTGGGCTACGGCGTGACGCCGAGCGACGAGCGCATCGACCTCGACCAGGTCCGCGACCTCGCCCGCGAGCACCGTCCCAAGATCATCGTCACGGGCGCCACCGCCTACCCCCGGCTCATCGACCCGCGGCCCTTCCGCGAGATCGCCGACGAGGTCGGGGCGCTGTTCATGTTCGACGCCGCCCACATCGCGGGCCTGGTGGCCGGCGGCGTGCACCCCAACCCGATGGAGCACGGCGCCGACATCATGACGTTCACCACGCACAAGACGCTCCGCGGCCCGCGGGGCGGGGCGATCCTGTGCACGGCCGAGCTGGCCGAGACCATCGACAAGTCGGTGTTCCCGGGGCTGCAAGGCGGCCCGCTCGACCACGTGGTGGCGGCCAAGGCGGTGGCGTTCGCCGAGGCGATGACCCCGGAGTTCAAGGAGTACGCGGCCGAGGTGGTGCAGAACGCGGTGGCCCTCGCCGAGTCGCTCGCGGGCCTCGGCCTGCGGCTCGTGTCAGGCGGGACCGACACCCACCTGATGCTCGTCGACCTCCGCACCTTCGACCCCGACCTGTCGGGCAAGAAGGCACGCCTCCGGCTCGACAAGGCCGGCATCAGCCTCAACGAGAACACGGTCCCCGACGACCCCCGCCCGCCCTACATCACGTCGGGGCTCCGCATCGGCACCCCGGCGGTGACCACGCAGGGGATGGGGCCCGCGGAGATGGCCACCATCGGCGAGCTCATCCACCGCGCGCTGGTCGGGCGCGACGACGAGGCCGAGGTGGCCGCGGTGCGCTCAGAGGTCGTGGCCCTCTGCTCGAAGTTCGCGCCGTACGCCTGACGCCGTGGCCGACTACCTGCGGCAGTTCGCGCCGATCGTCCTCACGGCCGCCGTGGTCACCTTCGCCGCGACACCCAGCCTGCGTCGCCTGTCGTTCCGCATCGGCGCGGTGCAGCGGCCCGACGAGCGCCGTGTGCACACCGAGCCCACGGCGCTGCTCGGCGGTGCGGCGATCCTGCTCGGCTTCCTCGCCGGCCTCCTGGTCGCCTGGCGGCTGACCGACTTCGCTCCGGTGTTCGCGGCGGGCTCCATCCCGTTCGGCGTGGCGGTGGGCGCCGACGGTGATGTTCGCGGTCGGCCAGCTCGACGACCTCCGCGACGTGTCGCCACCGGCGAAGATCGCCGGCACGGTGCTGTCGGGCAGCGTCCTGTCGATCGCCGGCGTGAGCATCCTCTTCTTCCGCATCCCCTTCGCGGGACTCCTGTCGCTGTCCCCGGACATGTCCGACGCTGCTCACGGTGCTGTGGGTCATCGGCATGACCACTGCCATCAACTACATCGACGGCCTCGACGGCCTGGCGGCCGGCATCGTGGCGATCGCCGCGGCGGCCCTGCTCCTCTACTGCGAGCGCCTCGACGGGATCGGCGCGATCGGGCCGGACAACGTCGGGCCGATCATCGCGGCCGCGGTCCTCGGCGCCTGCCTCGGCTTCCTGCCCCACAACTTCCACCCCGCCCGCATCTTCATGGGCGACGCGGGCGCCCTGCTCCTCGGGATCCTCATGGCGGCCGCCACCATCGCGGTCGGCGGGAACACGGACGCGCAGTTCTCCGGCCAGACGTTCTTCTTCTTCGCCCCCCTCTTCATCCCGATCCTGATCCTGGGGGTGCCGATCTTCGACACCGCCTTCTCGATCCTGCGCCGGGCCCGGCGGGGGGCGGCGGTGACGGTGGCCGACAAGGACCACCTGCACCACCGGCTCATGCGGCTCGGCCACGGCCAGCGCCGCAGCGTGCTCATCCTCTGGACCTGGACCGTGCTCCTGTCGGCCATCGTGCTGTACCCGACCTACAGCGGCCGGGGCGACCTCTACATCCCCTTTGCCATGGCCGCCGCCGCCCTCGTCCTCTACACGCTGTTCGGCGCCGGGATCCGGGCCCGGGGCGAGGACCGAGACCTCGTCGAGGAGCCGTCCGAGCGCTGACCGGGTGGTCGCGGGGCCAGTACCGTGCCCCAGATGGTCGGCCGAGGTGGTGCTCCGGCGGTGGTCGGGTTCGCGGCCGACCTGTCGGTCCACGGCGACCGGGTGGCCCTCGTGACGGAGGACGAGGAGGTCACCTACGCGGGCCTCGCCGCGCGTGCCGACGCCGTCGCGGAGCAGCTCGGTCCGGACCGCCGGCTGGTGCTGATCCGGGGGGAGAACCGCCTCCACATCGTGGTGGCCTACCTCGGCGCCCTGCGCGGCGGCCACGTCCCGTTGCTGGTGCCCGGGCAGAAGGCGGACCTCGGCCGGATCCGTGAGACGTTCGATCCCGACGTGGTGGTCGGCGACGACGGCGACGGACACCTCGCGGTGGAGGTGCGCCGGGCCGCGGCCCACGAGCTGCACCCGTCGCTCGCGCTGCTGCTCACCACCTCGGGGTCGACCGGGGAGCCGCGAGCGGTGCGCCTCTCGCACGAGAACCTCGAGTCGAACGCGGAGGCGATCGCCACCTACCTGGCCATCGATCCGGAGGATTGCGCCGCCACGTCGCTCCCCCTGCACTACTGCTACGGCCTGTCGGTGCTGCACAGCCACCTCCTGCGGGGCGCGCGGGTGGCTCTCACGGACCTGTCGGTGGTGGACCGCTGCTTCTGGGACCGGTTCCGGACGCACGGGTGCACGAGCTTCGCGGGCGTGCCGTACACCTTCGACCTCCTCGACCGCGTCGGGTTCGACCGGATGGAGCTCCCGACGCTCCGGTACGTCACCCAGGCCGGAGGCCGGTTGCCCGCGGACACGGTGCGCCGGTACGCCGCGCTCGGCGCCCGCGACGGCTGGGACCTCGTGGTCATGTACGGCCAGACGGAGGCGACCGCCCGCATGGCCTACCTGCCGCCGCACCTCGCGGCGGCGCGACCGGACTCAATCGGCCAGCCGATCCCGGGCGGGTCGTTCGAGGTCGACGACGGCGAGCTCGTCTACCGGGGTCCCAACGTCATGCTCGGCTATGCCACCGGACCCGGCGACCTCGCGCTCGGGCGCACGATCAGCGAGCTGCGCACGGGTGACCTCGCCCGCCGCGTGCCCGACGGCCTGTACGAGATCGTGGGCCGACTCCACCGCTTCGCCAAGATCGCCGGTCTCCGCATCGAGCTCGACGACGTCGAGGACGCGCTCCGCCGGTCGGGCCACACCACGCTGTGCGCGAGCGACGACCAGCGCCTGGTCGTCGGGCTGGTCGCCACAGAGACCACCGCCGGCGCGGTCGCCACGGAGGCGGCGGCGCTCTGTGGCCTTCCCGCGAATCGCATCGCGGTCGTCACCTTCGACGAGCTGCCCCGCCTGGCGAACGGCAAGCCGGACGTCCAACGTCTGCTCGACGCCGCGCGAGACGCTCTCGGGGCCGGCGTGACGTACGAAGACGCCCTGGACGACGACGAGGTGCATCCGGCGATCCGAGCCCTGTTCGTCGACGTGCTGCGCGTGCCCGCGGTGGCGGCGGACGACTCGTTCGCGTCGCTCGGTGGGGACTCGCTCTCGTACGTGGAGGCGGCGATCGGGCTCGAGGAGCTGATCGGTGACCTCCCGCCGGACTGGCACACGATACCGGCCCGCGCCCTTGTGCCCGTCGGCGGCCACCGACGATCGACGGTGCGGCTGGACACCACCATCGTGTGCCGGGCGCTCGCGATCGTGTTCGTCGTCGCGGGGCACACCACCTCGCTCGACGTCCACGGCGGCGCGCTCGTCCTGTTCGGCATCGCGGGGTGGAACTTCGCTCGCTTCGGGCAGCGCACGGCCAACCGCCTGCGCAGCATCGCCCGCATCGCGATCCCCAGCATGATCTGGCTGGCGTTCGCCGCGTTCGTCCTCGACCGGGGTCTCGGCCTCCGCAACGTGCTGCTCTTCGACGCGTGGGTGGACGGTCGCACCCCACGCAGCGGGTACTGGTTCGTCGAGCTGCTCGTGCAGCTCCTGCTCGCGTTGACGCTCCTGCTCGCGCTGCCCCCGGTCGCCCGCCTCGTCCGGCGGCACCCGTTCGCCGTGCCCTGCGCGCTCGCCGTCGTGGGCCTGGCCGTCCACCTCGACGTGGTCCCCGAGGGGTTGGGCAAGCCCCATGACCTCCTGCCCCAAGAGGTCCTCTGGCTCTTCGCGGTCGGGTGGGCGGCCGCCGCGGCCCGTACGACGCCGGCGCGGCTCGTCGTGACCGGACTGCTGTGCGCGGGGCTCTCCGAGGGGCCGTTCACGACCATCGACGTGCGGGTGGGGATCGGCCTGGCCGCGGTGATCTGGTTGCCCACCGTGCCGGTGCCGCGCCCGCTGGTCCGCCCCCTGGCCCAAGTGGCCGCCGCGTCGCTGGCCATCTACCTGACGCACTGGGAGGTCGTCCCGCCGGTCCGCCGAGCCGCCGGCGGCGGGAGCGCGCTCGTGGCCGCGCTGCTCGTCGGCGTCGCCGCCTGGTGGGTCGTGTCGCAGGTCGCCGACGCCATCGCGGCCCGAGGGCGCTCGACCCGTCCCGAGGGAGACCGCCAATTGCTCTGACGGCTCCGTTTCCATCTAGTGTTAGGGGACCTAGACACCGCGTCCTCGGCGCGGCAGACCCCCGAACCAGGAGCCGTCGCATGCCCCGCCCCCGCTCTCTCGCCCTCGCTGCCGTGTTCGCCCTCGGCCTCGGCTCACTCGGGGCCTGCGGTGACGACGACGACGCCGGCACCGTCGAGGGCGACGACACCGAGCAGGCGCCCGAGGACGTGAAGGTGCCCATGGCCGAGGTGCTGGCCGGGCTCCCGGGGCTGGTCGAGCACGGCAACGAGGCCGCGTCCCTCGCCAACCTCGCGGACTACCAGGGCGCCCTCGACGAGTACGAGGAGCTCCACGAGCTCTGGGAGGGCATCGAGGGCACGATCAAGGACACCGACCGCGACATCTACGAGCGCATCGAGACCGCCCAGGGCCTGATCAAGGACGGCGCCGAGAACGACAACGCCGAGCGTGTCCAGCAGGGCGCCGACGACCAGGCGGCCGCCGTGGCCGACTTCCAGGCGGCGAACGGCTGACGCGATGAGCGACGCCGCTCGCCTGCGGTCGCGCTGGGCGCGTCGTCTGCTCCTCGGTGGGCTGCTGGTCGCCGTGGTGCTCGTCTCGGGCGGGTCCGCGGGGGCCGCTCCGGCGCCCGGCTCCGCCGCGACCGCGCCCGCCGGCTGCTCGCAGGGGGCGCTGTCCAAGCAGGAGGCCATCGACCAGCTGCGCGACGTGCGCGACTCGATCGACCGGACGCTCCGCCTGCTCGACGCCGGCGCCCGCGAGGCAGCCTTCGACGAGGCCCGCACCGGCTACCTCGACTGCTTCGAGGCGGTCGAGGCACCGCTCGACATCGTGGCCGGCACCGACTTCCGCTTCGAGGTCGAAGAGGTGTTCGCCCGCGTCCGCGGCCTCATCGACAGCGGTGCGGGCACCGGCGAGGTGCGCGACCGCATCGTCACCCTCCGCGGCCTCATCGACGAGAGCGAGCGCCAGCTCACGGCCACGGGCTTCGGCGCGCCGGCGCTCATGTTCGGCCAGTCGTTCACGCTGCTGCTCCGCGAGGGCCTGGAGGCGGTCCTCCTCCTCTCGGTGCTCCTCACCTACCTGGAGTCGAGCGAGCACGCCCGCCACCGGAAGCCGGTGCTCGTGGGCGTCGTCGTCGCCGTCGTCGCCACGGTGATCACGTTCTTCGCGGTCGACGCCCTGTTCTCGGTGCTGCCGTTCGGGCGGGAGGTGCTCGAGGCCGTCGTGGGGCTCCTCGCCGTGGCCATGCTCTTCTACGTCTCGTTCTGGCTCATCGCCCGCCTGGACCAGCGCCGGCGCATGGAGTTCCTCCAGGCCCGCGTGTGGAAGGCGGCGTCGGTGGGCTCCGCCGCGTCGCTGGCGCTGGTCGGCTTCACCGCCGTGTACCGCGAGGGCGTCGAGACGGTGCTCTTCTACCAGGCCCTCTTCTCGTTCGGCCGTGGCCTGCGGTTGTGGATCCTCCTCGGCATGCTGGCCGGTGGCATCGTGCTGGCCGGGGTGGCCTGGTCGGTGCTCAAGCTCGGCCGCAAGCTGCCGGTGCGCAGGTTCCTGACGGCCGCGCTCGTGATCGTGATGCTCAGCTCGGTGGCCGTCCTCGGCAACGCGATGCGGGCGCTGCAGGAGGCCGCGGTCATCGACCTGCGCGTCCTCGACGGATGGCCGCACCTCCCGATCTTCCTCGCCCAGGCCACGGGGTACTTCCCGACCGGGCCGAGCGTGGTGGCGCAGGCGATCCTGCTCGGCGTGTACGTGGTGGGCGGGGTCGTGACCTACGGGTACGCGGCGCGGCGGCGCGCCCTCGCCGTCGCTCCCGGCGGAGGCCGTCTCGTGACGCGCCGGGTGCGCATCGGTGTCGACGTGGGCGGCACCTTCACCAAGGCCGTCGCCATCGGCCTGCCCGACGGCGCCCTCCTCGCCCGCGCCGTGGTGCCCACCACGCACACCGCCCTGGCCGGTCCGGCCGCGGGCGTGGTGGAGGTGGTCGCCGAGGTGGCCCACGCCGTGGGGGCCGACCGCGTCGAGCTCATCACCTACTCCACCACGCAGGCGGTGAACGCCCTGCTGGAGGGCGACGTCGCCGTCGTGGGGGTGCTCGGCCTCGGCCGCCAGCCCGATCTGCGCAAGGCGGCCAAGCGCACGCGGCTCGACCGCGTCGAGCTGTCGCCCGGCCGCCGCCTGCCCACGGTGCACGAGCTGCTCGACATCACCCGCGGCCTCGACGAGGACGCCGTGGACGCCGCCCTCGACCGGCTCGAGGCGGGTGGGGCCACAACGGTGTGCGTGGCCGAGGCCTTCGCCCCCGACGGTGGCGAGGACGAGCGCCGGACGGTCCAGCTCGCGCTCGCCCGCGGCCTCCCGGCCTGCGGATCGGCCGAGATGACGGGCCTCTACGGCCTCGAGCTGCGCACGGTCACGGCGGCGCTCAACGCGTCCGTGCTCCCGATCGCGATGCGCACGGAGGAGCACGTCGAGAAGGGCGTGACCGCGGCCGGGATCGACGCGCCGATCATGGTGATGCGCGGCGACGGTGGGGCCACCGACCCCGCCGGGCTCCGGCGGGAGCCGGCCCGCGCGCTGTACTCCGGTCCCGCCGCCTCCGTGGCCGGCGTGCTGCGCCACGAGCGCCTCGTCGACGGCATCGTGCTCGAGGTGGGCGGTACCTCCACCAACGTGGCCGCGGTGCGGGGCGGGCGGCCGGATCTCTCCTACGTCCAGGTGGCCAGCCACGCCACGGCCGTGCGCGCGATCGACGTGCGCGTGGTCGGCGTGGCCGGTGGGTCGCTGCTCCGGGCCCGCAAGGGTCGCTTCTACGGGGTCGGTCCCCGCAGCGCGCACATCGCCGGGCTGCCGTACGCCTGCTACCTCCCGGCCGATCGCTTCGTCGGCGCGCGCGCCGAGCTCATCGCGCCGCGGCCCGGGCGATCCGGACGACCACGTCGTGGTGCGGCTCGCCGACGGGACCCTCGCCGCGGTCACCAACACCTGTGCGGCCGTCGCGCTGGGCATCACCGAGCCGGGCGACCACGCTGCCCAAGGGCGCCGATGCGGACGCCGCCCGCGCCGCGTTCGCAGCCGCGGGTGCGCTGGTCGGCCTCGACGGGCAGGTCCTGGCCGAGCGGATGCTGCGCACCTCGGCCGAGGCCGTCGGTGCCCTCGCCCTCGCGGTGGCGGAGGAGCTCGAGCTGGCGAACCCCACGATCGTCGCGGTGGGCGGCGGCGCGGGTGGGCTCGGCCGACACACCGCCGCGGTGCTCGGCCTGCCGTGCCTCGTGCCCGAGCTGGCCGAGGTGATCTCCGCCGTCGGCGACGCGCTGTCGCTCGTGCGCGTCGAGCGGGAGCGATCGGTGGCCGCGGGCCAGGTCGTCGACGGCGACGCGCTGGCGCGCTCGGCCGAGGACGGGTGCATCGACGCGGGGGCCGACCCGACGTCGGTCGACGTGCGCGTGGAGCTCGACACGGACGGCACGACGCTGCGGGCCGTCGCCACCGGGATGGTGGGGCTGACCGCGGGCGCAATGCCCGGGCGGGCGCCCATCACCGAGGTGGAGGCCGCGGCGCTCGCAGGCGCGCTCGACGCCGCCGCGCCGCGCGCGGTCGGCCGGTACTGGGTGGCCTCGGGTTCGAACGGGTCCGGTCCGCTCGCCCCGCGGGTCGTGCTCGACCGGCTCGGGGACACCGTGGCCGCAGGTCGCGGCGCGCTGCAGTGGATCGACGCGGCCGACCCCGACGCGCGCCGCCGGCAGTGCGAGGACGTCGGCGCGCTCGGTGGCCGCCTGCACGCGCCGGCGGGGACCGGTCACGGTGGACCCGACGGCGTGGCTCGTGCACGGCAACCGCGCGGTGCAGGTGCCGCCGGACCAGCTGGCGCGCGCCTGCCAGGATCTGCCGCCGGACCGGGGGGCGGCGGTGGCCGTCGTCCTCCAGGAGCTGATGCCTGCTCCGGTCGTCGCTTCGCTCCTCGGCCTCCGCAGGTGCCTCCGCGCGGGTCGGCGAAGCCGCCCGGCTCCGGCCTTCCGACCTACCCTCGTCTGACTCAGGAGCGCGCATGGCCATCTACGTCCCCCCGAGCACGCGGCGGCGGCGCCTCGTGGCGCTGGTGGCCGCGGGGCTCGCGGTGGGCCTGGCGATCGGGTTCGCGCTGGGCCGCGGCACCTCGTCCGGCGTCGACGACGCCCTGGGCGACGTGCGGGGCCAGGCCGAGGACGCGGCCACCGCGCTGGTGCGGCTGCCCATCGAGTACGAGCAGGCCCTCGAGGGCGAGGGCGGGGAGTCCGTGCGCACGATCGAGGAGGCCATCGACCGCGCCCGGGCCCGGCTCGACGAGGCCTGGGCCGACGCCGACTGGTTCGGGCCCGCCGCCCGCCGCCCGGTCGACGCCGCCCTGGACGACCTCGACGCGGCGGCCGTCGGGGCAGGTCCCGCCGGCCGAGTTCGAGGCCGCCGTCGAGACGGCCGTGGCCGCCGTCGAGGACGCCTTCGGAGTCACCGTGGGCGAGGGCGGCTGACGCCCGGATCGGTCAGGTTCGCGACGGGGAGAACTTCGGGTCGCGAGTTCGCTAACGTCCCGCCGTCGGCCGCCGGGGTGTCGGATTTGCCACGTCCGCGCTCGATGTTCTAGATTGCGAATGTATTCACAAGGGCTGGTCGCGAGGCCGGCACGAGGGGTTTCGAGGGCAAGAACGACGGTGTTCGATCTCTCCGCCAAGCGTGAGCTCAACAAGGGCTTCGGCGACGCGCTGCAGGTGGCCGTCGAGCTGGCGGTGACCCCTGCGATCTTCGCCCTCATCGGCTGGTGGATCGACGACCGGCTGGGCACCTCCCCGGGCTTCTTCCTGTTCCTCTTCCTGTTCACGTTCACCTACGTGGCCTGGAAGCAGTACCGCCTCTACCAGGACCGCATGGACCGCCAGGAGCGGGAGCTCCTCGGCCCGAAGCCGCCCACCGGGGGGACCCGATGATGCGGGCCGCGGACCGTCGCGCCCCGGTGCCCCCGGCGCCCGAGGTCGAGCGCGAGCTGGCCTTCGACATGCTCAAGCGGGGCGTCTGGTTCGCCCCTGCGGTCCTCCTGCTCACCGGCGCGATCTGGGGCGTCGAGGGCCTCGGCTCCGGTGCGCTGGCGATCGGCCTCGTCGTCGTCAACCTGCTGCTGGCCGCCGCCGGCCTGTCGTGGGCGGCCAAGCGCTCGCTGAACGCGATCATGGCGATGGCCCTCGGCGGGTTCGCCGTGCGCATGGGCCTCGTCTGCGCGGTGCTCTTCGTCGTCCGCGACGCCTCGTGGATCGACCTGACCGCCCTCGGCATCGCCGTGCTGGTCACCCACCTCGGGCTCCTCGTGTGGGAGCTCCGCTACGTGTCCCTCTCGCTCGCCTTCCCGGGCCTCAAGCCCACCTCTGACAAGGAGGCCGTCGCCCCGTGATCCTCGGGTTGGAGTTCCCGCCCATCTCCCACGTCATCGAGTGGCCGACGCTGTTCGGCAGCGGACCGTTCGCGGTCAACAAGGTCGTCATCCTGATGTGGGTGTCGGTCGCGCTCGGCCTTCGGCGTGATGTGGCTCGGCACCCGCAAGCGGGCGCTGGTCCCCACCGGGCTGCAGAACGTGGCGGAGTCGGCCCTCGACTTCGTCGAGGACGGCATCATCCTGCAGACCATCGGGCCGGAGGGGCTGCGCTTCCTGCCCTTCCTGTTCACGCTGTTCACCTTCGTCTTCACCTGCAACATCTGGGGCCTGATCCCCGGCGTGCAGATGCCCGTGAACGCCCGCATCGCGCTGCCGATGTTCATGGCGCTGCTGGTCTACGTGATCTACCACGTGGTCGGCGTCGTGAAGCAGGGGCCGCTCACGTACCTCAAGAACATCGCGTTCATGCCCGGCGTGCCCAAGGCGATGTACCTCCTCCTCACGCCGATCGAGCTGGTCACGAAGTTCATCACCCAGCCGCTCAGCATGGCGGTCCGGCTCTTCGCCAACCTCCTCGCCGGCCACCTGCTCCTCGTGAGCTTCGCGGTGATCACCGCCGCGGTCGCCTCCGCGGGCCCGTCGCTCGTGATCTTCCCGTTCTCGTTCGGGCTGCTCGTCTTCCTGAGCACCTTCGAGATCCTGGTGGCGTTCCTCCAGGCCTACATCTTCACGATCCTCGCGGCGGTGTACATCGCCGACGCGATGCACCCCGCCCACTAGCGCAAGCAACAAACCAAGGAGAACCACACCGTGCTTCGTCTACTCGCTGAGCAGGAACCGGGCGAGCTCGTCGACGGCCTCACCGCCATGGGCAACGCCATCGGCCGAGGCATCGTCTACGGCGGCGCCGCCATCGGCCCCGGCGTCGGCATCGGCATCGTCGTCGGCAACGCCATCACCGCGATGGCCCGTCAGCCCGAGGCCGCCGGCATGGTGCGCACCACCATGTTCCTCGGCATCGCCTTCACCGAGGCCCTCGCGCTGTTCGGCTTCGTGCTCTCGTTCATCATCTCCGGCTGAGGAGGCCACCCGTGCGATTCCGCACCCGCGCAATGCTGGCGAGCTCGCTGCTCGCCGTCGGGTTCATCGCCTTCGCGCCCCATGCGTCCGCGCAGGAGGACGAGGGCGAGGCCGAGTTCACCCCCGAGGAGATCGAGCACATCACGCACGAGGCGGAGGAGATCGCCGAGTCGAACGGCGGCGAGCACGCCGACGTCGAGTGCATCCCGCAGCTCCTCGAGGGCAAGGCGGTCGACGACTGCCAGGAGGCCCCGAGCCCGATCCTGCCCGCCACCGACGAGCTCCTGTGGGGTTCGATCTCCTTCGCGGTGCTGTTCGCCCTGATGTGGAAGTTCGGCGTCCCCGCGATCAAGGACCTGTCGAACACCCGCACCGAGCGCATCCGCGGCGACCTCGCCTCCGCCGAGTCCGCCAAGACGGAGGCCGAGGCCCTGCTCGAGCAGCACCGCCAGAGCGTGGCCGGGGCCAAGGCCGAGGCCGGGCGCATCATCGAGGAGGCCCGGCAGGCCGCCGAGGCGATCAAGCGCGACCAGGAGGCCCGCCTCCAGGCCGAGCTCGCCGAGACGCGAGCCCGCGCCGCGGCCGACATCGAGGCGGCCAAGGCACAGGCCGTCGCCGACCTGCGGGGCGACGTCGCCCAGCTGGCCGTCGGTGCCGCGTCGGTGATCGTGCACCGCAGCCTCGACGTCGCCACCCAGACGCAGCTGGTCGAGGACTACATCAACCAGGTGAGCAGCAGCTGATGTCCGAGCGCAGCGAGGCGTACGCGTCGGCGCTCCTCGAGGTGGCGCGCTCCGAGGGCGCGCTGGGCGCCGTCGAGGACGAGCTGTTCCGGTTCGCCGCGGGTCGTCGAGTCCAACGACGACCTCCGCACCACCCTCAGCGACGCGGCCCTCCCCGCCAGCCGCCGGCAGCAGATCGTCGAGGACCTCCTCGGCGGCCGGGCCCACCCGGTCACGATGGCGCTGGTCTCCATGGTGGTCGGGGCCGGGCGCGGCCGCGACCTCGCGACGATCATCGACGAGCTGGTGCGCCTCAGCGCCGCCGGCGCGGGCAAGGAGGTCGCCGAGGTCCGCTCCGCCGTGGAGCTCACCGACGACCAGAAGCAGCGACTCGCCGCCGCCCTCCAGGCCGCCACCGGCAAGCAGGTGGAGCTGAAGGTCATCCTCGACCCGACCGTGCTGGGCGGGCTCGTGGCCCAGGTCGGCGACACCGTGATCGACGGCACCGTGCGGACCCAGCTCCAGCAGCTCGAGTCCGCGTTCTGACCCCCATCGAGGAACAGGAAGAGACGACGAAGATGGCAGAGCTGACCATCAACACCTCCGACATCGCCGAGGCGCTGCGGAAGAACCTCGAGGGGTTCCACCCCGACTCCGCCGCCGCACAGGTCGGCCGCGTCATCGAGGTGGGCGACGGGATCGCGACCGTGTCGGGCCTGCCCGGCGCGGGCGTCAACGAGCTCCTCGAGTTCGAAGGCGGCATCCGCGGCCTGGCGCTGAACCTCGACGAGGAGTCGATCGGTGCCGTGGTGCTCGGCGACGGCGGGGCCGTGCGCGAGGGCACCACCGTGAAGGCCACCGGCCAGATCCTCTCCGTCCCCGTCGGTGACGGGCTGCTGGGCCGCGTCGTCGACGCCCTCGGCAACCCCGTGGACGGCAAGGGCCCGCTGGTGGGTGCGCAGCCCCGCCGCATGGAGATCCAGGCGCCGGGCATCATCGGCCGCCAGCCGGTGCACGAGCCGCTCCAGACCGGCATCAAGGCCATCGACTCGATGACCCCGATCGGCCGCGGCCAGCGCGAGCTGATCATCGGCGACCGCAAGACCGGAAAGACCACGATCGCGGTCGACACGATCATCAACCAGCGCGGCCTGGGCGTGAAGTGCATCTACGTGGCCATCGGCCTCAAGGAGTCCACCGTCGCCAACACCGTGGCCACCCTCGAGAGCCACGGCGCCATGGAGTACACGGTGGTCGTGGTGGCCGGTGCGTCGGACCCCGCGCCGTTCAAGTACCTCGCCCCCTACGCCGGCTGCGCCATGGGCCAGCACTGGATGGAGAACGGCGAGCACGGCCTCATCGTCTACGACGACCTGTCCAAGCAGGCCGAGGCCTACCGCCAGGTGTCGCTGCTGCTGCGCCGCCCGCCGGGCCGCGAGGCGTACCCCGGCGACGTCTTCTACCTGCACAGCCGCCTCCTCGAGCGAGCCGCCAAGCTGTCCGAGGCCAACGGCGCCGGCTCCCTCACCGCCCTCCCCGTGATCGAGACGAAGGCGGGCGACATCTCCGCCTACATCCCGACCAACGTGATCTCCATCACCGACGGCCAGGTCTTCCTCCAGGACGACCTGTTCAAGTCGGGCGTCCGGCCCGCGTTCGACACCGGCCAGTCGGTGTCCCGGGTGGGCGGCGCCGCGCAGATCAAGGCCATGAAGAAGGCGGTGGGCACGCTCAAGGGCGACCTGTCCCAGTTCCGCGAGCTCGAGGCGTTCGCCGCCTTCGGCTCCGAGCTCGACAAGGTGTCCCAGGCCGCCCTCGACCGCGGCTACCGGCTCGTCGAGCTGCTGAAGCAGCCGCTCAACAGCCCGATGCCGGTCCAGGAGCAGGTCGTGTCCCTCTACGCCGGCACCAACGGGTACCTCGACCCGGTCCCGGTGGAGGACGTCCCCCGCTTCGAGCTCGAGCTGCTCGACTGGTTCCGGTCGCGCCACGGCGGGATCCTCGACGGGATCAAGGACTCGGGCGACATCGCCGACCTCGACGCGTTCGAGGGGGCCCTGAAGGGCTTCGCCGACCAGTTCCAGCCGTCCGGCGTGGCCGCGGAGCACTGATGACCTGATGGCCGGTGGGACCGAGCGTGTCCTGCGCCGACGCATCAAGTCGGTGCAGTCCACGAAGAAGATCACCAAGGCGATGGAGCTCATCGCCACCAGCCGGATCCTCAAGGCGCAGCAGCGCGTCAACGCGGCGCGGCCCTACAGCGAGCAGATCACCGAGGTGATCCGCAACCTCGCGGCCGCGGGGGCCGGGCGCAGCTCGCCGCTCCTGCAGGAGCGCGAGGAGACGCGCACGGTGGCCTTCGTGGTCGTCACCGCCGACCGTGGCCTGTGCGGCGGCTACAACTCCACCGTCATCCGCGCCACCGAGCGCGAGATGCAGAGCCGCCGTGGCGAGGGCGTGCAGACCCGCCTCATCACGATCGGCAAGAAGGCCACCAACTACTTCCGGTACCGCGGCTACGAGATCGACGACGCCTTCACCGGCTTCTCCGAGGAGCCGTCCTACGAGGACGCCCGCACCGTGGCCCAGGCCGTCGTCAGCCGGTTCGAGGCGGAGGAGTACGACCAGGTCGTCCTGGCCTACACGCAGTTCATCTCCGCGGCCGTGCAGAAGGTCGTGCTGCGCCGCTTCGTGCCGCTCGACACCGAGGGCATCGAGGCCGCGCGAGGAGACCGGGCCCACCGCCGACTACGAGTTCGAGCCCGGGCCGGACGAGATCCTCGACCGCCTCCTGCCCCGCTACGCCGAGGCGCGCCTCTACGCCGCGCTGCTCGAGGGGTCGGCCTCGTTCTTCGCCGCCCAGCAGCGAGCGATGAAGTCGGCCACCGACAACGCCGAGGAGCTCATCACCAAGCTCAGCCGGGTGATGAACCGGGCCCGCCAGGACTCCATCACCACCGAGATCATGGAGATCGTCGGTGGGGCCGAGGCCCTCCGGGCCGGCCAGGAGGGCGGCACCGACCTGCTCGCCGACCACGCCCTGGAAGTGGGCGACGTGCTCCTCGCCCACCACGACCGCACCGCCACACACAAGAGGTAGGACATGACCGTCACTGATGCCCAGACCGAGCTGAAGGATGGCCGCGTCGTCGCCATCGCCGGCCCGGTGATCGACGTCGAGTTCCCGCCCGACGCGGTGCCGCCGATCAACACGATGCTGTCGTTCGACATCACCTTCGAGGGCAAGCCCAACCAGGTGCGGGCCGAGGTCGCCCAGCAGATCGGTGACAGCCGGGTGCGGGCGATCTGCCTGAAGCCGACCGACGGCCTCGTGCGCGGCACGGCCGTGCAGAACACCGGGCGCGGCCTGTCGATGCCCGTCGGCGACGCGGTCCTGGGCCATGTGATCAACGTCATCGGCGAGCCCCTCGACGTCGACTCGCTCGACGAGAGCAAGATCGAGGACCGCTGGGACATCCACCGGCACGCGCCCGACTTCGACTCGCTCGAGCCGCAGAAGATCGTGTTCCCCACGGGCATCAAGGTCATCGACCTCCTGACCCCGTACCTCCAGGGCGGCAAGATCGGCCTGTTCGGCGGCGCCGGCGTGGGCAAGACGGTGCTCATCACCGAGATGATCAACCGCGTCGCCAGCCAGTTCGGCGGGGTGTCGGTCTTCGCCGGCGTGGGCGAGCGCACCCGTGAGGGCACGGACCTCTTCCTCGAGATGGGGGAGTCGGGCGTGCTCGACAAGGCGGCCCTCGTGTTCGGCCAGATGGACGAGCCGCCGGGCGTGCGCCTCCGCGTCGCGCTGTCGGCGCTCACGATCGCGGAGTACTTCCGCGACGTGAAGAACCAGGACGTGCTCCTGTTCGTCGACAACATCTTCCGCTTCGTGCAGGCGGGCTCGGAGGTGTCGACGCTGCTCGGCCGCATGCCCTCGGCCGTGGGCTACCAGCCGACCCTCGCCGACGAGATGGGCGAGCTCCAGGAGCGGATCACCTCGACGCGGGGCCGGTCGATCACCTCGCTCCAGGCCGTGTACGTGCCGGCGGACGACTACACGGACCCGGCGCCGTTCACGACCTTCACCCACCTCGACGCCACCACCGAGCTCTCCCGCGACATCGCGGCCCTCGGCATCTACCCCGCCGTGGACCCGCTGGCGTCGACCTCCACCATCCTCAGCCCCGAGGTGGTGGGCGAGCGGCACTACAACGTGGCTCGCCGGGTCCAGGAGATCCTCCAGCGCTACAAGGAGCTGCAGGACATCATCGCCATCCTCGGGCTCGACGAGCTCTCCGAGGACGACCGCGTCACGGTGGCCCGGGCCCGCAAGATCCAGCGGTTCCTCTCCCAGCCGATGTTCGTGGCCAAGAACTTCACCGGCCTGGAGGGCATCTTCACGCCGGTGGAGGAGACGGTCGACTCGTTCGAGCAGCTGGTGCACGGCGACCTCGACGAGCTCCCCGAGCAGGCGTTCCTCAACGTGGGTGGCGCGGACTCGGCCCGGGCCAAGGCCGCCGAGCTCCTGAAGAGCACCTGAGCCGATGGCACTGCACGTCGAGCTCGTCTCACCCGAGCGCATCCTCTGGACGGGGGAGGCGCAGATGGTGCTCTGCCGCACCATCGGCGACGGCGAGATCGCGTTCCTGACCGGGCACGCCCCCTTCGTGGGGGCCCTGGACGTCGGGCGCGTCGTCGTGCGGCCGGACGACGGCAGCGCCGACGAGGTGGTGGCCGTCCACGGCGGCTTCGTCGAGGTCAGCCACGACCGCGTCACGATCCTCTCGGACGTGGCCGAGCTCCGCTCCCAGATCGATGTCAACCGCGCCCGCGAGGCCAAGGAGCGAGCCGAGGCGGCCCTGCGGGACAACGCCGACGACGAGACCGAGGCCGCCCTGCGCCGGGCCACGATCCGCCTGTCGGTGGCCGGCGAGACCGCGGGCGCCGCGCACTAGCGACCTAGTCTCGGCCGGGTGGCGCGCCACCTGCTCGGCATCGTCCTGCTGGTCCCCGAGCCGTGGGCCACGGAGGTCGACGGCCTGCGGCGGGCGCTGGGCGACCAGAACCTCGGCCGCATCGCGCCCCACATCACGCTCGTGCCGCCGGTGAGCGTGCGCGACGAGGACCTGGCCGAGGCCTTCGACCTCGTGCACGCGGCCGGCGCCGCGTGCCGGCCCCTCGACCTCCACCTCGGACCGGTCAGGACGTTCGCGCCGGTGAACCTGGTGGCGTACCTCGCGGTCGGGGGCGAGCCGGCGGCGCTGGCCGAGCTGGTCGGCCTGCGCGATCGCCTCCTCGCCGGCCCGCTCGAGCGCCGCGACGACCACGACTTCGTGCCCCACGTGACCGTGGCGATCGACCTGCCGAAGGAGCGCATCGAGGCGGCGACCGAGGCCCTGGCCGACTACGGCGCCGACGTGGCCTTCGAGCGCGTGCACGTGCTGGCCAACCAACCCGACCGGACCTGGATCCCGGTCGCCGACGCCCCGCTGGGCCGCTCGTGACCGCGCCGGCGAGCACGGCCACCGCGCCGGCCGCGGAGCGCCGTCGCCCCGACGTCCCGCTGCCCTGGCTGGTCCTGGGCACGCTGGTCGGCTACCTGCCGCTCGCGGTGCTCGGGTACGGCACCGACCTCGATGTCGCCAACATCCTGCGGTCGGGCCGGTCGATGCTCGACGGCGACTACGACCTCACCCGCCACCCCGGGTTCGCGCCCCACGAGCTGGCGACGGCCGCGCTCGACCGCCTCGGCGGCGCGTTCCTCGTGAACCTCGCCGCCGTCGCCTTCGCGCTGCTGGCCGTGTGGTGCGTCCACCGCCTGCTCGACCAGGAGGGCGCCCGTTGGCCGGGCTGGGCCGCGCTCGTCCTCGTCTCGAACCCCTGGTTCTGGCTGGCGTCGACCTCGCTGGGCGAGGCCACATGGGCTCTCGCCCTCGGCCTGGCGGGCGTCCTCGCGGCGACGCGCGACCGGCGCCTGCTCGCGGGCGTGCTCTTCGGGCTCGCCATCGGCTGCCGCGCGCTCGACCGTGCTCCTCGTGGCCGCGTGGCTCGTGGCCGAGCGCACCGGCGCCCCGTCGGCCCGCCGGCCGTGGCCCGACGTCGTGCGCACCGCTGCCGCGGCACTCGCCGTGGGCGCCGTGTGCTTCGTGCCGTCGTGGCTGTCGGTGGACCGGTCGCTCGACTTCCTGCACAACCAGATCCCCTTCGACGGGTGGGGCGTGCACCTCGGCCGCTGGGCGGTCAAGAACCTGGCCACCGCCACCCTGCCCGGGGCGGTGGTGCTGGTGGTGGGCGGCCGCCACCTGCTCGCCTCGCTGCGCCGGTGGCGGCTCTCGGTGCTGGTGCGCTTCGCGGTGGTCACGACCGCGGCGACCGAGCTCCTGTTCTTCCGCCTGCCCCTCAAGCCGGTCCACCTGCTCCCGGTCGTCGCCATGGTTGTCCTCGTGGCCGGCCTGGCGCCGCTGGCCCATCGCCGCTGGCTCATCGCCCTGGTCGCCGCCCAGCTGCTCGCGGCGGTGGTCGGCACCACCATCGCGGCGCCCGACGAGCCCGACCGGAGCGAGAGCGGGCGGATCTCGCTCCGTCTCGCCGACGGCGTGCTGGTGAACGACGTGCGCTGCCGCCTCACCGACCTCGACCGAGGCAGCTGGATCGAGGGGGACAGCGACGCCGAGCGGGGCGAGGCCAACGCCCGGGCGCTCGCCAACTGGAACTGCCAGCGCGACGCCTGGCGGGACTCCTAGGGCGCGAACTCGTCGACCATTGTCGCGGTTCCTGTCGACAACGGTCGACCGGTTCGAATCACTCGAAGTCGATCGCGGAGAAGTTGCGGAGCTTGCTGAGCTGGTGGCGGGCGTTGATCTGGCGGACGGTGCCGGAGCGCGAGCGCATGACGAGCGACTGGGTGGTGGCGCCGCGGGCGTCGTAGTGGACGCCCTTGAGGAGGTCGCCGTCGGTGATGCCGGTGGCGCTGAAGAAGCAGTTGTCCCCGGCGACCAGGTCCTCGGTGGTGAGCACCTTGCCGATGTCGTACCCGGCGGCCTCGGCCGCGGCCCGCTCGGCGTCGTCGCGCGGCCAGAGCCGGCCCTGCTGCTCGCCGCCCATGCACTTCATGGCCGCCGCGGTGATGACGCCCTCGGGCGTGCCGCCGATGCCGAAGAGGATGTCGGCGCCGGAGTCGGGCCAGGCGGTGGAGATGGCGCCGGCGACGTCGCCGTCGGGGATGAGGCGGATCCGGGCACCCGCGGCGCGCACCTCGGCGATGAGCTCGGCGTGGCGGGGTCGGTCGAGGATGACGGCGGTGACGTCGCGCACCGTCTCGCCCTTGGCCTTGGCCACCGCCTGCAGGTTCTCGGTGGCGCTGCAGGTGATGTCGATCACGCCGACGCACTCGGGCCCCACCGCGATCTTCTCCATGTAGACGCACGGGCCGGGGTCGAACATCGTGCCCCGCTCGGACACCGCGATCACCGCGATCGCGCCGCCCCGCCCCAGCGAGGTGAGCGAGGTGCCGTCGATGGGGTCCACGGCGATGTCGGTGAGCATCGGGGTGCCGTCACCGATCCGCTCCCCGTTGAAGAGCATCGGCGCCTCGTCCTTCTCGCCCTCGCCGATCACCACGATGCCGTCCATCGGCACCGTGTCGAGGACGACCCGCATCGCGTCGACCGCCGCGCCGTCGGCGCCGTTCTTGTCCCCCCGCCCCATCCAGCGGCTGGCCGCGAGCGCGGCCGCCTCGGTCGTGCGGGCGAGCTCGAGCGCGAGGTTGCGGTCCGGCCGCTGCTTGCTCATGGGGCCCGACACTACAAGACGCCTCCTGCGGGCCCGGCGGGCCATCCCCGGGGCCACCGTGGGATGCTGCACCCATGGGATTGGTGTCGAAGCAGCCCGAAGAGGACGAGGAGGACGGCCCCGAGATCCTGATCACGGGGTTCGGCGACCTGGACGACGGCGACGACGAAGAGGTCCTCTTCGAGCTGGACGACTGGAGCGAGGCGGCCCGCTCCGCCCTCGACGCCCGCCTCCACCTGCTCGAGGCGCCCCACGCCTGGGAGGAGACCACCCTGGTGGTCGCCCCGGCCGACGCCGGCTGGGTGGAGCGCATCATCGAGCAGGTCGAGGAGGAGCGGGCGGTGGCCCTCGATCCCGACACCGAGCAGATCGGCTACGACCTCGCCGAGTGGGACCAGGACGCCCGGCAGCGGCTGCTCCACTCGCTCGACGACGAGGCGATCGCCTACGCGCTCGACGGCGAGGAGCTCCTGGTCCACGAGATCGACGAGCAGCGGGTCGACGAGCTGGTCGACGCGATCCTCGAGCCCGACGCACCGCCGGCGGCCGGCGGCGAGGCCCGCACCGAGGTGATGGGGGAGCTGTTCGTGGCCGCGGACCGCCTCGTCCACGACCCCGCCGACGGGGCCGGTCGTCGCGCCGTGGCCGACGGCGCGCAGGAGGCCGCCACCCACGCGCCGCCCTACGGCATGGACAAGGGGTGGTGGTCCGGCGTCGGGACGCGCTGCGCCGAGCTGGCCCGGCTGCTCGAGTCGCCCACCGCCGACGAGGACCGCATCGTCGAGCAGGCCACCGCGCTGCGCGACGTGCTCCGCCCCTACGTCTGAGCACCCCACGCGTTCTGGCCCGACCTTGTCGACCCCTGGGTCGATGAGCCCGGGCCAGAACTCGTGGGGTGGCCCGACCGCTAGCGTGAGCCCGTGATCCTCGCCGAGCTGGAGGTCTTCCACTCGCGACCGATCGCGCCGACCCGGCGCGTCGCGCTCGGCCGGTCCCGCCTGCCCGTCGACCCCGCGCCCGGCTTCGGTGGGATCCTCCTCGGCGGCATCGTGGCGGGCCACATCGAGCTGCTGGACCCGGAGCTCTTCGACGACCTGCACCGGCTCACGCTCCAGCTCGAGGCGGGCCAGCGCATCCCCCAGCCCCGGCTGCGCCACCGGTTCCAGACCGACCGCATCGGCCTGACCCGCAGCGTCCACCGCCTCGTCGGCGAGGGTGAGGACCTGACCTTCGAGTTCGAGCTCAAGGGCGCGGCGGCGCAGCACATCCTCGCCGCCGTGTACGCGGCGGGCGCGCTCCCGTTCGCGGCGCGCGGCAAGGCCCTCGGCGTCCTCCGGCGCGCGATGCGCTGGTCGGGACCGCTCGACCGGGGCTTCGTGGCCCACCTCACCGGGCTGGACCGGAGCCGCCACTGGTCCGCACACGCCTTCGAGGACCCGGTGCGCTGGGCCATCGGTGTGCTCGGCCTCGCCGGGGCCGGGACGACCACCGCAGCCGCGGGCGTGCCCGACCGGCTCCTCGTGCAGCGCCGCTTCCGCGACCTCGTGCGGGAGGCGCACCCCGACCACGGCGGCGCCAGCTCCGACGCCGCGGCTCGCATCGCCGACCTGGCCGAGGCGCGCCGCATCCTGCTCACGGCATGAGCACCCGCGCGAAGCGCGGCGCGGGTGCCGTGCTGCTCTTCCCCGGCGCGGGGAGCCCGGCGTCGCACCCGTCGCTCGTCGCCATCGAGCGCGGCGCTCGCGCCGCTGCCGGTGGCGCGCGCCGACTTCCCGTACCGGCGTGAGGGGCGCCGCGCGCCGGACCGGCCGCCGAAGCTGCTCGCCTGCGTCGTCGAGGAGGCGGGGCTCTTGGCGAAGCGCGCTGGCGTGGACCCGGCGCGCGTCGTCCTCGGGGGCCGGTCGATGGGCGGCCGCATGTGCTCGATCGCCGTGGCCGACGGGTTACCCGCCGCGGGCCTCGTGCTGATCGCCTATCCGCTGCACCCGCCGGGCAAGCCCGACAACCTGCGCGTGGAGCACTTCCCCCGCCTGCAGGTGCCCGTGCTGTTCGTCACCGGGACGAAGGACCCGTTCGGCACACCCGACGAGCGCGAGCGCCACGCCCGTGCCATCCCGGGCCCGGTGGAGCACGTCTGGATCGACGGCGGTCGCCACGACCTGAAGGGCAAGGACGAGGAGATCGCCGCCCTCGTCACGGACTGGGTGACGGGTCTCCGTTAGCGGAGGTGGGCGCGACGCCGCCGCGGCCCCTAGGGGGGGCGTTCGAGGAATGGGCTCAGGATCCGTCGTACTACGAGCGTCTAACCGACCAGGATGCCCAGGCGGTAGCGACGTTTCAGGCCTTCAAGACGCGACTAGAAGCGGAGCACCCAGCGCGTGTGACGTAGCGGAGCTTGGCGTTGGATTGATCACTGGGGAGATACCTCAACCTCGTGCTGACCGAGTCGCAGGTGGCCATCGGCCGAACTAGCCGTCAACTCTTCGTCGTCCCTTCGCTCGCAGAGGTGGGGACGGGGTTGAGGTCGGCGGGCACGGCGGGGTCCTCGGGGTTGAGCTGCTCGAGCTCCTGCTTGGCCGTCTCGGGGTAGGCGAACAGGACGAGCAGGCCCACGATCAGCGGGCCCAGCGACAGGAGGGCGAGCGCGGGGCCGAGGCCGTCCCAGCGATCCGACAGCACGCCGGCCGTGACCAGCCCGATGATCGTGCCCACGGTCCCGAACACCGCGATGACGCCGTTGGCCCGACCGCGCAGGGACGTGGGGAACAGCTCGGGGTTGTACACGCCCATGGCGGGGATGGCGGCGGCGCCGATGACCGACGCGGTGAGCGAGAGGGTCCACATGCTCCACCCCGAGCTCAGCATCTGCAGCACGGTGAACCCCGCGCCGCCGAGCACCGCCGCCGCGCCGACCTGCCGCCGGCCCCGGGCGTCGGCCAGCCGGCCGCCGACGACGACGCCGAGGAGGCCCGGGACGTTGGTGGCGACGCTGAACACCGTGATCCGGGTGGCGGAGAAGCCGCGCTCGTCGCGGAGGAACTCGTTCAGGAGCTGCGAGGCGGGGTCCTTGAAGAGGCAGAGCAGCAGGGACGACACCGCGAGGAGCCAGAGCCGCCGCCCGTGGCCGCGCATCGGCACGACCTCGTGGGGGATCTCGTAGCGGCGGGACTCCGGGAGCAGGGGAGCGGACCGGCGGATCACCAGGAGGCCGAGGAGCGGGATCGCGTAGAGGATGCGCCAGGCCGACGGATCGACGTCCGCGAGGGGGAGCGCGAAGAGGCACACGCCCACCCCGACGGCGCCGGCCAGCCCGAGCAGCGTCACCCCGTAGGCCCGTGACCCGGCGGGCATCTCCTCCGCCGCGATCACGGTGAACAGGACGGTGCAGGCGGACACGAGCGTGCGGACCACGAGCTGGCTGATGCCGACGCCCACCAGGTTCGGGGCGAGCGCGCCGAGGGCGCAGGCCACGCAGCCGAGGCTCGAGCAGAGGAGCAGCATGCGGCGACGGCCCTGCCGGTCGGCCAGCGCCGTGAGGAGCACGGTCACGAGCACCCCCACCCGCACGACCGCGAGGACCGTGCTCTGCGCGGTCTTGCTGGCGTCGAAGTCGTCGGCGGTGAACGTGATCGTCTGGGTGAGGATCGTGCCGAGGTAGCCCACCACCACGGCGATCGAGATGAGCGAGCCGATCGTGGTGGCCGCCCGAGGGTCGAGCACCTGGCCCGCCGCCCACCACGGCAGGCGGTCGCGACCGGGCCGGCGGAGCGCCTGCCGGTAGAACAGGCCGAGGGGCAGGCCGCCGGGGAACCCGCGGGCCAGCTTGTAGCGCACGACCTCGGTCACCGTGCCGTCGTCGTCGGTCGTGACGGTCCGCTCGTACGCGGCGAACGGACCCGTGGTGGCGATGAAGTGCCCCTCGCCGGTGGCGGCCTCGACCACGACGTCGTGGCGGGGGCGCCAGGTGCCGTCGGCGGCCGCCGCCTCGGCGGTGGTGGTGCGCGTCAGGCGGGGCACGGATCAGCCGTCCGGCGGCTCGTCGCCCTCGTCCCGCTCCGCCTGCTCCTGGGCCGCGCGCTTGTTGGCGAGGGCGAGCAGGCCGGCGAAGAGGGAGATCGGCACGAGCACGAACAGCAGCTCGTCCCACCCGCCCTGGTGCGCGAGCACGCTCATCCCAGCACCAGGAGGGCGGCGGAGACGACGGAGCCGGCGGCGGCCACGGCGACGGTCCAGGTCACGCGCATGCCGCGCTTGCGTCCGAGGCGCGCGATCGCGCCGTCGTGTGCGAGGACGACGGTGGCGACGTGCCCGACGAGGAGCGACCCCAGCTGCACCCACCGCACCCAGCCGGCCTGGACGATGCCGTAGTCGATCGTGCGGTCGATCGTGCCGAAGAGGTCCCACCCCTTACCGAGCGGATCGGAGAGCAGCGCCAGGAAGTTCTGGCCCTCGAAGAGCAGGAGGGTGAGGTCATGGCTCACGAACCAACCTAGGGCCAGGGGCACGAGCGCCACGCCGAGCAGCACCACGAGCGACGAGCCGCGGCGGTGGCCCTCGTCGGCGGTGGCGACGTCCTCGCCGACGCGCAGCACCAGGAGGACGACCGCGGCGACCACCGCCGTGATCCACACGAACCCGACCGTGTTCAGCAGCGTCCGCTCCCACCCGCGGGAGGTGCCGAGGACGTCGATCCAGAAGCTCGTGGCCGACACCCCGTCGAACGCGGCGGCCCCCAGCCACGCCACCACGATGGCGAGGAGCCCGGGCGGCCGTACACCTCTCCGGTGGGTGAGGCGCGCCACCGCCGCGGACAGCCCGCCGAAGCCCTCGCCGGTCGCGAGCCACCCGCGGCCCCAGCGCAGGCCGCCCGCCACCGCCGCCACCGCGTAGGTCACCAGGAGCACCGCGACGACCCGCGGCGACCCCGGGCGGTGGTACGCGAGGTACACCCAGGAGAACGCCCAGAGGAACGCACCGGCCGTCCACTCCGGTGCGGGGGAGGAGGTGGCCACCGTGCGAGGCACGATCCGTCCCAGCGCGGTGACGAGGAGCTGGAACGGGTTGACCGCACGCATGACGTCGCCCAGCACGAGGCAGAGGAGCGGGAGGCCCACCCACCACACGACGAACACCGTGACGGGCGCGATGTTGGCCGCCGGCGAGTCGGGGCCGATCACGGCGGCGGCCAGGGTCGCGCCGAGCAGCACGAGGCCGACCCCCTGCCCGAGCAGGCCCCACCGGCTCGCGGTGGGTTCCGGCGTGGGCCCGGCGTCGTCGCCCGCCACGATGGCGAGCCGCGCGGACGTCCAGCTGCCCCGCAGCGCCACCGCGGCGCCCAGCACGGCGAACGCGCCGATGTACCCGAGCAGCCACGACGGCGCCGGCAGCGAGCCCGCGCTGACGTTGTGGGCGGCAGCCGGCGAGGCCGTGGCGACGAGCCCGACGAGCAGCAGCACGAGCGCGGCGACCGCGCCCAGCAAGGCTCGTGCAGCTCGGGCGGGCATGGCTGCGCATCGTAGGGGGACCCCTCGCGGGAACACAGGTCGGTGCGTGGGCGTTGGACAGGGCAAGTGGTCCCTGGCGTCCGCGCCGCGCGACCATGGAGAACCCCCGAACCGAGGAGTGCCAGCCCGTGCTGGAGGAGAAGGTCCGCACCACGATCGAGGCGATCCGGCCCGCCATCCAGGCCGACGGTGGCGACATCTACCTGCGCGGGGTGGACGAGGAGACCGGTGTCGTGCAGGTGGAGCTCGTGGGGGCCTGCGTCAGCTGCCCCGCCTCCACGGTCACGCTCAAGGCCGGCATCGAGCGGATCCTGAAGGACCGGGTCGAGGGCATCACCGAGGTCGTGAACGTCGGCGAGACCCTCCTCGACGGCACCCCGGTCTCGCTCTAGCCGCCACTACGGTCCCGGGCATGGCCGACGACGCCGCCCCGGCGGACCTCCTGGCCGCGGCCCGGGCCGGTGACCGCAGCGCGCTGGGCCGCCTGCTCTCCTTCGTCGAGCGCGGCGGTCCGGAGGCGCGGGCCGTCGCCCGCCTCACCCACCCGTTGGGCGGAACCGCCTACACCGTGGGCATCACGGGCGCGCCCGGCGCGGGCAAGTCCACCCTGACCAGCGCGCTCGTCGGGCGCATGCGGGCCGACGGGCTCGACGTGGCCGTGCTGGCAATCGACCCGTCGTCGCCGTTCACCGGCGGCGCCATCCTCGGCGACCGCGTGCGGATGCAGGACCACACGGGCGACCCCGGCGTGTTCATCCGCTCCATGGCGACGCGGGGCCACCTCGGCGGTCTGTCCCTGGCCACCCTCGAGGCGATCCGCGCGCTCGACGCCACGGGCTGGCCCTGGATCGTCCTCGAGACGGTGGGCGTGGGCCAGGTCGAGGTCGAGGTGGCCGGGGCCGCCGACACGACCGTGGTGGTCGTGAACCCCGGGTGGGGCGACGCCGTGCAGGCGAACAAGGCAGGGCTCCTCGAGATCGCCGACGTCTTCGTCGTCAACAAGGCCGACCGGCCCGGCGTCGACGAGACGCGGCGCGACCTCGAGCGCGCGCTCGACCTCAGCCGGCGTCCCGGGTGGCGCCCCCCGATCGTGGCGACGACCGCGACCACCGGTGCCGGCACCGACGAGCTGTGGGCTGCGGTCGGCGCACATCGCGCCCACCTGGAGACCAGCGGCGAGCTCGAGCCGCGCCGCACGGCCCGCATCGGCGACGAGCTGGCCCGCATCCTCGCGGCGCTGCTGCGCGAGCGGGCCGTGGCGTCCGCCGGCGCCCGCCTCGACGCGCTCGCCGCGGAGGTCGCGTCGCGCAAGCTCGATCCCTGGACCGCCGCCGAACGCCTACTCGATCACTGATCAGAGGTGCCGGAGCTGAACCTGGCCTGGCCGGGTCCGCTCTCGAGGAACGACGGGACGCCGATGGCGGCGTCGTCGGTGCCGAAGCTGTCGGCGAACAGCTGCTGCTCCAGCTCGAGACCGGCCAGCAGGGGTCGTTCGAGGCCCGTGTCGATCGCGCGCTTGATCAGCGCGTGCGCCTGCACCGCGCCGGACGCGTAGCCGGCCGCCAGCTCGAAGGCCCGGTCCTCCAGCGCCTCGGGGGGGACCACCTCGTCGACCAGCCCGATCGCGAGCGCCTCTGCCGCCTCGACCTGGCGACCGGACAGCATCAGGTCCTTGGCGCGGGCGGGACCGATGAGGCGCGGGAGGCGCTGCGTGCCACCCCCACCGGGGATGATGCCGAGCAGCACCTCGGGCTGGCCGAGCCTCGCCTTCTCGCTGGCGATGCGGAAGTCGCAGGCGAGCGCGAGCTCGCAGCCACCGCCGAGCGCGAACCCGGAGATGGCGGCGATGGTGGCGCGGGGGATGGCGGCCACCGCGTTGAAGGCGCGGAAGAAGCACGCACCGAGCTCCAGCACCTCGTCGCGCGAGATGATGCCGTCCGCCGTCGTGAACTCCGTGATCTCGGCACCGGCGGCGAAGAGGCGGTCCCCGCCGGTCACCACGACGGCGCCGGGCGGGTCGACGTGCAGCTGCAGCGCGGCGGCCTCGAGCTCGCGGAGCAGTGCCTGTGAGAGCGCGTTGACCTTCGGGTTGTCGAGGCGCAGCACGGCCACGCCGTCGTCGCGCCGTTCGACGTGGACCAGCTCGTCGTCCGCCATGCGGCGACGCTACACAGCGCTCCTGTCCTACCCCCAGGCGATGAGGCCGAGCTCCAGGGGGGTGGCGAGGTCGGGGTGGGCCGGCACGATGCGCACCGTCGCCCCGTACCGGCCGGCCTGCTCGCAGGTGAACGCGCCGGCGTAGCGCACATGGCCGTCGTCGGCCTCGCCGGCCGGGGTCATCGGCACGATCCGGGTGTCGGCCAGCTCGGCCCCCTGCCCGGCCGGGCCGTGGATGAGCTGGACCTCCACGTCGACCGGAGCGAGGTCGCCCAGCGACACGACCGCCTCGACCTTGCGCTCGGTGCCGAGCTCGACCACCGCGCCGGGCAGGTCGAGGTGGTCGACGTGGACGCCCGGCCAGGCCGCGGCGACCCGGGCCTTCCACTCGGCCAGGGCCCGCGCTCGCTGGTGCCCCTCCGCGGAGAGGACGTCGGTCGTCGACGCGGCCGGCTCGTAGAGCAGCTCGGCGTAGTCGCGCACCATGCGGGCCGCGGTCACGTACGGGCCCAGCGTCGTGAGCGAGCGCTGCATGCGCTGGACCCAGCGGCGGGGCACCGGCCCCTGCCACCGCTCGTAGAACAGCGGCACGACCTGGCGCTCGAGGAGCTCGAACAGCGAGCCGGCCTCGATCTCGTCGCGGCGCTCGAGGTCCTCCTCGTGCTCGGCGGAGGAGATGGCCCACCCGTTCTCGCCGTCGAAGCACTCGTCCCACCAGCCGTCGAGGATCGAGAGGTTGAGGGCGCCGTTCAGGGCCGCCTTCATGCCCGAGGTGCCGCAGGCCTCCTGCGGCCGGCGGGGGTTGTTGAGCCACACGTCCGCGCCCTGGAGCAGGGCGCGGGCCACGGCGATGTCGTAGTCCTCGACGAACGCGATGCGATGGCGGATGTCCGGGTCGGCGGCGAAGGAGGTGATCAGGCGGATCAGCTCCTTGCCGCTGTCGTCGGCCGGGTGCGACTTCCCGGCGAACACCAGCTGCACGGGGCGGTCGCCCGACAGGAGCATGGCCCGCAGCCGCTCCGGCTTGGAGAGGAGCAGCGTCGCCCGCTTGTAGGTGGCGAACCGGCGGGCGAAGCAGATCGTGAGGGCCTTGGGATCCAGCACGGCGTCGGTCCACTCGACGTCCGAGGCCGACAGGCCGCGCGCGATCAGCTGGTCGCGCAGCCGCTGCCGCACGAAGGCCACGAGCTGCTCGCGCCCCTGCTCCCGGACGCGCCACAGCTCGTCGTCGCGCGCCTCGGAGAGCAGCTCCCACCGGTCGGCCTCGGCCTCCTGCCAGCCGGGGAGCACGTGCCGGTTGAGCAGCTCTGCCATCTCCGGGGCCACCCACGTGGGCGCGTGGACGCCGTTGGTCACCGAGCGGATCGGGACCTCCTCCGTGGGCACGTCGGGCCAGAGGTCGCCGAACATGTCGCGGCTCACCACGCCGTGGAGGCGGGCGACGGCGTTGGAGCGGGCGGCCAGGCGCAGGCCCATGACGGCCATGTTGAACCGCTCGTCGACCGCGTCGCCGGGTCGGTGGCCGAGGGCCATCAGCTCGTCGAGGGTGATCCCGACCTCCGACGCCCAGCCCGTGAAGTAGCGCTCGATGAGCTCGCGCGGGAAGCGGTCGATGCCGGCCGGCACCGGGGTGTGCGTCGTGAACAGGCATCCCGCCCGCACGGCCTCGATCGCCTCGCGGTACGACAGCCCGGGGTCCTTCACGAGCTGGCGGATCCGCTCCAGCCCGAGGAACCCCGCGTGGCCCTCGTTCGTGTGGAAGACCTGGGTGGTCACGCCGAGCGCGTCGAGCGCGCGCACCCCGCCGATGCCGAGCAGGATCTCCTGGCGCAACCGGTGCTCGGTGTCCCCGCCGTAGAGGCGGTCGGTGATGCCCCGCAGGTCCGGCGGGTTGTCGTCGACGTCGGTGTCGAGGAGGTAGAGCGGCACGCGGCCGACCTCCGCCTTCCAGACGCGCGCGACCAGCGGTCGTCCGGCGAGGTCCACCTCGACGCGCACGTCCTCGCACGGCACCAGGGCCATGGCGTAGGGGTCGAGGTCCGGGTAGCGCTCCTGCTGCCAGCCGTCGGTGGACAGGGACTGGCGGAAGTACCCGTGGCGGTAGAACAGGCCGACCCCGGTGAGCGGCAGGCCGAGGTCGCTGGCCGCCTTCAGGTGGTCACCGGCCAGCACCCCGAGGCCGCCGGAGTACTGCGGGAGCGCCTCCGCGATCCCGAACTCGGGGGAGAAGTAGGCGATCGAGCGCAGCGGCGAGCCGTCGCGGTCCTGGAACCAGCGGTCGCCGTCGACGTAGCGCTGCAGCTCCTCGCGGACGTCCGCGAGGAAGCGCATGAAGCCCGCGTCCTCCACCAGGGTGTCGAAGCGCTCGCGACCCACCAGCCCGAGGAGGCGCACGGGATCGTGGACGGTGGCGTCCCAGGCGTCGGGGTCCACCCACCGGAACAGGTCCCGGGTCTGGACGTCCCACGACCACCGGAGGTTCATCGCCAGCTCCTCGAGGGCCGCGAGGTCCGGCGGGAGCGACGGCCGCACAGTGAAGCTCCGGAGCGCCTTCATCGACCGGCACCCTACCCAGCAACCTCGATCGTGGTCCCTCGCCCGCCCCCTCCGAAACGGAGCGTTCACCCGGGGCCGGAGGGCTCTGCAACACTCTGCCGCCGTGAGAGAGGGCCAGGACTTCGCGCCAGCCCGGCCGGTGCTCACCCGCGGCCGTCGCGTGGCCTACGGCGCGCTGGTCCTCAGCGGGTGCCTCGTCGTGGCCGCGATCCTCCTCACGACGGTCGGCGCGCAGGACGACGCCGTCGTCAGCGAGGCCGGGCTCGGGTTCGGCGAGTCGTTCCGGTTCGACATGACCGTCGTGGCCGAGGAGGACGGCGCCGCCGACAGCCAGGTCCGTCTCCCCCCGGAGCGGATCCACATCACGGGAGAGCTCGCCGACGCGATCCACTGGGCGCTCCGCGTCGAGCGGGGCACGGAGAGCTCGACCGAGCCGACGGTGCTCGAGCAGCGGCGCGTCGACGCCGACCTCTTCACCCGCTCGCAGGTGGTGGTCCCGGGCAGCGAGGACCTCGCCGTCCCCGACTGGGCGAGCCTCCCGTACGTGCCGCGGGAGTTCGGCGAGCACCTCGACCAGCTCCGCTTCCTCGAGGAGGCCTCGGGACCGCCGCGGGGTGAGGGGGGTGGGCCCGTCCCGGTCGCGCCCACCCGGCTCAGCCCGTCGACGGCGGTCGAGCTGCTCCCGCTCGCGTACCTGCTGCCGGTCGACCAGGACCCGAACCAGCTGCAGCGCCTCGTCGCGGGCGCGACCGACCTCGTGGTCGTCGACGACCGCCCCGACGGGACCCGGCGCATGCTCGGCCACCTGCCGGCCTTCGACGAGATGGCGGAGTCGTCCCAGTTCGAGCTCGCACCCGTCGATCTTGCGCTGACCCTCGACGAGAAGGACCGTCCCCTGGCCGCCGCGTTCCAGGTGAGCCGCGCCGGCATCACCGTGCGCGTGGAGGTGCGGTTCAGCGACTGGGGCGACCCGATCCAGGTCGACCCTCCGACCGCGGCTGAGGTCGACCGGACGCCCTGGATCCAGGAGGAGCTCCTCGCGGCGCACCCCCAGCTCCTGATCGCGCCGGCGGAGCCGCCCGAGGGCTATGGGCTGACCTTCGCAACGGTCGGCAGCCCCTCGGCGGAGTGCGTCAGCGTCGAGCTCGAGTACTCGGACGAGGACCAGCACCGGAGCGTCTTCGGCGCCCCGATCGTGACCGACGAGGAGTTCGCGTACCTCCACCTCTCGGTCACCACCACGGCTTGCCGCGAGGCGCTCATCGGCGCCGGGGGCGCCTCCGGCGGCAACCGCTCCGTCGAGGTGGGTGACGTGTCGATCGCGATCCTGACCAGCCTCCCGGTCGACGCGGTGGACGCGTTGGTGGCATCGCTCCGTCCGGTGACCGCAGCCGAGCTCGCGGCCTCGGTGCCCGACTGGGTGCCGCCCCTGTACGAGGTCCGCGTCCCCGACCCCTGACGGACCCGCCGCCCTCCGATACGGTCCGCCGCGCGAAGGTGCAGCACCGGATCGGGGGTCGACGTGGCGCAGCAGGTCCGCGGGGTGGTGGCCAGGGCGGTCCGGCAGCCGGTCGAAGTGGTCGTGATCGAGGTGCCGGACCCCGGTCCGGGGGAGGCGCTCGTCCAGGTGCAGGCGTGCGGCGTGTGCCACACGGACCTGCACTACCGGGAGGGCGGCATCAACGACGAGTTCCCGTTCCTGCTCGGCCACGAGGCGGCCGGGCTGGTCGAGGCGGTCGGGCCCGGGGTGAGGGACGTGGCCCCGGGCGACTTCGTGATCCTCAACTGGCGCGCCGTGTGCGGCGAGTGCAGGTCCTGCCGCCGCGGCCGGCCCTGGTACTGCTTCGCCACCCACAACGCCACGCAGAAGATGACCCTCGACGGCCAGCCGCTGTCGCCCGCGCTCGGCATCGGCGCGTTCGCCGAGAAGACGCTCGTGGCCGCGGGCCAGTGCACGCCGGTGTCGGCGGAGGTCGCACCGGCCGTGGCCGGCCTGCTCGGGTGCGGGGTCATGGCCGGCCTCGGCGCGGCGCTCCACACCGGCGAGGTCGGGCCCGGCGACTCGGTGGCGGTGTTCGGGTGCGGCGGCGTGGGCGACGCGGCGATCGCGGGCGCCAAGCTCGCCGGCGCCACCACGATCGTCGCGGTGGACCTCGACGCCCGGAAGCTCGAGCTGGCGAAGGGGTTCGGCGCCACCCACGTCGTGGACGCCTCCGCCGAGGACCCGGTGGAGGCCATCCGGGCGGCCACCGACGGCAACGGCGCCGACGTCTGCATCGAGGCGGTCGGGAACCCGAAGGTCTTCGAGCAGGCCTTCTACGCGCCGGGACCTGGCCGGCACCGTCGTGCAGGTCGGCGTGCCCAACCCCGAGATGCGCATCGAGCTGCCGATGATCGACTTCTTCGGGCGGGGCGGCCGCCTCAAGCCCAGCTGGTACGGCGACTGCCTCCCGGCCCGCGACTTCCCGCTGCTGGTCGACCTCCACCTCCAGGGCCGACTGCCGCTGGACCGCTTCGTGTCGGAGACCATCGGCCTCGATGCCGTCGAGGACGCGTTCCACAAGATGGAGCGCGGCGAGGTCCTCCGGGAGCGTGCGTGCTGATCGATCCTCGTACGGGTGGAGCGGGTGCTGCCGCCGATCGTGATCGACGACCTCCGGCCACGGACCCCGTCGGGGTTCCCGGCCAAGGGCGTCGTCGGCCAGGACCTGCCGGTCTCGGCGGTGCTCGTCGCGGACGGTCACGACCGCCTCGGCGCCGCGGCGCGCTGGCGCCGCGCGCGGCGCCCGGACGTGGCAGTCCGTGCCCCTCTCGGAGGAGGGTGACCGGTGGGTCGGCACGATCGTGCCGGGCGAGCTCGGCGCGCACGAGCTGGTCATCGAGGCGTGGACGGACCGGTACGCCACCTGGCGGCACGACGTCGAGGTGAAGGTCGGCGACGGCCAGGAGGTCGACCTCGAGCTGGAGGAGGGCGGGCTGCTCCTCGAGGAGCTGGCGGAGCGCTTCACGCGGCGAGGACCGCGAGCGGCTGCTGGCCGCGTCGGCCGGCGTGCGCCGCACGGCCTGCTCGCTCGACGTGCGCCTCGACGCCGCGTGCGACGACGCCATCGCCGCGCTCACCGCGGGCGTGCCCGACGCCCGGCGCTCCGAGTCGGCCAAGCACCCCGTGTGGGTGGACCGGCTGCGCGCCGCGGTCGGCGCCTGGTACGAGCTGTTCCCGCGCTCGTTCGGCGGCCTGCGCGGCGCCGCGGACCACCTGCCCTACGTGGCCGGGCTCGGGTTCGACGTCGTGTACCTGCCGCCGATCCACCCGATCGGCGTGACCCACCGCAAGGGGCGCGGCAACTCGCTCAACGCGGGCCCCGACGACCCCGGCAGCCCGTGGGCCATCGGCGGCTCGGCGGGCGGCCACGACGCGATCCACCCCGACCTCGGCACGTTCGAGGACCTCGACGCGTTCGTGGCCCGGGCCGGCGAGCTGGGCCTCGAGGTCGCGCTCGACTTCGCCCTCCAGGCCTCACCCGACCACCCCTGGGTGCGCGACCACCCGGAGTGGTTCACCCGCCGGCCCGACGGCACGATCCGCTACGCCGAGAACCCACCGAAGAAGTACCAGGACATCCACCCCATCGACTTCTGGCCGGCGGACGAGGGGGACCGCATCGCGCTCTGGGAGGCCTGCCGCGACGTGGTGCTCGGGTGGGTGGACCGCGGCATCCGGATCTTCCGCGTCGACAACCCCCACACCAAGCCCCTCGCGTTCTGGGCCTGGCTGATCGACGACCTGCACAAGCGGCACCCCGACCTCGTGTTCCTGGCCGAGGCGTTCACCACCCCGCCGATGATGGCGAAGCTCGCCGAGATCGGCTTCAGCCAGAGCTACACCTACTTCACCTGGCGGAGCTCGGCGTGGGAGCTGCGGGAGTACGTCGTCGAGCTCACGCAGGGCCCGCTGGCGGACCACATGCGCCCGGCGTTCTGGCCGAACACGCCCGACATCCTCTCCGGGCCGCTGCGCCGCGGCCCGCGCGGCGCGTTCGCGCTCCGGCTCGTGCTCGCCGCCACGCTGGTGCCGACCTACGGCATCTACTCCGGCTACGAGCTGTGCGAGAACGAGCCGGCCGGCGAGGGCAACGAGGAGTACGCGCACTCCGAGAAGTACGAGCTGAAGGAGCGCGACTACGCCGCCCACGACACGCTGGCCCCGTTCATCGCGCGGTGCAACGAGGTGCGGCGGGCCCATCCCGACCTGTGGGCCCTGCGCGACATCCGCTTCCACCACAGCGACGACGACCAGGTGCTCGTGTACAGCCGCGGCCACGTCGACCACCGATCTCCTGCTGTGCGTGGTGAACATCGACCCCCACGAGGCCCACGAGACGACCGTGCGCCTCGACCTCGGCGCGCTCGGGGCTGCCCTCCGGGGTGCCCTACCGGCTCCTGGACGAGCTAACGGGGGAGCGCTACGAGTGGGCCGGCGAGGCCGGCTACGTGCGCCTCGACCCCGTCGCGGGCCAGGTCGCCCACATCTTCCACGTCACGAGGTGACCTCGATCCGGACGGCGCACTGCTTGTAGTTGGGCTCGCGGGAGATCGGGTCGAACTCGTCGACGGTGAGCCGGTTGGCGCACGCCTCGTCGTAGTGGAACGGGATGAACACCTCGCCGGGGCGCACGATGGGGGTGACCCGGGCCACGATCCGGTCGATCTCGCCCCGCGACGACGCCACGCGGACGTGGTCGCCCGTGCGCACGCCCAGGGCGGTGGCGTCGGCCTCGTTGATCTCCACCCACGCCTCCGGCGCGAGGCGCTCGAGCAGCGGCACCCGCGCCGTCTTCGTGCGGGTGTGCCAGTGCTCGACGGTGCGGCCGGTGTTGAGGAGGAGCGGGAACTCGGGGCGGGGCTTGTCCCGCAGCTCCTGGCGGTCGACGCAGTGCAGCCGCACCTTGCCAGTGGGGTTGGGGAACCGGCCGTCCGCGTAGAGCCGCGGCGAGCCGGCGAGGGGCACCGACGGGTCGTCGGCCGGGCAGGGCCACTGCACCCCGCCCACGGCGTCGATGCGGTCGTAGGTGATGCCGCTGTAGTCGCAGAGGCGCCCGGCGGACACGCGACGCCACTCCTCGAACGCGTCGGCCGGAGAGGTCCAGCCCGGGAACAGACGGTCGCGCACGCCGAGCCGATCAGCCAGCCCCAGGAAGATGTCGAAGTCCGGGCGAGCCTCACCCGGCGGCGCCACGGCGGCCCGGACCCGGGAGACCCGCCGTTCGGAGTTCGTGAACGTGCCCTCCTTCTCGCCCCAGATGGCGGCGGGGAGCACGACGTGTGCGATCTCCGTCGTCGGGGTCTCGAACCCGTCCTGCACGACGAGCAGGTCGAGCCGCGCCATGGCGTGCTCGAGCACCTCGCGGTTGGGGAAGGACACCAGCGGGTTGGTGCCGATGATCCAGAGCCCCTTGATCTTCTTGCTCATCACGCCGTTGACGATGTCGGGGTAGGCCCGCCCCCGCTCGGTCGGCAGCTCCTCCGCGTCGATGCCCCACAGGGCCGCCAGCTCCTCGCGGGCGGCCGGGTCGTCGTAGGCGCGGTAGCCGGGCATCGACGCGGTGAACCCCGCCTCGCGGGTCCCCATCGCGTTGCACTGGCCGGTGATGGAGAACGGGGCCGCGCCCGCCCGCCCGATGTTCCCGGTGGCCGCGGCGAGGCTGCAGAGGAGGGCGACGGACTCCGTGCCCTGCACCGAGTGGTTGATGCCCATGGTCCAGGCGATCAGGCAGCGCTTGGCCGTGCCGATGGCCCGGGCGGCCCGGCGCAGCTCCTCGACCGTCAGCCCGCACTCGGAGGCGACGCGATCGGAGTCGTAGGCCGCGACGTGGGCCTCGAGCTCGGCGGCGCCGACGGTGTGCGCGTCGAGGTAGGCGCGGTCGACCAGGTCCTCGGCGAAGAGCAGGTGGAGGATCCCGTTGATCAACGTGATGTCGGTGCGGGGCTTCAACGGGAGGTGCTGGTCGGCCACCATCGCCGTCTTCGTGACGCGTGGGTCGACGACGATCACCCGCGGGCGGTCGGGCCCCATCAGCCGGGGCGCGATGAGCGGGTGGTTGTCGGCCACGTTGGCGCCGAAGAGCACGACCAGGTCGGCGTCGCCGAAGTCGTCGTAGCAGCCGGGCGGCCCGTCGCTGCCGAACGCGAGCTTGTAGCCCGACGCGGCCGAGGCCATGCACAGCGTGGTGTTGCCGTCGTAGTGCGCGAGGCGCAGCCCGAGGCGGGCGAGCTTGCCGAGCGCGTAGAACTCCTCGGTCACCAGCTGCCCGGTCGACAGGATCGCCACGCTCTCCGGGCCGTGCTCGTCGAGCAGGTGGCCGAAGCCGTTGGCCACCAGGCCGAGGGCCTCGTCCCAGCTGGCCGGCCGGCCGTGGATCAGCGGTGTGGTGAGGCGCCCGGGCGCGGCGAGCGTGTGATGCTCGGTGAGCCCCTTCGGGCACAGCCGGCCGCGGTTCACCGGGTGGTCCGGATCGCCCTGCACGGCGACGGCCTTGCCGTCCCGCACACCGAGGAGCATCCCGCACCCCACCGAGCAGTAGCCGCAGGTGGTCCGCACCCACGCGTCGGGCTTGCGGCTGGCGCTCATGGGCCCGAAGCGCTCGTCGACCTCGTAGCCGTACCGTTCGCCACCGTGGCCGAAGCCGGCGCGCTCCACGAGCGCGGCGAGGGCGCGGGGGAGGGCCATCAGTGCTTCCGAGTGCGTGAGAACGACCCCGGCATGTCCAGCGGCACCACCGTCACGTAGAAGAGGTAGCGCCCGAGGAGCTCGGCGGCCGCGATCGGCACGAGGGCGGCGAGGGTCATGCCTGACGCGGCCAGGGCGGCGCCGACCAGCCACCCGAGGGCCATCACCGCGGAGGGCGCGCGGAACCACCGGAGGGTCAGCTGCACGGCTCCCCACCACTCGATGCGCGGGTCGCGGCGGAGCCGGACGAGGTTCGCCGCCGTGGCCACCGCCTGGAGCGCGACGCCCCAGACCGCCCAGCCGGGGTGCCCGGTCAGCAGCGGGCCGAGGGCGAGCGCGGTCGCGAAGAACCGCACGATGGTGAGCCGCGTGTCCCAGGCCGGGCGCCCCGGCACGATGTACAGGCGACCGCTGGCGAAGATGCCGGCGGCGCCGACCACGACGGCCACGGGCGCGGCCCCGGGCAGCACGACGGCGAGCGCGGCCAGGGCCGCGTAGGCCCCGAAGAGCGCGACCTCCCGCGAGAGCCAGGACCGGCGCAGGTTGCGCAGGGCCTTCCAGGCGTGGACGGGCCGGCCGAGGTGGAGCAGCGACGCGCCGAGCGCGGCCATGGCGGCGACGGCGGCCGTGGCCCGCTCGCCCGCGCCCGCGGCGGTGGCGCTGGCCCCGACCGCGGCCTGGGTGAGGAGGGTGAGCCAGACGAGCGGCCAGTGCGGGTGCTCGGGTCGCAGGGACCACGCGCTGCCGCCGTAGGTCTCGAGGGGCACGTCGTCCGGGAGGCTGATCCGGGTCGTCGACAGGGTGAGGCCGGCGCTCGGCAGGTTGGGGGCGTCGCCCTCGCTGTGGTCGGCCCGCCACGCCGCCACGTCGACCTTCTCGACGGTGATGGCGAAGGTGGGGCAGGCGTCGACGCAGGCCGGCTGCTGCCCGGCCTCGAGGCGCGGGAGGCACATGTCGCACTTGGTGACGATGCGCCGGTCGGGCTGGAACGCCGGGACGGAGTACGGGCAGTTCCACGTGCAGTACTGGCAGCCGATGCACTCGTCGGCCTCATGGGCCACGATCCCGTTGTCGAGCTTCACGTAGGCGTTCGTCGGGCAGCCCTCGAGGCAGGCGGGCTCGAGGCAGTGGTTGCACGACATCGACAGGTGGAAGCGCTTGGTGTCGGGGAACGTGCCGCCTTCGATCTCGCCGACGCGGCGCCACGCGATCTCCGGCGGCAGGCCGTTCTGCTCGGCGCAGGCCGCCTCGCAAGAGTGGCAGCCCACGCAGGACTCCATCGCGAACGCGAACCGGTACTGCTCGCCGGCGTCGAGGGCGAGCAGCTCGGGCCGCTCGACCACCTTCGGCTGGCGGCGGGTGGGGAGCGGCAGCTCGGTGATCGTCACGACGCCGCCGAGCCGACGCGGACCTGCACCCGGCCGTCGACCACCCGGGTGGCGTGAGCCAGCACCGAGCGGTCGGGGTCGTCGAGGCACCGGCCGGTGGCGAGCTCGAAGCACTGCTTGTAGATGGGGGACGCCACGACGGGCACGCCGCCGCGGTCACCCACGATCCCGCGGCTGAGGACGTTGGCCCGCGAGATGGGGTCGTGGTTGTCGAGCGCGTGCAGCGCGCCGTCGGACAGGAGGAACACGGCCACCTGGCGGCCGTGGACCAGCACCGCCGCGCCACGGTCGGGGGTGAGCGCGTCCAGCGGGCCCACGTCGACCCACTGGCCGGTCGCGCGCCCGGGCGCCTCCACGGCGGTCATGCGGGCTGCCGCTGGCCGCGGATCCGCACGTAGGCGAGGTCGGGGTCGGGCTCGTCCGAGTTGGCGAAAGACCGGAAGCGGGCCAGCCGCTCCGGGTCCTCCAGCGTGGCCCGCCACTCGCACTCGTAGCTCGCCACGTGGCGGGCCATGTCGGCCTCGAGCTCGGCCGCGAGGCCGAGGCTGTCCTCGAGGACGACCTCGCGCACGTGGTCGATGCCGCCCTCGAGCTTGTCGATCCAGGTGGCGGTGCGCTCGAGCCGGTCTGCGGTGCGGACGTAGTACATGAGGAACCGATCGATGGCGCCGACCAGTGCATCGGTCGACAGGTCCTCGGCCAGCAGGTCGGCGTGGCGCGGGCGCATGCCCCCGTTGCCGCCCACGTAGAGGTTCCACCCGCGCTCGGTGGCGATCACGCCGACGTCCTTGCCCTGCGCCTCGGCGCACTCGCGGGCGCAGCCGGACACGGCCAGCTTGATCTTGTGCGGCGCCCGCAGGCCCCGGTAGCGGAGCTCCAGATCGATGGCCAGCTGCACCGAGTCCTGCACGCCGTAGCGGCACCACGTCGAGCCGATGCAGGACTTCACCGTGCGCACGGCCTTGCCGTAGGCGTGCCCGGACTCGAAGCCAGCGTCGATCAGTCGCGCCCAGATCAGCGGCAGCTGCTCGACGGTCGCACCGAAGAGGTCGATGCGCTGGCCGCCGGTGATCTTCGTGTAGAGGTCGAAGTCGCGGGCCACCTCACCGATGGCGATGAGCCCCTCCGGCGTGATCTCGCCCCCGGGAACCCGCGGCACCACCGAGTAGGTGCCGTCGCGCTGGATGTTCGCGAGGAAGTGGTCGTTGGTGTCCTGCAGCGACGCCTGTTCGCCGTCGAGGATGTGGCCGGAGGCCAGCGACGCGAACATCGACGCCACGGCCGGCTTGCACACCGCGCAGCCCCGGCCCGTGCCGAAGCGCCCGGCCAGCTCGGCGAAGGAGCGGATGCCCGTGGCCCGCACGATCTCGAAGAGCTCCTGGCGCGTCTGGGTGAAGTGCTCGCACAGCCCGCGCGCCACCTCCTTGCCGGCGGCCCGGAGCTCCTCGCCGAGGATGCGGTCCAGGAGCGGCACGCAGGACCCGCACCCGGTACCGGCCTTCGTGCACGCCTTGATCGCGCCGACGTCCTCGAGCTCGCCGCCGCGGATCGCCTCGCGGACGGCCGTGCCGCTCACGTTGTGACAGGAGCAGATGGTGCCGGCGTCGCCGGCGTCCGCCGCGCCCACGAGCAGGTCGAAGGCGTTGGGAGGTGCGGGGGCGTGGCTCAGCGCCAGGCCCGAGAGCGACGCGAAGGGTCCGGCGTCGCCCACCAGGAGCACGCCGGTCACCTCGCCGTCCGGGCCCAGCACGAGCTTGCGGTAGGTGCCGGCCACGGGGTCGTCGACGACGAGCGCGCTGTGCCCCTCGGCGGCCCCGGCCACCGCCACGTCGATCCCGAGCAGCTTGAGCTTGGTGGCCGGCTCGCTGGGCGCGAAGACGGCCGTGTCGTCACCGGCGATGCGGCGGGCCGCCACGCCCGCCATCTCGTAGCCCGGCGCCACGAGACCGTGGACCTTGCCGGCGTGGCAGGCCACCTCGCCGATCGCGTAGACGTGCGGGTCCGAGGTGGCGCAGCCGTCGTCGATCACGACGCCGCCGCGCTCGCCGACGGCCAGGCCGGCCTCACGGGCGAGCTGGTCGCGCGGCCGGATCCCCGCGGCGAACACCACGAGGTCGGCGTCGAGGCCCGGGTCGTCGTCCCCGAACGCGAGGCCGACGGCCCGTCCGTCCGGGCTCGTCCGCACCGCGCTGGCGGCGACGCCGGTGCGCACCTCGATGCCGAGCGCCTCCACCTTGGCGCGGAGGGCAGCGCCGGCGCCGTCGTCCAGCTGCACGGCCATGAGGCGCGGGGCGAGCTCGACGACCGTGGTGTGCAGCCCGAGGCGGCGCATCGCGTTGGCGGCCTCGAGCCCGAGCAGGCCGCCGCCCACCACGGCGGCGCGGGCGCAGCCGGCGGTGGCCCAGGCCCGCATCGCCTCGAGGTCCTCGATGGTGCGGTAGACGAACACCCCGGCCGCGTCGATCCCGGGGATCGGCGGCACGAACGGCGCGCTCCCGGTGGCCAGCACGCAGCGGGCGTAGGGCCATGCGGTGCGCTGGTCGTCGACGATCGTGTGCGACGCGCCGTCGACGGCGGTGACCCGCGCGCCGAGGCGGAGCTCGACGCCGTTGGCCTCGTACCAGGCGCGGTCGGCGAGGACCAGGTCGCCGGCGTCGTCGTCGAAGAAGTCCGACAGGTGCACTCGGTCGTAGGCCGGGCGCGGCTCCTCGCCGAACACCACGAGCCGGTAGCGATCCTGGAGGCCCAGGGCGAGGGCCTCCTCGACGAAGCGCAGGCCCACCATGCCGTTGCCGACGACGGCGAGAACAGGGTGGTCCGAGGTCACCGCACCACCGAACCCGACGGGCGTTGCCTTGTGGTTGCTGGGCTGTGAACCGCCTACGACGGCCCGCTCACACGGGGCTGACCGCCCTTGTGAGGTTGGGATGTCAGACGGCCATGCGGTAGCCCCGGCGGGCCGAGGTCTCCAGGACGCCGGCCGCGGGGCCCAGCTTGCGGCGCAACCGGTTGACCGCCACCTCCACGGTGTGGTCGTCGACCGGCGCGTCCCAGGCCACGGCGGCCAGCCGCTCCTTCGACTGCACCACGCCGCCCGTCGCGAGGAGCACCTCGAGGAGGCGGCGCTCGCGGGGGGTCAGGCGCACCTCGGCGCCGTCCACGGCCAACCGCGCGCCCTGGTGGCGCACGATGACCTCGCCGACCCCCAGGGTGCGCCCGCGGTCGGCGAGGTGCTCGCCGAGGACGCGCACCATCGATCCCAGCCGGTGCGGCGCGGCGACCACGATGTCGGGCAGGTCGGCCGCCCGTGCCGCGGCGCCCGTGACCGGGCCCACGCACGCGCACGTCACTCCGTACCGGTGCAGGTCCTCGACGACGCCGTCGAGCGCCGGCGAGGGCCTCGACGGCGGCGGCAGACGTGAACGTCACGGCGTCCAGCTCGCCCCGGGCGACAGCGAGCGCCAGCCGTTCGCCGGTGCGGGGCGTCTCGGCGGCGTGGACCCGGTAGATCGGCACAGGGACGACCTCGGCACCGGCCGCGGCGAGCGCCGCGACGAACCAGTCCAGATCGCCGCCGTGGAGCTGCACGCCGACCCGCCGGCCGGCGACCCCCTCGGCCAGCAGCGCCTGCAGCACCTCGGCCATGGTCTCGTCCGGGGCTCGCCAGGACACGGCGATGTCCTCGCCCGCGAGCACACCGACCGCCTTCGCGCCGCGGGCCCACACCTCGGCCGACCGCAGCGAGCGGAACAGCGGCTCGGCCAGGTCCCACGTCCAGGCCATGGCGATCCAGGACCGCAGCCCGACGCCGCTGGTGGCCACGACCACGTCGACCGGCCGGCGCAGCAGCTCGACCGTCGCGCTGCGCACGTCGTCCTCCGGCACCGGCGTGGACGCGACCAGCGGTGCGAGCACGACCTCGGCGCCGCGGCGCTGCAACAGCTCCGCCTGCTCCGTCGCCCGACGGCCGGCGGTGAGCGCGACCGTCCAGCCGGCGAGGGGATCCATCCGACGAGCCTCGCGGCAGCGCGTTGCCGGCGCGCCTGCTCTCCGTTACGGCCGCGCGAAGTCCGCCTGATGCCCATCTGACGGTGCTCACAGGGCGGTGCTCCGCGGTCGTGAGCGCGCCTTCTCACGGCCGCAACGTCGCGGGAACCGGTGCGAAACGGGCGTGGCCCACGATCCTCGCCATGTCCCGCCGCCTGCGCGCCCGCCTCTCGATCCTCGCGTCCTTCCGGGGGCCGAGCCGCGTCCTGCACCTCACGACCCTGGCGTTCCTCCTCTCGTTCGTCGTGTGGTTCGACATGGCGCCGTTCGCCGGAGCCATCCGGGAGGACCTCGGGTTGACCGACGCGCAGATGGTCACCCTCGTCCTGTGCAACCTGGCCCTCACCGTGCCGGCCCGCGTCATCGTGGGCTCGCTGCTCGACCGCTACGGGCCCCGGCGCGTGTTCGCCGCGCTCCTGGTCCTGGCCGCGGTGCCCAACACGGTGTTCGCGATGTCGAGCTCGTTCGGGATGCTCGTGGCCAGCCGGCTGGCGCTGGGCATCGTGGGCGCGGGGTTCGTCGTCGGCATCCGGATGGTGGCCGACTGGTTCCCGGCGCGGGACGTCGGCACCGCCGAGGGCGTGTACGGCGGCTGGGGCAACTTCGGATCCGCCGCCGCGGCCCTCACGCTCCCGACCGTCGCCACCCTCGCCGGTGGCTGGCGGTGGGGGATCGGCGTCGCCGGAGCGGTCGCCGCTGTCTACGGGATCGTCTACTGGTGCGCGGTCGACGACGCCCCTGCTGCTGCCCACCCGCGGCCGCGGCGGCTGGGCTCGCTCCCGGTGCCCTCGCGGCGGGCCGTGTTCGGCCTGCTCGCGCTGCAGCTGCCGGCCGCGGCCGCGCTCGGGGTCGTCGCCTGGCGCATCGAGGCGGTCGGCGTGCTGTCGAGCACCGGTCTCTTGGTCGCCCTCCTGGCCGTGGCCGCCTACCTGATCTGGCAGGTCCGGCTCGTCCTGCGCACGAACGCAGGGGTCCTCGCCGGCGAGGCCCCCACGCACGACTACGACTTCCGGTCGGTCGTGCTGCTGTCGCTGGCCTACGGCGTGACCTTCGGCGCCGAGCTGGCCGTCGTGTCGCTGCTGCCGACGTTCTTCGCCGACACGTTCGGCCTGCACATCGGGGCCGCCAGCGCGGCCGGGAGCGCGTTCGCCTTCACCAACCTCGTCACGCGACCCGCGGGCGGGGTGCTGTCCGACATCGGCGGGCGCCGCCGGCGCTGGGTCGTCGTGGCCCTCGTGGGCACCGCGGTGTCCTTCGCGGGGATGGCCCTGCTCGACGGGAGCTGGCCGATCGCGCTCGGCGTCGGCGTCGTGGCGCTGGCCTCCGTCTTCGTGCAGGGTGGCAACGGCGCCGTGTTCGCGATGGTGCCGCTGGTGCACAAGCCGGTCACGGGGCAGGTGGCCGCGCTGGCCGGCTCGTACGGGAACATCGGCGGCATCGCCTTCTCGTCGCTCCTGTTCTTCAGCCACAACGACGCACGTGCCCTGTTCCTCGTCGTGGCCGCGGCCGCCGCGCTGGTGGCGGGGCTGTGCCGCTGGCTGCCCGACGCAGCTGCGGCCGGCGCGGCGACGGCCGGCGTGCGGCCCGCCGCCGAACCCGTCCCCGAGCTGGCGGTGGCCCCGGTCGCGGTGTGAGGGCCGATCCCACCCCACGGTTCGTCCAGGCGGTCCGGTCCTTCACCGGGGCGGGCCTCGAGGACTACGAGCCGTTCGACCCCCCGCTGCGCTACACGGTCCCGGACGGCGCGTCCGCGCAGTGCGTCTACTTCCGGGGCGGCAACAGCAGCGACGACCTCGTCTGCGTGGTCCTGACCCGGGACGACGTGCCGATGCGGCTGTTCCCCATCGGCGCGCGCGCTTCTGTGCACATCCCGCTGCGCATCACCGAGGACCTCCTCACCGAGAGCGTGCTCGAGCTGCACATCGCCGCGCCGCGGGGGGTCGAGGGCGCGGTGGTCCTCGACCTGGGGATCCTCGAGCTCTGACCACGGCCCGGGTGGCGTTCCAGGGATCCTGTGCCACCCTGGAACGGTGGCCCCGCCCATCGACCCGTCGGACGTCCGCTGGTACCAGCGGGCCGTCTTCTACGAGGTGCTCGTCCGGGGCTTCTTCGACTCGACCAACGACGGGACCGGCGACCTCCAGGGCCTGATCCAGAAGCTGGACCACCTCCAGTGGCTCGGCATCGACTGCCTGTGGCTCCTGCCGTTCTACGACTCGCCGCTCCGCGACGGTGGGTACGACATCAGCGACTTCTTCTCGGTGCTGCCCGCGTACGGGGGCATCGACGACGCCGCCCAGCTGATCGAGGAGGCCCACCGCCGCGGGATGCGGGTCATCGCCGACATGGTGATGAACCACACCTCGGACCAGCACCCGTGGTTCCAGGAGAGCCGCCAGGACAGCACCAACCCCAAGGCCGACTGGTACGTGTGGGGCGACGACGACCAGCGCTGGAGCGAGGCCCGGGTGATCTTCGTCGACACCGAGCCGTCGAACTGGACGTTCGACGCGCAGCGCGGCCAGTACTACTGGCACCGGTTCTTCCACCACCAGCCGGACCTCAACTACGACAACCCCGAGGTGGCCGATGCCATGCTCGACGTGGTCCGGTTCTGGCTCCGCCTGGGGCTCGACGGCTTTCGCCTCGACGCCGTGCCGTACCTGTTCGAGCGGGACGGCACCAACGGCGAGAACCTGCCGGAGACCCACGACTACATGCGCCGGGTCCGCAAGACCGTGGACGCCGAGTTCCCGGGTCGGGTCCTGCTGGCGGAGGCCAACCAGTGGCCGCAGGACGTCGTGGACTACTTCGGCGAGTCGGGCGACGAGTGCCACATGTGCTTCCACTTCCCGCTCATGCCGCGCATGTTCATGGCGGTGCGGCGCGAGCAGCGCCACCCGATCACGGAGATCCTCGCCCAGACCCCGGCGATCCCCGACGGGTGCCAGTGGGGGATCTTCCTGCGCAACCACGACGAGCTGACCCTCGAGATGGTCACGGACGAAGAGCGCGACTACATGTACGAGGAGTACGCGACCGATCCGCGGATGCGCCGCAACATCGGCATCGCCCGGCGCCTCTTCCCGTTGCTCGACAACGACCAGGACGTCGTCGAGCTCTTCCACGCCATGCTCTTCTCGATGCCGGGGAGCCCGGTCCTGTACTACGGCGACGAGATCGGGATGGGCGACAACATCTTCCTCGGCGACCGCGACGGCGTACGCACTCCGATGCAGTGGACCCCTGACCGCAACGGTGGCTTCTCCTCCGCCGACTTCGCGCAGCTGTACCTGCCGCCCCTGATGGACCCCGTGTACGGGTTCCAGGCGGTGAACGTGGAAGCACAGCAGCGTGATCGGTCCTCGTTCCTGCACTGGCTGCGGCGCCTCATCCTGGTGCGGCGCGAGCTCGCCGTGTTCGCCACGGGCACCTTCGAGGTGCTCCACGCGGACAACCCGTCGGTGCTCGCCTACCTGCGGCGCGACGAGACAGACACGGTGCTCTGCGTCAACAACCTCAGCCGTTTCCCGCAGCCCTGCGAGCTGATGCTGGAGGAGCTGGCGGGCAAGATGCCCGTGGAGCTCACCGGCCGGGTGGCGTTCCCCCCGATCGGCGAGCTGCCCTACTTCGTGACCCTGGCCCCGCACGGGTTCTACTGGTTCAGCATCCAGGATCCCGGGGAAGATGCCGAGCCGTGATCGTCGACCTCGCCACCGCGCCGGAGGCCGTCGCCGCCCACCTACCGGGCCACCTGAGCGGGCAGCGGTGGGCGGGTGCCCACGATCGCCCGGTGGTCGAGGCGCGGTTCCGGTGGCACGAGGTCGTGCAGCAGGACGACGAGGCGATGCTGCTGTGGGGGATGGTGGATGCCACCCACGAGGGCGGCGAGGCGGTGTCGTACCAGCTGTTCGTCGGGCTGCGCGAGGCGCACGACCTGCCCGAGTTCCTGCACGGCAAGGAGCGGGAGGTGATCGGTCTCGTCCCCGGCAGCCGGGGCGACGTCGTCACCTACGACGCGCTCGTGGACCCGGACCTGGCGCTCGCCGTGCTGCACCTCGTGGCCCCCGACGTCGAGGTCGAGCACCGGCGCCCGATCGTGCTCGAGCACTCGAACAGCTCCGTCGTGTTCGACGAGCGGTGGATCCTCAAGGTGTTCCGCCGGGTCGAGCCCGGGCCGAACCCGGACATGGAGGTCACCCGCGAGCTGGCCCGGCGCGGGTTCCCCCACGTCCTCGCGCCGCTGCACGAGCTCCGGCGCGACGGCACCGACCTCGCCGTGCTGCGCGAGTTCCTGGTCGGCGCCACCGACACCTGGCTCCTCGCCCGCACCTCGGTCCGCGACCTGCTGGCCTCGCGGCTCCCGCCCGAGGAGTGCGGCGCCGACTTCGCCCCCGACATGGAGCGCCTGGGCGCGGTGATCGGCGAGCTCCACGTCGTGCTGGGGGACATCTGGGAGCCGCGGCCCGGTGACGTGGCCGGCTGGTTCGCGCAGATGGAGGAGCAGCTCGCGCAGGTCGAGGACGCCACGACCGCCGGAGACCCGCACGCCCCTGACGTCGACGCGATCCGCGACCGCTACCGGCGGCTGACCGCGCTGGACGACCCCGGGACCCAGATCCACATCCACGGCGACCTGCACCTCGCGCAGGTGATCCGCGCCGACGACGGCTGGCGGGTGCTCGACTTCGAGGGCGAGCCCGCGCGGCGCCGCGGCGACGACGACCGGACGACGGTGTCCTCGCCGCTGCGCGACGTGGCCGGGATGATGCGATCGCTCCACTACGCGGCGGCCACGGGCCTCGCGGAGTGGGACCCAGAGGACCGGTTCCTCGCCGATCTCGCCCGGGAGTGGGAGGAGCGCAACCGCGACGCGTTCCTCGCGGGCTACCTCGCGGTGGCCGGGCTCGAGGCGCTCCTGCCGAGATCCGACGCCGCGCGCGCCGAGGTCCTCGCCGCGTTCGAGCTCGACAAGGCCGTGTACGAGCTCGCCTACGAGCGCAGCTACCGGCCCGACCAGGTCGCGATCCCCGCCGAGGGCATCGCCCGGCTGGTGGGGGAACGATCGACCTCGTGACCACCGACGCCCCGGCCGGACGGGCCCCGCCCTCGGCCGACGACCTCTGGCTGTTCGCGGAGGGCCGGCACGAGCGCCTCTGGGAGGTGCTCGGCGCGCACCCGGCGCGGGTCGCCGGCCGCTGGGCCACCTCGTTCGCGGTGTGGGCGCCGAAGGCGCGGGCCGTCCACGTGGTGGGGGAGTGGAACGGCTGGTCCGGCCACGACCACCCGCTCGAGCGCGTCGCCGGGTCCGGGGTGTGGGCCGGCGTCGTCGACGGCGTGGGGCCCCGTACCGGGTACAAGTACGAGATCCTCGGCGCCGACGGTGTGGTGCGGCAGCGCTGCGATCCGATGGCGCAGCTCGCGGAGCACATCGGCGGCATGGCCAGCGTCGTGTTCCTCGGCGCGCACCAGTGGGAGGACGCGGCCTGGATGGCGGCCCGCCGGCAGCGCGATGCGCTGCATGGGCGCCTCAGCATCTACGAGGTGCACCTCGGGTCCTGGCGCCGCACCGCCGACGGCGGGTTGCTCACCTACCGGGAGCTCGCCCCCCTGCTGGCCGATCACGTCGAGCGGCTCGGCTTCACCGACGTCGAGCTGCTCCCTGTGGCCGAGCACCCCTACGAGCCGTCGTGGGGGTACCAGGTAACGGGGTACTACGCGCCCACGTCGCGCTTCGGCGACCCGGACGACTTCCGCTGGTTCGTGGACCACCTGCACCAGCGTGGCGTGGGCGTCATCGTCGACTGGGTGCCGGCGCACTTCCCGCGTGACGAGTGGGGACTCGCCCGCTTCGACGGCGGTCCGCTCTACGAGTACGAGGACCCCCGCCGGGGCGAGCACCCCGACTGGGGCACGCTCGTGTTCGACCACGGGCGGCCGGAGGTGCGCTCGTTCCTGCTCTCCAACGCGCTGTTCTGGCTGGGTGAGCTGCACGTGGACGGGCTGCGCGTGGACGCGGTGGCGTCGATGCTCTACCGCGACTACTCGCGCGGCCACGGTCAGTGGAGCCCCAACGTCCACGGCGGACGGGAGGACCTCGAGGCGGTGTCCTTCCTGCAGGACCTCAACACCACGGTGCACCGCGTGGAGCCCGGGGTCCTCACGATCGCCGAGGAGTCCACCGCCTGGGGAGGGGTGAGCCGCCCGGTCGATCAGGGCGGCTTGGGCTTCACGCACAAGTGGAACATGGGGTGGATGCACGACACGCTCGCCTACTGGGCGACCGACCCGCTGTACCGCCGCTGGCACCACTACCAGCTCACCTTCGGGCTGACGTACGCGTGGGCCGAGCACTTCGTGCTCCCGTTGAGCCACGACGAGGTCGTGCACCTCAAGCGGTCGCTGCTCGGCAAGATGCCGGGCGCAACCGCCGACGAGCGCTTCGCCCACCTCCGCTCGCTCTACGCGTGGATGTGGGCCCACCCCGGCCAGCAGCTGCTGTTCATGGGCGGGGAGATCGCCCAGGCCCGCGAGTGGTCCCACGAGCGATCGCTCGACTGGCACCTGCTCGACGACCCGCGCCACGCCGGCATCCGCGACCTCGTCAGCGCGCTCAACGCCGTCGAGATCGCGCACCCCGCGCTCCACGCCGGCGACAGCGACCCGGGGGCGTTCGCCTGGCTCGACGTCGACGACGCCGACCACTGCACGCTCGCCTTCGAGCGCACCGAGCCCGGCGGGCCCGGCGTCGTGGTCTGCGTCGCCAACCTGGCCGGCATCGCCCGGCACGGCTACCGCGTGGGGCTGCCCCGCGGCGGGCGGTGGTGCTGTCCCCTCACGACGGACGACACCCGCTTCGGCGGCCAGGGCGGCTGGCGGGGCGATGTCGAGGCGGAGGCCACGCCCTGGCAGGGAAGGCCGCACTCGGTCGTGCTGACCCTCCCGCCCGCGTCGGTCACCTACCTGGTCCCGGTCTGATGGGCGACCCGGTGGCGCTCGTGGTCCACGGGCACTTCTACCAACCGCCCCGGGAGGACCCGTGGACCGGCACGGTGCCCGAGGAGCCGTCGGCCGCGCCGGCGCACGACTGGAACGAGCGCATCACCGACGAGTGCTACCGGCCCATCACCGAGATCGAGGTCGCGGACCCGGAGGGCGGCACGCGCACCACCAACGTGCTGGAGCACCTGTCGTACAACGTCGGCCCGACCCTCCTGTCGTGGCTGGCCGAGCACCACGCCGACGTCTACGAGCGCTTCATCGAGGCGGACCGCCGCACGGGCCGCGCCATCGCCCAGGCCTACGGCCACGCGATCCTCCCGCTCTGCAACGACCGCGACCTGCGCACGCAGGTGCGGTGGGGCGTGGCCGACTTCCGCCACCGGTTCGGGCGGGCCCCGGAGGGCATGTGGCTCCCGGAGACGGCGGTCAGCGAGCGCGTGCTGGCCGTGCTGGCCGAGGAGGGCATCCGGTTCACGATCCTCGCCCCGACGCAGCTCCGGGCCGTCCGTCCCCTCGACGGCGAGGACGGGTGGGAGGACCTGGCCGGCGAGCACGGCGAGGTGCTCGGGACCGTTGGGATCGACCGGTCCTACCGGTGGTGCCACCCCGCCCGGCCCGACCTGGCGGTGGATCTCGTCGTGTACGACGGCGACCTGGCGCAGTCCCTGGCCTTCGGCGACCCGAGCGGCGAGCAGCTCGTCGGCGCGGCGATCGAGCAGGCGGGCGACGACGGCGGGCTGGTGGCGGCGGCCACCGACGGGGAGACCTTCGGGCACCACCGACCCGGCGCGGAGCGCACGCTCGCCCACGCGCTGCTCGTCGACGCGCCCGCGCGCGGCGTCGCCGTCCCCCGGCTGGTCGACGTGCTCGAGGAGCGTCCCGCCACCCACCAGGCCGTGGTGCGCACCAGCGCCTGGTCCTGCGCCCACGGCGTGGGCCGGTGGTTGACCGACTGCGGCTGCCACACCGGCGGCGCGCCCGGCTGGACCCAGACGTGGCGCGACCCGCTCCGCCACGCCCTCGACCGGTACCGGGACTGGGCGGAGGAGGTCATGTCCCGCCGGGGCGGCGACCTCTTCGCCGACCCGTGGCTGGCCCGGGACGCCTACGGCGAGGTCGTCGTGGGCGCCCGCTCGTTCGAGGACTTCGCGGAGCAGCATGTCGTGGCCGAGGGGTGGGCCGACGTGGCCCGCACGCTGCTGGAGGCGCAGCGCTACGCGCTGCTGATGTACACGTCCTGCGGCTGGTTCTTCAACGACCTGGCCGGGATCGAGACCGTGCAGATCCTCCGGTACGCGGCCCGCTCGATGGACCTGCACCGCGAGCTGGGCGAGGACCCGCCGGTCGGCCCGTTCCTCGACGAGCTGGCCCGGGCCCGGTCCAACGACCCGGCCGCCGGCGACGGCCGCCAGGTCTGGATCGAGCGGGTGGACGGCGCCCGTCCGCACTAGAGCGGCGGGCCGCGTTTCGGGCGTGTTGCCGGACCCCGACAGCTGCTGACGCGGACGAGTGCGCTGGCCGACCCGGAGCGGTCACGCCGGGGAAACCTCCACGCAGCGGCCATTCCTTACGTTCGGCGCCATGGATCGACGGACCTTCCTCGCGGGCATGGCCGCCACCGGCGCCGGCCTCGCGCTCGCCGCTTGCGGGGGTGGAGACGACGACGCGTCGTCCACGACCAAGCCGGCCACCGGGGCCAGCGGCACCTCGACGAACCGCGCCGTGAAGCTCGGCTTCATCGCCCTGACCGACTGTGCCTCCATCCTCATGGCCCAGGAGCTCGGCTACTTCGCCGAGCGGGACCTGGAGGTCACGATCGAGAGGCAGGCGTCGTGGCCGGCCACCCGCGACAACCTGCTCACGAACCAGATCGACGGGTGCCACGGGCTCTACACCCTGCCCCTCTCGGTGGCCACCGGCATCGGCGGTGACGGCCGGAAGGACATCCTCCTGGCGATGATGATCAACAACAACGGCCAGGCCATCACGCTCCAGAAGGACCTCGACGCCGCGGGCTACGGCGATCCCGCGGCGGCGGCCGAGGCCATCCGCAAGCGGGGCGGGGCCGAGCTCGCCATGACCTTTCCGGGCGGCACCCACGACCTGTGGCTGCGCTACTGGCTGAAGGCGGCCGGGATCGCGTTCGACGAGGTCGGCATCCAGCCGGTCCCTCCGGCCCAGATGGTGCAGAACATGTCGGTCGACAACGTCCAGGGCTATTGCGTGGGCGAGCCCTGGGGAGCGGTCGCCGTGAAGCAGGGGATCGGCTTCACCCACCTCGCGACCCAGGACCTCTGGCTGAACCACCCCGAGAAGGGATTCCTCGTCACCCGGAAGTTCCGCGAGGAGCGACCCGACGTCGTGAAGGACTGCATGGCCGCCATCCTCAAGGCAAGCAAGTGGCTCGACGACTTCGACAACCGGCCCCGGGCCGCCGAGGTGATCGGGATCGAGAAGTACATCAACGCGCCGGCCGCCGAGATCGCCGGGCGGCTCGGCGGCGTCTACGACCTCGGCGCAGACCTCGGGGAGAAGGACTTCAAGGGCGACCAGATGCGGTTCTTCCGCGACGGCGCCACGAACCTGCCCCGGAAGTCGCACTACATCTGGGCGCTGGCCCAGTACCAGCGCTTCGGCTACCTCACCGAGGAGCCGCCGTACCAGGAGCTGGCCGACGAGCTCATCCTCACCGACCTCTACCGCGAGGTGGCCGAGGCGGAGGGCATCGACGTCCCCGACGACGACATGCAGCCCTTCGATGTCGTGCTCGACGGCGTCACGTTCGACCCCGACGACCCTGCCGAGGAGGTCAACCGCACATGAGCGAGATCGCGGCCAGCATCCCGGGTCACGCACCCGCGGCGAACCCGCCGATGTCCAGGAAGACGGCGCTGGTGCTCGGTCGGACGGGCAAGCTCCTGACCTCGGTGCTCCTGGCCCTGGTGGGCTTCGCAGTGCTCATCGCGGTGTGGCAGCTGGGGTCGAGCCGGGTGGCCAACCTGCCCGCGCCGTCCGAGACCTTCACGCAGCTGAAGGACCTCGTGAGCGATCCGTTCTACAAGAACGGTCCGGGCGACCAGGGCATCGGACTGGACATGCTCGCTTCCCTCCAACGCGTGTTCACGGGCTTCGGGCTTGCGATCGTCGCCGGCGTCCCCATCGGGCTGGCCATCGGCGCCAGCAAGCGGGCCTGGCAGATGTTCAACCCGGTCATCCAGCTGCTGCGGCCGGTGTCGCCGCTGGCCTGGTTCCCGATCTGGCTGGTCGTGTTCTCCGACAGCGGCCGGGCCGCGATCTGGGTGATCTTCATCACGTCGCTGTGGCCGATGGTGCTCAACACGGCGGCTGCGGCCAGCGCGGTGCCGAACGACCAGCGGGCGGTGGCCAAGGTGTTCCGCTTCGGGAAGCTGGCGTACCTCCGCCACGTGCTCGTGCCCAACGCCCTCCCGGCCATCGTGACCGGCATGCGCGTGTCCATGGGGATCGCCTGGATGGTCATCGTCGCCGTCGAGATGCTCTCGAGCGGCGGGACCGGCATCGGGGCGTACGTGTGGGACCAGTACAACGCCCTGAACCTGTCCTCGATGATCGCGGCCATCGTGCTCATCGGTGTGGTCGGGTTCGGGCTCGACCTCGTCTTCCTGCGCCTGGGCAAGGCTGTCGCGATCGAGGAGCCGACCCAATGAGTCTCACCGTCGAGCACGTCTACAAGACCTTCGCCCACAAGAGCGGCCCGCAGGCGGTCCTTCGGGACACCTACCTGAGCGTCGAGCCCGGTGAGTTCGTCTCGCTCATCGGCCACTCGGGCTGCGGCAAGTCCACCGTGCTGAAGGCCATCGGCGGGCTGCTGCCGATCGACAGCGGCTCGATCCGGCTCGACGGGGCGCCGATCGAGGGGCCCGGTCCCGACCGGGCCATGGTGTTCCAGCACTACTCGCTCCTCCCGCGGCTGAGCCTGCTCAACAACGTGCGCTACGCGGTGCGGTCGGCCCGGCCGGACTGGGGCAACGACAAGGCCGACGCGGCCTCCGAGCGCTACCTCACCGCCGTGGGCCTCTGGGAGCACAAGGACAAGAAGCCGGCCCAGGTGTCCGGCGGCATGCAGCAGCGCACCGCCGTGGCGCGCGCCTTCGCCGTCGAGCCGCGGGCCCTCCTGCTGGACGAGCCCTTCGGCGCCCTCGACGCGCTGACGCGAGCTCGCCTCCAGTCCCAGCTGATCGAGCTGTGGCGGAGCGAATCCGAGACCGAGATCGTGCTCATGGTCACCCACGGCATCGACGAGGCGACCCTGCTGTCGGACCGGATCGTCGTGATGGGCAACCCGCCGGCCGACTCGATCATCGACACGATCCCCGTGCCGCTCGAGCGGCCCCGCGACCGCGTCTCGGTCATCGGCAACCCGGCCTACAAGCGGGTGCAGGAGCGACTCCTCCACCTCCTCACCCACGAGCCGGTGGAGGCCGACGCGGCGTAGGCCGCCCCTCCCGATAGGTTGGCCCGTCGTGGAGCCGGCCCCCCCGACCTGCTACCGGCATCCCGGCCGGCGTGGGGGCGTGGTCTGCCAGCGCTGCGACCGCCCGATCTGCCCCGACTGCATGCACCAGGCGTCGGTGGGCTTCCACTGCCCCGAGTGCGCGCGGAGCGGCCGTCAGAAGGTCGTGCGGGGTCGGGACCTGCGCTCGGGCGGGGTGCTGGTCACCAACCTCCTGATCGCACTGAACCTCGCGGTGTTCGTCTACGGCCTGAGCGGCGGCTTCGAGACCAAGGACCGCGTCATCGCCGATGGGGGGCTGTTCGGCCCGGCGGTGGCCGACGGCGAGTGGTGGCGGATCCTCACCGCCGGGTTCCTCCACGCCAACCTGATCCACATCGGGTTCAACTGCTTCGTGCTGTACCAGCTGGGCCAGCTGATGGAGCCCATCCTGGGACGGCTGCGCTTCCTGCTGGTGTACTTCGTGGCCCTGTTGAGCGGCTCGCTCGGTGTGCTGATCCTCGAGCCGAACGCCTTCACCGTCGGCGCCTCCGGCGCGGTGTTCGGGATGATGGGTGCCGCGGTGGCGGCGATGCGGTCACGCGGGATCAACCCGTTCCAGACCAGTCTCGGCGGGACGATCATGCTGAACCTGCTGATCACCTTCAGCATCCCCGGCATCTCGATCGGCGGCCACGTGGGCGGGCTCATCGGGGGCTTCGTCGCGGGGTGGATCCTCACCGACCTGGGACCGTCGCGCGCCCGCCAGGCGTGGATCCCGGTCGCGGGGGTCGCCGCGGTCGGCGTGGGTGTCGCCGTCGCCTGCCTCGTGGTCGCGTAGCCCTAGCTCGCCGCGGCGACCGGCTGCCTTGCCGAGCACGGGAGCAGCTCGGCCTCGAGCTGGTAGCCGCGCCGCACCCGGGTGGCGATGGCGAGGCCGGTGGGGGCGATGTGGCGGCGCAGGCGGGTCAGCACGGCGTCGAGGGCGCGGTCCTCGTCCGCCGAGCCCCACACCTCGCGCTCGATGGCCGCACGGGAGACGACCACACCCGGCCGCCGCGCCAGGGCGGTCAGCACCTGGCGCTCCCGGTCGGGCAGCGCGATCTGCATCCCGTCGGCGCCGACGAGCAACCCGCCCTGGAGCACCACCTCGCGGCCACCGGCGGCGAGGTGCAGGTGGCGGCCCCGCAGCGTGGCCGCCAGGGACCGGACCAGCAGCCCGAGGCGACCGACCTGCGGCGCGCAGGCCACCCGCACCCCCTGGCTCCTGGCCGCCTCCTCGGTGACCGGGCCCACGCAGGCCACGGCCACGCGCTGACTCGAACGCGGCGAGGAGCTGCTCCTGCACGCCGTCCGCCTCGGCGATCCGGCAGGTGCTGAGGACCGCCGCCGGGCAGGTGAAGGTGATCGCGGCCAGCTGGCCGTCGACCGCCTCGCGGACCAGACGGCGCGCGGGCGCCTCGTCGCCCGGCGCGACCCACCGGTAGACGGGCACCGGGGTCACCCGGGCGCCGGCCGCGCGGAGGGCCTCCTCGGCCCAGGGCACCTCGCTGCCGTAGAGCTGCAGCGCCACGTGCTGGCCGTCCAGGCGGGTGCGGGTGAGCGACGCCACCATCGCGTCGAGGCGCTCCGTCGGCTCGCGCCGCCAGACGTCGAGGCCGAGCTGCACCGCGGCGGCATAGGCCTTGGGGCCGCGCGCGTAGATCGGCGAGCGGCCGAGCAGCGCGAGGAGGTCGTCCGCCCGCCCCCACGTCTCCGCCGCGCCGACCCAGGCCCGCAGCCCGATGCCGGTCGTGAGCAGCACCATCGTCGGCGGGTGCTCGAGGAGGGTCTCGGTCATCTCGCGCATCGGCGCGTCGTCGCCGAGCGGGAGCATTCTTAGGACCGCACCGTGGACCACGTCCGCGCCCATGCGCCGCAGCAGCTCGCCCTGCTCTTCTGCGCGACGGTCCGCGGTGACCCCCACCCGGTGGCCGGCCATGGCCGGCACCAGATCGCAGATCGCCGCGCGCGGTTCCATGGCGACCATCGTCGCAAGGCGACGTTTCCGCGGTGTGTCCGGCGTGTGGTTCTCGTCTGCCGGCGTGTGTCACATGGCACACCGGGACGCCTTGTATGAACGCTGCGTTTCGACCCATCGACACCGCGCCCCCCTCGGCGCTCGCCGATCGTCGCCGCTCGTTCTCGGCCGGGAAACCTGACGCGTCTCCCGGGGTGGTTCCCTGGCCCGGTGGCCGCACGCCGGCCGTCGATCCCCCATCCCCCAGGAGGACGCGTTGCCCATCTCGGTCCCCGAGGCGCTCGCCGCCCATGAGGACAGCGCTGCGGCGCGGGCGGAGCTCGCCGGCTGGTTCGATGGGTCGCTACCTCCTCAGCGCGCTCCTGGCCGGCGCGTACGTCGGCGTCGCCGTGGTGCTGCTCCTCGTGGTGAGCGCGCCGTTGGTGGCAGAGGCCCACCCGTTCACGTCGCTCGTCCAGGGCTCGGTGTTCGGCATCGCCCTGGTGCTCGTCGTGTTCGCGGGCGCCGAGCTGTTCACCGGGAGCACGATGGTGATGCTGCAGGGGCTGTTCGCGCGACGCGTGACCTTCGTCGACGTCGTCCTCGTGTGGGCGGCGTCCCTTGCGGGCAACTTCGTCGGGTCGGTCGCGCTGGCCGGCTTGGTCGACGCCTCCGGGGTGCTCACCACCGGCGCGCGACCGGGCTCCGGCACGACGCTCGAGCGCGCGCTCGAGTCGCTGGCGGCGGGCTCGACCAGCCTGGCCGGCGGGCAGCTCTTCCTGCGGGCGGTCCTCTGCAACGCGCTCGTGTGCCTCGCGCTCTGGATGGCGACCCGGGCGGCCAGCGACACCGCCAAGCTCGTCGTGCTGTGGTGGGCGGTGCTCGCGTTCGTGGCGACGGGCTTCGAGTACTCGGTCGCCAACATGACCAGCCTGTCGCTCGCAGCGATGACCGGTGTCGGCACGTGGGGCGACCTCGGCCGGAACCTCGTGTACACGGTGCCCGGGAACATCGTCGGGGGCGGGCTGCTGGTGGGGGCGACCTACGGCTGGCTCGGCCGCGTGGTCCCTGTGCGCCCCGCTCCGGGCGAGCCGCCCGCGACGCCGGTCGTCGCACCGGAGGTCAGCCCGCGCGACGACGACCGCCCGGAAGGCCACGGCCCGCAAGACGACGGCGCGGAAGACGACGGCGCGGAAGACCGCGCCGCGGAAGACCACGGCGCGGCAAGACCGCGCCGCGCAAGACCACGGCGCGGAAGACGACCCCGCGCAAGACCACGGCGCGGAAGGCCACGACCACGAGGCGGAGGAGCCGATGAGCGCAGCGACCGAGCGGATGGACGACCGGCGGGCCACCGCCGTGGCGGTGGGCCTCGTCGCGGGCGTCGTCGCCGTCCTCGGGTTCGGCTCGGGTCTGTGGTCCGAGGTGGCGGAGCGCACGGGCAGTGCGGCGTCGGGTCGGGACCTCGGCACGGTGGTGCAGGGCGGGGGTGTCGTGGACGTCGGCGTCACGCCCGGGCCCGCCTCCGCCGGCGCCCTGGGCGCTCGCCGCATCTCCGCCGTCAGCCCGACGGGTGAGGTCGCACCCGCGACCACCGCGCCCCATGCGACGCACACGGCCGTCCCCGCCGAGGCGCCGACCGAGATCACCGCGGGGCCGGCCGTCGTCCCCACCGCCTGCTCCACCGGCGCGGTCGCTCCGTTCTGGACGCACTTCGAGGCGGCCCACCTCGAGACGTCGCCCGGTCAGCAGGCCGCGGACGCCCTCGACCTCGACCGCTACGTGCAGACCCACACGGTGCTCATCGAGGCGATGCTCACCCCGGTCGTCGACGCCGTGCTCGGGGGGCCCGGGAAGCCCGGCGCGTTCTGGACGCACTTCCAGAAGGCGCACCTCGAGACGTCGCCCGGCCAGCAGGTGGCCGATGCGCTCGACCTCGACCGCTACGTGCAGACCCACACCGTGCTGATCGAGGACATCCTCGACCCGATCGTCGGGACCTGCTGAGCCCATGACCGCCCCCTGTCCGTCCCGTGCTCAGAGGAGGTGGCTCGCGGGCGGACTCCTCGCGCTCGTCGGGCTCCTCTTCGCTCCCGGGACGGCGGGGGCGCACTCCGTGCTCGAGTCCTCGGACCCAGTGGACGGGGCGCACGTCGACGAGCTCCCCGACACGGTGACGCTCGTCTTCGGGGAGCCGATCCTCCTCGACGGCGCGTCCATCTCTGTGGCGACCGAGCGCACGAGCGTGCGCCTGTCGGCCCTCGCCCTCGACGAGGCGGGCACCACCCTCTCGGCGCCGATCGGCGCCGCGTCGCTGGCGACGGGCGCGGTCACGATCGAGTGGGCCGCGGTGTCCGCGGACGGCCATCCGATCAGCGGCGACATCGCGGTCGGGGTCGGCCCCGGTGCCGTGGCCGCGTCGGCGCCCCGGCCGAGCACGCCCGGGGACCCGCACCTCGTCGAGGGCATCGTCACGGCCGACCGCATGGTCGGCTACCTCGGCCTGGCCATCCTGACCGGGGGGCTCGCGTTCCTCGTGGTGCTGTGGCCCGAGGGCGCCGGCCTGGCGCGGACCCGCCGGCTGCTCTGGGCGGCCTGGGGCGGCGCGCTCGCCGCGACGGTGGTGGGCATCGGGCTTCAGGCCGCCACCGTGCGCGGGTCGGTGCTGGGCAAGGCCGTCGACACCGACGCCCTCGCCTCCGTGCTCGACTCGCCCTTCGGTCGAGCCTGGGGGGCGCGGGCCCTGCTCCTGCTGCTCGCCGTCCCGCTGCTCGTGGCGCTGGGGCGCTGGGGCGGCGAGGTCGTCCGTGCGCCGTGGTTCCTGGTGCCCGCGGCTGCCGTGACGCTCGGGTTGCTGCGGACGATGGGGCTCGTCTCCCACGCGGGCGAGGGCGACCTCGGCCCGGTCGGCTCGGTCGCAGACCTCGTGCACCTGCTCGGCGTCGTGACCTGGCTCGGTGGCCTCGTGGTCCTGGTGACCGTGGTGCTGCCCCGCCGCCGGACCGTCGAGCTTGCACGCGTCGTCCCCGCGTTCTCGCGCCTCGCACTCGGCGCGATCGTGGCGATCGTCGTGGCCGGCACGGTCATGGCATGGGACCTCGCCGGCTCGTTCGACGCGCTGTCCACCACCGAGTGGGGCCGGCTGCTCGTCACCAAGATCGTCCTCTTCGCAGTCGTCCTCGTGACCGCCCAGGTGAGCAAGCGCTGGGTCCTCGACCGCCTCGCCCTGGCCGTCGCCCTGCGCGGCCACCTCGTCCTCGTGCGCCCGTTCGTGCTGACCGTGGCTGCCGAGACCCTCCTGGCTGCATCGATCCTCGGGGTCGCGAGCGCGCTCGTGACCACCAGCCCCGGACGATGAGGCCTCGAAGAGCGCCAGCACGCAACCAGACCATGCCCCCGACAAGGAAGAGCCCATGACCCTCCTGATGCACCCCCCGGGCACCGTGCCGAGGTCCGGCACCTACGCCCTCCACCCAGACCACTGTGCGGTCGAGCTGTCCGTGCGACAGCTCACCCGCACCGTCCGAGGCCGCGTCGCCCCGTTGGACGGCGAGCTGCACATCGACGCGGAGGATCCCGCCGCGTCGACGGTGTGGATCGACCTCGACGCTGCGTCGCTGTCCACCGGGAAGGCGGACCGCGACGCCGTCGTGAAGGGCCCTGAGCTCCTCGACGTCGTCCGGTTCCCGTTCCTGCGGTTCGAGTCGCGCTCCGTGAGCGAGTCCGGCCCCGGCCGCTACCTCGTGCACGGTGACCTGTACGTCCGGGACCTCGTCGGCGAGGTGGACCTCGAGGTCCGCATGCTGCCGACGGACGACGGAAGCATCGCCTGCATCGCCACCACGGGGCTGCGGCGCTCGAGCTTCGGGCTCCTGTGGTCCGAGCGCTTCGAGCGCCTCGGCCTCCTGGTCGGCGACACCGTCAAGGTCCGGCTCGCGGTGGAGTTCGGCGCATGAGGCGGCCCGTCGCGATCGCAGCGGCCGCGCTCAGTGGCCTGTCCCTCGTCGCAGGCGTGCTCCTGCTCAGCGGTGGCGTGTCCGGCGCGGAGTCCGTGCCGGCCGACATCAAGGGCTACGAGTTCGCCCCCGGCGACATCACCGTGGCGGTCGGAGACACCGTCACCTGGACCAACAGCGACACCGCGCCGCACACGGTCACGTCGACCGGCGGCGGGCCCCTGGACTCGCCCACGATGCAGAAGGGCGACACCTGGGGCTTCACCTTCACGCAGGCGGGCTCCTACCCGTTCTACTGCGCCGTCCACCCGGACATGAAGGGCACGGTGACCGTCACCGGTGCAGCGGCACCGACGACGACCGCGATGCCCGGCCACGGCACGGAGGCGCCCTCGACCACCGCGCCGCCGACCACCGCGGCTCCCGCAGCCCCTGCGGCTCCCGCCGCGGGTGACGGGGTGATCGGTCCGTTCTGGACCCACTTCGAGGCGGCGCACCTCGAGACGTCGCCCGGCCAGCAGGCGGCCGATGCGCTCGCGCTGGACCAGTACGTGCTGACGCACACGGTCCTGATCGAGAACATGCTCGCGCCGTTGCTGGACCTGTCGGGTCCGAACGTCCTGGCCCCGTTCTGGGCGCACGTCAAGGCGGCGCACCTGGAGACGTCGCCCGGTCAGCAGGCCGCGGACGCGCTCGACCTCGACCAGTACGTGAAGACGCACACGGTCATGATCGAGGACATGCTCGCCCCGGCGGTCGGGAGCTAGCGGAGAGATGACGGGGCGCCTGGGACGGCCCACGAGCTCGTGGTCACGCGGGTCCGCGCCCAGGCGGGCCCTGGTGTCCGCGGTCGTCGCCGGGGTGGTGCTGGCCACCCCGGCGGCGGCGATCGCCGACGGTGCGGTCGTCGAGATCCACGACTACCAGTACCACGCGGCGGACGTCTCGGTGCAGGCCGGCCAGGCCGTCACCTGGACCAACCGCGAGACCGCGGCGCACGACGTGGCCTCGACCGCGGGGCCCGTGGCGTTCGCCTCGCCGGAGCTGGGGGAAGGGGAGAGCTTCACCTTCACCTTCACCCAGCCCGGCGGGTACGCCTACCTGTGCACCCTGCACCCCGACATGGTCGGCACCGTCACCGTGACGCCGGCGCCCGCGACGACCGCGCCCCCCACCACGGCGGCCGCCCTGCCCGCGGGCCCGACGGAGGCCACCGCGCCACCGGGCGAGGCCCCACCGACCACGGTCGCCGTGGTGGCCGCACCGGTGTCAGGGGACGGTGCGGTCGCCGCGGCGGCCGTGTCCGTCGCGTCGGTCGAGCGGGACGACCTCGGCACCGCGGCGCGGCCCTACCTCGTCCTCCTCGCCGTCGTGGCGGCGACCCTGGTCGGGACGCTGCTGCTGTTCGGCGCCGGTCGGCGCGATCGTGCCGCCGACTGAGCCCCGGCCGTCGCGCCTCCCGCACCGCGTCGCCGTGGCCGCCACGGTCCTCGCCGTCGCCGTCGACGGCGTGCTCGCGATCCGGTGGGACGACCCGAAGGTGGTCGACGACCGCGCCGCCCGCGTGGCCGTGGCCGCCGATGTGCGCGGCCTGCGGCCCGGCGAGCGCGGCGGGCCCGACGCGACCGTCGTCCGCCCTGATGCCACCGACACCGCACCGGCCGATCCCGCGGAGGGCGCGACGACGGGCTCGACGGCGACCTCCCGCGCTTCCTCACAGGCCACCTCGACCACCGTCGCCGGGCGGCGGACGCCGTCGATCCAACCCGGTGCGCTGCGGGCGCCGACCCCTGGCCGCTACCCGATCCGGGTGGTCAGCGGCGGGCAGGCCGTCGAAGGGGAGCTGGTCATCGACGACCAGCAGTGGCAGCGCCGCTCGCTCGGGTCGGACGGCGGCACCGCGCAGCAGCTGACCTGGACCGCCGACGGCGCGATCCTCGCGGCGTCGGGCCAGCCGGGTGACGACGGCGCGTGCCGCTGGGAGGGGCCCGCCGTGGCCGTGCCGAGCGATCTCCGCGACGGGCGTCGGTGGTCCTCCCGCACCATCTGCCGCTCCGAGATCGGTGGCCGCCCGGTGCGGGTGGTGCGCCGCGAGTCGGCGCGGGTCAGCAAGCGGGCACGGACGCAGCTGGCCGGTCGCACGGTCGACACGTGGGTGATCGAGCGCGAGATCGCCCTCACGATCGAGGCCGAGACCTTCATGACCACGTCGGTGTCGATCTCCACCGAGCTGTTCGTCCCCGACCTCGGGCTCGCGGTGTACCACACGTCCCGCACGGACGTTCCGCTCCCCGACGGGACCACGCGGTCCGTCTACGCGTCCGAGGAGGTGCTGGACCTGCCTCGTTAGCGGGGGAAGCGGCGGGCCAGGTTGCGCAGGTTGCGCCTCCAGACGCGGCGCAGCACGGGCTTGGACGCGAACGCGGTGACCGGACCACCGCGGCGGAGCGGGAACTTGAGCCGCTCGGTCCAGGTGAGCCGCGTGCGCCCGCCGCGGGCCTTGCGCAACGTGAACCGCCCGGTGCCCGTCACGACGCCCGTGTGGCGCACGCCCATGACCCGTCCCGGCTTCCACTCCGTGATCTCCATCACGTCGGTGAGGCGGAGCGGACCGACCTTGGTGTCGCACTCGTAGCGGGTGCCCACCCCCGACGTCCGGCGGGTGAGGAAGCGGATCTGCACGGCGTCGCGCATCCAGTCCACGTGGGTCTCGAGGTCCGCCAGGTAGGCCCACACCTCCGACGGCGGGGCGTCCAGGGTGGTCCGCACCCGGATCTTCGCCATCCCGGGACCGTAGACCCCGGAAACGGGGGTCCAACATCGGTGTCTCACCCCCTCGGTACCGTCGCCTCCATGGTCCTGACCGCCTTCCTCCTCGTCCTGGGCATCGTCGCCGTCGTCGGTGTGGCGCTCGCCGTCGGCCTCGCCGCCGCCCGCAACGCCTCCGCGACCGCCACCGGCGCGGCCGAGGCGCGGCTGGCCGCCGCCCTCGAGCAGCAGGCCCGGGAGCTCCAGTCCCACTTCGGCGACGAGCGCGCCCGCACCGTCACGGCCGCGGCCGACATGGCCGCCCGCATGGCCGGCGAGAAGCTCGGCGACTCGCTCGCCACCGGCAGCAAGCACCTCGACCTGCGGGTCGAGGCCTTCGACGAGAAGGTGGCGGGCATCGACGCCCAGCTCCAGCGCATGGGAGACCTGGTGGCGGCCCTGCAGGTCGAGGGCGCCCAGCAGCACGGCCAGCTCATCACCAACCTCCGCAACGCCACGGCCTCGACGCAGGCGCTGGTGGAGACCACCCAGCACCTGCGCCAGGCGCTGGCCAGCCCGAAGGCCCGTGGCCAGTGGGGCGAGCGGATGGCCGACGACGTGCTGCGCACCGCGGGCATGGTCGAGGGCGTCACCTACCGCAAGCAGACCGCGATCGCCGGCGGCTCGATCCCCGACGTCACGTTCTTCCTGCCCGGCGGCCGGCTCCTGCACATGGACGTGAAGTTCCCGGTCGACAACTACCTCCGGCACCTCGAGGCCGAGTCCGACCACGAGCGCGACGCCGCGGCCAAGGCGTTCCTGAAGGACGTGCGCAACCGCGTGCGCGAGCTCTCGGGGCGCGACTACATCGACGCCGATGCCACGCTCGACGAGGTGCTCCTGTTCATCCCCAACGAGAGCGTGTGGGCCTTCATCCACGAGCGCGACCCGCAGCTCATCGACGTGGCCATGGAGCAGAAGGTCGTGCTCTGCTCGCCGGTCAGCCTCTTCGCCGTGCTGGCCGTCATCCGCCAGGCCGTCGACCAGACCCGCCTGGCCCGCACCTCCGACGAGATCCTCGAGTGCCTCAGCGCCTTCCGCCTGCAGTGGGTGAAGTACGCCGACGCGGTCGACGCCGTCGACAAGCGCTTCGCGGCCGCGCAGCGCGGGCTCGACGAGCTCACCGGCACCCGCCGCCGCATGCTCGAGCGCCAGCTCGACCGCATCGACGACCTGCGCAGCCAGCGCGGCCTCCCCGAGCCGGCGCCGGCCCGGGGCGACGGCGAGGGCGAGGTGCTGCGGCGAGCCGTGGGCGAGGTCCTCCCCTGGGGCGGGGTCGAGGCCGGCTGACGCCCCACTAGCGTCGTCGGGATGCGACGCACCCTCGTACAGGCCGCCGTCCTGGCCGTCGTCTCGCTCCTGATCGGCGTGTTCATGGCGATCCAGGCCTTCCCGTCCGAGGAGGAGATCGAGCGGGTCAGCCTCGAGGAGATCGCGAGGGACTCACCCCTGCTGGGGCAGATCCTCCAGAGCCCGATCGTCCAGGCGATCCTCGACGAGACCTTCGGCGAGACCCAGGACCGGGTGCGCGACCGGGTCCTCGACGAGTCCCGCAGCGCGCTCTACCTCGGCGCCGGCAGCACGATCCTCGTGATGGTCGCCGGTGTCGGCCTCATCGCCGCCGACCACCGCCGGCGCCACCCGGCTGAGGCAACCCCCGGCGAGCCGGAGGAACCCGCCTCGTAGAGTGGGCCGGTGCCCGACCGCTTCTACGTCACGACGCCGATCTACTACGTCAACGACGCGCCCCACGTGGGGCACGCGTACCCGACGGTGATCGCCGACGCGCTCGCACGCTGGCACCGCCTCAACGGCGACGACACCTACTTCCTCACCGGCACCGACGAGCACGGCCTCAAGGTGGCCCAGTCGGCCGAGGACGTCGGCCTCACCCCGCAGGAGCAGGCGGACCGCAACTCGGCCCGCTTCCGGGAGACCTGGGACGAGCTCGGCATCTCCTACGACGACTTCATCCGCACCACCGAGCCCCGCCACCACGTCGCCGTGCAGACCCTCCTCCAGCGGATCAAGGACAACGGCGACATCGAGCTCGACACCTACAGCGGCCCGTACTGCGTGTCCTGCGAGGCCTACTACCAGGAGAGCGAGCTGGTCGACGGCACGTTCTGCCCGATCCACACCGGCAAGCCGGTCACGACCCTCGAGGAGGAGAACTACTTCTTCCGCCTCAGCCGGTACGAGCAGCGCCTCATCGACTGGATCGAGGGCAACCCCGAGGTCATCACCCCCGAGGGCAAGCGCAACGAGGTGCTCGGGTTCCTGCGCCAGGGCCTCGACGACGTGTCGATCACCAGGACCTCCCTCACCTGGGGTGTGCCCGTGCCCTGGGCCGAGGGCCACGTCTTCTACGTCTGGTACGACGCGCTCATCAACTACGTCACGGCCATCGGCTACGGCACCGACGACGAGCGGTTCGCGGCGTGGTGGCCGCACGTGCACCACGTCATCGGCAAGGAGATCATCCGGTTCCACTGCGTGTACTGGCCCGCCATGCTGCTGGCGGCGGGCCTCGACCCGCCCCACCGGGTCCACGTGCACGGCTGGCTGCTCCTCGGCGGCGAGAAGCTGTCGAAGACCACCCACGGCCCGGCCAAGCTCACCGACATCGCCCCGTCGCGCCTCGTGGCCGACGTCGGGGTCGACGGCGTGCGGTACCACCTGCTGCGCGACACCCCGTTCGGACCCGACGGCGACTTCAGCTACGAGCGCGTCGTGGACCGGTACAACGGCGACCTCGCCAACAACTTCGGCAACCTCGTGTCCCGCGTCGCCACCGTGGTCGGCAAGCAGTGCGGCGGCATCGGGCCCGCGCCGCGCGCCGACAGCCCGCTCGCGCCCGTGGCCGCGGAGGTGCTCGAGGCGACCACCGCCGGCTGGGACGCCGTGGCCCCCTCGGTGGCCCTCGACCACACGTGGCGGCTCATCCGGGAGACCAACGCCCACCTCGAGGAGCACGAGCCGTGGAAGCTCGGGCCCGGCCCCGAGGTGGACGCGGTCCTGGGCGACGCCCTCGAGGCGCTCCGCATCGTGGCGATCCTCGCCAGCCCCGCCATCCCCGCCTCGGCCGACGAGGCCTGGCGCCGGATCGGCCTGCCCGGCAGCCCGGCCGACCAGCGGCTCCCCGCGGCGGCGGCCTGGGGCGGGTACCCGGGTGGCCTCCCGGTCTCCACGGGCGACCCGATCTTCCCGCGGCTGAAGTAGCGCCCGGGAGGGGGAGGAGCGCCTCGTGCCCCGCTGGATCGACGACCACTGCCACCTCGACCTGCACCCTGCCCGGGCGGCCGCCCAGGTGCAGGCCGCGGCCGAGGCGGGCGTCGAGCGGATGATCAGCGTCGGGTGCGACGTGGCCCAGTCGGCGGCCTACGTCGATGCCGCCCGCCGCCACCCCGGGGTGGTGTGGGCCACCGCCGGCGTCCACCCCCACGATGCCGCCGGGGGGATCGGTGGCCTCGAGGCGCTGCTGGTCGAGACCGAGATCGTCGCCGTGGGGGAGTGCGGGCTCGACTTCTACTACGACCGGTCGCCCCGCGACGTGCAGCGCGAGGTGTTCGCGGCCCAGATCGCGATGGCCCTCGCCCACGACCTCGCGCTGGTGATCCACACGCGCGACGCCTGGCCCGAGACCTTCGACGTGCTCGCGGCCGAGGGCGTTCCCGACCGGACCGTGTTCCACTGCTTCACCGGCGGGCCCGACGAGGCGCGGCGTTGCCTCGACCTCGGCGCGGTGCTCAGCTTCAGCGGGATCGTGACGTTCCCATCGGCCACCGACCTGCAGGCCGCGGCGCACGCGTGCCCGCTCGACCGACTGCTCGTCGAGACGGACAGCCCGTACCTCGCGCCGGTGCCCCATCGCGGGCAGCGCAACCAGCCCGCGTGGGTCTCGGTGGTCGGCGCCGCGCTCGCCGAGCTGCGGGGCGAGCGGGTCGAGGAGGTGGCCGAGGCAACCTGGGCCACGGCCGAGCGCACCTACCGGCTGGGGTGATTCGCGGCGTTTGCCCTGGTCAAGCCGCGTGAAACGCGAACTTCACACCTGTTGTTTGCAATCTCGTTACGGGTACTCGTAACGTCGCCGCCTGATGCGCCTGCCCACCCGGACACCCCCCGCCCGCCATCTGGCGGGGGCCCGTCGTCCGGCGGGTGATGGCGACGAGGCACCGGTCGAGCTGCGCTCAGAGGTGCTCGAAGGCATCGACATCGACATCGACGCGCCGATCGCGTGGGACGAGGAGCACACCCGCCCCCGTGCGCGCGTGGCGCGGCACCGCATCGCGTTCGCGGTGTCGGTCACGCTCGCCGCGGTGCCGCTGCTCGTGCTCGACAACTTCCCCGCCACCGCCGACACGCGCACGGACGGCGCCGGTGCGACTGCGGAGGCGGACGAGCCCGAGCCCGAGGCCGACGTACCCCTAGGGGTGGAGGTCGACCTCGACCCACCGCTGCACGGCACCATCGACCTCGATGCGCCCACCACGCTCGTCACCGTCGCCCCGCCGACGGTCTTCGTGGCCACCCCGGTCACCACCGTCACCCTGCCGCCGGTCACGACGCCCCCCATCAGCGTGGCGCCCACGACCACGGTCGCCCCGCGCTCGATCGCGCCGACCACGACCACCAGCTCCACGACGGTGGCGCCCGCCACGTCCGCCACCCGGTCGCCGGACCCCGACGATCCCGCCACCTGGGAGGAGCTGGCCCGCTGCGAGTCGGGCGGCAACTGGTCGGCCAACACGGGCAACGGGTACTACGGCGGTCTCCAGTTCTCCATCGGGACCTGGCACGGCGTCGGTGGCTCCGGCTACCCCCACGAGGCCTCCAAGGAGACACAGATCGAGATGGGCAAGCGCCTCCAGGCCCGCTCCGGCTGGGCCGCCTGGCCCGGTTGCGCACGCAAGCTCAACTGGACCTAGGCGCAGGCTCGTCAGACTGAGCGGGTGACCCACTCGCCCACGGTGCTCCGCGAGCTGCTCGCGTCGAGCGGGATCGAGCCGAGCCGGGCCCTGGGGCAGAACTTCGTGGCCGACGCCAACACGGTGCGCCGGATCGCCCGGCTGGCGGGGGTCGGCGAGGGCGACCGGGTGGTGGAGATCGGCGCCGGCCTGGGCTCGCTCACCCTCGCCCTGCTCGAGACCGGCGCGGCGGTGACCGCGGTCGAGGTGGACCGGCACCTGCTCCCCGTGCTGCGGCGCGTGGTCGAGCCGGCGGGGGCCACCGTGGTGGCCGCCGACGCCCTCCGGGTCGACTGGTCGAAGGTGCTCGGCCTGTACGACCGGTCGGCCCCGTGGGTGCTCGTGGCCAACCTCCCCTACAACATCGCGACCCCGCTGGTCCTCGACCTGCTCGCGAGCGTGCCGCAGATCGACCGGATGCTCGTGCTGGTGCAGACGGAGGTGGGGGAGCGCCTGGCCGCCGTCCCCGGCTCCAAGGCGTACGGGATCCCCTCGGTGAAGGTGGCGTGGTGGGCCGACGCCACGGTGGTCGGCCACGTGCCGCCGAGCGTGTTCGTGCCCATGCCCCGGGTCGACTCGGCGCTGGTGGAGCTGCGCCGCCGCCGCCCGCCCGACAACGAGCGGAACCGCGTGGCGGTCTTCTCGCTGGTCGACGCCGGGTTCGGCCAGCGCCGCAAGATGCTCCGCCGCGCGCTGGCGGACCGCGTGTCCCCGACCGCGTTCATGGTCGCGGGCGTGCGGCCCGAGGCGCGGGCCGAGGAGCTGCACCTCGACGACTGGCGGCGCCTCGCCGCCGCCGTCGCCGCGTCCGTCGCCTAGCCCGTCCTACGCTCCCCGGGTGGCCGACGTCGTGCTCGCCCCGGCCAAGCTCACCCGCTCCCTGCGGGTCACGGGCACCCGGTCCGACGGCCTGCACCTGCTCGACGCGGAGATGGTGACCATCGACCTGGTCGACGAGCTCACCTTCGGCGACGGTGACGGGCTGGAGGTGGTCGGCGCGGCCGCCGAGGTGCCGGTCGACCACACGAACCTCGTGCGCCGTGCGCTCGCCGCGGTCGACCGGCGGGCCCACGTGCGCGTGGACAAGCGCATCCCCGCCGGTGCCGGGCTGGGCGGCGGCTCCGCGGACGCCGCGGCGGTGCTGCGGTGGGCCCGTTGCACCGACCTCACGGTGGCCGTTGCCCTGGGCAGCGACGTGCCCTTCTGCGTCGTGGGCGGGCGGGCGCGGGTCACCGGCGTGGGGGACGAGGTCACGCCCCTTCCGCACCTCGACCTCACCTTCACGCTGCTCACCCCGCCGGTGCACTGCGCCACCGGCGCGGTGTACCGGGCCTGGGACGATCTCGGTGGACCGACCGGTCCCGGCCCCAACGACCTCGAGACCGCCGCGCTGGTCGTCGCCCCCGAGCTGGTCACCTGGCGGGACCGGCTGCACGAGGCCACCGGGCAGCTCCCGGTGCTCGCCGGCAGTGGGTCGACGTGGTTCGTCGAGGGCGCCCACCCGGGACCCGGGCACGTGGTCGTGCGCACCCGACCGGAGCCGTGACGCCGCGCCGACCGCCCTCGAAGGGGCGGTCGGTCGTCGAGATCCGTTGTGCTGCTGGGAGTCCGGCTACTTGCCGGCTGCCCGGCGCTGCCAGCGCGTGCGCTTCAGCATCTTCTTGTGCTTCTTCTTGCGCATGCGCTTGCGGCGCTTCTTGATGAGTGAGCCCATGAGGTCGCCCACGCTATCGGGAGCCCACCGGGCAGGCCAAGGCGGCGCCTACGCTGGGCCGATCCCGATCGGGGGTAGTTCAACTGGCAGAACACCGGCCTTTGGAGCCGGCTGTTGGAGGTTCGAGCCCTCCCCCCCGAACCCACCCGGCGGGACCCGGGGGTGCACCTTGCGACGGGGTCCCAGCGCGGTAGACATCTCTCATGACCGATCGACGCCTGTCGGCCGTGGTGCTCGCCGCCGGCGAGGGGGCGCGCATGCGGTCGACGCGGCCCAAGCCGCTGCACCTCCTGTGCGGCCGGGCCATGGTCCTGTACGTCCTCGACGCGCTGCCGGCCCCCGAGCTGGAGCGGGCCGTCGTCGTCGTCGGCCACGGGGCCGAGCGCGTCACCAAGAAGCTCACCGAGGACAGCGCCGGGCTGCGGCTCGAGTTCGTCGAGCAGCACCACCAGCGGGGCACCGGCGACGCGGTGGCCGTCGGCCTCACCGGACTCCCCGAGGACGACGACGAGGACGACCGCGACGTCCTCATCGTCCCCGGCGACACGCCCCTGCTGCGATCCGAGACGATCGCCGCGCTGGTGGCGGAGCACCGCCACTCCGGCGCCGCGTGCACGATCCTCACAGCGCACCTCGACGACCCCTCGGGCTACGGGCGCATCGTGCGGGTCGGCACCGAGGATCGCATCGCGCGGATCGTCGAGCAGGCCGACGCCACGCCCGACGACCTCGCCATCGACGAGGTCAACACGGGGATCTTCTGCTTCCGGCGCAACCTGCTGGCGCCCGCGCTGCGGCTCGTGCACCCCGACAACGCGCAGGGCGAGTACTACCTGACCGACGTGGTCGAGGTGCTGGCCGAGGCCGGCCACAAGGTCGTCGGCGTGGTGGCGCCCGATCCCGACGAGACCCGCGGGGTGAACGACCGGGCGCAGCTGGCCGTCGCGGAGGCGGGCCTGCGCGAGCGCACCAACCGCGAGTGGCTGGCGCAGGGCGTCACGATGGTCGACCCGGCCGCCACGTACATCGACACCACGGTCACCCTCGCCGCCGACGTCACGATCTTCCCCGGGGCGATCCTCCAGGGCCGCACCGACATCGGGCAGGGCGTCGAGATCGGCCCCGGCTGCCGCCTCGTCGACTGCAGCGTCGGCGAGCACACCACGCTGGAGCACACGATCGGGCACCACGCCGAGGTGGGCGACGACTGCGTCGTCGGGCCCTACGCGGTCCTCGAGGCCGGCTCCCGCATTCCGTCAGGGACGCGGACGGGCCCGTTCTACACTGCAAGCACGGCGGCGGGCCTCGAGGAGGACTGACCGCCGGCGCGAACCGCCAGCCACGAGAGGCCCCATGCAGGTCGTGATCCCCACCCAGAAGAAGCTCACGCTCCTGGCGGGTCGCTCGCACCTGCCGCTCGCCCAGGAGATCGCCGAGCACCTCGGGGTGAACCTGGTCGAGCCGAACCTCGAGGAGTTCGCCAACGGGGAGATCCACTCCCGCATCGGCGAGAACGTGCGCGGCGCCGACGTGTTCGTCATCCAGACCCACGGCTCCACCGGCGAGCTCAGCGTGAACGACGTGATCATGGAGCACCTGATCATGATCGACGCGGCCCGGCGGGCCTCGGCCAAGCGCATCACGGCGGTCATCCCGTCGTACGGCTACGCCCGCCAGGACCGCAAGGCCGAGAACCGCGAGCCGATCACCGCCAAGGTGGTCGCCAACATGTTCGCGGCGGTCGGCACGGACCGGCTCATGTCGGTCGACCTGCACTCGGGGCAGATCCAAGGCTTCTTCGACGGCCCGGTCGACCACCTCACCGCGATGCCGGTGCTCATCGAGTGGGTACGGGCGAACCTGCCGGAGGACCTCGTGGTCGTGTCGCCCGACGCGGGCGGCGTGAAGGTGGCCGAGCGGTACCGCAACGCGCTGCAGGCCGACCTCGCCATCGTCCACAAGCGGCGGGTCAAGGGCGTGAAGAACACGGTCGAGGCGATGGAGATCGCGGGTGAGGTGGAGGGCCGCACCTGCGTGCTGATCGACGACATGATCGACACCGGCGGCACGCTCGTGGCCGCCGCCGACCAGCTCGCCGCCCGCGGCGCGGCGGAGATCTACGCCGCCGCCACCCACGGCGTGCTGTCGGGCCCGGCCATCGACCGGATCAAGAACTCGGCCATCACCAAGGTGGTGGTCACCAACACGCTGCCGCTGCCCCCGGAGAAGCAGATCGACAAGATCGAGGTCCTGTCGATCGCCAAGGTCCTGGCCGAGACCATCGACGCCGTCTTCGAGGACAAGTCGGTCGGCGAGATCTTCGGCGGCGCCAACCAGAACTGACCGCCCCACCCAAGGTCGCGAACCTGTCGACATTCCTTTCGGTTCCTGTGGAGGAATGTCGACGAGTTCGCGGGGTGTGAGCGCATAACGACGCCCGTGCAGCGATCCGCAACGCCTCGGCGACCTTCGCGACCACGTCCTGGGCGCGATGCCACACCTCGTCGTCGGTGAGCTCAAGAACCGTGAAGCCCGCGGCGTCAAGCCGATCGCGCCGCGCCGAGTCCAGCTGCTGATCGAGCATGCTGGTGTGGAACCGTTCGCTCTGGACCTCCACCACCAGCGGCGCGTCCTCGGCGAGGAAGTCGACGCGGCCGATCCACCGGCCGTCATCGCCGAGATCGATCTGTCGCCGGAACGGCGGCAGGAATGATCGCTCGAGGATCTGCGCGAAGCGGGACTCGAGTCCACTCGCGGGCGGCACGTAGTCCCGACCGCGATCTCGGAGCACCTGGCGCATTACCCGGATCCCGGGCCTCCCCCGTTGGGCGAGTTCCGCCAACATCGTCTGGAGCGAGCCGCCCGAGACGAGCCGTAGCGACCAGGCGCTGTCCACCATGCGGGCCATGCGGTCTACCCACCACTCGAGCTCCGCACCACGGCGCTGCGATCCGGCTACGTCGAACAGGCTCCTGGCCGGGACGACCGTAGCGACGCCGTCCAGCCGCACAACATGATGATCCGGGAGGATGAGCGGCTCGTGACGCTTGCCGGCGCGCTCCGGCCGCCGCACGTGTCCTCGCACGCGATGGACCTCGAGCGGCTCGAGCAGGTTGCCGGGGATACCCCACCACGCGGCCGCACTGTGCCCCGCGAGCGCCGCCCCAGGCCCACCGTCGAGGACGGCCAGCATGACGCCGTGGGCCCTCGTCGCAGGGGCGCCGACGAGGCCGAGCACCCGCGGCGTCAGCCGCTCCCAACGACGGCCGTCGGAGAGCCGATGTCGGTCCATGGGCCCGAACCCGATGCTCTCGGACTGTTCAACGGAGATGAGGCCGTGCTGTGCCCCGGCGAGCTGGCGAAGACGCAGGTCGTCGATCACTCGCAAAGGCTGCCAAGCGGATGTGACATGCGAACCCGTCGACATTCCTTTCGGTTCCTGTTGAGCAATGTCGACGGGTTCGCGAGGTTCGCGGAATTGGCGGGCGGTCTGGCCGAGGGGGTCGGCGGTCCACTACCGTTCCCGGGTCCACAACTCGACGCGCTCCGGCGCGATCTCAGACGTAGGAGCCCTCCGATGGCCGAGATCAAGTTGCACGCCTCCCACCGCGCCCCCCAGGGCACCCGCACCGTCCGCCGCCTCCGCGGCGAGGGCAAGATCCCCGGTGTCGTCTACGGCATGGGCGGCGACCCCGTCACGCTCACCGTCGACTGGCGCGAGCTCCGGGCCGCGCTCGTCACCGAGCAGGGCCTGAACGCCGTCATCCACCTCGAGATCGACGGTGCGAGCACCCCGACCCTGGTGAAGGACATGCAGCGCCACCCGGTGCGCCGCAACGTGCTCCACGTCGACTTCCTCCGGGTCGACCTCGACAAGACGGTCGACGTCGAGGTGCCCATCGTGCTCGAGGGCGAGGCCGAGGCCATCACCCGCGAGGGCGGCGTGGTCGACCAGATGCTCACCGCGCTCCTCATCACGGCGAAGCCGAACGACATCCCGGCGTCCCTCACGCTCGACATCTCCGATCTCGAGATCGGCCACGCCCTGCGCGTGGGCGACATCGCACTGCCGCCCGGCGTCACCACCTCGGTCGAGGCCGAGGAGGCCGTGGTCGCCGGTCAGCACGGCGTGTCCGAGGCCGACCTCATCCCCGAGGGTGCCGAGGGCGAAGAGGGCGAAGAGGGCGAGGGCGAGGAAGGCGAGGAAGGCGCCGAGGGCGAGGCCTCGGGCGAGGGCGGCGGGTCCGACGAGGGCGGTGGCGGCGGCGACGGCGCCTCGGGCGGCGACGAGGGCTGATGTTCGGCCGGCGGGGTGACGCCGCGCGCCGGCGCGGCACCCCGGCCGACCTCCTGGCCGTCGGGCTCGGCAACCCGGGCAGCGAGTACGCCGGGACGCGGCACAACGTCGGCGCCGAGGTCATCGAGCTGCTCGCCGACCGGCACGGCGGCAAGCTCCGCAAGGCCAAGGAGCGCGCCGTCGCCGACGAGGTCCACGTCGGCGATCGGCGCCTCGCGCTCGCGGTGCCGCAGACCTTCATGAACCTGTCCGGCGAGGCGGTCGCGCCGCTCGTGCGCCGCTACGGGATCGAGGACCCGCACCGCCTCGTGATCGTGCACGACGAGCTCGACCTGCCGGTCGGGCGGATCCAGGTGAAGGTCGGCGGCGGGCTGGCCGGCAACAACGGCCTCAAGTCGGTGAAGGCCCACCTCCACACCGACGACTTCGTGCGCATCCGCATAGGCATCGGCAAGCCGCCGGGCCGCCAGCAGGGGACCGACCACGTGCTCAAGCGCCCGGGCAGGGCGGACCGGGAGCAGCTCGACGTGTCCGTCGTCGAGGCGGCCGACGCCGTCGAGCTCATCCTGCGCGACGGCCCCGACGTCGCCATGCACCGCTTCAACACCCCTCCCGACCTTCGCTGAGCCGCTGCCCCGGTAGCGTGGGCGGCTCCTGATGGTGCTCCGCGACCTCCCCCCGCTGCTGCGTGAGGAGCACGGCTTCGCGTCCGTGCTCGGACGGTCGAGCGCGGTCCTGGCCGTGCCGGAGCCCGCCCGGGCCCTCGTGATCGCGGGCCTCGCCACCCTCAGCGCCCGCCACCCGATCGTGGTGGCGGTCCCCACCACCGGCGACGCCGACCGGCTCGCCAACGACCTGCGGGCGTTCCTCGGCCCCGAGGCCGTCGACACGTTCCCCGCGTGGGAGACCCTGCCCTTCGAGCGGGTGTCGCCGTCGGTCGAGACGATGGGCCGCCGCCTGCGGGCCATGTGGCGGCTGCACACGCCGGGGCGGGCGCCCCGGGTGCTCGTGGCCCCCGCCCGCGCGCTCGTCCAGCGGCTCGGACCCCATGCCGCCGACGTGGAGCCGCTCGTCGTCGCCCCCGGCGAGCAGCGCGACCGCGACGAGCTGGTGCGGCACCTCGTCGGGGTCGGCTACCGCCGCGAGGAGGTCGTCGAGCACCGGGGCGAGGTGGCCGTGCGCGGCTCGATCGTCGACGTGTTCCCGTCCACCGCGGACCGCCCCGTCCGGATCGACCTCTGGGGCGACGAGGTCGACCGGCTCACGGAGTTCTCGGTCAGCGACCAGCGGGCCACCGACCCCGTCGAGCGGGTGGAGCTGTTCGGCTGCCGGGAGCTGCTCCCCACCGAGGACGTGCGTGCCCGCGCGGCGCGCCTCGTGGCCCTCGAGCCGTGGGGGCGCGAGCAGTGGGAGCGGCTGGCCGAGGGCCAGGTGTTCGACGGCATGGAGTCGTGGCTGCCGTGGCTGACCGAGGGCGAGCAGGTGCTGTTCGACCTCCTCGACCAGGACGCGCAGGTCCTCCTGATCGAGCCCCGTCGCATGCGCGACCGGGGTGCGGACCTGCTGGCCGAGGAAGCCGACCTGGCGGCCACGCTGGCCAAGACCTGGGGCGCGGCGGCCGCCCACGCCGCGGCCGGCGAGGCGGAGGGGTTCCCCCGCCTGCACCTCCCCTTCGACCGGCTCCTCGCCCACACGAACGTGCCCGCGTGGACGGTCACGACCGCGCCCGAGGGACCGGACGTGGCCACCGTGGCCTCCATGGGCGTGGCCGCCACCGCGGGCGATCCCGAGCGCGTCCTGCGGCAGCTCGCCGACCTCCAGCGCGACGGCTACCGCATCGTGGTCGCCGCGGACGGGGAGGGCTCGGCCGCCCGCCTGCGCGAGCTGCTCGCGTCACACGGGATCCGCGCCGAGCTCGAGGTGGCGCCGCTCGAACGGGGCTGCATCCTGCCGGCGGTGAAGCTGGCCGTGCTGGCCGAGCAGGACCTCACCGGGCGTCGCCGGGCCCACCGGCGCGCGCGGGTCCGCCGGCGCGACGCGCTCGGCTTCTTCGAGGACCTCAAGCCGGGCGACCACGTCGTCCACCACCACCACGGCGTGGCCCGCTACGGCGGCATGGTCAAGCGCGCCATCGGCGGGGTCGAGCGCGACTACCTGCTGCTCGAGTACAAGGGCGATGACAAGCTCTACGTCCCGTCCGACCAGATCGACGCCGTGCGCCACTACACCGGCGGCGAGTCGCCCACCCTGCACCGGCTCGGCGGCGACGGCTGGCAGAAGGCGAAGGCGCGGGTGCGGTCCGCGGTGTCGGAGATCGCCCAGGAGCTGGTGGTGCTGTACCAGACCCGGCTGCGCACGCCGGGCCACCCGTTCGGGCAGGACACCCCCTGGCAGCACGAGCTGGAGGAGGGGTTCCCCTACCAGGAGACGCCCGACCAGCTCACCGCCATCGTCGACGTGAAGGCCGACATGGAGGCCGAGCACCCCATGGACCGGCTGGTCTGCGGCGACGTGGGCTTCGGCAAGACCGAGGTCGCGATCCGGGCCGCGTTCAAGGCGGTGCAGGACGGCAAGCAGGTGGCGGTCCTCGTGCCCACCACGCTGCTCGCGCAGCAGCACCACCAGACGTTCGGCGATCGCGTCGCCGGGTACCCCGTCCGCGTCGAGGTGCTGTCCCGGTTCCTCACGCCGGCCCAGGCCCGCGCCGTGACCGAGGGGGTGCGCTCCGGCGCGGTCGACATCGTCATCGGCACCCACCGGCTGCTGTCCGACGACGTCGTGTTCAAGGACCTCGGGCTGCTCGTCGTCGACGAGGAGCAGCGCTTCGGCGTCACCCACAAGGAGCAGATCAAGCAGCTCAAGATCGGCGTCGACGTGCTCACGCTGTCGGCCACCCCCATCCCGCGGACGCTGGAGATGAGCCTCACCGGCATCCGTGACCTCACGCTGCTGAACACCCCGCCGGCCGACCGGATGCCGATCCTGACCTATGTCGGCGAGTACGACGACCGTGCCGTGGCCGAGGCGATCCGGCGCGAGCTCCTGCGCGAGGGCCAGGTGTTCTACGTGCACAACCGCGTGATGGACATCGACGCCACCGCGGAGCACGTGCGCGACCTCGTGCCCGAGGCGCGCGTCGCGATCGCGCACGGGCAGATGGACGAGGGCACCCTCGAGCAGGTCGTCATCGCGTTCTGGGAGGGCGAGTACGACGTGCTCGTCTGCACGACGATCATCGAGTCGGGCATCGACATGCCGACGGTCAACACGCTGGTCGTCGACCGGGCCGACCTCCTCGGGCTCGGACAGCTGCACCAGCTGCGCGGGCGGGTGGGCCGGTCGGGGCAGCGCGGCGTACGCCTACCTCTTCGTGCCGCCCGACCGGGTGCTCAGCGAGGAGGCCTACGAGCGCCTCCGGACCATCGGCGAGGCCACCGAGCTCGGCTCGGGCTTCAAGATCGCGATGCGGGACCTCGAGATCCGCGGCGCGGGCAACCTCCTCGGCACCGGCCAGTCCGGCCACATCGCCGCCGTGGGGTACGACCTCTACTGCCAGATGGTGAGCGAGGCCGTGGCGGAGCTGAAGGGCGAGCCCGTGCGGGAACCCGCCGAGATCAAGCTCGACCTGCCCGTCAACGCGCACCTGCCGCGCGAGTACGTGGCGAAGGAGGAGCTGCGGCTGGAGGCCTACCGGCGCCTCGCCGCGGTCACCACCGCTGCGGAGGTCGTGGACATCCGGGCCGAGTGGGAGGACCGGTACGGGCCGCTGCCGCCGCCCGCGGAGGACCTCATCGCCGTCGCCCGCCTGCGGGCCGAGGCCGCGCGGACCGGCATCCGCGAGATCACGGTCGTGAAGCCCGCCGGCTTCGGCCAGAACCCGTCCACCGCCCGGCTGTCCCCCCTCCCGCTGAAGGCCAGCCAGCAGATCCGCCTCACCCGGCTGCACCCCAAGGCCGTCTACAAGGAGGCCGACCAGCTCGTGGTGGTGCCGGTCCCGGCCACCCTGCACCCGGCGGACGCCCTCGTCGACCTGCTGCGCGAGCTGGACCCGGCCGACACGTAGGCTCTCCCCCCGTGTCCCGCCGACCCCTGGCCCTCCTCGCCGTGCTGCTGCTGGCCGTGGTGGCGAGCGCGGGGTGCAGCTCGGACGTGTCGCCCGCGGCGAGGATCGGCGACGTCGAGGTGAGCGACACCGACCTGCTCGACGAGGTCGACGAGTGGGCGCACAACGAAGCCGCCTTCGACCAGGCGCAGCTCGCCGGCATGAACCCGGGCACCTACCCGATGCAGCTGGTCGACGCCATCCTCCAGCAGCGCATCGACCTCGAGCTGCACGCCGTGGAGTTCGCCGACCGCGGGATCGTCCTCACGGACGACATGCGCCAGCAGGCGCTGCTCGTCCTGTTCCAGGGCGACCTCTCCATCGCGCAGCAGGCGCTGGCCGGGTTCTCCGAGACGTACGCGAACGACTACGTGGACGCGGTCGCCCGTCAGCTCGCCGTGGAGGACGCGCTCGGCCAGGCGGGCTATGTCGCGTGGCGGACCGAGGCCTACAGCTCGACCGACATCGAGGTCAGCCCGCGCTACGGGCGCTGGGACCGTGCGGCGCAGTCGGTGGTCGGGCCCGACGGCCCGGTCCAACCCGGTCTCCTCCCCGAGACCTGACCGCGCCATGGCCGAGCGCCCCGCGGGTGGTGGTCGGCGGCCTCGGGCCGGCGGGACCCGACCTGCTGACCGCCGGCACGCTCACCGCCATCGAGCGCATCCCGCGTCGCTTCCTCCGCACCCGACGCCACCCGGCCGCCGCGGCCGTCGCGGACGCGGTCGACTTCGACGACGTGTACGAGGCGGCCGCGTCCTTCGACGAGGTCTACGACGCGATCGTCGCCGCGGTCCGCGCGGGGGCCGCCGAGGCGGGGGAGGTGCTCTACCTCGTCCCGGGCTCGCCCGTGGTGGCCGAGCGCACCGTCGAGCTGCTGCTCGCCGATCCCGCGCTCGAGGTCACGGTGCTGCCGGCGCTGTCGTTCGCGGACCTGGCCTGGGCGCGGCTCGGCGTCGACCCGGTGGCCGTGGGCGCCCGCCTCGTCGACGGCCGGCGGTTCGCGGTGGAGGCCGCCGGTGCGGTCGGTCCGCTGCTCGTCGCCCAGTGCGATCAGCCCCATGTGCTCTCGGACGTGAAGCTGAGCGTCGAGGACGGCCCCGAGGTGGTGGTGCTCCAGCGCCTCGGCCTCCCGGACGAGTCGATCCGGGCGGTGGCGTGGGACGACCTCGACCGCGTCGTCGAGCCCGACCACCTCACCTCGCTCTGGATCCCAGACCTCGCCCAACCCGTCGCCGGCGAGATGGCCGCCTTCCTCGACCTCGTCCGCACCCTCCGGGCCGAGTGCCCCTGGGACCGCGAGCAGACCCACGCCTCGCTCACCCGCCACCTCCTCGAGGAGACCTACGAGGTGCTCGACGCGATCGACCGCGTCGACGTCGAGGCCGGCCACGGGTTCGACGAGCTCGAGGAGGAGCTCGGCGACCTGCTCTTCCAGGTGGTGTTCCACTCGGTGCTGGCCGCCGAGGAGGGGCGCTTCACGCTGGCCGACGTGGCCCGCGGCATCCACGACAAGCTGCACGCGCGGCACCCGCACGTGTTCGATCCGGGCGCGGGTGCCACGGACCTCGCGGAGCTGACCGTCGACTGGGAGCGCCGCAAGGTGGAGGAGAAGGGGCGGGGCAGCGTGATGGACGGGATCCCCACCACGCTCCCGTCGCTCGCCTTCGCGGCCAAGGTGCAGAAGAAGGCCGCGTCGCAGGGCGTCGACTGGCGCGGCCTGCTCCCGGACGACGACCCCTGGGCCGCTCGGGTGCTCGATCTGGTGGACGAGGCCAGGGCCGCGGGCGTCGATCCCGAGCTGGGTCTGCGCCGCAGCGTGCAGGCGCTGGCCGACGGCTTCCGCGCCCGCGAAGCAGGCGACCCGCCCCGTTAGTCCACGGCGAGGAGCTCGTCGAGGAGCGCGATGGCCTTCGGCCGGAGCTCGCCGACGACGGGGTCGAATGCGGCCCGTCCCCGCGCCGCGGCCACCCGGCCGGCGAGGCCGCTCGCCTCGCGGGCCAGCGCCACGAGCACCGCTCGGTCGACGAACGCCGACGCGTGGTGCACGACCCGCGCTGCCGCGGTGCGGCCCGCGGTCATGCCGGCGTCCCACGCGGGTTCCCCGACGGCGCCGCGCACGAGCTCCTGCACCGCCGACCACGCGGTGCCTCCGGCGCTGGCCGCTGCCGCTGCCCGGGCGACGTCCAGCGGCGCCTCGGTGGTGCGGCCGGCGCGGACCAGCTCGGCCAGGGCGTCGAGAGCGGCGCGGTCGGCGACCTCGAGGTCCTGCTCCACGGTGTCCCGGTCGACGCCGAGGCGGGTGGCGACGCCCTGCACCGAACGGCCGACCGCGTCGGCCAGCGACACGGTCACGAGCGGGTCCGCCGCCGCGGGCGGGTCGGCTGCCGCTGCGTCGACCGCGGCTGCGGCCGCCTGCGCCGCGCCGCGCCACGCCGCGTCGGCCGCCGCTGCCACCGCGGCCGCACGGATGGCGTCGCCGATGGCACCGTCGCGGACGAGCGGCTCGCGGGCGAGCTCGATCACCCGCAGCTCGGTGGCCGCGGCGAGCACCTCGGGGACCCCCGTCCAGGCCGCCTCCGACGCGGCGACCCAACCCGTCGCCTCCGACGCGCGCTCCCACGCCTCCCAGGCCCGGTCGTCGAGCCGTTGGTCGAGGGCCACCAGCGCGTCGACGGCGTCGCCCAGCGCGGCGACGAGGCGGGGAGCGGGCGTGCCGCGGCGCGTCGGCCGCACCTTCTCCAGGGCGGCCGCGGCGCGGTCGAGGCCCGCGGCCCGGAGCCACGCCGGCGCCTGCGTCCGCGCCAGCCAGTCGGCCGCCAGCAGCGCCCGGCGCTCGTCCTCGGGCGCGAGTGGACGCCACGGGCCGCGGCGCAGCCCGGGGCGCGGGTGCCGGCCAGCTGGCGCGCGTAGGGCACGAGGGCCTGGCGGGTGCCGTCGTCGAGGCCGGACGCGAGCCACCGTGCGTAGCCGGCCAGCACGGGCGAGACCGACGCGGGCGCATCGCTGTGGGGCTCGTTGCCCAGCCACGCCGCCAGCTCCAGCACGGTGAGGCGCAGGCCGCGGCGCGCATGGGGAAGGGCGTCGAGGACCACGTGCGCGAGATCCGGGCCGTGGTGCGATGCCGCCGACGCCGCCCGTCCCGCGGCCGGCCGGCGGGCGGCCATCAGCTGGTCCAGCTCCGCCTCGGTCACGAGGACCTCGCGGAGGTCCTTCCGAGCGGACGCCACGACCTCGTCGCGCGTGTCGTACTCGGGGAGCCAGTCGATGGGCTGGCCCAGCTCCACCTCGAGGCCACCGTCCGCCCGGGGCCGCCCGAGCCGGCGGCGACGGCGGCGGACCGCCAGCCGCTCGGCGTGCCCCGGCCCGAGGAGCTGGAAGGGGTGGACGTCGGGGACGGCCACGTCGACGACCAGCCCCGCGACCGCGTTGGGCGGCGCCCCGCCGTCGCTGGGCCAGCCCGTCCCCGGCAGGCCCAGCCCCACGTGCTCGAAGGTCGGTTCGAGGTCCACGCACGCGTAGGCCGCTCCCGGCGACAGGTCGCGCGCCACGTCGCACAGGAGGTCGTACCGGGCCAGCAGCGCGGCGACGTCGCAGCGCGGCCCGCCCGCCGCCAGCGCGAGGTGCGGGGTGTGGCCGAAGGTGAGCGATGCCGTGCGGATGCGGTCGTTGAGGGCGCCCTGCACCACGTCGCACCAGGTGCGCGCCCCGCGGCGGCATGGAAGGCCGCGGGAGCGTCGGCGGCGCGCACGCGGAACGGCGCGCCGAGCAGGCGCAGGTCCACCCGCTCGCCGGGCGGCACGCCGCCGAGCACCCACTCGGCGGCCACCTCCAGCCAGGCCGCGGGGAGCACCCCGTCGTCGCCGGCGGGGGTCGGGAAGCAGCGCAGGACCGCCGCGTGGCCGGTGCGGTCGAGCCGATCGAGGGGACCGACGGGCTCGCGGATCTCCACGGTGGCGGTCGCCACCCCCGCCTCGGCGAGCGCCTTGGCCACGAGGTCGGGGACGCGCTCGACCTCCCGATCGCCGGCCTCGAGCTCGGCCACCCGCAGCAAGGGCCCGTCGGGGGAGAGCACCACCGGCGACAGGACGGACGGGCCCAGCCGGGCCAGGCGAGGCCGCGCCGCGCCCAGCCCCGCGAGGGCCGCGTCGGTGTCGTTCGCACCCGTGACGACCACCACGAAGCGATCCGCGAGGTCGCCGGCGAGGTCGCCGGCATCGGGCGCAACGCTGATGCTCAAGGCGCGGAGCCTAGGTCCGGCCGTTCCCGCCCAGACGGCGGTGTCCGACTCGTCCCGAACTTGCCGCGGCGCGGCGCGGGCCCGATCATGCCTGGGCTTCCAAAGATCCCAGCAGTACCATCCGCCACACCCGCAACAGGAGTCACACCCCCCAAATGAGCGAGCTTGCGAGCGAATCGGCGACGCGGTTCATCTCGCTGCGAAGCAGCGTCCCTCGCTGGCGCCCCGTAACGCCATCGACCGCGAGGGCGCGCCAGTGAGTGACATCGAACACGTCCAGGGACGAGAGGTCCTCGACTCGCGGGGCAACCCCACCGTCGAGGTCGAGGTGTTCCTCGCGTCGGGCGCCACCGGTCGGGCGATGGTGCCGTCCGGCGCGTCGACCGGTCAGTTCGAGGCGGTCGAGCTGCGCGACGGCGGTGACCGGTACCTCGGCAAGGGCGTCCAGCGGGCGGTGGAGAACGTCAACGGCCCGATCCGCGACGCGCTCGACGGCATGGAGGCGCTCGACCAGCGCGGCGTCGACCTCCAGCTCATCGATCTCGACGGTTCGCCGAACAAGGCGAACCTCGGCGCGAACGCCACGCTCGGCACCAGCCTCGCGGTCGCTCATGCGGCGGCGGACGAGACCGGCCTCCCGCTCTGGCGCTACGTCGGCGGCGGCAACGCCCACGTCCTGCCCGTGCCGATGCTGAACGTGCTCAACGGCGGCGTGCACGCCGACAACAGCGTCGACTTCCAGGAGTTCATGATCATGCCGGTCGGCGCCGCGAGCTTCTCCGAGGCGCTGCGCTGGGGGGCCGAGACGTACCACACGCTCAAGGCGCTGCTGCACGAGCGCGGCCTGTCGACCGCGGTCGGGGACGAGGGCGGGTTCGCCCCCGACCTCGCGGCCAACGAGGACGCGATCCGCCTCCTCATCGAGGCGATCGATCGGGCTGGCTTCACCCCCGGCGAGCAGATCGCGATCGCGCTCGATCCCGCCACCACGGAGCTCTACACCGACGACGGCACCTACGCGCTGAAGGGCGAGGGGCGCACGCTGTCGTCGAGCGAGCTCGTCGACGAGTGGGCGCGGTTGTGCGACGCATACCCGATCGTGTCGATCGAGGACGGCATGGCCGAGGAGGACTGGGAGGGGTGGGCCCTCCTGACCGCCCGCCTGGGCGACCGCGTGCAGCTGGTGGGCGACGACCTGTTCGTCACCAACGTCGAGCGCCTCGAGCGCGGGGTGGTCGCCGGTGTGGCCAATGCGATCCTCGTGAAGGTCAACCAGATCGGCACGCTCACCGAGACGCTCGACACCGTGGGGCTCGCCACCCGGTCCGCCTACGCGAGCGTGATGTCGCACCGCTCGGGCGAGACCGAGGACGTCACCATCGCGGACCTGGCGGTGGCGACGAACTGCGGCCAGATCAAGACCGGCGCGCCGGCCCGATCGGACCGCGTGGCCAAGTACAACCAGCTCCTGCGCATCGAGGCGGAGCTCGGGGACACGGCGGTGTTCCCGCAACGATGACCGTCGCCCCCCGCTCCCGCGGCCGCCGGGTCGGACGCACCGTCGGTCTGCTCGGCGGCGGGGCCTGCCTCGTCGGCCTGCTGGCCTTCGGTGTGCTCCCCACGCGCGCGTTCCTCGCGCAGCGCGGCGACACGGCCGCCACGCAGGAGCAGCTCGTGGTGCTGCGGGAGCAGAACGCAGCGCTGGCCGATCGGCTGGAGGCGCTGTCGACACCGGAGGAGATCGAGCGGCTCGCCCGCGAGCAGTACAACCTCGTGCACCCCGGCGAGGAGGCCTACTCCGTGCTCCCCGCGCCGCTCCCGCCCCTGGCGCTGCCGTCGCTGTGGCCGTTCGGGCCCCTGGCCGGGCCCGAAGCCGCGACGGACGGCGACGGGTAGGATCGTCCGTCCTCGGGCGCGGGGAACACTGGGAGTGACATGGAGCTGACCCACACCACCCGCCTCCCGGTGCTGGTCGAACGGGCCTGGGAGGTAGTCGGCGACCTGGCCGCTCTCGCGTCCTGCCTGCCGGGCGCGGAGCTCGACTCGCGAGACGGCGACGTGCACCACGGCTCGCTCGCGCTGAAGGTCGGTCCCCTCAACCCGCGCTACGCCGGCACGGCCGCGGTGTCGTGGCGCGACCCCGGGGCCTGGCGGATCGTCTACGAGGTCGCCGCCCACGAGGTCGACGGCATCGGCGGCCTGGACGCCACCATCAACGTGACGCTGACGCCCGACGACGAGGAGACCGTCGTCGACCTGCTCACGAACATCAGCGTGTCGGGCCGCGTCGCGCAGTTCGGGCGTGGCGTCCTCGCCGACGTGGGCCAGCGGGTGCTCGACGACCTCGTCGACGAGCTCGAGCGCACCGTGCTGGCGGACGACATCGCCACGACCGCGTGGTTGGGCGACGCCACCGCCTTCGGCGCCATCGTCCCCGACGACGAGCGGGTGCCCGACCGGCGGTGGGGCAAGCGGCGCCGGCGGCGCCAGGAGATCCGGGAGATGACGGCCGACGACCTGAGGCCGCTCCCGCGTCGACCCGCAGCGCCGCCGCGGCCCGAGCCGGAGCGACGGCAGGAGCCCCAGCCGCCGCCCCCGATGCGCCGCCCGCGCCGCACCCGGCAGCTGCGCGCCGATCCCGAGCCCCCGAGCCTCCCCGACGTCGTGCCGGAGCCCGTGCCGGTGCCCGAGCCCGAGCCGATCGTCGAGCCCGTCCCGCCGCCGGAGCCCGAGCCCGAGCCCCGGCGCGAGCCCGAACCGGTGCGCGAGCCGGAGCCGTGGCGCGAGGCAGCCGAACCCTGGCGCGAGGCGGAGCCCTGGCGCCAGGTCGAGCGCCTGCACGAGCCCGTGCCCCCGCCGGAGCCGGAGCCCGAGCCGGAGCCGGTGCCGGTCGCGGTGGTCGAGCCCGAGCCGGTGCCGGAGCCCGAGCCCGAGCCGTGGCGCGAGGCGGAGCCTGTCGTGGTCGTCGAGCCGGAGCCGGCGCCCGAGCCCGAACCGGTGCCGGAGCCCGTTGCGTTCGTCGAGCCGGAGCCGCTTCCCCCGGAGCAGTGGCGTGACGCGGAGCCGCGGCGCGTGATCGCGCGCCTGCGGGCGGCGGAGCGCCTGCACCCCGTCTCCCCGCGAGAGCCCGAGCCGGTGCCCGAGCCCGAGCCCGTCGCGGTGGTCGAGCCCGAGCCGGAGCCCGCGCCTGCCCCGGAGCCCGTCGTGGTGGCGGTGGTCGAGCCGCTGCCCGTGCCCGAGCCGGCCCCCGCGCCCGAGCCGGTCGCGGTGGTCGAGCCGCTGCCCGTCCCGGCGCCGGAGCCCGTGCCGGAGCCGGTGGCCGTCGAGCCGCCGCCGATCGTCGAGACGGAGCCCGCGCCGCTCCCCATGCCCGAGCCGCTCCCCATGCCGGAGCCCCTCCCCATGCCCGAGCCGCTGCCGAGGCCCGAGCCCATGCCGGAGCCGCTCCCGGTCCCGCCCCCGGAGCCGGTGCCACTCCCGGTGCCCGAGCCGGTCCCGCCCCCGCAGCCCGAGCCGCCCCCGGTGCCGGAGCCCGTGCCGCCCCCGCAGCCCGAGCCGCCCCCGGTGCCGGAGCCCGTGCCGCCCCCGCAGCCCGAGCCGGAACCCGCGCCCGCGCCGCCCCTCCCGCCGCCTCCCCCGCCTCCGCCCCCGCCCGCGCCGGTCGCCGAGCCGGAGCTGGTCGGCGCGCCGTCCGCGCCGTCGGCGACGCCGGCGCCCCCCGTGGACGTGCTGGGCCCCGGGGTGCAGCCGGTCGAGGCCGGGCTGGCCCAGAAGGCCGCGCCCTTCGTGCTGTTCGTCGCGCTGCTGTGGATCCTGCGGCGGCTGTTCGGCTCCTCGGACGACTGAGCGTGGGGGACCGGGCCGAGCTGGCCGCGGTGGAGGCCCTGCTCGGACGGCCCGTCCAGGGCGACTTCGACGTCGTGGTCCGCCACGCCGACGGGTCACCCGTCGTGCTGCGGAACGCGCCGCTGCTGCACGACGGCACACCGATGCCCACGCGGTACTGGCTGGTGGGCGAGCCGGAGCGCACGCTCGTGGCGCGCCTCGAGGCGGACGGCGGCGTGCGCCGGGCCGCGGCCGAGGTCGACCCTGCCGAGCTGGCCGCGGCGCACGAGCGCTACGCGGCCGAGCGAGACGCCGCCCTCGGCTCGGGCCACCGCGGCCCGCGCCCGACCGGCGGGGTCGGAGGCACGCGCGTGGGGGTCAAGTGCCTCCACGCCCACTACGCCTGGTACCTGGCCGGCGGCGACGATCCCGTCGGCGCATGGGTGGCCGATCGGCTGACCCCCCCACCCGCCTGACACCGCCCCACGCGTTCTGGCCCGAGTTCGTCGACCCAGGGACCGACGAGGTCGGGCCAGAACTCGTGGGGTGCCGGGGCGACGGTAGGTTCCACCGGATGCGCACCCTCGCGGCGATCGACTGCGGCACGAACTCCACCCGCCTGCTGATCAGCCGCGGCGAGGGGCGGACGTGGGAGGCGCTGGAGCGCCAGAACACGATCACCCGACTGGGGCAGGGCGTGGACGCGACTGGTCGCCTCGACCCCGAGGCGATCGGCCGGACGATCGACGTGCTCCGGCACCACAAGGACCTCGTCGACCGGCACGGCGTCGAGGCGCTGCGCATCACGGCCACCTCGGCGGCGCGCGACGCGGAGAACTCCGACGCGTTCTTCGACGCGGCCGAGACCGTCGTCGGTGTTCGGCCGGAGCTGCTCAGCGGCCAGGAGGAGGGGGCGCTCTCCTTCGCGGGCGCCACCGCGGAGCTCGACCCGGCGAACGGCCCGTTCCTGGTGGTCGACATCGGTGGCGGCTCCACGGAGCTCATCGCCGGCACGACCCAGGTCGAGGGGGTCCGGTCGATCGACATCGGCTGCGTGCGCCTCACCGAGAAGCACCTCCACGCCGACCCGCCCGCGCCCGAGGAGCTGTCCAACGCCATCGCCGAGGCCACCGACCACTTCGACGAGGCATTGCACGAGGTGGAGGCGTTCGCCGGTGCTCGCACGCTCGTCGGCGTGGCCGGCACCATCTCGACCGTGGCCGCCGTGGAGATCGGCCTGGCCGAGTGGGACCGGAACCGCATCCACCACTTCTGGCTGTCCCGGGCCGCGGCCGAGGACGTGTTCCGCACCCTCGCGACCGAGACGCTCGCCGATCGCCTGCACAACCCCGGACTCGAACCGGCCCGCGCCGACGTGATCGTCGGCGGTTGCTGTGTGCTCGTGGCCCTGCTGCGCCGCCTCGGCAGCGACGGTCTGCTGGTGTCGGAGTCCGACATCCTCGACGGCCTCGTGCTCAGCCAGGCCGACCGCCCGTGACAGCGTCCCGACCGGTTGCTCATGGGCCCCGGGCCCAGCAACCCGTACCCGGCCGCGGTCGCCGGGCTCGCTCGCCCGATGCTCGGGCACCTCGACCCCGAGTTCCTCGAGGTCCTCGACGAGGTCTGCGCGCGGCTGCGGACGGTGTTCCGCACCGCCAACCCGCTGACGCTTCCGATCAGCGGCACCGGCTCCGCGGGGATGGAGGCTGCGCTCGTGAACGTCGTCGGCCCGGGTGACGTCGTGGTCGTCGCGGCGAACGGGCTCTTCGGGCAGCGCCTGGTCGAGGTCGCGAGCCGCTGCGGCGCCGAGGTGATCGCGGTCGAGCACGAGTGGGGGCAGCCCGTCGACGTGGACCGCGTGCTCGGCGCGCACCCGTCGCCGAAGGTGGTGGCGATCGTGCACGCCGAGACGTCAACGGGCGTGCGGTCCGACGTCGCCGCGCTCGGGGCGGGCAAGGGCGATGCGCTGCTCCTCATGGACTGCGTCACGAGCCTCGGCGGGATCGAGGTCGACGTGGACGGCTGGGGTGTCGACATGGCCTACGCCGGTACGCAGAAGTGCCTCGGCGTGCCGCCGGGCCTCGCGCCGCTCACCGTGAGCGACCGCGCCCGCGAGCGGTTCGTGGAGCGCAGCCCCAGCTGGTACCTCGACCTCACGCTGATCGGCGCGTACACGGGGCCTGCCTCCGGGCGGCGCACCTACCACCACACCGCGCCCGTCTCCATGGTCCAGGCCCTGCACGGCGGCCTCGGCGCGCTGCTGGACGAGGGGCTCGACGCGGCCTGGGCGCGACACGCCGCGTGCGGCGCACGCCTCCAGGACGGGCTCGAGCGGCGCGGCCTCGAGCTGTTCGCCGCGGCCGGCCACCGGCTCCCGCAGCTCACGACCGTGCGGGTGCCGGCCGGCGTGGACGACGCCGACGTGCGGAGCGCGCTGCTGGACCGGTGGGGCATCGAGCTCGGCGGCGGCGTCGGCGCCTACGCCGGGTCGGTCTGGCGGATCGGGTGCATGGGCCACACCGCCCGGACCGAGAACGTCGACCGCTTCCTCGCCGCGCTCGACGAGCTGCTGGCCTGACGGCCCCGGAGACCACCTACTCGTCCATCGCACGGAGGCGTACGATCAGGGCGGTCATCGACCGCTTTGGGCGGGTGGGTTCGCTGTCCTAGACCCGTCTGCTCGTGGGTCTGGTGGTCGGCGGTCCGCCCACCGCCGGCCACCACTTCCTCGTCGTTCGCTCGTCGCGGCGTCGACGGTCCGCACTACCGTGGGTCGGATGTTGATCGGCCGGCGACTCGTCCTCCGACCGCTGGCCCTCGACGACTTCCCCGCCTGGCAGGAGGTCCGTCGCCGCAACGCCGAGCGCCTGCTGCGCTGGGAGCCGATGCGGGTGGCCGGCTCCCCCGATCCGGTCGAGAGCCGTGACGCGTTCGCGATCCGCTGCGGCGCCCGCGAACGGGAGCGTCAGCTCGGCACCGGCTACGCGTACGGGATCTTCGTGGGCGACGCGTTCGTCGGCGAGATCAACCTGTCGATCGTCCAGCGCGGCCCGTTCCAGAGCGCCTACATCGGCTACTGGATCGACGAGGCCCATGGAGGCCGGGGCCTCATGCCCGAGGCGCTCGTGTGCCTGTGCCGGTCCGCGTTCGAGGAGCTGCACCTGCACCGCGTGCAGATCTCGATCATCCCCCGCAACGACGCGAGCCGCCGGGTCGTCGAGAAGCTCGAGATCCGCGACGAGGGCATCGCGCAGCGCTACCTCGAGATCAACGGCCTCTGGGAGGACCACATCCGCTACGCGATGACCGCGGAGGAGTGGGACGACCGCGGCGAGGCCCTGGTCAAGGAGTGGCTCTAGCCGCGAGCCCGCGCGCTACCTGCTGGTGATCTTGGCCTGGAGCGCCGCGACCCGTTCGCGGAACGCGGGCTGATCGAGCGACCACACCTGCGGCTCCAGCTCGCGGTCGACCGCCGCCTCGTGGGTGGTGATGCTGGCCATGTCCGCGATGGTGGCCTTGGCGCGCGCCACGAGCTCGTGCGGAGCGCTCGCCGCGTGCTCGGCCATCGCCTGCGCCGCGGGCAGCAGCTCGTCGTCGGCCACGCAGCGCCACACGAGCCCGACGCGCTCGGCCTCGGCGCCGTCGAGCACCTCGCCGAACAGCACAGCGGCGGCGGTGGCCTGCGGGCCGGCGACGCGGCGGAACATCCACGTGTGCCCGCCGCCGGGGTGCAGGCCGAGCTGCAGGAAGCGGGTGTCGAAGCGGGCCCGGTGCCCGGCCAGGCGCACGTCGCACACGAGGGCCAGGTTCATCCCCGCCCCCACGGCGGCCCCGTTGACGGCGGCGATGGTCGGCAGCGTCGACCGGCCCACCCGCAGGAAGCCCTCGTAGATCGAGCGCAGCCCGCCCTGGGGCCCCGACTCCGCCGACGAGGACAGGTGGGACAGATCCGCCCCGGCGCAGAACGCGGCGCCGTCGCCGGTCACGACCACCGCCCCCACGGCGGGGTCGGCCTCGAGCCGGTCGAACGTGTCGACGATCTCGGTGACCATCGGGAGGGTCAGGGCGTTGCGGCGGTCGGGGTCGGCCAGGGCGACCGTGGCGACGCGCGATCGGACCTCGGTGCGGACGAGCGACATGCCCGGAGTCTGGCATCCGGGTGCCGCGACCGGTGACGTGACTCGTGCCGCGGGCATTGTTACAGTTCGATGTCACCCGCGCGGGCGTACCGAGCGGGCGCAGCGTCGTGGTGCGCGTGGGTCTTGTGGTTGTTGGGCCGATCGTGGACCATGAGGTTCCTGTTGTTCCCCCGTCGGTCGAGCACGTGAGGTTGCTGGAGGGTCGTGCGGTTCACCGTGCCAACCACGCGAGCGTGGACGAGGGGCCTCGGGGCCTTCTTCGTCATCGCGCTCGTTCTGGGCCCGACCATCGCCGCCGCCGAGCGCGCCGAGCGAGAACCCGTCGGCCGAGCGGGCCAAGGTCCGCAAGCAGAAGGCCGCCGTCGCCGGGCAGGTCAACGCCCTCGAGGCGACCGACGCCCAGGTCGACCGCGCGCTGAAGGACCTCGAGGCCAACGTCAACGGCCAGCAGGCCCGCCTCGCCGAGGCCCAGCGGGCCGCCTCGCAGGCCGAGGAGGCGCAGGCGGCCGCCACCGCCGCGGTGCAGGCCAAGGAGGCCGAGATCGCGGTGCTCCGGGAGGACATCCGCAGGTTCGCGGTGGAGGCGTTCGTCCACCCGCCCGGTGACGACGCGCTGGCCGCGATGGACACCGACGACCCGAGCGATGCCGCGGAGCGACGCGCCCTGCTCGAGCTGCAGAACACGAACGACGCCGACCTGCTCGACCGGATGAGCGCCGCGCAGGAGGACCTCGAGGTGAGCCGCCAGCAGGCGACCGAGGCGTCCGAGCGCGCGAAGGAGAAGCGCACCGAGGTGGCCAACCGGCTCGACGAGCTCGAGGACGCGCGCGACCAGAAGGCGGCCTTCGCCGACCAGGTGGAGGCGCGCCTCGAGCACGCGCTGTCCGAGGCGGCGTCCCTCGAGACCCTTGACCGCGAGCTGTCGCGCCAGATCTACGAGCAGGAGGTGGCGCGGGCGCGCCGGTCCGGCGGTGGTTCCGTCAGCGGCCGCAGCGGTCCGGTCGGCAACGTCGACCTCGCCACGGCCACCTGCCCGTCGGGCGGTCGCATCAGCGTCGCCGCGTCGCTCGCCGACGACCTGCAGCGCCTGCTGAACGCGGCCGCGTCGGACGGCGTGCAGCTGTGCGGTGGCGGGTACCGCTCCTCACAGGGCCAGATCGAGGCGCGCCAGCGCAACGGGTGCCCCGACATCTACGACTCACCGCCCAGCTCGTGCCGCACGCCCACGGCTCGGCCCGGCCAGTCGATGCACGAGCGCGGCCTGGCCGTCGACTTCACCTGCAACGGCGGCGGGGTGATCAGCACCCGCAGCAGCCCGTGCTTCCAGTGGCTCAACGCCAACGCCGGCAGCTACGGCCTGCACAACCTGCCCAGCGAGCCCTGGCACTGGAGCACGAACGGCAACTAGCCGGCGGGGCTAGCGAGCTTCAGTCCTCGCGGACGACGGCGGGTGAGTGCCGGAAGAACTGCTCGACGTCGCGCTCGTACTGGTACCCCGGCTCCTCGCCGACGGTGCGGCGGATGCGCATCGCCTCCACGAAGTCGGCGACGGTGCCCGCGGAGGTGTAGCGGTAGTCGAACCCGGCCCGCTTCAGGCGGCGGTTGTCGACGCCCCGGCCGTAGCGCAGCAGGTCGAGCAGCTCGGCCGGCAGCTCGATGCCGATGCGGGCCAGCGGGCCCGAGAACAGGCCGATGCCCCACGGCGGCAGCGGCACCGTGCGCTTGCCGCAGATCTGTGCCACCTCGCTCCAGGGCAGCAGCCCGTCGCCGGCGACGTTGTAGATGCCCTGCACCTGGTTCTCGAGGACGTAGAGGATGGCCCGCACGACGTCGTCCTCGTGCACGAACTGGAACCGGGGGTCGAACCCGAAGAGGCTCGGCACGACCGGCAGCTCGAGCGCCTTGGCCAGCGGCGTGGTGATGTCCGGGCCGAGCACGTTCGAGAAGCGCAGCAACGCCACGGTCACGTGCGGGTTGTCGACCGCGAAGTCGCGCACGTAGCCCTCGACCTCGAGGAGGCTGCGCTCGACCATGCTCTTCGGGGGCTTGGACCGCCGCGACTCCTCGGAGAACCACACCGGGTCCTGCGGCGACGCGCCGTACACGAGCGTGGAGGACTTCACGATGACGGTGCGCACCGTCGAGCCCGCGGCCGACGCTGCCGCGAACAGGTTCATCGTGCCGATCACGTTGATCTCGTGCATGGTGCGCGAGCCCATCTGCGTCGAGTCCACGGCGAGGAACGTGTGCACGATCGTGTCGATCCGGGCGGCCTTCACGATGCGGGCCAGGATCGAGTAGCTCTCGTCGCTGCGGACGTACTCGGTGCGCTCGAGCTGCACGGTCGGCTCGAAGCGGTCGAGGCCCACGATCACCTCGACGGTGGGGTCGGCCTCGAGGGCCTGCGCGACGCGGCCGCCCCAGAACGTGGCCAGGCCGGTGACGAGGACGCGCTTACCCATCGGTGCGGCTCACCCGAACCAGACGGAGCGCCGGACGCGGAGCATCTCGAGCAGGGCCTCCTGGATCCGGCCCCGGATCTTCTCCGACTCGTCCATGATCCGGCTGCGCGAGTAGCGCGGCTGGTCGGGCTCGACGTCGAACTCGACCGGCTCGAGCACACGGATGCGGATCTTGGCCGGCAGCGCCAGCAGCCCGCCGAGGGGGCCGAACGGCGCGAACGCGATCATGTTGGCGGTGAGCGGCAGGTAGGGGAGGCCGACCAGCTTCGCGAGCTGCGGGCTCTTCCACAGGATCGGCATCGCCTCCTCGGACCCGATCACCGCGATGGGGATGATCGGCACACCGGCCCGCATCGCGATCTGCACGAACCCGCCCCGCCCGAAGCGGCGCAGCTGGTACCGCTCGCCGTAGGTCTTGCCCGTGCCCTTGGTGCCCTCGGGGAACACGAGCGCGAGCTGCTGCTGCTCGCGCAGGAGCCGGTACGCGTTGTCCGGGTGGGCCAGCACCCCACCGACGCGCGACCAAAGCGTGCCCACCACGGGCAGCTGCTTGAACAGCTCGTCGGCGAGGCCGTACACGGGCCGTTCGAGCTCGGTCTCGATGCCGTGCATGATCGCCGGGGCGTCCGCGGGGATCGCGCCGGCGTGGTTCGACACGAGCAGCGCGCCGCCGGTGGTGGGGATGTGCTCGAGGCCCTCCCACTCGACGCGGTGCCACGTGTCGTACAGCGGGCCGTAGATCCGGCGGGCCAGCGCCCGCATGTGCTCGGAGCGGCCCCACTCGTCGACGTCGGAGTGCCGCGGGTCGGCCAGCTCCTCCGGCTCGTCGGGCTTCGGCACGGGCACGAGGGCCACGGACGATGCGCCGTTGGGGCGTGTGGTGGTCGGGCGTGCCCGGGTGCCCGTCTTGGTGGGCTTGGGGGGCGCCATGGGGGTCGATGCTACGGGGGGCTGGTCGGCAGCTACCACCCCTCCTCCTCGGCGGTGTCGCTGAGCCACCGCTGACCGGTCTCGCAATCGACCCGGATCTGGCACCACCGGCACGGCGCACCCGGTCGCAGCACCGGCTCGCGGCCCCCGTGCAGGAGGTCGACCAGCGCCCGGGCGCCGTCCACGACCCGCTCCATCGCCGAGGCCAGCAGGTCCTCGGTCACGACCTCCTGCTGCAGGCGGCCCTGGTCCAGGTAGTAGGTGGCGAGCAGGCGGGGCGGCACCCCCAGGCGCAGGGTCTCGAGCAGGGCGTAGAAGCGCAGGTCCTCCCGGTGGCTGGGGGAGAAGCCGCCGGTCTTGAGGTCCAGGAGCACCTTGCCGGCCCGCAGCCCCTCGGCCCGGCCGACCGTGAGGTCGACCTTGCCCCGCAGGATCACCCGGTCCGCGCACAGGTCGGCGCGGAGGCGACTCTCCGTGACCGGCCGCCAGCGGGCCTCGAGCGGCGGGAAGCACTCCAGGAACATGGTCGTGCGCTCGACGGCGCCGCTGCGCAGATCGGCCCGCTCGCCCTCGCCGAGCCCGCCCAGCCAGTCGCCGATGCCATCGGTCCCGGCGATGAGGCGGCCGATCGCCTCGTCGACCAGCTCGCCCGGGGCGGGATCGCCCCGCCAGTTGACCGTCAGCTCGATGGCCTTGTGGGCGACCGACCCCGTGGCCGTGGCCGCGCTCCACTCGAAGGGCTGCTCCTCGTTGACGAGGAACAGCGCCTCGCAGCCGTGGACCGTGGCCAGCGCGTGCTTGGAGACGTTGAGCGCCTGGCCCTGCGGCAGCGCGGCCACGCTGGGCGCGAGCCGCTCCTCGAGCTCGCCCCGCAGGCCGTCCCGCAGGCGGGGGTCGAACTCCGGCCGTTCGTGGGGACGGGCTCCGAGCGCCTCGAGGATCTCCCGCTGCGCTGGGCTCAGCCCGTCCGCGTCGGGCGGGGACGGCGGGTCGGTCAGTGCCACGGTGCCACCGTAGGCACGCGCTGCGGCGCAGCCGCGCTGTCACACCTCTGGAGTTGACTGGACGGGTGGTGCAGTCGTCCTCCCTCCGGTTCGCCCGGGCCGTCCAGGCCCTGGCCCGCACCGCGCGGGAGCGGGGGCTCGTGGTGCCCGGGTACCGCAGCCCGCCCCGGCTCGGGGGCGTGCAGCGCTCGATCAAGCGATGGCCCGGCGGCGCCACCGTCGCGGTGGTGGTGCGCGGGAGGCCCTGGCCCGCGGTGCAGGCCGACCTGGTGGAGGGGATCGTCGCCGCCAACGAGCTGCACGGCCCGGCCGCCGATGCCGCGCGCGCCGCGCTGTGGGAGGCCATCGCCGACGGCACGGTCGCCGGTTCCGAGGCCGCTTGACGACGCTGCCGCGGTCGCGGACGTCGGCGACTTACGCTGATCCGATCCCGCCGGGGTGGCGCAACTGGTTGACGCGGAGGGCTTAAACCCCTCTGGCCTGGCAAGGGCCATGCGGGTTCGATCCCCGCCCCCGGCACGCTCGGCAGCACCTTCGCGGTTTGGCGAGGGTCCCCCTGGCGGCGCCCGTGGGCGACACTCCGTCGGACTTCAGCGTCTGCGACAGGTGATCTGAGGGTTCCCGCGCGGCCCTGACGCTCGTGGACTACGCCGGCGTCCGGGCCTCGGCTCGCGCCTCGACGTAGGCGGGCAGCCGGGCGATCGCGGCGTCGACCTTGACCTCACCGTCGCGCCCGACGCGCGCCGCCCTGATCACGTCGGCCAGGGTGGCCGTGGACCAGTCGGCGACGCTGGCCGCCTGCTCGCGGGTCAGGAACACGACCGTGCGGGGCTCGGGGTGCTCCGGGTCGTCGGGCCCGGTGGGGACCGGTTCCTGGCAGATGTCGAAGCTGTCGATGCGGGGGTACTCGGCGAACAGGAACGGGATGATCGTCGCCGATGTGCTCAGCATCCGCTCGAGGTACTGCTCGTCGGTGGCCGGGCCGGTCGGCTCGACGTACAGCGCCAGGTGCTCGCCGCCGCGGACGTCCTGGATGCCGCCGTAGGTGAACTCGAGCCCGAGCGGGTCGAAGAAGGGTTGGAAGATCTCGGCCAGCCCCTCGTCGTCGTCGGGCGGCAGGCCCTCGTGGTCGTCACCGTCGTCCCCGCACGCCACGGCGAGGGTCAGGAGGAGCGCGGCAACGAGGGCGAGTCGGGAGCGGGCGGGCACGGCGCGGTCTTATCGCATCCCCTCCCCGTGCGCTGATTGCGGGCTGAGACGTGGTTCGGCTGCGGGCCCCGCCGGCTGGGTAGTGACACGCCGTGCGTCACGACAAACCGGTGCTGATGCCGAGCGAGGTCTCGGAGCGGGTCGGGTTCTTCGATCGCTTCGCGGGCTACGCGGCGCTGGTGGCGAGCCGGGCAGTGTTCTTCGCGTTCTGCGTGCTGCTGATCGTGGTGTGGGCGCCGTCGTACTGGCTGATCGGCGACTTCGACACCTGGCAGCTGATCATCAACACGGCCACGACGATCATCACGTTCCTGATGGTGGCGCTGCTCCAGAACAGCCAGACGCGGAGCGACCAGGCGATCCAGCACAAGCTCAACGCCATCGCCGACGCGCTGGCCGACCTGATGGAGCACCAGGCCCGGGACGACGAGCTCGACCAGGACATCAACGAGCTGCACGACGCCGTCGGCCTGGAGACCCGCGAGAGCACGTCGCACAACTCGGGCACGGTGCCGCGGCGGGGCCCGCGGCCCAACGGCGCGAAGCCGACCTCGTCCACGCAGGGCTGACCCCCGAGGGGTGGGCGAGGGCGCACGGCCGGGGCGGCTCTCCCGGTCCGGCGCCGCTCGCCCCCGGGCCCAGGGTGGGAGGGGCCCGGTCCCTCTGGCCTGGCAAGGGACATGGTCTGGCTGGGTGCTAGGTGATGCGCACGGGTGCCCGCCGACGAGTGGTGCGTCCGAGCCCGAGCCCGGTGAGCAGCAGCCCCGCGCCGAGCAGTCCCAGCCCCAGGGATGCGACGGCGCGGAGCGGCGTGCCGGTCTTGGCCAGCGACGGTGACGCGGGCCGCGGGGTCGTGGTGGGCGTGGAGCGCGTCGGGATCGTGGTCGTGGGGGCCGGGGTGGTCGTGGTGGGGGCGGTCCCGGGCGTGACGAGGCGGACGGACGCGTCGTCACGCCCGGTCCCGATGCTGCCGTCGTCGTCGGTCACGGTGACCGTGACGACGTCGGTCTGCGCGGTGCCGGCGGGCCCGGTGAGCTCTCCGGTGAAGGTGCAGTCGATCCGCTCGGCGGGGGCGAGGCCCCGCCCGACCACCGGCGCGCAGCTGGAGCTGGTGAGCCGGGTGAGGTCGCCGTAGACGTCGTCCTCGAGCCCGGTCACGGTCACCGCCTCGGCGCTGGTGTTGGTGATGGCGAGCCCGAAGGTGAACAGCCCGCCGGGGGCGGCGCGCTCCTCGGGCAGCGCGGTCTTCTCGACGGTCACGGTCGGCGGCACGTCGGTGAGCGACACGGTGGCGTCGTCCTCGTCGAGCACGCTGGTCCCGGTCGCGTCGACGGCGGTGCCGGTCACGACGTTCGTCTGCGTGGCCCCGGCGTTGCCGGTCAGATCGCCGGGGAACGCGCACGCGTAGGTGTCGCCCGGGGCCAGGTCGGTGGACACCGCGTCGGTGCAGGTGCCCTGGGTGGCGACGTCGCCGTACACGTCGTCCTGCAGCGCGGTGAGGGTGAGGGGGACGGCCGAGGTGTTGGTGACCTCGACCGCGAAGGAGAACGTGCCACCGGGCTCGGGACGGCTGAGGGGGGTCGCCTGTGCCGTGACCCGGATGCCCGGTGGCTCCGCCGCGGTGACCACGACGGTCTCGTTCGGGTCGTTGCACGCACCCGAGATCGGGAGGTTGTCCTCGTCGCCCTCGTAGCGGGCGACGAAGCGGTAGGTGCCGGGGGCATCCGGCACGGTGGTCGGGGAGGTGGCGGCGCCGGTCTCGTCGACCGGGCTCGTGATCGTGGCCGCGGGCTCGCCCGAGCAGGTGTCGTCGTCGGGGCCGTAGAGGTCGAAGGCGAGCTCGCCGGTGGGGTCGGCGCCGTTGGCGAGCACGGCCGCGTCCCCCACCGGCTCGCCGAGCGCGACCTCGGGGTCCACCACCTGCGTCGTGATCCCCGGTGCAGCCCGCTCGATCGTGATTGGTCGCAGCGCCGGCGCTGAACGAGGTGCTGTTCGGTTGTCGGTGGCGCGATGTTCGACGTGCCCACCGACGATGCCAGAGACGGTCTGCACCCCGGGGTCGGAAGTGCGTCGACTGCGGCACTCGTTCGATGGTCGAGCCGAGATGCGATGCGGCACGCGATCGCCGTCGGGCCGTGGCGGAGCAAGCACGGCGGGCGACGATGGCGTGAGCCGGTGCCGGCCGCTCGTCGAGCCGGGATCACGCAGAGACGTGAAGGTGATGCCGGCGCAGGCCGTGCCGCCTACGCCAGTCGCCGGCGAGACGGGCGACAATCGAACCGATGTCGGGCGTTGGGCAGTCGCCGGCGGGATCTGGTGCCAGCTGCGCCACACGATGGCACGAGTCAGGATGTTCGACAGGATCGTGTGGGCCGCTGCTCTCGGGCGCGGTGCTCGTGTTCGTAACAGGATCTCTGCGGCGATGGTCGACCCGGCAACTGCCATTCGCGGGTGCCAGTCAGGCCTGTGCCGTGGGCAGCGCCGGCGCTGGCTGTGGTGGGGTGGAGGAGGACGGCGGCGGCGAGGAGGGTGAGCGCGGCGGTGGTTCGGGTCCAGGCGGGGCGCGGCATGCCGTTGCATTGCCACGCGTCCCCCGCGCGTTTCAGACCTTGGCGATGACCTCGTCCGCGTAGCGCCGCGAACGCCTCGCGCTGGCCGGCGACGTCGAAGGCGAGCGGCGGGATGATGACGCGGGACACGCCGAGGTCCGCGAGCTTCTTCACCTCGTCGATCGCGCCGGGGCCGAGCGCGCCGTCGCCGCCGGAGGTGATCTCGATGGCGTCGGGGTCGCGCCCGTGCTCCACGGCTGTGGCCCGCATGACCGCGATCAGCTCGGTCAGGTCCTCCTTGGAACCGCGGCCGGGGAAGAAGCCGTCGCCGAGACGACCGGCCCGCCGGGCCGCCGGCTTGCTGTGGCCGCCGATCACGATGGGGATCGTGGGCTGGGTGGGTCTCGGTCGCGAGTAGGCGTCGCCGAAGGACGTGAACTCGCTCGAGTACGAGGCCGCGCCCTCGCCCCAGAGCGTGCGGAGCACCTTGATGTTGTCGTCGGTGCGCGCGCCGCGGGTCTCCCACGGGATGCCGAGCGCCTCGAACTCCTCCTTGAGCCAGCCGACGCCCACGCCGAGCTCCATCCGCCCGCCCGAGAGCCGGTCGAGGGTGGCGAGCTCCTTCGCGAGGACGATGGGGTTGCGCTCGGGGAGGATCAGGATGCCGGTGGCGAGGCGGATCGTGCTCGTGGCTGCGGCCACGTAGGCCAGCCAGATGAGCGGGTCGGGGATGTCGGAGTCCTCCGGGCCGGGCATCCGCCCCTTGGGCGAGTACGGGTAGGCCGACTCGTAGCCGACGGGCACGAGCACGTGCTCGACGGTCCACAGCGACTCGATCCCCGCGTCCTCGGCCGCCTGCGCGATGCCGATCGCACCCTCCGGGTGGGTCATCGGCCCCACGTTGGCGAACATCACCCCGAACTTCACCCGGCCGACCCTAGCCAGGCCTAGTTCTGGAGCGGCAGGAGCGTGGCGGCGGCCTCCTCGAGGTGCGCGTCCCAGTCGGGCGGCTCGGCGATCGGGATCGCGACGAACTTCGACCCGCCGGCCTCGAGGTGCTGCTCGATCGTGTCGCGCAGCCCGCCGAGGCTCGTGGCGACGACGTCCTCGACCCGTTCCACGTCGGGGCGGCGGGCCGCGATCGCCGCCCGCACGAGGTCGGGGATCTCGCCGTCGCAGTAGGGGATGAGCGCGCCGAAGTGCTCGGGGTCGATCTTGCGGTCGGCCTCGGCCGCGGTGCGCTCGATCACCTCGATGCCGCGCCGCACATCGGCGGGTGTGCAGAACGACGGGAGCCACCCGTCGCCCAGGCGCCCGCAGCGACGCAGCTCGGACGGCGCGATGCCGCCGAGCCAGATGTCCAGCGGCTGCTGCTGCGGGAGCGGGCGGACGACCGCACCCTCGTAGCGGTGGTAGGTGCCCTCGTGGTCGACGGCCTCGCCGCTCCAGAAGCGGCGCAGGAGCGGGAGCGCCTCGTCGAAGCGGGCCGCCCGCTCCTCGCGCTTCACCGCGAACGCCTGGTTCTCGCCGACGTCGACGACGCCGAGCCCGAACGCCGGGAGGAGCCGTCCGCCGGAGAGCCGGTCGAGCGTGGCCAGCTCCTTGGCCAGCACCATCGGGTTGCGACCGGGCAGCACGAGCACGGAGAAGCCGAGCTTGAGCCGCGTCGTGCGGCCCGCCGCCATCGCGAGGCCCACGATCGGGTCGGGGCAGTCGCCCGTGATCCGCTCCGAGAGCCACAGCGAGTCGAACCGCAGCCGCTCGAGGCCGTCGACCAGGGCGGCGAACCGCTCCGGATCGCTCGACGCCCGCACCCCGAGCCCGTACCCGATGCGCACCTTCACCGCCGCAGCCTGCCACTCGTTAGCGTCCCCGGCATGATCGACGTGACCACCCCCTTCCGCCTCGACGGCAAGGTCGCCGTCGTCACCGGCGCCTCCAGTGGGCTCGGCAACCGCTTCGCGAAGGTGCTCCACGCCGCCGGGGCGACGGTCGTGGCCGCGGCCCGGCGCACCGACCGCCTCGAGGCATTGCGCGATGAGCTCGGCGACCGCCTCGTGCCGATCACCTGCGACGTGTCCGTCGACACCGACTGCGAGCGCCTCGTCCACGACGCCGTGGCGCTCGACGGCCACCTCGACGTGCTCGTCAACAACGCCGGCATCGGCACGCCCTCGCCGGCCGAGCTCGAGCCGGTCGACGGCTTCCGCGAGGTCGTCGAGGTCAACGTGAACGCGCTGTTCCTGCTCAGCCAGCTGGCCGGGCGCCACATGATCGAGCGGCGCAGCGGGTCCATCGTGCAGGTGGCGTCGATCCTCGGGCTGGTGGCGTCGACGCCGATCAAGCAGGCGTCGTACTGCGCGTCGAAGGGCGCCGTCATCAGCCTCACGAAGGAGCTCGGCTGCCAGTGGGCCCGCAAGGGCGTGCGGGTCAACGCGCTGGCGCCGGGCTGGTTCCCCTCGGAGATGACGCACCTCATGTTCGGCGAGGATGCCCAGGACAGCGCGGTCGACTTCATGGAGCGCACCTGCCCGATGGGGCGGGGCGGGCAGGAGCACGAGCTCGACGGCGCGCTGCTGTTCCTCGCCAGCGACGCCGGCTCCTATGTGACCGGCCACGTCCTCTGCGTCGACGGCGGCTGGGTGGCCCGCTAGCCCGGCGCCACCGAACGGGTTCGCTCCCGGACCGCCCCGGCCACCAGCATGTCCCGATGCTGCAGGTCCGGGAGCTCGCCGTCGAGGTGGGCGGCACCCTCGTGCTCGAGGGCGCCGGCTTCTCGATCCGCGCCCGCGACAAGGTCGGCCTCGTCGGGCGCAACGGCGCCGGGAAGACGAGCCTGCTGAAGGTGCTGGGCGGCGCGGCGGACCCCGCCGCGGGCGTCGTGCACCGCTCGGGCGGGCTCGGGTACCTGCCGCAGGACCCGAAGCTCGACGGCATCGACGACGCCACCCCGGCCGTGCGCCACATCCTCTCCGGCCGCGGCCTCGACGAGGCCCTGGTGCGGATCGAGAAGCTGCCGCGTGCAGATGGAGGAGGACCCGTCCGACCGCGCCGTCGCCCGGTTCAGCAAGGCCGAGGAGCAGTTCCGGCACGACGGCGGCTACGCGGCGGAGAGCGAGGTGCGGCGCATCGCGGCGGGGCTCGGGCTCGACACCGACCGCCTCGACATGCCCGTCGGCTCCCTCTCCGGCGGCCAGCGCCGCCGCGTCGAGATCGCCCGCATCCTGTTCGCCGGCAGCGACGTGCTCCTCCTCGACGAGCCCACCAACCACCTCGACAGCGACGCCAAGGACTGGCTCCTGTCGTTCATGCGGTCGTACCGCGGGGCCCTGCTGGTGGTGAGCCACGACCTGGACCTGCTCGACGAGGCGATCACCCGTGTGCTGCACCTCGACCGCCGCGACGAGGCCACCATCGGCACCCTCGACGAGTACAAGGGCACCTACACCCAGTACCTCGTGGCCCGCGAGCGCGACGAGGTGCGGCTGGCCAAGGCCGCGCAGCGCCAGGCCAAGGAGGTCGAGCGGCTCCAGGCGCTCGTGGACCGGTTCGGGGCCAAGAACACCAAGGCCTCCATGGCCCACAGCCTCGAGAAGCGCATCGTGCGCATCGAGGCCAACGGGGTGGAGGCGCGCCAGGCCGACCGGACCGTCGCCGTGCGCTTCCCGCCGCCGCCCGCGCCAGGGCGCACCGTGCTCGAGGGCGCGGGGCTGGCCGTGCGCTACGGCGCGCTCGAGGTGTTCCGCGACGTCGACCTCGCGGTCGAGCGCGGCGAGCGCCTCCTCATCATGGGGCTCAACGGCGCCGGCAAGACCAGCCTGCTGAGGGTCCTCGCCGGCGAGCGCGCGCCGGACGAGGGCGCGTTCCACCTCGGCCACAACGTGGTGGCCGGCTACTACGCGCAGGAGCACGAGGGCATCCAGGCCGGCCGGTCGATCCTCGACCACCTGCGGGAGCAGGTGCCCACCGCCCCCGACCCGATGCTCCGGTCGATCGTGGGCGCCATGGGGCTCACCGGCGACAAGGTGCACCAGGACGCCGGCACCCTGTCCGGCGGCGAGAAGACCAAGCTCGCCCTCGGCATCCTCGTGGCCGGCCGCCACAACCTGCTCCTCCTCGACGAGCCGACCAACAACCTCGACCCCGGATCGCGCGCCGCGGTGGCCGAGGGCCTGCGCGACTGGCCGGGGAGCATCGTGCTCGTCAGCCACGACGCGCCCTTCGTCCGCGACCTCCGCCCCGACAGGGTGCTCCTGATGCCGGAGGGCGCGCTCGACCACTGGTCCGACGAGTACCTGGACCTGGTCGCCCTCGCCTGAGCCCGTCCGTCAGGTGAGCTCGACCGGGGTGCTGACCTGGTCGAAGAAGTCGTTGCCCTTGTCGTCGACGACGATGAACGCGGGGAAGTCCTCGACCTCGATCCTCCAGACCGCCTCCATGCCGAGCTCGGGGTACTCGAGCACGTCGACCTTGCGGATGCAGTCCTGGGCCAGGCGCGCGGCGGGGCCGCCGATCGAGCCGAGGTAGAAGCCGCCGTGCGCGGCGCACGCGTCGGTCACCTGCCGGCTCCGGTTGCCCTTGGCCAGCATCACGTGCGAGCCGCCGGCGGCCTGGAACTCCGCGACGTAGGAGTCCATCCGACCGGCCGTGGTGGGCCCGAAGGACCCCGACGCGTAGCCCTTCGGTGTCTTGGCCGGGCCCGCGTAGTAGACGCAGTGGTCGCGGAGGTAGTCCGGCATCGGCTCGCCCGCGTCGAGGCGCTCCTTGATCTTGGCGTGGGCGATGTCGCGGGCCACCACCATCGGGCCCGACAGCGACAGCCGCGTCTTCACCGGGTACTTCGTGAGCTCGGCGCGGATCTCCGCCATCGGGCGGTTGAGGTCGATGCGCACCACGGCGTCGTCGTCGGCGAGGTCCTCGTCGGTGATCTCGGGCAGGTAGCGGGCGGGGTCCTCCTCGAGCTGCTCGAGGAACACGCCGTCGCTGGTGATCTTGCCGAGGGCCTGGCGGTCCGCCGAGCAGGACACGGCCACCGCCACGGGGCAGGACGCGCCGTGGCGGGGGAGGCGCACGACGCGCACGTCGTGGCAGAAGTACTTGCCGCCGAACTGCGCCCCGATGCCGAAGCCCTGCGTGAGGGCCAGGATGTCCTGCTCGAGCTCGAGGTCGCGGAAGCCGTGGCCCAGCGCCGCGCCTGCGGTGGGCAGCGTGTCGAGGTAGTGGGCCGACGCGTACTTGGCGGTCTTGAGGGCGAACTCCGCCGACGTGCCCCCGATCACGACGGCCAGGTGGTAGGGCGGGCAGGCCGCGGTGCCGAGGGTGCGCAGCTTCTCGTCGAGGAAGCGCAGCATCGAGGACCGGTTCAGGACGGCCTTGGTCTCCTGGTACAGGTAGCTCTTGTTCGCCGAGCCGCCGCCCTTGGCCATGAAGAGCAGCTTGTAGGTGTCGCCGGGGGCGGCGTAGAGCTCGATCTGAGCCGGCAGGTTCGTGCCGGTGTTCTCCTCGTCCCAGGTGGTGAGCGGGGCCATCTGGGAGAACCGCAGGTTCGACGTGTCGTAGGTCTGCTGGATGCCGAGGCTGATGGCCCGCTCGTCGTCGCCGCCGGTGAGCACCAGCTCGCCCCGCTTGCCCATCACGATCGCGGTGCCGGTGTCCTGGCACATCGGCAGCACGCCGCCGGCGGCGATGTTGGCGTTCTTCAGCAGGTCCAGGGCCACGAAGCGGTCGTTGGCCGACGCCTCGGGGTCGTCGAGGATGCGGCGCAGCTGCTGGAGGTGGGCGGGGCGGAGCCAGTGGGCGATGTCGCGGAACGCCTCGCGGGCCAGCAGGGTGAGCGCGCCGGGGTCGACCTGGAGGAACGTGCGGCCGGCCGCCTCGACCGTTGACACGCCCTCGGTGGTGAGGAGCCGGTAGGGCGTGTCGTCCGGGCCGAGGGGCAGCAGCTCGGTGAAGGCGAGGTCGGTCACCGGATCTGCGGTGTCACCCGGCGACCTGCGCGGCGAGCAGCCGCAGGTGGCGTCGGCGGGGTGCGTGCATCTCGAGCCTCCGGGGGGTGGCGTGTCGGTCCGCCACGACGATGGCACATCCCCGAAGGCCGTGGGAGCAGCCCCTCCCGGTCGTACGGTGGAGGCATGGCGACCGACGGCTCCCGCGTGGAGCGGGACACCATGGGCGAGGTGGCGGTGCCTGCATCTGCCAAGTGGGGAGCCCAGACCCAGCGGGCGGTCGACAACTTCCCGATCTCCGGGCAGCCCGTCGAGGTCGGCCTGATCCACGCGCTCGGCGCCGTGAAGGCGGCCGCGGCGGAGGTCAACGGCGAGCTCGGCGTCCTCGATGCCGACGTGGCCGCGGCCATCGCTGCCGCCGCCGACGAGGTGGCCGAGGGCCGGTGGGACGACCAGTTCCCCGTCGACGTGTTCCAGACCGGTTCGGGGACGTCCACGAACATGAACGCGAACGAGGTGGTGGCCACGCTCGCGTCGGAGCGCCTGGGGCGCCCGGTGCACCCGAACGACGAGGTCAACGCCTCGCAGTCGTCCAACGACGTGTTCCCCACCGCGATGCATCTCGCCGCCGCGGTCGCGGTGCGTCGCGACCTCCTCCCCGCGCTCGACCACCTCGCGGGTGTGCTGGACGAGCAGGCGCAGGCCAACGCCACCGTGGTGAAGTCCGGGCGGACCCACCTCATGGACGCCACGCCGGTCACGCTCGGCCAGGAGCTCGGGGGCTACGCCACCCAGGTGAGCCAGGCGGCCGAGCGCATCGCGGCGACCCTGGTGCGCGTGGGGGAGGTGCCCCTCGGCGGCACCGCCACCGGCACCGGGCTCAACGCCCCGCCCGGTTTCGCACGGGCCGTCCTCGTGCTCCTCGCGGAGCGGCTCGACGTCGAGCTCCACGAGGCGCACGACCACTTCGCCGCCCAGGGCGCGCGCGACGCGCTGGCCAGCCTGTCGGGCGAGCTGCGGGCGTTGGGCGCCGCGCTCCTGAAGATCGCCAACGACCTGCGCTGGATGGCGTCCGGGCCGAACACCGGCCTCGCCGAGGTGCGCCTGCCCGAGCTCCAGCCGGGCAGCTCGATCATGCCGGGCAAGGTGAACCCGGTCGTCCCCGAGGCCGTGACCCAGGTCGTCGTGCAGGTGTACGGCAATGACGCGGCGGTGGCGTTCGCGGCGAGCCAGGGCAGCTTCGAGCTGAACACCTACCTGCCCGTCATCGCGCGGAACCTGCTCGAGTCGATCCGCTTGCTGGCGGCGGTGAGCCGCCTGTTCGCGGACCGCTGCATCGCCGGCCTCGAGGCGGACGTCGACCGCTGCCGGACCTACGCCGAGGCGACCCCGCAGGCCGCCGCGGCGCTCAACCGCCTCCTCGGCTACGACACGGTCGCCGAGGTGGTCAAGGAGGCCCAGGCCACCGGCCGGACGGTGCGCGCGGTGATCCTCGAGCGCGGCCTTCTGCCGCCCGAGCAGCTCGACGACGCCCTCGACCTGCTCAGGCTCACCCGCGGCGGGTGAGCTAGCCCGCGGCGGCGGAGCCGGCGTAGGGCGTCGGGTCGCCGGCTTCCGGGATGAGCGGCGCGCTCCAGCTGTTCGACTTGGCGATGCCGTTCGCGACCTCGCGCCACTCGAGCGGGTCCCAGCCTTCCGCCGCGCCGACGACCTTGAGGTCGCCGCGGATGTGCACGAAGGCGGGGAGCTCGTTGAGGCCGAGTGCCTTCACGGCAGCCCGGTCCGGGTCAGCAAAGGTGAGCACGCGGTCGGCCCAGGGGCCGAGGAACGTCCGGGCCTCGTCGGCCGTGGCGGTGACGAGGAACGCCGCGTAGCAGTCGGCGCCGTGGAAGTGGGTGAGGACGCGGCCCGCCGTCTCGAGCAGCCAGCTGCTCTCGTTGGTGTACGGGTCGAGCACCACGACCGCGAGCTGGAAGGTGGTGAGCCACTCCTCGATCGTGCGCGGTTCCCCGTTGATCGGGGAGAGCTTCAGGTCGGCGGGGGGGTCCGTGGCCACGGCGGCAGACCTTAGTGAGCGGGGCCCGGCGGAAGCAGACCCGGGATCAGCACGGCCGGCCGCCGCGCAGCACCGGGTACTGGCGGTCGGGGGCATCGGCCCGCTCACGCCGCTCCGGTGGCCCCGCGGTCGGGTCGCCCCGCAGCACCTCGGCGCCGTCCGGCGCGTACTGGAGGATGTACGCCTTGCGCACCCCGTCCGTGGTGTTCGGCCCGGTGAGGTGCGGCGTGAGCGACGAGAACACCACGGCGCCGCCGGCCGGCACCGGCGCCGCGACCGCGCCCTCGGGGTCGGACAGGCACTCCCATCCGAGCGGGTCGACGTAGGTGTGCCGCAGCGTGCCGGCGCGGTGCAGCCCGGGGACGACCCACGGGCAGCCGTTGTCGACGGTGGCGTCGGTGAGCGCGAGCCACACCGTGAGGTACTGCTGGGGCTCGACGTACGCATAGCCGTTGTCCTGGTGCCAGGGGAAGCGGCGCGGCTTCTCCGGCTTCTTGTAGACCGCCTGGTCCCAGTAGAGGTTGACGTCGGGCCCCACGAGGTCCGCGGCAGATGCCCACCACGGTGGGGTGGCGGGTGACCGCGGCGAGCAGGTCCGACTTCGCGGCGAGGTGGACCGAGAACGTGATGGCGCCGGTCTCCGCGATCGAGAGGCGACCGTCCTCCAGCTTCTGGAGGAAGGCGTCGGCGTCGGCCTCGAAGCGGTCGGTCTCGGCGAGGGCGGCTGCCAGGGTCGCGGGGTCGACGAGGTCGGGGACCACCACGTAGCCCGCCGCGTCGAACTGGGCCACCTGGGCCGGTGTCAGCGTGGCGGGCGGGTCCTCGCGGTCGACCCACGTGAACGCGTCGTTCCACGGGTGGCGGGTGACGGCGTCGATCACGCGCCACCGCCCGGGCGGGGCGCGAGCGCGCTGATGAGGTCCTCGAAGTAGTTGCGGTAGAGGTCCACCAGGGACACCTCCGGGTCCATCAGCCACACGATGGCAGCGCCCTCGAGGAAGGCCACCACCTCCGCCGCCTTGGCCGTGCAGTCCAGGTCGGCCCGCACCTCACCCAGCGCCTTCGCGTCGCCCAGCACCTCGGTCACCAGCTCGCGCAGGAACCGGCTCCGCGCGAGGAAGTAGCCGTGGGTCACGGCGTCGGGCTCGATGCCCTCCACCTGAAGCACGGTGTGCAGCGCGGCCAGGCCCCGCTCGCTCTCGGACTGCTCGGCGAAGCGCACGGTCGCCCGCAGCGCCTCGATGCCGCGCGGCTCGGACGCGCTCGCGATCGTGTCGCCGGCCCGGCGGTCGCGCTCGGCGATCACCGCCAGCAGGAGCTCCTCCTTGGAACCGAAGTGGTAGAGGATCCCGGCGGGGGAGAGGTCGACCTTCTCGGCCACGTCGGCGAGCGCGCCGCCGCGGTACCCGCGCTCGGCGAACACCGCGATGGCCGCGTCGATGATCGCCTCCCTGCCGCGCCGCGCCCCGGCGGGCCTGACCCCGCAGCTCGCCCACTCGCACCCCTTGCTCCGCGACCAACGCCTCGGTACTCTGAATGAGTGTTCAGGATAGATCACGAGGCCTTCGAGCGCCAGGGCTTCGTGCGGCTCCCCGGCTTCGCGGACGGGGCCACCTGCGCCGCGATGCTCGAGCGGGTCGTGCAGATCGCGCGCGAGCGCGCGGCGGGAACCAACGGCCCGGAGCTCGTGCTCCCGGAGGCGAACCTCGCGGGGCGGGCGGTCGAGCTGCCCGAGGAGCTGGTGTCGAAGGTGTTCAAGCTGCACCGCGACACCGTGTTCGCCGAGTTCGCCCGCTCCGCGGTGGTCACGGACCTCGTCGCGGAGCTGGTCGGTCCGCAGCTGGACTGCTTCCTCTCGCAGTTCATCTTCAAGAACCCCGGCGCGTGGGGCCAGCCGTGGCACCAGGACTCGTACTACTTCCCGTTCGACCCCCCGCGCCCCATCCTCGGTGTGTGGCTGGCCGTCACCGAGGCCACGCTCGAGAACGGGTGCCTGCACGTCCTGCCGGGCTCGCACCGCGAACCGGTCCACGAGCACGTGCCCGATCGCCGGCCCGGCGCCAACTACGGCTACGTCGAGATCGTCGACCACGACATGGCGGCGGCCGAGCCCGTTCCGATGCAGCCGGGCGACCTGCTGCTCTTCGACAGCCACCTGATGCACCGCTCCACGGACAACGTGTCGGCCGGCATCCGCGCCGCGATGGTGTACCACTACGCCACCACCGGCACGGTCGAGCGCACCCCGGGCCTGGTGACCGACTTCGTGACCGTGCGCGCCTGATCCGGGGGAACATGACCGACTACGCCGAGCTGGTGGTCCCCCTCTCCGGGGCGGACTGGTGGAAGGTCGACGGCTCGGGCGACGTCCCCGCGCTCAAGGTCACCGACGGGCCCAGCGGCGCCCGCGGCGAGCGGTTCGTCGGCGGGCCGCCCTCGGTGTCCTTTCCGTGCTCGGCCGCGCTCGGCGCCTCCTGGGACGTGGCGCTGGTGGCGCGGGTCGGCGCCGCCCTCGCCGAGGAGACCCTCGCCAAGGGCGCGCACGTCCTCCTCGGGCCGACCGTGAACCTCCAGCGCTCGCCGCTCGGCGGCCGCCACTTCGAGTGCCTGTCGGAGGACCCGGTGCTCAGCGCACACCTCGCGGCCGCGTACGTGACCGGTCTGCAGGGTGGGGGCGTGGCCGCCTGCGTGAAGCACCTGGTGGCCAACGACACCGAGCACGACCGCTTCACGATCTCCTCCGAGCCCGACGAGCGCACGCTGCGGGAGGTGTCGCTGCTGCCGTTCGAGCACGCGCTCCGGGCGGCAGGCGCGTGGTCCACGATGGCCGCCTACAACCGCCTGCACGGCACGCACTGCAGCGAGCACCCCCGTCTGCTCACCACGATCCTCCGCGACGAGTGGGGGTGGGACGGCGTGGTCGTGTCGGACTGGTTCGCCACCCACAGCACGGTCGACGCCGCCAACGGCGGCCTCGACCTCGAGATGCCCGGTCCCGCGCTGCACTGGGGCGCGTCGCTGGTGGCGGCCCTCGAGCGCGGCGAGGTCGACGTCGCCACGATCGAGGCCAAGCGGGAGCGCCTCGCGCAGCTCGGCACGCGCACCGGTGCGTTCGAGCGGCCCCCCGGTCCCGACGGGCCGGGCGGCGCGCCAGAGGTGCTGGCGGTGGCTCGGGAGGCCGCGGCCGCGGGCGCCGTGCTGCTGCGCAACGAGGCCGCCGGCGGGCGGCCCGTGCTGCCCTTGCCCACCGCGCTGGCCCGGGTCGCCGTGGTCGGCCCGCACGCGGACCGCGAGGTCGTGCAGGGCGGCGGGAGCGCCCGCGTCACGCCCACCGACGTCGCCACCATCGCCGACGGGCTCCGCGAGGTGTACGGCGCAGACGCGGTCGTGGTCGAGGAGGGCGGCCCCGCGGGCCGCGGCACCCCGGCGATCGACCCCCGCGCGCTCCGCCGCGCCGACGGCACGGTGGGCGTCGACGTGGAGATCCTCGACGGTGCCGGCGTGGTGCGCGAGCACCTGCGCCCGCGCGACTTCCGCGTGATGTTCCTCGACGACCCCGATCCCACGTCGTCGATCGACGGCTGGACGGTGCGGGCGTCGGCCCGGTTGCTGCCGACCGCCACGGGGCTGCACCGCTTCCGGTGCAAGACCGGCGATCGGTCCGTCCTGCTGGTCGACGGGCAGCCGATCGAGGACGAGGTGCACCTGGAGGCCGGTCGGGCCGTCGATCTCGTGGTCGAGGCGAGCACCGACAACCCGCAGGCGAGGCTCATGTTCGAGGTGCGCATGGCGCCGCCCGCGGTCCCCGACGAGCTCGAGCGCGCGGTCGCCGCCGCGGCCGGGGCCGACGCAGCGGTCGTGGTCATCGGCCTCGACAACGACTGGGAGACGGAGGGTCGCGATCGCGACGACCTGTCGCTGCCCGGGCGGCAGGTGGAGCTCGTGCGCGCCGTCGCCGCGGTCCAGCCCCGCACCGTCGTGGCCGTGATCGCCGGCTCGCCGGTGGACCTGTCGTGGGCGGACGAGGTGCCCGCCGTCCTCTGGTGCTGGTACCCGGGCCAGGAGGGCGGGCGGGGCATCGCCGACGTGCTCACCGGCGCGGTGGAGCCGGGCGGGCGCCTCCCGTGCACGATGCCGCGGCGCATCGAGGACACCCCAGCCCTGCTCGACACCCCGCCGGACCCGGGTGTGCTGCGCTACCAGGAGGGCGTCTTCTGCGGCCACCGTTGGTACGACGCCCGGGCCATCGAGCCCGCGTTCCCCTTCGGCCACGGCCTCGGGTACACGACCTTCGCGATCGACCCGCCGCGACTGGCCGCCGAGCAGGTCGGGCCCGGGGACGACGTGGCCGTCGACGTCCAGGTGGCCAACACCGGCGACCGCGCCGGCACCGAGGTCGTGCAGCTCTACGTGGGGGACGATTCCGCCAGCGTGCGCCGCCCTCCCCGCGAGCTCCGCGCCTTCGCCAAGGTGGCCCTCGAGCCCGGTGCCCGCACGACCGTGCGCTTCGTGCTCACCCCGCGGGAGCTGGCCCACTGGGACGCGCAGGCCCGGTGGTGGCGGGCCGAGGCCGGCACGTTCACGGTGTGGGCGGGTCGCTCGTCCCGCGACCTCACGCCCCCGGCCCGGTTCGAGCTCACCGGCGACTGGACCGCCAAGGCCTCCGCGCCCCTCACGCGCTTCCACGTCTGACTACGTAACCTCGATCGGGTGCACCCCATCGAGCGGCTCCGGTACGTCGCCCGGGCCTCGGGGGCGGACCAGGCCCTCCTCGTGCGGGAGACGGCGCAGGCGCTGGTGTCCTTCCACGACGACCCGCCGGGGCTCGTTGCGGCCGCGCGGCGCATCGTCGACCGGCACCCGACATCGGCTCCCCTGTGGTGGCTGTGCGCCCGTGTCCTCACCGCGCCCGATCCGCACCGCGAGGCCTGGGCCGCGGTCGACGAGATCGCGGACGACCCCACGCCGACCGAGCTCGCCTACGCCCTCCCGCCCGACGCCACGGCCTGCGTGATCGGCTGGCCCGAGCTGGTGGGCGACGCGCTGCCCCGCCGGGGCGACGTCGAGGTGCTGGCCGTCGACTCGTTGGGGGAGGGCAGCGGGCTGGTGCGCCGCCTGATGCACGCGGGGATCGACGCCGTCGACGTGCCCACGTCGGGGCTGGCCGCGGCTGTGGCCTCGTCCGACGTGCTCCTGCTCGAGGCGGTGGCCGCCGGCCCGTCCGGGTTCGTGGCCGTGAGCGGCTCGCTCGCGGGGGCGGCCGTCGCCCGCCACACGGAGGTGCCGGTGTGGGTGGCCATCGGCGTCGGCCGCTGGCTGCCGTCGCGGATGTGGCAGGCGCTGGCCGATCGCCAGGCCACCCGCCCCGCGGACCCGTGGGACCTCGACGAGGAGGTCGTGCCCTTCGGCCTCGTCGACCGCGTGTGCGGTCCGGCCGGGCTCGAGCTGGCCGCCGACGCGCAGCGCCGGACCGACTGCCCGGTCGCCCCCGAGCTGTTCGACCGGGGCAACGCCCCCGGCACCTACACCGGCTGACCGCCCGACCCCACTGGTTCTGGCCCGAGATCGTCGACCCAGGAGCCGACGATCCCGGGCCAGAACGCGTGGGGTGGGGTTAGGGTCCGCGGACATGGCTGAGATGATCGAGTTCGCGAGCAACGGCGGCACGGCGCAGGGGTACCTCGCAGGCGGCAGTGGCACCCCGGTGATCGTCATCCAGGAGTGGTGGGGCCTGGTGCCGCACATCAAGGACGTGTGCCATCGCTTCGCCGCCGAGGGCTTCGTGGCGCTGGCCCCCGACCTCTACCGCGGCGAGGTCACCACCGAGCCCGACGAGGCCGGCAAGCTCATGATGGCGCTCAACGTCGACCAGGCCGCCAAGGACATGTCCGGCGCGGTGGACGAGGTGGCACGGCGGGCCGGCTCCGACAAGGTCGGGGTCACCGGGTTCTGCATGGGCGGGGGCCTGGCACTCGTGCTCGCGACCCGCCGGCCCGACAAGGTCAAGGCCTGCGTGCCGTGGTACGGCCTCGTCCCGTGGCCGGACGCCCAGCCCGACTGGTCGACGCTGGAGGCGGAGGTGCTCGGGCACTACGCCGAGCTCGACGGGTTCTTCAACCCCGACGCGGTGGCCGAGCTGCAGCGCACCCTCGACTCGCTCGGCAAGCGGGCCGAGCTCATCGTGCACCCGGGCGTGGACCACGCGTTCTTCAACGACACCCGGCCCGAGGTCCACGACGCCGCCACGGCCTCTGCGGCGTGGGGGCAGACGCTCGCGTTCCTGCGCTCCCGCCTGGCCTGACATCGAACCCGCGAGCGGGGCACACGGCGCTGTGTCGCCGGCGTCGCGAGACCGCTCAGCCGCGGGCGACGACCGCGGCGAGGCCCACGCCCGGCACGAGGTCGCGGGTCGTGACGTCGGAGAACCCGGCCTCCCGCGCGTGGGCCTCGAGCTCGGCGAGCGTCGGGAGGCGGTAGCACCCCTTGGTGACCCGCAGCGCGACGTCGAGGTGTCGCCCGATGCCGCTCCGCGAGGGCGCCCCGGACAGTACGAGCGCGGTCCCCGAGCCGGCCGTGAGCTCCCGCAGGCGCCGCAGCACGTCGGTGCGCTCCTCGACCGGCCAGTAGTAGATGTTCTGCGCGAGGACGATGAGATCCCACGGACCGGCCAGCTCCGTGGGGAGCTCGCGGAGGTCGGCGACGGTGACGGCGACCCGGTCGGTGAGGCCCCAGTCTGCGAGGTTGGCGTTCGCACCTGCGATCGCGTCGGCGTCGAGGTCGATGCCCTGCAGCGCCTCCGCCCCCGGCAGGGCCTCCGCGATCCAGCGCAGGTTCACCGCGGTGCCGCAGCCGACGTCGAGCGCCGACCGCGCCTGGCACCGGGCTGCCTGGGCGGCCAGCCACGGGCCCACGACGGGCTCGACGATCCGCGAGACGCGGGCGATCTCGTCGCCCAGGCCCTCGTCATAAGGCTGCGGTGGCGCGCCCCGGAGGTGGTCGACGAGGTGCGCGTAGATCGGCCCGTCATAGGCGAGGGCCTCCTCCACCATCCCGGCCACGTCCGGTGCCCGCCCGGAGGCGACCGCCCGCATGCGAGCCCCGCGACCCCCGTAGGTCTCGCCGCGCCGCCGCACGAGGCGGAAGGCCACCCCGGTGTCGAGCAGGGCCGTGGTGAGGTCGACGTCGGTGAGGCCGGCGCGCCCGGCGAGGTCCGTGGCGGTCCCCGGCCTGCGGAGGGCGTCGGCCAACCCGCTGCGGACGAGCGCGCCGAGGCACTCCATGCGCAGGAACGCGGCCAGGTCCTTCCCCACGAGCAGGCGGGCGCGGTTGTGGCGTAGGCGGCGCACGGCCCGAGCCGTTCCGAGCGCCCGTCGCAGCACCACGACGGCTAGGAGGTCAGCGCCGCGATCGCCGCGGAGATGGCCAGCACCCGACGGGCCTCCTCCACGTGGAGGTTCTCGATCATGCGACCGTCGACGGTCACCACCCCCCGACCCACGGCCTCCGCCTCCTCGTAGGCGGCGATGATGCGGCCGGCCAGGTCCACGTCGTCCGCCGCGGGCGCGAACACCGCGTTGCACGGCTCGACCTGGCTGGGATGGATGAGCGTCTTGCCGTCGAAGCCCATCTCGCGGCCCTGGCGGCACTCGGCCAGGAAGCCGGCCTCGTCCTTGATGTCGTTGTAGACGCCGTCGAGGAGCACCTTGCCGGTGGCACGCGCCGCGAGGAGGCACAGCCCGAGGCCGGGGAGCAGCGGCTGCCGGTCGGGCACGCGCACGGCGTGCAGCTCCTTGGCGAGGTCGTTGGTGCCCATCACCAGCACGTTCAGCCGCTCCGACGCGCCGGCGATCTCCTCCGCGTGCAGCATCGCCACCGGGGTCTCGAGCATCGCCCAGATGCGCGTGCGCTCGGGTGCCCCCGCGGCCTCGAGCGCGGCCTCGATGGTGTGCACCTCGGCGGCGCTGTTCACCTTCGGCACGACCACCGCGTCGGGGCCGGCCGCGGCCACCGCCTTGATGTCGTCGTCGTGCCAGGGCGTGCCCAGGCCGTTGGCCCGGATCGCCAGCTCGCGCCCGCCGTACCCACCGCCGGTGACCGCGGCGCACACGCGCTCGCGCGCCTCCGGCTTCGCGTCGGGGGCGACCGCGTCCTCGAGGTCGAGGATCAGCGCGTCGGCGGGGATGTCCTTCGCCTTCTCCAGCGCCCGCTCGTTGGCGCCCGGCATGTACAGGACCGAGCGGCGCGGCCGCAGATCGGCGTCGGCCACCTCAGCCCTCCTGGTCGATCGCGGCGTAGGCCGCGGCGAGCTCGGGGTCGCGTGCCGCGAGCTGCTCGGCGAGCTCCACCATCACCTTGCACTGCTTCACCGAGGCGTCGTCCTCCATCTTCCCGTCGAGCATCACGGCGCCGGTGCCGTCGCCCATCGCCGCGATCACGCGCCGGGCGTGGCGCACGTCGGCCGGGTCGGGGGAGAAGACGCGGCGCGCGATGTCGATCTGCGTCGGGTGGAGGCTCCACGCGCCCACGCACCCGAGCAGGAACGCGTTGCGGAACTGGTCCTCGCAGGCCACCACGTCGGCGATGTCGCCGAAGGGTCCGTAGTACGGGTAGATGCCATGCGCCTGGCAGGCGTCGACCATGCGGGCCACCGTGTAGTGCCACAGGTCCTGCTGGTAGGTGGCGCGGGGCCCCTGGATGTCGCCGTCGACGGGGTCCTGCCGCACGAGGTACCCGGGGTGGCCGCCACCGACGCGGGTCGTCTTCATCCGCCGGTTGGCGGCGAGGTCGGCCGGTCCGAGCGACAGCCCCTGCATGCGGGGCGAGGCACCGCAGATCTCCTCGACGTTGGCCACGCCCCGCGCCGTCTCGAGGATCGCGTGCACGAGCAGCGGCCGGTCGAGGCCCGCCTTGGCCTCGAGCTGGGCCAGGAGCCGGTCCACGTAGTGGATGTCCTCGGCCCCTTCGACCTTCGGGATCATGATCACGTCGAGCTTGTCGCCGACCTCGCTGCACCGCGGCGACGAGGTCGTCGAGGCCCCACGGCGAGTCGAGCGAGTTGACGCGGGTCCACAGCTGGGTGGACCCGACGTCGACGTTCTTGCCCACCTCGACCAGGCCGGCGCGGGCCGCCTCCTTGTCGCTCGCGGGCACGCCGTCCTCGAGGTTGGCCAGCAGTACGTCGACCTGGGGGGCGAGGTCGGGGAGCTTCGCCACCATCTTCTGGTTCGACGCCGGGAAGAAGTGGATCATCCGCGAGGGCCGGAACGGGATCTCGCGGACGGGGTCGGGGGCGCCGACCGCCAGCGGGCGGAAGAAGTCCTTCGCGGAGCGCATGCCACAACCCTACGGAGGTTGGGGCTAGTGCTTCACCTTGCCGCTGCGCTTGTGGGCCCACCGGCTGCGCAGGACCCGCGGCACCCCGTCGAGCTCCCCCGTGGCCAGGGCCACGACGGCGTCGCGGAACCGCTCCTTGCGGAGCTTCTCGAACCACTCGACCTTGCCGTGCACCTCGACGCCGGCCACCGGGCCCTCGCACAGGTCCTGGCAGTCGACCTCCCGCACCTTGCCCAGGGTCCGCAGCGACGCCCGGAGCTCGGCGTAGCCGTCCTCACGGCGGCAGTCCTTGTCGGTGCAGACGTAGCACTTGGGGCGGTGGGCGCTCATCGCGCTGTTGCTTCCCGCCCACCCATCGGGCTACCCCTCCGCCTTGGCCTGCGCCAGGAGCAGCCGGGAGATGACCATGATGCAGAGGACCTCGTCGGCGCCCTCGAAGATCGAGAGCACCCGGGCGTCGACGAAGTACCGACTGACGTCGTACTCCTCGGCGTAGCCCATGCCGCCGTGGATCTGCATCGCCTCGCGGGTGACCCACTCGGCGGCTCGGCACACGTAGGCCTTCACGGTCGCGGCCTCGAGCCGGCCCTGACCCTGGGCCATGAGACGGGCGACCGCGTAGGCCGCCTGCCGGCAGGCCTGGATGGTGATCGCCATCCGCGCGAGCTTCACCTGCGTCAGCTGGTAGTCGCCGAGCGCACTGCCGAACACCGAGCGGTCGAGCGCGTACTGGTGCGCCTTCTCGTAGGCGGCCTGCATCACGCCGATCGCGCGAGCCGCCGTCTGCAACCGGCCGTTCTCGAAACCCGCCATCTGCAGGTAGAAGCCCTGGCCGAGCCCACCCTCTCCACCGATGAGGTTGTCGTCGGACACGAACCACGAGTCCAACGAGATCTCGTAGGAGTGCATGCCGCGATAGCCGATGGTGTCGATGGGCCGGCCCTCCATCCGGCCACCGCCGGGCGCGCCACCGTCGGCACCCGCCTCCTGATCGAAGACGAAGCCGTGCCCCTCGCCGCGCGGCTTGGGCACGATGAACATCGACACGCCGCGGTGCTTCAGCGTCCGGTCGGGGTCAGTGCGGGCCAGCAGCATGAGCACGTCGCCGCGGGCGCCGAGCGTGCACCAGGTCTTGACGCCGTTGATGAGCCAACCGCCGTCCACCTTGGTGGCAGAGGTCTTGATCCCGGCGACGTCGGATCCGAAGTCGGGCTCGGTCACCGCCACCGCGCTCATGACCTCGCCCGTGGCGATGAGGGGCAGCCAGTGCTGCTTCTGGTCCTCGGTGCCGCCCTTCACGAGCGCCCGGGTGAGGATCTCGGGCCGCGTGATGAGCGAGCCACCCGCGCCGAGGGACCCGCGCGACAGCTCCTCGGTGGCGACGACCATGCCGATGTACTCGGACTCGCCCCCTGCGCCGTAGCCGCCGTACTCCTCCGGGACGGACAGCCCGAACGTGCCCATCTCCGCGAGCCCCGAGATGATGTCCTCGGGGATGTCGTCGTTGTGGCGGTGGATGTGCTCGGCGATCGGCTCGAGCTTGTCCTCGGCGAAGCGGCGGAACGTGTCCTGCACGAGCTCGAAGTCGGCGTCGAGGTGGCGAGGACCGTCCTGGCCGGCCAACGACGCGAGGACGGCCGGGTCGCGGTGGGTGGTGCAGAAGGCACGGGCGCCGTCCAGGACGCCGGGCTCCAGCCCCCAGATCGCCTCCCGGCCGAAGAGCCTCACCGCGATGTCGCTCACGGAGTCCGCCACGAACGCGCAGGCCATCGCGGCCTCGAGCTCGCCGTGGCGGCCGTACTCGACCATGGCGCTGGCCGTCTCCACGGCGGCGGCCGCATGGGCGAGGTCGTACGCGAGGACCTGGTCGTCCTCGCCGCCGGCACCCGCCAGGGCCTTGGCACCGGATCGCACGACGTCGCGGACGAGCTCGACCACCTCGGAGGCGGCGGTCAGATCGGCGGTCGACATGGTCGCCGACAGTACCGATCTGTCAGCAGGCCGGCTCAATCGCCGGCGGCGCGATCAGGCGACGCGGCGGGTGGTGCGGGCCGCGGCCTTGATGCGCTCGGCCACGGCCATCACCTCGGTGGCCCAAGCCTGGGTCGGGTCGATGGCGCGGCGCCGTCGTCCACGGCGCGCCGCATCCTTCCGCGCGACCAGCCCGCCGACCTTCTCTTCCAGCGTGAACCGTGCTCGCTGCATCCCCGACCCCCGTCTCGTGTCCCCGGTGGGGTCAGCATCCGCCCGAACGGGCGAACCGTCCGTCTGCTTGCGGACGCGGCGGGTGTGTCTTCCGCCACACCCCGGGGGGTGATCAGGCGACCCGGCGGTGCCTCGGCGCGGCCGTGGCGCGGGCGGCGCGGATGGCCGGCCTCGTCCGCGACGACCCGACCACCGGCTTGGGCCAGACGGGCTCGGGCGGCGTCGCCGGGGTCTCCTTGTGCAAGCGGTACCGGTGGCCGCCGGGATCCACCAGGCCGCCCACCTGCTCCTCGAGGTTGAACCGCTCTCTGCGCATGGCCGTCTCCGCTTCCTTCAAGGCCCCTACTCGGATCTTGAAGTGCGCAGGTTGCGATCGTCCGTCGGTTGGGCGACAACCCGGTGTGCCATCCGCCACGTTCCGGCGGGGTTGGGGGTCCTGGTGGCCCCTCCCGTAACCTCGGCCTCGATGGCCACCCACGACCGACCGTTCGGCCGCCACTTCGAGGACTTCGTCCCCGGCGACGTCTACAAGCACTGGCCGGGCAAGACGATCACCGAGTTCGACGACCACCTGTTCTGCATGATCACCATGAACCACCACCCGCTCCACACGAACGCGTGGTTCGCCGAGAACGAGACGGTGCAGGGCAGGAACGTGGTGGTGGGGAACCTCGTGTACTCGCTGGTGCTGGGCATGAGCGTGCCCGACGTGAGCGGGGCGGCCATCGCCAACCTGGAGATCGAGTCGCTGCTCCACGCCAAGCCGACCTTCCACGGCGACACGATCTACGCCGTGACCAAGGTGCTCGAGGCCAAGGAGACCTCCAAGGGCGACCGTGGCATCGTGACGGTGGAGACCAAGGGCATCAACCAGCGGGGCGAGGAGGTCTGCTACTTCCGGCGCAAGCTCATGGTCTGGAAGCGGGGCCACGCCCCGCAGCGCCAGTACCCGTACGACGACGGCGTCTTCGCCGACTGAGGGAGGGGCGGTGGCCATCGACGACGTGGCCGCCCGTGGGTTCGAGGCGGGCGCGGCCGCCTACGAGCTGGCCCGGCCGGGCTACCCGGACGAGGCCCTGGCCGTCCTCGCGGCCGTCGTCGGGATCGTCGCCGGCGCGCGCGCGTGCGACCTGGCGGCCGGCACCGGGAAGCTGACGCGCCGCCTCGTCGAGGCCGGCGCCTCCGTGGTGGCGGTGGAGCCGGTGGCCGGCATGCGGACGCAGCTCTCCGCCGTGCTCCCCGAGGTGGAGGTGCTCGACGGCACCGCCGAGGCGATCCCCCTGCCCGACGCCTCGGTGGACGCGGTCACGGTGGCCCAGGCGTTCCACTGGTTCGACGCGCCCGCGGCGCTGACCGAGATCGCGCGCGTCCTCAAACCCGGTGGCGGCCTCGCCATCCTCTGGAACGAACGTGACGAGCGGACGCCCTGGGTGGCCGAGATGAGCCGGATCATCCGGTGGCACGAGCGCACGGTGTCGCGCTACCAGCACATCGAGTGGGCCGCCGTCGTCGCCGCGTCGGAGCGGTTCACGCCCCTCGAGGAGCGGGTCGTGGACTGGGAGCAGCCGATGACCCGCGAGGTCCTGGCCGACCGCGTCCGGTCGATCAGCTACATCGCGGCCATGCCGGAGTCCGAGCGCGAGCGGCACACCGCGGATGTCGTCGCGCTGGCTGCCCGCTTGCCCGAGCCCTTCCCGTTCCCGTACCACTGCCGCGTGCAGTGGGCGCACCTGCGTTGACCACAGCTTCCGCGCGGCACGACCTCGTCCTGCGCTGGTGGGAGGCGGAGCACCGCGACCTGCCGTGGCGCGCGACCCGCGACCCGTGGGCGGTGCTCGTGTGCGAGGTCATGGCGCAGCAGACCCAGGTGGCGCGGGTGGCGGCGCGCTGGGGTGCGTTCCTCGAGCGGTTCCCGACCGCGGCAGCCTGCGCGGCGGCCCCGGCCGCGGAGGTGGTCCGCCTCTGGAGCGGCCTCGGCTACAACCGCCGCGCGCTCGCGCTGCACGCGTGTGCCACCGCCGTCGTGGAGCACCATGGCGGCCGCCTGCCGACCGACGTCGACGCGCTGCTCGCCCTGCCGGGCATCGGGCCGTACACCGCGCGGGCCGTGGCGGTGTTCGCGCACGAGCTCGACCACGGCATCGTCGACACAAACACCGCCCGCGTGCTCGCGCGCTGGGCCGGGCGGCCCCTCCGCGCCCGGGAGGTGCAGGAGGCGGCGGATGCGGCCGTGCCCGCCGGTCGGGCGTGGGCGTGGAACCAGGCACTGCTCGACCTCGGCGCCACCGTCTGCACGCGCCGTGAGCCTGCGTGCGGCGCGTGTCCCGTGCGGCGACGGTGCGCGTGGGCCGCCGCCGGCCGTCCCGCCCCCGACCCCGCGGATGGCACGGCCGGCGTGTCCGGCGGCCAGTCACGCTTCCACGGCAGTGACCGCCAGGGCCGCGGTCGTCTCGTCGAGGCGCTGCGGTCGGCGCCGGTGCCCGCAGCGCGCGTGGCGCACGTGATGGGCTGGCCCGACGACGCGGCGCGTGCGGAGCGCGTCGCGGCCACCCTGGTCGCGGACGGCCTCGTCGTCCGCGACCGGAGCCGCTACCGGCTCCCGTAGACGTCGCGGGTCAGCCGGTGACGAAGTCGACGACGAGGCGGTTGACCTCGTCGGGGCGCTCGACGTGGAGGAAGTGGCCGGCGTCGTCGACCACCTCCATGCGCGAGCCGGGCGACGTGAGGAACGCGGCGCCGGCCTCGGCCACCTCCAGGCCCATGCAGCCGTCGGTCCGTCCGTGCAGGTACAGGGTCGGCTGCGAGGTGGCGAGGGCGCCCTTGTTCTGCACCTCGTCGAGCGCCGGGTCCACGCCGACCCCGCCGAGCGTCGCCCGGTAGTAGCCGAGGGCCGCCTGCAGGTTGGCGGGGTCTCGCAGGGAGTCCTTCACGTGGGGCAGGTCCTCCGACGCGTCGTAGCCGGGGGACCAGTCGGCCCACAGCCCGTCGATGAACGACAGGTCGTCCATGCCCACGACCATGTCCGAGAGGCCGTGCTGGAAGAAGAACATGTACCAGGAGCGCTTCAGCTGCCGGTAGGTGAGGAAGCCGCCGGCCACGGCGCCCGCTGGGGGTACTGCCATGGTCACCGCGCGTCGCCATCTGTCGGGTTCGTGGTTGGCCGCGATGTAGGTGGCCATGGCGCCCCAGTCGTGCCCGATGATCACCGCCCGCTCGTCCCCACCGAGCTCCGCGTGCAGGGCGGTGGCGTCGAGGCCGAGGGCGGCCGTCTGGTATCGGCCGTCGGCGGGAACGGCGGTCGGGGCGTAGCCCCTGAGGAACGGGGCCACCGCGCGGAAGCCGGCGTCGGCGAGCGCGGGGAGGAGGAACCGCCACGTCCACGCCGAGTCGGGGAAGCCGTGGAGGCAGAGAGCGAGCGGTCCGTCGCCCGCCTCGAGGTACGCGAACCGGACGTCGTTGGCCGTGACGGACCCCTCCGAGATCGACATGGGCGGGACCGTAGCGCTCGCGTCCGCGATCACCGGGCCCGCGCCCTCGGTGAGACAGGCGTCACACGCCCTGACGGGGGAGCGAGTCACCGGTAACGTGCAAGCAAACGACGGGGGAAGGGGGTTCAGCTGCTCAACGTCAGCTTCTTCGGCGTCCGTGGCTCGACCCCGAGCTCGTGCGACGAGAACCGTCGGTACGGCGGGAACACGTCCTGTGTGGCGCTGGAGGCCCCTGGTCATGATCCCATCGTCCTCGACCTCGGAACCGGTCTCCGGTTCTGGGGCGAGACGCTCGACCCGTCGCGTCCGTTCGCCGGCTCCGCGCTCGTCACGCACATCCACTGGGACCACGTGCAGGGCCTGCCGTTCTTCACGCCCGTGCTGCGTCCCGGCGCGCGCTTCGACGTGTACGGACCGCCGCAGCCCGACGAGGGCTCGCTCGGCGACGCGTTCAACGAGCTCATGCGCCCGCCGTTCTTCCCCGTCACCACGGCCGACCTGCTCGGCGACATCCGCTTCCACGACGTGTGGGAGGTCGACCTCGAGCTCGACGGCGCGAAGGTGAAGGTGCGGCCCGTCCCGCACGTCGGCCTGACGAACGGCTATCGCATCGAGATGGGCGGGTCGACGGTGGCCTACCTCTCCGACCACCAGATGCCGATGGACGGCAGCCACGTCGTGTCCGACGCGGTGCTCGAGCTGTGCGACGGCGTCGACCTGCTGATCCACGACGCGCAGTACACGATCGACGAGTTCCCGATGAAGGCCAACTGGGGGCACTGCACGTCGGACTACGCGGTGTTCGTCGCGGAGCAGGCGGGCGCCGACAAGCTCGTGCTGTTCCACCACGACCCCACCCACGACGACGACGACGTCGATCGGATCCTCGCCTACACCCAGGGTGTGGCCGAGGGCACGGGCATCTCCGAGGTCCTCGCCGCGGACGAGGGCCTCGTCATCGCCTTCCCGTAGTCCCGGGTACCCTCCCCGGACCATGAGCGCGCCGCCTTCCTTCGACTCGGCCCGGTACCGGCAGGTGCTCGGCCACTTCCCCACGGGCGTCACGGTGATCACCGCCGCACCGGGCGGCGAGCCGGCCGGCATGGCCGTGGGCTCGTTCTGCTCCGTGTCCCTGGACCCGCCGCTGGTGGCGTTCTTCCCCGACCGGTCCTCGTCGTCCTGGCCCAAGATCGAGACCGCCGGCGTGTTCTGCGTGAACGTGCTGGCCGAGGACCAGGAGGACGTGTGCCGGCGCTTCGCCATGAAGGGCGAGGACAAGTTCGCCGGCCTCGGGTGGACGCCCGCGGGCACGGGATCACCGCTGATCGACGGCGTCCTCGCCTGGATCGACTGCGACATCGAGTCGGTCACCGACGCCGGCGACCACTTCTGCGTGCTCGGCCGCGTGCGAGAGCTGGACGTGGCCCACGACGGCGCGCCGCTCGTGTTCTTCCGCGGCGGCTACGGCCGGTTCACGATCTAGGCGCCATGGCCGTCTACGCGCTGGGCGAGGTCGAGCCGCGGATCGATCCGACGGCGTACGTGCACCCGGACGCGGTCGTGATCGGCGACGTCGAGCTCGGACCCGAGGCGTCCGTGTGGCCGTCCGCGGTGCTGCGGGGCGACCTCGGCGGCATCGTCGTCGGTGCCCGCACCTCGATCCAGGACGGCACCGTGGTGCACACCACCCCGATGACGCCCACCCGCATCGGCGCCGGGTGCGTGATCGGCCACCTCGTGCACCTCGAGGGCTGCACCATCGGCGACGGGGTCCTCGTGGGCTCGGGCGCCATCGTGCTGAACGGCGCCGTGCTCGAGGCGGAGTGCCTCGTCGGCGCCGGTGCGCTCGTGCCCGGCACGATGACGGTGCCGAGCCGGGCGATGGCCCTGGGTGTGCCCGCCACGCTCAAGCTGGACGCGGTGGACCCCGAGCTGCACATCCAGGTGGGCATGGAGGTGTACCGCGAGCGCGGGCGCACCTACCGCGGGCAGCTCCGCCGCCTGGACTGATCGCGGTTGTCGCTAGGGTCCCCGTCCGTGCAGCTCGGACGCGTGGGCCTGTGGACCTTCCAGCTCGACCTCCAGCCGGCGCCCGCGGCGCGCGAGACGGCTCAGGAGCTGGAGTCGCTCGGGTACCCCACCCTCTGGGTGCCCGAGGCCGTCAACCGCGACCCGTTCGTGAACAGCGGGATGCTGCTCGAGGCCACCGAGCGCCTGGTGCTCGGCACTGGCATCGCCAGCATCTGGTCCCGTGACGCGATGGCCATGCAGGCCGCCCACCTGGGGCTCAGCGAGGCCTTCCCGGATCGCTTCCTCCTCGGGATGGGCGTGAGCCACCAGCCGATGGTCGACTTCGTCAAGGGCCACCGGTACGACAAGCCGCTCACCAAGATGGCGGGCTACCTCGATGCGATGGACGCCGCCGTGTACATGTCGCCTCGGCCGGAACGGACCACGCGCGTGCTCGCCGCCCTCGGCCCGAAGATGCTGGCGCTGGCGGCAGACAAGGCCCAGGGCGCGCACCCCTACTTCGTGCCGGTGGAGCACACACCGATCGCGCGGGAGGCACTGGGGAAGGGGCCGCTGCTGTGCCCGGAGCAGGCCGTCGTGCTCGACACCGACCCGCAGTCGGCCCGCGCAGCAGCCCGCGCTCACATGGCGACGTACCTCACGCTGCCGAACTACACGAACAACCTGCGCCGCCTCGGCTGGGGCGACGAGGACCTCGACGGCGGCGGCAGCGACAAGCTGGTGGATGCCATCGTCGCCTGGGGCGACGAGGAGGCCATCGTGGCCCGGGTCCGCGCCCATCTCGACGCCGGCGCCGACCACGTCGCCGTCCAGGTGCTGGGCGCCTCGTTCACCGAGCACCCGATGCCACAGTGGCGCGCCTTGGCCCCGGCGCTCACCTCGCTCTGACGCGAGGCCTCAGAAGAGCTTGGAGGGCGTGGCGCCGTCCCACTTCGTGAGGCTGGCGCCGGTGACACCGAACCCGCCCATCGCGGTCATGAACGTGGCCAGGTGCGCGGACGCGCCGTGGGCGTCCATCGCCTCCTGCGAAGCCCACTGCTCGACGACGTGGAAGCGGCCGGGATCGGCGAAGTCGCCGGAGAAGGCGTACGCCTCGCAGCCGTCCTCGGCCCGCGTCGCGGCCATGACGGCGTTGGCCGCCTCGATGGCGGCGTCGCGGTGGGTGGGATCGAGATCGATGGTGCCGGTGACGATGATGGACATGGACCACTTCCTAGCGGAACCGGGTTGGGGGGTGTCACAGGCCGGCCGTAGATTGACCCGCGGGTCAAGGGGGAGTCATCGACGGGTCGAGCGCAGCGGCGGGCAGTGGGACGGGATGGCGGCTGATCGCGCGGGCGTGCCGGCAGCGCCGCGCCGGCATCCTCGCCGGGGTCATCGTCGGGCTCGGGTGGACGGCCGGCAAGGTCAGCGTGGGCCTCCTCGTGCAGCGGGCGATCGATCGCGGGATCGAGGCCGACGACATGCCCGCACTGCGGCGCTGGGCCATCGCGATCGGCATCGCGGCGGTCGTCGTCGGCGGCTTCACGGGGGTGCGCCGGTACATCGCGTTCCGGGAGGCCCGCTGGATCGAGGCCGATCTCCGCGAGCAGCTCTTCGAGCACTTCCAGCGCCTGCACTTCGGCTTCCACGACCGCGCCCAGACGGGCCAGCTGATGAGCCGGGCCAACACCGACCTGCAGCAGATCCAGGCCTTCGTCGTGATGATCCCGCTCACGATCTCGAACGCGGTCACGGTCCTGGCCGTCACCGTGATCCTGCTCACGATCAACCCCCTGCTCACCCTCCTGGCCCTGGGCAGCCTCCCGTTCATGAACGTGCTCGCCACCCGGTTCTCCCGCCGGCTGCACCCGTCGGTCATGGGCATCCAGCAGGAGTCCGCCGAGCTGGCGTCGGTCGTGGAGGAGACCGTCGCGGGGGTGCGGGTCGTCAAGGGCTTCGGCGCCGAGGGGGTGCAGGCCGCGCGCCTGGCCGTGGAGGCCGACGACGTGTTCCGCGAGTCCATGGGCGCCGCCCGGGTGCGGGCCACCTACCTCCCGGCGCTCGAGCTGCTCCCGAACATCGGCCTCATCGCCACCCTCGGCTACGGCGGGCACCAGGTCCTGTCGGGTGTGCTGACCATCGGCGAGCTCGTGGCGTTCGACGTCTACGTGGTGATGCTCATCTGGCCGTTGCGGATGCTCGGGATGATCATCGCCCAGGGCCAGCGCTCGGCCGCCTCGGCCGAGCGGGTCCACGAGGTCCTCGAGACGACCCCGGGGATCGCCGAGCCCCCGGACGGCGTGCCGCTCCCGGAGGCGGGGCCCGACGGCGGCCGCGGTGAGGTGCGGTTCAGCGACGTGCGGTTCGCCTACGGCCGCAAGCTCCCGACCGTGCTCGACGGGCTCGACCTCGCGGTCCCCGCGGGGCAGTCCGTCGCCCTCGTGGGCGCCACCGGCTCCGGCAAGACCACCGTCGCCCGGCTCATCCCGCGCTTCTACGACGTGGGCGCGGGTTCGGTCGCGGTCGACGGTGTGGACGTGCGGTCGGTGCGACTGCGGGATCTGCGCAAGGCGGTGGGCATCGTCTTCGAGGACACGTTCCTCTTCTCCGACAGCATCGCGGCCAACATCGCGTTCGCGGAGCCGCAGGCCGCCTTCGGCCAGGTGGAGCGGGCCGCCCGCCTGGCCGGCGCCCACGAGTTCATCTCCGCCCTGCCGGAGGGCTACGACACCCTGATCGGCGAGCGGGGCTACTCGCTGTCGGGCGGCCAGCGCCAGCGCCTCGCGATCGCCCGCGCCATCCTCGCCGACCCCCGCGTGCTGATCCTCGACGACGCCACGTCCTCGGTCGACCCAACCAAGGAGCACGAGATCCGCGACGCGCTGGCCGAGGTGATGCGCGGCCGCACCACCATCGTCATCGCCCACCGGCCGGCCACCATCGCCCTCGCCGACCGCGTCGTGCTGGTGGCCGACGGTCGGGTCGCGGCCGACGGCACCCACGCCCACCTCCTCCGCACGAGCGCGGCCTACCGCGAGGTGCTGGCCGCCGCCGAGCGCCGCGAGGCCGAGCTGGCGCGGGCCCACGACCTCGAGGACGTGAGCTGAGCATGTGGATGCAGGGTGGCGTCGACGCCGAGGACCGCCTCGACGCGCGGGCGGCGAAGCACCTCCTCGTGCGGGTGGGCCGCATGCTCCGCCCCTACCGGCGCGACCTGGTGCTCGCGCTCTCGATGGTCGTGCTGTGGACGGCCACGACGCTGGCCGGCCCCTTCCTCGTGCGGCACGGGATCGACCGAGGGATCAAGCGGGACGACAGCGGGGCACTCGACGCGGCGGTGGCCGGCTACGTGGTCGTGGCGGCCCTCGCCTACGTGACCTACCGCGGCCAGGTGCGCCTCATCAGCCGCCTCGGCGAGTCGTTCCTCCGCGACCTGCGGGTGCGCGTGTTCGACCACCTCCAACGGCTGTCGATGCCGTTCTACGACCGCGAGAAGGCGGGCGTGATCGTGTCGCGCATGACCAGCGACGTCGACTCGCTCCAGGAGCTCGTGCAGATGGGGCTGCTCATGTTCGTGAGCAACGGCCTCCTCCTGATGGTGTCGGTGGTCGTCCTGGCCTTCGTGTCCTGGAAGCTCCTCCTCCTGTGCCTCGTGTGCGTGCCGGCGGTGATCGTGGCCAGCGTGAAGTTCCAGCGCGACTCGAACGAGGCCTACTTGGAGGTCCGCGACGGCATCGGCGCGACGCTCTCGCACCTGCAGGAGGGACTGGCCGGCGTGCGCGTGGTGCAGGCGTTCGGGCGGGAGGCGGTCGAGTCGAAGCGCTTCCAGCGCCGGAACCAGCACCTGTTCGACGCGCACATGCGCTCGGTGCGGATCTCGGCCTGGTACCTCCCGGTCATCGAGCTGGCCGGCCTGCTCACGACCGCCATCGCGGTGGGCGTCGGCGGGTGGTGGGTGCACACGGACGCGCTCACGATCGGCACGGTCACCTTCTTCATCCTCACCCTCTCGAACCTGTTCGAGCCGCTGCAGCAGCTCTCGCAGCTCTTCAACATCGTGCAGTCGGCCGGCGCGGCCCTCGCCAAGCTCTTCGGCCTGCTCGACACCCCCGTCGACGTCGCCGAGCGGCCGGGCGCGGTCGACCTCCCGGCGCGGGGCGAGATCGAGGTCGACGGCGTCGGGTTCGCCTACGCCGAGGGGCAGCCCGTGCTGCGCGACGTCGACCTCCACATCCCCGTGGGCGCCCGCATCGCCCTCGTCGGCCCCACCGGCGCGGGGAAGTCGACGCTGGCCAAGCTCATCGCCCGCCTCTACGACCCGACCGAGGGCGCCGTCCGGTACGGCGGGGTGGACCTGCGCGACGCGACCGCCCGCTCGCTGCGCCAGCGCGTGGTCGTCGTGCCGCAGGAGGGGTTCCTGTTCAACGGCACGATCCTCGAGAACGTCCGCCTGGCCCGCGCCGGGGCCACCGACGACGAGGTGCACGCGGCCCTCGAGGCCATCGGCGTCCTGGAGCGCTTCGCCCGCCTGCCCGAGGGCCTCGCCACCGAGGTCCGCGAGCGGGGCTCGCGGCTGTCGGCGGGGGAGAAGCAGCTCGTCTCGCTCGCCCGGGCGGCCCTGGCCGACCCGGCCGTGCTGGTCCTCGACGAGGCCACCTCGAGCCTCGACCCCGGCACCGAGGTCGTGGTCGAGCGGGCCATGGTCCGGCTCATGGAGGGCCGGACCGTCATCGTGATCGCGCACCGCCTGTCGACGGCCGAGCGGGCCGACGTGGTGGGGGTCGTGGCCGACGGCCGCCTGGTCGAGCTGGGCACCCACGCCGACCTGGTGGCCTCCGGCGGGCACTACGCCGATCTCTTCGCCACCTGGGCCGGAGGCCTCACCCCGGTGGACTAGGGCTGGGGCTGTGGATCCGGGGCCCGGAATTGTTACCATCGGCGTAGGAGAAATCCCCAACGTCTCTCCTCCCGAAAGGGCCTCGATGGCTGTCACCGACCTCGACCTCTCCAAGTACAAGCTGGGCTGGAGCGACGCCGAGGACTACGTCTTCAAGCCCAAGCGCGGTCTGGACGAGGACATCATCCGCGAGATGTCGTGGATGAAGGGCGAGCCCGACTGGATGCTCGACTTCCGCCTCAAGTCGTACCGGGCCTTCGAGAAGCGGCCCATGCCCCGCTGGGGCGGCGACATGTCGGAGATCTACTTCGACGACATCTACTACTACATCAAGCCCACGGACTCGCAGGTCGACGAGTGGGACGAGCTCCCCGACGCGATCAAGGAGACCTACGAGAAGCTGGGCATCCCGGAGGCCGAGCGCAAGTACCTGGCCGGGGTCACCGCCCAGTACGAGTCCGAGGTCGTGTTCCACCGGAACCGGGAGGACCTCGAGCGCCTGGGCGTGATCTTCACGGACATGGACACCGCCCTGCGCGAGCACCCGGAGCTCGTGAAGGAGCACTGGGCCAAGGTCATCCCGCCGAACGACAACAAGTTCTCGGCGCTGAACTCCTCGGTGTGGTCGGGCGGCTCGTTCATCTACGTGCCGCCGGGCGTCGAGGTCGACATGCCGCTGCAGGCCTACTTCCGCATCAACGCGGAGAACATGGGCCAGTTCGAGCGGACGCTGATCATCGCCGACGAGGGCTCGAAGGTGCACTACATCGAGGGCTGCTCGGCCCCTGTGTACACGTCCGACTCCCTGCACTCCGCGGTGGTCGAGATCGTCGTCAAGCCGTCGGCCCGCGTCACCTACACCACGATCCAGAACTGGTCGAACAACGTCTTCAACCTCGTGACCAAGCGGGCACGGGTGGAGACCGAGGGCCACATGGAGTGGATCGACGGCAACATCGGCAGCCGCCTCACGATGAAGTACCCGTCGGTGTACATGGTCGGCCCCAAGGCGTCGGGCGAGGTCCTCTCCGTGGCCTACGCCGGCGCGGGTCAGCACCAGGACGCCGGCGCCAAGATGGTCCACGCCGCCCCGGAGACCACCTCGAAGATCGTGTCGAAGTCGATCTCCAAGGACGGCGGCCGCACCAGCTACCGCGGCCTGGTCCGGGTCGAGGACGACGCCTACGGCTGCAAGAGCCACGTGCAGTGCGACGCCCTCATCCTCGACGACCACTCCCAGAGCGACACGTACCCCACCATGGAGGTCGGGTCGCGCGACGCGGTGATCGGCCACGAGGCCACCGTGTCCAAGGTGGCCGACGAGCAGCTCTTCTACCTGATGAGCCGCGGCCTCTCCGAGGAGCAGGCCATGGGCATGATCGTCAACGGCTTCATCGAGCCGGTGACCCGCACCCTGCCCATGGAGTACGCCGTGGAGTGGAGTCGTCTCATCGAGCTCCAGATGGAGGGGTCGGTCGGCTAGCCGGTCACGTCCGACGCCCGTGCCGAGTCGGTTGCGGGCAGACTTGACGGCGTGCCGATGCGCCAGGACTGCAAGCACTTCGAGAGCCGCACGTACCGCAACGGCGAGACGGTGCGGAAGTGCGACCTCGACCTCGCGCCCGAGGCGCCGTGGCGCTGCCCGCCCGACTGCCCCAGCTTCCAACGGCGCCTGGCCGACGTGAACTGGAGCCACGGCACCCTCGTCACCCCACCCACGCCGGAGGAGCCCTTCGACGCCCTCGACCGCGACGACGGCTCGGTGGCGGCGGTCCTGGACGAGGCCGAGGAGTTCCTCAACTCGATCGGCGCAGAGGTGATGGCCGACGTGCGCCGCGAGCAGCGCACGCGAGGCGGCCCCGGGGCCGAGGGCGCAGGCCTCGCATCGCTCCTGAAGCGCCTCTTCCGCCGCAACCGCTGAGCAGCTAGGTCGGCAGGAGGGCCTTGATGGTGGAGGGGCGGAGGAAGCCGTCCTCGAACCGGTGGTCGAGGTCGACCGGGAGGTGGTCGAACCACCCCGTCTCGGCCAGGAGGTGGAGGTCGCTCTTCGGCGGCTCGGCCACCACCGGTGCCCGCGACGGGATCAGGCGCGGCAGATCGCCCTGCTGCAGCGCGAAGAGGTTCGAGTCGACGATCATCTCGAGCTGGAGGCCGAGCGGGATCTCGTAGGGCACGAAGTCGGGATGCGCGTCGAAGTGCCGGAACCGGCGGAAGGCGTGCTCGATGCTGTTCGTGCTGCGGGACCGTTGCGAGAGGTAGGGGAGCCCCCAGTTCTCCGAGATGAACCGCAGGGCCGACGTGTGGTCGTACGTGGTGTGGTCGACCCGGTGGTGCTTCGTCCAGGGGGACACGATCGTCGTCGGGATGCGGAAGCCCACCTGCGAGAAGTCGTCCTCGCCGCCCGGGTCCGCCGGCGTGCCGCGGTCGTCGGCGATGCGGGGCGGGTCGACGTGGTCCCAGAAGCCGCCCCACTCGTCGTAGGTGATGACCATCGCGCCCTCGCGGTAGTGCTTCGAGGAGGTGAAGGCCTGCACCACGTCGGACAGGAACGCCTGGCCGAGCCGGATGTCGGCCAGCGGGTGGTCGTCGTTCGCGATGCCGGTGGGGCCGGTGAACCAGGGGTCGATGTAGGACACCTGCGGCAGGGTGCCGAGCTCGCAGGCGAGGAAGAACTCCGAGATGTGCTGCGTCTGGTGCAGGTGGCGGTGCCCCCAGAACGCCGTCTCGGGCAGGTTCGAGAAGTAGTACGCGCTCGACACGCCGCCCTGCTCGCAGAGGGTCCACGCGGTGGGGAAGGTCCACCCACCCGGCTGGCTCGGCAGGATGTTCGACTTCATGCCCTCGGACTGGCCGGCGTACCAGTAGTACCGGTTGGGCTGCGTGGGCCCCATGACCGAGCAGAACCAGCGGTCGTAGCTCTGCCACCCGCGGGTCAGCGAGGCCCACACCGGGACGTCGTGGGCCTCGTAGGTGCTGAGCGTGAGCTCGTCGTTGCCCGTCCGCGGGTCGAGCCAGCCGTCGCAGAGGCCGCCGTTGCGCTCGATGCGGCCACCCGTCCAGCCGTGGCTCGGGTCCTCGAAGCCGCGGCCGTGGAAGTCGTTGCGGCCCGCGCTGCCCCAGTCCGCGGTCGCCACCATCGGTCCGTCCGGACCCTTGCGGAGGTCCCGGTAGGACGCCTCCTGGATCCCGTCGAAGTCCGGGTTCTCCTTGCCGTACCACCCGAGGTAGTGGTCGACCGACCGGTTCTCCATCATCACGAGCACCAGGTGCTTGATCGGCGTGCGGGCCGGCTTCGCCTCCAGGCCCAGCGACGGCAGGGCCAGGTTGACCAGATCGGCTCCGGCGGCGGGCGCTCGCACGGCCGCGAGACCCAACCCGGCGGCGGCGCCCCTGATGAACGTGCGGCGATCCATGCGTCCCCCGTGTAGCCGCCCGGAACCCCGCTTCCCGTTCGGAACGCCCAATGTCTACTCGCCCGCGACCTTGGGATCGCCGCATGGCCACCGATAGGCTCAGGTGGAGATCGGGGGCCGTTCTTCGGCCCCCGTTGCGCGAGTCTGCGAGGTCACCCTGTCCCCCTTCACCCCCGATGCCGTCGCCCGCCTGGCCGGCCCGGGGTGGCTCGCGGAGCGCCGCGCCGAGGCCGCCGACCGGCTCGCCGGGGCCGCGCTGCCGACCACCGAGGACGACGTCTGGAAGTACAGCCGGGTCGACGAGCTCGACCTCGAGCGCCTCACCCCGGGCGCCGCGACCACGACCGTGACCCACGGCGACCTGGGCCGGGCCACCGTCCACCGGGCCGAGTCCGGGCCCCACGACCTGCTCGGCGACCTCCCCGAGGAGGGCGACGCGCTGGTCTGGCTCCACCACGCCCTCGCCACCGACCCGATCGTGGTCGAGGTGCCCGCCGGGGTGACCGTCCCGGATCCGATCGTCGTCCGCCACACCGGGGCCGCCGACGGCACCGCCGCCGCGGCCCGCCTGCTCGTGCGGGCCGGGGCCGACAGCGAGGTGCGCATCGTCGAGGTGTTCGAGGACGGCGGCGACGGCGTGCTGCTGCCGCGCACCGACCTCGAGCTCGAGAGCTCGGCCCGTGTTGGGTACGTGGGCGCGCAGCTGCTCGACCGCGTGGCCTGGTCGATCGGCACCCTCGAGATCCGCGCCGACTCGCAGGCCACGGTGACCGCCGGCCTCGTGGGCTTCGGGGGCGACTACACCCGCGTCCGCACCGACTGCCGGCTCGTCGGCCGCGGGGCCACCGGCGACCTGATCGCGGCGTACTTCGGCGACGGCGCGCAGACGCTCGACTACCGCACGTTCCAGGACCACGTCGCCCCCGACACCACGAGCAACCTGCTGTTCAAGGGGGCGGTCAGCGACCGGTCGCGCTCGGTCTACACCGGGCTCATCCGCGTCGGGAAGGAGGCGCGGGGCACCAACGCCTTCCAGACCAACCGCAACATCAAGCTGTCCGAGGACGCGTGGGCCGAGTCGATCCCGAACCTCGTGATCGAGAACAACGACGTGCACTGCAGCCACGCGTCGGCGGTCGGGCCGATCGACGAGGAGCAGCGCTTCTACCTCGAGAGCCGCGGCGTGCCGACCACGGTGGCCGAACGGCTGATCGTGGCGGGCTTCTTCGCCGAGGTGCTCGACCGCCTGCCGGTGACGACCCTGCGCGACCGCCTCGACGCCGCGGTGGCTGCCAAGCTCGAGGCGGTGCTGGCGTGAGCGCCGTACGGGTCGGTCCGCTGGCGGACCTCGCGCCCGGCACGGCCCGCCAGGTGCTCGTGGGCGAGCACCGGATCGCGATCGTCCGCATCGACGACGACGTGTACGCGATCGGTGACCGGTGCAGCCACGAGAACGTGTCGCTGGCCGAGGGTGAGGTGCTCGCCGACGACCGCGAGATCGAGTGCTGGAAGCACGGCAGCACGTTCTCCCTCGTGGACGGAACGCCCCAGTCCCTGCCCGCCACACGTCCGGTGCCCGTCTACACGGCCCGCGTCGTCGACGGGGAGATCGAGGTGGAGATCGATGGTTGACCACGTGCTGGAGATCCGCGGGCTGCGGGCCGGTGTGGCCGGCAAGGAGATCCTCCAGGGGATCGACCTCACGGTCCGCTCCGGTGAGGTCCACGCGATCATGGGCCCGAACGGGTCCGGCAAGTCCACCCTGTCGCACGTCATCCTCGGCCGGCCGGGCTACGAGGTGCTCGGTGGCACGATCACGCTCGACGGCGCCGACGTCCTCGCGATGACCGCGTGGGAGCGGGCGCAGGCCGGCCTCTTCCTGGCCATGCAGTACCCCACCGAGGTGCCGGGCGTGGCCCTCGTCGACCTGCTGGAGGCAGCGTTCGCCGCCGTCGGGCCGCGACACGACCGAGGTGCGCGGGCTGCTCGTCGCCGAGGCCGAGCGCATCGGGTTCGACGAGCGCTTCCTCGTCCGCCGCGCTCAACGTGGACCTGTCCGGTGGCGAGAAGAAGCGCAACGAGACCCTGCAGCTCGGGGTGCTGCGGCCCGCCATCGCGGTGCTCGACGAGATCGACTCGGGCCTCGACGTCGACGCGCTGCGGGCCTGCGCCCGCCGCATCGAGGCGGCCACCGAGGAGACCGGGCTGGGCGTCCTCGCCATCACGCACTACAACCGCCTGCTCCACGAGCTGCGGCCCGACCACGTGCACGTCCTCGCGCGGGGGACCATCCAGCGCAGCGGCGGTCCCGAGCTCGCCCTCGAGCTCGAGTCGACCGGCTACGCCGCGTTCGGCATCGACGAGCCCGCGGTCGCGCCGCCCACCCTCGACGCCGACCCCTTCGCCGACCCGCTCGCCTGACCCCACGCCGTGGGGTGGGCCTGACCGCTCAGCTGGAGGCGAGCTCCGTGAGGAGGGCGCGGGTGCGCGCCGTCGACGCCTTGCGGTCGTCGCCGACCGGGAACGGGGCCGCCCACACGTCCGTCGCACCCGCCGCGAACAGGGCCTCGATCTGCGCGCCCACGCCGGCCTCGTCGCCGACGATCGCCGCGTCGCCCGGTCCGGGAGCTTCGCCGTGGGCGAGGATGCGCTGGTAGTTCGGGAGCGTCCCGTACATGGCGAACTGCTGCGCGGCGACGGCGCGGGCCTCGGCCACGTCGTCGTGCACGGCCACCGGGAGGCCGGCGACGATGCGCGGCGCGGGCCGTCCGGCGGCCTCGGCGGCCGCCCGGATCCGCGGCGCCACGTGGGACTCGATGGCGCGGGCGTTGCCCATCCAGAGGATCGTGCCGTCGGTGTGCTGCCCGGCCGACCCGCAGCAGGCGCGGCCCGAGCGCGGCCACGAGCACCGGCACGGCCACCCCCTCGGGGAGCGGGAAGGGCTGGACGTTGACGCGGAAGTCCTCGCCCTCGAAGGCCACCTGCTCGCCCCGCAGCAGGGGGGCGAGCGACCTGCACGTACTCCTCGGTGTGCCGCCCGGCGTGCGAGTAGTCGAGGCCCTGCATCAGCTCGACCACCGGCTGGTGTGACGGCCCGACGCCGAGCGTGAGGCCCGGGTCGCCCCATGGCCACGGCCGCTGGCGGCGGCGCGGGCGGCCTGGAGCGTCGGGTGACACGTGTAGGTCTGGAGCACGGACGTGCCGAGCTCGAGCGTGCTCGTGCCGTGCCCGGCGATCGCCATGGCCACGAGGGGATCGCCCAGCGACCGCGCTGGGGAACCAGAGGCTCGTGAAGCCGTCCGCCTCCGCTCGCTTGGCCTGCTCGACGATCCGGTCGACGGTGGCCCCTCCGCCTGTCAGTCCGATGCGCATCGCAGGACCATGGCACAGTGGGACCCGTGGCTGACGAGCGCCTCGCGACGACGAGGTGGCGGCCCGCCTGGCCGACCACCCGGCGTGGGCGGTCGTCGACGGCACGCTCCACCGGGAGCTGAGTTCGCGGGCGTTCGCGCCGGCCTTCGCGTTCATGACGCAGGTGGCGCTCGCCGCCGAGAAGCTCGATCACCACCCGGACTGGTCCAACTCGTGGAACAAGGTGGTCGTCGACATCACCAACCACGCCAGCGGCGGCCTCACCGCCCGCTGCTTCGAGCTGGCGGCCGCCGTCGACGCCGCGGCCGGCCGCGGACTAGGAGGAGCTGAGGCGCCGTCCTCGAGGGCCTGGAGCAGGGTGTTCCAGGAGAGGGTGGCGCACTTGATGCGGACGGGGAACTTCACCACGCCGCGGAGCGCCTCGAGGTCGCCGAGCTTCACGTCCGGGTCGGAGGCGCCGATGAGCTCGCCCTCCTCGCCGTCGAGCGACTGCTCGTGGATCGACATCATCCCCTTGAAGGCCCGGGTGAGCGCCTCGACCTCCTCGAGCGGCTTGCCCTTCACGGCCGCCGACATCATCGAGGCCGACGACTGGCTGATCGAGCAGCCCTGGCCGCCGATGCGGATGTCCTCGAGGACCCCGTCCTCCACCTCGGCGTAGACCACGATCTCGTCGCCGCACAGCGGGTTGAAGCCCTCGACGCGGATCGGCCGGCGGCGCGGGCAGCTCGCCACGGTTCCGCGGGGAGCGGTAGTGGTCGAGGATGATCTCTCGGTAGAGGTCTTCGAGGCCGGGCATGCGGGTTGACGATCCTATTCGCAGGGGGTCAGACGGCGAAGAACGCCGCGGCGTCGGCGACGGCGTCGCGCCAGGGCGTCGACGTCGGCTTCGTCGTTGTACACGTAGAGCGAGGCGCGGGCCGTGGCGGCGACGCCGAGCTCGGCGCATCAGGACCTTGGCGCAGTGGTGCCCGGCCCGCACGCACACGCCGTGCTGGTCGAACACCTGGGTGAGGTCGTGGGGGTGGAGGTCCTTGTAGGAGAACGACAGCACGCCGCCGCGCTCGGCCGGCTCGGACGGGCCGTGGACCGTGAGGTCGTCGCCGAAGCGGTCGTGCAGCGTGCGCAGCGCGTAGCCCGTGAGCGCCACCTCGTGCTCGCGGATCGGCGTCCATGCCGAGGCCCGTCGAGGTAGTCGATCGGCCGCGCCGAGCCCGACGGCCTCGGCGATGGGCGGCGTGCCGGCCTCGAACTTCCACGGCAGCTCGTTGGGCGTGAAGCCCTCCTTGGTGACGTTGAGGATCATCTCGCCGCCGGTGAGGAACGGCGGGGTGGCGTCGAGGATCTGCCTCGGTGCCCCACAGGACGCCGATGCCGGTGGGGCCGCAGCATCTTGTGGCCGGTGAAGGCGACGAAGTCGGCGCCCCAGGCGCCCGACGTCGGTGGGGAGGTGGGGCACGTGCTGGCTGGCGTCGACCACGGCGATGGCGCCCGCGCCGTGCGCGGCCTGCACGAGCCGCTCGACCGGGAGCATCGTGCCGAGCACGTTGGACATCGCCGCGAACGACACGATCCGGGCGCCGTCGACGAGGCGGTCGAGGTCGGTGAGGTCGAGGTGGCCGTCGTCGCCCACGGGGATCCAGCGCAGCTCGATGCCGAGCTCCTCGACGCAGCTGGTGCCACGGGACGATGTTGGCGTGGTGCTCGAGCTCGGTGAGCACGACGGCGTCGCCCGCCCGCAGGTTGGCCCGGCCCCACGCCTTGGCCACCAGGTTGAGGGCCTCGGTGGCGTTCTTGGTGAACACGACCTCGCGGGTGCTGCGGCGCGCCGATGAAGCGGGCCACCTTGGCCCGAGCCGCCCTCGAGGGCGGCGGTGGCCTCCTCGGCGATGAGGTACGTGCCGCGGTGGACGTTCGCGTTGGAGTGCTCGTAGTAGCGCTCGATCGCGTCGAGCACGGCGCGCGGCTTCTGCGACGTGTTGGCCGAGTCGAGGTAGACGAGGCGGCCGCCGTGGACCTCGCGGTCGAGGATCGGGAAGTCCTTCTTGATCGCGGCGACGTCGAGCAGATCGGCGGCGGTCACTGGAACGCCTCGTAGCCGTCGCGCTCGAGGACCTCGCCCAGCTCCGGGCCGCCGGTCTGCACGATGCGACCGTCGATCAGGATGTGGATGACGTCGGGCTGCAGGTGGTCGAGCAGCCGCTGGTAGTGGGTGATGGCGAGGATGCCGAGCTCGGGACGGTCGCGTCGCACCTCCTGCACGCCCTGGGCGACGACCTTCAGCGCGTCGATGTCGAGGCCCGAGTCGGTCTCGTCGAGGATGGCGACCTCGGGCTCGAGGATCGCCATCTGGAGGATCTCGTTGCGCTTCTTCTCACCGCCGGAGAAGCCCTCGTTGAGGTACCGGTCGGCGAAGGAGGGGTCCATGTCGAGCCGCTCCATCCACTCCATGATCGCCAGGCGCAGCTCGAGCACCGACAGGTCGATGCCCTTGCGGGCGGACAGGGCCTGGCGCAGGAAGTTGATCACCGACACGCCCTGGACCTGCTGCGGGTACTGGAAGGCGAGGAAGATGCCCGCCTTGCCGCGGATCTCGGTGTCCCAGTCGGTGATGTCGTCGCCCTTGAAGCGGATCCGGCCGCCGGTGACCTCGTACTCGGGGGAGGCCAGCAGCGTGGAGGCGAGGGTGGACTTGCCCGAGCCGTTGGGCCCCATGAGGGCGTGCACCTCGCCGCGCGCCGACGGTCAGGTCGACGCCCTGGAGGATGTCGGCGGCACGTCAGGACGCCGCTCGGACGGGCTCGCAGGCCCTCGATCTCGAAGAGGGGGGCGGACACGTCCGCCAGTGTATTAGCACTATCCGGATAGTGGAAAAGACCCGTCGGCCCTGGTCACGGGCTGTCGCGCAGGTCCTCCTTCCAGGTCCGGAAGCGCTCGTGGACCTCGCCCGAGGGGCCCGCGCCGTGCCCGCCGCCGTCGGCGCGGAGCGTGAAGGTCCACTCGTCCGCCAGGTCGTCGGCGCGGGCGGCCCAGTAGCGGGCGGCGGCCTTCGTGGCCGGCCCGGCCCGCCAGAGCAGCCACGGCCCGATGCGCCGCTTGTACGTCGCGACCGGCCGGTCGGGCAGGTCGTCGCCCAGCGCCAGCAGCGTCGGCCGGCGCCTCCACCCAGGCGGTGGCGGGGATGGCCCGGTCGCGCAGCGGGGTGTCGGGGAGGTCGGCCGTGTGGACCGGCGTGTGGTCGTCGGGGCGCAGGTGGTAGGGCAGCGCCCCGTCGGTGCCGCTCACCAGCCCCGGTCGATCCACTCCTGGAGGTGGGGGCGCTCGGTGCCGATGGTGGTGTTGGCGCCGTGGCCCGGCAGCACGAGCGTGTCCTGCGGGAGGGTGAAGAGCCGCCGGTCGATGGACTCGATGATGGTGGGGAAGTCGCCGCCCTCGAAGGTGGTGTTGCCGGGGCCGCCGGGGAACAGCGTGTCGCCGCTGAACAGCACGGGGTGGCCCTCCACCAGGAAGCACATCGACCCCGGGGTGTGGCCGGGGGTGGCGATCGTGCGGAGGCGGAGCCGCCCCACGTCGATGACCGCGTCGTCGTCGATCACCTCGTCGTAGCTGGGCAGCATCGCGGCGTCGGCCGCGGTGACCCCCACGGCGTAGCCGGCGTCGCGCAGCTCGGGCACTGCCTGGATGTGGTCCCAGTGGCCATGGGTCTCGAGGACCCGGCGCACCCCGAGGCGCTCGCAGAGCTCGAGCAGCCGCTCGTGCTCGTTGGCGGCGTCGAGCAGCACGGCGTCGCCCGTCTCGGTGCAGCGCAGCACGAAGACGTTGTTGTCGACCGGCCCGACCACGATCTCGTGGATCTCGATACCGGTCGCATCCCAGATGAGCGTGTCGGCCATGCTGGCGAGCGTATGCCGATGGCGGCTCGATGCACTCGACCGGCGCATCCTGGCGATCGCCGTCCCGGCGCTCGGGTCGCTGCTGGTCGAGCCCATCTACGTGCTCACGGACACCGCCGTGGTGGGCCGGCTCGGCACCGAGCCCCTCGGAGGCCTGGCGCTGGCTTCGACCGTGCTGAACACGCTCGTGCTGGTCTTCAACTTCCTGTCCTACGGCACCACGGTGCGGGTGGCCGTCCGCCGTGGCCGCGGCGACCTGGCCGGCGGCGCCACCGACGCGCTGCAGGCGCTCTGGCTGGCCGCGGGCGTGGGCCTCGCGGTGGCCATCGGGATCGCGCTCGACGGCGCAACCGCTGGTCGACCTGCTCGGCCACGACCCCGCGGTGGTCGACGAGGGCGTGACGTACCTGCGCATCAGCACCGTCGGGATCCCGTTCCAGCTCGTGACGATGGCCTGCATCGGGTACCTGTACGGACTCCCCGACACGCGGCGACCGTTCCTGGTGCTCGCCGCGTCGACCTCGCTCAACCTCGTGGTCGAGCTGCTCCTGGTGTTCGGGTTCGACCGGGGTGTCGAGGGCAGCGCCTGGGGCACCGTCCTCGCGCAGACCTTCAGCGCCGCGGTGCTGCTCGCGATCGTGGTGCCGAGCCTCCGGAGCCGACGGGCTGCGCCGGCTGCGCGTCGTCACCCAGGTGATGTGGGCGCTGGTGAAGGTGGGTGGGCACATCGTGCAGCGGACCGGATTCCTGCTCGCCGCGCTGGCGGTGGCCACCGCGGCGGCGCAGCCGCGTCGGCACGGAGGAGCTGGGCGGCCACCAGATCGCGGCGCAGCTCTTCATCCTCCTCGCCGTCGGCGTCGACATGTTCAAGGTCGCGGGCCAGTCCCTCGTCGGCCATGCGCTGGGCGCGGCGCGACCGGACGAGGCGCGCGACGTGGTCGACCACCTCTACCGGTGGGGGTGGCGGTCGGGGGTCCTGCTGACCGTCGTCACCGTGGCGCTGGCCCCCCTGCTGCCGCACGTGTTCACCGGCGACGCCGACGTGCACGGACCCGGCGACCGTGGCCATCGTCATGCTCGGCCTGCTGCAGATCCCGGCCGCCCACACCTTCGTGCTCGACGGCGTCCTCATGGGCGGCAACGACTTCCGCGACCTGCGGTGGTCGACGACGATCGCCTTCCTGATCAGCCTCCCGGTGTTCGTCGCGGTGATGGCGTGGCCCGACCTCGGCCTCGTCGGCGTGTGGACCGGGATGCTGCTGTGGGTCTCGGTGCGGGCGCTCAAGAACCACCTCCGCGTGCGCGGCGAGATCTGGATGCGGAGCGCCGACTCGGTGGCTTGACGCACATCGAATTGTTCGCATACAACTAGAACTATGCTCATCAAGGTCGACGCGGGCTCGAGCGAGCCGCTGTTCGCCCAGATCGCCGCGCAGGTCCGGGCGGCGATCGCCACGGGCCGCGTGGGCGAGGGCGACCGGCTGCCGCCGGCAAGGGAGCTGGCCGAGGCGCTGGGCGTCAACATGCACACGGTGCTGCGGGCCTACGGCGACCTGCGCGACGAGGGCCTGGTCGACATGCGGCGGCGGCGCGGCGTGATCGTTCGGGCCGCGGGCGAGACCCGCGCGCGGCTGCTCGAGCTCGCGCGCGAGCTGGCGGCGGAGGCGGCGAAGCAGGGACTCAGCAAGGCGGAGCTGCGGAAGCTCCTCGAGGAGGTGGCGTGATGGAGCTGGTCATGGAGAAGTGGCAGAAGGTCTTCGTGGGCATCGGCATTCCCGCCGTGCTTCTCGTGAGCGGGCTAGCGGCGTGGGGCTGGGCGCTGGGCGATCTGCCCGATCCAATGGCGATCCACTTCGAGTGGGACCGCACCGCCGACGGCTCAGGGTCAGTCGTGGTGACCGCGTTGATGCACGCCGCGTTCGTGATCCCTTCGGCGCTCGTCCTGGTGCGGGCCGCGTATCGACCGACGCCGTCCACCCCGATGCTCGCGGTCATCGCCACGTTCATCGGGGTCTCGACGTCCGTCACGTTCATCTCGATCGTCCTCGCCAACCACGGACACGAGGACTGGCACGATGTCGTGCTCGGCAGCGGGGCTCTCGTCGGCGGCTTCGGCGCAGCGCTCGGCACCGCCCTACCCGTTGCTCTCATGGTGCGGAGGTCGCCTCTCGAGCGGCCGACCACGGGCGATGACGCCCTCCCGCTCGGCGAGGATGAGCGAGCGGCGTGGTTCGGCCACATGCGTTCCCCGGGCTTCGCGGCCCTGGGCGGGACCTGCGCGGTGGCGGGCGCGGTGGTCGTGGTGGTGAGCACCGTGGCCGGTGACGCTGGGGCGGTCCTCGCCGCGGTCACCCTGTTCCCAGTGGGGCTCGTCCTGCTTGCCGGCTCGTCGGTGGATGTCTCGGTGAGCGAGCAGGGGTTCGTCGCCCGCTGCGGTCTGCTCTCGTGGCCGCGGGTGCGCTTCGACCTGGCCTCGATCGCGGTGGCGGAGTCCTCGACCCTGTACATGGGGGAGTGGGGCGGGTGGGGCTACCGGGGCAGCCTGCGCCTGATGGGCCGCGCCGCATGGGTGATGCGCACGGGTCCCGGCATCGTCCTGCACCTGGAGGACGGCACGAGGTTCGCCGTGTCCGTCGACGAGGCCGATGAGGCCACCGCGGTCCTCAACAGTCTCCTCGCCAGGGCGAGCGCGAGCCACGCGAGTCAATAGGTTCCGTCCGGCCAGGGCGGAGTGAATGAGTTCCACATGCGGAACTCATTCACTCGGGCGCCCGCCGACCGAACCTATCCACTCGCCTCCATCGGGCTGAGCACCTCGAAGCCGAGCGCTGCTGCAGCCGGGATCTGGCGGCGGTCGAGCGTGAGGTAGCGCACGGGCCCGGGGAGGCGGTGGGCGGCGGCGAGGTGGATCGCGTCGACGATGCGCACGCCATACGTGGCGCCGAGCTCGACGGCGCGGGCGAGGCAGCGCTCGTCGAGCGGCACGACCCAGAAGGCCTCCCACTCGTCGCGCAGCTCGCGCCAGAGCGCGACCTGCTGGGCGCGGGTGACCGACGCGCGGTGCAGCGCCAGCTGGGACTCGGTGCGCACGAGGCTCGAGGCCGCCCAGGTGTCGTCGCCTGCCATGGCGTCGAGCACCATCGGCCGGTGGCGGTCGTGCAGGTACCGCCGCACCAGCGCTGACGTGTCGACGTACAACGTCATCCGCCGCGGACCTCGTCGAGCACCCGGTCGAGGCGCACGTCCACGGCCGCGTCGAGGGCGTCGGGGGGCGCGGGCCGGTCGGCGCGGCGCGGCGGGTCGACGAGCCCCGAGGCCGCCAGCTCCTCGAGCGACGGCGCGCCGGCTGGCTCGAGGGGGCCCAGCTGCGCGACGGGGCGCCCGTCGATCGTGATCACGACCCGCTCCCCGGCACCCGCCTGGCGGACGGCGGCGGCGAGGTTGGCCCGCAGCTCCCGGGCACCGATCTGCTCCACGGTTCCGAGTGTACGCATGTGTACACATCCCGCGTGGCGGGGCGACCAGGCTCGGCGCTAGACCGCCGGCATGAACTTCGCCTTCTCAGAGGAGCAGGAAGAGCTCCGCCGCATCACCCGCCAGTTCCTCGAGAGCAAGTCGCCCGAGGCCGAGGTCCGCCGCCTGATGGACACCGAGGAGGGCTACGACCCCGCGGTGTGGAGCCAGATGGCCAACGAGCTCGGGCTCCAGAGCCTCATCGTCCCCGAGGAGTACGGCGGGCAGGGCTTCACCTTCGTCGAGCTCACCGTGGTGCTCGAGGAGATGGGCCGCGCGCTGCTGTGCGCGCCGTACTTCTCGTCCGCGGTGCTCGCCACCACCACGCTGCTCCACGCCGGCGACGACGCCGCGAAGAAGGAGCACCTCCCCGGCATCGCGTCGGGCGAGACGATCGCCACGCTCGCCTTCACCGAGCCCAACGGCAAGTGGGACGAGTCCGGCATCGAGGCGACGGCCACGAAGTCCGGCGACGGCTACGCCATCACCGGCACGAAGATGTTCGTGCTCGACGGGCACATCGCGAACCTGCTGCTCGTCGCGGCGAAGACGGACAAGGGCGTGTCGATCTTCTCGGTCGACCCCAACGGCTCCGGGGTCACGCGCACCGCGCTGGCCACCATGGACCAGACCCGCAAGCAGGCCAAGGTCGAGCTCGAGGGCGCGCCCGCCACGCTCATCGGCACCGACGGCGCCGGCTGGGCCACCCTCGAGCGCGTGCTCGACCTCGCGGCCGTGGCGCTCGCCGCGGAGCAGGTCGGCGGTGCCCAGAAGGTGCTCGAGACCGCCGTGCAGTACGCGAAGGACCGCGTGCAGTTCGGCCGCCCGATCGGCTCCTTCCAGGCCATCAAGCACAAGTGCGCCGACATGCTCCTCGAGGTCGAGTCCGCGAAGTCGGCCGCCTACTACGCCGCGTGGTGCGCGTCGGAGCTCAACGACGAGCTCCCCTCGGTCGCCAGCCTGGCCAAGGCCTACTGCTCCGAGGCCTACTTCCACGCCGCCGCCGAGAACATCCAGATCCACGGCGGCATCGGCTTCACCTGGGAGCACCCCGCCCACCTGTACTTCAAGCGGGCCAAGTCGTCCGAGCTCCTCTTCGGCGACCCCACCTACCACCGCGAGCTCCTCGCCCAACGAATCGGGATCTAGGTTCGGCCCACGTGACGTGGGTGATCCTGATCGTCGGGGCGGTGCTGGTGTTCGCGATCGCGGCCGCGTTCGTGGGCACCGAGGCCTTCCGGCTCGGCCACGAGACGCCGGCGGCCATCTTCGACCTCGACGAAGCGGTGGCCGAGGTCGGTGACCAGCTCCCCGAAGGGGCCCAGGCGCGCCTCACCTTCGACGAGGTGCGGACCCTCATCGTGGCGACCCTCGCCCACCTCCGCAGCAAGGGCCTGACCGCCCTCCCGGGGGACGACCTCGACCAGACGGGGTCCCGGCCCGAGGTGGTCGTGGCCGACGACGACGTCGTGGCCATGGTCCTCGGCGCGGTCGAGGCCAACGGCCTGGACGTGGCCGACGAGGACGCGTTCGAGGTGATCCGGGCCTTGCTCGGCCACCTCGAGCGGATCGGCGCCCTCGGGCCCCGCGCCTGACCCGGAGGACCCGGAACGCGCCACCGCGACCTGGGTGCCGCGTGGTTCACTGGTGCCACCAGAGAAGGGAGGTGGTCCACGGCATGAACGACTGTTGTAGTGGGACCCTGGAGGTGGCTGGCCGTTAGTCGGCCTGCTGGACCGCCTGGCGAATCCACGTCAGTCACCGCCGGAGGTGCGGTGTCGGGGAGTGGTCCCTCCCGTCGAACCCGCAAGGGTGCGCACTCCGGTCACCAAGCGCGTTGTGGAGACGGGGATCCCGTCGGCCTCGGTCGATGGGGTCCCCGTTCCACGTCAGGATCCTCCGGCGCGTTCACGTCAGCGGCGCGGGCGCTTGAAACCGTTCCACGCTGTGCTGTCTGGGGCTCGCCTAACGGCTCGCCCTGTGCGGTAGGTTCGCCGCGGATGGAACGGCCCCTCCGCTTCGAGCACCACCGCTGGGTCGGCGACAAGCGCACGCAGGTGGTGCACGACGTGGACGCGTGCGATCGTCCCGAGGTGATCGAGGAGCTGATGGCGGCCGAGACCTTCGCGTGCTTCGGCCCCGACGAGCTCGCCGAGGCGCGCAACCGCGGCTACCGCCGCTGCGGGTGCTGCGTCGGCGGAAACCCCGGAGTAGGCGCCCCGCGGTGGAGCACCGCTTCGGCTCGGGCGGCAACCTCCTCGCGGCGCACCTGGCCCGACCGCCTGTGCGGGCGGACGTCACGCAGGTCCCCGCCGTGGTCCTCGCCCACGGCTACCCGACCGACGTGCAGGAAGCCGCGCAGGCAGCCGCCGCGCTGCCCGAGCTGGCGGACCGCATCGCCGCGGAGATGGGGTGGCTCGCCCTCGCGGTGGCCTTCCGCGGGTGCAGCGGCTCGGAGGGCAGCTTCTCCCTCGGGGGCTGGCTGGCGGACCTCCAGGCCAGCGTGGCCCACCTCCGCACCACGGAGAACGTGAGCGGCGTGTGGCTGGCCGGGTTCGGGACCGGTGGTGCGCTCGCCATCTGCGCGGCCGCCGCGAACGACGACGTCGAGGGCGTGGCCGCGCTCGGCGCGCCGGCCGACTTCGACGACTGGGCCTCGCACCCGCGGCGCCTGCTCGAGCACGCCCGCGAGGTCGGGATGGTCGAGGACCCGATGTTCCCGCCCAGCTTCGAGGCCTGGAGCCGCGAGCTGCGCGATCTGCGGGCCGCGGCCTGCGCACCCAGGCTGGCCCGCCGCCCGCTGCTCGTGGTGCACGGCAGCGAGGACGACCCCGTGCCCGCGTTCGACGCGCGGGTGCTCGTCGACGCCCACGGCTCCGCCGAGCTCCGGATCGTGCCCGGGGCGGCGCACCGCCTGCGCCACGACCCGCGGGCCGTGGCGGTGCTACTCGGCTGGCTCGACCGCCAGAGGAACCTCCGGCGATGACCCCTCGGCGCGGTCGCGCCGGAGGATCCGCTCGATCCTGACGATCCAGCGGTCGGCCACGTCGGGGGGCACGAAGGCCAGGTAGGCGATGAACATCGCCCAGCTGAAGAAGCCGACGTCGAAGAACAGGTCGATGCCGACGTGGAAGAGCACGCCGACCCCCAGGACCCAGGGCCGGAGGCGCCGGTTCCACACGAGGAACAGGAACGAGGTCTCGAACGCGATCGTGGCCCAGCTCAGCGCGTTGAGCAGCACGTCCTGGTCGAACACCCAGCCGGGCGCCTCGAAGCGCTGGAGGTCCTCGATGCGCAGGGCCTTGCCGAGCGCCGTGCCGTCCTGCCACGACGCGCCGCGGATCTTGGCCCAGGCGGACAGCGCGTATCCCACCGCGATCTGCAGCTGGAGGAGGCGCAGCCCCCACGGCGCCCGTCGGACCTCGGGTGACGGCCCGACGCGGCCGCGGGTGCGCCGCGCGTCTGCGGACAGGAGCAGCCCGGCGGGGGACAGCGCGACCGCGACGCCGATCTGGCGCAGCACGAGGTCACCGGAGTTGAAGATCGTGGTGTTCGTGCGCAGGACCATCACCATGGCCAGCGCCGCGACGGCGGCGCTCAGCCGCGTGCGGTAGCCGACCGCGGTGGCCAGCGCGGCCACGAGCAGCACGAGGCACGTGGCCAGCGGGGCGCCGTCCCAGCCGACGTGGTCGAGTGGGTTCCACGAGCCCTCCCCGCGGGCCCGGTCGTAGAGCAGTGCGCCGTCGGTGAGGAACGGGTCGACGTCCGGGAGCAGCGTCAGCACCCAGACCGCGATGGTCAGCCCCCAGGCCACGCGGACGAGCGCGATCGGCGAGGGGCTCTGCGGCTCGAACAGGAACCGGTCCCAGGGCGACAACGGTCGTGCCCGGGTGGTGGTCGTGACCTCGCTCACGTGCGCTCCGGCCCGAGCTCGAGCGTGTAGTACACGTACTCCTGCCAGGGCGGCTGCGGATCGCTGACCTCGTTCTCGTGGAACCGGCGCACGAGCTGCACGCGCGCCACGGGGCTGGCGCGATCCTCGTAGAGCGATGCGATCCAACGCGCCGTCGGGTCCCACAGCTCCTGGTAGCCGTCGGAGCGCACCCGCTCGAGCCACTTCCGCCACCGGTAGTAGCGGAGGTTCTCGCCGACCGCGGCGCCGTGCGGCAGCTCCCAGGTGGCGGTGGAGCCGTCGGCGAAGGTGACCCGGCCCTCGAGCTCGAGGCTGATGCCGCGGGGGTCGGGGGCGAACACGCCCCAGGCCTGCTCCGAGGCGAGCAGGCGGAGGACCCGGTCGGCCGAGGGCGAGACCTCGCGCTGGATGGCGGACTGGGGGAGGTGCGCACCGACCTCCGCGAGGAGGATGAGCGCGATCAGGGCGCTGATGAACAGCTGGCCCCAGGACGTGCGCTCGAGGCGCTCCGACAGGGACCGTCCCTCCACCGGGGTGAAGGTAGTGGCCTAGGAGGCCAGGAGGGCGACGTGCTCGCGTCTGCTGGGTGGGGCGGCGGGCGAGGTCGCGGTGGAGGATGTCGACCACGGCGGCGGGGGTCAGATCGCCCTGCACGCGGAGGGCGGCCTGGAGGATGGCGGCCTCGCAGTGGGCGGTGAGGGCGCGGAGGCCGGCGGGGTCGGGCTGGTGGAGACGGCGGTAGACGTCGACGTCGACGCCCTCGACGGCGGCGAGCAGCTCGAGCACGGCCTGGGGGTCGCCGACCTCGGCGGCCCGGCGGGCCGGGACGGAGCGCGACGGTCGACTCCGGCCACACCCGGCCCAGGTGGCGGCTGCCCCGGACGACGATCTTCATGGAGTCGCTGGCGGTGGTGGGGCTCGTGTGCATGGCCTGCTCCTGGCTCGGGGGACGCTCTGCGCCCTTCGCCAGTAGGAGCCCGGTCCAGCGACCGACCTTGCAGATTTCTCTAGGAGGGGGGATCGGGCTCGCCGGTGAGCAGGCCCTTGGGCACCCTCGGGGCCTTCAGCTTGGGGAGCGGCCCGTCGTCCTTGCCCTTGCCCTCGGCCTTCTTCATCTGCTTGAACTCCCGGACCCGCTGCAGGGTCTCGGCGGAGTCCACGTCGGCCACCGAGCGGGGGGTGCCGTCGGAGAAGGGCGCCGCCGGCTCCTCCCACCCCTCGGGGGTGACGCCGAACCGCTTGGCGAGCAGGGCCAGGAAGATCTTCGCCTTCTCGCCCCCGAAGCCCGGGAGCGCCTTGAGCCGCTTGAACAGCTCGGTGCCGGTGCCGACGCCCGACCAGACCGCCTCGGCCCGGCCGCCGTGCTCGTCGACGAGGTGCTGGCACAGCTGCTGGGTCCGCTTCGCCATCGAACCCGGGTAGCGGTGCAGTGCCGGCGGTCCCTTGAACACCACCTCCAGCGCCTCCAGCGGCATGGCCGCGATGGCGCCCGCGTCGAGCACGCCGCCGAGGCGCTGCTTGAGCCGCAGCGGCGACGAGAACGCCCACTCCATCGGCACCTGCTGGTCCAGAAGCATGCCAAGAAGCAGCGCGAGCGGGTCGGTGTTGAGGAGGCGATCGGCGTCGGCGTCTCCGGTTATGAAGAGATCTCCCTGCATGGCGCCATGATCGCACGCCCCCCGATCGACCGGAGTCGACCTGGGGCGATCGCACGCTGAGCGCGGTCGAGGTTCCGGTGCCTCCACCGAAGATGCGAAAACGAAGAGGTGAACGCCTCCTGCCGAGGAGATCGGCGACTTCAACCGACCGCACCCACGCCTGCGCCCGGTGCGATGAGCATGTCCACCATCACCACGCCCTGAGCGCCAGTCCTCGTGCGAGAAGCGCAACGAGACTGCGGTGGCGTGAGCAGGCCCGGCGGTCACTCACGCTGAATCAGCGACCTCTTCGTTATTGCATGTGCTGGTCGAGCAGTCAGAACCAGTGGTCCCGCTCGGCCAACCGACGTCACGACGTCTGTGGGAGAACGCCTGGGTCGAGTTCGTCCTGTTTCTCGACCACGACAAAGTCCGCCGGGTGATCCACTCGACCAAGGCGATCGAGAGCCTCCACGCCCGAATGCGACGAGCGACCCGAGCTCGAGGACACTTCCCCAACGAGCTCCCTCGACCCGACCGGCAAGAGAGCGCACCGATGGATGAACCGCTGGAACCCCGCCCTCAGCGCCTGCGCCGTCACCCTCGACGGCCGCCTCTTCCCCAAGATCAATGACAACCGCCAGCGCCGCCTACACCGCTGTTCCGACGGTCCCCGACTCGGGAGCCTCTTCTGCGAAGGAGAGCGTGCTCGTGCTCCCCGGCAGCCGGCCGAGTCCCGGCTCGGCAAGCTCCGCTGCTTCGGTTGGCGAGCCCAATCCCGTCTGATCAGAGCTCGCACACCGCGAGGGCGGGCGCGTCGCGGCGTGCCTTGGCGGTCGCGGTCGGGAGGTCGGCGAGCGCCGTATACCGCAGGTCGATCAGTCCGAGCGCTGCGAGGTCGCTTGGAGTGAGCCGCTCGAGGAGGTTCTTGGACGCAAGGGTGCGACCGCCTGTCGCGCATGTCTCAACGCGGGCTGCCTCGTTGACCTCGTCGCCGAGTGCTGTCACCTCGGTCCGACCCGTACTGATGATGCTGCCGACGTAGGGAGTTGCCCCCCAGTGCAGTCCGAAGCGGAGCACCACCTCGTCGGACCGAAGTCCGCTGCGGGCAGCGATCTCGTGCGTGGCGACGCGAAGTGAGCGCGCTGCGCTGATGCAGGCCCGAGCTGCCGCTGACTCCGAGCCGGCAGATTCGGCAAGAAAGAACGCGACGACCCCATCGCCGACATGGCGACCCACCAGGCCGCCCGCCTCGACCACGCACTGGTCGGCCCGGCGGATCAGCCGGCGCGCCAGAGCGTAGTAGTCGGCCGTCGATAGTCGACGCGCGAGTTGTGACGAACCCTCGAGATCTGCGAAGAGCAGCGCGGTTGGCCTCGGCGAGGGCGCAGCCACCTGCTGAATCCGCTCGAAGTGCCCGAGGTCGCCATGGGAGGTCAGGGCGCCGATCGTCGCCATGCCGGGCGCCGGTTTGCGGAGCAGCACGGTGCCGGCCAGGCGCCCGGATCGATCGCGCACACGTACTGCGGTTATCTGGCCGCCGAGAAGCCGGTTCTGCAGTCCGATGCCGGGTGCCTCGAACCCAAGGACGGCACCATCGAACGGGACGAGGCGGTCGATCACGTCGAGCAGTGTCGGGTCGACAGCGGCCCGCACGGCGTCGAGGGTGCCAAGGTCGGTGAGCACGAGTCCGCCAAGTTCGACAAAAAGGTGGCGGCGGAGTTCTGGCGTGGTGAAGCCGTAGCGGAGACGCTGTGCCGCGAGCGCCGCCTGAGGGCCGAAGTAGTGCTCACCGATTGCAAACTCGGCCAGTTCGTCGGCCCCGACGGTACGACGAAGCTCGTCAGTGACGTACATCAATCGCCACTCTGGATCGACCACCTCGGCCCACTGCCTCGAGTCCTGGGTCGTGATCGCCCACGCGGCGAGATCCGGATCGACCGGAATCGGATATGAGGCCGCTGGCCGGTCGGGCATGCGCGCACCCTATTGCGAATCGGGTCAGGTGACCTTGAGGTCGTGCACCACCGCACTCAAGCGATCGACGTAGCTGGCGTAGGGGCCCAGAGAAGCTCAGGCGTTGGAATGCGCTCGATCTACCGCTTTGCGCGCCCGTTGAACGCGCTCGGATCGGCCCGAGCCTCCTGACGTAGAGAGGGTGGTGCGGATCGCCCTCTCAGTCGGGCACCGCCGACACAGGCTGGTTACATCGGCGCGGAGTTGCCCCGCTCGAAGGCGCCCTCGTGGCGGCCCCGAACTGACGACGATCGTCAGGGTCGCGTACCTCTTCCGGGAAGTGCCCCCCGTTGCTTGACGCGCTCGGTGTGATGCGCGACTCATGAAGCGTGACGGACATGCGGGCATGGTTCTTTCCGGAGTTCTCGACGGACGCGGCCTTGCGCGAGTCGAAGCATCGGCTGGCCGACGAGGTGCGGCGCCTGGTCGAGGCCGTCGCGTTGGTCGATCCTGCGCGCGTCGAGCCTGCCGACCTGGCGACGGTGGCGCGGTTGGTCACCCAGGCTGCAGACACCTTGGCCGCCGCACCCACGCTGCCGCTCGACGCGGCGACGGGCGGACCGGACACGATGCCGACCGAGCGAGGGCCGGTGACCGGGCGATCCAATGCCGCGGCGGCGCCCTTGATTCTCGAGACCGGACCGGAGGGGACCCGCGGCCTTTCGACGTTCGGTCCGCTCTATGACGGCGGTGCCGGCACGGTGCACGGGGGGGTGGTGGCGGCGGCGCTGATGGATGTCCTCACGTGTGCGTACTTCGCGGCCGTCGAGCGGCCCGGGCACATCGGCACGCTCACGGTGCGCTTCCGCAGCCCCATCCCGATTGGAGAACCTCTTGTGTACACGGCGGGAGTTGACCGGACCGACGGACGGAAGGGCCGCGGTTCGGGCGCCGTTCGCGTCGGTGAGGACACCGTCGTCGAGGGCGAAGCGGTCTTCATCGCACCCCGCGAGCACTGACAACACGATCACGACCCAACGGGCCAATGAGGACAGTGACGCAAACGGCTGGTCGCCGAGTTCTCCTGGCGTTGCATACGTGTTCCCGGCTTCACCCACACGTGGCGAGGAGTCGTTCGGCGTCGCGTTCGACCACGGCACACTCGTGCGCGCGGGCCAGGGCTAGCGCTGACTGCAACTCGGCTCGCGCCGCCGGGGCGTCACCCGAGCCTCGCCTTCGCAGGCGGACCTGTGCTCGGGCCAGCCGCGTCCGCGCGAGGAAGAACGGGGCGCGGATGGCTTCGTTCATCTCGTCGGCTTCGGCGAAGTAGACGTCTGCCTCGTCGAGCTCGTCGAGGAGGGCGGCCAGGATGCCGGCGTAGTAGGCAGTGGCTCCCATCCAGTGGCTGCCCATCGTCGCCACTTGCCCTCGATAGCGCGCCAGCCAGGGCAGGAGGCGCGCTGCATGGTCGCGGGTGCCGACATCGTGACATCGCTCGGCGAGAACGCAGGCGTAGCCGACCGCGCCGACCCCGCGGCCGCCTCGGTCGTCGACCCATTCGTCGAGCCACGCGCGGACATCGGCGTCGCCGGTCTGTCCCACGAGCGCCCGTTCAGCTGTCCAGTACGACCGTCCGGCCACGGTGACCTGCCACGTGGCGTCGTGGAACGCAGGGTGCCGCTCCAGCGCGGCAATCTCGGGGTCGTCGGATCCCTTATGCCACGCGCATACGGCGAGCACCGCCAACCGGACCGCCAGCGCATCTCGTTCGGTGAGAGCGACCGCCCGGCGGTAGCTCGTGTCGGCGTGCCGTCGGGCGGCGGCGATCTCGCCGTGCAGCGCGCACAGACCGGCCCGCAGGCTGGGCCCCAGCCACTGCAACGACGGGCTGCCGGCCTCGGCCGCTGCTTGATCGAGGACGTCGAGCCAGTCGGCGGCCTCGTCGACCCGGCCCGCCTCGACGAGCACGTGCACTCGCCATGTCGCCGACCAGTGCAACAACGGCGCGTCGCCGAGCCTGTCCGCGAGTTGGCACGCCTCCGTCGACAACGCCAAGCGCAGATCCAGGGTGTCCGGCAGCCACAACGCGAAGAATGCCGAGTTGAGCACATGGGCGAGTAGTCGCCCGTCTCCTACCGATCGCGCGAGGGCGATCGATTCCTCGGTGATGGCACTCGCATCGAACGAGGGATCCATGCCCCGCCGCTCGACGCCGAGGGTCGCAAGCAGGCGCGACCGCGTTGCTGGGTCATCAGCCGTCGTTCGCAGGAGGGCGTCGTCGAGTAGCGCGACGCGCTCGGCGATCAGCGGATCGACGGTGCCGACGAACCCGCGCGTGTTGGCGAGAGCGGCGCGGACGAGCAGGTCGTCGGCGCCGACCCGCTGGGCGGCCCGCCCGGCATCGAGCAACGTTGCTCGATGCTCGTTGTCACCGGCATCGCGCTGTGCTCGGCCCAGACGGACGAGAAGGTCGCAGCGGGCGTGGCTGTCGCCCGTGCCGACGTGCTCGAGCGCGTTCGCATACCACCGCATCGCCTCGTCAGGGGCGAGGGCCCGCATGGCGCCGTCTCCAGCCATGCGGGCGTAGCGCGCTGCCTTCTCGCCGTCGGCGGGAGTGGCCGCGGCCCAATGTCGCGCCAGCTCGGCGGAGCGGTTGTCCGGAACCGCGCCGGCGACGGCCTCGATGGCCTGGGCGATCCGACGGTGCTCGACGGCACGTCGAGTCGTGGTGAGCTCGGATGCCAGAGAGTGGGCGACGAGCGCGTGAGCGAAGGCGAACCGCCCCGCCTCGACGGCGACGACGAGCCCGGCCGCCTCGGACCTCTCGAGGAGATCGACCGTAGCCTGCGCATCCAGCCGGCTGGCCACCGACAGAGTGTCGAGGTCGAACTCCTGGCCGATGACCGCGGCCAGCTTGAGCAGACGTTCCGCCTCGGACCCCAGCTTGCGCACCCGGCTGCGGATGACTTCACGGATCGTCTCGGGCAGGACGATGGTGTCGAGGGGGCCACGCGGGACCCAACGCCCGGCGTCGTCCAGGTACAGGCCGCCCGACTCGGCGAGGTGCCGCAGGAGTTCGGTGGCGAAGAAGGGGTTCCCGTCGGTCTCGCGCCGGACCGCGTGCACGAAGGACAGGGAGTCCGGGGGCAGTGCCTGCCCGGTGAGCGCCTCGACCAAGGCGACCAGTTCGTCGTCGACCAGCCCCCGGACCACCAACCGTTCGACGAAGGCATCCTTTCCGAGGGCCGCGACTGTGTCCATGAGGGGATGGTCGGCGCCGAGCTCGCCGTCGCGATACGTGCCGGCCACGAAGATCTCGTTGTAGGTCGAATCGGCGACGACGTGGCGCAACAGGGCCAGGGACGGCCGATCCGCCCATTGGAGGTCATCGAAAACGAGCACTAGCGGCGTGTCGGCGGCGGCAACGACCGCTTGCACCGCGTTGAACAGCGCCCACCGGTCCCCGTCGACGTCACCGCGGGCGGGCGGAGGGAGCTGTGGCCGGCGGTCGAGGACCGCTGGCACAAGTCGCGCCAGATCGGCGAGCCTCCGATCACCGAGTCGATCGAGGACGTCGTCACCGACGTTGTTCACCAGGTGGGTGAGCATCTCCACCCATGGCTGGTACGGGAGGCCCAGGCCCTCGTCGCAACGACCGAACAGCACCGTGGCGCCGCCGGCGAACGCCGTCGAGGCGAGGTCGGCGGCGAGCGAGGTCTTTCCCACGCCCGGCTCGCCGGCGATGAGCGCCACCGTGCCCCGCCCGCCGCAGGCGCGGTCGTAGGCGCGGCGGAGCACCTCGCGCTCGGCAACACGGCCGACGAGGCCCGCGGCCGGCACGGCGGCAGCTCGGGATGGCAGCGGCACGCGGCGAACCGGGCCTTCGCCGACGTCGAGGCCCTCGATGACGGCGGAGCCGGTCGTGTCGCCGACCGGTGCGAGGACGAACACGGACTCAGGTCGGTCGAGGTCACGGAGCGCCTGGAGGCCGAGGGGATGCAGCCGGCAGCCGGGTGGCAGGTCGTCGACTACGAGGTCGGCGGTGGCCTGGCTGAGCAGGACCTGGTTCGGGGGGGCGGCCGACCGGAGGCGGGCGGCTCGGTTCACGGTCCGCCCGTAGTAGTCGCCGTCGCGCTCGACCGCCTCCCCGCTGTGAACCGCGAGGCGAATGGCGAAGGGCAACCCGGCGACACCGATGGCGTCGACCACGGCCGCTGCGGCGGCGACCGCGTCGGACGCACGTTGGAAGACGCTGAACGTCGAGTCGCCCTCGCCCCGTGCCTTCAGCACGAACCCGGCTCTGCCTTCGACGACGGTTCGCAGCAGCGTCTCGTGGCGCGCCACTTCGTCCGCCATCCGCCCAGCCGAGCTCTCCCACAACCGGGTCGATCCGACAATGTCGGTCAACAGGAATGTGACGACACCGGTAGGCAGCGGACCCGCGATCGGCTGTGGCGCCGAACCGGCCTCGCCCTCGCCGGTCGGAGTGTCCTCTTGCCGGAGGAGCTTGGCCTCGAGCTCGCGAAGCTCACGGCTCGGCTCGATCCCGAGCTCGTCGACGAGTTGCGTCCGGAGGCGTTGGTACGCCCGTAGCGCGTCGGCCTGGCGGCCCTGCCGGTACAGCGCTGTCATCAAGCACGCCCACAGGCGCTCGCGAAGAGGGTGCTCCGCGACGGCGGCCTCGGCCACCGCCACGACCCGTGCGTCATCCCCGAGCGCGAGGTGGGCTTCGAGCAACGTCTCGGTCGCCGCGAGCCGCAGCTCGTCCAGGCGCGCTATCTCGGCCTGTGCCCAGCTGACGCCGGTGGCATCGAGGAAGGCCGGGCCGCGCCAGCGCATCAGCGCGCCGTCGAGCAGCGTGACTGCTTCGGACGCGTCGCCGCCCGTCATGGCTCGGTGGCCTGCGGCGAGCTCGGACTCGAACCGAGCGCTGTCGAGCTCGCCGTCGTTGACGACCACTCGGTAGCCGCCGGCCTCGGTGACCACGCGTTCTGAGCCGATGATCTTGCGCAGCTGGGAGACGTAGGTCTGTAGCGTCTGAGCCGCCGAGCGGGGCGGGTCACCTTCCCAGAGATCCTCGATGAGGCGCTCGGCGCCTACCGGAGCTCCGCCCGCGAGGATCAGGCGCGCGAGCAAGAGCCTGAGCTTGCTGGCGCCGATCCTGACCTCGTCGTTGGCCAGCCGTACGGCGACCGGTCCCAATACCCTGAACTCCACCCCGATCCTCCTGCCCGCCGGGCCAGATCGTAGGTCTCTCTCGGTCGAGACCGCGCTCTAGCTCTCGCCCGGTCGGTACGCTTCCTCCGCCACGGCTGCGCGCCCGGCGCGGGCGGCTTGGCACCGGAGGGAGTCGATGGCAGGGCTCGCGGGCAGGGCCGCGATCGTGACGGGGGGCAACGGCGGCATCGGACTCGCGTTGGCGCGGGCGTTCGCCGAGGCTGGCGCCGACGTCGCTGTCTGGGGACGTGATCCTGTCAAGAACGACCGTGCGACAGCCGAGCTCGCCGAGCTCGGCTCGCGGGTGGCGGCCGTCTCGTGCGACGTGACGTCTGAGGTCGAAGTCTTCCGGGCGTTCGACCAGACGGTCCGCGAGCTCGGGCGGGTGGATGTCGTGGCGGCGAACGCGGGTGTCGCTCGGTGGTTCACGCCCTTCGTCGACGTGACGCTCGAGCAGTGGCGCGAGGTGATGGCGGTCAACCTCGACGGTGCGTTCCTCTGCCTCCGCGAAGGGGTGCGTCATCTCGTTGCCCGCGGCGAGGGGGGTTCGCTGATCGCCGTGTCATCGCTCGCCGCGCTGAACGGCGCACCGCGGGGCGGGGACTACGCGGCGAGCAAGGCAGGGCTCATCGCGATGATGAAGGGGCTGGCTGTCGAGCTCGCCCGGCACCGGATCCGCTCGAACACGCTCGTGGTCGGCTGGGCCGACACCGAGATGAACCGCCCGTTCATCGACCAAGTCGGCGCCGAGCCCGTCATCACCCGGAGTCCGCTGCGACGCTTCCTCGTGCCCGAGGACCTCGGTGCGGCGGCGGTCTTCCTCGCCGACCCCGCGCTCACCGCCCACACCGGCGATGTGGTGACCGTCGACGGTGCCTACCACCTCGCCTGACCGGCCGCCGTGGGAGGATCGTCCTCACACGCCTGCGAGCCGACGGCCCAGCACCTTCGCCAGGTTGCCGAGCAGCTTCGCTCCGGTTGCCGGCTGGTCGGCGACCAGCGCCCGCAGCCGGCGCTCGCTCAAGCAGAGGACCCTGGCCGCCTCCGACACGACGTCGACGTCGCGCGCGCGCGTCGTCTCCAGCAGGTAGGCCGTTTCGCCGAAGACGTCGCCCGCGCCGAGCGTCGCGACGTGACCGTCATCAGATCGGACCGCGAGCTCGCCACTCAGCACCACGAAGACGTTGCGGGCGGTGCCGCCGCGCTTCAGGATGCGGTCGGCCTTCGCACAGCTGATGATGTTGCTGCGTTCGAGGCAGTCTCGAAGCTCCGACGTCGTGAAGTCCTCGAAGATGGGCGCGTCGATGTGCGCGAGCGCGGCCTCAAGGTCACGCCAGTGCTCCGACGGGTCGGTGAGGAGCGGGGATCGCACGGTGCTCTGCCCGTCGACGACCGCCTGGATGCAGCGGGGCAACCCAGCTCGGCCCCCAAAACCGAAGAACGCGGTCTCATCTGGTCGGAACAGCACGAGCGGGATCAGGTAGCCAGCCTCCTCGCTGTTGATGTTGCGCGTACCGTAGGGGCGCTGGAAGCGAAAGTACCGGGACAGCAGGTGCGGCTCGCAGGCACCGAAGACGGCCAGCACGCCGTGGGCGTCGAGCAGCGGCTCTATGACGGTACCGAGCCGGTCGAGGATCTCGCCGCCGCGCAGTGCCGGCGCCACCATTGCACGCTCACCGACCGCGACACACGCAGGGGGCAGTTCAGCGAGGAAGGGCCGCAAGCCGTATAGGTCGAGTTGACGGTTCGACAGGCCCGCACCACCCCAGGTAATGCGCATCGCGCCGACGATCTCGCCTCTATCGCGGGCGTAGGCAATCCAGCTCGACTCGTCCTCGGGATCGACGAGTTGGCGGTCGGCGTGGCGCGCGACTTGTTGGTAGCGGCCCATCTCATCGACATAGATGCGGTACCGGAAGCGATAGACGGCCTCCCGCTCTTCGGCGGTCTCGGCGATTCGGATGTCGAGCATGTGATCAGGATGGGCGGTCCTGCTGTAGCCCCGCTGGTGTCACACTCGAGCCCCGCTGGAGGCGCCCGAGCAACAACGAGGAACGCTCGACATGGCAGGGCTGAACTGGAGCGATACGCACCAGGTTGAGGGTCGGAGCGGTTTGCGTGGCCGACTCGACACCCAACCCCTGGATCGTCACCACCCGCGCGCACGCCGGCGCGGGCGACGAGCGCCTGCAGCAGCATGTCGCCCGAGCAGGCGAAGGAGCCGTCGCCGCCCGTCGCCGGATGCAGACCGGCCTCGACGAGGGCGCGGCCGGTCTGCACGGAGCAGGTGACGTCGGTGAGGTCGAGCGCGCCCGCGGCGTGGAGCGTGACGAGCGCCTCGCTCGGCTGATCGCGGTACTGCTGCTCGAGCGGCTTCTGGACTGCACGGAGCTGGTCTCGATCCACGACGTCCCCTCTGGTTCGGGCGGCAGTGTCGCACGCGCGACGGAGCGGGGACGTGGGAGCCTGCGTCGATGGACATCGAGACGGGCTTCGCCGACATCGACGGCGCCGCCATCTACCACGAGGTCGCCGGCGTCGGACCGGCGCTGGTCTTCGCCCACGGGTTCACCCTCGACCGGCGGATGTGGGACGACCAGCTCGAGCGGTTCGCCACCGACCACCGAGCCGTGCGCTACGACCTGCGCGGCTTCGGGCGCTCGGATGTGCCGACGGCCGTGCGGTTCTCGAACCACGACGACCTTCGTCTGCTCCTGGATCACCTCGGCATCGAGCGGGCGCACGTCTGTGGCCTCTCGAGCGGTGGCGGCCTCGCGATCGACTTCGCCCTCGAGCACCCCGAGCGCGTGCGCTCGATCATCGCCATCAGCTCGGCGCTCGGTGGCTCCACCGTCGGCTTGGGCTCCATGACCGCGCCGATGGTCGCCATGCAGGAGGCCGGCAGCCGCGGCGACCTGGCCGAGGCGAAGCGCATCTGGATCGAGTCGCCCCTCTTCGAGCCCGCGAACCGGGATCCTGCGGTGGCGCAGCGACTGGCCGAGATGGTCGGCGACTGGTCCGGCTGGCAGCTGACCAACCAGGCGAACCACGTCGACCCCGACCCGCTCCCGGCCCAGCGCCTCGGCCAGCTCAGGGTGCCCGCTCTCGTCATCGTCGGCGCGCTGGACCACGAGTTCGTGCAGGACGTCGCCGTCGAGATCGAGGCCAAGGCGCCGAACGCCCGCCGGGTCGTCGTGCCGGACGCCGGTCACCTCACCAACATGGAGGCACCGGACGCGGTCAATGACCTGATCGCCGCCTTCCTCGCCGAGCTCTAGTCACAGTGCGCCCGCGATGACGCCGACGAGCACGACGCCGGCCCCGCAGAGGTGGGGGCCGCCGCTGGCAGCGAGCAGGTACCACCCGGGTGATCGAGCCGCGAAGTGGTCGCCGACCCCTTGGAGCCAGTTCACGGTCGCGCCCACGACGAAGAGGGACGAGCCGGTGACGAGGAGCAGCGCGGCGCCCGTCTCGACCCAAGGGGTCAGCGTCGACAGCCCGAGGGCGACGGCGAGGCCGATGTGGAGCGGGCCCTGCATGAGGGCCGACAGGTGGGCGACGACGAGGTGTCGTGGCGCCGTGGGGGCGGCCATGCGGACACGGGTGAGCGGGACACCGAGGAGCATCCCGTAGGTGATGCTGAGCGCCCCGTAGACGACGAGGACCTTCTGCGCGGTCTCCATCCGCGGCTGTCAGGGCTCGGCGGGCGTGGCGGTGAAGGAGGCGGTCACGACCCGGCTTCGGCGGTCGCCTTGAGGCGCTCGAGGGTGGTGCGCATCCCCCGGAGCAGCTCCTTGTGGCGGTTCGTGGGCACGTCGAGGATCCGGGCCCACGTCGGGATCCACCGCACCTCGTAGCCCTCGGTGACGCGCGTCTTGCCATCGCCCAGGGCCTCGAACTGGTAGCGCCAGACCGTCGAGGGCCGGCCGCCCTCGTCGGTGATGAACGTGAACTCGCGTCCCGGCTTGGCCGCCAGGACGGTGCCGTGGCGCTTGTAGCGGATGCGCCGCCCCGGTCCAACGGCGTTGTGGCCGAGGAACGTCGTGCCCTCGACGGGCTCCGTGACGTCGCCCTCCCACTCGACGCGCTCGCACTCGGGGCTCCACTCGCCGATGCGGGGCAGGTCGGAGACCATCCGGTAGAGCACGTCGGCGTCGGCCTCGATGTCGAGCTCGACGCTGTCGGCGGTCAACCACCACCGCTGGTTCTTCGGGGGCATGTCGTCTCTCCCTCTCCGCTCGTCCTGCCGACCACCGTAGGTTGCCGGCCTGGGGCCGGACCTGCGGCGAGCTGATCCGCGAGGCGCTAGTAGCGTCGGGCGGCGATGGAGCCGGGGGACGTGGTCGACCTGGCCGCTGCCCGGGCCGAGATCGGGCACCACCAGGCGGCGCTGCGCGAGCGGGGCGTGAGCGTGCTGCCGGGGTTCGTCGGCCCGGAGGCCGCGGCGAGGATGGTCGAGGAGTGCGACGCGCTCGCCGCGCAGGCCTACCACCAGGACGTGCAGGGCACGCCGTACCTCGAGGCGCCGGCCGACGGCTGGCCGAGCGAGCACCCCCGGGTCCGCTGGAGCCGCTCGTCGGTGCACACCCTCGGCTACGACCAGTTGCCCGCCGGGTCCCTGGTGCGCGACCTGTTCGAGTGGGACGACCTGCTCGTGTTCCTCGGCGAGGTGCTCGGGCGCGCCCCGCTCTACCGCTACGCCGACCCGATCGGCGCGCTCAACGTCGCCGTCATGAGCGAGGGCGACGAGCTGGGCTGGCACTACGACCAGACGGACTTCGTGGTGTCGCTGGCGATCCAGTCGAGCGAGGCCGGCGGCGACTTCGAGAACGTGGCCCACCTCCGGTCCGACGACGACGAGCGCTACGACGACGTGGCCCGGATACTCGCCGGCGAGGCCCGCGACCGCGTCGTGGTCGAGCCCATGACACCCGGCACCCTGATGCTCTTCGAGGGCCGGCGCTCCCTGCACCGGGTCACCCCGGTCAGGGGGAGCCGGCCCAGGTACGTCGCCCTCCTCGGGTACGACACGAAGCCCGACACCCACTCGTCGGACCTGCTGCGGCTCGTCCGGTACGGCAGGAGCGAGCCGCTGCATGCAGCTCGGTGAGGCCTACGCCGGTGAGGGCGCCAACGCAGCCCACGTGAACACCGTGCTCGGCGCGCGCGACGGCCCGGTGGGCGCCGCCTGGGCCACGGCGCTGGGCACCCCGTCAGCAGGACACGCGCCCTTCATGGTCGTCCTCCACCCCGGCCTCCCGGTGCAGCCCTTCACGCTGCTCGTCAACAAGGCCCGCATCGACGACGACGCGCACGCCCGGATGACCTGGGGACCGGCCCAGGCCGGCGTCGCCGCGGGCGTGACCGACGCCGTGGACCAGGGCATGGTGAACAACCTGGACCTGGTCCTCATCGCCGCGGTCTGGGTGGACCCGGCGGCCGATGACGCCGACGCGGTGTTCGCGAACAACCGCACCGCCACGCTCGGCGCGCTCACCATGGGCCACGACGGCGCTCCCGACCTCGACGCGCTCGAGGCCATCGACGTCTGGAACCCCTTCTACCGGCCCGGCTCGTGACGGCTGCTCGTGACATCCCGACCGCGTTCACGCCGCCGGGTGGGTACGGCACCGAGATGCCGCCGCCGGTACTCGCAGGGTGCACCGAGGCGGTCGTCGCCGGCGCGCCCGACCTGCAGGGGACGTGGCAGACCGTGGCGGTGGAGGTGGACGGGCAGCCCGCCGATCGAGGTCGCCGGCGCCTACGAGGCCGGCGTCCTCGTCCTCCGCCCGAAGGGGCTCGACGGCGTCGAGGTGCGGCGCTGGCGCGAGGGCGACCAGCTCGTGTGGCGGTACCACACCCTGTTCACGGCGCGCCTGGAGCGAGCGCCCGGCTAGGTGATCGGGTCGTAGTAGCTGCGGAAGCGGCTGATCAGCCCAGTGGCAGGGTCGATGTCAGCGAGGATCCACAGCGGCAGGGTCAGCGGGTCACCACCCGCGGGGGTTCCGGTCCAGACGGCTTCGAGCACCTCGCCGTCGACCCCGGGCATCCGGCGCGTGACCTCCATGCGCCGGTCGGGGAACATCGCCAGGGTCTGGCGCATGACCTCCTCGTGGCCTGCGGCGTCGTACGGACCGGGGAACATCGGCTCGGCGTAGGTGTAGTCGGGGGTGGCGAGCTCGCTGAGGCGCGGGACCTCACCGCGGTTGAACGCCTCGAGGAAGCGATCGACGACGTCGGCCATCGCTAGCTCAGGTCGACGGCGCGAGGGTCGACGGCGTCGGGGTCGAGGTCGTAGCGGGCGATGCCATCCTTCACGCTCGACGGCTCGAGCGTGCCGTCGGCGGCCAGGGCCGAGAGCACGGCGACGACCACGTGCGCTGCGTCGGTCTCGAAGTGGCGGCGCAGCGCCTCGCGGGTGTCGCTGCGCCCGAAGCCGTCCGTGCCGAGCGGCAGGAAGCGCCGGCCCTCGGGCATCCAGCGGCCGACCTGGTCCGGGATGGCCTTCATGAAGTCGGTCACGGCCACGATCGGCCCCTCGCCGGCGAGCAGCCCGGTGACCCGCGGGGTGCCGCGGGCTCGTCGGGGTGCAGACGGTTCCAGCGCTCGACGGACAGGGCCTCCTCGCGCAGGCGCTTGTAGCTCGGGGCCGACCAGAGGTCGACGGCCACGCCGTAGTGCTCGGCCAGGTCCGCCTGCGCGGCGCGGGCGGCGAGGTTGGCGGTGCCGGAGAAGAGCACGGTGGCGCGCGGTCCGGGCGCCTCGGGGGCGTCGGCCCAGCGGTACAGCCCCTCGACCACGCCGGCCTCCGCGCCGTCGGGCATGGGCGGCATCGGCTGGTTCTCGTTGTAGAGGGTCAGGTAGTAGATGACGTCCTCGGCCCCCACGACCATGCGGCGCAGGCCGTCGCGCACGATCACCGCCACCTCGTACGCGAAGGCGGGGTCGTAGGCCTCGATCGCAGGGTTCACGGATGCGAGCAGGAGGCTGTGCCCGTCCTGGTGCTGGAGGCCCTCGCCGAGGAGGGTCGTGCGCCCGGCGGTGGCACCGAGGAGGAACCCGCGGGCCCGCGCGTCGGTGGCCTGCCAGATGAGGTCGCCCACCCGCTGGAACCCGAACATCGAGTAGAAGGTGAAGAACGGCACCATCGGCACGCCCTGGGTGGCGTAGGACGTGCCGGCCGCGATGAAGCTCGCGAGCGATCCGGCCTCGGTGATGCCCTCCTCGAGGATCTGGCCCTGCTGGGACTCCTTGTAGGACAGCAGGAGGTCGTGGTCGACGGGCTCGTACCGCTGGCCCTGCGACGCGTAGATGCCGAGCTCCTTGAACAGGGAGTCCATGCCGAACGTGCGCGCCTCGTCGGGCACGATCGGCACGACCCGCGACCCGAACCGCTCGTCGCGCGCCAGGTTGCGGAGGAGCCGGGTGAACGCGGTCGTGGTGGACGCGGCCTGCTTGCCCGAGCCCGCGAGCACCTCGGCGTACACGTCGGCGGCGGGCAGCTCGAGCGGCCGGCGCGCCGTGGTGGTGCGGCGGGGGAGCGAGCCGTCGAGCGCAGTGCGGCGCTGCATCAGGTAGCGCCTGGCCTCGCTGTCGTCGGCGAGCGAGATGTACGGCGCCTCGAGGTCGTCGACCAGCGACGCCTCCGGCACCTCCTCCTCCAGGTGGAGGCGGGTGCGGAGCAGGCGCAGCTGCTCGGTGGTCATCTTCTTGATCTGGTGCGTGGCGTTGCGGCCCTCGACGTCGGGGCCGAGCGTCCAGCCCTTGATCGTCTTGGCCAGGATGACGGTGGGTGCGCCCTCCTGCTCGGTCGCCGCCTTGTACGCCGCGTACAGCTTCCGGTAGTCGTGGCCGCCGCGCGGCAGGTTGCGGATGTCCTCGTCGGTGAGGTGCTCGACCATGCGTCGCAGGCGCGGGTCCGGCCCGAAGAAGTGCTCCCGGGTGTAGGCGCCCGACTCGACCGCGTAGCGCTGGAACTCGCCGTCGACCGTCGTGTTCATCTTCTCGAGGAGCACGCCGTCGACGTCGCGCTGGAGCAGCTCGTCCCACTTGCCGCCCCAGATCACCTTGATGACGTTCCACCCGGCGCCGCGGAACACGGCCTCGAGCTCCTGGATCATCTTGCCGTTGCCGCGCACGGGGCCGTCGAGCCGCTGCAGGTTGCAGTTCACGACCCAGATGAGGTTGTCGAGCCCCTCGCGGGCGGCCAGCGAGATCGAGCCGAGCGACTCGGGCTCGTCGCACTCGCCGTCGCCGAGGAACGCCCACACCCTCGAGCTGCTCGTGTCCTCGATGTGGCGGTTGTGGAGGTACTTGTTGAACCGCGCCTGGTAGATCGAGCACAGCGGCCCGAGGCCCATCGACACCGTGGGGTACTCCCAGAACTCGGGCATGAGCCGCGGATGGGGGTACGAGGGCAGCCCGCCCCCGCCGACCTCGCGGCGGAACCGGTCGAGCTGCGACTCGGTGAGCCGGCCCTCGAGGAACGCGCGCGCGTAGATGCCGGGTGCGGCGTGGCCCTGGAAGTACACGTGGTCGCCGGGCAGGCCGCCGTCCTTGCCGCGGAAGAAGTGGTTGAACCCGACCTCGTACAGCGCGGCGGACGAGGCGAACGTCGCGAGGTGGCCGCCGATCCCGTCGGCGTGCTTGTTGGCCTTCACCACCATCACGGCGGCGTTCCAGCGGATGAACGCGCGGATGCGGCGCTCGAGGTGCTCGTCGCCGGGGAAGAAGGGCTCCTCCTCGGGCGGGATCGTGTTCACGTAGGGGGTCGACACCGTGGCGGGCGTGCCGACCTGGAGCTCGCGGGCCCGCTCGAGCAGGCGCGACAGCAGGAACCTGGCTCGCGTCTTGCCCTGGGCGCCCACCACCGCGTCGAGCGAGTCGAGCCACTCCTGCGTCTCGGCAGGGTCGATGTCGGGCAGCTGGTGGACGAACCCGTCGATGATCATCCGTCCCATTGTCGCCGCTCCGGGCGCAGATGGGTCACGATTCGTGGCATGTCCAGCGCCGCCGCCCCCGGAACCGTCGTCTACACGGACGGGGCCTGCTCCGGGAACCCCGGTCCGGGGGGTTGGGCGTGGGCCGTGCCGGGCGGCGCCCAGGCCTTCGGCGCCGATCCCGCCACCACCAACCAGCGCATGGAGCTCACCGCCGCGCTCGAGGCCATCCGGGCCCTGCCGGGGCCGCTGGAGGTGGTCAGCGACTCGACCTACGTCGTGAACTGCTTCCGCGACCGCTGGTGGGAGGGGTGGATGAAGCGGGGGTGGCGCAACAGCAAGAAGGAGCCGGTGGCCAACCGCGATCTGTGGGAGCCGCTCATCGACCTGGTGCTGGCCCGCGGCGACGTGACCTTCCGGTGGGTCAAGGGCCACAGCGAGGACCCGATGAACGACCTCGTCGACCAGCTGGCCGTCGAGGCCGCGCAGGGAGTCAGTCGGCGACGCGCTTGAGCGTGTTGCGGTCGGTGTGCGCGAACGGCGTGCCCGGCAGCTTGGCCAGCTCCACCGTCGTGGTCTGCTCGTAGCTCCAGACGTCGTCGCCGATGTCCACCGTGACCTGGTACAGCACGGTGCGGGCGGCGCCGGAGAGATAGGGGTTCGACAGGATCCCGTAGCTCTGCGAGCCGGCCTCCGCCTGCATCACGAGCCGCCGGCTGTCGGCGGCGGCCGGTCCCCCGGCGATGAGGGCGGACCCGCGGGGGACCATGAAGCAGCGCATCACCTGTCCGTCGGCCGCGTCCCACAGCCAGTACCCGACCTCGGTGTGGAACGGGTCCTCTTCCTCGTCCTCGCGCCACGCGGCCATGCGGTAGTCGAGGCCGAAGAGCGACTGCGTGCCGTGGTCGACCGGGCCGAACGGGTTGAGGACCGCGCGCTCGCGGTACGGCGTCTCCCGCACCTTGCCGGTCGCGTTGTTGAACGCGACGTCGAGTCCTTCGCCTCCTTCCCAGCTGCCCGCGAGCGGGGCGAGGGGACCGAGGTCGGCGGGGGTGGGCGCGGCCACGACGGCAAGGTAGCCGGGTTCGACCCTCCTTCCGCACGTCGGTAGGGTCGGCGCCCATGGATCTGAACGGCATCTCAGCGATCGTCACGGGCGGCGCCTCCGGGTTGGGCGAGGCCACGGTGCGGCACCTCAGCGACCGCGGGGCCCACGTCGTCATCGTCGACATGAACCCCGAGAAGGGCGAGGCGGTCGCGAAGGACGTCAAGGGCGTGTTCGCGCAGGCCGACGTGGCCGATCCCGAGCAGGTGATCGCAGCCGTCGAGGCGGCCAAGGAGCTGGGCCCGCTGCGCGCGCTCGTGACCGCGGCCGGCATCGGCTGGGCGACCCGCACCGTGGGACGCGAGGGCACCTACGAGTCGGCGCACGACCTCGGCGTGTTCAAGAAGGTGCTCGAGGTCAACCTGGTCGGCACGTTCAACTGCATCCGGTTGGCGGCCACGGCCATGGGCCAGACCGAGCCGCTGGCCGACAACGAGCGCGGGGCCATCGTCACCGTCGCCTCCGTCGCGGCCTTCGACGGCCAGATCGGCCAGGCCTCCTACTCCGCCTCCAAGGGCGGCGTCGTGGGGATGACCCTGCCGGTGGCCCGCGACCTCGCGGCGATCGGCGTGCGGGTCAACTGCATCGCCCCCGGGCTGATCGACACGCCGATCTACGGCCAGGGTGACGCCTCCGAGGCGTTCAAGGAGAAGCTCAAGCGCGACGTGCTGTTCCCCGACCGTCTCGGGAGCGCCGACGAGTTCGCGTCGATGGCGGTCGAGCTGCTGTCGAACAGCTACATGAACGCCGAGACGATCCGGGTGGACGGCGGCGTCCGCATGCAGCCGAAGTGACGCGCGCCTAGCGGGCGAGCACAGTCGCCAGGGCGGGCTCGAGGGCTTCGTGCCCGAAGGCGAAGCCTTCGTTCTGGAGCACCTTGGGCAGCGCGCGCTGGCTGGCGAAGAGCAGGTTGTCGGCCCGCTCCCGCCCGAGCGCCAACCGGAGCGCGAACGCCGGTGCGGCGAGGAACGTCGGCCGATGGAGTGCGCGACCGAGAGCCTTGGTGAGCTGTGCGTTGGTGACGGGCTCCGGCGCGGTGAGGTTGACCGGGCCGCGCACGTCGTGGGTCAGGAGGAAGACGACGGCGCTGACGTGGTCGGCCAGGGTGATCCAGCTCATCCACTGGTCGCCCGGACCCAGCCGCCCGCCGACGCCCAGGCGGATCGGCAGCACCATGCGGGGCAGGACCCCGCCGGAGCGGTCGAGCACGATGCCGGTGCGGAGGTGGGCCACGCGCACCCGGGCGGCCGCGGCCGGGGCCGTGGCGCCCTCCCAGTCCACGCAGAGGCGGGCGAGGAAGTCCGTGCCGGGCCGGCTCGCCTCGTCGAGCCTCTCGTCGCCCCGATCCGCGCCGTAGTACCCGACGGCCGAGCCCGACAGCAGCACCGCCGGCCGGTCGTCGGCGGCCGCGATGGCCTCGGCCAACAGGGTGGTGCCCGTGATGCGACTGTCCGCGATCCGGCGCTTCTGCTCGTCCGTCCAGCGCTTGTCGCCGATGCCCTCGCCGGCGAGGTGCACCACGGCGTCGAGCCCGCGCAGGTCCGCCGGGTCGAGCACGCCGCGGCCGGGGTCCCACCGGATCGTTCCCGGTCGGACGTCGCCCCGGACGACGGGGACGACCTCGTGACCGCCCGCCTCGAGACGACGGCGCAGCGCAGTGCCGATGAGGCCGCTCGACCCGGTGATCGCGATGCGCACCGGGGTTACGGTACCGAGCGGGGCGGAGCAGTGGATCGGGGCGACCGAGGGGAGCGCACATGCTGGAGGAGTTCAAGAAGTTCCTGCTGCGCGGGAACGTCGTCGACCTGGCGGTGGCCGTGGTCATCGGCGCCGCGTTCAGCAAGGTGATCACGGCGGTCGTCGACAGCGTGATCAGCCCGATCATCGGCCTCGTCGGCGGCCAGGACTTCAACGACCTGGTCATCACGCTGAAGGATGCGACGGCCACCGACGCGGCGGTCCAGCTGGGCTACGGCGCCGTCGTGACCGCGTTGATCGACTTCGTGCTCGTGGCCGCCGCGATCTTCTTCCTCATCGTGAAGCCGCTGAACGTCCTGGCCGAGCGGCGCAAGCGCGGCCAGGTCGAGGAGGACGAGGCCCCGCCCACCGAGGCCGAGCTGCTCGCCGAGATCCGCGACCTCCTGGCCGCCCGGCGGTAGCACGGCGCCGTGCCCCGGCCCTCGTCTTGCCGGGGCCGGGGAGGGCGGCCGTAGGATCGCCCATCGATCGGCATCCAGCCGACGGTTGAGGAGCGCACGTTGCACGTCGTGGTGGTCGGGTGCGGTCGGGTCGGCGCCGGCCTGGCCCGCATCCTGGAGGACAGCGGTCACACCGTCGCGGTGGTCGACAAGCAGCAGAAGGCGTTCCGCCGCCTGCCGGAGGGCTTCGCCGGCCGCACGATCGTGGGCGTGGGGTTCGACCGCGATCGCCTCCGGGAGGCGGGGATCGAGGAGGCCGGGGCGCTGGCCGCCGTCACGAGCGGCGACAACTCCAACATCATGGTGGCCCGCACCGCCCGTGAGGTCTTCGGGCTCGAGCGCGTGATCGCCCGCATCTACGACCCTCGCCGCGCCGCGATCTACGAGCGCCTCGGGATCCCGACGATCGCCACCGTGCAGTGGACGACCGACCGCGTGCTCCGCCGGATCCTCCCCGACGTGCCCGCCACCGAGTGGACCGACCCGTCCGCGTCAGTGGTGCTGGTCGAGCGGCCCGTGGCCGAGAGCTGGGCCGGGCGCCGCCTCGCCGATCTCGACCTGCCCGGGCTCGCCCGCGTGGCCGCGCTGTCGCGCCTCGGCGTGGGCCAGGTGCCCGACCCCGAGCTGGTCACCCAGGAGGGCGACGTGGTCTACATGGCCGTCGGGAGCGACAAGATCGCCGAGCTCGACGCCCACCTCGCGAACGGCGACGGAGTCCACCCGTGAGGGTCGTCATCGTCGGCGGTGGCAACGTCGGCACCTTCATCGCGGAGGAGCTCACGCGGGGCGGCCACGACGTCACGATCGTGGAGGTCGAGGCCGACCGGGTGGCCCGCGCCGAGCGCTCCGGCGAGCCCGCCGGCGTGCGCTGGGTGCTGGCCGATGCGTGCGAGGTCGACAACCTGCGCAAGGTCCCGCTCGACGACGTGGACGTGCTCGCCGCGGTCACGGGCGACGACGAGGACAACCTGGTCGTCTCGCTCCTGGCCAAGCAGGAGTTCGCAGTGCCCCGCGTGATCGCGCGCGTGAACAACCCGAAGAACCACTGGATGTTCAACGAGAACTGGGGCGTCGACGTGGCCGTGTCGACCCCCCACCTCCTCACGTCTCTCGTGGAGGAGGCGGTCTCCGTGGGCACGCTGGTGCGCCTGCTCAGCTTCGAGCGCGGCCGGGCCAGCCTCATCGAGGTCACCCTCGCCGCCGACGCCAAGGCCGCCAACCAGGAGATCGTGGGCCTCGACTTCCCGCGTGACTCCACGATCGTGGCCGTCCTCCGCGAGGAGCGGGTCATCTTCCCCCGCGGCGACACGCGCCTCCTGCCCGGCGACGAGGTGCTCGTGCTCGTCACGCCGGACAGCGAGGGCATCGTGCAGTCGATCCTCACCCAGGGGCAGTGAGCACCCGCAGGCTGATCCTGGCGGCGCTGCTCTGCGGCCTTGCCATCCTGGTGGCCGCGGCGGTGCAGTTCGTCCTGATCGCCCGCTCGTAGCGCCGTGACGCGGGTGACCCACATCAGAAACGGGTAAGTCGCTCGCCATCCTCCTGCAAGCAACGGTCGATAGGTTGCGCGAGGTGGCGCAGACGGGCCTCTTCGAGGGCTATGACCCCGGCCCCTTCTTCGACGAGGCAGTCGACGCCGAGGGCCTGGCCCGCCCGCACTACGAGACGCTCCTGCGCCACCTGGCCGAGGTCACCCCCGGGGCGCTGGCCGAGCGGGAGAGCGTGCGCGACGCGGCGTTCCGGAGCGCGGGGATCACCTTCACCGTGTACGGCGAGGGTGAGGGCATCGAGCGGACCTTTCCGATGGACCTCGTGCCCCGGATCATCCCCGCCGACGAGTGGGCCCACCTGGAGGAGGGCCTCGTGCAGCGCGTCACTGCGCTGAACCGGTTCCTTGACGATCTCTACGTGGGGGACCGGGCGGTCATCAACGACGGGATCATCCCCAAGTGGCTCGTCACGAGCAGCGACGGCTTCCAGCGGCAGGCGCACGGCATTCCCGTGCCGCACGGCGCGCGCTGCCTCGTGGCGGGGATCGACATCGTGCGCGACCTCGACGGCACGTACCGCGTGCTGGAGGACAACCTCCGCAACCCCAGCGGCGTGTCCTACGTGCTCGAGAACCGCGCCGCGATGACCCGCGTCCTGCCGCGCGTGTTCGACGATCACATCGTGCGACCGGTCGACCACTACGGCCCGGCGCTCCTGGGGGCGCTTCGTCGGGTCAGCCCCGCAGGTGCGGACCCCGAGCCCACCGTCGTGGTCCTCACGCCGGGCGTCTACAACGCCGCCTACTTCGAGCACGCCTTCCTGGCCCGGCAGATGGGGGTGGAGCTGGTCGAGGGGCGAGACCTCATCGTCGACGACCACGTGGTGTCGATGCGCACGACCCACGGGCTCAAGCGGGTCGACGTGATCTACCGCCGCATCGACGACCCCTACCTCGACCCGGTGGTGTTCCGGTCCGACTCTGTGCTCGGCATCCCGGGCGTGATGTCGGCGGCTCGGGCGGGCAACGTCACGATCGCGAACGCCGTGGGCAACGGCGTGGCCGACGACAAAGCCGTCTACGCGTTCGTGCCCGACCTCATCCGGTACTACCTCGGCGCCGAGCCGATCCTGCCCAACGTGCCGACCTACCTGCTGTGGGATCCCGACCAGCGGGCCCACGTCATCGAGCACATGGACGAGCTCGTGGTGAAGCCCGTCGCAGAGTCGGGCGGCTACGGGATGCTGATCGGACCCGCGGCGAGTGACGCCGAGGTGGCGGCGATGCGCGCCCGGGTCGAGGCCGACCCCCGCGGGTACGTGGCCCAGGAGGTGGTGTCTCTGTCTCGGCACCCCACGCTGGTCGACGATCACCTCGCCGGCCGGCATGTCGACCTGCGCCCGTTCGTGCTGTGCGGCGACCGGATCGAGGTCATCCCCGGCGGGTTGACGCGAGTGGCTTTGCGCGAGGGGAGCCTCGTCGTGAACTCGAGCCAGGGCGGCGGGAGCAAGGACACCTGGGTGCTGGGCCACGCTGACGGGGGACCGCGCTGATGCTCGCCCGCCACGCCGAGTCGCTGTTCTGGGCCGGGCGGCAGATCGAGCGGGCCGAGTCGACCGCTCGCATGCTCGACGTCACTTACCACGGGCTCCTCGAGGCCATGCCGTGGGAGGCGAAGCGGTCCTGGATGGACCTGCTGAAGGTGCTGTGGCTCGACCGACCCTTCGCCCAGCTCGAGCGCGGGGTGCGGGCGGGCACGGTCTCGGAGTTCCTCGTCTTCGACGCGGACAACCCGGGAGCGATCGTGTCGTGCGTCGGTCAGGCCCGAGACAACGCGCGAGCCGCGCGCGAGCTGATCTCGAGCGAGCTGTGGGAGGCCGTGAACACCTTCCACCTCGAGCTGCGGGCTCGGAACCTGCGCGCGGAGGTGGAGGTGCGGCCGCACGAGCTCTACGGCTTCGTGAAGCGCAGCTGCCAGACGATCGCGGGTGTCGCCGGCGAGACGATGCCTCGGGACGACGGCTGGCGCTTCCTCATGCTCGGTTGGATGCTCGAGCGAGCCGAGATGACCTGCCGCCTCCTCGACGTTCGCTACAGCCAGCTCGTCACCGCCGGCGCGACCGGTGGGTTCCACCACTGGCTCCAGACGCTCAAGTCGGCGTCGGGCTCCGAGGCGTTCCGCCGTCGCTATCGCGCGTCGATGGACCCCGCCGACGTGGTGGAGTTCCTGTTGCTCTCGCGCACGTTCCCCCGGTCGGTGCTGTTCAGCCTCCGGTCGGCGGAGAACGACCTCGCCCGGCTCGAGGCGGGCGGCGCGCAGCTGGTCCGGCCGCAGCGCCTCCTCGGCCGCACGCGGTCCGACCTCGAGTTCCTCGATGCGCACGAGCTGCTCGACGGCAACCTGCACGTGTTCCTCGACCAGCTCCTGAACGGCGTGCGCCAGGTGGCCGAGGCCGTGGCGCTGCAGTACTTCCGGGCCGCCACCGAGCACGGCCTCCAATCCCTCGGACCCCATCGGCCGGCCCTCGAGGTGGGTTGATGCCGGTCCATCGCTACGACGTCACGTACAAGACCCGCATCCACTACGACGACGTGGTCCGCACCTCGCAGAACGAGCTGCGCGCCTGTCCTGCGTCCGACGAGCACCAGCAGCTCGTCGCCTACCGCGTTGTGACGCAGCCGGGGGCCCGCGTCCTCTCGTACCAGGACTACTTCGGAACCCGGGTCGACTCGTTCGGCATCCGCGAGCCTCACGTTGCCCTCGAGCTCATGGCCGAGGCGTCCGTCGAGACCCTGCCGCGGCCCCTCGTGGCGGTCTCGCCGCGGATCCAGGACCTGGAGAGCGCGTCGTTCCGCGACGAGCACATCGAGTACCTCGGCCCCAGCGATCACGCAAGCTGGAGCGGCGACGTCTCGGCATCGGCGGAGCGGCTGGCCAACATCACCGGCGACGACGTGGTCGGGGTGGTGCTGGCCATCCACCGCTTCGTGCACACGTCGTTGCGCTACACCCCCGGAGCCACCTACATCGGCGTCGACGTGAACGAAGTGCTGGCCAAGGCGCAGGGTGTGTGCCAGGACTACGCGCACCTCGCGATCGCGCTGTGCCGAAGCGTCCGCATCCCGGCCCGCTACGTTTCCGGGTACTTCTTCGCGGCGTCGGAGTCGACCGGCGCGGAGGTCGAGGGCGACGAGGTCACGGTGCAGACGCACGCCTGGTTCGAGGCCGCAGTGCCCGGCTGGGGGTGGATGGCGCTCGACCCGACCAACGCACTCCAGGTCGGCCAGCGCCACATCGCGATCGGGCACGGGCGCGACTATGACGACGTGCCGCCGCTGCGGGGCATCTTCACCGGTGGCGGACGCCCGACCACCGATGCGACCGTCGAGATCCGGCGCCAGTCCGCGGTCGTGCAGCAGCTCCAGGCCCAGCAGCAGTAGCTCCCCGATCAGGCCTCGCTGCGGGGCCGGTAGGATCGCCTCCGGTCCATCCGTTGCAGCACGGCCCCACGGAGGTGGTCACCACGGCCGAGCACTACGACGTCGTCGTGATCGGCGGCGGTCCCGGCGGCTACGCCACGGCGCTCTACGGCGCCTCGGCGGGCCTCGACGTCGCCATGATCGAGGCGAACAAGCTCGGTGGCACCTGCCTGAACGTCGGCTGCATCCCGGCCAAGGAGCTCCTGGAGACGGCGGCCACCTACCTCCACGTGAGCGAGGCCAAGGTGTACGGGGTCGACGCGGGCGAGCCGACGCTCGACTGGAGCGTGTCCCTCGCCCGCAAGGACGAGATCGTGTCCGGCCTGGTGAACGGCCTGGGCACGATGCTGAAGGGCCGCAAGGTCACCGTGCTCGACGGCCACGGCCGGCTCCACGCGGGCCGCCGGGTCACCGTCGACGGCGGGAGCGCGGGCGAGGTCGAGCTGACCGGCGACGCCGTGGTGCTCGCGCCCGGCTCGCTGCCCCGCACGTTGCCCGGGTTCGACGTCGACGGCACCGTCGTCATGACCTCCGACGAGGTCCTCTCGATGCCGGAGGTGCCCAAGCGGGCCGCCATCATCGGCGGCGGCGTCATCGGCTGCGAGTTCGCGTCGATGCTCTCCGACCTCGGCTCCGAGGTCACCGTCCTCGAGGCCCTGCCCAAGATCCTCCCGGGGCTCGACAAGGACGTCACCCAGGTCATCGAGCGCTCGTTCAAGAAGCGGGGCATCGACATCAAGACCGGCGTGCAGGTCGAGGGCCACACACCCGGCGACGGCGGCACCTCGCTCCAGGTGGGCGGCGAGAGCCTCGACGTCGACGTGGTGGTCGTGTCCGTGGGACGCCGGCCGAACACCGATGACCTCGGGCTCGACGGCACGGCCGTGCGCGTCGACGAGCGCGGGTTCATCAGCGTCGACGAGGGCTGCCGCACGGGCGAGCCCGGCGTGTGGGCGGTGGGCGATGCGATCGCCACGCCCGCGCTGGCGCACGTCGCGTTCATCGAGGGCGTCAACGCGATCCAGGACATCCTGGGCGAGGACCCGGCGCCGATCGACTACGGCAAGGTGCCCTGGTGCGTGTACTCGCGCCCGGAGGCCGCGTTCACGGGGATGTCGGAGGAGTCGGCCAAGGAGGCCGGGCTCGAGATCGTCACCCAGAAGAGCCGGTACAACCACAACGGCCGGGCCATGATCGTGAACCAGAACGAGGGCATGGTGAAGGTGATCGCGGAGAAGGACCCCGAGGGGCGCGCCGGCCGGGTGCTCGGCGTGCACATGGTGGGCCCGTGGGTCACCGAGCAGCTCGGCCAGGCCTACGCGGCCGTGAACTGGGAGGCGAGCGTCGACGACCTCGCCTCGCTCATCCAGCCCCACCCCACGCTGACCGAGGTCCTGGGCGAGGCGATGATCTCGCTGACCGGCCGGCCGCTGCACGGATGACCGCGACGAGGAGCACCTGCCGCCATGGCTGACATCACGATGCCCCAGCTCGGTGAGACCGTCACCGAGGGCACGATCACGAAGTGGTTCAAGCAGGTCGGCGACAGCGTCGCCGAGGACGAGCCGCTGTTCGAGGTGTCGACCGACAAGGTCGACTCGGAGGTGCCCTCGCCGATGAGCGGCACGCTCGTCGAGATCAAGGTGCCCGAGGGTGAGACCGTCGACGTCGGCGTGGTCCTCGCGGTGATCGGCGACGCCGGCGCCGCACCGGCCGCCGCCCCCGCGGCCGCCGCCGAGGCGGAGGCGACTCCCGCACCGGAGCCCGAGCCCGAGAATGCCGCGCCGGCCGCGGAGCCCGAGGCGGCAGCCGCGCCCGAGGCGGCCGCGCCGCCTCCACCCCCGCCCCCACCCGCGGAGCCGGCGGCGGCACCCACGCCCGCCGCACCGGCCGCGGCCGGGCGCCTGCTGTCGCCCGTGGTGCGCCGGCTGATCGCCGAGCACGACCTCGACCCGGCCACCATCCAGGGCACCGGGGTCGGGGGCCGCATCACCCGCAAGGACGTCCTCGCCGCCGCCGACGGCAAGCCCCGCGCCGCCGCCCCGGCCGCCGCCGCTGCTCCCGCCACGGCCCCGGCCGCGGCCGCGCCGTCGCGCCCCACCCCGGAGCCGTTCGAGCGCTCGACCGAGCGCGACACGGTCGTGCCCCTGTCCAACATCCGGAAGCGCACCGCCGAGCACATGCGCCGCTCGCTCGACACGTCTGCCCACGTGTACGCGTCCATCGAGGTGGACTACGAGGCGGTCGACCAGGTGCGCCGGGCCGAGCGCGACGCGTGGAAGGCGGAGGAGGGCTTCAGCCTCACGTACCTGCCGTTCGTCGCCCGGGCGGTGGCCGATGCGATCCACGACTTCCCCGAGGTCAACGCCACGTTCACCGACGAGGCGCTGATCGTGCACAACGAGCTGAACCTCGGCATCGCCGTCGACCTGGACTTCAAGGGCCTGATGGTGCCGGTGGTCCGCGAGGCGGACACCAAGCGGATGCGCGCCATCGCCCGGGAGATCAGCGACCTCGCGGCGCGGGCCCGGTCCAAGAAGCTGACGCCCGACGACATCTCGGGCGGGACGTTCACGATCACCAACCCGGGTCCCTACGGGACGCTCCTCACCATGCCGATCATGAACCAGCCGCAGGTGGCGATCCTCTCCACCGACGGTGTGAAGCGTCGGCCCGTGGCGGTCACGCTGCCCGACGGCGGCGAGGCCGTCGCCATCCACTCCGTGGGCAACCTCGCCCTCGCCTGGGACCACCGGGCCTTCGACGGGGCCTACGCGGCCGCGTTCCTGCACCGCATCAAGGAGCTCCTCGAGACCCGTGACTGGGCCCAGGAGCTCTGACCCCCGGCCACTGCACATCCGGTGGCTCGGCCGGGTGCGCTACCAGGACGCCCACGCGCTCCAGCGCGGGCTCTTCGCCGAGGGCGTCGACGACCACCTGCTGCTGCTCGAGCACCCGCACGTGTACACGCTCGGCGTGCGCGGCGACCTCGGCCACCTGCTCTGCCCGCCGGAGACGGTCGGAGCGGAGCTGGTCCGCACGGAGCGGGGTGGCGACGTCACCTACCACGGCCCCGGCCAGCTGGTCGGGTACCCGATCCTCACGATCCCGGGGAAGCGGGGCGGGGGCCTGGCGGACAGCAGGGCGTACGTGCACTCCGTCGAGCAGCTCGTGCTCGACGTGCTCGGAGACCTCGGCCTCCGCGACGTCGGCCGGCTGCCCGGGTTCCCGGGCGTCTGGGTGGCGCCGGGTTCGGCGAACCCCCGCAAGATCTGCGCGATCGGCGTGCGGGTGAGCCGCAGCCGAACGATGCACGGGTTCGCGCTCAACGTCGATCCCGACCTCGGCATGTTCGGCCACATCGTCCCGTGCGGGATCGCCGACAAGGCCGTCACCTCGCTGGCCGCGGAGGGCGTCGACGTCACGCTGCGCGAGGTGGTCGACGCGGTGGCCGGGCGCGCCGCGCAGCGGTGGGGCACGGCCGGGGTCGACCGGGCCGACGTCGTGTGGCGCCACCGGACGGAGGACCTCGCGCCGTTCAGCCGGGGCGAGGGTCCCGGCGCGCGGCAGGCGGTGCGCCTGGCCGAGGCAGGCGTCGTGGACGGCCTCGCGATCGGGAGCCGCAAGCCCGCATGGATGCGCGCCCCCCTCCGGCTCGGGCCCGAGGTGGCGCGGGTGCGGCACACGATGCGCGACCTCGGGCTGGTCACCGTGTGCGAGGAGGCCGGGTGCCCGAACCTGTCGGAGTGCTGGGCGGACGGCACGGCCACCTTCATGATCAACGGCGAGCGGTGCACCCGGGCGTGCGGGTTCTGCCTGGTCGACACGAGCCATCCGCTCGCCCCCGACCCGCACGAGCCGGCGCGGGTCGCCGAGGCCGTCGAGCGGATGGGGCTGCGCTTCGCGGTCGTGACCGCGGTCGCCCGCGACGACCTACCCGACGGCGGCGCGGCGGGCTTCGCCGCCACGATCCGCGCCGTCCGGGCCCGCACGCCCGGCGTGTCGGTCGAGGTCCTCATCCCGGACTGCAAGGGCGAGTCGGACGCGCTCGACGTCGTGTTCGCCGAGCGGCCGGACGTGCTCAACCACAACCTCGAGACGGTTGCCCGGCTGCAGCGGGCGGTCCGGCCCTCCGCGGGGTACGCCCGCTCGCTGGCCGTGCTGGCCCGCGCCAAGGAGGCGGGGCTCACCACCAAGACGTCGCTGGTCGTCGGCTTCGGCGAGTCCGACGCCGAGGTGCGCGAGGCGCTTGCGGACCTCCGGGGCGTCGGCGTCGACATCGTCACGATCGGCCAGTACCTGCGCCCGACCTCGCACCACCTCCCCGTGCAGCGCTGGTGGACGCCGGAGGAGCTCGCCGGCCTCGCGGTGGCGGGGGAGGCGATGGGCATCGGGCACGTGGAGGCCGGTCCGCTGGTGCGCTCGAGCTACCACGCCCGCCAGGCCGCCACGGCCGTCGCCGGCTGATGGGCGCGTCGCACTTCGCCGCGCGCGCCGAGCGCGTGCGCGCCCGGATGACCGAGCTGGGCGTCGACGTCCTGCTCCTCTCGGTCGGTCCGGACCTGCCGTACCTCACGGGCTACGAGGCGATGCCCCTGGAGCGGCTCACGATGCTCGTGCTGCCCCGGGAGGGCGACGCCACCCTCGTGGTCCCCCGCCTCGAGGCCCCGCGCGTCGTCGAGCGCCCGGAGGTGTTCGCGATCGAGGCGTGGGAGGAGACCGACGACCCGATCGCGATCGTGGCCGGCCTGGTCGGCCGTGCGGGCGCCCTGGCGATCGGCGATCGCACGTGGGCGCGCTTCCTCGTCGATCTCCAGGACGCGCTCCCGTCGGCGCGCTTCTCCCGCGCCGGTGCGGTGCTCGGCCCCCTCCGGGCCCGCAAGGACCCCGCCGAGGTCGCCGCGCTGCGGCGGGCCGCCGCTGCCGCGGATCGTGTCGCCACCGCACTGCAGGCCGGCGAGATCGAGCTGGTCGGGCGCACCGAGGCGGAGGTGTCGGCCGAGCTGGGGCGGCGCCTGCTCGCCGAGGGGCATCAGCGAGTGAACTTCGCCATCGTGGCTGCAGGCGCCAACGCGGCGAGCCCGCACCACGACGCCGGGTCGCACGTGATCGAGCCTGGCGAGGCGGTGCTCTGCGACTTCGGCGGCACGATGCTCGACGCCGACGGCGTGGGCTACTGCTCCGACATCACGCGCTGCGTCCACCTCGGCGAGCCGCCGGCCGAGGTGGCGGAGGCCTATGCGGTGCTCCACGACGCCCAGCAGGCCGCCGTTGCCGCGGCCGTGCTCGGGACCGCCTGCGAGGAGGTCGACGCCACCGCCCGCCGCGCCATCACCGCAGCCGGGTGGGGCGACCGGTTCATCCACCGGACCGGCCACGGCATCGGGATCGAGGAGCACGAGGACCCCTACATCGTCTCGGGCAACGCCGCGCCGCTGGAGGCGGGTCACGCCTTCTCGGTCGAGCCCGGCATCTACATGCCCGGCCGCTTCGGCCTGCGCCTCGAGGACATCGTGGTCGCGGACGCGTCCGGCCCGGATCCGCTGAACCGCGTCGACCACACGCTGGCGGTGGTGTGATCCGCCTCGACGGCGCGACGGTCCTGCTCCAGTGGGCCACCGGCGGCCTCCTCTTCTGCTGGGTCACCACCCGGACGCGCACCGTCGGCCTGGGCTACGGCTGGCTGCTGCGCGGCACCTACGGGACGATCGCGGCCATCGCCGCGTTCGTGGGTCTGCGGTACGGCGACGGCGTCCCCGTCCGCGAGGTCGCGTCGGTCGGGGTGGCCCTCGCCACCGGTGGGGCGCTGGCGGTGTCGGTGGCGCGTCGCAAGGCGGGCGTCGCCGGGGAGCGGGAGCGCGTCGAGGCGGCGAGCGCCCGCGTCACCGCGATGACCGGGATCGAGCGCCACCGCACCGCCGGGGACGCCACGCAGCCGGAGTTCCCGCCGGCGCTGGACCTCGTGGCGCCCGTGCTGGGGCTCGTGGGCCTCGTCGCCGGTGGGATCGACGCGGGCGACCCGCCGGCGCTGTCGGTGGCCCGCGTCGTGGTCGGCGCCCTCTTCCTCGGGGCGGTGAGCGACGCCATGCTCCTCGGCCACTGGTACCTCGTGCAGCCCGGCCTCGCACGGGGTCCGCTGCTCGACCTGGTGCGCTCGGTGGGGATCGTCTGGCCGGTCGAGGTGGTGGTGATGCTGTGGCCGACCGGGATGGGCTCGGTGCTCAGCGGCACGATCGACGACGGCTACGGCGGGATCCTCGGGTGGATGTGGGTGGCCTGCGCCGTCACGACCATCGGGCTCGTGGGCGTGACCCGGGCCGCGCTCAAGGAGCGGCAGTACAGCGCGGTGATGGCCGCGACCGGTCTGCTCTACCTGGCGATCCTCACCGGGTTCGGGCAGGACCTCGTGGCGCGGGCCGTCCTGGCCTGAGCCGCGGTCAGCCCTTGGCCACGTCCGCGCTGCGGCACTCGGTCGGAGCCGTCAGCGGGTTGCACCGGGCCGTCCGGCCGCCGGGGAGCGTCACGACGTAGCCGGGGTAGCGGGGGTCCTCCACCTCGTAGTCGGTCGTCACCACCTGGGCGCCGGACACCATCGCCGCGGCCGCGCGGGTCCGGGTGCCCTCGCGGGCCTCCACCGTGTCGGCGTCCGCCCGCGTGCGCACCAGGAACCCGGCCCGCACCAGCTCGGCGATCCGGGCGCCATCCTCCTCAGGGTCGTTCACGATCGCGTACGCGGCGTCGTCGTCGGGGGGCTGGGCGGACACGAACAGGAGCCGCTCCCGCGTGTCCGGGTGCAGCTGCCGGTAGGACTGCCGCTTGAGCCCGTCGTCGTCCAGCACGAAGAGCACCTTGCCCCGGAGGTCGTCCACCAGCGGCCAACCCGCCTCCTCCACCGCGGCGCGGAGCGTGGGGCTGTCGCCCTGCACGTCCGCGGGGACGATGAGGTCCTCCTCCGGGAGGACCGACCGGATCTCGGCCTCGAGCGCGGTGAACGTCTCCGAGGTGACCGGCGTCGGCTGCACGAAGCCGAGCCCGAGGACGTCCAGCACGAAGCCGTCCTTGGCCTCGAGCTGGATCACGATCGGCAGGTGGTCGGGGTGGTCGTCCGACCAGTCCCGCACCTCGGTGAGGCACACGGTCAGCGTCGGGCAGGACGAGCGGTAGTCGACCTCCTGCATGTGGAAGACCTTGAACCCGGGGTCCTCCATCGACGGGTCGACGGGATCGAGGCCGAACCGGTCCACCGCCTTCGGGTGCGCGTAGCGCCCGCCCTCGGCGTCGGCGAAGACGTCGAGCTCGAGCCCGCGCAGGCCGGCGTCGAGCTGGTCGGTCAGCGTGGGGTGCGAGTACTCGAGCGTCTGCACGAGATCCGGCGCGAACGCGCGGACGGCGTCGAGGAGCTCGGGCGCGCCCTCGAGGTGGTAGCTGTTGTGCGAGGCGAGGACCTGGACCTGGTCGAGGCGCAGCGGGACGGACGCAGCGTCGTCGGCCCCGTCGTCGTCACCGCACGCCGCGGCCAGCAGCAGTGCGGCTCCCAGCGCGGCCAGCGCGCGTCCCCTCGGTCGCATCGGCCCAGGCTGTCACACCCGCGTCGGGCTCGTCCTCCGCCGTGGCGTCGCGAACCACGTCGTCGCGGCGGTCGTACGACCTGCCGACCAGCCAGCGCCATCCCCAGTCGGCCATCAGCGCGGCGCCTCGACGACCTCGAGGTGACCGAGCCCGACCTCGAGGTCGAGCTCGAAGCGGTCGCCGTCCAGGTCGCCCCGGACGACGCGGTCGATCTCCACGCCCATGCCCTCGTCGCGGTGGCCCAGAACCTCGATCTCGCCGGCGCCCACGTGCGACTTGACGTCGACCGTCGCGCCCTCGGGCACGATGACGTGCAGGTCCCCGATGCCGAGGCTCACCTGCACGAGGGGGACGCGGCCGGTCGACGAGCGAAGGTCGCTGAGGTCCAGGGTGGCGTCGCCGATGGCGAGCTCGTACTCGTCGTCCAGGTCGCGCAGCGATGCGATCCGCCACGTGCGGTCACCGATGCCCCCCTTGAGGGGGATGTCGATCACGGACATGGCGATGAGCGCGGCAGCGATCAGCAGCGCGGGGAAGACGAGGCCGCGGCTGCCGCCGGTGAACGCGCCGATGACGAAGCCGGCGCCGATGATGCAGAGACCGATGGCGAGGCCGTCCTCGACCTCGATCCCGGCGAGCCACGCGATGCCGCCCCAGAGGAGCAGCGCGCCGAAGACGAGGGGCCCGAGGAACCGCCGGCGCCGCCGGTGCGGAGGCAGCGGCGGCACGGGGGGCACGTGGTGTCCGAAGGGCCAGGTCGGCTCGCCACCGTCACCGCCGCCGGGGGCGACGGCGGTGTCGTCGGTGGTGGTGTCGTCGGTCGTGGAGGCCACCGCGGTGTCGGCCTCCGTGGCGCCGGCCGGGGGGACGGGGGGCGCCGGCGCCACGGAGGTCGCGGTCGGTCCCGACGGCTGCCACCCGCCGGTGGAGGCCGGCAGCGGGAGCTCGTCGTCATCGTCGTTGGGCCGCAGCACCAGCCAGCCGCCGAAGGCGATCAGCGCGAGCGGCAGCATCCAGCCGCGGGCGGGCCCCCACCAGTCGCCGAACAGCACGCTCACGGCGATGCCGATGAGGACGATGCCGACGATCTGGGAGAAGCGGTTGCCGTGGCCGTGCCGGCCGTGGCCGTCGGGGCCGCGGTAGTGGCCGCCGCGGTGCTGCGCGAGGGACGAGCCGTCGGCCTCGGGCACGAAGATCCAGGCGAGGATGTACGCCGGGATGCCGGGGCCGACGCAGGCGAGCACGACCGCCGCGAAGCGCACGACCGTGGCGTCGAGGTCGAGGTACTCGGCCAGGCCCTCGCACACGCCGCCCAGGTGCCCTCGGTCGGGGTAGCGGACGAGCTTGCGGCGGGGGGTGGTCGGGGGGCTCGGGGGTGTGGGCTGCGTGTCGGCGTCGGTGGCCATGGGCCCAAGTGTCCGGTTCTGCCGGGGGTGCAGCAATCGGGGATGCCCCTGAACGGGCGGGCGGCGCTCGGGGTCGGACCCCCGGAGTCCCCGATGCCGCCGATCGACGGCCCGTGGGATCATCGTTCGACCATGGCGAAGTCGCGCGGCGCCCACCTGTGGGCCGAGCTGGAGGGTCTCCAGCGCTCCACCGACGACCGGTTCGTCGCGGGCGTGTGCGGCGGGCTGGCGGCCCGGATCGGGGTCGACCCGATGGTCGTGCGCCTCGCCGTGGTCGTGCTCTCCCTCGCGAACGGGGTGGGGATGGTCGCCTACGTGGTGGCGTGGGCGGCTCTGCCGGAGCAGCCCGCCGCGCCGCCGCGTGCCGCGGACCGACCGAGCCCGAGCCTCGAGCGCACGATCGGCGTCGGCCTGCTCACACTGGGCGTGCTCCTCTTGGTCGCCCGCATCGGGCTCCTGCTCCCCGAGGCGCTCGTGTGGTCGGTCGCGTCGACGGCCGTGGGGTTCGCGCTCGTGTGGGCCCGCACGTCCGACGCCGACCGGGAGCGGTGGCTCGACCTCGCCCGGGGGCGCAGCGCGCCGATCGACGCCATCAGCGAGGGCCGTGCGGTCGTGGTGCGCGCGGTCATCGGCGCGGTGCTGCTGCTCTCGGGTCTCGTCGGGCTGTTCGCGTCGGGTGGGTTCCTGTCGTCGGTGGGCCAGCTCGGCCTCGCGATGGTCGCCACCGGCGTGGGCGTGGCACTGCTGCTGGGACCGTGGATCGTGCGCCTGTGGCGCGACCTGGGGGAGGAGCGGCGCCAGCGCATCCGCTCAGAGGAGCGCTCCGAGATGGCCGCGCACCTGCACGACTCCGTGCTCCAGACCCTGACGCTGATCCAGCGCCACGCGGACGCGCCGGCACGCGCGCGGATGCTGGCCCGCCGGCAGGAGCGCGAGCTGCGGGCGTGGCTGTTCGACGACCGGGCACCGCCCGAGGGGCGCCCGGAGGCCCTGGTCCCCGCGCTGGAGGCGGTCGTGACCGAGGTGGAGGACCGGCACGTGGTCGAGGTCGACCTCGTCGTCGTGGGCGACTGTCCGCTCGACCGGCGGGTCGAGGGCCTGGTGGCCGCCATCCGCGAGGCCGCCAACAACGCGGCGCGCCACGCGGGCGTGCAGGAGGTGTCCGTCTACGTCGAGGTCGAGCCCGAGAAGGTCACGGCCTTCGTGCGCGACCGCGGCAAGGGCTTCGACCCCGCGAAGGTCGAGAAGGGCCGCCTCGGCGTGAGCGAGTCGATCATCGGCCGCATGGCCCGCCACGGCGGCAAGGCCGAGGTGCACAGCACGAAGGGCGAGGGCACCGAGATCGTGCTCGAGGTGCCCGTGGCCCGGGGGGCGGACGCGCCGTGAACGCGCCAGCGCGTGTTCCTCGTGGACGACCACCAGATGTTCCGCTCCGGGGTGCGGGCCGAGCTCGGCGACCGCGTGGAGGTGGTGGGGGAGGCGGCCGACGTGGAGTCGGCCATCGAGGGCATCCGCAGCACGGCGCCCGAGGTCGTGCTGCTCGACGTCCACCTGCCGGGCGGGGGCGGCAAGGCCGTCATCGAGACCCTCAAGCCCGAGCAGCCGGACCTCGTGTTCCTCGCGCTCTCGGTGTCCGACGCGGCCGAGGACGTGATCGCGGTGATCCGCTCCGGCGCCCGCGGCTACGTCACCAAGACGATCTCCTCCGACGACCTCGCCGGCGCGATCCGCCGCGTCGCGCGACGGCGACGCCGTCTTCTCCCCCCGCCTGGCGGGGTTCGTGCTCGACGCCTTCGCCGGCGAGGTGGCCCCCGAGATCGCCGACCCGGAGCTCGACCAGCTCAGCCCCCGCGAGCGGGAGGTCATGCGGCTGATCGCCCGGGGCTACACCTACAAGGAGCTGGCCCGCCGGCTCGACCTGTCCGTCAAGACCGTGGAGACGCACGTGTCGGCGGTGCTGCGGAAGCTCCAGCTGTCCAGCCGCCACGAATTGACCAGATGGGCCACGGATCGCCGCTTGATCTGAGCGTTCTGATCCGTCCGAGTTGTCACTCACCGCATCTGGAGGAACACTTTCGCCATGCCTCGTGCCATCTGGAGCGGCTCGATCAGCTTCGGGCTCGTCAACATCCCGATCAAGCTCTACGCCGCCGTGTCCCGCAAGACCGTCCACTTCAACCAGCTCGACTCGCGCACCGGCGCCCGCGTGAAGCACAAGAAGGTCTCCGCGGCCGACGGCGAAGAGGTGCCGACGGAGGCCATCGTCAAGGGGTACGAGCTGGCCTCCGGCGAGTACGTCACGGTCGGTGACGACGAGCTGGCGTCGCTCGACCCGGAGGCGAGCCGGGCCATCGACATCGAGGAGTTCGTCGACCTCGTCGACATCGACCCGATCTTCTACGACGCCGCCTACTTCGTGGCGCCCGACAAGGCCACGCTCAAGCCCTACGCGCTCCTCACGAAGGCCATGGAGGAGTCGGGCAAGGTGGCGGTGGCCCGGTTCGTGATGCGCTCCAAGCAGTACCTGTGCGCGGTGCGCCCCAAGGACGGGATGCTCCTGCTGTCGACGATGGTCTACGCCGACGAGATCAACGAGGCCGCGGAGATCCCGGAGATCGCCGACCTCGAGGACGTCGACGTCACCAAGAAGGAGCTGGACATGGCCCGCCAGCTCATCGCCTCCCTCTCCGCCGACTTCGACGCCGAGCACTTCGAGGACACCTACCGCAACCAGGTCCTCGGCCTCATCGAGCGCAAGGCGGCGGGTCACACCGAGGTCATCGCGCCCCCGGTGGTGATGGACGAGGACAAGGTCGTCGACCTCATGGCCGCGCTCGAGGCGAGCGTGAAGTCGGCCAAGGCCGCGCGCCACGCGGCACCCCGCCGCGAGCGCCGACGAGGGGTCGGCGGCCCCGAAGAAGCGCACGCGCAAGAGCGCCTGAGCCGCGCCGCGTGCCCGAGGAGCGCACCGAGACGGTCGTCGAGATCGAGGGTCGTCGCCTCAAGGTCTCCAACCTCGACAAGGTGCTGTACCCGGAGGCCGGGTTCACCAAGGCCGAGGTGATCGACTACTACGTGCGCGTCGCTCCCGCGGTGCTCCCGCACATCGCCGATCGCGGGGTCACGCTGCGCCGGTACCCCGACGGGGTCGACGGCCAGTCGTTCTTCGAGAAGCGCTGCCCGTCGCACCGGCCCGAGTGGGTCGGCACGTTCCCGGGGCCCGGCGACCGCAACGGCACCATCGGGTACTGCGCGCTGGACTCCACCGCGGCGCTGACGTGGTCGGCGAACATGGCCGCGCTCGAGCTGCACGCGCCGATGGCGCGGGGCACCGACATCGAGACGCCCACGATGTGCGTGTTCGACCTCGATCCGGGCGCGCCGGCCGACATCCACACGTGCGCGGAGGTCGCGCTCGACATCCGTGCCGTGCTGGAGGACCTGGCCGGGCTCGACTGCCTGGCCAAGACGTCGGGGTCGAAGGGGCTCCAGCTGTACGTGCCGCTGAACCGGCCGCACACCCACGACCACTGCTCCTCCTTCGCCCAGGCGGTGGCCCAGGTGCTCGAGAAGCACCACGGCGATCGCGTCACCTCGGTCATGCGGAAGGCGCTCCGCCCGGGCAAGGTCTTCATCGACTGGAGCCAGAACAGCCGTCACAAGACCACCGTCGCGGTGTACTCCCTGCGGGCCCGGCCCCGTCCCACCGTGTCGACCCCGGTGACGTGGGACGAGGTCGCCGGAGCCGCCGAGGGGGCGTCGCTGTCCTTCGAGGCGCCCGAGGTCCTGGCCCGGATCGAGGCCCAGGGCGACCTGTTCGCGCCTGCCCTGACCCTCGAGCAGGAGCTCCCGAAGCCCACGTCCTGACCAAAACATCAGGAAAATCGGGCCGAAATCCTGCGCGTGGGGTGCTGGCCCTGCCAAACTCGCTGGTCCCAGACAACTGATCGTCCATTGGAGGACCCCCGCATGAACCGTCGAGACCTGGTCAAGGCGATCGCTGCGCAGACCGAGACCGACGCCAAGACCGTCGATGCAGTGCTGAAGGGCTTCACCGACGTCACCACCGCCGTGGTGTCGAAGGGTGAGCCGGTCGCGATCTCCGGCTTCTGCAAGTTCTCGAAGGTGGAGCGCGCCGCCCGCATGGGCCGCAACCCCGCCACCGGCGAGGCGATCAAGATCAAGGCGTCGAAGAAGGCCCGCATCACGCCGCTGAAGGGCTTCAAGGATGCGGTCATGACGCCGAGCCTGGCCCCGAAGCTCAGCCGGGGCGTGTGGCCGCCGGCCTGACCATGCGAGCGCCGTGACCAGCGAGCTCGCCCCACTCGGGTGGGGCGACCGCTGGTCGGCGCTGCTCGCCGAGCACGCGGGCGCCGAGCCAGGGCGCGTGCTGCGGCATGACGGTGTGGCGGTGACCGTGCGCACGCCCGCCGGGGAACGGGTCGTCCCGCTCCGCCGCGGGATGGAGGCGCCGATCGTGGGGGACTGGCTCGCCCTCGAGGGCGACCACGTGGTCGCCGTTCTGGAGCGCTCCTCGCTCCTCCGCCGGCGCGCCGCCGGGGGCGAGGGCACGCAGCTCCTCGCCGCCAACGTCGACCTGCTGCTGCTGGTGTGCGGCCTGGACCGCCCCCTGCGCACCGGGCGCGTGCAGCGGGGCGAGGCGCTCGCGTGGGACGCCGGGGCCACGCCCGTGCTCGTGCTGGCCAAGGCCGACCTCGCCGCCGACCTCGACGCGGTGCTGGCCGCGGTCGACCGCGACCACCCCGGGCTGGAGGTGCTCGTCACCTCCACCGTGGCCGGCGCGGGCGTGGCCGAGCTCGCCGCGCGCCTGGCGGGGGCCACCTCGGTGCTGCTGGGCGAGTCGGGCGCCGGCAAGTCGAGCCTGGTCAACGCGCTCCTGGGCACGGACGCCGCGGCCACGGGCGCGGTGCGCGACGGCGACTCGAAGGGCCGCCACACCACGACCAACCGGCAGGTGCACCTCCTCGCCGGTGGCGGCGTGCTGATCGACACGCCCGGCATCCGGGAGGTGGGCCTGGCGGGCGACGAGGACGCAGTCGACGCCGCCTTCGTCGACATCGACGACCTCGCCGCGGGGTGCCGCTTCTCCGACTGCGCGCACGAGGGCGAGCCCGGCTGCGCGGTGGCCGCCGCAGTGGAGGCGGGCGAGCTCGCAGCGGAGCGCCTCGACGCGTTCCTGGTGCTGCGCCGGGAGGCGATCGCGGCCGCCCGCCGGGCCGACGAGCACGAGCGGCGCGCCTACGAGCGGCGCTTCACCAAGGCCGTGCGGGCCACCGTGCAGGACAAGGAGGGCCGAAAACGGGGGTGACCCCGGGCGCCGAGCCCGCCGGAGCGAGCCGGCGGCCCAGGGCCACCGGTTCGGTCGAGATCCACCAGGCGATCTTCCCTCGGCGGTAGCCTCGTTCCGATCACCCACATCGCCCGTCGGAGCCGGAGCTTCGGCGGGCGATGGCCGTTTTCGATCCCAGTTCGCCGGAGCTCCCTGGTCCCGAACCCGCTTCCCGCCGAAGTTGCCCCCGACGTTCCACGGGCACCGGTCGGTCCGTTCGGCTTGCGCCTCCCGTTCCGCCCGGTCGGTGAAAATCCCTCCCTCCCGCAGCGGCGGTGGCGGTGCTCCTCCGAGCGGTTGTCCCTCGGCCGAAGCCTCAGGTCCCCTCTCGTCCTTGCCCGCTCCGTTCCTCTGCGGTGAAAGCGACTTTGGACCTGCGCACGCGGAGCGTCAAGAGGAGAAATCGTCGTCCCCAGGGTTATCCACGAACCTTTTTCGTTTGTCCCCAGTCAACGATCCGTTGTCCACCGGCTACCCACAAGTCAACGCGCTTCGGGCGGTCCCGAACCGGCGTGGCGCGTGCCCGGCGGGTCGGTTGCCCACGTCGCCGGTCCGTCCCACTTGTCCTCGTACACGACCTCCGCGAGCGGCCGCCGGCGCACCGGCCCGTGCCGGCCCTCGGGCCGCCCCAGCGCGACGGTGGCGGCGATCGCGACGTCGTCGGGCACTCCCACGAGGCGGCGCAGCTCGTCCTCCACGAAGCCGTGCCACATCGTGATGACGCCTCCGTAGCCCAGCGCCCGCGCCGCGAGGAGCAGGTTCTGGCAGGCCGGGTACACGCTGGCGCCCTCGGTCGGGTGGGGGGCCCGGTGGCGGACGAGGCAGGCGAGCACGACGACGGGCGTCTCCTCGAACCGGTCGACGAAGCGCTGCATCGTGCGGGCCATGCGCGCCTTGGGCGAGTCGGTCGCCGTGCCCGACCCGCTGTCGTAGCCCTCCTCGGAGCGCTTCTCGGCCCACATGGCGCGGAAGGCGGTGCCGAGCAGTGCCTTCGCCTCGGTGGCCACCGGCCCGTCGCGCAGGACGACGAACCGGACCGGCTGGCGATTGGACCCCGACGGCGCCCGCGTGGCGTGCCAGAGGATCGACGCGAGGTGCTCCTCGGGCACCGGTTCGGGTCGGAAGCGGCGGATCGACCGCGTCGTGGCGAGCCCCTCGAGGAGCGACACGGGGGCCGGTTCGCCTGGTTCGCCGGGCATCACGCGAAGGTGCGCACGAGCTCGAGCACCGCGGCGGCGTCGGGGCCGTCGGCCACCAGCCGCGTGGTCGAGGCGTCGGCGCGCCGTCCGGCCACCGCGCACAGGTCGGCGGCGGTGCCGCGGACCGTGGTCACCGCCGGCTCGTCGGGCCGGAACGTCCAGGGCTCGCCGGCCGGACCGATCAGCTCGAAGGCCACGGAGCCGCTCAGTGCGCGGCCGTCGCGCTCGAACGCGTACGGGAGCGTCCGCCACGCGAGGCGGGCGATGTGCTCGAGGCGGCCGGTGGGCGCCAGCTCGACGCCGAGCGCCCCGGCCACGTCGGTGGTGTGGACCCAGGTCTCGGCCAGGCGGGTGGTGGCCAGCGTGTGCACGGAGAGCTGCCCGACCACCCAGGTGACGCGCACGTGGGGATCGGCAGCCCGGAAGAGGTCGATCAGCTGGGCGGCCCCGTCCCGCCAGCGACGCAGGAGGGTGGGGCCGTCGTCGCCCCGGGCCAGCTCGACGCCGATGCCCGCGCCCTCGTCGACGTTCGCGGCGGACATGGTGTCGAGGAGCTCCTGCAGGGGTCCGTCGAGCCGGCCCTCGAGGCTGGCCACCGCCATGTCGTTGGTCTGGGTGAGGTGGAGCACCACGTCGGCCACGTCCCAGCCTTCGCACGGCGACGGGCGAGCCCACCCGGCCTCGTCGAGGCCGTCGAGCAGCGCGGTCAGCTCCGCCTGCTGGGCCGCCAGCGCATCGACGATGTCGCGCATGAGCGGAGGCTACGGGACGCCGGCGCCGGTGCGGCAGCTCACGCCGCGGGCTGGGGCACGGCGATCGCCTCGACCGCGACGTCCTCCGTGAGCGGCACCGGCCGGGCGCGTCGGACGACCGCCAACCCGTAGGCCGCGGCAGCGAGGGTGGCGACGCCGCCCACGACCAGCCCCCAGCGGGCCCCGAAGCGCTCGCAGATCGCCCCGAGGATCGGGCCGCCGATCGGAGTCGAGCCGAGGAACACGATGGCCTGGAGGGCGAGCACGCGGCCGCGCATCGTGGGGTCGGCCCGGAGCTGCACGATGGCGGTGGAGCTCGTCATGAACGAGATGCTCGTGTAGCCCATGACCGCTCCGACCACGAAGGCGGCCGGCTGGCCGGGCGCCGCGGCGAGTACGAGCATCGACGCGCCGAACCCGGCGGCGGCGAGGCCGACGATCCGCACGGACACGTCGTGGCGGCGGGCGGCGCGGAGGGCGCCGGCCAGCGAGCCGACGCTGACGACCGACATGAGGAGCGAGAAGGTGAGCTCGGTGCCGTCGAGGTCGCGCACCGTGAACAGCGGCAGCACCGTCTGGAAGTTGAAGGCCAGGGTGCCGATGACCGTCATCATCACGAGGGGCACCCGCAGCTCGGGCAGGCTCCAGGCGTAGCGGAGGCCGGCCCGCACCTGGCCCCGCCCGCGTGGGGTGACGGGGGCCCGGCGCACCTCGCGCGGGGTCGATGCGCCAGAGGGCCCAGAGCACCGCGAGGTAGGTGAGCCCGTCGAGGGCGAAGGCCCAGCCGAACCCCGACGGTGGCCACGAGCAGCCCGCCGAGGGCAGGCCCGATGACGCGGGAGCCCGTCATGAGCGCGCTGTTGAGGCTGACCGCGTTCGTGATCTGGTCCTTGGGGACGAGCTCGACCACGAAGGAGCGGCGGGCCGGGTTGTCGAACGCCGTGGCCAGGCCGCCGAAGGCCGCGACCACGTAGATGGCCCACACCGGCGGGTGGTCCTGGAACGCGAGCGTGGCCAGCACGAACGACTGGACCATGGCCAGCGCCTGCACCACGAGCAGGAGCCGCCGCTTGTCGATGCGGTCGGCGATGAGGCCCGCGTAGCCGCCGAAGACGAGGACGGGCCCGAACTGCGCGGCGGCCAGCAGCCCGAGGGCCACGCCGCTGTCGGTGAGCTCGAGGACCAGCAGGGCCTGGGCGATGAGCGTGAGCCAGTTGCCGATCTGCGAGATCAGCTGCCCGGTGAAGAAGAGGCGGAAGCCCCGGATGCGCAGCGAGCGGAAGGTGTCGGCGGTGGCGAGGCGCAGGCGGGTCATGCCTGCTCCTCGCCGTGGAGCCGGTCGAGCACGTCGAGGGCGTCGGCCAGGCGGGCCTGGTCCTCGGCGGGCAGCTCGCGGACCCGGGCGGTGAGCCAGGTGGTCTTCCGGCGCCTCGTCTCGTCGTGGAGCTGCGCGCCGGCCTTCGTGACCTGCACGAGGGTGACGCGCTTGTCCGTGGGATCGACCTGGCGCGCGAGCAGCCCGTCGGCCTCGAGCTTGGCCACCACCTTGGAGATGGTGGGGGGCGCCACCCGCTCCTGGTCGGCCAGCTCCCCGAGGGTGAGCGGCCCGCGGTTGTGGACCACGGCCAGCACGGACAGCTGGCTCGGGCTCAGCCCGGTGGCCGACTCCTGGCGCAGACGGCGGGCCAGCCGGGTCGCGCTCAACCGCAGCCGTGCGGCGATCTCCGCCTCGGTGAGCTTGGACGTCCTGGCCACGGGGCCAGGGTATCAGTTAGTTAGGAAGACTAACTATATGGTTTCGGCCCAGGCGGCGTGGGCGTGGCCCAGCGCAGTCGTCGGTGGTGCTCCGAACACGATCTCGTCCTGGATCACGCGCCAGTCGCGTGTGGACCGGAGAGCGCCGAGGACGCTGTAGAGGCCGACCTGGATGCGGGTCAGGAACGTCCAGTCCTTGGAGTCCTGACCCAGGCCGACGCGGCGCACGACATCGCCCCACTCGCCGAGCGCGTCGAAGTTGCGCGCGATGACCGAGGCCGCGAACTCGGGGGTGAACGTGAACGGCTGCTCTCCGCGGCTCGGGTCCCAGATCGGCGCCCACCAGTCGAAGAGGCGCTGCTTGTCGACCTTGCTGCCGGCCGTCACGAAGTGGAGATCGACGAAGCACTGGTAGAGCGCATCCACGTCACCGCCTCCGACGACCATCGCCTCGGCCATCCGGCGGAGTGCGGCGATCTGGTCCTCCGAGAACCGCTTCACGCACCCGAAGTCGAGGAACGACACGCCGCCGTCGTCGTGGAACAGGTAGTTGCCCGGGTGCGGGTCGGCGTTGAAGGCGCCGAAGCTCGTAGAGCGAGCCGTAGACGAACCGGTTGATCACCTCGCCCCAGGTGTCCTTGAGCTCCTGGGGCTGGTCGAGGGCCGCGGTCCAGCGCAGGCCGTCGTGCTCGTCCATCACCAGGACCCGCTCGGTCGACAGCTCGGGGACGACCTCGGGGATGCGGATGAACGGGTGGTCGCGGTAGTAGGTCGGCGAACTCCGTCTGGTTGGCGGCCTCGATCCGGTAGTCGAGCTCCTCGGTGATCCGCTCGGTGATCTCCTCGGCGATGGCGGAGGGATCCGGTGCGATGCGGATCGGGTGAGAGCTTGGCCCCGAGCCGCGCGAACGACGCGATGAGCTCGGTGTTGGCGAGGTCGGAGCGGATGGCGTCGGCGACGCCGGGGTACTGCACCTTGACCACGACCTGCCGCCCGCCGGGCAGGTGGGCGGCTGTGGACCTGGCCGATCGACGCCGCCGCCATCGGGCCGCTCGCCGAACCACTCGAAGACCTCACCGAGCGGACGGCCGAGCTCGCGCTCGATCGACCGCCTCGACCGTCTCGAACGGCATCGGCGGCGCGTCGGCCTGCAGCGCGCCCGACGATCTGCTGGTACGCGCCGCGGTACTGCTCCGGGATCGCGCCGGCGTCGAGGAACGACACGAGCTGGCCGATCTTCATGGCCACGCCCTTCATGTCCCCGAGCACCGCGACGTACCGCTCGGCCTCCCTGGTGAACCGGTCGAGCTGCTTCTGCTCGTCCCGCGTCAGCTTCCCGGCGACCCGCCCCGCCGCCTGGCGGGCGGCCAACCCCGCGAGTGGGAGAGCCCGCTGCAGCCGCCCTGCCCGGATCCCGTCACCCACGTCGCGAGTTAACCCGGGCTAGCCCGTGCAAACCAAATCTGCGCGGCTACCTCGCCACGAAGTGCTTGGCGTCGGAGGGTTGGATGACAGCTGGCAGATCTGCCACCGCTGCTCAGCGGGCCACGAAGTACTTGGCGTCGGAGGGTTGGATGACAGCTGGCAGATCTGCCACCGCTGCTCAGCGGGCCACGAAGTACTTGGCCTCGGGGTGGTGGCAGATGAGCGCGCTGGTGGTCTGCTCGGGCTGGTACTGGAAGCCCGTCTCCTCCGAGCAGACGAGGCCGATCCGGCCGGCGTCGAGCAGCTCGAGGATCGTGACGTTGTCCTCGAGGTCCGGGCACGCGGGGTACCCGGAGGAGTAGCGGCCGCCGCGGTACTGCTGGCGGAACAGGCCCGCCGAGCGCGGGGCCGTCCTCGTCGACGAAGCCCCACTCGGTGCGGATCCGCTTGTGCCAGAGCTCGGCCAGGGCCTCGGCCATCTCGACGCCGAGCCCGTGCAGCAGGAGGTACTCCTGGTACCGGTCGTCGGCGAAGAGCTTGGCGGTGGCCTCGGAGACGGCCGGGCCCATCGTGACGATGTGGAACGCGGCGTAGTCCACCTCGTCGCCCGCGGCCGGCCTGAAGAAGTCGGCGATGCAAAGGAACTTGTCCTTGCGCTGCCGGGGGAAGTGGAAGCGGGCCCGCTCCTCGGTGCGCGCCTCGTCGGTCCAGATCACGAGGTCGTCGCCGTCGCCGTTGGCGGGGAAGTACCCGTACACCACCTGCGGCACGAGGAGGCCGGCGGCCTTGGCCTTGGCCAGCTCCTCCCGCAGCTGCGGACGGATGCGGGACTTGAAGTCCTCGTCGTTCTCGCCCTTCTCGGGCCGGAACTGCCACTGGTTGCGGAACAGCGCGGTCTCGTTCACGAAGGCGGCGATGTCGTCGATCGGGATGCCCTTGACGACCTGCGAGCCGAGGAACGGCGGCGTGAACACCGGGTTGTCGGTGGCCACGTCGGGCGAGCGCGCTGGGAGGTCCACGGGCGGCGCGTCGTCGGCGTCGGCCACGAACCGGCCCCGCAGCTCGATCGTGGAGTCGACCGGGACGCGGCCCCAGTCGGGGTCGTCCTCCTGGTCGCCGCGCTTGGTGGCGCCGAGGCGGTCCATCACGTGCAGGCCCTCGAAGGCGTCCTTGCCGTAGAACAGGCGACCCTCGTACACCTCCCGCAGGTCGCGCTCGACGTAGACGCGCGTGAGCGCGGCGCCGCCGAGGAGCACCGGGATCTCCGCCAGCCCGCGGCTGTTCAGCTCCTCGAGGTTCTCCCGCATGATGAGCGTGCTCTTCACGAGCAGGCCGCTCATGCCGATGGCGTCGGCCTTGACCTCGACGGCCTTGTCGACCATGTCGGTGACGCCGACCTTGATGCCGAGGTTGTGCACCTCGTAGCCGTTGTTCGTGAGGATGATGTCGACGAGGTTCTTGCCGATGTCGTGGACGTCGCCCTTCACCGTGGCGAGCACGATGCGGCCCTTGGTGGTGCCCTGGTCGGCCTTCTCCATGTGCGGCTCGAGGTAGGCGACGGCCGCCTTCATCGTCTCGGCCGACTGCAGCACGAACGGGAGCTGCATCTCGCCCTTGCCGAACAGGTCGCCGACCACCTTCATGCCCTCGAGCAGGACGTCGTTGATGATGGCGAGGGGAGCCATGCCCGCCGCCCATCGCCTCGTCGAGGTCGGCGGTGAGGCCCTCGCGGTCGCCCTCGATGATGCGGGTGGACAGGCGCTGCTCGATCGGCCAGCCGGACCGGTCCTCCTTCTCGACCGCGGTGGTCGAGACGTTCTCGAACATCTCGAGGAGGACCTGCAGCGGGTCGTAGTCGTCGGTCCGCCGGTCGTAGATCAGGTCGAGGCAGACCTGCTTCTGCTCCTCGGGGATGCGGGCCAGCGGGGTGATGCGGGCGGCGTGGACGATGGCCGAGTCGAGGCCGGCCTGCGCGCACTCGTGGAGGAACACCGAGTTGAGGACGTGGCGAGCCGCGGGCTTGAGGCCGAAGGAGATGTTCGACAGCCCGAGCGTCGTGTGCACTCCGGGCAGGTGCTCCTTGATGAGCCGGATGCCCTCGATGGTGTTGGCGCCGTCGAAGCGGCTCTCCTCCATGCCCGTGCCCAGCGTGAGGGCCAGCGGGTCGAAGAACAGGTCGCCGGGGGAGAGGCCGTAGCGCTCGACGGCGAGGTCGTGGATCGCCTTGGCCGCTCGGAGCTTCCACTCGGGCGAGCGGGCCTGGCCCTCCTCGTCGATGCAGGTGCAGACCACGGCGGCGCCGTACTCGCGGGCGAGCGCGAGGAAGCGATCGAGGCGTGTGCCGGGGGCGTCGCCGTCCTCGAGGTTGACCGAGTTGAGGATGGCGCGGCCGCCGATCCACTGGAGGGCGGTCTCGACCACGTTCGGCTCGGTGGAGTCGATCATGAGCGGCACGGTGGCCTGCGTGGCGAAGCGGGACGCGATCTCGTCCATGTCCGCCGTGCCGTCGCGGCCGACGTAGTCGACGCACACGTCGAGCACGTGCGCGCCCTCCCGCTCCTGCTCGCGGGCCATGGCCACACAGGTGTCCCAGTCGGCCTCGAGCATCGCCTCGCGGAACTTCTTGGAGCCGTTGGCGTTGGTGCGCTCGCCGATCGACAGGTAGGTGAGGTCCTGGTCGAACGGGGTGAAGCTGTAGATCGAGGTGGCGCCGTCCTCGTGCTGCGGCTGCCGGGGCGCGGGCGTGAGGTCCTTCACCGCGTCGACGACCGCCTGGAGGTGGTCGACGGTGGTGCCGCAGCAGCCGCCCACGATCTGCACGCCGAACTCGGTGACGAACCGCGTGTGGTAGTCGGCCAGCTGCTGGGGCGTCAGGTCGTAGTGCATCTTGCCGTCGACGACCGAGGGCAGGCCGGCGTTGGGCAGGCACGCGATCGGCATGCGTGCGTGCTGGCCGAGGTAGCGGAGGTGCTCGCTCATCTCGGCCGGACCGGTGGCGCAGTTGATCCCGATCGCGTCGGGGCGCATCGCGTCGAGGGCGCCGAGGGCGGCCCCGATCTCGGTGCCGGGGAGCATCGTGCCGGTGAGCTCGATCGTGACCTGGACCTGGATCGGGACCTCGCGGCCGACGGCGGCCATCGCCCGGCGGCAGCCGATGATGGCGGCCTTGGCGCCGAGCAGGTCGAACTGCGTCTCGACGAGGAGCACGTCCACGCCGCCCTCGAGGAGGCCGTGGGCCTGCACCTCGTAGGCGTCGCGCAGCTCGGCGAAGCGGATCTGGCCGAGCGAGGCGAACTTGGTGCCCGGGCCCATCGAGCCGGCCACCAGCCCGCCGTAGCCGTCGGCCACCTCGCGGGCGATGCGGGCCGACGGCGAGGTTGAGCTCGTGGGAGCGGTCGGCGATGCCGTACTCGGCCAGGGGCACGGCGAACGACCCGAAGCTGGCCGTCTCGACGATGTCCACGCCGATCCGGAAGAAGGCCTCGTGCATCCCGGCGATCACGTCCGGGCGGGTGACCGTGAGGAGCTCGTTGCAGCCCTCGAGCGCCTCGCCGCCGAAGTCGTCCGGGCCCAGGTCCAGCGCCTGCACGTAGGTGCCGAAGGCGCCGTCGTAGACGACCACCTTCTGCTCCACGAGGTCGAGGTAGCGGCTGGCGGACATGGTCTGGCAAGGGTACCGGCCACCGACCGCGGTCCCGAACCCACAAACCCCACGGGTTCTGGCCCGGATCGGATGCCGCTAGCGGCATCCATCTCGGGCCAGAACCCGTGGGGGTCACGCCGCCTGGCGACGGGCGGCCCGGCCTCTCGCGTCGTCCACCCGGGCGATGACCTCCTCGGGGTGGTGGAACAGGTCCTCCTCCACCACCTCGAGCACCTCGAACCCGGCGAGCTCGAGCCTTGCGATCCGCTCCCGATCGACCTCCTCCGGTACGAGGCCCCGGTGGAACCGCTCGCTCTGGACCTCCACGACGAACGGCAGGTCCGGATCCCGGAAGTCGACCCGACCGATCCACCCCGCATCGTCGCCGCAGTCGACCTGTCGATGAAGCGCGGGACGGCCGGCTCCCGCCAGGATCCGAGCGAACCGCGACTCCAGATTGGATGCCGGGGGGACGTACGCCCGCCCCGCTCCTCGATCAGCGCGCGGAACCGGGTCAGCCCGCCGCGGCCGCGCCTCGACATGCGGTGGAGGATCGCACCCAACGTGGCGTGGGTGACGTAGCGATCTGCCCACGCGGCATCGATGGCACGGGCGAGTCGACCTGTCGGCACCGACGACATGCCGGACATCTGCAGGAGGGCGAGCGCCGGAGAGACCACACGAATCCCGTCGAGGACTCGAACCTCGTCCCATGGCAGGTAGCGGAGCTCGTGGACCGTGACCCGCGCAACGCGGTGGTCGAGGTGGTCGCGGTGGCGGACAATGTGGAGCGGTTCGCCCGAGAAGCCACGCACACCCCAGTGCTCGAGGGCAGCCGTGTGAGACAGCGCGGTCGACGGTCCCGCGTCCAGTACCGCGAGCATGCGCGCCTGGAGGTCGGTCGTCGGCGAACCCACCAGCTGGAGGACGCGGCCGGACAGCCAGATCAGATCCTCGCGTGCAACTCGGCGTCCGATGTCCCGCGTGGTCAGCCCGAGCCCGCGCACCTGTGCCGCGGTGACGAGCCCATGCTGGGCCGCGGTCAGCAGCCTGATCCGATCATCAGCATCTCGCATCGCACGATCGTTGCTCGTCAGTGTGACACCCCACTTCACGCGTTCTGGCCCGGATCGGATGCCGCTAGCGGCATCGATCTCGGGCCAGAACGCGTGGGGTTGGGCTAGACCCCGGGCCATGATCGAAGTCCGGGCGCCGCTCCAGGGGACCGTGGTCCGGGTCGTGGCGGCCGGCACCGCGGTGGCCACGGCGGGCGAGGTGGCGGTCCTCGAGTCGATGAAGATGGAGCACGGCGTCGACGCGCCCGAGGCGGGGGTGGTGACCGCCGTCCACGTCGAGCCTGGTGATGTCGTGCGGGCCGGCGACCTGCTCGCCTCGCTCGACCCTGCCGGCGCGCCCGGCGACGACGTCGCGCCCGTGCCGGTGACGGAGTGGGGCAGCGCAGAGCGGGCCGACCTCGCCAGGGTGCGCGCCCGTCACGACGTGGGCCTCGACGCGGCCCGCCCCGGCGCGGTGGAGCGCCGTCGCACGACCGGCCAGCGCACGGCTCGGGAGAACGTCGAGGACCTCCTCGACCCCGGCAGCCTCGTCGAGTACGGCCCGGTCGTGATCGCGGCGCAGCGCCGCCGCCGCCCCGTCGAGGAGCTGATCGAGCGGACGCCCGCGGACGGGCTCGTCGCCGGCGTCGGCACCGTCGACGGGGCGCCGACCGTGGTCCTGTCCTACGACTACACCGTCCTCGCCGGCACCCAGGGCCTGCAGAACCACCGCAAGAAGGACCGCCTCTTCGACGTCGCCGAGCGGCAGCGCCTGCCCGTGGTGTTCTTCACCGAGGGCGGCGGCGGGCGCCCGGGTGACACCGACGGCATCGGCGTGTCGGGCCTCGACACGATGGCGTTCCACCTCTTCGCCCGGCTGAGCGGCCTCGTGCCCCTCGTGGGGATCACGACCGGCCGCTGCTTCGCCGGCAACGCCGCCCTGCTCGGGTGCTGCGACGTCGTCATCGCCACCGAGGGATCGAACATCGGCATGGGCGGTCCCGCCATGGTCGAGGGCGGCGGGCTCGGCGTGTTCCCACCGGAGGCGATCGGCCCGGTGGGCGTGCAGGTGGCCAACGGCGTCGTGGACCTGCTCGTCGAGGACGAGGCCGCCGCGGTCGCCGCCGCGCGGGAGTACCTGTCGTACTTCCACGGCCCGGTCGCCGACTGGACCGCACCGCCCGAGCACGGGTTGCGCGACGTCGTGCCGGAGAACCGCCTGCGCGTGTACGACGTGCGCGCCGCGGTCACGGGCCTGGCCGACGTCGGCTCGGTGCTCGAGCTGCGCAGCGGCTTCGGCGCAGGGATGGTGACGGCGCTGGTGCGCGTCGACGGCAGGCCGCTGGGCATCGTCGCCAACAACCCCGCCCACCTCGGCGGCGCGATCGACGCGGACGGCGCCGACAAGGCCGCGCGCTTCCTCCAGCTGTGCGACGCGTTCGACCTCCCCGTCGTGTTCCTCTGCGACACGCCCGGGATCATGGTCGGACCCGAGGCGGAGACGACCGCGCTGGTGCGGCACGTGAGCCGCCTCTTCGTGACCGGCGCCAACCTCGCCGTCCCCACCGGCACGATCGTGCTGCGCAAGGGCTACGGCCTCGGCGCGCAGGCGATGGCCGGGGGCAGCTTCAAGGCGCCGCTCTTCTGCGTCGCGTGGCCGACCGGCGAGTTCGGCGGCATGGGCCTCGAGGGCGCGGTGCAGCTCGGCTACCGCCGCGAGCTCGACGCCATCGAGGACCCCGCGGAGCGCGAGCGCGTCTTCGCGGAGATGGTCGAGCGCATGTACGAGCACGGTCAGGCGCTCAACGCTGCCAGCCACTTCGAGATCGACGACGTGATCGACCCGGCCGACTCCCGCCGCTGGATCACCACGACCTTCGCGGCGGCGCCGCCCCCGGCACCCCGCACCGGCAAGAAGCGCTCGTTCGTCGACACCTGGTGAGCGACGGCGTCGGTAGGGTGCCGCCGTGACCAGGCTCTGGACGGGCAAGGGCGACGACGGCACCAGCGGCCTGCTCCACGGCGGCCGCGAGCCCAAGACCTCGGCCCGCTTCGAGGCGGTCGGTGCGGTCGACGAGGCGCAGGCCGCCATCGGCGTGGCCCGGGCCGAGGCCGGTCCCGACCTGGACGCCGTGCTCGTGGCGGTGGAGCGGGACCTGTGGGTGCTCATGGCCGAGCTGGCCACCGACGACGCGAACCGGGCCAAGCTCGAACCCGGCGCCTCGCTGGTGACGCCCGCGATGGTCGCCGCGCTGGAGACGGCTGTCGAGGAGGCTGCCGCCGGCTTCGAGCTCCCCGCGGAGTTCGTGGTGCCGGGGCAGGACCGCGCGTCTGCGCTGCTCGACCTCGCCCGCACCGTCGTGCGCCGCGCCGAGCGCTCCACCGCGGCGGTGGCGGCCGACGGCTCCTCCGCCGTCCCGTACCTCAACCGCCTCTCGTCCCTGCTGTGGACCCTCGCCCGCAAGGTGGAGGGCGCGCCCCTCCGCTCCCGCGACGCCTGAACAGGAGACCTGTGCCGACCATCCCGCTCCCCCTCACCGTCGAGCTCGCCCGCACCGCCCCCGCCGACGTGGACGCGACCGCGGTCGGCGTGACCAAGGAGGGCCTCGACGGTGACGGGGGCGACTGGTCGTTCCTGCGCGCCCAGGGCTTCGAGGCCAAGCGCGGCGAGGTGCGCGTCGTCCCCGGCGAGGACGACCGGCCCGTGTACGCCGTCGGCCTCGGCGCCGCGGGGGACCTCGATGCGGGCACGATCTGCCACGCGGCAGGAGCGCTGGCCCGGGCCGCGAAGCGCCAGGCGTCGCTCGCCGTGGACATGTCCGCGGCCGGCGACCGTGTCGACGCCGCGAGGACCGCCCGCGCGCTGGTGGAGGGCCTCGCGCTGGGCGGGTACGAGTACACCGCGTTCAAGTCCAAGCCCAGCCCCGCCCGCCTCGCGCGCGTCGTGCTGGTCGGTGGCGGTGGCAAGCGCGTGCAGGCCGCGGTGGACCGCGCCCTGGTGGTCAGCGAGGCCGTGCGCTTCGCGCGTGACCTCGTGAACGAGCCGGGCGGCTCGCTCACCCCGACCGAGCTGGCCGACCGCGCGGTGGCGGCGGGCAAGGACGCGGGGTTCAAGGTCACCGTGTGGGACGAGGAGGCCGTGCCGCGCGGAGCGCCTCGGCGGCCTGCTCGGCGTGAACCGGGGGTCGGACCAGCCCGCTCGCTTCCTGCAGCTCCGCTACGAGCCGCCGGCGGCGAAGGCCACGGTCGCGCTGGTCGGCAAGGGCATCACGTTCGACTCCGGCGGCCTGTCGATCAAGACGACCGACGGGATGGTCGGCATGAAGGGCGACATGGGCGGCGGCGCCGCGGTGCTGGGGACGTTCCGTGCGGTGGCGCGACCTCGGCGCCAAGGTGCGCCTCCTCGGCTTCGTGCCGCTGACCGACAACATGACCGGCGGCGACGCCACCCGCGTCGGCGACGTGCTCACGATCCGCAACGGCACCACCGTCGAGGTGCTGAACACCGACGCCGAGGGCCGGCTGGTCCTGGCCGACGCGCTGAGCCTGGCCACGGAGGCGGCTCCCGACGCGATCGTCGACCTCGCCACGCTCACCGGCGCGTGCATGGTCGCGCTGGGCGAGCGCACCGCCGGACTCATGGGGAACCACCGCGGCTGGCTCGACCAGGTCCGCGGCGCGGCCGATGCCGCGGGTGAGCCCGTCTGGCCCCTGCCCCTGCCCGACCACCTGCGGGGCAAGCTCGACAGCGAGGTGGCCGACCTCAAGAACGTCACCAACGGGCGGTACGGCGGGGCGCTGTCGGCCGGGTTGTTCCTGCGCGAGTTCGTGGGCGCGGGCATCCCGTGGGCGCACCTCGACATCGCCGGTCCGTCCGATGCCTCGGAGGTGGACGGCGAGGTGGTGAAGGGCGGCACCGGCTTCGGGATCCGCACGCTCGTCGACCTCGTCACCGGCTTCACCAAGCCCAAGAAGAGCGAGGCCTGACCGTGCCGGACGCTGACGTCGCCGTCCCGTCCCTCGGCGTCGGTACCTGGGCCTGGGGCGATCGCCGGACCTGGGGCATGGGCGGCTACGACGCCGACCTCACCGAGGACGCCATCCGCGGGGCCTGGCAGGCCAGCCTCGAGGCGGGCGTCGTGCTGTTCGACACCGCCGAGGTCTACGGCGGCGGCGAGAGCGAGCGCATCATCGGCCGGCTCCTGGCGGAGGATCCGTCGCAGCGCGAGCGCGTCGTGCTCGCCACCAAGTTCATGCCGTCGCCGTGGAAGGTGTCGGTCACCGAGCGCGCTGCTGGGCGCGGCGCAGCGCGTCGGCCGACCGGCTCGGCGTCGACACGATCGACCTGTACCAGATCCACGGTCCCGATCTCGCTGCGGGGCCCGGGCGCGCTGGCCGACGCCCTCGTGGCCGCGCAGCAGGCGGGCGTGGTGAAGGCCGTCGGTGTGTCGAACTACTCCGCCAAGGAGACCCGCCGCATCGACGCCGCGCTGCGCGAGCGCGGATCACGGCTGGCGACGAACCAGATCGAGTTCTCCCTGCTGCGGACGATGCCGGAGAAGGTGGGCCTGCTCGCCTGTTGCCGCGAGCTGGGTGTGGTGCCGCTCGCGTACTCACCGCTCGGGCAGGGCCGGCTGACCGGGAAGTACAGCGCCGCCAACCCGCCGCCCGGCTCGCGCACGTTCTCCGCCCACCCGATGGAGCAGGTGGACGCGCTCGTGGCCGTGGTGCGCCGCATCGGCGAGGCCCACGACCGCACCCCGGGCCAGGTGGCCCTGGCCTGGTGCATCGCCAAGGGCACCGTGCCGATCCCCGGCGCGAAGAGCCGGGCGCAGGCGGAGGACAATGCCGGCGCGCTCGGCTGGGAGCTCACCGATGCGGACCTGGCCGAGCTCGACGCCGCCGCCATGTACGGCATCAAGAGCCTCCAGAACCGCTTCTGGCAGCACGGCTGACGGCGCGCGGCGTCAGGACACGCAGAGCTCGTTGCCCTCCGGGTCGGCCAACGTCACCCACGACATCGGGCCGAGCTGCCCGTCCCAGAGGTGGGTGGCGCCGAGGCCGAGGAGCGTCTGCACCAGCTCGTCGCGCTTGCCGTCACCCGGGTGCAGGTCGAGGTGGACGCGGTTCTTCGCGGTCTTGCCCTCCGCCACCCGCTGGAACAGCAGGCGGTTGCCGTCGGTCGGGTCCTCCGGGCCGGCCGCCGCGTAGTCGCGCCAGCGCCGGCGGCCGTCGACCTCCACGACGTCGTCGGAGTCCGCGGGCACCTGGCCCGCGTCGATCAGCTCGCTGATCATGTCGTGGTGGTCGTCGACCCGGTAGCCGGCGGCCACGGCCCAGAACCGTGCCTGTGCGTGCGGATCGGTGCAGTCGAAGGTCACCTGGAGCGCCATGCCTCCACGGTACGACCGGTCGCTGCCAGGCCCTGTCAGGGAACCGGAGGTCGGATCATGCCGGGGCCCGACCCCAGCGAGCCACCTCGGCGTCGAGGTCGAGCGGCTCCAAGGTGGCCTCCGGATGCTCCCGCCACACCTCCTCGGGGACCGCCCACATCACCTCGAACTCGATGCCGTCGGGGTCGACGCCGTACAGCGACTTGGACACGAAGTGGTCGGTGGAGCCGACCAGCGCTCCCTCCTCCACGAGCAGGTCGCGGGCGGCGGCCAGGTCGGTGATCGAGTCGACCTCCCAGGCGAGGTGGTACAGCCCCACGCGGCCCTGCTCCGGAGCTGGCGGCTGCCCGGCGGCGTTCCTGGGCGCGCCCGGCGCGGGCGATCCGTACATCCCCGGCATGCCGACCTGGAACAACGCGAGGTCGTGGTGGTTCTCGTCGAAGCTGGTCCGCAGGAACGCGGCCCGCCCGTCCGGGAGGCTGGCGATCACCTCGAAGCCGAGCACCCGCTCGTAGAACGCGACCGATCGGGCCACGTCTCGCACGTAGAGCACTGCATGGTTCAAGCGACGCACGCGGATCATGCCGCCACGCTACAGACGGGGTCACCTACGCGGCATCCAACGGGCCATCGGAGCCGCCGCCGGCGGCCGCGGCGCGGTGCTCGGCCTCCGCCGCGGCGCGAGCGGCGTGGTGGCGGGCGACGGCCCACGCGGTGGCCTCGTGGGCGAGCGCCGGGTGGACGCGCCAGCGGTGGAGCTGGCGCTCGGTCGTCTCGCCGTCCTCGCCCAGCTGCAGCAGCGACAGCGCGAGCTGCCGGGCGCGGTGGCGGAGCTGCTCGAGCACCACCGGCGAGCCGTCGCCGGGGCGCTCGAGCCAGAGCTGGTGCTCGGCCCGCAGCGCATCGGGCAGGCGCTCGACCTGCGCGCGGGTGAGCGGCGGGAGCTTGCGCCGCACCTTGAGGGTGGGCGGCTCGTGGAGCTGGAGGTCCGCGGCGCCGAAGCGGCAGCACCGCTCGAGGCAGCGGACGAACGGCGCGTGGCGGCCGGAGCGGTTGCCGAGCCCCAGCTCGGTGGCGGTGGGGCCGAGCTCGAGCTCGAAGCCGCCGGGCGCCGCCTCGAGGCCGGCGGCCAGGCGGCGCAGCAGCCAGGTGGCACTCGGCCCGAGGATGCCGAGCCAGAAGCGCTCGACGTAGGTCGAGCGCGGGTCGTGGCCGAGCTCGTCGATGACGACGTCCTCCCACGCGACGACGCGCAGGGTGGGGATCGGGAAGGTGGGCGGGTTGGGCACGGCGTGCCTCCTCGCAGCAGGGGTGACCTGGCAGGGGAAGCTGGCCGGCGCTCGCCGCACCGAGCGCGTGCAGTCTCGGTGGATTCCATTCGCGGGTCAAGGGTGCGCGGCGCGCCGGTAGCCTGCGGCCGTGGTGCCGGGGACGCTGGCCGAGGTGCGGTCGTGGCTCGCTGCGGCGCGTCGCGTGGTCGTGCTCACCGGCGCGGGGATCAGCACGGAGAGCGGCATCGCCGACTTCCGCGGGCCGAACGGGCTCTGGACCAAGAACCCGGAGGCGGAGAAGACCGCGCACATCTCGCACTACCTGTCCGACCCCGAGGTGCGGAAGGCGCGCTGGCGCGCGTCGCTCGAGTCGCCCTACCGCGGGGCGCAGCCCAACGACGGGCACCGCGCCATCGTGGAGATCGAGCGGTCGGGCCGGCTGCTCGCGCTGCTGACGCAGAACGTCGACGGCCTGCACCACGCCGCGGGCTCCGATCCCGCGCGCATCGTCGAGGTGCACGGCACCGTTCGCGAGGTGAGCTGCCTCGACTGCGGGGAGCGTGCCCCGATCGAACGGGCCCTCGACCGCGTGCGGGCCGGCGAGGAGGACCCGCCCTGCCGCACCTGCGGGGGCATCCTCAAGACCGCCACGATCAGCTTCGGGCAGGGCCTCGTGCCCGACAGCCTGCGCCGGGCCGACGAGGCCGCCCGCGCCTGCGACCTGCTCCTCGCCCTCGGCACCACCCTGGCCGTCTACCCGATCGCCGAGGTGGTCCCGCTGGCCGCCGCCCACGGGGCCCAGGTGGTCATCGTCAACGACGCCCCGACCGAGATGGACGACCTCGCCGACGCGGTGGTGCGGGGCTCGTTGGGCGAGGTCCTGACCCAGCTGGTGGCCGGCCTGGAGCCGGTCCCGGTGGCCTGAGGCCCCGGAATGCCGGGCCTGGCCCGAATGTTGACCCCGACGGTAGGATTTACCTCCCGAACACGCCCCCGAGGACGCTCCGACGATGCCCAGCTTCCGTGACCTCCTGGCCGCCACCAAGGCCCAGATCCGCGAGGTCGACACCACCGAGGCCGCCGCGGCCCGCGCCCGCCCCGGCACCGTCGTCCTCGACATCCGCGAGCCCGAGGAGCACGAGCAGGGCGCCATCCCGGGCTCGCTCCACCTCGTCCGGGGCCACCTCGAGAGCTCCGTCGAGAGCCGGATCCTGGACAAGGACACGCCGATCGTCATCGTGTGCGCCTCCGGCGTGCGCTCCGCGTTCGCAGCCAAGACCCTCGAGGAGCTCGGGTACACCGACGTCGCCTCCCTCGCCGGCGGGTTCAACAAGTGGAAGGACGAGGGCCTCGAGTGGGCCGCGCCCAAGAACCTCACCGCGGACCAGCGCAACCGGTACCAGCGCCACCTGCTGCTGCCCGAGGTCGACGTGGCCGGCCAGCAGAAGCTGCTCGAATCGCGCGTCCTGCTCCTCGGCGCGGGCGGGCTCGGCTCGCCGGCCGCGCTGTACCTGGCCGCCGCCGGCGTCGGCACCCTCGGCATCATCGACATGGACGTCGTCGACGAGTCGAACCTCCAGCGCCAGATCCTCCACAACATCGAGCGGGTCGGGGACCGCAAGGTCGACTCCGCGAAGAAGACGCTCACGCTGCTGAACCCCGACGTCGACGTCGTGTCCTACGACGTGCGGCTCGGTGCCGACAACGTGATGGACATCCTCCAGGGCTGGGACGTGATCGTCGACGGCACCGACAACTTCCCGACGCGGTTCCTGGTGAACGACGCGTCGGTCAAGCTCGGCATCCCCGTCGTGCACGGCTCGATCTTCCGCTTCGAGGGGATGGTCACGGTCTTCGACCCGATGCGCGGCCCCACCTACCGCGACATGGTGCCCGAGCCGCCGCCCGCCGAGATGGCGCCGAGCTGCGCCGAGGCCGGTGTGCTGGGCGTGCTGCCCGGCATCATCGGCTCGATCCAGGCGATCGAGGCGATCAAGCTCCTCCTCGACCTCGGCGACCCGCTCATCGGCCGCCTGCTCGCCTACGACAGCCTCGAGCAGTCGTTCCGCGAGTACAAGGTGCGCAAGGACCCGGCCAACGAGATCACCTGGGAGAACCGGGACCGCATCACGGTCGCCGAGCTCGACGACCTCTGCCTGCCGCACCCGCTGCAGCCGCCTCCCGGCTAGCCCGGCCTAGGCCCCCATCCGCCACGGGAGCACGCGCGGGTCGTAGCTGAGCGCGACGCGCCCGAGGACCTTCGCCTGCTCGCCCAGCAGCATGACCTTCAGGTGCGCGACGAGCGGGCGCAGGTCGTCGAAGGCCGTCAGCGACGGCACGTCGGCGGGCAGGCACCCGAGGCTCGGGTTGGCCGACCCGGGACCGACGTTGATGCCGTACGCGCACACCTCGTGGTGGCCGGGACGCGCCCGCAGGGTCGCATCGAAGCGCGCGCCGGGCGTGGCGGGCGTCTGGGCCTTCGCGGTCGCGAGGTGCGCGCCGTCGAGGTACAGGTGCACGTCCATCGGGTCGGGGCTGTCGGGGTCCGCGCCCCACCCGGACACTGCGATGTGCGCACCGGGCTGTCCGGTGACGCTGCTCAGCCCGCCGATGGGCGCGTGCGCGTCGGGCATGCAGATCGGCACGATGCGGTAGCCCGCCGCGAGGATGCGCTCGATGATCGTGGGCAGCGCGGCGATCGTCTGGTCGCGGTTGCCGCCGCCGTCGTGCAGCAGGATGATCCCGCCCGGCTGCAGCCCGCTCAGCGCGCTGTCGATGATCGCTCCGACGCCGGGCTTCTCGAAGTCCCGCGAGTCCGCGGTCCACACCACGCTGGTCAGGCCACGCGCGGCGAGGCGGCTCGTGACGCCCGGGTCGGATCGGCCGTAGGGCGGCCGCGCGCACACCTGGCGCTGGCCGGACACCGCCTGGAGCACCTCGGACGTGTGGTCGATCTCGAAGGCGAACTCCGCGTCGTCGAGGTTCCGCAGGTCGGCGTGGTCCCAGGTGTGGTTGGCCACGACGTGGCCCTCGGCCACCACCCGCCGCACGAGGTCGGGGTGCCGCTCGGCCTCGCGGCCCAGCTCGAAGAAGGTGGCCCGCACCCCGTACCGGGCGAGGACGGCCAGGACCTGGGGCGTGTAGGTGGGGTGGGGGCCGTCGTCGAAGGTGAGCGCCACGACCGGCTCGCCGGGCCCCGCCGGGGACTCGGGGGTCTCGTAGACGTGGTCCACCCCGCGTGCGTCACCCCGCGGCGCAGCCCCGGCCATCGGCGCGTGCAGGAGCAGAGCGAACGTCGCGGCGACCGCGGCGCCCGCCACGGGTCGTCGCAGGGACACGTGACAGAACCTCGGGTTTGCGCCGAGCGCGCGGGCGCGCTGACGCGGTGTGGTGGGGCGGAGGACGTTACCGAAGGGCCCCGGAACCTGCCAGACCGCCATGGTGCCCCGGCGACGGGAGGCTGTACGTTCGCCCGATCGACGCCCGATCGCTCCTCTCGACGGCGCGGGAGCGCAACCCGCTCCCGCCGGGCAGCGGCTCCGTCGGCGTCGCGCTGGTCATCGCGGGCGCGTCCGCCTACGGGTTCCTGGTCGTGGCGGCCCGGGCGCTGGGCACCGACGAGTACGCGCCCCTGTCGGTCCTGTGGGTCCTCGCCCTGGTGGCCGGCCCCGGCCTGTTCGTGCCCGTGGAGCAGGAGATCGCCCGGGCCCTGGCCGCCCGGGCCGTGCGGGGCGAGGGCGGGGGACCGGTCGTGCGGCGGGCCGCCGCGCTGGCCCTGATCCTGCTCGTGGGCATCCTGCTGGTCGGGGCGGCCGCCGGGCCGCTACTGACGGACCAGCTCTTCGCCGGCAGCTGGGTGCTGCTCGTGGCCTGGCTGCTGTGCCTGGCCGCCGCCTGCGCGGCGCACCTCGCGCGCGGTGTGCTCTCCGGCCTCGGCCGGTTCAACGCGTATGCCCGGATCGTGGGCGGCGAGTCGGCGCTGCGGTTCCTCATCGCTCTCGGTCTGGTGGCCGCGGGCGTGCACACGGTCGGCCCCTACGGGCTGGCCGTGGCGGCCGGCCCCCTGCTCGCGGTCGCGCTCGCGCTCTGGGGCCAGTCGCGCGTCCTCGGGCCCGGACCGCCCGCGCCGTGGTCGGAGGTCACGGTCGCGCTCGCGTGGCTGCTGCTCGGCTCGGTGCTCTCGATGGCGCTCGTCAACGCCGGGCCCATCGCCGTGCAGCTCCTGGCCGGCGAAGACCAGGAGCACGAGGCCGGCCGCTTCCTCGCGGGTCTGGTCATCGCGCGCATCCCGCTGTTCCTCTTCCAGGCGGTGCAGGCGTCGCTGCTGCCGCGGCTGTCGGAGCTGGCCAGCACCGGGCGCACGGAGGAGCTGCGCGAGCGGCTCGGCCGGCTCGTGGTGCTCGTCGGCGCGATCGGCGTCGCCGGCACGATCGGCGCGGGGCTGCTCGGGCCGACGGTGCTGCGGGTCCTCTTCGGCGGCGAGTTCGACCTCGGCTCGCGGTCGATGGCGCTGCTCGGGCTGGGCAGCGGCGCCTTCATGGTCGCGGCGCTGCTGGCGCAGGCCACCATCGCCCTCGGCGGCCACCGCCCCATGGGGATGGCGTGGGCGGCGGGCGTCGCGGCCCTGGTCCTCACCACGGCGCTGTCCAGCGACGACCTGTTCCTGCGCGTCGAGCTGGGCACCGTGGCGGGTGGCGTGGTGGCCCTCGCGGCGCAGGCGATCGTGCTGCGCAGCCGCCTCAGGAAGGGGGTCGCGATCGATCCCGGCGACCTCATCGAGGCCATCCACGACATGCCATTGGAGCCCTGACGTCGGCTACCGTCGACCGGATGGCGGTCGACACCGACAGCTTCAAGTACTGGGCCCCGGTCGATCCGAACGCCCCGAACAACGCCCACGCCTTCTCGCTCCAGCTGATCGGGCGGAGCAAGCGCGTGCTCGAGCTGGGGTGCGCGGCCGGCCACGTCACCCAGGCCCTGGTGGACCAGGGCTGCACCGTCGTGGGCATCGAGTTCGACGAGCACGCCGCCAAGTCGGCCGCCGAGTTCGCCGAGGACGTGGTCGTCACCAACCTGTTCGACCCCACGAACCTCACCAAGGCCCTGGCCCACCGCGACCCGTTCGACGTGATCTACGCCGGTGACGTGCTCGAGCACCTGCCCGACCCCACCGCCGTCCTGATCGAGGGCCGGAGGTCCCTGCGCCCGGGCGGCGCCGTGGTGATCTCGCTGCCGAACGTGGCCCACGTCGACGTGAAGCTGGCGCTGCTCGCCGGGCGCTTCGACTACCGCGACTACGGCCTGCTCGACCGCACCCACCTGCGCTTCTTCACCCGCGACTCGATCCTGCAGCTCCTCGACGGCGCGGGGCTGAAGGTGGCCGAGATCCGCCGCGTCATGCGGCCGCCGTTCGAGACGGAGCTCGAGATCGACCACGAGGCGGTGCCCCCCGAGGTGCTGCGGGCCGCGCTCGAGGACCCCGAGTCGCAGACCTACCAGTTCGTGGTCAAGCGCGGTGGTCGACGACGGCTCGGGCGAGCTCGAGCTGGCCACGCGCCGGTACCAGGACATCGACGCCGAGCTGGCCCGCGAGCGCGGGGAGCGGCTGGCGCTCGAGTTCCACCACGCACAGCTGAACGACAAGGTGCAGCACCTCGAGGACCGGCTCGCGCAGGCGGCGCACGCCGAGGTGGAGCTCCAGGCCGTGCTCAACACCAAGACGTTCCGAGCCACGAGCGGCCTGCGCAAGGTGTACGGCAAGCTCCGCGGGACGACGGTGACCGGCGAGCACGGCGCCGCGCTCCGCTGGATCGACGAGGACGTCCTGCAGGTCGGCGACACCACCTTCGCCCTGTCGGTCGAACCGGACGTCTACCTGGAGCACGACGTCGACGACGACCGGTTCATGCTGGTCAAGCGCCGCGAGATGATCGACTGGCTCGTGGACCGCCTCGTGCCCCGCGACGTCGGCACGCTGCTCGAGGTCGGCGTGTTCAAGGGCGGCAGCACGGCGTTCCTCAACGAGCTGCTGCGCCCCGAGGTGCAGGTCGCCGTGGAGCTGGCCACGGAGCCGCTGACCGCGCTGGAGCGGTTCGCCAAGCGGGCCAGCGGGCGCCTCGAGATCTTCTACGGCGTCGACCAGGCGGACGAGCTCAAGCTGGTGGAGCTGCTCGACGCCACGCTCGGCGACCGCCAGCTCGACGTGGTGGTCGACGACGCGTCGCACTTCTACCGGGAGACCCGGGCCACCTTCGAGGTCGCGTTCCCCCGCCTGCGGCCGGGCGGGCAGTACATCATCGAGGACTGGAACTGGGCCCACATGGACGAGCCGCTGTGGCAGCACGCCGGCGGCTACTGGCACGACCGGCCCGCGCTCACGAACCTCGTGGTGGAGCTCGTGATGCTGGCGGGCACCGACCGATCGATCATCGAGGAGATCACGATCGACCGCGACATGGTGGAGGTCGTGCGCGGCCCCCGACCGCTCCCGACGCCCTTCCGCCTCGCCCACGCCTACCTGAACCGCGGGCTGCGGTTCCGGCCGATCCTGTGACCCGCGCATGACGACCGAACGCCCCGACGACCTGGACGTGGAGAAGCGCGCGGAGGACCGGCCGCGGGTCATCGCGTTCTACCTGCCGCAGTTCCACCCCGTGCCGGAGAACGACGCGTGGTGGGGCAAGGGCTTCACCGAGTGGAACAACGTGGTCAAGGCGCAGTCCGCTGTTCGAGGGCCACTACCAGCCGCACCTGCCGGGCGACCTCGGCTTCTACGACCTGCGCGTGGCCGAGGTGCGCGAGCAGCAGGCCGCGCTCGCCGCGTGCGCACGGCGTCGATGCGTTCTGCTACTACCACTACTGGTTCGGCGGGCGCCGCGTGCTCGACCGGGTGTTCGACGAGGTGCTGCGCTCGCGGTCCCCCGACTTCCCGTTCTGCCTGTGCTGGGCGAACGAGAACTGGACGCGCGCGTGGGACGCGGGCGAGCACGAGATCCTGCTGAAGCAGGACTACGACGTGAACGAGCGCGAGGAGCACGTGCTCTACCTGGTCGACGCGTTCCGCGACGAGCGCTACGTGCGGGTGGACGGCCGGCCGCTGTTCCTCCTCTACCGCGTGCAGGCCCTGCCCGACGCGGAGGGGTTCATCGACCGGCTGCGCCGCGTGTCGATCGACGCCGGCACGGGCGACCCCTACATCGTGAAGTTCGACACCCACGGCCGGTTCGACGATCCCGCGGAGCACCACTGCGACGCCGCCGCCCAGTTCCTCCCCCACGGCGTGGGGGAGAAGGTGCCCACGATCACGGTGCCCGACGCCGCGCCGGGGAACGCCGTCTACGACTACGCCGAGGTGGCGCAGACCTTCCTGCACGAGCCCGAGCCCAGCTGGATCCGCCACGAATGCGTGTTCCCCGGGTGGGACAACACCCCCCGCCGGGGCGACGGCCGGTCGCTGGTGGTGGCCAACGGCAGCCCGGAGGCGTACGAGGCGTGGCTCCGGGCGGTGTACGAGCGGGCCGGCGAGCGCGGCGGCATGGTCTTCCTCAACGCGTGGAACGAGTGGGCCGAGGGGGCCCACCTCGAGCCCGACGAGCGCGACGGCCTCGCCTACCTGCGGGCCACCGCCACGGGCGGTGCTCGGGCACGAGCCACCGGCCGAGCCGATGGGGTCGCTCGGCAGCACGGAGGCGGTGCTCCTCGGCCCGCGCTTCTCCGACCTGTACGTCGACCTCTACGACCGCTGCGTGAAGATGCAGCGCCGCCTCACCGCGAGCGAGGCGATGTTGCAGCGTCACCTGGACGGGTCCGAGATGGTGCAGAGGGTCGAGGAGGCGCGCGCGCTCACGGAGCGCCTCCGCGCGCGGGTCGCGGAGCTCGAGGCCCGCCTCGCGGAGCTCGAACCCGTCGCGTCGGCCTGAACCCAGAGTTTTCGGGCCGCGGAAGCGGTCGAAGCGCCCGTGGGAGGTCATGCCTTCCGTTTCAGGGCCCCGGTGGTACTTTTCCCCCGGAGGAAGGCGGCGACCTTGGGTGGGGACGCCATTGACAACCCGCGAAAGAGGGCAGGTTTTCGTGACCGAAGACACGGCAGTACTCCACAAGCGGCGGCATCGCCTCGTTGCCGCGACGCTCGCGCTCGCGCTGCTCGGCGTGGGCCTCGCCCTCACCCAGACCTCGGGCGCGGCTCAGGTCAACCACATCTCCGGCGACGTGCGGGCCGAGAACGGTGTGCGCGTCGGCGCGGCCGTGACGCTGTTCAAGCGCGACGGCAACTCGTACTTCCAGGTCGCGGCCAGCTTCGACCCGACGGGCCACTTCGAGTTCGGCGCCGGCGTGCTGCCCGAGGGGCAGTACCAGGTGCAGGCCGACTACGACGGCTGCGCCAGCGCCCGCACCGGCGACCTCCAGGTCCCGGGCGACTCCAGCGTGCTGCTCGGGCTCGACCTCCGGGTCGCCTGCGACTTCCAACCGATCGCACCCAAGCGCATCCTCGAGACCCGCGCCTTCCCGTACGTCACGACGCCGCCCAACGCGGTCCGGAACCCCGGCAACTCGGTGACCTCGGTCAAGGTCCGCGACGACAACACGAACATCCCCGCCGACATCGTGGCCGTGTCCCTCACGGTCACCGGCGTGGGCTCCTCGGGCCCGTTCAACTGGCTGACGGTGTGGGACTGCTCCGACATGTCCCCGGGCGTGGAGGGCGTGGAGCCCGACCCGCCGTTCACCTCCAACGTGAACCTGGCCCCCAACGACGTCCGGGCCAACACCGTCATCTCCCGGATCGGCACCGGGACCGCAGACGATCTCGTCTGCATCTACTCCCGGAACCCAACGGACCTGGTGGTGGACCTGAACGGCTGGTTCCCGGCCTCGTCCGCCTTCAGCGGTGAGCTGGTCCTGTCGAACACGCCGGTCCGGGTGCTCGACACCCGCCAGACCGGCGGTGGCGTGGTCCAGACCAACTACGCGGGCGGCAAGCCCACGGGCAACCAGGTCATCCGGGTCGACGTGGGCGATCCGGTGGAGGCCAACATCCTCAACGTCACCGCCATCGACGGCAGCGGCTGGGTGACCGTGTGGGACTGCACCGACCGCAAGAACGACGACGGCGCCGGGATCGAGCCCGATCCGCCGGGCACCTCCTCGGTCAACGTCGAGGAGGGGCTGGCCATCGCCAACCTGGCGCTGAGCCGCAGCGACGACCAGGGCCGCGTGTGCTTCTACACCTCCGCCCCGATGAACGTGATCGCCGACTTCACCGGGTTCTTCCCGCTGGGGAGCCGGTACACGGCCGCCACGCCGCAGCGCGTGCTCGAGACCCGGCCCGCCCCGGCGTTCGACACGATCCCGGACAACGCCGTGAAGCCGGGCACGAACGGCAAGATCGTCCTCGACCTGTCGGCGGTCGTGCCGCCGAACACCAAGGCCGTGGCGTTCAACCTGACCGGCACGCAGTCGACCACCGGCTACGTCACGGTGTACCCGTGCACCTCGGGCAGCGACCCGGCCCTGCTGTCCAGCAGCATCAACCTGAAGACCGGCGAGACCCGGGCTGCGCTCGTGATCACGAAGCTCAGCTCGAACCGCCGGGTGTGCATCGTGAACCAGAACCCGACGCACCTGATCGCCGATCTGGTGTCGTTCTGGCCCGTCGATCCGCCCGTCCCGGACGTCTGATCGACGTTCACCACAAGCGTTGACGAGGGGCCGGTCACCCAGTGACCGGCCCCTCGCACGTAGGGTGGCCATCGCAGACGGATGGGCGATTCGTCTGTGAACGTGTGTTTCTGGGAACCCTTCGCCCGTTTGTGACGTCTGTTAGCCTGGCTCGCCTCGCAAGTGGGGGGCCTCTGCGGGTGGTCTCACCATCGACGAAAGGCACGTGCTCTTGAAGCGTTCACCTTCTCCGAAGCGGACACGACGAGGGCTCCTCGTCGCTGTTCTGACCTTGGGCATCCTGGGCGCCGGCGTCGCCATGGCACCCACCGCGTGGGCGGATAACGAGATCACCGGCACCATCAAGACCGAGGGCAACGCCGGCGTGGCCGGCACCGTCCAGCTGTTCAAGAAGAACAGCGACGGCACCTACGAGCAGATCGACACCGACGATCTCGGCGTCGACGAGCTCTACAACAGCGACGCCACGGCCACGGCGAACGGCACCTACAAGGTCGTGGCCACGGCGGGCGGCTGCGCGCTACGACAGCGGCGACCTCGTCCGTCCCGGTGACACGACCACGGGCCTCACCTTCCGTGTGAACTGCGACTACGTGCCGATCGAGCCGCTCCGCGTGCTCGAGACCCGCAACGGCAACGGCATCACCAAGCGGCCGGCCAGCGCGATCAAGGCCGGCCCCGGCTCGATCACGCGGGTCCAGGTCGCCGGTGGCAACGAGGCCCCCGCCAACACCTACAACGAGCAGGACACCACCGTGCCCGCTGACGTAACCGCGGTGTCCGTGACGGTGACCGGCGTCCAGTCGACCGGGAACGACCAGTTCCTCACGGTATGGGACTGCGCGGACACCAATCCCGGGAGCGATGGCCTCGAGCCCGACCCGCCTCTAGCGTCGAACGTCAACCTCACCAACGGTGACATCCGACCCAATGCCGTGGTCACAAGGGTCGGGACCGGGAGCGTGACCGACTTCGGCATCGTCGAGGACAAGATCTGCGTCTTCGCCCGCAACGAGACGCACCTCGTCGTGGACGTCAACGGCTACTTCCCCGAAAAGGCCGATGACAACGGCCACATCAGCCTGCTGACCAGCGCCGAAGCGGGTGCTGGACACTCGGCCGACCGGCGGCGGGTCACGCCAGACGACTACGCGGGCGGCAAGCCGCTGGCGAACCAGATCATCAACGTCACAGGTCGGGGACCTCCCCGACGCCGCCGAAGGCGTCATCCTCAACCTCACCGCTGTCGACGGGGCCGGCTATTTCACGGTGTGGGACTGCGCGGACGCCAAGGTCGACGGGACGTGGGCATCGAGCCGGATCCGCCGCTCGGTCTCATCGCTCAACGTGGAGTCGGGGATCATCGCGGCGAACCTGACCGTGGTTGAAGCCGGACAACGACGGTGACATCTGCTTCTACACGTCGAGCTCGTCGCACATCATCGCCGACCTGACGGGGTGGTTCCCGACCGGCAGCGCACTACATCCCGTTCGGCCCGACCCGGGTGATGGAGACCCGCAGCAGCGGCACCACGCCGAACGGTGACCCGATCGTGCAGATCCCGGCCGGCTTCTCCAAGCCGGGAGCGAACACGACCAAGATCCTCGAGCTCGGGACCGTGCCGGACAACACGAACGCGGTGCTGCTCAACGTCACCGGGACGAACTCGGCCACGGGCTTCGTGACCGTGTTCCCGTGTGACGACACGAGTGATCCGCGCCCGCTGGCCTCGAACCTCAACCTCGTCGCCGGGCAGACCCGCCCGAACCTCGTGGTCACGAGGGTCGGCGCGTCGAGCCAGGAGGTCTGCATCTACGTCCAGCAGAGCACCGACCTGGTCGGCGACATCTGGGGCTACTTCATCTCCAACCCGCCGTGATCTAGGGACACGTACCAGTGTGAGGGGCCGGTCGCTTCGGCGGCCGGCCCCTTGCGCGTCCCGGGCTCAGACGCCCCAGCAGTCCTCGCCGGGGACCACGCCGACGAAGACGGCGTTGGCGTTCCGGTAGGGCGACCCGTACTGCGCCCCGACCACGTCGGTGCCGGCGCACTCCTCCCAGCGGTTGTCGTCGCTGACGCGGCGCAGGAAGCGCTGCACCGGGAAGTCGATCTCGCCGGCGTGCAGGTGCGCGTCGAGGTGCGGGTTCTGGCCGAGCGGGCAGGTGAGCAGGATCGAGCCACCGTCGCGCACGAGCTCCCGGATGCGGTGGTACGCCCGTAGCACCTTCTCCGGCTCGCGGGGCCGCTCGTCCCACCCGACGTGCTCGAGCGTGGAGATGGTGACCACGCGGTCGTAGGGCACCTCGGGCTCGAAGTCCACGATGTCGACGTTCATCACCCCGGGGGACGCCTCGTACTTGTCCAGCACGGCGTGGTCGACCGGGAGGTAGTGGCTGAGCACGTTGCCGATCTCCAGCGTGCGCCCCGGAGTGGTGGTCGCCAGGAAGTCCTGGGCCAGCGTCAGCTCCACCGTGCGCTCGTTGCGCCACGCCCGGTTGTAGTGGTGGAGGACCTCGGGCAGCTGGCGCCCGCCGAAGGTGAGGGTGCGCCCGGCCCGGCTCCGCCTGGCCAGCGGGTAGGTGACGTAGGAGCGGGTCACGTCGACCACCTCGTCGGCCACCCCGCGCACGCCGCGCTCGGACAGGTGGAAGCGGGCGCTGCCCGCGAGCCGGCGCAGCTCTCGGAGGGGGGCGATGTCCATGGCGGTCAACTCTGCCTGGCGGCGACGACGCGCTCCAGCTCGCGGGCCGTGGTGGCCGCGATCTCGTCCCACCGGTAGCGCCCGGCCACCTCGGCGGCGGCGGCCGCCAGGCCCGCCCGGGCGGCCGGATCGCCCACCGCCCGGATCGCTGCGGCCAGGGCCGCCGCGTTCGCCGGGCGGGAAGAGGGCACCGCCCCGGCCCCCGTCGGTGACCTCGCGGTGGGCCGGGATGTCGGACACGGCGTAGGGGGTGCCGAGGGCCATCGCCTCGGCCACCACGATGCCGAAGCCCTCGACCTCGCTGGCCGACACGAACGCCCGCGACCCGGCGATGGTGGCCAGCACGTCGGTGTGGCGGGCCACGAAGCCCCGCAGCTCCACCCGGTCGGCCACGCCCAGCTCGGCGGCGAGCGCGGTCAGGCGGTCGTGCTCCGGGCCCTGGCCGATCACCACCAGGTGCAGCTCCGGCAGCCCGGGCAGGGCCCGCACGGCGAGGTCCACCCGCTTGTACGGCACGAGCCGCGTCACCACCGTGATGCGGTCCTCGCCGCCCGGCTCGGGCGTCACGGCGTCGACGGTGGCCTGGTCGAACCCGCAGGGGATGACCGTGATCCTGGCCGGGTCGACGCCGTGCGCGGCCAGCTTGTCCGCGGTGCTCTGCGAGATGGCGAGGTACCGGTCCACGGGGAGGCGCAGGATCACGCGCTCGGCCAGCTCGCCGATCACGCCCGCCACCCGCCCGAACCCTCCCGCGCGCCAGGTGCCGAGCAGCACGTCGGGGTACCAGAACACCACGGGCCGGCGCCGCAGCTTGCCGACCAACCAGGCGATGGGGTGGACGACGTACGTCGTGCCGATCACGACGTCGGCGGGCGTGCGCAGCCCCCGCACGAGCGCCCGCAGGAGGAACAGCAGCCGGCCGGGGAGCGAGGCCACGCTGGCCGCGTCCCAGACGCTGCCGTCGGTGGGGCGGGACAGGATCGTGACGTCGTGGTCGTCACGCAGGTGGCCGCCCACGTAGTGCGCGTACGCCTCCACACCCCCCGTGATCTCGACCTGATCGCTGGCCGGGAGGTACTCGGTGATGAGGAGGATGCGCATCGTCGGGTCGCTTCTGCGGTCGGCTCTGCACCCTACGCTGGCGCCATGCGGACCCTGGTCATCATCCCGGCCTTCAACGAGGAGGAGGCGCTGCCGGGCACCCTGGCCGAGCTCCGCGCCGCCCAGCCCTCGTTGGACGTCGTGGTGGTGTCCGACGGCTCCACCGACGGCACGGCGTCGGCAGCCCGGGCGGCCGGCGTGCGCGTGCTCGAGCTGCCGTTCAACCTCGGGATCGGCGGCGCGCTGCGCACCGGCTTCGTGTTCGCCGTGCGCGAGGGGTACGACGCGGCGGTGCAGCTCGACGCCGACGGCCAGCACGACCCCGCCGGCATCTCCGACCTGCTCGACGGCCTGGCCGGCGGCGCGGACATGGTGGTGGGCAGCCGCTTCACGTCGACGTCCGCGCACTACGAGGTGAGTGGCGCCCGCCGCAGCGCGATGGGCCTCCTGCGCTACGCGGTGCGGCTGGCCGTGGGGCAGACCTTCACCGACACCAGCTCGGGTTTCCGGGCGTTCAACCGCGACGTCCTCGACTTCTTCTCCCGCAGCTACCCGAGCGAGTACATGGAGTCCGTCGAGTCGCTCATCCTGGCCAGCCTCGAGGGCTTCGACGTGGTCGAGGTGCCCGCCGACATGCGGGCCCGAACCGCAGGGGTGCCCAGCGCCCGGCGGCTGCGCCTCGTGTACCACTACCTCCGGCTCCTGCTCGTGCTCGGCGCCACCTTCCGCCGCCGCCCCACCGAGGCCGTGACATGAGTGGTCGGGCGCATGTGCTGCTGCTGCTGCTCACGCTGGTGGCGCTCGGCTTCGTGCTCCAGCTCCTGCGCTCGGGCCGGCTGCGGGCCCGCTTCGCGTTCCTGTGGGCCACCGTCGGGTTCGGCCTGGTCGTCCTGGCCGCGTTCCCCGACCTGCTCGACTGGTCGGCCCGCAGGGTCGGGATCTTCTACCCGCCGGCGGTGTTCCTCCTCGCCGCCACCGCGTTCCTGTTCCTCGTGGCCGTGCAGTTCTCCTGGGAGATCTCGCGCCTGGAGGAGCGCACCCGCATCCTCGCCGAGGAGGTGGCGCTGCTCCGCGAGCAGTCCGCCGACCCTCCGGCCAAGAAGGCGGCTCCCCGCAAGCGGAGGGCCGGGTGACGCCGGCGCGTCCCCGGCTCCTCGTCGTCTCCGCCCACTTCCCGCCCGACTTCGTGAGCGGCGGCACGCTCGTGCCCGACGCCCAGGCCCGTGCGCTGGTCGCCCGCGGGTGGGACGTGTCCGTGTACGCGGGCTCGCTCGACCCGGCCCGCCCGCCCCTCGAGGCGTGGCAGGAGGACGTGGCCGGCCTGCCCGTGCGGTGGATCGCGATCGAGCGGTTCATCGGCTGGTCGGACCGAGCCAACTTCGACAACCCCGGCGTGGAGGCCGACTTCCGGGCCCACCTCGCGGAGCTGCAGCCCGACGTCGTCCACCTCCACGCGCTCCAGTCCCTCGGCGCCGGGCTCGTGCGGGCGGCCAAGGAGGCCGGTGCCGTCACCGTGGTCACGATGCACGACTTCTGGTGGTGCTGCGCACGGCAGTTCCTCGTGGACCGCGACTGGGTGCCCTGCTCGCTCGTCGTGAGCGCCGGCGTGTGCCAGTGCGAGGTGGACCGGGCCTGGCTGGACGAGCGCGCCGAGCTGGCTGCGGGCCAAGCTGGACCACACCGACCTGGTCCTCGCCCCGTCCGCGATCGCCGCCGAGGTGCTTGCCGCCAACGGCGTGCCCGAACACCGGCTCCAGGTCCTGGAGAACGGCCTCGACGACCTCCCCGCGGCGGGGGGCCGGGCGCCGCGATCCGGGCCCGTGCGCCTCCGCTACGCCGGCGGGGCCAACCGCATGAAGGGCTCGGCCGTGCTCGTCGACGCCGCCCGCCGGCTCGCCGACCGCCATCCCGCGGGGTGGGAGCTCGAGCTGCACAGCGATGTCGTGGCCCTGCGGGCCGAGGTGGCCGGACCCCTGCCCGCCCAGGTCCGCGTCGTGCCGCCCTACGAGCCGGCGGACCTCGACGCCGTCCTGGCCGCCACCGACGTGCTCGTGATCCCGTCGGTGATGCGCGAGTCGCACTCGTTGCTCACCCGCGAAGCGCTCCTGCGCGGCGTCCCGGTGATCACCACCGACACGCTCGGCCCCGAGGAGGTGGTCGAGCCCGGGCGCAACGGCCTCGTGGTCCCCGCGGGCGACGCCGCCGCGCTCGCGGCCGCGATGGCGGAGGCGGTGGAGCACCCGGAGCGCATCGACGCGTGGGCGGCCGCGGCCCCGCACGTCGACGTGCCCCGATCCGCGGACCAGGCCGACGCGCTCGATGCCACCCTGCGCGGCCTCCTGGAGGCCGGTGGCGCGCCTCGCTCGGCGCGCTCGCCGATCGAGCGCGTGCTGTTCGTCGTCGGCATCGACGGCGCGCCGCTGCGCTACCGCGCCCACCTGCCCGCGGAGGCGCTCGGCCTCCTCGGCGTGCACGCCGACGTGCGCCACTACCGCGACCCGTCGGTGCCCGACCTGGCCGCCAGAGCGGACGCGGTGGTGGTGTACCGCGTGCCCGCCACCGTCCAGGTCCTCGACCTCCTGGCCGGGCTGCGGCGCGACCGTCCCGGGGTGCCGCTGCTGTTCGACGTCGACGACCTCATCTTCGACCCCGACCTCGCCGACGAGATCCCCGCGCTCCGGGTGCTGCCCGCGGACGAGGCCGCGCTGTGGCTCGACGGCGTGCGCCGGTACCGCACCACGATGGAGGCCTGCGACGCGTTCGTCGGCAGCACCGCGTCTGCTGTGCGACCACGCCGCCGCGGTCGTGGGCCTGCCCGCCCACCGGTTCGCCAACGGGGTGGGCGCGGTGCTGGCCCGTCGCTGCGACCTCGCGCTCCGCCGGCCGCGCGCGCCCGGGCCGCTGCGGGTCGGGTACTTCAGCGGCACCACGACCCACGACCGCGACTGGGCCGAGATCGAGCCGCTGGTGCTCGAGGTGCTCGAGGAGCACGGGTCGGCGGAGCTGTGGCTGGGTGGCCACCTCACACCGTCACCGGCGGTGGAGCGCCTCGGCCCCCGCCTCCGGCGCCACCCGCTGCTGGACTGGCGCGCCCTCCCGGACGCGCTGCGCGACCTCGACGTGAACCTGGCTCCCCTCGAGCCGCTCGGCCGGTTCAACGAGGCCAAGAGCGCCATCAAGTGGCTGGAGGCGGCGCTGTGCGCCACGCCCACGATCGCCACCGCCACCCAGCCCTTCGGCGAGGCGGTGGTGCCCGGGGTCAACGGCTTCCTCGCCACGACCGCCGAGGAGTGGCGGGCGCACCTCCGGGCCCTGCTCGCCGACGACGTGCTCCGCGCCGTGGTCGGCGCCCGGGCCCGCCGCGACGCGCTGCTCTCGCTGTCGCCCCACCGGCAGGCGGAGCGGTACCTCGCGATCCTCGAGGCGGCCCGCCGCCAGGTGGCCGGCGGCCGGCCGGACCGCGCCTCGGCGTGGGTTCCCGTCGCGCCCGACGAACCCGCGGTCCCGAGTCCGCTGGAGGCCTACGGGGACACCCCCGGCCGTCCGGTCCGCCCCCACCGGCGGAGCGTGGCGCGCCGGGCCGCCGGCAAGGTGCGCCGGCTGCTTCGTGGCATGATCGCTCCCCGCTGATGGCTGTCCTCGAGCACCGCTGGCCGCACCGCGACCTGTTCACGAACCTCACGCTGCGTGAGCTCCGCGGCAAGTACAAGCGCTCCGCCCTGGGCTGGGCGTGGTCGCTGCTGAACCCGATCGCCACCATGGCGATCTTCTCGATCGTGTTCCGCGTCTTCCTCAAGGTGGACGTGCCGGTGGGCGACCCGAGCGGGCTCGAGGTGTTCGCCCTCTTCCTGCTGTGCGGCCTGCTGCCCTGGAACCTGCTCGCCAACGGCCTCATCGGGGGGCTCGGCTCGCTGCTCGGGAACGCCAACCTGATCAAGAAGGTGTACTTCCCGCGCTCGTTGCTGGTGGGGGCCAGCACCGCCTCCGTCACGATCACGCTGCTGATCGAGCTCGGCGTGCTCGCCGCCGCCCTCCTCATCGCCGGCAACATGGTGCTGCCGTGGCTCCCGGCGGTGCTCGGGGTGGTGGCGCTGCAGGCGTTGTTCGTGTTCGGGTGCGCGCTCGTGCTCGCGGTGGTGGCCGTGTACTTCCGCGACATGGAGCACCTGATGGGGATCCTGCTCCAGATCTGGTTCTACGCCACGCCGATCATCTACCCCCAGGACCTGGCCACCAGGGAGCTGCGCGACAAGCACCTGCTGCGCTGGCTGTACGAGGCCAACCCGATGACCCGCTTCGCGTCGATCTACCGCGACCTCCTCTACGACCTGCGGGGGCCGGAGCTCATGGACGTGGCTGGCGGTCGTGGTCGCCACGGCCCTCAGCCTCGGCATCGGCACCCCGTGTTCCGCAAGCTCGAGCCCCGCTTGGCGGAGGAGCTGTGACGGCCGCGCCGGCCGTGGAGGTGCACGGGGTCTCCAAGCGGTTCCGCCTCTACCACGACCGCAACCAGAGCCTGAAGGCCGCGGCGATGCGCGGGCGCCGGGCGCGCGTACGAGGAGTTCTGGGCGCTCGACGACGTGACCTTCGAGGTGCCCGAGGGCCAGACCTTCGGCCTCATCGGCACCAACGGCAGCGGCAAGAGCACGCTCCTCAAGTGCATGGCCCAGATCCTGCGGCCCGATGCCGGGTCGCTGCAGACGCACGGCAAGGTGAGCGCGCTGCTCGAGCTGGGGGCCGGGTTCCACCCCGAGCTCTCGGGCCGCGACAACGTCTTCCTCAACGGCGCCATCCTCGGCATGTCGAAGCGCTCGATCCAGGCGCGTTCGACGACATCGTGGACTTCGCCGGCCTCGAGCGGTTCATCGACACGCCGGTGAAGAACTACTCGTCGGGCATGTACGTGCGGCTCGGCTTCTCGGTGGCGATCAACGTGGATCCCGACGTCCTCCTCGTCGACGAGGTGCTGGCCGTCGGCGACGAGCAGTTCCAGCGCGGTGCGCCGAGAAGTTCGCCGACCTCCGCAACGACGGCAAGACGATCGTCATGGTGTCCCACGCCCTCCGGAGCGTGCAGAACATGTGCGACACGGTCGCGTGGCTCGACAGCGGGGTGCTGCGCGACGTCGGCGCGGCGAGCGACGTGGTGGGGGAGTACCTGTCCTCCGTGCAGTCCGATGCCGGGGTGGGCGAGGTCTCCGGGGATGGCTCCGGCGGGGCCCGGTGGGGCGCGGGCGAGGTCCGCATCGAGCAGGTCGAGCTGATCGGGCCGAAGGGCAAGGCGACGTCCGCGTTCCGCACCGGGGACCCGTTGACCTTCCGGTTCACCTACCGGGCCACCGAGAAGGTGAAGCGCCCCGTCTTCGGCCTGGGCATCTACACCCTCGACGGCACCCTCGTGTCGGGTCCCAACACCAAGGACGCCGGCCTCGTGATCAAGGAGATCGAGGGCGACGGCGTCGTCGAGCTGGCGGTCGGACAAGGTGCTGCTGCTGCCCGGCACCTACGACTCTGGCCTGCGGCATCACCGACAACGCGCTGCTGCACGTGCACGACTACCAGCACCGGGCGCTGCGCTTCGACGTGCTCCCCGGCACCCCGCACGAGGCGGCCGGCGGCGTCGTGTCGCTCGGCGGCACCTGGCGGGTCGACGGGCGCATGACGCCGGGCCGCCGCATCGTCGTCGCCACCGCCGACACCCTGGGGCCGCGCATGGCGGGCCCCGCCATCCGCGCCTTCCACCTGGCCGACGCCCTCGCTGCCGACGGCCACGAGGTGCGCCTCGTCACCACCGGCGAGGCCGATCCGCTCGAGGCGCCCTTCCGGATCGAAGCGGTCGACGAGCCCGGCCTGGTCGCCGCGGTCGAGCTGGTGCGACGTGCTGGTGGCCCAGGGGTGGATCCTCGCCGGGCGGCCCTGCCTCACGACGCTCGACAAGGCGATCGTGTGCGACGTCTACGACCCGATGCACCTCGAGCAGCTCGAGCAGGGCCGCGACGACAACGCAGTGACGCTGGCGGCGGGCCGTGCACGGAGCCATGGCGGCGCTCAACGAGCAGCTCCGCCGCGGCGACTTCTTCCTCTGCGCGAGCGAGAAGCAGCGCGACTTCTGGCTCGGGCAGCTCGCGGGCCTCGGGCGGCTCAACCCCGCGACCTACGCGGCCGACGACAAGCTGCGCCGGCTCATCGACGTGGTGCCCTTCGGCACCGCCGACGAGCCGCCCGTGCAGCGGCGCTCGGCCATCCGCGGGGTGCTGCCCGGGGTCGGACGCCGACAGCAAGGTGATCCTCTGGGGCGGCGGGATCTACAACTGGTTCGACCCGCTCACGCTGATCCGCGCCGTCGACGCGCCTGCGCGCGCGCGCACCCCGAGGTGCGGCTCGTGTTCATGGGGCTCAGCCACCCGAACCCGGAGATCCCGCGCATGCGCATGGCGGTGCAGGCCGTGGCCCTCGCGGAGGAGCTCGGGCTCCTCGACCGCGTGGTCTTCTTCAACGAGGGCTGGGTGCCCTTCGACGAGCGGCAGGACTTCCTCTGCGACGCGGACGTCGGCGTCAGCACGCACTACGACCACGTGGAGACGGAGTTCTCCTTCCGCACCCGCATCCTCGACTACCTCTGGGCGGGCCTGCCCATCGTGTCGACCGCGGGTGACGCGTTCGCCGACCTCCTCGAGTCGACCGGCGCCGGCCTCATCGTCCCGCCCGACGACGAGCCGTCCCTCGAGGCGGCCCTCGAGCGCCTGCTCGTCGACGCGGAGCTGGCCGGGCGCTCTGCCGCCGCCAGCCGCGCGCTGGGGGCGGCCATGCGGTGGTCCACGGTCACGGCGCCCCTGGTGGCCTACTGCCGGGACGCCGAGCGGGCCCCGGATCTGCTCGACCGCGAGCAGGTGCGCCTCGCCCGCAGCGACCTCGTGGTGCGCACCACGACGCGGGGGCGCCTCCGCAACGACCTGGTGACCCTGCGGGCCTACTACCGGGAGGGCGGGCTCTCGACGGTGGGGGCGAACATCGCCAAGCGCATGCGCCGCGTCCTCGGCCTGCGACCCCCGGACTAGCCTCGTCCCTCATGCCGCTCCCCCTTCGGCGCGCCCTCGCCGCCCTCCTCGTGACCCTCAGCGTCGCCACGGGGGTGCTCGTGGCCGCGGATCCGGCCGCCGCCGCCGGCCCGGAGGCCTTCGAGATCAAGGGTCACGGGAACGGCCACGGGCGGGGCCTGGGGCAGTTCGGGGCCCGGGGCTACGCCGAGGGCATGGGCTGGACCACGGACCAGATCCTGGGCCACTTCTACGGCGGCACGGGCGCCGGCGCCCAGGACCCGGGCCGGCCCCTGCGCGTCCTCCTGTGCGATCTGGAGGGCGTGACGATCTGCGGCAACGGTCAGGGCATCAACCAGATCGTCGTGACCTCCGGGGCCCCGTTCTGGGTCGAGGACGGGTCCGTCGAGCTGCCCGGCGGCACCGCGTTCCGGGCGACCCCGGACGGGACCGGGTGGAAGGTCGAGCAGGCCCCGGGCGGCTGCAGCGGCACCGCGTGGACCCCCGTCGGCGGTGGGCACTCCGTGGACGTCGACATCGACATCGACTCGACCGTCCCGGACCCCGGCGACGACAAGAGCAAGATGCTCGAGCTGTGCGGCCCCAAGCGCCGCACCTACCGCGGCGTCTTCGACTACATCATCGATCGCAGCACGTCGGTCGCGAAGGCCCGGCTGGTCAACTACCTCGGCGTCGACGGCTACCTCAAGGGCGTCGTGCCCTCCGAGATGCCCCAGGCATGGGCCGCCGCCGCGCTCCGCGCCCAGGCCATCGCCGCCCGCAGCTACGCGCTGGCCGGGCGACGGGCGCTTCCCCAACGTCGCCGACACGTGCGACACCATCCAGTGCCAGGTGTACCTCGGCGCGTCCGGAGAGGCGGCCACGACCAACGCCGCCATCGCCGCCACCGCGGGCCAGGTCCGCATGCTGAACGGGGCCATCGCGCGGACGGAGTTCTCCTCCTCCACCGGTGGGTACACGACCGACGGCGCCACGTTCCCCGCGGTGGTCGACGAGGGCGACGCCTACACCGGCAACCCGCACCACAACTGGACCTCCACGCTGACCGACGACCAGATCGAGGCCGCCTACCCCGCGATCGGCGACCTCCAGCGGATCGAGGTGCTCGAGCGCAACGGCCTCGGTGCCGAGGGCGGGCGGGTGAGGCGGCTGCGCCTCGTCGGCGCCACCAGCTCCCTCGAGCAGACGGGCGAGCAGGTCCGGTCCAAGTTCTCCCTCAAGTCGAACTGGTTCACCCCTGCGGCCGCCGCCCCCGCTGGCGGCGGTGGCGGAGGGGGCGGGGGCGGCGGCGCCACCTCGCGGGTCCTCGGGTGGGTCACGCGCAGCAGCGCCACCGCGGGTCCGCCCACGGGCAACGTGAGCTACGGGGGCGAGGGCTACATCCCGATCAGCTGCGACTGGGACAACGACGGCGACGACACGCTCGGCGTGTACGCCAACGGCACCTGGTACCTGCGCGACGACCTCGCGGCCGGCGCGCCGACCCGGTCCTTCGCGTTCGGCGCGGCCGGGTACGTCCCGGTGTGCGGCGACTGGAACGGCGACGGCCAGGACTCGATCGGCGTGTACGCCGCGGGCACCTGGTACCTCCGCAACGACGTCGGCGCCGGCTCCCCCCACATCACCTTCGCCTACGGCTACGCCGGGGCCACGCCGATGGTCGGCAACTGGGACGGCAGCGACCGCGCGGTGGAGATCGGCGTCTTCGACAGCGGCTCCTGGCTGCTCCGCAACGACACCGGCCCCGGCTCACCCGCGCTGAGCTTCCCGTACGGCTACGCCGGCGTGGTGCCGGTGATCGGCGACTGGAACGGCGACGGCGTGGACGGCATCGGCGTGTACGACGCCGGCCAGTGGTACCTGCGGGAGACCGCCACCGCCGGACCGCCCGCCCGCTCCTTCGCCTACGGCTACGCGGGCACCTGGCCCATCACCGGCCACTGGTCCGCCGCCGCCGACGGCGTCGGCATCATCGAGCTGCGCTAGCCCTCCAGCTCACGCCGACGCAGGCCCCAGAGGACGGCTGCGGCTGCCGCCACGGTCACGCCGATCGCGTTCAGCGTGGGCCAGAGCTCCAGCAGCGAGCGGGGGACCGGCGGGTTGCGGTCGAACAGCTGCTCGAAGCGCACGTCACCGGGGTCGTCGACCGGGCAGTGGGCCCGCACCATCGGATCGCCGGCGGCCCCGTCGAGCGATGCCTCCGGCGCCCGCTCCGTGACCGAGATGGCCACCCCGGTGGTGACCGGGATCGTGAGCGGTCCGTGCACGGGCGTGTCGAGGCGGTAGCGGGTGAAGGCGGCCGGGCGGGACTGCTCGAGGGTGGCGCCGGTGCTCCCCTCGGCGCCGACCACCTCGATGCGCTCCGGCGGCACCTCGAGGCCGAGGTCGACCACCGCCACCTGGCAGTCCACGTCGATCTCGATCGCGGCGGCCGGTGTGTAGCCGTCGTTCCACGACTGCTCGACCACGGGCCCGAGGTCGCCGCCCGCGAGCTCGTACTCGTAGTAGGTGTCGAGGAACCGGTGCGCGTCGGTCCGCTCGTACCACGTGGCCACCGCGGCCACGACGAGCACGAGCGCGAGCGCGAACCGCCGCCCGCCGAGGACGAAGGCCCCCACGCCGAGCGCGATCGCGAGGGGCACGAGCGCGACCCACAGGTAGCGGCCGAGCAGGATGCCGGTCTCCCCGAGCACGAGCAGGAAGCTGCCGGCCACCGTCGCGAACGTGAGGGGGTAGGCGAGCGTGCCCCAGCCCAGCGGGAGCAGCGACTCCCGGTCGCGCCGGCGCCAGGCCAGCACGAGCCCGCATCCGACGAGCGCACCGAAGCCGAGCTCCCACACGTGGTGGTAGGCGGGCTCGAGGTCGGCGATCTGTGCGGTGGTGAGCCCGCGGCGCACGGCCTCCCACTGCACCCGCACGGTCTCGAAGGTGCGGGGGTAGGTGGTCTGCAGCGCGCCGGTGATGGCGTCGGCCTCGGCGGCCCCGCTGAACGCGTGGTAGGTCCACAGGTTCCAGGCGGTCCACAGCGCGAAGGGCGCGGCGAACGCGGCGCCGTAGGCCACCACCCAGCGACGCAGGAGGAGCCGGCTGTCCGGCCCCTCGGCCCACCAGCGCCGCAGCCAGGGCAGCGCGAGCAGCCCGAGGACCGGCACGAGCGCGCCCGCGGTCGTCTTGCCGAGGAGGACGAGACCGGCGGCGGCACCGGCGCCGACCGCGGCGGCGGTGCTGCGCCGCTCGAGGCCCCGCAGCAGCACGATGGCGGCCACGGCGGCGCCCGTCAGCACGACGACGTCGTTGCCGATGGTGGCGGCGCCGGCGGACACCGCGTTCACGAAGGTCAGCGCCACCGGTGGGAGCAGCCACGTCTCCGGCCGCCTGGGGAGCAGCCGCCGGATCAGGAGCCACGACGCGGGGATCGCCAGCGCGCCGAGCAGCACCGAGCCGACGCGCACGAGGTAGAACGAGCCGCCGATCCCGAACAGGCGGCCCAGCCAGTAGAAGGGCGCGAGGAGCGCGTAGTAGGTGGGGCCCTGGATCCCCTCGTACTGCGGATCGGCGCCGTCCCACTCCGGGGCCCTGGTGTCGCCCGGGTACGGCTGGGACCGCAGGCCGAAGGTGGGCGACGCCTTGGCGAAGCTGAGGACGTCGGGGTGGATGCGGTCCTTGCCGACGGTGGGCACGCCGTCGCCGGTGGCGATCGAGTGCACGTAGTCGAAGTGCTGCATCTCGTCGATGGGGCTCGGCGCGATCGCCACGACCGCCCAGAACACCCCGCGCAGCACGCAGAGCGCCGTGAGCAGGAGGACGACGCGCGCCTGCGTCCGCCCGACGGTCATGCGTCGTCGGGGTGCCGGGACGCCTCGATGAGCGACTGCGCCGCCGAGGAGGGCGAGCGGTCGCCGGCCCGGATGGCCGTCTCGAGCGGGCCGAGCAGCGCGGTCACGGCCGGGTCGTCGCGGAACGAGCCGAGCAGCGCCTCGCGGACCTCGTCCCACATCCACGCCACGGCCTGGTCGCCGCGGAGCGCGTCGAGGGTGCCGTCGGCGCGGAGCCGCTCGATCCCCGTCTCCGACCGCGACCCACACCTCGGGCACGCCGGTGCCCTCCAGCGCGGAGGCGAGCAGCACCGCGACCTCCCAGCCGGGCCGCTTCGGGCGGAGCAGGTGCACCGCGCTGCGCAGATCGGCGGCGGCCCGCTGCGCGGCGGGGAGCAGGTCGCCGTCGGCCTTGTTGACCACGATGACGTCGGCCAGCTCCATGATCCCGCGCTTGATGCCCTGCAGCTCGTCGCCCGCGCCGGGTGCGGCGACGAGCACGAACAGGTCGACGAGGTCGGCCACGGCCACCTCGGACTGGCCCACGCCCACGGTCTCGACCAGCACGACGTCGAACCCGGCCGCCTCGCACACGAGCAGGGCCTCGCGCGTGCGGCGGGCCACCCCGCCCAGCGTGCCGCCGCTCGGGGAGGGGCGGATGTAGGCCTCGGGCCGGCGGCCGAGGTCGGACATCCGCGTCTTGTCGCCGAGCACCGAGCCCCCGCTGCGCGTGCTCGACGGATCGACGGCGAGCACGGCCACCTTGTGCCCCGCGTCGACCGCGTGGAGGCCGAGCGCCTCGATGCAGGTCGACTTGCCCGGCGCCGGGCGCGCCGGAGATCCCGACGCGGAACGAGCGGCCGGTGTGGGGGACCAGCTCGTCGAGCAGCGCGCGGGCCTCGGCCCGGTGGTCCGGCCGCGTGGACTCGACCAGCGTGATGGCCTGCGCCAGCGCCCGCCGGTCCCCGGCGACGACCCGCTCCGCCAGCGAGGCTGTCATCCGGCGGGCTTGGGCTTCTCTCGGATGAGCTCGAGGACGCGCCCGGCGGCCTCGGGGATGTTGGTGCCGGGGCCGAACACGGCGACCACGCCGGCGTCCTCGAGGAACGTCGTAGTCCTGGGGCGGGATGACCCCGCCGACGATCACGAGGATGTCGCCGGCCCCCGCGGTCCGCAGCTCCTCGATGAGCTGCGGCACGAGCGTCTTGTGGCCGGCCGCCTGGCTCGACACGCCGACGACGTGCACGTCGTTCTCCACCGCGGCCCGGGCCACCTCGGCCGGGGTCTCGAACAGCGGCCCGAAGTCGACGTCGAAGCCGAGGTCGGCGAACGCGGTGCCGACGACCTTGGCGCCGCGGTCGTGGCCGTCCTGGCCCATCTTCGCCACGAGGATGCGCGGCCGGCGGCCGACGGCGGTGGCGAACTCCTCGACCTCCTGCTGCACGGCCTCGAAGGCCTTGTCCCCCTCGTAGGCGGCGCCGTACACGCCGGAGATGCTACGGATCTCGGCCTTGTGGCGGCCGAACACCGCCTCCATGGCGTCGCTCATCTCGCCGACGGTGGCCCGGGCCCGGGCGGCGTCGATGCACAGCGCGAGGAGGTTGCCGTCGCCGGCGGCGCCTTCGCGCAGGCGCTCGAGGGCCGCCTCGCAGGCCGCCGCGTCGCGCTCGGCACGGATGTGCTCGAGCCGGGCGATCTGCTGCTCGCGGACCTTCGTGTTGTCCACGTCGAGCACGTCGACGACCTCGGGCTCGGCGGCCCGGTACTTGTTGACCCCGACCACGACCTCCGCGCCGCGGTCCACGCGGGCCTGGCGTCGGGCCGCGGCCTCCTCGATGCGGAGCTTGGGCATCCCGGAGTCGACGGCCTTGGTCATCCCGCCGAGGGCCTCGACCTCCTCGATGATCGACCACGCCTTCTCGGCCAGGGCCTGGGTGAGGGACTCCACGTAGTACGACCCGCCGAGCGGGTCGACGACGTGGGGGATGCCGGTCTCCTCCTGGATGATCAGCTGCGTGTTGCGGGCGATGCGGGCCGAGAAGTCGGTGGGCAGGCCGAGGGCCTCGTCGAAGGAGTTCGTGTGGAGGCTCTGCGTGCCGCCCAGCACGGCGGCCATCGCCTCGATGGTGGTGCGCACGACGTTGTTGTACGGGTCCTGCTCGGTGAGCGACACGCCGCTGGTCTGGCAGTGCGTGCGCAGCGTGAGGGAGCTCTCCGCCTTCGGGCCGAACGGCTCGATCACCCGGTGCCAGAGCAGGCGGGCGGCCCGGAGCTTCGCCACCTCCATGAAGAAGTCCATGCCGATGGCGAAGAAGAAGCTGAGCCGCCCGGCGAACTCGTCGATGTCGAGGCCGCGGTCGACGGCGTAGCGCACGTACTCGAGGCCGTCGGCGATCGTGAAGGCGAGCTCCAGGTCGGCCGTCGCGCCCGCCTCCTGCATGTGGTAGCCGGAGATCGAGATCGAGTTGAACCGCGGCATGTGCCGGGCGGTGTGCTCGATGATGTCGGCCACGATCCGCATGCTCGGCGCCGGCGGGTAGATGTAGGTGTTGCGGACCATGAACTCCTTGAGGATGTCGTTCTGGATGGTCCCGTTGAGCTGGTCCTGGGTGACGCCCTGCTCCTCGCCGGCCACCACGAAGCAGGCCAGCACCGGCAGCACCGCGCCGTTCATCGTCAGCGACACCGACATCTTCTCGAGGGGGATGCCGTCGAAGAGGATCTTCATGTCCTCGACCGAGTCGATCGCCACCCCGGCCTTGCCGACGTCGCCGACGACCCGCGGGTGGTCGGAGTCGTAGCCGCGGTGGGTGGCGAGGTCGAAGGCCACCGACACGCCCTGCTGGCCGGCCGCGAGGTTGCGCCGGTAGAAGGCGTTGCTCTCCTCCGCGGTGGAGAAGCCGGCGTACTGGCGGATCGTCCACGGGCGCCCGGTGTACATGGTGGCGCGGGGACCGCGGACGAACGGCGGGAACCCCGGGAGGCCGCCCAGGTGCTCGACGTCCGCGAGGTCCTCCTCGGTGTAGAGCGGTTGCACGGGGATGCCCTCGGGGGTCTCCCACACGAGGGTGTCCGGGTCGGCGCCCTTGAGGTCCTTGCTGGCCAGGGACCGCCAGTCGTCGCGGCTCGGTCGATCGCTCACGCCATCGAGGTTACGGCTGCCCGCCGGACGCAGCAGAATCGGTCGACATGCCACCGCCGCTGTTCAGCTTCGAGGACGTGGTGGTCGAGGTGGGCGGGAGCCGGATCCTCGACGGTGCCACCGCGGCCGTGCCCGACAGCGGCGTGACCTGCCTGGTGGGTCGGTCGGGGAGCGGCAAGTCGACGATGCTGCGCCTCTGCAACCGTCTCGAGGTGGCCACCTCCGGCGTGGTGCGGTTCCGGGGCGACGACGTGCTGTCGCTCGACCCGCTCGCGCACCGGCGCCGGGTCGGGATGGTGTTCCAGCGGCCGACGCCCTTCCCGGGCACCGTGCGCGACAACCTGCTCGTCGCCCGGCCCGACGCGCAGAGCGATGAGCTGGTCACCGCACTCGAGCGCGGCGGCGCTCGACGCCGCGTTCCTCGACCGCGTGGCCGACGACCTCTCCGGTGGCGAGGCCCAGCGCGTCTGCCTGGCCCGCACCCTCGTCACCCAGCCCGAGGTCCTCCTGATGGACGAGCCGACGTCCTCGCTGGACGACGCGGCCACCGCGGTGCTGGAGGAGCTGGCCTGCGGGCTCGCGTGCGCGACGGACGCGGTGCCGGTGCTGTGGGTCACCCACGACCGCGCGCAGGTGGACCGCATCGCGGGGCAGCGCCTCGTGGTCGAGGCCGGGCGGGTCCGCGATGGGTGAGGGGACGATCGGCTGGGGTGGCCTGGCCGCGTCGCTCGTGCTCGTGGTGGTGGCCGTCGCGCTGTCGCGCCGGAACCAGCTCGGGCTGGAGGGCACGATCCTGTGGTCCTGCGCCCGCGCGCTCGTGCAGCTGCTGCTCGTCGGCCACGCGCTCGCCCTGCTGATCGACGACGACGCGCCGGTCGAGCTCTCGTGGCTTTGGGTCGTGCTGATGCTCGGGTTCTCGGCAGAGACCGTCCGCCGGCGGGCGCCCGATGTGCCCGGCGCGTTCGGGCTCGCGCTCGTGGCGATGTCCGCCTCGTCCGCCCTCAGCCTCGGCACGGTGTTCGGCCTCGGGATCTACCCGGTCCACCCGCGGGCCATCGTGCCGATCGCCGGGATGATGATCGGCAACTCGATCGGCGGCACGGTGTCCGCCTGCCCGGCGCATGATCGCCGAGCTGGCGGGCAACCGGCCGGAGGTGGAGGCGCGCCTCGCGCTGGGCCAGCCCTGGACGGAGGCATCGCGGCCGTACGTGCGGGCCGCGCTGCGCACCGCGCTCACCGCGCAGATCGAGAGCACGAAGGCCGTGGGCCTCGTCTTCCTCCCCGGCGCCATGACCGGCCTCATCCTGGCCGGGGTCGACCCCGTCGACGCGGTGCTCGTACAGGCGGCCGTCATGTTCCTCATCCTCGGCTGCGTGGCGACCAACGCCGCCGTGGTCGGGGTCGGCCTCACCCGCCGGCTGTTCACCCCCGACCACCGTCTCGTCCGCCTCGAGCGGACGACCGCGTAGCCTCGCAACGGTGAGCGTGCGGCTGGCGATCATCGGTGGTGGACCCGCGGGCAACACCGCGGCCACCCACGCGGCCCGCCTCGGCGCCGAGGTGACGCTCATCGAGCAGGACGTCGTGGGCGGCGCCGCGCACCTGTGGGACTGCATCCCGTCCAAGGCGATGATCGCCACGGGCGGGGCAATGGGTCTGGTCGGCCGGGCCGAGGAGATGGGGCTGCGGCCCGTCGAGCCGTCCCTCGACCTCGACGCGCTGCGGGCCCGCATCACCGCCATCGAGCACCGCCTCGAGACCGACACCTGCCGGCTGCTCCAGAGCCAGGGCGTGCGGCATGCTCACGGGGAAGGGCCGGCTCGTGGGTCCGCACGAGATCGTGGCCGACACCGCCGAGGGCGCGGTGGAGGTGGAGGCCGACGCGGTCCTGCTGTCGACGGGCAGCCGGCCCCGCGTGCCCGAGTGGGCGCCGGTCGACGGGCAGCGCGTGCTCACGACCCGCCAGGCCTACCCGCCGCCGGAGATGCCCGAGCACCTCGTCGTGATCGGCTCCGGCGTCACCGGCGTGGAGTTCGTCCACATGTTCAGCTCGCTCGGCAGCCAGGTCACGCTGATCGTGTCGCCGCCAGCAGGTGCTGCCCCAGAAGGACCCCGAGGTGGCGGCCGCGCTGGAGGAGGAGCTGCTGCGGCGAGGCGTGCGCCTGCTCAAGGGCGCCCGCGCCACCGCGGTGGAGGTCGACGGCGCCGAGGCCGTGGTGCGCTGCGACGACGGCCGGGTGGCCACGGGGTCCCACGCCCTGCTGGCCATCGGCTCGATGCCCAACAGCGAGGGCCTGGGCCTCGAGGCGGCCGGCATCACGGCCGACGACGGCGGCTACGTGCCGATCGACCAGCACTGCCGCACCAACGTGCCCACATGTTACGCGGCCGGCGACCTCTCCGGGAAGCTGCCGCTCTCGTCGGTGGCCGCCATGCAGGGGCGGCGAGATCGCCGAGCACGTGATGGGGGTGCACGGCCGCGGGCGAGCGCGCAGCTCGACTACGACAAGGCGGCGTCGGCCATCTTCACCGTCCCCGAGATCGCCGACGTGGGGCTGGCCGAGGCGGACGCCTTCGCCGAGGGCCGCAAGGTGCGGGTGACGAAGGTGCCGTTCTCCGGCTCGCCCAAGGCGCTCATCGAGAGCCACACCAAGGGCTTCGTGAAGATCGTGAGCGACCCCGCCACCGGCGTGGTGCTGGGCGGCTCGGTGGTCGGCCGCCACGCCGGGCGAGCTGGTGTCGGTGATCGCCGTGGCCGTCACCGAACGGGCTGCGGGTCAGCGACATCGTCGACAGCCTCCTCGTGCACCCGTCCCTGTCCGAGGCCCTGGCCGAGGCCGCGGAGTAGAGCGGTGGACGGGGCGGTCGTCCCGGCGCTCGTGGCCGCCGGGCTGCTGGTGTTCGCGGGCGCCATGAAGGTCGTCGACCCGACGATGACCTCGGGCGCGCTCCGGGAGTTCGGCCTGCCGTCGTCCCCGGCGCTCGTGCGCCTGCTCGCGCTCACGGAGGTGGTGCTGGGCGTCGTCGCGATCGTGGCCGGCGGGACCGTCGTGTGGACGCTGGTGGCGGCCAGCTACATCGCGTTCGGCGCGTTCGTCGTGGCCGCCCTGCGGGCCGACGCACCGATCGGGAGCTGCGGGTGCTTCGGCCGGCTCGACACCCAGCCGCACTGGCTCCACGTCGTCATCGACGTCGGCATCTGGCTGGTGGTGGTCTCGTGGGTGGTCCAGATGGACCGGGCGCCGCTCGACGAGCTCACCGACCACCCCGGCACCGGCGCCACGGCCGTGGCCGGCGCGCTGGCGCTGATCGCCTTCGTGTTCGCCGGCTTCACCGGCGCCGCCCGCGCAGCGCGCGCTACTCGATGACGATGACGACGTCGCCCGGGCCGACCGACTGGCCGGGTTCGACCTTGATCTCCGTCACGGTGCCGGTCTTGTCGGCGGCGATGTTGTTCTCCATCTTCATCGCCTCGAGCACGCACACGGGCTGACCGGCCTCGACGGCCTGGCCGACCTCGACGAGCACCTTCACGATCGTGCCCTGCATGGGCACCGTGACCTTGCCGCTGCCGGCCGCGCCCGCGCCGGCGGCCGCGGCGCCGACGGGGCCGGGGCGCCGGCGGCGAGCACAGGGCCGCCCACCACGGCGGGCACGTCGGGCACCCACAGGCGCACGGCGAAGCGCTTGCCGTTGACCTCGACGTCGACGTCGCGCTGCACCTTGCGGCGGCCTCGCCCTCGGGTCGGCCGGCGGGCGCCGCGGGCGCGTGCACGTCGGTCAGGTCGAGCGTGTCCTCGACCCACTTGGTGGAGTGCGTGGCCGCGGCGAAGTCGGGGTGGCGGAGGATGGCCAGGTCGGCAGGGATCGTGGTGGCGATGCCCTCGATCCGCATCTCCTCGAGGGCCCGGATCATGCGGGCGATCGCGGTGGGCCGGTCCTTGCCCCACACGATGAGCTTGCCGACGAGGTTGTCGTAGTACTGGCTGACCTCGTCGCCCGCCTCGTAGCCGCCGTCCCAGCGGACGCCGAAGCCCTGCGGGGGCACCAGCGTGGAGATCGTGCCGGGCGACGGGAGGAACCGGCCGCCGGCCGGGTCCTCGGCGTTGACCCGGACCTCGATGGCGTGGCCGCGGCGCGTCGACCTCCTTCTGGGTGAAGGACAGCGGCTCGCCCGACGCCACGCGGATCTGCTCGGCCACGAGGTCGAGGCCCGAGACCAGCTCGGTGACGGGGTGCTCGACCTGGAGGCGGGTGTTCATCTCGAGGAACCAGAACTCGCCGTCCTGGTAGAGGAACTCGACGGTGCCGGCGTTGAAGTAGCCGCACGGCCTTGGCCACCTTCACGGCCGCCTCGCCCATCGCCTTGCGGAGCTCGTCGGGGAACTCCGGCGCCGGGGACTCCTCGATCAGCTTCTGGTGCCGGCGCTGGGCCGAGCAGTCGCGCTCGCCGACCCACACCACGTTGCCCTGGGTGTCGCCGATGATCTGCATCTCGACGTGGCGGGGCCAGGTGAGGTAGCGCTCGACGTAGCACTCGGCCCGGCCGAAGCCCTTGAGGGCCTCGGACTGGGCGGACTCGAGGGCGGCCGCTGCCTCGTCCGCCGAGTCGACGACGCGCATGCCGCGCCCGCCGCCGCCGTAGGCGGCCTTGATGGCGACGGGCCAGCCGTGCTCCTCGCCGAACGCGATCGACCTCGTCGGCGGAGGTGAGGAACTCGGTGGTGCCGGGCACGCCCGACACGCCCGCTGCCTGGGCGGCGATGCGGCTCGACACCTTGTCGCCCATCACCTCGATGGCCTCGGGCGGCGGGCCGATGAAGGTCACGCCCCGCTCGGTGATGGCGCGGGCGAAGTCGGTGTTCTCGGAGAAGAAGCCGTAGCCGGGGTGCACGGCGTCGGCGCCGGACTGCTCGATGACGTCGAGGATGCGCTCGGTGTTGAGGTAGCTCTCGGCCGCGGTCTGCCCGCCGAGCGCGTAGGCCTCGTCGGCCAGCCGGACGTGGAGCGCTTCGCGGTCGAGCTCGGAGTACACCGCCACGCTGGCGATGCCGAGCTCCTTGCACGCACGGATGACGCGGACGGCGATCTCGCCCCGGTTGGCGATCAGGACCTTGGTCAGCACGCCATATGGTTACCTGCGTGCCGGGTGGACGTGCCAGATCAGAGCTGGCGAGCGGCCCGGGCGGCCGGTTCGCCGACGTGCGCTGGGTCGCCGAGACCGGTTCGACCAACGCCGACGCGCTCGCGCTCGGCCGCGACGGCGCGCCGGAGGGGATCGTCGTGGTCGCCGACCACCAGACGGCGGGTCGCGGGCGGCGCGGCCGCACGTGGGAGGCGCCGCCGGGCGCCGTCGCTGCTGGTCTCGATCGCTGCTGCGCCCGCCGGCGGCCGTGGTCGAGGCCTGCACGATGGCCGTGGCCGTCGCCGCGGCCGAGCGCCGTGACGGAGGTGGCCGGCTTCGCGCCCCGGCTCAAGTGGCCGAACGACCTGGTGTTGCCGGGCGACGGCTCGGCGCCCGACCGCAAGCTGGCCGGGATCCTCGCCGAGGCGGACTGCGGCCGGGCGACGGCCCCGCGGTCGTCGTCGGGCATCGGCATCAACGTGGCCTGGCCGGCCGCCCTGCCCGAGGAGCTGGCCGAGGTCGCGGTCGCCTGCAACCACGTCACCGACCGCCCGGTCGACCGCGAGGACCTGCTGGTGGCCCTGCTCCGCCGCCTCGACGGCTGGTACGGCCCGTTGCTGGCGACGCTCGACGTCGCGCCGCCTGCGGGCGGCCTGGCGGCAGTCCTCGGCCACGCTCGGCCGCCGGGTGCGCGTCGACCTGGGCGACGAGCGAGATCGAGGGCACGGCGGTCGACGTCGACCGATGAGGGCCACCTCGTCGTCGAGGCCACCGGAGGGGACCGGCGGACGATCGCCGTGGGCGACGTCGTCCACCTGCCGCGACCTCAGCCCTTGAGGGCGTTCCTCGCCTCGAGCCAGGCCTGGACCACGTCCGCCATCGACTGCGGGTTGTACACGTCCTCCTCGTAGGACCACATGCCGTCGCCGGCGTACACGAGGCGGGTGAAGTTGCTGGCCTGGTAGATCTGCCCGTCCCCGAGGTCGTTGAGCCGGTTCTGCACCTCGCACACGATCCACCCGCGGTCGGTGTCGAACACGGCCCATTCGATCGGGAAGTAGGTGAACTGGTCGTTCGGGAAGACCGTCATCGTCGACGTGATCCACTGGCGGATCGCCTCGCGCCCCTCGAAGCGCCCGAACAGGTGCTCGATGTACAGCGCGTCCTCGGTGAACTGGTCCGCCCACGGGCTCCAGTCGCCGGTGCTCCCGGCGATGCGGCCCCGCTCCTGGTAGGCCTCGAACTCGCGCTCCATCTCGGCCAGGGTGAAGGTGGTCATGGCCGCGGACCCTAGGCCCGCCTACGGGTCGGCGTCGGCGGCGGCGACGGAGGCGAACGCCTCGGCGGCCTTCGCGGTGACGGGGCCGGGCGGGCCGAGGTCGCGGTCGTCCAGGCGGGCCACCGCCTGCACGTCGCGGCCGGTGGAGGTGAGGAACACCTCGTCGGCGGTGTGCGAGGTCCGCCATCGGCACGTCGGCCTCGACCGCGTCGGTGATCTCCAGCACCAGCTCGCGGGTGACGCCGGCGAGGCAGCCCGACGCGAGCGGACGGCGTGCGCAGGACGCCCGCCGTGCACGACGAACACGTTGGTGCCGGTGCCCTCGCACAGGAGCCCGGCGGTGTTGGCGAACAGCGCCTCGGTGCAGCCGCGCTCCGCGGCGTGGGCCAGCGCCCGCACGTTCTCGGCGTAGGACGTGGTCTTCACGCCGGCCACGGCGCTGTGCTCGTTGCGCGTCCAGGGCACGGTGCACGACGCTCGTGGCGTCCTCGGGCGGGGCCAGCGGGCCCGCGGCCACGATCACGGTGGCGGCGTCCTCGCCCCGGTCCGACCCGAGCGGAGCGGGGCCGCCGGTGACGGTGATCCGCACCCGCGCCGAGCGGGAGCCCGCTCGCCTCGAGCACCGCCGTCATCGCACCGCGGAGGTCGTCGTCGGAGCACGGGACCACCAGCCCGAGCCCGCCGGCCGAGGTGTGGAGGCGGGCCAGGTGGCGCCGGACCGCGAAGGGCACGCCGTCAGTGGCCTTGAGGGTCTCGAACACGCCGTCGCCCACCGTGAGGCCGTGGTCGAACACCGACACGGTCGCGCCCGCCGCGGGCACGAGCGCCCCGTCGAGCCACACGAGATCAGCGGCCATCCCACGCCCCCGAGGCCACGTGCAGCAACCGGCGGGCCTTCAGCTCGGTCTCGGCCCACTCGTCGCCCGGATCGCTGTCCCAGGTGATGCCCCCGCCGGTGCCGAGGTGCAGCCGGTCCGTCCTCCACCCAGAACGTGCGGATGGCCACGTTGAGCTCCCCGCAGCGCGCGGTCGGCGTCGACCCAGCCCACCGCGCCGCAGTACACGCCCCGGGGAGCCGGCTCGAGCCGGCGGATGTGGTCGAGCGCGGCCAGCTTCGGGCGCGCCCGTGACCGAGCCCGGCGGGAAGGTGGCGGCCACCGCGTCGGCCCAGCCCTTGCCCGGGCGCAGCCGGCCCGTCACCGTCGACACGAGGTGCACGAGGCCCGGGTGGTGCTCGAGGGCGAGGAGGGCGGGCACCTCGACGGAGCCGAACTCGCACACCCGACCGAGGTCGTTGCGGACCAGGTCGACGATCATCACGTTCTCGGCGCGGTCCTTCGCGGTGAGCCCCGTCGGGGTCGGGGGCCGTGCCCTTGATGGGCCCGGAGCTCACGAGGTCGCCCCTCCCGGCGCAGGAACAGCTCGGGGGACGCCGACGCCACCTCGCACCCGGCCGACGGGATCCGCACCACCGCCGAGTACGGCGCCGGGTTGCCCTCGGCCAGCGCGGCGCCGAGCGCGGCCACGTCGGCGTCGGGCGGCAGGGGTGCCGAGAGCCGCCGGGTGAGGTTCACCTGGTACACGTCGCCCGCGGCGATCGAGTCGCGGATCACCTCCACGCCCTTGCGGAAGCCCGCCTCGTCGAGCGACGAGCGCCAGCTGGCCGGCGACGGGCCCCGCCACGGCGCGCCCGGCCACGGACGGGCAGGGCGCACGTGGCCGAAGCGGGCGCAGACCGGGGCGCCCTCGAAGGGCAGCACCACCGCCCAGAACCCCGACGAGTCGAGCGCGGCCAGGTCGGGCGTGACGTCCAGGAGCTCCGTCGCGAGGTGGCCGCCGACCACTGCGAGCGGAGGCGCAGCGGATCGGTCGGACATGCCCGCAGCGTACGATCACACCCGCCGATGCACCTGGAGCTCGAATGCCGAGCAGGAGGCCCTCCGGCTCGTCGTCCGCGACTTCGCCGAGTCCGAGATCGCCCCCCACGCCGAGGCGTGGGACCGGGACCACACCTTCCCGACCGAGGTCGTGCGGGGCATGGGCGACCTCGGTCTGTTCGGCATCCCGTTCCCCGAGCAGTACGGCGGCGGTGGCGGCGACCTCACGACCCTCTGCATCGCCATCGAGGAGGTGGCCCGGGTCGACCAGTCCATGGCCATCACCGTGGAGGCCGGCGTGGGGCTCGGGGCCAACCCCATCTTCCAGTTCGGCACCGAGGAGCAGCGCCAGACCTGGCTGCCCGACCTCTGCGCGGGACGGGCGCTGGGAGCGTTCGGGCTCACCGAGCCGGAGGCCGGCAGCGACGCGGGCGGCACGCGCACCACCGCGGTGCTCGACGAGGGCGCCGGCGAGTGGGTCATCAACGGCGAGAAGGCCTTCATCACCAACTCGGGCACGGAGATCACGTCGCTCGTGACCGTGACGGCCCGCACCGGCCCCGGTGAGATCAGCGCCATCATCGTCCCGGCCGGCACCCCCGGGCTCGAGGTGCAGCCGCCCTACCGGAAGATGGGCTGGCACGCCTCCGACACGCACGGGCTCACCTTCACGGACTGCCGCGTGCCCGAGGGGAACCTCCTCGGGGAGCGGGGCCGGGGGTTCGCCCAGTTCCTGCAGGTGCTCGACGAGGGGCGCATCGCGATCGCGGCCCTCGCCGTGGGCTGCATCCAGGCCTGCCTCGAGCACTGCACCGCGTACGCCCGCGACCGCACGGCCTTCGGCCGCCCGATCGGCGCCAACCAGGGCGTGGCGTTCCAGGTGGCCGACCTGGCGGTGATGGCCGAGACGTCGCGCCTCCTCACGTACCACGCCGCCGGGCTCCGGGACGCGGGCCGGCCGTACAAGCAGGCCGCGGCCATGGCCAAGCTGCACACCACCGAGGCGGCCGTGTCGGCCACCCGGATGGCCACCCAGATCTTCGGCGGGTACGGCTTCATGGACGAGACCCCGGTGAGCCGCTTCTACCGGGACGCCAAGATCCTCGAGATCGGTGAAGGGACGAGCGAGATCCAGCGGCTGGTGATCAGCCGGGAGCTCGGGCTGCCGGTCGAGTAACCAAGCCCCGTAAGATCGCCGGTCGTGAAAGGGATCGTGCTGGCCGGTGGCCGCGCAACGCGCTTGAGCCCCGCCAGCCGGGCCACCTCGAAGCAGCTCATGCACGTCTACGACAAGCCGCTCGTGTACTACCCGATCTCCACGCTGCTCCACGCCCGGATCAACGAGATCCTCATCATCTCCAGCCCCGACCAGGTGCCGCTGTTCGAGGCGCTCCTCGGCGACGGGTCGCAGTGGGGCTGCCGGTTCGAGTACGCCGTCCAGCCGGAGCCGAACGGCATCGCGGCGGCGTTCCTGATCGGCGCCGACTTCATCGCCGGTGACGACGTGGCCCTCATCCTCGGCGACAACATCTTCTACGGGTGGCAGCTCGGGGAGCGCCTGCAGGACCACACGAGTCCGGACGGCGCAGTGGTGTTCGGCCTGTGGGTGCCCGATCCGGAGCGCTACGGCGTGCTGGAGCTGGGCCCCGAGGGCGAGGTGCTGGCGATCCACGAGAAGCCGATCGTGGCCCCGTCGAACTACATGATCCCGGGCCTGTACTTCTACGACCACACGGTCGTGGACGTGGCCCGGTCGATCCGCCCGAGCGCCGCGGGCGAGCTCGAGATCAGCGAGGTCAACAGCAGCTACCTCGCCGACGGCCGGCTGGAGGTGTGCCGCCTCCCGTTCTCCACCGAGTGGTTCGACGTCGGCACCTTCGACGCGCTGCTCGACGCGCAGAACTGGGTCGGCGGCCAGCAGCACCGCAAGGGCCTCCTCATCGGCGCGCCGGAGACGGCCGCGTACCGCGAGGGCTTCATCTCCGCCGACCAGCTCCGCGCCCTCGCCGCGGCCGCAGACCAGGGCGAGGACCTCATGAAGAGCGGGTACGGCGACCTGCTCCTGCGCTTCCTCGAGTTCGAGCCCGAGGAGAAGGACGGCGTGATCGACTTCTCCACCGAGCCCACCAGGATCGAGGGGCTGCACCTCATCACGATGAAGCAGGTCACCGACGACCGCGGCACCGTGCGCGAGTTCTACCGGCAGTCGGCCTTCGAGGCGGCCGGCCTCTCGCCGCTCGGTCCCTTCCTGCAGGTGAACGTCACCGAGACGAAGCAGGGCGGGCTCCGCGGGATGCACGCGGAGAACATGACCAAGCTGGTCGCGGTCGTGGCCGGGAGCGTGTTCGGCGCGTGGGTCGACCTCCGGCGGGAGTCGCCGTCGTTCGGTGCCGTCGTCACCGAGACGCTCCACCCCGGCCGCCAGGTGCTCGTGCCGCGCGGCGTCGGCAACGGCTTCCAGGCCCTCGAGCCCGGCACGCAGTACCTGTACTGCTTCGACCAGGAGTGGGCACCCGGCATGGCCGGGGCCTCCTGCAACCCCCTGGACCCGGAGCTCGGCATCGAGTGGCCGCTCCCGATCGACCGCAGCGACCGCGCCCAGGTCTCCCAGAAGGACCTCGACGCCCCGCCGTTCGCCGCCCTGCGGGGGGACGGCCCGTGAGGCAGCTGGTCACCGGCGGGGCCGGCTTCATCGGCTCGAACTACGTCCGCTACGTGCTGGAGCACACCGACGACGAGGTGGTCGTCTACGACGCGCTCACCTACGCCGGCAACCTCTCGACGCTCAAGGACGTGGACGACGACCCGCGCTACCGGTTCGTGAAGGGCGACATCTGCGACCCCGGCACCCTCGAGGACGCGATGCAGGGTGTCGACGCGGTGGTCCACTTCGCGGCGGAGAGCCACGTCGACCGCTCCATCGCCGGCGCCGACGACTTCGTGACCACGAACTGCTTCGGGACCAACATCGTGCTCGACGCGGCGCGGCGCCTGGAGGTGCCCCGGGTCGTCCACATCGGCACCGACGAGGTGTACGGGTCGGTCGAGGTCGGCAGCTCGAAGGAGACGGACCCCTTGGAGCCGCGGTCGCCGTACTCGGCGTCCAAGGCGGGGTCGGACCTGATCGCCCTCTCGTACCACCACACCCACGGGGTGCCCGTCACCGTGACGCGCTGCACGAACAACTTCGGGCCCTACCAGTACCCCGAGAAGGCGATCCCGCTGTTCACCACGAACCTGCTCGACGGGGGCACGGTGCCGCTCTACGGCGACGGCCTCAACGAGCGCGACTGGCTGTACGTCGACGACCACTGCGCCGGCGTGCACCTCGTCCTGCACGAGGGCGCCCCCGGCGAGATCTACAACATCGGTGCGGGGAACGAGACGCCCAACCGCGTCCTGGTCGACAAGCTGCTCGCGCTGCTCGGGAAGGACGAGTCCTCCGTCGACTACGTGCCCGACCGCCTCGGTCACGACCGCCGGTACTCGGTGGACATCTCCAAGGTCACCGCGCTGGGGTGGCGCAAGCAGCGGTCCCTCGACGAGGCCCTGGAGGCCACGGTGGCCTGGTACCGCGCCAACGAGTGGTGGTGGCGTCCCCTGAAGGGCGGCGTGATGCGCGTCCTCGTGACCGGCGCCGGGGGCCAGCTCGGCCACGACCTCGTGCGCACGTGCACCGAGGCGGGCGACGAGGTGGTGGCGTGCGACCACGCCGCGCTCGACCTCGCGGACCGCGACTCGGTGGCGCAGGCGATCACCGGGGTGACCCCCGACGTCGTGCTCAACGCCGGGGCCTGGACCGCGGTGGACGCGTGCGAGGGCGACCCCGATCGCGCCTGGCAGGTCAACGCGCTGGGCGTCCGCTGGGTGGCGGAGGCCGCCCGCCAGGTCGGCGCGCACGTCGTCCACGTGTCGACCGACTACGTGTTCGACGGCACGAAGCCCACCCCCTACGTGGAGTGGGACCGCCCGAACCCGACGTCGTCCTACGGCCGGTCGAAGCTGGGCGGCGAGCAGGAGGTCGACCCGTCGTCGGCCATCGTGCGCACGGCCTGGGTGTGCGGGGCGCACGGGGGCAACATGGTGAAGACGGTGCTCGGGCTGGTCGACCGGCCCGAGCTGGCCTTCGTCGACGATCAGCGCGGCTGCCCCAGCTTCACGGCCGACCTCGCCCCCGCGATCCGCCGCCTGGCGGTGGCCCGGGTGCCGGGCACCTTCCACGTGACCAACCAGGGCGACACCACCTGGTACGGCTTCGTGCGCGACATCCTGGAGGCCACCGGCCATGACCCCGGGAAGGTCAAGCCCATCACCACTGCCGAGCTCGATCCGCCCCGCCCGGCCCCCCGCCCGGCCAACTCCGTGCTGGACAACGCGGCGCTCCGGCTTGGGGGGTTCCCCCTCCTGCCGCACTACCGTGACGCACTCGGGCGGCTGCTGGAGGAGCTCTCGACATGAGCAGGATCGCCGTCATCGGCACCGGGTACGTGGGGCTGACCACGGGCGCGTGCTTCGCGCACATCGGCCACGACGTCGTGTGCGCGGACATCGACGAGGCCAAGATCGCCCTCCTCCGCGAGGGCCGGATCCCCATCCTCGAGGCCGGTCTCGACAACCTCGTGCGCGAGGGTGTCGACGGCGGTCGGCTGTCGTTCGTGGTCGGCTCCGCCGAGGCCGTGCGCGACTGCGAGTTCGCCTACCTCTGCGTGCCCACGCCCCAGAGCGTCGACGGCTCCGCCGACCTCTCGTACATCGAGGCGGCCGCCCGCGAGATCGGGCCGGCGCTCGAGAGCGAGGCCGTGGTGGTCAACAAGTCGACCGTGCCGGTCGGCTCGACGCGTGTCGTGGAGCGGGCCCTCGGCCGTAGCGACGTGGCGGTGGTGTCGAACCCCGAGTTCCTCCGCGAGGGGTCGGCCATCCACGACTTCCTCAACCCGGACCGCATCGTGATCGGGGCCGAGGACCAGGCCGCGGCCGTGAAGGTGGCGTCGCTCTACCTGGGCATCACGGCGCCCGTGATCGTGACCGACCCGGCCTCGGCCGAGACGATCAAGTACGCGGCCAACGCCTTCCTTGCCACCAAGATCTCCTTCATCAACGCCGTGGCCGCGGTGTGCGAGGCGGTGGGCGCCGACATCAAGGACGTGGCGCTCGGCATGGGCTACGACAGCCGCATCGGCCACGAGTTCCTCAAGCCCGGCCCCGGGTTTGGTGGTTCCTGCTTCCCGAAGGACACGCGGGCGATGGTGCGCATCGCCGAGGACGCGGGCTACGACTTCAACCTCCTCAAGGGTGTCGTGGCCGTCAACGACGAGCAGCTGAACCGCGTGGCCGACAAGGTGATCGAGCTGGCCGACGGCTCCGTCGACGGCAAGCGGGTCGGCGCTTGGGGCCTCACGTTCAAGGCCCGGACCGACGACCTGCGCGAGTCGCCGTCCCTCGCGGTCCTGAGCCGCCTGGTCGAGCGCGGCGCCGTGGTGCGGGCCTTCGACCCGGCCGTGCGGGAGCCGCTCGAGGGGATCGAGGTGGTCGACGACCCGTATGCCGCGGTCGACGGCGCCGAGGTGCTGGTCGTGCTCACCGAGTGGGACGAGTTCCGCTGGCTCGACATCGACAAGGTGGCCGACCTCATGGCGGCCAAGAAGGTCGTCGACGCCCGCAACCTCCTCGATCGGGCGGCCTTGTCTCGCCGCGGCTTCGAGTACCGCGGCATCGGCCGGAGCTGATGGCCCGCGTCGTCGTCACCGGCGGCGCCGGGTTCCTCGGGTCGCACCTGTGCGCCGCGCTGCTCGCCCGCGGCGACGAGGTGGTGGCCGTCGACAACCTGATCACGGGCTCGGAGGCCAACCTCACCCGGTTCGCCGACGACCGGCGCTTCGCCTTCGTGCACCACGACGTGAGCGAGCACCTGGAGGTCGACGGCCCGGTGGACGTGGTCATGCACCTGGCCAGCCCCGCGTCACCGATCGACTTCGAGCGCATCCCGATCCAGATCCTCAAGGTGGGTGGTCTCGGAACGCACAACAGCCTCGGGCTCGCGAAGGCGAAGGGGGCCACGTACTTCCTGGCGTCGACCAGCGAGGTCTACGGGGACCCTCAGGTGCACCCGCAGCCGGAGAGCTACTGGGGCAACGTGAACCCGATCGGCCCCCGTGGTGTGTACGACGAGGCCAAGCGCTTCGCGGAGGCGATGACCACCGCCTACCACCGGCACCACGACCTCGACATCCGCATCGTCCGCATCTTCAACACCTACGGACCGCAGATGCGGCCCGACGACGGTCGGGCGGTGTCGAACTTCCTCACCCAGGCGCTGCTGGGCCGGCCGCTCACGATCTACGGCGACGGCACGCAGACGCGGTCCTTCACCTACGTGGACGACATGATCCGCGCCTTCCTGCTCCTGCTCGACAGCGACATCACCACGCCGGTGAACATCGGGAGCACCCACGAGCGATCCATCCTCGAGCTGGCCGAGATGGTGCTCGAGGTCACGGGCAAGGGCGACGAGCTGGCCTGGGAGCCGTTGCCGGTCGACGATCCCGTGCACCGTCAGCCCGACATCACGAAGGCCCGGACCCTGCTCGACTGGCACCCCACGGTGGACCTCCGCGAGGGCCTCGAGCACACGGCCGCCTACTTCCGCGAGCGCCTCGGCGTGTGAGCTAGCCGGAGCCGGGCGGCTTCGCCGACCCGAGCGGAGGCACTTGCGGAGGCGAGCCCAGCGCCAAAGGCGCCCGCGACCGGAGCAAGCAACTCAGCCGTCGAGGACGGCGTCGAGGCGCGGCAGCGCGGCGACGTCGGAGTAAGCAGCCTCGAACGCCGCCCGGGCCCGCCGGCGCACCTCCGCGGTGCTCGGGTCCCGCAGCGCCCGCACGGCCTTCACCAGCCCGGCGACGTCGCCCTCGCGCAGGCTCGTGCCGCAGCCGTAGCGCTCGATCGCCTCGTCCACGTTGCTGCCCTGCGGGCCCACGTAGAGGACGGGGAGGCCCGCAGCCAGGTTGGCGTGCAGCTTCGACGGGCTCATGACCCCGAGCGAGCGCTCATCGAGCGTGATCAGCGCGGCATCCGCCCCGGCCATGACCCCCGGCGTGGCGTCCTTGGGCACGTAGCCCTGGAGGACCACGTTGGCGGCCCCGCGCTCGGTGACGAGGGCGGCCAGGTCGTCGCGCCGCGCGCCCCCGCCGATGAACACGAACAGGGCGTCGTCGCCGAGCCTGGCGGCGGCCTCCACCACCGTGTCGAACTGGTGGCCGACCCCCATGTTGCCGAGGTACACGACGATGGCCCGGCCCTCGGTGGGCAGCTCGGCCCAGCCCTCCCAGACGGGTGGGTCCTCGCCGAGCGGGACGAGGTCCGCGCGCTCCCAGTTGGGCACCACGGAGGTCGCCGGGCGATCCGGTCCGGCTGCGTACTGCGAGGTGAGGAGCTCGGCCATGGCACCATCGAGGGCGATCACGTGGTCGAGGCGGCGGAACACGGCGCGGTTCACGGCTCGCAGCGCCCGGCTCACGGGGCCGCCCGGGCGCAGCTCGCCGAAGCGCTCGGCAGCGTCCGGGTAGCAGTCCATGCTCCAGAGGACGACGCGGGTGCGGCGGTGCAGGATCCGGTGGAGGAGGGCGAGCACCACGGCGTAGGGCGGCGTCGTCATGGCCACGATCACGTCCTGGGCGGGGAGCAGCAGGATCCGCACCGCGGTGCCGAGGAGGTACGCGACGTACCCGACCAGGCGTCGGGCCACCGACGCGCGACCGAGGTCGGGCGTCCAGGCGCGCCGCACCCGCACCCTGCCCCCGCCCGTGCCCGGCGCACCGCCGCCCAGCCCCTCCAGGTACCCCGCGCGGCCGGCGAGCACGGTCACGTCGTCGCCGCGCGCAGCGCGGTGCTCTGCCAGCGACGCGGCCAGCTGGGCCGTGGGGCTGATGTCGGGTGCGTAGAACTGGTTGAGGATGGTCAGGCGCACGGGACCGTCACCCGAGCTGGGTGCGGACCGCGCCCACCATCTGCTCCACGATCGCGTGGAGGTCGTGCTCCATCCGCCAGCCCGGGTAGTGGGCCCGGAACTTGGCCATGTCGGAGTAGTAGCAGATGTGGTCGCCGACGCGAGCCTGCTCGTCGTAGGTCAGCCGCGGTCGCTGGCCGCCGCTGGCCTCGGCCACGAGCTCCACGCACTCCAGCAGGCTCGCCGCGTTCTCCTTGCCACCGCCGAGGTTGTAGACCTCGCCGCCCGGGCGGGGATCCTGGGCGAAGGCCCACAGCGCGCTGATCACGTCGGCCGAGTGGATCTGGTCGCGGACCTGCTTCCCCTTGTACCCGAAGATCGTGTAGTCGGCCTCCCGCAGCGCGGTGTGCACGAGGTAGCTGAGGAAGCCGTGCAGCTCGACACCGGAGTGGTGCGGTCCCGTGAGGCAGCCGCCGCGAAAGGCGGCCGTGCGCATCCCGAAGTACCGGCCGTACTCCTGGGTGAGCACGTCGGCGGCCACCTTCGAGGCACCGAACAGCGAGTGGAGGCAGCCCTCGATCGACATCGTCTCGTCGATGCCCTGCTCGTCGGCCGGGTCGGCGTAGTCGTACCGGGTCTCGAGCTCGATGAGCGGGAGGCGGTTCGGGTTGTCGCCGTACACCTTGTTCGTGGACAGCGTCGTGAACACGGCCTCGGGCGCGTGGCGGCGGGTCGCCTCCAGCAGGTTCAGCGTGCCGACCGCGTTCACGTCGAAGTCGTCGAAGGGCCGGGACGCGGCGAGATCGTGGCTGGGCTGCGCGGCCGCATGGACGACGAGGTCGACCGGCGCGGCCCGCAGGAGGGCGTCGACGCCCTCGCGGTCTCGGATGTCGAGGTCGTGGTGCGTGTACCGCCGGCAGGTGGCCTCGAGGCGCTGGCGGTTCCACGTCGTGTCGCCGGTGGGCCCGAAGAAGTCGGCCCGGCCGTTGTTGTCGATCCCCTGGACATCGCAGTCGAGGGCGTCGAAGAACTCGACGGCCTCGGACCCGATCAGCCCGGCGCTGCCCGTGACGAGGACCCTCATGGCGTCGGACCCTACCGGCTGCACTCCTACACTCCTGCCGTGATCGCGGTCGTGCTGCTGACGTATCGCGCCGACGCGGCCGTGCTCGACCGGTGCCTCGCGTCGGTCGTGGCGTCGGGTGACGCCGACCGGGTGATCCTGGTCGACAACGGGCAGACGCTGGACCGGGCCAGGGTCGATCGGGTCGCAGGAGCGGCCGGCGCGCCGCCGCCGCCGGTGGACCTCCTCACCACCGACGAGAACCTCGGCTTCGCCGGTGGGATGAACGCGGGGATCAGCCACGCCCTCGCGGCTGGGGCTCGGGCGGTGGCGATCCTGAACGACGACACGACGGTCGAGCCCGGCTGGCTCCGCGCGCTGAGCGATGCCCTCGGACGCGGCACGGTCGGCGCGGTGCAGCCCAAGCTCCTGCTCGACCGCCCCGACGCCGCCCCCGGCGCGCCTCCCGAGATCAACAGCGTCGGCATGTGGGTTCGGGGGGACGGCGCGGGGATCGACGTCGGCTTCGGCGAGCCGGACCGCGGCCAGCACGACGAGGCGCGCCCCATCGAGCTGTTCACGGGGGGCGCGGTGCTCTTCGACGCGGCGTTCCTCAGCGACGTGGGCGGGTTCGACGAGCGCTACTTCCTGTACTACGAGGACATCGACCTCGGTCGCCGCGGCGCGGCGGCCGGGTGGACGTACCTGGTCGAGCCCGCCTCGGTCGTGCACCACCAGTGGAGCGCCAGCGCGCGGAAGGTGCCGGGCATGCACCGGTACTGGCAGGAGCGCAACCGGCTGTGGTGGCTCTTCCGCCACGGCACGCCCACGGCGATCGCCCGCGGGCTGCTGCTGTCGCTCGGACGCCTGGCCAAGCACCCCGGCCGGCCCCAGGCCCGCGCGATCGTGCACGGCCTCGCAGGTGCGCGCCGGTGCCGGCGCGAGCGGCGCGCCGGGCGCGTGCGCGTGACGCCCCTGCCGCAGGCCGGCCCCCACCGCTGGACCGTGTCGTGATCAGGCGGGTGCGGACATGACGGCGCGGTACTGCGCCGGGAGCGTGCGGGCGAGGTCGTGATGCTCCGCCACGAACCGTCGCCCGCCGTCGGCGAGGTCGGGCCGCACCGCGTCGTCGAGCGCCGTCTCGATGCCCGCGGCGAGCGCCGCCGCGTCCCCGGGCGGGACCAGCACCCCACCGCCGCGGGCCAGGTACTCGGCGCTCCCTCCGTGCGCGGTGGCCACGACCGGGAGGCCGAGGCTCATCGCCTCGAGCACGGAGAGCGGTCCCGCTTCGGGCGACGTGCTGGCCAGCACCGCCACGTCCCACCCCCGCATCGCGGCCTCCGCGTCCACGTGGCCGAGGAACCGCACGCGGCCGGCGAGGTCCGGTGCGTCGGCCCGGGCCCGCAGCGACGCCACGTAGGGCGCGTCGACCGGGAGGTGCCCGCCGGCCAGCTCGCAGTGCACGGCCGGGACCCGGGCCACCGCCTCCAGGAGCACCTGGTGGCCCTTCCACCCCACGAGGAGGGCGGCCGAGCCGATCACGGGCGGGTCGTGGCGCGTGAGGTCGACCGGGGCCACCGGCCACGGCACGCCGTTGGGTCGCACCTCGACCGGGCAGCCGAGCGGCCGCAGGGGCGCCGCGGTCGCCTCGGAGACGGCCACGACGCGCCCCAGGCCGCGCCTCCCACGCAGGCCGAAGGACACGAACGCACGCTGCGCTCGCGAGGTGACCACGTCGTGGGCGAGCCAGGTCGGCGCACCAGCCGGCCGGGCCAGGCGCACGGCGGGGAGCGCGAGCAGCGAGTTCACGACGGTGTGGGTGCCGGGTGCGCGCACCTCGGCCCGCAGCGCCCGCGCCGCGCGCCGGCTCCGCAGGACCATCCCGAGGGCCGCCGCGGCCCGGGCCGCCCTGCCTTCCGGCACGCCGAGGCCGAAGGGGGGCAGCGGCACGTGCCGCACCCCGGCGGGGAGCTCGGCCACGAGCGGGCCGTCGGGGCTGGCGACCACGACCTCGATGCCGTCGTCGAGGGCCAGCCCGATCAGCGCGAGCAGCACGCGCTCGGCACCGGAGCACGCCCCCGAGGCGTTGACGGCGACGACGCGCGCGGGCCGGCGCCAGTCGTCCTCCACGTCCACCCGCACAGTCTGCCGGGCGGGCGGTCGTGACCCCGACCACGGTGGCGGTCAACCTGCTGTGGCTCGTGCCGGGGCAGGTCGGCGGGAGCGAGGAGTCCACGCTCGCCAGCCTGCGCGCGCTGGTCGCGCTCGCACCGTCCGACCTCGAGCTCCGGCTCCTCGTGCTCGAGCCGTTCGCGGCGGCGCACCCGGACGTGGTCGCCGCGCTCCCGACCGAGGTGCTCGCGCTCAGCGGTCGCTCGCGGGCGGTGCGCGTGGCCGGCGAGGCGACGTGGCTGGCCCGCCGCACGGAGGGTGTCGATCTCGTGCACCACGCGGGCGGCACGGCGCCGCCGCGGAGCCGCGCCCCGTACGTCCTCACGCTCCACGACCTCCAGCCGCTCGAGCGCCGCGCCACCCACGGCGCGGTGAAGCGCGCCTACCTGGGCGTGGTGGTGCCCCGCTCGCTCCGCGGCGCGCGGCACGGTGGTTGTGCCGAGCGAGTTCGTGCGGGCCACCGTCCTGGCTCGGGCGGGGCTGTCGCCGGACCGCGTGGTCGTGGTGCCCCACGGCGTGGAGCGGCACCCGGACCCCACGCCGCGTGCAGAGCTCGTGCGGCGCCACGACCTCGAGGACGGGCCCGTCGTGCTCTACCCGGCGATCACCTATCCGCACAAGAACCACGCCACCCTGGTCGAGGCGTTCGCCGGAGTGCTGGCCGAGCACCCCGGCGCGACCCTCGTGCTCACGGGACGGCCCGACGCCGCCGAGGGGCAGCTCCTCACCCGGATCGGGTCCCTCGGCCTCCGGGACCGGGTGCGGCGCCTGGGCCGGGTGTCCGACGCGGACGTGGCGGGCCTCTACGAGCTGGCCACGGTGGTGGCGGTGCCCTCCCGCTACGAGGGGTTCGGGCTGCCGGCCGCCGAGGCGATGGCCTACGACACGCCCGTCGTGGCGGCCGACGCGACCTCGCTGCCCGAGGTGGTGGGCGACGCCGGCGTGCTGGTCGACCCGGACGACGTCGAGGGCTGGCGCCGCGAGCTGGGCCGGCTCCTCGGGGACCCCGTGGCCCGGCGCGGCGCTGGTCGAGGCCGGTCGCCGCCCGGGCGGCGACGTTCGGCCCGGCGGCCAACGCGCGGGCCCTGGCCGAGGTCTACCGGGCCGCTTCGGAATGACCCAGCGCCTCCGGTAGGGTGAGCGACCCTATGGGCAAGCAATCCTCCAACAAGAAGGTGGCCCGCGCGGCGCGCGCCGGGGGTCGCGTGTCCTCCGGCCAGCCCCGCAGCCTGCTGTTCCCGGGTGTGCTCTCGATGGTCGTCCTGCTGGGCATCAGCCTCGTGGTCTACGCCCGCAACGACCGCCGGGACGACGATCTCGGCGGCGTGCCGCAGATCGGCGACCACATCCACCAGGCCATCGCCTTCAACGTCTGCGGCGAGTTCCTCCCGGACCTGCCCGAGTTCGAGTCGAACGTCGGCATCCACACCCACGGCGACGGCGTGATCCACATCCACCCGTTCTCCCAGCTCGGCGTGGGCGCCAACGCCACCATCGAGCGCTACCTGGAGGACGCGCGCGAGGGCGGCGACCTCGACGTGTCGCTGAGCAACTCGAAGCTGGAGTACCTCGGCGAGACCTACGAGGAGGGCGACACCCCCTGCGAGGGCGTCGACGACCCGCAGCTGCGGGTGGCCTACTGGGAGAACGTCCAGAGCGCCGAGGTGGAGCCCCAGACCACGACGGGCAACTTCGACGAGCGCCGCCTGACCGATGACGGCGCCGGCATCACGGTGTTCTTCGGCGACCCCGAGGCGGACATCCCCAAGCCGCCCAACGCCGCCAACCTCGCCGCCCTGGGCGCGGCCGACGGCGGGCAGGTGCCCGGCGCGAGCACCACGACGAGCGCACCGGCGACCACGACCACGGCACCGGGTGCAACCACGACCACCCCACCGGACGCCGCCACGACCACCACGGTCGCTCCCTGATCCGGCCGGCGTCGTGCAGGCGGTCGTGCTCGTGGGTGGTCTCGGCACCCGCCTGCGACCGCTGACGCTCACCAGGCCCAAGCAGATGCTCCCGGTCGGCAACCGTCCGATGATCGAGCGTGTGCTCGAGCACCTGGGTCGGCACGGCATCGACCGCGCCGTCCTGTCCCTCGGGTACCGGCCCGACGCGTTCAGCGACGCGTACCCCGACGGTCGCTGCGCCGGCGTGGACCTCCACTACGCGGTGGAGCCGGAGCCGCGCGACACGGCCGGCGCGATCCGGTTCGCCGCGCAGGACGCCGGCATCGAGGAGCGCTTCCTGGTGGTCAACGGCGATGTCCTCACCGACCTCGACGTCGGCGCCTTCATCGCCCGCCACGACGCCGCGGGCGCGGAGGCCACCATCGCCCTGCACCGCGTCGAGGACCCGTCGGCGTTCGGGGTCGTGCCCACCGAGCCGGACGGTCGGGTGACCGCGTTCATCGAGAAGCCGCCCCGGGACGAGGCGCCGACGGACCTGATCAACGCCGGGACCTACGTGCTCGAGCCGAGCGTGGTCGACCGCATCGAGGCCGACGTGCCGGTGAACGTCGAGCGCGTGACCTTCCCCGCGATCGTGGCCGACGGCGGCCTGTACGCGTTCGACGGCGAGGTGTACTGGATCGACGCCGGCACGCCTCAGACCTACCTCGAGGCCAACCTCGACCTGCTCACCGGGCGGCGTGCCCACGAGGCCGGCGTGCACCCGACGGCCGAGGTGGCGGGGACCGTGTCCACCTCCTGGGTCGGGGAGCACTCCCGCATCGCGGCCGGCGCGGAGGTCCACGGCTCGGTGCTGCTCCCGGGCGTGACCGTGCACGAGGGCGCCGTGGTGCGTGACGCCATCCTGGGCGCCGGCGCCGTCGTCGGCCCCGGCGCGCGCGTGGAGGCGGGCTCGGTGCTCGGCGACGAGGCGGAGGTCGCGGCGTGAAGGCGCTCGTCACCGGCGGAGCCGGCTTCATCGGGTCCACGCTCGTCGACCGGCTGCTGGCCGAGGGCCACGCGGTGGACGTGGTCGACGACCTCTCCAGCGGGTCGCTCGGCAACCTCGCGGAAGCCCGAGCGAACCGCGACCACCAGCTGAAGGTCCACCAGGTCGACATCCGCGACCCGGCGGTCGTCGACCTCATCGCCCGACGCGAGCCGGAGGTGGTGTTCCACCTCGCCGCCCAGGCCGACGTGCGCGTGTCCGTGGCCCGCCCCGCCCTCGACGCGGAGATCAACGTCCTGGGCAGCCTGCACGTCATCGAGGGCGCCCGAGCCGGCGGCACCCGCAAGGTCGTCTTCGCTTCCAGCGGCGGCACGATCTACGGCGAGCCGGAGCCGTCCGCCCTGCCGGTGAAGGAGTCCCACCCGCAGCAGCCGCTGTCGCCCTACGGCGTGGCCAAGCGGGTGGTCACCGACTACCTCCACGCGTTCCGCGAGCTGCACGCCCTCGAGTACACGTCCCTGGCGCTGGCCAACGTGTACGGGCCGCGGCAGGACCCGCACGGCGAGGCCGGCGTCGTCGCGATCTTTGCCGGGCACCTGCTCGACGGGCGGCCGTGCACGATCTTCGGCGACGGCGAGCAGACCCGCGACTTCGTCTACGTCGACGACGTCGTCGACGCGTTCGTGCGGGCGGCCGACCGGGGGAGCGGCCTGCTGTGCAACATCGGCACGGGCGTCGAGACCTCGGTCAACACCCTGTACGCCACCATGGCGGTCGCTGCCGGGGCGAGCGAGGCTCCCAACCGCGGGGAGGCCCGCACCGGGGAGCTGGCCCGGAGCGCCCTCGATCCGGGTCGGGCCAAGCTGCACCTGGGGTGGGAGCCCTGGACCGACCTGGCCACGGGGGTGGCCGAGGTCCTGGCCTGGTACCGCGGGTGAACACTTGGCAAAGGTGCATGCTGTAGCAAGCAGATGCTGCGTATGCTCACCAGCATGAGGCCGACCGCCGCGATCGCCGAGCTCGAGGGGCTCCTGCGCGAGCTGAGCGACCTCCGCGCCCGCCTGGAGCGGCCCGGTGCGGGGGCCGACGAGGACGCCCTCTGGGAGCTCGAGGTGGCCTTCCGGCACCTCGGCGCACGGGCCCAGGCCCGGGCCGACCTTCTGCGCCGTCAGATCGAGCTGCTCAACGAGCAGCGGCGCAGCGCCTGACCCGCCGGCGGACTAGCGAAACAGGTCCTCGGCAGGCGGGCGCACGATCTCGGCGCGGACCTCGCCCTGGCCGAGCCACGCGGGGTCGACCCCACGCACGATGGCGGCGGCGATGCCCGACGCCTTGCCCATCACCAGCTCCGCGGCACTGGCCAGCTCGTCGACCACGCAGACCTCGGTCACCTGCAGCTCGCGGCCCCGGGCGTCCTGGGTGCCCCGCAGGTCGACGACGGCCCGGATGCCGGCGCAGCCGATGGCGACGTCGGTGAGGCCCCGGCGCCAGGGGCGGCCGAAGGTGTCGGACACGATCACCGCCACGTCGACGCCCGACCGGGCCCGCAGGCCGTCGCGGATCCGGCGGGCCGAGCGGTCGCTGTCCTCGGGGAGCAGCGCGGCCCAGCCGTCGTCGACGTTGGAGAGGTCGACCCCGGCGTTGGCGCACACGAACCCGTGGCGCGTCTCGCTGATCACGAGGTCGCCCCGCCGGCGCACGACGCGGACCGACTGTGCCTCGACGATGGCCTTGTGGCCCAGGGGGTCGCTGGCGTCGATCTCGGCCAGGGCCCCCTCGGCCTTGGACACGACCTTCTGGGTCACGACCAGCACGTCCCCGTCGCGCAGGTCGGGGGCGGCGTCGGCCAGCAGCCCGGCGAGGTCGTCGCCGCGTCGCACCTCCGGCACGCCCTGCACGGGGATCACCTCGAGCGTCACGCCTGCGCACCCCCTCCCAGGACTGCCTCGGCCAGCGCCGCGGCCTCCGCCGGGCCCCGCATGATCGTCGGCACGACGACGCAGCGCACGCCGGCCTCCTCGACCGCAGGCGCGAGCGCCGCGTCGGCCTCGTCGACCACGAGCGTCGCCGCGAGCGGTGCGTACAGCCGGGCCACGCCGACCACCGACGACTCATGCCCGAGCTCGCGCAGCAGACGGTCGGCCGGGCCCTTCAGCGCCGCCCCCGCGACGATCGGGGACACCGCGACGACGGCATCGCGTCGCGCCTGCACGGCGTCGCGCACCCCGGGCACCGCGAGCACGGGGTCGATCGACACGATCGGGTTGGACGGCGCGATCACCACCGTCGGCGCCGACGCGATGGCGTCGAGCACCCCGGGCGCCGGGCGGGCCGCCTCGGCCCCGTCGAAGCGCACGGCGGTCACGGCGACGTCGTGCGCACGTCGCACGAAGTACTCCTGGAACCCGATCTCCCCCTCGTCGGCCACGGTGACCATCGTGCGCACCGGGTCGTCCGAGACCGGCAGGAGCCGGCAGCCGAGGCCCCACGCGGCCGCGATCTCCGCGGTGACCTCGGACAGCGTGGCGCCCGACCGCAGCCGGTCCGTGCGGTAGAGGTGGGTCCCCAGGTCGCGGTCGCCGAGGTTGAACCACGTGCGGGCGGCCGGGTAGCGGCCGAGCGCCTCCATGGCCTGCCAGGTCTCACCGGCGAGGCCCCAGCCCCGCTCGGGATCGATGGCGCCCGCGACGGTGTAGGTGATCGTGTCGAGGTCGGGGCTGACGTGGAGCCCGTGCAGCTCGACGTCGTCGCCGACGTTCACCACGGCGGTGACCTCGGCCGGGGGGCGCACCTGCACCAGGCCGGCGAGCAGGCGGGCCGCGCCGACGCCACCGGCGAGGACGGTGATCAGCTGATGCCCTTCAGCTTGCCGGTGAGCAGCTCGATGTCGGCGTCGACCATCATCGTCACGAGGTCCTCGAAGGACGTGCGCTGGTGCCAGCCGAGGGTCTTCTCGCGCGTGCGACGGGTCGCCGATCAGCAGGTCGACCTCGGCCGGGCGGAAGAACTTCGGCTCGATCACCACGTGGTCCTCCCACTTGAGCCCCACGTGCTCGAACGCGATCTCGCAGAAGTGGCGCACCGAGTTGGTGGTGCCCGTGGCGACCACGTAGTCGCCGGGCTCGTCCTGCTGCAGCATCAGCCACATCGCCTCGACGTAGTCCCCCGCGAAGCCCCAGTCGCGCTCCGCCTCGAGGTTGCCGAGCGGCAGCTGCCTCCCGAGGCCGAGCTTGATGCGGGCCACGCCGTGGCTGACCTTGCGAGGGAGGAACTCGAGGCCGCGCCGCGGGCTCTCGTGGTTGAAGAGGATGCCCGACGACGCGTGCAGCCCGTAGGCCTCTCGGTAGTTCACCGTGATCCAGTGGCCGTAGACCTTCGCCACGCCGTAGGGGGACCGCGGGTAGAACGGCGTGCGCTCGGTCTGGGGCACCTCCTGCACCTTGCCGAACATCTCGCTCGAGCTCGCCTGGTAGAAGCGGATCTCGGGGTCGACGAGGCGGATCGCGTCGAGCAGCCGCGTCACGCCGAGCGCGGTGATCTCGCCCGTGAGCACCGGCTGGTTGAACGACGTCTGCACGAACGACTGCGACGCGAGGTTGTAGACCTCGTGGGGCCGGTACTCGCGCAGGATCGCGATCAGTGAGCCCTCGTCCAGGAGGTCGCCGGACGCGGTGTAGGGATCGAGGATCAGCCGGTCCTGGAGGTGGGCGATGCGCTCGAAGTTCGTGGTGCTGCTGCGGCGGACCATGCCCACCACCTCGTAGCCCTTGTCCAGGAGCAGCTCGGCCAGGTACGAACCGTCCTGGCCGGTGATGCCGGTGATCAGGGCGCGTCGGGTCACGGTGCCTCCACCCGGGTCGGGTCTGCTGCGCGCACGCGGGCGCGGACGTCGTCGAGGAGGTCGGCGAGCGACCGCTCGATGGGGATCTCGGGCTCCCAGCCGGTGGCGGCGCGGAGCTTCGTGGGATCGCCTCGCATGATCGGCAGGTCGACAGGTCGCAGCGAGCGCCGGATCCGGCAGGAGGGTGAGGGGGCGGTCGGCCATCGCCACGAGGCGGTCGGCCAGCTCCTGGATGGCGATGTCGCGTCCGGTGCAGACGTTGTAGACCTCGCCGGCCGCACCGCGCTCGACGAGGAGCCGGTAGGCCCGGACCACGTCGCGCACGTCGGTGACGTCGCGCCGGGTCGTGAGGTTGCCGACGGGGATGGAGTCCTGTCCGTCGCGCTCGGCCCGCGCGATGCGGGCGGCCAGTGCGGGAGCGACGAAGTGCTCCGACTGACCGGGTCCGATGTGGTTGAAGGGCCGGACCCGGATGACCGCCTGGCCGTAGCCGAGGAACGCCTGCAGCGCGATGGCGTCGGCCGCCGCCTTGGAGGCCGCGTACGGGCTCGTGGGGCGCACCGGCGCCTCCTCGGTGAGCGGCAGGTCCGCCTCGTCGACGATTCCGTAGACATCCGAGCTGGCCACCGACAGCACGCGGTCGACACGGGCGGCTCGGCACGCGTCCAGGACGTGCAGCGTGCCTTCGGCGTTGACCCGCAAGACGGCCAGGGGGTGCTGCCAGGACGCACCGACGTCGGCCCAGCCCGCGAGGTGGTACACGACCTCGGGACGGGCGGCGGCCACGGCCTCGTGCACCTGGCCCGGGTCGGTCACGTCGACCGCGGTGGGTCCCTGGCGGTCGACGAGGGCCACCTCGTCGCCCATCGCCTCGAGGTGGGCCACGAGGTGGCGCCCGACGAAGCCGAGCCCCCCGGTGACGAGCGCGCGACGCTCAGCTGCTCGTGCCCGTCGACATGGGGGCGGAGTCTACGAGCGGTCGCCGCGGTCGAACGCAGCGCCGACGCGCTCCTCGACGACCTTCACCCGGTCGCCCACGAGGGCGCCGACCACCTCGATGGCGCCCCGGGCCTCGCCGGTGCGGGTCTCGAGCAGCTTCGTCAGCTCGTTCCGTCGCACCTGGAGCCGCTGGAACGCGATGACCCCCAGCCCGACGGACACGTAGACGGCGTCCTTCGCGGCATTGGTGACGTCGTCGAGCTGCATGGTTCGAGGGCTCCTCGGGAGGGGACGGACGGAGAGCACGCTACGCCCGTTTGCAAACTATTGCAAGCGCTTGTGAACCAGTGCGCTAGCGGCGGGGCGGGCCTGGAGGGTTACCGTGGGCCGACTTGGAGATCCAGACCTCCGGACCCGATGCGCCGCTGGACCCGGCGACGATGGCACCCGCCGTCGTCGCCGTCGTCGTCGCGCACGATCCCGGGGACTGGTTCGACGAGGCCCTCCGGGCCCTGGTCGACCAGGACTACCCCAACCTGTCCATCCTGGTGATCGACGCGGGCAGCCAGGCCGACGTGAAGCGACGGGTGGCCCGAGCCGCGCCCGGGGCCTTCGTGCGCCGGATCGAGTCCAACCCTGGGTTCGGGGCCGCCGCCAACGACGTGCTCGACGTCGTCGACGGGGCGGCGTTCTTCCTCATGTGCCACGACGACGTGGCCCCCGAGCCGGGGGTCGTGCGGCTGCTGGTCGAGGAGGCCTACCGGTCCAACGCCGCCATCGTCGGGCCCAAGCTGGTGCGCTGGGACGACCCCACCCGCCTGCTCCAGGTGGGCGAGGGGATCGACCAGGCCGGCTACGCGGTGCCCTTGGCCGAGCGGGGCGAGCTCGACCAGGAGCAGCACGACGCGGTGCGCGACGTGTTCACGGTGCCGGGCGCGTGCACGCTCATCCGGGCCGACCTCTTCACCGAGATCGGCGGCTACGACGAGGGCATCGACTACCTGCTCGACGACCTCAGCCTCTGCTGGCGGGCCCACATCGCCGGCGCGCGGGTGATCGTGGCCCCCGACGCGCGGCGTCCGCCACGTCGAGGCCCTGGCGGAGCGACGGTCCGTCGACGACGGCCGTCGCCTCCTGTACCGCCACCGCCTGCGCGTGCTCCTCAGCTCGTGCTCCCCGCTCGGCCTCCTCCTGGCCGTGCCGCGCATCGCCGTCATCAACACGGGCGAGGTGCTGTACACGCTGGTGGTCGGTCGCACCCGCCAGGCGCGCGACGTGGCCGGCTCGTGGCTCTGGAACCTGCGCCGCCTCGACGAGCTGCGCGGCGCGCGCCAGCAGGTCCGCGAGTTCCGGCGCGTGCCGGACGCCGAGGTGCGCCGCTTCATGACGCGGGGCAGCGCGCGGCTCAACCAGTTCCTCCGCGGGCAGTTCGGCGGCGGTGAGGACCGCCTCGGCGGCCTCGCGCGCACCGGGCGCGACGCCGCGATGGCGTTGCGGGCGGGGACCTTCCGCGTCGCCGCCGCGGTGTGGGGGATCGTCCTGCTCGTGCTGCTGGCCGGCAGCCGCCACCTCATCACCCGCGGCGTCCCGGAGGTCGGCCAGCTCGTGCCGTTCGAGACCGGGCCGATCGACCTGCTGCAGGAGTGGTTCAGCGGCTGGCGGACCGCCGGGCTCGGCTCCGAGTCGCCCAACCCCACGCTGTTCGGGTTGATCGGTGCGCTCGGCGGGCTCTTCGGCGGGGCGATGGGGCTCCTGCGGACGCTCCTCACGGTCGGGCTCGTGCCCATCGGCGCGGCGGGCGCCTACCGGCTCGCGCGCCCGGTGGGATCGCGCTACGCGCAGATCGCGGCCCTCCTCGTCTACGTCGCCAACCCCGTGCCGTACAACGCGCTGGCCCAGGGCCGGTGGGGCGTGCTCGCCCTCTACGCCGCGGCCCCCTCGCTGCTCGCGCTGCTCGCCCAGGCCAGCCGCCTGGCGCCCTTCGGCCCCGTCGAGGGCGCGCCCTGGCCGCGCCTGCGGCCGCGGACGGCCCGGCAGCTGGTCCTGTCGGTGGGCCTCACCACCGCGGCCGTGGCCACGATCCTTCCCGCGGTCGTGGCGATCGTGCCGGCCATGGCCGCCGCCATCACCCTCGGGTCGTTCCTCGCCTACCGCGCCCGGGGCACGACGCGCGTCCTGGGCGTGGCGTTCGGCGGCGCCGCGCTGGCCGTCGTGCTGCACCTGCCGTGGAGCATCGACTTCCTCCTCCCCGGCACGCCGCTGTCCGCGTTCACCGGCGTCGAGGCGCCCGCCCGCGGCGCCGACCTCTCCGACCTCCTGCGGTTCCAGCTCGGTCCCGTCGGCGGCGCACCCCTCGGCTGGGCGTTCGTGATCGCCGCCGCGCTGCCCCTCCTCATCGGGCAGGCCGAGCGGCACGCGTGGGCCGTGCGGGGCTGGACGCTCGCGGTGACGTCGTGGGGCGTCGCCTGGCTCTCGCAGCGCGGCGACCTCCCCGTCACCCTCCCGCCGCCCGACGTGCTGCTCGTGCCCGCGGCCGTGGGGCTCACGATCGCCACTGCCATGGGCGTCGCCGCCTTCCAGGTCGACCTGCCCGGGTACCGGTTCGGTTGGCGCCAGATCGCCTCCGGCATCGCGGCCGCCGCGGTCACGCTCGGGACGCTCCCGGTCCTGGGTGCCGCCTTCGACGGGCGCTGGTCGATGCCGGCCGGCGACCACGGCCGCGCCCTCGCCTTCATCGACACCGAGAACGCCGCGACCCCCTTCCGCGTGCTCTGGCTGGGCGACCCCTCCGCGTTGCCGCTCGGCTCCTGGGAGCTGGCCGACGGCCTCGCCTACGGCACCACCGATCGCGGCACGCCCCGCCTCGAGGACCTCGTCGTCGGCTCCGACGACGGCCGGACCGGGCTGATCGCCGACGCGGTCGATCTCGCCCGGACCGGCCAGACGGCCCGCCTCGGGCGCCTCCTGGCCCCCATGGGGGTGCGCTACGTGGTCGTGACGGAACGGCTCGCCCCGGCGCCCTTCGGCACCGAGGCACGGCCCACCCCCCGCGGGTTCACCGCCACGCTCGACGCGCAGCTCGACCTCGAGCCGCTCGACGTGCCCGCCGGGCTGCGCGTGTACCGCAACCAGGCCTTCATCCCGGTGCGGGCGGCGGCCCCGCTCGACGAGCCCCCGCCCACGGTGGGAGGCATCTCCAGCGCCGCCGACATCGACCTCTCCGGCCTGCCCGCGGTGCTCACCGACGAGGCCGGCGAGCTGCGGTGGAAGGGCAGGGTCGCCGACGACAGCTACGTGCTCGTGTCGGCCGCCAGCTCCGAGCGCTGGCAGCTCGTCGTCGACGGTGACGAGGCACCCATGGAGAAGCCGTTCGGGTGGTCGATGGGCTTCCCGGTGCAGGAGGGCGGCAACGCGACGCTGCGCTTCCGCACCCCGCCGCTCCGCTATGCGCTCCTCGTCGCCCAGGCCCTCGCGTGGCTGCTCGCCCTGCGCGCGCTCGTCCGCATCCGCCTGACCACGCCCGTGCTCCACGTCGACGACGAGCTCGAGGAGGGCGAGGTGTGATCGAGCCGCGCCGCACGTCCGCGCGGATCAGCGCGCTCGGTGATCCTCGCCGGCGCGATCGTCGCCGCACTCCTCGTCGACGCGGCCGACGACGACGCCGGTCCCGCGCGCGGCGTGGTGGTCGAGGCCGGGATCGCGATGCCGGCGGCGCGACCCGAGCCGACGCTCGCATCGACGTGGTACTGCGCCGCGGGGTCGACGAGCGAAGGAGGCATCGGCGACCACGTCCTGCTGCTCGCGAACCCCACCGAGCGGCGGCGCACGGCCACCGTCACCGCCCTCGCCGGCGCGATCGCGCCCGCCCAGGCGGTCACGACCCCCGGCGAGGAGACCACCACCACGGCGCCCACGACCACCGTCGCCACGACCGTCCGGGTGGCGCCGCCCACCGCGCAGGTCGCGGTGCCCGCGCGCAGCCGCGTCGCGGTACTCGCTCCGGGAGCTCGTGGACGCGCCCCTGGTCGGCGCCGTCGTCGAGATCGACGGCGGGGAGGTGGCGGTCGAGCACGAGATCACCGGCACGCTGGGCCGGGCCACCGCGCCGTGCAGCACGACAGCGTCGCCCGTCTGGTCGTTCGCCTGGGGCGTCACGACGCGCGGCGCCCGCGAGCTGCTCGTGTTCATGAACCCGTTCCCGGACGACGCCACCGTCGACATCTCCTTCGCCACCGACGAGGGGGCGCGGGAGACGAACCGCTTCAAGGGCTTCGTGGTGCCCGGGCGGAGCGTGGTGGGCGCCTACATCGACGAGGACGTGACGCGGAAGGAGCAGGTGTCCGCGCTGGTGAAGGTGCGGGGCGGGCGGCTCATCGTCGACCGCGTCCAGACCTTCAGCGGCGTGGACGGGCGCGAGGGCCTCACCCTCGGCCTCGGCGCGCCGTCTCCAGCGCTCACGTGGATGTTCCCCGACGGGCTCACCGGTCCGGGCCTGGCCGAGCAGATCGTCATCTTCAACCCCGGCGACCGGGTGGCCGAGGTCGAGCTCGAGGTCCGCCTCGACGACCCGGAGACCAACGGCACCCCCGAGCCCTTCGAGCTCACCGTGGCCCCCGCCCGCTACGCCATCGTGAACCTCCAGGCGGAGGACCGCATCGTGGCCGGCGTCGGGCACAGCTCGATCCTCCGCTCGCTCAACGGCGTGCCGGTCGTGGCCGAGCGGGCCGTGGCCGCCACGGAGGGGGCCCCACGGCGCGGGATCGGCGCCACGCTCGGCGCACCGTTCGGCGCGTCGACCTGGTACGTGCCGGGTGGGGGCACCTCGGCCGAGCGGGACGAGTTCCTCACGCTGCTGAACGTGTCGATCGACGACCCCGTGACCTACAGCGTCATCGCGCTGGCCAACGGCCAGGAGCTCGCCATCCAGGACCTGCAGGACGTCGTGCTCGCCCCGGGCGCCCGCGTGTCGGTCCGGCTCGGTGACCACGTGCAGCGCGAAGAGCTGGCTCTGGTGATCCGGGCGTCGGGCGCGATCGTGGCCGAGCGGGGCCTGTACCGGGTCGGGGGCAAGGGCCTGTCGCAGGCGATGGCGATCCCGCTGGGTGAGGACGTGGTGGTGCCGAACCCGATCGAGGGCTAGTCCGGGTCGCGCTGCTCGGCGGCGTGGTGCTCGGCTCGGTGCTCGGCGCGCTCCTGCTCGTCCTGGAGCGCTTGGAGCACCGCCATCATGATCTTGTTCATGTCCTCGTCGAGGAAGCGCCGGGCCCGGTAGAGCACGAGGGCGCCGCCGAGGGAGATCGGGGTCACGAGCAGGAGCGCGGTGCGGAGGTTCTCGTCGAACGCCGCCGACAGGCCCCCCACCACGAAGGGGGCAGCGGCCTGGCCGAAGACGACGGCGGCGAGGTTGAACGCGCCGAACCCGGTGCCGCGCAGGTGGGCGGGCACGGCATCGGTGAGGCCGGCCCGCAGGCCCGGGATCGCCATGCACACGATGCCGAAGCCGATGACCTGGCTCAGCAGAACCGCGACGAAGGTTCCCGCGTCGTACCCGAGGGCCTCGCGGCCCACGTCGTCGGCGTCCTCCCGCGCCTCCTGGGCAGCGTCGTCCGCCCGCTCGACCACGGCGTCGTCCGCGCCCGCGGCGCGCAGATCGTCGAGCTGGACCTCGGCCTGGTCGGCGGCCACGTCGGCGGCGTCCTGCGCGGCCTCCACGTCGGCTGGGATCGACGGCTTGAGGAGGTAGCCCACGCTGAAGATAGAGAGCCCCACGAACAGGCAGATGGCAGGCAGGGCCAGCCGGCCGCCCTGCATCCGCGGCGCCCAGCGATCCGCGGCCCGTCCGCCCAGGAGCACGCCGGGCACGCCGGCGATGGCCACGAGGCCCACCCAGCCCTCGCCGATGCCCGGGGTGATGCCGAGCTGGCGCTCGTAGAACTGCGGCAGCCAGGCGGCCACCGCGGTGATCGTGAAGAGGATGGCGGCCACCCCGACGAGCGCGTACTTCATCGTGCGGATGGCCAGGATCGTCCGCATGTCGGCCTTGAGGCTGTCCCACATGTCCCGGCAGAACTGCCGGAAGCCGCCCTCGAACAGCGCTGGGTTCTCGTCCGCCGCGGGCGGTCCCGCCCCGATGGCGGCCAGCATGTCCGCGGCGCCGCGCGCGGCTCGTGCAGCCGGTAGGCGAGGATCGCCACGAGCGCGCCGGGGAGGGCCATGATCACCAGCGCCCAGCGCCAGCCGAGGGTCGCGCCGATCGCGCCGCCCACGCCGATGCCGAGGCCGGCGCCGACGAACAGCATCATCTGCTGGATCGAGAACGCGCTGGCCGCGCTCCTCCGTGGGGTAGTAGTCGCCGATCAGCGAGGCGGCGGACGGCTCGGTGATGGCCTGACCGAACCCCAGGGCGGAGCGGAGCCCGACGAGCATCGGGAAGCTCACCGACGCCGCCCCGGCGGCCGTGAGTCCCGACCAGCCGATGACCGTGTGCCCGATGGCACGGGTGCGCACCCACCGGTCGGCCAGGTAGCCGGCGGGCACCGTGATGATCCCGTTGAAGAGGAGGGCGAGCGACAGCAGCACGCTGATGCCGAGGTCGCCGACGCCGAACTCCTCCTTCAGGGGGGTGACCAGCCCGCGGACGATGTTCTTGTCCATCTCGTCGACGAGGATCACCAGGCCGAGCACCCACATCGGCTCGGTGAAGATCCGCACGAGGAGCGGCGGGCGGGGCGCGGGAGGCACCTCGGTGGACGGCGCTTCCCCCATGGCGGGCCATTCTGCACGATCGGGTTGAGCACTCCGCCAGTCGGGTTGGCATGCTCGGGCCGTGGAGCGCGCCCTCACCGCCCTCGCGCTGGCCGCGATCGTGCTCGCGGTGGTCGCCGTGGCGCAGCGACGCCGCCGGCCCGACGCCCCGGTGCGCACGGGCTACACCGTGCCCGAGCAGCTGGATCGCGCCGACTTCGCGGGGACGGACCTGCCCTGGCTCGTCGCCGTGTTCACCTCCGCGACATGTGACAGCTGTGCGGGCGTGTGGGAGCGGGCTCGCCACCTCGAGTGTGCCGAGGTCGCCGTGCAGCAGGTCGAGGTGGGCGGCCACCGGGACCTCCACGACCGCTACGCGATCGAGGCCGTCCCGCTGACCCTCGTGGCCGACGCTGCGGGCGTGGTGCGCCAGAGCTTCCTGGGTCCGGTCACCGCCACCGACCTCTGGGCCGCGGTCGCCGAGCTGCGCGAGCCCGGCAGCACGCCCGGCCCCTGCCCCTAGTTCCGACTACCCCCGGCGCTTGGGGTCGTTGCCGCTGCTGGCGTGGCTCACGGCGGGCTCGTCGGCCAGGCGGCCCGATCCCTCGCCGCGGCCGTCGGTCGGCCGCCAGTCGCCGAACTCCTGCACCGCGGTGCGACCGCCGGCCCCCAGCTCCACGAGCCGGTAGACCTCCTCGCCGTCGATCGTCTCGTGCTCGAGGAGCGAGCGGGCCACGAGGTCGAGGCCGTTGCGCTGCTGGCGGAGCACCTCGCGACAGCGGTCCTCCTGCTCGCGGCAGGATCCGCTCGACCTCCTCGTCGATCACACGGGCGGTCTCGTCCGAGTAGTCGCGGGTGTGCATGAGGTCGTCGCCGAGGAACACCGCGCCCTGGGAGCCCCACGCCATCGGCCCGACGCGGGAGGACATGCCCCACTCGCGCACCATCTTGCGGGCGAGCTCGGTGGAGCCCACCAGGTCGTTGTTCGCGCCCGTCGAGATCACGCCGAACACGAGCCCCTCGGCGATCCGCCCGCCCATGCGCACCACGAGGCTGTCCTCGATGTAGTCCTGCCGGTAGATGTGGCGCTCGTCCACGGGGAGCTGCTGCGTGACCCCGAGGGCCATGCCCATCGGGAGGATCGTGACCTTGTGGACCGGGTCCGCGTTGGGGAGCACCGCCGCCGCGACCGCGTGGCCGGCCTCGTGGTAGGCGATGACCTCCTTCTCACGGTCCGCCAGCGCCATGGACTCCCGGCGCTGGCCCATGAGCACGCGGTCTCGCGCCATCTCGAAGTGCCGCATGTGGATCTGGTCGTCGCCGGCCCGCACGGCGAACAGCGCGGCCTCGTTGACGAGGTTGGCGAGGTCCGCACCCGACATGCCGGGCGTGCCCCGGGCCACGACCTCGAGCTCGACGTCGGAGGCCAGGCGCTTGGACTTCGCGTGGACCCGGAGGATGGCCTCGCGCTCGCTGAGCTCCGGGAGGGGCACGACGACCTGCCGGTCGAACCGGCCCGGCCGCAGGAGGGCCGGGTCGAGGATGTCGGGGCGGTTGGTGGCTGCGATCATCACGATGCCCTCGGTGGCCTCGAAGCCGTCCATCTCCGAGAGCATCTGGTTGAGGGTCTGCTCCCGCTCGTCGTGCCCGCCGCCGAGGCCGGCGCCCCGCTTGCGGCCGATGGAGTCGATCTCGTCCACGAAGATGATCGCCCGGCCCAGCTTGCGGGCGCTCTGGAACAGGTCGCGGACCCGGCTGGCGCCGACGCCGACGAACATCTCCATGAAGTCCGAGCCGGTGACGGAGAGGAACGGCACCCCGGCTTCGCCGGCGACCGCTCGCGCGATGAGGGTCTTGCCGGTGCCGGGGGGCCCGACGAGGAGCACGCCCTTGGGGATGCGGGCGCCGATCTCACGGAAGCGGTCGGGCGTCTTGAGGAAGTCGACGACCTCCTTGATGTCCTGCTTCACGCCGTCGTACCCGGCCACGTCCGCGAACGTCGTGCCGGGGCGCTCGGTGGAGTACGTCTTGGCCCGTGACCGGCCGATCGACATGATCCCGCCCATCTGGCTCTGCGCCCGACGCTGCATGAACCAGAAGAACGCCACGAAGATGGCCACCGGGATCAGGAACGGGAGGAGCGACGACAGGAAGCCCGGCTGGGGCGTCTTGTACTTGACCTCCACCCCGTTCTCGGTGAGCACGGCGAGGTCGCTGTCGGGCAGGCCGCCGTCGAGGGGGCCGGTGGTGCGGAACTCCGAGCCGTCCTGCAGCTCACCCGAGATCGACCCGTTGGTGTTGTCGATCTCGATGTCCTCGACGTTGCCTCCGCGCACCTGCGCCATGAAGCGCGAGTAGGGGACCTTCTCGGTGTCCTTCGTCGACAGGAGGCTGGGGAGCACCACCACGAGGAGCGTGAGCCCGAGCAGCGCCCACAGCCCCCACTTGGGCATCCCCTGGTCGGGTCGGAACGAGCGACCGGGGCCGCGCTGGTCCCGCGGGGGCGGGGGCGGCGGCGGGGGCAGGCCCTCGGGGCTCATGGGGCAAGGATAGGGGGGCGCCCCGCCGGAGGGGCATCCGCGGAGCGCCGGGGCCCGTTCGGTACCGTCCACGGCCATGAGCAGCCGCACCTGCGCCAAGCCGTCGTGCCGCGTCAGCGCGTCGGCGACCCTCACCTACGACTACGGCGGCCAGACGGTGTGGGTGCAGGCCCTGCACCGCGAGGCCCACCCGATGCGCTACGACCTCTGCACGGACCACGCCGACGCGCTGCGCGTGCCCATGGGCTGGGCCCTGCACGACAAGCGCGCGCCGGTCCGCCAGAAGATCGCTTCGTAGCGTCCCCGCCTCCTAGCCTCGCCGCGTGGACGACGCGCCCGAGGAGCGCCGCTGGGGCCTGGGCGACGTGGTCGCCGGCCTCGTGGTCGGCATCGTGGTGTCGCAGGTGGTGCTGGCGATCCTGCTGGCGGCCACCGGTCGGACGATCGACGAGGTCGACGACCTGCCGCTGTCGCTCGTGCTCCTCGCGGAGGCGGGCCTGTGGGTCGGTCTGCTCGGCGCTCCGTACCTCGCGAACGCGCCGCAAGGGCCAAGGCCTGGTCGCCGACCTCCACGTGCGCGCGGAGCGGCGTGACCTCTGGGTCGGCGGGTCCGTCGGGGTCGTCCTCCAGGTGGTGGTGCTGCCGCTCCTGTACTGGCCGATCCTCGAGCTCACCGACCAGACGTCGTCGGACCTCGAGAGCTCGGCGCGCGACATCATCGACCGGGCCGAGGGACCGATCGGCGTGATCCTCCTCGTGCTCATCGTCGGTGTCGGCGCGCCCGTGGTGGAGGAGATCTTCTACCGGGGGCTCCTGCTCGGTGCCCTGCGCAAGCGGGGCATGGGGCCGGCACCCGCCATCGTGGTCACCGCCGTCGTGTTCGGCGTCAGCCACTTCGAGGGCCTCCCGCTGCCGGGCCTGGTCGTGTTCGGGCTCGGGGCGGGGGTGCTCGCCCACCGTGCGGGGCGCCTGGGCCCGGCCATCGCCGCCCACGTGGCCTTCAACCTGGTGAGCGTGGCCGCGCTCCTCGGGTCCTGACGGGTTCGAACGGGGACGAGGTGGAACAATCTCCCTCCATGCTCGCCGAGCACCAGCGCGTCGGTCGCTCCCTCGAGCTCGACGGGTCGAAGGTCCTCGTCATCGGCGCCGACGGCGTCGAGGGCGCCTGGGTCGACGGTGCCGTGCGGGCCCTCGAGGCCGCCGGCGCAGAGGTGCAGCAGCTCTGGCTCACCGCTGAGTGGGACCTGGAGGAGGACGCCGACGGCGTGCTGCTGGCCGACCTGCTCGCCGGGTTGGAGGAGCCCGACCGCGCGGTCGCCCGGCTCGAGCGCCTGCGGGCCGCGGGGTTGCTCGAGGTGGACGAGGACGACGAGCACCCGGCGTTCGCGCCGTCGATCGACACGCGCTTCGTCGTGATCGCGGGGGCCGACCCGGAGGCGGCCGCGGAGGTCGTGGCGGCCGACCTGGTCCACCGGCTCGCCGGGGTGGCGCCGCTGCGCGCGATCGCGGCGCAGGGCATCCGGCGCATCACGGTGGACGAGGAGGACGTCACCGAGGCCGAGCGCCGCACGGGCTTCGTCGGACCTGTGCGCCGGGGAGACCGCACCGCGGCCACGGTGTCGACGATCGACCACCTCGAAGGCGAGACCGGGCAGGAGGCGCTCGCCCTCGCCATGGCGGACCTCGCCGACGGCGTCCACGGCCACTACGGCGTGGCCCCCGGCGCGCGGGCCGTGCGTCCGCACCGCGCCCCGCTGCACGGCCGCCGGCGTGGCCTCGTCGGCCGGCTCGTCGACGCCATCGTCCAACCGATCGTCCACGCGCCGGCCGAGACCTGGCTCGGGGTGGTGGCGGTGTTCGGCTGCACCGTCTTCGTGCTGCTCCAGATGCACCCCGACCTGCTGTTCGCGCGCACCACCCCCGCGGGTGGCGACATGGGAGCGCACGTCTGGGGACCCGCCTACCTGCGCGACAACCTCCTGCCCGACGGTCGCCTCACGGGGTGGGCGCCCGATTGGTACGCCGGCTTCCCCGCGTTCCAGTTCTACATGCTCCCGCCCGCGCTCCTCGTGGTGCTGATCGACATCGTCGCCCCCTACGGCGTGGCGCTGAAGCTCGTGACGGTGCTGGGGCTCCTGTCGCTGCCGCTGGCCGCCTACGTGATGGGCCGGCTGTTCCGGATCCCGTTCCCGGGCCCGCCCCTGCTCGCCGTCGCCACGGTGCCGTTCCTGTTCGACCGCACCTGGACGATCTACGGGGGCAACGCCGCCTCCACGCTGGCCGGTGAGTACAGCTTCTCGATCAGCCTGTCGCTGGCGCTGCTGTTCTTCGGTGTCCTCGCCCGCTCCCTCGACAGCGGGCGCCACCGCGGGTTGGCCGCGGTCCTCCTCGCGTTGGTGATCCTGTGCCACGCGATCCCTGCGTTCTTCGCGGTCGTCGGAGGGGCGCTGCTCGTGCTCCTGCGCTTCGACTGGCGCCGCATCGTGTTCGCCGCCCCCGTCCTGGCGGTCGGGTGCCTCCTCACCGCGTTCTGGGCGGTGCCGTTCGTCCTGCGCCGCGGCTACCTCACCGACATGGGTTGGGAGAAGCTCGTCACCTACCGGGACGCGCTCCTGCCGGACTCCCAGCGCTGGGTGCTCGTGCTCGCGCTGGTGGGCCTGGTGCTGGCGGTGGCGTTCTGGATCCGGCTGGGCGCGTTCTTCGGCGTCCTCGGCGTCCTGTTCGCGCTGGGCTTCTGGCTCGACGCCGCGTCGCCCGTCCACATCTGGAACGCCCGTCTCCTGCCCTTCTACTACCTGTCGCTGTACATGCTCGCGGCGATCGGCGTGTCCGAGGTGCTGCGATCGATCGCGGTGATCATCGACGGGCGGGTCGAGTGGCGCCGGCGCGTCGCGGAGCACGTGGGCACCGTCGTCGTCTCCGGCGTGGCGATCGTGGTGGTGGCGCTGCCGCTGCACGGGCTCCCGGGCGGCAAGAGCCAGCCCGACGGCACCTACGAGTGGCTGTTCCTCAGCACCCGCGACAACAGCTTCGTCGAGAGCTGGGCGGCCTGGAACTACTCGGGGTACGAGCGCAAGGCCGCCTACCCCGAGTACCGCTCGATCATGACGACGATGCAGGACGTCGGGCAGACCGAGGGCTGCGGGCGGGCGCACTGGGAGTACGAGGAGGGCCTCAACCGGTACGGCACGCCGATGGCGATGATGCTGCTGCCGTTCTGGACCGACGGCTGCATCGACTCGATGGAGGGCCTGTACTTCGAGAGCGCCGGCAGCACCCCGTTCCACTTCCTCAACGCGGCCGAGACATCGGTGCGGCCGTCCAACCCGGTGCGCAGCCTCCCCGAGCGCCCGATGCCCTACAGCCAGTTCGACCTCGACCGCGGCATCGAGCACCTCCAGCTCATGGGGGTGCGCTACTACCTGGCCTTCAGCGAGCAGGCCGTGGCCGCGGCGGACCGGCACCCCGACCTGACCGAGGTCGCCACGTCACCGCCGTGGCACGTGTACGAGATCGCCGACTCGGCGCTGGTGGCGCCGCTGGAGAACGAGCCCGCGGTGCTGGAGGGCATGGACGACGCCAACCCCGGGTGGCAGCGCGACGCGGTCGCCTGGTACGTCGACCCCGCGGCGCAGGACGTGCTGCTCGCGCGGACGGGGCCGTCGGCGTGGCAGCGCATCCAGCGCGGCGAGGAGCCGGTGCGCCGGAGCCTGCCCCGCACCCGTGTGACCGACATCGACGAGGACGACTCCTCGATCAGCTTCGACGTGAGCCGCCTCGGGCAGCCGATCCTCGTGAAGACCTCCTACTTCCCGAACTGGAAGGTGTCCGGCGCGGACGGCCCCTACCGGGTGACACCGAACCTGATGGTCGTCGTGCCCACCGAGGAGCACGTGGAGCTCACCTACGGCAACACCTCGGTCGAGTACCTGGGGTGGGCCCTCACGCTGGCCGGCCTGGCCGGCGCCGGCCTGCTCGTCCGGCGCGGCCAGGTCGTCTTCCCCGCGATCGCCCCGACCCGCCGGCGGGAGGACGAGGAAGGCGAGGGCGGGCTCATCGACGACGGCAGCTGGCAGCCGGCGGCGTGGCCGCCCACCGACGAGGCACCGGCGCCCGCTCCCCAGCCGATCGGGTTCTGGGACTCACTCCTCGCGGAGCGCAACGCGGAGCTTGCGGAGGCCGAGCAGCGTGCGAAGGACGCGTCGCGCGATCGGCGACCGCGCCGGCCGTCGCTCGACGACGCGGACGGGGACCTCGGCGACGACGAGCCCGGCCCGCTCGGCCCGTAGCACCAGCTCGGTGTCGAACAGGTCGGTGCCGAGCTGGCAGCGCTCGGCGAGCGGCACCACGCGGGCCCGGTCGAGGGCCTTCATCCCGTGGGTGTCGGACGCGCGCAGCCCGAACCCCACCCGCAGCAGGCCCGCGAAGACCCCGGTGACCACACGGCGGGGGAGCGGTCGATCGTCCTGCGCGCCCGCGCCTCGCTTCGTGCCGACCACGATGCCCGCGCCGTCCTGCACGAGCGCGACGGCCTGATCCAGGAACTCGAGGTCGTAGTAGTCGACGTCGAAGTTCACGACCACGTCCCCCCGCGCGGTGAGCAGCCCGCGGCGCAGGGCGCGGCCGTAGTCGGGCGTGGGGTCGCTCACCGCGACGACCTCGGGGTGCTCCGCCGCCAGCCCGGCGGCGAGCTCCGCGGTGGTGTCGCTGGAGCCGTTCTCCACGATGATGATCTCGAACGTCGCGCCGCGCGCCCGGAGGCCCTCGACCAGCTCGGCGACGGTCGTGGCGAGGATCTCCTCCTCGTTGTGGGCGGGGAGCACCACCGTGCGGTCGAGTCCGGGCATGGGGTCATGAAACTAGGCTCGGTCGTCCATGCCCGCCGACCTCGACGCCATCTTCAAGGCCTACGACATCCGGGGCACGACCCCGGACCAGCTCGATGCCGAGGTGGCGGGCGCCATCGGCGCGGCGTTCGCCCGCTTCGCCGCCGACCAGGTCGGCGGGGCCCGCCGGGTCCTCGTGGCCCGCGACATGCGCACCTCCGGGGTGGAGCTGGCGGCCGCGTTCACCGCGGGGGTGCAAGGGCAGGGCCTCGACGTCGTGGACCTCGGGCTCGCCTCCACCGATCTCCTGTACTTCGCCGCTGGGAAGCTCGACGCACCGGGGGTCATGTTCACGGCGTCCCACAACCCCGCGCAGTACAACGGGCTCAAGCTCTGCCTCCCCGGGGCCCGCCCGATCGGGCAGGACACCGGGCTCGCGGAGATCAAGGCGATGGTCGCCGCGGGCGTGCCGCCGGCCGACGGGCTGCCCGGCGGGCTCGAGTCGCTCGACCTCCTGCGCGACTTCGCCGCGCACGTCCAGTCGTTCGTCGACCCGGTGCGCCTCCGCCCGCTGAAGGTGGTGGCCGACACCGCCAACGGCATGGGTGGGCTGGTGGTGCCCGCCGTGTTCGAGGGGCTGCCGTTCGAGCTGGACATCCTGTTCGGGGAGCTCGACGGGTCCTTCCCGAACCACCCCGCGGACCCGATCCAGCCGGAGAACCTCCGCGACCTCCAAGCCCGCGTGCGCGAGCTCGGCGCGGACGTGGGGCTCGCGTTCGACGGCGACGCGGACCGCGTCTTCCTCGTCGACGATCAGGGCGAGCCGATCTCCGGCTCCACCACCACCGCGATCGTCGCGGCGAGCGTGCTCGCGCGGTATCCGGGGTCCACGATCCTGCACAACTGCATCTGCTCCAAGGCCGTGCCGGAGGTGATCCGCGAGCACGGCGGCACGCCGGTGCGCACCCGTGTGGGGCACAGCTTCATCAAGGCCGTGATGGCCGACACGGGGGCGGCCTTCGGGGGCGAGCACTCGGCTCACTACTACTTCCGGGACAACTGGCGGGCCGACTCCGGTTCCATCGCGGCCCTCATCGTGCTCGAGCAGCTGAGCACCGCCGGCGTGCCCCTCTCCGAGCTGCGCGCGCCCTATGACCGCTACGCCGCGTCGGGCGAGCTCAACTTCGAGGTGGCCGACCCCGCGGCGGTGATCGAGCGGGTGGCGGCCGCCTACCCGGCCAAGGCCCAGGACCGGCTCGACGGCCTCACCGTCGACCTCGGCGACTGGTGGTTCAACCTCCGGGCCTCGAACACCGAGCCCCTCCTGCGCCTCAACCTCGAGGCGGCGGACCGGCCATCCTGTGCGGCACGCGTCGACGAGGTGCAGGCCCTCCTCGGGGCCTGATAAGGAGTCGGTCATGGCCCTCGATCCCCAGCTCCTCGAGATCCTCGCCTGCCCCGAGGACAAGGGACCCCTCCTGTACTTCGAGGACGAGAGCTCGCTCTACAACCCCCGCCTCAAGCGTCGCTACGCGGTCCGCGACGACATCCCGATCATGCTCATCGACGAGGCGGAGACGGTCGACGCCGCCGAGCACGACCGCCTGCTCGCCAAGGCCGAGGCGCAGGGCGTCGCCCCGACCTTCGAGGCGTGACGTGAGCGAGCGGAGCGAGGGAACCAATGACACAGGCACGGCCGCCGCGAAGCGGCGGAGACCGGGGACGAACGATGACCGACCCCCCGGCTAGTTCCCCGGTGCTCGACTCGGTCGGGATGTTCGACCTCGCCGCGGGCCTCCCCGAGCAGGTCGCCGCCGCGGCCGCGCAGGGCGCGGAGCTCGAGCGGCTGCCCGACCATGACGCGATCGAGCACGTCGTCGTGCTGGGCATGGGCGGCAGCGGCATCGCGGGCGACGTGGTGCAGGCCGTCGCCGCACCGTTCATGCCCGTCCCCGTCACGGTCGTGAAGGGCTACGAGGCACCGTCGTTCGTGAGCGAGGGCACGCTGTGCTTCGCGATCTCGTACTCCGGCAACACGGAGGAGACCGTCGAGGCCGCGCAGTCGGCGGTCGCCGCCGGCGCACGGATGGTCGTGCTGTCCACCGGCGGCGAGCTGGCCGACCTGGCCGACGCGTGGGACGTGCCGCACATCCCCCTGCCCGAGATCCCGATGCCGCGTGCAGGCATCGGCGCGGTGAGCATCCCGCCGCTGCTCGTGCTCGAGCGCGTCGGTCTGTTCCCCGGCGCCGCGCAGTACGTCGCCGAGGCGGTCGACCAGCTGCGCCGCCGCCGCGACGCGCTGATCGTCGAGGGCTCCAGCGCGGAGCGCCTCGCGGACCAGATCGGGCGCACGATCCCGCTCGCCTACGGCGGGGACGCGATCGGCGAGGTGGCCGCCTACCGCTTCAAGTGCCAGGTGAACGAGAACGCCAAGGCCCCGGCCTTCGCCGGCGCCGTCCCCGAGATGTGCCACAACGAGATCTGCGGCTGGGGGCAGCACGGCGACGTGACCCGCCAGGTCATGACCGTGGTCCGGTTCCGGCACGACTTCGAGCACCCCCAGGTGGCCCGTCGCTTCGAGCTGACCCACGACGTCCTCGACGAGGTCGTCCACGCCATGACCGACGTGCAGGCCCAGGGGGAGGGGGCCCTGGCCCAGCTCTTCGACCTGATCCTGCAGGGCGACTTCGTGAGCCTCCACCTGGCCGCCCAGGCGGGGGTGGACCCCGGGCCCATCCCGGTGCTCGAGGATCTCAAGTCTGCGCTGGCCCGCTGATACCATCGACGGCCCCGGGCTGATCAGGGTGGTGCCTGCTGCACCCAGCCCAGGACACCAGACAGCTAGTGGCGCGCCTTCGACGCGCCCTTTCCGGAGGAGCCTCCATGTCCAACCCTGACTTCAAGGTCGCCGACCTGTCCCTGGCCCCGTGGGGCCGCAAGGAGCTCGAGCTCGCCGAGGTCGAGATGCCCGGCCTCATGGCGCTCCGCGCCGAGTACGGCGACAGCAAGCCCCTCACCGGCGCTCGCATCGCCGGGTCGCTGCACATGACGATCCAGACCGGCGTGCTGATCGAGACGCTCGTGGCCCTCGGCGCTGACGTGCGCTGGGTCAGCTGCAACATCTTCTCGACGCAGGACCACGCCGCCGCGGCCGTGGCCGTCGGCCCGACCGGCACCGTCGACGCGCCGGCCGGCGTGCCCGTGTTCGCCTGGAAGGGCGAGACGCTCGAGGAGTACTGGTGGTGCACCGAGCAGCTGTTCGCCTTCGCCGGCGGCGAGGGCCCGAACATGATCCTCGACGACGGCGGCGACGCCACGCTGCTGGTCCACAAGGGCGTCGAGTACGAGAAGGCCGGCGTCGTGCCCGACGCCACCGACGACGACCCGGAGGAGTGGCACGTCATCGTCGACGTGCTGAAGCGGTCCCTGGCCGAGAACCCGAGCCGGTGGACCTCCATCGCCGCGGGGATCAAGGGCGTCACCGAGGAGACGACCACCGGTGTGCACCGGCTCTACCAGATGTTCGAGAACGGCGAGCTGCTGTTCCCGGCCATCAACGTGAACGACTCGGTCACCAAGTCGAAGTTCGACAACCTCTACGGCTGCCGGCACAGCCTCGTCGACGGGATCAACCGCGGCACCGACGTGATGCTCGGCGGCAAGGTCGCGGTGGTCTGCGGCTACGGCGAGGTCGGCAAGGGCAGCGCCCAGTCGCTGCGGGGCCAGGGCTGCAGGGTCGTCGTCACCGAGGTCGACCCGATCTGCGCGCTCCAGGCGGCGATGGAGGGCTTCGAGGTCACCACGCTCGAGGCCGTGCTCGACAGCGCCGACATCTTCATCACCGCCACCGGCAACAAGGGCATCATCTCGGCCGAGCACATGGCCCGGATGAAGCACAACGCGATCGTCGGCAACATCGGTCACTTCGACAACGAGATCGACATCGCCGGGCTCGCCCGCATGAGCGACGTCCAGAAGGTCGAGGTCAAGCCGCAGGTCCACGAGTTCGTGTTCCCCGACGGGCACTCCGTGCTCATGCTCTCGGAAGGTCGGCTGCTGAACCTCGGCAACGCCACCGGCCACCCGAGCTTCGTGATGTCGATGAGCTTCACCAACCAGGTGCTGGCCCAGATCGAGCTCTTCACGAAGACCGAGCAGTACCCGCTGGGCGTCTACGTGCTGCCGAAGCTCCTCGACGAGCGGGTCGCCCGCCTGCACCTCGACGCGCTCGGCGTGAAGCTCACGAAGATGAGCGAGGACCAGGCCGACTACCTCGGCGTCCCCGTCGACGGGCCCTACAAGGCTGAGCACTATCGCTATTAGCCTGCTGCGGTCCTAGAGCTTCACGCGGAGGGCGGTGGCGGCCACGGTCGTCCCGTCCTCCGCGCTGCCCTCCGAGAACACCAGCAGCCCGTGGGTGGCGCCCTCGGGTGCCACGAAGGTGAGCGAGCCCTCGAAGTCGCCGAGCACCCCGTCGCCGCGGCCGAGCACGAAGGTGTCGGCCAGCGGCGCGAGCTGCCCGTCGACGAAGAGGGACACGTTCACGTGGCCCTCGAAGGCAGCGGCCTTCCCGATGAGCGGCTGCGGCGAGCTGATCCGGGTCCGGGCGATCGGGGTCTGGACGAAGATGGTCTCGGTCGTCGCGGCCACGACCGCCCACGCCCCGTCCGCGAGCTGGCGCACGGCCACGGTGGTCGCCGGCCCACCGGTGCGCGGCGACACCTCGATCTCACCCGACCGCGAGTCGCCCACCTGGAGCGATCCGACGATCAGGTCCGTGTCGAAGCCCAGGATCTCCGTGGCGAACGCGCGCACGAGCGCCACCGGGTCGTCGAACCGGTCCGGGCCGCGCAGGTCCGGGTAGACCGCGAGGTCGAGCTCGTCCGCGTCGATGGTGGAGGAGGTGGTCGGCGGCGCCGTGGTGGACGTGGGCAATGCCGTGGTGGTGGTGTCGAGCACGGTGCTGGTGCTCGTGGTCTCCGCATCGTCGTCGTCCTGGACCACGACCGCGACGCCCAGGGTCACCGCGACGATCCCGATGAGGGACCCCACGACGAGGATCGCGCGCTTCTGGTTGGTGAGCTGTGGGTCCACGGGGACCTCCCGGCGTGATGCTGTCACAGGGGCGGTCCTACGGTCGGGCGGGTGCTGCTCACACCTACCTGCGCCGGCTGCGGTGGACGTGGCGCCCCGCTGTGCGCCGCGTGCACCGCGGGATTGCGCCGGGCGCCGGCCCTCCCGCCGCCGCTCGGCCTCGACGGCTGGTGGGCGCTGCTGCGCTACGACGCTGCCGCTCGGCGGCTCCTCACCGACCTCAAGAACCACCAGCGCCGCGACCTCGTCGGCTGGCTGGCCGACACGATCGCGGCGGTCGGGCCCGCGCCCGTGGCGGGGGTCCTCACGTGGGCGCCCACCGGTGGGGGCCGGCGGCGCGCTCGCGGGTTCGACCAGGCGGAGCTCCTGGCGCGAGCCCTCGGTCGGCGCTGGGCACTCCCGTGCCGGGCCCTGCTCCGCCGGCTGCCCGGGCCGCCCCAGGCGGGCCGGTCCGGACGGGAGCGCCGGGCCAACCCGGCGTTCCGGGCCGTCGGCCGGGTGCCCGGCAGCGTGCTCCTGGTGGACGACGTGGCCACCACCGGGGCCACCCTCACGGGGGCGGCCCGGGCCCTCCGGGCCGCCGGCGCCGGGGAGGTGCGGGCCCTCGTGGCCGCCCGGACCGGGTGGGGCCCGGGCCACTAGGCTGTGGCCACCACCACCATCCCGGAGGTCCGCAACGCGTGGAGATCACCGTCAGCGCCCGGCACATCGACATCTCACCTGCTCTGCGAGCGGCGGCCGAGGAGAAGCTCGGCCGCCTCAGTCGTTTTGGGAGCGAGTTCGACCGGGCGGAGGTGCACTTCGTCGAGGAGCGCAACCCGCGCATCGCCGACCGCGAGGTGTGCGAGGTCACCGTGCAGGGCCGGGGACGCGCCCTGCGGGCCCGCGCCGCGGCGGCGGACACGTTCGCGGCGATCGACCTCGTCGTCGAGAAGCTCGAGCACCAGCTGCACTCCCTGAAGACCAAGCTCCTGGCCCGGAAGCACGGCGCCCGGCGCAACTTGCTGTCGATCGCGGGCGCCGACGACACCTGACGGTACGCTCGGCCCGATGGCCGAGGAGGACCTCGACGCCGACGCGATCCGCGTCGTGATCTGTGACGATCACGCGTTGTTCCGGCGCGGGCTCTCGATGGTGCTCGAGTCCGAGCCCGGCATCGAGGTGGTCGGCGAGGCCGAAGACGGTGATGCCGCAGTGGCCGCTGCCGAGGAGCTCGCGCCCGACGTGGTGCTCATGGACGTGCGGATGCCCAAGCGCAGCGGCATCGAGGCCACCCGGGCCATCGCCGAGGCCGTGCCCACCACCCGGATCGTGATGCTCACGGTGAGCGACGAGGAGGAGGACCTCTACGAGGCCATCAAGGCCGGTGCCGCGGGCTACCTCCTGAAGGAGATCTCGATCGAGGAGGTGGCCGGGGCGATCCGGTCCGTGGTCAGCGGCCAGAGCCTCATCACGCCGTCGATGGCCTCGAAGCTCCTGGCCGAGTTCAGCAGCCTCTCGAAGAAGGCCGAGGCCCGGCAGGCCGTGCCGACCCCCCGTCTGACGGGGCGGGAGCTCGAGGTGCTGCGCCTCGTGGCTCAGGGGATGAGCAACAAGGAGATCGCCACCGAGCTCTACATCTCCGAGAACACGGTCAAGAACCACGTGCGGAACATCCTGGAGAAGCTCCACCTCCACAGCCGCATGGAGGCCGTCGTCTACGCCGTCCGCGAGAAGATCCTCGATCTGTAGTCGCTAGGCTCGGGCCCCTCATGGGCATCTTCGACCGCATCCTTCGCTCAGGCGAGGGCAAGAAGCTCAAGGCACTCCAGTCCTTGACCCCCGACATCAACGCGCTCGAGCCCGAGATCGAGCGCCTCGACGACGACGCCCTCCGGGGCAAGACGGGGGAGTTCCGCCAGCGCCTCGCCAACGGGGAGGACCTCGACGACCTGCTGATCGAGTCCTTCGCGGTGGTCCGCGAGGCGGGCCGGCGGGTGCTCGGCCAGCGCCACTACGACGTGCAGCTGATCGGTGGCGCGGCCCTCCACTTCGGCTGGATCGCCGAGATGAAGACCGGTGAGGGCAAGACGCTCGTGTCGACGCTCCCGGCCTACCTCAACGGCCTGAGCGGCGACGGCACCCACCTCATCACCGTCAACGAGTACCTGGCCCGTCGCGACTCGGAGTGGATGGGCCGCCTCCACCGCTGGCTGGGCCTGGACGTGGGGCTGATCATCCCGGGCGACTTCGACGCCACCTACAAGCGCGCGCAGTACGCCGCAAACATCACGTACGGCACCAACAACGAGTTCGGCTTCGACTACCTGCGCGACAACATGGCGATGAGCCGCGAGCGCCAGGTCCAGCGCGGGTTCCACTACGCGATCGTGGACGAGGTCGACTCGATCCTCATCGACGAGGCCAGGACGCCGCTGATCATCTCGGGCCGCGTTGCCGACGCCGCGCAGCTCTACTACAAGTTCGCGAGCATCGTGCGCGGCCTGCGCCGCGACGAGGACTACGAGGTCGACGAGGCCAAGCGCACGGTCTCGCCGACGGAGCAGGGCATCGAGCGGGTGGAGCACGCGCTCGGCATCGACAACCTCTACGACGGCGTCGCGCAGAACCTCGTGCACCAGCTCCAGGCCGCTCTGCGCGCCAAGGAGCTGTTCAAGCGCGACAAGGACTACATCATCGCCACCGGCGAGGTGAAGATCGTCGACGAGTTCACGGGCCGCATCCTCGAGGGGCGGCGCTGGTCCGAGGGTCTGCACCAGGCCGTCGAGGCCAAGGAGGGCGTGAAGATCAAGGAGGAGAACCAGACCCTCGCCACGGTCACCCTCCAGAACTACTTCCGCATGTACGAGAAGCTCGCCGGCATGACCGGTACGGCGCTCACGGAGGCGGCCGAGTTCGCGAACACCTACAACCTGCACGTGGTCCCGGTGCCGACGAACCGGCCCAACGCGCGCGACGACCAGGGCGACCTCATCTACAAGAGCGAGGACGGCAAGTTCCACGCCGTGGTCGACGACATCGCGGAGCGCTACGCGGCCGGCCAGCCCGTGCTCGTCGGCACGATCTCCGTCGAGAAGTCCGAGAAGCTGTCGCGGCTGCTCGACAAGCGGGGCATCGCCCACGAGGTGCTGAACGCCAAGCAGCACACGCGGGAGGCCGAGATCGTGGCGCAGGCCGGTCGCCTCCAGGCGGTCACGGTGGCCACGAACATGGCCGGTCGAGGTGTCGACATCATCCTCGGCGGCAACCCGGAGGGCCTGGCCCTGCGCGACCTGCGGGCCCAGGGCCTCGAGCAGGAGTCGCCCGAGGGCGAGGTCCAGTACGACCTCATGCTCACCAAGTACACGAAGGAGACGGAGGCCGAGGGGAACAAGATCCGCGAGCTCGGCGGCCTGTACGTGCTCGGCACCGAGCGGCATGAGTCCCGCCGCATCGACAACCAGCTCCGTGGCCGCTCGGGCCGTCAGGGCGACCCCGGCGAGAGCCGCTTCTACCTGTCCCTCGAGGACGACCTGATGCGCCTGTTCGCGACGGGCGCCATCAACTGGGTGATGGGCAAGGCCCTCCCCGACGACATGCCGCTCGAGGCGAAGATGGTCTCCAAGGCGATCGAGCGGGCACAGACCACCGTCGAGCAGAAGAACGGCGAGATCCGCAAGAACGTCCTCAAGTACGACGAGGTGCTCAACGAGCAGCGAAAGGTGATCTACGCCCTGCGGGACCAGATCCTCGACCGGGCGAACCTGCGCGACCGCATCGTCACCGAGCACCTGCCGGCGGCGATCCAGACGCTGGTCGACACCTACTGCGTGGCCGACTACCACGAGGAGTGGGACGTCGCCGGCCTGCACGCCGAGGTGCTGACCTACTGGCCGAGCACGCTCACCCTCGAGCAGCTCGGTGACAACACCAGCACCCGGGAGCTCTTCGAGGTCCTCAGCGCCGACGGCGTCGGCCACTACGAGGCCCGCGAGCGCGAGCTCGGGCCGGAGGTGATGCGCCAGGTCGAGCGCCAGGTGATGCTCCGCATCATCGACACGCGCTGGCGCGAGCACCTCTACGAGATGGACTACCTGCAGGAGGGCATCAACCTGCGGGCCATGGGCCAGCGCGACCCGCTCACGGAGTGGCAGCGCGAGGGCTTCGACATGTTCGGCCAGATGATGCAGGGCATCGCGCAGGACCTCGTGCGCTACGTGATGCACGTGCAGGTCCAGGTCTCCGAGCCCGCCAAGGCCCAGGCTGCCGCGGCGGCCGAGGCGGCCAGGAAGCTCGAGGAGCTGAAGGACGAGCCCAAGGTGCCGCTCGACTGGGGCACCCAGAAGGCCGAGGAGACCGCGGACGAGGCTGCCGAGGTGACCGAGGAGGCGGCGACCGCGGAGGCGGCGACCGAGGAGGCCGCCACCGAGGAGGCCGCTGCGACCGACGAAGCCGCGACCGAGGAGGCCGCGACCGAGGAGGCGGCTGCGACGGAGGAGCCGACCACCGAGGAGGCTCCTGCCACGGAAGAGGCCGCGAGCGACGAGGCTCCCGGCACCGAGGAGGCGCCCGCGACCGAGGAGGTCGCTGCGACGGAGCAGGCTGCCACCGAGGAGGCTCCGGCGGCCGACGAGCCCGGCGAGACCACCGAGGAGCCGGCGGCCGACGAGCCCGCCGCGGCCGACGAGTCGCCGGCGACCGATGAGCCGGCGCCGGACGACGAGTCGCCGGCGACCGATGAGCCGGCGCCGGACGACGAGCTGGTGACCGCTGATGTGACGGCTCAGATCGCGGGCGAGGAGGCCGAGGTCCAGATCCTCGGGTACTCGATGCCCGACGACCCGTCGTCCGGAAGCGGCATGGCCGCCGGGGCGCCCGCCGCCGCCGGTCCGCCCAAGGCCGCGGCCGCCGACACGATGGAGCCCGTGCGCAAGACCGAATGGGAGAAGACGGCCCGCAACGCCCCCTGCCCCTGCGGCAGTGGCAGGAAGTACAAGCGCTGCCACGGTTCTGTGGCCTGATGCCTGCTCCGGTCGTCGCTTCGCTCCTCAGCCTCCGCAGGTGCCTCCGCACGGGTCGGCGAAGCCGCCCGGCTCCGGCCTGGGCCTGAGCGTTGCGTGACTTCACGGAGCAGCTGGTCGAGACGCGCAAGCGGCTGGCCGACGCCGAGGTGTACCTCAAGCTCGACGAGCTCCGGGCGCGGCGGCCGCTGCTCGAGACCGAGGCGTCGCGCCCCGACCTGTGGGACGACCCCGACGTCGCCCGGCGCGTGACCGGCGAGCTCGCCGGCATCGTCGACGACCTCGACCACCACGAGGGCCTGGCTTCCCAGCTGGAGGACGCCGAGACGCTGCACGAGCTGGCCCGCGAGGTCGACGACGCCAGCCAGGAGCCCGAGATCGAGGGCGCGCTCGCGTCGCTCGACCGCGAGCTGCGCGCGCTCGAGCTCCGCTCGATGTTCTCGGGCGAGCACGACGAGCGCGACGCCCTGTGCACGATCCAGGCGGGGGAGGGCGGCGCCGACGCCCAGGACTGGGCCGAGATGCTCTACCGCATGTACGTGCGCTGGGCGGAGCGCCGCGGCTTCTCGGTGGAGGAGGAGTCGTCCACGCCGGGCTCCGAGGCGGGTCTGTCGTCGGTCGAGTTCCTGGTGAAGGGCCGCTACGCCTACGGCTACCTCCAGGCGGAGCGGGGCGTCCACCGCCTCGTGCGCATGAGCCCGTTCAACGCGCAGGGCAAGCGGCAGACCGCGTTCGCCGCGCTGCAGGTGGTGCCGATGCTGCACGAGGGCGAGGTCGATGTGGAGGTCGACGACGCCGACATCAAGATGGACGTGTTCCGCGCGTCCGGCGCCGGTGGCCAGCACATCAACAAGACGTCGTCCGCCGTGCGGCTCACCCACCTGCCGACCGGGATCGTCGTGTCGTGCCAGATGGAGCGCTCCCAGCTGCAGAACCGGGCCAAGGCCATGGAGATGCTGAAGGCCAAGCTGGCCCAGGAGGAGCGCCTCAAGCGGGAGGAGGAGCTCGACGAGATCCGGGGCGAGCAGCAGCGCGTCGGCTTCGGCAGCCAGATCCGGAGCTACGTGATGCAGCCGTACCAGATGGTCAAGGATCTGCGCACCGAGCACGAGGCCGGCAACGTCCAAGGGGTCCTCGACGGGGACCTCGATCCGTTCATGGAGGCCTACCTCCAGTGGCGCAGGGCCACGACCTAGCACTGGTACCCTCGGCCCCCGTCCCATGATCAAGCTCGAGAACGTCTCCAAGCTCTACAAGGGCGACGTCGTCGCTCTGCACGACGCCTCCGTGGAGGTCCAGAAGGGCGAGTTCGTCTTCCTGGTCGGGCCCTCCGGATCGGGCAAGTCGACGTTCCTGCGGCTCGTCAACCGGGAGGAGACCCCGGAGCGGGGCAAGATCTTCGTGGCCGGCAAGGACATCGCGGCGCTGTCGTCGTGGAAGGTGCCCTACCTGCGCCGGAACATCGGCAGCGTGTTCCAGGACTTCAAGCTGCTGACGAACAAGACGGTCTACGAGAACGTGGCGTTCGCGCTCGAGGTCATCGGGCGACCGCGCCACGTGGTGCAGTCGCAGGTGCCGGCCATCCTCGAGCTGGTCGGCCTGGCCAAGAAGGTGAGCAACTTCCCGAACGAGCTCTCCGGCGGCGAGCAGCAGCGCGTGTCGATCGCCCGGGCCTTCGTGAACCGGCCGCTGATCCTGCTGGCCGACGAGCCGACCGGGAACCTGGACCCGGCCACGTCCGTGGGCATCATGCGGCTCCTCGACCGCATCAACCGGACCGGCACCACCGTCCTGATGGCGACGCACGACCGGTCGATCGTCGACACGATGCGGCGGCGAGTCATCGAGCTCGACCGGGGTTCGATCATCCGGGACCAGAGCCGCGGCGTGTACGAGTAGCGGCCCGTGGCGCTCAAGCTCGACTACGTCATCCGCGAGACGGGGACCAACCTCGTCCGCAACGTCACGCTGACCCTCGCGTCGGTCCTGACCGTCGTCGTGTCGCTCACCCTGTTCGGCTCCGCGCTGCTCCTCCAGCAGGGCGTCGAGAACGCCAACGACCGGTTCAAGGGCGGCATCGAGTTCATCGTCTACCTGAACCCCACGGTCACCCCGGAGCAGCAGGGGTCGCTGCAGCGCGACCTCGAGACCAACCCCGAGGTCAAGTCCGTCACCTTCGTGGACCAGGACGCCACCTACGAGGAGTTCAAGCGCCTCTTCCAGGACTCGCCCCAGCTCATCGACACCGTGGAACCGGAGATCCTGCCGCCGTCATTCCGCGTCGCGCCCCGCAACCAGGACCCGCAGGTGGTCCAGGCCCTCGGTGACCAGTTCAGCGGCAAACCGGGCGTCTACGAGGTGGTGTTCGCGTTCGAGGTGGTGCAGCGGATCCAGGAGACGTTCAACAAGATCGGGGTGCGGTTCCTCGCCGCCGCCGTGCTCCTCCTCGTCGCCGCGCTCATGCTGATCCTCAACACGATCCGCGTGGCCATGTTCGCCCGACGTCGCGAGATCGAGGTGATGAAGCTCGTCGGCGCCACGAACTGGTTCATCCGCGTGCCGTTCATCGTCGAGGGCATCATCCAGACCATGCTGGGCGCCGTCGTCGCGGTCGGGTTCATGACGTTCCTGATCCGGCCGTTCATCGACGAGCTGTCGGAGGACAAGATCCTCCCGATCTTCCAGGGCTTCACCGTCACGGACGGGAACCTGCTGTTCACGAACGTCCTGGTGGTGGCCGTGGCCGCGCTCATCGGCGCCATCGGCTCGGCCGTGGCCGTGTCCCGCTTCCTCGATGTCTGACATCGCCGTCGAGCTCGACGGCCACATCCTCACCATCACGCTGGACCGGCCCGACCGGCTCAACGCCTTCACCGTCCCGATGCAGCGCGAGCTGGTCGACGCGCTCGACAGGGTGGACGAGGACCCGGAGGTCCGGGTGGTCGTGGTGACCGGTCGCGGGCGAGGGTTCTGCGCGGGTGCCGACCTGGGCTTCGGCGCGGACACCTTCGACGTGAGCGCCGGCAGCCCGGCCACCGGTGGCGACGGCCCGCAGGCCCATCGTGACGAGGGCGGCCTCGTGGCCCTCCGGCTCTACCAGTGCACGAAGCCCGTGATCGCGGCCATCAACGGCCCCGCGGTGGGCGTCGGGGCGACGATGACCCTCCCGATGGACGTGCGCCTCGCGTCGGAGACGGCCAAGTTCGGCTTCGTGTTCGCTCGCCGGGGCATCGTGCCCGAGGCGTGCTCGTCGTGGTTCCTGCCGCGGGTCGTCGGCATCAACACCGCCCTGGAGTGGACCCTCACCGGACGCGTCTTCGGGGCCGACGAGGCGCTCGAGCGCGGGCTGGTGCGATCCGTCCACGCACCGGATGACCTGCTGCCCGCGGCCTACGAGCTCGCACAGGAGATCGCCGCCAACACCTCGGCGGTGTCGATCGCGATGACCCGCCAGATGCTCTGGCGCATGCTCGGCGAGGACCACCCCATGGCCGCGCACCGCGTCGACTCCAACGGCATCGCCAAGCTGGGCCGCTCCGCCGACGCCCGCGAAGGCGTGATGTCGTTCCTCGAGAAGCGCGCGCCCGCGTTCACCGACCAGGTGCCTGCCGACATCCCGTCTCCCTGGCCGTTCTGGGACGAGCCCGACTTCACGCCCCTCGAGCCGTGAGCGCGGAGCGGGTGTTCCACCTCGCACTGCGCGAGGACTGGGACGACGCCCTCGCGGGCGGCGCCTACCTGCAGTCGACCCTCGGCCGGTCGCTGGAGGACGAGGGCTTCATCCACTGCTCGTTCGCCGACCAGGTGCAGGGCATCGCCGACCTCGTGTACCGCGGCCGCGACGACGTGGTGTTGCTGGCGATCGACCTGTCCCGCGTGCGGGTCGAGGTGCGGGTGGAGAACGTCGAGGGCGCGCAGCAGTCCTTCCCGCACCTGTACGGCCCCCTGCCCGTCGACGCGGTCACCCAGTCGATCGACGTCCCGCTCAGCCCCGACGGCCGCCTCCTCGTGGAGCCCCTGCTCCGCTCCAGCTAGCCGCCGTCGTCGGGGGCCAGGTACCAGACGCCCTCGGTGGCGCCGGGTGGTCCGACGAGGAAGTAGATGGCGTCGCCGGTGGTGGTCGCGAGGTCGCCGACGGTCACGGAGTCGGCGTGTAGTGGGTGAGGAGCGTCTTCCAGTCGCCGTCGACGCGCACGTGGGTGAAGGTGAAGGCGCCGACGGTGACGCTCCCGTCCTCCATCTCGAAGCGGTAGTCCCCGAACAGGATGGCGGTGTCGCCGACCATGCGGCCGTCGACGTTGTCGACGTCAAAGCTCTTCATCGTCTGGATCAGCGCAGGGGCCACCGGGCGGATCATGGCCAGCGGCGTGAAGCCGGCGTTGTAGGTGACGGCGTCCTCGTGGAACGGATCCATCCACGCGCCGACGTCCTTGGCGTTGAACCCCTCGCACGAGGCCAGCATCTCGTCCCGCAGCGCCGCGAGCTCCGGGTCGTCGATCGTCATGTGGTCCCTCCGTCCCTGGGCGTGATGGCGAGGGGGCTCTGTGGATATCCGCCGGCGGCCATGATCTGCTCGTCCCACTCGGTGAGGAGGTCGGCCAGCTCCTGCAGGTCGTCGCCGAGGGCGTCGAGGGCGGACTGCATCTGGGCGTCGGTGGCGAGCTCGAGCTCCTCGCGCCGCTCCCGGCCCTGGTCGGTGAGCGCGTGGTCGGCCATGAGGCCGGTCGCCTCGAGGCGGGCCTCCGCGGCATCGAGGTCCTCGTCGCTCCAGGCCCGCGTGCGCACGTAGGTCCACGATGGCATGCCCCAGTAGAGCTCGGTCAGGAGGCCGATCTCGCAGGCGTCGAAGCCCTCGCCGACCCAGGCGGCGATGTGGCTGTCACCGCGGAACTCGCGGAGGCGGTCGCCGAGGCGGAACAGGTCCCCGAGGGGCTCGCCCGGGAGCGACTGGGACAGCGTGCCGGAGAAGAGGGCGCGGCCCCACGGCTCGAGCGGCGCGGTGGCCCGGGCCAGGAGCTCGACGGCGCGGTCGATCCCGTCGGGCTTGGGCCCCAGGATGCGGGTGAGCTGCTCGACGCCGCCCTGGAGGCGCTCGTCGGCGATGGTGGCGGCGTCGGTGAGGGTCCACCCGTGGGTGACGGCGGGGACGACGGCCTCGTGCTTGAACACGCCGAACGCCGCGGCCACCAGCTCGCCGGGAGCCTGGCCGAGGCAGGAGCCGCGGCTGGTGAAGTAGGCCGCACCGTCGGGGAAGGCGATGCCACCGGGGATGCCGCCGGGGCTGGGGTTGAAGCCGAGCGCGGCGTAGCGCTGGTGGCACTCGGGCGCGAAGTACACCTGACCCACGACGGGCTCGATGACGCGGGCGAGCAGGCGGGCGCGGTCGCGCGTGTCGTCCGTGGCCGGTGCGGTCGGCATGGTGATCCCCCTGGTCGCCGGTGGGGACGGTGCTCGCCCCGACGGCGGACCCTATCGCTAGGGTCCAGCGCATGGCCCGCTTCGTGCCGGTGCTCGAGCTGCCCGACGACTGGAGCGGCGCGGTGACCGTGGTGGTGCGCGACGGTCAGGTGCTCGTGCTGGACGAGCACCCAGAGGATGTCGCGCCCGACGCGACGCGCCACGTCCTCGGCATCCTCGACGGCGCCGCCTGCTGGGCGATCGACCTCGACGGCGACGGCGTGCCCGACCTCGCCGGCGGCCTGCTGCCGCTCATGGCGCTCTACGGCAGGGTCGACGACGTGCGCTGGACCCTGGCTGGGCGGGCGGTGCAGCTCGTGGAGTGGGACCGCACGACGCGGTTCTGCGGCCGCTGCGGCACACCGACCGAGCCGGCGCCGGGGGAGCGGGCCCGCAGGTGCCCCGGTTGTGGGCTGCTCGCGTTCCCGCGGCTCGCGCCCGCGGTGATCACGCTGGTGGAGCGCGACGGCGAGGCGCTCCTCGCGCACGGCCGTTCGTTCCCCATCCCGATGTACAGCTGCATCGCGGGGTTCGTCGAGCCCGGCGAGACCCTCGAGGAGGCGGTGCGGCGCGAGGTGCAGGAGGAGGTCGGTGTGGAGCTGGCGGACGTGCGCTACGTCGCGAGCCAGCCGTGGCCGTTCCCGCACTCGCTCATGCTGGGCTTCGAGGCGACATGGGGCTCAGGAGAGATCCGCATCGACGAGCACGAGATCGTCCATGCGGCGTGGTTCCGGGCCGATGATCTTCCAGCCATCCCCCCAGGTCTGAGCATCGCCCGTCGGCTCATCGACGATTGGGTTCGGCGCATGGCTGCCGTTGGTCGATAGGCCGTTCGTGCGGTGCGCGAGCACCTCGAGGCCGACGGGGCGGGGGTGGCCGCGGTCGACGGTGAGGCCGAGCAGGCGATGTGCCGTGCCGAGGTTGACGAGGGCCAGTGCGACCGCGAGCACACTCGTGTCGCCCATGAGCACGCCGACCAGGAGGAGGGCCAGGCCGGGCGCGTAGGTGAGCGTCGACACGAGCCGGCGACGGGCGGCTGTGTCCACCGGCGTGGTGGGCGGACCCGACGGGGTGGGCAGGGGACCCTGGAGCGCCCCCATGGCCCGCTGGAACTCGGCCATGGGCGCGGAGCGCCGCTCCTGCACGACGCGCACGGCCAGCGGCACGCCGAACAGTGCCCAGAGAATGCCCAACACGGCCACTGTCGACATCGGACAACAAATGTACGACCGCGTCCCTCGCAGATCGCGGCAATCCCGGAAGCACCACCGGGCGTGCCGTGGATCAGGCCTGCTCGAACCGCCATCCGGTGTCGAGCATCCACAGGCGGTGACGCGGCCCGTCGACGTCGGCTTGGCTGAGCTCGTACCCCGCGTCGCCGTCCCACATGGCCACGGCGCCGCCGTCGATGGTGCACCAGCGGGTCTGGTAGTGGACCAGCGGACGGGCCGCCGCCTGGGCGAGGGCCTCGTCGACGTCGCTCGCGGCCGACAGCGTGTTGAGGGTCATCCACGTGGGCGGGGCGAGATCGACCTCGCCGAGGTCGCGCTTCGAGAGGACCTCCGCCGGGGCCAGCCACACGTGGTCGGTGATCTCCCCGCCGTCGACGACCACCTCGCCCGCGGGCACCCGGGCCAGGAAGAACCAGGTCGCGAACCGCTTCGGGGCCACCGGCGGGGGCGTCCAGCGGGCGAAGGCCACGACCCCGTCGGCGTCCACGGCGAGCCCGCACTCCTCGGCCGCCTCCCGGTATCGCGGCACGGCGGGCGGCGGGCTCGTCGCCGTCGTCGTCGGGCCGTCGGTCCCCGTCGTCCACCCGTCCGCCGGGGAACACCCACATCCCGCCGAAGGCGATCTTCGAGGTCTTTCGCAGCATCAGGACCTCGAGGCCGGCGGCGCCGTCGCGCACGAGCACGACCGTGGCCGCGGGGATCGCAGGCGGGACGTCGGTCACGGCCGGGCAGCATGGCACGCCCCGCGGCGTGTGCCACTGTTGGCCCCCGTGACCGCCGCGAACCTCGACGCCAAGGACGTCCAGGCGCAGCTCGACGAGCTGCTCTGGTACCACACCGTCGACGTGGTGCCGGGCGCCGTCACCCGCGGCTGGTGGGACCTGCGCCACGCGCTCCCGCTCCTGCCGCTGCCCGACGTGCGCGGGAAGCGCTGCCTGGACGTCGGCACGTGGGACGGCTTCTACGCGTTCGAGCTCGAGCGCCGCGGCGCGGCGGAGGTCGTGGCCGTCGACCTCGCGGACCTGTCCGACATCGACTGGCCGCCGGAGGTGCGGGCCGACAGCACCTTCGACCCGACGCTCAGCGGCGAGCAGCCCCGGCCCGCGGGCTTCCAGCTCCTGCACCGCCTCCTCGAGTCCGAGATCGAGTGGCGCGGCTGCAGCATCTACGACCTCGACCCGGCGGACCTCGGCACGTTCGACGTCGTGATCGTGGGCAGCCTGCTCGTGCACCTGCGCGATCCCGTGCGCGCGCTGGATGCGGTACGGCGCATGGTGGCGCCGGGAGGCCGGTTCCTCTCGATCGAGTACCTCCACCCGCCCGTCAACGTGCTCGGCCGCGGCCGCCCGCTGTTCGAGCTGCGGGGTGAGACCAGCGACTTCCAGTGGTGGCTCGCCAGCGACCGCGGCCTCCAGCAGCTGCTCAAGGTGTCCGGCTTCGCCATCGAGCGCATGTCGCCGTACTTCCTGCTGCGGCCGGGCACGCACTACCAGCTGCACACGTTGCGGAAGATCACGAAGCGCGACCACGTCAACCGCGCGCTCAACTACCGCTGGACCCGTGACAAGACGATGGGCGGGCACCTGCACCGCGCCTACCTCACCCACCCCCGCTTCTGACCGGAGGAGCCACGCCATGTCCCATCCCCGCGCCGAGGTCGAGGCCGCCGTGGCCCACTACGTCGAGGTCCGCGAGCGCATGGACCGCGGCGAGGGCGGCTGGGAGGACATGGCCGCGCTGTTCACCGACGACGCCACCTACATCGATCCGGCGTGGGGCCGCATCGACGGGATCGACGCGATCAAGGCGTTCATGTGCGAGTCGATGGCCGGGCTCGAGGACTGGCTGTTCCCGATCGAGTGGATCGCCATCGACGGCGACCACGTGGTCGTGAAGTGGACCCAGCGCCTCCCGGGGGAGCGGGCCGACGGCACCCCCTACGACAACAGCGGCGTGTCCCTGCTCACCTACGCCGGGGACGGGCGGTTCTCGAAGAGCGAGGACCACCTCAACATGCTCCACGTGTACGAGGTGATCACCGAGTCCGGCTGGCGCCCCGGCAAGGGCTTCAACGTCCCTCCCGAGCACCCCCGACGCCTGTGAGGCGGGGGCTCGCCCGGGTCGTGCTCGGTGCGGGTCTGCTCCTGTTGCTCGGCAACGCGACGATCCTGGCCCTCGTCTGGGTCGCGCGCCGTTCCTCGGACCAGCGGCGTCCGGGCCTGCGCGGCATCGGGCACCTGCGCGAGGTCGACGACCGGCTGTGGCGCGGGGCGGCGCCATCGGAGGAGGGCTACGCCGCCCTCGCCGAGGCGGGCGTCTCCACCATCGTCGACCTCCGGCCCGAGCCCCGGCTGCCGTCCGGCGCGCGGCACGGGATGCGCCACGTCCACCTGCCGGTCACCGACGGGCAAGCGCCGGCGCCCGACACCGTCGCGCGCTTCCTCGAGACCCTGGCGACCAGCGACGGAGTCGTCTTCGTCCACTGCTCCGCCGGGGTGGGCCGGACCGGGACCCTCGTCGCCGACCACCGCGTGCGCCGCGGCGCCGCGCCGCTCACGGTCCTGCGCGACAACCTCGCGGTGGGACCGCCGTCGTTGGAGCAGATCGCCTACGTGCTGCGTGCGGTCGTCGACGGCCATCCCCGTCAGCCCGGCGTGCTGGTCACGGCGCTGAGCCGCTTCCTCGACGGCCCCCGCCGCCTCTACAACGCCGCGCGCCGCGACCGCTGAGACAAGGGTGGAGCTGGAGGGAATCGAACCCTCGTCCGCCAGGCGGTCGACGCCCGCGCTACGACCATTCCCGAGATCACGCCGCTACAGCTGGCGCCCCGCCGGGTCAGGAGAGCACGCAAGGTGCTCGCTGCCGAGTCTTTCCTCGATGCCAGCGGTCTTTCCCGCCGTCAGTGGTCTCTCCCTACGGTCCGCCACTGCTTCTGTTGCCGGGCTGCAGCGGCCAGGCCCCGTGTGCCGTCACCGGTCACTGGTGCACTCGGTCGCCTAGGGACTAGGCGGCGAGGGCGTACTGCTCGTTGGCAGTTGTTTTGGTGCCCCGTTTAAGGAGTCTGAGCAACTCCGGTCGCACGGATCGCCGAGCAGTCCCAACGTCGAAACCGATCAGCCCCTAGATCAGGGTGTTCTCAAGGAGCCCTGCAACTGTACCGGCTCAATCATCCCGGTCCCCCCGGGCCATGGCGCGGCGGACGTCCATGGCGGCGTCGCGCTCGGCGATGGCCTGGCGCTTGTCGTAGGTGCTGGCGGCCCTTGGCGAGGGCGAGCTCGACCTTGGCCCGGCCGTCCTTGAAGTAGACCGACAGCGGGATGAGCGACAGGTGCTCGGGGTCGACCCGGGCCTTGAGCCGCTCGATCTCGCTCGCGTGGAGCAGGAGCTTGCGCTTGCGGTCGGGGTCGTGGCCGGAGTGGTCCTGGCTGAACCCGTAGGGCGCGATGTGGAGGGCGTGGAGCCAGATCTCGCCGCCGTCGATGCGGGCGAAGGCATCGGTGATCTGCACCTTGGCGTCGCGCAGCGACTTCACCTCGCTGCCGCGGAGCACCAGGCCGGCCTCGATCGTGTCGAGGATCGAGTAGTTGCGGCGAGCCTGTCGGTTGGTCGCCACGACCTTGGTGCCGGGCGGTCGCATGGTGGATCGAACCTACCCGTCGCTACCCTCGCTCGCCGTGCTGGAGCTCACCCGTGCCGCGTGGCAGGCGATGGTCGGCCACGCCTACGACGGCCTGCCCGACGAGGCGTGCGGCCTGCTCGCCGGTCCGCCCGGCACGGACCGGGTCACGGCGTTCTACCCGTGCCGCAACGCGGCCGAGTCGAGCCGGGTGTACACGATCGACCCGAAGGACCACCTGCGGGCGGACCGCGACGCGGAGGCCAAGGGGCTCGAGATCATGGGGGTGATGCACTCGCACACCCACACCGACGCCTACCCGTCGCCCACCGACCTGGCCCAGGCGCCCGACCCGGGCTGGCACTACGTGATCGTGTCCCTGCGGCAGGAGGCGCCGGTGCTGCGCTCCTACCGGATCGTGGACGAGGCGAGCACCGAGGAGCAGGTGTCGCTGTCCGACGGGTGACGGCTAGAATCCCTACCGATCTAGTCGACTTTTGCTGGAGCGCTGCGTGGCCGTCTACGAATCCGTGCTCGACCTCATCGGCGACACGCCGATCGTCGACATCTCGGCGCTGAGCCCGAACCCGAAGGTCCGCATCCTCGGCCAAGCTCGAGGGGCAGAACCCGGGCGGGTCGGTGAAGGACCGCGCCGCGCAAGCAGATGATCGTCGACGCCGAGAAGGACGGGATCCTCACGCCCGGCTCGGGCCAGGTGATCCTCGAGTCGTCGTCGGGCAACACCGGCATCGCGCTCGCGATGATCTGCCAAGATCCGTGGCTACACGCTCAAGGTCGTGCTGCCCGACAACGTGTCGGTCGAGCGCCGGCAGCTCCTCGAGACCTGGGGCGCGGAGATCATCGACAGCCCGGGCGCCGAGGGCTCGAACGGCGCGATGCGCCGGGCCCAGGTCGATGGCGGCCGAGCACCCCGAGTGGTGGTTCCCGTTCCAGTACGGCAACCCGGCCAACCCCAAGGCCCACTACGAGGGCACGGGGCCGGAGATCTGGCGCGACGTCCCCGAGATCACCCACTTCATCGCCGGCCTCGGCACCGCCGGCACGCTGATGGGCGTCGGGCCGGTTCCTCAAGGAGCAGAACCCCGACGATCCAGGTGTGGGCCATCGAGCCGCCGGCGGGGGAGATGGTCGACGGCCTGAAGAACATCGACGAGGGCTTCATCCCGCCGGTGTACCTCGACAACGACGGCAACGAGCTGCTCGACCGCCGGCTCATCGTGCGGCCCCGCGAGTCGATCGAGTGGACGCGCCGGCTCACCGAGGTCGGCGTGTTCGCCGGGATCTCCTCGGGCGCGATCCTCGCCGGCGCGGTGAAGGCGGCCGGGCTGATCGACGAGGGCACGATCGTCACGATCGTCTGCGACGGCGGCTGGAAGTACCTGTCGGCCGGCGTGTGGACCGACGACATCGACGTCGTCGAGGCCCGCGCCAAGGCCACCATCTACTTCTAGAGGATCGCCTCGATCGCCTCCGGGGGGCGACCGAGCCGGGCCCGGCCGTCGGCGCTCACCAGGATCGGTCGCTCGATGAGGATCGGGTTGGCCACCATCACCTCGATCCACGCGGCGCGGTCCTTGGCCATCGTCTTGAGCCCGAGCTCCTTGGCCACGTCCTCGCCGGTGCGGGCGATGTCCCACGGCTCCTTGCCGAGGGCGGTGAGCACCGCGTCGAGCTCGGTCGCGGTGGGCGCGTCGCCGAGGTACTCGCGGACCTCGTAGGGGACACCGCGCTCGTCGAGGAGCTGCTTCGCGGCCCGGCTCTTGGAGCAGCGGGGGTTGTGCCAGAGGGTCAGGTCGGCCATGCCGGTGATCGTACGGGCACGGCCCAGGTCGTACCCTCGGCCCGTGGACCCTCGTCCGATCGGCATGTTCGACAGCGGCTTCGGCGGGCTCACGGTGGCCCGGGCTCTTCTGGACCTGCTGCCCGCGGAGCACCTCGTCTACCTCGGCGACACCGGCCGGTACCCGTACGGACCGCGGCCGCTCGACGAGGTGCGCGCGCTACGCGCTGCAGATCACCCGGCACCTCGTGGACGAGGAGGGCGTGAAGCTCGTCGTGGTCGCGTGCAACACGGCCGCGGCGGCGGGGCTGGCGGAGCTGCAGGCCGCGGTGGACGTGCCCGTGGTGGGGGTGATCGAACCCGGCGTGCGCAGCTGGCCCAGGCCACCCGCAGCGGCCGGGTCGGGGTGATCGGCACGGTGGGCACCGTGTCCTCGGGTGCCTACCAGCGCACGGTGGCCGAGCTCGCCCCCCAGCTCGAGCTCACCTGCGCGGCGTGCCCCGGGTTCGTGGAGTTCGTCGAGCGCGGGGAGACCCGCAGCGAGCAGGTCACGATCCTCGCCGAGCGGCTCCTCGCCCCCCTGCGCGAGGCGAAGGTCGACGCACTGCTGCTGGGGTGCACGCACTACCCGTTCCTGGCCCGCACGCTCAGCGACGTGATGGGTCGTGACGTGGTGCTGGTGTCCTCGGCCGACGAGACGGCGTTCGAGGTCCGTCGCCTCCTCGCGGGGACCGACCTCGCCCGGGCGGAGGACCAGGGCCCCGGCTCCGCACGGTGGCTCTCCTCGGGCGACGTGGCGTGGTTCCGCGACCTCGGCCGCCGGCTGCTCGGTCCGGAGCTCGACGAGGTCGCACCGATCTCCTGGCCGTGACGCCACTGCGCGAGGATGCGGCCATGACCGCCACCCGCGCCGACGGCCGGCTCCCCGACGAGCTGCGCCCGATCACCTTCGAGCGCGACTTCACCACGATGGCGGCGGGGTCCTGCCTCGTGACGTTCGGGCGCACGCAGGTGCTGTGCACGGCGTCGGTCGACGAGGACGTGCCGCGGTGGATGCGGGGCACCGGCAAGGGCTGGGTCACGGCCGAGTACTCGATGCTGCCGGGCTCGTCGCCCGAGCGGATCCGCCGCGAGGTGAAGGAGGGGCGGCCCTCGGGACGCACCCAGGAGATCCAGCGCCTCATCGGCCGCGCCCTGCGCGCGGTGTGCGACATGCGCGCCCTCGGCGAGCGCCAGGTCATCGTCGACTGCGACGTGCTCCAGGCCGACGGCGGCACCCGCACCGCGTCGATCTGCGGCGGCTTCCTCGCGCTCCACGACTCGCTGACACGTCTCGTGCAGTCCGGGGTGATCACCACGCATCCGATCACCGCCTTCTGCGCGGCGATCTCGGTGGGCATGGTCGGCGGCGTGCCGGTGCTCGACCTGCCCTACGTGGAGGACGCGGGCGCCGAGGTCGACATGAACGTGGTGATGACCTCGCTCGGCGGGTTCGTCGAGGTGCAGGGCACCGCCGAGGGCGCGCCCTACAGCAGGGACGAGCTCGACGTGATGCTGGGGCTCGCCGAGGGCGGGATCGAGCAGCTCATCGCCCTCCAGCAGGAGCTGGTGGCGGTGCCCCCTTCGCCCCGGTGACCCGCCTGCTGCTGGCCACCGGCAACGCCCACAAGGTCGCGGAGGTAGCGGCCGTCCTCGGTCCTGACGTCGAGGTCGTCGCCCGCGATCCCGGCGTGGAGGAGACGGGGGCGACCTTCGAGGAGAACGCGCTCCTCAAGGCCCGCGCCCTGGCCGCCGCCACCGGCGAGACGGCCGTGGCGGACGACTCGGGCATCGAGGTCGACGACCTCGGTGGCGCACCGGGCATCCACTCCGCCCGCTGGACGGCGGAGGACGACTGGATACCGCGGGTGCTGCGCGAGCTCGCGGGCGTGGCCGAGGCCGGGCGCGGGTGCCGCTACGTGTGCGCGGCCGCGGCGGTGTGGCCCGACGGGCGCGAGGTCGTGGTGCGGGGTGTCGTCGAGGGTGTGATCGCCGACGCGCCCCGGGGCACCGGCGGGTTCGGGTACGACCCGATCGTGGTGCCCACCGAGGGCGACGGCCGGACGTTCGCCGAGATGGCGCCGGTGGAGAAGCACGCGATCAGCCACCGCGCCCGCGCGTTCCGGGCGCTGGCCGAGCTGCTCTAGCTACCAGCCGCGGAGGTCGACGTCCCACACGTCGACCACGTCCTCGCCGTCGACCACGTGCAGCCGCTCGTGCTGCGACACCGTGGGGTCGATGTGGGCGGGGATCACGCGCACGCGGTCGCCGACGGCCACCGATGCGCCGTCGGCCACGCCGAAGGTGATGTGCTCGTCGGACACGAACCAGCAGTCGCCCACGTCGAGCACCTTCGGGTCGCCGTGGTCCATGCCGAGCGCCTTGAGACCGGCGTCGAGCACACCCCAACCCTTCGGTGACCGCGAGATCACGGTGGTCCACAGGAACAGCGCGTTGTCGAAGCCGGCGGCGTGGGGCACGTACTCGGTGTCCATCATGCAGTAGGACCCCGCCTGCAGCTCGGTGACCCAGCGGTTCACGTCCCACGTGCCCGTGCCCCCGCCGGACACCACGTCGCCGCCGACTGCGGCGTGCGCCTCCAGGAGGAGCGCCATCGACCGCTCGACGAGGTCGGGCTTGGTGTCGCCCGGCTCGCGCATGAGGTGTCCCTCGTAGCCCATCACCCCGCGGACCTCCGTGCCCGCGGCGCGGGCGCGGTCGGCCAGGCGCCCGGCGTCGGCGGGGTCGCATCCGCAGCGGGGGAGCCCCACGTCGACGTCGACCAGGACCTCGCGGACGCCGGCGGCGGCCGCGGCGTCGACGGTCTCGTCGGAGTCGACGGCCACGGTGATCCGCGCGGTGCCCGCCTCGACGATCGGGGTGAGTCGTCGGAGGTCGAGGCTCTCGTTGGCGAGGAGCAGGTCCTCGCCGAGCCCGGCCTGGGCCATGCCGACCATCTCCCGGACCGTGGCGCAGCAGAAGGTCGGGTGCCCGGCGTCGACCAGCCGCCGGGCCAGCGCCGTCGACTTGAACGCCTTCACGTGGGGCCGCAGCTTCCGTCCCGGCCACGCCTTGCCCATCGTGGCCACGTTGCGGTCGAACGCGTGGATGTCGACCAGCAGGGCCGGCGTGGGGAGGTCGTGGACCCGCATGGCGCGCACCCTAGGCCCACGCCGTGGCGCGGGTTGCCCGCTAGACCATGGCGGTGCAGTCGGGGGGAGCGCTCGTGCGTCAGGGGGTCCGCCTCGGGGTCATCACGCCCGTGGCGACGCAGGTGCCGGGCAGCCATGCCGGGTGGGAGGCCGCGGCCGGCATCGACGAGATCGTCCGCATCGCGGAGGCGGCCGACCGGCTCGGCTTCGACCACCTCACCTGCAGCGAGCACGTCGCGGTGCCACCCGCGGACGCCGCGGTGCGGGGAGCCACGTACTGGGACCCGCTGGCGACCCTGGGGTACCTGGCGGCGCGCACGGCGAGCATCCGGCTCGCCACCTACGTGCTGGTCCTCGGCTACCACCACCCCCTCGAGATCGCGAAGCGCTACGGCACCCTCGATCGCGTGAGCGGTGGCCGGCTCGTGCTCGGCGTCGGCGTGGGCACGTTGGCGGCCGAGTTCGAGCTGCTCGGCGCTCCCTTCGCGGATCGGGGCGACCGCGCCGACGACGCGCTGCGGGCGCTGCGGGCGGTGTGGGCCCGGCCGGAGGTCGAGCACCACGGGCCGCACTACGACTTCGGCCCCCTGATCGTGGAGCCGCACGCGGTGAACCCGCAGACGCCGATCTGGATCGGGGGCCGCAGCCGCCGTTCGCTGCGTCGGGCCGTCGAGCTCGCGGATGGGTGGGCGCCGTTCTGGCTCGGGGTCGACGAGATCGCGGCCTGGCTGGGGGATGTGGACGTGCCCGCCGGCTTCGAGGTGGTGGGCCAGCCGGCCACCGTCGTCGACCCCGGGGCCGATCCGGACGCCGTCGACGCGCTCCTCGTGCAGTGGGCTCAGGCGGGCGCGACCGTCGTCGACCTGCACGTCGTCCACCACTCCCTCGAGCACCACCTCGAGCAGCTGGAGGCGCTGGCGCCATGAGCATCGTCCGGGCGGGCTTCTTCTCGCTCACGAGCGAGGTCGAGGGTGGGACCGAGGCCGAGTACCTCCGCTGGCACCTCCTCGACCACCTGCCCGAGCAGCACTCGCTCCCGGGCGTCCGGCTCGGCACCCGCTGGCGAGCCGACGATGCCTGCGTCGCTGCTCGTCTCCTCACGACGCCTGCCTTCGACGCCGTGCGCCACGCGGTCTGCTACCTCATGACCGACTCGGTGGGGGAGACGCTGCACGAGTTCGGCGCGCTGGCGGGTCGCCTGCGCGCGGAGGGGCGCATGCCCTACCGAGCGGTGCAGCACCTGCTGGGCGCCCTCTCGCTCGAAGCCGCGCACAGCGCTCTGGTGAGCACCGACGCGCTGCCGTTCCGCCCGCACACGGGTGTGGTGCTCCTCGTCGAGTCCGGGACCGGCGACCTCGACGCGGCGACCCGGCCGCTCCTGGACGTCCCCGGCGTGGCCGGCGGCCTCGCCTTCCGGGCCACCGAGGCCCTGGGCCGCGGTGCGGACCAGGGCGAGCGCTTCGGCCTCCCACCGTGGAACCCCGGCGGACACGCCGCGACCATCGTCTACGTCGACGACGACCTGGTGGCGACGACCGCCCGCCTACGGCCCGCGTTGGAAGCCCGATGGACGAGCGGCGACCTGCAGCCCCAGCTCGCCGCCCCGTTCCGTCCCGTGACGCTCGACGACCTCACCTGAGTGCCGGCGGTGGGATTCGAACCCACACTTGCGGACTTCTAGGGCCCGGGTCTCTGCCAGTTGGACTACGCCGGCGGCGCCGACACGCTAGGCCCGCGCCGGGTCCTGCAGTGGTCCCGCTAGCCTCCATCGCCGTGACCCCGAGCCCCTTCGTGCCCCCCATGCCCTCCGCCGACCTCGCGACGATGAACCCCACGTCGGAGATCTTCAACCGGCTGCTGAAGGACCGGATCATCATCCTGGGCACCGAGGTCAACGACGACATCGCCAACATCGTCGTGCGCCCAGATGCTCTTCCTCGAGGGCGAGGACCAGGCCCGCGACATCTGGCTGTACATCAACAGCCCGGGCGGGTCGGTCACGGCCGGCATGGCCATCTACGACACGATGCAGTTCGTCCAGCCCGACGTGGCCACGATCTGCATGGGCCTCGGCGCGTCGATGGGCCAGTTCCTGCTCTGCGCCGGTGCGCAGGGGAAGCGCTACGCGCTGCCCCACGCCCGGATCATGATGCACCAGCCCTCCGGCGGGATCCGCGGGCAGGCCAGCGACATCGCCATCCAGGCCGAGCAGCTCATCTACATCAAGCGCCTCATGGCCGAGCGCATCGCGCACCACACCGGGCAGACCGTGGAGCAGGTGCAGCTGGACTCCGAGCGCGACCGCTGGTTCACGGCGGACCAGGCCAAGGCCTACGGCCTCATCGACCACGTGATCGTCAAGCGCGGCGAGATGTCATAGGAGCCGAGCCTCCTTCAGCGCGAGGAGCGCCTCCCGGGCCACGTGCTCGGGCACGTCGAACTCCTCCGCCACCAGATCCGCCGTCACGGGCTCGACGTCGCCCCGCCGCTCGACGAGCCGGGCCAGCTCGGGCAGCGGCACGAGGCGGATCGCGGTCTCCCGCCGCACGATCGCCTCTTCGCGCTGCATCGTGGCCGGCGTCGCGTCCGGGTAGCCCACGCCCCGCTCCACGTGCACGAGCTCGTGGGCGAGCAGCGCCCGCCTGTCGCGCCGGGAGGCCGAGGCGTCGAGGGTGATGTGGTCGCCGGCGTCGTCGCGGTGCCAGGTGGCGCCGTCCGCGACGTCGGCGAACCAGATCTCGAGCCGCGGCAGCGCCCGCGCCGCGGCCCACGGGTTCCATCCCGCCATGTCGGTCCGATCGTCGTCAGCTGGAAGGGCGGCGGCGCCGGGCGCCACGACGGGACCCGGGATCGCGACCGCTGGCCGCGGCGCGGAGCCCGGAGGAGGGAGAAGGGGCGCCCAGGAGCGCCAGCGGATCGGCGCCGAGGCGCGCGCTCAGCCGTTCGACCGTGCGGAGGGTGAGGTTCCGCTCGCCGCGCTCGACCCCACCCACGAAGGTGCGGTGGACGGCGAGATCGTCGGCGAGCGCCTCCTGCGACTGCCCGCGCTCCTCGCGGAGCTGGCGCACGTTGCGCCCGAACGCCCGCTGCAGATCGCCTTCCACGGCCGTGAACATGGCAGTCTCGCTACTTGCAAGTCTACAGACCCATCAGTAGCAAGCCTGGTTCGCGAAGGCCTGGAGCTCGAGACCGGCGACATCGGCTGCCGCCCGCTGCTCCTCGAGCGCGTTCACCGCGCGCACCACGGCGGCGGGGTCGTCCGGGTCCTCCTCCTCGATGACCTCGATGACCGCGTCGACGTAGGCGATCTCGTCGTCGAGGTCGTCGTCCACCTCTGACGGCGCGGCGGCGCGGAGCCGGCCGAGGTCGAGGCGGGCGGCCCGCAGCTGGGCGAGCGCGCGCTCGGTGTCGGTGGGGTCGAGGCCCTGGTCGAAGAGGTCGGCGTAGTCGGTGCCGTCACCGAGCAGCGCGCACAGCTCCTCGTCGCTGCCGCCGCTGTCGCTGCACGCGACGGCGGAGCCGCCGGCCACCGCGAGCACGAGGAGCAGCGACGCGGCCCGGCGCCGGCGGGTCACGGTCGCAGCGCTAGGCCCGCGTCGGCCTCGGCGAGCGAGCGGAGCTCCGTGACGGCGTGCGCCAGGCCCTCGGGGTCGCGGTACAGCGCCGAGCCGGCGACGAGCACGTTGGCCCCGGCCGCCGCCGCCCCTGCCACGGTGGCGGGCGCGATGCCGCCGTCCACCTCCACGTCGACGTCGTGCCCGCCCTCGAGCACCATGCGCCGCACCTCGGCGACCTTGGGCTCCATGGTGGCGATGTACTCCTGGCCGCCGAACCCGGGGTTCACGGTCATGACGAGCACGAGGTCGACGAGATCGAGCACGTGCGCGGACCGCCGAGCGCGGGGGTGGCGGGGTTGAGGGCGACCGCCGGCCGGGCGCCGAGCGAGCGGATGTGGCCGAGCGTGCGGTGCAGGTGGCGCGTCGCCTCGACGTGCACGATCAGCATCTCGCAGCCGGCGTCGACGTACCGCGGCAGCGAGCTCGTCGGGCGCCTCGACCATGAGGTGCGCCTCGAACGGCAGGCGGGCGTGGGGCCGGCAGGCGGCGATCACGTCGGGGCCGAAGGTCAGGTTGGGCACGAAGCGCCCGTCCATCACGTCCCACTGGATGCGGTCGACGCCGGCCGCCTCGAGGGCCGCGACCTCCTCGCCCAGGCGGGAGAAGTCGGCCGGGAGCACCGACGGCGCGATCTCGATCGGTCGGTCGGTCCCCGGGAGGTCGCCCATCGATCCATCCTCGCGCGGTCGTTGCGACACCCCGGTGACCTATCCGGGCACCTCGTAAGGAGCCGAGCCGACAGGCTCGGCGACCAGCGGCACAGTGCCCTGTTGGGCACACGATGGTCCAGCCCCGCCCCCATCTGCGCACCTCCTATGGTGCAGGGGTGGACGTCGCCGGGGGAGAGGTGGCCGTCCTCGACGTGACGGCGGTGGTGGCCGGGGGCGAGGGCCTTGCGCGCGACGACGAGGGTCGGGTCACCTTCGTGGCCGGCGCGCTCCCGGGCGAGCGGGTGCGCGTCGAGATCCACCAGCGCCGGAAGGACTTCGCGCGGGGAGCCGTGCTCGAGGTGCTCGACACGTCGGCGGCGCGGGTGGCCGCGCCCTGCCCGTCGGTGGCCGCGGGCTGCGGCGGGTGCGACTGGCAGCACGTCGACCCCCGGGCCCAGCGGCAGCTGAAGGCCGACATCGTGGCCGACGCCCTCCGGCGCCAGGCGAAGGTGGAGGTGCGCATCGACCTCGGGCCCGACCTGCCTGCCACCGAGTACCGCACCACGCTGCGCGGGGTGGCCGTCGACGGGCGCTTCGGCTTCCGCCGGCGCGGCTCGCCACGACGTGCTCGCGGTCGACCCGTGCCTGGTGGCACACCCGGTGGTGGGCGAGCTCGTCGAGGCGGGCCGCTTCCCGGACGGCGAGGTCGTGCTGCGCGGTGGCGCCCGCACGGGGGAGCGGCTGGTCGTGGTGGCCGGGGACCCGGCGGCCGTGACCGTGCCCCCGGACGTCCGCGTGATCGGTGACGCGGCGCTGCGCCGCGGCGACCGGGCCTGGTACCACGAGGAGGCCGCGGGGCGGCGCTGGCGGATCTCGGCGCGCTCGTTCTTCCAGGTGCGCCCGGACGGCGCCGAGGCTCTCGTGGAAGCGGTGGCCGGCGCGCTCGAGGGGGCCACGGCCGACGGTCTGGTCGACCTGTACGGCGGCGTCGGGCTGTTCGCCGGGTCGCTGGAGGCGGACGGCCCCCGCACGCTGGTCGAGCAGGGCAGGTCGTCGATCGCCGATGCCCGGGTCAACCTGGCCGACCGCGACGTGAAGCTGGTCCGGGCCGATGTCGCGCACTGGGGTGCCACCCGGGCAGCGAGCGGTCGTCGCCGATCCGCCGCGGAGCCGGCCTGGGGCCGGCCGGGGTGCGCCGGGCGGCCGCCACCCACGCCGCCGCGGCTCGTCCTCGTCAGCTGCGATCCCGCGGCCCTGGGCCGCGACACCCGCCTGCTGGCCGAGGCGGGGTACGAGCTGCGCGACGGTCACCCTCGTCGATCTGTTCCCCCACACCTCGCACGTGGAGGTGGTGGCCCGGTTCGACTCCGGGGCCGCTGGTCATCCGGGGACGGGGTCGGCTCCGAACAGCGCGCTGCCGTGACTCCCACCGAGGACCTGACCACCTGCAGCGACGCCGTGCTCGTCGTCGCGATCAGCCGCTACCGCGAGGAGGCGCTGGCGGAGGCCTACCGGCGCCACGCCGGCGCGGTCTTCGCGCTCGCCCGTCGTCTGCTCGTGGACGCGACCCTGGCCGAGGAGATCGTGCAGGAGGTCTTCATCCGCCTCTGGAACAGCCCGGACAAGTTCGACCCCGAGCGCGGTGCGCTGCGCTCCTACCTGCTCGCGCAGTGCCACGGTCGGTCGGTGGACCTGCTGCGATCGGAGTCGTCGCGCCGCCTGCGCGAGGAGCGCGACCTGCGCCGCACCGCGGAGGCCGGGTACGACCTCGAGCACGAGGTGGTGGACCTGGCCGTGGCCGAGCGGGTCCAGCAGGCCCTCGCCACCCTGCCGGAGGGCGAGCGCGAGGCGATCGCCCTGGCCTACTTCGGCGGCCACACCTACCGTGAGGCGGCGACGCTGCTGGGCGAGCCGGAGGGCACGATCAAGAGCCGCATCCGGGCGGGCCTGCGGCGCCTGCGGGTCGACCTGGTCGGCGCCGGCCTGGGAGGTGAGCAACGGTGACCGATCCGACGCACGACGAGGTCGCGGAGCTCCTCGGCGCGTACGCGCTCCACGCCGTCGATCCTGCGGAGCGGGCGCAGGTCGAGGCCCACCTCGAGGTCTGCCCGCGGTGCCGCGCGGAGCTGCGCGACCACGAGGCGGTCGCCGGGCTGCTCGGCAACTGCGGTGGCGACGCGCCCGACGGCCTGTGGGACCGCATCGCCGGCACGCTGGAGGAGACCGCGCCGCCGATGCGGCTCGACCTGCCCGCCGGGCAGGGTGCGGTGGTGCCGCTGGCCGCGCGGCGCCGGCCCGACCGGCGATTCGCCTCTCGCGGCAGCGGCCGCCGCCGTGGTGATCGGCCTCCTGGGGTGGCAGGTGCTGCGCCAGGAGGACCGCATCAGCGACGCTCCAGGAGGCGCTCGAGGACGAGGGCATGCTGCGGGCCGCCAACGTCGCGCTGCGCGACCCCGCGGCCGAGGAGGCCACGCTCCGGTCGTCTCGACGGAGGACCTCACCGCGTCGGCCGTGCTGCTGCCCGGACGGCACGGGCTACCTCCTGTTCGACGACCTGCCCGACCTCGCGACCGACCGCACCTACCAGCTGTGGGGCGAGACCGACGGCGGCGTCATCTCCCTCGGCCTGCTCGGCCGCTCGCCCAACGACGTGGTGCCGTTCCAGGCCTCCGACGAGGTCGGTCGCGCTCGGCCATCACCGAGGAGGACGCGCCCGGCGTGGTGCAGTCGAGCAACCCGCCGTCGCTCGCGGGCCGCTTCGCCTGACCCGGCCCACCCCCTAGTCTCCTCGGATGCACCGGGCTGCCTCAGGGGCGCAGCCGGGCCGCGAGGCCGAACGGGCGCGGCGCACCGCCGTGGGCCGCGTCGTGCTGGTGGTGTCCCTCGTCGCGGGCCTGTTGGCGGTGCTCCCGGCGGCGTCGGCCGACGACGAACAGCGCATCGACGCCAGCGCCACGACCGTGCCGTCCGACGCACCGCCCTCGACGATCGCCGCCGCCCCCGGCGACGGCGACGAGCCGACCGCACCGCCGGCGTCCGTGACGACGCTCGCCCCGGTGACGGCCGCGCTGATGGAGGCCCCCGACCCATCGACGACCACGACGGTCGACCAGCTCCCGGTCGGGGTCACCCCGGAGCTGGTCGCCGCGATGACCGAGGCCGTGTCCCTGGCCCAGGAGCTGGCCGCCGCCGAGGACGAGGAGGCGGTGCCGTTCGTGGCCCGCCCCATCCGGAACCTCCTCGACGACGCGCCCACCACCACGGTCCAGCCGCTCCCTCCGCCGATCCTGGTCGCCGGCGGGGACACCACGACGACGACGCGAGGCACGGGGGGGACGACCGCGACCACCCGAGCCTCTCCGGGGTCGTCGACATCCAGCACCGCGCCGCGCGGCTCGGGCACGTCGGGTCCCGGCTCGGGCCCGGGTCCGGGCACGGGCCCGAGCTCGACCGCGACGACGCGAGCGACCACGTCGACAACCAGGGCGGCCACGTCCACCACGTCCACCACGCGGGCCACCACGACCACGACACGACCGACGACGACCACGGTCGCGCCGCTGCGCGAGATCTCCGGGTGCTCGAGCCCCCCGCGGACCACCTCGGTGGTTCCCTGGGCGACGACCGCGTTCGTGTTCGACGGCCAGTCGAACACCTCGCAGGTCCCTGCCGGCGGCTCGCGCTACCCCGACCTCTTCATGCGGGAGCGGTTCCCGCAGGTCCGGCGCCTGGTCGCCACCAACCACCCCAACCAGCCCCGCCTGCTCCCGCCCAACCTCCCGCAGCGCGGGTACATCGTCGTCGCGGTCCCGGGGACCACGCAGTCCGACCGGACGGGGTGGGCCGGCGCGCAGAACTGGACCGACTCCTACGCCCGCATCCCCGACACGCCCTCGATCCTGTTCAACGAGGGCGGCTCGACCGACTTCCTCCGGGAAGCGACCGCCGAGGAGATGGCCCAGCGCACGATCGACTACGTCCAGGGACGGCGCGCGGCCGGCTTCGACGTGATCGTGCAGGCCAGCACCCTCCCCGCCGAGCTCTTCAACCCGCGAGGGAGGCCGAGCGCCGCGAGTACCACGACCTGCTCTGTCGGAACTACCGCAGCTGGGGCATCGACATCCTCATCGACGTGCAGGACGTCCCCGAGCTGCGTGCGCCCGCCGACGGGCAGTGGGACGAGCGGTACTGGCTGAACGAGCCGGAGCTCGGGCACATCCACCTGTCGGCCGAGGGGCACCGGCTGCTCGCGGACCACTACCTGCGCATCCTGCAGCCGTAGCGGTGGCTCCCGTACCCCCCCTGGGACTCGAACCCAGAACCTGCGGATTAAGAGTCCGACGCTCTGACCAATTGAGCTAGAGGGGCTTGTGGGCTTTGCAGCGTAGTGGGGTGACCGAGGGGACTCGAACCCCCGACCTTCAGGGCCACAACCTGACGCTCTAACCACCTGAGCTACGGCCACCATGGGACGGGTCAGCATAGGCCAGGGTGCTCGTCGCCTCCGCAACGACTACCACGGCGTCGCGGGCCCCGGCGTAGCATCGGACGCGGCCCTCGTAGCTCAGCTGGATAGAGCAGCGACACTTCTAATCGCAGTGCGCAGGTTCGACTCCTGCCGAGGGCGCTGGCGACGGTGGGTCAGGTGCGACGCGGGCGACCGCAGCGCGGCGGATCACCAGGCCGAGGCCGAAGAGGCCGAGGCCGAGGCCGATCATCGACTCACCGCCGGTGTCGGAGATCGTGCCGTCGGGGTTGACCGTGCCGGCGCCGCCGACGCCGAGGCCGCTGGGCGCGGTCGTGGTGGTGACGCCCGCTGTGGTCGTCGGTGCCGCTGTGGTCGTCGGCGCCGCGGTGGTGGGTGTGGTGCCGGGCGCGGCGGTCGTCGTGGTCAACGTCGTCTCGCCGGTGGTGCCGCCGAGCGTGGTGGTGGCCCCGAGCGTCGTGGTGACGACCTCGGTGGTGGTCGTGACTCGCCGAGGGTCGTCGACGTGGCCTGGCTGGCGGTCACGTCGTCGTCGCCCAGGTCGCCCGGCTGGGCGATGGCCAGCACGGTGCCCGCCGCGAACAGCGCGGCGGCTGCACCCAGGATGAGCTTCTGGCTGGCGTTCAGGGTGACCTACCTCTGTCGTCCGGGGGGCGGTGGCCGGTTGGAGCGGGTGACGGGAGTCGAACCCGCACCACCAGCTTGGAAGGCTGGGGCTCTGCCGTTGAGCTACACCCGCCAGCTTGCGGCGACCGTAGCCGCGGGTAGGCGCCGTGCTCCAGAGCCGATGCGACACCGGTAGATGATTGCGTACGGCCCTGCCACGCGGATCGCGGGATCGTCGGCTAGGTCGGGGTCGCCGGCGCCGTCCCAGCGGAGGGCCGGATCGTGGGCCACGATCGGCCCGCTCGAGGTCCATCAGCTCGGGTGAGGGGTCGAGGCCGAGCTCCTCGCCGAGGCGGGTCCGGAGGTCCTGGAAGGCCCGGAGGGCGTCCGGCTGCCGGCCGGAGCGGTAGAGGGCGAGCATCAGGAGCTCCCAGAACCGCTCCCGGAGGGCGTGCTCGTGGACGAGGCGCCTCCAGCTCGCCCATCACCTCCCGGTGGCGCCCGCAGGCCAGCTCGGCCGCGAGGCACTCCTCGAGGGTGGTCAGGCGGCTCTGCTCGAGGCGGATGGCCTCGGCGGTGGCGAAGGTGGAGGACGCCACCTCGGCGAGGGCCGGGCCCCGCCACAGGGCCAGGGCCTCCCGGAACGCGGCCTGACGGCCTCGTTGGCGCGGCCGTCGGCCATCGCGGCGCGGGCGGCGGCCACGAGCGCCTCGAAGCGGGTGATGTCGACGGCCTCGGGGGGCACGTCGAGGAGGTAGCCCGGCGGGCCGGGTGACGAGGATGCCCTCGATGCCGCTCGCGGCGAGGGTCCGCCGCAGCCGCGAGATGTGGACCCGGAGGGCGGCGCTGGCCGACTCGGGCGGCGAGCCCTCCCACAGGTCCTCGGCGAGCTGGCCCACCGGCAGGGTGCGCCCGTGGTTGGCCACGAGCAGGGCGAGCAGCGTGCGCTCCTTGGACGCGGTGACGGCCACCGGCGAGCCGTCGAGGAGCACCTCGAGCGGGCCGAGCACGCGGAGGTCGAGGCTCGGGAGAGCGGGCGCGGCGGTCCGGCGGCGCCTCGCCGTCGGGCAAGGCGGGGCGGCGGGGGCGGGGGTGCCTCCTGACCGTTGGACAGCGCGACGAGGGGCAGCGCGCTGAAGCGCCTCGCGCGTCTCGGTCGCCGGCACCTCGCGGGGCGTGCCGACGGCGACGCGGCCGGCGACGTGCGTCGTGGGCCCGGCGCCCCAGCAGCACCTCGCCGTCGCCGGCCAGCGCGCACAGCTGCCACGCCCGGCGACACCACCGGTCCGACGGCGCCGTAGTCGAGCCGGCCCTCGAAGCCCGATCCGGCCGAGCGTGGCGTAGCCCAGGTCGACCCCGATGGCCGTCGTGACCTGGTAGCCGCGGCGCGCGTGCCCGGCCGCGCAGCTCCTCGCCGGCCTCGCTCGAGCGCGACCGCGAGCGCGACGGCGCGGCCGCGTGGGGTCCGGGTCCTCGGCCGGGTCGCCGAAGAACACGAGGACCGACTCGCCGGTGAACGCGCCGACGGTGGCGCCGTGCTCGCCGATGAGCTGGCCGAGCATCTCGTGGAAGGACTCGAGGACGGCGAGCTCCTCCTCGGGGCCCGCGGTGCCCGACACGGTGGCGAGGCCGCGGAGCTCCCAGGCCAGGACGGCGATCTCGCGGCGGTGCGGCTCGAGCAGCGAGAGGTCCCCCGACTCGAACATCGCCTCGGCCAGCTGCGGCGACAGGAAGCGGCGGAGCACGCGGAGGCGCTCGAGCTCGACCATCTGGTCCTGGACCCGCTCCTCGAGCGTCTGGTTCCACGCCGTGAGCTCGACGGGCCTGGCGGTCGACGGCGTCGTGGTAGCGCTTCAGGCGGGCCAGCGAGCGGACGCGGGCGAGGAGCTCGGCCTGCTCGAGCGGCTGGCGGAGGAAGTCGTCGGCGCCCGCCTCGAGGGCCAGCACCCGCTCCTCCTCGGGCGCGGCGGTGACCATCACGACGGGCAGGAGGCGGGTGCGCTCGTCGTCGCGGATGCGCCGGCACACCTCGTACCCGGTCATGCCCGGCATGTTCACGTCGAGCAGCACGACGTCGATGTCGTGGGCGGCGATGACGCTCGAGCGCGGCTGGCGCCGGACGCGGCCGTGTCGACCAGGAAGCCGCGCGGCGTGAGCACGGCGTCGAGCAGCCGCAGGTTGGCGGCGATGTCGTCGACGACGAGGACGTGGATCGGGGCGGTCCTCGTCGGCCCCGGCCGCGGCTGCGTCGGGGCGGCCGACGGGCGCGTCGCTCACGACGCCGTGGCCGCTGCCGGCGCGATCAGGTCGGGGGTCGGCAGCGCGATCGTGAACGTGCTGCCGACGTCGGGCGTGCTCTCGAGCGTGATCTCGCCGCCCTCGAGCTCGACGAGGCCCTTGGCGAGCGTGAGGCCGAGGCCCGTGCCGCCGCGGGCGTGCGCGGGGAGCGGCCGGGAGCCCTGGTGGAACGCCTCGAACAGGTGGGCCCGCTGCTCGGGGAGGATGCCGATGCCCGTGTCGCGGACGCTGACGAGGACGCGGCCGCCGATGTCGCGGGCCAGCACCTCGACCCGGCCGCCGTCGCTCGTGAACTTGATGCCGTTGGCGAGCAGGTTGGCGAGCGCGTGGTACAGGTGCGCGGGGTCGGCCTCCACGGTCGGGCAGCTCCTCGGGCGCCTCGACCTGGAGCCGGATGCCGCGGCGGGCGGCGGCGGGCGTCACCTCGCGCGACCGCGGTGTGGATCGAGCGTGGCCAGCTCGATCGGCTGCGGCGACCGGGGCAGGCGGCCGGCCTCGAGCTTGGCGAGGTCGAGCAGGTCGGTGATCAGCGCGAGCAGCTGCTGGCCCGACTCGAGGATGTCCTCGAGGTACTCGGCCTGCTTCGGGTTCGAGCGGGCCCGGTGCGCGGGTCCTGGAGCACCTGCGTGAAGCCGATGATCGCGTTGAGCGGGGTGCACAGCTCGTGCGAGGTGTTGGCGAGGAAGTCGCTCTTGTGGGCGCTCACCGCCTCCACCTGGGACCGCGCCGCCTCGGCCGCGAGGCGGGCGCCGAGCGCCTCGGACATCACCTCGCGGAGCCGGCCCGACGACCCAGCTGATCACGACGCCGTTGACGGCCACGAGCATCGCGATGCGCGATCCAGCGGTCGAGCGCGTCGGGTGGCTCGAGCGATGGCGAGCACGACGGCGTGGCAGACGAGCACCGTGCGTGATCTGCGAGATGACGCGGCCGGTTCCGAGCAGCGCGGCCGTGGCGAGCACGTCCCAGCCGTAGGCGAGCGCGATGAGGTCGTCGAACGGCTCGCCCGACGAGCATGGCGACGCTCACCGCGATCGTGCCGAAGGCGCCGAGGAAGTCGACGGTGCGCACCGGGCAGGTCCCCCATGCCCGCGGTCGAGCAGGACGCGAGGTGACCAGCGACGGCGATGCCCACGACGATCACCGCAGGCCCGCAGCGCCACCGGTCCGGGCGTGATCAGCGCGAGCAGCGGGAGCAGCATCGCGGCGGAGTTCGCGAACCAGCGCCCGACCTGGGCCATGGCCATGCGGTTGGCCAGCGAGCCGGGCACGAGGATGGCCTGGTCGAGCTCGGTCCAGGCCACGGGCTCGTGCCTCGAGGCGGCACGATCGACGTCGCCGGCGGTCGTCGAGGCGCCGCCGCGGGAGCTCGAAGGTGAACGTGCTGCCGGCGCCGGGCGTGCTGTCGAGCTCGCAGCCGGCCGCCGTGGGCCTCGATGAGCCGGCGGCAGAGCGCGAGCCCGATGCCGCTGCCCGCCGGAGGCGGCCCGGCCCTGCTCGTACTGCTCGAAGATCCGCTCCTGGTCGGCGGGCGTCGATGCCGGGGCCGGGGTCGCGCACGCTGACGCGGATCGCGGTCGTCGTCGGCGGTGACCTGCACGTCGACGGTGCCGCCGCGGGGCGTGAACTTCACCGCGTTGCCGAGCAGGTTCCACGCCACCTGCCGGATGCGCAGCGCGTCGGCGTCGGCGAGCACCGGGCCCTGTGGGCGGGTCGACGTGGATCGTGACGCCGGCCTCGCGTGCCGCGGCCCTCGACGAGGACCTCGGCGTCGATCACCGCCTCGGCGATGTCGACCCGGCTGAGGTCGAGCTCGAGCGCGCCCGCCTCGACCTTGGTCACGTCGAGCAGCTCGTCGACGAGGCGGAGGAGGTCACGGCCGGAGCCGGCGATGTCGTCGACGTAGCTCCTGCTGGCGATCGGTGAGGGGTCCGGCCAGCCCGTCGCGGAGCACGTCGGCGAACCCGACGACCACGTTGAGCGGCGTGCGCAGCTCGTGCGACATGCGGGCGAGGAACGCCGTCTTCGCCTCGCTCTGCTCCTCGAGCTCGCCGGTGGTCGCGCTCGACCTCGAGCGCGGGCCGCGTGCTCGGTGGTGGCGAGCGTCGGTCACGCGCCCGACGAGCCAGCGGAGGAACAGGCCGGAGATCAGCACCGCCGGCCATGACCGCGACCAGGCGCGTGAGCGGCGCCCGCGCGTCGGGCCCGGCTGCGAGCACGTAGGCGTAGCTCGCGGCCAGTCGCCGACGAGGTGCAGCAGCGAGCTGCGCAGCGGCCGGATGAGGAACACCGCCGGTGCCGAGGCACACGTAGATCGCCGGCAGCAGCGTGTTGAGCGGCGGGCTCTCCGAACGCCGCCGACCGCGAGCACGACGTCGGCGACGACGAGCATGACGTCGAGGACCCAGCATCGGCAGCGCGTCTGCGGCGCAGGAGCACCTGCCCGGCGACGATGCCGGCCAGCGCGGCGAAGACGGCGCCCGATGTCCCTGGCGGACACGTCGCCGTTCGGCGGCGATGCCGATGGCGATGCCCGTGCCGAGGATCGAGCCGACCAGCGCGCCGAGCCGGCCCGACGACGTGCCGCTGCGCGGGCGAGCCCGTGATGACGAAGGCCTCGTGGATGGCCTCGCCGAGCGACGCGCCCTGCCTGAGATGAGGGGGGGGCGCGAAGAACAGCGGTCGTCGCCCCCCGTTGGCAACGCCCAGGACCACGGACGCATCGTGCGACCGGCCGGTAACAGATCGGTTACGGAGCCCAGGTTGCCGGGGCCGGCTCAGCCGCCATGGGCGTCGAGGACCTCCAGCAGCCGGGGCACGAAGGCCCGGGTGTCGATCGGCTTGGCGATGTAGGCGTCGAAGCCGGCCTCCAGGAGCCGCTCCTCGTCGCCCCGCATCGCGTAGGCGGTCACGGCGACGGCCGGGATGCCGGCGGTGACCGGGTCGGCCCGGAGGGCCCGGAGGGCCGCCACGCCGTCCATCCCGGGCAGCTGGATGTCGAGGAGCACCAGGTCAGGCGGGGTGGCCGCCGATGGCCTGCGAGGCCCTCCTCGGCCGTCTCCGCCTCGATCGTGGTCGAAGCCGTGGAGCTCCAGCAGGTCGCGCACGAGCCGCCGGCTCCGCACGTTGTCCTCGACGACGACCACGGTGCGCCCACGCCCGGCGCTCTCTGTCGTCTGTTGCATGGGCCGCCCTCCCGTGCGCCGACCGCTGCACCCTACCTCGGACACCTCGGACGCCGGCTTGCAACAGGTCCGTTGCGCTCCGGCAACCGGCCTCCCGGACGATGGGGTCGCAGGGCGGATGGAGGAACGGGCACATGGGATGGAACCTGACGAGGCGGGCGCCGGTGCCGGCACCGGAGCGCGAGCAGCTGGACCTGCTCGCCACGGTCCCCGCCTTCGCCGGGTGCTCCCCCGATGAGCTCGAGCAGATCGCGCACCTGGGCACGGAGCTCCGTCGGGCGGCCGGGCACCGTGCTGGTACGGGCGGGCGCGACGCTGCGCCAGGCCCTCGTCGTCCTCGACGGCGTGGTGTCCGAGCAGCCCGCTCTCGGGCGGGAGCGGGCCGTCTCCGCCGGGCACCTGCTCGGCGCCGAGGGCCTGGCGCGGCCACACTCCACGGCGAGCGCGGTCGGCGGTCGCGCTCACCGACGTGCGGGTGCTGGTGTTCGGCCCCCTCGAGCTCGCGGACGTCTCCGAGCTCGTCGAGTCAGGGGTCCGGCGGCGCGCCGAGCGCCGCCCGCCGGCCGGAACGCCGCACCGTGCTCGAGCCCGCCTGGGGCTCGGCCGCACCAGCGCTGGCCTGACGGCGGCCCCAGGACGATGCGGGGCGGGCGACCCTTCAGCAGGAAGGTGCGGGCGGCGATCGCCATCGCGGTCGTCGTCGACCTCGCCGTGCTGGGCGCCGACGTCTTCCTCCTGGACAACGTCGTCGTCCACCACGGCGGTGACCTCGACGACGCGCTCGTCGACTTCCGCTCGTCGCGGGAGCCGATGACCCCCGTGACCTCGGCGCCGGCGGGCGGCGCCGAGGTCACGGCCCCCACCGCGCCGTTCGAGCCCTCGGCGGCCGACGCCGCGGTCGACTGCCGGGCCGTCGCGTCCGCCGGCGCCGACCGCGAGCGACGCCGGTCGCGCCGACGGGCTTCGTCGCTCCCGCCGAGGGCGTGTACCGGTACCGCACCACCGGCGGGGAGAGCATCTCGGTCCTCGGCGCGCACCACGACTACCCGGCCGAGACCTACGCGGTGGTCCGGCACACCGGCGGCTGCGGATGGAAGATCCGCGCCGAGGTGGTGCGGGAGCACGTCGACGAGCGCCACATGTGCAGCGACCCGGCGCAGCTGCTCCAGCTCGAGCAGAGCCGCCAGGTCGAGTTCTTCGGCACGCGCGACGGCGGCGGCGTTCGTCTGCGACCCGCCCCAGGTGCAGCACGCGCTGGGCGACGTGGTCGGCGCCACGACCGCGGTCGACTGCGGCGACGGGGCGTTCGGGGGACGCTGGTCCGCCACACCCTCGGCTTCGGTCAGGCCGTCGTCGGGGGCGTGACCGTCGACGTCATCCGGTTGCGGGTGGACGGCACCCTCACCGGCCGGAGCGGGGCACCTCGACGGACCTCATGACGGTCGTGGCCGCCACCGGCCTGCCGATCGTGTGGGACCGGATGGTGGACACGGTGGCCGACGCCTTCGGCGGCGAGCGTGCGCTACCAGGAGCACGCCCGCTTCGAGCTCGTCTCCCTCACCCCAGCCACCTGACCCCCCACCGAGGACGACGTGGGGCTGCGACGCTTGTGGCGTGCGGATCTTCCCGCAACCAACGTCGACGAGTCGCGTCAGCCCGGTGGCGAGGGCGCCGTGCTCGGCCCGGGGGATCACGTCGGGCTGCCACACGACACCGTCCTGCGAGTCGTCGGGGAAGTAGACGGGCACGGGGTTGCCGCACCCTGGGACGCGCAGGACCCCGAGCCACCGCTGACCAGCGTGTTCGTGAGTCGGGGACGGGGGATTTGAACCCCCGACCGCCTGCCCCCAAAGCAGGTGCGCTACCACTGCGCCACTCCCCGTGACGGGGACGAGGTTACGGGTGCTGGGAGGGCCCGAGGGCCCCGGTACACTCGCCCCCCGCATGAGATCCACGGTCGAACCCCTCGAGGGGAACAAGGTCAAGCTCTCCGTCGAGGTCGACGCCGAGGAGTTCGAACGGGCCGTGGACGCGGCCTTCAAGAAGATCGCCCGCGAGGTCAACATCAAGGGGTTCCGGCCCGGGAAGGCGCCCCGGAAGGTCATCGAGAGCCGCATCGGGCCGCTCGCCGGCCGGGAGCAGGCCCTGCAGGACTCGCTGCCCGAGTACTACTCGGCGGCGGTCATCGAGCACGACGTGGACGTGATCGCCCCGCCGGAGATCGACGTCACCGGCGGGCACGAGGGCGGGGACGTCGTCTTCGACGCCGTGGTCGAGGTGCGGCCCAGCGATCGAGGTGCCCGGCTACGGCGGCCTGTCGGTCACGATCGACCGGCCCGCGGTCGACGAGACGGTGCTCGACCGCGCAGATCGACCGCATGCGCGAGCTCGACGCCACGCTGGCCGACGTCGAGCGGCCCGCGCAGGAGGGCGACACCGTCACCATCGACATCGCCGGCACGCTCGACGGCGACGCGCAGTCCGGCCTCACCGCCGACGACTACAGCTACACGGTCGGCTCGGGCGCGATCACCGCCGGAGGTGGACGAGCAGCTCACCGGCGCCAAGGCCGGCGACATCCTCGAGTTCGGCGCCACCCACCCCGACCCCGACGAGGAGCGGCAGCTCCAGTTCCGCGTGCTGGTGAAGGCGGTGAAGGAGAAGGTCCTGCCCGAGGTCACCGACGAGTGGGCGTCGGAGGCCTCCGAGTTCGAGACCGTCGACGCGCTGCGGGCGAACCTCGCCGACCGCATGCTCCGGGTGCGCCGGGCGCAGGCGCCAGATGGCGCTGCGCGAGAAGCTGGGAGAGGCGCTCGCCGAGCTCGTCACCGACGAGCTGCCCGAGGCGCTGGTCGCCCAGGAGATGCAGGACCGGCTGCAGGACCTCGCACTGCGGGTGCGAGGCACAGGGGCTCCAGCTCGAGCAGTACCTCGCAGATGACCGGGACCGACCCCGAGCAGTTCAGCCGACGAGCTCCGGGAATCGGCCACCCTCGGCGTCAAGGTCGACCTCGCGCTGCGGGCCGTGGCCGACGCCGAGGGCATCGAGTGCACCGACGAGGACCTCGACCGAGGAGCTCGAGGGCGTGGCCGACCGGGTGGGCCAGCCGGTCGAGGAGGTGCGCGATCGCCTCGGGCGCGCCGGGCAGATCTCGGCGGTACGCTCCGACGTCAGGAAGCGCAAGGCGCTCGAGTGGCTGCTCGAGCGGACCGAGGTGCTCGATCCCGACGGTGCGGCGATCGATCGCAGCGAGCTCGAGCTCCCCGACGAGGACGACGACGACGACGATGGTGGCGACGAGCCCGCCGAGGAGGAGGCGCAGGCCGATGCGTGACCACGACCTGCAGCCGACGGCGCAGATCCCGTACCCCCACGTCGAGTTCACCGACAAGAAGGGGCAGCCGGTCTCCGGGGACGTCTACTCGCGCCTCATGCGCGACCGCATCGTCTTCCTCGGCACGCCCGATCAACGACACGGTCGCCAACCTCATCTGCGCCCAGCTGATCCACCTGGAGTCGGAGAACCCGGACGCCGACATCAGCCTGTACATCAACAGCCCCGGCGGTGACATCACGGCGCTGTTCGCCATCTACGACACCATGTCGTTCATCCGGTCCGACGTGTCCACGATCTGCTTCGGCGAGGCCGCCTCGGCCGCCGCGGTGCTCCTCGCCGCCGGCGCCAAGGGCAAGCGCCTCGCCCTGCCGCACGCCCGGGTGCTGCTCCACCAGCCGTGGGGCCAGGCCGGCGGCCAGGCCACCGACGTGGAGCTGGCCGCCCGGGAGATCCTCCGGATGCGGGCCCAGCTGGACGACATCCTGGCCCTCCACACGGGCCAGACGTCGGACAAGATCCACGAGGACACGGAGCGGGACTTCGTGATGTCCGCGGAGGAGGCTGCCGCGTACGGCATCATCGACGAGGTCATCTCGGCCCGCTCCATGGCCGACAACACCGGTCCGATCACCCGGGCCAGCTGAGCACCGGCAGACCAAAGGACATCGGGGGTCGACGTGGCCAAGTTCGGAGACGGCGGAGAGCTGCTGAAGTGCTCCTTCTGCGGGAAGTCGCAGAAGCAGGTCAAGAAGCTCATCGCCGGGCCCGGGGTCTACATCTGCGACGAGTGCATCGACCTCTGCAACGAGATCATCGAGGAGGAGCTCTCCGAGACCTCCGAGCTGCGCTTCGACGAGCTGCCCAAGCCCCGTGAGATCTACGAGTTCCTGTGCGACTACATCATCGGCCAGGAGCACGCGAAGAAGATCCTGTCGGTCGCGGTCTACAACCACTACAAGCGCGTGCAGTTCGGGGTCGCCCACCGCGACGACGTGGAGCTGGCCAAGTCGAACATCCTCCTGCTCGGCCCGACCGGCTGCGGCAAGACGCTGCTGGCGCAGACGCTCGCCCGGATGCTCAACGTGCCGTTCGCGATCGCCGACGCCACCGCGCTCACGGAGGCGGGCTACGTCGGCGAGGACGTCGAGAACATCCTCCTGAAGCTGATCCAGGCCGCCGACTACGACGTGAAGAAGGCCGAGACCGGGATCATCTACATCGACGAGATCGACAAGATCGCGCGCAAGAGCGAGAACCCGTCGATCACCCGCGACGTCTCCGGCGAGGGCGTGCAGCAGGCGCTGCTGAAGATCCTCGAGGGCACCACGGCGTCGGTGCCGCCGCAGGGCGGGCGCAAGCACCCGCACCAGGAGTTCATCCAGATCGACACCACGAACATCCTCTTCATCTGCGGCGGCGCGTTCGCCGGGATGGAGACGATCGTGGAGAGCCGGCTCGGCTCGAACGGCGTCGGGCTTCACGTCGGAGATCCGCCGCCACGAGGATCGAGGACGAGGGCGAGCTGCTCACCAAGGTGCTGCCCGAGGACCTGCTCAAGTTCGGGCTGATCCCCGAGTTCATCGGCCGGCTCCCCGTGATCGGCGCGGTGTCGCCGCTCGACCAGGAGGCGCTGATCCGGATCCTCGGCGAGCCCAAGAACGCGCTCGTGAAGCAGTACCAGAAGTTCTTCGAGCTGGAGGACGTCGAGCTCGAGTTCACCGAGGACGCGCTGGGCGCGGTGGCCGACCAGGCGCTGCTGCGCGGCACCGGCGCCCGCGGGCTGCGCGCGATCCTCGAAGAGGTGCTGCTCAACGTGATGTACGACCTGCCGTCGCGGACCGACGTGGAGCGGTGCGTGATCGACCGCGAGGTCGTGCTCGACAAGGTCAACCCCACGCTGGTGCCCCGCGGCGAGGCGCCTCGCCAGCAGCGGCCCCGCCGGGCCGCGTCCTGAACCTCCAGGAGGCGCTGGCCTGGTTGGGCCGGCACATCAACCTCGAGGCCACGCCGGCGGTGGCCGGTCGGGTCGAGGGCCTCAAGCTGGAGTCGATGCAGCGCCTGTGCGACGTGCTGGGCGACCCCCAGGACGCCCAGCCGACGGTGCACATCACGGGCACGAACGGCAAGGGCTCGGTGGCCCGCATGGTCACGGCCCTCCTCGGGCGCCCACGACCTCCAGGTCGGCACGTTCACCAGCCCCCACCTCGAGGCGATCAACGAGCGGATCGCCCGGAACGGCGAGCCGATCGCGGACGACGCCCTCGCCGCGGTCCTGTCGGACCTGGCCGGGCTCGAGCCCCTGCTCGAGCAGCCGGCGTCGTACTTCGAGCTGCTCGCCGCTGCCGCGTTCCGCTGGTTCGCCGACGAGGCGGTGGGCGCCGCCGTGGTCGAGGTGGGCCTGCTCGGGCGCTGGGACGCCACGAACGTCGTCGACGGCACGGTCGCGGTGCTCACCAACGTGGGCCTCGACCACACCGACGGCGTGGGTGACTGGCGGCGCACGCGTCGCGGAGGAGAAGGCGGGCATCGTGAAGCCGGGCTCGACCTTCGTGCTCGGGGAGACGGATCGCGGCGCTCGCGGACGTGTTCGCCGCGACACCCGCGGCAACGACGTGGCGGCGCGACGAGGACTTCGCGTGCACCGCGAGCGCGCTCGCCGTCGGCGGGCGCATGCTCGACCTGCGCACACCCGGCGGCGCGTACGACGAGGTGTTCCTCCCGCTGCACGGCGCGCACCAGGCGGAGAACGCGGCGGTCGCGCTCGCGGCCGCGGAGGCGTTCTTCGACCGCCCGCTCGCGGAGGAGGTCGTGGTCGAGGCGTTCGCGGCCGTGCGCTCGCCCGGGCGCTTCGAGGTCGTCGGTCGCGATCCGCTCGTGATCCTCGACGGCGCGCACAACCCGTCCGGCGCGGCGGCCGCCGCGGCCACCCTCGACGAGGAGTTCGCGGTCGCTCGGCGAACGACGCCTGGTGGTCGGCGTGCTCGCGGGCCGCGATCCGCGCGAGCTGCTCCTGCTGCTGGGCGCGGCCGACGCGGCGGAGGTGGTGTGCTGCACGCCCGGCTCGCCGCGCGCGCTGCCCGCGGTCGAGCTCGCCGAGGTCGTCCGCGAGCTCGGGGGCACCCCGCGGGTCGAGCCCGACGTGGGCCGGGCCCTGCTCGCCGCGCTCGACCACGCGGGAGCCGACGACGTGGTGCTCGTCACGGGGTCGCTCTACACGGTGGGGGCGGCCCGCCACGCCGGCCCGTTCGATCCCGGGCCTGACGGTCCACATAGGTTCGCTCGCCATGAACCGGACCTTCGTGATGTGCAAGCCCGATGCGGTCGAGCGCGGCCTGGTCGGCGAGATCGTCGGCCGCCTCGAGCGCAAGGGGCTCACGCTCGTGGCCGCGGAGCTGCGTCACGTGGACAAGGCCTTCGCGGAGGAGCACTACGCGGAGCACGCCGACAAGCCGTTCTTCGGTGAGCTGGTCGCGTTCCTCACCCGCTCGCCCGTGTTCGCGATGATCGTCGAGGGTCCCGCGGACAACACCTTCTCGCTCGTGCGCATGCTCGTCGGCGCCACGAAGGTCGACGACGCCGCCCCCGGGACCATCCGGGGCGACCTCGCCACCATCGACGACGGAGAACCTCGTCCACGCATCCGACGCGCCACGAGTCCGCCGCCCGTGAGATCGCCCTCTGGTTTCCCGAGCGATAGCCCCATCTGACGGGGGGGAATTGTTGCGGTCCCATGACGGGGCCTAGGGTCGCGATCGGAGCCACACCTCCCGTGGCCCCCTTCCCGCGGCGGAAGGACCACGAGTAGGCTCCCCAAACCCGGCCTAGCCAGCGGAGGCCAACCCGCCGATGTCCGAGAACGTCCTCTCCTCGATCATGGGCCGCGACATGGCGGTCGACCTCGGCACCGCCAACACGGTGGTGTACGTCCGGGGTCGGGGGATCGTGCTCAACGAGCCGTCCGTGGTGGCGGTCAACGTCCGGGACGGCCGGCCCCTGGCCGTCGGCGTCGAGGCCAAGCGGATGATCGGCCGCACCCCGTCGCACATCCAGGCCATCCGGCCGCTCAAGGACGGCGTGATCGCCGACTTCGAGATCTGCGAGAAGATGCTCCGGTACTTCATCCAGAAGGTGAACAACCGCCGCTGGTCCAAGCCCCGGATGGTCATCTGCGTCCCCTCCGGCATCACCGGCGTGGAGCAGCGGGCGGTGCAGGAGGCCGCCGAGTACGCCGGCGCCCGCAAGCCCGCCTACATCATCGAGGAGCCCATGGCCGCCGCCATCGGCGCCGGGCTCCCGGTCCAGGAGCCCACGGGCAACATGATCGTCGACATCGGCGGCGGCACCACCGAGGTGGCGGTCATCTCCCTCGGCGGCATCGTGGCGAGCCAGTCGGTCCGGGTCGGCGGCGACGAGCTCGACGACTCGATCGTCCAGTTCATCAAGAAGGAGTACAGCCTCGCCGTCGGCGATCGCACCGCCGAGGAGGTGAAGATCGCGCTCGGTTCGGCGTGGCCCCTCGAGGAGGAGCTGCACGCGGAGATCCGCGGCCGCGACCTCGTCACCGGGCTCCCGAAGACCATCGTCACCACGACGGAGGAGATCCGCGAGGCGATGGAGGAGCCGGTGTCCGCCATCACCGACGCCGTGAAGGTCACGCTCGACAAGACGCCGCCCGGAGCTCGCCGCCGACATCATGGAGAAGGGCATCATGCTCGCCGGTGGCGGCGCGCTCCTCCACGGCCTGCAGGCGCGGCTCCACCACGAGACCGGGCATGCCGATCGTGATCGCACCCGACCCGCTGCACGCGGTGGCGATCGGGTCCGGGCAGTCCCTCGAAGAGTTCGAGGCGCTCAAGGGCGTCCTCTTCTCCTCCACCAACCACTAGCCCCCGGCGCCACCCGTGGCCCTCCCTCGGCGCACCGGCCGGTCTCGCCTCACGCTCGCGCTGCTGGTCCTCACCTCGATCGCGGTCCTCACCCTCGACTTCCGCGACGCCGGGATCGTGGAGGGCGCCCGCCGCGCCGCGGCCACGGTGTTCTCGCCCCTCCGGGGCGTCGGCCGAGGCGGTCACCGAGCCGTTCTCCAACGGCTGGAGCGGGATCACGGACTACGGCGACCTGAAGAAGGAGAACGACCGCCTGCGGGCCCGCATCGAGGAGCTCGAGGGCCGCGAGGTCGAGGGGGCGGACGCCGTCGAGGAGCTCGCCGCCGCTCCTCGGCCGAGGTCGGCATCCCGTGGACGGGCGACATCCCCCGCCGGACGGCCCGTGTCGTGGCCGGTCCGGTGTCGAACTTCTCCCACACCATCGAGATCGACAAGGGCACCGAGGACGGGATCCAGGAGGGCATGCCCGTCGTCAACGGCGCGGGGCTCGTCGGTCGGGTGGCCCAGGCCACGACGTCCCGGTCCACCATCCAGCTGCTGACGGACCCCGACTTCGCCGTCGGGGTGCGGCTCGCTGCCCGACGGGGTGCTCGGGCACGGCCCGGGGCGCGGGCGAGGGCGACCCCCTGGTCGTGGACACGGGCCTCGACGGCGACGCCGTGCTCGAGCCGGGCGGCTCGCTGACCACGAGCGGCGCGGACCGCAGCGCCTTCCCGCCGTCGATCCCGGTCGGCACCGTGCGGGGCACCGAGGAGTCCGGCGGCGGGCTGACCCTCGACCTCATCGTCGAGCCGTTCGTCGACACCGCGCAAGCTCCGCTTCGTGACGGTCCTCCTGTGGGAGGGCGACGAGTGACCCCCGTCGGGCCCCTGGTGGTGGCGACCCGGGTGTCCTTCCTGCTCGTCGTCGCCCTCACCATCCAGGTCGGCATCGCCCCGGAGCTGCGGGTGTTCGGCGTCCAGGGCGACCTGATGCTGCTGGTCGCCATCGCGGCCGGACTGGCCGCCGGGCCCGAGCGGGGCGCCGCGGTCGGCCTTCGCCAGCGGCATCGCCTACGACCTGATGCTCCAGACCCCGTTCGGCCTGTCTGCGCTGACGTACTGCGCTGCTCGCGTTCCTGGTCGGCTCCCTGCAGGACAGCGTGCTCCGGGCGGCGTGGTGGATCCCCGTGGCGATCGCGACCGCCGGGAGCGTGCTGGGTGTCATCCTGTACGTCGTGCTCGGGACGATGGTCGGCGTCGAGTTCCTCGGCGTCGGCGTGCCCAAGATCGCGATCGTCGTCGGCGCTCCTCAACGCCATCGTGGCCGCGCCCACCATCCGCGCCGTGCGGTGGGCGACGGGCACCCAGGACAGCGTCCGCCACCGCGCGGTGTACCGGTGAACGGCGACTCCCCCCGCCTGCGCCTCTCGGTCCTCGGGATCGTGGCGTTCTCGCTCTTCGCCGCGCTGTTCGCCCGGCTCTGGTACCTGCAGGTCATGGCGGCCGACGAGTCGCAGGTCGCGGCCGAGGCGAACCGGATCCGGGTGGTCGCCGTGGAGGCGCCCCGGGGGCGCATCCTCGACCGCAACGGCAAGGTCATCGTCGACAACCGCATCTCCGTGCAGGTCACGATCGACCGCTCCGCGCTCGAGCGACCTCGACGACGACGCGCGCCACGACGTCCTCGCCCAGCGTCGCCGACGCGCTGGCCCGGTCCGGCATCCCCAAGACCGTCGAGCAGCTCGAGGAGCGCATCGCGGATCAGCGGTTCAGCCCGTACGTGCCGGTGCCCATCGCCGGCGACGTGCCCGAGGACCTCAAGATCTGGATCGACGAGCACGCGGCGGAGCTGCCGTCGGTGGCGGCGGAGCGGGTCGCCGTGCGCCACTACCCCTACGGTCGGCTCGCCGCTCACGTCGTCGGCTACACGGGCAAGATCACGAAGGACGAGCTCGACAGCGCTGACGAGGACCTGAAGGCGGCGAAGCCGTACACACTGAACGACGAGATCGGGAAGTACGGCGTGGAGAAGGTCTACGAGGCCGAGCTGCGCGGCACGCCCGGCCTGCGCCGTCTCGAGGTGGACGCCGACGGCGATCCGGTCCGGGTCGATCGACGAGGACCTCCCGGTCCCCGGCGACGACGTCTTGCTCAACCTGAACATCGACGTGCAGGCCGTCGCCGAGCAGGCCCTCCAGAGCGGCCTCGACCAGCGCCGAGCGGCCGACCGGCCCTGGGCTACGACTCGGCCAACATCGGCGCCGTCGGGTCGACCGTCGTGCTCGACCCGCTCAACGGCGGCGTGCTGGCGATGGCCTCGTTCCCGAACTTCGCGCCGGCCGACTTCGTCGACGGCATCAGCGGCAGCCGAGTGGGCGTACCTGAACGATCCGGCGAACCACTACCCGCTGAACAACTGGGCGCTCCAGGGCCAGTACGCCCCCGGTTCGACGATCAAGCCGTTCACCGCGACCGCGGCGCTGACCAAGGGCGTGATCACGCCGAACTCCACCTACTACGACCAGGGCGTCTACACGATCCCGAACTGCAAGGACGAGCGGTGCGACCGCGCCAACGACCAGGGCCGCAAGTACGGCGTGGTCGACCTGCGGCGGTCCCTCACCGTGTCGTCGGACGTCTACTACTACGACGTCGGCGCCCGGTTCTGGATCGACCGCGACGAGTACGGCGGGCCAGAGGCGTTCGCCGACCAGCTGAAGCGGTGGGGCTTCCACAGCGACACCGGCATCGACCTGTCCGTGGAGCGGGGCGGCCGGATCCCGTCGCCCGCCTGGAAGAAGTCCTTCTGCCAGGAGATCCAGTGCATCGACGACGGGTGGTACACGGGTGACAACGTCAACATGGCCATCGGTCAGGGCGACCTGCTCGTGACCCCGCTCCAGCTCGCCAACGCGTACGCCACGCTCGGCAACGGCGGGACGCGGTGGGTGCCGCAGGTGGTGCGGGAGGTCCGCGACGGCGAGACCGGCGAGGTGAAGCGCACCATCCAGCCGCAGGAGGACGGCACCGTCGAGATCACCCCCGAGTGGCGGCAGGCGATCATCGAGGGACTCGTGGGCGTGACCACCCGGGAGGGCGGCACCGCCGTGGGCGCGTTCAGCAACTTCCCGAACGACGCCTTCCCGATCGCGGCGAAGACCGGCACCGCGCAGGTGAACGGCAAGGCGCCCACCGCGGTGTTCGGCGCCTTCGGCCCCGCGTCCGACGCCCACTTCGCCATCTCGGTGTTCATGGAGGAGTCGGGCTACGGCGGCTCGGCGGCAGCGCCGGTGGCGCGCCGCCTGTTCGACGTCCTCTCCGGCTTCGAGCCCCTCCCACCCGCGCCCGATGGCGGTGTCGTGCCGGAGATCGCCGAGCTGTCGCCCGATCCCGGGGACGTGCGCGACTGATGGCGACGCCTTCACCGCCCGTCCGCCGATCGCCCCGGGCGCCCTCGGGCGGCTGTCGCGCAACCCGTCGTCGCCGTGGCGGCACGTCGACCTCGTGCTGGTCGGGTGCGTCGCCGCGGTCGGCGCGCTCGGCTGCCTGATGATCTTCAGCGCCACCCGGGGCCGGAACCCCGACGGACTTCAACACGAGCTTCCTGGCCAAGCAGCTGCTGTTCATGGCCGTCGGCGCCGCGGCCATGGTCTGCACGGCCCTCGTCGACTACCGGCGCTATCGGGAGTTCGCGCCGGTCGTGTACGGCGGCGATCCTGCTGATGCTCGTGCTCGTGGTGAGCGGGCTCGGGAGCGAGCGCAAGGGCACGCAGGCCTGGTTCCAGATGGGGCCGTTCCAGCTCCAGCCGTCCGAGCTGGCGAAGATCGTGGTGATCGTCACGCTCGCGTCGGTCATCGCGAACTTCGACCGGCGAGCTCGACATCGGTCGCATCGTCACGATCCTCGGCACGGTCGGCATCCCGATGGCGCTGATCCTCCTGCAGCCCGACCTCGGCACCGCGCTCGTGTTCGTGGCCGTGGGCATGGGCATGCTCCTCATCGGCGGGGCCAAGGTCCGCCACATCGCGGCGTTGACCGCGATCGGCGTCGGGGGCGCCTTCCTCGTCCTGAACTCGGGGATGCTGGCCGACTACCAGCAGTGCCGGCTGTCGTCGTTCGTGAACCAGGACAACCCCGACTGCACCGGCTCCGCCTACAACGTCGAAGCAGGCCCAGATGGCCATCGGCGCGGGCGGGGCGCTCGGCAAGGGCCCGTTCAACGGCACGCAGACCCGGCTCGACCTCGTCCCCGAGCAGCACACCGACTTCATCTTCACCGCGGTGGGGGAGGAGCTCGGCTTCGTAGGGTCCGGCACGCTCCTCGCCCTGCTGGGGGTCATCGCCTGGCGCATCTGGCGCACCGCCCAGATGGCCCGCGACCCGCTCGGCACCCTCGTGTGCGTCGGGGTGCTGTCGATGTTCGTCTTCCAGGTGTTCGAGAACGTGGGGATGACCATGGGCATCATGCCGGTCACCGGCATCCCCCTGCCCTTCATGAGCTACGGGGGCTCGAGCACGCTCACCGCGTTCGTTGCCATGGGCCTCGTCCTGAACGTCCACATGCGCCGGTTCAGCTGATCTGCCCCTGCGAAAACGGGTCGTTTGGCCCATGTCCTCTTGGGGCCTGTTTGACGAGATTTGAGGGGTGCTCGAGACCTCCCACCGCGCGGCATCCCGGAGCCGGGGGCGCCACCGCCGTCAGCCCCTCCAAGCGACCGAGCAGCCGATCCTCGAGGTCGCCGGCGTCACGGCCCGCACCCCCGGTGGCAAGGTCCTCCTCGACGACGTGTCCTTCACCGTGCAGGAAGGGTGGCTCGTCGCCGTCGTCGGCCCCACGGGCGCCGGGAAGACCTCGCTGGCCAGGGCGCTGACCGGCAGCCTGGGCTACGACGGCACGATCCGCCTCGCCGGCGTGACCCTCGGTGCCGCCGGCTCGCGGCAGCGCGACCGGATCGCGTTCGTGCCGCAGGACGACGTGCTCCACGGCGGGCTCGAGCTCGGCCGCACGCTGGCCTACGCGGCGTCGCTGCGGGTGCCGCCGGAGTCCGGTGGTGCAGAGCGGCGCCGGCGGGTCGACGCAGCGCTGCAGGAGCTCGGCCTCCACCACCACACGGGCACCCAGGTGTCGTCGCTGTCCGGCGGCCAGCGCAAGCGGGCCAACATCGCGGCCGAGCTGGTGGGCCAGCCCGACGTGCTCGTCCTCGACGAGCCGACCTCGGGCCTCGACCCCGGCTACGAGAAGGCCGTCATGACGAACCTGCGGCAGATCGCGGACGCCGGCCGCACGGTCATCGCGGTGACGCACAGCCTGGCCGCGCTGGCGCACTGCGACCGCGTGCTGTTCCTGGCGGAGGGCGGTCGCGTCGCCTACTTCGGCCCGCCCGCCCGGGTCGCGGACTACTTCGGCTCCGACGACGCGGCGGACGTGTTCCTCGCACTCGACACCGAGCCGGGCCAGGCCTGGAAGGAGCGCTTCCGCGCGCACCCCGCCTACGCCCGCTACGTGACGCCCGTGGTCGCCGCCGCCACCCGCGCCGCCGACCGCAAGCCCGACGGGCCCGAGCGCGAGGGCCCCGGGTGGTTCCGCCAGGTCGGCCTGCTCGTGCGTCGCCAGGTCGCACTGCTGCGCTCGGACCGCCGTCACCTCGCCCTCCTCGCGCTCCAGGGGCCGTTGCTCGGGCTCCTGCTCTGGCTCGTGCTGGTGGCCGACAGCCTCACGCTCCTCCCGGGCACGTTGGACGTCACGCCCGCGGCCGACACCGTCGCGATGTTCGTCGCGCTCAGCGCGACCTGGCTCGGTGCCTCGAACGCGGTGCGGGAGATCGTGAAGGAGCGGCACATCGTGCGGCGCGAGGTCGACGCGGGGCTCGCGCCGAGCGCGTACGTCGTCTCCAAGGCCATCGTGCTCGGCACGGTCACGATGCTGCAGTCCGCGGTGCTCGCGACGGTCGCCTGCGCGAGCCAGCACCCGCAGGCCGCGGGTGGGCTCGGGTCCGCGCGCCTCGAGCTCGCGGCGATTGCCGCGCTCGTCGGGCTCGCCGCCACCGCGCTCGGCCTGATGCTGTCCGCCCTCGTCACGTCGCCCGACAAGGCGCTCGCCCTGCTCCCGATGACCCTCGTCACCGAGCTCGCGCTCGCGGGTGGGTGGGCGTCGAGCCTGCGCGTCTCGGGCCTCGCCCTGCTCCGCGACCTCACCGGTGCGCGCTGGGGCGTGGAGGCCATCGGCGCCACCGTCGCCCTCGACGGCCACGAGCTCGTGGGCGACGTCATCGCGCTCCTGGGGCTCACGGCCGGCGCGCTGGTCATCGCGGTCGCCCTGGTCCAGCACCACACGCAGCCCGCGGTCGCCCGGGCGCCGATGGCGCCGCCGCTCCGCGGCCTCCGCTCCGTCACGGAGTGGCGGGGGAGCGTGCTCGTCGGCGCGGCCTCCCTCGGCGCCGCGTGCTTCGGCCTCGCGGCGGTGGCGGTGGCGTTCGTGACCGGCCCCACCGTCGACGGGTCGCCGGCAGGGCGCGACGGCGGTGTCGTGGCCGACGGCACCGGCGAGGTGGCCGCCCCGGTCCTCGAGGTGCCCGTCATCGAGGCTCTCCCGGAGACCGCACCCCCGACCACGGCCGCCCGCCGGGTGTTCGCAGCACCGACGACGACCGTGGACCCCGTGGTCGCGCTGCCCGCGCCCTCCGCTCCGGCGACGGTGGCCCCGACCACGACCACGACGGTCGAGCCGACCACCACCACCGTCCGGCCCACCACCACGACGACCTCGGCCTCCCAGGTGCCCTGGTGGTGGTGGTACGCCTACTACGCCTCCCAGGAGTGACCTCCTGAGGGGCCCCGTGGACCACAGTGCGTGATGCCTTGGCGGCGGGGCGGGTCCGATACCCTCGGTCCAGCCATGGTCGACGTCTGGGCTCGCCTCGAGCCGCACCTCGCCTCGGTGCAGAAGCCAGCGCGCTACATCGGCTGCGAGCTCGGTGCCGAGGTCCCGCCGCCCGCCCCTGACCGGGTCGGGTGGCTCTTGGTGTACCCCGACACCTACGAGATCGGGCTCCCCAACCAGGGCCTCCAGATCCTCTACGAGATCCTCAACGAGCGGTCCGACGCCCTGGCCGAGCGCTCCTACGCACCCTGGACGGACCTCGACGAGGTCCTCCGCCGGGAGGGGATCCCCCTGTTCTCGGTGGACACCCACCGCAGCGCCGACGAGTTCGACGTCCTCGCCTTCAACCTGTCGGCCGAGCTCGTCTACACCAACGTGCTCGGCTGCCTGGACCTCGCGGGGGTGCCCATCCGGGCGGCCGACCGGGGGCCGGAGCACGCGCTGGTCGGTGCCGGCGGCCACGCCACCTACAACCCCGAGCCCCTCGCGGACTTCCTCGACTTCGTCGTCCTCGGCGACGGCGAGGAGGCGGTCGGCGAGGTCACCGAGGTCGTGGCCGCGTGGAAGGCCGGCGGCCGGGGCGATCGCCAAGACGTCCTGCGGGCGCTCGCCGGCGTCGAGGGCGTGTACGTCCCGTCGCTCTACGAGGCCACCTACCTGCCCGACGGGCGGCTGGCGGGCACGCGCCCGATCGACCCGGCCGCGCCGGAGCGGGTCGAGAAGCGCACGATCGCAGACCTCGCGGCGTGGCCCTACCCCAAGCGCCAGCTCGTGCCCCTCACCGAGGTGGTGCACGACCGGCTCAACGTCGAGGTCTTCCGCGGCTGCACGCGGGGCTGCCGCTTCTGCCAGGCGGGGATGATCACGCGCCCGGTGCGCGAGCGCCCCGCGGAGCAGGTGCAGGAGATGGTGCGCCAGGGCCTGCGCCGCACCGGGTACGACGAGGTCGCGCTCACCAGCCTCTCGACCGCGGACTTCTCGGGCATCGAGGAGGTCGTGTCGGCGACCATGGACGAGGGCACCGGGTGCGGCAACGTTTCGGTGAGCCTCCCGAGCCTGCGCGTCGACGCGTTCACCGTCGACGTGGCAGCGCAGATCCAGCGCGCCCGCCGCACCGGCCTCACGTTCGCGCCCGAGGCCGGCACGTGGCGCATGCGCCAGGTGATCAACAAGCTCATCACCGAGGAGGACCTGTTCGCGGCGGTCGACGCCGCGTTCAGCCAGGGCTGGAAGCGGGTGAAGCTGTACTTCCTGACCGGGCTCCCGACGGAGACCGACGAGGACACGCTCGGCATCGTCGACCTGGCCCGCCGCTGCGTCGAGCTCGCGAAGGAGCGGGGCCGCAACGGCTCGGTCACCGTGAGCGTGGGTGGCTTCGTGCCGAAGGCCTTCACCCCGTTCCAGTGGTTCGGCATGAACACCGAGCAGGAGCTCCGGCGGAAGGTGGGGCTCCTCCGCGACGCCGCCCGCAGCGCCAAGGGCGTGCAGCTCAAGTGGCACGATCCGCGGGCGAGCGTCGTCGAAGGCCTCGTCAGCCGCGGCGACCGCCGCCTCGGGCCCGTCATCGAGCACGTGTGGCGGGCGGGCGGCACCTTCCAGGAGTGGAGCGAGCACTTCCGCCTCGACCTCTGGCAGGACGCCCTCGAGGCGCACGGGCTCGATCTCGACTGGTACTGCTACCGGCACCGCACCGAGGACGAGGTCCTGCCGTGGGACCACCTCTCCGCGGGGCTCCACAAGGACTTCCTCTGGCAGGACTGGCGTGACGCCCTCGAGGAGCTCGGCCTCGAGGACTGCCGCTGGACCCCCTGCTACGACTGCGGCGCGTGCACGGGCTACGGCATCGAGCACGTGGTGGCCTCCGCCGTGCCCCCGGCCGGCGGGAGCCAGGGCACCGGCCAGGGCCTCACCTTCGGGGTGCCGGTCGAGCTCGGCCCGCGGCGGCCCGCGGAGGTGGGGGTGTGAGCGCCCGCCTGCGCTTCGCCAAGCAGGGGAAGCTCCGCTTCCTGTCCCACCGCGACCTCGCCCGGCTCTGGGAGCGCACCTTGCGCCGCGCCGGGGTCCGCGTCGCGTACAGCGAGGGGTTCTCCCCCCGCCCGCGGCTCCACTTCGGCCTGGCCCTGTCGACGGGCCACGAGAGCCTCGGTGAGTACCTCGACATCGACCTCACCCCCGACGCGGGGGTGCAGGTCGCCGATCTGCCCGGCATCGTCAACCCGTACCTGCCCGACGGCCTCCTGGCCCAGGCGGCAGTGCGGATCGAACCGGGCACCCCATCGCTCCAGCAGGCGGTCACGAGCTGCACGTGGCAGCTCGAGGTCGTCGGCGCCACTCCCGAGGAAGCCGCTGACGCGGTCGACCCGGGCCCTGGCCGCCGACACCCTGCCCCTGCGGGTGGAGCGCAAGGGCGCCGAGGTCGACCTCGACGCCCGCCCCAGCATCGTCACCATCGAGCAGGCCGGCCCCGCGGGCCCGCCCCCCGGGGTGACGACCCTCCGGCCCAGCTCGGTCCTCGTGGCCGAGCTGGCCACCCAACCGCGCAGCCTCCGCCCCGCGGAGCTCGTCCGCGCCCTCGATCCCACGTGGGTCGAGGGCCGGGTGCTGCGCACCCACCAATGGACGCTGATCGACGGCGCCCGCCGCGAGCCGATCCCCCTCCCTGAGGGCGGCGCCCGCGGCGCCCGGTCGATCCCGCACGCCGGAGAGCGTGCGTCATGAGAAGGGATCTCCCCGATGACCGATCTCCCCACCGGCACCCCTGCCGGGGGCTCCACTCCCGAAGAGCGGCCCGCGGCTCCACCGCCGCCGCCCCCGCCGGCTCCCAGCCCGCACGCGCCTAGCGCTCCGGCCCCCAGCTCCGAGGCTCCCACTTCGCCGACCTCCAGCGCCGGCCCGGACGGCGCGCCCCGCCCGCCGGGGTCCAAGCCCCGCCGACGCGGCTCGCGCGGCGGGCGCAACCGCAGCCGACCCCGCCCCGACGGTGCGACCGACCGGCCGCGAGCCCGAGCTGCCCGACCTGCCCCGTGAGGGGCGGCCCTCCACGGTCGAGGCGGCGGAGGCCGCCGTGGTGCGCCGGTCCGAGGCCGACACCTCGCCCGCCCGCAAGCCCCAGATCGGCGACTCGATGCCGGCACCCACACCCACCCCCGCCCCCGGTGACGGGGCGCCCAAGCGCAAGCGCCGCCGCGGCGGCCGCGGGCGCGGCAGCGGTGGCGGCGGTGAGGGCCGGGGCGGCGGAGGCGGCGCCCAGCCGCGCCGCGGCACCCCGATCGAGGCCTTGCTGCCGACCGGCGGTCTGGAGCTCGACGACGACGTGATGGAGGCCCGCCGCGGGCGCGAGCGCAAGGGTCGCCCGGTCGGGCGGTACCTGATGGGCGTCCACGTGTCCCCGAAGGCCACCCAGATCGCCGTGCTGGAGGGCCGGGCCCTCCTCGAGCACTACGTGTCGCACCCGTCGGACGACATCTCCCAGATCCACGGCAACATCTACCTGGGCAAGGTCCAGAACGTGCTGCCGGGCATGGAGGCGGCGTTCATCGACATCGGCACCCCGAAGAACGCGGTGCTGTACCGGGGCGACGTGCACTACGACGCCGAGGACGTCGAGCGGAAGGGCCAGGCCCCCAAGATCGAGCAGATCCTCAAGGCCAAGCAGACGATCATCTGCCAGGTCACGAAGAACCCGATCGGGGCCAAGGGCGCCCGCCTCACGCAGGAGGTCTCCCTCCCGGGCCGCTTCGTGGTGCTCATCCCGAACAGCTCGACCTACGGGATCTCCAAGCGCCTCGCCGACGACGAGCGCAAGCGCCTGCGCGGCATCCTCGACCGCGTGAAGCCGGCCGAGCACGGCGTGATCGTGCGCACGGCGGCCGAGGGCGTGAGCACCGAGGAGATCGAGGCGGACGTGCTCCGCCTCGTGGAGCAGTGGAACCAGATCGACGCGCTGGCCAAGCGGTCGCAGGCCCCCGCCCTCCTCTACCGCGAGCCGGACATGGCGGTCCGCGTCATCCGGGAGGAGTTCAACAACGAGTACCGGGGCGTCGTGATCGACGACCGGGACGCTCTACGAGTCGGTGCGGGACTACGTGGCCAGCATCAGCCCCGAGCTGGCCGACCGGGTCGAGTACTTCGACCCCGAGGCCGAGCAGCTCCCGCTGTACGAGAAGCACCACGTGCACGAGCAGCTCCACAAGGCGCTGGACCGAAAGGTGTGGCTGCCCTCGGGCGGCTCGCTCATCATCGAGCACACCGAGGCCCTCACGGTCATCGACGTGAACACCGGCAAGAACGTGGGCACCTCGAGCCTCGAGGAGACCGTCTTCCGGAACAACCTCGAGGCCGCCACCGAGATCGCCCGCCAGCTCCGCCTGCGGGACGTCGGCGGCATCATCGTCGTCGACTTCATCGACATGGAGGTGAAGGGCAACCGCGACGAGGTGGTCCGGGTGTTCCGCCAGGCCCTGGCCCGGGACAAGACCCGCACCCAGGTCTTCGAGATCAGCGACCTCGGCCTCTGCGAGATGACCCGGAAGCGCATCGGCGAGGGGCTCCTCGAGTCCTTCGCCGGCCGTTGCCCCACCTGCGAGGGCCGGGGCCTCCTGATCGATCCGGACCTCCTCCCCTCGGATTGAGGGGGATCGAGGACGCCGGGGTAGATCATCGTCCAGGAGACCCATGTACGCAGTGATCAAGACCGGCGGCAAGCAGGAGCGGGTCGAGGCCGGCCAGGTCGTCAACGTCGAGCGCCTCGGCGCCGCCGTGGGCGATGAGGTCACCCTCACCCCGGTCCTCGTCGTCGACGGCGACACCGTGCTCGCCACGCCGGGCCAGCTGGCCGGCGCGTCCGTGACGGGCCGGATCGTCGGCGAGGCCGCCGGGCCCGAAGATCACCGGCTTCCGGTACAAGAACAAGTCGAACCAGCGGAAGCGCTGGGGCCACCGCCAGCACTACGACGCCGTCGAGATCACCGCGATCTCGAAGGGCTAGGGAGGCACCGATGTCCAAGACCAAGGGCGGCGGTTCCACCCGGAACGGCCGTGACTCCGCCGCTCAGCGCCTCGGTGTGAAGGTGTTCGACGGCCACGCCGTCACCGCCGGCACGATCATCGTCCGCCAGCGCGGCACCAAGTTCCACCCGGGCGAGAACGTCGGGCCGCGGGCGGCGACGACACGCTCTTCGCCACCGCCGACGGCAACGTGAAGTTCGGCCGGCGCAAGGGCCGCAAGCTCGTCGACATCCGCATCGCGGAGTAGCGCCGGGCCCGAACGGGCTCCGGTGCCGCGCGCCCTCGCCGGTAGCCTCGACGCGTGTCGCAGTTCGTCGACGAGTGCGGCCTCCACGTCAAGGGAGGCGACGGTGGCGCAGGGTGCGTCTCGTTCCGTCGCGAGGCGCACACCCCCCGCGGTGGCCCCGACGGCGGTGACGGGGGCAGCGGCGGGAGCGTCTGGCTCGTGGCGGACCGCAACGTGGCGTCGCTGATCGCGTTCAAGGACCACCCCCACCGCGCCGCCGTCAACGGCACGCACGGCAAGGGCAAGCGCATGCACGGCGCACGCGGCAGCGACCTCCTCGTGCCGGTGCCCGAGGGCACCTCGGTGCGGGACCAGCAGGGTCACCTGCTCGCGGACCTGGTCCACCTGGGCGACCGGTGGGAGGCGGCCGAGGGCGGTAGGGGCGGCCGGGGCAACGCGCGCTTCCTGTCCAACCGCAGGCGCGCGCCGGCGTTCGCAGAGCAGGGCGAGGTGGGCGAGGAGCGCTGGCTGCGCCTCGAGCTCAAGCTGATGGCCGACGTCGCGCTCGTCGGGTTCCCCAGCGTCGGCAAGTCCACGCTGATCTCCGTGATCTCCGCGGCCAAGCCCAAGATCGCCGACTACCCGTTCACGACCCTCGAGCCGAACCTCGGCGTCGTGCGGCTCGGCGACGACACCGAGTTCGTCGTGGCGGACCTGCCGGGGCTCATCGAGGGCGCCAGCGAGGGGAAGGGGCTGGGCCACCGCTTCCTCCGCCACGTCGAGCGCGCCCGTGTCCTCGTGCTCCTGCTCGACCTGTCACCCCTCGCGGAGCACGCGCCGCTCGACCAGGAGCGGATCCTGCTGCGCGAGCTGGCCCGCTACCAGCCCGACCTCCTGGAGCGGCCCCGGCTGGTCGTGGGGTCGCGGGCGGACCTCGCCGCCGGCGACGTCGCGTTCGAGGGCGAGCGCGTCGCGGCCGTCACGGGTGCCGGGGTGCCGGACCTGGTCGGGCGCATGGCCACCGCGGTGGCCGGGGCGCGCGCGCAGCAGGCCGAGCCGGACGCCTTCGTGGTCCACCGCCCGACGGCGGACGGCTATCGCATCGAGCGCGAGGACAGCGGCGCGTTCCACGTCGTCGGCCGCCAGGCGGAGCGGGCGGTCGCCCTGTCGGACCTCACGAACGTCGAGGCGCTCGACGAGGCCCACCGCCGCCTCCGCGCACTCGGCATCGACAAGGCACTGGCGCGGGCCGGGGCCCGCGCCGGCGACGAGGTCCACATCGGACGGATGTCCTTCACCTTCGAGGACGACACATGACCGAGCGAAGCGAGGTCACGGCGACACAGCTGCTTTGCCCCGCCACGAAGTGGCGGATCGATCATCCAGGCGACCGAAGGGAGCCCCGATGATCGTCGTCGTGAAGGTGGGCACCTCGTCGATCACCGACGAGACGGGGCACATCGACGAGGCCGCCGTGGCCAAGCTGTGCGCCGAGGCTGCCGCGCTGCGGGCCGAGGGTCACCGCGTCGTGCTGGTGTCGTCCGGCGCCATCGCCGCGGGGCTGCCGGCCGTCGGGCTCGACGGGAAGCGCCCCCGGGACGCGGTCACCCTCCAGGCGGTCTCGGCCGTCGGGCAGACGCGGCTCATGCGCGTGTACGAGGCGGCGCTGGCCGACCATGACCTCGTGGCGGGGCAGGTGCTGCTCGTGCCCCACGACTTCATGATCCGCCAGCAGTACCTCCACGCCCGGGCCACCCTCGAGCGCCTGCTGGAGCTGGGGATCGTGCCGGTCGTCAACGAGAACGACGCGGTCGCCGACGACGAGATCCGCTTCGGCGACAACGACCGCCTGGCCGCCCTCGTGGCGCACCTCGTGTCGGCGGACCTCCTCGTCCTCCTCACCGATGCCCCCGGCCTGCTCACCGCCGACCCGCGGCTGGACTCCTCGGCCTCCCTGATCGAGGAGATCCTGGAGGTCGACCACGAGCTCGAGGCGGTGGCCTCCGGGCCCGGGACCGCGCGGGGGAGCGGCGGCATGGCGTCGAAGCTGGCCGCCGCCAAGATCGCGGCGTGGTCCGGTGTGCGCGCCGTGATCGCGCAGGCGTCACGCGCGGGGGTGCTGGCCGACGTCGTGGCCGGTGCGCCCGGCGCCGGCACGGTCGTCCAGCCGAAGCCCAAGCGCCTGCCTGCCCGCAAGCTGTGGATCGCGTTCGCCGTCGGGTCGGGCGGAACCGTCGTGGTCGACGACGGCGCCCGCCGCGCCCTGCTCGAACGGGGCGTCTCGTTGTTGCCGGCGGGTGTGCGGGAGGTCGAAGGTGCGTTCGCGGCCGACGAGGCCGTCGAGCTGGCGGGTCCCGACGGGAAGGTGTTCGCGAAGGGCCTCACCCGCATCTCCGCGGATGCCCTGCGTGCGGTGGCCGGGCGCCACACGGCGGACCTGCCGGAGGGCACCCCGCACGAGGTGGTCCACCGCGACGACCTCGTCGTCCTCCCCTAGGCGCGACGGGCGGCGGTGAAGCCCGTCATGCCGATCGGCGCGTCGAGCTCGTGGCCGCTCGAGCCGTCGGCGGCCAGGACCGTGACGGTCGTGCGGCTCATGCGCACGACCACCCGCCCGTCGGGCAGGAAGCCCGGCCAGTCCAGGAAGTCCGGGATGTCCAGGAGCCGCTGCACCGTGCCGGTGGCCGGGTTCAGCCGGTCGAAGGTGTGCAGAAGGCTCCGCTCGCCGTCGCCGGCGTGCTCCTGGAAGTAGATCCACCCGTTCGGCGCCCAGCGTGCGGTGGTCGCCTGGTGCGCCACGGCCCCGGGAACGCCCGGCAGCAGCGGGACCAGGGATGCGGTCGCCCCGGTCGCCACGTCGATCACGTCGAGCGTGCCCGTCACCAGCCTCGTGCCGTCCGGCGACCAGCTCACGACCAGCGGCGCGGGCAGCGGCGGGTCGGGCGTGATCGTGCGCATGCCGCCGGTGGCCAGGTCGACGACCGTCACGTGCTGGTCGACGAACCTGGTGAGCGCGAGGTGCCGGCCGTCGGGGGACCAGCTCATCAGGGGGGCGGCCCAGAAGTCGGAGGGGCCGACCACCGTCGTCTCGCCGTCGTCCACGTCCTGGACGACCGCGCCTGCTCCGCAGGTGCGGGCGAGTCGGGTGCCGTCGGGGGACACGTCGAACCCGGACGCGGCGCCGGGGCCGGTGGGACAGGCGACCTCCAGCCGGCGATCCGTGCCGTCGGGCCGCATCGACCACACCGACCCCTCCACGGGGCTGGAGGAGGCGTAGACGATGCGCCCGCGGAGGTGGGCGGGTCCCTGCCTGGTGGCGGTGGTCGAGGGCGCGCTCGTCGTGCCCGGTCCCGCGCTCGTCGACGGCGCCCGCCCGCCCGTCGTCGGTGTCCCGGCGGTCGCACTCGTCGCGGCGCCGTCACCCGCGAGGTCGGGGAGGGGGAGCGACCGTGGGTGGGCCCGGTCGAGCTGGATCGTGTCGTCGTCCTGTGTGCCGACCTCGGACCGCGGCTCGGCGCCGCCGCCGAGCTGGCTCGCGACCAGGACCACCGCCGCGCAGACGGCCGCGGCGCAGACGAGCAGGCGCGGGGCGCGGGAGGTGGGCACCACCTCACGGTACGGACGCCCACCGTGTCCGCCCATGGGCCGTTCGACCCCTTCTGTGCCGCTCAGGCCAGCTGGACGACCTGGGTGCGGGCGACCAGGTCGTGGAGGCACCGCCGCTCCCGGCCGAGGGCCGGCGCGGCAACGAGGAGGAGCCAGCCCCCCATCTCCCAGGCGGTGCGGCCCCAGAGCCCGAGGACCACAAGCGGGAGCACGAGGACCGCGACGCGCATCACTGCGTCGATCAGTGCGGGCGGCCGCCGGCTGGCCACGTCGAGCACCCGCAGGCGCAGCGCGCGCTTGCCGGCGGTCTGTCCCCACGCCGCGGGTCGCGACCGCCGCGTAGAGCACCACGATCGCGACGCACCCGAGCGGCTCGACGGTGCCCGAGGTGGCGTGGGCGAACACGCCACCATCCCCACCACGCCGTACGCGGCGAGGTACGGAGCGTCCGATCCTGCGCCCATGCGTCGTTCGGCCCGTCGTCAGCCCTCCTGGGCGTGCTGGCGGAGCCAGGTGTGCATCGCGATCCCGGACGCCACGCCCGCGTTGATCGACCGGGTGCTGCCGACCTGGGTGATCGAGCACACGAGTTCGCAGGCAGTGCGTGCACCGTCGGACAGGCCCGGCCCCTCCTGCCCGAACAGCAGGAGGCAGCGACGGGGGAGCGCGGTCGACTCGAGCGGGACGGAGCCGGGCAGGTTGTCGATGCCCACGACCTCCAGTGCCTCGGTGCGAGCCCAGGCCGCCAGCTCGTCGACGGTCGGCAGGTGGGCGATGTGCTGGTAGCGGTCCGTCACCATGGCGCCGCGGCGGTTCCACCGCCGCCGGCCGACGATCGTGACGCTCGCGGCGCCGAAGGCGTTCGCGTTGCGCACCACGGTGCCGATGTTCAGGTCGGAGGACCAGTTCTCCACCGCGACGTGGTACGGGTGCCGGCGCGCATCGAGGTCGGCCACGATCGCGTCGACCCTCCAGTACCGGTAGCGATCCACGACGTTGCGGCGGTCGCCGGCGGCGAGCAGCGCGGGGTCGAGGCGGGGATCGTCCGGCCAGGGCTCCGGGTGGGGCCCCACGCCGACGCCCGTGTCGTCCTCGGCGTCGCTCACCGCCGGGCGCGGATCCGGCCGACCAGCGCGTTGGCCTCGGGCACCGCGACGGTGACGGTCACGAGCAGGTACATCGCGAGCGCCGGTGCGCACACGACCACCACGGCCACCAGCCGCGCCAGGTCGCCGGTCACGGCGCGGAGCCCGGCGGCAAGCACCCCGGCGGCGACGGCGGCCAGCAGGGACCAGATGGCGGCAGGGCTGATCGGGGGGAGCTTGCCGATGCGCCACTCGAGGGCGCGGCGGAGGATGCGGTACTCGACCCACGACGAGAGCGCGGCGCCGAGGGCGAGGCCCACGACCCCGAGGCGGGGCGGGGCGTCGGAGAGGAGGCGCACGGCGTCGGGCAGGGGACCGAAGCCGATGTCCTCGACCCGTTCCACCGACGACCCCGACGATCACCCACCGGTCGAGCGGGAACATGAACAGCGCGCCCAGCCCGGCCGCGAGCCCGACGCGGAGAACCGAGACCCGGGCGACGAGCTTCGAGCGATCGAGCGCGTACAGCCCGTTCTGCAGCAGGCGGGAGCGGGTCGTCCCGAGGAGCCCCAGGGCGAACGCGGCGATGACGAACCACACGAGGCGCGTGTCGGCGGGCTCGAACTCGCCCCGTTGCAGCAGGGCGCCGACGATGACGTCGCCCGCCGCGAGGTACAGCGCCACGATCGGGGCCACGTAGAACGTGATCCGGTCGAGGCCCACCACCATGCGGCGCGCGATCTCCTCGTGGCCGCGGCGGCCCAGGCGGGACAGCTCGGGGAGCTCGGCGGCGGCGACCGCCATGCCGAACAGGCTGATCGGGAGCAGGTAGAGCACCTGGCCGTAGGTCAGCGCGGACACGGCCCCCACGGCGAGGAGGCTGGCCAGCACGAGGTCGACGTAGCTGAGCAGCTGCACCACTCCCCGCCCGACCACCACGGGCGCGAAGCGGCGGAGCACGTCCTGCACCTCGGGGTCGCCGCGGTCGAGGGTGACCCGCATCCCATGGGTGAGCCGCCGCACGGCCGGCACCTGGAGCAGCACCTCGAGCACCGCGCCGACGGTGACGCCCCAGGCGAGCGCGTCGGCGATCCCGAGGTCCGAAGCCCCCCAGAGCGCGGCCGACACCACGAACGTGATCTGGGTGACGTTCCAGACCACGGGCGACACGTAGGAGAGGAAGAACTGGCGGTGGCTGTTGAGGATCCCCGTGCAGAACGCGGACAGCACGAGGAACCCGATGCCGGGGAACATGATCCGGAGCAGCGTGACGGCGAGGTCGAGCCGCTCGCCCTCGAAGCCGGGGGTGATGAGCAGCGTGAGCGGCCGGGCCAGCACGATGCCGAGGGCGATGACCACGGCCATGAGCACCAGCAGCAGGCCGAGGATCGCCCCCGCCACCCGCTGCGCGTCGCGGCGGTCCCGCTCGAGCGCCCGCGAGTACACGGGGATGAACGAGGCCGACAGCACGCCCTCACCGAGCAGGTTCTGGAGCAGGTTCGGGATGCGCAGCGCGGCCTTGAACACGTCCGCGGTGGCCCCGACGCCGAGGTAGCCCGAGATGGCGACCTCGCGGGCCAGGCCGGCGATGCGCGACAGGAAGATCCCGGCCGCGACGAGCATCGAGCCACGGCGGCCGTCCTCGAGGTCCGGCAGGCCGGCGGCGGGCCCGTCGCCGACGTCGGACATGTGGCTAGGCGGGCGCCTGCGGATCGCGCCACATGGGCCAGATGTCCGGGCCCTTCGGGAGGTGCAGCACCTCCACGACCTCGAATCCGTGGCGGCGGTAGAAGGGGATGTTCTGCTCCTTCGAGGACTCCAGGTAGGCGCCGACGCCCTCGCTGTCGCACTGCTCGAGGATCGGGGCCATGAGCGCCGACCCCACGCCGCCGCCCTGTCGGTCGGGCCGGGTGCCGAGCACGGCCAGGTAGTAGTGCTCCGGGTGGCGGGAGTGGGCCTTCTCGATCAGGCCGAGGCCCTTGATCGCGCGGGGGATGCGGTGGCGCATGGCCACCGTCATGAACGGGGCCAGGCCCAGCATGTCGCGGGTGCTGGTCTTCCACTTCTTGGGCGGGTCCCAGTAGGCCGCGCCGGCGTGGTCGTCGGTGGTGATCACGGTGGGGTGGCGGAGGTGCCGCGTCCCCTCGTGGGCGAAGAAGCGGCGCAGGTAGCGCAGGTTCCGCTCGGTCAGGTCGCCGAAGAGCCACTCCATGACGGGGTCGTCGTGGAACGCCTCGGCGAGCGCCTCGGCCATCCCCTCCACGTCCTCGGGGGTCGCGTGCCGCGTCTGGGGGCTCGTCATGGCCAGAGCCTGCCACCTCACCGGCCACCACGGCCGCCCACCTACACTTCCGGGGTGCCCCTCGACGCCATCGCCGACCTGGGGACCCGGGCCAAGGCGGCCAGCCGGGTCCTCGCCACCGCTTCCACCGAGGTGAAGGACGCCGCGCTGCTCGCGGCGGCCGACCTCCTCCTCGACCGCCACGCCGAGATCCTCGCGGCCAACGCCGAGGACATCGCGGCCGCCGAGGAGGCGGGCGAGCGAGCCACGGTGGTCGACCGCCTGCGCCTGTCCGACGCGCGCCTCCAGGCGATGGCGGCCGGTTTGCGACAGGTCGCCTCGCTGCCCGACCCCGTGGGCGAGGTCACCGACGGGTGGACGCGTCCGAACGGGCTCCAGGTCCAGCGCGTGCGCGTGCCGCTCGGGGTCGTGGCGATCATCTACGAGAACCGGCCCAACGTCACGAGCGACGCGTTCGGCCTGTGCCTCAAGGCCGGCAACGCGGCGTTCCTGCGCGGGTCCTCGGGCGCGATCCGGACCAACATCGCGATCGCCGCGGCCCTTCGCGAGGGCCTCGCCAAGGCGGGCCTCCCGCACGATGCCCTGGTGCTGGTCGAGGACACGCGGCACGAGGCCGCCGTGGAGTTCATGCGGCTGCGCGAGTCGATCGACGTCCTCATCCCACGCGGCGGGCCCGCGCTCATCCGGTCGATCCTGGAGAACGCCACGGTGCCCTACGTGATCGACGGCGACGGGAACTGCCACGTGTACGTCGACGCCACCGCCGACCTCGCCATGGCCCTCGACATCGTCGAGAACGCGAAGACCCAGCGGCCGTCTGTGTGCAACGCGGCCGAGACCCTGCTCGTGCACCGCAACGTCGCCGCCGCCTTCCTGGCCGAGCTCGAGCCCCGGCTCGAGGGTGTGGAGCTCGTGGGCGACGAGTCCACGCAGCAGATCCTCGGCGACCGCGTGGCGGCGCTGGCCACCGACGAGGACTACGCCACGGAGTTCCTGGACCTGAAGCTGGCCGTGCGGGTGGTCGACACCCTCGAAGCGGCCATCGCGCACATCACCCGCTACGGCAGCGGGCACAGCGAGGCGATCGTCACCACCGACCTGCAGGCAGCCGACCGGTTCTGCCTCGAGGTCGACGCCGCGGCGGTCCTCGTCAACGCCTCGACCCGCTTCGTGGACGGCGAGGAGCTCGGCTTCGGCGCCGAGATCGGCATCTCCACGCAGAAGCTCCACGCCCGTGGCCCCATGGGCCTCCGGGAGCTCACGACCCGCAAGTTCGTCATCAAGGGCGACGGCCAGATCCGCTCCTGAGTGTGTGTCCGGTCGGGGGCGGCCCTGCCGCCCCCGCAGGTGTCTCCGCTCGGGAGCCGCGCCCTGCCGCGTTGGGGCGCTGGGAACGGATTGACCGCGCGGTCAAGTCGACGGATAGCCTGAGTCGATGCCTGATGCGTCGTACCGGTTCGAGTCCGTCCCGAAGGTCCGGGAGGCCCTGCGCTCCGTGGACTACCTCTCGGACGAGGGCATCGCCGGCGTCGTCTACCTGGCCGACCGCCTCGGCAAGCCCGTGCTCGTGGAGGGCCCGGCCGGCACCGGCAAGACGCAGCTGGCCAAGTCCGTGGCCGAGATGTCCGGGGCGCGGCTGATCCGCCTCCAGTGCTACGAGGGGCTCGACGAGTCCAAGGCGCTGTACGAGTGGAACTACAAGAAGCAGCTGCTGCGCATCCAGGCCGAGCGGGCCGACGGCCACACCTGGGAGACCGTCGAGGAGGACATCTTCTCCGACGACTTCCTGCTGACCCGCCCGCTGCTCGAGGCCATCACCGCGGAGGACCCGGTGGTGCTGCTCATCGACGAGGTCGACCGGGTGGAGGTCGAGACCGAGGCGCTGCTGCTCGAGATCCTCTCCGACTACCAGGTGTCGATCCCCGAGCTCGGCACGATCGAGGCGAAGCAGGTCCCCCTCGTGTTCCTCACGTCGAACAACACCCGTGAGCTGTCCGAGGCCCTCAAGCGCCGGTGCCTCTTCCTCCACGTCGACTACCCGGACCTGGACCGGGAGAAGGAGATCGTGCTCACCAAGGTGCCGGACATCAGCGATTCGCTGGCGGACCAGGTCGCGCGCATCGTCCGGTCGATCCGGCAGCTCGAGCTGAAGAAGCACCCGTCCGTGTCCGAGACGATCGACTGGGCCCGCACGCTGCTGCTGCTCGGCGTCGAGCACGTCGACGCCGAGACCGCGAAGGCCACGATCAACATCCTGCTCAAGTACCAGAGCGACATCACGAAGGCGGTGCGGGAGCTCGACCAGGAGCACGGCACCATCCAGAAGGCCGCGGCCGGCGCCTAGCCGGCGGTCACCGCGATGCCGAACGCCGCCCCCGAAGCCGCCGCCGGCTGGGCCATCACCGAGCTGCTCGCCGGGTTCATCCAGGAGCTGCGGCAGGCCGGCCTGCCCGTGAGCCTCACGGAGAACCTCGACGCCATGGAGGCGGTCAAGCACATCCCGCTCGAGGACCGCGAGGCGTTCAAGTACGCGCTGGCGGCCACGCTGGTGAAGAACAACACGCACTGGCGCGCGTTCGAGACGGTGTTCGAGGTCTACTTCTCGCTCCGCGGCGCGCAGTACAGCATCGGCGACGACGAGGACGACGCCCTGGCGCAGCTCCTCGACCAGCTGCAGGACGAGGAGATGCAGGGCGACGGCCCCCGCTCCGGTGCCGGGGGCGGCGAGGGCATGACGCCCGAGGAGATCGCCGAGATGCTCTTCCGGGCGCTCCAGCGGGGCGACGAGGCGCTGATGCGGGCCGTGGCCCGCCAGTCGGTGCGCCGCTTCGCCGGGATGGAGCCCGGCCGGCCCGTCGGCGGCACCTACTACCTCTACCGGACGCTGCGGAACCTGGACCTCGACGGTGTGATGGAGCGCCTGATGGACCAGGCCCGGGGGGCCGCCCCGGAGCCGCTCACGCCGCTCGAGGAGCGCCTCGAGCGCGACGAGCTCGAGGCCCGCATCGAGAAGCTCAAGAAGGAGATCGAGGCGGAGATCCGCCGCGCGCTGGTGGCCGACCGCGGGGTGGAGGCCATGGCCCGCACGTTGCGCAAGCCCCTCCCCGAGGACGTCGACTTCATGCACGCCTCACGGGAGGAGATGGCGGCCCTCCGCAAGGCGATCTACCCCCTCACGCGCAAGCTGGCCGTGCGCCTGGCCCGCAAGCGCCGCCACGGCCGCAAGGGCCCGCTCGACTTCCGCAACACCATGCGGCACTCGCTCTCCTACGGCGGTGTCCCGGCCGACCTGAAGTTCAAGTACCCGCGGCCGTCCAAGCCGGAGATCTTCGTGGTGGCCGACATCTCGGGCTCCGTCGCCGCGTTCGCCCGCTTCACCCTGCACCTCGTCTACGCGATCTCGAACCAGTTCTCGAAGGTGCGCGCCTTCGTGTTCATCGACGGCCTCGACGAGGTCACCCACATGTTCGAGGGCGTCGAGGACATCACCGAGGCCGTGCACCGGGTCAACACCGAGGCCGACGTGGTGTGGGTCGACGGCCACTCCGACTACGGGCATGCACTCGAGGTCTTCCACCAGGGCTTCGCCAAGGAGGTCGGCCCGAAGACGACCGTGCTGCTGCTCGGCGACGCGCGGAACAACTACCACGCCTCCCAGTCCTGGATCCTCAAGGACCTCCAGAACCGGGCTCGCCACCTCTACTGGCTCAACCCCGAGCCCAAGTCCTACTGGGACACCGGCGACTCGATCGTGGGCGAGTACAGCGTCCACTGCGACGGCACCTTCGAGTGCCGCAACCTCCGCCAGCTCGAGAAGTTCGTCGACTACCTGGCGTAGTCCGAGAGGGTGTGCACCTCGATCGAGGTCCGCTTGCCGCGGATCGGGATCGATCCCTGAGACGACAGGTTCGACGGCACGTCCTCGAGGCACGCACGCGTGGCGTCGGTGAAGAGGAGCGGCGTGCCCAGCTCCTTCGTGAGCTGCTCGACCCGCTGGGCGAGGTTCACCGTGTCGCCGATCAGGGTGTACTCGAGGCGGCCGCCACCGCCGACGCTGCCGACGACGACTGGACCCGAGTTCACTCCGATCCCGATGCGGATGCTCCCTTCGTAGCGGGCCTCGACGGCCGCGAGGATCGCCTGTGCCGACCGCAGGGCGCGGTCGGCGTGGTCCTCGAAGCGCTCCGGGGCGCCGAAGGCCGCCAGCAGGCCGTCGCCGAGGAACTTGTTGGTGTGCCCGCCGTAGTCGACCACGAGGGGGACCACGAGCTCGAAGAAGTCGTTCAGCATGCCCACGGTCTCGCGAGGGAGCTGGCCGTCGGACGCCGCAGTGAAGTCGCGGATGTCCACGAACATGACCGTGACCTCGATCTCCTCCCCGGCCAGGTCGGCCCCTTCGCTCAGCACCCGGTCGACGACGCTCGGGGCCACGTACATCCCCATGGCGGAGTGGAGGACCTGGCGCTCGGCCAACCCGCCTGCCATCTCGTTGAAGCTCTGGGCGAGGTAGCCGACCTCGTCTGCGGCGAGCAGCGGGACCCGCGTGTCCAGGTCGCCGCGGCGAACCGCTCGCATCGCGCTCACGAGATCGCTCATCGGCGTGACCACGGCGTCGCTCAGCAGGGTGGCGATGAAGAGCACCAACGTGGCCGACATGAGCACGGCGAAGCCGAGGCCGACCGACAGCTTCACGGCGGGTGAGAGCGAGGTCGCACCGATCGCGGTCCCGAGCCCCACGCCGTAGAGGCTCGTCACGGTCATGCCGGCGACGAGACGGGCACGGAGCGGCGGTGACGGCCGGGGTGGCTCGAAGGTCGGCGGGAGCCAGGCGGCCATGTCCCGCAGGACGGGGCGGCTGAGCAGGTCGAAGCCGAGGTAGTCGAGCAGCGCGGCGACGACGATCGTGATCTCGACGGCCAAGGCCGCCATCACGCCGCCGTACCACGGAAGGTCGAGGACGTCCGTCGCCACGACCACGGCCGGGATGGCGCAGACGCTGAAGACCCCCACGGCCATCACGATGAACCGGGAGAGCTCGGCCACGAGCTCGTCCCACGCCGCCACCGCGAGCTCGGGTGAGCGGGCTCCGCCGATCCACGCGATGGCGCTTCGGAAGCGGGACCGGGTGAGCACCACGACGACGACCAGGGACGCGGTGTTCGCCGCTGCCCAGGCAGGGGCGAGCGTCGCCAGCTGCGCCCAGGTCGCGTCGAGGTAGGGGACGGCTGCGAGCAGGGTCATGATCCCGGTGCTGAACGCGACCACGGAGATCCAGGTGTAGAAGGCAAGTCCCCAGCGCGGACCGGCGCGGCGGTAGGCGGTGTCGATGGACCGCGCGATCAGGCGCGTGCCGGCGTGCCGCGCGACCCCCCGGCGTCCGCCCCTGCCGCCCATGCGCAGGACCCTATCGTCGGCGCCGCGGGCTCAGTCGTGCAGGCCGCACTCCACCTTGTCCTTGCCGACCCAACGCCCCGAGCGGGGGTCGTCGGGGTCGGTGGGCAGGTGGGTGCACGGCTGGCAGCCGATCGACGGGTAGCCCTGCGCTCGGAGCGGGTTGACGATCAGGCCGTGGTCGGTGATGTAGCCGTCGACGTCGGCGTCGCTCCAGTTGGCGATCGGGTTGATCTTCACGAGGCCGCGCAGGTCGCGGGCCACGATGGGCGCCTGGCCGCGGGACGCGGCCTCGACGCGGCGGAGGCCGCTCATCCAGGCGGCCTTGCCCTCGAGGGCGCGGTCGAGCTGGCCCACCTTCACCGCGGAGCAGCAGTTCTCCGGGTCGACCCGCCACAGCTCCTCGTCGTGGTGGGGGACCGTCATCATCCGCAGGTTGAGCCCGTAGTGGCGGCGGATCCGCTCCACGGTCTCGAGCGTCTCGGGGAAGTGGTACCCGGTGTCGATGAACACCACCTCGATGCCCGGGTGGACCTTCGTGGCGAGGTCGATGAGGACGGCGTCCTGCATCGACGCGCTCGAGCGACAGGTGGGGGGCGAAGCTGTCGACCGCCCACTGGATGATCTTCGACGCCGGCAGGCGCTCGAACTCGCGGTTGAGCTCGGCCAGCTCCTCGTCGCTGAACTCGGCCACCTCGACGAGGCTCACGTTGCGCACTCCGACTCGCCGGTCTCGGCGACGTAGGGACCGGTCTCGCCGTAGTCGACGTAGTACTCGGGGGCGTCGCCGGGGGTCGGGAACTCGTCGAGCTCCTTCAGGTCCTCGGCGATGGCCTTCACGCCGCCGGCACGGTCGAGCCAGGAGCGGAAGGCCTCGCCGGCCTGGCGCTCGTCGTTGAACCGACGGATGACCCGGACGGCCGCCTCGGGGGCGTTCTTCGCCGGCAGGCGCAGGGCCTTCTCGCCGAAGTGGATGCGCTCCTGGCCGACGTAGCCGCCGAGCAGCAGCTGGTAGCCCGGGGCCGACTGGCCGTGGGCGCGGCGCTCGGCGCCGAAGAAGCCGATGTCGGAGATGTGGTGCTGGCCGCAGCTGTTCGTGCAGCCGGAGATGTTCGTGCGCACGCCGCTGACCTCGGCCAGGCCCGCCTCGGTGAGGGCGACGTCGATCGCGTCGGCCAGGCCGCGGCTCTGGGTCACGGCCAGGTTGCAGGTGTCGGCACCCGGGCAGGCCACGACGTCGCGCGCCAGCTCGGCGCCCGGCTCGGCCATGCCGATGGCGCTGAGGCGCTGGTGGAGCAGCGGGAGCTGGCTCTCGGTGAGCCCGCGGAACACGAGGTTCTGCCGGTTGGTGATGCGCACCTCGGCGCCCAGCTCGCGCTGGATGGAGGCGAGCGCGCGCCACTGCGCGGTGGTGATGTCGCCGAGCTTGGCGTAGGCGAGCGCGGAGACGGTGCCCTTGGCCACGCCGCGGACGACGTTCGCGTCGTCCCACGCCTGGAACGGGTCGTCGCGGCGCAGCGACACGAGCGTGCCCTGGCCCATCGGCGTGGGGGTGACGCCGATGCCGAGGCCCGCGGGCGCGTCGCCGAGCTTCTCGACCTCGGCGGGGATCCCGCCGGGCCAGGTGGAGCTGGCGACGAGGAGCTTGCGCTCCTTGAGGATGCGGGCCTGGAGGTCGTCCCACCCGAGGGTGTCCACGAGCCACTTCATGCGCGCCCGGAGCTTGTTGTCGCGGTTGCCGTGGTTGGAGAAGACCCGCAGGATCGCCTCGAGCGTGGCCAGGAGGTCCTCGCGCGCCGTGAACTCCTCGAGGGCCAGCGCCGGGTGCGGGTTGGCGCCGAGGCCCCCGGCCACGAACACCCGGAAACCAGCCTCGCGGGTGCCGTCGGGCAGCGTGCGGTTCGTGGCGATCACGCCGACGTCGTTGAACATGGCCTGGCCGCAGTCGGTGTCGCATCCCGAGAAGTTGATCTTGAACTTCCGGGGCAGGCGCTGGGCCAGCGGGTGGTGCAGGAAGTGGCGGAACGCCGCCTCCGCCCACTGGCTGATGTCGAGCACCTCGTAGGGGCAGGCCCCCGCGAGGTGGCAGCCCATGACGTTCCGGACGGTGTCGCCGCAGGCCTCCCGGGTGGTGAGGCCCACCGACGCGAGGTCGCGGAGCACGTCGGGCACCGTCTCGAGCTCCACGAAGTGGAACTGCACGTTCTGGCGCGTCGTGAGGTGGCCCCAGCCCCGGCTGTACGTCTCGCCGACGTGGCCGAACATGTCGAGCTGCTCGGGCGTGACCGAGCCGTACGGCACCTTGACCCGGACCATCTGGTGGGTACCGCCCTGGCGCTGGCCGTAGATCCCGTTGTTCAGGCGGAAGACCCGGAAGGCGTCCTCCTCCAGGTCGCCGGACAGGTACCGGCCCAGCTGGACCTCGAACTTCTCGATGTCGGCCCTGGTCTCGGGGTCGATCTCACGTTCCAGCATGGTGGGGCGCATTCCCTGTTGGGTCGGGATTCCGGGTTCCAATGCTCCCAAACCCGAGTGGATCGGTCAACATTCCACGATCGCGGGATCTCCCGGAGATCCCCCCGGGGGGCGGAGGATCTAGTGCTTGAGGAGCTCGGCGACCCGGAACGCGAGGTCCAGCGACTGCCGGCCGTTGAGGCGAGGGTCGCACATGGTCTCGTAGCGGTCGTCCAGGTCGGCATCGAAGATCTCCTCGGCCCCGCCCAGGCACTCCGTCACGTCGTCGCCGGTGAGCTCCACGTGGACGCCTCCGGGCCAGGTGCCCTCGGTCCGGTGGGCGGCGAAGAATCCCGCGATCTCGGTCATCACGGCGTCGAGGTGCCGGGTCTTCTTGCCTCCCTCGCTCGTGAACGTGTTGCCGTGCATCGGGTCGCAGGCCCACACGACGGGGTGGCCAGCGTCGCGCACGGCCGCCAGCAGCGGCCGGAGCCGGTCCTCGACGGCGTCGGCGCCCATCCGGCTGATGAGCGTGAGCCGCCCGGGCACCCGGTCGGGGTTGAGCGCCTCGCACAGGGCGAGCGCCTCGTCGGTGGTGGCCGTGGGACCGAGCTTGCAGCCGATCGGGTTGCCCACGCCGCGGAGGAACTCGACGTGGGCGCCGTCGAGCTGCCTCGTTCGCTCGCCGACCCAGACCATGTGGGCCGAGCAGTCGTACCAGTCGCCCGTGAGCGAGTCCTGGCGGGTCAGGGCCTCCTCGTAGCCGAGCACGAGGGCCTCGTGGCTCGTGAAGAAGTCGACCTCGTGGAGGTTGGGGTGGGACTCAGATGCGATCCCGCACGCGCGCATGAACCGCAGCGCCCGGTCGATCTCCTCGGCCAGACGCTCGTAGCGCTGGCCCTCACGGCTGGAGGCGACGAACTCCTGGTTCCACTGGTGCACGCGGCTGAGATCGGCGAAGCCGCCCTTCACGAACGCTCGCAGCAGGTTCAGCGTCGACGCCGACTGGTGGTACGCCTGGAGCAGCCGGTCGGGGTCGGGGACCCGAGCCGCGGCCGTCGGGGCGATGTCGTTCACGATGTGGCCGCGGAACGCCGGGATCTCGAGGTCACCGACGAGCTCGGTGTCGGCCGACCGCGGCTTGGCGAACTGGCCGGCGATGCGACCCACCTTCACGGTGGGCACGCCGGCCGAGTAGCTCAGCACGATGGCCATCTGGAGGATGACCTTCAGACGATCGCGGATGCCGTCGGCCGAGAAGTCGTCGAAGGACTCGGCACAGTCGCCGGCCTGCAGCAGAAAGGCCTTGCCGTCGGCCACCTGCGCCAGCGCGGACGTGAGCTGGCGGGCCTCACCGGCGAACACGAGCGGCGGGAGCGTCGCGAGGTGCTTCAGGCGCGTTCTCAAGGGCGGCCTCGTCGGGCCAGCTCGGCTGCTGCGCAGCCGGCCGGTCCCGCCACGAAGAAGGCGCCCAGGTCGTGCTCATGGGTCCACAAGCGTGGCCGGTGCCGCCCGCCCAGGCAAAGCGGGTTGCCCCGGGCCTAGGCGGCGTCGCTGCGGGCGAGGGCCTCTTCGCGGACGGCCGTGACCGCCCGCTTCACGAGCCGGCGGGCTGCCTCGGCCGTGACGCCGAGCTCCTCGCCGACCTCGCGGTAGCTCCGCTTGCGGCCGTCGGTGAGGCCGAACCGCTGCTCTACGGCGAGCCGGGCCCGGTCGTCCAGGACGCCCAGGAGGTCGCCGACGAGCGCCTGCTCCTCGGCGTGCACGAGGGCGGCCTCGGGGCCGGGACGGTCGTCCGCGATGAGGTCGATGAGCTCGCTGCCGTCGTCGTCGCCCACCGTGCGGTCGAGCGAGGTGGGGGTGGTGAGCCGGTAGAGGCGGGCGTTCTCGTCGTCGAGCTCGTCACCGTCGCCGGACACCTGGCGCAGCGCGGCGCGGAGGCTGGCCGACCGGTCGCCGGGGAGGCGGACGAGCGACGCCTTCTGGTCGAGGGCCCGGCCGATGGCCTGGCGGATCCAGAACGTGGCGTAGGTGGAGAACTTGAAGCCCTTGCGCCAGTCGAACTTGTCGACGGCGTGCTCGAGGCCGAGGTTGCCCTCCTGGACGAGGTCGAGCAGCTCCATGGCGGGGGGGAGCGGGTAGCGCCGGGCGACCGACACGACCAGGCGGAGGTTCGCGCGGATGAAGCGGTCCTTGGCCTCCGCGGCCTTGCGCACGGCGCGGCGGTGCTCGGGGGTGTCGTCCCCGGCATCGATGGCGGCCTGGGCCTTGGTCCCGGCCTCGATGACCTGGGAGAGCTCGCGCTCCTCCATTGCGGTGAGCAGGGGCACGAGCCCGATCTCGTTGAGGTACTGACCTACGGAATCTGTCATGGCACTCTCCCTCAACGATTGCTAGCGCGACCATCTTCCCGCTACACAGCGATTTCCACCATCGCGGTAGGGGAAATCCGGAGCGAAAACCCCGGCTGGACGAGGTTTTCCGGGGCTCGGTGACCGATGTCACTGGCAGTGGTCGGGTCGCGACGGCCGGAGGGCCCCTACCCCGAACCGAATAGGTTGCAGCCATGGCGACGGGTCGCACCGGCGGGGGCGAGCGCCTGGGGATCTTCGGGGGGACCTTCGACCCGCCCCACATCGGCCACCTGGCCGTGGCCGTCGACGTCCGGCACGAGCTCGGGCTCGACCGCGTGCTGCTCGTGGTCAACAACGAGCCCTGGCAGAAGGTGGGCACCCGGGTGATCAGCCCGGCCGAGGACCGGTTCGCGATGGTGGCCGCGGCCGTGGCGGACGTGGAGGGGCTCGAGGCCAGCCGGCTCGAGCTCGACGCCGGTGGGCCCTCCTACACGGCCGACACCCTCGCCACCCTGCTCGCGGAGGACCGCGCGCCGCGACCTGTACCTGATCCTCGGGAGCGATGCCGCTGCCGGCCTGCCCACCTGGGAGCGCGTGGCAGAGGTGCAGGCGCTCGTCACGGTGGTCGAGGTGCTGCGACCGGGGTCGCCCCCGACCGAGCCGCTGCCGGGATGGCGCTGGGAGCGCGTCGAGGTGCCGAGCCTCGAGGTCTCGAGCACCGAGCTGCGGTCCCGCGCCGAGGCGGGGCGACCCCTCGACTTCCTGGTCCCGGCCGCCGTGATCGACTGCATCGAGCGGCGGGGCCTGTACGGTCGGCGGCGATCCAAGGAGCCCCGACCCTGACCGACCCGCACCCCGACGAGACCCGCCAGTGGGCGATCACGGCTGCCCGCGCCGCCGACGCCAAGCAGGCTCGTGACGTGCTCGTGCTCGAGGTGGCCGAGGTGCTCGCGCTCTGCGGCTGGTTCGTGATCGCCAGCGCCGGCAACGAGCGCCAGGTCAAGGCCGTCTGCGACGAGGTGGAGCACCAGATCCACGAGGCGGGCGGCCCGAAGCCGCGCCGCATCGAGGGCCTCGAGTCGCGCCAGTGGGTGCTCATGGACTACGGCGACGTCGTCGTCCACGTGTTCCAGCAGGACGTGCGCGAGTTCTACGACCTCGAGCGCCTCTGGGCCGACGTGCCCCGCCTCGCCTGGGCCGACGACGCGGCCGCGGCGGCGGGTGGCTTTGCCATCCCGCCTGGCCGCACCGGCGGAGGCTGAGGAGCGAAGCGACGACCGTAGTCGGCAACGACTCAGCTCAGCGCGGCGCGCCCTGGACCCAGGCCTCGAGGGCGGCGGTCGCCCGGGACGTGGCGTCGGCCACGATGACCAGCACGTCGTCGGGCTCGAGCACCGTGTCCCCGTCCGGCACGATCGTCTGGCCCCCGCGCTCGAGCACGGAGACGCGGATGCCCGCGGGCATCGGCACCTCCCGCAGCGCGCGACCGACGACCGCGGCGCTGTCCTCGAGCTCGAGCTCGATCACATCGGCCTGGACGTTGTCGAGGCCGAGGACCGTCGCGGTGGCGGGCACCGCGTCGGCGGCCATCCCCAACCGTCGGGCGACGGTCGCGGTGGTCGTGCCCTGCACGGCCACCGACACGAGGACGACGAAGAACACGACGTCGAAGACGAGCTGCGCGTCGGGGTACTCGACCGTGAGGGGATAGGTCGCGAGCACGATCGGGACCGCACCGCGCAGCCCCGCCCACGACACGAGCGCCGTCGCACTGCGGCCCAGCCGGAACCAGGGCAGGACGAGGACCACCGACAGCGGGCGGGCGACGAGCATGAGGACGGCCGTGAGCACGAGGCCCCTGCCGATCACGTCGTCGAGCTCGGACGGGAAGACCTGTAGGCCGAGCAGCAGGAAGAGCGTCATCTGCGCCGCGAAGGCGAACCCTTCGTGGACGGTGCGCACGGCGTGCTGGTGACGTGGCATGCGGTGGCCGAGGAGCATGCCGAGCAGGTAGACGGCCAGCAGCCCGGAGCCACCGATCTGCGTCGCGAGCCCGTATGCGAGCCCGGCCAACCCGGAGGAGAGCACCGCGAAGAGCCCCGCGCCGGGCAGGTGGGCGCGGTTCGCGATCCAGGCACCGGCGAGCCCCACGGCCGCCCCCACGAGGACGCCTCCGGCGACCTGGTTGATGCCGAACCAGACCCACCCGATCCCCGAGGCGTCCCCCTGCCAGGTCTCGAGGATCCCCACGGTGAGGAGGACGGCGATCGGGTCGTTGAGGCCCGACTCGACCTCGAGCAGCGCGACCACCTTCCGGGGCACGGGGGCCCGCCGCAGCACGCTCATCACCGCGGCGGCGTCGGTCGATGCGACCACGGCCGCGAGGAGCCAGGCCGTGGGGGCGCTGACGTCGAGCAGGAGGTAGGCGGCGCCCGCCACGATCGCGGCCGAGATGCCGACGCCGAGGGTGGCGAGCGCGATCGCGGGTGCCAGGACCTCCTTCGTCTCGCGCCACGCGAGGCTCAGCCCGCCCTCGAACAGGATCAGGACGAGCGCGATGACCGAGACGGACTGGGCCAGCTCCGCGTCGTCGAAGTGCACGACGCCGAGCCCGTCGTCGGCGACGACCATCCCGACGATCAGGAACACCAGCAGGCTCGGCACCTGGAGGCGCCCGGCGAGGCTGGCCGTGAGCACGCCGACGACGATGACCGCCGCGGCCAGGAGCACCACGTCGTCGACGGCGAGGTGCAGCCCCATCGCAGGAGGCTAGGTCACCACCCCCGGCGGGACCGGGGGGTTGCGGGCCCTCGCAGTGGAGCTAAGGAGAATCGAACTCCTGGCCTCTTCCATGCCATGGAAGCGCTCTACCAACTGAGCTATAGCCCCGCGGGACGGTTCAATCTAGATGAGCGCCGTCCCGGATCGCCAACGTCCGCGAGTACCGGTTCGGGGGTGCGCGGGGGGCGCCGGTACCATCCGCCGCCATGGCCGACGCCTACGACGTGCAGGCCGTCGAGCGCCGCTGGCAGCAGCGGTGGCGCGACGAGGGCACCTACGAGATCGACAACGACGACCCGCGGCCGCCCTTCTACGTCCTCTGCATGTACCCGTACCCGTCGGGCCCGGCTCATCAGGGCCATGTGCGCAACTACACCTTCGGTGACCTCATCGTCCGCTACCGCACGATGCACGGGTACGGCGTGCTGAGCCCGATCGGCTTCGACAGCTTCGGGCTTCCGGCCGAGAACGCGGCCATCAAGGGCGGTGCCCACCCTCGGCAGTTCACCGACGAGCGGATCGCCGAGCTGACCTCGAGCCTCCAGCGCATCGGCGCGGTCTACGACTGGCGCCGGATGGTCAAGAGCCACGACCCGGAGTACATCCGGTGGACGCAGTGGATCTTCCTCCGGTTCCTCGAGCGCGGGCCTCGCCTACCGCAAGAACGCGCCGGTGAACTGGTGCCCGGGCTGCCAGACGGTGCTCGCCAACGAGCAGGTGCTGGCCGACGGCACCTGCGAGCGCTCGGGGGACGTCGTGCAGCGGCGCGACCTCGAGCAGTGGTTCTTCCGGATCACCGACTACGCCCAGGAGCTGCTCGACAACCTGGACGCGCTCGACTGGCCCGAGCGGGTCGTCACGATGCAGCGCAACTGGATCGGGCGGTCCGAGGGCGCCGAGTTCCGCATGGAGGTCGTCGACTCCGACGGCCGGCCCACCGGGCCCGACTTCACGGTCTTCACGACCCGCCCGGACACGAGCTTCGGCATGACCTTCTGCGTGCTCGCGCCCGAGCACCCCCTCGTCGAGCAGATCACCACGGAGGAGCACCGCGCCGAGGTCGTGGCGTTCGTCGAGCGGGCCCGCAACACCAGCGGAGGTCGACCGCCTCTCCTCGGAGGGTCCGATCGACAAGCGCGGGTGCCCGACCGGCGCGTTCGCACGGAACCCGTTCACGGGCCGGCCGGTGCCGATCTTCCTGGCCGACTACGTGCTGTCCACCTACGGCACCGGGGCGATCATGGCCGTGCCGGGGCAGGACCAGCGGGACTGGGACTTCGCGGGGGCCTACGGCCTGCCGATCATCCGGACCGTGCAGCCGCCCGAGGGGTTCGAGGGCGAGGCGTACACGGGCGACGGCCCGGCCATCAACAGCGAGTGGCTCGACGGGCTCGGCGTGACCCAGGCCAAGGCGAAGGCCATCGAGTGGCTGGAGACGGAGGGCGTCGGCGAGCAGAAGGTCAACTTCCGCCTCCGCGACTGGCTGCTGTCGCGCCAGCGCTTCTGGGGCTGCCCGATCCCGATCGTGTACTGCCCCGACCACGGCGCGGTGCCGGTGCCCGACGACCAGCTGCCGGTCGTGGCGCCCGACGACGTCGAGTTCCTGCCCACCGGCGAGTCGCCCCTCCGACTGCACGACGGGTTCCTGCAACACGACCTGTCCCGTGTGCGGCGGGGCCGCCGTGCGGGAGACCGACACGATGGACACGTTCGTCGACTCGTCGTGGTACTTCCTCCGCTTCGCCGACCCGTGGAACGAGGACCAGCCGTTCGACCGTGCGGCCGTCGAGCACTGGATGCCCGTCGACCAGTACATCGGCGGCGTCGAGCACGCCATCCTCCACCTGATGTACGCCCGGTTCTTCACGATGGCGCTGAGCCGACCTCGGCTACGCGCCGCCGGGCCTGCGGGAGCCCTTCGCGCGCCTGTTCACGCAGGGGATGGTCCGGCTCGGCGGGGCGAAGATGTCCAAGTCGAAGGGCAACCTCGTGGCCCCGGAGGAGATCTTCGACTCCTACGGGGCCGACGCGCTGCGGCTGGCCCACCTCTTCGTCGGTCCGCCGGGCGACGACGTCGACTGGGAGGGCGTCGGCATCGACGGCACCTGGCGGTTCCTCCAGCGCGTGTGGCGGGTCGCGGACCCCGCCTCGAGTGCCGTCCCCGAGGCCGCGGGCGACGACGCGGCCGAGGTCGAGCGGGCGGCCCACCGCCTCATCGAGCGGATCACGGGCGAGTTCGAGCGCTGGTCCTACAACACGGCGGTCGCGGGCTACATGGAGTTCGTCAACCTGCTCCACAAGCGGGGCCGCACGGACTTCGCGGTCGACACCCTCCTGCTCCTGCTCGCCCCCGCGGCCCCGCACGTGACGGCCGAGCTGTGGGAGCGCCGCCACCCGGGCGAGCACCTCCACGCCCAGCCGTGGCCGGTGGCCGACCCGGCGCTCGCGGCGGTCGACTCGGTCACGATGGTGCTCCAGGTCAACGGCAAGGTCCGTTCCCGCGTGGAGGTCGCCCCCGGGCATCTCCGAGGCCGAGGCGGAGGCGCTCGCGCTGGCCGACGAGCACGTCGTCGCAGCCCTAGGGGGATCCACCCCCCGCAACGTGATCGCCCGACCGCCCAAGATCGTCAACGTCGTCGTCTGACGCGGCTACCGAAGCGGCGGACGGGGGACGCGTCTACGTAACCCGTGGGCGGGGATGGGAGTCCGAGCCCCGTGCTGACGCTTTCCCAGCGGGTGGAGCGCGCCTCGGATCGGGGTCATGCGCTCACGTTCGTGGTCGGCGGCGAGGCCCTGGCCGTGCCGTACGCCCAGCTCCACGAAGAGGCCCGGGCGTACGCCGCCAACCTCCAGGCCCTCGGCGTGGCGCCGGGGGACCACGTCGGCATCCTCGGACCGACCTCGCGGTCGCTCGTGACGGCCATCCAGGCCGTGTGGCTGGCCGGGGCCACCGTCGTGGTGCTCCCGCTGCCCATGCGGATGTCCTCCATCGAGGAGTTCGTCGGCCAGACCCGCTGCCGCATCCTCAACGCCGACATCACGCTCGTGCTCGTCGACCCCGAGCTGGCCCCGTTCGTGGAGCCCGAGCCGGGCGACCCGCCGATGGTCGGGTGGGAGGCCCTCGAGCCCGGCCCTGGGCGGGCGACCGCCGCCGCCTGGGTCCGCCCCGACGAGGACCTCGACCGCCTCGCGATCCTCCAGTTCACCAGCGGCTCCACGTCGGACCCGAAGGGCGTCATGCTCCCGCACCGCACGGTGGGCGCGAACCTCGACGCGCATCGCGGAGGCGGCCGAGCTCGACGCCGACGACGACGTGCTCGTCTCCTGGCTGCCGCTGTACCACGACATGGGCCTGGTCGGGACTGCTCACCACGGCTCTCACCACGGGCACCGCGCTCGTGCTGGGCGCGCCGACCGACTTCACCTCCAGCCCGGGCCGGTGGATGGAGTGGATCTCGACCTACGGCGGCACCGCCACCGCCGGGCCCAACTTCTCCTACGTGCTGGCCGCCCGCGCGCTGGGGCGAGGGGACGTGCTCGACCTGTCCCGGCTGCGGCATCGCGCTCAACGGCGCCGAGCCCGTGGACCCGGCCACCGTCGAACCGGTTCGTGGAGGCCGGCGCCCGCCACGGGCTGCGGCCCGGCGCGGTGTTCCCCGCCTTCGGCATGGCCGAGATCGCGATCGCCGGCACCTTCCCCGCGCCGATGTCCGGCCTCCGCACCGATCCGGTCGACCGGCGCGTGCTGGAGGCCGAGCGCTACGCCGCACCGGTCGAGCCCGACCACGAGCGGCGCCCGGCACCTCGCCATCCTGGGCCGGCCCGTGCCGGGCCTCGAGATCCGCATCGTCGACCCGGTCACCGGCGCCGAGCTGGAGGAGCGCGAGGTCGGAGAGCTCGAGATCCGAGGCACGTCGGTCACTCCCGGCTACTACAAGCGCCCCGAGGTGAACGCCGAGCTGTTCCACGACGGCTGGCTGCGCACCGGCGACCTCGCCTACCTGCTCGACGGCGAGATGGTGATGTGCGGCCGCATCAAGGACATGATCATCGTCGGCGGTCGCAACGTGTTCCCCGAGGACATCGAGCGCGGCGCTCGCCGACGTCGACGGGGTGCGGGCGGGCAACGTCATCGCGTTCGGCGTCGACCTGCAGGGCAAGGAGGGCGTGGTCGTCGTGGCCGAGTCCAAGGCCGACCGACCACACGGAGGTGCGCCGCACCGTCGCCGCCCGCGTCCGCGACGCCATCGGCCTGCCCGCCAAGGACATCGTGCTGGTCGAGCCGGGCAGCCTGCCCAAGACCAGCTCGGGCAAGCTGCAGCGCTCGCTCTGCAAGGTGCGCTACCTGGGCGCCGAGCTCCAGTCCGTCTGAAGCCACACGTTCGACGCCTGGCTACACCTCGTGGAGCTGGCGCATGACCGCGGCCCACCGGGCCGGGTCGCTCGCGTAGGGCGCGTAGAAGCTGAGGCGCTGCACCACGTCGCCGTAGCGGGCCGAGAGGCCCGGAGCGATCTGCTCGGGCTCGGCCACCACGGCGAAGGTGTCGAGGATGTCGTCGGTGATGAGCTCGCCCATCTCCTTCCACTTCCCCTCCTTCGACATGCGGTTGAGCTCGTCCTGGAGGTCGCCCCAGCCGTGGAGCTCGAGCACGCCGCGGTAGGCGGGCGTGGAGCCGTAGAACGCGATCTGCTGCTTGGTGCCCGCTCTCGACGCGGCCTGCTCCTCCTCGGTGGTCCCGGTCACCACGAACGCGGGACCGGAGATCTCGATGTCGGCCAGGCTGCGCCCGGCCTTGGCGGCGCCGCGCTCGAGGGCGGGGAGCGTGACCTCGCGCAGGTAGCGCTCGGTGGTGAACCGTGGCAGAGGAACCCGTCGCACACCTCGCCCGCGACCTCGGTCATGCGCTCGCCGACGCCGGCGAGGAAGATCTTGGCGTCGCCGTGCGGGTTCGGGCCGGGGTCGAAGAACGGCGTCATCAGGGTGTGGGTGTAGAAGTCGCCCTGGAAGTCGAGCTTCGAGCCGTCGTTCCACGCCGCCCAGATGGCGCGGATCGCGAGGATCATCTCCCGCATCCGCGCGGCGGGCTGTGACCACGGCATCGAGAACCGCTTGGTGATGTGCGGCTTGATCTGGCTGCCGAGCCCGAGGATGAACCGGCCGCCCGAGGCGGCCTGCAGGTCCCACGCGATCTGGGCCAGGTTCATCGGGTTGCGGGCGAACGCGACCGCGATGCCGGTGCCCAGCTCCACGTGGTCGGTCTCCTGTGCCGCGAGCAGCAGCGGGAAGAACGGGTCGTGGGCCGTCTCCGCGGTCCACAGCCCGTCGTAGCCCTGCTCCTCCTGCAGCCGCGCCGCCTTCCCGGCCGCCGCGCAGGTCCCCGATCAGTCCACCGTCGATGCGCATGGCGGGGACCCTAGGTCAGCCGTGCTCGCGCAGGTACCGCTCGAGCTCGGCGGCCAGCTCGTCGCCCGAGGTGGCCGACAGCTGGGCGCTGGCGGCGGCCTCGTCGGCCTGGTCCTCGAGCTGGGCGACCATCGCCTGGTGCTCCGGGTTCTGCGCGATCAGCTCGTCGAGGCGCGCCCGGTTGGCCGTCGCCCGCTCCGCCAGGTCGGCGGTCGGCAGCTCGACGCCGGCCCACGCGGCTCGCGGTCTCGCAGGAGCGCCTGGCTGGCAGCCGGGTACGGCATGGCCGACACGTAGTGCGGCACCTGGACCCAGATGCCGAGCGCCGGCAGCCCCCGCAGCGCGGCCTTCCGCTCGATCATCCCCTGCACGCCGGTGGGCACCTCGACCGACGACCGGACGAACCCGGCGGCCAGGTCGTCCGACGACGCGGAGGCGGCGAGCAGCGGGGGCCGCGTGTGCGGTGCCGGCGCCGGGTAGGCGCCGAGTCCGAGCACGAGGCGCGTGCCGAGGTCGACCGCGAGGTCGACGACCTGTTCGGAGAACGCCAGCCACGCGTGGTCGGGCTCGTTGCCGAGCAGCAGGAGGAGGTCGTTGCCGGCGGCGTCGCGCGCCCAGCTCAGCTCGGTCTCCTCCCAGGCCAGCTGGGTGTTGATCCCGTCCTCGAGGCGCAGCACCGGCCGCCGGGCCCGCCAGTCGAGGAGCGCGTCGGCGTCGAACCGGGCGATCGTGTGCCGCTCCAGCTCGTCGCCGAGGACCTCGGCGGCGCCGTCGGCCCCGAGCCCCGCGTCGATCCAGCCCTTCAGGACCATGAGGAGCACCGGTGACCGCAGCTCGGGCTGCTCGACGAGCTCGTAGAGGGAGTCCACCGTCAGCCGAGCCGCGCCACGGCCTCGGCGGCCGCCTCGGCGCACCGCTCGACCTGGGTCGCGAACCCCTCGAAGCCCGAGGCGTCGCCGCCCATGGCGCCGCCGACGTAGCGGGCGTACACGCCCTCGACGATGCAGGCGAGCTTCCAGTAGCCGAACGCGACGTAGTAGTCGACCTGCGACAGGTCGCGCCCCGACGTGTCGCTGTACGCGTCGAGCACCTCGGAGCGGCGGAGGAAGCCCTCGGCGGTGGTCGGCGCGGTGAGCAGCATGCCGCCGCCGTCCTCGGGGTCGGTCCAGTAGACCATCAGCAGGCCGACGTCCGCGAGCGGGTCGCCCAGGGTGCAGATCTCCCAGTCGAGGACCGCGATCACGTTCCCGTCGTCGTCGGTCATGCAGTTGTCGAGCCGGTAGTCGCCGTGGACGATCGCGGCCGGCCCCTGCTCGGGGATGCGGGCGAGCAGCGCGTCGTGCACCTTGTCGACGACGGGCAGCTCGCGCGTCTTCGACTGCTGGTACTGGCCGTACCAGCGCTTGAGCTGGCGCGCGATGTAGTCGTCCTTCTTGCCGAGGTCGCCGAGGCCCACCGCGTCGGGATCGACCGCGTGGATGGCCGCCATCGTGGTGGCGATCGAGGCACTCGCGTTGCGCCGCGCGTCCGACGCTGATCTCCTCGGCGGCGCGGCTGTCGCGCAGGACCCGCCCGTCGACGAAGTCCATGACGTAGAACGGCGCGCCGTTGACCGACCTCGTCGGTGCACAGCCCGAGCGCCGGCGCCACGGGCACGTCGGTCGGGCCGAGAGCCGAGATGATCTTGTGCTCCCGGCTCATGTCGTGCGCCGTGGCCAGCACCTGGCCGCAGCGGCGGGCGGCGCAGCACGTAGTGGTGACCCGCCGCGTCGGTCACACCGAAGGTGAGGTTCGAGTGCCCGCCGGCGATGAGGTCGAACACGAGGGGACCCGTGGCCCCGGGCACGTTCGCCTCGAACCACGCGGTCACCTTCTCGACGTCCACCCCCTGCACCTCGGTCACGGTGGGCGAGGGTACAGCCGCCGGTAGATTGCGGGCATGTCCATCGACGTCACCGACGCGACCTTCCCCACCGAGGTGGTGGAGCGTTCCCGGTCGGTGCCGGTCGTGGTGGACCTCTGGGCGGAGTGGTGCGGCCCCTGCAAGCAGCTCGGCCCGATCCTCGAGAAGGTCGTGGACGAGACCGGCGGCCAGGTCGTGCTGGCCAAGGTCGACGTCGACGCCAACCGGCAGGTGTCCGAGGCGTTCCAGGTCCAGAGCATCCCCGCCGTCTACGCGATGCGGGACGGCAAGGTGGTGGACGGGTTCGTGGGCGCCCAGCCCGAGGCCGCAGTGCGCGAGTTCGTGGCCCGCCTCCTCCCGACCGAGGAGGAGGACGCCCAGGCGAAGCTCCTCGCCCAGGGCGACGAGGCCGCGCTCCGGCAGGTGCTGGATGCCGAGCCCGGGCACCCGGAAGCGGTCACGCGCCTGGCCGAGCTCCTGGTCGGCCGCGGCGACGACGCCGCCACCGAGGAGGCCCTGGCCCTGCTCGAGCGGATCCCCGAATCGGCCGAGACGCGGCGCGTCGCCGCGCTCGCGCGGGTGGGGACCGACGTGACCGACGACGCGGTCGGCGCCGAGCTCGAGGCGCTCCTCGACCGCGTGAAGGACGACGACGAGGCGCGCCAGCGCTACGTCGACCTCCTCGAGGTGCTCGGGCCGGACGACCCGCGCACCGCCGGGTACCGCAAGGCCCTCACGAGCCGGCTCTTCTAGCCGTCCCGTCCTCGGCCGGCTCGGGCCGGCCCGTCCTTCCCCGGCGCCCGTCGCGTCGCGCCTGGAGGACCCGTGCCCGACCCCTTCGATCCGCCCCCCGAGCGCGCCGACGCGCTCCGCCGCCCGCCGCTCCGGCCGAGCTGGCGCGACCGCCTCGAGCGGCTCGCCGACGCCACCGGCACCACGCCCGCCCGCATCGCCGCCGGCGCGGTCGCGCTCGTCGGCGGCCGCGGCGCTGGCCCTGTGGCTCACCCGCCCGGCCGCGCCACCGGCCGAGGTCGCGCTCCCGTTCGCCACCACCGCCGTGACGACGGCGCCGGTGACCTCGACCAGCACCGTGGCCGATGAGGTGGTCGTGCACGTGGCGGGCGCGGTGGTGCAGCCCGGCGTGCACACGCTCGATGCCGGCGCGCGCGTGGTCGACGCGATCGAGGCGGCCGGCGGCCTCGCTCCCACCGCCGACGGCTCCCGCCTGAACCTCGCGGCCCCGGTCGCCGACGGTGAGCGCGTGTACGTGCCGGCCGTGGGCGAGGAGCCGCCGGCGATCGTCGGCGGCGGGCCGTCCCACCCGGTGACCGACGTGGAGGCCGCCGCTCCGGTCGACCTCAACCGAGCGGACGCGGAGCAGCTCGACGCGCTGCCGGGCATCGGGCCCACGACCGCGGCCGCCATCATCGAGCACCGCGAGCGCATCGGCGGGTTCACCTCCGTGGACCAGCTCCTCGACGTCCGCGGCATCGGCGCAGCCAAGCTCGAGCAGCTGCGGCCGTACGTCACCGTCTAGCGCCGTGCGCGATCGCTGGGCCATCGCGCTGGCCCTGACCACCGCCGCCGGTGCGCTCCGCCCGAGCGACGTCCCGGTCGTCGTCGGGGCGCTGGTCGTGCTGGGCGCGCTCGCGGCGCGGTGGCCCTCCGTGCTCTGCTTCGGCGTGGCGCTGCTGGCCAGCGCCCTCGCGCAGCGCGCCCTCGACGGCCTCACCGAGCTGTCCGCCGGCCCGGTCGCGGGCGAGATCACGTTGCTCACGGACCCCGAGCCCTCGCCCGGCGGGCTGCGCGCCGACGCGCGCCTGGGGAGTCGCCACGTCGCGCTCGAGGTGAGCCAGGCGACCGCGCCGTGGCTCGCCGATCGGCTGGCCGGTGACCACATCCTGGTGCGCGGCCAGCTGCGGGCGATCGACCCGCTCCCGTCCTGGCGGATCGCCCGTCACATCGGCGGGGAGCTCAGGGTGCACCGCGCGGACCCTGGCCGTCCCGCCGCCGGGGTCGCCGGGCTGGCCAACCGCGCGCGCCGGGTGCTGGCCGACGGCGCGGCGCCGCTCTCCGAGGACCACCGAGCGCTGTTCGCGGGCCTCGTCATCGGCGACGACCGAGCCCAGCCGGTGTGGCTCACCGACGACTTCAGGGGGGCCGGCCTCACCCATCTGTTGGCGGTGTCCGGTCAGAACGTGGCCTTCCTCCTCGCCCTCGTCGCGCCGGTGGCCCGGCGGCTGCGCCTGTGGCCCCGGCTCGCCCTCTCGCTCGCGTTGATCGGCGGGTTCGTGGTGCTGACCCGCGCCGAACCGTCGGTGGCGCGCGCGGGCGCGATGGCAGCGCTCGCAGCGGTCACGATCACCGTGGGCCGGCCGCTGTCGCGCGTGCGCGTCATCGCCGTCGCCGTCACCGGCCTTCTGCTCATGGACCCGCTGCTCGTCCACGCGCTCGGGTTCCGCCTGTCCGCCGCCGCCGCCCTGGCCATCGTCGTGCTCGCGCCGGCCATCGCGGCTGCCCTCCCCGGGCCCCGGTGGCTGGCCGAGCCCCTCGCCGTGACCGTGGCGGCCCAGCTGGGCGTGGCCCCGTTCCTGGTGGCCGCGTTCGGGCCCCTCCCGCTGGCCTCGGTGCCCGCCAACCTCCTCGCCGTGCCGGCGGCCGGCCTGGTGATGGCGTGGGGCATGTCCGCCGGGTTCGTCGCCGGCCTGGCGGGTGGACCCGTGGCCGTGGCCGTCCACCTCCCGACCCGCGTGCTGCTCGCCTGGATCGAAGCCGTCGCGGCGCGAGGGGCGGCTGCCCCACTGGGGCAGCTCGACGCGCCCGCCCTGGTGGCAGCGGCCGTCGGCCTCGCGCTGGTCACCATCGCGACGCCGCGCGGCCACCGCTGGTGGCGCGGGGCCGGGTGGGCGCTGGTCGGCGGCGTGGTGGTGGCGGCGATCGCGACCGCCAACGCCCCGCCGCGCCTGCGCGAGGTCCTGCTGCCGGCCGTGGTGCGCTGGCACGCCGCTGGAACCGAGGTGGTGGTGCTCGGTGGTGGGGGCTTTCGAGCGCCGGTGACGGCACCGACCACGCTCGAGGCGATGCGCCGCGCGGGCATCGACGCGATCGACCTGCTGGTGCTGGCCGACGACGACGTCGGCGCCCCGGTGGTCGAGGCCGTCGCGGCTCGGCACCGCACGGGGGCGGTGCTCGGGCCCCAGGACCTCCCCGCGGAGGGGGCTGCGTTGGAGGTGGGGGACCTCTGGGTGCTGCTCGTCCCGGCGGACGGGCGCGTGGTCGTGGAGGCCTGGCCGTCGCCGCGGTAGCGCGCGGTAGGTTCGCCCAGTGGACGTGAGGCCGTGGCAGGTGGTGCTCGACCTGCCCTGCCGGGAGCTGGCGCTCGGTCCGCACCGGTACGACATCCGGCACCGCGCCCTCGTGATGGGGATCCTCAACCGGACCCCCGACTCGTTCTTCGACCAGGGCACCTACTTCGACTTCGACGCCTTCCTGGCCAAGGCCGACCAGCTCGTCGCCGAGGGTGCCGACCTGCTCGACGTGGGCGGCGTGAAGGCGGGGCCCGGGCCCGAGGTGGGCGAGGCCGAGGAGCTCGAGCGGGTCATCCCGGCGCTGGAAGCCCTCCGCGCCCGCTTCGACGTCCCGCTCTCCGTCGACACGTGGCGCGCGTCGGTGCTCCGGGCGGCGATCGACGCAGGGGCGGTGGTCGGCAACGACATCAGCGGCTTCGCGGACCCCGACTACCTCTCGGTGGCCGCGGCCGGCGGCGCGTCGGTGGTCGCGACCCACATCCGGATCGGGCCGCGCGTCCCCGACCCGGAACCCGTCTACGACGAGCCGGTGGTCGACGCGGTCTGTCGGTTCCTCGAGGAGCGCGGCCGCCGTGCCGAGGCAGCCGGGATCCCGCGCGAGCGCGTGATGGTCGACGCGGGCCTCGACCTGGGGAAGACCGAGCCGCAGTCGCTCGAGCTGCTGCGGGCCCACGGCCAGATCGCGGCGCTCGGCTGGCCGGTGTTCCTGTCGGCGTCCAACAAGCGCTTCCTGGGCCACGTCGTGGGCACCGACGTCGACGACCGTCGGGAGGCGAGCCACGCCGCGCACGCGCTCGGCGTCGCGCTCGGGTTGCCGCGTGCTGCGGGCCCACGACGTGCGGGGCGCCCGGCGGACGGCGGACGTGCTCGCCGCGGTGCTCGCAGCGCGGGCCGCCCCCGGGGCGCAGGAGGCGGGATGACCGCCGCGCCGCCGATCACGCTCCTCAAGGGCGACGACGAGGTCGTGCTGCGCGACGCGGTCCGCCTCCTCGTCGACGAGCTGGTGGGCGACGACGACCGCTCGCTCGTGGTCGAGGATGTCGAGGTCGGCGCCACGGACGAGGACGGACGCGACCCGCTGCTCGCACTCGTGGACGCCGCCCAGACGCCCCCGTTCCTCACCGAGCACCGCGTGGTGGTCGGCCGGCTCGCGGAGAAGCGCGAGCGCAACGATCAGGTGGCGGCGCTGGTCGAGTACCTCGCGGACCCCCTGCCCACCACGCGGCTCGTGCTCGAGTGGCGCACCGGCAAGATCCCCAAGGCGCTCGTCGAGGCCATCGACGCAGCGGGCGGACAGCAGGTCGACACCAGCCCGGGACGCAAGGTGGCCGACTGGGTGCAGCAGCACCTCGCGGACACGGGCCTCAAGGTCGACGCCGACGGGCGCCGGCGTCTCGTCACCTGGGTTGGCGACGAGCCCAGCCGCCTGCTCGGCCTCATCGACCTGCTGCGGTCGACCTACGGCGACGCCAAGCTCGGCGTCGACGACCTCGAGCCCTTCCTCGGCGACGACGGGGGCGTCCCGCCGTGGGAGCTCACGGACGCCATCGATCGCGGCGACCGCGCGCTGGCCCTCGAGCTGCTCCACCGGATGCTCGGCCAGGGCGAGCGCCACCCCTTCCAGATCCTCGCCACCCTGCACTCGCACGTGGCCAGGATCCTGCGGCTCGACGGCGCGGAGGTCACGACCGACAAGCAGGCCGCCGAGGTGCTGGGTGTGCGCGGCTCGACCTTCCCGGCGAAGAAGGCGCTGGGCCAGGCCCGCAAGCTCGGCCACGACCGGATCGTGCGCATGCTCGACCTGCTGGCCGAGGCCGACCTGGACCTGCGCGGCGGCAAGGCCTGGCCGGACAACCTGGTGCTCGAGGTGCTCGTCGCCCGGCTGGCGACGATGTCCCGCTAGCGGGAGATCAGCCCCCGGCCCGCTTCATGAGGCGGGACTTGCGGCGGGCGGCCGCGTTCTTGTGGATCACGCCCTTGGCGGCGGCGCTGTCGATGCGGCGCACGGCGTCCTTGGTCTTGGCCGCGGCATCCTCGGCCCCGGCCTCGATGGCGGCGACGGCCGACTTCGTGCGGGTCTTCAGCTCGCTGCGGACCGACTTGTTCCGCTCGGCGCGCTTGGCGTTCTGCCGGTTCCGCTTGATCTGGCTCTTGATGTTGGCCATGGGTCCTGCCGTGTCACGTGATCTCGAACCGTGCGAGGGTAGCCGTGGCGGCCGTTTCGCGTCACATCGACGGGCACAGATACCGTTCGGGATCCGCCTATGGACCTGAGCCACATCCGCTGTCTGTCGATCGTCGCCCACGTCGACCACGGCAAGAGCACCCTCGCGGACCGGATCCTCGAGCTCTGCGGAGCCGTGGACCCACGGGACATGCGGGCCCAGTACCTCGACTCGATGGACCTCGAGCGGGAACGGGGCATCACGATCAAGCTCCAGTCCGTCCGCCTCGACTGGCGGGACCACGTCATCAACCTGATCGACACCCCGGGCCACGTGGACTTCGGGTACGAGGTGTCCCGATCTCTCGCCGCCTGCGAGGGGGTCGTCCTCCTCGTCGACGCCGCCCAGGGCATCGAGGCCCAGACCCTCGCCAACTGCTACCTGGCGATGGAGAACGACCTCGAGATCGTCGCCTGCCTGAACAAGATCGACCTCCCGGCCGCGGACCCCGAGCGGTGCGCAGCCGAGATCGAGCAGGTGCTCGGCATCCCCGCCGGCGACATCCTCCGCATCAGCGCCAAGACCGGCGACGGCGTCCCCGAGCTTCTCGACGCGGTCATCGAGCGCATCCCGGCCCCGGTGGGCGTGCCGACCGACCCGCTGCAGGCGCTGATCTTCGACTCGTACTACGACAGCTACCGGGGCGTCGTGTCGTCGGTGCGCGTGATGAACGGCATCCTCAAGACCGGCAGCCGGATCCGGTTCATGCAGGCAGCGTCCACCCACGATGCGGACGAGATCGGCGTGCGCCGCCCCGACCACACGCCCGTGGCGTCGCTCGGCCCGGGGGAGACCGGCTACCTCATCGCGGGGATCAAGGACGTGCGCGAGGCGCGGTCGGGCGAGACGGTCACCGAGGCTGCCCGCCCCGCCGGCGCGCCCCTGGAGGGCTACCAGGACCCGAAGCCGATGGTGTTCTGCGGGCTGTACCCGATCGACGGCGACCAGTTCTCCGACCTGCGCGACGCGCTCGAGAAGCTCGGCCTCAACGATGCCAGCTACACCTACGAGCCGGAGACCTCCGGCGCGCTGGGGTTCGGGTTCCGCTGCGGTTTCCTCGGCCTGCTCCACATGGAGATCATCCGCGAGCGCCTCGTCCGCGAGTTCAACCTCGACCTCATCGCGACCGCCCCGTCGGTGGCCTACCAGGTGCACCGGACCGACGGCACGATGCTGGAGGTGCACAACCCGGCCGACCTGCCACCCGCCGCGGAGGTCGAGGGGATCGACGAGCCGATGCTCACCTGCACGATCCTCACGCCGAAGGACTACGCCGGCACGATCATGGACCTCTGCCAGACGCGGCGGGGCGAGATGCGCAAGATCGAGTACCTCTCGCCCGAGCGGATGGAGCTCGTGTACCGCGTGCCCCTGGCCGAGGTGGTGCGCGACTTCTTCGACCAGCTGAAGAGCCGCACCCAGGGGTACGCGTCGCTCGACTACGAACCTGCCGGCTACGAGCGGGCCGACCTGGTCAAGGTCGACGTGCTCCTCAACAGCGTGGCGGCGGACGCGTTCTCCACGATCCTCCACCGCGACAAGGCACAGGACTACGGCCGCCGCATCTCCGAGAAGCTCAAGGAGCTGATCCCGCGGCAGATGTTCGACGTGCCGATCCAGGCCGCCATCGGCGGGCGCATCATCTCCCGCGAGACCGTGAAGGCGAAGCGCAAGGACGTGCTGGCCAAGTGCTACGGCGGCGACATCACGCGCAAGCGCAAGCTCCTGGAGAAGCAGAAGGAGGGCAAGAAGCGCATGAAGAACATCGGGCGCGTCGAGGTCCCCCAGGAAGCCTTCATCGCCGCCCTCAAGCTCGACGACTGACCGGCGTCAGAGCTGCGACTCCAGCTCCTCGACGGCGAGCGAACCCGGCGGGGCACCGGTGGCGGCGAGGCGGCGAGCCGTGCGCTGCAGCAGCGCGTTGACGGGCGTTGCAACGCCGTGGAGCCGGCCGAGGAGCACGATCTCGCCGTTGAGGTGATCGGTCTCGAGGCTGCCGGTGCCGCGGGCCAGGCTCTGCCAGGTCGATCCGCCGCCGCGGCGCTCGCCGTCGATCCGGCGCAGCGAGATGAGGTCGCCGCGGCGGGCGGTGTCCTCTTCGTCGCTCGCCGCGTCGATCCCTGCGGCCGCGAACACGGCGCGGCCCTCCGCGCGGGCGGCGGCGAAGAGGTCGCTGCCACGGGCCGCCGGGCCGCATGCAGCTTCGAGGGCGTTGCCGAGGTTCATGAGGAGCTTCGACCACTTGAAGCGCATCACGTCCGGCCGGGCCTCGGCGCTGAACGTCGACCCGGCGAACGCTGCCGCGACCTCCCGGGCGACGTCGTCCACCCCCGACGGGTAACAGCCGATGTCGAGGATCCCGGTGACCGGGTTCGACGAGGCGTCGACCACCCCGGGGCGCAGGTGGGTGGCGGGGCACATCACCGGCACCGCGTACACCCGCGAGGTCCGGCGGAGCGCGGCCGGCTCGTTGGAGACGCCGTTCTGGAGGCACACCACCGGCAGGTCGTCCGGCGCCGCGCCGAGGTCGTCGAGGATCGCCTGGGTGTCCTGGCTCTTCACGGCGACCAGCAGGACGTCCCCGTCGGTCAGGCCGGCGGCGGAGGGCCGATCGACCACAGGGAGGTGGAGGCGCACCTGGCGGTCCGGCGACCGGAGGAGGAGCCCGTCGGCGGCCAGGGCCGCGCCGTGGTCGCCCCGGGCCACGAGGACGACGTCGTGCCCGTGCTCGGCCAACCGCCCCCCGACGACTCCGCCGATGGCGCCGGCGCCCGCGACCACGAACCGCATCGGCCGCAGCCTGCCACGGACCCGCCGTCAGGGCCTGGCACTCGGTAGCATCGAGTGCCAGCCAGCCCGTTCTGGCCCCGACACCATGCTCGACGATCGCAAGGCCGCCATCCTCCGGGCCATCGTGGAGGAGTACATCGACACCGCCCAGCCGGTGGGGTCCTCGCACGTCATGCGGGCCCCCGGCGTGCAGGTGTCGTCGGCCACGGTCCGCAACGACATGGCGACCCTCGAGCAGGAGGGGTACCTGCGCCAGCCCCACACGAGCGCGGGCCGCATCCCGACCGAGAAGGGGTATCGCTTCTTCGTCGACGCGCTCGGCCACCCGCCCGCGCTGCGCGGCTCCGACGCGCAGCAGGTCCGCTCGTTCTTCGACCGGGCCCACGGCGAGCTCGAGCAGATGCTCCACGACACCTCGCGGCTGCTGGGTGACCTCACGACCTATGCCGGTGTCGTCGTCGGACCGGTCGCGACCGAGGCCACGATCCGCTCCATCCAGGTGGTCGGCCTGTCGCAGTCGACGGCGCTCCTCGTCACCGTGCTGTCCACCGGCATCGTGGAGAAGCACACCCTCGACCTCGGCGACGCCGGCCCGTCGCTCGCCGACGGCGTCGGCGACGAGCGCGTCGCGGCGGCGTCGGCCCACCTGACCGCGGCGCTCGCCGGCGCCACCCGCACCGGCCTCCCCGCGCCGGCGCCGACCGGCGACGCCGCCACGGACGCCCTCTGCGGGCTCGCGGTCTCGGCGCTGGCAGCGGATCGGGGTGCCGACCCCGATCAGGTCTTCGTCGGCGGCACCGCCCGCATCGCGCGCGCCTTCGACGCCATCGAGACGGTGCGCGAGGTGCTCGGGATCCTCGAGCAGCAGTACGTGGTGGTGACCCTGCTGCGCGACGTGCTCGACCGCGGCCTGCAGGTCGCGATCGGCACCGAGACCGGGATGGCGACGCTGGCCGACTGCGCGTTGATCGTGGCGCCCTACCAGGTCGAGGGTGAGCCTGCGGGCACGATCGGGGTGCTCGGGCCGGCCCGCATGGACTACCCCCAGGCCATGGCAGCCGTCGCGGTCGTCAGCCGTCGCCTCTCGCAGCGGCTCACCGACGGCTGATGAGCGACTACTACGAGCTCCTCGGCGTCCCGCGCGACGCGAGCGCCGAGGACATCAAGCGCGCGTTCCGTCGGCTGGCCCGCCAGCTCCACCCCGACACCAACCCCGACCCCGAGGCGGAGGCGACCTTCAAGGCCGTCGCGCAGGCCTACGAGGTCCTCTCGGACCCCGAGAAGCGGCGCCAGTACGACCGCTTCGGGGCGGCCGGCGTCGGCGCGGGCGACCCGTTCGGGTTCGGTGGTGGCGGCATCAACGACATCTTCGAGGCGTTCTTCGGCGGCGCGAGCCCCTTCGGTCAGAGCGGGCGCGGTCGCACGGGACCACCCAGGGGCCCTGACCTCGAGCTGGTGGTCGACCTCCAGCTCGAGCAGGCCGTGTTCGGCGTGCGGCACCCCGTGGAGGTGCGCGCGCCGGTGGGCTGCACGAGCTGCAGCGGCACGGGCGCTGCCCCCGGGTCGGAGCCGATCACGTGCAACGAGTGCGGCGGCGCCGGTCAGGTCCAGCGCGTGCGCCAGTCGTTCCTCGGCCAGATGGTCAGCACCTCGGTGTGCTCGCGGTGTGCCGGCCTGGGCGAGGTCGTGCCGAACCCCTGCACCGACTGCCGGGGCGAGGGCCGTCGCACCGAGGAGCGGTCGTACACCGTCGACATCCCTGCCGGCGTGGACACGGGCTCCACCCTCCGCCTCGCGGGGCGCGGCGGCGCCGGTCCCCGGGGTGGCGCCAACGGCGACCTCTACGTCCACATCCGCATCGCCCCGCACGAGCGGTTCCGTCGCGACGGCAGCGACCTGCACTGCGATCTGCCGGTCACGTTCGCCCAGGCTGCCCTCGGCGCTCAGCTCGAGCTGGCCACCCTCGACGGCGTCGAGGAGATCGTGCTCCCGCGCGGCACCCAGGCGGGCCGCGAGCTGCACCTGCGCGGCAAGGGCGTGCCGCACCTCGAGCGCCGGCAGCGGGGTGACCTCATCGTCCGGGTGGTCGTCGAGGTGCCCACCGACCTCACGCCGGAGCAGGAGGAGCTGCTCCGCCAGTACGCCGAGCAGCGCGGCGACGACGTCGCCGCGGCCGACGCGGGGTTCCTGTCCCGCATCCGCTCCGCCTTCCGCTGACCGCCCCGGCCATGATCTCGCACCCGGCCGACCACCCCGGGCCGTTCGCGTTCGTCACGGACCTCGACGCGCCCGAGCTCGAGCGCGACGACGAGCACCACCTCCGGCGTGCCCTCCGGCTGCGGGACGGCGACGCGCTCACGATCGGTGACGGCCGGGGGCGCTGGCGCACCGCGCGCCTCGGGGCGTCCCTGGAGTCGACCGGACCGGTCGAGGTGGTCCCGGCCCTGGCGCCGCCGCTCACCGTGGCGTTCGCGCTCGTGAAGGGGGACCGGCCCGAGCTCGTGGTGCAGAAGCTCACCGAGCTCGGCATCGACCGCATCGTGCCCCTGCGGGCAGCCCGGTCCGTCGTGCGGTGGGACGAGGCCAAGGAGGCGAAGGCCATCGAGCGCCTCCGCGCGGTGGCCCGGGCGGCAGCCGTGCAGAGCCACCGGCCCCACCTGCCGGAGGTCGCCGACATCACCGAGCCGGCCGCGCTCGTGCGCGACCACGGTCCGGGCCTCGCCCTCGCAGCTCGCGATGGTGTGCGGCTCACGGCGGACGTCGTGACCCTGCTGGTGGGACCCGAGGGCGGTTGGGACGAGGCCGAGCGCTCGTTGGGCGCCCCGCTGGTGGGGCTCGGCGCCAACGTGCTGCGGGCCGAGACCGCCGCCATCGCAGCCGGCGTGCTCCTGCTGGCGCACCGGGCGTCCGCCCTGCCGTCGCCCCCCGCTCACCCCCCGGACACCCAACGGTTGTCGGGGACACGCCCTTCCGCCTAGGTTGCGCGGTTGGAACGGCCGTTCCGAACGGGAAAGCGGAGCGGCCCAGGGCGGGATACGGGAGGCGGGAGCAATGCAGATGGTCGACGGCGGGGTCGAGGAACGGCGCTACGCGGTCACGGTCGGGGCGCGGTTGCGCGCCATCCGTGCCCAGCAGCGCCTGTCACTGCAGGATGTCGAGTCACGGTCGAGCGAGGAGTTCAAGGCCTCGGTCCTGGGCGCCTACGAGCGCGGCGAGCGAGCCATCTCGGTGGCGCGGCTGCAGCGGCTGGCGCGCCTGTACGAGGTGCCGGTCGACCAGCTCCTCCCGGGGGACGACGGGCCCGGCTTCGGCCCACGCCCCGGCGACAGCCCTCCGAACGCGGCGCTGGCGCTTCGTCCGGAGATCGGGCAGCCGCCCGTGCGGATCGATCTCGCCGCCCTCCCGCTCCTCGACGGGGCACAGGGCGAGCTGCTGGCCCGCTTCGTGCGCCTCATCCAGGTGCAGAGGGGTGACTTCAACGGCCAGGTCCTCACCCTCCGGCATGCGGACCTCGGCGCGCTGGCCTGCATCCTCGACGTCGCCCCCGAGACGGCGCAGGCCCGGCTCGACGAGCTCGGCCTGTCCTACCGCCGAAACGGCAGCGGGTAGGCGAACACCGTCCGCGCCCGCCACCATGGGCGGGTGAGCGAACCCTTCGGCGTGTACGTGCACGTGCCGTTCTGCGCGGCGCGGTGCGACTACTGCTCGTTCGCGACCTGGACCGACCGCCACCACCTCACGGTGCCCTACCTCGAGGCGTGCCGCACCGACCTCGACCGGCTGGTGGCCGCCGGCATGCCCCCGGCCACCTCGGTGTTCGTGGGCGGCGGGACCCCCTCGCTGGTCCCCCCCACCGACCTGGTGCGGGTGCTGAGAGGGATCCCGCAGGCCCCCGGCTGCGAGGTCACCGTCGAGTGCAACCCCGACACGGTCACCGCCGAGCTGGTCGACACCTACCTGGCCGGCGGCGTGACCCGGGTGTCGCTCGGCGTCCAGTCGACCTCACCCCACGTCCTCGCCGCCCTCGGCCGCACCCATGACCGGGCCAACGTCGAACGGGCGGTCGACCTGGTCCGCCGGGCCGGCATCGGCACGTTCAACCTGGACCTGATCTACGGCGGGGCGGGGGAGTCGCTCGACGACTGGTGCCGGACCCTCGACGACGCCCTGGCGCTCGATCCGCCGCACGTGTCCGCCTACGCCCTCACCGTCGAGCCGGGGACCGCCCTCGCGGAGGATCCCGAGCGCCACCCCGACGACGACGACCAGGCCGACAAGTACCTGGCCGCGGTGGAGCGCCTCGGCGCAACGGGGCTCGCGTGGTACGAGATCTCGAACTGGGCCCGGCCGGGCCACGAGTGCCGCCACAACCTCCTCTACTGGACGATGGGGGAGTACCAGGGGATCGGCTGCGCGGCGCACTCGCACCGCGGTGGTCGGCGGTGGTGGAACCTGCGCACCCCCGATCGCTACATCGACGCGGTGGTCGAAGGCGCGACGGTGGAGGCCGCCGGCGAGCAGCTCCCCGCCGACGAGCGCGCGCTGGAGGCGCTGCAGCTGTCCCTGCGCACGCGCGACGGCGTGCCGGCGGGGGCGCTCGACCTCGCGGCACTGCCCGGCCTCCTCGAGCCGTCGTCGCTCGAGCCGGGGCGCGTGGTCCTCACAGTGCCCGGCCGGCTGCTCGCCAACGAGGTCGCGCTCCGCCTGCGCGTCCCCTAGACGCACACGGCACCTCGACCCCTCTCGGTCTGTCTCGTACAGTCGCCGCGCGATGGCGGTCGTGACAGCGGTCGAGGTGCGCGACGGCGAGCCCGTCGTGTGCCACCGCGCGGACGCACGCAACGCAGCCGACCTGTGCCAGGTGGGAGCGCGCCTGCGCGCGGCGGCCCACCCGGGCGTGGTGGCCGTGCGTGCCTCCGCACCCGACGGCGATGGCTGGGAGCTGGTCACCGCGCACGCCGGTGCGCCGGTGACGCCGGCCCTCGTCGCCACCCCGACCCGAATCGCAGCTCTCGGTTCGGCGGCCGCCGCCACGCTGGCGGACCTCCACGGGCGGGGCGTCGTCCACGGTCGCCTCGTCGCCACCCGCGTGCTGGTGCGGGCGGACGGCGCGCCGGTCCTGTGCGGGCTCGGCGCAGATGACGCAGGTGCGACACCCGCGGATGACGTCGGCGCGCTCGGGTCGCTGCTGGTCGACCTGCTCGACGAGCTCCCACCGCCATCGCGGACCGAGCGCGCACCGCGCGAGCTGCTGCAGGCCGTCCTGGCCCGCGCGACCACCGCCGACCCGGGCCGCCGTCCCGCGGCGGCCGACCTGGCGCGGCAGCTGGCCGGCCACACCGAGCACGGCCCGGAACGGCGACGGGGCGCGCCGTCGGACTGGCGGCGCTGGGGATCCTGGGCCTCGGGCTCGCGGCGCGCGGGCTGCGACCGCCCGACGCCCCTCCGATCCCCCGAAGGTCGCTGGCCACGGCGCCGACGACGACGGTCGATCCCTGTGTCGCGGTCGAGGGCCGTGCGATCGGCACGCCCCCGTGCCAGGGCGACGCCGCCGTGGAGGGCGGATCGGTGGTCGTGGACGGGGCGCGCTCGGTCGTCGGGCGGCCGGGTGACGAGGTGGCAGTGGGGGACTGGGACTGCGACGGCGCGCTCGAGCCGGCGCTGCTGCGCGCCGGCACGGGGGAGGTGCTGGTCTTCGGGCCGGCTGCCGAGGGAGGTGCCCGGCCGGTCATCGGGGCCACCCGCGTGCCCGGTGCGACGCGCCTGGCCATCGAGGCAGCGCCCGAGGGCTGCGCCGCGCTCGGGGTGGTCGATGGCACCGGGCGGCGCACCGAGGTCGGACCCCTGCCACCATCTGGATCGTGAGCGTGGAGTTCGTGCCCCCGGGCAAGGGCCAATGGGTCTCGATGCGCGACCACTTCCCGCGTGCGCTCACCCCCGAGTGCGAGCACATCCTCTGCACGGCGATGCCCGAGGGCGCGGCCGTCCCCTTCGCTGCGTACGGCCTCCCCGTCGCCACCCTCGAGGCGCGGACGGTCCATGGCCACGTGTACGTCGCCCCGCGCCCGCTCCTGGGCGGGCACCGGGACGTGCTGCCGTCGCGGCGCATCCTGTGGCTGGCAGCGCGCCTCGTGCCCGCCTTCCGCCGGCGGGCCAAGGCGGCACGGTCGGCGCTGGCGACGCGGCCGTGGCTGGCCGAGGCGGCGGCCTGGTACCTGACGGAGCGGGACGAGTGGATCGAGGCCGCCGCCGCGCTCCGGGCGGAGGACCCCCACTCGCTCGATCCCACACGCCTGGCCGGACACCTCCAACGGGCGCGCGGGCTGGCCCTGTCCGGCTACCGGCGGCACTTCGAGCTCCACGGGCCCGACCTCGTCCCGACCGGGCTGCTGCTGGTGTGGTGTACGGACCGCGGCATCCCGACCGAACACGTCCTGCCGGTCCTCCGCGGCAGCACACCGGCGTCACTCGGCCGTGGCCCCGCCCTCGAGCGGCTGCGGGAGAAGGTGGCGGCGTCGCGCACGGAGCCGGCCGACCTCGAAGAGATCCGGGAGGTCGCCCGCGAGGAGCTCGAGGCGCTGTTCGCCGAGCAGGGGTGGCTCCTGGTCACGGGGTACGACCTCGACGCGTGGACCCTCGGCGAGCTGCCGGACCTCGTCGTGAACCTGGCCCGCCCCGCCCCGCCCGCGCCCGACGTCGACACCGATGCCGCGCTGTCGGCGCTGCGGCGCTGGGTGCCCGTCGAGGACCACGCCGAGCTCGACCAGCTCGTCGCGGACGTGCGCGCCACCTTCGGCGTGCGGGACGACAACGGCACGGTGACCGCGGCGCTCCCGATGGGGCTGCTCCGCCGCGCCATGCTCGCGGCCGGCCGCACCCTGGCCGAGCGGAACAGCCTCCAGCGGCGCGAGCACGTGTTCGAGCTCACCGTCGACGAGCTCGTGGGCCTGCTCCTCGCCGCCGGCGGGCCGTCGTCCGAGGTGGCCCGGCGCCGGGCGGAGGAGCGGGCCGCCCGCTCGGCGCTCGCGCCGCCCCCCACCCTCGGGCCCGAGCTCGACCTGCCACTCGATGCCCTGCCCCCGGCCATCAAGACGATGGCCCGGGTGCAGCTCGCGCTGCGCGACACGTTCACCGCCCCCGTCGAGGACCGGCGCGACCTGCACGGGGACGGCATCGGCACCACCGTCGTGCGGGGGCGGGCCTGCGTCGCCGCCGACCCGGCGGACGCCCTTGCCCGGCTGCGGACCGGGGACGTCCTGGTGGCGATGGGCACCACCCCCGCCTACAACCTCGCGCTGTCCCTGGCGGGGGCGGTGGTCGTCGAGGAGGGCGGCCTCCTGTCCCACGCGGCGGTGATCGCCCGTGAGCTCGGCGTGTCCGCCGTGATCGGCGCAGGTGGTGCGATGCGGGCGATCCCCGACGGCGCCCTGGTGGAGGTGGACCCGCGCGAAGGCAGCGTGCGCGTGCTGGGCACGGTCCCCTGAGGGGTGCCCCACTAGCCTCCGCACCGTGCCAGAGCGAGACCGCGACCCGTTCCACCGTCGCACGGCCGAGCCGGCGGTGCTGCTGCCCTGGTTGACCGAGCTCGTCCGAACGGCGCCCGACCTCCTCCGGACCTACCTCCCCGGCGGGGCCATCGACCCCCGCACCCGCGAGCAGGTGATCCTCGCGGTGACCGAGGTCAACGGCTGCCGGTATTGCGCGTGGATCCACGGCTCGTGGGCCGACTACCTCGGCGAGCTCGAGGACCCGGCCGAGGTGCTCGACGCGCTGCTCACCCACGCCCGCGCGTCGGCGGAGGCCGGTCGACCGCTCGACCCAGGCCCGCTGCGAGAGGTGCTCCCGCCCGAGGTCGTCGGTGGCCTGCGGGCCACGGTGGCGCAGATCGAGGTCGCGAACCTCGTGGGCAACACCGTCGACGGCCTGCTGGCGCGGGCGACGCGGCGACGCCCGCTCGACCCGCCGCGTGCCGCGGCCGAGCTCGCCACTGTGGCGATCGCGCTGCCGGTGGCGCTGCCGATGCTCGCTCTCGGCGGGGCCCTCCGGTTCGTCCGGCGCCTCGCGCCCGACCTGCCCGTGGTGCAGACGCCCCCGGCGGGCGAGGCCAACCTCCTCGTGCACCTGCTCGCGCGCGCCGTTCCCACCTACCTCGCAAATGCCGGGCTGCGCCTCGCGCTCCTGCGCCTGCCGGTGCCGGTCACCTTCGGCATCAAAGCCGGGCGCACGGCAGCCACCGTGCGGATCGGCCGCGGCGCGGTGGAGGTCGAGAACGGCATCCGCCCCGACGCCGCGCTCATCGTGGAGGGTGACGTCGAACCCCTCCTGCAGCTTGCCACCGGGCACCTCGTGCGCGAGATCGGCTCGCTGCGGGTCAAGCGGCCCTGAGCGTGAGCGAGCCCGCGAGCGAACCAGGGGCACAGGGAACTCCGGCGACGCGCAGCGTCGACGCTCCCACGAGGGCAACGCCATCGACCGCGAGGCCTAGCTCGTGGGACGCCCTGGCTGCGCTGGTCGGTCCGGAGCACGTCCACGACCCGGCCGACTGGCTCGAAGACATGACGGAGCACCCCGCGGGCAAGGCCGAGGTCACGGTCACGCCGGGCACCCGCGACGAGGTCGTGGCCGTCGTGCGCTGGGCCGCCGCCGAGGGCGTGGCCATCACCCCGGTCGTCGCCGGGTACAACGTGGCCGGCATCGCCATCCCCCAAGGCGGGATCGTGCTCGACCTCAAGCGCCTCGACGGCCTGGAGGTCGACGCCGACACCATGACGGTCGTCGTCGAGCCCGGCGTGACCTTCGAGCAGCTGAAGGGGCACCTCGACGAGCACCACCCCGACCTCGCCTACACGTACCCGTTCGCGCCGCCGTTCACCTCGGTCCTCATGAACGCGCTGCTCGACGGCCTGAACAACCTGTCGCTCCCGGGTGGTGCGATGGGCCGGTGGATCACCGGCGTCGAGGCCGTGCTGGCCGACGGATCGGTGGTCCGCACCGGGACCGGCGGGGTGGTCGAGAGCTGGTTCGCCCGCGCGCCGCTGCCCGACCTGACGGGCCTGTTCGTGTCCACGCAGGGCACCACCGGCATCGTGCTCCGCGGCGGGCTCGCGCTCGGTGCCGAAGCCGGTGCACCGGAGCCGGTGGTTCGCGTTCTGCTGGTCGCTCGACGACGCCAACCGCGCGATGCGGGCGCTGGCCCGCACGCGGTCGGTCGACGACGTCGGGTGCATGACCTGGCCGGCCGCGAAGCTCCTCTTCGGCGCGACCCGCGACCTCGTGCGGTCCGACGACGAGCCGTTGGCGTTCCTGTTCATCGACCTCACCGGTGCGTCGGCGGCCGAGCTCGACGCCCGGCGCGAGCTGGCACGGGGCATCCTCGCCGACGCGGACGTCGACCCGCCGTTCGAGGTCGCCACCCTCGTCGAGCTGATGCCGGGGATGGCCAAGCTGGCCGAGCTCCCGACGACGCTCGACTTCCTGCTCGACTTCCCCGGTGGGGGACTGGCCTGGGTCGGCTCCTACGGTCCACCTGCCGCGTGGGTCGCGGGCGCGACCGCGGGTCTCGCCGTGCTGGAGCGCCACGGCTTCCCGCCGTTCCTCGTGGCCCGCCCGATGGAGGGTGGGCGCTACCACGTCCTGCGGTTCGTCGCGTGCTTCGACCGCGGCGACGACGAGGAGGTCGGCCGCGTCCGGGCCTGCATGGCCGAGCTGGCCGACGTGGTCCTCGACCACGGCTACGTGCCGTACAAGGCGTCGTCGGACGCGGCGCGCCGCATCGTCGAGCGGGCCGACCCGGGCTGGGCCGCGCTGCTCCGGCGGGTGCGCGACGCGCTCGATCCCGAGCGGCGCATGAACCCGGGTCGCTGGCCGGGCACGTGACGGCCGCGGTCGCCACGGACCGGGCGCTGTTCGCGCGCGTGCCGCGCCTCGCCGACCTGGTGCCGTTCGTCCCGCTGGCCGACGGGCTGCCGACCCCGGTCGACCGCGTCGAGGAGCGCCTGTGGGTCCAGCGCGACGACCTCACCGACTCGCGCTACGGCGGCAACAAGGTGCGGAAGCTCGAGCACCTGCTCGCCATCGCGGCGCGCCGCGGTGGCCCGGTGCTGACCGCCGGAGCGACGGGAAGCCACCACGTGGTGGCCACCGCGGTGCACGCAGCGGGGCTGGGCCTCGTGGTCGAGGCGGTGCGCTTCCCGCAACCGGCCACCGACCACGTGGCCGAGATGGCCGCCCGAGCCGACGCGCTCGGCGTCACCTCGACGCTCGCCCCCTCGTCGACGGCGATGCCCTTCGTGCTGGCCCGTCGGTGGGCTCTCCTCGCGCCCCGGGGCGCCACGCTGGTGACGCCTGGGGGGTCGACCCCCGTGGGCGTGCTCGGGTACGTGGGCGCCGGCCTCGAGCTGGTGGAGCGCTTCGAGGCCGAGGATTGGGACGAGCCCGACGACGTGGTCGTGGCGCTGGGCAGCGGCGGCTCGTCGGTGGGCCTGGCCCTCGGCCTGGCCCTCGGCGGCTGGCGCCGGGCCACGGTCGTCGCCGTGCGGGTGGCGGACCGCATCGTGACCAACCGGCCCGTGCTCCGCGGCCTCGAGGCGGGCGTCCGATCGCTGCTCGCCCTCGGCGGCGCGCTCCCGCCAAGCGCCCGCTGGACCATCGACGGACGCTGGTTCGGGCCGGGCTACGGGCACCCCACCCCGGCCGGCACGGCCGCCGCGGCGCGGGCCGCCGGGCTCGGCCTCGCCAGCGAGCCGACCTACACCGCGAAGGCCCTGGCAGCGGCGTTCCAGCGCCTCGATGCCGGCCGCCGCGTCGTGTTCCTGCAGACCCTCGCCGCATGACGCTCTCGGGGGTTCTCGGGTCCTTCTGAACGCCGTTCGGCGTTGATCGGAAGGGGTAGAAATTCGCACCCCGGGTGTAACCTGACGGCATGGCGTCGTTACCCGCTGATCCTGCAGCGTCGCCGGATGCCGTGTGGCTGTCCACACAGGAAGCCGCTCGTCGGCTCGGGGTCACCGCCCGTACGCTCTACCGGTTCATCGATCAGGGCGACCTCACCGCGTACCGCCTCGGCCGGGTCATCCGGCTCAAGCTGACCGACGTGGACGCCTTCATCGAGCGCTCTCGCATCGAGCCGGGGAGCCTCGAGCACCTCTACCCCGACACCACTGTCAAGGGCTGACCGCACCAACTTGTCCAGCACCCAGGTCAAGATCTCCGTCCCCGCCAACCACCTCATGCCGGGGCTCCTGGGGCCGCGCGACGAGGTGCTCCGGGCGGTGGAGTCGGCCTTCCCCGACGTCTCGATCCTCGTGCGCGGCAACGAGATCGCCCTCGAGGGGCCGGATGCCGAGCGCGTGGCAGCGCTCTTCGAGGACCTGATCGTGCTCGTCGAGCAGGGTCACCCCCTCGACGCGTCGATCGTGCGCCGCAGCGTCGAGATGGTGCGCCAGGACGAGCGCCCGGCCGAGGTGCTCACCTCCGAGGTCCTGCGCCCGGCGCGGGGGCGGCCGGTGCGCCCGAAGTCGAGCGGCCAGAAGCGCTACGTCGACGCCGTGCGCGAGAACGTCATCACCTTCGCCGTGGGCCCCGCCGGCACCGGCAAGAGCTGGCTCGCCGTCGCCATGGGCGTGCAGGCCCTGCAGGCCAAGGAGGTGGACCGGATCATCCTGACCCGACCCGCGGTCGAGGCCGGTGAACGACTGGGCTTCCTCCCCGGTGACCTCATGGCCAAGGTCGACCCCTACCTGCGTCCGCTGTGGGACGCCCTGCACGACATGGTGGGCACCGAGGCGGGCGCGAAGCTGCTCGAACGGGGCGCGGTGGAGGTGGCGCCGCTCGCGTTCATGCGCGGCCGCACGCTCAACTCGTCGTTCATCATCCTCGACGAGGCGCAGAACACCACGCCCGAGCAGATGAAGATGTTCCTCACGCGCATCGGGTTCGGCTCGAAGGCGATCGTCACCGGCGACACCACCCAGGTGGACGTGGCCGGCGGCCGCAGCGGGCTCGCCGGGCTCGAGCACATCCTCACGGGCATCGACGGCCTGTCGTGGGTCCACCTCACGAGCGCCGACGTCGTCCGCCACCGGATCGTGCAGGACATCGTCGACGCGTACCGAGCGCGCCACGCCGACCCGTTGATGGGGGACCCCGACGGACCGGACCGGCCGGACCCGCGCGACCTGCCGGAGGGGATCGACCCCGGCGAGCTGCCGCACCTGCCGAAGCGGGGACGCCGCCGCCAGCCACCCGAGGGTGATCTCGAGGTCTTCGGGGTCGACGAGCAGCACGACCACCCCGTCGAGCTGTCACGGTGGGTGGCGCTCGCGCATGCCGTGCTGGTGGACAGCGGCGTCAGCGGTGACGCCGAGCTGTCCCTGGTCTTCGTCGACGAGCCCGTCATGGGCGACCTCAACAAGCGCTTCATGGACAAGGAGGGCCCGACCGACGTGCTCGCCTTCCCCATCGACGACGCCCTCGACGGGGGCCGGTGGCCGGACTCGGGGAGCACCGGGCCGGATCGTGAGGCCCCGGAGCTGACCGAGCTGCCGATGCTCCTCGGCGACGTCGTGGTGTGCCCCGCGGTCGCCGCGCGGCAGGCCCCGACGCACGCGGGGAGCTACGACGACGAGATCGCACTCCTCGTCGTCCACGGCGTGCTCCACGTGCTCGGCATGGACCACGCGGAGCCAGATGACGCGGCGGCCATGCAGGCTCGCGAGCGCGAGCTGCTCGACAAGCACCACCACCGACGATGAACCGGACGGATGTCACGATCCTCGTCGCGGTGGTCGTGCTGTTCTTCGCGTCGGTCGTGCTGGCGGTCGCGGAGACGGCCCTGACCCGGATCTCCAAGGCGAAGGCCCAGGCGCTGGCGGAGACATCGGGGAGGCGGGGCGAGATCCTGCTGTCGCTCGTGGAGCAGCAGGAGTGGCTGAACCCGGTGCTCCTGGTGGTGCTGTCGACGCAGCTCGTGCAGTCCACGCTCGTCGGCGTGCTGGCGGGGCGACTGCTCGGCGGGTGGGGCGTGGTGGGTGCCACCGCGCTCAACGTCACGCTGTTCTTCGTCGTGGCCGAGGTGGCGCCGAAGACCTGGGCGATCCAGCACACCGACCGCGCCGCGCTGCTCGCGGCCCGCCCCGTGCGCGCGCTCGCGTCCCTTGCGCCGCTGCGCCTGCTGTCGCGCGTGCTCATCGGCCTCACGAACGCGCTGCTCCCCGGGAAGGGGCTCAAGCGCGGGCCGTACACGTCGGAGGAGGAGCTCCTCGCGGTGGCCGACCTCGCCGTCGAGGAGGACATCATCGAGGCCGAGGAGCGCGAGCTCATCGAATCGGTGATCGAGCTCGGGGACACCGTCGTGCGCGAGGTGATGGTGCCGCGGCCCGACATGGTCACCGTCACGGCGGACTTCCGCGTGGCCGATGCGATGGAGGTGGCCCTGCTCAACGGGTTCAGCCGCCTGCCGGTCACGCGGGCCGGCATCGACGACATCGTCGGCGTCGTGCACACGAAGGACCTCATGCGGGCCGAGCGCGACGGACACGAGGAGCGCCCTGTCCTCGAGCTGGCCCGCCCGGCCCACTTCGTGCCGGAGACCAAGCGCGCGGCCGCGCTGCTGCGCGAGATGCAGCGGGACCGGTTCCACCTGGCGATCGTGGTCGACGAGTACGGCGGCACCGCGGGCCTGGTCACGCTGGAGGACGCGATCGAGGAGCTGCTCGGGGAGATCGTCGACGAGTTCGACGTCGAGGATCCCATGATCGAGCGGCTGCCCGACGGCGACGTGCGGGTCAACGCCCGCATGCCCCTCGACGAGGTGAACGAGCTCCTGCGGGCCAACCTGCCCGAGGGCGACTGGGACACCGTCGGTGGCCTGCTCCTGTCCGAGCTCGGGCACGTTCCCGCCGAGGGCGAGGCGGTCGTGGTCGACGGGTGGGAGCTCACCGCGCAGCGCGTGCAGGGCCGCCGCATCGGGCGCGTGCAGCTCCACCGGCTGCCGGTCGAAGCCGAGCGGGCCTGATGCGGTCGGGGTTCGTCACCTTCGTGGGCCGCCCCAACGTGGGGAAGTCCACCCTGCTGAACCGCATCCTGGGCACCAAGGTGGCGATCACCTCGGACAAGCCCCAGACCACCCGCACGCGGATCATGGGGGTGCTCACCCGGCCCGAGGTGCAGCTGGTCTTCGTCGACACCCCGGGGATCCACAAGCCCCGCACCGCCCTCGGGACCCGCCTGAACCAGACGGCCCAGGGCACGATCGGCGACGTCGACATCGTGTGCTTCGTCCTCGACGCCACGCAGCCCCTCGGCCGGGGCGACCGGTGGGTGGCCGACCTGGTGCCGAAGGAGGCCGTGTGCGTCGTGAACAAGGTCGACGCGGCGTCCCGCGAGACCTTGCTGGCCCAGCTCACCGCGGCCGGTTCGCTCGAGCTGGCCGAGTACTTCCCGGTGTCGGCCCAGACCGGCGAAGGCGTCGACGCGCTGGTGGCCCGCCTGATCGAGCGCCTGCCCGAGGGCCCGCAGTACTTCCCCGACGACATGGTCACCGACGTGCCCGAGGCCTTCTGGGTGTCCGAGCTCGTGCGCGAGCAGCTGCTCCGCCGCACCCACGACGAGCTGCCGCACTCGATCGCGGCGCGGGTGACCGAGTGGGACTGGCCCTACGTCCGGTGCGAGATCCTCGTCGAGCGCGACTCGCAGAAGGGCATCGTGATCGGGCGCAAGGGCCAGGTGCTGAAGGAGGTCGGCATCGCCGTCCGCGAGCAGCTCCCCGAGGGCACCTACCTCGACCTCCAGGTGAAGGTCGACAAGGACTGGCAGTCCCGCCCGGCCGCCCTGGAGCGCCTGGGCTATTGATCGGCGCGAATAGGGCCATCCAGCCCATTGGCGGCGGTCGGCGCCGTGCTCACGATGGTGGTCCGGGCCACGGACACGGCACTGTGGAGGCGTCCGCGGATGGCACGACCTGGCAGCCCCTGGCCGTCCGCGGTGACCAGGTCGCCGCGGACCTCGCGGTCGCGACGGCCGTGCCCCGGGAGCGGCTGTCGGCCCGCTACGTGCGCACGAACGCGGATGCGACGGTGCTGCGCGAGCTGTCCGTCTGGGAGCGCACGCCGGGCGACATCGACCCAGCCTCCGGCCCAGCGGCCTCCGGCGACGACGCGGCCGCGCCAGGACAGACCGATCCGGGGGACGACGACGAGCCCGCCGACCGGGCCGCCGCCGCGGTCCTGGCCGCGCTCGCACTTCTCGTCGTCGGCCGCCCGGTCCTCAGGATCCTCCGCGAGCGCATGACCTGACCTCGCGTCACCCCAGGCCTTGGGCGATGGCGTGGAGGGTGAGGCCGGCCAGGCCGCCGACCACGGTGCCGTTGATGCGGATGAACTGGAGGTCCGGGCCGAGCAGCAGCTCGAGCCGGGAGGCGGTCTCCTCGCCGTCCCAGCGGGCGATGGTGTCGCTGACGAGCCGGGTGATCTCTCCGCCGAAGTGGTCGACCACGTAGCGCACCATCGCCTCGGCGCCGTCCCCCACCCGCGCGGTGAGGGCCGGCTCCTCGAGCATGCGCTGGCCACCGGCAGCGATGGCCGACGCGACCTGGCGGCGCAGCTCCGACTCGGGGTCGCTGGCCTGGGCGCGGAGCGCCGCCTTCGCCTCCGACCACAGCCCCGCGATCCACGCCCGCAGGTCGGGCTGGTCGAGCAGGTCGCGTGCGAGCCTGTCGCCGCGGGCCCGCAGCTCGGGGGAGGTCTGGAGGTCGTGGGCCAGCTGTGCGATGCGCTCGTCGAGCAGGCGGCGGAGGTCGTGGCCGCGGTCGTGCACCATCTCGTCGAGCACGGCCCGAGCGCCGTCGAGGAGGCGCTGGAAGATGCGGTCCTCCACCGCGCCCGGCAGCCACCACGGGGAGCTGCTCTCGAACCGCCCGTGCAGGTCCTCGCGGTGCTCGTCGAGGTACCGGGCCAGCCCGACCAGCGCGGCATCCACGAGCTCGTCGTGCCGGCCGTCGCGCGTCAGCGCGTCGAGGGCACGGCCCGCGAGGGGGGCGACGGGGGTGGCCTCGAGCCGGCGGCGCACGGCGCCGTCGATCGCGGCCTGCACGTCTTCGTCCCGCAGCAGGTCGGCCACCTGCACCGCGCCGTCGACGATGTGCCCGGCGAGGCGCTCCGCGTTGGCCGGGGATGCGAGCCAGCGCGCCACCCGTCCGCCGACGTCCGCGGCGCGCACGCGCTCGGCGACCGCGTCGGGGGTGAGGAAGCTCGACTGGATGAACTCGCCGAGGGTCTCCCCGAACTGCTCCTTGCGCTCCGGGATGACCGCGGTGTGCGGGATGGGGAGGTTCAGGGGGTGCCGGAAGATGGCCACCACCGCGAACCAGTCCGCCAGCCCGCCCACCATCGACGCCTCGGCCGTGGCCTGGACGTACCCGAGGAACGAGTCGCCCTCCGCGCCGGCCAGCACGGTGCCCACGAAGACGGCGCTCACGCCCGCCAGCAGCATGCGTGGCGCGGCGGCGGGTGACGACGAGCTGGGCTCGCTTGCGATCCGCGGACGGCGACGGCGGGAGGGTGGTGACGGCGACCATGCCGCAGGGTCTACCCGGAACTGCCGCTCGAGCTGTCCGCGATCGCCCGCAGCGCAGCCCTGGCCTCCTCGGGGTCCTTGGTGCGGCGCATCGGGGGCAGGGCCCGCACGACGTCCCAGCGGTACGACGCCGTCGCCAGGCGGGGGTCGAGCACGGCCACCACACCCCGGTCGGTGGCGGTGCGGATGAGCCGGCCCGCCCCCTGGGCGAGGAGCGTCGCGGCGCGGGGCAGGTCGATGCGACCGAAGGCGTCGGCGCCGGCGCGCTCACGGCGGGCCTGGAGCAGCGGTTCGTCCGGGCGCGGGAACGGGATGCGGTCGATCACCACCAGGCTGAGCGACTGGCCCGGCACGTCCACCCCCTGCCAGAACCCCATCGTGGCGAAGAGGCAGGTGGCGGGGTCCGCGGCGAACGCCTCCAGCAGCCGTGCCTTCGGCATCGACCGCTGGGTGAGTACCGGCACGGCCACCCGACCCTGCAGGCGCGTCGCCATCTCGTCGAGCACCCGGAAGCTGGTGAACAGCGCGAGCGTGCGCCCTCCGGCCGCCTCGATGAGGTCGGCCATCTCGTCGGCCAGCGCCGGCAGGTAGCGCTCGTCGCGCGGGTCGGGGAGGTGCGCGGCGCAGTACAGGAGCGCCTGGTCCTCGTAGTCGAAGGGGCTCCCGACGTCGAGCTCCGTCACCCCGCCCTGGGGCACGCCGAGCCGGTCGGGCAGGCGGGCCGGAAGCGTGGCGCTCGTGAGCACGGCGGTGCGCCGGGTCCACAGCGCGTCGTGCAGGAGGCCGGAGATGTCGAGCGGCGCCACCCGCAGCACCGGCCAGGAGTCGGTGCCCTCGACCCACACCACGAGCTCGGGCCGGAGCTGCTCCACGACGCCCAGGTCCTCGAGGAGCGCGCCGGCCGACTGCTGGAGCCGCACCGCGCGTGCACGCGTGTCGTCGGGCGCGTCCGCCGGGACGGCCCGGGTCGCGGCCAGGGCCTGCTCGACGCGCCCGCGGGCCACGGCGATGGCACCGGCCAGGTCGTCGGGGAGCGCGCCCTTGATGCGACGGTCGCGGTGGGGGCGGAGCGCCTCCGCGAGGATGCGGCCCGCGTCGTCGACCCCGCCGGGCAAGCGGTCGTCCGCGATGACCCCGCGGATGCGGCGGGCCAGATCGGTGAAGCGACCCGCGGTGAGCTCCACACCGCACGTGGCCGACACGATGTCCTCGAGCTGGTGGGCCTCGTCGATCACCACGACGTCGTGCTCGGGGAGGATCACACCGCCGGACGCGAGGTCGAGGCCGTAGAGGTGGAGGTTCACGACCACGACGTCGGCATCGGCCGCGCGATGGCGTGCCTCCTCCGCGAAGCACACCTCGCCGCTCGGGCAGCGGGCCGCGCCGGGGCACTCACGGGCCGACACGCTCACGGCCGACCACGCCGCCTCGGACGGCTCCTCGGGCAGCTCCGCCCGATCGCCCGTCGCGGTCTCGGCCGCCCACCTGGCCAGCTGCACGAGCTCCTCGGCGGGCGCCCGCTCCGCCACGCCGTCGAGCCCCAGCTGCTCGCCCGCCGCGTCGCGGCCCGCCAGCTCGCCGAGGCGCTGGAGGCACAGGTAGTTGGACCGCCCCTTGAGGACGGCCCAGCTGAAGGGTCGGTCGAGGTGGGACTGGAGGAACGGCAGGTCCTTGTCCGCCAGCTGGTCCTGCAGGTTCTTGGTGGCCGTGGCCACGACGCTGGTGCGACCGGAGAGGATCGCCGGCACCAGGTAGGCGAGCGTCTTGCCGGTGCCCGTGCCCGCCTGCACGGCGAGGTGCCGTGCGGTGCGGATGGCCACCGCCACGGCCTCGGCCATGTCGCCCTGGCCCGGGCGCGCCTCGCCGGCGGGCAGCTGCTCGGTCACGCCGGCCAGCGCGTCGCGGACGTCGGGGGCGCCGGTCACCCTGGCGCTACGAGGTGTGCCAGCTGATGGCGGGCGGATCGACGCGGGCGCAGCGCGGGCACCCGTGGTCGTCCGTGAGGTCGACGACCGCGCTCAGCTCCAGGCCGTCCTGCACCGCGGTGCGGACCATGGAGGGATCGATGCGGTCGAGCATGAGCTTGGCCCGGCGGAACATCTCGAAGGAGCCGTCCGTGCCGACCTGCCCCCACGTGAGGTAGAGGAACCGCTCGCCCCGCTTTCCGTGCACGGCCGGGCCCCGGAAGTCGAGCGCGCCGTCGTCGTCGAGCTCGATCCGGACCTCGGCCGGCCAGCTCGCCCGGGACGCGTCGCCCCGCACCAGGCCCACCGGCTCGGTCCGCTCCTGCAGCCCCACGTGGACGTTGTCCAGCAGCACGCCGTCGGACCGGAAGCGTCGCCCGGGGAGGTTGCGGCCGTGGATCGTGATCCGCACGGCGCTCATGCTCGCGCAGCGGACCCAGGTCAAGCGCCCGGCGCGGCGGCGTCGCTGGCCTGCGCGGCGGCGGCGTGGTCGTACCCCGCCGCCTCGAGGGTGCGGCGCAGGGCCGGGCCGATCAGGAGGGCGAACGCGAGGGTGCCCACACCGACCTGCCCGCCCATCGCCCACCCGACCGCGACCGAGGTGAGCTCGATGCCCGTGCGGACCGGCGCCAACGGATGGCCCCGCTCGTGGATGGCCAGCATCAGCAGCTCGGCCGGTCCGGGGCCGATCCGCGGAAGGATCATGAGGGTGATGCCGATCGTGATCAGCACGAAGCCGGCGAGGTACAGGCCGAGCCTCGGCGGCATCGCCTCCACCTCCGGGAGGAGCGCCAGCACCCCGCCCAGCAGCGGGCCGACCAGCACGAGGGCCAGCACGCTGCCCACGCCGAACCGGCCCCCGAGCAGCACACCGAGGCTCATGAAGATCGCCGGCAGCAGCATCGCGGCGACGCCGATCGGGATGTCGAACAGGTCCCGCATGCCCGTGGTGAGCACGTCGTAGGGCGCCACACCGAGCTCGGCCTGGATCGTGCAGGCGACGCCCGTGGCGACCAGGACCAGCCCCACCAGGAGGACGCCGACCCGGCGGGTCATGGAGGCGTCGGCGGCGACGATCTCGGGCACCGGGCGACGCTACGCGGTCTCCAGCTCCCGGTCCCCCGACACGAGGCGCTCGACGTCCGCGACCGCGACTGCGAGGTCGGGCAGGTCCCGCTCGACCGCGCCCTCCGGCGTGAGGAACAGGAACGTGACCCGGTGGACGGGCTCCCCGCTGGCCCGGGCCACGGCCAGCGCGTAGGCCGCGCCCTGGAGGCGGTAGCCCTCGAGTCGGCGGTCGAGCTCCCCCGGGTCGGACGAGGCCGCCGTCTTGTGATCCACGACGACGAGGCCGCCCGCGTCGCGGTAGAGGAGGTCCACGTAGCCCTCGAGGAGCCGGTCGCCGATGGGGGTGCAGGCGTAGACCTCGCGCCAGTGGGGTGCAGCCGCGGCAGCCCGCACGCACGCGGCCCCCAGCGCCGCCTGCACGAGCCCTCGGACGTCGTCGGCCCGGTCCGGCACGGCCTCGGCCTGGCACTGCGCGGCGACGGCCGCGTCGAGCCCGTCGCCCGTGGCGAGGTCGATGGTCTGCAGCACGCCGTGGACGGCTCGCCCCACGGAGGTGCCGTATCGCCCCTTGAGCCACGGCGGCAGGTCGAGGTCGCGCGGGCGCTTCTGGAGCCCGGGGTCCGCCTCCCGTCCCAGTGGGGACTCGTCGTCGGGCTCGTCGTCCGCCAGCGCATCGAACAGCGTCGGCGGCGCGGCCACGAGGGGGCTGTCCACCGCCGCGTCCGGAGTGCCCTCGTCGGTGAGTGCCGTGGCCGCCACCGCCCCGGGACGTGACGCGGCGGCGAGCGCGGCCTCCCGCTCCGCGACCCATGCGTCGAAGTCGGGCGGGGGAGAAGGCGCGACGACCCGCGTCGGAGGGAGGGGATCGGGGTCGCCGCTGAGGTCGGGCAACGTGCCGAGGAGGTCGGCCATCGCGTCGTGCAGCACCTCGGAGTTCGGGCGGCTGCCGGCCTTCTTGGCCGGGTTCTTCCGGGCGACGCGGTGCAGCGACACGACGAGGTGGTCGCGCGCACGAGTGCAGGCGACGTAGAGCAGGCGCTTGCGCTCGTCGTAGCCCATCTGCTCGTCGATCGGGACGGTGGCCTCGAACTCCTCGGTGACGACGTCCTTGCCCATCCGGTAGCCGACGGCACGCCCGTCGCGTGGGAACCGGACCTCGACGGCTGCTCGCTGGCCGCCGGGCCGAGCGGACAGGCCGCTGACGATCGTGATCGGGAACTCCAGGCCCTTGGCTGCGTGGATCGTCATGATCCGCACGGCATCGTCGTCGGTCTCGGGCAGGACCGACTCGGCGACGCGGGCTCCCTCGGCGGTCTGCTGGTCCACCCACTGCAGGTAGCCGCGCAGGCTGCCGCCCGTCGCATCGCTCCAGGCGCGGGCCTGGTCGATCACGAAGCGGAGCCGGCGCCACACGTCCCGCGGGCGACCCTCCGCGAAGCCGAGCTCGAGGGCTCGGCGGTCTCGTGCGATCCGGTCCAGAAGCTCGGCGGGCGACTGCCAGTACCTCGCCTGGTGGATCTCGAGCAGGAACGACAGCCCGGCCGGCACCACGCCGTCCGCCGGGTCCGGCGGGGTCGGGGTGTTGTAGGACCAGCCGCGCCCGTCCATGACCTTGTGCCGGAACAGATCATCGTCACCGCAGGCCAGGAGCGGGGTGCGCAAGGCGGACACGATGCAGAGGTGGTTGGTGGGGTCGTCCGCAGCCCGGAGCACCATCAGCAGGTCGCGCACTGCCCGGCTGGCGTACACCAGCGAGCTCGACTCCGCCCGGAACGGGATGCGCGCCGCCTCCAGCGCGTCCTCCAGGAACGGGAGCGACGTCCGGGCGGGCACGAGGATCGTGATGTCGCCGAGGTTGCAGGCTCGCCAGCGTCCGCCGTCGTCGTCCTCGTCGTGGACCTCCCAGCCCTCCGACAGCGCGGTGGTGATGGCTCGGGCCACGTCGCGGCTCTCGGCGGAGCGGATCTCGTCGGCAGGCGTCCGGAACGGGTGGGGCTCGACGCCGACCACCGCCACCGGCGGACCGACGGTGGCGGGTGCCCGCTGTGCGTCGAGGGCGACGTAGTCCGGCTGCGACGCTGGCACGTCGGCGTCTGGTGGCTCGCCGAGGAGCGCGGCGAACGTGTGGTTCAGCCAGTCGATGATCGGTTCGACGGTGCGGAAGTTCGCGGTGAGCGTGACGGTGCCGCCGCCGTCGGGCGCGAAGCGGTCGCGCGCAGCGAGGAAGGTCGCGATGTCGGCGCGGCGGAACCGGTAGATGGACTGCTTCGGGTCGCCGACGACGAAGAGCCGTCCGGGATCGACCGGCACCGAGGCCCAGCCTCCCGACCCGGCCGATGCAGGGTCGTCCGCCGCGATGCGCACCGCCAGCTCGATCTGGATCGGGTCGGTGTCCTGGAACTCGTCGAGGAGCAGCCGGGCGTAGCGGCGGTGGAGGCTGGTCCGCACCTCGGGACCGTGGTCGGGGTCGCGCAGCACCCGACGGGCCAGCACGAGCAGGTCGTGGAACTCGAGCGCACCCGCGGCTCGGCGGGCGTCGGCCGCCTCGAGCGTGTGGCGGCGGAGCGTGGAGCCGAGGTGGTGCGCGCACGCGTCGAGCACGCGGCGGCGCACCCCCTCGATGCACCCCGCCACGGCGGCCAGCTGCTCGTGGACGGCATCCTTGGCGCCCTTCCACGAGGTCTTGTTCCCGCACCCCTTCCGGTACTTGGGCTGGCCGCGGAGCAGCAGGTCGACGAGGTCGAGCTCGTCGTCGGCGCACCTCTCGAGCTCGTCGGCGAACAGGGCGTGGTCGTGCACGGCCTGTAGGAGGGCGTCGGTGGGATCGACGCATCCATGCGCGAAGGGGGCGAGCCCGAGGAGGGAAGCACGGAGGTCGGCGAGGAGGTCGCCGACGGCGGGAGGCGGTGGCGCCGACGCGGGGACGAGGTCCTCGACGAGGTCCCAGGAGCCCTCGAAGGCGAGGGCGAGGGACCGCAGCTTGAGCGGGTCGGCGTTCGCGCAGCTGAGCAGGAGGATCGTGCGCTCGAGCTCGCGGTCGGCGAGGAGGTGGTCGAGGACGCGAGCCCACCTGCGATCGAAAGCCACGGCCGAGCTGACCTCGTCGAGGACCTCGACCTTGGGTGGGAGGCCCGCCTCGACGGGGTGCTCGGAGAGGATGCGCTGGGCGAAGGAGTGGAGCGTGCCGATGGCAGCACCGTCGAGCTGTCCGAGGGCTGTCCGGCACCGGTCTGCCTCGGTCGGGTCGGAGGTGCCCACGGCCCGTTCCTCGAGCGCCCGTCGCACCCGGTCCCGCAGCTCGGCGCCCGCCTTCTCGGTGAAGGTGATGGCCGCGATCTCACGGAGCTCGGCGGCCCCGGTCGTGACGAGGCCCACGACGCGGCCGACCAGAGCGGTGGTCTTCCCCGATCCCGCGCCCGCCTCGACGAACAGCGTCGTCGTGAGGTCGGTCGCGATGCGGTCGCGCGCGGCCTGGTCCGGGGGCGTGCTCATCCGGCGGCCTCGTCGAGGGCATCGTCGTCATCGGTGTCGGGTGGTTCGGCCATCGCGGCGTACTCGGCGAGCGACGGGTCGAGGCGCTTGCGCTCCCACTGCTTGCGAAGCTCGGCGGTGCCGAGGCCGTCCGGGTTGCAGACGTCGCAATCGATCCGGAAGAAGGTCGACAGGTTCGACGGGTGCGGCGGGAACACGCCCGCCTCGATGCCGCGCACGATCGTGTCGACGACCTCGACCGTGCGGTCGAGCACGGCGGAGGTGATGTCGTACCCGCAGCGCTCGAAGCCGCCCCGGGTGGTGATGAACCAGTACTCGGCGTGCACCGGGAGGTCCGCATCCTCCGCCGCGGCGCGTCCGGCGAGGCCGTAGATCGGCAGCTGCAGCTTGGTGCCGTTGCCCACCTGGTCGCCGCGGAGCAGGTCCTTGTAGCCGTCGTGGAACGAGCCCGTCTTGTAGTCGGTGACGTGGATCGATCCGTCGGCGCCACGATCGACGCGGTCGATGCGACCGCGGACGCGCAGCACGCGCCCGTCCGGGAGCACGAGGGCCACGGCAGCGAGACCCTCGTCGAAGCCGAAGCTGAGCTCGGCCGCCGTGGGTCGCGTCCGCTGATCGACACGGTGTGCGGAGTCGAGGAGGAGGAACGTGTCGAGGTCGTCCAGGATCCGACGCCGGTCGCGCCGCCAGAAGATGGGTCGGCCCGTCAGCCCCAGCGCCTCGTACTGGTCGCAGCGGGCCGAGGCGAACTGCTCGAGCCGATCGCGATCCGCCGGCGTCCACGGCTGGCCGGGACCCGGTTGCTCCGCCGCCGGCCGGGCCAGCACGTCGCCGATGAAGTCCTCGAGCGCCTCGTGCATGAGGTTGCCCTTGTGGATGGGCGTGATGACGAGGGCCTCCTCGGGGTTCTCGACCGGCGCCGCCTTGAGGAGGTCCTCGACGAGGTGACGGTGCGGGCAGTCCGCCCACCGCTCGAGGCGCGTCGGGGACGTGACGCGGTCGAGGGGAGAGGGGACCGGCAGGCCGGCGAGGTTCCCGTCGAACCGGGTGAACTGCGCGCTGCGACGGGCGGCGAGGACGGCGGCCCCCGACGCGGTGGTGTGGTCGGTGGTGCGGGCCAGCTCGCCCTCGTCGGCCAGCAGCCCGCGCAGGCGATGCTCCTGGCCGGTGGCGGGCTGGTCGAGCCGGCGGAGCCCGGCATCGAAGGACGGGACGTGCCGCACCCACGGGGCATCGGACCGGGCGAGGTCGGCTGCCCACCAACGGGGCGCGTCGGGCGTGGACTCGCGGGCCATGGCCGTGGCGAGATCGAGGACCCACCGCGACGGCACCCGGTCGGCGCTGCGGCGCAGATCGCCGCGGGGGATGCAGAGCACGTGCCGCCTGCCGGCGGCGAGGGCCGCCAGCAGCTGGCGGTGCTGGCGCGCGACCCGGTCGACCCGGAGCGAGAGCTCCCCGGCGGTGGCGGCCCGCTCGGCGTCGGGCAGGAGCGAGTCGTCGCGGACGGTGGCCGGGAACGAGCCCTCGGCCAGGCCGAGGATCACCACCAGGTCGAGGTCGAGCCCGATGCCCATCTCCACGGATCCGACGAGGACGCCGTCGCCGAACCGGCCGACCCGCCCGAGGTCGCTGTCGAACTCCACCTCCAGCGTGCGGACGAACACGTCGAGCCGCACCGGACCCTCGACCCCGTCGAGGGCGCCGAGGCGCTCCAGGGCCACCTCGACGCGCTCGGCGGCCTTCCGCTCGTCCGCGGGCCACTCCTCGCGTCGGGCGGTCGGACCCAGGAGGCGGGTGAGCCAACCCTGGGCCCAGGCGGCGTGGGTGCTCCAGGGCCGGGGTTCCGCGTCGGCTCGCTGCAGGTCGTCGATGACGCGGAGCACGAAGGTGCGGAGGTGCCGTGCCCGCCCCGCCGTGGCCCGAGCCCGCTCGGCCACCCAGTCCGGCTCGTCGTCGTCCTGGTCGGCGGCCTGGGCCTGGAGCTCCGCGGCCTGGGCGTGCTGCTCGAGGTGGATGTCCCAGTCGACGCGGCCGGCGATGACCGCCGCGTCGCGGGAGATGCGCTCCCATGCGGTGGTCGGGGCCCAGTGGTCACCGGCGAGCATCGGCGCGGCGGACAACCAGGCGAACACGTCCTGGCGGCGGAACCCGTCGCGGGGTAGCTGGAGCAGCTCGAGCAGGGTGCGCCCCGCCATGCGCGCGGCCAACGGGACCACGGTCGCCCCGTTCGTCGAGATGCCGGCGGCGTGGAGCTGCTCGTGCGCCAGGCGCGGCGTACGGCTCCGGGGACGCGTGGAGCACGGCGATCCGGTCGAGGCGGGTCCCCGCGCGCACCGCGTCGACGATTGCCCGCACGGCCCCTCGGACCTCCTCGTCGCCGTCGGACGCGGTGAGGATCGTCGTCCGCGCGCGGGCGATGTGCAGGGGCGCCGCATCGGTGGGACCGGGGGCCGGGGAGCCCAGGCGTTCGAGCGAGATCCGAACCTCCGCGTCGGCCTCGGGGATGCCGGTGCGCGCGGCGATGACGGTCGTGGGCACCTGCTCCGCCAGCGCGCGCAGCAGCGCGGCACTGTGGCGGGACAGGCGCTGGGGCAGGTACACGAGCAGCGCGCCGAGCTCGCTGCGCACCCGCGCCGGGTCGGTCTCCGCGGCGGCCAGGAGCAGGTCCTCCTCGTCGGACCACGCGGCGGTGAGCCGGGCGCGCACCGCGCGGTGCAGCCGCACCACCTCCGCGGCGCGTCGGCTCGTGGCCGCTAGCGCATCGAGCGCGGCAAGCGAGAGGTCCCGCAGCTCCCGGTAGGTCGCGACGAGCGCCGACTCGGTGGCGGGGTGCTCCTTGACCGGCTCGAAGAGCCCGGCGTCGCCCGCCAGCTCGGCCCGCATCGCGGCGGCGAGCACCGGCGTTGAGACCGGACGCCGCCCCTGCGCGGCCAGCGCCGGGGCACCGAGCAGCTCGGCCAAGCGGTAGGTGGTGAGGAACGTGATGGCCGCGACGCCCACGCCCGGGCCGGCCACCGGACCGAGGGAACCGGTGGCGAGGAGCCGCCGGGTGGCCACGCCGACGTGGTTCGACGGCACGACCACGGTGACCGGCGCGAGCGGGTCGCCCGCCTTCGCGGCCGCGATGGCGGCGTGCAGCGCCGCGGCCGCAGGCGGCCCGTACTCGCACGTCGTCACCACCAGCGCCATGGCGACCGATCGTACGTACGCGGGTGTGACGCCCGAGCCGACCGGGCGCTGGTTGACATGTGACCAAACGGTCACGTATCGTGCCACGGGTGACCGGCGGTGAGGACCTCGACAGCGTGTTCAAGGCGCTGGCCGACCCGACCCGCCGGTTCCTGCTCGACCTCCTGTACGCCCGAGAGGGGCGCACGCTCACCGAGCTGGAGTCCGAGCTGTCGATGACCCGCTTCGGTGTGATGAAGCACCTCAAGGTGCTCGAGGAGGCCGGGCTCGTCGTGACCCGTCGGTCGGGGAGGGAGAAGCTGCACTACCTCAACCCCGTGCCGATCCGGATGATCCACGACCGGTGGATCGACAAGTACACGGAGCGCCACGTCACCGCGCTCCTCGACCTCAAGCACGAACTGGAGCAGACGTCATGACCAAGACCGCGGCCCCGGCCGTCCCCACCACCCAGGTCTTCCAGATCTACATCAAGGCCACGCCCGAGGCGATCTGGCAGGCGATCACGGATCCCGAGTGGACGAACCGCTACGGCTACGGCGGCTACGCGCACTACGACCTCCGCAAGGGCGGCGCCTTCCGACATGAGCCCAACGAGGCGATGAAGACGGGCGCGGCGGCGGCCGGGTACCCGTGCCCCGACGTGATCATCGACGGCGAGGTGCTGGAGGCCGACGCCCCCCGCCTGCTGAAGACGACCTGGCGCTTCCTCATGGACCCGGCCGCAGCCGAGGAGGGCTTCACGACGGTCACGCACGAGATCCGTCCGATCGAGGGCGGCTACTGCTCGCTCACCGTCACCCACGAGGCCGAGGGCGCGCCCACGGTGGCGCTCATGGTCGCCGGCCGGCTCGGCGACGGCGACGAGGCGGCGGCCGGCGGTGGCCACGCCTGGATCCTGTGCGACCTCAAGACGCTCCTGGAGACCGGCACGAAGATGGTCCCCAACAGCCCCGCCGCCGACTGAGCCACTACGCCTGGTCGAACACCTTCCCGAGCCCCGCGACCACCCATTCGTGCTCCGGCGCGATGGGTGGGTCGTGGGGGATGCGGAAGCTGAGCGCCTCCAGGAGGTCGACGGCCCGCCCGGCGATGCGCACGGCATCGTCGGGCGCGTCGCCCTCGTGCACGACGACGGTGTGGCCGAGCTCGACCACCACCCGGATCGTGGGGTCGGTGCCCTCCACGACGAGCACGTCTGTCCGGGGATCGTCGGTGGCGGCCAGGAACGCGGGACCCAGCGCGGCGGCGTAGCGCAGGCACGCGGCGATCTCGTCGTCCTCCTCGACGTGGGCGATCCCGAGCGGGAGGACGATGTCGCGCTCGTGGGTCCACGCGTCCCACAGCGCGTGCAGCGCCACGGCCCGCGCCGCGATGTGGCCGGGCGGCGCCTCGGCCGGCACCTCCCAGGCCGCGTCGTCGAGGCCGGTGACGACCTCGGCGAGCGCCTCCACGGTCGCGGCGTACGCCTCGAGCACCTCGGCCGACGGTGTGCCGCGCCGCTCCTCGACGAGTCGGGCCGGTGAGGCCACCGGGTCGAAGCCGGCCAGCAACCGGGTGGGGGAGCCGGCGACACCCGAGCCGATCGACACGGCGAAGAACTGGTTCGTGCTGTTGAGGTGCACGACGACGTCCTGGACGGACCACCCCTCGCACCGGCTCGGTGTCGCCCACTGCGCGTCGTCGAGCGTGGCGAGCAGCGCGCCGAGCCGCCGCCGCTGCCGGAGGAGGGGGACGGCCGGGTCGTCCGTCCCGCCTTCGAGGCGGAGCAGTGGCGGCCCCTCGTACCGCGGGGAGATCTCCACGATGCCGACGCTAGCGGTCGGTCTGCGACCGCAGCGCCGCCGCGAACGCGTCGTGGGCGGTCGGGCCGAACAGGACGAAGCGGATCAGCTCCAGCTCGGCGCGCTCCGGCCTGGTGGCCACCGCGTCGACGGCGATGCGGGCGACGTCGTGGACGTCCCACCCGTAGACGCCCGCGCTGACGGCGGGGAAGGCGACCGACCGGGCGCCGACGCGGACAGCCTCGACCAGCGATGAGGCGAAGCACGACGCGAGCAGCGCGGGGTCGGTCTCGCCCGCGTGGCGGTTCGGCCCGACGGTGTGGATCACCCAGCGCGCGGGGAGGTCGCCGGCGCCGGTGGCGACCGCGTGGCCGACCGGGAGCCCGTCGCGGAGCGTGGTCCGGCGCAGCTCGCGGCACTCGGCCAGGAGCGACGGTCCGGCGGCGCGGTGGATCGCACCGTCGACGCCTCCGCCGCCGAGCAGCGACGAGTTGGCGGCGTTCACGATCGCGTCGACCGCCTGCTCGGTGATGTCCCCCTCGACCGCGTCGATCCCCGCCGCCATCACGGTCACCGTACGAACGTGAACAAGCGGTTGGGGAGCGAGACCCGTGTCGGCGGGTCGTCCGCGACACGGCGGGCCAGGCCGACGCCGTAGGGGGCCGGGTCGCCGTCGTAGGCGAGCTCCTCGAACCCGGCCTCCACGACCCACTGGCGCACGGTGGGCCGCAGGTCGTTGCCGGTGAACCTGCCCCGTGTCCAGATCACGTACCCGCCGGGGGAGACCATCGCGGGCAGGGCGGCGAGCGTCCCCTGGATGTCCTCGTCGCTCACGTTCCCGAAGATGCCGCACAGCAACAGGAGGTCGACGGGCAGCACATCGGCGAACACGGCCGTCTCCCCGGCGTCCGCCTCGGCGACCAGGACCTCCTCCAGCCCGAGCCCGGCGGCGTTGTCGGCCGCGGCACGGGCGAGCGAGGGCTCCAGCTCCACGAGGAGCACCTCCGGCGTGACTCCCGGGCGGGTGGCCAGCACGGGCAGCAGGTCCCGCCCGTCGCCCGCGCACAGGCTCAGCACCCGCCGTGCCCGGACGTCGAGCCCGTCGAGGGCCTCGTCGATCCGGGTCCGCACCACGGCGAGCCGCTGAGAGTGCGACGACGCCGGATCCTCGTAGTCCCGGTGCCACTCGAGCCAGTCCATGCCCGCCATCGGGCCATCGTCGCGCCCCGTCGGGGACCGATGAGATCGCGGTGCCCGTCCCGTCGTACGGGCATGACCATCGACCTGCACCCGACGGCCACCACGGTGGCCGGCCTCGTCCGCGCCCTGCCCGACGAGGCCCTGGGCCGGCCCACCCCCTGCCCGGACTACACGGTGGGCGACCTCCTCGACCACGTCCACAGCTTCTGCCTGGGCTTCACCGCGGCAGCCAAGCGGGAGACGCGCGACCAGCGCCCGCCGCCCGGTGACGCCGCCCGGCTCGGCGACGACTGGCGGGAGCGGATCCCGCGTCGCCTCGAGGAGCTGGCTGGGGCCTGGTCCGACCCGGCCGCCTGGGAGGGCATGACCGGCATCGCCGGTCTCGAGCTGCCCGGCGAGGTGGCAGGGATGATCGCCCTCGACGAGCTCGTCGTGCACGGTTGGGACCTCGCCGTCGCCACCGACCAGCGGTACGTGGTGGACCCCGGTCTGCTCGAACCGCTCCACGGCTTCGTCGGGGGGTTCGTCGGCGACGGCCCGCCGCGCGAAGGCCTCTTTGGCCCGCCGGTCGCCGTGCCCGACGACGCGCCCGTGCTCGACCGGGTGCTGGGGCTGACCGGGCGCGATCCCGGGTGGCAGCCGTGAGCGCGCCCGCCACGACGCTCGACGAGCGCTTCAGCAGCGCCGGCGCCACCGCGGTGCCCTGGGACGAGGGCCGGCGCCACCTCGCGGACGCGGAGGTCTACTGGATCGCCACCGTGCGCCCGGACGGCCAACCGCACGTGACCCCGCTGCTGGCGGTGTGGCTCGACGAGGCGCTGTGGTTCTGCACGGGGCCCACCGAGCAAGGCCCGCAACCTGCAGGCCGACCCGCACGTGTTCCGGGTCCAGGCGGTGACCGTCTTCGGCTTCGGGAAGGGCGAGCCCTTCAGCCAGACGCGCTGGCGCTTCTGACCCGCTAGGCGGGGTCCGGCACCCAGTTGCCGTGGAAGCCGAGGGGCACGCGGTTGGGGAGCAGCACGCGCGCCACCGGACCGGCGGCCGGATCGGCGGCCGGGAGCACGAGCAGCTCGCCGCGGTCGGTGTCACCGTCCTGCACGAGGGTGACGAGCCAGCCGTCGTCCTCGGCCGCGTCGGCGTGGCGGGGGACCATCACCCACTCGCCGGCGACGCGGCGGGAGCCGATCCCGATCACCTCGGTGTCGCCGCTCTTCGCATCGATGCGCACGAGCCGGCCGCCGAACCCGTTGGCGTCGCGGGAGCGGCGCACCTCGGACCCGTAGGCCCAGCGGTGCGGGCGCCCGACGAGGCGCTCGTCGACGCGCGGGAACTCGAACGGCTGATCCGAGAGCTGCTCCTCGTCGACCTCGCCTGTCGCGGTGTCGATCGTCCAGCGCCACAGCAGCGGTGCCGTGTCGTCCGGCCCGAGGCGGTTCTGGTCGAACATCCGGTCGTACCGGACGACGTCGATCACGACCTTGTCGCCGCTGTCGTGCGCGTTCACGGGATGGAACACGAAGCAGGGGTCCACCTCGAACCACTGCACCTCGTCGCCGTAGCCGCCCAGGGGGAGCAGGCCGATGCGGGCGGGGTGGTTCTCGTCCCACGCGTAGGGGAAGGTGGCGCCGTGCATCGCCTCCTCGATGCTGAACGTCACCGGGAGGTCGTACACCACCATCCACCGCTCGGTGATCGAGCAGTCGTGCACCATCGGTCCGTCGGGCACGGCGATGTCCTCGACCTGGCGGACGAGGCCGTCCGGACCGATCACGATGTACTGCAGGTCGGGGAGCTGCCAGTGGTACGCGATCGCGTGGAGGTCGCCGGTGGCCGGATCGACCTTGGGGTGCGCGGTGTACCCGTTCGGGAGCGTTCCCCGGAGATCGCAGTGCTCGATCGTGTCCAGCTCGTAGGAGAGCTCGACCGGGCGCGCGCCGGCCTCCACGATCGCGAAGGTGCGGCCATCGAGGCCGATGACGTTGGTGTTGGCGCCGTCCATGTCCGCGTGCCGATGGCCCGGCGCCGGCGGTTCGCCGAGCGCGGCGCTGACGGCGTTCGAGCGGACGTAGCGGGCGCGGTACCACTCCGCTCGGCCCCCTCGCAGGCGCACGCCGTGGACCATGCCGTCACCGACGAACCAGTGGTGCGTGGCGGGGTCGACGGGTCCGATCGGGTTCGGGCCGTTGCGGAGGTAGCGACCCTCGAGCTCCTCCGGGAGGTCGCCGACGACGTCGAGGTCCACGGCGGTGACGTCGGACGGCAGCGGCGCGTAGGGGCCGGTCACCCACTTGCTGGTCGCGGTCGGGCTCACAGCAGGACCTCCTCCTCCTCGGCCCCCGGCGTGCGGAAGGCGCGGAACACCGTGAGGCACCACGCGAGCATCCCGATGGCCGGGAGGTACCGCCAGGCCTCGTCGTGGGCGCGGACGTGCGCGCCGACGGCGAGCACGAAGTACAGGACGAGGCAGGCGCTCGTCAGCAGGCCCAGCGGCCGCCGCCGGACGCCGGCGAGCAGGCCGACGGCCGCGGCGACCTTCGCCGTGACGATCACCCCGATCGCGGACTGCGGCACGCGGAGCCGGGCGAGGTCGTCCTCCACCCAGCGCTTGGCCGCGCTGTCGAACACGGCGTCCCCGACGAGCACCGTCGCCAGGAGCTGCGCCGGCCGGTGCTGCAGCGTGGTGCCCTCCCCCATGGGCCGAGCCTAGGGCCGGGGGGCGTGCTCCTTCACGGCGCCCCCACGGGTGACGGCCACCGCCGCCGGGCCCTCGTGGTGGGGGACCTCGATCTCCACCGTGTCGGTGCCCTGCTCCGCCTCCCAGCGGAGCACGTTGACCACGGCGCCGTAGACGACCAGCCGGCCGTACAGGACTAGCCACGCGAGCACGGCGAACACGACGCCCAACGACCCGTAGAGCGCCGAGGACGAGGCCACCGCACGCGGCACCCACACCGAGCCGGCGACCTTGAGGACCTCGAACCCGATCGCCACGAGCAGTGCCCCCGGGAGGTGGGCCCGCCAGGCCACGTGGGTGCGGCCCAACGACGTGTAGGTCCACACCCACAGCACCGTGCTGATCGCGATGCCCACGAGGACCGTGAGCGGCGCCGCCCACCCGGGCAGGACGCGCAGCAGGGGGCCGAGCGCGGCCCCGCCGAGGAAGAGCAGCGCAGCTCCGAGCAGCCAGCGCAGCGCGACGAGACGGTCGACCAGCCCGCGCCCCGTCTCCTGCCACACGGCGTTGACGGCGGCCTGCAACGACCCGACCACACCGAGGCCGGCCCACAGGAGCCCGACGAGGCCGACGATGGTCGCGGCCTGCCGGCTGCCCTCCGCGGCGTCGATCGCATCGAGCACCACCTCGGCGCTGCGTCCCTCGAGCCCGAGGTCGCGCACCAGGTGGCCCGCGAAGGTGGCGTCGCCCGAGGACAGGAAGCCCACCACTGCGATCGCCACCAGCAACAAGGGGAACAGCGACAGGAACGCGGCCAGCGCGATCGCGGCGCTCAGGGGTCCACCTCCGACCGCTCCGAAGCGGTCGGTCACCTGCAGGACCGCGTCGAGCCACGGCCAGCGGGCGCGCCATCGGTCGAGCACGTCGGGAACGTACCCAGCCGCAGTAGGTTCCCAGCCGTGCTGCCCCCCGGGATCGACCCCGACCGCCTGCCGGCGCACGTGGCCTGTGTGATGGACGGCAACGGGCGGTGGGCCACGGCCCGGGGCCTGAAGCGCACAGAAGGGCACACGGCGGGCGAGCACGCGCTGTTCGACACCGTGGAGGGGGCGCTCGACATCGGGCTGCAGTGGCTCACCGTGTACGCGTTCTCCACGGAGAACTGGCGCCGCCCCGCCGACGAGGTGCGCTACCTGATGGGCTTCAACGAGCGCCTGCTCCTCACCCGGCGCGACGAGCTCGCCGAGAAGGACGTGCGCGTGCGCTTCATCGGGCGGCGGGACTGGCGGGTGCCCAAGCGCGTGCTGCGGCACATCGACGAGACCGAGGCGATGACGCGCCGCAACAAGGGCATGACGCTCACCTTCGCGTTCAACTACGGGGGCAGGGCCGAGGTCGTGGACGCGGTGCAGGCCCTCGTGCGGGACGGGGTGGCCTCGGACAAGGTCACGGAGAAGGCCATCCGCTCACGCCTGTACGCCCCGGACATGCCCGACCCCGAGCTCGTGGTGCGGACCTCCGGCGAGTCCCGGATCTCGAACTTCCTGCTCTGGGAGCTGGCCTACAGCGAGCTCGTGTTCACGGAGGTGCTCTGGCCCGACTTCCGCCGGGAGGACCTGTTCGCGGCCATCCGCGAGTTCCAGCGCAGGGAGCGCAGGTTCGGGGGCGTCGAGGCGTAGGTTGGGGCCATGGGGCTGTACCGGGACGAGGGGATCGTCCTGCGCACCCACAAGCTCGGCGAGTCGGACCGGATCGTCAGCATCTTCACCAAGCAGCGGGGCAAGGTCCGGGCGGTCGCCAAGGGGGTGCGCAAGACGAAGTCGCGCTTCGGCGCGCGCCTCGAGCCACCGACGCACCTGCAGCTCCTCCTCTACGAGGGGCGGGAGCTCGACATCGTCACGCAGGCGGAGACCCTGGACCACTTCCGCACGATCCGGGACGACCTCGACCGGTTGACTCGTGCGGTCGCGATGCTGGAGGCGGTCGACCAGCTCGGTCTCGAGGGCGAACCGAACCCGCCGCTGTACCAGATGCTCCTGGGCGCCCTCCGCGCCCTGTCGGACCACCGCGGGCCGCTGGTGGTGCCGGCCTTCTTCCTGAAGGTGCTCGCGCTCGAGGGGTTCCGGCCGGTGGTCGACGAGTGCGTCGAGTGCGGCGCCACCGAGGACCTCGTGAGCTTCGACATCGACGCGGGCGGCACGAGGTGCCGTGACCACCGGCGCGGCCCGAGCATCTCCGCCGAGGCCGTGGCGCTCCTCAACGACATCCTGGGCGGGCGGCTCGGCTCGGCCCTCAACGTCGAGCGCTCGGAGGCCACCACCGAGGTCGACCACCTCGCGGTGCGAGCGGTGGAGCACCACCTCGAGCGTCGTCTGCGCTCGATCGCCGTCCTCGATCACGGCTGACGCGGCCGAGGCGCGCTCGGCTCAGAGGCGCAGGTCGCCGCAGCGGAAGCCGGTGTAGCGCTCCAGGTCGTCCGACGTGGCGGCGCCGGCGTGGGTGCCCGTGCGCACGAGCGTGGCGCCATCGAGCGCGTACTCGGTGGCGGTGACCTCGTACTCCTCGCCGTCGTTGCTGCGGAGCTCGTACTCGGTCAGGTCGGCCTCGGGGTCGACCGACGCCTCGCAGCGCACCCCGGCCGCCGATCCCACGCTTCCGCCCACGGGCAGCTCGACCGGTGCGCCGCCCTGGCCGATCACACGCTCGAGCGTGCACCCGTCGCGGCGGGCCAGGCCGAGGATGGTCGCGGAGGCGCCGGCACCGGTGCGGGCCCAGAGCTCGTCGCGGCCGTCGCCGTCGACGTCGGCGAGGCCGAGCACCTCCACCTGCGCCGGATCGGCGGTGGCGTCGATGAAGAAGTCGCGTGCGGAGGTCACGATCCCCGCGTCGGAGCACGGGTCCACGGCGGCCGTGGTCGACGTCACGGGGAGCGCGGTGGTCGTGGTGGTCGAGGGAGCCGCGGCCTCGTCGTCATCCGAACAGGCCGCGAGGAGGGTGAGCGGCACCAGGACGGCGAGGAACCGGCGCACCGCTATTCCGGTGGCGGCGACAACGGCGGAGGAGGAGGCAGGCCGGGTTGCCCGGGGATGGCCTTCCACGTCTTCGAGCCGTCGTCCCACTGCATCCACGCGAGCTCTGCCGGGTCCCACTGGATGTAGGTGCCGCGCCCCTCGTCCCACTGGGGCCCCGTGGCCGCCGGGGGCGGCGGCATGGCGCCGGGCGCGGTGAAGCCGGGGACGACCACGGGCCGGCCGGCCGCGGCCGCCCGCACGACGAAGGTCTTCGCGACCATGTCGCCGACCCGCCGGTGCCCCGTCGTGGTGAGCGCGGTGATGAACCCCACCAGCCCCAGCACCGGCAGGCCGTCGATGATCCAGAGCAGGGTCCGCAGCGCGGCGCGGCCGATGCCGGCGGGCCGGCCGTCGGCGCGCACCGTGCGGATGCCGAGGATGACCTTGCCGACGGTCCACCCGGTGAGGCCCTGGATCAGCACGTACAGGAGGATCGTGAGGCCGAAGGCCGTGAGGATCGGCCCCTCGGTGGGCTCCCCGAAGTAGGCACGATCCATCACCGGGACGCAGATGTTCTCCTCGTACGAGTCGAGGTAGTCGTCGCAGAAGTCCGACGCCGATCGGGACGGGGGCATGTCGTCCTCCTCGAGGTACTCGAGGGAGGACGCCGCCAGGGCGATGGCCGGGCCGACGATGATCGCGGTGTCGATGATGTTGGCGGCCACACGGCGGGCGATCACGTCCGTGGGATCGGCAGGGGCGGCCATTCGGGTCGTTCTACCACTCCACCCTCCCGGTAGCCTTCCGGCCCATGTCCCCCGAAGCCGATCCGACCCTCTTCGACAAGGTCGTGAACCTCTGCAAGCGGCGCGGGTTCGTGTTCCCCTCGGCGGAGATCTACGGCGGCTTCCGGTCCACCTACGACTACGGCCCCCTCGGCGTGCTGATGCTGCGCAACGTGAAGGATGCGTGGTGGCGGTCGATGGTCCAGCAGCGGGACGACATCGTGGGCCTCGACGCCGCGATCCTCAGCCCCCCGGCCGTGTGGGAGGCGTCGGGCCACCTGGCGAACTTCACGGACCCCCTCGTGGACTGCAAGGTGTGCAAGGAGCGCTTCCGGCTCGACAAGCTGGACGATCCCGGCACGTGCCCGAGCTGCGGTGCGAAGGACAGCTTCACCGAGGCCCGCCAGTTCAACCTGATGTTCAAGACCTACGCCGGGCCGGTCGAGGGCGCGGGGCACGAGGTCTACCTGCGGCCCGAGACCGCGCAGGGCATGTTCCTCAACTTCAAGAACGTGCTCGAGACCTCGCGCAAGCGACCCCCGTTCGGCATCGCGCAGGTCGGGAAGTCCTTCCGCAACGAGATCACCCCCGGCAACTTCGTCTTCCGGACCCGCGAGTTCGAGCAGATGGAGATGGAGTTCTTCGTGCCGCCGGACGAGGGCCAGCGCTGGTACGAGTACTGGTGCGGTGAGCGGTTGGCCTGGTACGTGCAGCTCGGGATGGACCCCGAGCACCTGCGCCTGCGGGCCCACGACGCGGACGAGCTGTCGCACTACTCCTCGGGCACCTCGGACGTGGAGTTCCTCTTCCCGTGGGGGTGGGACGAGCTCGAGGGCATCGCCAACCGGGGCGACTTCGACCTCACCCAGCACGCGAACGCCTCCGGGGAGCGCCTCGAGTACTTCGACCAGGCGACGGGCTCGCACTACGTCCCCCACGTGATCGAGCCGGCCGCCGGCGCGACCCGCACGATGATGGCCTTCCTCATGGACGCCTACGCCGAGGAGGAGGTCAACGACGAGACGCGCGTCGTCCTGCGCCTGCACCCCCGCCTCGCGCCCTACCAGGTCGCGGTGCTGCCCCTGTCGAAGAAGGACACGCTCACGCCCGTGGCGCGCGACGTGTTCCAGGTCCTGGCCCCGCACCTGAGCTGCGACTACGACGAGACGCAGGCCATCGGTCGGCGCTACCGGCGCCAGGACGAGATCGGCACGCCGTACTGCATCACGGTCGACTTCGAGAGCCTTGATGACGGTGCCGTAACCGTACGTGAGCGCGACACGATGGCTCAGGAGCGCGTGTCGATCGCCAATATCTTGGGTCACCTGCAGGCCGCGCTCGCCTGAACCGCGTTCCCGCGTTCGCGTCGCAGCGCGGCTTCCAACAGGGCGCGTGCCCATTGTTGTGACGGTCCGTCAGGTGCCGTAGGGTGACCGCCAACGAGGGCTGTTCCCGCCCGCCCAGCCCTCGCCAGCAGCGACCGCCGATCGTCCCTCCCGTGGACGTGGCGGTCGTTGCGCGTCCGGGCCCGGTGCTGCGTAGGGTCGGCACCGGTGCGGTTCGTCTTCGCCTTCGACCACGCGCACCGAGCGCGCGCCGACGCGAGCTGAAGACGCTGCTCGGCGGCAAGGGCGCCAACCTCGCGGAGATGACGTCGGTGCTCGGCCTGCCGGTGCCGCCCGGGTTCACGATCACGACGGAGGCCTGTCGTGCGCACATGGCGGGCGGGTGGCCGGACGGGCTCGACGACGAGGTCGCCACCGAGCTCGGCAAGGTCGAGGCGGCGATGGGCCGACGCCTCGGTGCCGGCGACGATCCGCTCCTGGTGAGCGTGCGCTCGGGGGCCGCGTCGTCGATGCCCGGGATGATGGACACGGTCCTCGACCTGGGCCTCAACGACACGTCGGTGCAGGCGCTGGCCGCGCCGCGACCCGCGGTTCGCGTTCGACTCCTACCGGCGGTTCCTGGCCATGTACGCACGGATCGTGCTCGACCTCGACGGGGCGCCGTTCGACCGGCTCCTCGAGGAGGCGAAGGGATCCGCAGGCGTGGCCGGCGACGGGGACCTCGGGGCTCCCGCCCTCGAGGAGCTGTGCGCCCGGTACATGGACCTGGTGGCGTCGGAGTCCGGTGCCCCGTTCCCGCAGGCGCCCGCCGACCAGCTGCGGGGCGCGATCGAGGCCGTGTTCCGGTCCTGGATGGGCGCCCGGGCGGTCGCCTACCGCCGTCGCGAGCACATCCCCGACGACCTCGGCACCGCCGTGAACGTGCAGGCGATGGTCTTCGGCAACCGCGACGACGAGTCGGGCACGGGGGTGGCCTTCACCCGCGACCCCTCCACCGGCGAGCGCGTGCCCTTCGGGGACTTCCTCGTGAACGCCCAGGGCGAGGACGTGGTGGCGGGCATCCGGAACACCGAGCACCTCGACGGGATGGCCGCGCGCTTCCCGGAGGCGCACGCGGAGCTGCTGGCGATCCTCGGCCGCCTCGAGGCCCACTACCGCGACATGTGCGACACCGAGTTCACCGTCGAGCACGGCCGGCTCTGGATGCTCCAGACGCGGATCGGGAAGCGCACCGGCGCGGCCGCGCTTCGCATGGCGGTGGAGATGACCCGCTCGGAGGACCTCGGGATCACCCGCGAGGAGGCGCTCGGGCGCGTGACCGCCGACCACCTCGACCAGGTGCTGCACCCGCAGTTCGAGGCCGCGTCGAGCGCGGTGCTCGCCACGGGGCTCGGTGCGTCGCCCGGTGCCGCGGTGGGACGGGTGTGCCTCACCGCGGACGCCTGCGTGGAGGCGGCCGACCGCGGCGAGCACGTGATCCTCGTCCGCTACGAGACCTCGCCGGAGGACGTGCACGGCATGCAGGCGGCCGAGGGGATCCTCACCGCGCGGGGCGGCCTCGCCAGCCACGCCGCCGTGGTGGCCCGTGGCTGGGGGATCCCGGCGGTCGTGGGCGCGGAGCAGGTGCAGATCGGCGACGGCGGGTTCACCGTCGGGGACGTCACAGTCCACGAGGGCGATGTCATCTCGATCGACGGCACCACCGGTGAGGTCGTGCTCGGCGAGCGGGAGCTGGGCGCCACGAAGCCCCCGCCCGACTTCGACGTGCTCCTCTCCTGGGCCGACGAGGTGCGGGCCGGCACGCTGGGCGTGCGGGCCAACGCGGACAACGGGCCGGATGCCGCGGTCGCGGTGGAGTTCGGGGCCGAGGGGATCGGCCTGTGCCGCACCGAGCACATGTTCCTGGCCCAGGACCGCCTGCCCATCGTGCGGGCCATGATCCTGGCCGACTCGCCCGAGGCCGAGGCGGCCGCCCTCGAGCAGCTCCGGGTCGCCCAGCGCGACGACTTCGCCGCCATCCTCCAGGCCCTCGGGGGCCGGCCGGTGACCGTCCGGCTGCTCGATCCGCCGCTGCACGAGTTCCTCCCGTCGATCGAGGACCTGCGGGTGACCGGTGCCCAGCGAGCACTCACCGACGAGGAGACGGCTCTCCTGGCCGCCGCCGAGGCGTGGCACGAGGAGAACCCGATGCTGGGCACCCGCGGGGTGCGCCTCGCCGCCCTGAAGCCGGGCCTCTACGAGATGCAGGTCCGGGCGCTCCTCGAGGCCGCGGTGGCCGAGGTCGCCGCCGGGCGCCCCCCGGTGCTCGAGGTGATGATCCCCCTCACGGTGAACCGGCCCGAGCTGGCCCGGGCCCGCGGTTGGGTCGAGGCGGCCGTCGCGGCGGTGGACGGAGCCGCCGGCCTCGACCTCTCGATCGGCACGATGATCGAGACGCCCCGAGCGGCCCTGGTGGCGGGCGAGCTGGCCGAGGTGGCGGACTTCTTCTCGTTCGGGACCAACGACCTCACCCAGATGACCTTCGGCTTCAGCCGGGACGACGTGGAGGCCCGCCTGGTGCCCGAGTACCTCGACGCGGGGATCCTGGCCCGCAACCCCTTCGAGGTCCTCGACGCCACCGGGGTGGGGGAGCTGGTCGAGCTGGGGATCAGCCGGGGGCGGGCGGCCCGCCCGGACCTGAAGGTCGGCGTCTGCGGCGAGCACGGCGGCGAGCCGGCCTCGATCGCCTTCCTGCGCCGGGCCGGGGTCGACTACGTGTCGTGTTCCCCGTATCGGGTGCCGATTGCCCGGTTGTCCGCCGCGCAGGCCATCCTTGTGGGAGACCCCAGCCCGCCCTGACGACGGAGCCGCCCCCGTTGCTCGCCACACTCGCCGCCATCGCGTCCGACTCGACCCGTGAGAAGTTCGCGGACTTCCACGTCGACCCGTGGATCTGGCCGGTCTTCCTGGGGTTCATCTCCGTGCTGCTCGTGGCCGACCTGCTGCTGGTGCACCGCACCGCGCACGTCGTCACCACCAAGGCCGCCGCGATCGAGGCCGCGATCTGGATCTCGATGGGCCTGTCGTTCACGTTCGTGGTGTGGGCCACCTGGGGCGGGCAGGCCGCCGGCGAGTACGTGTCGGGCTACCTGATCGAACAGAGCCTCAGCGTCGACAACGTGTTCGTGTGGGCGATCATCATGAGCTACTTCGCGGTGCCACGCGAGTACCAGTTCCGCGTCCTGTTCTGGGGCGTCTTCGGCGCGGTGGTGCTGCGCTTCACGTTCATCTTCGTGGGCGTCGAGCTCCTCGAACGGTTCGAGTGGATGCTGTTCGTGTTCGGCGGCTTCCTGCTGCTGACGGCGGTCCGGCTCCTGCGCCACAGCGACGAGGAGATCCACCCGGAGAACAACCCGGTCCTCAACCTCGTGCGCAAGGTCGTGCCGACCACGGGCGAGTACCACGGCCAGGCGCTGTTCACCCGCATCAACGGCAAGCGCCTGGCCACACCCCTCTTCGCGGTGCTCATCGTGGTCGAGACGAGCGACGTGATCTTCGCCGTCGACTCGATCCCGGCCATCCTGGCGGTGAGCCGCGAGCAGTTCATCGTGTTCAGCTCGAACGCCTTCGCCATCCTCGGTCTGCGGGCGCTCTACTTCCTGCTCGCCGACCTGCGCGACCGGTTCGACTACCTGCAACCCGGACTGGCGATCATCCTCGCCTTCGTGGGCGGCAAGATGATCCTCGCCGAGTGGTACCACATCCCCACCTTCGCCTCGCTGGGCGTGATCGCGGCGGTCGTTGACGGGCGCGATCCTGCTGTCGATCCGGCTCGGCCGGAAGGACGGGCACGGCCCCGACGAGGCGATCGACGCCCACCGCGGCGAAGGCCTCGAGCTCCTCGACGACTGAGCGGTCAGGCCGCTCGGAACCGGTTGCGGTAGTGCGAGGGGCTCGTGCGCAGGAGGCGGAGGAACGTGCGCCGCATCGTCTCCGCGGTGCCGAAGCCGGCCGCCGCGGCCACGGACTCGACGCCCTGGTCGGTGTCCTCCAGCAGCCGCCGCGCCGTCTCGACCCGCACACGCTCGACGTAGCGGGCGGGGGTGACCCCGACCTCCTCGGTGAAGCACCGCGCGAAGTGGCGCTCGCTCATCAGCGCCACACGGGCGAGCGCGGCCACGCTGCAGTCGCGGTCCGGGTGGTCGAGCACGTGGCGTTGCGCGTCGCGGAGCCCGTCGCGCTCGGCCATCTGCGCGGCGAGCTGCGCGCTGAACTGCGACTGGTTCGCGGGGCGGCGCAGGAACAGCACCAGCTGGCGGGCGACGCGCGAGGGCCACGTCGCGCCCGAGGTCGTCCTCGACCAGCGCGAGCGCGAGGTCCATGCCCGCCGTGACGCCCGCGGACGTGTAGACCGCGCCGTCCTGCACGTAGATCGGGTCGGGGTCCACCTCGACCGCGGGGAACGTCTGCGCGAGGAGCTCGCACGCGCTCCAGTGCGTGGTGGCGCGCCGCCCGTCGAGGAGGCCTGCCTGGGCGAGCACGAAGGCGCCGGAGCACACGGACGCGACGCGACGGGACCGCGGCGCGAGGCGCCGCACCTGCGCCACGAGCTCCTCGTCGTACACCGCCTGGACGGTGCCGTCGCCGCCGACGACGAGCATCGTGTCGATCTGGCCGCGGACGTCGGCCAGCGCCGTGTCGGCCACGACACCGATCCCGCTCGCGGTCGGCAGGGGCCCGGCATCGACGGCGGCGACCACCAACCGGTAGGCACGGCGGCCGAGCGCCTTGTTGGCCCCCGCGAAGACCTCGACCGGTCCCACCAGGTCCAGCCCTTGCAGGCCCGGGAACACGATGAGCACGACGGTTCGCTCGTCCACGAGGGCAGCATGGGCCCGATCGGGCCATGGCGGCAATGCCGAATACCCCACAGATCCTGCCAGGCCCTCAGATGCGAGGATGCGGCGTGGCCATCGGCCGGTTCGCCCCCAGCCCCACGGGCCCGTTGCACCTCGGCAACTTGCGCACGGCCCTGCTGGCGTGGCTGTTCGCCCGCCAGGCGGGCAGCGGCTTCCTGCTGCGGGTCGAGGACCTCCAGCCCCATCCGGACGCGGCACGCCACGAGGCCGACCAGCTGGCCGACCTGCGGGCGCTGGGCCTCGACTGGGACGGCGAGGTGCTCCGCCAGTCCGAGCGCCGCGCCCGGCACGACGCCGTGCTCGCGGACCTCGAGGCCCGCGGGCTCACCTATCCGTGCTTCTGCACGCGCCGCGAGGTGGCGGAGGCGGCCGAGGCGCCGCACGGGCAGCCGCCGGGCGCCTACCCCGGCACCTGCCGTGCGCTGTCGGCGAACGAGGTGGCGGCCGCGCTCGCCGCGGGGCGGCCTGCCGCGCTGCGCCTCCGGTCCGACGGCCGGGAGGTGGCGATCGTCGACCGGCTCCACGGCGAGGTCCGGGCGGTCGTGGACGACCTGGTCCTGCGACGCAACGACGGCGTGCCCGCCTACAACCTCGCGGTCGTGGTGGACGACGCCGACCAGGGCATCGAGGAGGTGGTGCGGGGGGACGACCTCCTCAGCTCCACGCCCCGCCAGGCGCACCTGGCCGACCTCCTGGGCCTGCCCCGCCCCGTCTGGGCCCACGTGCCCCTCGTGCTGGGCGCCGACGGCGAGCGGCTCGCCAAGCGGCACGGGGCGGTCACCCTGGCCGAGCTCGCCGCGGCGGGCGTGGGTGCCGCGGCGGTGCGCAGCCGCCTCGCGGTCAGCCTGGGCCTGGCCGCACCCGGCGAGGACGTGTCCCCGGCCGAGCTGGTCGCCCGCTTCGACCCGGCCGGGGTGCCACGCGTGCCCTGGGTGGCGCCTCGCTAGACGACGGCGGCGAGCACGATCATGGGGCGCACGAGCACCGGCGGGTCCTCGCCCAGCCGGGCGCGCGCGTCGGCCGCCACCTTCGCCTGCGCCAGCTCGTCGAGGCCGGTGAGGAACGGGGCCAGCGTCGCCATGCCCATCCGCCACTCGACGAGCTCGACCGGGCCGAGGTCGGGGAACGCGTGCTCCACCGTGTCGACGGTGACCGTGCGCAGGCCGGCTGCAGCCGCCACGGCGGCGGCCCGCTCCTCGGTCGCGAGCAGCGGGACCGCGTCGCGCCGCAGGTCCGCGAGCCAGGGCGCCGGCGTCCATCCCGCGGCCATGGCCGCGTCGTCGACGGCCGCCTTCACCGGATGGTCGTCGTCGAGCGCGTAGGCCGACGCCAGGATCACCCCACCGGGCTGCGTCACCCGGGCCGCCTCGGCGAGCGCGACCTCAGGCTCGGTGAGGTGGTTGTAGGAGAACGCGGCCACGACCCCGTCGAGCGCGTCGGTGGCGATCGGGAGCGCGAGCGCGTCGGCAACGATGCCGGGTGGGCCGCCGCTGCGCGCGTTCGCGGCCAGCATCCCCTCGGCGACGTCGAGCGCGACGGCGCGGCCGCCGGCGCGGGCGACCGCCCGCGTTGCCGCGCCGCGGCCGGCGCCAACGTCGGCCACGAGGCGACCCGCCAGCGGGACGGGCGAGCGGGCCACCAGGTCGTCGGCGAGCTCGTCGTAGATGCGGGCGGGCCCGGTGGCCCATGCTTCGGCGGCGCGCCCGTAGGCGCCCCCCATGTCGGCGGCCGACCAGCTCACAGCCGCGCCAGGCCCGTGCGGGCCCGCTCGCACCACCACGCGAGCTCGTCGTCCGTCGCCGAGGGCCTTCTCCCACCCGAACTGGACGAGCGTGCCGAGCAGGCACAGGTCGACCTGCAGGTCCCACCACGGGTCGGTCGCGATCCCGCTGGGCCTCGAAGGACGCACGCGCAGCGCGGCGATGGCCTCCTCCTTCGACTCTGGAAGGCGCGCCGCGTTGATGGCGAGGTACCAGCCCAGCTCGTACAACGGCGGGCCGACGCCGGGGTAGGTCCAATCGAGCAGCACCGTCACCCCGTCGGGGGTGGCGCCGAGGTTGCCGAGCTTCCAGTCGCCGTGCAGGAAGGTCGACGGCGTGTCGTCCAACCGGGTGACGAGCGGCGCGGCGTCGAGGCGAAGCGCCTGCACCCCGTCGAGCACGTCCGCAGGCGCACGTTCGACGAAGCGGCGCCAGCCGTCGGCGCAGATCGGGGGCACGGCATCGGGCCAGCCGAGCTGCTCCTCGACCGCGAGCATCGCCGGGTTGAACGCGGCGTAGCGCGTCTGCGTCGGGACGAGGCCCGGCACGAGGTCCTCGTCGCAGCCCCAGAACGCGGCCGAGAGCTCCGCGAGGTGGTCGAGCAGCTGGCGGTGGTGGTCGAGCGGGACCGCGTCGTCACCCTCGGGGAAGAGGTGCGGGCCGACGTCTCGGAGGAGCAGTGCCCCGCCCCAGCCGTGCCGGCCGAGGCCGGCGGCCGCGCCGACGACGGCGTGGTCGATCGTCGCTGGGATGGCGTCGAGCAGCCCGCTGGTCCACACGAGCACCGGCCGGCAGACGATGTCGCCGAAGTGCCGCATGGTCCAGTCGTGGTCGACGTGCAGCTGCTTGAGGACGAGCGACTCGCCGTCGACGACGACGCGCTCGAGCACGGAGCCCGACTTGCCGTCGGTGCCGCCGAGGGGCTCGCGGTGGGTGGCGCCCGCCACGAGCTCCTCCACCGACCCGGCCGGGAGCCGGGGGACGAGCCGCTGCACGGGCGACAGCGTGCCACGGGGCGAGGCCGTCGGTGGGCCCCGCTACCTTCGGGGTGTGGGCATCGTCGACGAGGACATCGTGGCCGTGCGGGCCGCGACGGACATCGTCGCGGTGATCACGCCAGTACACCCAGCTCCGGCGGGTGGGTCAGCGCTGGGTGGGCCTCTGCCCGTTCCACGCCGAGAAGACGCCCTCGTTCAACGTGAACCAGGAGCTCGGGCTCTACCGCTGCTGGGGCTGCCAGGTCCGGGGCGACGCCATCACGTTCATCCGGGAGGTCGAGCACCTCGACTTCGTCGCCGCGGTCGAGCTGCTGGCCGGCCGGGCCGGCATCACCCTGCGCTACTCCGACCAGGGCGAGGGCGAGCACCGCAAGCGCCGGGGCAAGCTCGTCGCCGCCGTGGAGCAGGCCGTCGAGTGGTACCACGAGCGCCTCCTGTCGGCGCCCGACGCCGCCACGGCCCGCGCGCTACCTCCGGGAGCGGGGTCTCACCGGCGACGAGGTGCGAGCGTTCAAGGTGGGCTGGGCCCCCGAGGGCTGGGACACCATGGTCAAGGCGCTGCGGCTGCCCGACGACATCGCCCGGGACACCGGCCTCGTGCGGCTCAACCGCAACGGCCGGGCGACCGATGCCTTCCGGGGACGGATCCTGTTCCCGATCTTCGACGCCAACGGCGACGCCGTGGGGTTCGGTGGTCGGGTCATGCCGGGAGGCGAGGGCCCCAAGTACATGAACACGCCGGAGACCCACGCTGTACCAGAAGTCCAAGCTCCTCTACGCCCTGAACTGGTCGAAGGCCCGCATCGTCACCGACGACCGGGCCATCGTCTGCGAGGGGTACACCGACGTCATCGGCTTCGCGCGCGCCGGTCTCCCCGCGGCCGTGGCCACGTGCGGCACCGCGCTCACCGAGGAGCACGTGCGGCTGCTGCGCCGCTACGCCCGCCGCCTCGTGCTGGCCTTCGACGCCGACGCCGCCGGCCAGGCCGCCGCCGAGCGCTTCTACCAGTGGGAGCGCGACCACGAGATCGAGGTGGCGGTCGCCGACCTGCCGAGCGGCGTCGACCCGGCCGACCTCGCCGGCTCCGATCCGGCGCGCCTGGCCGCGGCGGTCGACGACGCCGTGCCGTTCCTCAAGTTCCGCGTCGACCGCGTGCTCGCCGGCCGCCCGGCTCGACACCGCCGAGGGCCGGGCCAAGGCGGCCGAGGCGGCGCGTCGACGTGATCCGCGAGCACCCGAGCGAGCTCGTGCGCGACCAGTACCTGATGGAGGTGGCCGGGCGCTGCCGCGTCGACCCGGAGCAGCTCCGCGCGATGCTCGCACGACCCGCGTCCGAGGCGCGGCTCGGCCGCGGGCCGCCCCGACGACCGACGGTCGCGCCGCCGGTCGCAGCCGCCGAGCCCGTGGCAGGAGCGCAACAGCCCCGAGCTCGAGGTGCTGCGCCACGTCGTGCACCACTGGGCACGCGGTCGAGCACTGGATCCGCTACGAGGAGCTGTTCGAGCGCGACCTCCACGCCCTGGCGTTCCGGGCGCTGATGGCCCACCCCACCGTGCCGGAGGCCATCGACGGCCGCCGACCCCGGCGTGGCCGAGCTGCTCGCGCGCCTCGCCGCCGAGGAGGTCGACTCGCGAGCCCTTCGACGCCGTCGTGCGGCTCCTCACCGAGCGGGCCCGCCACGAGGTCACGTCGCTGGTGTCGCGGGTCGCCGCCGACCCGGCGCTCCAGCAGGAGCAGCAGTGGCTCACCCAGTGCATCGACCAGCTCCGGGACCCGATCGGCCGCGGCTGGCGCCGCCGAGCAGTTGGTAGCCTGGCTCGGGTCGAGGGGCGAGGGAGGGGGATGACCGAAGCAACGTCGGCCGCCACTCCGTGGGGGGTGTCCGAGGACGATCTCGAGCTGCTGGTCGCTACGCGGCCGGCGCACGGGCGTCGCTCACGATGGACGAGGTCGTCCTCGTGCTCCAGACCGTCGAGCTCACGACCGAGGTCATCGAGGGCGTGCGCGTCCACCTCTCCGGCGCCGGCATCGTGCTCGACGAGTCGGTCCCCGCGGTCGACGTGCCCGATGACGAGCTCGTCGCGTTCGACGTGCCGCCCACGCCCGGCCTGCCGCCGCTGCCGTCCGTCGAAGCCGAGCTCCACGAGGCAGCCGAGGCGGCCCACGCCGGCCGGTGACTTCGAGGAGGACGGCCCCGAGCTCGGCGGCGTGCGCCCGGCCCGCTCCGCGGCGGCGCGGCGCCGCGCCCTGCGGGCCGCGTCGGCCACCACCGACCGTGGCGGCGGCTCCGCCGACCCGGTGCGCATGTACCTCAAGGAGATCGGCCGGGTCCCGCTGCTCACCGGTGCCGAGGAGGTCGAGTACTCCCGACGCATCGAGTCCGGCACGCTCGCCGCGCTCGAAGCTGGCCGACCTCGCCGCCACCGGCGAGCTCGCGTCGCTCGAGTTCGCCGAGCGCCGCCAGCTCCAACGCACGGTGCGCCGCGGCGAGGACGCCCGCGAGGTGCTCATCGAGGCCAACCTGCGCCTCGTCGTGTCGATCGCCAAGCGCTACGTCGGCCGCGGCATGCACTTCCTCGACCTGATCCAGGAGGGCAACCTCGGCCTCATGCGGGCCGTCGAGAAGTTCGACTACACGAAGGGCTTCAAGTTCTCCACCTACGCCACGTGGTGGATCCGCCAGGCCATCACCCGGGCCATCGCCGACCAGGCCCGCACGATCCGCATCCCGGTGCACATGGTCGAGTCGATCAACAAGGTCCACCGGATCCAGCGCCAGATGATGCAGGAGCTCGAGCGCGAGCCGACGGTCGAGGAGCTGGCCGAGCGGGTCGGCCTCACCGAGGACCGCGTGCGCGAGATCCAGCGCATCAGCCTCGACCCGCTGTCGCTCGACTCGCCGGTGGGCGAGGAGGACGACTCCAACCTCGCCGACTTCATCGAGGACCAGGCCGCCGAGGCCCCGGCCGACGCCGCGGCCCGCCGCATGCTCAACCGCGCCGTGATCGACGCGCTCGACGAGCTCAACGACCGCGAGAAGGCCGTCGTCCGGCTGCGCTTCGGGCTCGACGACGGCCAGGCCCGCACGCTCGAGGAGGTCGGCAAGGAGTTCGGCGTCACCCGCGAGCGGATCCGCCAGATCGAGTCGAAGACCCTCGCCAAGCTCCGCCACCCCCACCGCAGCCAGAAGCTCCGCGACTACCTCGACGGCGAGTAGCGCTGTCACACCCACTGACCACAGTGGGTCGATGGGCTACCGGGGCAAGGTGCAGCGAGCAGAACCGCGCACGCGACCTGCGTGCACAGGGCTGGACGCTTGGCGAGATCTGCGAGGAGCTCGGCGTCTCCAAGTCGAGCGCGTCGCTGTGGTGTCGCGACGTAGGCATCGACGAGGCCGTCCTCACCGAACGCCGCCGCCAACGCCACTTGGCGGGCAACGAGGGAGCCCGTCAACGCGGACCGAACAAGTTGCAGCGAGCCAAGCAGACAGAGATCGACAGGAGCCTCCGCCTCGGACTCGAGTGCATCGGCCAGGTGTCGCATCGCGACCTGACGATCGCCGGCGTCGCCCTCTACGCGGGCGAGGGCTCGAAGACCGATGGAAGGGTCGGGTTCGCCAACACGAACCCGCAGATGATGGCGCTGTTCCTCCGGTGGCTTCGCTCCGACTTCGACCTCGACGAGCGACGCTTCCGCGCCCGCCTCTATCTCCATCAGGGTCTTGATCTCGAGGCCGCTGAGGAGTTCTGGGCCGAAGTGACCGGGATCCCGGTCCCGCAGTTCGGCAAGCCCTACCGGGCCGTTCCGGATCCGTCGATTCGCAAGTCCAAGCATCCGATGGGCTGTGCCACGGTGGTCTACCAGTGCTCGTTGACGCACCGCCGGGTGATGGGGATGGTGGCGGCGCTGCTAAATTCAGACAGCTCGGGAGCGGTGCTGGAGACGGCTCCATCTCCCGGTGAGATCCTTCCGGGGTAGCTCAGTTGGTAGAGCGATTGACTGTTAATCAATTTGTCGGGAGTTCGAGCCTCCCCCCCGGAGCCAGGTAACACGGCGTCGCGCGTACGGTGCTTCCGTGGAGCTGAGCGCGGCGACCTCGGAGCGGTACCTGCGGCACGCCTTCTGGCAGCTGCTAGGGGTGGCGGACCGGCTGGGGGACGAGCGGGTCAACGAGCGGCCGCACGGGCCGACGACCAACTCGGTGGCCGCCCTGGTCGCCCACTGCTGTGGCCTGACCGAGTTCTGGCTCGGCCATGTGGCGCTCGGGGAGCCCAGCGACCGTGATCGCGACGGGGAGTTCGAGGCGGCCGGCAACGTGGCGGAGCTGCACGCGATGGTGGACGCCACGCTCGAGAGGTCGGCGGCGCTGCTGGCCCGCCTCGACGCGGGGGCGGGGACCGACGAGGGCGGGCGGGAGCTCCTGCTGGACGGCGACGTCACCGATGGGTCGGTGGTCATCCACGTGCTCGAGGAGCTCTACCAGCACCTCGGCCACGCCGAGCTCACGGCTGATGCGCTCGGGGCGCCGGCCGCGGCGGGCTAGGGCGCGTCGGGCGGCGGCTCGGGCGGGGGGACCACCAGGACCCGCACCTCGAGCTCGAGGCTGGTGAGCGGGCCTTCGGTGTCGGTGATGTTCACCACGTACATGCCGGGCTCGCGGGCGACGAAGGTCAGCGGGACGATGAGCGGCATGCGGCAGCCCACGTTGCCCTCGGTGGGGTCCTCGATGAGCTGGGATCCGAAGACGTGGCCGTCGAGGCCGGGTCCGGTCACGGAGGCCTCGATCTGCGTCGGCTGGTGACCGGGGTCGAGCTCGATGAGCCCGGCCACCACGCCGTGGACGGTCCCGGGGAACGTGCGGAGGTTGAACCACTCCCAGCCGCCGCCCTGCAGGACGAGCAGGCCGTTCTCGGCACCGGCGGCGTTGGCGAACATCGCCGACGGGATCAGCATGGCGGGGGATCGTAGGCGGCAAGATGGCGCCGTGAGGCCTGGGCTGAAGGTGGCGCTGACCCACGGCCTGGACCGGTGGCTCGTCAACCCGATCATCCGCACCGGCTTCCGCCTCGGGGTCATGACCCGGGCCTACGCGCTGCTCGAGACCACGGGCGCCCGAACGGGCCGGCGCCGGGTGGTGCCGGTGGCCAACGGCTTCGTCGAGGACGACGAGTTCTGGGTCGTCGTGCAGGACGGGTGGCGGTGCGGGTACCTCCACAACCTCGTGGCCCACCCCCGCGTACGGGTGCGGCGGCGCTGGGGTCCCTGGCGCGAGGGGCGGGCACAGGTCCTGCACCACGTCGACGGCCTCGCGAAGCGCCACGAGCTCGACCTGAGGAACGGGGTCGTGGGTCGCATGGACGGCGTGATCTTCCGCCTGGTCCACACGGACCCGATCGCCGTGCGCAGCGCCCTCGACTGACCGTGGGCTCGGGAGGGATCGAACCTCCGACCGAGGGATTATGAGTCCCCTGCTCTGACCACTGAGCTACGAGCCCTTTCCGGACGCTAGACGGGCCATCGACGTATGGTCGCGAGGTGGCGGGGGGCCGGACACTGACCGTGCTGGTCGCGGATGTCGTGGGGTCGACGGAGCTCTTCGCCGACCTCGGCGTGGACCACGCCGACGACGCTCGGCGGGCGCTGTTCACGGCGTTCGCGGCGGCCGTGGAGGTCGGCGACGGTGTCCTGATCAAGACGATGGGCGATGGCTGCCTCGCATCGTTCACGGGCGCAGCCGACGCGGTGACCGCGGCGGTCGAGATCCAACGTTCGGTTGCCGGCCTGCGCCAGCGCAAGGTGCCTGGGTTGGGGATGCGGGTCGGGGTGGCCGTCGGCGACGTGACGGAGGAGGACGGCGACGTGTTCGGCCCTGCCGTCGTGACGGCCAGCCGGTTGTGCGGTGCCGCCGCCGAGCATCAGATCCTGGCCACGGAGATGGTGCGGATGCTGGCCGGCGATCGTGGGGGACACCGCTACGAGGCGGCCGGGGACCTGATCCTGAAGGGCATCGCCGAGCCGGTGTCGGCGTGCAGCGTCCGGTTCGAGGTCGAGCGCGGCCCAGCGATCGCTACCTACCCCATTGGCCGCGTCTGCGAGCGAGCACGTCGTCGGCCGGGAGGGAGAGATGGCCGTCCTGGTCACGGCCTACAAGACCGCTCTCTGTGGGGAGGGTCGCGCCGTGCTCGTGGCCGGTGAGCCCGGAGTCGGAAAGACCCGGCTGGTGGCGGCGTTGGCCCGTCGGGCCCATGACGAAGGCGCCCTGGTCCTCTTCGGCCGCTGCGCAGAGGACGTCGCCGTCGCCTACCAGCCCTTCGTCGAAGCCCTGCACACCGGGCCGGCCGATCTCGACCCTGCGGTCGTGGCCGAGCACGTCGCTGCGTGCGGCGGCGAGATCCGTCGACTGGTCCCGGCCATCGACGGGCCCGAGCCGATCGCGGCTGAGGCAGCCGTGGAGCAAGCACGGCTGTTCGACGCGGTCGCCGACCTCCTTCGCCGCGCTGCGACCGAGCGGACGGTGGTCCTCGTTATCGATGACATCCACTGGGCAACCGCGGCGAGCGTCGCCTTGCTGCGCCACCTCCTGAACGATCCGCAGGGCCATCGCCTCTGTGTCCTGGCCACCTACCGCGACACCGAGATCGACCGCTCCCACCCGCTCGGCGGGCTGCTCTCCGACATCCATCGCATCGAGGGTGCAGAACGCCTCGCGCTGCGAGGCCTGGACCGCCAGGGAGTCGAGGACCTCTTCGTCGCTGTGTCCGGCGACGACCTCGAAGACGACGGGCTGGCGTTGGTCGCGGCCGTGCTGGAGCGGACCGCGGGAAACCCCTTCTTCGTGAACCAGGTCCTGCGCCACCTGGTGGAGCGCGGCGTGCTCCACCAGGAGGACGGGCGTTGGAGGGTTGTCGGCAAGCTGGCCGACCTGGACCTGCCCGAAGGCGTCCTCGATGTCGTCGGTCGGCGGCTGTCGCGGTTGTCGCAGGCGGCCAACCAAGCCATGAGCGTCGCCGCCCTGTGCGGCCTCGCCTTCAGCGTCCGCGTGCTCAGCGCCGTGCCCGATGCCGGTGACCCGGACGCCGTCGTGGACGGCCTCGACGAAGCCGTCCGAGCGCGCCTCCTCGTCGAGACCGCGCCCGGCCAGCTCGCGTTCGCCCACGCCATCGTGCGGGACGCGCTGACCCGCGAGCTCACCAGCGCCAAGCGGGCCCGCCTGCACCGCGCCATCGGTGAGGCCATCCTCGCGGTGTACGGCGACGCGCCAACCGTGCCGCTCGCCGAGCTCGCTCACCACTTCACCGAGGCGGCCGTGCTCGGGGACACGACCTCGGCGGCCACCTGGGCCGTTGCCGCGGCCGACGCGGCCGCGGGCCGCTCCGACCAACGGGGCGCCATCGCCGTGCTCGAACAGGCACTGACGGTCATCGAGACCGTCGAGCCGGTCAACCAGTCGGCCCGATTCGACGTCGCCGTCGCGATCTCCGAGCGCCACTACGCGCTCGCCGAGTTCGACGCCCCGGTCGTCGATGCCGCCGCCGACGCCGCTCGTCGGCTTCGCTCGGGCGAACGAATGCTCCGGATCGCGGCCGGTCGGTATCCGGGGGGCTCCGGCGTCACCGATCCGCAGGTGATCGGGCTCTTCGAGGAGGCCCTCGAGCTCCTGAGCCCCGACGCGACCCCGTTCCGCATCTACGCCACATCCGGCCTTGCTGGGCACCTGGCGATGCAGGGAGACCCCTCGTACACCACCCACGTCGCCACCGTCATGGAGCACCTTCCCGAGGTCGACGCGATCGCGCCGATGCTCGGAGCCGGCAGTCGGATGTGGACGGTCTTCGCGACGCTCGGTCTGCCCGGGGCGGCCCATCGTCTCCAGCTCCTCGACGAGGCCCTGGCCGTTCCCACCGACGTCGAGGACCCGTGGCTGACCGAGCTCGGAACCCGCGTCGACATCACGCAGTTCCTCGATGCCTACAAGGCGCACGACTTGATCGGGCTCGGCCGGCGGGGCGACTTCGAGCGCCAGCTCGCACGCCTGAACGAGATCGCCGAGAGCACCGGCAACATGTCCGTTCGGGGGATCGTCCACGCCCAGAACGGGATGCTGGCGCTCCTCGATGGACGGTTCGCCGAGGTGGCGACCCATGCCGACCGGATGATCGAGGCGTCTCCCGCCGACCAGAACTTCCAGATGTCGTACTTCGCCATGGTGGGATGGGTCGCCTTCGAGGAAGGTCGTATCGCCGAGTTCCTCCCGATGTTGGACGCGGTGCTCCAGCTGAGCCCGGATCTCCCCGCGGCCCGAGCCACCGCATCCATGGCCCACCTCGAGGTCGGCGACGTGGCCCGCGCCGCAGACTTCCTCCGCGGGGTAGTCGATGGCTGGAGCACGTGGGCCCGTGACTGGTCGTGGCCCCTGGTGCCGGTTCGCGCTGGCCGAGGTCACCACGGCGTTGGCCGACCTCGATACCGCCCAGCTCCTGCTGACGGAGCTCGAGCCGTACTCCGGCGAGCTCGCCATCGTCGGCGGAGGGATCCTGTGCTGCGGGGCGTTCGACCGCTTCCGGGGGATGCTCCTCGACCTGACCGGACGGAGCGACGAAGCCGTCGCCGCCCTCGATGCCGCCCTTGCGCTCGAGGAGTCGGCCGACGCATCAGCCCTCACCACCCGCACTCGATACTGGTTGGCCCGTGCGCTCCGGCATCGTGCCGGGGCAGGCGACGCCGAACGCGCGGCCACCGAGCGCGCGGTGTCGATCGAGACGGCTGAGCGCCTCGGCATGACCGCCCTGGCCCGCGCCGGCCACGAGCTGGACACCGGCACCTGACTGCGTCAAGCGGCCAGCGTCCGGGACCGCCATCGCACACCAAGAGAGTTCTCGCGTGCGCTCGCTCCCGACCTGGACCTCGAGCCGGTTGCATCTCGTTGGGGCGTAGCGGGTTATGAGTCCCCTGCTCTGACCACTGAGCTACGAGCCCAGCGGGACGCTAGACGGCGTGCAGGACGACGTCGGTCGCACCGACGCGGCAGGATCCTGCAATGGGCACTGGCGACGGACCCCGAGCGTTCGCGCATCGGCTGCAGGGCCGACCGAGCCTGACGGCCGAGGCGGTCACGATCGCCCGAGCCCTCGAGCACCTGAAGCCCGAGGACGAACGCATCGTCGACGACCCATGGGCGCACCTGTTCCTGTCGGCGCCGGCGCGGCGCGCGCTCGACACGTGGTCGCGGAGCCTCTCGGCTCGGCTGCTGCGCCGTCTGGGCCCGTCGGGCACGACCTACGTCCCGCTGCGGCATCGGTTCATCGATGACCACCTCACCGCCGCGCTCGATGCCGGCGCCGAACAGGTCGTCCTGCTCGGCGCTGGCTACGACACGCGTGCCTATCGCTTCGCCGACCAGATGGCCGGCCGTCCGGTCTTCGAGGTGGACCTGGCGCCCATCAGCCGCGCCAAGGCCGCAACGATCGAACGGCACGCGGACGAGTTCCCGAAGGCGAACGTCGTGCGCGTGGAGATCGACTTCGAGACCCAGACCCTGGCCGAGGTCCTGGTGGAGAACGGCTTCACATCGGGAGCGGCGACCTTCTTCACCTGGGAGGGCGTCCCGATGTACCTGACCCGTGCCGCGGTCTCGGCCACCGTCGCGGGTGTGCACGACCTTGGTGGACCCGGCTCTCAGCTCGCCCACGACATGTGGTTCCTCGTCGACGATCCCGGACTGATGGGCACAGCTCGGCGCGTCGTTCCGAGCGCGCTCAGCCTGATCGGCGAGCCGGTGACCTTCGCCGTCCATCCGGAGGACTATGAGGCGTTCCTCGGGCGCCACGGCTTTCGTGTCATCGATCGTGCGATGGCCGGTGAGCTCCAGGCCCGCTTTGCGCCCAGCTCGCGAGCGGTCATCGACGACTCGATGTACGTGCTCTGCGCCGAGCGCAGCTGAGCGACGACGCCCGTCCCGCCCGAGAGCAGGAGATCCGCGCCTGGCGTGCTGGTGAGCTGGCTCGGATCACGGGCGGCGGATGGACACGCAGATCGTCTTCGCACAGCGGTTCGTCGGACCGCCGGACATGGCCCAGGGCGGCTACGTGGGTGGCGTGCTCGCCCGGATGCTCGGGGAGGGTGTCGTCGCAGAGGTGCGGCTCCGCGCCCCTACCCCGCTCGAGACGCCGCTGGACGTCGATCGCGTGTCCCGTCGTCCTCCCGGCCGATCTCGCCGTCGACGGTCACGTTCCGTTGGAGATGGTCTGGGCCGCCGTCGACTGCCCGTCGACGTGGGCGTGCTGGATCTTCGCCGACCCCGCCGAGCAGGCGGCCCTGTTCGAGGGCGGCCTCTACACCGGATCGCTCGCCGCATCCTGAGCGGGCCGACTCCCGCGAGCACAGGGTCCCGATACGCTCGAACCAGCGACCCCACCACTCCGGTGGGCGCGAACCGCCGCCAACAGCGGCAGAGGCGGCAATCAGATGACGACGCAGACCCTTCAGCGGGCGGCGCTCTACGGCGCGCTCGCCGCCGTCCTCACGATCATCCTGGCCACCGTGTGGTCCTACCCCGACTGGATGTGGGCCCCCCTCGTCCTGACGATGCTGGCCGGCATCGTGGCCGCGGTGGCCTCGGCCGGCGAGCTGCTCCGGCGACGCCTGTTCGCAGCCCGCTAGGTCTCCGTCGACCTGGTGAGCTCGCCGGGGGACATCCGGTACACACGGACGTCGGACGGCATCGACATCGCCTACGCGACGTCCGGTGACGGGCCGAGCGACGTCGTCCTGATCCACGGGTTCACGAGGTGCTGAAGGGCATCCCGGGGGAGTGGGATCTCTACACCGTCACGGGGTGAATCCGGGGACTACCTGGCTGCGAGGCTGGGAAAGAAGACCCTTTGTGGTCTGTGTCAGGGTCGCTCCGCGGGGGCGGAACGCGGCTGCGGGCAGTGCGCCAACCCCGTGCGCACTGCGGGGCTCGGTCCGGGATCCCTCGGGCCGGGCCCTTGTTCGCGCCCCGGGACGCTAGACCGGGCAGCGCATGGAGGATCCCGGTCGGGGGGACGAGCTCTCGCTGAGCGACGAGATCGAGGCGTGGCTCGGGTCGGACGGCCCCAACACCGTGGGTGGGCTGGTCGACCAGTTCGGGCCGCGGAGCTTCGCCGTGCTGTTCGTCGTGCTCCTCGCGTTCCCCGCCATCCCGCTGCCGACCGGCGGCGTGAGCCACGTCCTCGAGGCGATCGCGATGCTGCTGGCGCTCGAGCTCGTCCTCGGTCGCGAGGAGGTGTGGATCCCGGCCCGGTGGCAGCACAAGGAGCTGAAGGGGATCAGTGGCCCGCGCTTCAGCGCGGCGCTCCTGCGCCGCATCCGGTGGCTCGAGCGGTTCGCGCGCCCGCGCTGGCCCCGCGTGCTCGACACGCGCGTCGGGCGGGCGGGCTACGGCGTGGTGGTGTTCGTCCTCTGCCTGACCGCGTTCGTGGCGCCGCCGTTCACCGGCCTCGACACGCTGCCCGCGCTCGGTGGGGTGGTGCTCAGCCTCGGCGTGCTCCTGCGGGACGCCGTGGTGGCCGTGGCCGGCGTGGCCATCGGGGCCGGCGGGATCGCGCTGGTGATCGGCCTCGGCCGAGCCGTCGTGGGGCTTTTCTGACACCGGACAATTGGTCCGAACGACCCATTCACCGAGTCCGCGGCCGGGCGTAGTTTCAGCCCCATGCCCGCCACGACGCTGCGCCTCGAGCACGCCGAGCTGTGCGCCTGCTGCACCGACATCCTCCCGACCGGCACGACGGTCCGCGTCCACGACGACGGCATGGTCACCTGCCTCGGCTGCGAGTCCGAGCCGGGTGGGGTCAGGCACGGCGACCCGTGGGGCTGCATCGACGACCCCACGCTGCGCGAGGCCCTGCACCGCCGCCGCCTCGTCGCCGCCGCCTGAGCGACGGTTCAGCCCTACTCGTCGCCGAGCCAGGCGGGGGCGTTGCGGAGCAGGTGGTTGCTGACGTCCGCGCAGCGGTCGAGGGTGTCGCACAGCTGCTCCTGGCCGGCGAACAGCCGCGCCAGGGACACCTCCACCCGGGCCACGATGGTGAGGCTGCGCTCGGACGGGTCGGTCACGGACGGGAACGAGTCGATGGCGGACACCTCGAGGGGCAGGTCCGTGGTGCCGATGCCGGCGAGCTCCGTGGCCAGCAGGAGCAGGTCAGGACCGTGGGGGAGCGGCGGGAGCGACCAGGTGAACAGCATCGGGAAGTGGAAGCTGTCCGTCGGGTCCTCGTCCTCGGGGAGCGACGCCACGAGGTCCTCGAAGGACAGCAGCGTGCGTGGGTCGACCTCGAGGGACAGGTGCAGGTCGAGCGGCCCGCCACAGGCCTCTTCGGGGTGCAGGTCGACCTCCCAGGCCTGGCGGAGGGAGTAGGTCTCGACGAAGTGCCGCTCGTCGTGCACGTGGAAGCCGTGGTCGACCGCGTGGTCCTTCAGGTCGGCGACGAACCCGGCGATGTCGATGGCGGCCACGGGGCCTCAGCCTGCCACGTCACCCGGCCCGCCACGGTGGGCCGGTAGGTTCGGCGGCCGTGCGCGACGACCTGCTGCTCGAGGTGCTCCACGACACCGCCACCGCGGTGCGGACCGCGCTCGACGGCCTCGTCGACTGGGGGGTGGCCGGCACGCGGCCCGGCCAGTACCACAGCGACCTCGCCGCCGACGAGGCCGCCCTCGCGGTGCTCGACCGCGCCGAGCTCGGCGCGCTCAGCGAGGAGTCGGGGCTGCACCACGGCGACCGGGGGATCGTGGTGGTGCTCGATCCCGTCGACGGCAGCACCAACGCCAGTCGCGGCCTCCCGTGGTACGCCACGAGCCTGTGCGCAGTCGACGGTGATGGGGCGCGCGCCGCGGTCGTGGTCGACCAGGCCGGGGGCACGCGGTTCGAGGCGGTGCGCGGCGGCGGTGCCCGGGTCGACGGCGCGGCGCTGTCGCCGAGCGACTGCACCGAGATGGCCGACGCCGTGATCGGCCTGTCCGGGTACCCGCCGCGGTACCTGGGCTGGAAGCAGTACCGCGCGCTGGGGGCGCAGGCGCTCGACCTGTGCGCGGTGGCGGGTGGTCGCCTCGACGCGTACCTCGACTGCTCGGTGGGCGCGCACGGGGCGTGGGACTACCTCGGGGGGATGCTCGTGTGCCTCGAGGCCGGTGCGTCGGTGGTCGACGCCTTCGGTCGGCCCCTGGCCACCATCGAGCACACCGCCCGCCGGACCCCGCTCGCGGCCGGCACGCCGGCGCTGCTCACCGCCGCGCTGGAGGCGCGCCGCACCTTCTCGAACCATCCCGTCTGGGGTGCCGAGGCGAGGCTCGCGTGGGAACCCGAGGCGGCTCCGCTCCTCCCGCCCGTATCCTGAGCAGGTGCTCCGCCGTCTCCACCGGTTCGCGCTGCAGATCTTCCGCCGGCTGCCCGTCCGGGCTCGCCGCCGGGTGGTCCGCATCATCGCGCCCGGCTTCACGGTGGGCGCGATCTGCCTGATCGAGCGGCCCGACGGCGCGGTGCTGCTGGTGCGCCAGTCCTACCGCAAGGGCTGGGGCATCCCGGGCGGCCTCCTGAAGCGCCGGGAGGGACCGGCCGACGCCGCCCGCCGCGAGGTGGACGAGGAGGTGGGCCTGGCCATCGACCTGATCGGTGAGCCGGCGGTGGTGGTCGACGAGGCCGCCCGTCGTGTCGACCTCGTGTACCGGGCCCGTCCTGCGAGCGGTGAGGTGCCCGACCTCGTCACGCCGATGTCGGTGGAGATCACCGAGGCGCGGTGGTTCCCGGTGGACGAGCTGCCCGAGCTGCAGGCGGAGACGAGCGGCGCGCTGGTCGCGCTGGCGCGAGCCGCGGGCAACCCGCAGGCGGTGCCGCTCCCCGCGGAGCTGCGCCTGTTCGAGCGCCGCTCCGGCGCCTAGCTAGCTGCCCAGCGCCGCGACGAGTCGGCGCTGGCGCGCCGAGCACGGGTGGCGCAGCTTCGTGAGCGCCTTCGACTCGATCTGGCGGATCCGCTCGCGCGTCACGTTGAACTGGCGTCCCACCTCGTCGAGCGTGAGCGGCTGCGTGCCGGACAGGCCGAAGCGCAGCGAGAGGATCTCGCGCTCCCGCGGGTTCAGGAACGCCAGCAGCCGCTCGAGGTCGTGCCGGGCCAGCGACGAGGCGGCCGCCTCGAAGGGCGACTCGGCGTCCGCGTCGGCCAGCACGTCGCCGAGCTCGGCGTCGTCCTCACCGATCGAGGCCGACAGCGACACGAGGTCGGGCGCCGCGTGCAGGGCCATCCGGACCCGCTCGACCGGCAGGCCCGTCTCGTCGGCGAGCTCGTCGGCGGTCGGCTCGCGCTCGAGCGTCTTCAACAGGGTGGACGACGCCTTCGACAGCACGGCCATCGTGTCGACGAGGTGCGAGGGAAGGCGGATCGTGCGGCCCTTGTCGGCGATGCCCCGGCCGATGGCCTGGCGGATCCACCACGTCGCGTAGGTCGAGAACTTGAAGCCCTTGCGGTGGTCGAACTTCTCGACGGCCCGCATCAGTCCGAGGTTGCCCTCCTGGATCAGGTCGAGGAGCGACAGGCCCGTGCCCTGGTACCGCTTGGCGATCGACACGACCAGCCGCAGGTTCGACTGGATGAACACCCGGCGGGCGTTCTCGGCCGCGGTGATCTGCTTGTTGAGGGCCAGGCGCCGGGCGCGGGTGGGGGTGCCCTCGGCGAGCTCGCGCTCGGCGTTGTGCCCGTCCTCGATCGCTTGGGCCAGCTCCACCTCCTGCTCGGCGGTGAGCAGCGGATAGGAGCCGAGCTCGCTCAGATAGCGCCGCGTGAGGTCGACGGTGTCGCTCCCACTCGGACGAGTCCGTCCAGGCACCCGCTTCCTCCCGTCCGAGCCCTGTTGCTCCAGAGGCTGCTGTTGCTGCTGTTGCTGTGGGGAACGACCGTAGTTGGCCCGCCGCGCGCGCCTCGTGGATGGTCGGGTCGGGGCCGATCGGTAGCCTCAGGCGCCTTGGGGCGCGTAGCTCAGCTGGCTAGAGCGCTGCCCTTACAAGGCAGAAGTCGGGGGTTCGAGTCCCTCCGCGCCCACTGCAGGATTGCCCTGGTCACGGCCTTGGAAGGCGTGACCAGGCCTCGCCGCTGGCCCGCCGATCTGCTGGTGGATCCACCGAACCCGTCTCACGCGTGCCGTATGACGTCCGGGCGGTGGGCGTTCGTGGACGCGTGGGCGGAGCACGACGCGGGGGCCCGACCCGATGCGCCGCGATGGGCGACGACATCTCCGTCCTCATGACACGGATCACGCGGCCGAGCAGCTCCGCGCCGCCGAGGACAGGGTGCCTCCGAGACGTGCGGTCGTTCTCGCCTCGGCCCTTGACAGTGAGAGCAATTGGTGGAACCATTCAGCCATTCACTGAGGGGGACGCCATGACCTACGCGGGGCATCGCCGTTGTGCGGATGCGGACAGCCACTTGATGGAGGACGCGGAGCTGGTTGGCTGGCTTCGCTGATCCGTCGATCCGCGATCGTCTGACCGGGTTCACCGGGGAGATCGACCGAGCGGTGCAGGCGGGCCTGTCCCGAAGGCCCGACACGCGCTCGAAGAGCTGACGCCAACCGAGTTGCTCCATGCGAAGGGGTGGGCGGCCATCGGAGCGCTCGACGTCGGTGAGCGGTCCACGGTGCTCGATGTCCTCGGATTCGAGCGGCAGGTCGTGTTCCCGACGTTCGCGCCCGCACAGTTCGTCTCGTCGAAGGACGACGATCTGCTCTACGGCGGGCTCGACGCCCTGAACCGTGGGATGGCGGAGACCTGTGCCGCCGACGACCGTCTCCTTGCGGTCGGGCTCGTCTCGCTTCGGGACCCAGAGCGGGCGCTGACGGCCTCGATCGAGCACTCGAGGTCGGCTGCGCCGCCGTCGTCATCCCGACCTCGACCGACGGTGACCGATCGCCTTCGCACAGCCTCCACGAGCCGATCTGGGAACGCCTCGCCGAGGCTGGGGTTCCGGCGCTTTGCCACATCGGCTTCGGCTCCGGAGGGCTCCGCCCGGCGTGGCACGACAACGGCCGACCGATCCCGAAGGACCACGTCGGCGGCGGTGAGAACCTTCGCGGCCGAAGGACTTCCCGTCGATCCATCACAACGACCGAGAAGTTCCTCACCTGCCTTGCCCTCGACGGGGTGTTCGAACGCCATCCCGACCTTCGCTGCGGCGTCATCGAGCTGGGCGCGTCCTGGGTCCCCGGCTTCCTTCGCAGCCTCGATGCCGCGGCCCAGAGCTTCACCAAGTTCGAGCCGATCATCGCTGAGCTCACGATGCGGCCGTCGGACTACATCCGACGCCAGGTGAAGTTCACGCCGTTCCCGTTCGAGGACGTCGGATGGCTCATCGAGCAGGAGGGGGACGAGATGTTCCTGTTCTCCTCCGACTACCCGCACCCCGAGGGCGGACGTGATCCCATCAGCCGCTTCGACGCTTCACTCGACGCCGCCGGCATCAGCGACACGGCCCGAGCCCGCTTCTACGCCGACAACCTCGACGGACTGTTCCAGCGAAAGGTCCCCGCATGACCGACACCGCACGCACCACCCAGGACATCCTCGGACCGCGAGATCAACGATCTCGAACAGATCCTCATGCTCGGCCCGCCCGATCCCGACGAGGTCATCCGTGCCGTCAAGTCCGGTGGCGACTCGCGGTTCACCTGGAACTACGAGCGGGCCCGACCGGCTCTGGCAAAGCTCTACGAGAAGGCCAAGAAGTCCCAGTGGAACGCGGACACGGACATGGACTGGACCCAGGACGTCGATCCTGAGCAGATCGCCCGCGGTCTGCTCGAGACGCACCCCGAGATGCTGCTGTACCAGCAGAAGGCCAAGGACGATCCGACCATCCCCATCTACGGGTGGACCGACGCGCAGTTCGTCCAGCTGGCCATCGAGTACCAGACGCAGTTCCTCAGCCAGATCGTCCACGGCGAGCAGGGCGCGCTCCTGTGCACGGCCAAGATCTGCGAGCAGGTGCCGTGGATCGACGCCAAGTACTACGCGTCGACCCAGGTGATGGACGAGGCCCGCCACGTCGAGGTGTTCAGCCGCTACCTCGACACGAAGCTCGGCGGGCATCACCCCATCAGCGGTCACCTCATGGCGCTGCTCGAAGACATCCTCGCCGACGAGCGATGGGACATGACCTATCTCGGCATGCAGATCATGGTGGAGGGGCTTGCCCTCGCATCGTTCGGGTTCCTGCACGCCGTCACGCCCGATCCGCTCCTCAAGCGGATCCTGCGCTACGTCATGAGCGACGAGGCGCGACATGTCGCCTTCGGCGTGCTGTCCCTCGCGGAGGCGTACGACGGCATGAGCTCGAGCGACATCCGCGACCGGCAGGAGTTCGCCTTCGAGGCGGGCCTGCGCATGCGCGACCGCACGTTCAACCAGGACTTCTGGGCCCGGCTGGGCGTGGATCCCCGAGCCCAGCTCCGCTGGCAGCTCGAGAACCTCGATACGGCGATGTACGGCGGACTGCTGTTCTCCAAGATCGTCCCGAACGTCAAGAAGCTCGGGCTGCTCGATGCCGGTGACGGCTGGCTCCGCCAGCAGTACACCGAGATGGGGATCATCCAGTTCGAGGACTGGGTGGACACGTCCGAGGAGTACGCCGATTTCGACGCCGTCGACCAGGTCGGCTGAGCGATGGGGTATGAGAAGGTCGGTCGGCAGGACCTGGCCCGGGTGGCCCAGCAGCTCCGATCAGCGATCCTCACCGGCGTCCACCAGCCAGGCGATCAGCTGCCGCCCGAACGGGACCTCGCCGAGCAGTTCGGCGTCGATCGCCACACGCTGCGGTCTGCGCTGAGCGAGCTCGAGCAGCTCGGCCTCGTGCAACGGCGACAAGGGTCGGGCTGCCGAGTACTGGACTTCCGTCAGACGGGCACGCTCGATCTCATCAAGTACCTGGTGGTCGATGCTGGCACCGATGCGGTCGACCTAACGATGGTCGCGAAGGTCATGGAGGTCGGACGGGTCACCCTGCAGGGGCTGATCGATCTGGTGGTGGACCACGCCGAGTCCGCAGACATCGACGAGATGCGCAACGCCCTCGAGTCCCTCGCCGATGCGGTCGTCGACGGCGACATCCAGGTCATCGTCGACGCTGAGCGACGGTTCTTCCGATCGGTCTTCCGTGGCGCGCACTCGGTCGTCGCTGAGCTCTTGGCGAACACCTTCGAGCAGATCTTCGACGCCGCGCTCGATCCCGAGGGCCGCGTCCGGGCCCACTGGGACGACACGATCGTGGGCTCCGGCCGACTCGATGCGTACCGGCGAGTCGTCGAAGCGGTCGAGCGCCGCGACCGCGTCGAGGCCCGGCATCTCATCGAGCTCATCATGGGGACCATCCCTGCCGCGGTCGCGACCGTCGCAGAGCGCCCGCCCGCCTCGTCCCCTCGTCGCCGACGACGAGCGGACGCCGGCTGACGATGACGACTCCGGGGGGAGCGAGGACCAAGTCGTTCACCGCTGAGATGCATCCCGCCACGCTGTGGGAGGCACTGGCGGATCGGCTCGGCGGACGGCCCGCCGTTATCCAGGGAACCATGACGACGACCTGGAGCGAACTCGATCGCACGCGGCCGCCTTGGCCGGCGCGCTCCATGCCGTCGGGGTCGGCCGAGACGGCAAGGTCGCCGCCTACCTCTACAACAGCGCCGAGTACCTCGAGACCTACTTCGCCGCGTTCAAGCTCCGCGCCCAGCCGATCAACGTCAACTACCGCTACTTGGGCGCAGAGCTGGCGTACCTGCTGGACAACTCCGACGCGCAGGCGCTGGTGTTCCACTCCTCACTCGCCGAGCGTGTCGCCGCGGTGGATCTCACGAGCGTGCGGCTTCTCGTGCAGGTTCCGGACGATGCAGCCCCACTGGTAGCCGGCGCGCAGTCATGGGCGGACGTGCTGGGAACGACGCCCGCCGAACGGTGCGCCCGCGGCGAAGGAGACCATCACCTCCTCTACACCGGTGGCACGACTGGCATGCCGAAGGGGGTCATCTACGAGATCGGCGGCATGGTCCGGGAGCTCGTCGCGATGGGGGCTCCGTTCCTCGGCGAGGCCGCTCCTTCGACGATCGACGGCGCTGTCGCTCTCGCTGCTGCCGCCCGACTGACCGGCAACGGACTCGTCACCCTCGTGCTGCCGCCCCTCATGCACGGCACCGGCATGGCCCTGGCGTTCCTCACCCTCAACCTCGGCGGAACGGTCGTGCTCCTCGAGGACCAGCAGTTCGACCCGGTAGGCGCCCTCCGCTCAATCGAGAAGCATCGCGTGAACGTGATCACCATCGTGGGGGACGCCTTCGGTCGTCCCCTCGCCGTGGCCCTCGAGGACGCGGCCGCCGGTGGACGCCCCTTCGACCTATCGACAGTCCGACTGATCATGTCGAGCGGCGCCATGCTGGCAGCGGAGACGAAAGGGATCCTGCTACGTCATGCGCCGGGGGCGATGATCATCGACACCCTGGCCGCATCCGAGGCAGCCATGGGCGGCTCGATCACCCACGCTGGCTCGACGGCAGCCACAGCCAGCTTCGGTCTGCGACCGGGCACGCGGGTCCTCGACGAAGACGATGTCGATGTCGAGCCGGGCTCGGGGGTGGCTGGACGCGTTGCAGTCGCTGCGACCAATCCCATCGGGTACTACAAGGATCCGGAGAAGACGGCGGCGACATTCCGGGAGATCGGCGGGGCCCGCTACACGTTCCCCGGGGACTGGGCCCAGGTAGACCCGACGGCAGCATCACGCTCCTCGGCCGAGGGAGCCACTGCATCAACACCGGGGGCGAAAAGGTCTTCCCCGAGGAGGTCGAGGAAGCTCTGAAGACCCACCGGCGGACGAACGACGCGCTCGTCTTCGGAGTCGACGACGACAAGTGGGGACAGCGGATCGAGGCGGTCGTCTCCACCGGTGACAGACGTCGATCCCGCTGAGCTCATCACCCACGTCCGAGCGCGTCTCGCCGCCTACAAGGCACCGAAGACCATCCACCTCGTCGACCAGGTGCCCGCGCGCTGCCAACGGCAAGGCCGACTACCCCGAAGCGCCGGCGCGTGGCCGCCCTGCTCGAGGCCCAATGACGTACGGCAACGGCCCAGCGAACGCCTCGCGAGCTGGGACGCCGAGCCCGGCACGCGGCCCCCTGGGTGCTGCTCGTCGGACTCGTGACGGCAGCGCTGGCTGCAACCAGCCCGCTCGACCCCGCAGCCGTTACCGGCGACGCGGGTCCTCTCCTCGCCGGGCAGCGCGGGCCCAGGCACCACTCCGAATGGCGCGCACGCTGCCGATGGCGCCTCGGGCGGACCTGGTACGGGTGCGAGTGGCCCAGGAGGAGGATCGTCCACGGGCGGAGAGGCGGTGGGCGTCGCTCCTGCCGTGGGTGTCGGGACGTCGGTAGCGGGCGTCGACTGCGCGTCGGGCGCCGGCAGCTCCCAAGCTCGGCCTATGGCGCCGCGTGCCAGGGCGCTCGGATGGCACCAATCCCGGAGCACCGTCGAGGGGTGTCACCGCCGACACGATCACCGTCACGCTGCGGATCTCGAACGGTGGCGCAGTCCGCCGCGCTGCTGGCCACGGCGGGCACGGCCGCCGATTCGCTCGGCGGCGACCAGGAGGGGGTGGCGCCGGACATGCAGACGCTCGTCGACTACTTCAACAAGGTCTTCGACCTGTACGGACGCCAGGTCGTGCTCAAGGTGTACAACGGGCAGGGCGACTTCCTGGCCGAGTTCCAGAACCAGAACATCCAGGGCGCCCAGGCCGACGGGGCCCGGGCCCGCGACCAGCGGGCGTTCGCCGACGTCTCGATCGTCACGATGACCCAGCCCTACTCCGAGGCGCTCGTCTCCCAGGGGATCATCGCCATGAGCCCCGTCTACCTCTCCGACGGCTGGTACGCGGCGCACGCGCCGTACGCCTTCGGCGTGTCACGCCGGTCGGGAACGCAGGTCGGGACGTTCATGGGCAACGTGGCGTGCCAGCGCCTGGCCGGCGGCAATGCCACCTTCGCCGGCGACGACGCACTGCGCGGCCGCCACGCGTCTTCGGGATCATCCATCCGGAGAACCCCGAGTTCGCGCTCGTCGGCGATGTCATCGACCGTGCCCTTCGGGCGTGCGGTCACGCCCCGGCGCGCCGCATCGCCTACGCGCTCAACATCGCCACCGCCCAGAACGAACACACCAACGCCATCGCCCAGATGAAGGCGGCCGGCGTCACCACGGTGCTGTGCGTCTGCGACGAGTTCTCGCCGATCTTCGTGACCCGCGCCGCGGACCAGCAGCACTACCGGCCCGAGTGGATGCAGATCTGGTGGCCCGACCCGTGGCAGCGGCTGGCGGCATCGTCGCAGTGGAGCCAGTCGATCCACACCGGCGGGACGTCTCCGGACTTCCTCGCCGGCGAGGTCGGCGCTGTGTGGCGGGCGGCCGCGGCGGAGCGCGACCGCCGCAGGCGGCGGCCGCCCTGCCCTCGTCTACCCGCAGCTCCTGGCGCTGTTCTCCGGCGCTGCAGGCTGCCGGGCCGAACCTCACCCCGCGACGTTCCAGCAGGGCTGGTTCTCCCTGCCGAGCACGGCGGCCGGCGACTTCGGGCCGTGGACCTTCGGCCCGGGCGTCTTCAACCCGCGACGCAGTTCCAGCTCGGCTGGTACGACCCGGCTGCTCGCAGCAACTTCGACGGCCAGGCCGGCGCGATCCGCAGCTGCGACGGCGGCCGTGGTTCCGCTTCGACGACGCCGGCCTCGGCTCCGGCCCGCTTGGACTGCTTCCGCCGATGACCGTGTCCGAGTGGTCGCGCTACGCCGGAGCTCGCCATCGTCGTCCTGCTTCCTCCTCGTCGTGCTCGTGGCGCCGACGATGGGCCCGTCGCTGACTGGATCGGCGCTCGCTGTCCAGCTGGCGTCGGTCGCCGCCGCGTGCTCATCGCATGGATGGTGGCCGGCGCGGTGCTGCCCAACGGCGCGCCGCTCGGCGTGATCCTGCTCGGCGTCGTCATCGGCTCGCTCGACGCGCTCACCGCGCTCGGCCTCGTGCTCATCTACCGCGCGGCGCGCATCATCAACTTCGCCCAGGCCGAGATCGGCGGGCTCGCGGCCGCGGTCGTGACCGTCGCAGTCGCCGGCCTCGGACGTCCCGTACTTCGCCGCCCTCGGCCTCGGCCTCGCCGCCGCGCTGGCGACCGGGTTCCTCATCGACGCCACCGTCGTCCGCCGCTTCTTCACCGCGCCGCGCCTCATCCTCATGGTCGCCACCCTCGGCGTCGCGCAGGTGCTCGGCGCGCTGCAGATCGCGCTGCCGACCTGGTTCACCGACCTCGACCTGTTCGAGTCGGTGCAAGTCACCGCTCACCGCTACGCTGCAGGTCGGGCCGATCGTGTTCACCGGCGACCACCTCGTCGCCGTCATCACCGTCCCGATCGTGCTCGTGGCGCTGCGCATGTTCCTGACCCGCAGCCGCGTCGGCGTGGCCGTGCAGGCCGCCGCCGACTCCAACGAGCGGGCGCTTCTGCTCGGCATCCCCGTTCGTCGCCTGTCCCGCATCACCTGGATGGTCTCGGCCGGCCTCTCCGGCGTCGCCGCGATGCTCTCGGCGCCGATCCTCGGCACCAACCTCGGCGCCGTCGCCGGGCCCAAGCCCTGCTCGTGCCGATCGCCGCCGCGGTGATCGCCCGCATGCACAAGCTCGGTGTCGCCGTCGGTGCGGCGATCGGGCTCGGCGTGTTCCGCCAGGTGTTCTTCTGGAACTCGCCGCGTTCGGCCACCGTCGACGTCGCCATGTTCGTCGTCGTGCTCGGCGCGCTCCTCCTGCAGCGCCGAGGCTACGAACGGGTCAGCGGCGGCGACCTCGGCGCCTACACCGCCCTGCGTGAGGTGCGCCCGATCCCACGGGTCCTCGCCGCGCTTCCCGAGGTGCGGCTGCCCCGCCACGCCCTCGCGCTCGCCGCCGCCGCTCCTCGCCGTCGTCGTGCCCGCGCGGCTGGGGCCTCCCAGCTGGCGTTCAGCACGACCCTCGTCATCCTCAGCATCCTCGCCGTGTCGCTCGTCGTGCTGACGGGCTGGGCCGGCCAGGTGAGCCTCGGCCAGTTCGCCGCTCGCCGGCGTCGGCGGCGCGGCGACCGCGGCCCTTCTCGTCGACCGGGGCGCTGACCTGTTCGTCGCGCTCGCCGCCGCCATGGTGGTGGCCGCGCTCGCGGCCGTGGCGGTCGGCCTGCCCGGCGCTTGCGCATCCCCGGGATGTTCTTCGCCGTCACCACCCTGGCCCTGTCGGTGCCGGTCGCGACGTGGCTGCTCAACCCGACCTACTTCAAGAGCCTCACGCCGAGCAGCATCGGCCGCCCGCACCTCCTCGAGCGCTACGAGCTCGACTCGCCGTTGCGCTGGTACTACCTCTGCCTGGCCGCGCTCGGCGCCGCGCTCGTCGTCGTGCGCCGATTCCGGGGCTCCCGCCTGGCCGGGCCGTCGTCGCCGCCCGCGACAACGAGCGGGCCGCCGCCGCGTTCTCGATCAGCCCCAACCGCATCCGACTCGTCGCCTTCGCGCTCTCCGGCATGCTCGCCGGCCTCGCCGGCGGGCTCTACGTCGTGACGCTGCGCTCGGTCCCCTTCAACGGGTTCAGCCCCAACGCCTCGATCGAGCTGTTCACCATGGTCGTCATCGGCGGCCTCGGGAGCCTCCCCGGCGCCATCCTCGGCGCCGCCTACGTGTGGTCCGCCCAGTTCTTCCTCCACGGCGCCACGCAGCTCCTCGCCACCGGAGCCGGCCTGCTCCTACTGCTCATGTTCGTCCCGGGCGGTCTCGGCCAGTTCATCTTCGACGTCCGCGACCGCTACCTGCGCTGGGTCGCCGACCGCCACGGCCTCGAGGTCACGGCCGTCTCCGGCCAGGCCGCCTTCGGCGACGACCCGCGTCCGCCGGCGCCGGCCCCGACGTCACCCTGACGTCTCGACGGCCAGAGCCGCCCCGCGCCAGCGCTCCTGAGCTGCGAAGGCATCGACGCCGCCTACGGCAAGGTGCCGGTGCTGTTCGGCGTGGACCTCACGGTGGCCGAGGGCGAGGTGGTCGCCCTGCTCGGCACGAACGGCGCGGGCAAGTCGACCGTCCTGCGAGTGGTCGGCGGCCTCCTCCCCGCCACCGACGGCATCGGTGACCTTCGACGGCGCCGACATCACCCGCCTGAGCCCAGTCCAACGAGTGGAGCTCGGCCTCGTCACCGTGCCCGGAGGTCGCGGCATCTTCGGCTCGCTCACCGTCGCCGACAACCTCCGCGTTGCCGAGTGGACCCAACACCGCGACAGCGACTTCATCGACCAGACCCGCCGCCAGATCTTCGAGCTGTTCCCGAACCTCGAGCGGCTGCTCGACGAGAAGGCCGGCGTCCCTCTCCGGTGGAGAGCAACAGATGCTCACCATCGCCCAGGCGATGCTGTGCCGCCCCCGCCTCCTCATCATCGACGAGCTGTCGCTCGGCCTGGCCCCAACCGTCGTCGCCAGCCTCATCGACGTCGTCGCCCGGCTCGCCGATGACGGTACGACGATGATCGTCGTCGAGCAGTCGGTCAACGTCGCCACCACGATCGCCGAGCGAGCCATCTTCATGGAGCGAGGCCAGGTCCGTTTCAGCGGTCCCACGGCCGAGCTCGCCGGACGTGACGACCTCCTTCGCTCCGTCTTCCTCGGCTCGGCGCTCACCACCCCTGTCGGCGCGGAACGGCCGCCGATGGCGGCCGCCACGCAGCCCGCGCTCGAGGCGGCCGGTGTCACCATGACCTTCGGCGGGGTCAGCGCGCTCTACGAGGCGTCCTTCCAGGTCTCGCCACACGAGATCCTCGGGATCATCGGCAGCAACGGCGCCGGCAAGACCACCCTCTTCGATGTTTGCACCGGCTTTCTCGCACCGACCTCCGGTCGCATCCGCCTCGATGGCGTCGACGTGACCGACCGATCTGCCGCCAAACGGGCCGCGCTCGGCATGGGCCGCGTGTTCCAGGACGCCCGACTGTTCCCAGGCCTCACCGTCACCGAGACCATTGCCGTCGCCCTCGAGCGCCACATCGCCGTACGGGACCCCATCGCTTGCTCCCTCGGGCTCAGCGCCGCGCTGCGCTCAGAGCAAGAGGTGAGCGAACGGGTCGACCACCTCATCGAGCTGATGGGACTCGACCGCTACCGCAATGCCTTCACCTCCGAGCTCTCGACCGGCACCCGCAGGGTCGTCGAGATCGCCTGCGCGATGGCCCATGAGCCCACCGTGCTGCTCCTCGACGAGCCTTCGTCCGGCATCGCCCAACGCGAGAGCGAAGCACTGGCTGAGCTGCTGCGGCAGCTCAAGGACTCCACCAACTCCGCGTTCGTCATCATCGAACACGACATCCCGTTGGTCACCCGCGTCAGCGACCGCATCGTGTGCATGCACCTCGGCAGTCCCATCAGCGAGGGGACCGCCGACCACGTCCTCGCCGACCCCGACGTGATCAACTCCTACCTCGGGAACAACACCGCCACGATCCAGCGATCCGGTCCCGCGGTGAGGTCATGAGGATCCGCCTGGCCCTCGCCACCGGTGCCGTCGCCCTGCTCGCGGCGACCACACCAGGAGCGGCGCGAGCCGAGATCCTCCCCCCGCTCCCGCCGCTGCCCACGCCTCCGGCCGAGCTCCAACCGCTCCTCGAGCTGCTCTCCGGCCCGGGGGGCATCCTGACCGAGCCCGGATGCGCCGCCCTCGGCACGGTTCTCGGACTCGGAGCCGTGGTCGTGCCCGGCGTGCCCGGGACGATCGAGGCGCAGGCAGGCATCTCGCTGGCAGCGCTGCCGATCGCGCTGCAACCAGAGTTGCTCCGTCTCGTAGACACCCTCCTGTTCGTCCAGGGGTCGGGCTGTGGACTACTCCCACTCGCCGCGGAGCGAGTGGTGTGCGCGTCCGACGACGATCTGGATGCTGCGCTTCAACAGATCCGACAGCAGCTCAACCTGATCCCTGACCTCCCCGTCCAAGTCGGCGACTTCGTGCCGGTTCCTGCACCGACGCTTGGGGCCGTCGTGGACACGGTTCGCGTGCTCGCCCGACTCGGCCTGCCGGGTGCCGCCGAGGTCTCCACCGCGCTCGCTGAGGTTGGGGCCTGCGGACTGCGCAAGCGATTCACCGACGTCGTAGCTCCCGACATACCCGCTGATCCGGTCCCGGCGGAGCCAATCCTGGCCCCGCCTACCCCCGCATCTGTTCCGCGGGTGACTGCGCCTGCATTCAATCGCCCGGCAGCCCCTCCTGCGCCTCCCCTGGGACAGATCGCCGTCCCCGCCGTCACGACCCGTGGTGATTCGCCTGTCGCAGACCAGCTCCCGAGGTGGCTGCAGATCCTCGCGGTCCTCGCGCTCGTCGCGTTCCTCTACCGCTCACTTGCGCCGCGTCGAGATCAGTCGGGATAGGAATAGCCCCAGGCCCGGCGGCGTCGGGTAGGAGACGAGGCGATGACGGGTTCGGCAGGCTCGGCGATCCATCAAATATCCATCGCACCGCGGATGCACTGCGTCTGCGGTTGAGGGGCGATATCGGCCCGAGCACCCGGCTCACGCTGGGACGATGTCGAAAATCGGCAGGTCCTCACCGCGGTAACGTCATACGCAGCATCTCCCCACAACACGGCGGTTCGAAATGACATCACGCCTTACAAGGCAGATGTCGGGGGTTCGAGTCCCTCCGCGCCCACCGTGGTCCGTGCTGGAGCGCGGGCCGAGGATCGGCGCATGCGCACGAGGGTCGGTGCACTGCTGGCGGCGATCGTGCTGGGAGCGACCCTCCTGGCGGCCTGCGCAATGGGCGGCGGGCCTGGTGGGCGGGCGGGCTGTGACGACGCCCTCGCCAACACGGACCTCGCCAGCGCCGACACCGCTGCCTACGGCGGTCCCCTGACCACGGCCTGCGCTGACCACCCGTCCGATGACGACTGGTTCTCGCTCGACGGCATCCAGGGCACGCACCAGCAGGTGAGCTGCAACGACCATGACGCCGGCGAGGATGACGCCTCCCTCACCGTGTTCGCCGACAACGTCGAGGTGCTCTCGGCGGTGTCGTGCGATGCCGCGGCGACGGACCTCGACTTCACCAACGCGATCGCGGCGAGCATCGTGGTCGTGGTCAACCACCACGACGTCGGCAGCCGTGTGGACTTCAGCGTCTCCGTGATCTAGGGGCCGGGGTTCGAAAGGGGCCGTTCGGCCCATGGCGGTCCCGTCCCCCCTGCGGTCGAGTGGGTCCGTGCGCACCGTTTCGCCGCGGCTCCTCCTGGTCGTCGTGCTCCTGCTGTCGCTGACCGGCACGGCCGTGGCCGTGGCCGAGGTCGGCGACCAACGACCGCTCGAGGTCGCGGCGGGGGCCGGCACGCCGACCGGTGCCGACGCCGCTGCCGGGCGGCGTCCCGGTCTCATGCCGACCACGACCGCGGCACCGGCGACCACAGCTGTGTCACCCTCGACGACGGCTGTGTCACGACCCTCGGGCACCACTCGGACCGCCCCGCGTACCGCCTCGGCGACCGCTGACTCCGCCGCGCCGGCGACCACGCCGACGACGCTCGACTGGCGGGCGGCCGGCCTGCCCGGCCCCGTCGGATCGACCATCCAGCCGTGGACCGAGGCGCCGTACCGTCGCTCCGCGACCGGCAACACCACCGTGCTGTCGATGGAGGCGCAGGCCGACGGCGCGCCGCCCGGGACCGTCATGCCCATGACCGTCCGGGGCACGTTCTCCCGGTACACGACCGGCGCCACGATCGTGCTGGTCGGTCCGGCGGACTACACGCAGCCGTACGAGGCGCAGCCCCACCGGGTCATCGACACATGGTCCGGGGAGTGCGGCGTGCCGTTCGGTCCGTCCGTGGAGCGATCGGTCGACATCACGCTGCCGATGCACAAGATCGTGAAGCCCGAGTTCGTGATGAACACCCTCCACTACGAGGTGCGCGCGCTGGTCACCCCCTGTCAGGGCGAGCCGTACATGGACGTGTGGCTCACGCTCGACTTCAACGTCGACGAGCCCTTCGTCGTCGTCGCCGCCAACCCCGGAGGTCTCAGCAGCACGGGCTGACGGCGATCGCAGACGAGCGTCGAGAACTAGGCTCGGGGCCCGCATGGAGCCCACCGCCATCCACCACGTGTCGATCAACGTCGCCGACGTCGGTGCTGCCGTAGCCTTCTACACGGAGGTCCTGGGGCTATCGGTGCGAGGTGACCGGCCCGACTTCGGGATCGGCGGCGCCTGGCTCGACGCCGGCGGACAGCAGGTCCACCTGATCGAGTCCGCACCACCTGCTGCGGTCGGCCAGCACTTCGCCATCCAGGTCGCCGACCTCGACGCCGTGATCGCGGAGCTTCGGGACGGCGGCGTGGAGGTCAGCGACGCGTCGCCCGTGGGCACCGGTCGCCAGGCGTTCCTGTCTGATCCCTCAGGCAACCTCGTGGAGCTGCACCAGCCCGCGTCGGCTGGCTAGACGCTGACCTTGCGGCCGGCCCGGCGGAGGCCGAAGCCCGCCAGGAGCAGCAGCAGCGCGGCGGCGGCTTCCTGCTGGATGCCGTCGGCGCCGGTGACGGGCAGGCCGGGCTTGCCGGGGCCCTTCTCCTCGGGGAAGCAGTCGGGGTCGCCGATCTGGGCGAAGCCGTCGGAGTCGTTGGTGGCCGAGCCCTCGTTGGAGACGATGCCCTGACCGGAGGCGGTCTGGGTGAGGGTGGCGGTGTTGGTCGAGTCGTTGCCCGTGGCGGTGTTGATGCCGGTGTTGGCGAGACCGATGCCGATGTTGCCGGTGCCGCCGAGCTGGGTCGCGAAGGCGGGCCCGTCGGCCTCGGCCTGCTGGGCCAGGGAGGTGGTGGAGAGGTTGCCGATGGCATGGGCCTTGCCGGTGCCGATCGCCCGCGGTGCCCCGGGAGGTGTTGGCGGCGTTGCCGCCGTTGTTGGCCACCTGGGGCCCGCCGATGGCGGGCAGGACCGGGATGGTCGAGGTCTGGGTCAGGTTCGACGGTGTTGGTGGAGTTGTTGCCGAAGGCCTGGTTCTGGCCGGTGTTGGCCTGGGCCTGACCGAGGTTGAGGACCCCGCCGGCCTGGGTGAGGACCACGGCCCCGGTGCCGACGTTGGCGTCGAGGTCCTGGGACAGCTCGGTGTCGGCGATGTTCCCCGACGCGATCGCGTCACCCGGTGCACACGCAGGCCTCGCCGTCGGACACGTTGGTGGCCGACAGCGTGTTGGACGCCATCACCGGGCCGAGGATCACGGAGTTGACCGGGCGTACCGGGCAGTCTCGGCGGTCGCGGTCTGGGCGAGGTCGCACCGAGCGTGTTCTGGGAGGTGTTGCCGATGGCGGTGTTCTGGCCGCTGTTCGCAGCAGCGGTTCCGGCGTTGAGGACCCCGGCCGGCCTGCGTGTCGACGACCAGGCCCAGCTGGGTCACGGAGCCGTCGAGCGCCTGGGAGACCCGGGTGGTCGAGGTGTTGCCGCCGGCCTGGCCCGGCCGGTGCCGACCTTGGCGGTCCCGTCGGAGGTGTTGCCCCCGTGGAGGGTGTTCGATGCCATCACCGGGCCGGCGGCCGCGAGCAGGGTCACCGGATCGGCTGCGGCCCGAGGGTCGTGGCGGTCTGGTTCGTCACGGCCGAGTTGGTCGACTCATTGCCGATCGCGGTGTTGGCGCCGCTGTGAGCGTCGGCCGGACCGACGTTGCCCACCGCCCGCGACCTGGGTGTGCACGACCGCGCCCAGGCCGTCGACGGCGGCGGGGTCGGCCTGGGACACGTCGGTGTCGGCGACGTTGCCCCGGGCCTCCGCGGCGCCCGTGCGGATCTCGGCCGTGCCATCCGATGCGTGCGCGATGTCGGCCTGGTTGGTCGCCGCGATCGGACCCGCAGCCAGGATCGTGATCGGGTCCGAGGAGGTGGACGCCACCGCCGCGGCCTGCGTGTACCCGTTGCCGAGCGACTGGGAGGTGTTGCCGATCGCGGTGTTGCCGCCGCTGTTGGCCGCGGCCGTGCCGACGTTGACGACCGGTGCGAGCTGGGTCTGGACGTGCGAGACCGGCGCCGTCGATGTCGCCGTCGCGCGTCCTGGGAGAGCTCGGTGCTGGACTGGTTGCCCGTGGCGCGGGCAGCGCCGGTGCGGATGCTGGCGTGGCCATCCGACGCGTCGCTGACCGACGCGCTGTGGCTGGCCAGGATCGCCGGTGCCACGACGGTGAGGGCGGCGGTGTCGTTCGACGCGGCCCTCACGGCCGCCTGGTTGAGGATCGTCGTCTGATCCGACGTGTTGCCGGTGGCGGTGTTGCTCCCGGTGTTGGCGGCGGCGGTGCCGGCGTTGAGCACCGGCGCGACCTGGGTGGTGATGACCGCGCCGAGGCCGTCGACCTCGCTGTCTGCCGTCCTGGGCGATGCCGGTGCGGCTGCGGCTGCCGGTGGCGTCGGCGTCGCCGGTGCGGATCTCCGCACTGCCGTCGGACGCGGTCGCCACCTCCAGCTGGTTGGTGGACACGATGGGACCGGTGAGCGCCACGACGGGTCCGGTGTTGGTCGACAGGGCCGAGTTGTTGCCCTGGGAACTGGTGACGGTGCTCGTCGAGGTGTTGCCGGTGGCGATGTTCAGGCCCGTGTTGGCGGTGGCCTGACCGACGTTGCCCACGAGGGCGACCTGGGTGGTGACGATCGCACCGGCGCCGTCGATGTCGCCCTCGCCGTCCTGGTGGATCGTGGTGTCGCTCTCGTTGCCCGACGGCCGACGCGGCGCCAGTGGCGATGGTGGCGGTGCCGTCGCTGGCCCTCGTCAGCTCCGCCGTGTTGGACGCGATCGGGATGCCGACGATGACGGGGTTGGCGCCGTTGTTCACGGCGGCGACGGCCGTCTGCGCGCCCGGGGTCCCGTTGGTCGGCGCTGTTGCCGGTGGCGGTGTTGTTGCCGCTGTTGGCTGGGCCGCGCCGACGTTGACCGACCGCGGCGAGCTGGGTGGTGACCACCAGCCCGGCGGGGTCGACGTCTGGTCGATCTCGGTGCGGGAGCCGTTGCCGGTGGCGCGCGCGTCGCCCGTGATGATCGACGCGGTGCCGTCGCGCTGGTTGGACAGCTCAGCGCTGTTCGACGCGATGCCGGGCACCGTGGGGCCGACGGTCGCGGTCTGGATGAAGGCAGGCGGCGCGGTCGCTGGTGCGGGCGACGACGTCGCCGGTGGCGGTGTTGTTGCCGGTGACGGCCTGAGCGCCTCACCGTGCGTTGAGCACGATGGCGGTCTGGGGGAACAGCAGGCAGCCCGCCGTCGCCGCCGTTGCCGGCCGACCCGTTGGCCGACTGGAGCACGGCGCTCTCGGACTTGTTGCCCACCGCGGACGCGGAGCCGGTGGAGATGATGGCCGCCCCGCCGCGTGGTGTTGCCCACCCGGCCGGTGTTCGCCGCCAGGCCCAGCCCGGCGGTGGCGAGCTGGGTGAGGACGCCGTTGTTGTTCGTGATGTTGCCGTTCGCGGTGTTGGTGCCGGTGCTGGCCAGCGCGACGCCGCTGTTGGTGACGACCGCGTTCTGCACGACCAGGATCCCGCCCAGCGCGCCGGCCGCGGAGTCGCTGTGCTGGTTGACGCGGGTGACCGAGTCGTTGCCGATCGCCGAGGCGTCGCCGGTGGAGATGCGGGCCGTGCCCGTGGAGGCGTTGGCCACGGCTGCCGCTGTTCGACGCGGGACCGGCGGTGCCGGTCGCGGTCTGGGTGGCGGTGGCGTTGTTGACCGAGCCGTTCCCGACCGCGGTGTTGTGGCCGGTGTCGGCGACGGCGACGCCGACGTTGGCGACCGCGGCGCCCTGCTCGACGACCTGCAAGCCCCCGACGGTGCCCGACGCGGCTCCGGTCTGGGCCTTCTGTGGTGCCGGAGCGGTTGCCGATGGCCGTCGCGTCACCGGAGTGCGCGGCGCCGGCGCCGTCGCTGTTGGTGCCCGCGGCACCGCCGTCCTGGGCCTGGGCCGCGCTCGCACCCAGCAGGGTCAGCAGCGCACCGCCCGACAGGGACAGGGCCAGGTTGCGGGCGAAGCGCCCGTTCGAGGTCCGCACCGGATCAGCGCCCGTCGTCGCCAAGAGTCCCTCCAGGGGGTGTCGGGCCGGTGGCCCGGGTCAGGCGGAGCGTACTGAACGGTGGGGGCGCGGCGGAACACCCTCCTTTGGAGGGCGTTCCGGGTCGTCGACCCTGGAAGGGCCTAGACGCCGACCTTGCGGCCGGCCCGGCGGAGGCCGAAGCCCGCCAGGAGCAGCAGCAGCGCGGCGGCGGCTTCCTGCTGGATCCCGGCGGCGCCGGTGACGGGCAGGCCGGGCTTGCCGGGGCCCTTCTCCTCGGGGAAGCAGTCGGGGTCGCCGATCTGGGCGAAGCCGTCGGAGTCGTTGGTGGCCGAGCCCTCGTTGGACACGATGCCCTGACCGGAGGCGGTCTGGGTGAGGGTGGCGGTGTTGGTCGAGTTGTTGCCCGTGGCGGTGTTGATGCCGGTGTTGGCCAGACCGATGCCGATGTTGCCGGTGCCGCCGAGCTGGGTCGCGAACGCGGGCCCGTCGGCCTCGGCCTGCTGGGCCAGGGAGGTGGTGGACAGGTTGCCGATGGCATGGGCCTTGCCGGTCCCGATCGCCGCGGTGCCCCGGGAGGTGTTGGCGGCGTTGCCGCCGTTGTTGGCCACCTGCGGCCCGCCGATGGCGGGGAGCACCGGGATCACCGAGGTCTGGGTGAGGAGGACGTTGTTGGTCGAGTTGTTCCCGAAGGCCTGGTTCTGGCCGGTGTTGGCCTGGGCCTGACCGAGGTTCAGGACCCCGCCGGCCTGGGTGAGGACCACGGCGCCTGGCCCGACGTTGGCGTCGAGGTCCTGGGAGAGCTCGGTGTCGGCGATGTTCCCCGACGCGATCGCGTCCCCGGTGCACACGCAGGCCTCGCCGTCGGAGGTGTTGGTGGCCGACAGCGTGTTGGACGCCATGACCGGCCCGAAGACGAGCGTGTTGATCGGGTTGCCCGGGGCGCCCACGACGGCGGTCTGCTCGTTGCCCGCACCGTTGGTGATGTTGTTCTGCGAGGTGTTGCCGATCGCGGTGTTGCCGCCGCTGTTGGCCACCGCGGTGCCGGCGTTGAGGACCCCGCCCGCCTGGGTGTCGATCACCAGGCCCAGCCCGTTCACCGAGCCGTCGAGCTCCTGGGACACGCGCGTGCTCGAGGTGTTGCCGGTGGCCTGGGCCCGGCCGGTGCCGATCTTGGCGGTCCCGTCGGAGATGTTCCCCGACTGGAGCGAGTTGGACGCCATCACCGGGCCGACGGCCACCACGACGGTCGGGTCGGTCTGCGCCGTGACCGTGCTCGCCTGTTGGGCGAGCTCGATCAGGTTGCCCGACTCGTTGCCAACGGCCGTGTTGCCGCCGGTGTTGGCCTGGGCGTCCCCGAGGTTCGCCACCCCGCCGACCTGGGTGTGCACGACGGCGCCCAGCCCGTCCACGCTGGCCGGGTCGAGCTGCTCGACCTCGGTGCTCGAGACGCTGCCCCGGGCCTCCGCGGCACCGGTGCGAATCTCGGCGGTGCCGTCCGAGGCGTTGTCGATGTTGGCCTGGTTGCTCGCCGCCACCGGGCCCGCCGCGAGCACCGTGATCGGGTCGCCGCCGGCGGTGAGCGCCGCGGACGTGGCCACCTGCCCGATGCCTTGGCGGGTGTTCCCGGAGATGTTGCCGGTCGCGTTGTTGCCGCCGCTGTTGGCCGCGGCGTTGCCGGCGTTGATCACCGGGGCGATCTGAGTCTCGATGACGAGGCCGAAGCCGTCGATGTCGCCATCGGCCTCCTGGCGCAGTTCGGTGGCCGACTGGTTGCCCACCGCCCGGGCGTCCCCGGTGCGGATGCTCGCCGTGCCGTCGGAGGCCTCGTTGATCGACGCGGAGCTGCTGCCGAGGATCGCCGGGGCCACGATCGTCACCGGTCCGGTGTTGGCGCTCCCGGCCCCGGTGTTCTGGGTGACGGTCGTCGAGGAGGTGGACACGTTGCCCCGGGCGATGTTGCCGCCGGTGTTGGCCTGCGCGGCGCCCACGTTGGCCACGACACCGACCTGGGTGTTGAGCACGACCCCGAGGCCGTCGACGTCGCCGTCGGCGTCCTGGTCGATGTCGGTCCCGCTGCGGTTGCCCGTGGCGCTGGCGTTGCCCGTGTGGATGTTCGCGGTGCCGTCGGAGGCATTCGCGACGTCGGCCTGGTTCGTGGCCGCGATCGGACCGGTGAGCACGATCACGGGGCCGGTGTTGCCGGCGAGGGCCGTGGTGCTCGGCTGGTCCACCGTCGACGTGGCACTCGAGATGTTGCCCGTCGCGTTGTTGCTCCCGGTGTTGGCCGCGGCCTGGCCGACGTTGGCGACGACGCCGAGCTGGGTGTTGATGATCGCGCCGGCGCCGTCGATCTCGCCGTCGGCGTCCTGGTGGATCAGGGTGCTGCTCTCGTTGCCCGACGCGCTGGCCGAGCCGGTGGAGACGGTGGCGGTGCCGTCGCTGCTGTTGCTGAGGTTCGCGCTGTTCGATGCGATCGCCCCACCGATGATCTGGGGTGCGACGCCGTTCCCGAAGGCGGCGACGGCGTTCTGCGGTGCTGCCACCACCGCCAGGTTGTTCGCGGTGTTGCCGATGGCGGTGTTGCCGCCGGTGTTGGCTGCCGCCACGCCGACGTTGGCGACGACGGCGAGCTGGGTGTTGATGACCAGGCCGCTTGGGTCGATGTCCTGGTCGATCTCGGTGTTCGACAGGTTGCCGGTGGCGTGGGCCGCACCGGTGGTGATCGACGCGGACCCGTCGCGGTGGTTCTGCAGGTCGGCGGTGTTGGAGGCGATGCCAGGCACGTCCGCGCCGACGGTGGCCGTCTGGGTGGCGGTGACCTGGGAGACGCCCTGGAGCGGGTTGGTGTTGCCGGTGGCGGTGTTGTTGCCGGTGACGGCGGCGGCCTGGCCGGCGTTGATGACGATGGCGGTCTGGGGAAGCAGCACGAGGCCGCCGTCGCCGCCGTCGCCGGCGGAGCCGTTGGCCGACTGGAGCACGGCGGACTCGGACTTGTTGCCCACCGCCGATGCGGAGCCGGTGGAGATGGTGGCGGCGCCGCCGCTGGTGTTGCCGACCCGCCCGGAGTTCGACGCGAGGCCGAGGCCCGCGGTCGCGACCTGGGTCAGCAGGCCGGCGTTCTGGGAGGTGTTCCCGTTGGCGGTGTTGGTGCCGGTGCTGGCCAGCGCGACGCCGCTGTTGGTGACCGCCGCGTTCTGCACGACGAGGATCCCGCCCAGCGTGCCGGCCGCGCTGTTGGAGTGCTGGTTGACCTGGGTGACCGAGTCGTTGCCGATCGCGGACGCGTCGCCGGTGGAGATGCGCGCCGAGCCGGTGGAGACGTTGGCCACGCTGCCGTTGTTCGATGCAGGGCCGAGCGCGCTGGTGCCCGTCTGGGTGCCGGTGACGTTGTTGACGGACGCGTTGCCGACGGCGGTGTTGTGGCCGGTGTCGGCGACGGCGACGCCGACGTTGGCCACCGCGGCGCCCTGCTCGACGACCTGGAGCCCCCGACGGTGCCGGAGGCGGCGCCGGTCTGCGCCTTCTGGGTGCCGGAGCGGTTGCCGATGGCCGTCGCGTCACCGGAGTGCGCGGCGCCGGCGCCGTCGCTGTTGGTGCCCGCGGCACCGCCGTCCTGGGCCTGGGCCGCGCTCGCACCCAGCAGGGTCAGCAGCGCCCCGCCCGACAGGGACAGGGCCAGGTTGCGGGCGAACCGCCCGTTGCCGGTGCGGGTGGGGGCAGCGCTCGTCGTCGCCAAGGGGGTTCCCTCCAGGGGGTCGGGCCGGGGCCCGGTCAGTCGTCGTCCACCGTGGACCCCTCCGGAGGGCCCGGGATGAGCGTAATCAACCGTGGGTGCGCGACGGAACACCCTCCTTCAGGAGGGTGTTCCAGGGTCGTTGACGCCGGGAGGCGGGGCTAGGTGCTGACCTTGCGGCCGGCCCGCTGGGGGCGGGGATCGACGTGATGAACGAGTTCTGGGTCAGGTTGATCGTGTTGGTGGAGTTGTTGCCGAAGGCCTGGTTCTGGCCGGTGTTGGCGCTGGCCTGACCGAGGTTGAGGACCCCGCCGGCCTGGGTGAGGACGCACCGCGCCGGTGCCGACGTTGGCATCGAGGTCCTGGGACAGGCGGGTGCGCGAGGAGTTGCCCGTGGACTGGGCCCCCACGGCGATGGGATCCATCAGCCCTGCGAGGACGCCCACCGTCTGTGAGACCGGTGGTCCAGAGATACACCCTCGTTGCTAGTGAGCGGAGGGCTCGGGGAGGGTGCGGAGCCGTTCGAAGACGGCCAGCGCCAGGCCGAACATGACGACCCCCCAGAGGGCGTCCCACGCGACCGAGTACCCGTTGTCGAGCACGTAGGTGCCGTCGTCCTCGAACCCGTTGACGGCGGCGACCCCGCCCACCGTGAACCCGGCCACGAACACGCCGTAGAGGACGAGCGCCACCGTCCGCGACCGCAGTGACACCAGCAGGTAGCCACCGAGCGCGAGCGCGCACCACCCGAGCATCGCCAACCCGTACACGAGGACCTGGAGCCAGACCGCGGGCTCGAACGCGATGCCGCGCAACCACTCCAGGTGGTGTGCCGGCACCAGCACGAGCGCGCTGACGCCCGCCGCGGTCCACACCGGCGGTGGGGTAGCCCTTGACCTCGGGCTCGCGGAGGAGGAAGGCCATCGCCCCACCCGCGAGGAGCAGCAGGCCAGTCAGCAGGATCGCCCCGGGCGGGCCCTCCAGCCGGTTCTGGAGCTGCAGGTCGGTGCGGAACCGCGACGCGAGGGTGATCGCCACGAGCGAGGTCCCCACCAGCACCGCCGCCGCCCGTCGCGGCCCGGCCGTGGGCCTCGTGCTCATCGGCCGCACTCTATGGAGGGCCCCGCGCGGTGTCGAGGGCCGGCGCCCCGTCGGGTAGAACGGTCGCCGACAGGGCTGCCGGTGGGCATCGGAGGTCGGATGGCACGGAGGCGATGGGGCGCGGCGGCGCTCCTGCTCGCCGTGGCGCTCGCGGCGTGCGGCGACGACGGCCCGGCGTCCGCGCCCCGGCTGCAGGGCGAGGTCGTGTTGGAGGACGACTTCGAGGACGCGGCCTCGGGCTTCGCCGTCGGGTGGAGCGGGACCGGCACCGTGGCCTACGGCGGGGGCAAGTACGTGGTGGAGGCGGTCGGCCCCGGCAGCCTCAAGGTGTCCGACACCAACCTGGCCGGGCCCGCCTTCCAGCAGGAGCTGGTCGAGCTCGGCGACGTGAGCGTCGAGGTCGACGTGGAGAAGGTCTACGAGAAGGACGAGGTCGAGATGGGCCTCATGTGCCGGCTCCAGCCCTCCGCCCCCGCCTACTACTCCGCGGTCTTCGACCTGGACGGGTCCTGGCAGCTCACCCGCTTCGACGGCCGGACGCACCCGCTGGCCGAGTCGACCAAGGACACCGAGGTCGAGGGCCTCGACGAGGTGTCGGAGCACCGGCTCCGCCTCGACTGTCTCGACGGGCCCGACGGGACCGAGCTGGCCATGTACCTCGACGGCAAGGAGGTGGCCAGCGTGATCGACGACGATCCCCTCCCCGCCGGGCGCGTGGCGATGGCGGCCGGACCCCGCCTGGGCGGGACCCGCGGCACCGCCCGCTTCGACGACCTGCGCGTCACCGCCGTCCGCTGATCGGTGCGGGCGGCCCGGCTACGGCTGGGTCAGCTCGCTGAAGCAGGGCTCCGGGCAGCTGGTGCTGGTCGTGGTCGGGGGCTCCGTCGGGGGCGTGGTGTCCGGGGGCGCGGTGGGGGCCGGCTGGGTGGGACCGGGCGCGGCGGGGCGGGCCGTCGTGTTCGTCCGCTTCGTGGTGCTGGTGCTCGAGGCGGCCGGATCCGGCTCCTGCGCCGCCGCGAGCGGCGCGAACACGGTGGTGGTGGTCGAGGTGGCGGCGGGATCCGCGCCGGTGGCGAGGTAGACCTCGTCGAAGAAGGTGGGGTACCCCTCGACGTCCTGCGGGCAGTACGAGCGCACACCGGCCTCGAGCCCGTCGACCAGGTGGCCCACGGTCGCGTCGTCGTAGCCGAGCAGCAGGACCCGGTCGGCCACCCGCTGCGGGTCGCGCTCCGCCGCGGCCGCGCACGTCGGCGGGATCGACGCGAGGAAGCCCTGGGTGGTGAACCACTCGACGCCCGCGGCGGCCAGCGCCAGGTCGGCCGCGTCGCGCAGGCGCACGGGGTCGGGCTCGGTGATGTCGGTGATGTTCCCGCCGTCGACGCTGTCGTCGGACCGCAGCGCGCCGGCCGACGCCACCGCACCGACCGCGATCAGCACCGCCAGCACCGGTGCCGCCACGCGCGCCCAGGTCGGCAGGTCGCGCACCCGGTCGGCCAGGCTGCCGGGAGCGCCGGCCCGCCGGGTCCGGTCGGCGGTCTGCTCGTCACGCGGACGCTGGAACCGCGGCAGCCCGAAGGTGCCGTAGGTGTCCCAGTCGTCCTGCTCGCGGACCGGCGGCCAGGCGGCCGGCGGCTCGATCGGGCGGATCGCCTCGTCCTCGTGCGGATCGAGGTAGGGGAGGTCGTCGTCCGCCCACTCGTCCTCCTCCGCCCACGCGCCCTCGTCCGGGGGCGGGGTGGGCACGGGGAACCGCGTCCAGGCGCCGGTGGGGGGCGGGGGCTCCTCGCCGGTGACCTGGTCGGCGATGACCACGGTGTGGCGCGTCCACGCAGCGCCATCCCACCAGCGGGCGAGTCGTTCGTCCTCGTCGTCCTCGTACCAGCCCGGAGCGATGGCGCCCACGGTCTCCCGTCTCCTCGATGGCCGCGGCCCCCGTCGGACGGCAAACCTAGTGCCGGCGCTCCATTTTCTCGGAACGGTCCCCGTCGCACGGGCGTCCAACACCCGTGCGACCCCCCAGGAGCCTCGGTGCCGTGGTGCCCGCCCTCGCGGCGGGCGGTGCCCTCTCTATCCCTGGGTACCCTGCCTCGCACGGCTGCGCACGCGTCTCCAACCCGACCCTGGACCTGCTGTGGGCATCGGGCGAAGTCGAGGTAGGCACCCCCGTCCGGGTGCGGTGATGCCAGGTGCGGGAGCCCCACCGATCTCCGACGGCGACCTGGTCGACCTCGCACAGGCGGGGGACGAGCGCGCCTTCGCCGAGCTGGTGCGGCGCCACGACGACCGGCTCCGCGGGCTCGCGTACAAGCTGCTCGGCGACCGGCACCGCATGGAGGACGCCATGCAGGAGGCCTACGTCCGGGTGTTCCGCAACCTGCCACGGTTCCGGCGCGACGCCGAGCTCCGGAGCTGGCTCTACCGCATCGTCTACAACGCCTGCATCGACGAGCTCCGGCGCGTCGGCCGCCGGCCGCTCCCCGTCGACGTCCACGACCTCCTCTGGGACGCGCCGAGCGGGCAGGCCGGCCCCGAGCGGGCCGTGCACGCGGCCGAGCGGGCCCAGCGAGCGCTCGCGGCGCTGCCGGAGGACCAGCGGGCCACGGTGCTGCTGGTCGACGGCGAGGGGTTCGACAACGTGACGGCGGCCGAGATCATGGGCGTGGCCCCCGGCACGGTCGCGTCGCGGCTGTCGCGGGCCCGGGCGGAGATGCGCCGCGTGCTCGCGGAGGACGACCGGTGACCGGCGACGAGCCCGTCCGCGACGCCGAGGTGGCGCGCGCCCTGGAGGGCATCGCCGTCCCCGACTACGAGCCCGGGTTCTGGGACCGGCTCGACGCCCGCCTGGTCGCCGATGCGGTGCCCGCCGCCGGCGTCCCCGTCGGGCAGTCGGCCGGGGACCCGGCGACGCTCGAGCTCGCACCCGTCGCGCCGCTGGCGCGGCCGGTGCGCCTCGCCGAGCGCCGGCGCAGCCTCGTGGTGCTCGGCGCCGCGGCAGCCGTCCTGCTCGCGGTGCTCGCCGTGCGCCTCACCGCGGACGATCCGGAGGACGTGCGGGTGGCGTCCGAGGTGGAGGGTGGCACGCAGCCGGGTCCCGACGACGGGACCACCACACCCGATGCCCGCGCCGACGATCGCGATCCGGAAGGCGACCTGCCCGACGACGACGGCGCCGCCCGGCCGTTCGTCGCGGGCGAGGACGCCGCCTCCGACGAGCCGTCCGCGCTCACGGCACCGGCCAGCACCACCGTCGCCGAGTTCGGCGGGTCGACGGGACCCGCGCCGACGTCGGTGCGGGCCACCCCCACCACGCCGCAGGGCGCGTTCCTGGCGTGGGCCAAGGCCGTGGACGAGGGCGACACCGAGACGGCGCTCGCGCTGACCGGGCCGCGGACGCTCGCCTACTACGAGGCGCTGGGCGTCGCGCCCGACGACGTCGTGAGCGGTGCCGAGGAGCAGTGGTCCGGCTGGGCCACCGCCAAGGGCCGCCGCATCGACCTCATCGAGCTCGGCTCGGTCGACCGCGATCGGGTCGTGGGCCTCGTCGTCGAGCGCGCCGGCACGACCACGCACGACGCGGTGCCGGTGGTCCAGGGCGAGGACGGGTGGCAGGTCGAGCCGGCCGCGTTCGACCCGGACACGGGCGGCCGGATCGAGATCATCTCCCCCAACCCCGGGCCGGCGGGCCTGGAGGACCTCCCGCGCGACGGGATCGTCCGCGTCGCCGCCGCCCCCGACGGCGAGTACTACCTCGGCCTCGACCTCGAGGTGAGCACTCGCATCCCGGCCTCCGATGCCGTGGACGGCGAGATCCGCTGGGACCCGGGTCCGCAGAAGCAGGCGGGCACCAGCCACCTGCTGATCGTGGCCCACGTCTCCAAGGGCTCCATCTCGATCATCGCCGTGCCGTTCGGGACCGCCCCCTAGCGGGAGCGGCCCCGGTCGACGGCTAGAGGAGCGTGTTGCTCCCGCTCGCGGGCAGCCAGAACGCGTTGCCCGCGTAGGTGGCGGTGACGCCGCCGTTGAGGATCACGAGGATGGTCTTGTCGACCGCCATCGAGCAGCTGTTGAAGCCGCTCGCGTTCGTGACGCCGGTGCACACCGTCGTGGCGCCCACCTTGTAGACGATCGTCTGGCCCGGGATGCCCACCCCGGGGACCCCGCCCTTCAAGGTGGCGTTGACCGACCCGATGTTCACGCCCAGCGGGCCCGTGGTGATGATCACCTTGCCCACGGTGAGCGTCGTCGGGCCGCGGTCGATCGTGATCGACAGGGCCTGGGTGTCCGACTGCTGGGTCGGCGAGGTGCTGTCGACGGCCTGGACCGTGAAGCTCGAGGTCCCGTTCGGTCCGGTGGGCGTGCCGCTGATCGTGCCGTTCGACGCGAGGGTCAGCCCGGGAGGCAGGGAGCCGCTGAGCAGGCTGAACGTGTACGGCTGGGTGCCGCCGATGGCCTCGACGGGCTGGTTGTAGGGCACGCCGACCGCCCCGGGGGGCAGTGAGGTCGTGGAGATGAACAGCAGCGGCACGACCTCGATGAAGACCGTCTTGACCGCGTCCGGCGGGATGCCGTTCGCGGCCGTGAGGTTCACCATGTAGATGGTCCCTGTCGGTCCGGCGGTGCCGGGCCCGGGTGTCCCACCGATGGTGCCGCCGCTGCCGTCACCGCTCGGCGTGAAGGCCACGCCCGTCGGGAACGTGCCCGATGGGGTCATCGCGGGGAGCGGAAAACCGGCCGACGTGTATGCCGCGCCGCCAGACAGACCCTCGACCATGTGGATCGTGGTGGGTCCCGAGATGCTCGGCGCCTGGTTGATGGTGAGCTGGACGTCCATCGTGTCGGACCCGGCCTCGTTGGTGGCCGTGATGTGGACGGTGTGGACCCCCGCGGTGCCGGCCTGGGGCGTTCCGGTGATCTTCGCCTTCCCGGACCCGGTGCTCGCGACGCCCAGCCCGTTCGGGAGGTCGAGGCTGCTGAAGGTGGGGACGGGGTTGCCCGTCGCCATGTACTCCGCCAGGTCGCCCGGCGAGCCGACGACGAACGTGCCCGACGCGGGCCCGCTGATCACCGGTGCGGTCTGCGCGACTTCCACGGACCCGATGTCGCATCGCGCACCGGAGGGACGGGGGTCGCCCCGCTGATCGTCCGCGCCGGTGCAGATGGAGATGGCGCTCGCGTCCACGGCGTCCGAGACGCCCGTCGCGGTGGGCGATGGGATCTGGTCCAGGGCGGGGCTCGTGGTGGACGGGAGCATGGTCTCGGTCGGCCCGCCGTTCGCGCCGAGCGAGCCGAGCTGGGGGTTGCCGAAGACGTTGCCGTTGCCGGCCGGGAAGCAGCTCGTGTCGCCGGTGCCGGCGAGGTTGTGGCCGCCGTCCGTCACGGTGGCCGTGTTGCTGTTTGCGCAGCCGGCCCCGCCATTGCCGAAGACGATCGAGCCGCTCACGTTGGCCGTGGCGTCACCGTTCTGCACGAGCCCTGACGCGTTGGACGCGATCGTGCTCTCGATGACGGAGAGCGCGGCGTGGGTCGAACCCCAGTAGCTGCCGCCACCGCCCAACGTCGGCGTGTTGCCGCTCAGCGTCGACAGGGAGATCCGCGCGTGGCTGGTCCCGGTCGCGCCCGGAGCGAAGCTCATGATCGCGGCCCCGATGATCGCGCTGTTGCCGCTGAGGGTGCTCCGCTCGACCACGAGCTCGGCATCGTCGCTGGCGCCGTTCGCGCCGGTGTAGATGCCGCCGCCCCAGCCGGTCTGCTGGACGCTCGTGCTGCCCGTCGCCGTGTTGCCGTCGACGGTGACGCCGTCGAGCTCGAGCCGCGCGGTGGCACCACCGTTGAACGCGCCGCCACCGAGGCCGGTGATGATCGTGCCTGAGCCGGTCGCGGTGTTCCCGGACAGCTCGCCCCCCTGCAGGGAGGCGGTGCCGCCGTTGGACAGACCGCCGCCGAGACCGGTGCCGGGAGCCTCCACCGCGGTGGCCGTGTTGCCGATGATCGCCGCGTCCTCGGTGTTGAGCGTCGCGACGTTGTAGATGCCGCCCGCGGAGACGGCGTCGTTGCCCGCAACCGAGGTGCCGTCGAGCGAGACGGTGCCTGCGAGGTTGGCGATGCCGCCGCCAACGACGGCCGATCCGTCGCTCACCGACCCGTCCGTGAGCGCGACCGTGCCGGTGTTGTAGAGGCCGCCGCCGATGCCCGTGCCGGCCGTCGCGCCGGTGGCGGTGTTGCCGTCGAGGGCGAGGTCGCTCGCGACGATAGAGCCGGTGTTGTTGAAGATGCCGCCGGCCGAGGACGCCGAGTTGTCGGTGATCGCGCCGCCCGTGATGGTCATCGGACCGGTGTTGTAGACACCGCCGCCCCCGACGGCGGTGTTGCCGTCGATGGTGACGTCCGTGAGATCGGTCGACCCGCTGGCGGGCGCCGATGCTGCGAGGGCACCGCCGATGGTGGCCGTGTTGGGCGTGACGTCACCGAAGCTGGCGCTGTCGAACGAGGTGGAGCCGCCGAAGTTGTAGTAGCCGCCGCCGATCGCGCTCGAGGACGACGTGCCGCTCACCGTGTTGCCCTGGAAGTCGGTGTCGCTGATGGCCGCCGAGCCGAAGGCCTGGAACACGCCGGCGCCGAGGCCCGTGAGGGCGCCCGCGCTGCCGGCGGCCGTGTTGCCGGTGACGTGCGAGTCACCGTCCATCGTCAGCACGGTCGCCCCGTAGAGGCCACCGCCGAACCCGGTCACGCCGGTCGTCGACGCGGCCGACGGGGTGGTCGCGTCGTTGTTCTTGATGGTGGTGCCGGAGATGTTGGTGGCCGCGGTCGAGGTGTAGATGCCGCCGCCGCCGCCGGACCCGGTCGTGGCGGAGCCGGTCGCGGTGTTGTTGTCGATGGTCGAGTCCGTGATGTCCAGGAGGGTGCCGGTGGCGTAGACGCCGCCGCCGAGCCCGCCGTCGGTACCGGTCGACGCGGTGGCCGTGTTGTCCTTCACGGTCGCTCCGTCGAGGGTCAGCGAGCCGCTGCTCCAGATGCCGCCGCCCTGGCCGGTCCCGGCCCCGCCGTCGGCCGTCGCGGTGTTGGTGCTCACCGTCGTCCCGTCGAGCGTCGCGATGCCCGCGTTGTAGACGCCGCCGCCGTTGCCGAGGCCGGCGAGGTTGATGAGCGGAGCGGAGCTGCTGCCGCTGATCGTGCCGTCGTTCAGGGTCGCGGTGCCGGTGTTGAAGAGCGCGCCGCCCAGGAACGAGGTGGCGCCGCTGATGTTGGTGCTGTGCGTCGTGAGCACACCGGGCGTCGAGCCCGACGGGGCGGGACTGACGATCGCGTTCGTGTTGGCGATCGCCCCACCGACGGTGGCGTGCTTGCTGAGCAGGTTGGGCGTGCCGACCGTTCCGCTGAACGTCGAGTTGTCGATGAGCGCATCGGGCGCGTCGAAGGTGTCCGTCGGGCCGTTGAACACCGAGCCGCCGTAGCCGCGGCGCTGCGGGTTGACCGCGTTGTTCGTGCCCTGGATGGCCGCGTTGTTCGTGAACGTGGCACCGTCGACGGTGGTCGACCCGGAGTTGTAGATCGCGCCGCCGTTGCCGGTGTGCGCCGTGGCAGTTCCGGTCGCCCGGTTGCCGCCGAAGGTCGTCGTGCCGCTCACCTTCAGCGAGCCCTCGGCGCCGGCGGCCACCACGCTCCCCTCCACGTACGCCGCGCCGCCGTCGACGCCGGTGTTGCCGGTGACGGACCCGCCGGCGATGTTGAGCACCCCTCCGGCGGAGACGTAGGACGCGCCGCCGTTTCCGACGGCCGTGTTCGTGGCCAGCGTGCTGCCCGTGAGGGTCGCCGTGCCGCCGCCGACCTTGATCGCGCCGCCCTGGTTGGCCCGGAAGCCGGTGATCGAGACGTTCGTGGCCGAGAGGATCCCGGGCACGGCGCCGGAGGCGCCGGTCAGGTTGCCGGCGTTGTAGATCGCGCCGCCCTGCGCCGCCGAGTTGTTCACGCCCATCGTCGTGGTGAAGGTGGTGTTCAGTGCCGGGGTGACCGCCGGACCGAGGGTGAGCGACGGCACGTCGTCCGCGTCGAACGGACCGTTGAAGATCACGCCGCCGAGCGCCGTGCGCACGTTCGAGGAGTTCGTGCCGGCCGTGACCCGGTTCTGCGTGTTGAACGTGGAGCCGTTGACGACCGTCGTGCCGGCGTTGTAGATCGCCCCGCCGTTGCCCGCGTTCAGGATGGCTTGGCCGTCCGCCAGGTTGCTCGTGAAGGTGACGTTGGTGAGGTTGGCCTTGCCGCCCACGGTGGGCCCGTTCGCGCCGGCGACGAAGACGGCGCCGCCGTTGCCGCCCGAGCCGGCGACCGTGTTGAAGCCGGCGATGTTGCCGCTGAAGAGGCCGCCCGTGGCGTTGAAGGTGGTGTTCGGCGCGACGTAGACCGCGCCCCCCGCGAAGCTGGCGAAGTTCTGGGTGAAGTTCATGTCGGTCGCGTTGACCGTGCCGGCGACGATGTTGACGGCCCCACCGCCGGAGCCGGCGGCGGTCGTGAGCCCTTGGAACAAGACGAGGTTCTTGAGGTCGACCGTCTTGCCGGGTGCGTTGATCGTGAAGAAGGCGTTCACGAAGCCGCCGAGGAAGTTGGTCGCGCCCACCGAGGCCGGGTCGTGCTGGATGATCACGCCCTTGGTGACGTTGATCACCGACGCGGCGCCGCTGATGTTCCCCGCCCGGATGTTGATGGTGTCCGCGTCCATCGTGCTGGCCTTGTTCAGCAGGAACTGGAGCGTGGCGCACGGGTGGTTGGTGTTGGGGTGGGCCTGGGTGCCGGACCCGCCGCACGACGCGTCGTTGACGGCGGCCGGGCCGCCGACGAACCAGGTGTTGGCGGCCGAGGCCTCCAGCTGGGACAGCGCCAGGAACCCGGTGACGGTGAGGACGGACAGCCCGGCGAGGCCGAGGGCACGGCGAAGTGCACGCATGAAGATCTCCCCTGGACGCGCGCGGAATTGGTGGGCGGTCGCGCGCGGGTTGCGGCCGGGAGGCTACCCCTAGTGGGCGGGATCCACCCCTTTGACCAGGTCGATCACGACCTGCGCCAGCTCGGGGCCCCGGTCCTCCTGGAGGAAGTGGCCGCCGCCGGTGATCGTCGTGTGGGGCTGGTCCTTGGCGCCGGCGATCCGGGAGATGAGGTGCCGCTCGTTCCCGGCGGTGATCTTGTCCTCGTCGCTGAAGGCGCAGAGGAAGGGGCGTTCGAACGCCGCCAGCACCTCCCAGGCGGCCCGGTTGGCGGGCGCCTCCGGGTCCTCGGGGGAGGTCGGGACCAGGGTGGGGAACTGGCGCGCCCCCTCCTTGTAGGTCTCGTCGGGGAACGGGGCGTCGTAGGCGGCGATCACGTCCTCGGGCAGGTCCGTGGTGCAGCCGCCGTTGACGATGCGGCCGACCGGGAAGTCCGGCGTCGTCTGGGAGAACGCCTGCCAGGCGAGGAAGGCGTCGCCCGGCTTGCCGTCGCCGGTGGGCAGGAACGTGTTGGCGGCCACGACGGCCGCGAAGCGCTCCGGCTCGGCCGTCACCAGGCGGAGGCCGAGCAGGCCGCCCCAGTCCTGGCACACCAGCGTGATGTCGCGGAGCTCGAGCGCACCGAAGACGTGGCTGCGCAGCCACTCCACGTGGCGTGCGTAGGTGTAGTCCGTGCGCTTGGCCGGCTTGTCGGAGCGGCCGAACCCCACGAGGTCGGGCGCCACCGCCCGCAGCCCGGCGTCGACCAGCCGCGGGATCATGTGCCGGTAGAGGTAGCTCCACGAGGGCTCGCCGTGGAGGAGCAGCACCACCGGCGCACCGGGGTCGCCCTCGTCGACGTGGTGCACCCGCAGCGTCCCGCCCTCGCCGTCGGGGATCTCCGCGTAGTGCGGCCCGAACGGGAAGCCGGGCAGATCGGTGAAGCGGTCATCGGGCGTGCGCAGCGCGTCCATGTGGGTCCCCCCTCGAGAGAAAGTGGCACTACGTGTGACTATAGTTTACGGACGGCGGCCCGACCAGGCGTCGCGCAGGAGAGCGAAGACGGCCTCGGCGTCTACGGGGCGGGGGTTCGTGGTCCCCACCTCCGCGGCCGCCCGCTCGGCTGTCTCGCGCAAGCCGTCCTCGGGCATGCCGATCTCCTCGAGGGACGTGGGCGCGCCGATCGTGACCGCGAGGTCGTGGACGAGGCCCCCGGCGGCCGACGCGTCGGCCCGCCCGCCCAGGGCAGCAGCCACCCGCGCCATGCCCTCGGGCGCGGCCGGGGCGTTGAAGGCGGTGACGTGGGGGAGCAGCACGGTGTGGGTGTCGGCGTGGTTGAGCCCGTAGGTGCCCCCGAGCGCGTGGGCCAGCTTGTGCTGCAGGGCGGTGCCGCTCACGGCCAGCGCGGCGCCGGCCAAGTACGCCCCGTACAGCGCGTCGCCGCGCGCGCCTGCGTCGGCGGGCGCGGTCACGCACGTCGGGAGGGAGCGCGCCAGCGCCCGGATGCCCTCCTCCGCGATGAGGGCGACCACCGGGCTGGCGCCTGGCGCGTAGAAGGCCTCGACGCAGTGGGCCATGGCGTTGAGGCCGCTGGACGCGGTGACGGCGGCGGGAAGGGCGGTGGTCAGCTCCGGGTCGTAGATGACCAGGCAGGGCAAGGCCCCGAGGTCACGGGCCGTGAGCTTGTGCTGTCCGGTGAGGCCGTAGAAGGGGGTCATCTCCGAGCCGGAGTACGTGGTGGGAACGCACACCAGCGGCAGGCCCCGGTCGACCGCGATGGCCTTCCCCAGGCCGATGGCCGACCCGCCTCCGACCGAGATGATCACCTCGGCGGCACAATCGGCCGCGAAGAGGCGGCCCTCGTCGGCCAGCTCCTGGGGGACGTGCTGCGCGACCTTGCCGAGGCGCCCCGCGACGCGGTCGGGGAGCTGGGCCGCGATGCGGTCCCCGACCGGGGTGGCCGACCCGCCGGCGATGATCAGCGCCCTGCCTCCCAGGGGGCCGTCCAGCTCGGCCGCGACGCGGTCGACCGCTCCGGCGCCGAACACGACCCGGCCGGGCAACCCCTCGTGGGTGAACGACTGCATCAGGTCTGCAGGCCGACGGGGCAGCTGACTCCGGTGCCGCCGAGGCCGCAGTAGCCCATCGGGTTCTTCGACAGGTACTGCTGGTGGTAGTCCTCGGCGTAGAAGAACGGCGCGTCCGCCGCGTCGCGCACCTCGGTCGTGACCTCGCCGAAGCCCGCCGCCTCGAGCCGCTCCTGGAACATCGTGCGGCTGGCCTCCGCGGCGGCGCGCTGGTCGGGCCCGTCGACGTACAGCGCGGATCGGTACTGCGTGCCGACGTCGTTGCCCTGGCGCATCCCCTGCGTCGGGTCGTGGCCCTCCCAGAACGTGCTCAGCAGCTGCTCGTAGGACACCTTGGCGGGGTCGTACGCGACGAGGACGACCTCGGTGTGCCCGGTTCGACCGCTGCAGACCTCCTCGTAGGTCGGGTTGGGGGTGTGCCCGCCGGCGTAGCCGACGGCCGTGGTGACGATGCCGTCGCCCAGCTCCCAGAACAGGCGCTCGGCGCCCCAGAAGCACCCCATGCCGAACACCGCGGTCCGCGTGGCGTCCGGGAACGGCGGCTCCAGCGGCGTGCCCAGCACGTGGTGGGTGGTCGGGACGGGCATCGGGGTGGCGCGGCCGGGGAGCGCCTCGTCGGCCGTGACCATGCGGGCCTTCTCGCGTCCGAACATGCGCTCAGGCTAGGACCGCATCGCGGGGAAGCGGATGTGGTGGTCGATGAGCAGGAGCGACAGCTCGGGGTCCTCGGGCACGGGGCCGACGAGGACCTCCCGCTCGCGCAGGTCGGCGACCAGCACCTCGAGCACGCGCTCGAGGGTGAGGTCGTCGGCGCCGGTTCGCCACGTCGCCTGCTCCTGCTCGTCGGTGAAGCAGTAGGCCTTCCACGAGACGGAGAAGCGGAGCTCGTCCCAGTGGTGGTCGGCCGCCACCTCGTCGCCGTCGCGGACCACCCAGCGGCCGTCGCCGACCGGCTCGAGCCCCATGCCCGGGCGCAGCGGCGCCATCTCCGGGAGCGACGACGCGATGCGGTCCACGCCGTGGAACACGCTGTCCGCGTCGAGCACGACGGCCGTGTCGTAGCGCACCTCGTGCTGTGCGGCGAGCCCGTCCGCGCCGTCGGGCCAGTAGGCGAACTCGCCGCCGTCGCAGTCGTGGAACCACGACACGCCCGTGGCGATCGGCATGCGCCACCGCTCGAACAGGCCGCTGTGGTGCATGGCCACCAGCAGCCACTGCGGCATCACCTTGCGGTTGCAGCCGCGGAACTCGGGCACGTCGGTGTGGACCGCGAGCTCCTGGCCCGGGACCATGAGGTTCGCGAACGCGATGGCCGGCTCGACCACGGGCCGATCCGGGAAGATCGCCCGCGCCGCGTCGACGAACGCGTCGTGGTGGAGGAACGGCTCGATGCCGGAGATGCGCGGCTCGAGCCCGTAGGCGTACTCCTCACGGAAGTAGTTGGTGCGCGCCCCGAGCGTGCGCAGGTCCTCGCCGTCGGGGTTGCCCGTGCGCCCGCCGCTGCGGAGGAAGTTGCGCAGAGCGTCGTACCGCTGGGGGAGGCCGACGCCGATCGGGCTGTCGACGTGCTCCTGGCTGTACATGCCGTAGCGGCCGAACCGCTCGCACAGCTCCACCATCGCGGCCGCACCGGCGTCGCCGAGCAGCGAGTCGATCTCGACGGTCGTGTGGAGCGTGCCCATCGGGCGGCAGGCTACCGATCGGGGCGTGGGTGCCACCCGGTGTCAGGGATCCCCCGCGAGGGTGCCCAGGTGGCGTCACACCCGCTGCCTAGGGTGACCTCGGTGGCCGCCCCCGGACCTCCGCTGCTCGGTCGCTCCGTGCTCGTGGGTGCTGGCGCGCCCGCGCCGGGCCCCTGGCAGGACGCCGAGCGGGTGGTCGTGGACGACGGGGTGCTCGAGGAGCCGGCGGCCGTCGTCACCCGGCTGCACGCCGCCTGGAGCGAGCGCGAGCCGATCGTCATCGAGCTGCAGGTCGACCCGATCCGGTTCCGGATCCCCGTCGATCACCACGAGGAGCCGTGGCGCCTCGGGGCCGACTTCGAGCCGTGGGCGGACCGGCTCCACTTCCTGGTCTGGGCCAACAGCTACGACGCGCTCCTGCCGGGGCCGCCCATCTGGTGGTGGGGCCGCAAGGCCGTCCGGCTCGGCGCGACGGAGGCGGGGCCCGAGGAACCCGGCGACGTGGTGCTGCCCGATGGGCGCACCGCGTGGGTCGACGGTGGCCCCGCGCCCCGCTCGCCGCGCCCCTCAAGGGGATCGAGGTGGTGCACCGGGAGACGATCGAGGTCGGCCTGCTCGTCCCGCAACCGAAGCCGAAGGAGCCGAAGGCCCGCCTGGCGCCCGATCAGCTGGCGTCGGTCGGCCACGGCGCGGGCGCGGCCCGCATCGTGGCGCCGGCCGGCTCCGGCAAGACCCGCGTGCTCACCGAACGGCTTCGCCACCTCCTGGCCGATCGCGGCTACGAGCGCGAGGCCGTGCTCGCCCTCGCCTACAACAAGAAGGCGCAGGAGGAGATGGCCTCGCGGCTGCCCGGTCTCGGCGCGCGCATCCAGACGCTGAACGCGTGGGGGTACGGCCTCCTCAGCCACGCGCTGGGGCGCCGGCCGGAGCTGCTCGACGAGCGCCAGGTGCGCTCGATCGTCGAGGGCCTCGTGCCGCCGCAGCGCCGCCGCGTGAACACCGACCCGATCGCGCCGTACCTCGACGGCCTCTCGCTGATCCGCCTGGGGCTCCGGGATCCGGCCGCGGTCGAGGCGTCGCTCGACGACGTGCCCGGCCTGGCCGCGGCGTACCCGCGCTACCGCGCCGAGCTCCAGCGCCGTGGGGCCATCGACTTCGACGAGCAGGTGTTCGGCGCGCTGGAGGCGCTGCTCCGCGATGGCGCGCTGCGCCGCACGGTGCAGGCCGACCACCGCCATGTGCTGGTCGACGAGCTCCAGGACCTCACCCCCGCGCACGTGCTGCTCGTCCGCCTCGTCGCGGCCCCCGCCTTCGACGTGTTCGCCGTTGGGGACGATGATCAATGCATCTACGGTCATGCGGGCGCGGACCCGCGGTTCCTCATCGACTACGACCGCTTCTTCCCCGGGGCCGGCCACCACGCCCTCGAGGTCAACTACCGCTGCCCGGCGGCGGTCACCGGCGCCGCCGCGGCGCTGCTGTCGTACAACGAGCGGCGCGTCCCGAAGGAGATCCGACCGGGGCCCGACGCGGCTCGCGGACCCGGAGGCCCTCGAGGTGCGCACGCACGCCTCCGACGCTGGCGCGGCGGCCGCCGTCGAGGCCGTCCGCGGCTGGCTGGCGGAGCCCGACGTGACGGCGGAGGACGTGGCCGTGCTCGCGCGGGTGCAGTCGCTGCTGCTCGCGCCGCACGTGGCGCTGGCCGAGGCCGGCGTGCCGGTCGACTCGATCCTCGACGAAGGCGTCCTGACCCGCCTCGGGGTGCGCGCCGCGCTCGCGTACCTGCGGATCGCGGTGGACCCCGACCACGTCGACGGTCGGGACCTGTCGGAGGTGCACCGGCGTCCGAGCCGCGGGCTGCCGCAGTGGGCCACCAAGTTCCTCGACCGCTGCCGCTCCGTGGCCGACGTGCGCCGCGCCGCCGCCCGCATCGACGACGTCAAGGTTGCGGCCAAGCTCGACGACCTCGCCATCGACCTCGACCGGCTCGCCACCTACGCCAGCAAGGGTGCCACCGCCCGCGAGCTGCTCACCTCGGTGCGCGACGACATCGGGCTCGGCTCCGCCATGACCCTGCTCGACAGCAGCGGTGCGGCGGCCGCGTCCCACCTCGACGACCTCGAGGCGCTCCTGCAGGTCGCCGACCTCCATCCCGACGCGAGCTCGTTCGAGGCCTGGCTGCGCGGCACCTTCCACCGGGAGCGGGCCGACGGCGGCGTCACCCTGTCCACGATCCACCGGGTGAAGGGCCTCGAGTGGGACCGCGTGGTCGTGTTCGGCGTCAGCGACGGGATCGTGCCCCACCGCCTGGCCGAGGACGTCGAGGAGGAGCGCCGTGTCCTGCACGTCGGCATCACCCGCGGGCGCCACCGCGTGCTGGTGCTCGGCGACGCGGCCCGCCCGTCGCGCTGCCTCGCCGAGCTGGCCGGCACGGCCTCCCACGAGGTGGTGCCGCCGGCCCCCACGACCGCGGCACCACCACCCCGCCGCGCCACGACCGCCGGACGAGCGCCCCGCCGTGCCCGGCCGAGGTCGGGCTGCGCCTCTCCGTGCTCGGCGGCTACGAGGGCGTCGTGGCAGAGATCGGCGCCACCGGCGTGCGCCTCGCCCTCGACGGGGGCGGATCGTTCGCCGTGCGCTTCGGCGAGCGCGTGCACGTCGACGGCTCGCCCCGCACCCTGGCCGCCGCCGCCCTCGCCCCTGGCCGCCGAGGCCGCGGCCGCGCTTGCGGGCCTGGCGCACGAGCGGGCCAAGGCCGACCGGTGCCCGCCTACGTCGTCCTCAGCGACAAGCACCTCGAGGGCATCGCCGACCGCGGCCCGGCCGACCTCGCCGAGCTGCGGGCCTGCCCGGGCATCGGCCCGGCCAAGCTCGAGACCTACGGCGACGAGATCCTCGCCGTCCTCGCGTCCGTCGGTCGGGAGAGCACGATCATGACCCCGCGCGCCGCATCCGCCGGGACCACCCGTACGCTCATCCCGGTGCCGAGAGCGGCACCGTCACCACCACGAGGGAGCACGCCATGGCCGAGCTCGATCGAACCGTGTGGACCGCACCGGTCCGCAACCTGGTCTGGGTCGCGGCCCACTTCGGGCATCGGTAGGGCCGTGTCGGACACCCGCTCCGCCGCGGCCCTGACCCGGCACGACGTCGTCGACCACCTCCAGGTCACCGACACCGCGCCGTCGTCGGGGCCGTTGCGCGTCGGGATCGAGCAGGAGTGGCACACCTACTGCCTGGTCGACCCGGAGCGCCACCTGCAGCCCGACGAGGTGCTGCGCGCGGTCGAGGCGGGCGAGCCGCTGCCCGTGCGGCAGCCGCATCACGATCGAGCCCGGCGGGCAGGTGGAGGTGGCCACCCAGCCGCCACGCGCCGTGGACCGACGCGCTCGCCGCGCTGCGCGAGTCGACGGCGCCGTCGTGCGGGAGTCCCTGGCGCGTGGCGGGCATCGCGATGCTCGGGGCCGGCGTCGACCCGTTCCGCGAGCCGGTGCGCACGCTGCGCCAGTCGCGCTACGACGCCATGGAGGCGTACTTCGACCGCTGCGGGCCCGTCCGGCCGCCGGATGATGTCGGGGTCGGCGTCGATCCAGGTCAACGTGGACAACGGCGGGCGCGGACCAGGTCGACCGTCGCTGGGAGCTCGCCCACCACATCGGGCCCGCGCTCGTCGCCGCGTTCGCCTGCTCGCCGGATCCGCGACCACCGCTCGGCGCGCGTGGCGCTGTGGAGCCGTGCTCGACCCGACCCGCACGCACTCTGCGCTGCGCGACGGGCGTGCTGGCCGAGGACTGGCCGCGAGTACGTGCTCGACGCGCAAGCTGATGCTGCTGCACGACGACCACGACCGGTGCCGGCCGATGGACGGCGACCTCACCTTCGGCGAGTGGATCGAGCAGGGCATCGCCGGTCGGCGGCCCGACCTCGCAGGACCTCACCTACCACTGCACCACGCTCTTCCCGCGGGTCCGGCCCCGGGGGTGGCTGGAGCTGCGCTGGCTCGACGCGCTGCCCGGCCGGCCTGGCGGAGGCCGCGGTGGCCGCGGTCGTCGCCGCTGCTCACCGACGAGGAGGCGGGCGACCGGGCCGAGCGGGCCACGGCGCGACGTCGCGCACCTCTGGGAGGAGGCCGCCGCAGCAGGGCCCGGCCACCCGGGCCTGGCCGCGGCGGCGGTCACCATGCTGCGCGACGCCGCGGTCGTGCTCGACCGGACCGGCGGCCGGCGGGCTACGCCGAGGCCGTGGCCGACGCCGGCGAGCGGTGGCCCGCCCGCGGCCGCTGCCCGGCCGACGACCTCGAGGAGCGGCTGCGCCGCGGCGCCGGCATCGCGGACCTCGCCGACCCGCCGGTGGAGGTGGCCCGGTGGCGCTGATCCTCGACCCCGGAGGCGATGTCGCCGACGGCCTGGCCGACGCTCCTCGCGGAGGCCCGGGCCCGCACCCGCGCCGTCGTCGAGCCCTACGACGACGCCGTGCTGCGCCGCCAGCACGACCCGCTCATGTCGCCCCTGGTGTGGGACGTCGCCCACGTCGCGAACTACGAGGACCTCTGGCTGGTGCGGGCCCTCGGCGGGCGCCGCGACGCGTCGACGGGCTCGACGACCTCTACGACGCGTTCAAGCAGCCGCGCCGCGGACCGCGCCGGGCTCCCGATGCTCGGGCCCGCGGAGGCCGCTCGCCTACGGCGACGCGGTGCGGGCCCGCGCCCTCGAGCTGCTCGCCGGCGCCGACCTCGACCGCCGACGGGCCCGAGCCGCTGCTCCGCGACGGGTTCGTGCACGCGATGGTCGTGCAGCACGAGCACCAGCACGTCGAGACGCTGCTGGCCGCCGTGCAGCTCCTCCCCGAGGCACGAGGGCCACCTGCGCCGCGCCCCGGCCCCGCCGCCGGCCGACGGCACGCGCTGGCCGTCGGCGAGGTGCTGGTGCCCGGCGGCGCGGTCTCGATCGGGCAGCGACCACCCGTGGGCCTACGACAACGAGCGGCCCCGCCACGTGCGCATGCGTCGCGCCGTTCCGCATCGACGTCGCCCCGGTCACCAACGGCGAGTACGAGCAGCTTCATCGACGCCGGCGGCTACGACGACCCGCGGTGGTGGACCCGGCCGGGTGGGCCTGGCGGCAGGAGGCCGGCCTCGTCGCCCCGCAGTGCTGGCGCCGGCGACGGCGCCGCGTGGTGGCGAACGCGCTTCGGCGTGCTCGAGCCCGTGCCCGCCGGCCGAGCCGGTGCAGCACGTGTGCTGGTACGAGGCCGACGCCTACGCCCGCTGGGCCGGCAAGCGCCTGCCCACGGAGCTGGAGTGGGAGAACGCGGCCGCCTTCGACCCCGCCACCGGCGGCAGCCGCCGCCTGTGGCCGTGGGGCGAGGCGCCGCCCACGGCCGGGCACGCCAACCTCGGCGGCCGCCACCTCGGCCCGGCGCCCGGTCGGGCGCCTACCCGGCGGGGGCGAGCGCGGTCGGGCTGCCACCAGATGGTCGGCGACGTGTGGGAGTGGACCTCCTCCGACTTCGGCCCGCACCCCGGCTTCCGCGCCTTCCCGTACGACGAGTACTCGGCGGTGTTCCACGGCGACGGCTACAAGGTGCTCCGGGGCGGCTCGTGGGCCACGCACCCCGAGGCGTGCCGCACCACCTTCCGGAACTGGGACCTCCCGATCCGCCGGCAGATCTTCTGCGGCTTCCGCTGCGCCCGCGACCTCGAGCGCCCGAGGCGGCCCCGCTGATGTGCCGCCACCTCGCCTACCTCGGCCCGCCGCGCTCGCTCGGCGTCGCTCCTCTACGAGCCGCCGCAGTCGCTCGAGCGCCAGTCGTGGAAGCCGGCGCACCAGCGCGAGGGCGCGATGAACGCCGACGGCTGGGGCGTCGGGCTGGTGGGACCCCGACCGTCCGGCCCGAGCCCGCCCGCTACCGCACGGCCTCGCCGATGTGGACCGACCGCTCGTTCCGCTCGGTGGCCGACGTGGTGCAGGCCGAGCGCGATCGCTGGCGGCGGTGCGCAGCGCCACGCCGCCGTCGCCGATCGTCGCCACCGGCAACGCCCCGTTCGCGTCGGGGCCGTGGCTGTTCTCGCTCAACGGCTTCGTCGCCGGCTTCCGGGGCCGGTCGGCGAGCAGCTCCGCCGCTCGGTCTCCGAGGGGCGGGCCATCGGCATCGAGGGCACGGCCGACACCGAGGTGCTGTTCGCCCTCGTGCTCGACCAGCTCGACGCCGGGCGTCGCCCGGCCGAGGCGCTCGCCCACGTCACCGCCTCGGTGCTGGCGGTGGCCGACGGGCAAGCTCAACCTGCTGCTCGGCGACGGCCGCGACCATCACCGCCACCGCCTGCGGCAACTCGCTCTTCACCCTGCGCGACAGCGGGCTCGCCGCCGGCGGCGTGCTCGTGGCGTCCGAGCCCCTCGACGACGACCCCGAGCTGGGAGCGCGGTGCCCGACGGCTCGGCGGTGCTCGCCACGCGCGACCAGGGCGGCGTCCTTCCCCTCGCTCCCTCGGAGGACCCCCGTGACCGCCGACCCCCCTCGCCGATCGCTGCACCATCGAGGTCCACCTCGGCCCCGACGACCTCGCCGAGGCGCTCCGCCGGGACGTGCTCGACGGGCTCACCGGCGGCCCGCAAGCACCTCCCGCCGAAGTGGTTCTACGACGAGCGGGGCTCGGACCTGTTCGACGAGATCACCCGGCTCGAGGAGTACTACCCGACCCGGCGCGAGACCGAGATCCTCGCCCGGGAGGCCGCCGCCATCGCCCGGCGCACCGGCGCCACCACGCTCCTCGAGCTCGGCTCGGGCACGTCCACCAAGACCCGCCTCCTGCTCGACGGCGCTCGCCGAGGCCGGGCACGCTCGAGCGGATCGTGCCGTTCGACGTCTGCGAGCCCGTGCTGCGCGACCGCCGGGCCCGAGCTGGCGGCCGCGTACCCGGGGGTGCGGGTCGACGCCGTGGTCGGGCGACTTCGAGCGGCACCTCGGGCCGGCTGCCCGATGGAGGGCACCACGCTCGTGGCGTTCCTCGGCGGCACCATCGGCAACCTGGCGCCGCCGGAGCGGGCCAAGTTCCTGGGCGAGCTGTCCGACCAGCTGCAGCCGGGCGACTGGCTGCTCCTCGGCACGGACCTCGTGAAGGACCCGGCCCGGCTGGTGCGCGGCCTACGACGACGCGCGCCGGCGTCACCGCCGAGTTCAACCGCAACGTCCTCCGGGTCCTCAACCGCGAGCTCGGCGGGCGACCTCGTGCCGGAGCGGTTCGCCCACGTGGCCCGCTGGGACCCCGACGAGCAGTGGATCGAGATGCACCTCCGGTCCGAGGGCGACCAGCAGGCCCGCCTCGCCGCCCTCGACCTCGACCTCGAGCTTCGCCGACGGCGAGCTGCTCCACACCGAGATCAGCGCCAAGTTCACCCGGGGCCGCATCGAGGGCGAGCTGGCCGGCGCCGGCCTCGAGCTCGACCGGCTCCTCACCGACGCGGCCGGCGACTTCGCCGTCTCCCTGTCCCGCAAGCCGTAGCCTGACGCCGGTGCCTACGCCTGGGGCGCATGGCCGAGTACACCGCCCCGCTCGCGACATGCGCTTCGTCCTCGAGCACCTCGTCGACCTCGACGTCGATCACGGCGCTGCCCGGCTACGAGCACGTCGACGCCGACGGCGTCTACGCCGTCCTCGAGGAGAACGCCCGCTTCATGGAGGACCTCGTCGCCCCGCTGAACCGGGTCGGCGACCTGCAGGGCAGCGTCCGCAACGACGACGGCACGGTCACCACCCCCGAGGGCTTCGCCGCCGCCTACCGGGCCTACGTCGACGCCGGCTGGGGGGCGGTGCCGTTCCCGCCCGAGTACGGCGGCGGCGGGTTCCCGTGGCTGGTCGGCATCGCCCTCCAGGAGATCCTGACCTCGGCGAACATGGCGTTCTCGATGCTGCCCGCTGCTCAACCAGGGCGCGCTCGACATGCTCCTGCACCACGCGTCGGAGGAGCACAGCGGAGACCTTCCTCCCGAAGATGGTCACGGGCGAGTGGACCGGCACGATGAACCTCACCGAGCCGCAGGCCGGCTCCGACGTCGGCGCGCTCACCACGAAGGCCGTGCCGCAGGACGACGGCACCTATCGCATCACCGGCACGAAGATCTTCATCACGTACGGCGAGCACGACATGTCGGACAACATCATCCACCTCGTGCTGGCCCGCACGCCGACGCGCGCCGCCCGGCACGAAGGGCATCAGCTGCTTCATCGTGCCGAAGTTCCTCGTGAACGACGACGGCTCGCTCGGCGAGCGCAACGACGTCACCTGCGTGTCCATCGAGCACAAGATGGGCATCAAGGCCAGCCCCACCTGCGTGCTGAGCTACGGCGAGCAGGGCGAGGGCGCCGTCGGCTACCTCATCGGCGAGGAGAACGCCGGCATGCGGTACATGTTCACGATGATGAACAACGCCCGCCTGTCGGTGGGCCTCGAGGGCCTGTCGCTCGCCGAGCGGGCGTACCAGATGGCCGTGGACTACGCCAAGGAGCGCAAGCAGGGCCGCGCTCCCGGCGCGCCCGCCGGGGGAGCAGAGCCCGATCGTCGACCACCCCGACGTGCGCCGCATGCTGCTCACGATGCGCGCGTCGATCGGCAGCCATCCGCGGGATCATCTACGCCAACGCGGCGGCCATCGACCGCGCCGCGCACCATCCCGACGAGGCCACCCGGGCCGCCTGCCAGGAGCTGGCCGAGCTGCTCACGCCCGTGTCGAAGGGGTGGGGCACCGACCTCGGCGTCGAGCTCACCAGCCTGGCCATCCAGGTGTTCGGCGGCATGGGCTACATCGAGGAGACCGGCGTCGCCCAGCACTACCGCGACGCCCGCATCGCCCCGATCTACGAGGGCACCAACGGCATCCAGGCGATGGACCTCGTCGGCCGCAAGCTCCCCATGCGGGCCGGCGGCGCGGTCGCCGACTACCTCGGCGTACATCGACGCCACGATCGCCGAGCTCGACGCCGCCGGCGACGACCTGGCGTCGATCCGCGCCGCGCTGGCCGACGGCGCTCGCGGCGCTGCGCACGGCCACCGACTGGCTGCTCGCCAACGGGCCTAGCGAGCCGCTCGACGCGCTGGCCGGCGCCACGCCGTACCTGCGGCTGTTCAGCGTCGTCACCGGCGGCTGGGTCATGGCCCGGCAGGCCCTGGCCGCCACGCGGCTCCTGGCCGACGCGTCACCGGCCGACAAGGCGTTCTACGAGGCGAAGGTGCTCGACGCCCGCTTCTTCTGCGAGCAGCTGCTGCCCGCAGGCGGTCGGCCTCGTCCCCGCCGTCACCGCCACGCAACCGCGACCTCGCCGCCGCCGCCTTCTAGGGGGCTCGCGGCGCGCGAGCACGGCATCGCCCAGCGTCGGCCAGGCCGCGCGGGCCCAGTCGCCGAAGGGCTCCTCGGACAGCCCGCAGCAGGCGACGCCGGCGTCGGGGTCGACCCAGAGGAACGAGCCGGACTGGCCGAAGTGCCCGAAGGCCAGCGGCGAGGCGGTAGGGCGGCATCCAGTGCGGGCGCCTTGGGGCCGTGGACCTCGAACCCGAGGCCCCACGGGTTGGGGTCCTGCCGGCCGAAGCCGGGCAGCACGCCCCGAGGTCGGGCAGCTGCACGGCTCGTCGCCTCCGCCACGGTCGCCGGCGCGAGCACCCGGGTCGGGGCCGAGCAGCTCGCGCGCCGAGGCGCAGCAGGTCGGGCACCGTGCTGCGGGCGCCGTGGGCGGGGGAGCGGCCCCAGGTCGTGCCGGACATCTCGAGCGGGGCGAGGACCGCCTCGCGCGACGTACGTCGCCGAGCGGCGATCCCCGTGCGCTCCTCGAGGAGCTCGGCGAGCACCTCGAAGGCGGTGTTGCCGTAGATGCGGCGCGTGCCGGGCCGGCGATCGGCGTCCTGCCCTCGAAGGGGAGCCCGGACGCGTGGCAGAGCAGGAGGCGGACGGTCGAGCCCGGCGGGCCGGCCGGCTCGTCGAGCTCGACCGTGCCCTCCTCGACCGCCACGAGCACCGCCATCGTCGACAGCAGCTTCGTGACCGACGCCAGCCGAAAGGTGCGGTCGACCGTCGCCGGCAGAGGCTTCGTCGACCGTCCGCGGTCACCCAGCCGGCCGCGCTCGGCCGCGGCCATCCGGCCAGCGACTCGAGCCCGGTGCTCAAGCGGTCTCGGTGACGAGGTGCTCGTAGATGCCGTAGCCGTCGACGCCGTCGGCCCGCAGGCGCATCGGCGTCTCGTGGACCGTGACGGGCTGGTCCTCGGCGGGCTGGACCGGGATCGAGAAGCCGGCCCGCTCGCCGACGATCTCGAGGGCCGAGCCGTCGGCCCGCTCCAGCAGCGCGCGGTAGCGCTCGGCGCCGCCGTCGTCGGAACGCTCGAGCTCGCGGGACGACGCCACGACGTACTCGTCGCCCTCGGGGCCGTGGAGGAAGCCGTTGATCGTCGTGGTGCCGTCGTGCTCGTGCACCTCGAAGAGGTTGAACCCCCGGCCGTCGGCGAGGAACCCGGTGACCCAGTGCCACTGGTCGAGCCCGGCCCAGTGGCGGAAGCCCCAGGAGTGGTCGCGCTGGCCGAAGCCGTCGAACGCGATCTGGTGCCCGCCGACGTGGAGGTCGCCCCGCACCCGGCAGGTCTGCTCGTAGTGGCCCCAGGCCACCGCCTGCGGCAGGGGGCCGCGCGGGTGGCTGCTGTAGTGGGTGGCCGGGCTCTGGCCGTGCCACTCGAGGTGGGCCTTGGCGTCGCCGTCGGCGAGCTGCACCGCCCACGCCCCGCCCGACTCGAGCATCCGGTAGCCGAGGCCGTCGACGGTCATGACGTCCCAGTCGGTGACCGGGAGCACCTCGGGGTCGCGGCCGTAGCCGTAGACCGGGGTGCCGTCGACCCACACGATCATCCCGGCGCTGACGCGCGACGCGTTGGCCCGCACGGCGATGCGCGTCAGCAGGAACGCGTCGGTGGCGGGGTCCCAGGCGTTGAAGTAGAGCGAGTCGCTCCAGTGCGGCGACGGGTCCTCCACGGGGTGGAGGCGCTCGTCCTCGTCGGTGATCGGCCCGGTGGCCACGTCAGACGAGGTCCCAGACCAGCGATGTCGTGCCGTCCCCGCGCAGGAGCCCGATCGGGTCCTGCTTGTCGATGTGGCCGATGAGCCCGCTGTAGACGCCGTAGCCGCACAGCCGCTGGAGCCGCTCCTCGAAGCCGCGCCGCGATCTCGCGGGGGATGCCGAGCTGCTGGTTCTCCTGCTGGCGGATGTAGCCCGCGCAGTAGTTCATCGCGATGCCGACGCGCCGCTCGGGCGTGGTGTTGGCGCCCCCGCCGTGCCACAGGCTGCCGTGCCACACGAGCACCGACCCGCGCGGCATCTCGGCGGGGATGGAGTCGTAGTGCTGGCCGTACACGGGCGACTCCGTGGCGAGGTGCGAGCCGGGGACGATGCGCGTCGCGCCGTTCGCCTCGGTGAAGTCGGTGATCGCCCACATCGTGTTGCACACCGTCGGCGGGTGCGGCTTGGCGATGGGCATGAGCTGGTCGTCGGCGTGGATCGGCTGGGGCGTCTCGCCCTCGCAGATCGCGATCGACGACAGCGACGAGATGAGGCAGCCGGCGTCGAGCACGCCCTCGACGATCGGGCAGCACGTTCGGCGTGCACCGGCACGCGCTCGAAGGCCGGGCCGTGCACGAGCAGGTTGTAGATGCGGACGGTCTGCTCGCCCTCGAAGTCGTTGCGGGCCGGGACGGTGCCGAGGTCCACCTCGAGCCGCCGCAGCTCGGCGTCCAGGTCGTCGAGGAGGTCCTCCTCGATCGCGTCGGCGACGATGGTGTAGCCGTCGCTCGGCGATCTGGGCGACGTGCTCGCCGCACCTCGCCCGGCGTCAGGGTGCGCACGTCGGGCAAGGTAGTCCGGTGGACCGCACCCCGTTCGAGGACGCCGTCCTGGCCGTGCTCCGTGGTCTGCGTCCGGGCGACGTGGTGACCTACGGCGAGGTCGCCCTGGAGGCCGGGCGCCCGGGGGCGGCCCGCGCCGTGGGCCGGTTCCTCGCCGACCACGGGGGCGACGTGTGCTGGTGGCGCGTCGTCACCTCGACGGGCCGGCTGGTGCCCGGGCACGAGGTCGAGCACGCCCGCCGGCTGCGGGCCGAGGGAGTCGCCGTGGACGTCGGGGCCGGCAGGGTGACCCGCCCGTCCGGCCGGTAGGTTCGGGCCATGTCGATCTACGACCACCAGATCAGCCGCCTCGACGGCGGCCCGCTCGACCTCCACGACTACGAGGACAAGGCGCTCCTCATCGTCAACGTGGCCTCGAAGTGCGGTCTCACCCCGCAGTACGAGGGCCTCGAGAAGCTGCACGAGCAGTACACCGACAAGGGCTTCTCCGTCCTCGGTGTGCCGTGCAACCAGTTCCTCGGGCAGGAGCCCGGCACCGCCGAGGAGATCGCCACGTTCTGCTCCACCACCTACGGCGTGACGTTCCCGCTGGCGGAGAAGGTCGAGGTGAACGGCGACGGCCGCCATCCGCTCTACGCCGAGCTCACCGACGTCGGCCGACGCGGAGGGCAACGCGGGCGATGTGTCCTGGAACTTCGAGAAGTTCCTCGTTGCGCCGGGCGGCGCGGTGACGCGGTTCCGTCCGCAGGTCGTGCCCGAGGACGCCGGCCTCGTCGCCGCGATCGAGGGCGCGCTGCCCGGCCTGACGCCATCCCGCCGGCGTCCAGGATGCGGGCCGCGCGCGGCCCCGCCGGTAACCTTGTCCGGACTGCCATGGACGACGACGACCCCACAACCGATCACGTTCGCCGACCTCGGTGTCTCCGAACGCCTCGCCAAGGTCCTCGCCGACCAGGGCATCGAGCAGCCGTTCGCCATCCAGGAGCTCACGATCGCCGACGCCCTGGCCGGGCGCGACGTGTGCGGCAAGGCCAAGACCGGCTCGGGCAAGACGCTCGCGTTCGGGCTCCCGCTCCTCGAGCGCCTGGACCGTGCCGAGCCCCGCAAGCCCCGCGGCCTCGTGCTCGTCCCGACCCGCGAGCTCGCGCTGCAGGTGCACGACGTGCTCGCCCCGCTGGCGGACGCGGTCGGCAGCCGGGTCGTCGCGGTGTACGGCGGCGCCGACATGAACAAGCAGATCAAGGCCATCACCGCAGGGGTCGAGGCGATCATCGCCACTCCCGGGCGGCTGATCGACCTCGTGGACCGCAAGGAGGTCGAGCTCAACGGCCTGGAGATCGTGGTCGTCGACGAGGCGGACCGGATGGCCGACATGGGCTTCCTCCCGCAGGTCGAGTGGCTCCTGCGCCACGTCGACACCCAGCACCAGACGCTGCTGTTCTCGGCCACCCTCGACGGCGTGGTCGACGGGCTGATCAAGCGGTACCAGCACGACCCCGTGTACCACGAGGTCGGCCTCGGCCACCGTCACCGTCGACGCGATGCTCCACCGCTTCCTGCTCGTCCACGAGATGGACAAGGTGAAGGTGGCGGCGGAGATCGCCCGCCACAGCGGCCGCGTCCTCGCCTTCACCAACACCAAGCGCGTCGCGGACCGGGTCGCCTCCGCGCTCGGCCAGGAGGGCGTCCAGGCCGCAGCGATCCACGGCGATCTGCGGCAGAGCCAGCGCGAGGAGGCCCTCCGCCGGTTCATGGCGGGCAAGCTCAACGTCCTCGTGGCCACCGACGTGGCCGCCCGGGGGCTGCACATCGACGACATCGACGTGGTGATCCACTACGACCCCGCGCCGGACCACAAGACGTACCTGCACCGCTCCGGCCGCACGGCCCGTGCCGGGTCGCAGGGCATGGCGGTCACGCTGTCGATCTGGAACCAGGAGCTGGAGATCAAGCGCCTGCAGAAGCGGATCGGCGTCATCCTGCCGATCGCGGAGATGTTCTCCAACGACCCCCGCCTCAAGGACCTCGCCGGCTGGGACCCCGTGTCCGTCTCGGCCTAGGCCGCGGTCACTCGTCGCCTGACCACTGGAGGTCGGCGACGATCTCGGCCCACATCTCGGGGTCGACTGCGTAGGGCGCGTTGAGCGCGACCCGGTCGAGGAGGTTGCCGTAGCGCTCTTCGATCGCAGGGGCGACCTCGTCGGGGGGTGCCACGATCGCGACCGCATCGAGCACGTCGTCGGGGATGAGCGCGGCCATCGCCGCCCAGTCGCCCAGGCGGGTGCACTCCTGGAGCTTGGGCTGCAGGTCGCCCCACCCGTGCACCTCGAGCACGACGCGGTAGGCGGGCGTCGACGCGTAGAACGCGACCTGCGCGCGGACCGACTCGAGGGCGATGTCGAATGCGGCCGTGGTCGCCCCGGTCACGACCATGACCGGAAGCGAGGTCTGCACGTGCTCGAGCGCCTCGAGGCGACGCGAGCGTCCCCGCTCGAGCGCGGGCAGGGTGACCTCGAGCAAGGAGCGCTGCGTGCAGAACGGGTGGATGAGGAACCCGTCGGCCACCTCGCCGGCGACCTCGGTCATGCGCGGCCCGACCCCGCCGAGCCAGATCGGTGGCGTGGGGTGGTCGATGGGGCCGGGGTCGAAGAACGGGGTCATGAGGGTGTGGGTGTAGTGCTCGCCCTCGAACCGCAGCGGCACGCGGTCCTGCCAGCAGGCCCAGATCGCGCGGACCGCGAGCACCAGCTCGCGCATGCGGGCGGCCGGGGCCTGCCAGGGCATCGAGAAGCGGCGCTCGATGTGGGCCTTCACCTGGCTGCCGAGGCCCAGGTGGAAGCGTCCGTCGGAGAGGGCCTGCAGGTCCCAGGCCTGCGCGGCGAGCGTCATCGGGTTGCGGGCGAACGCGATCGCGACCGCGGTCATGAGCTCCAGCTCGTCGGTGGCCCGGGCCGCGAGCACGAGCGGCAGGAACGGGTCGTGCGGGCCCTCGAAGGTGTAGGCGCCGTCGTACCCGTCGCCCTCCAGGTCCCGCGCCGCTTCAGGCACCTCGGTCAGCGCCATGGCCACCAGCGGTCCGTCGACGAGCACCGGCGCACCGTATCTCCCACCGGGCGTACCGTCGGGCGGTGGCCGGGGACGGGCGGGCGGAGCGGATGGCCGACGTGGCGGCTGCGCTGGCCGTCGCCGCGGACGTCGAGCTGCCGGCGGTCCTCGCGCTCTGGCGTCTGGCCGGCGGTCGGCCCGTCCCGGCCCGGACGAGCGTGGCCGCCCCCGGGTTCGATGCGGCCCGAGCACTGGTTGCCGCCATGGAGGGCGACCTCACCGACGCCGAGCGCCGGCAGGGCGCGCACTACACGCCGGGAGGCCTGGCCCGTCGCGTCGCGGACCTGGCGCTGGCCGGCCGCCGCCCCGGGACCCGTGGTGGACCCGGCGTGCGGCGCGGGTGCAGTGCTCCTCGCCGTGGCCGATCGGCTCGCGGCCGACGGTCTGCCGCGGGCCGTGGTCGCCCGCGACCTCCTGTTCGGCGCCGACCTCGAGGCGAGCGCCGTGGCCGTGTGCGAGGCGGCGATCGCGCTGTGGTCGGGCGGCACGGCCCCCGCACCTGGCCACCTCGTCGTGGCCGACGCGCTGGCGCGCGGTCCGGCCGCGTGGCCGGCGCGCCCCGGCGGCGGGTTCGCTGCCGTCGTGGGCAACCCGCCCTTCCAGGGACAGCTCTCGAGCGCGACCGCGCGCGACGAGGACGCCCGCACCGCGCTCCGAGTGCGGCTCGGCACCAGCGTCACGTCCTACGTCGACACGGCAGCGCTCTTCCTGCTGCTCGCGGCGGAGCTGGCCGCGGACGGTGCCCGGATCGCGCTCGTCCAGCCCCAGTCCACCGTGGCGGCGCGCGACGCAGGTCCCGTCCGCGCGGAGCTGGCCGGCCGCGCCCGGCTCGTGGACCTGTGCGTCCTGGAGGGCCAGCCGTTCGCGGCGCGCGTCCACGTGTGCATCCCGGTGCTCGAGGTGGGGGTCCCCGATCACGACGCGGACTGGGCCGGGCGGCTCGCCACCGCCCGCGGCGTGCCGCCGGTCGAGCTCCCGGGTGGGGTGACCGTCGCGTCGCTGGCCGTCGCGGTGGCCGGGTTCCGCCAGCACTACTACGGCCTCGTCGACCACGTGCGCGAGTCGGCCGACCCGGCCAGGGATCCAGCGGCCCCGCTGGTCACGAGCGGTCTGCTGTCGGTCGGCGGCTGCGGGTGGGGCGCGCGACCCGTCCGCTTCGCCCGGCGGTCCTGGACCCGGCCCGTCGTCGACGTCGCCGCCGTCCGCGTCGGCCGACGCCCGCCTGGGCCGCTGGCTCGACCAGGTGCTGCGGCCGAAGGTGGTGGTGGCCTCGCAGACCCGCGTCGTGGAGGCGGCCGCGGACCACAGTGGCAGCTGGGTGCCCTGCACCCCCGTGGTGAGCGTGGTGCCCCACGATCCCGCGGAGACGGATCTGCTCGCCGCCGCGCTGAGCGCGCCGCCGGTGGCCGCGTGGGCCGCCCGCAGGGCGTCCGGCACGGGGCTGTCGCCGAACGCCATCCGCATGTCGACCGCCCTGGCGCTGGCCGCCCCGCTGCCACCGGATCGGGCCACCTGGGAGGCCGCGGCACGGCACCTGGTGGCCGGGGACCTGGGCGCGTACGCGGAGGCGGCGACGGCGATGCACGCGCTCCCGCCGGCGGACGCGGCGGCGGTCCACACCTGGTGGGCGGGCCAATTGTCCGCTTGGAGCCTCCGAGGGGGGTCGGTAGAGTCTCCGCCGACATCAGGAGTGGCCCGGGTGACCGGGTCCGGCAACCTGGGACGGACACCCAAGGTGCTCTCCCGTGCGACGAGGGTTCGCCCTCCGAGCCCGGGGATGTGGCCCCGGCGACGGGGCAACGAAGTGTCCGGGTTCGCACCCGGCCCGTGCGGTGTCCGCCCCCTGAGGCAGGAGGAGCAGTGGTGGCAGGGTCGGCAGGCGACGAGCTGCGGCGTTCGCACGTGTCGCTGCTGCCGTCCTCGGGCGCGTGGCGCCCGGGCGACCCCGTCGCCGATCGCCGCTTCCTCGAGCTCGGGGACCGACCGTTCGCGCTCGAGGGCGGTGGCGTGCTCACCGGCGTCACGATCGCGTACGAGACCTGGGGCACCCTCGCCGACGATGCCACCAACGCCCTGCTCGTCTGCCACGCGCTCACCGGTGACGCCCATGCGGTCGGCCCCTTGCTGCCCGGTCAGCCCACAGCCGGCTGGTGGGAGGGGATGATCGGCCCGGGCAAGCCGATCGACACAGACCGCTGGTTCGTGGTGTGCGCCAACGTGCTGGGGGGCTGCCAGGGCACCACCGGCCCCGCCAGCCCGCACCCCGACGACGGCAAGCCCTGGGGCAGCAGGTTCCCGGTCGTGACGGTGCGCGACTGGGTGCGCACCCAGGCCGTGCTGGCCGACCACCTGGGCGTCCACTGCTGGCACAGCGTCGTCGGCGGATCGATGGGCGGCATGCAGGCCCTCGAGTGGGCCGTGATGTTCCCCGACCGCGTGCGCTCGATCGTGCCGATCGCCACCGCGGCCGCGGCCAGCGCGCAGCAGATCGCGTGGTGGTCGACGGGGCGGCGGGTGATCCGCATGGACCCGGGTTGGCGTGGTGGCGACTACTACGACGCACCCGCGGGCGAGGGACCCCACGAGGGGCTCGCGCTCGCGCGCATGGTCAGCCAGATCACGTTCCGCAGCGACGACGTGTTCACCCGCCGGTTCGGCCGCGAGGTGGTCGAGCCGCTCGACGGGTTCTCGTTGTGGCAGCGCTTCGAGGTCGAGCGCTACCTCGAGTACCACGGCGACAAGCTCGTGCGCCGGTTCGACGCCAACTCGTACCTCTTGCTGACGAAGGCGATGGACCTCCACGACCTCGGCCGCGGCCGTGGCGGGGTCGACGACGCGATGGCGAAGCTGCGCGCCCCGGTCCTCGCGATCGGGGTGCAGAGCGACATCCTGTACCCCCTGTACCAGAGCCAGGCCATCGCGGCGGCGGCGCGCAGCGCGGGGGTCGAAGCCCGTTCGGTCGAGCTCGACAGCCCGCACGGCCACGATGCGTTCCTGATCGAGCACGAGCAGGTCGGCGTGCCGCTCAACGCGTTCCTCGACGACATGGAGTCCCGCCATGCCTGATCCCGCAGACCGTCCGAACCCCGAGACGACCGCCGTCACCGCGGGCCGCTCCGCCAGCGGCGACTCCCTCGCGCCCGTGCTCTTCCCGAGCACGACCTACGTCGTCGACGAGGTGGCCGACCACGCCGCGATGGTCGCGGCGGCGCGGCCGACGCAGCTCTACTCCCGCTTCGGCAGCCCCACGGTGCGGGACTTCGAGGACGCGGTCGCGGAGCTCGAGGGCGCCGAGGCCGCGATCGCGGCGGCCTCGGGGATGGCCACGATCAGCACCGTCCTGCTCGGTCTGTGCTCCCAGGGCGATCACGTCGTCGCGACGCGCCAGGTGTTCTCCGTGACCTACGCGCTCCTCGCCTTCCACCTGCCCCGGTTCGGCATCGAGGTGACCTTCGTGGACGGCACCGACGCCGCGGCCATCGCGGACGCGGTGATCCCGGGGCGCACCCAGGTGATCCTGGCCGAGACCCCGGCCAACCCCGCGCTGTCGCTGGTGGACCTGGACGCGCTCGCCGCCATCGAGGGGCCCTTCAAGGTCGTCGACTCGACCTTCGCCGGCCCGGTCGTCCAACGCCCCCTCGCGCACGGGGCGGACCTCGTGCTCCACGCGGCGACCAAGGGGATCGCCGGCCACAACGACGCCCTGCTCGGCGTGGTGGCCGGGCAGCGCCGAGCTGATCGACGCGATCGGGGCCTTCCACGGCGCCCTGGGGGCGCAGGCCTCGCCGTTCGACGCGTGGAACGGGGTGCGGGGCATCCGCACGCTGCCCGCTCGGGTGCGGCAGCAGTCCGCGTCGGCCCTCCAGCTGGCGGCCTTCCTCGAGACCCTGCCTGCCGTCGAGTGGGTGTCGCTACCCCTACCTGCCGAGCCATCCGCAGCACGAGCTGGCGAAGCGCCAGATGACGACGCGGTGGCACGGTCGTGGCCTTCGAGGTGGCCGGCGGCGCGGCCGGCGCGATCGCCGCCATCGAGCGGTGCCGGCTGGCCCGCATCGCGCTCTCCCTCGGCGGCCCCGAGACGCTCCTGACCCACCCCGCCACGATCGCCGGCCGCTACCCGCCGGCGGAGCGGGCGGGGCTGGGCATCACCGAGGGCCTCGTGCGGATGTCCGTCGGCCTCGAGCACCCGGACGACCTGCAGGCCGACCTGGCCCAGGCCCTCGGCTCAGCCGAGGAACTTGGCGAGGGCGTCGGCGTTCGCGCCGGAGCCGACCATGCGAACGAACTCGGCGTCCTCGCGCTCGGCGGGCGGCGCGCCCGGCATCGAGGCGGGCCGCAACCATCAGGCGCTTGGTGGTCTGGAGCGAGTCCACGGGAAGCTCCCCGAGCTGGCGGGCCGTGGCCATCGCGTCGTCCAGCGCGGCGCCCGGACTCGCTCACCCGGTACGCGAGGCCGCACGCGACCGCGTCCTCCGCGGACAGCCAGCTGCCGGTGAAGATGAAGTGGGCGGCGGCCTGCCAGCCCATGCGCTGCGGGAGGAGGAGGCTGCCGGCGGCCTCGGTGGTCACGCCGAGGGTCACGAACGGCACCTTGAGACGGGCGTCGGCCGCGATCCACACGATGTCGCAGTAGGGGAGGATCGTGGCCCCGATGCCGACGCCGATGCCGTTGACCGCGGCCAGCAGCGGCTTGTCGAACTCCTCGAGCACGCCGATGAAGCCGCGGTACCCGTGCAGCTCGCCGTCGTCGTGGGCGGGCGGGTCGAGCATCTCACCCAGGTCCTGACCCGCCGTGAAGGCCCTGCCGGTGCCCGTGACCACCACGCACCGCAGCTCCGGGTCGGCCTGCGCGCCGAGCAGCGCGTCGCGGGTCCCGTCCCATAGGACGTCGTCGAAGGCGTTCAGCGCTTCCGGGCGGTCCCAGGTGACGAGGCGGACGCCGTCGACGTCCGTGACGGTGACGGTGGGGGTGGGCACATCTGCCACTGTGGCAGGTCGTGCCGGAGATGATCGAGGTCGAGCAGTACCGGCGGGCCGCGGCGGTCGTGGTCGGTCGCACGATCCGCCGGGTCGACGCGCCCGACGCGCTGGTACCTCAAGCGGGGCACCTCGGCGGAGGGGCTCCGGGCCGCGCTGCGCGGCGCGACGGTCACCGGGACGCGCCGCATCGGCAAGCTGCTGCTGCTCGACACCGACGGACCCACCCTCGGCCTGCGGTTCGGGATGACCGGGCGCCTCCTGGTGGACGGGCGCGGGCCGATCGAGCGCCTCGAGTACTCGTCGGCGCGGATCGAGCCCGGGTGGGTGCGGTTCGGGCTCGGCTTCGGGGGCGGGGGGCGCCTCGAGGTGGTCGACCCACGGCGGCTCGGGGGCGTGGAGCTCGATCCCCCCGAGGACCGCCTCGGTCCCGACGCACTGGCGATCGGCGCCGCCGGGCTGCGGGCCGGCCTCGCCGCGAGCCGGGCGCCGGTCAAGGCGTGGCTGCTCGACCAGCACCGGGTGGCCGGCGTGGGGAACCTGCTGGCCGACGAGGTCCTCTGGCGCGCCGGGATCGACCCCGCACGGGCGGCGCGGGACCTGACCCCGCCGGAGGCCCGCCGCCTCCACCGCCACCTGGTGGCGACCGTGACCCAGCTCGACGAACGGGGCGGGAGCCACACCGGCGACCTCCACGTGGCCCGGCAGCGCGGGGCGACCTGCCCTCGCGACGGCGCGCCCCTGCTGCGCCGCACGATCGGCGGCCGCACCACCTACTCCTGCCCCCGCCACCAGCGCTGAGGCGCTCTCTGCGCGCTCCTCCGTCCGGCTACCCTGGCCCGTCCCTCCCCCGGGCCCTGGAGCACAGACGTGACCACAGCAGCACCACGCCGGCGCCGCGCGAGCGGCGCTGGCTGCCGCGTGCCTCCTGGTCCTGCTGGCGCTCGTCCTCACGGCCCGGGTCGCCGGCGGGCAGCAGACCTGCACGAACCAGCTCGGCCTCCCCGTGCCCTGCCCGCCGACCACCCCCGCCACGAACCCGGGGTCGACCACCACGGACCCCGACGACGAGACGACGACCACCGAGGACGAGGGGACCGACGAAGGGGACACCGACGACGACACGAGCACCACGGAGGACACCGAGGACACGAGGCCGGACGATGACGTCGAGGAGGAGGTCATCACGGTGTCGACCCTCACCGTCACGACGCTGCACGACGTGCTCGTGCCCGGTGACGGCACGGAGGGCGCCGAGTCGACCACCACCACCGACGAGGCGGTCGCCTCGGGCGACGACGGGCTGAGCGACGAGACGCTGATCCTCCTGGTCGTCGGCGGCCTGGGAGTCGTGTCCGCGATCGTCGGTGTGCTCACCTGGCGCTACTGGACCGCCACCCGTCCGCGGGTCGCCGAGGTGCGACGGTAGGGTCCACGGCGATGGCCGACTCGTTCGACGTCGAGGCGATGCTGCAGCGCTTCCGGGAGCGTGCCGCCGCCGTCCGCAACCGGCCGCTGCCGCCGGTGGCAGGGGAGGAGCGGGCCCACTTCATCGAGCAGGCCCAGCGCGACTTCCAGGACTACGCCATCATCGGCGACGCCGTCGCGACCGTCGAGGACGGGTTCCTCGTGCTGCGGGTCGACCTCCGTCCCCCGCAGGGGTAGGCGTGGGCGGCGGGCGGTTCGACGAGGCGATCGCGGCGATCGACGCGGCCAACGCCGACGATCCGCACACCCTCGACGTGCGCGGTGCGGTGCGCCCGAAGGAGCTGGCGCACGCCGAGCTGATGACCGAGTGGGTGCGCCGGTTGGACCCGGCGGCGTCGGAGGCGCAGCTGCTCGCCGCCCGCGCCCACCACCTGCGGCGCTGGTCGTCTCCGCGCGTCGAGCTATCCCGAGGGTCGGTCGGGCTACCTCCGCTGGCGGACGGACCTCAAGAAGCAGCACGCCGAGGAGGTGGCGGGGATCCTCGCCACCTCCGGCTACGACGACGCGACCATCGACCAGGTGCAGCGCATCGTGAAGAAGGTGGGGCTCGGCAAGGACCCGGCGGTGCAGGTCCACGAGGACGCGCTGTGCCTCGTGTTCCTCGAGACGCAGCTGGCCGAGACCGTCGATCGCCTGGGCGACGAGCACATGCTCGACGTGATCCGGAAGACGGCCGCGAAGATGAGCCCGGCGGGCCTCGCGGAGGTCGCGGCGATCCCGATGCGCGACCACGACCGCGAGCTCATCGCCCGCGCGCTCGGCTAGCGCCGCACCACTCAGCGACGGCGACTGGCGCCGCGGGTGCCGGACCGGTTGATCGCGGACTCGTCGGTGCCGAGGTAGGACTCGATCACCGCGGGGTGCTCGAGCACGTCCTCGGGGGTGCCCTCGGCGATGACGCCACCGAGCTCGAGGGCCACCATGTGGTCGCAGATGGTGCGCAGGAGCGGCATGTCGTGCTCGATCACGAGGACGGAGCAGCCGATCTGGTCGCGCACGCGGAGCAGGAGCGGGCCCAGGGCCTCCGTCTCGCTTCTGGGCCACGCCGCCCGACGGCTCGTCGAGCATGAGGACCTTGGGGTCCTGGGCGAGGATGCAGGCCAGGTCGACGATGCGCCGGCTGCCGGTGGAGAGCTCGCCGGTCAGCTTCTGCCGGAAGGCGCCGAGGCCCATCAGGTCGATGAGCTCGTCGACCTTCTCGGCCACGGCGAGCTCGCTCTCGTAGGAAGCCGGGAGCTGGAACGCGGCGGCCACCATGTCGGTCGAGGCGAGGTGGCGCTCGCGGGCGACCGCGATCGTCTCGGCCACCGTGAGCGTGGGGTACAGCAGCGCGTCCTGGAACGAGCGGGCCACACCGCCGCGGGCCCGCTCGTGGGGCGCCCAGTCGGTCACGTCGTGGCCCCGCACCCGGATGCGACCCGAGTCGATCGGCAGGAAGCCCGAGATGCAGTCCATCAGCGTCGTCTTGCCGGCGCCGTTGTGGCCGATGAGCCCGAGGATCTGGCCGTCGCGCAGAGCTGCAGGTCGACGTCGTTGACCGCCGTGATGCCGCCGAAGCGCTTCGTCACGTCCGGCGCACTGGAGGACCACCGGTGCGTCCTCCGGGATGGCCCGGCGCTGCGGCGCCTGGCCGCTCGGAGCGTGTGGCCGGGGCGTCCTCGTGCGCCGCACCGGCCGACGCGCCGGCGATGAACACCGAGCGGAGGATGTCGGGCCGGTCGAGCAGGTCGGAGGTGGGGCCGGTGAAGCGCACCTCGCCCTTCTCCATGAACACCGCCCGCTGGGCCAGGTTCAGGGCCACGTTGACCGACTGCTCGACGATCACGATCGTCGTGCCCCGGCGGTGGATCTCCTGCACCACCTCGAGCAGCTGCGACACGATCGTGGGGGCGAGGCCGAGCGACAGCTCGTCGATCATGAGGAGCTCGGGCCGCGTCATCGAGCGCGCCGCCCAGCGCCAGCATCTGCTGCTCGCCGCCGGAGAGGTTGCCGGCCATCTGGGTCGTCCGCTGGGCGAGGATCGGGAACAGCGCCTCGACCTCCTCGCTGGGCGGCGTCGACGCGGTCCTGGTCCTTGCGGATGAGCCACCCGGCGAGGCGGAGGTTCTCGGCCACGGTGAGCGTGGGGAACACACCCTTGCCGCCCGGCATGAGCGAGATGCCGCGGTGGGTCGTCTCGTCGGCCGAGAGCTTCGTGACGTCGTCGCCGTCGAACACAACGGTGCCGGCGGTGGGGCGCACGAGGCCGCAGATGCCCTTCAGGAGGGTCGACTTGCCGGCGCCGTTGGTGCCGAGGAGCGCCACGATCTCGCCCTGCTCCACGTCGAAGTCGACGTCGAAGAGGATCTGCACGGGGCCGTAGGCCATGTCGATGCCCCGGCAGGAGAGGAGCTTGGCCGGGTCGGGGCCGGGCGTCATCCCGCCGTTGGGTCGGGCAGCGCCTCCTCCGGCGCGGCGACCAGCGGCGCGCGGCGCGCGCTCACCGCGTGGCTCCCACGGGCTCGCGTTCGGGCGCACTGCCCAGGGCGCCCTGGAGGAGGCCGACCTCGTTCTCCGCGTGCTTGCGCTCCGGCCTCGCGCTTGTCGGCCACCAGGCTCGGCACGAGGATGTCGCGCCGCCGGGCGATGCGGACGAGGGCCCGGTCGCGGAGGTTGTAGATCAGCTGGCCGATGCCGCCCGGGAACACGAGGAGCACGGCGAGCAGCACGCCGCCCGTGAGCGCGAGGCGGATGTCGCCCAGCGCCGTGATCGTCTCGAGGTACCGGAACAGGAGCACGCCGGTGACCGCCCCCGCGACCGATCCGAGCCCGCCGATCACCGCGGTGGCGAACAGGTTGATCGAGTCGGTCGGCTGGTAGCTGCCCTGCTCGACGCTCGTGAGCAGGAGGACGTGCAGCCCGCCCGCGACCCCGGCGATGACCCCGGCGAGCACGAACGCGGCCAGCTTCACCTGGGTGGTCGGCACGGCGGCCGCGTCGGCGGCCCGCTGGTTGTCGCGAGTGCCGATGATCACGCGGCCGGCACGGGCCTTGCGCACGCCCTGCGCGGCGAGGATGGCCAGGCCGAGGAACGCGAGGCAGAGGAGGTACATGTTGTACCCGTCGGTCAGGTCGATCCGCTCCCAGAGGAGCGGCCGCTCGACGTCGCGCGGGCAGGATCGACGGGTAGTTGTTGACGTTGATCACGTACTTGTCGAGCGCGACCGCGAGGGCGAGCGTGGTCACCGCGAGGAACAGCCCGCGGATCCGCAGCGCGGGCAGGCCGACGAGCAGCGAGATCACGGCGCCCGCGACGCCGGACGCGACGAGCACGAGGAGCAGGTCGGCGTTGTGGTCGCGTGATGAGGTTGCCGGCCACCAGCGCGCCCACGCCCACGATGGCGAACTGGCCGAGGCTGATGTGCCCGCCCCAGCCGGTGAGGATCACGAGCGACACCGCGGTCATGCGCCCACACCATCGCGACCGCGGCGAGGAACTGGTTGCTCGGGCCCCACGTGTTCGGGATGATCACGAACGCCGCGGCGATGAGGACGAACATGCCGCCGCCTCGCCCACACGACCTCCGGGAGCCGGCGGAGCTCGTCGGGGATCGGTTTGAGCACGGCGGTCGCGGACCAGGACGAGGTGGCGCCGACTCCTGGGCCCGGGAGAGCTTGCCCCGCTGGAGGAGCAGGGCGGCGAGGATCACGACGAGGAACAGCGCGTTCTGGAGGGTGGGGCTGCCGGCTGGTGTTCCAGCGCACGACCTGCTCCATCACGCCGATGCCCGACGCCGGCCGCGAACGCGATCGGCAGCGACTCCATGCGGGCCACCACCGCGGCGGCGAGGGCGGGGAGCAGCACGACGGGCCCGGCGGTGGCGATGCCCGGGGTCACGCCCGGAGAACGGCGCCTTCAGCACGAAGGTCAGGGCGGCCAGGCCGCCGGCGACCATCCACACGATCGTGGACAGCCGCTTGATCGGGATGCCCAGCAGCAGCGCCCGGTCCTCGTTCTCGGCGGCAGCCCGGACGGCGATGCCGACGTCGGTGCGGAGCAGGAACCAGGCCAGGCCCGAGGAGCATCGGCGGGACGACCAGCAGGATCGAGGATCTCGTCGCCCGGTAGCGTCTTCACGCCCAGGTCCATGGTGCCAGTCCAGCGGGATCTTGAAGCCGCCGGTCGAGCGACGATGAAGTGATGCACCTTCGTGGTGATGAGGAACTCAGCGATGGCCAGCATCTGGCCGATGCCGATGCTGGCGACGGTGAGGATCAGGCGCGACGACGTGCGGAAGCGCCGGACGATCATGTCCACCAGCGCGCCGGTGACGACGCCGATGGCCACGCCGATCGGCGAGCGCCACGAAGAAGTTGACGCCCTGCTCCATGTAGAGGCCGATCGCGATGACGCCGGCGAAGCTGCCCATCGAGCCGTACCCGAAGTTGATGAAGCGGTTCGTCCGGTAGATCAGGATCAGGCCCATCGCCAGCAGCGCGGTGACCGTGCCGATGATGATGCCGGCGACGACGATGCCCCACGGCGCCTTGTCGGCGAGGTAGTCGCCCGAGCCCGGCGCGTTGTAGACGATCGCGACGACCGCCGCGAGCAGGGGCAGCGCGATGGCCAGCTGCGCGCGTTGGACAGGTCGTCCCAACGGTCGCGGAGATCGGTCGCACGCGATCACTGAGCGGCTTGCCGGGGTTGCCCGCCGGGATCTGGCCCGGCTGCCAGCGCTCGTTGCTCGTGCCGAGGTACGACCCGCTCTTGCCGTTGTAGGTCGAGATGGCGTTCGGGTCCCAGTAGATCTCGCGGACGTCGTTGGCCGCGGTGCGGTCGCCCTTGCCGAACTTCCACAGCCCGACGGGCCCGAGCTTCGGCGGGTAGGCGAACATGCCCTGCTCGAAGGTGGCCGGGCGTGAGGTTCGGCCCGGCGCCCTGGAGCCCGATCGCCAGCATGTACATCTGGTAGTAGATGAGGTCGACCGAGAACGCCGGCTCGTCGCCCCGCACGGACTTGTAGGCCTGGTAGGCGATCGTGCGGGTGGGCTGCACGAAGCCGTTGAGCGAGCTGACGCCGAACGCGTGTGCCGCGAACTCCTGGTTCCAGAGCTGGCCCACGATGTCGGCGTCGGTGAGCGCGGTGCCCACGATGATGAACTCGGGGAAGTAGCTGCTCGCGGCTGGCCACGCCGGAGAGGAACACCGGGATGATCGGGTCGCAGCCGCAGAGCATCGTCGTGACGTTCTGGTCCTTCATCTGGGCGATGATGCCGGTCGCCTGGTCGGACATCGTGGCCAGGTCGAGCACGTACTTGCGGTTGAAGCCCGGCTGCTGCGCCGCCCTGGCGGATCGACCTCCTGGGCGTTCTCGACGGACTCCTGGTACCAGGAGTTCTCGGGCGCCAGCGTGGCGATGCTTGCGGGGGCGGTCCTTCAACGGCTGGCCGTCGCCGCCGTCGCCGCCCGCGTAGGCGGCGGGCTTGCCGTAGAGGCGCTTGACGGCGTACTCGCCCGCCAGCTCGGACACGATCGAGCCGTCGGTGGCGAGGCTCCACGCGTACGGCGCCCGCTGCTCGTGCCACGCCCGGGACAGGTACGGGCGTGCCGAAGCCGATGACGTTCCGCTTGGCGAGCGCGCCGGCGTAGGGCTCGGACGTGGCGGACAGGTCGGCGAAGGCGCCGATCTCCTCGGCCACCTTGATGGCGTCGGCCTCGGCCTTGTCCCGTCCGCCGCCGAGCAGCTCGGTCGTGTTGGAGCCCTGCCCGTCGTAGAAGGCGATCTCGATCTTGCGGCCGTAGAACTGGAAGGCCTTGTTGAAGTAGTCCGCCAGCGCGCCGACCGTCTTGGTGATGGTGGACGGGGAGTCGACGAGGGTGGCGCCGGCGAGGTCGGCCAGCGTCTGCTGGAAGCCCCGCTCGTTGAGCACCCGGTAGGCCACCTTGATCGAGGTCGGCGGTGACGCCCTTCGACGTGCCTCCGCCGTTGTTGCCGGAGAAGCTCACGCACGGGGGCGAGTACGGATCGTTCGGCACCTGCACCGCGCGGTCGGGGCACCCCTGCTTGGGAGCGGCCGCCGCCGTCGCGCCGCCTCCCGTGGTGCCGCCGCCCCCGGTGGTGCCACCGCCGGTGGTCCCGCCGGTGGAGCTGGCGGCGGCGGCGCGGGACACGTCGAGGCCGGGGCTGGTCCCGCCGGTGAGCTGGTTCTGCCCGCCGGCCAGCTCGATCTCCTTGAGGTCCTTGTCGCCGTCGAAGGAGACGGTGTAGGGCCCTTCCCCGGTGACCGTGACCTGGTTGGCGCCCACGTTGGACAGCGCCTCGATCGCGGTGTCGAGGTCGGCCGCGGCGGCGTTGAACGCCAGCGGCGCGGTCTCCTGGCCGGTCCTCGTCGAGCGTGGCCGCCAGGGTGAAGGTGCCGCCGGTGGGCTCGCCGAGGACCGAGACCGTGAAGGTGGGGAGCAGCTCGCCGGTCGAGAGCCCGCCGTCGGCACCGGCGGTCGCCCCCGACTGATCGGCGGACACGGTGTCGTCGTCGTGGACCTTCGACGGCACGAGCACCGACAGCAGCAGGATCATCAGCGCGAAGACCGCGAGCGGGCCGTAGCCCCGCAGCAGCCGCTGCCACACGCCGAAGTGGCCGCGCGGCGGGTTGGAGTCGAGGACGGGTGCGGACATCAGGCCTCCTGGAGGATCTCGCGCTGCGCCCGGCGCATCTTGCGGCGGTCGGCTTCGGCGGTGCCCAGCAGCAGGAGCAGTCCGCCGCCGGCGACGCCGAGGAGGATGCCACCGCGCTCGCCGTCGTCGACCTCGGCGATCGGGGCCGCCACGCCGCCGGTGCCACCGGGCGAGCCGCCCAGGTCGATCGGTCCGCTCGGCAGCCCGCCGAGGTCGACGGGCGGCAGCAGGCCGACGTCCGGGAGCACGCCGAGGTCGGGGAGCGGCCCGACCTCGCCGAGGCCCCCGAAGCCCACGAACTCTGACGTGGTGGCCTTCACGCCGCCGAGCTCGACGGTCAGGGCGCCGGCGCCGCTGACCGCGCCGAGGGCGAGGTCGAGCACGGTCACGGCCGTCTTGCCGTTGTTGCCGAGGACGTCGGTGTCGCTCCCGCACCCGAGCTGGGCGAGCAGGGCGGTGAACGACTCGCGGGCCTCCTGGATGCCGCCGAGCACCAGGCTGATCAGGTTGTCGCGGGCCTGGGACGGGACGATGCCGATCCGCAGCGGGTCGACGAACACGATGCCCTGCTCGACGCGCGTGGTCGGCGCGGTGATCGTGAAGCCGAGGGAGCCGAGGACGTCCCGCAAGGCGGCAAGCTGGGCGAGGGGGTCGTTCGGGAGCGGGATCGAGGTGCCGGCGAGGTGGACGGCGCCCATGTGGAAGGAGCCGGCGTTGGTGGTGGCGCTCCCGGTCTCCTGCACGGCCTCCCACTGGAGGTCCTCGAGGACGAGCAGGCCGCCGAAGAGGCTGACGCGGCCGATCTCCGAGAAGGCCCGGGCCTGGCGCAGGTTGCCTTGGATGAGCCCGGAGGTGGCGATGCTCTTGCCGGCGGACACGGCCACGGCGGCCGGGTCACCGAGCGGCGCGATGGTGGTGATGGCCTCGGCGAAGGGCTGCTTGGTCGCCCGTGCGGACATGCTGATGAGCCCGGACTGGCTGGCCGTCTTGCCCTGCGCGGCCCCCGGGTCGTCCGACCCGACGATCACCGGCTGGGGCTGCTGCTCGGCGGGGAGCGTGGGGTCGTCGCCCTCGCAGCCCTCGCCGGCGAGCGTGACGCCGATGACGCCGAGGTTGATGGCCTTGCTCTGCGCCGTGGCGGCCGTGTTCTGGTGGCCGGCCACCGACTCGCCGGCGGTGATGCCGAAGCTGAGGTTCCCGAAGATCGGGTTGACCTTGTAGACGAGGGCGACGGCGGTGCCGAGGCCCGGGCCGACCGGGTTCTCCTGGGCCGCGACCCCGGGGGCGGCGGAGCCGGGGGAGGTCACGGCGAAGGTCAGCGCGCCGGCCGCGACGACGGCGACGGCCACTCGTGCCGTCCGCCCGTACGCCCCCCGTCGGAACCCCCTCATCCGTCCAGTGCCCCCCTGTGCATCCGTCGGTCCTGCCGGCGTCGTGGGGTTCGACCGTACACAATCCTCGGCCGTCGCTGTGATCGCGGTCACAGTTCGGAGGCCCCGGAACCCCGGAAGATGGGGGTTGGGGAGGCCTTCGGACCCCCTGCTATCGTCGCTGGCTCACGCGGACGTGGCTCAGCTGGTAGAGCACAACCTTGCCAAGGTTGGGGTCGCGGGTTCGAATCCCGTCGTCCGCTCCACGTCCCTTACGCTGCCTGGCCGATGGCGGACGACCACAGCGCCTGGGTTGCCCGCGACGCTCGGGTCGTCTGGCACGGCTTCACCCAGATGGCGGCCTACGCCGACAACGCCCCCCTGATCGTCGAGGCGGGCGACGGCCGGGAGCTGATCGACGTCGAGGGCCGGCGGTACCTCGATGCCATCAGCTCGCTCTGGGTGACCACCCTGGGCCACCGGGTGCCCGAGCTCGACCAGGCGGTGCGGGACCAGCTCGACCGGGTGGCCCACTCGACCCTCCTCGGCAACGGCAACCGGGTGGTCGTGGAGCTGGCCGAGGCCCTGGCCGCCGTCGTGCCGGTGGACGAGCCCCACCTCCTCTTCGCCAGCGACGGTGCTGCCGCGGTGGAGCAGGGGCTGAAGGTGGCCTTCCAGCACTGGATGAACCGGGGCGTGGCCGGGCGGGACCGCTACCTCGCCTTCAGCGGTGCGTACCACGGCGACACCATCGGCTCCCTCTCCGTCGGCGACGGCGGCTTCGGGACCGACGTGTTCGACCCGCTGCGGTTCCCCGTGGTGCGGGCGCCCTACGGGGACCTCGCCGCCACCGAGGCGATCCTCGCCGCGGAGGCGCCCGGTCTGGCCGCCGTGGTGGTCGAGCCGCTCGTGCAGGGGGCGGCGGGCATGGCGCTGCAGCACCCCGGAGTTCGTGGCGGGGGTGGCCGACGCGTGCCGGCGCCACGACGTGCTGCTCGATGTGCGACGAGGTCGCCACCGGCTTCGGGCGCACCGGCACCCTCTTCGCGGTGGAGCAGTGCGGGGTCCGGCCCGACCTCCTCTGCCTCGGCAAGGGCATCACGGGTGGCTACCTCCCGCTGTCCGTCACCATCGCGTCGGGCCGTGTGTTCGAGGCGTTCCTCGGCGAGGACCTCTCGGAGCGGACGCTCTACCACGGGCACTCCTACGGCGGGAACGCCCTCGCCGCGGCCGTCGCCCTCCGCCACCTCCAGCTGATCGACGAGTGGGACGTGCTCGCGAACGTGCGGGCCAGGGCCGGTGAGCTGGCCGCCGCGCTGGAGGCGCGGGTCGCGCCGCTCGCGCCCGTGGCCGAGGTGCGCCAGCGGGGTCTGATGGTCGGCATCGAGCTGGCACCGCCGCGCGACGGCCTGCGCTGGGGGCGGCGCGTGTCGGCGGCGTGCGTCGAGCGGGGCGTGCTGATCCGACCGCTCGGGGACGTGATCGTGCTGATGCCGATGCTCACGACGACGGCCGACGAGGTCGACCGCATCGTCGGCCGTGGTCGCAGAGGCGATCGCCGAAGTCGGAGGCGCCGCCGAGGTGCCGGTGCCGTGACGGATCGCTCCCCCTGGGCGGCGCGGATCGGCGCGCGGCTCGACGCGGTCCGCGCGGCGGATCGCTGGCGCACGATCCGTGCCGCTCGACGGGCGGCTGCCGGTGGTCCACGTCGACGGTGTGGAGGTGGTCACCTTCGCGGGCAACGACTACCTCGGCCTCGCCGGCCACCCCGAGGTCGCGTCGGCGGCCGTGGCGGCGGTCGAGCGGTGGGGGACCGGGACCGGTGCCTCCCGGCTCGTGGTCGGCGCCAGGCCCGTGCACGACGAGCTCGAGGCCGAGCTGGCCGACTGGAAGGGGACCGAGGCGGCGCTCGTGCTCCCGACCGGGTACGCCGCGAACCTCTCGGTGCTCGCCGCGCTGGCCGACGCGCCCGAGGTGCTCGTCGTGAGCGACGAGCTGAACCACGCGTCGATCATCGACGGGTGCAGGCTGGGCCGCGGGACGATCGCCGTCGCCCGCCACGCGGACGTCGAGCACGTCGACGCGCTCCTCGCTGTCCACGCCGGGCCCGCGCTCGTCGTGAGCGACGCGGTGTTCTCGATGGACGGCGACGAGGCGCCGGTGGCCGCCCTCGTCGAGGTCTGCGGTCGCCATGGCGCACTGCTCGTGCTCGACGAGGCGCACGCCGTGCTCGGGCCCACCGTGGACCTGGCGGCCGCGGCGAGCTGCGGCACCGAGGTGGTCCGCGTGGGGACGCTGTCGAAGGCACTCGGCTCGCTCGGCGGGTTCGTGGCCGCGCGGCGGGCGGTGGTCGACCTGCTCGTCAACGTCGCCCGACCCTTCATCTTCACGACGGCCGGTTCGCCCGCCGACGCCGCAGCCGCGCTCGCCGCGCTGCGGATCCTCCGCGGCGCCGAGGGCGCTCGCCGGCTGGCCCGCCTGCGCGACCACGTCGACGCGGTCGCCCCGGGGCACCCGTCGCCGATCGTGCCGATCCTGCTGGGCGACGAGGCCGCGGCGCTGGCCGCCGCGGCCGCGCTCCTGGACGCGGGGCTGCTCGTGCCCGCCATCCGTCCCCCCACGGTCGCGCCGGGCACGAGTCGCCTGCGGGTGGCGCTGTCGGCCGCGCACACCGACGAGCAGGTGGAGCGGCTCGTGAAGGCCCTCGCCGACCTCTGATGCTCGTCGTGTGCGCCGGCACCGGCACCGAGGTCGGCAAGACCTGGGTGGGCGCCGCGGTGCTCGCCGAGCTCCGGGCGCCGCGGCTGCACGGTCGCCGCCCGCAAGCCCGCGCAGTCCTTCGACCCGGACGACGGCGCACCCCTCGACGCGGAGGTCCTCGCCGGCCGCGACCGGCGCCGCGGCGGAGGAGGTGTGCCCGGCCGAGCACTCCTACGCCGTGCCGATGGCCCCGCCGATGGCCGCCGAGGCGCTCGGCCGCCCCGTCCCTGGACTCGACGAGCTCGTCGCCGCGCTCCGGTGGCCCGAGCCCGAGCCGGCCGTGCGCTGGGTCGAGCTGGTCGGTGGGCCTCGATCGCCGATCGCCGCCGACGGCGACGGCGTCGACCTCACCGCGCGGCTCCGGCCCGACCGGGTCGTGCTGGTGGCCGACGCCGGCCTCGGCACGATCAACGCCGTCCTGCTCGTCGGCGGCGCCCTTCCTGGACCTCGGCCCGACCCCGATCGTCGTGCTCAACCGCTACGACGCCGGGTGACGACCTCCACGTCCGCAACCGCGCCTGGCTCGCGGCGCGCTGCCCCGGCGGGGTGGTGACGACCGTCGGCGACCTCGCCGACGCGCTGCTCGTGTAGGCGACGAGCGGGCTAGGCACCGATCACGGGCGGGCGGCCGTGGCCGCCGGCCTCGCACATCGCGAAGTAGAAGTCGCGGATCAGCCCGGCATCGATCACGGTGGTGACGTTGCCGTCCGCGTCGAGGTTGAGGTTGGCCCCGTTGATCACGAAGAACACGTCGGTCAGCTCGGTGTTCGTCTCGGGGACGTGCAGGGTGTGGATCGAGCCGGCCGGCTCGAACAGGTAGCTCCCGGCCACGTTGATGCTGTCGGGGTACTCGAGGTACAGCCACGAGCCGGACATCGTGTAGGCGTACACGGTGCCGGTGTGCTTGTGGGTGTCCACCGTCATCCCCGGTTCGAACTTCGTGCGGATGATCCACAGCCCGGCCTCGACGTCGACCTGCAGGAGCTGCAGCGTCGAGCCGTCGCCGAGGTCGACGAAGGGCAGGTCCTCCTCGTGGCGGAGGATGGCGGTCGGGGCGGCGAGCGTGCTCATGAGCGCACCGTAGTTCTGCGACGCGGGGCGGAGCGGGTGCACCAGTCGTCCCGCGTCGCCGCCATCCCGCTGTCCCCGGTCTCGGACGGAACCACGCCGAGCACCTGGTGGACGTTGATCCCGCCGTCGACGAAGCCCACCGCCGACCCGGCCATGTAGAGGCGCCAGACCCGGGCCCGGCGCTCGCCCACGAGGGCGACGGCCCGGTCCCAGTCCGCCTCGAGGTTGGCGACCCAGCACCGGAGCGTGCGGGCGTAGTGCTCGCGCAGCGAGTGGACGTCGCGGACCTCGAAGCCTGCGCTCTCCATCGCCCGCACGGTGTCGCCGACGTCGATGAGCTCGCCGTCGGGGAACACGTACCGGCCCGTGAACGAGCGCCGGTCGATGCGGGAGCCGCCGACGCTGGAGATCGCGTGGTTGAGGAGCCGGCCCCGGGGGCGGAGCAGGCCGTGCAGCGTCGAGAAGTACTCGGCCATCCGCTCCCGGCCGACGTGCTCGAACATGCCGATGGACGAGATGGCGTCGAAGGTCTCGCTCCCGAGGTCGCGGTAGTCCTGGAGCCGGATCTCCACGCGGTCGCCCAGGCCCGCCTCGTCGACGCGGGCCTGGGCCCGCGCCGCCTGCTCGGCGCTGATCGTTATGCCGACCGCGGACGCGCCGTGGTGCGCGGCGGCGTGCATGGCCAACGAGCCCCACCCGCACCCCACGTCGAGGAGGCGCGCGCCGTCCAGCTCGTGGAGCCCGAGCTTGCGGCACACCAGCTCGTGCTTGGCCGCCTGGGCGTCGGCCAGGGTGGCGCGGTCGTGGTCGAAGTACGCGCACGAGTAGGTCATCGCCGGGCCGAGGACGATCTCGTAGAACTCGTTGCCGACGTCGTAGTGGTGGCTGATCGCCTGCGCGTCCCTGGCCTTGGAGTGCATGCGGCCGCGCGTGCGGGCCTCCTCCGGCGGAGCGGGGAGGGGGCGCCCGATCGCGCCGACGCCGGCGGCGGCCCGTACCGCCCTCGTGGCGCCGCCCAGGCCCAGGGTGCGATCGCGCGGGACGCGGCGGGCGAGCGACGTCGAGCATGGCGACGATGTCGCCCTCGACGTCGAGGTCGCCCGACACGTAGGCCCGTGCCAACCCGAGCTCGCCGGGTGCCCACGCGATGCGCCGGAGCGCGTCGAGGACGCTTGACGCGGATCGTTCCGGAGCCGCCGTCGCCGAGCGCGCTGCCGTCCCAGAGCGCGATCCGAACGGGCGGGTCGTCGCCGAGGATCGCCTGGACGAGGGGCGCCACGCGCGTGGCGATCGTGCGCTCGGTCGCGGGTGTGGCGTCGGGAGCGGCCTCGGTGCCGCTGGTGTCGACGGTGGCGGGCGAGAGCTGTCGCCCGTTCCGGGTGGACGTTGCCATGGGACCTCCTTCGAGGCCGGCCACCGAAGCCCATCCCGTGGCGACCCCGCGCCCGAGGATAACGGTGTCGTGGAGGATCCTTCAGGGGAACACGAGGAGCGCCAGCTCACCCGCCCGCTCGCGTGCCATGGCGTCGGACACCTCGCCCAGGGCGAGGTGCTCGACCACGAGCGAGAACACCTGGCCGCGGACGACGCGGGCCAGCGCGGCGGGTTCGCCGACCAGCTCGGGGAAGCCCGATGCGATCCAGCCGGTGAGCGTCGCCTCGAGCGCGTCCACCACCTCGGCGGCGCTCGTGGTGGCGTGCGACCTCGCGCCGGAGGGCCTCGCCGATGAGGAGCCGCCACACGGTCTCCTCGGCCCGGGCGTTGGTCCACAGCCACTCGATGAGGTGGACGAGGCGCTGGCGCGGCGGCACGCCGGGGTCGAGGTCGGGCAGCTCGGTGCCGAGGCGCTCGCCGTACCGCCGCTCCTCCATGACCGAGCGGAGGATGTCGGCCTTGGACGGGAAGTAGTGGTAGATCGTTGCCACGTTGAGCCCGCAGGCGGATGCGATCTGGCGCATCGAGGCGCTCGCCGACCCTTGCTCGCTCATGAGGGCGAGCGCCGCGTCGAGGATGCGGGTGCGGGGATCGGCCGCCGCGGCGACCGGCGGGGCCATCAGCAGGCCGCGGGCTCGGGCGTGAACACCGCGGGGAGGTGCTCGAGGGAGAGGACGAGCGCCGATGCTCCGCGCTGGGGCACGGTGCCGTCGGGAACCCGGATGTCGCCGAGCCGCTTGAAGAGCTCCTCGAACACGACCCGCACCTCCGCCCGGGCGAGGTTGGCGCCGAGGCAGTAGTGGGTGCCGATGCCGAACGCCACGTGCGGGTTGGGGTTGCGGTCGACCCGCAGCTCGTCGGGCGCGTCGAACACGTCCTCGTCCCGGTTGGCCGACTGGTAGAGCATGAACACCTTCTCGCCGGCCTTGAGCTCGGCGCCGTGGAGCGTGTGGTCCTCGGTGACCGTGCGGGAGAACGACAGCACCGGAGAGACGTACCGGATGATCTCGTCGACCGCGGTGTCCCAGAGCGCGGGGTCGTCGATCGACGCGCTGCTTCTGCTCGGGGAAGCGGGAGAAGGCGACGAGGCCGCCGGTCGAGCGCGTTGCGGGTGGTCTCGTTGCCGGCCACGACGATGAGCACGAGGAACATGAGCAGCTCGTCGTCGGTCGAGCGCGCCGTTCGGGCTTCGATGGTCGACCCCGCCGCTGTCGGACCGCTCGAGCGCACCGTCGTCGAAGGCCTGCGTGAGGATCGTGATGAGGTCGTCGTTGGCCCCGGGATCGGTCCGCCGCTCCTCGATGAGCTCGGTGCACATCGTGGCGTACTCGCCGAACGCGTTGCGCCGCCGCGTGGAGGATCGGGTCGTCGGGGTCGTCGTGCCCGTCGCCCGCCATCATGGCGTCGCTCCACTTGTAGAGCCGGTCGCGCTGGTCGGGGTCGAGGCCCATGAGCTCGGCGATCACGATGAGCGGCACGTGGATGGCGAAGTCCTCGACGAAGTCGAGCTCGCCCCGGTCGGCCACCTGGTCGATGATCTCGTTCGACAGCTCGCGGATGTGGTCGGTCAGCTCGCGGACCTTGGCGGGCGTGAAGCCACGGTTGATGAGGCGGCGCTGGCGGGTGTGCTCGGGATCGTCCATCGCGATGATCGACATCGGCGCGGCCACCTTCGGCCGCACGCCCTCGGCCGCGGAGTAGCGCTCCTGGTTGCGGGAGACGAGGGACAGGTCCGCGTGGCGGGAGATCACCCAGAGCTCGTTCCTGGCGTCCCAGTGGACGGGGCTGTGGCGCCGGAGCCAGCGGTAGGCCTCCCACGGGTCGTCGTAGAAGCGCGGGTCGAGCACGTCGATCTCGCAGGGCGGCGGGGGCGGGGCGGCGGCGGTCTGCTCGGGCATGTCGGCAGTGTCGATCAAACGCTCGTTTGAGTCAAGGCCTGTGGCAGGATCGCGCCATGGCCCGGCGTCCCAACGTCCTGTTCGTGGTGTCCGACCAGGAGCGGGAGCGCTCGTGGCTGCCGCCGTCGGTCCGGCTGCCGTGGCGGGAGCGGCTGATGGCGGAGGGCGACGGAGCTGGCCAACCACTGGACCCACTCGGCCCCGTGCTCGCCCTCGCGGGCGACGATGATGACGGGCCGCTACCTGCCGGGGCACCAGGTGTACGACAACACCGTCTTCAAGTGGCACCACAGCCTCGACACGTCGGTGCCGACGGTCGGCTCGGTGCTGCGCGACGCCGGCTACCGGTCGAGCTACATCGGCAAGTGGCACCTCACCTACGGCCCGACTCCGCCGATGGACCGCTACGGCTACGCCGACTGGGACGGCAACGACCAGCACTTCATGGGCTGGGCGGGCACCGGCGTGCACTTCGACCCGGTGATCGCCACGTCCGCCGCCCGGTGGCTCGAGGCGAACGGCGGCCAGGCCGACCCGTGGTTCCTCACGGTCGCGCTGGTGAACCCGCACGACGTGATGTGGTTCCCGATGGACCAGCCCGAGTACCAGGCGGCGCAACCCCGACGAGCTCGCGGCCACCGAGTCGCTGCTGGCCCAGGCGCGGTGGAAGGACGGCGTGGCCGTGCCGCCGTTCACCGAGGACTACGACGACGTCGTCGACCACCTGCCGGCAGAGCTTCGGCGACGACCTGCTCACGAAGCCGGCGTGCCACCGCCAGTGGCGGTGGGACCAGCAGCACTGGCTGGCCGGGTTCATCGACCCGGCCGACCGCGAGTCGTGGCGCCGCCAGCTCGACTACTACGTGCGTCTGCACCAGCTCGCCGACGATTCGCTCGGCCTCGTGCTCGGCGCGCTCGAGCGCAGCGGCGCCTGGGACGACACGGTGGTCGTGTTCACCTCGGACCACGGCGACATGTGCGGGTCGCACGGCCTGCGGTCGAAGGGGCCGTTCGTCTACGACGAGATCATGCGCGTGCCGTGCTACGTGAAGCCCGCCGCCTCGTCGGGCACGCCCGGCTGGCGCGCGCACGCTCGGCGCTGTCGTCGCACGTGGACCTCGCCCGCACGATCTGCGGCTTCGCGGGTGTCGAGCCCGACCCGGGGTTCCAGGGCGTCGACCTCGGCCCCCTGCTCGCGGACCCGGCGGCGGAGGTCCGGGACCACGTGCTGTTCGCCCACGCCACCGCGCACACGTCGAACATCCGCGCCACGCGCTGGGCGATCCGGGGCATGTTCGACGGTCGTCACAAGTACGCCGCGGTACTACGGCGTCGGCGGCGGGCTGCCGAACGACGACTTCACCGGCGTGCCGACGCCGATGCTCTACGGCCCCGACGCGGCGTTCGAGGACCAGGAGCACGAGTGGTACGACCAGCAGGAGGACCCGCACGAGCTGGTCAACCTCGCGATGGACAACGGCCGCCGGTCCGAGCTCCGCGCCCGGTTCGACGACCTCCTGGCGCTCGGAGGCCAAGGAGCTCGCCGACGGTCGTCAGCTGAAGCGGCGGAGGTCGTCCCAGATCACGGGCCACGGCTGGCGGAGCCCGCGGCACACGGTGATCGGCTGTCCTTGGATCTCGTTGTCGACGTCGTGGCCGTTGTCGATGGTGGCGACCTGCTCGCAGTCGACGAAGTCCCGGCGCAACCTGCTCGAGGGAGTAGCGCAGCGACACGACCGTGGCGTCGGGATCCGACGGCTCGCGGAAGTCGGCGTAGCTGTTGTGCGGCGAGTAGGCCGGCGGCAGCCCGTGGGCGGGGCCGAACCGGTCGAGGGCGCCGGCCTCGCCGTAGGTGAGCGCGAGGAGGATCGACGTCGTCCTGCTCGTCGGCCGGCAGGTCGCGCACCGACGGCGGCGACCTGGTCGACCAGCTCCGGCCAGCCGATGCTCTCGGCCGCGGCCTCGTTGACCGCACCCGGTCACGCCCACGGCGCCCGTCGGCAGCACCGGGAGGGCGAGGGGGATGGTCGCCACGGTGCTGACGAGGAGCAGGCCGGTGAGCAGGCGCTGGCGCTCCCGGCGCACCCAGGTGACGACGCCCGCGATGAGCACCACGACGGTGAGCGGCATCACGTAGTAGGGCCGACCTGCGGTCGACGAAGGTGATGGCGAGCCCGATCGGCCACATCCACAGGAGCCCGCGGAACGGGCGCAGCCGCTCGTCGCGGCCGAGGGCACGTGCCCCGGAGAACAGGACGACGGCCAGCAGGGGCCCACCGAAGAGGAGCTGGAGCGGCAGCAGCGTGGCCCGGTTCTCGCCGGCCAGGCGTTCGGACAGCGCCTGGGCCATCTCGAGCTGCGGCCAGCCGTGGTCCGCCTGCCAGAGCAGGTTGGGCAACACGATGAGGAGGGCGAGCACGCCGCCCGCGAGGAGCCAGGGGCTGCGGAGCAGCCGCCACCGGCGTTCGACGAGGAGCCCGAGCAGCACGGTGATCGCGAGCATCACGACGAGGTGCTTGTTGAGGAGCGCGACGCCGGCCACCCCGCCGAAGGCGACCCACCAGCGCGGGTCGTCGGTCCGGAGCAGTCGCGCCGTGACCCACAGGACCGCCATCCACGCCGTCAGGTCGAACGCCGCCGTCGACAGCAGGTGGCCGACGCCGAGCGGGAACCCGCAGCAGGCCAGCGCGGCCGCCGCCGCGATCTGGGCCCGACGGTCGCCGCCCAGCTCCCGCGCGATCGAGCGCGCCGAGCGCGACGGTGACGCCGGCGGTGATCGCGGGCGCGGTGCGCAGCACCACGAGGTTGCCGGGCGCGATCCAGTCTGCGAGCCGGGCCACGAGGGGCGTGAACGGTGGCTGGTCGACGTAGCCCCACGCGAGGTGGCGCTTGCCCGCCTCCAGGAAGTACAGCTCGTCGCGGTGCCACCCGTACCGGCGCGCCACGAGCAGCAGCAGGAGCGTCGTGGCTCCCGCGATGACACCGACCCACCGCCAGGGGACGGGCGCCAGTGGCTCGGACGGTAAGGTGTCCGCTCCCCTGGTGGCGTGGCCGAGTGGCTTAGGCAAGGGCCTGCAAAGCCCTGTACGGGGGTTCGATTCCCCCCGCCACCTCGACCAGGCTCACCTCAGCCGACCGCCACGGGCAGCGTCGCGGGGGAACGACCGAGCACCAGGCGCCACGGCACCGACGCGAGATCGGTGGCCGGCGCGAGGCCCGGGCCGAGCCCGGCGATGCCGGTGACCACCTCCTCCACGGTGAGCCGGGCCAGCGCGGCGCCGAGGCAGTAGTGCGGTCCGGCGCCGAAGGTGAGGAGCCGCGGCGCGTCGGGCTCGGTGAAGCGTCCGACGTCGAACCGGTCGGGTTCGTCCCACACGCCCGGCTCGCGGTTGGCCGCCGCAGTCGCGAGGAGGATGACGGTGCCGCCGGGCAGCTGCTCGCCGGCCACGTCGAGCGCCTCGCCGGCGAGCCGGGGCACGAACGCGATCCCCGGCTCGTAGCGGATCGTCTCGGTGACCGCGCTGCCGGCCAGGGTGGGGTCGGCCCGCACGCGGCCGAGCTCGGCGGGGTGGTCGAGGAGGGCGTGCAGGGAGCACCCGATCTGGCTCGCGGTGGTGTCGTGGCCCCCGACGATGAGGTTGGCGACCATGGCCACGACCTCGTCGTGCGTGAGGGTGTCGCCGTCGGCCTCCGCGGCGAGCAGCGCCGTGATGAGATCGTCCGCCGGATCGGCCCGGCGGAGCTCGAGCAGCCGCTCGACGTAGCCCAGCATCCCCTCGATGGCCTCCTCGGCGGCGGCGATCTCCGCAGGGTCCATGAGGCCGAAGGTCGGGCTGAGCGCGTCCGCCCAGGCGACGAACTCCGCGACGTCGTCGGCGGGCACGCCCAGCAACCGGCACATCACACCCATCGGCACGAGGCCCAAGGCATCGACGAGGTCGCCGCCGCTGTCGGCCACCACCGGCTGCAGCGCGTCGGCCACGATCGAGGTCGCCGCGCCGCGCAGGGCACGCACGGCCCGCGGGGTGAACGCCCGCGACACGAGGCCGCGGAGCCGGTCGTGCGGCGCGCCGTCGTTGGTGAACATCAGGCCGCTGTACCAGTCGCGCAGGCGGCCCTCGCCCACCCCGGAGAGGTCGAACAGCGCCAGGCCGATCCCGACGAGGCGCCGGTCGTGCGCGAGGCGCTCCACGTCGTCGTGCCGCAACACGACCACCGCACCGGTGGTGTCGACCCGCCCGACCGGCGCGGCGTCGGCCGCCGCCCGCAGCACCGCGTGCAGCGACGGGTCCGGCAGCTGGCTGAGGTCCTGCACGCCGCGCCTCCCCTCAGTGACCGCCGCGCTTCACGCCGCCGTACTTCATGCGAGTGTCGCGCATCGATGCTGGGACGGCCTCGTCGTCGCGGATCGCCGCGTCGACCACCTCGCCCACGAAGAGCGTGTGCGACCCGAGGTCGTGCTGCTGGCGCACCGCGCAGTCCAGCCAGGCGACGGCCTCCTCGAACACGGGCGCCCCGGTCGTGGCCGCCCGGACGGCACGCCCGTTGAGCGCCTCCCCGTCGTCCTCGGCCGGCTTCGAGAACTTCACGAACACCTTGGTGTCCGCAGCATCCCAGAGGTTCACGGAGAACGACCCGCCCTCGCTGATGAGCCGGTGGGTCACAGCGGTGTTGTCGATCCCGACGCCGATGAGCACCGGCTCCATCGACACCTGCGTGATCCAGCTCGCGGTCATGGCGTTGCGCTGCCCGCCGGCCGCGGACCCGATCAGGGCCAGCGCGTTCGGGATCTTCCAGGTGACGGTGTTGAGCAGCTCGTCGGTGAGGGTCATGCCGCCGAGGCTAGGAGGCCACGAAGTCGACGAGGGCCGGGAGGGCGGCGGCGTCCTGGGCGAAGAAGCCGTGCCCACCCTCGTAGACCCGGAGCTCGGCGTTCGGGATGCGGGACGCGATGGCCTCGCTGTTGGCGAGGGGCGCGATCCCGTCGTAGCGCCCGGCCGCCACGAGGGTGGGGCAGGCGATCCGGGGGAGACGCTCCCACACGTCGTGTTGGCGGCGGGCCTCGAGCTGCTCGGCCTCTCCCCGCGCCTGCTCGACCCCCTTCTCCGCGGTGAGACCGGCGGCCAGGAGCTCGGCCATCATCCGATCGACGTCGTGGTCGGCGAGCCACTCGGGGGTGAACCGGGAGTCCAACAGCGTCGTGTAGGTGGCCACCCGCTCGTCGGGCGGCAGCGCGGGGAGCTCGTGCAGCGGGAAGGACGCCCCGCCCGCCCCTCCCGCCGAGGTGCACGCCAGCGCCAACCGCTCCACACGATCGGGGGCCGTGACCGCGAGCTCCTGGCCCACCATCCCGCCGAAGCTCACGCCGAAGATCCGACACCGGTCCCAACCGAGGTGGTCGAGCAGCGCGAGCGCGTCCGCCGCGTAGTCGGCCATCGAGTACGGGCCGGGCGGGATCGCCGTGCGCCCGAGCCCGCGCTGGTCGTGGGCCACGACGTCGGCCCGCCGGCGGAACGGCGCGATGAGGAGCGCGCTCGTCTCGAGCGTCGCCCCCGACCCGTTGAGGAACAGGACCGGTGCACCGCTGCCCTCCCGTTCGAACCAGACGTCGATCCCGTTGAGCGTGGCGGTGGCCATGCCGCCCATCGTGTCCCGTCGGTAGGGTCGCCGTCGTGCCGGCTGCCCCCGATTGGTTCACGCGGGCGCTCGCGGTGCCGTGCACGGACGAGCGGGTCGCGGTCGGCGGGGCGAGCATCCACTACCTGGCCTGGGGCGACCCCGACCGCCGCGGGCTCGTGTTCGTGCACGGCGGCGGGGCGCACGCGCACTGGTGGACGCACATCGCCGCCACCTTCGCCGAGGATCTCCGCGTCGTCGCGCTGGACCTCTCGGGCCACGGCGACTCAGACCACCGGGAGGTCTACGCGATCGAGCAGTGGACCGAGGAGGTCGTGGCGGTGGCGGAGGCCGGTGGGATCGCGGGCCACCCTGTCGTGGTGGGGCACAGCATGGGCGGCTTCGTGACGATCGCCACGGCCGCCCTGCACGCGGACCGCCTCACGGGCGTCGTGGTGTGCGACTCGCCCGTGATGGAGCAGCAGCCGGAGGTCGAGTCCTACCGGCTGAAGCAGGCGTTCGGCACCCCCCGCACCTACGCCACCGCCGAGGAGGCGATCGCCCGGTTCCGCACGGTGCCGCCGCAGGACCGGTACCTCGACTACGTCATGGAGCACGTGGCCGCCCGCTCGCTGAAGCCGGTCGAGGGTGGGTTCCAGTGGAAGTTCGACCGCGGCATCTTCGAGCAGTTCGCCCAGGGGATGCGCGGCATCGCGCGGCCCTACCTGTCCCAGGTGCGCTGCCGGCTCGCGCTGCTGCGGTCGGAGCACGGGCTCGTGACGCGCGACATCGGCGCGTCGATGTACGACGCGATGGGGCGGGTCACGCCGGTCATCGAGCTGCCCGAGGCCGGACACCACGCCATGCTCGACGAGCCGCTCGTGCTCCTCACCGCGCTCCGGACGCTGCTGTCCGATTGGGACCATTCCGTCCCCCATCGCCGTGGCACGGAGGTTTGAAACGACCCCCTGGGGGTACGCGGCTGTCCGGGCACCACCACAGGAGGAACCATGGGGTTCGGCACCAGCATCGTGATCATGGCGATCGGCGCGCTGATGACGTTCGCAGTCGAGGTAGACAACGCCGAGGGCTTCGACATCAACAACGCAGGTGTGATCCTGATGATCCTCGGGGCCGTCGGCCTTCTGGTGAGCCTGGTCATCTGGGGTCCGCGCCGCACGCGCACGGTCGTCGACGAGGAGATCGCCGATCGCCCGACGCGCCGCACCGTGGTCACCAAGGACATCTGAACCGGCCCACCTCTGCAGACGGGTCGGCGGCCGCCGGCCCTCGACCCGTCTGCGCGTCCGGGCTCAGGTGCCCGCCGAGGCGGTGCGATAGGTCCGCGCGAGCTCGGCGCCGATGTCGCGCAGGCGGTCGCGCACCTCTGCCGGCGCCAGGACCTCCACGCGGGCGCCGAGCCCGGCCAGCTCGCCCGCGAGGGCCGGCACGTGGTGCCCGCGCACCTCGACCTCGACGCGACCGTCGTCACCCGCCGGCCCGATGCGCACGCGCCGCCCGAACATCATCCGCAGGAGCCCGACCGCGTCCGGATCGACGAGTGCCTTCGCGCGGATGGGCAGGCGCAGCTCGTCGACCGCGTCGGTGATGCCGGCCCACGTCGTTGCGAGGTCGAACCCGTCGGGGCGCACGACGGCCTCGTCGGTTCGCGTGACCGCGGTGACGCGGTCCACCCGGAAGGTCCGCTGGCCCGCCTCCGTGCCGGCGACGAGGTACCACGTCGCACCCTTGGACGCGAGGCCGAGGGGGTGCACGGTGCGCTCGCTGTGCGGCTCCGTCGCGTGCCGCGTAGCCGAGGACGATCTGCACCCCGTCGATCACGGCTGACTGCAGGGCGTCGAGGTGGGGCGGGGCGGGGCGCGCCCCGGGGGTCTGGTCCCAACCCCGCGGGTCGACCACCAGCGCGGCCGACGCGGCCTCCGCCTGGGCCCGGAAGCCCTCGGGGAGCGCGCGCACGAGCTTGCGCAAGGCGGCCCGGACCTCGGGCGTGGCCGAGGACGATGGCCCGGCCACGAGGAACAGCGCCCGCGCCTCGGCGGCACTGAGCCCGCTCAGGTCGGTGCGCCCACCGCCGGCCAGGCGCCACCCGCCGTTGCGGCCCTGCACGGAGTAGATCGGCAGACCGGCCAGCCCGAGCGCCTCGAGGTCGCGGCGAGCCGTGCGCTCGGACACCTCCAGCTCCTCGGCCACCTCCGCCGCGGTCACCTGCCCGCGCGATTGCAGGAGCAGGAGGGTCGCCACGAGGCGGTCGGCTCGCATGCCCACATCCTGTCGCGGAAACCGGTCAAGAGATGTCCTGTTTCGAGGCGCATCCTGGACCTACCGAACCACCCGAGCCCAGGAGGCCGAGATGCCCGGAACCGTTCCCCCTGTCGACGACGAGCGCAGCGGCCTGTTGGCCTTCCTCGCGCAGCAGCGCGATGGCGTCCGGATCGCCGCCCACGGCCTGACCGACGAGGAGGCCCGGCAGACCCCGACGGCCGGCGCCCTCAGCATCGGCGGGCTCGTGAAGCACGTCGCCGCGATGGAGCGGGGCTGGATGGACAAGGTCCTCGTCCGCACCCGCAGCGCCGAGGAGGAGGCCGGCTACGAGCGCGGCTTCACGATGGGCGAGGACGAGACGCTCGCCGGCCTGCTGGCCGACCTCGAGGCCGCCGGGCGCGAGACCGAGGAGATCGTCGCCGGGATCGCGGACCTCGGGCAGCCGGTGCCGGTGCCCGATGCGCCGTGGTTCCCGAAGGACGTGGAGGCCTGGTCGGTGCGCTGGGTGCTCCTGCACCTGATCGAGGAGGTCGCCCGCCACGCCGGCCACGCCGACATCGTCCGCGAGTCGATCGACGGCGCCACGATGTACGAGCTGCTCGCCGCCGCCGAGGGGTGGCCGGCCACCGACTGGCTGCAGCCCTGGGAGCGCAGGGAGCCGACCGTCGCCTGAGTCAGGCGATCGTGTGCCCGGGGCGCGGCTCGGCCGGGATGCGGCCGAGCCGCCCGGCCGCGAAGTCGTCGTATGCCTGCTGCAGCTCGGCTCGCGTGTTCATGACGAAGGGGCCGTAGGCGGCAACGGGCTCCCGGATCGGCTGACCGCCCAGCACGAGCACGTCGAGGGCCGGGGTGGCGGCGTCCTGCTGCTCGTCGGCCGCGACGGTGATGAGGTCACCCACGCCGAGGACCGCGAGCTGGCCGGACGCCAGTGGGCGCCGGTCCGGGCCGACCGTCCCGTGCCCCGACAGCACGTAGACGAGCGCGTTGAACTCCTGCGGCCACGGCAGCCGGAGCTGCGCACCCGGCGAGACGGTGGCGTGGAGCAGCGCGATCGGCGTGTGCGTGATCCCCGGGCCGCTGTGTCCGGCCACCTCGCCGGCGATCACCCGCAGGAGCGCGCCACCGTCGTGCGACGACAGCAGCGCGACCTCGCCGCCCCGGATGTCCTGGTAGCGCGGCGACGTCATCTTCAGGCGGGCCGGCAGGTTCACCCAGAGCTGGACGCCGTGGAAGGTGCCGCCGCGGGCGACGACCTCTTCGGGCGGGGCCTCGATGTGGAGGATCCCGCCACCGGCGGTCATCCACTGGGTGTCGCCGTCGGCGATGGTCCCGCCGCCGCCGTTGGAGTCCTCGTGGCGGACCACGCCGTCGAGCATGTAGGTCACGGTCTCGAAGCCGCGGTGCGGGTGCCACGAGGTGCCCTTGGCCGCGCCGGGCTCCCAGTCGATCGAGCCCATCTGGTCCATGTGCACGAAGGGGTCGAGCACCGCGAGGTCGACGCCGGCGAATGCGCGGCGGACGGGGAAGCCCTCGCCCTCGTAGGCCGACGGCGCGGTGGTGATGGAGCGCACGGGGCGGGGCACGGTGACGGCCGCGTCGGGGTCCGGGACCCTTGGCAGCACGAGCACGTCGTCGACGGTGATGGCAGGCATGGCTCCTCCTCGGTGGCCCGCAAGTCTGGCGGGTCCCCCTCTCCAACACTAGTTGTGTACGCAAGTATTCCCGCCGGGAACTGCATCGCCCGTGCGCTTCCTCCCGCGGCAGGCTGGCGCCGTGACGACGCACCACAGCACGGCGGAGCTCGAGGCCGCCCTGGACACCTGCGTGGCGCCCCGGCCGACGACGGCACCCTCGAGCTGATCGTGCGCCGGCCCGCCGTCGATGTGCGCGAGGTGCTCGAGGAGGGTGTGCTCGACCCGGCCGAGGGCCTGGTCGGCGACACCTGGAAGGACCGCGGCAGCAGGCGCACCCCCGACGGGGGGCCGCACCCCGACATGCAGCTCAACGTGATGAGCGCCCGCGCCGCGCTCCTCGCGGCCGGGGGCGACCCGGATCGGCGGAGCCTCGCCGGCGACCAGCTGTACCTCGACCTCGACATCAGCCACGGGAACCTCCCGCCCGGGACGCGGCTCGCGATCGGCGAGGCCGTGATCGAGGTGACCGCGGAGCCCCACAACGGGTGCGCGAAGTTCGCCGAGCGGTTCGGCAGCGACGCGGTGCGGTTCTTCAACTCGCCCACGGGCAAGGCGCTGCGCCTGCGCGGGATGAACGCCAAGGTCGTCGTGGCCGGGACGATCCGGCAGGGCGACGCCGTGCGCAAGGTCTGAGCCGCCGGGCCGCCGCTACCCTGCCCCCCATGCCCCTCGCCACCGGCTTCAACCACGTCGCCACGCTCACGACCGACATGGATCGCACCGTCGGCTTCTACGAGCGGGTCTTCGACGCGGTGGTCACCCTGGTGATGGAGAAGACCGACGACCACCCCTACATGAAGATCGTCGACCTCGGCGGCGGTGGGTTCCTCAACGTCTTCGAGGTGCCCGCCGACGAGATCATCGGGGAGCGGCGGCGCCAGGGCGGGCGCGGCGCGATCGACCACTTCGCGGTGGCGGTCGACTCGCGCGCCACCCTCGAGCTCGTGCAGGCCCGGATGCGGGAGGCGGGCGCGCAGGAGGTCGGCGACGTCCAGCAGCTGGGGAACCTGCTGTCGCTGTTCTTCCGCGACCCCGACGGCATGGAGCTCGAGGTCTGCGTCCAGGCCTAGTCGGCCTCGGCCCCGCCTAGCCTGGGCGGCATGTGCCGCAACATCACCACCCTGCGCGGGCTCGAGCCCTCGGCCACGGACGAGGAGATCGAGGCCGCCGCCCGCCAGTACGTCCGGAAGGTGAGCGGCGTGCAGTCGACGTCGGCCAAGACCGAGGCCGCGTTCGAGCGCGCCGTCCGTCGCATCACCGCTGCCACCCACGAGCTGCTGGCGGAGCTCCCGCCCCGGCAGAGCCCGCCGCCTACGTTGCCGCCACTTCGACGGATCGCCGCACGCCAGGCCGCGGCCGGCTAGCGCCCGGCGGACCGGACGGCGGCGCCAGGCGCCGCACCGCGATCACGAACGCGAGCGCCCACAGGGCGCACACCCCGGCCAGGGTGGCGTGCACGACGGGGGACAGCCACCCGTTGCCGTCGTGCGTCTCCCGCAGCAGGTAGTCGCGCTCGCTCTGGAACGCCATGGTGCGATCGACGGCGGGGATCTCCGGCTCGTCGATCTCCGGATCGGCGGGCAGGTACAGGGGCACGGCCATCAGGTCGTTGCCGCGGTGGAGGCGGAGCAGCGTCTTCCAATGGCCGTCGACCGGCACCGGCTGGGCGGAGGCGTACTGGCCCGGCACCCCCGTGGGCTCCATCTCCGCGAGGACGAGACCGCCGCCCTGCCAGGCGCTGGCCTGGAACCACGACGCGTCGGCGGCCGCGTCGGCCGGCGTGAGCGTGACCACGACGGTCGCGCTCGGCGGTGCCCACGGGCTCGAGGTGCACCGCCGCCTCGACGTCGCCGGTCGTCCTGCGCATCGGCACGGCCAGGACCACCAGGCAGGCGACCGCAGCCGCGACGATCAGGCCGCGGGGGAGGGGCCGCCCGGCGCGGTCGCGCTCGATGGCGCGGGCGAAGGCGGCGCCGAGCACCGCGGCCCCGAGGGCCGCCACGATCCCGAGCACGAGGGCCTCGGGGTAGAGGTTGCCGGTCCACGGCTGCCAGGCGTCGGTGTTCCAGCGCGTGCTCGCCGGCCAGGCCGACCGTGCCGATGCCGAGCCCGCTCAGCAGGGCGAAGCGGGTGCGGTCCTCGGTGCCGACGAGCCGGGCCACGACCTCGACCACGAGGCCGCTCGCGAGGAACGTGGCGCCGAAGCGCGTGTCCACCGGTCCGCCGGAGTCGCCACCGAAGTCGAGGAACCCGGTGGCCTGGATCGCGAAGTTCACGACCACCAGGCCGATGGTCCACCAGCGCCCGTGCACGATGCGGAACGCCACGAGGCCCAGCCCCGCCGCGAGGCACACGAGGATCGGGCTGAACAGCAGGTTGAACTGCGGCACGCCGAAGGTGAACTCACCCTGCGGCGCGAGCAGGCCTTGCACGGTGAGCCACCCGCACACGACGTGCATGCCGCGGGCCCACCGGCCGTCGGTCGGTCGCACCCCGGAGCCGGCCAGGACGAGCCAGGCGGCGAGGCCCGTGAAGGTGGCGCCCAGGATCATCAGCATGTGGGTCGGGCTCCACATGGTCACGTCGACCCCGTAGGCCTGGTGCCAGATCTCGTCGAGGGGGAAGCCGGACACGGCACCGAGACCGAGCGCCCAGAGCGGCAGCAGCGACGGCGGGACGCGCAGCGCGCCGAGCCGGTAGCCGTCCACCCTGTCGAAGGTCGCCACCAGCGTGCCGAGCACGGCGCCACCGAGGATCATCACCAGGCCGAGCAGGATGCCGCTGTGCGGCGCGGTCATGAGCTGGTCGTCACGGCCGAGGGCGATGTGCCAGGCCACGTCGGAGTAGAAGCCCTGCCCCGCGACGAGCAGGCCGTACAGCGCCATGCCGATCGACACCCCCGCCCAACCGGGGATGCCGGTGACGCGGGTGATGCCGCTCGGGACGCGCGAGAGCGGCCGCAGCAGCGGCCAGGCCGCTCGTTCGGCCGGCCGAGCGCGCCGAGGACGAGGACGCTGACGAGGAAGACCGCCGACGAGGCCCCAGAAGGGGGTCCACGAGGCGAGGGCAGAGCCGCCGAGGGTTCCGGACGGCTCGGCCTGGGTGAGGACGGCGAGCATGGTTACCATGGGTAACACATGCCCGGTACGGCCGACAACGAGTCATCCGTCACTCCGCCGGCGCCTACTACGGTCCGCGGCCGTGGCCCGCTACGCGCTCCTGCTGCGGGCGAGCGCGAACCGCGTGTACGGCGGCGCCGCGCCGGCCCTCGCCGCGGCCGAGCTCGCGATCCTGGACGCCGAGGTGCTGGGCGGCACCCTCGGCGAGGTCGCGCCGGCCGAGCTGGCCGGCGTCGAGTACCTCACCTTCGAGGCCCCCGGAGAGCTCGACCAAGCCGCGCATGCGGTCGTGTCCAACCTGTCCGGGCTCCACGCGCTGTTCGAGGTCGTCACGGGCGACCTGCTCCGTCCCGTGCCCGTCGCACGCCTGCGCCGCCAGGACGACGACATCGTGACGATCCAGCGGTACGCGGGCAAGACGAACGAGGCCCTCACCCACCTCCTCGTGAACCTGGCGCTCGCCGCGGGCCCGGGCACGTTCGGCCGCGTGCTCGCGGGCGAGCCCGTGCGGTTGCTGGACCCCGCGTGCGGGCGCGGCACCACGCTGAACCGGGCCGTGGTCTACGGGATCGACGCGATCGGCGTGGAGCACGACAAGCGCGACGTCGAGGCGTACGAGGCGTTCCTGCTGGGCTGGTTGCAGGACAAGCGCCTGAAGCACCAGGTGGAGCGGGCCCGCCTGCGCAAGGGCCGCCCCGCCCCCGCCCACCGGTGCACGGTGACCTACGGGGCCGCGAAGGGGCGCGCCGGTCGCCGCCTCGTCGACGTGGTGCTCGACGACACGGTGCGCCTGCGCGACCACCTCCCGGCCCGCTCGATCGACGCGCTGGCCTGTGACCTGCCCTACGGCGTGCAGCACGGGGCGTCGGCGGGTGGCGGGGCGCTCCGCCGGAGCCCCGCCGAGCTGCTGGAGGCGGCACTGCCCGGCTGGCAGGACGTTCTGCGGCCTGGAGCCGGGGTGGCGCTGTCCTGGAACCGGCGGACCCTGGCCCGTCCCGAGCTCGTGGGCCTGCTCGACCGGCACCGTCTGGAGCTCTGCGTGCCCCCGGAGGACGGCGAGGTTCGTCCACAAAGTGGACCGGTCCATCACCAGGGACGTGGTGGTGGCCCGGCGGCCCGCCTGACCAGGGGGACATCCACCGCTGGCCAGAAGCCCGTCGTTACGGTGGTCCTCGCCTGAACCAGCCCCAAGGAGGGCCCCGATGAACAAGGCAGAGCTCGTGAACGCCGTCGCCGAGAGGTCGGGCCAGCCGGCCGCGGCGGTCGGCTCCGTGCTGCAGGCGTTCGAGGACGTCGTGACCGGTGCCGTCGCCAACGGCGACAAGGTGCAGATGCCCGGCTTCCTCGCCTTCGAGCGGGCGGACCGGGCGGCACGCACCGGCCGCAACCCCGCCACCGGCGCCGAGATCCAGATCGCGGCCGCCCGGGTGCCGAAGGTGAAGATCGGCAAGTCCTTCAAGGACGCCGTCAAGTAGCCCAGCTGCACCCCTAGAGTCCCGCTCCATGGCGAGCGAGGAGCTGCGCGCGGTCTCGGAGGCCTTGCGCGCGAACAGGATGCTGACCGGCACGCTGCTCGAGCGGCGCGGCGTCCATGGAGCAGGTCACCCAGGGGCTCGCGCCCCCGACGACACGCTCGTCGAGCCCGTGGTGGCCGACGGGGTGCCGTGCGAGTGGATCGCCGCGCCCGGCGTGGCCACCGACCGCGCGGTCCTGTACCTGCACGGCGGCGCCTACACCGCGGGCTCGCTCAACACGCACCGCCTCCACGTCGCCAACCTCTCCGCGGCGTGCGGCGCCCGGGTGCTCAACGTCGACTACCGGCTCGCCCCCGAGCACCCGCACCCGGCGGCGGTCGACGACGCCCTCACCGCCTACCGCTGGCTGCTCGCGGGCGGGCTCGAACCGTCGCGGGTCGTCCTGGCCGGCGACTCGGCCGGGGGCGGCCTCACCGCTGCCGCGCTGGTGGCGATCCGCGACGCGGGCGTGCCGACGCCGGCCGGCGGGGCGCTCATCTCCCCGTGGGCGGACCTCACGATGACCGCCGCGACCTACGAGTCCCGTGCCGACGTGGACCCGATGGTGTCGCTCGAGAGCCTCACCCCTTCGGCGGAGGCCTACCTGGCCGGGACCGACCCCACCGCGCCGACCGCGTCGGCCGTGCACGCCGACCTCTCCGGCCTGCCACCGCTGCTGATCCACGTGGGCGACCACGAGGTGCTGCTCGACGACTCCGTGCTGCTGGCCGAGCGGGCCCGCGCCGCGGGCGTCGACGTCGAGCTGTGGGTGGCGCCGGAGATGATCCACGTGTGGCACGCGTTCGCCGGCCTCGTCCCCGAAGGGGCCGAGGCCATGGCCGCGATGGGCGCCTGGATCCGCGCCCGCCTCGCCGCCTGAGCGCGAACCCGTCGACCTTTGTCGCCGTTCTTGCTGCCAATGGTCGACGAGTTCGCGCCGCCTAGCCCGGAGCCGCTCAGTCCACGGCGGTGGCGGCCTCACCGGTCTGGACCCGCCACAGCGCCGCGTAGAGGCCGCCGTGGTCGACGAGCTCCTCGTGGGTGCCCGCCTCGATCACCCGGCCCGCCTCGAGCACGTGGATCCGGTGCGCGTGCCGCACGGTGGAGAGCCGGTGCGCGATCACGATGGTCGTGCGCCCGGCCGCCACCCGCTCGAGCGAGCGCTGGATCGCGGCCTCCGTCTCGTTGTCGACGGCGGAGGTGGCCTCGTCGAGCACGAGGATGGCGGGGTCACGCAGGATGGCGCGGGCCAGGGTGAGGCGCTGGCGCTGGCCGCCCGAGAGCTTCTGGCCGCGCTCGCCGACCACGGTGTCGTACCCGTCGGGGAGCTCCTGGATGAAGCCGTGCGCCTCGGCGAGGGTGGCTGCCAGCACCACCTCCGCGTCCGTGGCGTCGGGGCGGCCGTAGGTGAGGTTCTCCCGCACGGTGCCCTGGAACAGGAAGACGTCCTGGGCCACGAAGCCGATGGCGCCGCGCAGCGACCCGAACGTGAGCTGGTCGAGGGGCAGGCCGTCGACGGTGACCCGGCCGCCGAGCGGCTCGTAGAGGCGGAGGAGCAGCTTCACCACCGTGCTCTTGCCCGAGCCGGTGGACCCGACGATGGCGTGCGTCTCGCCCGCGGGGATGTCCAGGTCGAGGTCCTGGAGCACGTCGCCGGTGCTCGTGGCGTAGGCGAACCGCACGCCCTCGAACCGCACGGCGCCCCGCACGGGCGCGGGCAGGTCCGCGGCGCCGGGCCGGATGGAGGGCGCCACCTCGAGCAGGCCGAAGATGCGGCGGCAGGAGGCCATGGCCCGTTGGTAGAGGTCGAGGGTCTCGCCGAGGCGGGTGAGCGGCCAGAGCAGGCGCTGGGTCATGTACACGAGCACGGAGAAGAGGCCCACCTCGAGGTCTCCGTCGAGGGCGGCCCGCCCACCGACGACGAGGGTCATCGTGAACCCGGCGAGGATCGCCATGCGGATCAGCGGCACGAACGCGCTGGAGTACCTGATCGCGGCCGAGTTGGCGTCGCTGTAGGCCTGGCTGTCGATGGCGACGCGGTCGACCTCCCGGCCCTCGGCGGTGAACGCCTTGATGGTGGCGATGCCGCCGAGGTTGTTCGTGAGGGTGTCGGCGATGCGCCCAGCGGCGGCCCGCACGTCGTCGTAGCGCCGCTCCAGGGTCCGCTGGTAGCGCAGCGAGCCGAGGACGATGACGGGGATCGGGAGGAACGCGAACAGCGTCAGCAGCGGGGAGATCGAGAGGAACGCGATGCCCACGAAGACGACGTTGGTGCCGGTGAGGAGCAGCTCGATGGCCCCGAAGTCGAGGAACCGTTCGAGCTGGTTCACGTCGTCGTTGAGGATCGTCATCAGCCCACCGGAGGTGTGGTCCTCGAAGTAGGCCAGCTCGAGGTCCTGCACGTGGCGGTAGGCCTTCATGCGCGTGTCGTGCTCGATCGCCTGGGCCAGGTTCCGCCAGGTCACGTGCGCGATGTAGTCCGTGATCGACTCCAGCACCCACACGACCACGGTGACGGCGGCCAGGATGGACAGCTGGTCGTACCGGTCCTCGACGCCGACCACCCGTCCGACGAAGGACTGCCCCTCGTTCACGACGACGTCCACCGCGGCGCCGATGAGCAGCTCGGGCGCCACGTCGCACGCCTTGTTGAGGACGGTGAACACCGTGGCCTTGACCACCTTGGCGCGGTGGTTCCGGGCCTGGTTCCAGAGCTGGCGGAGGGGTGTCTCGGCTGGCATCCGGCCGACGATACGGGAGTAGAGTCGTCCGACCTGGGGCCGTTAGCTCAGTTGGCTAGAGCACTTGCATGACGCGCAAGGGGTCGGGGGTTCGAGTCCCTCACGGCCCACCAGGACGGAGGAGCGTGTGGTCACGGCCGAGACCATGACACCTGAACCTCGACGGTTCCGTCGCCGCTGGATGTTGGGAGCGGCCGTCGTCGCGGCTGCCGTGGTGGCGTTCGTGCTGATCTGGTTCCAGCCGCAGAAGCTGTTCATCGACGACCGGGTCGACGAGGCCATCCCGCGAGTCGTGGCTGCCCAGCCGCCCACGGCCGCCGATGACACCCCGGAACCTCTCGAGACCGCCCGGGGCGACTTCGTGTCGCTCGACCATGGCACCACCGGTGTCGCGCGGGTGCTCGCGCTCGCCGACGGTCGCCGTGTCGTGCGTCTCGAAGGACTCGACACCTCCAACGGACCCGACCTCTACGTCTACCTCACCGCCACCCCGGCGAGCGGCGAGGAGGGCACCTTCGATGACGAGATCGTCAACCTCGGAAGGCTCAAGGGCAACCAGGGGAACCAGAACTACGACCTACCCGCAGACGCTGACGTCACTCGGTACGCCACCGTCGTGATCTGGTGCGACCGGTTCGACTCGGCGTTCGGCGCCGCCGATCTCATCCCAGCCTGAGCGCTCCCGCTGACCACCGGAAGGCCAGACCCGAGACAGGAAGTCGTGCGCGGGGTGAAATCCGCGCCGAACCCTGACGCAACCCTGTCGCCGTACGGTCGGGCGCCATGGCGATCAGCGCTCCGCCCGGGGTCTCCACGGTCGAGCTCGACGACTTCGGGCTCGTGCGCCACCGTGGTCGCTGGGTCGCCCTGAGCCCGCACGAGGAGGCGGTGATGCAGGTGCTGCTCGCCCGCCTGGGCGCCGTCGTGTCACGCCAGCAGCTGGCGGAGGCCGTCTGGCCCGGGCGGCCGGGCTCCCACCGGCCCCTGACCGCGCTCATCTGCAGGCTGCGGCGGCGCCTCGAGGCGGTGGGCCTCACGATCCGCACCGTCCGGGCGCGAGGATTCCAGCTGGTCGTCCCCCCATCCGAGCTGCCCACCCAAGGAATCTGATGCCCCACCTCGTGACCGCCATCATCAAGCCCCACAAGCTCGACGAGGTGAAGGAGGCGCTGCGCGGTGCCGACGTCCCCGGCCTCTCGGTCGGCGAGATCCAGGGCTACGGACGGCAAGGCGGCAAGACGGCGACCTTCCGCGGCGCGGAGTACACGGTCGACTTCGTACCCAAGCTCCGGATCGAAGTGGTGGTGCGCTCCGAGCAGGTCGACCAGGTGGTGCAGGTCATCGCCGACGCGGCCCGCACGGGAAAGATCGGCGACGGCAAGATCTGGTCCCACCCGGTCGGCGGGGTCACCCGCATCCGTACGGGCGAGATGGGGGACGACGCCATCTGAGCCCGTGGGGTGCGAGGAGTAGCGTCGGCACCCCATGGTCCCCCCGACACCGCCGCCGACCCTCCTGCTCGTCGACGCCGGCATGGTGGCCGGCTACCGTCGCTCGTCCCTCTCGTTGCACCAGCTCCACCAGGCGCTCGTGCACCTGCACTTCCAGCACCCCACGGCCAGCATCGCGGTGCTCGCAGATCCTTCCGTGAAGTGGGATCTCCCCAAGGCCGACCAGCCGATGTTCGAAGGGGACATCGTGGCCGGCGCCATCGTCTGCGCCCCGGCGGGCGCGCTGGACGGCACGGTCGGGTTCCTGCGGCGGGCCGCTGACGCGGCCACCGCGGAGGGGCAGCGCGTCGTGGCGTTCACGGACCGGGCCGTGCCCGGCGTGGCCCTCGGGCGGCTCCGCAACGACGGGGGCCGATGGATCTGGGACCTCGACGAGACCCGCACGCTCGATGCGGACGACGCCGCGGCAGCCACGTCGTCCAAGCCGCGCCGGCGGTCGCGGCCGCGCAAGGCATGAGGCGCGTGGTCGCCGGCTCGGCGCTGGCGGTCGTGCTGCTCCTCGGCCCTGCCACCGCGGCCGTGGCCCAGGTGCCGCCGACGGGCGTGCCGACCCAGGACATCATCCCGGAGCCCAACAGCGGGCGCGCTCCTGAGGAGTCCGGCGATCGGGGCGGCGCCCTGCAGCTCGCGGTGTTCGGGGTGGTCGTGGCCGCGCTGGTGGGTGGCGGCCTCCACCTGGCCCGCCAAGCGCGCCGAGCGAAGGCCTCGGGCTAGCCCGCCCGGTCGGCCCGCAAGGACCGCGTGAACAGGTAGGCGCGCACGATCGCCGTCACTGCGATCGCGAACATCACCGCTTTGCCGGCGGGGGCCTCGATGACCGCCATGAGCACGAGGGCCAGGATCACGACGGCGGTCACGATCGCCAGGCCGAGGCGGATCTTGCGGCGGTCGAGTTGGGGCGGGAGGTCAGCGGCCATGGGCCCATTCTGCTCGCCTTCTTCTCGTGCTCCTGACGTCGGTCGTCAGATTGGCGACAGTAAGTGGAACGACTCGGTTCACTTGTGGGCCACGGTCGTGTGACACCACCTCCTTATGTTCAGCGTCGGGTCAGACAACGGCGTCGGACCCTCCAGCCATCCGTGCCTGAAAGGAAGGTGCATGTCACTTCGTCCTCGTTCACGAACGCCCGGCGGGGCGGCGTTGCGGACCAAGGCCCTCGCCGGGCTCGCGGTCGCCGTCGCTGCGATCGTGGCCTTCCCGGGGGTCGCCGGCGCCCAAGAAGAGGCCGACGCGGTCACGACCCTCGGGCAGCAGGTGAACCTGCTGTGGATCGTCATCGGTGCGGTCCTGGTCATCTTCATGCAGGCGGGCTTCGCGCTCGTCGAGACCGGGTTCTGCCGGGCCAAGCACGCCGCCCACGTGGTGTCGACCAACTTCGCGATCTTCGGTCTCGGGTTCGTCGCGTACTTCCTCGTGGGCTACGCGTTCATGTTCGGTGGGTTCTCGTACAACCTCCCGGGCTTCGACTTCGGCCTGTCCACTGCGGCCGGCGGCGCCGATCCGGCGCTCATCGGCTCCGGTGACTGGGTGTTCCTCTGGAAGGGCGGCTTCGCGCTGGGCGGGTCGCACATCACGCCTGCACTGCTCGGCTTCTTCCTCTACATGGTGGCGTTCATGGACACCACCGCCACGATCCCGACCGGATCAATGGCGGAGCGCTGGAAGTGGAAGAGCTTCGTGCTCTGGGGCTTCTTCTGCGGCGGCATCTACTACCCGCTGTTCGGCGCCTGGACCTGGGGCGGCGGCTGGCTCAACAAGCTGTGGCACTCCGCCGACCTCGGCGTCGGCTACGCGGACTTCGCCGGCTCGGGCGTCGTGCACGCGATGGGCGGCGTTGCCGCACTCGCGGGTGCGATCGTGCTCGGACCGCGCATCGGCAAGTTCAACAGGGATGGATCCGCCAACTCGCTACCGGGGCACCACATGCCGATGGCGATGCTCGGCTGCTTCATCCTGCTGTTCGGCTGGTTCGGGTTCAACGCCGCGTCGACCTTTGCGGCGACGGACGTGCAGTTCGCCACCGTTGCGGCCAACACCGCCATCGCAGCAGCCTTCGGCGCCACCATGGCGATGCTCTACTGCATGTACGTCCGCGGCAAGAAGCCCGACCCCGGCATGATGGTCAACGGCATGCTGGCCGGCCTCGTGGCGATCACGGCGCCGTGCGCCTTCGTCCTCCCGGGCTGGGCCGCGGTGATCGGTGCCGTCGCAGGCGTCCTCGTCGTCGAAGCGTGCTACTTCTTCGAGCGCCGAGGGATCGACGACCCCGTCGGGGCCATCTCCGTCCACGGCGTGTGCGGCATCTTCGGCGTCCTCGCTGTGGGCATCTTCGCCGACGGGAGCTACGGCGCCGGCTGGAACGGCGCCGTGGACGATGCCGGGAACGCGGTCGAGCTGAAGGGGCTGATCTACGGCGAGACCGACCAGTTCCTGGCCCAGCTCATCGGTGCGGCCACGATCTGCACGGTGATGTTCCTGATCGCGTTCCTGTTCTTCAAGATCCAGAACGCGGTCACCAAGGGCGGCATCCGGCCCACGGCCGAGGACGAGATCGGCGGCCTCGACCTCCCCGAGATGGGCGCCCTCGCGTACCCCGAGTTCGAGTTCGCCATCGAGCAGACCGACAAGGAGATCGGTCAGCGGGCCATCATCGGCACGTCCCGGGGCCACGGCCCCGGTGAAGTGCCACCGGTGCCGCCCACGTACAGCTAGCGGCGACGCACCCTTGCACCCGGGCGGGCACGGCAGACCCGTGCCCGCCCGGTGCGCGCCCCACCGTCCTGCGCACCTGACCACGACCTGACATGGACATCGCCGAGATCCTCCGCCACATCCTGATCGTGCTCGTCGCGGCCAAGGCCGCGGCCGAGATCGCGGAGCGCATCGGCGTGCCGCCGGTGGTCGGCGAGATCGTGGCCGGCGTGCTGATCGGACCGTCGATGCTCAACGCGGTCGGCGGCAACGACGAGGTCCTCCGCACCCTCGGCGAGATCGGCGTGATCCTGCTCCTGCTCGAGGTGGGCATGGAGATGGACCTGCGCGAGCTCGGCAAGGTCGGCCAGCGCGTCGATGCTGGTCGCCACGGTCGGCGTGGTCGCCCCCATGCTGCTCGGCATCGGGGCGACGGCCCTCATGGGGGAGGACGGCAAGACCGCGCTGTTCATCGGGGCGGCCCTCACTGCGACCAGCGTCGGCATCACCGCCCGCGTCTTCGGCGACCTGCGGGCGCTCGCCACCACGGAGGCGCGCATCGTGCTGGGCGCTGCCGTGGCCGACGACGTGATGGGGCTGGTCGTCCTCACCGTCGTCGTGCGGCTCGTGACCGAGGGCTCCGTGTCGGCGCTCTCCGTGGCGGGGATCATCGGCGTAGCCCTGTTGTTCCTCGTCGCTGGCGGCATCGCGGGCCTCCGGGCCGCGCCGCCGCTGTTCTCGGCGATCGAGCGCATCTCGCGCTCCACCGGCACGCTCGTGGCCCTCGCCCTCGCCTTCACCCTCGGCTTCGCCGAGCTGGCCGACGCCGCCAAGCTGGCCCCGATCGTCGGCGCCTTCGTGGCCGGCATCGCGCTGTCCCGCACCCGCCAGGCACCGCGCATCCAGCGCGAGCTCGGTCCCGTCGGGCACCTGTTCATCCCGGTGTTCTTCCTCCAGATCGGCATCGACGCGGACGTCGGTTCGTTCGCGAAGGGCTCGGTGCTCCGCGATGCCGCCGTGCTCCTCGTCGTGGCCGTGGTCGGGAAGCTCGTGTCCCCGGTGGGGGCGATCGGCTCCCGCGGCGACAAGGTGCTCATCGGGCTCGGCATGCTGCCCCGCGGCGAGGTCGGGCTCATCTTCGCGACCATCGGCCTGCAGAACGGCGTGTTGGGCGACGACCTCTACGCCGCGCTCCTGCTGGTCGTGCTGGCGACCACCCTCGTCACCCCACAGCTGCTGAAGATCCGGTACTCCCAGATCCGTGGCCGGGGCGCACCCGTCGCCACTCCGCCCGACACGCCGCCGCCCGAGGGCGGCTGGATCGTGGTCGATCGTGAGGAGGTGGGACTGGCCGCGCGACCGCCCGACGGCCAGGTCGTGTCGCTCGCCCTCGATGCGGCGATCCTCATGGGTCGGCGGCGGCCCTCACCCGAGCTGCTCGACTGGATCACGAACGCGGCGCCCCGCGGGCGCTGGGCGGCGGGGCTCACCGCCACGCTGTTCGACCTGATCGAGCGCGGCAACGCCCGCTCCTGGCGCTTCCTCGACAGCGCCGGCGTCCTCGAGCGCACCCTGCCCGAGCTCGCCGAGGCCTTCCGGGCCCGCCGTCGGGACGGCCTTTCGCTGGACCCGCTGGAGGCCCATCGCTTCGAGAGCATGGAGCGCCTGCGCATGCTGGACGCCGACGAGCCCCTGGCTCTCGAGATCCGCCAGCTCGAGCACGTCGACCGGGTGCTGCTCGCCACGTTCCTCGCCGACGTGCTGGAGGAGGAACCCGAACCCGTGACCTCGACTCGGAGCCTGTTGGCCCGGCTCGGGATCGACGGCGAGGGTCGGGCGCTCGTCCTCGACCTGGTGGAGGACCGTGACCTGCTCTGGTCGGCGGCGAACCGGCCCGGGGGGCTCGGCGAGGAGGCCGTGGTCGCGCTGGCCGATCACCTGGGCACCCCCGAGCGGGCCCGGGCCCTGTACGTGTTGAGCGCGCTCCGGGCGGGGGCCCGTGAGCGCTGGGAGCTGGAGCGGCTCCGCGAGCTCCACGACCTGGTGCAGTCGGTGCTCGCCGACGAGGAGCTCGCAGGCGGCGACGCCGGGAACGTGGCAGGGCGACGTCGGCAGGAGGCCGCCGCGCGGCTGGGTGACGAACGGGGGCCGCTCGATCGTCTCGACGCCTCGCCGCGCGCCTATGTGCTGCGCACCCCCTCCGAGGCGCTCGCCCGCCACGCCCGGCTCCTGCACCCGAAGCCCGCCACCCGCCCGAGGCTGGCCGTGACCCCCGAGGCAGGCCGGTGGCGGCTCGACGTGGCCTGGCAGGACCGGCCGGGTCTCCTGGCCGCGCTGGCCCACGCGATCACCGCTGCCGGTCTGGCGGTGGACGAAGCCGTCCTGGCCACCTGGCCGGACGGCGCCGTCGTCGACAGCTTCCTCGCGAGGGCCGAGGGCCCCATCGACGTCGACGCCCTCCAGGGATCGATCGAGGCCGCCGCCCAGGGGCCGCTCGCGTCATGGCCCAGCCCCGACGCCGTGGTCGACGTCGACCAGGCGGCCTCGCCGTGGCACACCGTGTGCGAGGTGCGCACGGAGGATCGTCCCGGCGTCCTCGCCGCGGTGGCCACCGCCTTCGCGGCCGCCCGCATCGAGGTCCGCTCCGCCAGCGTGACCGTGCAGGACGGCCTCGTCATCGACCGCTTCGAGGTGACCGACCGGTCCGGCGGCAAGCTCAGCCCCGAGGACGTCGACCGGCTGCGCGAGGTGCTCCGGTCGGGCACCTCGCTGCGCCGGCGCCGTCTCGGCCGCCGCCTCTCCGTGAAGGTGCTGAGCTAGTCAGTCCTCGCCGGCGCGGATGGCGTCGCAGGCCGTCACGCCGTTGATGAAGCCGTCGCGGTAGGCGCCGAAGCGCTGGAACGCGGTGCCCACGCTCACGTCGTCCTCGTCCTCGGCGTCGGCGCTGCTGTCGCTGGTGAGCAGGAAGGCGATCACCGCCTCGTCGAGGTCGCCGGGCGAGAGGAAGAGCAGCTGTTCCTCACCCCGGTTCCCCGTGAACCCGCTGGACGCGTACAGGCCGGCGTAGCAGTCGGCCTGGAGGTTGCTCTCCAGGGTGTTCTCGAGGTCCCCGAGGCGCACCTGCGCGGCGTAGGCGTACTGGCGGGCGAGCTCGGTGGCGACGGCGTAGTCGCCGATCTCGTACAGCGCCGGCACGAGGTTCACGCTGTCCACGTAGATGGTGTCCGTGTCGGTGCAGTAGAAGGACGCGTTCACGAGGATCTCGCCGGCGTAGGTGTCCCCGCCGCACTCGACCTCGTCCACGTCCGGATCGATCGGGAGCGTGGCGCTCACCGGTGTCCAGGTGCCGCCGAGCTCGGCGAACAGCACGCCCCAGAAGTGCTCGAGGTCCTGGAGCGCGAGCTCGATGGCCTCGTCGAGCGGGAGGTTGCCGCCCCGCTCGAAGTCCTCGAGGTCCGTGAAGGGCACCTCGACGATCACCAGCTCGCCGGCGTCGTACAGATCGGGGTAGGACGCGCAATGCTCGACACCCTCCTCGAACCCCTCCGTGAAGGCCCCGATGCGGTCGAAGCCGGTGCCGTGGGCGGCGGGATCGGCCGCATCGATGCCGACCCCGTCCCGCAGCTCGAGGAACCCGGCGATGGCCTTGTCCAGATCGTCGAGGCGCAGCTCGAAGAAGTCCGAGTTGCCCGCGGCCACGTCGCCCGTCCAGGCGCCCGCGAAGCAGTCGGCCTGGAGCTCCGTCATGATCGTGTCGCCCTCGAGGGCGGCGCGGGCCTGGATGGCGTGCCCGAGCTCGTGGGCGAACACGATGCCGAGCGTGAACCCACCGAACTCCTCGTACAGCGCGGGCACCAGGTTCTCGTTGTCCCAGGCGACGAGATCCGCCGAGGGGCAGTAGAACGCGTTGCCCGCGATCTCCTCGTACTGGGGAGGCGGCGTGCCGCACGGCGGCTGCTCGGTCTCCGGGCCGTACGGCCAGAAGCTGCCGGAGATCGGCTCGTACTCCTCGCCGTACACGTCCTCGTACTCGCGCTCCCAGAAGGCTTCGACATCGAGGAGCGCCGCCTGCACGACCTCGTCGGAGGTGGGCGCGTCGCCGCTCCCGAGGCCCGTCCCGGGAGCGATGCGATCGTCGAGCGAGCCATCGAGGTCGTCGTCGAGGGAGAAGTCGCTGTCCCCCTCGACCTCGAGCGGGTTGTCGTCCGACTCGCTCGCGCACGCGGCGACGACGGAGAGCAGGGCGAGCAGGACGGCGATGACGGGGGTCACACGGCTGCGCACGGCGCGCAACCTACCCGGCGGATCCGCGAAGGTCGCGCTGGTAGGTTCCCCACATGGCAGAGGACGCGCCGGCGACGGCGAGTCGGCCTCCCCCCGGGCTACCCGCAGGGCTTCGAGACCGACGTGGTGCTCGCAGACGGCGCGACGGCCCACGTGCGTCCCATCCGTCCCGACGACGGCGCCGGCATCGTCACCTTCCACGACCGCCAGTCGCCGCAGAGCATCTACTTCCGGTACTTCAGCCCGCGGCCGCGCCTGACCGAGCGCGACCTCGAGCGCATGACCGACGTCGACTACGTCGACCGGATGGCGCTCGTCGCGCTGCGGGGGGACGAGCTGATCGGGTTGGCGCGGTACGACCGCTGGCGCCACCGGTCCGAAGCGGAGGTGGCCTTCTTCGTCGATGACGCCAACCACGGTCGCGGGCTGGCCACCGTGCTGCTCGAGCACCTGGCCGTGCGGGCCCGCGAGGTGGGGCTCACCGGCTTCACGGCGTCGGTGCTGCCCGAGAACCGGCGGATGATCGGCGTGTTCACCCAGGCGGGCTTCGAGTCCGCCACCCGCTTCGCCGATGGCGTGGTCGAGGTGCGCCTCGGGCTGGCGCCCACCGCGGAGGCCGAGGCGGCCATCGAGGCGCGCGCTCGCACCGCCGCGTCGCAGGCCGTGCGGCGCCTCCTGTCGCCGCGCTCGGTGGCGGTGATCGGCGCCAGCCGGGTGCCCGGCAGCGTGGGCCACGAGGTCGTGCGGAACCTCCAGCGGGCCGGGTTCCAGGGACCGGTGTGGCCGGTCAACCCGAAGGCGGACCACGTCGCGTCGGTCCGGGCCGTGCCGAGCATCCTCGACATCCACGAGGACGTGGACCTCGCGGTCATCACGGTCCCCGCGGCGGCGGTGGCCGGCGTCGTGGAGGAGTGCGGACGCAAGCAGGTGTACGGCGTGGTGATCCTCGCCGCGGGGTTCGCGGAGACCGGGCCCGAGGGCGCCGCCATCGAGGCCGAGGTGCTGCGGGTGGCGCGCTCCTGGGGCATCCGCGTCGTGGGTCCGAACTGCCTCGGGATCCTGAACACCGACCCCGAGGTGCACCTGCAGGCGACGTTCGCCCACATCGCACCGCGGCGGGGCCGGGTGGGGCTGCTCTCCGAGTCGGGCATGGTCGGCGCGGCGGTGGTGGCCCAGGCCCGCGAGGAGGGCATCGGCATCTCGTCGTTCGTGGCCCTCGGCAACCGCGCCGACGTGTCGGGCAACGACCTCCTCCAGTACTGGGAGTCCGACGAGCACACGGACGTGGTCGGGCTGTACATCGAGTCGTTCGGCAACGCCCGGCACTTCAGTCGCCTCGCCCGGCGGCTCACGCGCGCCAAGCCCGTGGTCGCGGTGAAGGCCGGCTGGCTGCCGGGCACGCCCCGCCCGACGGACCACTCCGACGACGCGCTGCTGCACCAGACCGGCGTGATCCGGGTGCCCTCGCTGCCGGACCTCCTCGACACCACCCGACTCCTCGTGTCCCAGCCGCTACCGCTGGGCCGGCGGGTGGCGGTGGTGGGCAACGCAGGCGGATCGCTCGCGATCGGCGCCGACGCGGCCGTCGAGGCCGGGCTCGTGCTCGCCGACCTCACGGAGGACACCCGCCGACGGCTCGCCGCCCTGGTCGAACGCCCCGTCGGCGACGGCAACCCGGTGGACCTCGGGTTGCGGGCGGGAGGCGCCGAGTTCTCCCTGGCGGTGCAGCTGCTCGCCGCGGACACCGGCGTCGATGTCGTGCTGGCGGTCTTCGCGCCCTCGCTGGGAGGGCAGGCGGCCGAGGTGCGCGAGGCGCTGGACGAGGCCCGGGCCCTGACGCCCGCCCTCGTGGTCGCGGCCTGCTTCTACGGCGAGGCACCCGCGCAGGCCGAGGACGCCCGCGCCGTGCCGGTGTACCGGTCCGTCGACGCCGCGGCCCGCGCCCTGGGCCGCGTGGCCGGCTACGCGGCGTGGCTCGGCGAGGAGGAGGGCACACCGCTCGAGCTGGAGGAGCCTGCTGCCGTGACGGCCCGCGCCGCCGTGCAGGCCGCCCTGGGCCGCGGTGCGGAGGAGCTCGCGCTCGACGAGGTCGCCGAGGTGCTGGGCGCCGCCGGCGCGGGGCTCCTGCGCACGACCGCGGCCGGCACCCTCGACGAGGCCCTCACGGCGGCTGTCGACCACGGCTATCCGGTGGCCCTCAAGGCGGACTGCCGCGATGCGATGGCCAAGACGGTCGCGGCCGGGCTCGCGCTCGACCTGGCCGACGAGGCAGCCCTGCGCTCGGCGTGGGAGCGGATGGACGAGCGGTTCGGCGCCGCGATGTGCCCCGTGCTCGTGCAGGGGATGGTCGAGCCCGGGGTCGACGTCGCGGTGGCCGTGCACGACCACCCGGAGGTGGGGCCCGTGATCTCGCTCCGCCCCGGCGGCGCGAACGCGGCGCTCGACCAGGACGCGGAGCTCCAGGTCCTCCCCATCGGTGACCGCGACGCGCAGCGGCTCGTCGCCCGTTCGCGGCTGGCGCCCTACCTGTCCGCCGCGGCGGCCGCCCACCTCGAGGGCCTGCTCCTCCGCGTCGGCGCGCTGGTGGAGGAGGTCCCCGAGATCGCGGGCCTGTGGGCGAACCCGGTGATCGTGGGGGACGAGGGGGCGACGATCATCGAGGCCGGGTGTCGCGTCGCCGAGGTGGAGCGGGAGCCGCTGCCGCCGATCCGCCGCGTCGGCGCCGACTAGCGCGGCAGCCCCAGCACCCGCTCCCCGATGATGTTCCTGAGGATCTGCGAGGTGCCGCCCATGATCGTGTAGGCGGTGGCGTAGCAGAGGTTCCGCGCCACCCGCCCGGAGAGCCCGGGCTCGGCCAGGAGCGCGCCGGCGCCCAGGGTCGACGCGCAGAGCTGCGCGACGCGCTGCTCCAGCTCCGTGCAGAACGTCTTCGTGGCCGCGGAGAACTGTGGCGGCGCCTGGCCCAGCACCTCGCGCAGCACGAGCAGGCGCCCCACGCGGTAGCCGGTCTCGATGGCGGCGAGCTCCTGGCGCACGAGCGGGTCGCGCGCATCGGCCAGCGGGCGGATGTCGTCGTACAGCCTCCGGTTCGACACGAGGCGATCGATGCCGCCCCGCTCGTGCTCCATCTGCCGCATCACCTGACCGAAGCTGCCGTTGAGCTTCCCGACGAGGTTCCCGGCCGGCACGTGCACGTCCTCGAAGAACACCTCGCAGAAGTGCCGGCTCCCGGTCATGTCCGTGATCGGCTGGATGGTGATGCCCGGGCTGTGCAGGTCGACCACGAGCTCGGAGAGGCCCTTGTGGGGCGGCGCATCCGGATCCGTCCGGGCGATCAGGTACACGTAGTCGGCCATCGCCGCGCCGGAGGTCCAGATCTTCTGCCCCGTCACCCGGAACGCGTCGCCGTCGCGCTCGGCCCGGGTGCGGATCCCCGCGACGTCGGACCCCGCGTCGGGCTCGCTCATCCCGATCGCCCACATCGACGTGCCGTCCAGGATCCCCGGGAGGTAAGCCCGCTGCTGCTCGGGGGTGCCGAACTGGAGGAGCGTCGGCCCCATCTGCCGGTCCGCGAACCATGAGGCCGCAACCGGGGCCCCCTCGGAGATCAGCGCCTCGAACACGAGGAGGCGCTCGATCGGCGGCCGGCCACCGCCGCCGGCCTCCACGGGCCAGGTCATGCCGAGCCACCGGCGCTTGGCCAGCTCGAGGGCGAAGGCTCGGTCGTGGCCGACCATCCAGGTGTCCTCGGTCTGCTCCGCGGTGGCCGCCGCGGAGCGCCCCACCTCGCGTGCCTCGGCCTGCAGCTCGAGGAGGTCGTCCGAGAGGTGGAAGTCCACCGATCGAACCTACCCGCGCCGTAGCGTTGCGCTCACACGGCTCCAGGGGGTGGAGATGACTGCTGCAGCAGGCCAGGCCTACCCGGCCTCGTTGACCATCGACTCGCCGGACAGGATCGCCAACTGGCGGCCCCTCGTGCACTGGTTGCTCGCGATCCCGCACATGGTCGTGCTCTACGTGCTCAACATCGTGGCCGAGCTCATGGCGCTCCTGTCCTGGTTCACGATCCTGTTCACGGGCAAGGACAACGAAGGCTTCCAGGGCCTGCGGATGATGAGCATGCGCTACATGGCCCGCACCTACTCGTACGTCGCGTTCCTCGTGGAGGACTACCCGCCGTTCGCGTTCTCGCAGACCGGCGCGGATCCGGGTGACTACCCGGGCGTCCACTTCGACGTCGCGCCGGCCCTCGAGGACCGCAACCGCGTCACCACGCTCCTGCGGATCTTCATGGTGATCCCGCACCTGCTCGTGCTCATGGTCCTCGGCTTGGCCGCGTTCGTGTGCGTCGTCATCGGCGGCATCGCGGTCCTGTTCACGGCGCGCTGGCCGGAAGGGCTCCGCGCGTTCGTCGTCAACGTGCTGCGGTGGTCGGTCCGCGTGAACGCCTACTTCATGCTCCTGACCGACGAGTACCCGCCCTTCACGATGGACTGAGGAGCACGACCTTCCCCAGCTTGCCGCCGGCGGCGAAGCGCTCGTAGGCCGCGGCCGCATGGGGCAGCGGGAACGTCGCCTCCACCGGAACACGGATGCTGCCCGCGGCCAGCAGGGGCAGCACGTGGTCCTCGACCCCGCGCGCCACCGTCGCCTTCTCCTCGAGCGACCGGGCCCGCAGCGTCGACCCGAGCACGCGGGCCCGCTTGCCCATCAGCTCGAGCAGGTTCAGCTCGGCCTTCGCCCCCGCGCCGACCCCGATCACCGAGATGCGCCCACCGGTGGCCAGGGCCCGGAGGTCGTCCGGCAGGTTCGGTGCCCCCACCAGCTCCAGCACCACGTCGAACGGGCCGTGGTCCGCGAAGTCCTCGGGGGCCACGACCTCGTGGGCGCCCAGCGCGGCCACCTCCGGCCGGCGCTCGGGCGCCCGCACGGTGGCGGTGACGTGGGCGCCGGCCGCGGCGGCCAGCTGCACGCCGGCCGCCCCCACCCCGCCCGCCGCGCCGTGGATGCAGACCCGCTCGCCCGCCTGGAGCCCGCACTGGGTGACGAGCGCGTCGAAGGCGGTGCTGAAGACCTCCGGGAAGCCACCGGCCTCCTCCCAGCTCAGCCCCGACGGCACCGGGAGGAGGTGGCGCTCGGGCACCACGAGCAGCTCCGCCTGCCCGCCCCCGCCGACCACGGCCATCACCCGGTCGCCGAGGGCGAACCGGGCGGCGCCGGGCCCGAGCGCGGCGACCTCGCCGGCCACCTCCAGCCCGGGGATGTCCGGCGGGCTGCCGGGGGGCGCGGGGTAGAGGCCGGCCACCTGGAGCCGGTCGGCGCTGTTGAGGCCGGCGGCCCGCACGGCCACGAGCACCTCGCCCTCCCCCGGCACCGGGTCGGGGTGCTCGCGCCAGGTCAGCGCGCCCTCGACGATCGTGATCGCGTGCAAGTCAGCTGCGGGAATCGATGGCGACGTACGACCGCTCGCCGACGCCCGTGTAGAGCTGGCGGGGGCGCACGATGCGCTGGTCCTGGTCGAGCAGCTCGACCCAGTGGGCGAGCCAGCCCGCCGTGCGCGGGATCGCGAACAGCACTGTGAACATCTCCACCGGGAAGCCCATCGCCTGGTAGATGAGGCCCGAGTAGAAGTCGACGTTCGGGTAGAGCCGCCGCGACGTGAAGTACTCGTCGGACAGCGCCACCTCCTCCAGCTTCAAGGCGATGTCGAGCAGCGGGTTCTTGCCGGTGATCGCGAAGACCGAGTCGGCCGTCTCCTTGACGATCTTCGCCCGGGGGTCGTAGCTCTTGTAGACGCGATGGCCGAAGCCCTGCAGGCGGCCCTTGCCGGCCTTCACCGCGTCGATGAACGCCGGTACCTCGTCGACCGAGCCGATGGACTTGAGCATGTGGATCACGGCCTCGTTGGCCCCGCCGTGGCGCGGGCCGTAGAGGGCGGCGGCCGCGGCCGCGGTGCTGACGTAGGGGTCGGCGTGGGCCGAGCCGACCACACGCATCGCGGTGGTGCCGCAGTTCTGCTCGTGGTCGGCGTGGAGGATGAACAGCACGTCGAGGGCCCGCGCCAGCTGGGGGTTGGCGTCGTAGCGCGGCTCGGCCACCTTCCAGAGCATCGACAGGAAGTTGGCCGTGAACCCGAGCGAGTTGTCCGGGTAGACGAACGGCATCCCCACGCTGAACCGGTGGCACGCGGCCGCCAGGGTCGGCATCTTGGCGATGAGCCGAACGATCTGCTTGAGCCGGTTCTCGGGATCGTGGATCTCGCCGGCGTCCGGGTAGAAGGTCGACAGCGCGGCGATCGCCGACACGAGCATCCCCATCGGGTGGGCGTCGTGGTGGAAGCCCTCGAGGAAGCGCTTGCGCACGTTCTCGTGGATGAACGTGTGGTACGTGATGTCGTGGATCCACGCCTCGAACTGCGCGGCCGTGGGGAGCTCGCCGTGCATCAGGAGGTAGGCGACCTCGAGGTAGCTCGACTTCTCGGCCAGCTGCTCGATCGGGTAGCCGCGGTAGCGCAGGATGCCGGCCTCGCCGTCGAGGAACGTGATCGCGCTCGTGGTGACGGCGGTGGTGTCGAGGGCGGGGTCGTAGAACCACAGCCCCGGGAGGCGCTTCTTCCACTCGGTGGCGTCCACGCCACCGTCGACGATCGGGACCTCGAACGACTCGCCGGTGCGGTTGTCGGTGAACGTGATGCTCTCGGCCACGGCCGAGAGACTACAGGGGAGTGTTGTCGTGCCTCCTCGGCACGAGGTGCTCACGCTTCGTGGCCAGCAGGTCGAGGGCGGCGGCCACCTCCCGGCGCGTGTCGGCGGGGTCGATGACGGCGTCGACCGCGCCGCGGGCGGCGGCGACGTACGGGTTCAGGAAGCGCTCCTCGTACTCCTTCTCGAGCTCGGCCCGGCGCTCGGGCGGCTCGCGGCGGTGGAGCACCTCGACCGCTCCCTTGGCTCCCATCACCGCGATCTCGGCCGAGGGCCAGGCCAGGTAGAGGTCGCTCCCCATGGCCCGGCAGTCCATGACGATGTAGGCGCCGCCGTAGGCCTTGCGGAGCACGACGGCCACCCGCGGCACGGTGGCGCGCGCGTAGGCGAAGGCGAGCTGCGCGCCGTGACGGATCATCCCGCGCCACTCCAGGTCCTTGCCCGGGTAGAAGCCCGGTGTGTCGACGAGCGTGACGAGCGGGATCCCCATCGCGTCGCAGAAGGCCACGAACCGCGCGCCCTTCTGCGAGGCGGGGATGTCCAGGGTGCCCGCGAGGGCCACGGGCTGGTTGGCGACGATGCCGACCGTGCGGCCGCCGACGGTGGCCAGCGCGGTCACGAGGTTGGGCGCCCAGCGCGCGCGCAGCTCGAGCAGCTCGTGGTCGTCGACGATCGCGCGGGCGACGTCGCGCACGTCGTAGCCGCGGGTGGGGGAGGCCGGCAGGAGCTCGCCCGCCTCCGGGGTGGATCGAGCGACGGGATCCTCCGTGAACCAGCGCGGCGGCTCCTCGTCGACGTTCGACGGCAGGTAGGTCAGCAGGTCGCCGAGCGCGGCGAGCGCGGCGTCGCGGTCGGCGACGACCAGCGCGGCCAGGCCCGTGCTCGACGCGTGCAGGCCGGCGCCACCCAGCTCGCGGGCGTCGAGCGTCTCGCCGGTGAACGTCTCGACCATCCGGGGCCCGCTCACGAACGCGTAGGCGTCCTCGGTCATCACCACCTGGTCGGCCAGCCCGAGCAGGAGCGCGGGCCCGGACACGACCGGTCCCGTCGCGGCCAGGAGCACCGGGACCCGACCGGAGCACTGCGTCAGCGCTCGGGCGGCGCTGCCCCAGCCGTGGAGGGCTGCCACGCCGTCGTGGACGTCGGCGCCGCTCGAGGCGATGAGCCCCAGGAGCGGGAGCCCGGCGCGCCGCGCATGGTCCGCGGCGGCGGCGAACGTGTGGCCGTCGGCCTCGGAGATCGCGCCCCGCCGGGCCTCCGACGCGATCTCGACCAGCACGACCTCGCGTCCGGCGATCGTGGTCAGCTGGGCGGCCAGGGACCCTGTGTGGTCGGCGGCGACGGGGACGACGGCGGCCATGTTCGGGGTGCGACCCCGGCGAGGGGCACCTCGTTACTCGTCGCCCGGCTCCGGAGGCAGGTTCCGGTGGACGCCGTCCAGCTCGCCACCCTCGTGGAGCACCGTCTGGCGGATGGCCTCCCGCAATGCCCGGGCCGGGGCGGAGAGCAGGCCGCGCTTGCGCCGGGCCAGGCCGACCGAGCGCCGCGCCAGCCCGTCCACCGCCACGCGCTCCCAGCTGCCCTCGAGCCACGGCGGCGCGGCGGTCGCCGGGATGATGGCGGCGCCGAACCCCTGGAACGCGAGCGTCGCGATGAGGCGCAGCCCGTCCACCTCCGCCCGCGGGCGCAGCGTGATGCCGACCGCGGCCGCCTCGGCGTCGAGCTCGTCGCGGAACGAGGTGCCCTGCGGCTCCAGCAGCAGCTCGTGGTCGGCCAGGTCGGTGAGGTGCACGCGCCCGCGCCCCGCCAGCGGGTGGCCGTGGGGCGCGACGACGAGCCGGTCCTCCTCGAACAGCGGCTCGGTCACGAGATCGGGATCGCCGACGGGCAGGTTCACCACGGCGAGGTCGAGGCGGTCGGCCACGAGCTGGGGCACGAGCGAGGTCGTGGTGGCGTCGACGACGACCACGTGGATCTTGGGGTGGTCCCGCGTCACCCGCTCGAGCACGAGCGGCACCAGCCACCGACCGACGGTGCCGATGCAGCCCACCCGGACGTGGCCGGCCACCTCGTCGCGCACCGCGGCCACGTCGGCCACCAGCGCGTCGAGCTCGACCTGGATGTGCCGGGCGCGCCGGACGACGAGCTGCCCCTCCGGGGTCAGGGTGCCAGTCGAACGGTCCACGAGGGTGACCCCCAGCTCCCGTTCCAGACGGGCGATGTGGGTCGACACGTTGGACTGCACCGTGTGCATCGCACGGGCCGCAGCGGAGAAGCTGCCGGTCTCGGCCACCCCCACGAGGGCGGCCAGCTGTCGAAGGTCCATCGCTTCCCATGATGGCACCCATCGGCAACAACTGTTTGACGGATTGCTTGCCCGGGCGTAGCGTCGTGCTTACAAGAGGAAGCACCACCCCCCTGGTGCCCTCGAGAGCGTGCAGAGGCCGGTCCCCCCACTGGCCCGCCGCATTCAGCGAACCGCCGGCCCTCCCCCCGGGCCGGCGGTTCCGCGTTTTCCGCTACCCGCCCTTTCGGGCGTCGAGCCTCAGGTGAGCTGGGGGCTGGTGAGGTCCAGGAACTCGGTGCCGGCCATCATGTCCTGGAAGTCGGCCATCACCGCCTGCAGCTCCGGCGAGAGCTCCTGCTGCTCACCGGCGCGTGCCTCCGCCTCCGAGGTGAAGTAGGCCAGCTCGACGCAGCTGGAGGGGCCGGTCCAGATGCGCACGGACCCGATGAGGTCGCTGCGCTGCGAGGCGAACTTGTCGAACTCGGCGTCGAGCGCCGCCATCCGCGCCCGGTCGACGTTCGCCGACTTCATGACCTGCACGAACCCGGCATCGTTCGAGCCGCCGCCCAGGAGCTCCGACACGTCGGTCGAGTCGGTGAAGGTGGGCTCGCCGTCGTAGAACTTCTCGGTCTCCGCCCACCACGCGCTCTGCTCGGCGCGCTCGCTGTTGGCCTGGGCCGCTTCGGCGGACTCGAAGCGGGCAACCGTGATCGCCTTCCCGTCGGCGGTGACGCCGGACGTCGCGCCGAGGAAGCCCTTCGCTCCCGGACGGAGCTCTGCCTCCCAGCGCTCGCCCTGTCGCATCAGGCCTGCTGCGTCGCTGGTGCGACCTTCGATGATCTGTACGAACATCCGGACCTCCTCAGGTCGTGGGGTCTCTCATCATGCGCCGAAGATCGGCGTCCGACCAGCCCCTCGGTCGGATCAGTCGGAGCCCGGGCGGCGCGTGTCCTCCGCGTCGGGGTCTCCCTTGTACCCGCGGGAAGGTGCGGCGGAGCTGCTCCTCGGTCGGCTCGTGGTGCTCCTTCGCCACGGGCGGGAGCAGCTCGACGATCGCCGCCATGATCCGCTCGGTGTCCGCGTCGAGGTCCTCGCCGGTGAGGCCGGCGACGGCTCGGCCGACGCGCACGCGCACGGTGGGCGGGTTCCGCAGCGCGAGGAGGTTGGGGAGCTGCTCCGAGCGCGGCCAGCACGCGCTCGGTGCCCCACAGGCCGATCGGGATGACCGGCGCGCCGCTCAGCTGCACCAGGCGCGCCGCGCCCCACCGGCCCTTCAGGACCGGGTCGAAGAACGCACGCCCCCGCGGGATGGTGCCCTGCGGCATCAACGACACGACCTCGCCGCCGGCCAGCGCGGCGGCAGCCTCGGCCAGGGGCTCGTCGGAGCCGGTGCCGCGGTCGACGCGGATCCCACCCATCGCCTTCGCGAGCTGTCCGACCACGGGCACGTCGAACACCTCCTTCTTGCCGAGGAAGCGGACGGGCCGGCCGTGCTTGGCCAGCGTGACCGCCATGGCGACCGGGTCGAAGTAGCTCCGGTGGTTGCCGACCACGATGGCCGGCCCCTCGCTCGGCAGGTGTTCGACGCCGGCGATGTCGAAGCGCACGTAGGGGAAGAGCTCGGGGCGCACGAAGGCCATCCCGATCCGCTGCGGCTCGATGCCGAGCACCGGCAGCTTCGGGACCCCGGACGGGACGTCGAGGTGCACGACGGGCCAGCGGCGCAGGAGCGCCACGGCGACCAGCCGCGGATCGGGGTTCACGGCCACCGGGTGGCCGACGGCGGACAGCATCGGGAGGTCGTAGAAGCTGTCCGAGTAGGCCCAGCTCTCGGCCAGGTCGACGCCCTGCTCGATGGCCCACTCGGTGATGGCCCGGAGCTTGCCGGGGCCCCAGACGAACTCGCCGTCGAAGGTGCCGTCGTAGGTGCCGTCCTCGGAGGTGGCGTACCGGGTGGCGATGACGTCGTCGAAGCCGAGCACGTCGGCCAGCGGCTTGATGAGGTCGTAGGGGGTCGTGGTGGCCAGCACGAGCCGGCGACCGGCGGCGCGGTGCTCGTCGAAGATCGGCTGGGCGAAGGGCTGGACGGTGTCGGCCAGCGTCTCCGCGGCCAGCTTGCCCGCCTCCTGGACCTGCTCGCGGACCCATCCGGACGCGAACCGCACGGCCCGCTTGGTGACCTCCATGCTCGGACGGTTCTCACCGAAGAGGTCGTAGATCCGGTAGATCAGCTGCTCGCCCGGGATGCTCCGGTCGGTGACGCCGACCGCCTTGAGGGCCTGCCCGATGACCGGCGCGGAGGCGCCACGGAGCAGCGTGCGGTCGAGGTCGAAGAACGCCGTCCCCTGAGCCATGGAAGGGGAACGGTAGTCCCGATCAGCCCAGCTGCTTCTGGCGGATGATGTTGAGGGCGCCGCCCGCCTTGAACCACTCGACCTGCTCGTCGCTGAAGGTGTGGAGGCCCTCGAAGTCGAGCGTGGTGCCGTCGGGCCTGTGGATCGTGCCGCGCACCGGGGTCTCCGGCGCGAGGTGCGCGAGGTCGTGCACGCTGATGCGGTCGTCCTCGCCGATGGCGTCGTAGGTCGCCGGGTCGGCGAAGGTGAGCGGGAGCAGGCCCTGCTTCTTGAGGTTGGTCTCGTGGATGCGGGCGAAGCTCCGGGCGAGGATGACCTTGGCGTTGCGGAAGCGGGGCTCCATCGCTGCGTGCTCGCGGGAGCTGCCCTCACCCATGTTCTCGTCGCCGATGGCCACCCAGCCGACGCCGGCCGCGTGGAGGCGCTTGGCGATGTCGGGGAAGGGGCGCGTCTCGCCGTCGAGGGGGTCCTTCCCCGAGCCGGCCTCGCCCGTGTAGGCGTTGACCGCGCCGAGGTAGAGGTTGCCGGAGATGTTCTCGAGGTGGCCCCGGTACCGGAGCCACGGGCCGGCGGCCGAGATGTGGTCGGTGGTGCACTTGCCCTGGGCCTTCAGCAGGATCGGGAGCTGCTCGTAGTCCTTGCCGTCCCACGGCTCGAAGGGCTCGAGGAGCTGGAGCCGCTCGCTGCCGGGGTCCACCACGACCTGGACGCCGCTGGGGTCCTCCGGGGGCGGTTGGAAGGTGGCCTCGCCGGGGTCGAACCCACCCTGGGGGAGCGCCTCGCCGACGGGCGGCTCGAGGCGCACCTCCTCGCCGGCGTCGTTGGTGAGCGTGTCGGTGCGCGGGTCGAAGTCGAGCGTGCCCGCCAGGGCGAGGGCGATCACCGTGTCAGGGCTCGTGACGAAGGCGAGGGTGTTGGCGTTGCCGTCGTTGCGCTTCGGGAAGTTGCGGTTGTAGCTGTTCACGATCGTGTTGAGCTTCGAGGTGTCGAGGTCGGTGCGGTCCCACTGGCCGATGCACGGACCGCAGGCGTTGGCCAGCACGGTGCCGCCGATGGCCTCGAGGTCGGCGAGGAGGCCGTCGCGCTCGATGGTGGCGCGGGTCTGCTCGGAGCCCGGGGTGATCATCAGCTGCGTCTTCGCACGAAGGCCCTTGGCCGCGGCCTGGCGGGCGATCGACGCGGCCCGGGTGATGTCCTCGTAGGAGCTGTTCGTGCAGGAGCCGATCAGCGCGGACGAGATGTCGAGCGGCCAGCCCTCCGCGCGTGCGGCGTCGCCCAGATCGGCCAGCTGGTGGGCGCGGTCGGGGGAGTGGGGGCCGTTGATCATCGGGCCGAGCTGGTCGAGGTCGATCTCGATGACCTCGTCGAAGTGCGCGCCGGGGTCGGCCTCGACCGCGGGATCGGGCCGCAGGTCGGCGGCCACGGCGTCGGCCGCGTCGGCGATGGCGGCGCGGCCGGTGGCCCGGAGGTAGGCGCCCATGTTGGCGTCGTAGGGGAACAGCGAGGTGGTGGCGCCGATCTCCGCGCCCATGTTGCAGACCGTGGCCTTGCCCGTGGCGGTGATGCTGTCGGCGCCCGGGCCGAAGTACTCGATGATCGCCCCGGTGCCGCCCTTCACGGTGAGGATCTCGGCGACCTTGAGGATGATGTCCTTCGGGCTCGACCAGCCGGAGAGCGCGCCCGTGAGGTGGACGCCGATGAGCTTCGGCCAGCGGACGTTGAACGGGAAGCCGGTCATGACGTCGACGGCGTCGGCACCACCGACGCCGATCGCGATCATCGCGAGGCCGCCCGCGTTCGGCGTGTGGCTGTCGGTGCCGATCATCATCCCGCCGGGGAACGCGTAGTTCTCGAGCACGACCTGGTGGATGATCCCGCTGCCCGGCTTCCAGAAGCCGATGCCGTACTTGCACGACACGGTGCGGAGGAACTCGTAGACCTCGCTGTTGGTGTCGAGCGCGAACTTCAGGTCGAGCGCGGCACCGGCCTTGGCCAGGATCAGGTGGTCGCAGTGGACCGTCGACGGCACCGCGACCTGGGAGAGCCCGGCGGTCATGAACTGCAGCAGGGCCATCTGCGCGGTGGCGTCTTGCATCGCCACACGATCGGGGTCGAAGTCCGCGTAGCTGTGGCCCCGCTCGAGCTCCTGGCTGGTGGCGTCCCGCAGGTGGTTGACGAGGATCTTCTCGGCGAGGGTCAGCCCCCGCCCGAGGCGTTCGCGCCCGAGGGCCACTCGGGCCGGGAGGCGGTCGTACACCTCGTCGACGAGCTCGATGGGGGTGGTGGCGGACACCGGTGCGGCCATGTCGGGAACCTCTTGCGTCGTCGGACGTTAGATACAAGTATAAGACAAGTGCGAGAGATCCGCTACCAGACGATCGCCGCCGAGCTCCGGGGCCGGGTGGCCGAGGGGGAGTTCGCCGCCGGGCGTCTCCTCCCCAGCGAGTCGAAGCTGGCCGAACACTACGCGGCGAGCCGTATCACGATCCGCCGAGCGCTGGAGGTGCTGCGGGAGGAGGGGCTCGTCGATGCCCGCCAGGGCTTCGGGTGGTTCGTGGCCGTCGATCCGCTGCGCCAGTCGCTCGGGCGACTGGGCACGATCGAGGCGCAGCTGGCCGACTCCGGGGTCGCGTCGGAGCGGCGCGTCCTCGACTTCGGGTTCGTGGCGGCCCCGCCCCGCGTGCGGACCGTGCTCGGCACCAGCAAGGTGCTCGAGGTGCGGCGGCTCAACCTGGCCGACGGCGAGCCGTTCGCCCGGGTCACCGTGTGGTGCCCGGAGGCGCTCGGCGCCTCGATCTCGCGGGACGACGTGGAGCGGGCCACGTTCTACGAGCTGCTCGACGTGCCCCTGGGGGGCGCGGTGCAGACGATCGGTGCCGCCGTGGCCGGGCCGGAGGACGCCGGGCTGCTGGAGGTGCCGGTGGGCTCGCCGGTGCTCCGGTGCGAGCGGATCACGTCGACCCCCGAGGGCCGGCCGGTGCTCCTCTCCGAGCACGTGTTCCCCGCCCACCGCACCGAGTTCGTGGTGGACCTCCCGCTGGCCGAGCGCTCGATCGCGCCCAGCGGCCTGCGCCTGCTCGGCCAGCTGAGGTCCTGCTGAGATCCCATTGCGGGGGATCTGGGAACCATTTGTCCGGTTCGTGCGTCCAACCCCCTGATGTTGGCGTTGTCCGTGCCCGGGATGCTGGTGCTGGTGGCCGTGGCGGCCGTCCTCGTCGGCCTGATCGCCTGGCTGCTCCCGCGCCCGGATGCGTCGCTCTCCATCCGCCACCTCGGCGGGGACGAGCGCCCCGATCGCCGGTCCGCCGGCTGACGGCGTGGCCGCCTCCGGATCATCACCCGGACCCGGAGGCGGCCACAAACACCTGAGCTGATGCCTGCTCCGGTCGCGGGCGCCTGCGGCGCTGGGCTCGCCTCCGCAGGTGCCTCCGCTCGGGTCGGCGAAGCCGCCCGGCTACGGCTGGGGCCAGAGTGCCCTACAGCTCCGACCAGGGGCGCGGACCTACAGCTCGGGCCAGGGGCGCGATTGGCGCCGCCGGCGGCGGCTGCGATCGCCCAAGGCCCAGGCCCGCCGCCACGCGGGTGCGTCGGGTCCGGTGAGCGCGGGCGTGGCCCCGGTCGCGGCCCGCCGGCGGGCCTGCCACCAGTCGGTGGTGGCCTCGTCGGCCAGGGTCGCCACGGCCCGCTCGATGCGCTCCGCGTAGCGGGCCGCCGACTCACCCTCCGCGGGCCGGAGCGGCTCGCCGTAGGTCACCCGCACGTTGGCCGGCGTCGGTCGCTTCGCCCCCTTGCGCAGGATCCTGCCCGTCCCCTCCAGGTGCACGGGGACGACCGGCACGTCGCAGCGGCTCGACAGGTACGCGGCGCCGCCGCGGAACGGCTGGCCCCACCCGTCGGGGGAGCGGCCTCCCTCGGGGAAGATCAGCATCGACCAGCCCGCGTCGATCAGCTCGGCGGCCTGGTCGGCCGAGCGCCGGGTGACCTTCGACCGCTCGATGGGCAGGGCCCCGATCACGAGCGCCGAGACGGCGGAGGTGGCGCGGTTGCGGAAGAAGTAGTCGGCGGCGGCGCCGACGAACACCTTGTGGCGCCAGGGCTCGGGGATCGAGGTGAGGAGCACCGGGGTGTCGAGGTGGCTGTGGTGGTTGGCGGCGAAGATCACCGGTCCGTCGCCCAGGCCGTGCAGTCGATCGATGCCGGCCCGCTCGGGCGCGCCGAGCGCCGCGACCGCGGGGCGCAGCACCGACTCGAGCAGCACCAGGCGCGTCAGGCGGGCCGGGAACCGGCGCGCCCACGCGGTGTCGTAGTCCGCGCCGAGCTTCTTGGTGGGGGGCAGGGGCTCGACGCCCCGTGGCGTGGTCGGCGCCGAGTAGGGGAACGGCAGGTGCGGCCGCACCGGGAGGCGGACCCTCACGTCACGTCCGCCATCACGATCGGCGGGTTGTGCAGGTGCGTGATCGACGCGTGGCGTCCCACCACGTCCGCGGCCATCTCCAGCGCGTCGTCCAGCGTCGACGCGGGGGTGAACCCGAGCCGGCGCACCGCACGCGGCTCGCCGCCCACGATGATCACCTTGCCCAGGTGCTGCAGGGCGTGCGCGCCCCAGTACCACATGTAGAACGGGTGGACGCCGTGGTAGGCGTAGCTCGTCCGGTAGAGGTGCCGGTACCACTCGTCCTCGGCGTACTGCTTCTCGTAGCGGGCCTCGATCTCGACCGGGTCGGTCGTGTCGGCCAGCACCTGCTCGAAGAAGTCGATGTAGCTCGGGTGGTGCACGGGGTGGAACTCCCACGGGGTCGGGTGGCTCATGATGAGCACGCCGCCCTCACGCACGAGCGGGTTGCCGCGGTACATGTTGAAGAAGTAGCCGAGGCCCAGGCACATCACGAGGATCGGGTTCATCACCGAGTGCACGTTGTAGGGGCAGATGTACGGCAGTCCCATCGTGAGGATGTCGGTCTGGCCCTCGATGGGGACGAGCTGCTGCGCGAACACGTTGGCCGTGGTGGCCTCGTGCACGGCGTCCACCTGGCCCGCCTGCACGGAGGTGATGCCGTAGGGGGCCAGCCACGAGTTGAAGATCTTGCGGCGCGCCTTGACCGGCATGCGGTCGAGACCGGCCTTCATGGCGATGAACGTGGCGCGGTCGCGCGCGGTCCACTCCCACTCGCGCTTCTGCAGCACCGACATCGGACCGGAGGTCCCGAAGGTGTCGTTGTTGAGGGTCGTCTCGATCTGGAAGACGGTGACGCCGGCCTTGCGCAGGACCTCGCCCATCCGCCAGTTGCTCGAGTGCAGCTCGCTGCGGTGGCGGTCCATGAAGCTGCGTGAGTGCTGCATCGTGCGCACGTTGTGGTGGTGGCGCAGCGACCGGTACGACGCCAGGCCGGTGGCGGTCGACTTCCAGCCGCCGTCCATCGACACGAGGTTGATGTTCACGTAGACGACGAGGTCGCTCTCCGCGGCCCGCTTGTTGATCTCGACCTCCTCGCCCTGGTCGGTGGTGCCGAGGAAGGCGAGGTTGTCGGCGTCCTCCGCGTCGTGGTTGTACAGGAGGCCGTGGGGGGCGAAGGCGTCGTAGACCCGGTCCCCGACGGCGTGGCGCAGCTCCGCCTCGGTCATGCGCCGGTGCAGTGCGAGCGCCGCGATGAGGTGCACGTCGTCGACGCCCGCGGCCGCGGCCAGGTCCAGCACGGCCTCGATGACGCGCTGGCGCACGTCGGGGCGGCGCATCGGAGGCAGGGGGAGGCTGATGTCGTCGAAGCAGATCGTGAGCTTCATCCCCGGCCGCAGCAGCGCCCGGAGGGGCGGGCTGTCGCCGAGGGGCTCCTCGAGGGCGTGGCGGATGGCGGCGTCGGGGTGCTCGAGGGCCTCGAGCGGCTCCCCGGGGTAGAGCACGCGGCTGCGGCCGGCCGGCAGGCGCTCGAGCCGGAAGCCCTCGCCGTGGTGGAAGAGGATCGGCGGCGTCGACCGGTCGACCTCCAGGACGAACCCGGGCCTGGGCATCAGAGCGACTCCCTCTCTCGTTCGGTGCGCAGGTCGAAGGCGACCTTCACCGCGCCGCGGCGCCCTGCGGAGGCCGCGTGGTCGATGGCGTCCTCGTAGCGCCGGAGCGGATAGGTGGCGCTCACGAGCCGGCCGAGGTCGAGATCCCGCACGAGGTCGATCGCCGTGTCGAAGTCGTCGCGCTGGTAGGCGTAGCTGCCCCGCAGCGCGATCTCGCGCTGCCAGAGCGGCGTGAGGTCGACCGTCGTGACCCCGGGCATGCCCACGGCGTGGACCGTGCCGCCGGGCGCGGCGATCCGGAGGGCCTGGGCGATCGAGTCGGCGGAGCCGACGCAGTCGGCCACGGCGGGCACGCCGCCGGTGAGCTGGCCCGAGTCGAGCCGCATCGACCCGGTGCGGGCGCGGACGGCCCGGTCGAGCTCGTCGGGAGGCACGACGACGTCGGCGCCGAGCACGCGGGCGAGGTCGCGCTGGTGGGGGTGCTTGGCCGTGGCCAGCACCTCGATGGCGGGGCGGGCCCGGCGCAGCGCGGCGATCGTGAGCAGGCCGAGCGTGCCGGTGCCCAGCACCGCCACCCGCTCGGCCGCGAGGTCGTGCACGACCTGCGCCGCGGCGTGCACCGCGCAGGCGGTGGGCTCCACGAGGACGGCAGCCTCGTCGGCGAGGTCGTCGGGCACGGGGACCAGCTGCGCCTCGTGGGCGACCATGAGCGTCGACCAGCCCCCACCCGTGGACTCGCAGAACCCGCACTGCAGGCCCGGTTCCAGGTCACCGAAGCCGACGCGCTCGCAGTGGTTGATGCGCCCGTCGACGCAGGCCGTGCAGGGCGGCGCGATGCCCCGGGCGACGCAGCTGAGGACGGGGACGACGATGACGCGGCCGCCGTCGTCCAGGTCGCCGACGACCTCGTGGCCGGGTGTGAACGGGAACGACACGATCGGCTCGAACCAGCGCGACGAGGTGCCGTCGATCGTCGCGAGGTCGCTGCCGCAGATGCCGGACAGCCGGGGGCGCACCCGCACCCACCCGGGGCCGGGCAGCTCGGGCGGGTCCACGTCCCGCAGGGCCAGTGGCCCGACCTTGGCCCCGGCGCCGGGCACGAGCCGCCCGGCGACCATGGCCGCCGCGAACTTGGCCGGCTTCCGGGAGAACACGAGCGCCTTCACGTCGGCACCTTCGGGACGCGGCGGCTGCGGGGGCGACCCCACTCGGGGCCGATCGGGAGCAGCGGTACGGACGCGCCCTTCGCCTTGTCGAAGTGCTCGACGAGCCAGCCCCGCTTGCGGGCCAGCGCCGCGAGGCGCGTCTCCGGGTTGACCGCCACGGGGAACCCGACCACCTCCAGCATCGGCAGGTCGGACGTCGAGTCGGCGTAGGCGACCGACTCGGCGAGGTCGAAGCCGTTGGCGTCGGCGAAGTCCATGAGCGCCTGGGCGCGCGCCTCGCCGGTCGGGGGCACGTCGGTCAGCTCGCCGCGGTAGGTCCCGTCGGGGCGCCGGGCCAGGGATGCGCAGATCACGTCGTCGAACAGCGGGGCGATCGGACCGATGGCGAGGTCGAGTGCACCGGTGATGAGCACCGTGCGGTGGCCGGCAGCCCGGTGCTCGCGCACGCGGCGCACGGCCGCGGGGAACGACTTGGTGAGGATGAGGTCGCTGAACATCTCGACCGCGTCGGCTTCGAGCTGGGCGGCGTCGGCGCCGTCGTAGCGGCGGTAGAAGTGGCGCAGGAAGTCGCTGCGGTCGCGGCGGTCCGCCGCCAGCAGCGCGGGCGCCTCTCGCAGCGTCTGGAGCACGAAGCGGATGCGGTCCTCGCGGGGGAGCCGGCGGGTGGCGAGCCACGAGTACGAGGCCACGACGTTCGACGCGATGAGGGTGTTCTCGAGGTCGAAGGCGGCCAGGTGCCGTTCGGGCGAGAGCACCTGGCGCCGCAGCCGCACCTCGCGCTTCTCGCCCGTGCGCCCCCCGGGGGTGGTGCGGACCCGCGCGTGCTCCACCACCGAGGGGAGGTGGATGTTCGTGGCGTAGTGGTCCCAGTCGATGACCCGCGGGTCGAAGCAGAACGTGGCGCGGTCCTCGGCGTCGAGGTCGGCCCAGCGGGCCAGCAGGCGGTCCACGCCGTAGATCGCCTCGCACTCCGCGTAGGCGCCGTAGAGCTCGACGTACACGAGGGCGCGCTCAACGTCCTCCTTGCGCTCCTCGAGTGTGGCAGCCCAGCCGGCCTGTCGGCCCCGGAGCGGCAGCGCCTGCAGCGCCCGCTCGCCACGCTCGATCGCGCCCTTGGCCCGCTCGAGCTGTCGCTGAACGCGGCCGCGCCCGGGGAACGACCACTCGGGCACCATGATCGGCTGGCCCTCCGGGTCGTAGATCGGGTGCTCGGTGAAGTACGCGCGCACCAGGTCGACGAGGTGCCGGTAGCGGAGCGGGTTGGCCGACCCGGAGGCCACCTGCACGATCTCCGGCTCAGCAGGGACGGGCCAGCGCGGCGGCATCGAGGATGGCGGCCACGACGAGGTCGACGGGGATCACGTCGACGGTGCCCTCCGGCACGCCGGGGAACTCCTTCAGCAAGCCGCGTGCGTACGAGATGATCACGGGCTCCGCCATGCGGAAGCCGCGGATCCAGCCCGGGCGCGGCTCCTGCAGCGCGGACTCGATGATCGACGGCCGCACGATCGTGACGGGCACCTCGCCGCGCTGCTGCAGGAGGGCCCGCTCACCGAGCGCCTTCGTGTACGCGTACGCGTCCGGCCAGCCGAGCGACGCGGCCCGCGCCCGGCCGGCCTCGACCATCTGGTCCTTGACCCAGGCCGCGCGTCGCTGCTCGGTCTTCGCGGCGAGCGCGGGGACGCCCGCCGCGCCGAGCTCCGCGCGGGCCTCCTTCCGGAAGCGGGTCGAGCGCGTCGGGACGGCGGCTGTCGGCCTCCGCGTCCTCGCGGGCGCGGCGCGCGCCGGTGACCTCGGTCCGCCAGTCGACGTCGACGAAGAATGGGCTCTCGTGGACGGGCTGCTCGGGCGCGGCGCCGCGTCTGTGGCCGGCGACGTAGCAGGTCGACACGGCCACGAGGTGGGGCGCGACGCCGAGCTCGCGGAGGGCGGTTGCGATGCGGGTGGGACCGAGGAGGTTGACCTCCACCGCCGCGTCGAGCGGCGAGTCGAAGGACACCGTGGCGGCCGAGTGCACGACGAGGTCGCAGGCTGCGAGCGCGGCGCGCCCGTCGTCGTCCAACCCGAGCCCGTCGCGCCCCACGTCGCCCGGGATGGGGGTGACGCGCGCCGCCACCATCTCGGCGAACCCGTCCCTGCCGAGGTCCGCGCGGAGGCCGTCGAACGCGTCGTTGCCGAAGATCTCCCGCTGGGTCCGCTGCTGGACGGTGGCGCGGCGGCCCGGCCGGACGAGGAGGACCAGCTGGCAGTCCGGCACGCACCGCAGCAGCCGCTCGACCAGCGCGGTGCCGAGGAAGCCCGTGCCGCCCGTGACGGCGATGCGCTTCCCGGCCAGCCCCTCGGCGATCACGGTAGGTTGTCTACCAGATGGTAGAGACACGTGCTCCGGGGGTGGCGGCGCCCGTGCGGGCGGCTCGGCGCACGCCCGATCGGATCCTCGACGTCGCCATGGTCGAGTTCGGCACCCGGGGCTACGAGGCCACCTCGCTCGACGATCTCGCGGGCCGGCTGGGGATCCGCAAGCAGACGATCCTCTACTGGTTCCCGTCCAAGGACGTGCTCCTCGAAGCGGTCGTGGATCGCTGCGCGGACGAGGTCACCGAGCGCCTGGTGGCCGGCCTGGTGACGGCGGAGGAGGGCTTCGGCCGCATCGAGGCGATGGTGCGGGTCATGTTCCGGTTGGCCGCCCGCCACCCGGCGATGCTCGGGTTCCTCCGCGAGGTGACCCGGTTGGGGCCGCCGTCGTCGACGCGCCTGCTGGACCGCCTCGAGCCGCTGGTGTCCCGCGCGTCCGGGTTCCTCGAGGCGGAGATGACCGCGGGCCGTATGCGGCGACACGATCCGCGCCTGCTGCTCCTGGCCGCCTACTCGATGGTCACCGGCATGGCCACCGAGGTGGAGGTGCTGCGCGCCTTCGGCGAGGAAGCCACCCTGGCGTCGCTCGTCCGCCGCCGCGACGAGCTGCTCTCGCTGCTCCGCTCCGCGCTCGAGCCCTGAGGGGCGGCGCGCTCAGCGCTTGGTCGAGAAGCGCGCCCGACGGTCGTGGCGCTCGACGGCGAGGCGCACCAGCTCGTCGACCAGCGCGTCGTAGGGCAGGCCGCTGGCCGCCCACAGCTTCGGGTACATCGAGATCGGCGTGAACCCCGGGATCGTGTTGACCTCGTTGAGGAGCAGGCCCCGCCCCTCCTCCTCGTAGAAGAAGTCCACGCGGGCGAGCCCGTCACACCGCAGCGTGGCGAAGGCCTCGACGGCGAGACGCGCCATCTCTTCGGCGACCCCGTCGGGCAGGATCGCCGGCACGCGCAGGTCGGCCTCGCCGCCGAGGTACTTGTCCTCGTAGTCGTAGAACTCGCGGCCCGGCACGATCTCGCCCGGCACCGACGCCCGCGGCGTCTCGTTGCCGAGCACGGCGATCTCCAGCTCGCGGCCGGAGATGCCTTCCTCCACCACGATCCACTCGTCGTAGTCGGCTGCGGTCTGCGCGGCGGCGGGGAGCTCGGCCGGCGTCGCGACCTTCACCACGCCCACCGACGAGCCGAGGTTCGCGGGCTTCACGAAGAGCGGGTACGGCAGGCCCGCCTCGACCACACGCCCCGCGAGGTCGTCGAGCTGGTCGGCGCGCGCCCCGATCCAGCGGGCCTGCGGGAACCCGTGCGCAGCCAGGACGTCCTTGGCCTTGAGCTTGTCCATGCAGAGTGCGGATGCCAGCACGCCCGACCCCACGAAGGGGATGCCGGCCAGCTCGAGCATCCCCTGCACCGTGCCGTCCTCGCCGTGGGGGCCGTGCAGCAGCGGGAGCACCACGACGGGCAGGTCGTCCTGCGTCGACGGCAGCACCGCGGGCAGCGGCTCCACCGCGGTGCCCGTGGCCTCGAGCGCCTCGATGCCGCTGGTGGCCGCCGGCAGGGCCTCGGCACCGGCGCGCAGTGCAGCCAGCGCGCCGTCGGCGCGCACCCAGTCGCCGTCGCGGGTGATCCCGATGGCGTCGATGGCGTAGCGCTCGGGATCGACGGCCCGGAGCACGTGGTAGGCGGAGATGCACGACACCTCGTGCTCGGCCGACTGCCCGCCGAACAGCACGACGATGCGGATGCGGTCGCGGCCGGGCATGGGCGGAGTGTACGGGCGGCGACCGCGGGGGCTGCGAGACTTCGACCGCCATGCACCTCCGCTGCTCCGAGCTGGCCGCCGTCACGGGCGGGCGCGTCGAGGGCCCCGACGTCGTGGTCGACGGGGCGGCCATCGACTCGCGCACGGTGCGCCCCGGCCAGCTCTTCGTCCCGGTCGTGGCCGAGCGGGACGGGCACGCCTTCGTCGCCGATGCGCTGGCCCGCGGCGCGGCCGCGTACCTGACCTCCCGGGAGCCGGAGGGCGGCACGGCGATCGTGGTCCGCGACACGGCGGTGGCCCTGCAGGCTGCGGGTCGCCTGGCCCGCGGCCGCCTGCCCGAACCGGTGATCGGCGTGACCGGCTCGGTCGGCAAGACCTCGGTGAAGGACCTCCTGGCCGCCGTCCTGGCCCGCCGGCTGCAGACGTCGGCGAGCGAGCGCTCGTTCAACAACGAGCTGGGCGTGCCCCTCACCCTCCTGGGCGCGCCCGACGGCACGGAGGCGCTGGTGGTGGAGATGGGGGCCCGGGGTGTCGGCCACATCGCGGAGCTGTGCGCGCTGGCCCGCCCGACGATCGGGATCGTGACCCGTGTCGCGGCAGCCCACACCGAGGTGTTCGGCACGGTCGACGAGGTGGCTCGGGCGAAGGGCGAGCTCGTCGAGGCCCTGCCCGTGGACGGCACGGCCGTCCTGTTCGCCGGCGACCCGCGGGTGGTCGCCATGGCCGCCCGCACCTCTGCCCGGGTCGTCGCCTTCGGGCCCGGTGGTGACGTGGTCGCCGCGGACGTGGAGCTGGGCGACGACCTGCGGCCACGGTTCGCGCTCCGGTCGCCGTGGGGCGGCGCCGACGTGCACCTCGCGGTGCACGGCCTCCACCACGTCGACAACGCGCTGGCGGCCGCGGCGGCCGCCCTCGTCAGCGGCCTGACCCCGGACGAGGTGGCCGCGGGCCTCGGCGACGCCGTGCTGTCACCCTGGCGCATGGACCTGGCCACCGCGCCGAGCGGCGCCCGCGTCCTCAACGACGCCTACAACGCCAACCCCACCTCGACCGAGGCGGCGCTGCGCGCGCTCGCCGCTCTGCCGGCCCGGCGGCGCGTCGCGGTGCTGGGGGTGATGGCCGAGCTCGGCGGGGAGAGCGACGCAGAGCACGCCGCCGCCGGCGCGCTGGCGCGCGAGCTCGGCATCCGCGTGCTCGCGGTCGACGCGCCCGCCTACGGGGGTGAGGACGTCACCGACGGGGACGCAGCGCTGGCGGCCCTCGGCGAGCTCGACGAGGAGGACGCGGTCCTCGTCAAGGGGAGCCGCGTGGCCGGCCTCGAGCGCGTGGCTGCGGCCCTGCTCCAGCCACGCTGACCGCGGCGGCCGGTTCGCGCAGGTCGGCATAGGCGGCCAGCGCGACCGCGATGGCCGCGCCCGCGAGCACGACGGTCGTGACGCTCGACGCCTCGATCAGCGGACCGGCGATGAGGTTGCCGAGGGGAACGGTGCCGCCGAAGCCCATGATCCAGAGCGCCATGACGCGGCCACGGCTGTGGTCGTCGAGCCGCGACTGCAGCACGGTCGACAACGAGGTGATGATCGCGAAGTACGCGAGGCCGACGAGCACGATCATCGGGTACGCGAGCGCGGGGGAGCGCAGGAGCGAGAACACCGCGAGGAAGCCGGCGAAGCCGACGAGGCCGACCCGCACCACCTTGGTCATGTCGCGCCCCGACAGCAACGTGCCGATGGACAGGGCCCCGACCATGGCGCCTGCGCCGAAGCACGTGTAGAGGAACCCGTACTGGGGGCTCCACGCGTCGATGCCGAGGTTGCGAGCAGCCAGCGTCGGCATCTGGCCGATGAACGGCAGCGACAGGAGGGAGAAGAGGAAGATCGTGACGAGCGAGCGCGCCACGACGGGATCGCGCTTGGCGGCCTCGAAGCCGGCGGCCAGGCGGCGCAGGCCCGGGGAGCCCGCCGGGTCCTGGACGGGCGGTGGGAGCCGCACCGTGAACAAGGACCAGATCACGAGCAAGTAGGAGAGTGCGTTGACCGTGAACACGGCGCTGGCCCCGACCTTCGCGTCGAGGAGGCCCGCGATGGCCGGACCGATGACACGCGAGCCGTTCATCTGCGCGGAGTTCAGCGAGATCGCGCCCGGCAGGTCCTCGCGGCCCACGAGGGCCGGCAGCAGCGCGCTGTAGGTGGGGCCGAACACCGCCTGGCCCATCCCGATGAGGAACACGATCGCCACGAGGGCCACGAGCGAGGGGTCGTCGCCCCGCACCACCAGGGCGAGCGCGAGGGAGAGGAGCCCTTGCAGCACGGACACGGTGATGAGCAGCCGGCGCCGGTCGAACACGTCGGCGAGGAGTCCGCCGATCAGCGAGAACAGCAGGAGCGGCCCGAGCTGGGCGAAGAGCAGCACCCCGACGAAGGACGGCGAGCCGGTGAGGTCGTAGGCGAGTGCGCCGAGCACGACGTTCTGCATCCAGCTGCCGATGTTCGACAGGAAGGCCCCGATGAACACGCGGCGGAAGGTGGTGTGGCGCAGCGCGGCCCGGGCCGCGCCGCCCCGCAGGGGCCGGTCGCCGCCCTCGAGCGCGTCGACCCCCGTCTCCACGAGCCCCGCCTCGACGACCGCGTCGTCGGGGGGCGTCGCGAACAGCCGTGGCATGAGGCCGGACTATCGCATCCTCGACCTGGGCCAGGCGATTCCGTACCCTCCACGCCGCCATGGACGGCGGGACCCGGGAGCTCACGTGGGAGTTCGAGGAGCTGGAGCTCCCGTTCGACGCGCCGGCGGTCTCGTGCACGATCGCCCGCGACCCCCTCGGCACCTTTCCGTGCTGCCCCCTCTGCGGCGGCGAGCTGCGCCCCGAGCACGCGCACTACCGCTGCGCGTGCGGCTGGCGTGACTCCTGCTGCGATTGATGCAGCAGGCTTCCTAGGATCCCGGCGTGCCTGCGCCGCTGAGGTCCGCCATCGCCGTCGAGCCCGGTGGCACGCGGCGCTGGCTCGAGGGCGCGGTCGAGGCGGGCGGCGGCGTCGTGGTGCCGCCGGACGATGCGGGCGCGCTCGTGTGGGGCCATCACGCCGACCCGGATCGGTTGGGCGACCTCCTCGCCGCGCACCAGCAGCTCGAGTGGGTGCAGCTGCCGTGGGCGGGCATCGAGGTGTACGTGGACGTGGTCCGCCGCTTCGGCGACCGCATCTGGACCTGCGGCAAGGGCGTGTACGCGGAGCCGGTGGCGGAGCACGCGCTGGCGCTCGCGCTGGCCGGCCTCCGGCACCTCCCGACGTACGCCCGGGCCACGGCGTGGGGGACGGGTGAGGGCAGCAACCTCCTCGGCGCCCGCGTGGTCGTGCTCGGCGGCGGTGGCATCACCACGTCGCTGCTCCGGTTGCTGGCGCCCTTCGGGTGCGAGGTCACCGTGGTGCGCCAGCACCCCGCGCTGATGGAAGGCGCGACTGCGGTCGTGGGCCCCGCGGACCTGGACGCCGTGCTCGCAGGTGCGCGCGTCCTCGTGCTGGCGCTTGCGCTGACGCCGGACACGGTGGGCATCGTCGACGCGCGGCGCCTGCGCCTGCTGGCTCCCGATGCCTGGGTCGTCAACGTGGCGCACGGTGGCCACCTCGTGACCGACGACCTCGTCGAGGTGCTGGCTGCCGGTGACATCGGCGGCGCCGCCCTCGACGTGACCGATCCCGAGCCGCTGCCGGACGGGCACCCTTTGTGGACCGAACCCCGGTGCCTGATCACGCCGCACACCGCGAACACGATCGCGATGGCCGAGCCGCTCCTGCGCGCCCGGGTGTCGGAGAACGTGCGCCGGTGGGTCGCGGGCGAGCCGCTGATCGGCCCCGTGGACGTGGCCGCCGGCTACTGAGCCGGGACGGGAACCCAGGACTAGCGTCCGCGGCATGGACTTCCGTCGCACGACCCTCACCGCTCTCGCCGCCGACGTCGCGGCCCGCAAGGTGGCGGTTCGTGAGCTGGTCGAGGTGGCGCTCCGGCGCATCGAGGAGGTCGACCCGCGCGTCAACGCGTTCACCGCGGTCGACGGCGACGCGGCGCTGGCCGACGCGGCCGCGCTCGACGAGCGGCTCGCCGCCGGTGAGGACATCGGTCCGCTCACCGGGATCCCCATCGGGGTGAAGGACCTCGAGGACGCGGCCGGCTACACCACCTCGCACGGGTCCGCGCTGTTCGCGGGCGACCCGCCGGCCGCCGCGGACTCGCCGTTGGTGGACCGGCTCAAGGCCGCCGGCTGCATCGTCGTGGGCAAGACCAACACGCCCGAGCTGGGCTTCAAGGGCGACACCACGAACATCCCGTTCGGCGCCACCTGCAACCCGTGGAACCTCGGGCGCAGCGTCGGGGGCTCCTCCGGCGGCTCGGCCGCGGCCATCGCCGCGGGCATGGTGCCCCTGTGCACCGGGTCCGACGGCGGTGGCTCGATCCGGATCCCCTCGTCGCTGTGCGGGCTGTCGGGGCTGAAGCCGTCGCTCGGGCGGGTGCCGTCCGGCGGTCCTGTGGGCCCGGACTGGCCCGACCTGTCGACCCGGGGCCCGATGGCGCGCACGGTGCGCGAGGTGGCCATGGCCCTCGACGCGGTGGTCGGGCCAGAGGCGACCGACCTCCGCTCGCTGCCGATGCCCGACGCCAGCTGGTCCCGGTCCGTCGAGGAGCTCGGCGCGCCGCGCCGCGTGGCCTGGGCGCCCACCCTCGGCTACGCGTCCGTCGACGCCGAGGTGCGGTCGGTGTGCGAGGCCGCTGTCAAGCGCCTCGCCGACCTCGGCACCGAGGTGGTCGAGCTCGACACGGTGTTCGACATCGACCCGGCGGCCGACTGGCTCACCCTCACGATGGCGGCGGACCTGCGCACCGTCGACCGCTTCCGGGACACCGACGACTGGGCCAAGCTCGACCCCGACCACGCCCGGCTGATGGAAGCCTTCGGCCTCACCGTCACGGGGGCGGACGTGTTCAAGGCCATCGACGCGTGCCACGCGCTCAACCTGCGCCTCGTCGAGCTGTTCCACGGCGTGTCCCTGCTCCTCACGCCGACCGTGGGCGGGCAGACCGGCGCGCCGGGCGGGCAGGGGACCATCGACGGGGTCGAGACGCCGTTCTGGGTGTCGTTCACCTACCCCTTCAACATGACCCGCTCGCCGGCCGGCACGGTGTGCGCGGGGTTCACCGCGGACGGGATGCCGGTGGGCCTCCAGGTCGTCGGCGCGCAGCACGGCGACGTGGCCGTGCTGCGGGGGATGGCCGTGCTCGAGGACGTCCTCGCGCTCGACCCCGTCGCGCCGCTCTGAGCTGGCCGGGCGCCAGGGGGCGTCTGGTACCGTCGTCGCTCCCGCTGCGCGGGCGCATAGCTCAGCTGGTTAGAGCGCTGCCTTCACACGGCAGAGGTCACAGGTTCGAGTCCTGTTGCGCCCACGGCGAACGCCCTGGTCAGGATCGGGTGGGATGTGTGCCGTTCACCTGCCCGGGGTAGCCAGGTCGGGCTGGCCGCCGTCCGGTGGCACCAGCACGGATGGTCGACCGAGGAGGTCTGGTGCGCAGCAGCAACAGGACGTGGAAGGTCGCGGTCGCGGCGACGGCGGCGCTCGCGCTCGTGGCCGCGGGCTGTGGCGACGACGACGAGGCCACGACGGAGACGACGGCCGCGGACACGGAGAACGACATCGATCCCGAGTTCGCCGACTACTGCGCGATCGCCATCCAGCTGGACGAGCAGGAGGACTTCCCGAGCACCGAGCAGCTCGAGTCGCTCCGGGGTGTGGCCCCCGACGAGATCTCCGAGGAGATCGACGTCGTGGTGGACGCGTTCCTCGCCGCGGGCGACGACCCCTTCGCCGCCTTCGAGGAGCCGGGGGTCGACGAGGCCTTCGGGCCCATCGAGGACTTCGAGGCGGACCACTGCGGCATCGAGCACGACGACGAGGACGACCAGGATCCCTCCGTCACCGTCCTCGACCCGGAGGCGGCCCAGGTGGACGTGACCGCCACGGACTACGCGTTCGCCCTGGACCCGGCGGCGCCGGGTGCCGGTCGGACCTCGTTCGTGATGACGAACCAGGGGCAGGAGCGCCACGTCATGGTCCTGGTCCAGTTCGAGGAGGGCGGCACGATGGAGCAGGTGCTCGCCTCCGAGGGTGACGAGGGCGCCGAGTCGGAGCTCGAGTCGGCCTTCGCGGATGCCGGTGAGGAGGCGGTGCTGACCGCGGACCTCGTCAGCGGCGAGTACGGCCTCCTCTGCTACCTCCCGAACGCCGAGGGCACCCCCCACTACGAGCTCGGCATGCAGGAGCAGTTCACCGTCGCATAGCCGGTCCACAGGTCCTCCACACGATCTCCACAGCTCTGTCCACAGGGCTGTCGCGGGGCGTCCTGCCGGATGTCCCGGCGTCGCCCGCCGGGGTTGTACGGTCAGCGCTGGCGCCCGCGCTGCAGGCGTCGAACCCGAGTCGCGCCCGTGGTCGCACGGCCAGCTGGAGGTCACCCTTGTCGACCGGAATCGACATCGACCGGCGGACCGAGAGCCGCTTCGTCCGCAACCTGACCCTGACCCTGTCGGGCGGCGCCATCCTCACCGTGCTCGGCGCGGGTGCCGGTGTCGCCCACGCCGAGGACGGCGCCGCGGGCAGCAGCTCGGACGGCGCAGGTGCCGCGCAGTCGGGGGACGCGACAGCGATCGGCAACCGGTCCGGGACGCAGAAGAACCAGACCGGATCTGCCTCCGGCGCCGTCGGGGGCCTGCAGGTGCTCGACCAGACCGCGGCGGTGGCGAACGTCGGTGTCGCGGTGGCCGACACCGGCCACAACCGAGCGGTCGGCAACGAGTCGCAGAACACGGCGACGGCTCAGCAGGGCGCCCTCGACGCGCTGGGCGGCGCAACCAACTCGGGCACGGCGGCGAACGCCAGCACCGGTACGGCGCGGATCTCCACCGGCCACGCATCGGCGATCGGGAACCAGTCCAGCACCGCGATCGACCAGTCCGCGAACGGCACCGCGCACGGCGGGCTCGGCGGCATCCTCGTGGTGAGCCAGACCGGTGCGGTTGCGAACGCCGGCGTCGCGCTCGCGCAGACGGGGGACAACGAGGCCACCGGCAACACGTCGGTGAACGTCGCCGGCCTGATCCAGAACGCGAACGCGTCCGCGGGCCTGGCGTCGAACAGCGGGAAGTCGCAGAACAGCTCCGACGGCTTGGCCACGATCGCCACGGGCAGCGCCTCGGCGGTGGGCAACCTGTCGGACTCGAAGGTCCTGCAGTCCACGCAGGGCTCGGCCGGCGGTGACGACCCGGGCGGTCTGGAGCTGCTCCTCCAGGTCGGGCTCGTGGTCAACGCCGGCGAGGCCACCGCGAACAGCGGCACCAACCTGGCCGTCGGCAACAGCTCGTCCGAGAACCGCACCGACGTCACCCAGAACATCGGGACCGCCGCGCCGACGGATGGCCCGACCGGGGTGGCGAGCAACAGCGCCGAGGCCTCGAGCTGGTCCGACGGCAGCGCCGCCATCTGGACGGGACCGACCGACGCAGTCGGGAACCAGTCGGTCACGGACGTCTCGCAGACGTCGGACTCCTCCGTGGACGGCCTCGCCGCATCGATCGCGCCCCAGGCCGCGCTGGTGCTCGACGCGGGCGTCGCCTACGCCGACAGCGGCAACAACAGAGCATTCGGGAACAACTCGAGCAGCACTGCCACGGTCACCCAGACGGTCCCACCCACCGACGGCACCGATCTCGGGGTGGCCGGCAACTTCGGCCAGGCCCAGAACACGTCGGACGGCTCCGCCACGATCCAGACCGGTGCGGCCGCGGCCGGCGGCAACCGGTCCCGCACGACGGTGTGGCAGGAGCTCGAGGCCAAGAGCGCCGACCTCGACGTGTTGCCCCAGCTGGGTGTGGTCGTCAACGCCGGCGACGGTCAGGCCGTCAGCGGCCGGAACCAGGTCGATGGCACGTTCGCTTCGAGCCGAGCGAGGCTCGACCAGAACGCGGCGCTGTCCACCGAGGATCCGAGCATCGACGTCGGCGTCGTGGGCCAGTTCGGCAAGGCGTCGAACACCAACCGCGGCAGCGCTGGGATCTACACGGGCAACGCGGTGGCCCAGGGGAACGACGCCGAGACCGACCTGCACCAGGCCATCGATCCCTCGGGGCTCGTGCTCACCCCGCAGCTCGCCATCGTGGCCAACGTCGGCACCGCCACTGCGCTCACCGGCGACAACGAGGCGAGCGGCAACGGCTCCACCAACTCGGCAGCCATCGGCGAGTTCGTGCCCCAGGAGGCGCTGATCGGGCAGCTCAACGACGCCACCGAGGTGATCGCGGGCACGATCGTGGCCTCGAACAACGGCGAGGCGTCGACGGCGAGCGACGGCTCGGCAGAGATCGTCACCGGCCCGGCCGACGCCACCGGCAACGTGAGCCGCACGGCCCTGCGCCAGACCGCGGACGGAGGCATCGACGGGATGGGCCTCGTCCTCCAGCCCCAGGTCGGTGTGGTCGCCAACGTGGGCCAGGCGGTGGCGACCACCGGGGTCAACCGGGCGGTCGGCAACGAGTCCAACAACAACGGCAGCCTCGGACAACAGGCCCAGATCGCATCGGACAACACGTTCGGCGGCCCTCAGAGCAACCTCACCACCTTCTTCGCGGCACCGCTCGTGGTCGCCTCCAACCAAGGTGCCGTGTCGACGTCGTCCGACGGCTCGGCCACGATTCGCACCGGCCGGGCCAGCGCGGCGGGCAACCGGAGCGAGACGGCCCTCACCCAGGACGCCGACGGCCGGGTCGACGGCCTCGGGGTCGTGCTGAACACGCAGGTCGGGGTGGTGGTCAACGCCGGTGTCGCGCAGGCCAACACCGGTGACAACGACGCCATCGGCAACACCTCGTCCAACTTCGCCGGCGCCGGCCAGACCGCCCTGGTGGCCTCCGACAACTCCGGCGGCAGCGTGAGCATGACCGTGATCGGTCCGGTCACCGCGGCCAACTCGGCTGACGTGGAGGCGGTATCGGCCGGCGACGCCACGGTGCGCACCGGAGCGGCGATGTCCGTCGGCAACGCGTCGGCCACCCAGCTCGACCAGACCGCGGACGGCCACGCTCCGGGCCTGGTCCTCGACACGCAGATCGGCGTTGTGGCCAACATCGGGCTCGCCCAGGCCAACACCGGCCAGAACTTCGCCACGGGCAACGGGTCGGGTGAGGACTGCCGACCCGGCGGGGACGACGTCGACGCCGCCGCCCCCGCCAGCTGCAATGACGCCTTCGTGTCCCAGACCGCAACGATCCTCAGCGAGAACCCCTTCCTCCTCGAGAACCTGGGCACCGGCACCTTCGACATGCTGGTGGTCGGGCCGACCACCGCGTCGAACACAGCGTCGGCCTCCGATCCCACCGACGGCACGGCGCGGATCACCACCGGCGACGCCCAGGCGCAGGGGAACGTGTCGAGCACGTTCCTCGTCCAGGAGACCGATGGCGACGTCCCCGGTCTCGGGGGTGTGATCGGCACGCAGGCCGCGGGGGTGGCCAACGTCGGCCTCGCCCAGGCCAACACCGGCCGCAACACCGCGGACGGCAACGTGTCCACCAACCGCGCCAGCGCCGATCAGATCGCGCGGATCGGTTCGGCCAACCCGGTCTCGGTCGACATGGACGTGATCGGTCCGGCCACGGCGTCCAACGTCGCGGAGGCGGGCAGCACGGCGGACGGCACCGCAACGGTGGGCACCGGCAGCGCGCTGGCCACCGGCAACGCCTCGGCCACGAACGTGTCCCAGCGCCAGACCGGGACGGTCCACGGCCTCGGGCTCGCGGTCGGCACGCAGGCCGGTCTGGTGGTCAACGCGGGCGAGGGCATCGCCAACACCGGCGACAACCAGGCGACCGGCAACGAGTCCGAGAACCTCGCCAACCCCGAGGGCTTCCGCCAGGACGCCTGGATCAACTCGGTGAACCCCGACCCCGCCGAGACCACCATCGTCGGCCCGGCCACCGCGTCGAACACGGCATCGGTCACCAACACCTCCGACGGCGACGCTTGCATCTGCACGGGCAATGCAGTGGCCAGCGGCAACGTCGCATCGACGACGCTGATCCAGGACGCGGATCTCACGGCGACGTCCGGGTTCATCGTGCTCACCGAGGCCGGTGCGGTGCTCAACGCCGGCCGGGGCCTGGCCAACACGGGCGAGAACACGGCACGGGGCAACTCGTCAGCGAACGAGGCGAACGCGGAGCAGCTCTCCCAGATCAACGACGCCCTCCTCGAGCCGGTCGACGGCCCCCAGACGGCGGCCAACACCGTCGGCCTGGCCAACACGTCGCGCGGCTCGGGACACGTGGGCACGGGCAACGCGTCGGGCACGGGCAACCAGTCCACGACCGACTTCGTCCAGGCGGCCACGGTCGACGGTGGCTTCGCGTTCTCCACGCTCGCCGGCGCCACGGTCAACGCGGGCCTCGGCGACGCCAACACCGGCCACAACGACGCCACCGGCAACGACTCGACCAACCAGGCCGACCTCCACCAGACGGCGGACGGATCCGGCCTGGTGGCCAACCAGGGCACGGTGACCAACGACTCCGACGGCACGGCGATCATCGGCGACCCGCAGTGCTGCGACGACGAGGACGTCCCGGGTCCGGGCAAGAAGGAGCAGGGCCTCCCTCGCACGGGTGCGGACCTCGAGGCCGAGGCCGTCGCCGGCCTGCTGCTGCTGCTCTCGGGCTTCGCGCTCCGCCGTCGCAGCAAGCAGCTCGTCTAGCGACGGTTCACGGACGGCGGGTGAGGACGGCGAGGGCGACGTCGTCCTGGCGGGCGCGGTAGGGGACGAGGGTGGCGATGAGCTCGTCGGCCAGCGCGTCGGGGTCGGTGGTCGTCGCTGCGGTCAGCGCTGCCACGAGCCGGTCGATCGACGCCTCGATGGTCTCGCCGCGGCGCTCGACGAGGCCGTCGGTGTAGCAGACGAGCGTGGCGCCCACGGGGAAGGGGTGCTCCGCCGCCGCGCGCGCCTTGGTCGGCATACCGAGGAGCGGCTGGCGGCCGCCGCTGAGGGGCTCGACCGAGCCGTCGGGCAGGCGCAGCAGCGGCGGCGGGTGCCCTGCGGACGCGTAGTGGAGCGATGACCCGGCCAGGTCGACGACGACGATCACCGCGGTCGCGATGGGCGACTCGCCGTGCACGACGGACGTGGCGAGGGGGAACACCTCCTCGATGGGCGTGCCGAGGCGCACCAGCGCGCCGATGACGGAGCGGAACTGCGCCATCTCGCCCACCGCGGTGATGCCGTGGCCCGCCACGTCGCCGACCACCACGGCGAAGCGCCCGTCGCGCAGCTGGATCCCCTCGTACCAGTCGCCGCCCATCCCCACGCTGGTGAGCGCCGGGAGGTACCTGGCTGCCGTCGCGAGGCCCTCGGCCGCGGGGAGCGGTGCGAGCACGCTCGCCTGCAGCGCGGTCACGACCCGGTGCTCGGCATCGGACAGCTGCGCGCGCTCGAGCGCGACCGAGCAGAGGTCGGCCACGCCGTGCACGCCGGCGATCAGCGAGGCGTCGAACTCCACCGGCTGGGACCAGACGAACCCGACCGCGCCGAGCCGCTGACCGGTGCTGTCCCGCAGCGCGGTGATGGCGGCCGCCTCCGTGTCCGCCCCGGCGCGGATCGACTCGAGGTGCGGGTAGCGGTCGGCGAACGACGTGCGGTCGGGGAACGTGAGCGTGCCGCCGTGGCGGGTGACCTCCACGTGGGGCACGTCGTCGCCCGGCTCGAGGACGGCGAACCGGGCCCGGACCGAGTCCCGGGTGTCGGCGGGGTGGTGGAGGTGGAGGCGGCCGGTGGCGGGATCGAGGATGGCCACGTTCGCGTTGGCGGCGTTGACCACGCGGGCCGCCCCGTTGGCCACCGCGTCGGCCACGTCGTCCGCCGACCGTGCAGTGGCCAGGACCTCGGCCAGCTCGGCCAGCGACTCGTTGCGCCGCGCGTCCTCCCGGAGCTGGTCGACGAGCTGCGTGCGCTCCAGCGTCTGGCCCGCGATGCCCGCCACCGTCCAGAGGCGGTCGCGCAGGTCGGGGTCGAACGCGACGGGGTGGTCCCAGGCGATGCCCAGAGCGCCGATCAGGTTGCCCTGGCGGTCGCGGAGCGGGAGGTTGGCGGTGGCCTCGAAGCCGACCGTCCGCCACGCGTCGAGGAGGTCCGGGTACCACGCCCGGAGGTGCGTCTCGTCGGGGAGGAGGACCGCCTCACCCGTGCGGGCCGCCTCCGTGAGCGGCGTGTGCGCGTCCATCGGGGACTCCTCGGTCAGCACGCGAGCCGCCGACGCCTCCAGCCGGCCCGGGGTGAAGTGGCGCCGCAGCACATCGCCCTCGACCACCCCCACCGCCGCGTGGAAGGCGTCGAGCGGGGCGAGCACGCCGCGAGTCAGGAAGGCCATCACCGCCTCGCTGTTCGTGCGGCTGGCCAGGCCGCGCGCCAGCTCGGCCAAGGCCTCGGTGCGGCGTGCGTCCTCGGCCTGAGACTCGGCCAGCCGGGCTCGCTCCATCGCCTGGCCGGTGAGCTCCGCGATGGTGGCCAGCGTGGCGGTGAGCCCCTCGTCGAACTCTCGGCTCCCGTTCCAGAAGTGGGCGATGACCCCGATCGTCTGGCCGCCGGCGCGCAGCGGCAGCACGGCCCTCGCCCCCAGCACGGGGCCCTTCGCCTTGGGGAAGCGGGCCGCGTACGCGTCGTGGTGCTCGAAGAGGAAGGTCGCCCCGGTGCGAGCCACCTCGGTCACCGCCAGCTCCGCGTCGAGCGGTGGCTGCGTGACCGCGACGCGGTAGTCCTCCGGGACCGTGTCGCCGTGGTGCATCACGAGGAAGTCGCCCTCCACGAGCCCCACGCTCGTCCCTGCGGCCTCCACCGGGTCCCGCCCGAGGGTGGTGACCACCTCGCCGACCTCCTCGAACGACGCGGCGCTGGCGAGGCGGGCGGCGAGGAGGGCCAGCTCCTCGGCGCGTCGGGTGGCGTCGTCGGTCACCGTCGCCCGCTGCAGCGCGTACTGGCAGATCTCCGTGATCGTCGCGACGGTCGCGAGGTCGGCCCGCTCCAGGTCGATCGGCCCGGGCCAGGCGATGGACAGGGTGGCGAGGACGCGCCCGAGGCTGCCGAAGATCGGCACGATCACCGTGCCGATCAGGCCGACCTGCTCGACGTCCGCCACAACCTCGGCGGACACGTGCTCGCGCCAGGCCGCCAGTGTGGGGAGGACGATCATGCGCCCGGTGCGGACCACCGTGGCGAGCGGCAGCTCCGCGTCGAGGGAGACGTGGCGGTAGCGACGCCCCATGGCCGGCTCGACCGCCTCCGGGTACCGCACCGCGAGGGTTCCGCCCTCGCGGTCGACGATGGCGAGGCTCGCCACCCGCGCGCCCAGCACGGACGGCACGTAGCGCTGGACGACGCGCTCCACCTCGCCGACCGTCTCGGCGGCGGTGAGGGCCTGGGCGAGGTCCGCGGTGCGGGCGATGAGCGACGCCGTGTGCTCGATCTCGCGGTCGTGGCGGTTGCTGCGCACGAACACGTAGGCGAGCCCGCCGGCGATCACGAGCGTGAGGATCGCCACCGCCACGGCCATGCCGTGGTCGGCCGCCCCTGGCCGGTCCACCACGACCGTCCAGGGCCGATGGCCGGCCTCGGTGGTGCGCCGGACACCGCCGCGCGGCTCGCCGAGGCGCACGAGCACCGTCGCACCGTCACGCAGCTCGACGGCGGTGCCCTGGGGCAGCGCGCCGGCCAACGTCTCGCTGAACTGCCGGCTCGTGTACACGCTGCTCACGTAGCCGACGAGCGCGGCACGGCGGCCCGCCACGGAGTCGAGCGGTGCCCCAGGCCGGTACAGGGCCTTGATGATGAAGAAGGACATCGTGCCGCTCGGCTGGGACGGCACGGGCTCGCTGAACACCACGAGCCCGGTGTCGCGCGCCTGTTGCGCCGCGGCGAAGCGCACGGGATCGCCCGCCAGGTCGAAGCCCGCGAGGCCGCGGTTCGTCTCGAGGATCGGGGCGACGGCGCGCACGGGGAGGTGGAGGGCTCGCTCCGGCGCGGGGGTGGGCCCACCGGGCGCCCTGTCGATGATCGGCGCGCCGAGCTCGGTCTCGAACGCGGCGCGGGCCGCCGGCGGGACCGGGACCTCGAGCGCGAGCGCCTGGAGGGACGACGACGCGACCACCTCGTTCGCGTAGACCTCGAACGCCATCACGTCGATCGACCCGGAGGTCGCCACGAGCCCACCCGCACCAGAGAGACCGGCCTCGGCCAGGCCGACGGTGCGGTCCACCAGGTCCACGGTCTCCTCCGCGGCCGTCACGTCGTCCCGGTGGGCCGAGTCGTCACCGGCCCGCCAGGCGATCACGGCGCTTCCGCCGCCCACGACCAGCACGAGCGGGATCAGCAGCCACCGGAGGCGGTGGACCGCGCTGGGGGACAGCGACGACGCCAGCTCGTCCGAGGTCCGGAACCCCGCGTCCGCCACACCGCCTCCCCGCCAGCCCCACCTCGACGGGTTCAACCTTGCCATGCTCCCGCCCTGCTCGCCCTGTGGGTCGGGCCCGCCGGGCGCAGATCGTACCCACCCGATTTGGGCCGTTCGCCTCATGCGGCGCCCGCGGCGTCGCGCGGATGCTCCAAGGGCCGTCACGCGGCGGCCCGACCAGGAGGAACGACCGATGACCATGGCCGAGGCGCCCCGCAAGCGGACCGCGCCCCTCCGCGCTGCCGCGACCCCGCCCATCGCGCCCCGCACGGCCCCCGTGCCCCCTGCGCCCGCCGCGATCGAGGCGGCGTTCCCGCCGGCCGCGTCACGGCAGGACGTGATCGACGACGTGCTGGCCCGCGCCACGCAGGCCGCCAACCGCGAGCTGGTCGTGGGTGCCGCGATCTTCGCGATCGCCGCGCTGGTGACGTTCGTGTGGTGGCGGATGGCCGTGGCCGACGCCGAGCAGGACGGCTCGGGCAACCACATGGTCTTCTACGGCCCGATGCTCTACGGCGTCTACCGCTTCGTGCGCGGCTGCTGGTACCGGCTCGACCCGCACCGGCTGCTGGACAGGCGAAGCGCCCGCTGAACCCCTAGGGGATCGGCGAGGTCGTCGGCGTCGTCGACGTCGGCAAGGGCGGCTGGCTGCCCGGTGGCGCGGTAGGTGGCGTGGTCGTCGTGTTGCACGGACCGGTGCGCCACGTGAGCCGGTTGCTCGGCGGGCACTTCAGGCACGTCATCCCCGCACCGGTGATCTGGTGCGTGCCCTTGGCGCCCTCTGGCGAGCACGCGAAGCCGGGGAGCGCCTCGGGCAACGGCTGCGTCGTCGTCGTGGCCGGCGCGCGCGTCGTGCCGGTGCGACCGCCTCCGCCCGTACCGCCACCGGTGCCTCCGCCCGTGCCGCCGCCGGTGCCCCCACCGGTGCCGCCGGCCACGCCCGCGTCGGTCCCGCCGTCGGTCGGCAGGACCGTGGGCGCGGTGGTCGAGGTGGTCATGGCCTCGACGGCCAGGTCCTGGAGGTCGTCGATGAGGTCGGGCGCCGCCTCGAGGTCCTCGCGGCAGCGCAGGGCGGCGCCCACGCCGAGGGCGCCGACGCTCTGGCGGAGCGCGCTCGACGCTGGCGGCCGGGATCTCGCCCAGGTCCTCGCCGAGCTGGTCGACCGCCGCGGCCCGCGTGGTGGCGCCGCAGATGCGCTCGATGAGGGCGGCGGCGCGGGCGTCGCTGACCTCGTCCGGGAGACCCGCCCGGCGCGCGGCCCGGACGGCGTCCTCGAGGGACGCCGGGATCGTGTCGGCGGTGGAGGTGTCGCTCCCGTCGTCGTCGCCACCGGAGGTGATCATGAAGGCCGCGACGATCAGGACGATGGCGGCCAGGGGCGCGCCGAACTTGGCCCAGGTGGGGAGCCCGCCTTGGCCCCGGCCCATCCCGCGGGAGCGGGGGATGTGGAACGCCGGCTCGTCGTCGGGTGCGGGGTTCGTGAACAGCGACGGCTTGGCCGCGTCCGGGGGCGGCGGCTCGACCCCGGGCGACTGGTCGGCGATGACGAGCGTGTGCTCGGTCCAGCGCTCGCCGTCGTGCCAGCGAGCCAGCGAGCCGTCGCTCGGGTCCCTGAACCAGCCTGGGGTTCCGTCGGTCATGTCTTCCTCGTGGATCGAATCCGGCCCGACGACCTTAGGTGAGGTCGCCCGCCCGCCGCGGGCGGCGGTCCCGGGGCGAGCCCGCTGCGCGCATCGAGGATGTCGACGACGAACACGAGGGTGTCGGTGCCGCTGATGCCCGCGTTGGGCGCTCCGGCTGCGCCGTAGCCCTCGGCGGGCGGGATCACGAGCAGGACCTGCGAGCCGACCTTCTGGCCGACGAGGCCCTTGTCCCAGCCCGGGATCACGCCACCGGTGCCGATCGGGAAGTTCGTGGGCGTGCCCGTCCCACGACGTGTCGAACTCCTGACCGGTCGCCCAGAGCACGCCCTTGTAGTGGACGGTGATCGTCTGGCCCTGAGGCCACCACGGGCCCGCTGCCCTCGATGAGCAGCTGCGTGACGAGCTCGGCGGGCGGGTCGCCCGCGGGGACCGTGATGGTCGGCTCGCCGTTGTCGGCCGAGCTCCACAGTGGGCAGGCCGGGCACCGGGGCGATGGCCGCGCCCTCGGCCCGGCTGAGCGGACGGCGGACCTCGGTCGACGTCGGCCACGAAGACGAGGGTGTCGTCGGCCTCGAGACCGTTCTGCGGGGTCGCCGCCCTGGAGGCCGTAGCCGTCGTCGGGGGAGATCGCCACCACGACGCGGCTGCCGCCCTTGGCCCCGAGGAGCCCCGTGCGGACGCCGCGCAGCAGGTGCGTCGTCGAGCACGACGTCGCCGTGTCACCCGCCTCGTAGGACGACTGCCGTACTCGCTCGCCGGTGCGGCCGTTGACGAACACGAAGTCGAAGATGACGGTGTCGCCCTCCTCGGCGCGCCTCGCCCGTCGCCCTCGATCGAGCACCGCAGCACGAGCTGCGCTCGACCGAGAACGGCGTGTCGAACTCGACCGTGGGGGCGTCCCGTGGTCGCCGGTGACGGTGATCTCGTCGAGCGGCCCGTTGCAGCGCTCGCGAGCGGCTCCTCCGGCTCCGCTTCGGTGGTGGGGGAGTCCTCGCGCCGCAGCCCGCGACGAGCAGGGCGGCGGCGGTGAAGAGGGCGAGGATGGCGCGCGGCACGAAGGGTCCTTCGGGTCGTGGGTGCGGGGCCGCCAGCATGGCATGGCGGGCTGTGGGGAGCGGCAGCGGGAGGCGGGCTCAGCCGGTCGTCTGGGCCGAGAAGCCCCGTCCCACCAGGACCTCCGTGGAGGCGAGGCCGGGGATCGGCGCCAGCAGCCGGATCTGGCCCGCACCACGATCTGGCCGGCCGGCAGCAGGTCGAGCGTCGTCGTCTCCGCAGCCAGGATGCGGCCGCCGGCGTCCCGGTACAGCGGCGGCGACGTCGACGCCCTCCTCGTCGGTCGGCCAGCCCGATCGCACGGCGAAGCGGGTGACGGCGCCGCCGTAGGGCTCCGGGTCGGTGATCGCCTCCTGCGGCCGTCGATCGTGCCGGCGGCGGCCGGCGCGCAGCCAGCCCGCCACCTCGACGCTCACCTGAGCTGCGTCGGACCGGCGATCGGCTCGATGAGCGTGCGGCCCACCGCCATCCGCTGCCCCGGCATGACCCGTTGAGCAGCGAGTTGTCGACGAGCAGCTCCGTGCCGGCGGCGTCGAGGATGCGGGTCGTCACGTGCACGCCCGCGGCCAGCAGGCCCGGGTTCGGGTTGACGCAGCACCACGCCGTAGCCGCCGAGCGGCTGCGCGCCGGTCGTACGGGTCCGGGAAGCTCGTGACGCCCTGCTCGGCGACCACGAGCGGCTCGCCCGACCTCGGGCAGCGGTGGTGGTGGTGCTCGTCGGCTGGAACGTGTCCGCCGTGGTCGTGGGCGCGGCGACGTCGTCGAAGCCGCCCCGAGGAGCAGGCCGTCGGGGCCGCCGCCAGCGCCAGCGCTCCCGCCAGCGGCCGCCGCGAGGCGCCGCGGCCGCACGCACTAGGAGAGGGTCTTGTTCAGGCGGTCGAGCGCCGTGTCCTCGGAGATGTTGAGCGCGAACGCGAGCTCGCTCACGAGCACCTGCCGGGCCTTCACGAACATCGACTTCTCGCCGGCGGACAGGCCCTTGTCGGCGTCGCGCAGGGCCAGGTTCCGGACCACCTCGGCCACCTGGTACACGTCGCCCGACTTCAGCTTCTCCTGGTGGTTCTTGAAGCGCCGCGACCAGTTGGTGGGCTCGCGCACGTCCTTCTTGGCCAGGACCTCGAACACGTCCTCGACGTCCTCCTTGGAGATCGGGTAGCGCATGCCGATCTCCTCGGCCCGGTCCGACGGCACCTTCAGCATCAGGTCGCCGTGGGTCATGCGGAGGACGAAGTACTTGCCCTTGCCGCCGTCGGGCAGGGCGATGGTCTCGGTCCCCTCGATCACGGCCGCCCCGTGGTGGGGGTAGACGACCTTGTCTCCGACCTTGAAGGGCACGCGCGTCTCCTGCTGCTGGCTGGCGGGGGTCCACAAGGATGCCACCTCGGCGCCGGATTCGCGCCATCGACGGAGGCCGGCCGTACCCTGCGGATCGAGCCGAGCCGAGGGGGACGCCGATGTTCGAGTGGTCCGACGAGCAGCTGATGATCCGGGACGCCGTCCGCCAGTTCGTCGAGGCGGAGATCGCCCCACGCGGGAGGAGCTCGAGCACGGCGACCTCCCGCCGTACGACATCCTGCGCAAGCTCTTCGCCACCTTCGGCATGGACCAGATGGCCAAGGCCGGCTTCGAGGCCCGGATCGAGCGCGAGAAGCGCATCGCGGCCGGCGAGGAGGAGCCCAAGGCGAAGGGCGAGGCCGACGGGCCTCGGGGCCGGCGCCGCGGCCGGCCATGACGATGATCCCGATCATCGAGATCTGCCGCTACTCCCCGGGCATGGTCACGGCGATGGGCGTGTCGATGGGCCTCACCTCGGCCGCGATCATGAGCAAGGGCACGATCGAGCAGAAGGAGCGCTGGGCCCTCGACCTGCTCACGCTCGACAAGGTCGGCGCCTGGGCGATCACCGAGCCCGGCTCGGGCTCCGACGCGTTCGGCTCGATGAAGTCGACGGCTCGGCGCGACGGCGACGAGTACCTCCTCAACGGCTCGAAGACGTTCATCACCAACGGTCCGTACGCCGACACCACCGTGTTCATCTGCAAGCTCGACGAGGGCAACCCGCCGGCCGAGCGCAAGATCCTCTCGTTCATCCTCGACAAGGGCATGCCGGGCTTCGAGCAGTCGAAGCCGCTCCGCAAGATGGGCATGCACTGCTCGCCGACCGGCGAGCTCTTCCTCGACGACGTACGCGTCGGCAAGGACCGGCTCATCGGCGGCACCGAGGACGTGCCCGCCGGCGGCCGCGAGGGCGCCAAGGACACGTTCTCGATGGAGCGCTCCGGCGTCGCCGCGATGTCGCTCGGGATCATCGAGAAGTGCCTCGAGCTCTGCGTGCAGTACTCGAAGGACCGCGTGCAGTTCGGCCAGCCCATCGGCGAGTTCCAGCTGATCCAGGAGAAGCTCGCCCGCATGGAGGTGGCGCGCCTCAACGTGCAGAACCTCGTGTTCCGCTTCCTCGAGATGGGCTGCCGCCGGACGCTCGCTCACCCTCGCCGAGGCGTCGGCGATGAAGCTGTACTCCGCTCGCGCCGCCACCGAGGTGGCGATGGAGGCCGTGCAGCTGCACGGCGGCAACGGGTACATGAGCCGAGTTCCACGTCGAGCAGCTCGCCCGCGACGCCAAGGTGCTCCAGATCTACGCCGGCACCGACGAGATCCAGATCACCCACATCGCCAAGGACCTCCTCCGCCGCTAGGTGGATCTCGACGAGTGAATGGGTTCCGCCTCGGCGGACCCGAGTGAATGAGTCGCGAATGCGGAACTCACTCCCTCGGCCCCCTCTGAGCGGAACCCATTGACTCGCGGAGGTGGGTGTCACACAGGCGCGGGACCCTGTGTCATGGACCGAGTCGGACGAGACGCACGGCTCGCGCTGGTCGCCAGCCGGCAGGCCGGCGCCTTTTCGTTCAGCCAGGCCCTGTTCATCGGCTTCCCACGAGCCACGATCAGCCGACGGCTGAGCTCAGGTGCGTGGGTGCGCACGCTCCCCGGCGTGTATGCGGTCGGCGGCAGCGTTGGCACGCGGCTGCAGGACCTTTGGACTGCGGTCCTTGCCGTGGGTCCAGCTGCGACCCTGACCCATGAAACCTCGGTGACCTGCCACGGTGCGGAGCGCCTTCCGCTGCGTCCGATCACGTTGACGGTCCCGCACGGCTGGCACCATCGGCTCGACGGAGTCTTCGTCCACCAGATCGACGATCTGCGGCCACGGCATAGGGCGACATGGCAGGGGCTGCCGGTCAGCCGCCCGGCGCGGGCCGTGGTCGAGCTGGCCGCAACACAGACCGAGGCAGAGATCGGTCGAGTGCTGGATGACCTCGTAGCGGCACGGCGGATGACCGTCGCGCAGGTAAGCAGCGTTTTCGCCGAGGTGGCAAGACCTGGCAAGCCGGGCATGGAGAAGCTCGCTCGTGTCCTGGAAGCGCGGGATGAAGGATACGTGCCTCCGGCGTCGGCGCTCGAGCGGCTGCTCTTCGGCGTGCTCGCTGCGGGAGGGTTGCCGGGGCCGCACCGGCAGGTGCCGCTCTCTGGAAGGTCCGATGTGATCGGGATCGTGGACGCTGCCTATCCCGACGCACAGCTCGTGCTCGAGGCGGACGGTCGGCGTTGGCACGACCGCGTTGCAGCCGCGGCCAAGGATCGGTGGCGCGATGCTGCGGTCGCCCGTGTCGGATGGCAGACGCTGCGATTCGTCTACGAGCTGCTCCGGGACGATCCGGCGGAGGTCTGCGCCATTGTCCACGACACTCGAGTGGTTCGCCTTCGTCAGCTCGGTCGCGCCGCCTGAGCCGGCGGTCCCAGCACTGTTGCCTCTTGGGTCTGAAGCCGAGTCATTGGGTTCCGATTGGCCGAACTGGAGTGATTGAGTTCCGCATCCGGAACTCAATCACTCCGCCGACCGACCGCGGAACCGATTGCCTCGCCCGGTGGATGTTGCCTAGAGCGGGCTGCCGTTGACGCAGTCGCCGAAGGGTGACACCGGGCCGCTGAGCAGGACGGTCACGTACTTCGCCGCGTTGGCCGGGTCGTTGATGATCGCGTTGCCGCACACCTCGACGACGTAGGCGTAGTAGCCCAGGTCGACCGGGACCAGCGGGATCGTCGGCGGGTAGGGGAGCTTGATCGGACCGGCGGCCTGCGCCGGCTGCGCGGTGACGGCGAGGGCACCGATGCCCAAGCCGATGCCGACGGCCGCCGACGCGATGCCGGTACGAGCTGATCTCATCTGTTGTGCCCCCCTGAGAGCCCCAAGCACCCGCCGGGGCGACAGGGTAGCGACTAGACGCCGAGCGAGCGGCCGATGATCTCCTTCATGATCTCGGTCGTGCCGCCGTAGATCGTGGTGATGCGGGCGTCGGCGTAGGCGCGCGCGATCGGGTACTCGAGCATGTAGCCATACCCGCCGTGGAGCTGGAGGCACGTGTCGACGACGCGCTTCTGGAGCTCGGTGCACCACCACTTGGCCATCGCGGCCTCTTCGGCTGTGAGGGCGCCGTCGTTGAGCGCGAGGACGCAGCGGTCGACGAACGTCTGGGCGATCTCCACCTCCGTGGCCATCTCCGCGAGGCGGAAGCGCGAGTTCTGGAACGAGCCGATGGGCTGCCCGAACGCCGTGCGCTCCTTGACGTAGGCGAGCGTGAGGTCGAGCGCGGTCCGTGCGGCGGCGACGCCGGTCACCGCGATCGAGAGGCGCTCCTGCGGGAGCTTGGTCACCAGCGAGCGGAAGCCGCTGCCCTCCTCGCCGAGTCGGTTGGCCACCGGCACGTGGACGTCGGTGAAGAACAGCTCGGCGGTGTCCTGCGCGTGCATGCCGATCTTCTCCAGGTTGCGGCCCCGCTCGAACCCGGTCATCCCGCGCTCGACCACCACGAGCGACATGCCGGCGTGCCGCTGGCTCGGGTCGGTCTTGACCGCCGTGATCACGAGGTCGGCGTTGATGCCGTTCGTGATGAAGGTCTTCGAGCCGTTGACGACGTAGTGATCGCCGTCGAGGAGCGCGGTGGTCTTCATCGAGGCCAGGTCGGAGCCCATGGCCGGTTCGGTCATCGCGATCGCGGTGATCAGCTCGCCCGAGCAGATGCCCGGCAGCCAGCGCGCCTTCTGCTCGTCGGTGCAGAGCGTCAGGAAGTACGGCAGGCAGATGTCGTTGTGGAGGGTCCACCCGAGCCCGGCCGCGTTCACGCCCGCGCGCTGGATCTCCTCGGCGATGACGACGTTGTACCGGAAGTCGGCCACCCCGCCGCCGCCGTGCTCCTCCGGGGCCGCCATGCCCAGGAAGCCGAGGGCGCCGGCCTTCTTGAACACCTCGCGGTCCACGATGCCGGCGGTCTCCCAGGCCTCGTGGTGGGGCACGAGCTCAGCGGCGACGAACGACCGCACGGAGTCGCGGAACAGGTCGTGCTCGTCGTCGAACAGGGTGCGCTCCATCCGACGACGGACGATACGCTGCGGTGCAGCACGAAGGGGAGCTCGGGGCAGCCGGGCTGAGAGGGTGGCCCACCGGCGACGGAGCGCCACCGACCCGCAGAACCTGAACCGGGTAATGCCGGCGGAGGGAATCGGCGATGGCATCCAGCAGCTCCACGACGGTCGTGGTCGTCACGGGGGGAGACCCGCTCGAGGGCGTCGCGCTGCCCGCCGTGCCGGACGGCGCCTGCGTCGTGGCGGCGGACTCCGGCGTCGACCGTGCGCACGCCCTCGGCCTCACGGTGGACGTCGCGGTCGGCGACTTCGACTCGGTGACCGACGCCGGGCTGACCACGGCTCGCGCCGGCGGCGCCCGCGTCGAGCAGCACCCGGCCGCCAAGGACGCCACCGACCTCGAGCTCGCCCTCGGCGCGGCCGTGGCCCTGGGCCCCGAGCGCATCGTGGTGCTCGGAGGGCACGGCGGCCGCCTCGACCACCTCCTGGCCAACGCGCTCCTCCTCGCCGGAGCTGCGCTCGCGGGCATCGACGTGGTCGCCCAGATGGGGGCGGCCCGCGTCACCGTCGTGCGGGCGCGGGCCGAGCTGGCGGGTGACGTCGGCGACCTCGTGACCCTTCTGCCCGTCCACGGCGCCGCCCGCGGCGTCGTCACGGAGGGCCTGCTGTACCCGCTGCGCGACGAGGACCTGCCCGCGGGCAGCACCCGCGGCGTCAGCAACGAGCTCACGGCTCCGACCGCCGTGGTCACCGTGCGCGAGGGCCTGCTCCTCGCCGTCCAGCCCGGCCTGCCGGGAACCCACCACCTGAGGGACCGACCATGATCACCGCCCCCCGCACCCACGCCCGCTTCGTCGCGGCACTGACCGCGCTCGCCCTGCTCGTCGGCGTCGCCGCCTGCGGTGACGACGACGACGGCGCGTCCGGTGACCCGTCCCAGGGGGCGACGATCCGGCTGCTGACCCACGACTCGTTCGCGGTCAGCGACGGCGTGCTCGCGGCGTTCACGGACGAGACCGGCATCGAGGTGGAGCTGATCCAGGGAGGCGACGCGGGCACGGTCGTGAACCAGGCGATCCTCGCCAAGGGCAACCCGCAGGCCGACGTGCTCTTCGGCATCGACTCGACCCTGCTGACCCGCGCGCTCGACGAGGACGTGTTCGTCCCCTACGAGGCGCCGGACCTCGCGGAGGTCGACGAGCGGTACCTGCTCGACCCCGAGCACCGCGTCACCCCGGTGGACTACGGCGACGTCTGCATCAACTACGACAAGGCCTGGTTCGCCGACCATCCCGACCTGGCCGTGCCCGCCGGCTTCGAGCAGCTCGTCGACCCCGCCTACGCCGGGCTGACCGTCGTCGAGAACCCGGCCACCTCGTCGCCCGGCCTGGCCTTCCTGCTGGCGACGGTGGCGCAGTTCGGGGAGAACGGGTGGCGGCCCTGGTGGGACCTGCTCCGCGACAACGACGTCGAGGTGGTCGACGGCTGGGAGGCGGCGTACTACGGGTCGTTCTCGGGTGGGGCCACCAGCGAGGGCACGCGCCCGATCGTCGTGTCCTACGCCTCGAGCCCGCCCGCCGAGGTCGTGTTCGCGGACCCGCCGATCGACGACGCGCCGACCGGAGTTGCCGAGGCCACGTGCTACCGGCAGGTCGAGGGTGCGGGCATCCTGCGGGGGACCGACCACGAGGCGGAGGCGCGGCAGCTCGTCGACTTCCTCCTGTCGGAGCCGTTCCAGGCCGACGTGCCCCTCTCGATGTTCGTCTTCCCCGTCCGCCGCGGCGTGGCGCTGCCCGAGGTGTTCACGCGGTTCGCGGCCACGCCCGAGGACCCGTTCGAGCTCCCGCGCGACGTCGTCGACGAGCACCGCGAGACCTGGATCGACGAGTGGACGGACCTGGTGCTGCGCTGACCGCGCCCGCCCGCCGGCGGCTCGCCCGGGCGGCGCTCCTCGCGCCGCCCGTCGCGTTCCTGCTCCTCCTCTTCGCCTGGCCCGTCGCGAACATCGTCGGCGAGGGGCTGCGGGGGGACGACGGCTGGGAGCTCGGCGCCGTGTCGGACGTCCTCGGAGACCCGCACCTCCGCGGCGTGCTCTGGTTCACGCTGTGGCAGGCCGCCGCCTCCACCGTGCTCACGCTGGCGCTTGCCCTGCCGGCCGCCCACGTGCTCGCCCGCTACGAGATCCGAGGTCGGCGGATCGTCCAGGCGGTCGTCACCGTGCCGTTCGTGCTGCCCACCGTGGTGGTGGGCGCCGCGTTCGTCGCCCTCCTGGGTCCCCGGAGCCCCATCGGGCTCGACCTGCACGGGACCGTGTGGGCGATCCTCCTCGCCCACGCCTTCTTCAACCACGCCGTCGTCGTCCGCACCGTCGGGGGGCTCTGGGAGCTGCTCGACCCGCGCGCCGAGGAGGCGGCCCGCGTGCTCGGGGCATCGCCCTGGACGGCCGTGCGCACGGTCACCCTGCCCGCGCTGCGCCCGGCCATCGCATCGGCTGCGCTCATCACCTTCCTGTTCACGTTCACCTCGTTCGGGGTGGTGCGCCTGCTCGGCGGGCCCGCCAACAGCACCCTCGAGCTCGAGATCTACCGGCAGACGGCCGATCTGCTGAACCTGCCGGTGGCCTCGGTCCTCGCACTCCTGCAGCTCACCGCCGTCGGCACGCTGCTCGTCGTGCAGGGCCGCCTCGCCCGCCGGTGGACGCGTACGGGTGTCGCCCTTCGGCCGGGGATGCGGCGCCGGCCCAGTGGTTGGCGGGAGCAGCTCTGGGTGCGGGGCAACCTCGTGGTGCTCGCGGTGCTGCTCGTGACGCCGCTCGTCGTGCTGGTCGAGCGGTCGTTCCGGACCGGAGACGGGTGGGGCCTCGCCGCATGGCGGGCGCTGGGTGACCGGGGGCGGAGCACCGGCCTCTTCGTGCCGCCCGCCGAGGCGCTCCTCAACTCGCTGCGGTTCGCGGCCGTGGCCACCGTGCTGGCGGTCGTGCTCGGGGGCATGGCCGCCGCCGCGCTCGCCCGCTCCACCGGCCGGGCGGGCCGGACCCTGGACGCGGTGCTGCTCCTGCCGCTCGGCACGTCCGCCGTGACCGTGGGGTTCGGCTTCCTCATCGCCCTCGACGAGCCGATCGATCTCCGGGCGAGCCCCTGGCTCGTGCCGCTCGCCCAGGCGGTCGTGGCGCTGCCCTTCGTGGTGCGGACGATGACGCCGGTCCTGCGCTCCATCGACGGGCGGCTCCGCGAGGTGGCTGCCGTGCTGGGCGCCTCGCCGGCCCGGGTCTGGCGCGAGGTCGATCTGCCCCTGGTGGCCCGCGCCGTGCTCGTGTCGGCCGGCTTCGCGTTCGCGATCTCGCTGGGCGAGTTCGGCGCCACGACCGTCATCGCGCGCGCCGATCGTCCGACGGTGCCCGTGGCCATCGATCGCCTGCTGGGCCGGCCTGGCGCGCTCAACGGCGGCCAGGCGTTCGCCCTGAGCACCATCCTCATGGTCTGCACCGCCGCGGCCGTGCTGCTCGTCGACCGCGTGCGCACCGACCGGCTCGGGCGCGGCCCCGGTGGCTGGTTGTGACGCCGCGCCTCGAGCTCGACGGCGCGAGCGTGCGCTTCGGCACGCGGGTGGCCCTCGACGCGGTGTCCCTCGCCGTGGCCCCCGGCGAGGTGGTTGCGGTGCTCGGCCCCAGCGGCTCGGGCAAGTCCACCTTGCTGCGCGCCGTCGCGGGGTTGCAGCGCCTCGACGCCGGGGTCGTGCGCATCGACGGGCGCGACCAGGCGGACGTGCCCGTGCACCACCGCGGCGTCGGGCTCATGTTCCAGGACCAGGTGCTGTTCCCGCACCGCGACGTGGCCGGGAACGTCGCCTTCGGCCTGCGCATGCAGGGCCTCGCACCGGCGGCCGCCGCGGCGCGGGTCGCCGAGCTGCTCGACCTCGTGGGTCTCCCGGGCACCGGTCGCCGCCCGGTGGCCGAGCTCTCCGGCGGGGAGCAGCAGCGCGTCGCCCTCGCCGCGTGCGCTCGCGCCGCGCCCCTCTGTGCTGCTCCTCGACGAACCCCTCGGTGCGCTCGACCGGACGCTGCGCGACCACCTCGTGGGCGTGCTCCGCCGCGCTCTTCATCGAACAGGCGCTCACCGTCGTCGCCGTCACGCACGACCAGGCGGAGGCGTTCGCGCTCGCGGACCGCATCGTCGTGGTCGACGACGGCCGGGTGCTGCAGGCCGGTCCGCCCGCCGAGGTGTGGGGCCGCCCCGTGGGTCGCAGGGTGGCGACGCTCCTCGGCCTCACCAACGTGATCGAGGGGACGGTGCGCCGGGGGGTGGCCGCGACGGCGTGGGGCCGGTTGCCGGTGCCCGGCACGGCCGACGGGGAGATCGACCTGCTGGTACGGCCCACGGGCGTGGTGGTCGACGGGCGGGGGCGCCTGGAGGCCGAGGTCCGCGACGCGACCTTCGAGGGTCCCCGCACCAGCCTGGAGCTCTGCATCGCCGGCGCGCCCGTCCTGCGGGCCGAGGTGCCCTCGTCGCGCGCGCCCGCACGCGGCGAGCGCCTGCGGGTGCGCATCACCCCCGACGCCGTGGTGGCGCTGGGCCCCCGGGGTGGGCCGGTGGCAGGGGACGCGTAGCATCGTCTGGCCGTCCGCTCGCTCTCGACGGCGGACCCACCGTGCCCACCGCCCTCCGCTCGCGCCCGCTCCGCGTCCTCGTGGCATCGATCCTCGTGGTCGTGTCGGCCGTGATCGCGGGCCCCGCGCTCGCCCAGGACGATCCGTCCACCTCCAGCAGCGTCGAGATCCCGAACGAGGTCACCACCACGACGGCGCTGTCGATCCCCTCCAACCCGCTCGACCCCGGGGAGACCGAGGGGGTCGGGGAGGAGCCGGTCCCGACCATCCCCGTGACCGTGCCGCCCCGCGTGGCGGACCCCACCGCGTACCAGGCCGAGGTGGGCCGCGTCGTCCGGCAGGAGCTCAGCGTGGCGACCGCCCAGGCCGTGAAGGTGGGGACCAGCTACTCGGCGGCCCGGCAGCGCACGATCGAGCTCGAGGTGGCGCTCGACCAGCTGGAGGAGCGGGTCATCCAGCTGGCCAGCACCGACCGCACGTCGGTGCGGCGAGTCGAGGCGGCCCGCCGGCACTTCGAGGCCCGCGCCGCCACCGCCACCATCCGTGGCCGCATCGACGACTTCTTCCCGACCGTGGACTCGGGGAACCCCAACGAGATAGCGATGGCCCGCGCGCTCCTCGGCTCCGTGCTCGACGCCGACAACCACGCGCTGCAGGAGTACCTGGCCGCCCGCGCCGGCACCAACGCCGACCTGCTCATCGTCGCCGACAAGCTCGTGGCCACCCGCAAGGCGCTGGCGGATGCGCGCGCCCGCATGGTGGAGGCGCGGCGGGCGAACGTGTCGGCGCAGATCAACCTCGCGATCCTGGCGGCCGGCTCCGACATCGTGATCCACGGGTTCGTGTTCCCGGTCGGCACGCCGCACAGCTTCGGCGACTCGTTCGGCGCGCCGCGGATGATCGGCACGGAGTACGCGCACGCGCACCAGGGCACCGACATCTTCGCCCCCATGGGCACGCCGCTCGTCGCCTGCGAGCGCGGGATCATCAGCCAGATGGGCAGCGACATCCTCGGCGGCACGAAGCTGTGGCTCAAGGGCGAGAGCGGCACGTACTACTACTACGCGCACCTCAGCGGGTTCGCGGAGGGCCTCGCCAACGGCGCGGTCGTGGACCCCGGTCAGGTGGTCGGCTACGTGGGCGACACGGGCAACGCGCGCGGCGGCTCGCCCCACCTGCACTTCGAGATCCACCCGGACGGAGGCATCGCGGTGAACCCGTACCCGCTCCTGAAGGTGGTCGACCGGCTCAACCGCGAGGCGGCGGGCTAGCGGTGGACGTCACCGCCACGCTGGATGCGCCCTGCCCGCCCACGGAGCTGTTCCCGTGGGTCGACGACCTCGCGCGCTACCCCGACTGGCTCGACATCGTGCCCCGCGCCGTGGCGGTCGCGGCTCACTCCGACGACGTGGGACCCGCGTGGTCTGTCGACCTCCGCGGGCGCCTCGGCCCGTTCGCCCGGGCCAAGCGGCTCCGCATGGTGCGGACCGAGTCGCTGGCGCCCCACCGGGCCCGCTTCGAGCGGGCCGAGCACGACGGGCGGCAGCACTCGGCGTGGGTGCTGGACGCCGAGGTGGCCGCCACGGGCGAGGGGAGCCGGCTGACGATGCGGCTGCACTACGGCGGGCGGCTCTGGATGCCGGTCCTCGATCGGCTGCTGGCCGAGGAGATCGAGCGCTCCCGGCCGCGCCTCCTCGCGCGGGTCAGCGACCCCAAGCGCTGAAGCGGTCTCCCCGCCGCACGAGCTCGAGGGGGAGACCGAAGGTGTCGCTGAGCGCGTCGGCGGTGAGCACGTCGTCGAGGGGCCCGGCCGCGACCACCCGGCCCGCCCGCAGCAGGAGCGTGTGCGTCGTGCCCGTCGGGATCTCCTCGACGTGGTGCGTGACGAGCACCGTCGGGGGCCCGTCGGCGCCACCGGCGGCGGCACCGAGCGCGGCCACCAGCTCCTCCCGCCCGGCCAGGTCGAGGCCCGCGGTCGGTTCGTCGAGGAGCACGAGGCCGGGCGATCCGGAGAACGCCCGGGCCAGGAGCACGCGCTGGCGCTCGCCGGACGACAGCGTGGCGACGGCTCGATCGGCGCCGTGGGCCACGCCGAAGCGCGTGAGCAGCGTCAGCGCCCGGTGCCGGTCCTCGTCGTCGTAGGTGTGCCACCACGGCTCGAGCGCCGCGTTGCGGGCCGTCATCACGACCTCCACCGGCGTGAGCTCGGGCCGCAGCAGCGCGCCGAAGGCCGGGCTCGCCAGCCCGATGTGGCGGCGGTGCCGCCGCACGTCGATGCGCCCGAGCTCGCCCCCCAGCACCCGGACCGTCCCCCGGCTGGGGTGGAGGTAGAAGGACGCGACCCGCAGCAGCGTCGTCTTGCCCGACCCGTTCGCCCCGAGCACCACCCAGCGCTCGCCCTGGCCCACCGTCCAGTCGACCTCGGCCACCAGGGTCGTGCCGTCGCGCTCGACGGTCACGCCGAGCAGCTCGAGCGGCACGGCGTCTCCGGCGACCATCGACGGGGGACCCTACCGGCGGGCCGTACATTGCCTGCCAGGCTCACCTCGTCCCCGGACGGACCTCATCCAGACCGCGCTCGGCCTCCTGGCCGCCTTCCTGCTCATCCTCGCCACCGGGTTCTTCGTCGCGGTCGAGTTCGCGCTGGTGGCCGTCGGGCGGGCCCGGGTCGACGCCGACGCCGCCGCCGGCAACCGCGGCGCCCGGGCCACGAGCGCGGCGCTGCGGCGCCTGTCGTTCCACCTGTCCGGGGCGCAGCTCGGCATCACGGTGACGTCGCTGATCGTCGGGTTCATCGCCGAACCCACGGTGGCCGAGGCCATCGAGCCGCTCGTGGGCGACCTGGTCTCCGAGCAGCGCACCCGCGGCGTGTCGATCGGCATCGCGCTCGTGCTGGCGACCCTCGTGTCGATGGTGATCGGCGAGCTGATCCCGAAGTCGCTCGCCATCGCCCGGCCGCGGCGCGTCGCGTACGCGCTGGCGCCGCCCATGACGCTCATCGGCCGGATGTTCGGTCCGCTCATCTCCTTCCTCAACGGCGCGGCCGACTGGACGGTGCGGCGGGTCGGCATCGAGCCACAGGAGGAGCTCGCCTCGGTGCGGTCGCTCGAGGAGCTCGAGCTGCTCATCCGCAGCTCGGGGGAGGAGGGGACGCTCGAGCCCAAGGCGCTCCGGCTGCTCACGCGATCGATCCGGTTCGGCACGAAGGACGCCGCGGCGGCGCTCGTCCCCCGCCGGTCGGTGGTCTTCGTTGATGTGGAGGACACGGGGGCGACGCTGACCGAGCGTTCGGTGGCCAGCGGGCACTCCCGCTTCCCAGTGGTGGGGGCCGACCTCGACGACGTGCGCGGCGTGGTGCACGTGAAGGACGTGTTCCGCGTGCCGTTCGAGGACCGGGCCTCGACGCCGGTCACCCAGCTCATGCTGCCGCCCTTCGTGGTGCCGGAGACCCGGCGCCTCGTGGACCTCCTGGTCGACCTGCGCCGCATGGGCAGCCACCTCGCGATCGTGGTCGACGAGCACGGCGGGACCGCCGGCATCATCACGCTCGAGGACGTGCTCGAGGAGCTCGTGGGCGACATCGACGACGAGCACGACCCGCCCGCGCCGCGCCTCACCGGCCTGCTCCGCCCGGGCGAGTGGCGGCTCGACGGCTCGCTGCACCCCGACGAGGTGTTCGACGCCTCCGGCTTCGCCATGCCCGAGGGCGACTACGAGACGCTCGCCGGCTTCGTGCTCGACCGGCTCGGCCACATACCCGCCGTGGGCGAGGGGTGCACCTACGAGGGCTGGGAGGTCGAGGTGGCGGCGTTGGACGGCCTGCGCGTGGCCACCGTCGTCCTGCGCCGCCCCGCGGGCGGATCGACCCGGGGGACTCGTGATCGCGCGGGACCTCCTCCTGTCCCTCGGCCTGCTGGTGGTCAACGGCGCCTTCGTGGCGGTGGAGTTCGCGCTGCTGGCGAGCCGGCGCACGAAGCTCGAGGCGCTGGTCGAACAGGGCAGCACCCGCGCTCGCGTCGCCCTCGGCTCGATGCGCCACCTCAACGTGCAGCTGGCCGGCGCGCAGCTCGGCATCACGATGGCGTCCCTGCTCCTCGGCTACGTGGCCGAGCCCGCGGTCTCCGGGCTCATCGAGGACGCCGTGGAGACGGTGGTGGACGTGCCGTCGGGGCTGCTGCACACGATCGGGTTCGTCGTCGCGCTGACGATCGTGGCCTTCCTGCACATGGTGATCGGGGAGATGGCCCCCAAGAACATCGCCATCGCCGCCCCCGAGCGCACGCTGCTGGTGCTCGCGCTGCCCAACCGGCTCTACGTGATGTTGTTCAGCCCGCTCCTGCGGCTCCTCACCGCGCTGGCCAACGCGGGGGTCCGCCTGCTCGGCGTGGAGCCGCGCGACGAGCTGGCCACCTCGGCGTCGGCACAGGACCTGTGGTCCATGCTCGGCGAGTCGCGCGACCAGGGCCTCATCGGCGACGTCGCCCACCAGCTCCTGACCGGCTCGCTCCGCCTGCGGGCGCGCGAGGTCACCAGCGTGATGGTCCCGCGCGAGCGCCTCGTCTGGCTGCCCCGCACGGCCACCCCGGGCGACGCCGAGGCCCTGTCGGTGCAGTCGGGGCACACGCGGCTCCTGGTGGCCGGCGACGGCGTCGACGACATCCTCGGCTTCGTCCACGTCAAGGACCTGTTGACCATGACGGGGGAGGCGCGGCAGCGTCCTATCCCGCTCTCGCGCGTGCGTCGCATGGTCGTGCTCGGTCCCGGGACGCTCCTCGACGACGCCCTCCTGGCCATGCAGCGGGCCCGCCTCCACCTCGCCGTGGTGGTCGACGAGGACGGCGCCACGCTGGGCCTGGCCACGCTGGAGGACGTCATCGAGGCCCTGGTGGGGGACATCCGGGACGAATCGGACCGCTGAGGGCGTTGTGGCGGGCCGTCGTCACCCAACTGCAACCCCCGGCAGGTCCGGGGCTATCTTCTCGGCGCAGTGCGACGGACGGCCCCCCTCCTCGGCGCGCTCCTTTTGCTAGGGGTGCTGGGCGCAGCGTCGCGGGTCGCGTCCGCCGACGACCTCGAGTCGGCCCGGGCCCGGGCCAACAAGGCGGCCGCCGACCTGGCCCGCGCCGAGACGGTGCTCGGCCGCCTCGAGGCCGACATCAGCGACCTGGAGGCCGAGCACGCGGCCGCAGGCGCGGCTCGACACGCTGCGCGGCGCCGCGCGCGAGGTGGCCATCCAGCGGTACATCAACGCCGACGCCACGCAGGTCGCCGAGCTCGATCCGGACATCAACCACCAGGCGCGCGCCGACGCGCTGTCGCGCTACGCCACGCAGGGCAACCAGGACGCCATCGACGACTACACCGCGGCGAGCGAGGACCTCGAGGTCGCCGAGCAGGCCCTGTCCGCGAAGCGCGCCGCCCAGAAGGACGCGGTCGCGTCGCTGCGGGCGCGCCGCACCCAGCTCAACCAGGAGCTGAAGCGGCTCGAGGCGCTCGAGGCGCAGCGCAAGGCCGCGCGAGGCGCGCCGCACCGGCGCGCGCGTGCGCGGGGCGCCGACGGGTCCGATCGCGCACGGGAACTTCGTCTGCCCGGTCCAGGGTCCCGTCGCGTTCAGCGATACCTGGGGCGCGCCGCGCTCGGGCGGCCGCGCCCACAAGGGCGTCGACATGCTCTCCCCGATGGGCACCCCGACCGTCGCGCCCGTGAGCGGCCGGGTGCAGCACCGCGGCAACAGCACCGGGGGCCTGTCGTGGCACGTCTACGGCGACAACGGGCACTACTACTACGGCACACACCTGTCGGCGTACGCCAACGTGGGGGCCGGGCACGTCCAGGCCGGGACGGTGATCGGGTACGTGGGGGACAGCGGCAACGCACGCGGCACGCCCCACCTCCACTTCGAGATCCACCCCAACGGCGGCGCCGCCGTGAACCCGTATCCGACCGTCCGCCAGTACTGCTGACCCGGGGGAGGGCGCACGTGGGGGAGCGGGACGCGGAGCTCGCCGCAGGGCTCGAGGCCCTGCTGGCCGAGCACGGGGAGCCCGGCACGGTGGAGGGCCTCGTGCGGCTGTCGGGCGGCGCGTCGCGCGAGACGTTCTCGTTCGACCTCGTCGGCCCGTCCGGACGCCGGCCCCTGATCCTCCAGCGGGTGCGCGCGGGCGCGCTCGGCGGGGGGCCCGGGATCCAGGGCGAGGCGGCGCTCATGCGGGCGGCCGAGCCGCTCGGCGTGCCGGTGCCGCGCGTGGTCGCCGACGACGACGGGAGCCACGTGGGCAGCCCGGCGATGGTGGCCGAGCGCCTCGAGGGCGAGACGATCGCCCGCAAGCTGCTGCGCGACGACGAGTGGGCCACCGCCCGAGCGCGGCTCGTGGGCCAGGTCGGCGCCGCCCTCGCATCCATCCACCGCATCGCCCCCGAGGAGTCGATCGGGCTGCGCGACAGCGACCAGCTCGAGGAGATGCGCACGCTGGCGCGCACCCTCGGGCAGCCGTTCCCCACCTTCGAGCTCGCCCTGCGCTGGCTCGACGCCCACCGCCCGCCGTCGGCGCGGCGCACCGTCGTCCACGGCGACTTCCGCCTGGGCAACCTCCTCGTCGACGCAGCCGGCCTCCGTGGCGTCCTGGACTGGGAGGGCGCGCACGTGAGCGACCCCGTCGAGGACCTCGGTTGGTACTGCGTGCGGGCCTGGCGGTTCGGCTCGCCCTTGCCCGCGGGTGGCACCGGCACGCGCGAGGAGCTCCTCGCCGCGTACGAGGAGGCCGGGGGCGGCGCCGTGGACCCGGAGGCGCTGCGCTGGTGGGAGCTGCTGGGCACGCTGCGCTGGGGCCTCATCTGCTACGCGCAGGCCCTGGCGCACCTGAGCGCGGCGACGCGCTCGGTCGAGCTCGCCACGATCGGGCGGCGGGTGGCGGAGAACGAGTGGGACGTGCTCGGCCTGCTGCCCGGCCCGCCGCTGCCCGGCGACGACACGCCGCCCGCGCCCGACGACACCGGCCTGTACGGGCGGCCCACCGCGCGCGAGCTGGCGGAGGCGGTGCGCGAGTGGGTGGAGGGCGACGTGCGCGAGGCCACAGACGGGCGGGTGGCCTTCTACACCCGCATCGCGGCCAACGCGCTCCGCATGGTCGAGCGCGAGCTGGCCCTCGGCCCCGCCCAGCGGGCCGCGCACGCCGACGGGTTGGCCGCGCTCGGCTGCGCGGACGACGCGCGAGCTGGCCGAGCGCATCGGCGCCGGAGACCTGGACGGGCGGGCCGAGGAGGTCCGCACGGTCCTGGCCCGCATGGTCCGCGGCAAGCTCGAGGTCGCCAACCCGCGCTGGCTGGTCCCCGACTGAGGTCGCCCGGCTAGGCGCCCGTGCTGTGGTAGCCGCCGTCGACGTGGACGATCTCGGCGGTGGTCTTGGGGAACCAGTCGGACAGGAGGGCCACACAGCTGCGGGCCACCGCGTCAGCGTCGGCCCGCACGTCCCACCCGAGAGGGCTCCGCTCGTCCCACACGTCCTCGAACCGGTCGAAGCCCGGGATCGACTTGGCGGCCAGCGTGCGCACCGGCCCCGCCGCCACCAGGTTCACCCGGATGCCCCGGGGGCCGAGGTCGCGGGCCAGGTAGCGGGCGGTCGACTCGAGGGCGGCCTTGGCGACCCCCATCCAGTCGTAGGCGGGCCAGGCCTGGCGGCTGTTGTCGAAGTCCAGCCCCACGATCGAGCCGCCCTCGGTCATGTGGGGGGCCACCACATCGGCCAGCGCCTTGAGGGAGTAGGCCGAGACGTGCAGCGCCACGGACACGTCCTCCCAGCCGGCGTCGAGGAAGCCGCCCCCGAGGCAGCTCGCCGGCGCGAAGCCGATGGCGTGGAGCGCGCCGTCGACGCGGCCCCACCGCTCACCGATCGCGTCGCGCACCGCCTCGACGTGGGACGTGTCCGTGACGTCGAGCTCGAGCACGTCGGGCTCCGTGGGGAGCTTGCGCGCCGCCCGCCGGGTGAGGGACATCCCGCGCCCCGCACCGGTGAGCAGCACCTCGGCACCCTCCTGCTGGGCGAGCCGGGCCACCCCGAACGCGAGGGAGGCGTCGGTGAGCACGCCGGTGACCAGGATGCGCTTGCCGTCGAGCAGGGCCATGGCGGTAGAGACTGCCATGGCGACGGCCCCGTTACGGCCGCCCGGGCCGGATGTCGAATGCCGCCTCGCGTGGGCGCGCCGCTACGGTGTCGCCGATGCGCATCGGGATCCTTGGTGGCACCGGCCCCGCCGGCGGCGCGCTCGCAGTCCGCCTGGCCAGCGTGGGGTTCGAGACGGTCGTCGGCTCGCGCTCGCGGTACCGGGCCATGGAGGCCGTCGACACGCTGCGCCAGCTGTGGCCGGACCGCGAGCTCACCATCACCGCCGGTGACAACCACGACGCCGCCGAGGCCGACCTCGTGGTGATCGCCACCCCGTGGGACGGCGCCACCCAGACCGCGAAGTCGGTCGAGGATGCCCTGCACGGCAAGGTCATCATCTCGATGGCGAACGCGCTCACCCGCATCGGCAAGGAGTTCCAGCCCCTCGTCCCGCCGCGCGGCTCGGTGGCGGCCAGCGTCCAGGCGGTGCTGCCACGGTCCCAGGTCGCCGCCGCGCTGCACCACGTGCCGGCCACGGAGCTCGGCGACCTCGACCACCCGATCGAGAGCGACGTGCTGATCTGCTCGGACTTCCCGGCCGCCACCGAGGCGACGGCGGCGCTGATCGCCAAGATCCCGAACATGCGCCCGCTCGACTGCGGCGAGCTGTCGCTGGCCACCCCGATCGAGTCCTTCACGGCGGTGCTCCTGCAGCTCAACGTGCGCTACAAGACCCGGGTGGCCGTGAAGTTCACGAGCATCCCGGAGTGACCGGGCGGGCGTGACGTCGTGACGGGCCCGGGGGGACCGATGCGCCTCTACTGCACGACCCGCGGCGAGGTCGTGCCGTTCGAGCCGGGGCCGGTCGTGACGATGTACACGTGCGGCATCACGCCGTACGACGCCACCCACGTCGGCCACGCCGCGGTGTACGTGACCTACGACGTGCTCCAGCGCCGGCTCCGCGACCTCGGGCACGAGACCCGCTGCGTCCGGAACATCACCGACGTCGACGACTCGATCCTCGGCAAGGCCCGCGAGCTGGGCGTCCACTACCTCGACCTCGCCGCGGCCGAGACTGCCCGCTTCGACGACGACGTGCGCGCCCTCGGCCTGCTCCCGAGCTGGAGCGAGCCGCGCGCCACGTCGGCGATCGCGGACATCCGGGGGTTCATCGGGATGGTCCTCGACCGCGGCCACGCGTACCAGGCCGGCGGCGGGGTGTACTTCGACGTGGCGTCGTTCGACGGGTTCGGCTCCGTGTCGGGGTACAGCCGCGAGCGGATGCTGGAGTACGCGGCCGAGCGGGGCGGCAACGTCGAGGACCCGAACAAGCGCGACCCGCTGGACTTCGTGCTCTGGCAACCGTCCCTCGACGACGAGCCCTCGTGGGACTCGCTCTGGGGCCCCGGTCGCCCCGGCTGGCACATCGAGTGCTCGGCCCTGGCGATGCGCGAGCTCGGGCCCACCATCGACCTCCACGGCGGGGGCAGCGACCTGATCTTCCCCCACCACGAGTGCGAGCGGGCCCAGTCGGAGGCCGCCACCGGCGAGCCGTTCGTGCGCCACTGGATGCACCAGGCCATGGTCCGCATGGACGGGGAGAAGATGTCGAAGTCGCTCGGCAACCTCGTGTTCGTGTCCGAGCTCCGCAAGGAGTGGGAGGCGATGGCCATCCGCCTCGTCCTGACCGAGGAGCACTACCGGACGTCCTGGGAATGGGACGACACGCGCCTGCCCCGGGCCACCGAGCGGCTCGAGCGGTGGCGGGCGGCCGGTCCCGGCGACGCCGCGCTGGACGAGGTCCGGGCCGCGCTCGACGACGACCTCGACACCTCCGCCGCGATCGCGGCCGTGGACGCGGCCGCCGATGCCGGCCGGGGAGTCGGCGCCGCGGCCACCCTCCTGGGGGTCACGCTCTAGATCTTCCGGTGGCAGACTCACGGCGTGGTCGAAGGGTCCGAGGTCGCGGCGGCAAGGTCGGAGGACGCGTTCGACCCGTCCGACTTCGGTCGCCTGTACCCGGTGGCGAGGGCGATCCTGGCGCCGATCTTCAAGACCCTGTGGCGGATCGACGTGCAGGGCCTGGAGAACATCCCGGCCACCGGTGGGGCCGTGTTCTGCCCCAACCACACCTCGGTCGTCGACTCGTTCTTCCTGCCCGTCGTGCTGCCCCGCCGGATCATGTTCGTGGGCAAGTCCGAGTACATGGACTCCTGGAAGACCAAGCACCTCTTCCCGGCCCTCGGGATGATCCCCATCGAGCGGAGCGGCGGGAGCGCTGCCGAACGGGCCCTCAACACCGCCGCCCGCGTCCTGGAGGCAGGCCAGTTCTTCGGCATCTACCCCGAGGGGACCCGGGCCCGCGACGGCCGCCTCCACCGCGGCCACACCGGCCCGGCGCGCCTCGCGCTGCGGACGCGCACGCCCATCGTGCCGGTGGGGATCGTCGGCACCCGTCAGGTGCAGCCGCCCGACGCCAAGCTCCCCAAGCCCTTCAAGAAGGTGTCCGTGCGCTTCGGCAAGCCGGTGGACGTCACCCGCTACTGCGACCGCGCCGACGACCGCATGGTGCTCCGCCAGATCATCGACGAGGTGATGTTCGAGATCCGCGAGCTCAGCGGCCAGGACTACGTGGACGAGTACGCCACGAAGAAGGCCGAGCACTTCCCGTCGGCCGAGACCGCCCACGTCCCCTCGCTCGGTGAGGCCAACGGGAACGGCCACGGCGCCGACGGTCCTCGACGGTCCAGCGCGGACGTCCTCGCCCGGCCCTCCTGAACCCCACCTATCGGTGCCGGGGCGCCGAGCGGCCTCCGGTACCCTCCGCCTCCATGGCCGACGCACTCCAGATCAGGCTGCCGGACGGGTCCACCCGGGAGCTCCCCGCGGGCTCGACCGCCACCGACCTGGCTGCGGCCATCGGCTCCCGCCTGGCCAAGGCGGCCGTGATCGCGGTGGTCGACGGGGAGGAGCGCGACCTCGCCACGTCCCTGGCCGACGGCGACGAGGTCGCGGTCGTCACCGCCGACAGCGACCGCGGGCTCTTCACGATCCGCCACTCCACGGCCCACGTGCTCGCGCAGGCGGTGCTCGACCTGTTCCCCGGCGCGACGTTCGGCATCGGGCCCCCGGTGGAGGACGGCTTCTACTACGACTTCGAGCTGCCGGGCGGCGGCACCTTCGCGGTCGACGACCTCGTACGCATCGAGGCGCGCATGCGCGAGATCATCGGCGAGTCGCAGCCGTTCGTCCGCGACGAGCTGCCGGCGGCGAGGGCCCGCGAGGTGTTCGCGGGCCACCGCTTCAAGCTCGAGATCATCGACGATGCCAGCACCGACCCGATGTCGGCCACGTCGTCGACCGAGGCGGTCCGCACCTACGAGAACCCCCCGCCGGCGCCGAAGCCGGATCCGCCCTTCGCGGGCTACCCCGGCTTCATCGACCTGTGCCGCGGCCCCCACGTGCCCGATACGAGCCGCCACCTCGGGCACTTCAAGCTGATGCGCGTGGCGGGCGCCTACTGGCGGGGCGACGAGAAGAACCCACAGCTCCAGCGCATCTACGGCACGGCGTGGGACTCGAAGAAGGCGCTCGAGGCGCACCTCGTCCGCCTCGAGGAGGCGGCCAAGCGCGACCACCGCAAGCTCGGGGTGGAGCTCGACCTCTTCAGCTTCCCCGACGAGATCGGCTCGGGCCTGGCCGTGTTCCACCCGAAGGGTGGGCTCGTCCGCAAGCTGATGGAGGACTACTCGCGGCAGCGCCACGAGGAGGGCGGCTACGAGTTCGTGAACTCGCCCCACATCACCAAGGCCCACCTGTTCGAGATCTCGGGTCACCTCGACTGGTTCGCCGACGGGATGTTCCCGCCGATCCACTTCGACGACGAGGGGGGCGAGGGCGGGCAGGACTACTACCTCAAGCCGATGAACTGCCCGTTCCACGTCCTCATCTACCGGTCGAGGATCCGGAGCTACCGCGAGCTCCCGTTGCGGATGTTCGAGTTCGGCACCGTGTACCGCTACGAGAAGTCGGGCGTGATCCACGGCCTGACCGCGTCCGCGGCCTCACGATGGACGACGCGCACATCTTCACGACGCGGGAGCAGATGGGGGAGGAGCTCGTCTCGCTCCTCGACTTCGTGCTCGACCTCCTGGCCGACTACGGCCTGAGCGACTTCTACCTCGAGCTGTCGACGCGCCCGCCCGGCAAGGCGGTCGGCACCGACGAGGAGTGGGCGGAGGCCACCGAGACGCTCCGGCAGGCCGCTGCCACGAAGGACCTGGAGCTCGTGCTCGACGAGGGCGGTGGGGCCTTCTACGGCCCGAAGATCTCAGTGCAGGCGCGTGACGCGATCGGCCGCACCTGGCAGATGTCGACCATTCAGCTCGACTTCCAGACGCCGCAGCGCTTCGGCATCGAGTACGTGGGCGCGGACAACGAGCGGCACCAGCCGGTGATGATCCATCGGGCGCTGTTCGGCTCGGTCGAGCGCTTCTTCGGCATGCTCGTGGAGCACTAGCGGCCGCGTTCCCGGCGTGGCTGGCGCCGCTGCAGGCACGGGTGCTCCCGGTGCGCAGCGACCACCACGCCTACCGCGACGCGGATCGTCGACCGCCTCCACGGCGACGGCTTCCGCGTCGATCTCGACGAGGCCGACGAGCCCCTCGGTGCCCGCATCCGCAAGGCCAAGCTCGACAAGCTGCCCTACGTGCTGGTCGTGGGCGACGACGACGTCGCGGCCGGCACGGTGGGCGTCAACACGCGGGGAAGCGACGACCCCGAGCGCGGCGTCACCGTCGACGCGTTCGCCGAGCGGCTGGCGGCCGAGGTCCTGGCCAAGGCGTGAGCGACCGCTGATGCCGCTCGACCACCTGTGGGCCACCTGGCGCTCGGCCTACGTCGGCCACGTCGTCGACACGCGCTCGCTACCCACCCCCGAGGAGGCCGGCGGGCGCACGCTGTTCGAACGGATCCTGGCGGGAGCCGACGAGGAGGGCGACGAGGTGGCCGGCGTCGTGCACCGCGGCGCCACCTGCTTCACGCTGCTCAACCAGTTCCCCTACACCGCCGGCCACCTCATGGTCCTGCCCCGACCGCGCGGTGGCCGACCTCGAGGGGCTCACCGCGGAGGAGCACGCCGAGCTGTGGGCCACGGTGCGCGACGCGGTGGTGGCCCTCAAGGCCGCGCTGCACTGCGACGCGGTGAACGTCGGCCTCAACCTCGGTCCCGCAGCCGGCGGGTCCCAATCGGACCACCTGCACGTGCACTGCGTGCCGCGGTGGGACGGCGACGCGAACTTCATCAGCGTGACCGCCGAGACCCGCGTGCTCCCGATCAGCCTCACCGAGGCCCGCGAGCGCCTCCGCGCCGCCTGGCCCGGCGAGGCCGCCCGGTCCCTAGGGTCGGCGCGATGGCCGACGACGCCGAGGTCCGCGACGAGCTCCCCGACGACCTCGACGCGGCCGGCTACGTCGGCCCGTACGTCTTCCCGAACAACAACCGCCGCCGCATCCCCGGCTACCTCTACCTCATGGTCGCCGCGGCCTGCGTGGGGGCGTGGGCGCTGGCGGACCAAGGCGACGGCGTGCTCGCGAACGACGGGTTCCTCGGCGCGGCAGCGCTCCTCGTCATCGTCGGCGTCTACCAGTTGCTGGCCGGATACGACCTCGACGTCGACGAGCGCGACGCGCTCGTGGCGGCATCCCGCGAGGTCGGCTTCCCGATCGGCCACGCCTCGGCCCAGCTGGGCTGGCGGGGCCTGCGCAGCCGGCCGACCTGGCGCATCCTCCTCTACTCAGCGGAGGAGCCCCCGGCCACCCGGGGCCTGGTCCTGGTGGACGGGGTGGACGGGGCGATCGTGGCCCACTTCACCGAGGACAACCCCGAGGACTGGTCCGACCTCTGAGGGTGACGTCCTTCTGAGGGTTCTCAGGCAGATCCCTTGCGGGCCCGGCCGCCTGCTGTATGGTTTCGGCCCATGACTACACGTATGCGAATGGTGGCTGGTGTTGCGGCGCTGGGGATCGGGGCGGCGACGCTCGGTGCCTGCTTCCCGAGCAATGTCGATGAGCTCTGTGACCGGCTCGGCAACGTCTACGACCAGATCGATGATCTGAACGGTTCGGACGATCCGTTGTCGGAGCTGCAGCAGGCGAAGCTGGCCTTCGAGGCCGACCGCCTCGAGGACCAGATCGAGGCCATCACCGGGCTGCCGGTCTACAGCGTCTGCAACTTCAACTAGTAGAAGACGCTCAAGGTTCTGACATGCGGGAGGGGCGGGCTGTCGGCTCGCCCCTCCTGCGCGCCCGAGGGCAGGGAGTCGAGAGTCGTTCTCCGGCTCTGAGTCGTGCGCTAGAGTTCCCGCCCATGACTACACGTATGCGATTGGTGGCAGCTGCTGCGGCATTGGGCGTCGGGGCGGCAACCCTCGGTGCCTGCTTCCCCAGCAATGTCGACGAGCTGTGCGAGCGGGCCTACAACCTCGACCAGCAGATCGACGATCTGAACGGCTCGGACGATCCGTTGTCGGAGCTGCAGCAGGCCAAGCTGGCCTTCGAGCTCGACCGCGTCGAGGACCAGATCGAGGCCATCACCGGCCTGCCCGTCTGGAGCGCCTGCTACACGTAGCAGGCACGCAAGGTTCTGACATGCAGGAGGGGCGGGCCGTGGGCCCGCCCCTCCTGCGCGCCCAGGGGCTGAGAGTCCTTCGCCGGCGCTGCGCGGCGGGCTAAGGTCCCGCCCATGACTGCACGCATGCGAATGGTGGCTGCTGCTGCGGCGCTGGGGATCGGGGCGGCGACCCTCGGTGCCTGCTTCCCGAGCAATGTCGATGAGCTCTGCTGGCGGCTCGACAGCGTCCTCGACCAGATCGACGATCTGAACAGCTCGGACGATCCGTTGTCGGAGCTGCAGCAGGCGAAGCTGGCCTTCGAGGCCGACCGCCTCGAGGACCAGATCTTCGCGTTGACCGGGGTGCCGGCCTTCAGCTGGTGCAACTTCCGGATCATCGACGAGTAGTCGCGCACACGTGGGCTAAGGTCCCGGGCATGACTTCACGCATGCGACTGGTGGCGGGTGTTGCGGCGCTGGGCATCGGGGCGGCGACGCTCGGTGCGTGCTTCCCGAGCAACGTCGACGAGCTCTGTGAGCGGCTCGACAACGTCTACGACCAGATCGATGATCTGAACGGTTCGGACGATCCGTTGTCGGAGCTGCAGCAGGCGAAGCTGGCCTTCGAGGCCGACCGTCTCGAGGACCAGATCTTCGCGCTCACTGGCGAACCTGCCGGGAGCTTCTGCTTCATCGAGAAATAGCGGCGCACAACTGATCTGAAGCACGAAGGGGCGAGCGATGCTCGCTCTTTCGTCGCGTTCGGCCCACAGCGCGCACGGGTGAACGCAGTGCGTGGCGTCTGTGTCCGATGACCACTTGGCCCGATTCGCGTCGCGTCGTAGGTTCACCTCGGGCGGGCGACAGGAGCCTGCCTTCGTTCGGACCCACGGGGTCCGACCGGGCGGAACGAAAGGGCGGGCAGCTCAATGAGAATCACGCGTATCTGCGCGGGCATTGCAGTCGGGGGGATCGTCACCTTCGGTGCGACGGCCACAGCGTCGGCAGGCGACGTCTACGGGCCGGCATTCGACCTCGGTCAGAGCTACTCCTACTCGGGCGGTAGCGCACTGAACCTCTTCAACACGCCGCACACGGTGACCGTGTTGAAGGTCCCGGTGCCGCACGTGGCGGTGGTCCAGGTCGGCGGGCAGAAGTTCAGCGGCAACGACAACCTCCTCGGCGCGCTGGCCGACCCGCTGCCGGCACGTGTCTGCTACATGTGCAACGACGGCGACGGCGAAGAGGCCGCTTGATCCACCGCGCCTAGGTGGCCCGCTGCAGAGCGGAGGCCACCGACGGCGGTGAACCGGCCATCCCGGGCGGTTCCCGGCCCGGACCCTCCCTGACGGGTCCGGGCCGGTCCGCGTCCGGAGTCGGGTCAGGTGCGCCCGCGCACCGCGACGAGCGTGCGCTCGGCCTCCCGCAGGTGCTCGACGGCACTGTCCACCGCGTCCCACAGGATCGTCAGGGCGCTCACGTTCTCGTCGTGGCCGGCGACGTGTCCGGTGCGGAGCCAGTCCTCGGCCGGAACGCCGCTCACGCGGTCGGCCAGCGCGTCGGCCTCCCAGGCCAGCTCGGCGATCGCGCTCCTCGACGGTGCCGTCCGGGGCGTCGTCCCACTGCCGCGCGGTGCGGTCGAGCACCGCGGGGTGCAGCACGGGGTCGGCCTCCACGAGCACCTGCTGCAGCGCGCGCCCGAGGAACGTGAGATCGCGCGTGGCCGCCACGACGTGGTCGATGGCGGCGTGGCCGTCGGGCCCGACGCGGTGCGCGAGGTCCTCCGGCGATTCGTCGTCCTCGCGTCCCGCGAACAGCGCGCGGAAGCGCCGGCCCAGCGAGCGGAGCGCCACCACCGCGTCCGACGGCGGGCGGGTCGGCATCAGCGTCCCCGCGCGACGCGGAGGGTGCGGCCGATGTCGAGCAGGTGGTGGTGCAGCTCGTGCACCGTGTTCTGGCCCACCCACAGGAGCGTGCGCTCCCAGGGGGCCGGGTAGCTGTAGACGACGAGCCGCTCCCACTGGTCGGCGGTCAGGTCCCCGAACGCGGTGGCGAGCGCGTCGGCGTTGGCGACGATCGCGGCCGCCACGTCCGTGGGGTCCTGCGCCGCGTAGGCCAGCTCGAGCACGCGCTCCTCCCGGCGCATCGGCTCGAAGGTCGGGCAGTCCTCCTCCAGCGCCGAGCGCGATGCGCCCGAGCTGCACCTCGAGCACGTCGCGCACGTGGCAGGCGTACTCCAACGCCGACCATGCGCCCTCCAGGGGGTGAGCACCGAGCAGCGCCGAGCCGTCCTCACCGGGGAGGAAGCGGCTGAGCGGGGCCCGGAAGCGGCCGCCCAGGGTGCGGAGCCGCTCGGGGATCGACGCCTCGTCCTCCGAGGCCCACTCGAACCGGCACTCCTCGCAAAGGTCCACGGTCCGAGTCTTGCTGCCTGGCAGGAGGTCCCGTTACGTCACGCCGTGGGGCATCGGCTCGTAGTGATCGTGCCGTGCCTCGAACCGGCCCCGCCCGCCCGTCAGCGAGCGGAGGTCGGTGGCGTAGCGCCGGAGCTGGCTCTGGGGCACGAGGGCCGCGATCACCTGCTCGCCGGCGTCGCCCTGCGCGGTCCCCTGCACGCGGCCGCGACGGGAGTTGAGGTCGCCCATCACGTCGCCGAGCAGGTCCGCGGGGACGGTGACGTCGAGCTGGGAGATCGGCTCGAGCACCACGGGCCCGGCCTTGGCGAGGGCCTCCTGGAAGCCCTGCCGCCCGGCCGTGCGGAACGCCATCTCGTTGCTGTCGACGCTGTGCTCCTTGCCGTCGAGCAGGGTCACCTTCACGTCCACGACGCGGTGCCCCCCGGGACCGCCGGAGGCCATCGCCTCCTCGACGCCCGCGCTGCACGGCGGGGATGTAGCCCTTGCCGATGGCGCCGCCGACGATCTTGTCCACGAACTGGAAGCCCTCGCCGCGCTCGAGCGGCTCGACCGAGAGGACCACCTTCGCGTACTGCCCATGGCCGCCCGACTGCTTCTTGTGCGTGTACTCGTGCCGCTCGCAGGAGCCCGTGATCGTCTCGCGATACCGGACCTGCACCTCCTCGGTGTCCACCTTCACGCCGAACTTCCGCTCGAGGCGCTCGACCGCGATCGAGAGGTGGGTCTCGCCGGTGCCCCAGAGCAGGGTCTGGTGGGTCTCCTCGTCGCGCTCGACCCGCAGCACCGGGTCCTCCTCGAGGAGTCGGTGCAGGGCGGTGACCAGCTTGTCGTCGTCGGCCTGGGTCCTCGGCACCACGGCCACCGCGAGCACGGCCGGGGGCTGCTCGATCGGGCGGGCCGTGACCGGGCGGCCCCGCTTGGCCAGCGTGTCCCCGGTGGCCGTGTTGCTGAGCTTGGCCACGCCGCCCAGGTCGCCCGCCGCGAGCGCGTCGATGTTCTCGTGCTCCTTGCCCCGCACCACGAAGAGCCCGTGCAGGCGCTCCTCGTTGCCGGTCCGGCTGTTCACGAGGTGGTCGTCGTTGCGGATCGTGCCGGACAGGACCTTGAACAGGGTCACCTGGCCCACGAACGGGTCGGCGATCGTCTTGAACGCGAGTGCCAGTGCGTCGCCGTCGGGGTCGGCCGCGACCTCCACCTCCATGTCGCCGGCGGTGATGATCGTGGGTCGGTCGGCCGGCGGCGGGCCGATCTCCACCAGGAAGTCGGCCAGACGGTCGATGCCCACCTCGTTGGTGGCCGAGCCGCACACGACGGGGAACACGCTCGCCGTCTCGATGCCGAGCGTCAGCGCGTGCTCCAGCTCGTCGAACGAGGGCATGTCGCCCTCGAGGTAGCGCTCGAGCAGCGCATCCTCGGCGACCACGATGCCCTCGACGAGGTTGTCGTGGACCTGGTGCTCCAGGGCCTCCATGTCGTCGGGGATGGGCTCGGTGTGGGGCACGCCGTTCTCGTAGACGTGGGCGGTGTCGGTGAGCAGGTCGGCGATGCCGCGGAACTCGAGCTCGCTGCCGATCGGCAGCTCGAGCGGGGCGACGCCGGCCCCGAGCTTGTCCCGCAGCTCGTCGAGGGTGCGCTCGAAGCTGGCCCGCTCCCGGTCGAGCTTGTTCACGAAGATCATCCGCGGCACCCCCAGCCTCGACGCCTCCTTCCAGATGGCCTCGGTCTGGACCTCGACGCCGTCGACGGCCGACACGACGAACACGGCCAGGTCCACGACGCGCAGGGCCGCGATCACGTCACCGATGAAGTCGGCGTACCCCGGCGTGTCGACCAGGTTGACCTTGTGGCCCTTCCACTCGAACGGCGCGAGGGCCAGCGACAGCGACAGGCCGCGCTTCTGCTCCTCGGGCTCGTGGTCGCACACCGTCGATCCGTCCTCGACGCGTCCCAGCCGGTTGATGGCGCCAGCGCGGTGGAGGAGGGCCTCCGCCAGGGTCGTCTTGCCCGCTCCACCGTGCCCCACCAGGGCCACGTTGCGGACCTTCTCGGACGAGAACACCTGCACTCGGCTTCCCCCTCGAGTCGCGTCGTATGCGAGTTCGGGCAGGGTACCCGCCGCCTCTAGGGTGCGCTCGTGGCACCCCGTCGGATGGAGCTGCCCGACGGGCGGACCCTCGCGGTCGACGACGTCGGCGACCCGTCCGGCGTCCCCGTCGTGTACCTGCACGGCACGCCCGACTCGCGCCTGGCCCGCCACCCGGACGACGGGCTGGCCGCGGCGGGCGGTGTGCGGCTGCTCGCGGTCGACCGGCCAGGGGCGGGGGACAGCGACCTCGATCCTGCGGCCACCCCGACCTCCCTCGGCCAGGACCTCGGCGCGCTGCTGGCGCACCTCGGGCTCGAGCGGGCGGCCCTGCTGGGATGGTCCTCCGGCGGGCTGGCCGCGCTGGCCGCCGCCACCGTGCTGGGCGACCGGCTCTCGGGGGTCGTCCTCGTGGCGCCCCTCCCGCCGGCGGAGGCCTACGCGGATGCCGAGGTGCTGGCCGCGCTCGGCCCGACCCGCCGGCCGCTCGTGGAGCTCGCGGCCGAGGTCCCGGTGGCCGAGCTGGCGGCGGAGGTGGCCGCCCAGCTCGTGCCCCAGCCGCTCACCCGCGATCTCGCGCTCGAGCACGTCCTCGGCGGGGCCGGCGACCTCGGCCGGGCCGAGCTGGCGGCCGTCCCCGGCAGCGCCGACCGCCTGGCGGCGGGCCTCCAGGCGGGGGTGGCGCACGGCCTGGCTGCCGTGGAGCAGGACCTCCGGCACCAGCTGACCCCGGGCCTCGTGCTGGCCGCAGTGGGCACGCGGGTGCACACCGTGCACGGCGAGCTGGACGGGGTGTCCCCCCCTGCGGTGGGGCGCTGGCTGGCTGCGCGCCTGCCCGCCGCCACCGTCGAGGTGGTCCAGGGGGCGGGCCACCACCTCCTCTTCCCCAGGTGGGCCACCCTGCTCCGAGCCGCCCGCGATGTCGCTGAGGACAGGGGTCCAGCGGTACCCTGAGCGGACCCCGAGCCCCCTACCGACGAGGGACCCGATGTTCGACGGACGCTGGCGATCCAGCTTCGAGCAGGGCCTGCAGCCCATCGGAGCGAACATCCGCCGCACCGGCATCACCGCTGACCACCTCACCGCCGCCGGCGTCCTGCTGGCCGCGGGTGCGTCCGTCGCGATCGCGAACGGCGCCCTGCGGGCCGGGCTGCTCCTCCTCGCGCTGTGCGCGCTGCCCGACCTCCTCGACGGCGCGGTGGCGAAGGCGTCGGGCACCGCTGGACCCCGCGGCGCCTTCTTCGACTCCGTGTCCGATCGCGTCACCGATGCGCTGCTGCTCGGCGGCGTCGCGTGGTACCTGTCCTCCACGCACTCCGGTCGCATCGCCGTGCTGCCGCTCGCTGTGCTCGGCGCGTCGATGCTGATCTCCTACGAGCGGGCCAAGGCGGACGCGCTCGGCTTCGACGCGCGCGGCGGCTTGATGGAGCGCGCGGAGCGGATCATCGCGCTCGGCGTCGGCCTCCTGTTCGACTCGATCCTGGTGGGCGTGCTCTGGGTCATGCTCGTGCTCACCGTCGTCACCGCGGTGCAGCGGTTCGTGCGCGTGTGGCAGCAGGCCAGTGCCCCGAAGCCGGCCCCGCAGCTGAGCCGCTGGCGGGCCCGACGCGCGGCGCGGCCCACCGAGCGGGCCTGGCGCCGGCAGGCGCGCAGCCTGCGCCGCTAGCCGCCACCGTCGACCGGGCGCCGGACCGTGGTCGACTTCACACCGCTGTTCAAGATCGGTTCCCGCGCGTCGCGCCTCGTGCCCGAGCGGTTCGCCTACCGCGTCGGCGGCCTGATCGGGAGGGTCACGTCCCGCCGCGCCGTCGAACGCCGCCGGATCGCCCGCCGCAACCTCCAGCGGGCGAACCCGTCCCTCGAGGGACGCGAGCTCGACCGGGCCGTGCAGCAGCTCTTCGAGTCCTACGCCCGGTACTGGGTCGAGTCCTTCCGGCTGCCGGGCACCAGCCCCGCGGCGCTCGACGCAGGGTTCACCTTCGACGGGTTCGACCACGTGGAGGCGGCGCGGGACGCGGGCAAGGGGGTGATCCTCGCCCTGCCCCACCTCGGGGGCTGGGAGTGGGCCGGCTTCTGGCTGACGCGGGTGAAGGGCATCCCCATCACCGCGATCGTCGAGCGCCTCGAGCCCCCTGAGCTCTTCGACTGGTTCGTCTCCCTCCGTGAGTCGTTCGGGATGGAGGTCGTCCCGCTGGGGCCCGCCGCCGGCACGGCCTGCGTGCGGGCCCTGAAGAGGAACCACGCGCTCGCGCTGCTGTCCGACCGCGACCTTGCGGGGGGTGGACCCGAGGTGGAGTTCTTCGGCGAGCGCACGACCCTGCCGGGCGGGCCCGCCACGCTCGCCCTCCGCACCGGCGCGCCCCTCCTGCCGATCGCGACGTACTTCGACGGGCCGTCCTCCCGGCACACGGTGGTGCGCCCGGCCATCGACACGACGCGGCGGGGCTCGCTCCGTGAGGACGTGGCCCGGGTCACCCAGGACCTGGCCCACGCCCTGGAGGAGCTGATCCGGGCCGCCCCGGAGCAGTGGCACCTCCTGCAGCCCAACTGGCCGTCGGACAAAGCCCCCTAGGCTTCCGCGATGCGCATCGGTCTGGTGTGCCCCTACTCCTTGACCATCCCGGGCGGTGTCCAGGGCCAGGTCCTCGGGCTCGCGCGGGCCCTGCGCCACGGGGGCCACGAGGTGCGCGTGCTCGGTCCCTGCGACGGGCCGCCGCCCGATGCCGGGGTCACGCCACTCGGGCGCAGCGTGCCGACCGCCGCCAACGGCTCGGTGGCGCCCCTCGCCCCCGACCCGTCCGCGCAGCTGCGGACGATCCGCGCGCTGCGGGACGAGGCCTTCGAGGTGCTGCACCTCCACGAGCCGCTGGCGCCCGGCCCGAACCTCACCACCCTGCTGTTCCGCACCGCGCCGCTCGTCGGCACCTTCCACGCGGCGGGGGAGAGCGCGCCGTACCGGTACCTCGGGTGGGCGCTGCGCCGCCTCGTCAAGCGCCTCGACGTGCGCTGCGCCGTGTCGCCCGACGCGGTCGCCCTCGCCCAGGCTCACCTCGGCGGGGAGTACGAGCTCCTGTTCAACGGCATCGAGGTCGACCGCTTCGCGAGCGCCACGCCCTGGCCGACCGAGGGGCCCACGATCTTCTTCCTCGGCCGCCACGAGCCGCGCAAGGGCCTCGACGTGCTCCTCGCCGCGCTGGCCGAGCTGCCGTCTGACGTGCGTCTCTGGGTCGGCGGGGACGGGCCCCAGACGGAGGACCTCAAGCTGCGCCACGCCCAGGACGGCCGCATCGAGTGGCTGGGCCGCATCAGCGACGAGGAGCGGGCCGCCCGCATGCGCGGGTGCACCGTGTACTGCTCGCCGTCGGTGCGGGGCGAGTCGTTCGGGATGGTCCTGCTCGAGGCGATGGCCTCGGGCTGCGCGCTCGTCGCGTCGGACCTCGACGGCCACCGCAACGTCGCCACCGACGGGGTCGACGCACTGCTCGCCCCCGTCGGGGACCCGGCGGCCCTCGCCAAGGCGCTCCGGCGGGTACTCGAGGACGCGAGCCTGCGGGCCGAGCTGGTGGCGGGCGGGCGGTGCCGCGCCGACCAGCTGTCGATGGCTCGCCTGGCCGACCGCTACGTCGAGATCTACGAGCGGGTCGCGGCCGATCCGGCCCAAGCACGACGGTAGGGTGGTGCCCCCCGGAGCGAGGAGCTGATCGCCGTGGTCCCGTGGATCGTGCTTGGTGTCGTGGTGCTGATCGCCCTCTACGTCTGGGTGACCTACAACGGGCTCGTCGGCCTGAAGAACCGGATCGAGAACGCCTGGGCGCAGATCGACGTGCAGCTCCGTCGCCGCTACGACCTGATCCCGAACCTGGTCGAGACGGTGAAGGGCTATGCCGCCCACGAGAAGGAGACGCTCGAGCGCGTCATCCAGGCCCGCAACGCGGCCATGACGGCCACGGGCACAGCGGAGCAGGCCGCGGCGGAGAACGTGATCACGGGTGCACTGCGGTCGATCTTCGCCCTGTCGGAGGCATACCCCGACCTGAAGGCGAACCAGAGCTTCCTCGCCCTGCAGGAGGAGCTGACCGGCACCGAGGGGCGGATCGCCTACGCCCGGCAGTTCTTCAACGACACGGTGCTGAAGTTCAACACCAAGCTCCAGACCTTCCCGACCAACGTCATGGCGCGGCGGCTCGGGTTCACGGAGCGGGAGTACTTCGAGGCGGAGGACGAGGCCCGCGGGCCGGTCCAGGTCGACTTCGGCACCGAGGGAACCTGACCCCAGCGTGTACGACCAGGTCGCTCAGAACAAGCGTCGCTCGATCTACCTCGTCCTGGGCTTCGTCGCGCTCGTGGTGCTGGTCGGCGCCGCGCTGAACCTGCTGCTCGGCAACGGGCCGGTGTTCATCGTCGTCGCCCTCGTGATCGCGGCGGTCAGCGCGGGCCTCTCCTACTGGAAGTCCGACGCAATCGCGCTGCGGGTGAGCCGAGCCCGCCCGGCCTCCGAGCAGGAGTTCCCGCGCCTGCACAACATCGTGGACGGCCTGTGCATCGCGGGCGGCCTGCCCAAGCCCCGCCTGTACGTCATCGAGGACCCGTCGCCCAACGCGTTCGCCACCGGGCGCAACCCGCGCCACGCCGCCATCGCCGTCACGACCGGGCTCATGGAGCGCATGAACCGCGTCGAGCTCGAGGGCGTGCTCGCCCACGAGCTGAGCCACATCAAGAACTACGACATCCTCGTGTCGACGCTGGCCGTCACGATGGTCGGCGTCATCGCCATCGCCGCCGACCTCGGCGTGCGCTTCCTGTGGTTCGGCATGGGCCGCAGCCGCGGCAACGACGACCGCAACGGCGGCCCGCTGGCCATCCTCGCCATCGCGGGGTTCGTGCTGCTGGCGCTGTCGCCGCTCATCGCCCGCGTGATGCAGGCAGCCGTGAGCCGCAAGCGGGAGACGCTGGCCGACGTCTCCGGGGTGGAGCTCACCCGCTACCCGCCGGGCCTCATCTCCGCGCTCGAGAAGCTGCGCGACGACTACACGGTCGTCGGCTCGGTGTCCCACGCCACCGCCCACCTCTGGATCGAGCAGCCGATGGCCACCAAGCAGGAGGAAGGCCGGCTGTCGCGCCTCAACCGCCTGTTCGACACCCACCCCCCACTCGAGGAGCGCATCGCCTACCTGCGCGAGCTCTAGCCGAAGGAAGCCCATGCACCGCCGTCCCCCCGTCCTCGTCGCCCTGCTCACCTGCCTCGCCCTCCTGGTCGGGGCCTGCGGCGGAGGTGACGACGACGACGCCGGCCCCGACAGCACGGCGGGCTCCACGACCTCCACCACGGCGCCGCCGGCCGCGCCGCTGACCGGGCTGCCGCTCACCGACCTGTCGCTCCTCGACAAGCCCGCGCTGATCGTGAAGATGGACAACGTCGAGCCCAAGGCGCGGCCGCAGTACGGGATCAACCAGGCCGACGTCGTCTACGAGGAGCGCGTGGAGGGCAGCGTCACGCGCCTGCTCACGATCTTCCACTCGGGCGAGTCGGTGCCGGCGGGGCCGGTGCGCTCGGCCCGCACGTCGGACATCGGCATCTTCACGCCCCTGAACCGCCCGCTGTTCGCGTGGAGCGGGGCGAACGAGGCCTTCGCGCGGCGCATCCGGGCCGCCGCCGTGATCGACCTCGGCGTCGACGTGGTGCCGGGGGAGTACACCCGCGATCGGAGTCGCCCAGCGCCGAGCAACCTCATGTTGAAGTCGACCGCAGCGCTCCGGGCCATGGCCCCCGAGGGCTCCGGGGCCCCGCCCGCGCTCTTCACCTACCGCGCGTCCGGCACGGTGCCCGCCCACCTGGAGCAGGTCGCCGGCGCCCACGTGCGCTACGGCACCATGCCCGGCTCGGCCCCGGTGGACTACCGCTGGAACGGCGAGGGATGGGCCCGGTCGCAGAAGGGCACGCCGCACGTCGACGCCGCCGGCGTGCAGGTGGCGCCGGCCAACGTGATCATCCAGTTCGTGCGCTACCTCCCGACCGACACCGTCGACCAGTTCGGCAAGCCCATCCCCGAGGCGGAGATCATCGGCGAGGGAGACGTCTGGATCCTCACCGCCGGAGGGCTCGTGGTCGGGCGCTGGGCGAAGCCGTCGGTCGACGCGATCACGCGGTACACCGATGTCGACGGCAACCCCATCGGCCTCACGCCGGGCCGCACGTGGCTCGCGCTCACCGAGGCCGGCGAGGTCACCCGCCTGTAGCGCCCCCCACTGCACGGGTTCTGGCCCGATCTCGTCGACCCCTGAGTCGACGAATCCGGGCCAGAAGACGTGGGGTGCGACGGTACGATCGGACCCATGCCGTCGCCCCAGCCCAGCCACGACACCGGCACCACCCGCGTGAAGCGGGGATTGGCCGAGATGCTCAAGGGCGGCGTGATCATGGACGTCGTCGACCCTGAGCAGGCCCGGATCGCCGAGGACGCCGGCGCGGTGGCCGTGATGGCGCTCGAGCGGGTGCCGTCCGACATCCGGCGCGACGGGGGCGTGGCCCGCATGTCCGACCCCGAGATGATCGAGGGCATCAAGGCCGCCGTCACCATCCCGGTGATGGCCAAGGCCCGCATCGGGCACTTCGCGGAGGCCCAGGTGCTCGAGGCGCTCGGCGTGGACTACGTCGACGAGTCCGAGGTGCTCACGCCCGCCGACGAGGCCCACCACATCGACAAGTGGGCCTTCACCGTGCCCTTCGTGTGCGGCGCCACCAACCTCGGCGAGGCGCTCCGCCGCATCAGCGAGGGCGCCGCGATGATCCGGTCCAAGGGCGAGGCCGGCACCGGCAACATCGTCGAGGCCGTGCGCCACCTGCGATCGATCCTCGGCGACCTCCGCCGGATCACCCAGGCCGACTCGGCCGAGCAGTACGACTGGGCCAAGCGCCTCCAGGCACCCATCGGGCTCGTGCAGGAGGTGGCCCAGACCGGCACCCTGCAGGTCCCCCTCTTCTGCGCCGGCGGGATCGCCACCCCCGCTGATGCCGCCCTCGTGATGCAGCTCGGCGCCGAGGCGGTGTTCGTGGGCTCGGGCATCTTCAAGTCCGACGACCCCGCCCGCCGGGGCAAGGCGATCGTCGAGGCGACCACGCACTTCACCGACGCCGACATCGTGGCCAAGGTGTCCCGCGGCCTCGGCTCGGCCATGCCGGGGCTCGAGATCGGCAGCCTCGACACGAAGCTGGCCGATCGCGGCTGGTAGCAGGGATCGTCCCGGCCGGTACGCTCGCCGCGGATGTGGAGGCCTCCAGGTGAAGATCGGCGTGCTCGCCCTGCAGGGCGCCTTCGCGCGCCACGCCGCCGCCTTCGACGCGCTCGACGCTGAGGCCGTCCTCGTCCGCAGGCCCGACCAGCTGCGCGACGTGGACGTGCTCGTGGTGCCCGGCGGGGAGTCCACCACGATGTCGATGCTGCTCGAGTCCTCGGGGCTGTTCGACCCGATCGCCACGCGGCTGGCCGAGGGCATGCCCGTGCTGGGCACCTGCGCCGGGATGATCCTGCTCGGCGCCGAGGTCCTCGACGGGCGCGTGGACCAGCGCTGCTTCGGTGCCGTCGACGTGTCGGTGCGGCGCAACGCCTTCGGGCGGCAGGTCGACTCGTTCGAGGCCGACCTGCCGCTCAGGGACGACCCGGATGGCGCGCCGTTCCACGCGGTGTTCATCCGCGCCCCCTTCGTGGAACGGGCCGGGCCCGGCGTCGAGGTGCTCGCCACCGTCGAGGATCACCCGGTGCTCTGCCGCCAGGGCGCGGTCACCGTGGCCGCCTTCCACCCGGAGCTGTCCGACGACCTCCGGATCCACGACCGCTTCCTGAAGGAGTTCGGCTGAATGTCCGGCCATTCCAAGTGGGCCACGATCAAGCACAAGAAGGGCGCCGCCGACAAGGCCCGCGGCAAGCTCTTCGCCAAGCTCATCCGCCAGGTCGAGGTGGCCGCCCGTGAGGGCGGGGGCGATCCCGAGAGCAACCCGACGCTGCGCACGATGTTCCAGAAGGCCCGCGACGCCTCCGTGCCCCTCGACACGATCGAGCGCGCCATCAAGCGGGGCACCGGCGACCTCGAGGGCGTGATCTACGAGCAGGTGACCTACGAGGGCTACGCGCCGGGCGGCATCGCGGTGCTGGTCGACGTCCTCACGGACAACCGCAATCGCACCGGCTCGGAGATCCGCAACCTGTTCACGAAGAACGGCGGCTCGATGGCCGAGCCCGGCGCGGTCGCCTGGCAGTTCGAGCGCAAGGGCGTGGTGCTGGCCGACCGCGGCGCGGACGAGGAGGAGCTCATGCTGGTGGCCCTGGAGGCGGGCGCCGAGGACCTGGCCGACGACGGCGAGGCGTGGCGCATCACCACCCCTCCGACCGACCTCCACACCGTGCGGAGCGCGGTGGAGGGCGCGGGGATGGCCGTGGCGTCGTCCGAGCTCACCATGGTCGCGAGCGCTACCGTTCCCGTCGACGAGTCGGGTGTGGCCAAGCGGGTCCTCGCCCTCATCGATGCCCTCGACGACAACGACGACGTGCAGGACGTGTACGCGAACTTCGACATCCCCGACGAGCTCCTCGAGGCGATCGAGGCCTGATGGCAGCGGAGGTGGGCCAGCCGGCTCCGACCTTCACGCTCGAGGGGACCGAGGGCACCTGCTCCCTCGAGGACCACCGCGGTCATGTGGTCGTGCTGGTCTTCTACCCGGGCGACAACACCCCGGTCTGCACGCGCCAGCTCAACGCGTACACGAGCGACATCGACCAGTTCCGCGACCTGGGCGCCCAGCTGCTCGCCATCAGCCCGCAGTCGGTGGTCAGCCACGACGAGTTCAGCTGCAAGCAGGGCGGGTTCGGCTTCCCCCTCCTCGCCGATGTCGACAAGGTCGTGGGGGAGGCCTACGGCATCCTCGGCCCGCTCGGCTTCTACCGGCGCTCGGTGTTCGTGATCGACGCCGAGGGCATCGTCCGCTGGGCCCACCGCGCCGTCGCGGGCCTCACCTTCCGCTCCACCGGCGAGCTCGTCGACGCCATCCGGGCGGCCCAGTAGCCGACGGCGTCGGTCCACCCTCAGGCGGGTCGCCCCGGGTACGATCGAACGCGTGTACGTCCTCGGCATCGACCCCGGGCTCTCCCGTTGCGGATACGGGCTGGTGGCCCAGGAGCCCGGCGGCACCCGCGCGGTGGCCGTCGGCGTGCTGCGGACCGACCCCGCTGCAGGCACCCCCGAGCGGCTCGCGGAGCTGCAGGGCGACCTGCGGGCCCTGCTGCAGGAGCACCGGCCGGAGGTCGTGGCCGTGGAGCGGGTGCTGTTCCAGGTCAACGTCCGCACCGCCATCGCGGTGGCCCAGGCCGCCGGGCTGGCCATGGCCGAGGCGGCGGCCGCCGGCTGCGAGGTGGCCGAGTACTCCCCGAACCAGGTGAAGCAGGCCGTCGCCGGGGTCGGCGGGGCCACCAAGGACCAGATGGAGCGCATGGTGCAGACCCTCCTGGGCATCGCCCACCCCCTGCGACCGGTCGACGCCGCCGACGCGGTCGCCCTCGCCCTCTGCCACCTCGCCCACGCGCCGCTGCGCGGACGGGTGGCCGCGGCCCGGTCGGTGACCCGGTGATCGGCTCGCTGCGGGGCACCCTCACCGACCGCGACGACGCGGAGGTCACGATCGAGACGGGTGGCGTCGGGTACCGCGTGGCGGTGAGCCCCACCACGGCCGTGTCGCTCGGCGACGTGGGCGACGACGTCTTCTGCTGGGTGCACCACCACCAGCGCGAGGACGCGCAGATGCTCTACGGCTTCGCCACGAAGGATGAGCGCCGCTGCTTCGAGGCGCTGCTCGGCGCCCACGGCGTGGGGCCGGCGCTGGCCCTCGGCATCCTCTCGGTCCACGCGCCCGTGGCCCTCGCCCGCATCCTCGCGGAGGACGACATCGGCGCGCTGTGCCTCGTGCCCGGCGTCGGCAAGAAGACAGCGGCCCGGCTGCTGATCGACCTGAAGTCGCGCCTGTCGATCCCCGACCTCGGCGTGCCCGCGCCCAGCGAGGCCGGCGGCGCGGCCGGGCCCGGGTCCGCCGCGCGGGCCGACGTGCGCGAAGCGCTCGCCGGGCTCGGGTACACGGACACCGAGGTGCGCGAGGTGATGGCCGACCTGCCCGACGACGGCGACGCCGGCCTCCTCCTGCGCGACGCCCTCCAGCGCCTGGCGGTGGTCAGGCGATGAGAGAAGAGTTGTTGCGGGCGGAGGAGCACGACGACACCGAGCGGTCGATCGACACCAGCCTGCGCCCGCGCACGCTGGACGAGTTCATCGGCCAGGGCGAGCTCAAGGAGCACCTCTCCATCATCCTGGAGGCCGCTCGCCGTCGGTCCCAGGCCGTCGACCACGTGCTGTTCGCCGGGCCGCCGGGCCTGGGCAAGACCAGCCTCGCCGGGATCATCGCCACCGAGATGGGCGTGACCATGCACGTGACCTCCGGGCCGGCGATCGAGCGGGCCGGGGACCTCGCGGCGATGCTCTCGCAGCTCGGCGAGGGCGACGTGCTCTTCATCGACGAGGTGCACCGCCTCCCGCGCGTCGTGGAGGAGGTCCTCTACCCGGCGATGGAGGACTTCCAGATCGACATCGTGCTGGGCAAGGGACCGGCGGCCCGGTCGATCCGCCTCGACCTCCCGCGCTTCACGCTCGTCGGGGCCACCACGCGCACGGGGTCGATCACCGGCCCGCTGCGCGATCGCTTCGGCCTCGTCGCCCGGCTCGACTACTACGTGCCCGCCGAGCTCGAGGCCATCGTCACCCGTGCCGCTCGGATCCTCGGCGTCTCGGTCGACACCGCCGGCGCGCACGAGATCGCCCGCCGCGCCCGCGGCACGCCCCGCATCGCGAACCGGCTGCTGCGCCGCGTCCGCGACTTCGCAGAGGTGCGGGGCGACGGGACCGTCGACCTCGCCACGGCCAGCGACGGCCTCGCCGTGTTCGGCGTGGACGAGCGCGGCCTGGACAAGGTCGACCGCGCCATCCTCTCCGCGGTGTGCGAGCGGTTCAGCGGCGGGCCCGTCGGGCTCTCCACGCTGTCGATCAGCGTCGGCGAGCAGACCGAGACGGTCGAGGACGTCTACGAGCCCTTCCTCATCCAGGAGGGCCTCCTCATGCGCACCCCCCGCGGGCGGGTCGCCACCCCCGCCGCCTGGACCCACCTGGGGCTCGTCGCCCCACGGGGAAACGGGTTGTTCTAGCACCGCGCTGGCGGACCCCCACGGGTTCTGGCTCCGCCAGAACCCGGGTGCACACTGGTCGCTGGCATGGAGACCGCGGCGTTTGACTACGAGCTGCCGGCGTCGGCGATCGCGCAGACGCCGATCGAGCCGCGCGACGCGGCGCGGCTGCTGGTGGACCACGGCCCGGGGCAGGCGCCCGGGCACGCGCACGTCCGGGACCTGCCGGCGCTGGTCGGGCCCGGCGACCTGCTCGTGGTCAACACGACGCGGGTGCTGCCGGCCCGGCTCCGCACGACGCGGGACACGGGAGGCGCCGCGGAGGTGCTGCTCCTCGAGCCGGTCGAGGGCACGCCCGACACCTGGGAGGCGCTCGTCCGCCCGAGCCGGAAGCTCGTGCCGGGGACCGACCTCGAGATCGGGGACGACCTGCGCGTCATCGTGGGTCAGGACCTCGGTGACGGCCTGCGCCACGTCGAGGTCGTGCACCCGCTCGGCAGCGACCTGCTCGACGTGCTCGAGCGCCACGGTGAGCTGCCCCTCCCGCCCTACATCACCGAGCCGCTCGAGGACCCCGAGCGCTACCAGACCACCTACGCCGAGCACGCCGCGTCGGTGGCGGCGCCCACGGCCGGGCTGCACCTGACCCCGGAGGTCCTGCAGGCGGTCGCCGACGCGGGTGCGGGCGTCGCCCCGGTGGAGCTGGTCGTGGGGCTCGGCACCTTCAAGCCGATCGCGGTCGACCAGGTCGAGGACCACCGGATGCACGCCGAGCGCTACCGCGTGCCGGCCTCGACCCTGGCGGCGTGCGCGGCAGCCGAGCGCGTCGTCGCCATCGGCACGACGACCGTGCGGGCCCTCGAGTCGGCGGCCGCCACCGGTGTGCTCGAGGGGCGCACCGACCTCTTCATCCACGGCGAGCGGGACCTGGCGGTGGTCGACGCGCTGGTGACCAACTTCCATCAGCCGCGCTCGTCGCTCCTGGTGCTCGTCGAGTCCCTCGTGGGCCCGCGCTGGCGGGACCTCTACCAGGAGGCCCTGGCCACGGGCTACCGGTTCCTCAGCTTCGGCGACGCCATGTTCCTGCGGAGCGAGCGCGGGTGAGCCTCCACCTCGAGGTGACCGCCCGCGACGGCCTCGCGCGGGCCGGGACGCTCACCACCGCCCGCGGCACGATCGCGACGCCGTGCTTCATGCCCGTGGGCACCCGCGGTGCGGTCCGGACGCTCTCGGCCGCCGACCTCGACGACCTCGGCGTGCAGATCGTGCTGGGCAACACGTACCACCTGATGCTCAAGCCCGGCGTGGACGCCATCTCCGCGTGCGGCGGGCTCCACGCCTTCACGGGCTGGAGCGGTCACGTGCTCACCGACTCGGGCGGCTACCAGGTGTTCTCGCTCGACCCGGGCGGCAACGTGCGCCTCGACGACGAGGGCGTCACCTTCCGGTCGACCTACGACGGCGGCACCCACCGCCTCACCCCAGAGGGCGCCGTCGACCTGCAGGTGGCCTTCGGCAGTGACCTGCAGATGGTGCTCGACGTGTGCGCGCCGCTGCCGTCGTCCCGCGACGTGCTGCGGTCCGCCGTGGACCGCACGGCGGCGTGGGCCGCCCGGGCGCGTACGGCCTTCCTGGCCCACGAGCGACCGGAGCTGTCCCAGCTCGGCATCGTGCAGGGCGGCACCGACGTCGAGCTCCGGCTCGACAGCGCGCGCCGCACGGTGGCGGTCGGCTTCGACGGCTACGCGGTGGGCGGCCTGTCCGTGGGGGAGGACCGGACCGAGATGCTGGCCACCCTGGCGGCCACGCTCCCCGAGCTGCCCGCGGACCAGCCCCGCTACCTCATGGGCGTCGGCGACCCGCTCGGCATGGTCGAGGCGATCGCCCTCGGGATCGACCTGTTCGACTGCGTGCTCCCCACCCGCTTCGGCCGCCACGGCACGGTCCTGTCGACCGCCGGCCGGTACAACCTCAAGCGGTCGGAGAACGCGGCCACCGACGACCCGCTCGACGCAGCCTGCGGCTGCCCGGTCTGCGCCCGCTGGTCGCGGGCCTACCTGCGCCACCTCCTGGTGGTCGACGAGCCCACCGCACCACGTCTCCTCACCCTCCACAACGTGTGGTGGACCCTCCGGCTGGTGGAGGAGGCCCGGGCGGCGATCGAGGCCGGGACCCTCGAGGACCTGCGTTGCCGCCTGGCCGCGGCCTACGGGTAGGGTCGCCCCTCGAATGCGCCGCCGGCCGGTCACCCCCCTCGTGTTCATCGTGCTCGCCGCGCTGGGGGCGCTCACCGCCGTGCTGGTCAGCGGCACGTCCCCCGCCCTCGGCCTCGACCTGCAGGGCGGCGTGTCCGTGGTGCTCCAGCCGACCACCGACACCAACGACGACGCCCTCGACCAGACCATCGAGATCATCCGCAACCGGGTCGACGCCCTCGGCGTCGCCGAGCCCGAGATCGCCCGCCAGGGCCGCTCGGTGATCGTGCAGCTGCCCGGCGTCGAGAACCAGCAGCGGGCGCTGGAGCTCGTGGGCGACACCGCCGAGCTGCGCTTCCGGCCGGTCCTCAACACGATCCCCGGCACCGTGGAGGACCTGCTCAAGGCGGCCTCGTCGACGACGACCACCGCCCCCGCCGCGGACGCCACGACCACGACCGCCGCGCCGGTGACCGGCCAGTCCGCGACAGAGGCGGCCACGCCGTTCCAGGAGGATCCTGCGGCCACCACGACGACCGTGGCCGCCGACCCGAGCGCCACCACCACGACGCCGACGACGGCCCCTGCGACCGTCACCGGCTTCGAGCTCACCCCGCGCGAGGACGACATCGCCGATCAGCCCGTGGTGCTCCCGGAGGTGGACGACGACGGCAAGACCGTGGCCACCTACCAGCTGGGTCCCGCCAAGGCGACCGGGCAGATCGTGTCCACCGCGGCGGCCGAGCTCAACCAGACCGGCCGGTGGAGCGTGCGCCTCGAGATCAAGGGCGGCCAGGCGATCGACACCTTCAACGAGATCGCCGCCGCTTGCTACAACGGCACGTCCGAGTGCCCGACCCACCAGCTCGCCATCGTGCTCGACTCGGGGGTCGTCTCCGCGCCGAGCATCTCGCAGCCGAGCTACGACCGGGACGAGATCCAGATCACCGGGCAGTTCAGCGAGGGCGAGGCCAAGGACCTCGCGCTGGTGCTCCGCTACGGCTCCCTGCCGGTGAACCTGGAGCCCCAGACCGTGCAGACCGTGTCGGCCACCCTCGGCGAGGACTCGCTGAACGCCGGCCTGGCCGCGGGCCTCCTCGGCCTCGCGCTCGTCTGCCTCTACATGCTCTTCTACTACCGGGCCCTCGGCCTGGTGGTGGTGCTCGGGCTCGCGGTGTGGAGCGCGCTCAACTTCTCGATCATCGCCTGGCTGGGCGAGACGCAGGGGCTGGCGCTGAGCCTCGCGGGGGTCACGGGCATCGTGGTGTCCGTGGGCGTGACCGTGGACAGCTACGTCGTCTACTTCGAGCGCCTGAAGGACGAGATCCGGGCCGGGCGGACGCTGCGGGCCACCACCGAGCGGGCCTTCCAGCGGGCCTTCCGCACCATCCTCGCCGCCGACATCTCCAGCTTCATCGGCGCCGCCCTCCTCTACTGGCTCACCGTCGGTCCCGTCCGCGGCTTCGCCTTCTTCCTCGGGCTGGCCACGATCCTCGACGTGATCGTGGCGTGGTTCTTCACCCGGCCGATGGTCGGCATGCTGGCCCGCAGCCGCTTCTTCACCGGGAGCCACTGGCTCGGCCTCTCGCGCGGCCTCACCGGGACAGCCGACTCGGCGCAGGTGAGCGTGGCTCCCAGCGGAGCGGCCCGATGACCGCCACCACCCCCACCCCCGAGCGGCGCTCCCTCTGGCACCGGCTGTACCACGGCGAGACCGACTTCGAGTTCGTCGGCCGGTTCCGCCGCTGGGCCGTGATCAGCCTGGTGCTGATCGCGATCGGGCTCGTGTCGCTCGTGACCCGCGGCTTCAACCTCGGCATCGACTTCGAGGGCGGCGTGGTGTGGGAGGTGCCGGCAGGCGACGCGTCGGTGGCCGACGCGGAGGACGCGATGGTCGACCAGGGCCTGGAGGGCGTCACGGTCCAGTCGCTGTCCACCGACGACGAGACGCGCCTGCGCATCGAGGCCGAGCCCGTCGACATCGACAAGGCCGAGGACGTCACCAACGCCTTGGCGGAGCTCACCGGCTCCGACCCCGACGAGGTGAGCCTCAACTCGGTCGGGCCGTCGTGGGGCGAGGAGATCAGCGAGAAGGCGCTGCGGGCGCTGATCGTCTTCCTGGTCGTCATCACGATCTACATCTCGCTCCGGTTCGAGTTCCGGATGGCCGTGCCCACGCTCGTGGCCCTGATCCACGACGTCATCATCACGATGAGCGTGTACTCGGTGGTCGGCTTCGAGGTCACCCCCGCCACGGTCATCGCCCTGCTCACGATCCTCGGCTTCTCGATCTACGACGGCATCGTGGTGTTCGACAAGGTCGACGAGAACACGAAGCTCGTGGGCTCCAAGGACGGGATGACCTACGGGGCGATGGTGAACCTGTCGCTGAACCAGGTGCTGATGCGGTCGCTCAACACCTCGATCACGGCACTGATCCCGGTCGGCTCGCTGCTCATCCTGGGCTCGTACATCCTCGGCGCCACCACGCTCCAGGAGTTCGCCCTCGCCCTCCTCATCGGCCTGTTCGCCGGGGCCTACTCGTCGATCTTCATCGCCTCCCCCCTTCTGGCGGTGCTCAAGGAGCGGGAGCCGCGCTACCGCGACATCAAGGCCCGCGTGGCCGCCAAGCAGGCGACCATGGCGCCGGCGACGCCCGCCGCCACTGGCGCACCGGTCGCCCCGGTGGCGAAGGACGATGCCGACGACGGCCTCGCGACCGCCGACCGGCCCACGCCCGCCGCGCCGCCGCCCGGCACCGGTCCGGTCATCGTGCCGCGGGCGCGGAAGAAGACGCGCAAGCGCGCTCGCTGAGCGGGAAGGCCTCCGGACCGGGTTGGGGGCGGCGGTAGCCTGAGCGCATGCCCACGGTCGATCGGGTCCTGCCCTGGCGGCGCAACGAGCGCCCTCCGGCGGACGAGGTCGCCCCGCTGCTGGGCGCGTACCGGGCCCGGCACCCCAAGTCCTCGACCGCGCTGATCACCCGCGCCTACCTGGCGGCGTCCGACGCCCACCGCGGCCAGACGCGGCAGGTCGGGTGAGCCGTACATCCAGCACCCGCTGGCGGTGGCCCGGATCGTCGCGGACCTCGGCCTCGACGACGTGACGGTGGCGGCCGCCCTCCTGCACGACGCGGTGGAGGACACCGGCCTCGACCTGGGCGACCTCCAGGAGGACTTCGGCACCGACGTGACCGCCATCGTCGACGGCGTCACCAAGCTCGACCGCATCAAGTTCGACACCAAGGAGGCCCAGCAGGCGGCCTCGATGCGCAAGATGCTCGTGGCGATGGCCAAGGACCTGCGGGTCCTGATCATCAAGCTGTCGGACCGGCTGCACAACCTGCGCACGATTGCCGCCCTGCCGGCGTGGAAGCAGGAGCGCACCGCCCGCGAGACGATCGACATCTACGCCCCCCTGGCCCACCGCCTCGGGATGCAGGAGGTCCGCCAGGAGCTGGAGGACCTCTCGTTCGCCGCGCTCCACCCGAAGCGGTACGCGGAGATCGACCACATGGTCACCATGCGCACGCCCGAGCGCGACCTCTACCTGACCCAGGTGCTGGAGCAGGTCCGGGCCCGCCTCGCGGAGCTGCGCATCAACGCGGAGGTCACCGGTCGCCCGAAGCACCTCTACTCCATCTACGAGAAGATGGTCGTGAAGGGGCGCGAGTTCGACGACATCTTCGACCTGGTCGGGATCCGGGTCATCGTCGACTCGGTGAAGGACTGCTACGCCGCGCTGGGCTCGATCCACGCCACCTGGAAGCCGGTGCAAGGCCGCTTCAAGGACTACGTGGCGATGCCCAAGTTCAACCTGTACCAGTCGTTGCACACCACTGTGGTGGGACCGCAGGGCAAGCCGCTCGAGGTGCAGATCCGCACCTACGAGATGCACGCGCGCGCCGAGCAGGGCGTGGCCGCCCACTGGCAGTACAAGGACGACGGGAGCGGCGCCGCCGCCGACATCGCCTGGCTGAACCGGATCGTGGACTGGCAGTCGGAGACGTCCGACCCCGACCAGTTCATGGAGAACCTGAAGATCGACCTCGAGCAGGACGAGGTCTTCGTGTTCACGCCGAAGGGCAAGGTCGTCACGCTCGCCGCGGGGGCCACCCCGATCGACTTCGCCTACGCCATCCACACCGAAGTCGGCCACGCGTGCATCGGCGCCCGGGTGAACGGCCGCCTGGTGCCGCTCGACTCCAAGCTCGCGTCGGGCGACACGGTGGAGGTGTTCACCTCCAAGGTGGAGGGTGCCGGCCCGTCGCGGGACTGGATCCACATCGTGGCCACGCCGCGGGCGGCGGCGAAGATCCGGCAGTGGTTCTCCCGGGAGCGGCGGGAGGACGCCGTCGACAACGGCCGGGAGGAGCTCGTGGCGGCCATGCGCCGCGAGGGTCTGCCGGTGCAGAAGCTGGCCAGGGGTCCGGTGCTCGAGGAGATCGCGAAGGACCTCAACTACGCGGACCTGGACGGGCTCTACGCGGCGATCGGCGAGCACCACGTGTCGGGCAAGGCCATCGCGGCCCGGGTGGCACGCAAGGTGCGGGCCGTCGATCCCGACCGCGAGGACGACGAGACCCTTCCGTCGACGGTCCGCCAGCCGCGGCGCCCCGCGTCGCGCAAGCGCCCGGCCGCAGGGGTGCACGTGGAGGGCCTGGACGACCTCATGGTGCGCCTGTCCCGCTGCTGCACGCCGGTCCCGGGTGACGAGATCCTCGGGTTCGTGACCCGCGGCAGGGGCGTGTCGGTGCACCGGGCCGACTGCGCCAACGCGGTGTCGTTGGCCGACGGGCAGTCCGACCGCCTGATCGACGTCGACTGGGACGAATCCCACCAGGGCACGTTCGTGGCTGCCATCGAGGTGAAAGCGCTCGATCGCGGCCGACTGCTGCGCGACGTCGCCGCGTCGATGAGCGACCACCACGTCAACATCCTCAGCTCCACCACCAACACCGGCTCCGACCGCGTCAGCAAGATGCGCTTCGAGTTCGAGCTGGCCGACCCCGGCCACCTCGACAGCCTCCTCGCCACCCTCCGCAGCATCGACTCCGTCTACGAGGCATATCGGGTGGTGCCGGGCCAAGGCGGCTGAACCCGTTCTCGGGCGATAATTCCGTCCAGGAGACGGCGGAATCGCCCGACTTGATGGCGCGGCACCTGCCGCGTCTCCGCTCCGTACCATCTCGGTGATGCGGTGGTTGTTCTGCAGCGTGCTTGTGGTGTCGTCCCTTGGAGCGTGCGGTGCAGACGAGGGCAGCGGACGCGGGACGAGATCGTGTTCACACGGCTGGTCAACTACGTGCCCGAGGTGTGGATCTTGCCCTCGACCGACTCGGGCGCGGTCCCTCGTCGCCTGATCAGTGAGGTTGGGGGATACGCGCCGGCGTTCTCCACCGATGGGCAGCGGGTGGCTTTCATGTGGCAGGACGGCGAGACGCGAAAGGCCGCTGTGTGGGTGGCTGCTTCAGATGGATCCGGCGCACGCGAGATCGCGGCGTTGCCGGGTGAGGGGTTTCGCAACCGGGACGTGACCTGGTCGCCCGCTGGGCGACGCCTCTATGTGGGCGGCGAGGGGCGAGACAGCGAGGCGCTCTTGGAGGTCGACATCGACTCTGGCCGCGTGACCGAGATCGGCCCGAACGGCATCGACCTGGTATGGGTGTCTGGAGATCAGCTGTTCGCCCGCACCCGAGACCTTGATGCCCGACGCCACCCGCAGGTCGATGCCTCGGGCGGCGGTACGACGTCCAGCTGGACACTCCCCATCGATCCGTCCGACCTCGAGCCCTGGAGGCTCACCGAGCTGCGCGTGGACGACGGTGAGCTTGCATCCGTCAAGCGCGTGGGCGAGGCGGAGTACCACGTCAACATCGACGGCCTCGATGCCGTGTCTTGCACCTGACCGCGATCGACTCGATAACTCGCGACCTCATGCTCAGCGGCGACCTGGGCATTCGCAGGTGAGCACAGCGCACATCCCGAAGTAGACGAGGCCTACCGCGAAGTGCCGGGCCAGGGCGGCTAGTCAGAACCACGCCCTGACCTGCGTGTACGCCGTGCCCCTCCGGCCGATCTGGGCGCGGCACCAGCCCGCGGCGGCACCCAGATCGGGCAATATGAGTGCGCTGGAGCGCCCGAGGGCGCGGACAATGAGCCGCGGGAAAGGAGCGCCGATGAAGCCCGAGGAGCTGGCCCAACTTTGGGACGACCACAACGGGGCAGAGTTCATCTCGAAGGATGCTGAAGTCGCGTTGGAGAGCATGGTCGACGACCCGTATGTCACGATCCTCGCGAACGGAGGCGGCGGCAATGGGAAGGCTCAAGTTCGCGCCTTCTACGCGGACGTGCTCATCCCCCAGTGGCCGGATGACGCGCAGATGCAACCGATGAACCGCGTCCTTGGCCAGGATCAGCTCGTCGACGAGTTGCGCCTCAGCTTCACGCACGCAAAGCAGATGGACTGGTTGCTGCCCGGCGAGCCACCAACCAACCGGAAGGTCGAGATGGACGTGGCCATCGTCGTCCAGTTCCGGGATGACCTGATCGCTGGCGAACGCCTTTACTGGGATCAAGCGGCAGTGTTGAGACAGCTTGGCGTGCTCGAAGTCTGAGCGAGTGGCTCGGTGACAAGCCGGCCTCCGGGTCTACCGAATCGCGTTCGACTCGAAGACTCGTCCTGCGCTCACCGGTGACGATCACATTGCACACAAAGATCTCGACCGACTTGCCGGTCGCCGCGATGCCGTCGAGCTCAGCCTGATGGGTTCCCCGCGCGGTGAACTCGATGATCGAGGTGTCCGGCCCGTCCGTGTACTGGTTCCGGAGCTCGAATGTGAGGTCCGGAAAATGCCGTCATGACGTACTTGCACCTTCGACGCGGGCCCGGCCTCGTGGTCGCGGTCGTGGTCGCCGCCGCCTTGGCCGCGTGTGGCTCGCCGGATGCCCCAGTCGCGGACAGGAGCTCCACGACCACCGCCACCAGCTCGTCGACAGGCTCGACCGCCGCCACTGGCTCTGCCCAAGTGGCCAGCACGATCCCCGTCGCGACGGGGCCCAGGACCACCGGGCCGACCACGACCCCCTCAGCGCCGGCCATCACGACCACCGTCCCCCCGCCATTGCCCCTCTCGGGCACCGGCGTTCGGGGCCGAGTGACCGCTGCACCGACGTGTCCGGTGGAGCGCCCGGATCAGCCGTGCCCACCGGTCGCCGTGCACGCCCGAGTTGCCGCGATTGCTGGCGACGGGCGCACAGCTGCAAGCGCAGACACCGATGAGACGGGCCGCTACGCGCTCGGCCTGGCACCGGGGACCTACACCCTGCGGATCGGCACCGACGGGGTCTTCCCTCGCTGCTCAGACGAGGTGGTCACCGTCGCGTCCGGTCCACCCCAAACGGTCGACATCGACTGCGACACCGGCATCCGCTGACATCTAGAGAGTCCCTGAGATTCCAACCCGGGGGCCCTGTCAGGAGTGCCGCCGGTGCACCGACACGGCGTAGTCGCCGCCGTCGATCCAGGGCTGGCGGTCCCAGGTGGCGAAGCGGTCCTCGAGAACGAGGCCATTGTCGGCTGCATGCCGGTCGAGCTCAGGGAGCGAGTAGTTGCGACCGAGGCTGAACCCGCTGACGAGCCGCCCGCCGGGAGCGACGTGCCGAGCAACGCCGGCCACCAGCGCCGCCTCCGTCCCCGGTGGCGTGAACAGCGGGACGTTGCCGGCCATGACGACGAGATCGAACGATCGCCCGAGCTCGAGCTCGCACAGGTCCGACTGCACCCACTCGACATCCGGTGCCAGCCGCTGCGCCGTCGCGAGCATCGAGTCCTCGATGTCGGTGCCGACCACCTCGACCCCATGCCGGGCCAGCTCGATGGCCACTCGTCCCGTGCCACACCCGGCGTCCAGGACGGACGTGGGCGAGTACGCCCGGACGAACGTCGCCTCCCCGTGCACGTCCTGCCCCGAGGCGGCCAGTCGGTCGAACTGCGCCTGGTAGTCGTCGCCCTGGAACGCACCTTGCCACTCGGCGGGGCTCACCGCCGACCGGCTCGATCGTTGGGGAGTCGGTTCGCCACGTCCAGACCCTGCCAGCTTGTGTCCTCAGACAATGCCCGATTGTCGCGTGAACACCAGTTGACCGCCAGGGGAGCGGGCCGCCCCGACTGGCGTAGCGTTCATCCGACCCGGGGCGGACGGAGAGGTGGGGTAGTGGAGCGACCGGCGACGCGGTACGCACGGAGTGGTGATGTGTCGATCGCCTACCAGTCGATCGGCACGGGCGACCGGACCATCGTGGTCTGTCCAGGCTTCGTCTCGAACGTCGAGCTGTGCTGGGCCGAGCCGGTGTTCCACCACCTCATCCTCCGATCGAGCCAGCTGGGTCGGGTGCTGCTGTTCGACAAGCGAGGGACCGGGCTGTCGGACCCGGTTGCTCGGCCGCCGACCATGGAGGAGCGGACGGACGACATCCGGGCCGTCCTCGACGATGCCGGGGTCGAGCGAGCGGTCCTGGTCGGCGTCTCCGAAGGCGGCGCGATGGCGATGCTGTTCGCGGCGAGCAACCCCGAGCGGGTGACCCACCTCGTGCTGTACGGCGCGCCGCCCGTCGGGCCCGAGGTGCTTCGGGCCGAGGGCGACGTGCGCGGTGCTGCGTGGGGCGACGACGTCATGCCCAAGTACGACGATGCGATCGAACACTGGGGCGAGGGACGCTCGATCGACGTCCTCGCTGCGAAGGTCGCGCATCGGCCGATGGAACGGCGTCTCTGGGCCAGCTGGGAGCGTTCCGGCTCGAGCCCGGGGATGATCAGGCACCTCATGGACAGCAACAGGGTGGGGGACGTGCGCTCGGTGCTTCCCACGATCTCCGCCCCGACGGTGGTGGTCCAGTTTCGCGACGACGCCGCCGTTCCAACGTGGATGGCGGAGGAGACGGCCGCGGCCATCCCTGGTGCCCGGCTGGCGCTGCTCTCCGGCGGCGATCACGTGCCCTTCTCCCTCGCAGACCTCGATCGCGCCGCGAACGAGATCGAAGCACACGTCACGGGGGAGCGTCCTGCGGAACACGCGGATCGACAGCTCCTGACGGTGGTGTTCACCGACATCGTCGCGTCGACGGAGCGCGCGGCGGAGCTCGGTGACTCGGCGTGGGGCTCCCTGGTCGGGCGACACGATGCGATGGTGCGAGGCGTTCTGGCGGAGCATCGGGGCCGCGAGGTCAAGACGCTTGGCGACGGGTTCCTCGCGACCTTCGACGGCCCCGGTCGAGCGGTGGCGTTCGCGCGGGCGCTCGGGGCGCAGATGGATGCATTGGACATCGCGGTCCGCGTCGGGGTGCACACGGGCGAATGTGACGTCACCGCCAATGACATCCGAGGCCTCGCGGTCAACATCGCCTCGCGGGTCTGTGGGCTCGCTCGCCCCGGCGAAGTGCTCGTCACGTCGACGGTGCGCGATCTCATCGCGGGCTCCCGGGTGGTGCTGGCCGACCGAGGATCGCACTCCCTGAAGGGCGTGCCGGGGGAGTGGACCCTGTTCACCGCCGGTGACGCCGCGCCGGTGGACGGCCCCGTGCTCCCCACCTCGACACCCGCCACTCGGCGTAGCGATCGGCTGATGGAGCGCATGGCCTCCCGCTACCCGGGGCTCGCCCGAGCCGGCGTCCGAACCATCCGGGCCTTCAGCCGCTGAACGCCGATCGGCAACGACTCGATAACTCGCGGCCCCACGCTCAGCTCCGACCTGGGCGAACGTGGATGAGCACAGCGTACAGTGCCGACGTGAGTACAAGGCTCATCGACTCAGGCCTCCTCGGAATCCTCGCTATTTGGCCGACAGCCCGCCCGTGTCGCCGGCCAAGGCGGGCGGAGCCGCGCCCCCAGCAGGGCGGCCACCGTCGACGAGGGGAACGGGGCGATGCTGCGCGAGCGGGATGCGTACGATCCGAGCCGCAAGCCCACCAGTGCGAGGGGGAAGTAGCTCATGACGGACCTGGACATGGAGGCTGCGGGTGAGTTCACCGAGAAGCTCTTCGGGTACCTGGAAGGCGCGCTCGACTACGACCCCGTCTATCTCGGTGATTCCCTCGGCTTGTACAAGGCCATGCAGGACGCCGGCACCGTGAGCTCGGAGGAGCTCGCGGCGAAGACGGCATCCAGAGGGTGGCGGCCGAAGGGCTGCGGAACCAGGGCGCAGCCGGGCGATGGAACACCGAGGAGACGAACGCTTCGAGCTCACCGCGGTACAGGCTGCCGAGCTCGCCGACGAGGAGAACTCCAACATCTTCGCGCAGGTGGGTTCGCGACGGTCACCGGCCCCCCGGCCTCGTCGACTCCGTCAAGGAGTCCTTCGAACGGGCACGGTCTTCCGACGACGCGGCAGGGAGAAGAAGGGAACCACAGCTGCGAGCGCATGCTCGCACCGTGGCTCCGTCACATGCTACGTCCCGCGATGCTGCCTGCGCTCGACGGTGGTGGGCAAGCTTAGGCCGGCGCGAAGGTTGAAGATGTGGGGTCCTGTGCCGGCGTTGAGCTCGTCACGATGGCGGCGTTGCCGGCTTCCGACTTCGACGGTTACGACATCTCCAAGCACGCGCTGACACTCGCCGCGAAGAACCTGGCCGAGGCGGGACTCACCAACGTGACGTTCCACGATGCGGCAGCAGAGCGGCTGCCCGCCGACGGCCGCTTCGACTTCATCACCGGGTTCGACTGCATCCACGACATGACGCACCCCACTCAAGTGCTCGGAGCCACCAGGAAGGCGATCAAGGACGACGGCACCCTGCTCATCGCGGACGTCAACGGCCGACCCACCTATGCGGAGAACACGGCGGACAACCCGAGGCGGCCCTGAGTACGGCGTCTCGGTCGTCTGCTGCATGTCTCCGCGACATCGGAACCCGACGGGGAGGGACTGGGCACGCTCGGCTTCCACGAGCGGAAGGCACGCGAGATGACACGAGCGGCCGGGTTCACCCAGTTCACGTCGCACGACTTCGGGAACCCGATCAATGGTACTACGAGCTGCGGCCCTGGGTCTCCGGGTCGACCTGGCATGTCGCCGCTCCGCCTCGTGCCATCCTGGTCATCAGGACCGTCCGGAGTGGGGAATCGTACATCGCCAGGCGCTTGCCGAGGACGCATGGGCTCCGAGGGTGACGCGGCTGCGCGGTGCTTCGTAGACGAGGATCTCGTACGGGTCATTCGTCCGGGCGACGCGACCATCTCGTCGCGGCCCACGACCAGCTCTCCAGTGACTTCCTCGACGCCCACTTGGACATCCTCGAAATAAGTAGGTCGGGTTCACGTCGCGGACGCTCGGCCCACATTGCCGTTGACGGTCACCAAGTCGACGCGGTGCGGGCACCCGGCGCTAGGCGGCGCCGGGGCTTCGGGAGGAGTGGACCGATGGACTCGATAGATCGCGCCCGTACGCTCGCCGCTGACCTGGGCGGATGCGGGTGAGCACAGCGCACAGTCCGGGGTAGACGAGGCCTACCGGGTGGTGCCTGGCCAAGGCGGTTGATCCCGCGAACGGTGGGACACGATGCCGGCACGGCCGAGTGGTGAGGGAGACTGCATCCATGCAGCCGGGGCGCTGGTCTTGGACGCCGGGCGCGGTGGCGACCGCGTGGTGTTCGGGGGGTGGGGGTGTGGCGACGACCCGGCGGGTCGTGCGGAGGCACCATCGATGGCGACGATCACGAGTACGACGAGCAGATGATCATCCCGGGTTCGTCGTCGTTCCTGGAGCTGGGATTCACCGAGACGATCGGCAAGCCGGGTCTCGCGGCCATGGTCGTGCAGGTGCACGACGGCCTGGTCGAGACCTCGTACCCGGTGGAGTTCTTCACCGGACATGACTGCGAGGCACCCCGCGCGATCGAACTCGACGACGGCTGGCTGGTCGGCGCGCAGGGCAACCGGTGCGAGCGTTCGGGGGCGTCGTGCTCCGGGCGGCCGCTCTTCCTCTTCCACATCGACGCCAACGGCACCGATGCCACGCCGCTCGGCACCATCCAGGAGCCGGAGGCGTCCGGATACACGTTCTACGGCCAGGTCGGGAACAACTCGATGCTCCTGAGCGAGGGACGCTCCGAGCCCGGGCCAAGCATCCCGGTCGGCCAGCCTGGGTACGTCTCTCCCGGCGACACCAGGACCTACACCCAGCGCTATCTCCTCCACGACCTCGCCACACGCGAGACGACTCCGTTCGTGTGGAGCCCGCCGTCGCTCACCTCGCCGGTGGGAACTGCCAGTGGCCCGGGACTCCCGGAGCCACCCCCGATCCCGTCCCGACACGCCTGCGCCACCCACGACAGGCTCTGGGTGCTCGATGCCACCCCGAACGGGACGGCCCTCAACCACACCCTCACCACGCTTCCGCTTCGCACCGATGCAACACCCCATGTCGTCCCGATCGAGGGTGCGACCGAGGGCTACGGTCGAAGTCTCTGAACGCCCGCGAGTGCGCCGATCGAGTCGCTGACCCGCGTCGAGCTCGCGACGTATTCGACACGGATCGGTGTCGACTGCGTCGCAGGTTCGGTGTTTCCGCCAGCAGAACCGACCCTGCCTGCGGTGTTGACGACGCCTACCGGGTCGTCCCCACCCCGTGCGCGACCGTTGCCAGCAGATCCGCGAGCTCGGCGGGATGCGAGTGCTGTGGCCAGTGGTCCCACGGCACCTCCAGAACGTCGGTCGCCTGGATCGCCATCTCTCGCTGGAACGCCGGATCGACGGACAGGTCGTCGGTGCACACCACATAGGTGGAGGGGATCTGCTGCCATGCGGCGACGGTCAGTGCCGCCGTCGGGTCCACACCCAGCGACATCGGGCGCGATGCGTTGGCGCGCACGAGATCCTTGGCGTGTTCCGGTGCTTGCTGCATCCCGAACCTCACCAGTGCATCGATGTCGGCTTCGATCATGCCGTCATCACGGAAGCGCAGCGCCGCGCCGAGCTCGGGGGAGTTGCCGCGGAGTCCGTCCATGAGCGACTGACCGGGGCCGAGCATCACGGCGGCAAGGAAGACGAGGCGTCGCACGGAGGCATGGTCGTTCGCTGCTTCGGTGATCACCAGCCCACCGTACGAGTTGCCCAGAAGCACGACGGGCCCGTCGATCCCGTCGATCACTTGGCGGACATGCCGCGCGTCGTCACGAAAGTCGATCGTCGGGTCGCTCAACGAGTGGGACGGCAGATCCACCGCCACGCCGGCCACGCCGTGTCCGTCGAGGTCATCGATGACGTCCTGCCACGCCCAGGACCCTGACAACGAACCGTGGACGAGGACGACCGTCGCAGGCATCTCACTCCGTCCCTGGGACAACGGCGCCCGCACCGGGCACCTGCACGTACGCTATGCCCCGATTGCGCTTGCGGCGCGTCGGACTCCACCCTCGCCCGCGCGACGAGGGCTGATCCCCGTCTCCTGTCGCGTCTTATGCTGCCGGCCGTGACGGGACCGGAGAAGTCGGGAGCGTGGCGACAGGTCGATGCGTCCGGTGACGCCGAGGACATGATCGCCTACCTCGACCGGGCGGCGGAGGCGACCGCGACGCTGCGAGCCGAGAGCCTGGCGCTGCTCCGGCTGGTCCCGAACGCCGTGGTGCTGGACGCAGGGTGCGGGACCGGTGTGGCCGCCGTGGAGATGGCGGGGGTGGTCGGGGCCGGCGGTCGTGTCCACGCCATCGATCCGAGCGAGGCAATGGTGCGGTGCACGGCCGATCGTGGAGCGGGGCGACCCGTCCAGGCCAACATCGGTGACATTCGGGCGATCGACCTGCCCGACGACTCCTGTGACGGTGCCCGCACCGAACGGGTGCTCATCCACCTGGCACCGGACGAGATGCGCGCCGCGGTCGCCGAGCTGGCGCGCGTCGTGCGGCCGGGCGGTCGCATCGCTCTCGTGGAGACCTGCCACGCCCAGTGCCGGTTCGCCGGTGACGACCTGATCATGCCCAGCGTCGCGCACTAGGTCGCCAATGGCTCCGCCGGCCTCGACCTGCGAGAGGCGCTCCTGGCCGCAGGGTGTGGCGAGGTCGAGTCCCATCCGCGCCCCTCGTGTTCACCTCGATCGTCGACCTGCACCCTGTCGTGCGGATCGAGGTGGTCGCACAGGCGGCGACGCGCCTCGGTGCCTCCGCCGACGAGGTGGCCGCGGAGCTGGCGGAGCTGCGCCGACGTGACGAGAGCGGCGACTTCTTTGCGGTGATGATGTTCTACGTCGCCGCCGGCACCGTCGGGTCCTGAGCGACCGGGCCTCCGGGCTGCCGGGCGTGGCCGTCGCCCCACCCGGACAGGATCGACTCATCTCGCGCGAGGCTGGGCACATGCGCACGCTGAAGACCGACTACCTCGTGGTGGGTGCGGGGGCGATGGGGATGGCGTTCACGGACGCGCTGGTCGATCACGCGGACGTGCACGTGACCCTGGTCGATCGACGCCACGGCCCAGGCGGCCACTGGCAGGACGCGTACCCGTTCGTGCAGCTCCACCAGGCGTCGGTGTTCTACGGCGTGGCCTCCAAGGTGCTGGGCACCGGCGCCGTGCAGCCGCTCGGCCCGGAGACCGGACTGCAGGAACGAGCCCGGCGAGCCGAGATCCAGGCGTACTACGACGACATCCTGCACCGCCACCTCGTCGACTCGGGCCGCGTCACCTTCCTCGGGGGGAGCGAGCACCACGAGGACGGGTCCACCCATCTGATCACCTCCCGCGTCACGGGGGAGACCGTGCGGGTCGAGCCGCGCCAGCGCGTCGTGGATGCCGCATACCTGTCACCGACCATCCCGGCCACCACGCCACCGCCCTTCGAGGTCGCCGACGGCGCCCGGGTCGTGGCGGTGAACGAGCTGGCCAGCCTGGCCGATGCTCCGAGCTCGTACGTCGTCGTGGGGTCCGGCAAGACCGCCACCGACGCCATCGTGTGGCTGGTCGCCAACGGCGTCGACCCGAGCCGGATCATGTGGGTCCGGCCGCGCGAACCGTGGATGCTCAACCGCGCGTGCGTCCAGCCCGACCCGGTCGTGGCGCTCGGGTTGGCCGCAGACACGATGTCCTCGGCCGCCGGCGCCGAATCGCTCGACGACCTGTTCCTCCGCCTGGAGGAGCGCGGCGTGATGCTGCGCATCGACCCGACGTCGGTGCCGACGATGGCCAAGACCCCCACGTTGGGCGCTTGGGAGCTGGAGCTGCTGCGCACGGTCGACCACGTGGTCCGGCTCGGCCACATCCGCCGGGTCACGCCGACGACGATGGTCCTCGATCGGGGAGAGGTCGCGCTGCCGCCCGGCGCACTGGTGGTGCACTGCGCGGCGTCCGGGCTCCAGTACCCGCCGCTCGTCCCGCTGTGGGAACCCGACCGGATCCGGCTCCAGACGATCAGGGTCGGGTTCCCCTGCTTCAACGCCGCGCTCGCCGGGTACGTCGAGGCCACCCGTGACGACGACCGGGAGCGCAACCGGCTCTGCCCGCCGAACACCCTCCCGGATGACCCCGCCAGCTGGGCCCGCATGCAGGTCCGCGGCACCATCGCAGTCCGCCGGTTCGGCGCGGAGCCCGACATCGCGGAGTGGGCCAACGGGTGCGCGCTCAACCCTGCTCGCATCGATCCGTCCCGTCGGGACGACCCGGCGGTGCAGGCTGCGGCGGCACGTGTCACCGATCACGCTGAACAGGGGCTGGCGCGCCTCGCCACGCTTGCCGGCGAGCCGCTGTCCCCGTCTGTGCCTTCGACCTGACCGGCAGGTCGTCGGCGACGGGATCGTGGTCAGACTGCGCGGCTGGTACACCGACGCACCCGTCTTCTCCACGGGGTAGCGATGAGGCGGCGGGACTTCGTTCCCGGTCTCCTGAACGTCCAGGAACGACTTCACTCCCCGATGGATCTCATGGCGGACGGTGACCCCGACGTCCAAGGCGGTGGGCGCGTCGCGACGGTGTTCGATAGACACGGGGGATGGGATCGGCCGTGGTCCCGCGCAAGCGTGGTGGGCTCGATGCCTGGGTGTGGGAGCACCACCAGGATCGGCTCTTCTTGGCGATCTGCGTCGTCGGCTCGGTGATCAACCTGACCGCGGTCGGGATCCCGTCGGTCGTAGCCGGCTCGCTGTTCCTCGGCATGAGCCGGGTCGAGGGCCTGCTGTGGCTGATCGGCATCGCCGTCGGCGCGCTCGTCGGTGTCTTCGTGGCGGCCGTGATCTGCCGGGAGCAGATCGAGCCGATTCGGCGGTGGAGCGCGGGAGAGCGGTCGGATCCGACGGCGATGCTGGCCGCGCTGCAGAGGCTGCCTCAGGTCGTAGGGATCCGGATGGCGTTGGTCTACGTCGGGCTGATGGTCGCCATCTCCTACCCCTTCGTCCTGTGGCTCGCCCGTCCGGGCCTCTCGGGAGCGCTCGGCCTGCTGATCGCGTACGGCGTCGTCGCCACCCTTGGGGCGATCCTGTCGGCGACACTGGCTCAGCTCCTCGCCGGCGCTGCGGCGGTCGACCTGGGAGCCGCGGCCGGATCGCCCATCCCGCCTCACGCTCGCTGGTGGACCTTCCGGGTGCGGCTCGTGATCACGATCGCGACCCTCTGCGCGTTCGCCGGCCTCGTCACGACAGCGGTGGTGCTCGGGACCGGTGCGGAGGAGCAGGACTACCTCGCGGCCATCGTCGTTGGCTCGGTCTGGGGCGCGTACATCGGGTCGCTGGTGTCCAGCATCATGGTGGGTCCCTTGCTCAAGCCACTTGGCGAAGTGATCGACGGGACAGCCCGCGTCCGGCTCGGCGACCTCTCCAAGGCAGTCCCCGTGCTCGCCGCGGATGAGTTCGGCGACCTCGCGGTGGCGTTCAACGACATGCAGCAGGGCCTGCGGGAGCGAGAGTCGCTCCATGCCGCGTTCGGCTCCTACGTGGACCCCGCGCTCGCCCAACGACTGGTCGAATCGGGCAGCTCGATGTTCGAGGGCGAGGAGGTGGAGGTCACCGTGATGTTCGCGGACGTCCGGTCCTTCACGTCGTACTCGGAGGGCGTGACCCCCGCGGACGCCGTGCAGCTGCTGAACCGCCTGTTCGATGTCATGGTGCCGGTGCTCCACGAGCACGGTGGGCACGCGAACCACTACCTCGGCGATGGGCTGCTGGCGGTGTTCGGGGCGCCACAGCCGCTCGGCGGACACGCAGATGCGGCGGTCGCGGCGGCGATCGAGATCCAGCAGCGGGTGCGGGCCAACCTGGGCGATGAGCTCCGGATCGGGATAGGCGTCAATTCGGGACCGGTGATCGCCGGGACCGTGGGCGGCGGCGGAAGGCTCGAGTTCACCGTGATCGGCGACACGGTCAACGCGGCGGCGCGGGTGGAGGCGCTGACCAAGGAGACGGGCGATGCCATCCTCATCACCGAGGCGACTCGGTTGGCGCTGTCGCCACCGCGCCGTCGTTCGACCAAGCGCGGCGACTTCGAAGTGCGCGGCAAGGCGGCGAGGCTGACGCTCCACGCGATCAACCCGTTCCCGAGGACGGGGCCCGATTCGGAGGGCGATCGACGATGAGGATCAACGGTCGGGTGGCGCGCCCTTCAGCTACCAGGTCGGTTTCGAGCCGTAGCTGCTGGCACCTCGACCGGGTGACGCATCGGGATCGAAGGCCAGCACGAGCTCGCCGAAGCGGAGCTCGCCGGTGCGGAGCTGCCCCTCCGCCGCATCGGAGGCCGGTCTGCCCTTGCGCACGGTGCGCAGCGTCGCACACGGCTCGAACCCGTCGTCGAGCAGCTCCTCGCTCTCGTTGACGACGTCGACGGCCCGGATCTCGCCGTGCCACCCGTGGTGTCGCAGCGCGACCCAGAGCAGGTACTCCAGCTCGATCCAGCTCGCCATGCCGAGCCTGTCACAGGTCGACGACGCCACGACCTCCGCCACCGCGTCGTAGTCGGCTGCCGTGGCCGCTGAGCCGGCTCCTCTGGGGAGGTAGCGCTGGAGGTAGGGCAGGTCCGCGTCGAAGGTCCCATGGAGCAGAGGGCGTTCGGCGTTGTGCACCAGCATCGGCAGCGAGGCCACGACGAGCAGCCCGATCACGGCATGGGCCGCGACACGTCCCCACCGATCGAGCGTGATGGCGATGAGCGGGCACCAGGCCATGAGGCCCGGGAGCTGGAAGCGCACGCCGTACATCTGCCACCGCACGAGGGTCGCGAACAGCACGAACCCGATGCTCAGCCCGATCAGCAGCACGAGGTGCCGACCGTCGAGCCGTCCGCGGACGAACGACACGAGCAAGGCGACACCGCTCACCGAGAGCAGGAGCACGTGCCACGGGTTGGCACCGTGCTCGGACCACCGTTGGTAGATCCGGTAGTCGCGCTCGGCGAACAGGTCGACCTCGTTGCCGATGACGTAGCGGCTGTCGTCCGGCGCGATCCCGAACAGGTCGAAGGCATCGGATCCCACGGCGCGCGCCGCCCGGCCCACCCAGTACTCGACACCGGAGCTGCCGTTGCCGATCCGGAAGTTGCCGGCCACGCTGCGCACGGTGTTGGCCCCGGCGCTGGCGAAGGTGATCCCCTCCACGCGGAGGTGATCCTGATCTCCACCCGTGGGCGAGCCGAACAGCGCCTGGTTGCGGACGAGGAACGGACCCGCGGTGAGCGAGGCCGCGACGAGCGCGACCCCGGCTATGGCCGCCAGCCCGCCGCGCTCCGCCTCCGCGGGCTCGGAGCTCACGACGCGCGGCGAGGAACGTGAGGCCGGCGACCGCGGGACCCACGATCGGGACCACCTGGCCCTTGGCCACGACCGCCAGACCGGCGCACAGGCCCAGCGCGACCGCTCTCGGGACCACTGGCCCCTTTGGGTCCCACCCGAGGATCACGACGAGGAGGCACAGTCCGATGGCGGCGCCGAAGAGGTCGTTCTGGGTGCTCGTCGCCTGCAGGATCGCGACGGGCACGGTGATGGCGAGCAGCGGTGCGAGGAGCTGCGCCCGGCGCGAACCCCCGAGTAGCCGCGTGGCCTCCGAGGCGGCGACCGCGCACACCACGTACGCGAAGAGCTGGACGAAGGCGTCCAGGCGATCCGTGCCGGCAAGGAGGTGGAGGTGGGTGAGGGAGTACTCGTGCAGTGGCGACAGATCGATCTGGGGCAGGAAGTGGGTGGCGTACGGCGCAACCGACGCGTCCTGGATCCAGTGCTCCACCCGGACGAGGTGGTACACCATCGAGTCGCGTGTGGCCGGGCGGTAGAGGGCAGCGGTGACCGCGAGGATCCCCACGTAGGCGCCGGTCAGGGTGCCGGCGACACGCTCGGCGAAGCCCAGCCCGCGTGGGAAGGGCACGAGCGGTGGGCGGCCCTCCGCGAGCCCGAACAGGACGACGACCGCCATCGCCCAGGACACCGCGACCGTGGCCGTCGTGAGGTGACGCCCGATGCTCGTCAGCTCGCCGATGGCGAGCACGAGGCCGTTCAGGACGGCGTAGGCGACGACGAAGGTGCCCCGCGACGAGAGCTGCGCCAGGCCCAACCTGCCCCGACCGTCGTGCACCGCACCCCACAGGAGCACGAAGCACGCGAGCGGCAACAGGACGAGCAGGACCATCTGGAGGTGGCTGGAACAGTACCGGGACCGGTCGGGGGATCGGAGGGCTCGCCCCCTCACCGGGACCGGCCGCATCCTGGACTCGGCTCCCGATGTGCACCGCGATGCCGGTCACGTCGTTCGCCGCGACCTCGATCTCTCCTGTATGGACGCCGGCGCGCACGTCGACGCAGTCTGTCACCGACCTCCTCCCGGTCGACCGGTCACGCGCCTACGCTCAGCGGTGAGGAGGGAGCGGTGGGGGTGATCGGGCGGTGGTACGAGGCGAACGTCGTCACCGGCGTCGTCGAGAAGGCGTGCGGCGCACGGGATCTCGCCCGTGCCCGCCGGCGGGTGGCCGCCGGTCTGGCCGGCGAGGTCGTGGAGATCGGCTTCGGCACCGGGCACAACGTGCCGCACCTCCCCCCGGCCGTCGCCCACCTCCACGCGGTCGAACCGCAGTCGGCCGGGCAGCGCATCGGGGCCGATACGAAGGAGTGGCGACCCGTGACTAGGACCCCGCTCCTCTCTGCATCGCGGGCGGCGAGGTAGGGCTCCCGTGCTCGAGGAAGAGCCCCGCGGCACGGCGGATCCGCATGTCCGTGTTCCGAACCTGCCGACCGGCGGGCCGACGGCGGACCCGTTGGGCGACATGTCCTTCGGGCACGCCGACCTGCAGGAGCTGCTCGCCGAGATCCTCCAGCGGGTGGTGGAGGCGCTCAAGGTCGACACGGCGGCGGTGCTGCTCGTCGACGCCTCCGGCTCCGAGCTGGTGGCCCGTGCCGCGCTCGGCATCGAGGACGAGGTGCGGCAGGGGGTGCGCATCCCCATCGGGCAGGGCTTCGCCGGCCGCGTCGCCGACGAGGCCCAGCCGCTGATCCTGGATCTGGTGGACGCCACCACCGTGGCGAACCCCATCCTGTGGCGCCGGGGCATCCGATCGCTGCTGGGGGTGCCGCTCGTGGTGGGCGACCAGGTGATCGGCGTCCTCCACGTCGGGTCGTTCGGCGTCCGGAGCTTCAACGATCGCGATGCCGAGCTCCTGTCGCTGATCGCCGACCGCGTCGGCGCGGCCGTCCAGGTCCGCCTGATCGACGCCGACCGTGACGCGGCCGAGGCGATCCAGCGAGGCTTGCTGCCGAGCGCACCGCGGACGATCGCGGACTTCGAGTGCTCGGCTCGCTACGTCCCCGCGGAGCGAGGCGGGATCGGTGGCGACTGGTACGACGTCTTCGAGCTCGACGACGGGGAGGTCTGGCTCGTGATCGGCGACGTCGTCGGCCACGGCCTCCGGTCGGCGATCGTGATGGGTCGCATCCGCTCGGCGATCCGCGCGTACACGCTGCTGGGTCGGGGACCGGACGAGGTGCTGATGCTCACCGACCGGAAGATGTCGCACTTCGAGGTCGGCAACTTCGCGACCGTCGCGCTGGCCGTCCTCAGCCCCCCGTACGACGAGGCGAGGATCGCCCTCGCCGGCCACCCGCCGTTCGCGATCGCCCGACCCGGCGCCGCCACCGTGCTCGTGGACGCCCGGCCGGGACCGCCCGTGGGCATCTCGGGCGGTCGTCCCTCGCCGACCAGGGTCGGCATCCCGCCGGGCGCCGTGCTGGTCGGGTACACCGACGGCCTCGTCGAACGGCGCGGCGAGGTGATCGACACAGGTCTCGAGCGGCTCCGCACGGCGGTGACGCTGGACGCTCCGTCGATCGTGTGCCAGCGCATCATGTCGGCCACCCTCGAGGACCACATCCCCGAGGACGACATCGCGATCATCGCCCTCCGCCGCCTGGCGGGCTGACCGGCGCGGTCACCGAGGCTCCCCCGTCGGGTGGTCGTAGGCGATGGGGATCACCTGTGCGATGCCGAGGAGCTCGATCACCCTGGTGACGTGACCGCTGGGGTTGCTGAGGGTGAGCTGGCGCATCTCGGACTCGCAGCGCTCGTGCGCTTCGATGAGGACGCTGATCCCGGTCGAGTCGACGAACGTGAGCCCGGTGAGGTCGATGGTGACGTTCCGGCACTGGCGGTCGATCGACGCCAAGCACCCCCGGAGCGTGCCCGCTGAGGCGATGTCGAGCTCGCCCGTGAGCAGGAGGGTGAGGTCCTGGGCGCCGTCGGATTCGACATCGATCACGAGGTGGTCGTCGGTCATGGAGACTCCTTCGAGGGCGCCCGTCGGTCCTGCGACGTCGTGTACCCGTCGGGGTCCGGATCGCACACCCCGGGGTACTCGTGCGGCCGTCCCCCACAGAGGACCCGTGGCCCTGCATGCCGTGCCCGTGTCCCCGCAGGCCACTGACGTCGTCGCGCCGCTGTGGCACGTCGACTCGAGGGAGCACGGCGGGGGGTGGCGGAGCTGCTCTCTACCCTGTTGCCACCACCGGCGGGTCCAACCCCCACGAGCCTGACCAGCGGCCGGGTTGACCCGGCGAAGTCCTGGGAACACGCTCGGCGACGACGAGTCAGCGAGGAGCGACGATGGTCGAGTACGGCTACACACTGTCGAGCGAGGAGCACCCACCGTCGGAGCTGGTCTCCAACGCCGCGTCGGCAGAGGCGGCGGGCTTCGACTTCCTGTCGATCTCGGACCACTTCCACCCCTGGGTGTCCGCGCAGGGGCACAGCCCGTTCGTCTGGTCGGTCCTCGGAGCGATCGCGGCGTCGACGGACGAAATCAGCGTGGGTGTCGGGGTGAGCTGTCCGATCATCCGGATCCACCCGGCCGTGATCGCCCACGCGTCGGCCACCACCGCGCTCCTGTTCGGGGATCGCTTCCTCCTGGGGCTCGGCACCGGGGAGGCGCTCAACGAGCACGTCCTCGGTCACCGCTGGCCACGCCCCGAGGTGCGCCGCGACATGCTCAGCGAGGCCATCGACATCATCCGTCGCCTCTGGACGGGGGAGACGGTCGATCACCGCGGCGACTTCTTCGAGGTCGAGAACGCCCGTCTCTTCGATGCGCCGGACCCGCCACCGCCGATCGTGATCTCCGGGTTCGGCGACGCGGCCATCGACCTCGCCGCCCGAGAGGGGGACGGCTACTGGGGCCATGCACCGGACCCGGATCCGATCGCCCGCTACCGCGACGCAGGCGGGACGGGCCCGCGGTTCGCGCAGATCAACGTGTGCTGGGCCCCCTCCGAGGCGGAGGCGCGTCGCACGGTGCACGAGCGTTGGCCCAACGGCGGCATCGAGGGACAGCTCGCGCAGGACCTCCCCACGCCGACCCACTTCGAACAGGCCGCCAAGATGGTCACGGAGGAGGCCGCGGCCGGCTCCGTCTCGTGCGGACCGGATGTCGGGCCGTACGTCGAGTCGACCCGCGAGTTCCTCGACGCCGGGTACGACCACGTGTACTTCCACCAGATCGGTCCCGATCAGGCCGGGTTCCTGCGGTTCTGGTCCGACGAGCTCGCATCTGCGCTCAAGACGCTCTAGCCATCGAGCCCGTTTGCGCTCCGGCGGGGCCGGGTAGCAGGCACAACGACCCCGTAGACAGGAGGACGACGTGCGCATCGGCACCGTCGACATCAACAAGCTCCGAGGCATCGGCGACAAGTTCGTCGGGCTCGGCAGAGAGCTGATCGGAACGCTCACGGACAACCGGCCGCTCATCGAGGCGGGCGAGGCGCAGCAGGAGCGCGCGACGGAGCAGCTCCGAGCGCTCCGGGCCGAGATCAAGGCGGAGAAGGCCGACGCCAAGGCCGCTGCGTTCGAGCAGGAGCAGAAGGTCGCACAGGCTGCCAAGAGCTGACAGACCGTCCACCGACGCGAGGAGACCGAGATGGGAACGTTCGAAGAGTTGAAGGGCAAGGCCAAGGAGATGGCCGGGGACCTCACGGACAACAAGGCCCTCGAGCGCGAGGGCGAGGCCCAGGCCGACAAGGGCGAGGCTGAGCGGGACGCGGCTCGTGCCCGGGCCGAGGCCGAGGTGCACGAGGAGAAGGCCAAGGTCAAGGAGGCGGAGCAGCGCCTCGCCGAGAAGGCCAAGTAGCCCGCGCGTTGGCTCGGCCGGCTGATCAGCCGACCGAGCCGGCGCGAAGGATTCGCCGGACCGCGCGCTCGATGTCCTCGATGTCGGAGCTGGTCAAGGCACGGGCGATCGTGCGCCCGTCCTCGAAGGCATCGAAGACGCGCGGATCGATGTAGGCGGAACGGGTGATCGCCGGCGTGTTGCCCAGGTGCGATGCGACGTCGGCGGTGACCTCCCGGATGAGCCGCTTGCGGGTGGGCATGCCTCGACGTCGGAGGTCTCTGGCCACCTGCTCTCGGAACCGCGGCAGATGGGCCGCGAGCTCCACGACCCGATCGAACTTCTCCGCCGATCGCTCCTCGTGCCACTGGTCGTGGTACCGGTACTGGCGGCGGCCACGGGCGTCGACCCCCGTGGCCTGGATGTGCCCTGCGGCGTTCGAGCAGATCCACACGTCCTCCCACGCAGGCGGGATCGCCAGCCCGCGGATCCGCTCCAGGGCCTCCCGGCCGGTGATCCGTCGCTTGCCCTGAGAGGAAGCCCCAGTAGGTGAAGCCCTTGCCCGCTCGGCGGCGACGGATGCCCGGGCCGTTGCAGTCGACCTCGATGAGCCTTCTCCGGCCTCCCACGCGATGCCCGCCTCCGTCTCCGTCTGGTCCGCCGACCGTTCCCGCTCATCGGCGCCGGCAACCACCCGGTAGCGTCGGGGTCGCCGCAGGCGGTGCGAGGCGAGCGGCAGGGAGTGGGCGGGCGGCGTGGTCATCATGCTGGTGGTCGGAGCGATGCTCCTCGTCGGGCTGGCGCTCACGGCTCGTTGGACGCCGAGGACCGCGGAGCCGGTCCCCGGCCCTGTTGTCGCGCAGCCCCAGTCGGTCGCCGACGTCGCGCGCGCTGGTACCGCGCGGGGCCGCCGTGGTGCTGGTGTCGGGCTTCTGGGCGGGTGTCCTCGTGACGGGGCCAGCGATCCGGTTGATCATGCGCCTCCTCGCGGCGACGGCGAGCGGCGCGGCCCAGGGGCGGCTCACCGAGGCGGAGGAGGTGATCGGCGAGATCTCCGTCGACGGCACGATCGGCCTCATCCTGTTCGGCGGCGTGCTGACGGGTCTGCTCAGCGCCGCGCTGTGGGTGCTGGTCCGCAGGTTCCTCCCCCAGGGCCCGTTGGGCGGACTGGCCTTCGGCGCGCTGCACCTCGTGGTGGCGGCGACCCGGATCGATCCCCTGAAGCCGGACAACCCCGACTTCGGCCTCGTCGGTCCGGGCTGGCTGTCCGTCACGCTGTACGGCGCGGTGTGCCTGCTGCACGGGATGGGGATCGCCGCGTTTCGCGTCGCGGTACCGGAGGATGCTCGACGAGGCGGCGCCGGGCTGGGCGGGCCGGCGACGGGTGGCCGCGCCGCTCGTGCTCCCGGCGCTCCTGGCGCTCGCCTCGGTGGTGATGGCCGTTGCGCTCCTCGCCGGTGCCCTGGTCGCCATCGCGGTGTCCCGCTCCGCCGCGGCCGTGCGGGTGGCAGCGGGTCGAGGGACGGTTCGGGTCGGTCAGGTCGTCCTCGCCGCGCTGGGGCTGGGCTTCCTCCCCGGCGCGGTGGGAGACCTCGCCGACATCGTCGGCCAGTCGACCCTCTGACCGCCGAACCCCCTTGGGGGGTCGTCTGGGATCCGAGCGGTCGTCGCCAGGCCCGGAGTCGTGCATGTAGGTTCGGGCCATGACGATGCGCCTGGTACGGATGACGGTGGCGATGCTCCTATTGGCCGGGACGGCGGCCTGTGCCTTCGGGGGTGGCCCCGGGGCCTCTCCGTGCGACCCTCCGGCCGACGACGAGCCCACCACCTTCTCGGTGACCTCGAGCAACCTGGCCGCTCCCAACGTGATCAACGGGTGCATCGACACGGCATCGGACACCGACATCTTCGATCTCACCGTCGGCACGGTCGGAGGTACGGGCACCTACAACATCAGGTGCTTCGGGGCCACCGGGGTGGCCGAGTTCGACACACCGGCGACCTCTGCTTTCGTCGCCTGCACGCCAGGTGGCACGACGCTCTTCAACCACAACGAGGTCACCACCTCGGACATCATCGTGCAGGCCCAGACGGGCAGCCCCCTCGGCGCGTACCGGCTCGAGATCGTCGTCGCCTGACCGACGCGAGCGGGTCGGGGTCACCTCCTCGGTAGGGTCCGGAGGTGGCTTCGTTCCCGATCGTCCGGGTGGCGGCGGTGCAGGCGACCCCGGTCGTCCTCGATGCCGAGGCGACCGTCGACAAGGCCATCGGGCTCCTCGACGCGGCTGCCGAGGACGGCGCAGCGCTCGTGGTGCTCCCCGAGTGCTTCGTGTCCCTGTACCCGACGGGCACATGGGCGGCGGCCGCCGCCACCTGGGCCGACGGATGTGACGAGCTGTGGGAGCGCATGTGGGCGTCGGGCGTCGACACCCACGGGCCCCACGTCGAGCGGCTGACCGCGGCCTGCTCCCGGCTCGGGGTCCACCTCGCCATCGGCGTCAACGAGCGGGAGGACGCCCGTCCGGGCTCGCTCTACAACTCCCTGCTCGTGATCGGACCCGAGGGGCTCGTCCACCGCCACCGCAAGCTCATGCCGACCATGCACGAGCGGGTGTTCCACGGCGTCGGTGCGGGGGACGACCTCGACGTGGTGGACCTGCCCGGCGTCGGTCGGGTGGGTGGGCTCCTCTGCTGGGAGAACCGCATGCCCCTCGCCCGGTGGCGGGTGTACGAGGGCGGCCCGCAGATCTGGCTCGCGCCGACCGGGGACGACAGCGACGGTTGGCTCGCGTCCGTGCGCCACATCGCCCTCGAGGCAGGAGCGTTCGTCGTCAGCGTCCCGCAGTACATCCCGGCGGCCGCGTTCCCCTCGGACTTCCCGCTGGCCCTGCCCGACGGCGCCGACGTGTTCGGCCGCGGCGGGGTCTGCATCGTCGACCCCGTTGGCAACGTCATCGCCGGACCGGTGTACGACGCGGAGGTGACGGTGACCGCCGACTGCGATCTGCGCGAGGCCCTCCACGCCAAGCGGTACTTCGACGTGGCGGGCCACTACTCCCGAGCCGACGTGCTCGCACCGCCCCCGGCACCCGACGCGACCCCGCTGTAGGGTCGCCCCATGACCCACCGATCGAACCTCCTGCGGGCCCTTGCCGTCGTGGCGGCCGCCACCCTGCTGGCAGCTGCGTGCGGCGACGACGATGACGACGTGGGGTCCGGCGCGACGACGACCGCCGAGGCCGGCGAGCCGTCCGTGGCCTTCGTCGCCCCCACGGACGGCGCTTCGGTCTCCAACCCGGTCGTGGTCGAGTTCGCGGCGGAGGGGTTCACCCTCGAGCCCGCCGGCGAGGTGCACGAGGGCGCCGGCCACCTCCACGTCATGGTCGACGTCCCCTGCCTCGCACCCGGTGAGACCATCCCGCGGGACGCCCAGCACGTCCACTTCGGCAAGGGCCAGACCGAGGGGACGATCGACATGGAGGCCGGCGAGCACACCTTGTGCCTCCAGGCCGGCGACGGCACCCACACGGCGCTGGACCTGACCGACGAGATCACCATCACGGTGGACGACTCGCCCAGCGTCGCCTTCCTCGAGCCGGCCAACGCGGCGACCGTGGCGTCTCCCGTGGCGCTGAAGCTCGCGGCGTTCAACTTCACCATCGAGCCGGCCGGCGAGGTGCACGAGGGCGCAGGCCACCTCCACGTCATGGTCGACGTCCCGTGCGTCGCCACCGGTGAGGTCATCCCGAAGGACGACCAGCACGTCCACCTCGGCACGGGCCAGACCGAGACCGAGCTCACGCTCGCGCCAGGTCCCCACACCCTGTGCCTCCAGGCCGGCGACGGCGCGCACACCGCCCTCGACCTCACACGGGAGCTCACGATCACCGTCGCGTGACCCCTCGTGCACGATCCCGACAACCCGGAGGCCGCCATGTCGTTCGCACCGCTCTGCCCGACCACCTACGTCCCGCCGACCAAGGTGGCCAAGGACACCCATGTGATCCACTCGGTGCAGCCCACGCTCGGGCAGCCCCTGTTCGTGTACCTGAACTCGATGGTGATCCTGGGCGCCGAGCCGATGATCGTCGACACCGGCACCATCGCCAACCGCGAGCAGTGGCTCAAGGACGCGTTCTCCCTGGTCGAGCCCGAGGACGTGCGCTGGATCTTCATCTCCCACGACGACGTCGACCACACGGGGAACCTCGATGAGGCGTTGAGCGCCTGCCCGAACGCCAAGCTCGTGTGCAACTGGGCGATGACGGAGCGGCACACGAACGCCTTCGACTTCCCGCTGGACCGGTGCCGCTGGGTCATGGACGGGGAGTCGATCGACATCGGCGACCGCACCCTGCTGGCGCTGCGCCCTCCCGTGTACGACTCGCCCACGACGAGGGGGCTGTACGACCCGACGACGAAGCTCTACTGGTCGGTCGACACGTTCGCCACGCCGCTGCCGGACCCGGCCGCGGGCATCGCCGATCTCGAGACCGAGTTCTGGGACTTCGGCTTGGCGCTGTTCGCGCTCGGCGCAGTCAGCCCGTGGCTGTCGCTGGTCGATCCGAAGAAGTACGGGAAGTACGTCGACGGTGTGCAGGATCTCGACATCACGACGGTGGCGGGTTGCCACACCCCGGTGATCGAGGGCGAGTTCATCGAGAAGGCCTTCGCCCGGATCCGCGAGCTGCCGTCGATCGATCCGCCCCCCATGCCGGATCAGTCGGTCCTCGACGAGATCGTGGCGGCCACCAGCCAGCCGCAAAGCTGACCCCAGCCGCCTCGTCTCCTGGAACAGCCGGTACGGTCGAGGTGAGCGCGCGTGAGCATCTCACCTCGGGACCCCGACGCACCTCGGTCGGAGGAGCGTCATGCCCTCGCCCACGGACCGCCATGCGGTGCTGTTCACCGACATCTGCGGCTCCAAGGAGCTGACGCAGGTCCTCGGCGATGCCGCCGGCACGGCGCTGGTGCGCGAGCACGATGTGGTGGTCCAGGCCGCGCTCGAGGGGCACGACGGGACGGCGGTGAAGCACACCGGCGACGGGATGATGGCCTCCTTCCGATCGGTGACCTCGGCGGTGCGAGCGGCCACCGACATCCAACGGGCACTGGACCAGCGGAACGGCGGTGCGACGACGCCGATCCTGGTCCGCATCGGCATCAGCACCGGCGAGCAGCTGGCGGCGCGCCTGTGCGACTGCAGCGACCCGGGCGCCATCACCGTGTCCATGGCCGTGCACGAGCTCTGCGTCGGCAAGGGCATCGACTTCGAGGCGGGTCGAGCCGAGGGGCTCGAGGGGTTCGCGGAGCCCGTCACCGTCTACGGCGTCGGCTGGCGCTAGCCGGGCGACCGTAGAGTGCGCCCGTGGGTCTCCGGAGACGCCTTCGCCGCGCACGGGAGCTGCCGTCCTTCGAGGGGCGGTCCGACCAGGTGGCCCAGCGGGTGCTGGTGGAGCAGTGGCGGACGCAGCGCCACCTCGGCATGCCGGCACCCGCGTGGGCGTCGATCGGCTTCGGCGCGTACTCGTCGAACGACGAGGACGGCATCCTCCTCTACCTGTTCGAGCTGGCCGGCACCACGAACCGCGTCGTCGTCGACATCGGGTCGTGCGTCCCGCACGGCGCCAACTCGACGAACCTGATCGTGAACTGGGGTTGGACCGGCGTGCTGCTCGAGGGCGACGTCGCCAACGCCGACCAGGCCCGCACCTGGTTCCAGGCCCATCCGCAGCTCCCTTGGCCCCCCGTGCTGATGAACGTCTGGGTGGACCCCGACTCGATCGATGCGCTGCTGACCCAGCACGGGATCGTCGGGGAGGTCGACCTGCTCCTCATCGACATCGACGGCATCGACCTGTGGCTGTGGGAGTCGCTCACCGTGCTCCAGCCGCGGGTCGTGGTCGTGGAGTACTCGCACTTCTGGGGACCGCACCGTGCGGTCAGCGTGCCGCGTGACGCCTCCTTCGACCAGGGCCGAACGGTCGACCCGATGTACTGCTCGGCGTCGCTCCCGGCCTTCGTCAACGTGGCGCGGCGCAAGGGCTATCGCCTCGTGGTGGTGAGCGGCCGCCGGTTCAACGCGTTCTTCGTCCGCGACGACGTCGCGGTGGACGACCTGCCGGAGCTGCCGGCGGAGCAAGCGTTCGCCGATCCCCCGACCCCGGGTTCCGTGGCGACCTGGTCGACCGACGGCCTGCCCGGGCACTGGGTCGAGGTCGACTGAGCTGATGCTTGCTCCGGTCACCGGGTCAGCTAGCGGGGTCGGGCTCCCCGAAGCCGGCGGCGCGGAGGATCGCCTGCGCATCCTGACCGCTGAGGAAGGCGAGGAACGCAGCCGCGGCCTCGGGGTCGCCGGCGTCGCGCAGGACCGTGGCGGGGTAGGCGGCGACGACCTGGTGCGCGGCGGGCAGGTCCACGCCCTCGACGTCGCCGTTGGTGCGGACGTCGGTCACGTAGACGATCCCGGCGTCCGCCTCCCCGAGGGCCACCTTCGTGAGCACGCCGCGGACGTTCTCCTCCTGGCTGGCGCTCGGCACCTCGAGGCCCGCCTGCGCGAAGGCCTGCGCGGCGTAGCGGCCGCACGGCACCTCCGGGGCGCAGAGCGCGAGCCGCAGCCCACCGGCGGCGAGGTCGGCCAGGCCCTCGACCCCGGCGGGGTTGCCCTTCGGCACGGCGATCTGGAGCCGGTTGGTCGCGAACACGACCGGTTCGCCGGCGCCGAGGCCCGCGTCGGCCACCTTGGCCAGGTTCGTCCCGTCGGCCGACGCGAACACGTCGGCGGGCACGCCCTCCTGGATCTGCGTGGCCAGCGCGGACGACGCGTCGAAGCTGAGCTGCACGTCGACGTCGGGGTGCTCGCCCTCGAAGGCGGCCGCGATGTCCTCGAACGACTCGGTCAGCGAAGAGGCGGCGAGCACGGTCACCGTGCCCTGGGGCTCGTCGGCCGGGGGCGCAGCCGCATCGTCGTCGTCGCCGCAGGCGGCCGCGGTGAGGAGGAGCGCAAGGGCGACGGCACCCGCGAGCGAGCGGTGGGGGAGGCGCACGGAAGCGGACCGTAGCGGCTGCCTGAGGCCACGCGGACCGTGCCGGCGTCCGGAGGTCGCCCTGGACCGGTGGGGTACGGTCGACCCATGGGAGGCGCGCTTCGACGCAGGCAGGGTCGCCTCCTCGGCGCGCTCGTCGTGGCGGCGGCGCTGGTCGGCGGGCAGGTGGTGGCGGCCCCGTCGGCGCCGGCGGCGGGTCCGCGCGGTGAGCTGTCGGGGCCGTTGCAGGCCCTGTCCGACGGGGGCAGCCGCCGTGTCGCTCCGGGCGACCAGCGCCTGCGCCCGAGCGGTGCCGTCGACCCGTCGGCCGACGGGCCCGGCTCCCTGATCGAGACCCCCGACGGCGTGCTGGTGCAGGTGTTCAGCGACGAGCTCACCAGCGGTCTGGTCGACCGCCTCCGCTCCGCCGGCGCCACCGTGGTCGACGCCGACGCCGGCTACGACATCGCCACGGTGAGCGCGGCCCCCGACGAGCTCGACGACATCGCGGCGGTCGACGGCGTGCGCTACGTCCGCGAGGTCGTCGAGCCCCTCACATCGGCACCCGATCGGCCCCGTGGCGCGACGGGTCTCAGCGTGGTGCAGCCGAGCTGTGGCGCGGCCCACACCGAGGGTGATGCGCAGCTCGACGCCGTGGGCCTCCGCAACGACTGGGACGTCGAGGGCGCCGGGGTCGAGGTGGGCATCCTCTCCGACAGCTGGAACCGCGCCCTCAACGGCGTCGACGCCACCGACGCCTCCCAGGACATCTCCTCGGGCGACATCCCCGGCCCGGCCAACCCCTGCCCGGGGCTCGGGCGCACGACGGCGGTCGACGTGCGGGCCGAGGGTCCGTCCGACGGTGCCGACGAGGGCCGGGGCATGGCCCAGCTCGTCCACGACCTGGCCCCGGCTGCGAACCTCTCCTTCGCCACCGCGTTCACCGGCGACACCGCCTTCGCGAACAACATCCGGGACCTGCGGGCGGCCGGCGCCGACGTGATCGTGGACGACGTCTTCTACTTCAACGAGCCGGCGTTCCAGAACGGTCCCATCGGCGTGGCGGCCGAGGAGGTCGTGGCCGACGGGGCCGCCTACTTCTCCGCCATCGGCAACGAGACGGTGACCATCGGCGGGCAGCCCGTGTCGTCGTACGAGGCCCCGGCCTTCCGCCCGGTGGCCTGCCCGCCCACGGTCCCGGGCCAGTGCCACGACTTCGACTCGGGAGGAGGCACCGACAACACCTTCCGGGTCACGGTGCCCTTGGACGGCCTGCTGCGCATGACCTTGAAGTGGAACGAGCCGTGGAACGGCGTGGGCACCAACCTCGACCTCTACTACCTCGTCAACGGCGTCGTGATCGCCAAGTCCATCGAGAACAACCCGACGGGGTCGAAGCAGCCGTACGAGGGCCTGGCCGCGGTGGCCGACGGCGGCGCGGTGAACGTGGACGTCGTCGTCAGCCGCCCGACGGGCAGCACGACGCCCCGCTTCAAGCTCGAGCACGTGCGTTCGAACCTCACGGGCTCGGAGTACACGACGGGCACCAACGGCGACGTGATGGGCCCGAACTCCGGTGGGCACGCGGCCGTGCCGAACGGCGTGGGCGTCGGCGCGGTGCCGTACAACAGCTCGACCACGCCGGAGCCGTACTCGAACCGCGGGCCCGCCACCTGGTACTGGGGTCCGGTCATCGGCTCGTCGGCGGCCGCGCCCTGGGCGCGCCGCAGGTGCTGGCGAAGCCCGACGTCGCCGCCACCGACGGTGGCCGGACGACCTTCTTCTACGACCAGACGCCCCCGTTCACCACGCCCCGCTTCTACGGCACCTCGGCGGCCGCGCCCCACGCCGCCGCGGTCGCCGCGCTCCTGCTCGACTGCAACCCGAGCCTGACCCCCGCGCAGATCACCGCGACGCTGGAGGCCACCGCCAACTCCGTGGCGAACGGGGTGCCGGCCAACGTCGGCGCCGGCCTCGTCGACGGCCGGGCGGCCGGCATGCAGGTGTGCCTGCCGCCGCCGGCGGCGCCGACGTTCACCGTGAGCGACGTGACCGTCGCGGAGGGCAACGGCGGGTTCCTCGCGACCTCGAAGATCCTCGCGTTCACCGTGTCGCTCACCGGACCTCTCACGACCGCGGCCAGCGTCCGCTACGCCACCGCCGATGGCACCGCCACGACCGCGGACTACGGCGCCAAGCCGCTGACGACGCTGTCGTTCAGCGCCGGGCAGACGAGCAAGGTCGTGAACGTGACCGTGAAGGGCGACACCGTCTTCGAGCCGAACGAGACGATGCTGCTGCAGCTGTCGAGCCCGGTCGGCGCGGCGATCTCGGACGCGCAGGGCGTCGGCACGATCACCAACGACGACCCGGCGCCCGTGGTGCCCGGGATCAGCGTGGACGACGTGACGATCGTCGAGGGCAACCCGACCCTCCTCGGGAGCACCAAGAGCGTGACGTTCACCATCCGGCTGTCGGCCCCCGCCCCGAGCGGCATGTCCGTCATCTACAACACGGCGGACGGCACCGCCGTGGCCCCGGGGGACTACACCGCGAAGGCCCCGACGGTCCTCAGGTTCTCGGCGGGCCAGACATCGAAGACGGTGACCGTCACCCTCCGGATGGACTCCCTGGCCGAGCCGGACGAGGCGTTCTTCCTCGTGTTGCACGACCCCGTGGGCGCCACCATCACGGACGGTCTCAGCGTCGCCACCATCCGTAACGACGACTGAGCTTCCTGGTTTCGCCCGGTCCACCCAGCCGTCGACCGCGCTCCGCGCGGTCGACGGCTTGACGCGTGGTGAATCCCCGGTAACGTTTCCCGCCGGGCGGCCCCTCCAGGGTCGCGAGACCGCAAGGGGTGGGCAATGCAGAACGTTCCGGAGACGCCGCGTCGCGTGCGGCGATGGTCGCGCAAGCCGTTCCTGGCACTGACGCTCGTCGCCGGGTTGCTGGCGGGGATCGTGGGGGTGGCCAACGCCGTCCCGTCCACGATCACCCCGTCCCAGCCCGGCCAGGGCATGGGCGGGGTCGACCTCGTCCGGTCGGACCAGGTCACGGTCAAGGTGGCGCCGGGCGCGTTCTCGTACCACCAGCCGAACGGCACGACCGCGTTCACCCTCCAGGTGCCCCGCCTCGCTGTCCGGGTCCAACTCCGCCATGTGCCGCGGTGACAACGGCGCCTTCGCCGCCATCGGGTCCGGCAACGAGAGCCCCCAGACCCAGGTGGTCGTCAAGAAGCCGGGCGGCGCCGTCCTGCAGACCACCTACAGCCCGGTCCGCAACAGCGGCCTCGGGTCGGGTCTCCAGCCCTACAACATCTCGGGCAGCCAGCCGGGGCCGAGCAACACGCAACGTCCGGATGGACGTCCCGCCGAACAACGGCAACGCGGGCAACGCCGTGGTCAACGCGCCCGGCATCGGCTTCGACGTGCCTGTGAACCTCGCGGGCCAGCCGTCGGGTGTGTACACGGTGGAGATCACCCGCAAGAGCGTGGTCCGGACGGGCTCGGGTGCGTGCGCCATCGGTGCGCCCACGCCCACGGGTGGCACGACCGGTGCGGCCCAGGTCCCGGTGTTCGGCTCCAGCTACACCGCCGGTCTGCCCGCCGCCGAGGTCGTGACCTTCGAGTACCGGCCGTGGACCTACACGTTCGACGACATGCTCGGCAACGGCCGGATCCAGTTCAACATCCTGCCCGGCGGCAACGGTGAGTCGTTCATGCGGCTCGGTACGACCAACGGCGAGATCATCGCCGGTGGCCTCAGCGCCTACACGTTCCCCGACGCCGCGTCCTTCTCGCTGCCCGAGGATCCCGAGGGCTGTGCCGAGGACCCGGCGTCCTGCCTCCCGAGCACCGCGGTCGCGTGTGACCCCGCCCTCGGGTGCGTGCCGAAGGTCGTGATCATCGGCCGCTGGCAGGACAGTGAGGGCCTCAACGCCGTGTTCGACATGGAGTCGAAGGCGTTCATCGCGGTCGGCCGCATCGGCAACGCCCCGCATCGGGTGCTGCTGTCCCTGGGCGACAACAACGCGCTGTACCACGACACCCTGGCCAAGCTCGTGGCACTCGCCAACGACAACGGGATCGACCTCGCGTCGATCCTGGCCACCAAGGTGCGGGCCAGCTTCGGTCCGGGGAGCCAGCAGCTGACCGTCAGCCTGCTCGACGGCTTGCTGATCGATCCCACGACGAAGCCGTTCGGGGTCCAGATCCTGAGCGACTTCACCGCACAGGCGGGCCTGTTCGTCGACCTCTACGTCGGTGCGAACGGCGCGCCTTGTCCGAGCACGACCGGGACACGAGAAGCTTCGTCGGCGGACGACCCGGCCCCCTTGTCCTGGGACAAGTCGCCCGGCGTGTACGGCTACAACGTCACGCCGATGCCGATCGACCTGCCGCTGATCCAGCTCACGGAGGACCTGGCGGTCGGCGGGCCGCTCTTCTACCTGAAGGCATCCGGTCCGCGGCCGCTCGGGTTCAACCTCTGGCTCCACGCCCTCGGCGTGGACACCGACGAGGACGCTCCGAGCGGGCTTCCCGCCTGGGTGCTCCCGGTCGACGGCGTCCGCACGATGGCCCCGAGGACCTTCGAGTTCATCGGCACGGGCAGCTGGAGCTCGAGCGAGACCTCGCTCGGGCCCACCGCCTGCTTCGTCCAGGGTGGCTTCACCGGCATCGGGGTGGGGCTCAGCAACAACCCGCTCAAGCTCGGTCTCGACGGGCTCGTGCGGAACCTGAACCCGGTCCTCGTCCCGCTGGTCAAGCCGCTCATGGCCCAGGTGAACCTGGCCGTGGCGCAGCTGACCGGTGAGGTCACGGCCAACCCGACCATCCAGGACCTGATCGCCCAGGTGGTCGAGGCGGTGCTCGGCGAATGACCGTCAGGGCGCAACAGCAGTGACGATGGGGCCGCCCTCCGGGGCGGCCCCATCCGCGTCTAAGGGGTTCCGCCGAGGCCGAGGGCGTCGAGCACGAAGGCGTAGACGAACGCCTCGTCCTTCCACGCGTCGTAGCGGCCCGACGGGCCCTGGTGGCCGGCCCCGAGCTCGGTCTTCAGGTAGATCGGCCGGCCGCTCGTCGTGGCGGCCCGGAGGGCCTGCACCCACTTGGCGGGCTCCCAGTAGGACACCCGGGGGTCGTTGAGGCCCGCCGTCGCCAGGACCGCCGGGTAGGCGAGGGGCTTCACGTTGTCGTAGGGGCTGTAGCCCTGCATGTAGGCGTACACGTCGGGGTCCTCGACCGGGTTGCCCCACTCCTCCCACTCCGTGACGGTGAGGGGCAGGGTCTCGTCGAGGATCGTCGTGAGGCAGTCGACGAAGGGCACCTCGGCCACCACCGCCGCGAACAGGTCGGGCCGGAGGTTGGCGATGGCGCCCATGAGGAGGCCGCCCGCCGAGGCGCCGCGCGCGACCAGTCGGTCGGCAGCGGTGATCCGCTCGGTCACCAGGTGCTCGGCGGCGGCGACGAAGTCGCTGAACGTGTTGCGCTTGTGCAGCAGCTTGCCGTCGTCGTACCACGGGCGACCGAGCTCGCCACCGCCTCGCACGTGGGCGATGGCGAACACGAACCCGCGGTCGAGCAGGGAGAGGCGCAGGGTCGAGAAGCTCGGGTCGATGCAGGCCTCGTACGAGCCGTAGCCGTACAGGAGGCAGGGGGCGGTGCCGTCGAGGGCCACGTCGGCGCGGTGCACGTAGGAGATCGGCACGCGCGTGCCGTCCGGGGCCGTGGCCCACAGCCGGCCGGTCACGTAGTCGGCGGGGTCGTGGCCGCCCAGCACCTCGGTGGCCTTGAGCAGGGTGCGCGCGCCGGTGGCGAGGTCCTCCTCGAACACGGTCGAGGGGGTCACCAACGACGTGTAGGTGAAGCGGAGCGCGACCGCGTCGAACTCGGCGTTGGTGGCCGGCCCCGTGGCGTACACGGGCTCGGGCATGGCCAGCTCGCGCTCGGGCGACCCGTCGTAGGACTGCACCACGATCCGCCGCACGCCCTCGCGGCGCTCGTACCGCACGAGGTGCCCTGCGAACGCGGTGACGCCCTCGAGCTTCACGTCGGGCCGGTGGGGGACCAGGTCCTCCCACCGCTCGCGGCGCGGGTCGTCGACCGGTGCGGTGACGAGCTTGAAGTTCACGGCGCCGTCGGCGTTGGTGAGGATCACGAACCGGTCGCCGCCGGGTGCGGGCGCGTGGGTGACGTCGTACTCGACGTCCTGCTCGCGCGGCTGCACCACCCGCGGGGTGCGGCGCGGGTCGTCCGCGGGGATCACGAGCTCCTCGGTGGTCACCTTCGAGCCCGAGCTGATCTGCACCCACTGCTCCGTGCTGCTCAGGTCGACCGACACGTAGAAGCGCTCGTCCGGGTCCTCGTACACGAGCACGTCGTCCGCCGGTGGGGCGCCGACCTCGTGGCGCCACACCTGGTGCGGCCGCATCGCTGCGTCCATCCGCACGTAGAACACCGTGGCGTCGCCGGCCCAGGCGCTGCCGTAGGTGGTGTCCTCGATCTCGTCGGGCAGGTCGGTGCCGGTGCGCAGGTCGCGGATGCGCATCCGGTAGTGCTCCGAGCCGTCGTGGTCGGTCGAGTAGAGGAGGAGGTCCTGGCCCGGCGCGAGGTCGAACGCGCCGAGCGCGAAGTAGTCGCTGTCGCCGGCCAGCACGTTGAGGTCGAGCAGCACCTCCTCGCCGGGCACCGGCTCGTCCTCCGGGAGGGGAGTGGGCGGCTCGAGCGCGGTGCGGCACAGGATCGGGTACTGCTGGCCCTCGACCGTGCGGCTGTAGTACCAGCGGGCGCCCTTCCGGTACGGCACCGACAGGTCGGTCTCCTTGATGCGGGCCTTCATCTCCTTGAAGAGGTCGGCCTGCAGGTCCTCGGTGTGGGCGAGCGCGGCGGCCACGAAGGCGTTCTCGGCCTCGAGGTGGGCGCGGACCTCCGGATCGGAGCGGTCGTCGCTGCGCAGCCAGTACCAGTCGTCCACCCGTCGGTCGCCGTGGGCCACCAGCTCACGCGGCCGGCGGGGGGCCTGCGGCGGCTGCGAGGGCATGGCGGGGCAGCCTAGGAGGGTTAGGTTCGGCCCCGTGAGCGACGACAAGCCCCACGTGTACGTGCCCGCCGGCGAGACCCCGCCCGCGGAGCTCCAGATCGAGGACCTCGAGGTCGGCGATGGCGAGGAGGCGGTGGCCGGCAAGGAGGTCGAGGTCCACTACGTCGGCGTGTCCTGGCGCACCCGCAAGCAGTTCGACGCCAGCTGGGACCGCGGCGACACGTTCCGCTTCGGTCTGGGCGGGGGGCAGGTCATCAAGGGCTGGGACGAGGGCGTGGCCGGCATGCGGGTCGGGGGCCGACGCCGGCTCGTCATCCCGCCGGGCATGGCCTACGGCCGGCAGGGCGCGGGTGGGGTGATCGGTCCCGACGAGACGCTCGTCTTCGTCGTCGACCTGCTCGGCGTCCGGTAGATGGGGTTCGGGCTCGGGAAGGTCGGCTTGTAGCCTCGCCCGCTGTGCCCGAGCGTGCCGATCTCCGCGCCCCCAAGGGCACGCAGGACGTCCTGCCGCCCGAGTCGGCGCGGTGGGAGGCGCTGCTCGGCGTCTTCGCCGGCCTCGCCCGGCGCTACGGCTACGGGCTCGTGCAGTCGCCCATGTTCGAGGACATCGGGGTGTTCCAGCGCATCGGCGAGGGCACCGACGTCGTCACGAAGGAGATGTACGACTTCCACGACAAGGGCGACCGCCACCTCGCGCTCCGGCCGGAGGGGACGGCGCCGGTGGCCCGGGCCTTCGTCGAGCACCGGCCGCCGACGCCCTGGAAGGTCTGGTACGCCACGCCCGCGTTCCGGTACGAGCGCCCGCAGGCGGGCCGCTTCCGCCAGCACCACCAGGTCGGCATCGAGGCCATCGGGTCGCCCGACCCGGACCTCGACGTCGAGGTGATCGCCTTCGGCGCGTCGTTCCTGCGGGCGTTGGGGCTCGACCGGTGGCGGCTCGTCCTCAACTTCATGGGCACGCCGGCCGACCGGGCCGCCTACGCGGAGGTGCTCCGGGACTGGCTGCGCCCCCGGGCCGGCGAGCTCGCCCGCGAGGATGCCGAGAAGCTCGAGGGCCACCCCCTGCGGGTGCTCGACTCCAAGCGCGAGGCCACCCGGGCCGTGCTGGTCGACGCCCCGCCGATGGCCGAGTCGCTCGACGCCGCGTCGGTGGCCCACGGGGAGCGGGTGCAAGCGGGGCTGCGGTCGCTCGGCCTCGACTTCACCGTCGACCCCTCACTGGTGCGCGGCCTCGACTACTACACGCACACGCTCTTCGAGATGCAGAGCGACGCGCTCGACAACGCCCAGGCCACGCTCCTCGGCGGGGGCCGCTACGACGGCCTCATCGAGCAGCTCGGCGGCCCGCCGACGCCGGGCGTCGGCTTCGGCTGCGGCATCGAGCGGGTGCTCCTCACCTGTGACGCCGAGGGCGTCTTCCCCGTGCCCGAACCGTCGGCGGAGTGCTTCGTGGTCGACACGGCCGGCGGCGAGTCGGCCACCCGCCTCGTGCAGTCGCTGCGCGACGCCGGCGTCCCGGCGGACCGCGCCTACGACGCGCGGTCCATGAAGGCCCAGATGCGGGCCGCGTCCGCCAGCGGCGCCCGGTTCGCCGTCATCGTCGGCGCGGACGAGGCGGCGGCGGGCACCGCGACGGTCCGCGACCTCGCGGCGGGCGAGCAGGTCACGGTCGACCAGGCCGCGCTCGTGGCCCACCTCGCCGAGGCGCTCGGACGATGACCGAGCCGATGCGCACGCACCGTTGTGGCGAGCTGCGCCCCGAGCACGTGGGCCAGGTCGCGTCCGTGTGCGGGTGGGTGGCCCGGCGCCGCGAGCACGGCGAGCACCTCGCGTTCATCGACCTGCGTGACCACACCGGCGTGGTGCAGTGCGTCGTCGACGGCGCGCACGACCTGCGCAGCGAGTTCGTCCTCCGCATCACCGGCACCGTGCGGGAGCGCCCGGAGGGCACGGTCAACGAGGGCCTGGCCACCGGGCAGGTCGAGCTCGGTGACTGCACGGTGGAGGTGCTGTCCGCGGCCGAGCCGCCGCCGTTCCCGATCGACGAGCGGGCCGACGACGTCGACGAGGGTGTCCGCCTCCGGTACCGCTACCTCGACCTGCGCCGCGAGCGCATGCAGCGCAACCTGCGCATCCGGGCCACGATCAACTCGGCCATCCGTGGTGCGATGGAGCGCAACGGGTTCGTCGAGGTCGAGACGCCCATGCTCATGCCGTCGACGCCGGAGGGGGCCCGGGAGTTCCTCGTGCCGTCCCGCCAGGTCGCCGGGAGCTTCTACGCGCTGCCGCAGTCGCCCCAGCTGTTCAAGCAGCTCCTGATGGTGGGCGGCCTCGACCGCTACTACCAGATCGCCCGCTGCTTGCGCGACGAGGACCTGCGGGCCGACCGGCAGTACGAGTTCATGCAGCTCGACGCGGAGGCGAGCTTCGTGACGCAGGACGAGGTCCTGGCGTTCATCTCGGAGTCCGTGCTCGACGCGGCGGAGGCGGTCACGGGGGAGCGGCCGCCCGAGATCGAGGTGATGACCTGGCACGACGCCATGGACCGGTTCGGCACCGACAAGCCCGACCTCCGCTTCGGGCTGGAGCTGATCGAGGTCACCCCCGTGTTCGCGGGCACCGAGTTCAACGCCTTCGCGTCGGCCGGGGCGATCAAGGCGCTCCGGGTGCCGGGCGCGTCGGCCGACTTCGGGCGCAACCGCCTGGACGGGCTGACCGACCGGGCCAAGCAGGCCGGCGCCAAGGGCCTCGTGTGGATGCGGGTCGGCGACGGCGGCGCCCTCGACAGCCCGGTGGCCAAGTTCCTGTCGGGCGACGAGCAGGCGGCGCTGGTCGCGATCACCGGCGCGGAGCCCGGCGACCTCCTGCTGCTCGTCGCGGACGAGTGGCACACCACCTGCGAGGTGCTGGGCACGCTGCGGAACGACCTGGCCCGGCCGCCGGTGCACGAAGGGCCCTACCGGTACCTGTGGGTGGTCGACTTCCCGATGTTCGTGGGGCGCGACGAGGCCGGCCGGCCCAAGCCCGCCCACCACCCGTTCACGCGCCCGCACGCCGACGACCTGGACCGGCTCGAGTCGGACCCCATGTCCGTGCGCTCGATGGCGTATGACCTGGTGCTCAACGGCTGGGAGCTCGGGTCGGGCTCGATCCGGATCCACGAGCCGGACCTGCAGCAGCGCATCTTCGACCTGCTCGGCATCGACCAGGAGGAGGCCCAGCGCCGGTTCGGGTTCTTCCTCACCCCGTTCCGCTACGGCGCGCCGCCCCACGGCGGGTTCGCGTTCGGCATCGACCGCCTGGTGGCGATCCTGGCCGGCGAGGAGAACATCCGCGAGGTCATCGCGTTCCCGAAGCCCCAGTCCGGCATCGACCCCATGACGGGTGCTCCCACCCCGGTCGAGGACCGCGTCCTCACGGACCTCTCCCTCCGCGTCCTCCCGCCCAAGGGCTGAGCGCCGGGGTCCACCAGACGGGCCACGTGCACCGGTAGCGTCGGCCCCGGCCGGCCGGGCCACGGGCGCCCGTCGGTGGGGAGGTGGTTCCGATGGCGGATCCGTCGACGCGAGCCAGGCTCGTGCCGCTCACAGGCCTGCTGTTCGTCGTGCTCACGGTGGCGTCCTTCGCCATCGGCGGCGAGCCGCCCGATGCCGACGCCCCTCCGGGGGAGGTCGTCGAGTACTGGGTCGACCACGACGACCAGGCCATGATCGGATCGCTGGTCGAGGCCATGGCGGCGATGTCGCTGGTGTTCTTCGCTGCCACGTTGCACCGCGCCCTGCGCGAGGTCCGGCCCGGCTCGAGCCCGCTGTCGGTGGCGGCGTTCGGCGGCGGCGTGATCGCGGCGGCCGGGGTTGGGGTCGACGCCTCGCTCCGGTTCGCGGCCGGCGACATCGCGGGCGACGTCCCGCCAGAGGTGCTGCAGACGATCAACGCCCTCTGGTCGGACTTCTTCTTCCCGATGGTGATCGGCATGGCGACCCTCGTCCTCGCGGCGAGCCTCGCGGCGCTCCTCGCGAAGGAGCTGCTGCCGGCATGGCTGGCATGGATCGGCGTGCTGATCGTCGTCGTGCTGTTCACCCCGATCGGCTTCATCGGCTTCCTCGCCGGGGGCGTGTGGATCGCGGTGCTGAGCGTCATGCTCTCCCAACGGGCGGCGGCGGGCAGCACGGCCTGAGGACCTCCGCGGCTGGTCACCTCCCCATGTGGGGTGTGACAGCCTGCGGGGGTGGCAGAGGACCTGTTCGGGGCAGCGGCCGATGAGGCCCTGTCCCAGTCCGCGCCGCTGGCCGCGCGGCTGCGCCCACGCACGCTCGACGACATCGTGGGGCAGGACCAGCTGCTCGGGCCCGGGAGGCCGCTGCGCACCTTGGTGGAGGCGGACCGGCTCTCGTCGGTGATCTTCTGGGGCCCGCCGGGCACGGGGAAGACCACGCTGGCCCAGGCCATCGCGGCGCACACGTCGAAGGTCTTCGAGCAGCTGTCCGCGGTGAGCGCCGGCGTGAAGGACGTCCGTGACGTGCTCGAGCGGGCCCGCCACCGCCTCGGTGAGCGCGGGCAGGGCACGATCCTCTTCCTCGACGAGGTCCACCGGTTCACGAAGTCGCAGCAGGACGCGCTGCTGCCCGGCGTGGAGAGCGGGTTGATCACCCTCATCGGGGCGACCACCGAGAACCCCTTCTTCGAGGTGAACCCGCCGCTGCTCTCGCGATCGACGCTGTTCCGCCTCGAGCCGCTCGGCCTCGACGCTGCCCGTGCCCTGCTCGACAAGGGGCTGGCGGCCGAGGGGGCCACCGCCGACGACGACGCGGCGGCCCACCTCGCCGGGCACGCCAACGGCGACGGGCGCCACGTCCTCACGAGCGTCGAGGTGGCCGTGGCCATCGCCCGGGCCCGCGCCCACGCGGACGCCGGGCTCGAGCCGGGAGACCGCAAGAGCAAGGCGGCGCGGGGGATCGTCCCCCACGTCACCCTCCCCGACGCCGAGGCCGCGCTCGGCACCAAGGCGCTGCGCTACGGCCGCGACGAGCACTACGACGTGATCTCGGCCTTCATCAAGAGCATCCGCGGGAGCGACCCCGACGCGGGCCTCTACTGGTTGGCCCGCATGCTCGAAGCAGGTGAGGACGCCCGCTTCATCGCGCGGCGGCTCGTGATCCTCGCCAGCGAGGACGTGGGCGAGGCCGATCCGCAGGGGCTCCTCGTGGCCGTGGCCGCCGCGCACGCAGTGGAGCACGTCGGCCTGCCCGAGGCGCAGCTCAACCTGGCCCAGGCCGTGGTCCACCTCGCGACGGCGCCCAAGTCGAACCGGGTCGCGCTGGGCATCTGGAACGCCCGGGAGGACGTCCGGCACGGGCCGTCGGTGGAGGTGCCGGTGCACCTGCGGGACGCCCACTACTACGGGGCGGAGAAGCTCGGGCACGGGGTGGGCTACGAGTATCCTCACGACCATCCCGACGGTTGGGTGGCCCAGCGCTACCTGCCCGACGAGGTGCACGAGCGCACCTACTACGACCCCTCCGACCACGGCTTCGAGCAGGAGATCCGCGACCGCATGCAACGCAGGAGCGACGGGTGAGCGCCACCGAGGTGGCCGCGCTGATCGTGGCGGGCGCCAGCGTCGTCGGCGTGCTGGTGCTCGCCCTGCTCCTCGCCCGCATCAACCGCACCGTCGCGCGACGTGGGGGAGTCGGTGCAGCTCCTGCGCTTCGAGTCCGTGACCGTGCCCGCCCGGTCCGAGCTCACCGAGCGCGAGCCCCGGGCGCGCCGCCCCAAGGATGCGGCGTCGCTGGTGGCCCGGGTGGCGCGAGCGAACCCCGTCCTCGACGTGTCCGATCCGGTCATCAAGGTGCTCGCGCTCGCGTCGGGCACCGGCGAGGCCGCTCGTCGCTTCCGCCGCACGCGGCGCGAGCGCTAGGAGGTCCGTGTGTTCCGTCGCCTGTTCTGGCTCTGCATCGGTGCAGGGTTCGGGTTCGGGGTCGCCGTCCTGCTGCTGCGGTGGGTGCGCGACACCGCGGCGCGGTACTCGCCCGACCGGGTCACGTCCGACCTCGCCAGCGCCGTCCGGGGCTTCGGCCAGGACCTCCGTGACGCCGTGGCCGACGGCCGCGAGGCGATGCGGGTGCGCGAGGGCGACCTGCGGGCCGGCCTCGAGCGGCACCGCAGCAACTGACCGAACCCGCTGACAGGCCGCCCGGGGGCCGCCGGTAGGCTCGCTGGGACATGGACGCCCCCGGTCTGCGCCGCGCCTGGAACGAGTTCTTCGTGGCTCGCCAGCACACGCTCGTGCCCTCCGCGAGCCTGATCCCGACGCACCCGACCGCGCCCATGTTCACGAACTCCGGGATGATGCAGTTCGTCCCGATCTTCCTCGGCGAGGAGGCCTCCAGCTTCACGCCGCCGCGCGCCGCGACCATCCAGAAGTGCGTCCGCGCCGGTGGCAAGCACAACGACCTCGACGCGATCGGTCGCACGCCGCGCCACCTGAGCTTCTTCGAGATGCTCGGCAACTTCAGCTTCGGCGACTACTTCAAGGCCGAGGCGATCCCGTGGGCGTGGGAGCTGGTGACCGAGGTGCTCGGCCTCGACGCCGGCCGCATGTGGGTCACCGTCCACGTGAGCGACGACGAGGCCGAGCAGCTCTGGATCGACGCGGTCGGCCTCCCGCCCGAGCGCATCCAGCGCCTCGACAAGGACAACTTCTGGGAGATGGGCGACACCGGTCCGTGCGGACCGAGCTCGGAGATCTTCTGGGACTACGGCGCCGACTTCGGTCCCGACGGGGGGCCCGCCAACCCCGACGCGGCAGACCGGTACGTCGAGATCTGGAACCTCGTGTTCCCGCAGTACTTCCGTGCCCCCGACGGCGGTCTGTCCGACCTCCCCAAGCGCGGCATCGACACCGGCGCCGGCCTCGAGCGCATGCTCACCGCGATCAACGGCACCCACACGGTGTACGAGGTGGACCCGCTCGACCGCCTGGTCGAGGTGGCGCAGTCGATCACGGGCCGCCGGCTCGGGAGTGACGAGCGCACCGACGTGGCCCTCAAGATCCTGGCCGACCACGGCCGCACGACGACCTTCCTCGTGGCCGATGGCATCGTGCCCTCCAACGAGGACCGGGGCTACGTCCTGCGGCGCATCATCCGCCGCGCCGTGCGCTACGGCTACCTGCTCGGCGTCGAGGAGGAGCTGTCCAGCCGGCTGATCGCCGCGGTGGTCGACGCGATGGAGGACGGCTACCCGGAGCTGCGGGCGGACCAGGACCGGATCGTCGGCATCGTGGCGCGCGAGGAGGAACGGTTCCGGCAGACGCTCAAGCGCGGCTCGTCGCTCCTCGACACCAAGCTGGCCGAGCTGCGCCCGGGCGACGCCCTGGCCGGCGACGTGGCCTTCGACCTGTACGAGACCTACGGGTTCCCGCTCGAGGTCACCCAGGAGATCACCGCCGAGCTCGGCATCGCCGTCGACGAGCCCGGGTACCAGGCCGCGCTGGCCCGCGCCCAGGAGGTCTCGAAGGCCGGCGCCAAGTCGGGGAAGGACGTCTACGCCAACCTCACCTCCTTCCAGGAGATCCTGGACCGGCACGGCCCGACCGACTTCGTGGGGCGCGAGGAGCTGGAGGCGAAGGGCGCCGTGCTCGCGGTGGTGCCCGCAGAGGACGGCACCGCGTCGGTGTTCCTCGACCGCACGCCCTTCTACGCGGAGTCCGGCGGCCAGGTCGGCGACACCGGCACGATCGTCACCGACACCGGGCGCGGCGAGGTGCTCGACACCACCTACGGCCTGCCCGGCCTGCACCGGCACCATGTGCGCGTGGTCGAGGGCACCCTCGAGCCCGGCCAGGAGGCCACCGCGGCGATCGACGTGGCCCGTCGCGACGCGATCCGCCGCAACCACACGGGAACGCACGTCCTCCACTGGGCGCTGCGAACGGTCCTGGGCGACAGCGTCCAGCAGCAGGGCTCCCTGGTCGACGCCGACCGGCTCCGGTTCGACTTCGGCCCGGCGGACGCGCTCACCGCGGAGCAGATCCGCGAGATCGAGGACCTCGCCAACGCGGAGATCCTGGACAACGCGTCCGTGCGCCACTACGAGACGACGAAGGCCGAGGCCACCTCGCTCGGCGCGATCGCCTTCTTCGGCGACAAGTACGGCGACATCGTGCGGGTGCTCGAGGCCGGGCGTCACTCGATCGAGCTGTGCGGCGGCACCCACGTGCGGGCGCTCGGGGACATCGGTCCGGTGAAGATCGTGTCGGAGTCCTCCATCGGCGCGAACCTGCGCCGCATCGAGGCGGTCACCGGCACCGGACCGATCGAGCGCCTCCGGGCGGAGGAGCAGGTCCTGGCCGACGTGGCCTCCGTGCTCAACGTGTCCCTCGGCGAGGTGGTCGACGGCGCCCGCAAGCGGGTCGACGAGATCAAGCTGCTGCGGGACGAGGTGAAGGCGCTCAAGCGCCAGGCCGCCGGCGGGCAGGCCACGACCCTCGCGGCCATGGCCGTCGACGGGGTGCTCGTGGAGCGCGTGGACGGCGTCGAGCGCGACTCGCTGCGCGATCTGGCCGTGGCCCTCCGGGACCAGGGCCTCAAGGCGGTCGTGCTGGGCACGGCACCCGACGGTGGCGGCGCGGCGCTGGTGGCGGCAGTGACGGCCGACAGCGGGTTCCACGCGTCGCAGCTCCTCGACGGGGCGAAGGCGCACATCAAGGGGGGCGGGGGCAAGGATCCGCTGCTGGCGGTGGCCGGCGGCAAGGACGCCGACGGCCTCGATGCCGCCCTCGACACCGTCCGCGGCGCGGTCGGCCTCCCCTCGGCATCGTGAGGGCGCTCGGCATCGACCTCGGTTCGAAGCGCATCGGCGTGGCCCTCGCCGACAGCGCGGGCACCGTCGCGACGCCCTACGAGGTCGTGCTGCGCTCGGGGGACCGGGCCCGCGACCACCGGCGCATAGCCGAGCTGGCTGCCGAGGCCGAGGCCGACCAGCTGGTGGTCGGGCTGCCCCTGTCCCTGGACGGCACGGTCGGCCCTGCCGCCGAGGCGGCGTTGGCGGAGGCCGAGCACCTCGGCCGCGCCACCGGCCTGCCCGTGGCCACCTGGGACGAGCGCCTCACCACCGTGACCGCCGAACGAGACCTGCAGGCGATGGACCTGCGCACCCCTGCCCGCCGCAAGGTGGTCGACAAGGTGGCCGCAGCGGTGATGCTGCAAGCCTGGCTGGACCATCGCCGACTCCACCCCTCCGAGGAACCCACCACATGAGCGATCGGCCCTACGAGCTCGAGGACCACCTGGGCGAGTCCTACGACGACGGCTACGACCACGATCCCTACGGCGACGACGGCGGGCGCGGGAGGCGCCGCGGCCGGCGGCCGCGCGTCCTCCTCGGGGTGGTGATCACGCTCCTCGTGCTGCTCGGCGCCTGTGGCGTCTGGGTGCAGCGCCAGATCGACCCCCCGGGATCACCCGGTGAGGTGCGCACGGTCACCGTGCCCGAGGGTGCGAGCTCGTCGGCCATCGGCGACCTCCTCGAGCGCGAGGGGATCATCTCCAGCGCCTTCGTGTGGGACTGGTACCTGCGCATCAGCGGGGGCGGCCCGTTCCAGGCCGGTGACTACCAGCTCGCCCCCGACAGCTCGATGGGCGATGTGGTCGACATCCTCGGCGACGGCCCGCTGCCACCGGAGGAGCGTCGCTACACGATGCCCGAGGGGCTCACCCTGGCCGAGACGATCGACCGGCTGGCCGACCCCGAGAAGGGCCTGGGCCTCGACGCGGCGGAGCTGCGGCAGCTGATGGACAGCGGCCAGGTCCGCTCCGCCTACCAACCCGCCGACCGGTCGTCGAACGAGGGGATCCTGTTCCCGGAGACCTACTCGGTCGACCCGGAGGCCACCGCCCGGGCGATCCTCCAGCAGATGGTGGCCGAGCTCGACGCCACGATGGCCGGCCTCGAGGTCGAGTCGGCCCAGGAGCGGTTCAACCTCACGCCCTACGAGATCCTGATCGTCGCGTCGCTGATCGAGGAAGAGACGAAGGTCCCGGAGGAGCGGCCGAAGGTGGCCCGCGTCATCTACAACCGGCTGCGCCAGGGGATCGCCCTGGGCATCGACGCCACGTCCCGGTACGAGGCGGAGCTCGAGGGCCGCAACCGCGGTGCCATCGACTTCACCAGCGACTCGCCGTACAACACCCGGCGCAACCGGGGCCTCCCGCCCACGCCGATCGCCTCGCCGGGCCGGGCGAGCATCGAAGCGGCGCTCGACCCCGCCGACGGCCCGTGGATCTACTACGTCCTGGCGGACGACACCGGCCACCACTTCTTCACCGACAGCGACCGCGAGTTCCTCGCCGCCAAGCAGCGGTGCGAGGACGCGGGCCTCGGCTGCGGATGAGCACGGCGCGGGTGCGATGACGACGGCGGCGACGCGGGCGGTCGGGGTGATCGGCACGCCGATCCGCCACTCGCTGTCGCCGGCCATCTTCCAGGCCGCGTTCGACGCGTGCGGGCTCGACTGGGCCTTCCTGGCCTTCGACGTGGCGGACGGCGCGGCCCCGAGCGCCATGGCGGGGGTGCGGGCGCTGGGCCTCGAGGGCGTGTCGGTGACGATGCCCCACAAGGCGGCGGTGCTGTCGGCGCTCGACGAGCTGGACGGCGTGGCCGAGGCGCTCGGCGCGGTGAACTGCGTGGTCCGCCGCGGCGAGCGGTTGCTGGGGCACAACACCGACGGCGGCGGGCTGCTCGACAGCCTCCGGCTCGACGAGGGCATCGACGTGGCGGGCTGGCGCTGCGCGATCCTGGGCGCGGGCGGCGCCGGCCGCGCGGTCGCCCACGCGCTGGGAGAGGCGGGCGCGGCGGCCGTGGTCGTGGTGAACCGGACGCGGGACCGGGCCATCGCCGCGGCCGCGTTGGCCGGCCCGGTCGGCGCGGTCGGCGAGGCCGAGCAGGTCGCGGGCGCGGACCTCGTGGTCAACGCCACGTCGGTCGGGATGGGCGACGACGGTGGCCTGCCGGTCGAGACGGCTCTTCTCGGCTCGGGCCAGGTCGTCGTGGACCTCGTGTACCACCCGGCGCAGACGCCGCTCCTCGCCGCGGCAGCCGCCGCGGGCGCGCGCGCCGTGGGCGGCCTCGGGATGCTCGTGCACCAGGCCGGACGGGCGTTCGAGCTCTGGACCGGTGAAGCCCCGCCGCTCGAGGCGATGGCCACGGGCGCGCGCCGCGCCCTCGTGGCGCGAGGCGCCGGGTGAACGGCGCCGCCGGCCTCCTGGCCGCGGCGGCCGGGGTGCCCGTCGGCTCCTTCCTCAACGTCGTGGTCGAGCGGGTGCCCGACCGCACCCCGCTGCGGGCCAGGGTCCACGGCGACCCGCGGCCGCCGCGGACCTGGCTCGGCGTCCCGGTGCACCCCGGCCTCCTGGGCGGCGCCGACGTGCCGCGGAGGTGGCGGGCCGTCGAGCTCACCACCGCGGTGGTGTTCGGACTGCTCGGCGCCCGGTACGGGACCTCCACGGTGGTGCTCCCCGTGCTGGTGCTCGGGGCTGCGCTCGTCGCCCTGTCGTTCGTCGACCTCGAGCACCTGCGCATCCCGGACCGGATCACCTTCCCGGCGCTCGCGGTGTCGGTGCCGGTCGTCGTGGCCGTCTCCCTCGACCACGACCTGCCCGAGTCGCTGCGGGGCGCGCTCGTCGGCGCGGTCGGGTACTTCGTGCTCCTGCTCGTGCCCCACCTCGCCTACCCGCGGGGGATGGGCTTCGGGGACGTGAAGCTCGCGCTGCTCATGGGCCTCTTCCTGGGCTGGGTGGGGTGGGAGCCCGACGCAGAGGTCACGGGCCCGGTGCGGCTCGTGCTCTACGCGATGGTCCTCGGGTGCTTCCTCGGGGTGGTGTTCGGCCTCGTGCACGCCAGCGTCACCCGGCGGCGCGGCGAGTTCCCGTTCGGCCCGGCGCTTGCCGCCGGGTGCGTGCTGGTGCTCGTCTGGCTGCCCTGAGCGCAGGACCGCCCGAGCCGGCTCGAGCCCGATCTGGTAGAACGCGTTCCAGTGGCCGTCTCCAAGGATCGTGATCCGGCCGCCCTGCGGGCGGCGCTGGCGGCGTGGTTGGCGCGGCAGACCGGCGCGGCGGACGTGGACGTCGGCCCGGTGGAGATCCCGGGCCTGTCCGGCTTCTCCAACGAGACCCTCCTGTTCGACGCCACCTGGGACACCGGCGAGGGTCCGCAGACCCACGGCCTGGTGATCCGCGTCGAGCCGAGCGGGCACACCGTCTTCCCGAGCACCGAGTTCGACACCCAGGTGGCGGTGCTCCGTGCCCTGGGCCGTGAGGGCAGCGTCCCCGTGCCAGAGGTCCTCTGGTTCGAGGAGGACACCGACGTCCTCGGCGACCGCTTCGTGGCCATGCCCCGCGTCGAGGGCAAGGTGCCGCCCGACAGCGCGAGCTACCACGCGGAGGGCTGGATCTTCGAGCTGAGCCTCGCCGAGCGCGAGCGGGTGTGGCTCAGCGGCCTCGACACGATGGGCGCCATCCATCGGCTCGACCGCGTGGGGATCGGCCTGGAGTCGATCACGGCGCGCACGCCCGAGGAGCAGCTCGTGCTGGACCACGAGTACCGGCGCTTCGCCGCAAGCGGGCCCTACCCGGTGGTCGAGGAGGCGTTCGCGCTCCTCGAGGCCACCGCGCCGCGGCCCACCGATCAACCCGCCTTGTGCTGGGGCGACTCCCGCATCGGCAACATGATCTTCGCCGACGACTGCTCGGTGGCCGCCGTGCTCGACTGGGAGATGGTCACCGCGGGCGACCCCGTCCAGGACCTCGCGTGGTACCTGCTCCTCGACCGGCACCAGCACGAGGCGTTCGACCAGCCCCGGCTCGAGGGCCTCCCTGACCGTGCCGCGTCGATCGCGCGGTGGGAGAAGGCGAGCGGCCGCTCGGCCGAGCACCTCGACTGGTACGAGCTCCTCGGCGCCACCCGCTTCGCGTCGATCATGACGCGCGTGATGACGCTCCTCGACGCCAGCGGCGTGTTCCCCGGCGGGGCGGAGCAGGCCTACGACCAGTCCGGCAGCCAGCTGCTGCGCCGCCTGCTCGACGAGCGGGCCTGACCCACGAGGTGCCCATGCTCTCGCCGCTCGACGACCTCCCGATCCACCAGGTGGCCCAGCCGATCCGCCAGCCCGGCACGAGCGACCGCAACTTCTACGACCGCTACTACTTCAACTGCCACCCGTGCTCCGAGGAGCTGTTCCTGATCCTCGGCATGGGGCAGTACCCGAACCTCGGGGTCACCGACGCGTTCGCCCTCGTGCGGCGAGGCGACGAGCACCGCGTCGTGCGCGCCTCGCGCGAGCTCGGGCTCGACCGCATGGACACCTCGGTGGGCCCGTTCCGCGTCGAGGTCATCGAGGGCCTCAAGACGCTCCGCTGCGTGCTCGCCGCGCCCGAGCACGGCCTGTCCTACGACCTCACGTGGGAGGGGTGGGTGCCCGCGTTCCAGGAACCGGCCCACGTCGACCGCAACGCCAACGGACGCGCGTTCCTGGACGCCTGCCGCCTCGCGCAGCTCGGGTCCTGGAGCGGGTGGATGGAGGTGGACGGTGATCGCATCGAGGTGACGCCCGACCATTGGTGGGGCAGCCGCGACCGCTCCTGGGGCATCCGACCGGTGGGGGAGGCCGAAGCACCCGGCAACCTCGCCGCGAAGGAGGCCGCGCCGTTCCGCTGGCTGTACGCGCCGTTCCGGATGGAGGACCACGCGCTGGTCTTCATCTGCCAGGAGCGCGGCGACGGCAGCCGCGTGCTCGAGGAGGCGGTGCGCCTCTGGCCCGACGGCCGGGTCGACCACCTCGGCCGTCCCGACCACGACCTCACCTGGGACGCCGCGGGTCCGGGCCTGCTCGGCCTCGTCGAGAAGGGGACGCTCCACCTCGGCGACGTGACCGTCGAGGTCGAGCCCGTGCTGCCCGTGCACATCGGCGTGGGCACCGGCTACGGGTTCGACGGCGACGGCTGGAAGCACGGCGCCTACCAGGGCGACCTGGTGGTGCAGGGCAAGGTCTGGGACCTCTCGACCGCCGAGGGGCGCGGCGCCATGTTCGGCATCGTCGACTCGGTGGCCCGCTTCACCAGCGGCGGCCAGACCGGCTGGGGATTGTTCGAGCATCTGTATCTCTGAAGCCGGCTGCGCCCTGTAACGGTTACAGGGCGGCGAAGGACCGCCCGGTACCGTTGTCCCGATGCTCCGGTTCCTGACAGCGGGTGAGTCGCACGGCCGGGCCCTCGTCGTGATCGTCGAAGGCCTCCCGGCCGGGCTCCCGATCGCGGTCGAGGCCGTGCAGGACGAGCTCGCCCGCCGGCGCCTCGGCTTCGGGCGCGGGCCGCGCATGAAGTTCGAGCAGGACGAGGTCACGATCGTCGGCGGTGTGCGCCACGGTCGCACGCTCGGCTCGCCGGTGGCCATCCAGGTGGCGAACAGCGAGTGGGAGCGCGACCCGTCGAAGTGGCAGCAGGAGATGTCGGTGCGGGCCGAGGACGGCCCCACCAGCGCGCCCCTCACCCAGGTCCGGCCCGGGCACGCGGACCTCGCCGGCATGCAGAAGTACGGCTTCACCGACGCGCGCGACGTGCTGGAGCGCGCGTCCGCCCGGGAGACGGCGGCCCGGGTGGCGGCGGGCACGCTGGCGAAGGCGCTCCTCGCCGAGGTCGACGTCGAGCTCCTCAGCCATGTCGTGCAGATGGGGAGCGCCCACTCCAAGGCAGCGGCCCGCCCCGGGCCGGCCGACCTCGCCCGCATCGACGGCTCCCCGGTGCGCTGCTTCGACGCGGCGGCCGAGGAGGCGATGGTCGCCGAGGTCAAGGCGGCGGGGAAGGACGGCGACAGCCTCGGCGGGGTGATCGAGGTGCTCGGGTACGGGGTGCCCGTCGGGCTGGGCAGCCACGTGCACTGGGACCGCAAGCTCGACGCGCTGCTCGCGCGGGCGCTGATGTCGATCCAGGCCGTGAAGGGCGTCGAGGTCGGCGACGGGTTCGAGGTGGCGGGTCGCCGGGGGAGCGAGGCCCACGACCCGATCTCGTGGGACGCCGAGTCGGGCGCCTACCGGCGTGAGTCCGCCCTCGCGGGCGGCATCGAGGGGGGCATCTCCACCGGCGAGCTGCTCGTGGTGCGGGCGGCCATGAAGCCGCTGGCCACGCTCAACCGACCGACGCTCAAGACCGTCGACACGGCCACCAAGGAGGAGGCGGTGTCGTTCAAGGAGCGCACCGACGTGACCGCCGTGCCCGCGATGGGCGTGGTGGCCGAGACCATGGTCGCGCTCGTGCTCGCCGACGAAGCCACCCGCAAGTTCGGGGGCGACTCGGTCGAGGAGCTCCGCCGCAACCGCGACGCGTTCGTCGCGACGCTGGCCTGAGGTGCCCGGGCCCGTGGTGCTCGTGGGTCTGATGGGCTCCGGCAAGACGACCGTCGGTCGGCGCGTGGCCAAGCTGCTCGCGCGCGACTTCGTGGACGCCGACGAGGCGCTCGAGGAGCGCACCGGCCGGTCGATCGCGGCGATCTTCGCGGAGGACGGCGAGGAGGCCTTCCGCGCCTTGGAGCTCACGGTGCTGCGCGACCTGCTGGACCGACCGGATCCCTCCGTGATCGCGGCCGGAGGCGGGATCGTGGTCCGGCCCGAGGCCCGCGACCGGTTGCGGGGCGACGACGTCACCGTCGTCTGGCTCGACGCCGCGCCGGCGTTCCTCGCGAGCCGGATCGAGCAGAAGGCGCACCGCCCGCTCCTGGCCGGCGACGAACCCCCTCGGCAGGTCCTCGAGCGGCTCGACGACGCCCGCCGCCCCCTCTACGCGGAGGTGGCCGACCTCGTCGTGGACGTGGTGCCCTTCCATCGCACCGAGGACCGCCCGAAGGACGCGCTGGCCGAGGAGATCGTGACGCTGCTCACGGGGGCGGCACCGTGATCACCGTCGAGGTCCACGCGCCCGGGGGGCCGTACCCGGTCGTGGTCGGCTCGGGTGTGCGGGCCGGTCTGGCCGAGCTGGTTCCCGGCACCGCGCAGCGCGTGGCGGTGGTCAGCCAGCCCGGGATCGAGCTCGACGTCGACCCCGGGCGCGAGCACCGGCGGTTCGAGATCGGCAGCGGCGAGCAGGCCAAGGCGCTGAGCACCGTGGAGGAGCTCTGCCGGGCGTGGGCGGCGTGGGGGCTCACCCGCACCGATGCGGTGGTGGCGGTGGGAGGCGGCGTGGTGACCGACACGGTCGGCTTCGCAGCCGCCAGCTACCACCGCGGCGTGGCCGTGGTGCACGTCCCGACCACCCTGCTCGGGATGGTCGACGCGGCCATCGGCGGCAAGACCGGCGTCAACCTGCCGGAGGGCAAGAACCTCGTGGGCGCGTTCTGGCAGCCCGCCGCGGTGGTGTGCGACCTCGACGCTCTGGCCACGCTCCCGGAGCGGGAGCTGCGGTCGGGCCAGGGGGAGCTGGCCAAGTACCACTTCCTCACGGGTCTCGACCTGCTGGGCCTCGACCTCGAGGCCCGGGTGGCCGCGGCCGTGCGGATCAAGGCCGACGTGATCGCGGGCGACGAGCGCGAGGACCCCGCCAACACGCGTGGCCGCGCCGTCCTCAACTACGGCCACACGCTCGGCCACGCGCTCGAGACGGCCGGTCACTACGACCTGCGGCACGGCGAGGCCGTGGCCATCGGCCTGGTGTACGCCGCGGAGCTGGCGCGGTCCCTGGGTCGGATCGACGATCGGCGCGTCGCGCAGCACCGGGAGGTCGTGCAGTCCTACGGCCTGCCCACCGCGCTGCCGGCGGGCTCCGACGCCACCGAGCTGCTCGCGCTCATGCGGCGCGACAAGAAGGCCGTCAGTGGGCTGAGCTTCGTGCTCGACGGCCCCAACGGGGTCGAGCTCGTGCGCACCGTGGACGATGCCGACGCCGTCGCCGCACTGGAGGCAGTCACATGAGCCAGGCCCGCCGGATCCTGCTCCTGCTGTCGGGGCCCAACCTCAACCTCCTCGGCGACCGCGAGCCCGAGGTGTACGGGACCGAGACGCTCGACGACCACGTCGCCAGCGCCACCATGGCCGCGGCCGCCCACGACCTCGACCTCGAGCACGTCCAGTCCAACCACGAGGGCGTGCTCGTCGACGCCATCCACGGGGCGCGGGGCCGCTGTGCGGCCATCGTGATCAACCCGGGCGCCTTCACGCACTACGCCTGGTCCCTCCACGACGCGCTGGCCGCGTTCGACGGGCCGGTGGTGGAGCTGCACCTGTCGAACCCCGCGGCCCGGGAGAGCTGGCGCCGCACGTCGGTGGTCGCCCCGGTCGCGAACGCCACCATCGCCGGCCTGGGTGGGCACGGCTACCCCGTGGCGGTCGCCGCCGTGGCCCGGCTGCTCGCGTGAGCGACCCCGGCTCCCGCGTCGGCGCACTGCCGTCGATGGATCGGACCCCACGGCTGGCCGGCGCGCGGGCGGCGCTGGCCGACGCGGGTGGGGGTTGCGACGCGGCGCTCGTCACGCACCTCACCAACGTGCGCTACCTGACCGGCTTCACCGGCTCGGCTGGGATGGTCGTGCTCGGCGCCGACGGCCGCGCGGTGCTCGTCACCGACGGTCGCTACGAGGAGCAGGCGACCGGCGAGCTCGCGGCGGCCGGGGTGGACGTCGAGGTCCAGGTGGGGCGCACCGTCACCCACCAGCGCGAGACCGTGACGGCACTGCTCGGCGGAGTGAGCCGCATCGGTCTGGAGGCCGACCACGTGAGCTGGGCCGACCAGCGGCGCTACGCCGAGTCGTGGTTCCCGGGCGCCACCCTGGTGCCGACCTCCGGGCTCGTGGAGGCGCTCCGCGCCAAGAAGGACGAGGGTGAGGTCGCCCGCATCGAGGCGGCGTGCGCCATCGCCGACGCGGCGCTGGCCGAGGTGGCGCCGGGACTGGCCGACGGGCCGACGGAGGCAGCCTTCGCGCGGGCCCTCGACGACCGCATGCGGGACCTGGGTGCGGACGACATCTCCTTCGAGACCATCGTCGCCTCGGGCCCGAACGGATCGCGCCCCCACCACACGCCGACGGGTCGCACGATCGAGCGTGGCGACCTGGTCGTCATCGACTTCGGGGCGCTCGTCGACGGCTACCACTCGGACATGACCCGCACGATCGCCGTCGGCGGGCCCGCGGCGCTGGAGCCGGAGCAGCGGCGCATGGTCGAGGTGGTGGCCGAGGCCCAGGCCGCCGGCGTGGCCGCGGTGGCACCCGGGGTGCCGGCGCGGGCCGTCGACGAGGCCTGCCGGGCCGTCATCGACGCCGCCGGCTGGGGGGAGGCGTTCGTGCACGGCACCGGGCACGGGGTCGGGCTCGACATCCACGAGGACCCCCGGGTGTCCTCGACGGCCGACGCGACCCTGGCCGCGGGCCACGTCGTCACGGTCGAGCCCGGTGTGTACCTCCCCGGGCACGGCGGCGTGCGGATCGAGGACACGGTTGTGGTCACGGCGGCCGGGCGTCGTACCCTGACGCACGCCCCGAAGCACTGACCCGAGGAACCGATGGCCGCCGTCTCCACCAACGATCTGAAGCGAGGGATGTCGCTCGCCCTGTCCGACGGGCTCTTCCAGGTCGTCGACTTCCAGCACGTGAAGCCCGGCAAGGGCGGCGCGTTCGTGCGCACCACGCTGCGGAACATGCGCAACGGCTCTCAGGTCGACCGCACCTTCCGGGCCGACGAGAAGCTCGAGCAGGCGATCATCGACAAGCGCGAGATGCAGTTCCTCTACCGGGACGGCAGCGACCTCGTGTTCATGGACAACACGAGCTACGACCAGCTCCACGTGGCGCCCACCGCCCTCGGCGACGCGGCCAGCTACATCATCGACGGCTCCACGCTCGTGCTGCAGATGTTCGGCGACGAGATCGTCGGCTCGGACCTGCCCGCGGCCGTGGAGCTGGCGGTGGCCGACACCGAGCCGGGGGTCCAGGGCGACCGCGTGTCCGGTGCCCGCAAGCCGGCCACCCTCGAGACGGGGCTGGTCGTGCAGGTCCCCCTGTTCGTCAACCCCGGTGACCGCATCAAGGTCGACACGCGCTCGGCCGAGTACATCACCCGCGCCTGATGGCCGGGCTGGCCGCCGAGCGGCGGGCGGCGCGGGAGCGGGCCCTCGGCCTGCTGTACGAGGCCGAGGCCAAGGCCGTGGACGGCGCCGCGGTGCTCGCGGAGCTCCCGGTCCCGCCCGACGACCTCACGACCGAGCTGGTGCTGGCGGTGGACGAGCACCGCGCCCGGATCGACGAGCTGCTGGAGCGCTTCGCGGAGGGGTGGTCGCTCGGCCGCATGCCCGCACTGGACCGGGCCGCGCTGCGGATGGGCTCCGCCGAGCTGCTGGCCCGTGCGGACGTGCCGACCGCGGTCGTGCTGTCCGAGACGGTCGACCTGGCCTCGCGCTTCTCCACCGACGGCTCCGGCCGGTTCGTGAACGGCCTGCTGGCCCGGATGGCCCAGGAGCTCCGCCCCGACGCCCCGGTCCCTCACGAACCCGTCGACCTTCGTCCGCAGGAACGGCAACAAAGGTCGACGGGTTCGCGCGCGGAGCCGGTGGTGGACGGCGTGATCATCGACCTCGACGGGGTGATCCGGCACTGGGACCCCCAGCACCTGCCCGCGGCCGAGGTGGCGCTCGGCCTGCCGGCCGGGACGCTGGCGGCGGTCGCCTTCGAGGAGGACCGCCTGGCCCGGGTGATGGACGGGCGCCTGCCGTTCGCGGCGTGGTGTGCCGAGATCGGTGCGACGGTCGCCGCGGCGCACGGCGTCGATCCGGCCGCCGCCGGAGACGTCCTCGCGACCTCGGGGTGGGAGGTGGACCTGTCGGTGATCGATCTGGTGGCCGCGGTGCGGGAGCGCGTGCCGGTCGCGCTGCTCTCCAACGCGTCGACACAGCTGGCCGCCGACCTGGATCGGTCGGGCATCGCCGGCGCGTTCGACGCCGTGGTCGGCTCGGCCGACATCGGGCACGCCAAGCCGGCGCACGCCGCGTTCGCGGCGGCGGCGGACGCGATCGGCGTGCCGCTGGAGCGCTGCCTGTTCGTCGACGACACCGTGGGGCACGTCGAGGCAGCGCGCGCCTACGGGGTGCGCGCGGAGGTGTTCACCGACCGGGACGCGCTGCGCGAGCTGTTCGACGAGCTGGGGCTCCTGCCGTGAGCATCCTGCTCCCGGACCCGCCGCTGTCCGAGGGCGTGCTGCGGCTGCGCCCGTGGTCGGCCGACGAGGCGCCCGCGCTGGTCGCGGCGTGGGGTGACCCCGAGGTGGCCCGCTGGACGAGCGTGCCCGCGAACTGCGACGAGGCCGCCGCCCGTCGGTGGATCGAGGGCGACGAGGCGCGCCGCGCCCGCCGGGTGTCGCTCGACCTCGTCATCGACGTCGGCGGCGAGGTGGTCGGCGAGGTGGGCCTGAGCGCGTTCGACGCCCCGGCAGCGCGGGCGGAGATCGGCTGGTGGATCGGGGCGGACCACCGGCGCCGGCGCTACGCCGTGCGGGCCGTGCGGCTGATGGCGGACTGGGCGGTCGGCACCGACCTGGTCGCCGCGCTGGTCGCCCGGTGCCACCCCGACAACCCGGGTGCCAGCGCCGTGGCCGAGGCGGCCCGGTTCGTGGAGCGGAGCCCAGCGGCCGACGGCACCCGCATCTGGCGGTTCTCGGTCGCCGACCGAGGTGGTACCCTGCCTGCCTGACCGTGAAGCGGGTCCCGTGAGGCTCGCACGGACAGGAAGGAAGCCGGCTTGGCCGAACGCGAACGCCGCTCGACGCCCCCGTACGGGGGCGTTTTCGTTGCCCGGTCGCAGGTCATGGACGCCGATGACGTCCGCCGTGCCATCTGGCGGATGAGCCACGAGATCGTCGAGCGCAACCACGGCCTCGAGAGCCTCGTCCTCATCGGGCTGCAGACCGGCGGCGTGGCCCTGGCGCACGCGTTCGCCGACGCCCTGGGGGAGATCGACGGCACGGTGCCGCCGGTTGGCACCCTCGACGTGGCTCTCTACCGCGACGACATCGGCATCCGCCCGGTGCTCCCGGAGGCCGTCACGGAGATCCCGGTCGACCTCGACGGCGCCATCGTGGTGCTCGTCGACGACGTGCTCTTCACCGGGCGCACCATCCGCGCCGCCCTCGACGCGCTGAACGCCTTCGGCCGGGTGCGGGCCGTCCAGCTGGCGGTGATGATCGACCGCGGCCACCGCGAGCTCCCGATCCGGCCCGACTTCGTGGGGAAGAACCTCCCCACCCGCCGCGACGAGATGGTCAACGTCAGCCCGTCGGGCGTTGACCTCGGCGAGCTCGTGAAGGACGGCAGGTGATGGCCCGCCACCTGCTGTCGGTCGCCGACCTCACCGTCGACGACCTGCACCAGCTCATGCGCCTCACCGACGCCTTCGTGGAGGTGAGCGAGCGGCCGATCCCGAAGGTGCCGGCCCTGCGGGGCAAGAACGTCGTGTGGCTCTTCTACGAGGACTCGACCCGCACCCGCCTCAGCTTCGAGCAGGCGGCCAAGCGCCTGTCCGCCGACACGATGACCTTCAGCGTCGGCTCCTCGTCGGTCAGCAAGGGCGAGTCGCTCCGCGACACCGTCCTCACGATCGAGGCGATGGGCGTCGACGCGATCGTCGTCCGCCACGGCTCCGCCGGGGTCCCCTGGCAGGTGGCCCGGTGGCTGGAGGACCGCGTGGCCGTGGTCAACGCGGGGGACGGGTGGCACGAGCACCCCACGCAGGCGCTGCTCGACTGCTACACGATCCGCCAGCACCGCAAGACCCTCGAGGGCCTCCGCATCGGGATCGTCGGCGACGTCAAGCACAGCCGCGTCGCCCGGTCCGACGTCCTCGCGTTCACCGCGCTCGGCGCCGAGGTGGCCCTTGTGGCCCCGCCCACGCTGCTCCCGCCCGACCTCGAGGGGTGGCCCGTCCGGGTCCACAACGACCTCGACGAGGTGCTGGGCGACCTCGACGTCGTCTACCTCCTGCGGATGCAGCGGGAGCGCATGACCGAGCACCTCGTGCCGTCGCTGCGCGAGTACACGGCCCGCTTCGGGCTCACCGCCCGGCGGGTCGACGCCATGCGCGAGGACGCCCTCGTGATGCACCCCGGGCCGATGAACCGCGGCGTCGAGGTGAGCGCCGAGGTGGCCGACCTCCCGCGGTCGGTGATCATCGACCAGGTCCGGAACGGCGTAGCCACCCGGATGGCCGTGCTCTACCTGCTGCTCGGCTCGGGGGTCGACCGCATCCTCACCGAGGAGAGCGCGCTGGTGGCGGAGGACGGCACATGACCACCGTGCTGCGCGGTGGCCGGGTCGTCGACGAGTCGGGGGAGCGGCTCGCCGACGTGCTGCTCGACGGCGACCGCATCGCCGCGGTGGGTCCCGACCTGTCCGGCGACGCGACGCTCGACGTCGGCGGGTGCGTCGTGGCCCCGGGCCTGGTGGACCTGCACAGCCACCTGCGCCAGCCCGGTCAGGAGGAGGCCGAGACGATCGAGACGGGCGCCCGGGCCGCCGCCCTCGGCGGCTACACGTGCATCCTGGCCATGCCCAACACGATCCCGGCGATCGACCACGCCGGCATCGTGCGCGAGGTGCTCGAGCTCGGGCGCAAGGCGCCGTGCGACGTGCACACGTCCGGGGCCATCACGGTGGGCCGGGCCGGCGAGCAGCTCGCGCCCCTCGGGGAGATGGCCGACCTCGGCGTGCGGTTCTTCACCGACGACGGCGCCGGGGTGGCCGACACGCGCCTCATGCGGCGGGCCCTCGAGTACGCCGGCGGCCTCCGCGTGGGCGGGGTGCCGGTGGTGCTCGCCCAGCACTGCGAGGACCCGGTGCTGGCCGCGGGTGGCCACATGCACGAAGGGGCCTGGTCGTCCCGGCTCGGGATCCCCGGGCAGCCGGCCGAGGCCGAGGAGCTCATGGTGATGCGCGACGTCGCGCTGGCCCGGCTGACCGGCTCCCGCGTCCACTTCCAGCACCTGTCCACGGCGGGGTCGATCGCGATGGTGGCGGCGGCCAAGGCGGCCGGCCTCCCGGTCAGCTGCGAGGTCACGCCCCACCACTTCACCCTGACCCACGCCCAGTGCGCGTCCTACGACCCCGTGTTCAAGGTGAACCCGCCGCTGCGGACCGATGCCGACGTAGCCGCGGTGCGCGCGGGCCTGGCCGACGGCTCGGTCGACTGCATCGCCACCGACCACGCCCCCCACACGCAGGAGGCCAAGGAGGCGCCGTTCGACCAGGCGCCGCCGGGGATGCTGGGGCTCGAGACCGCGCTCGGGCTCGCCCTGACCGAGCTCGACCTGCCCCTGATCGAGGTGCTCGCCCTCCTGTCGTGGCGCCCGGCCCGGGTGCTCGGGATCGAGGCGGAGCACGGTGGACCGGTCGAGGCCGGACGGCCGGCCAACCTCGTTGTCATCGATCCGGAGGCGACCTGGGTCGTCGACCCCGCCCGACTGGCCAGCCGCAGCCGGAACACGCCGTACGCCGGCCGGGAGCTGCGTGGGCGCGTGCGGCACACCTTCCTCTGGGGCGAGCCGGTCGTGCTCGAGGGCGAGGCGCTCCGGTGACGAATCATGCACTAAACTGCATGATCATGCAAACACGTTGGAGGGCCCGGTGACGGTGCGCGACGCGCTCCTGGTGCTGGCCGACGGCACGACCTTCGAGGGCGAGGCCATCGGCGCCGACCCTCGCGGCCCGGCCAGCGGCGAGGTGGTCTTCAACACCGTCCTCGCCGGCTACCAGGAGGTGATCACCGACCCGTCGTACGCCGGGCAGATCATCACCTTCACCTACCCGCACATCGGGAACTACGGGGTGAGCCTCGCGGACTTCGAGGCCCGGCGGCCCTTCTGCCGCGGCGTGGTCGTCCGCGACCTCGCCCGCCGGCGCTCCAGCTGGCGCAGCGAGGCCGACCTCGACGCGCAGCTGCGCGCGTACGGGATCCCGGGCATCGCGGGTGTGGACACCCGCAAGCTCACCCGGCGCATCCGCGACGTGGGCGCCATCCCCGGTGCCTTCGGTCCGCTCGACCTCGTCGACGAGTCCGTCCTGCTCGCCGCGGCCGCGGCCGAGCCCGGCACCGACGGCGTCGACCTCGTCGCCCAGGTGACGACGAGCGAGCCGTACCGACTCGGCGACGGCAGCCGCCCGCTGGTGGTCGCGTACGACTTCGGCATCAAGCACACGATCCTGCGGCACCTGTCGTCGTGGGTCGACGTGGAGGTGGTGTCCGCGGCCACGTCCGCGGCCGACGTGCTGGCGCGCGACCCCGCCGGCGTGTTCCTGTCGAACGGCCCGGGCGACCCCGCCGCGGTGCCGTACGCGAGTGCGGCGATCGCCGAGCTGCTGGGCGCCGTGCCCGTCTTCGGCATCTGCCTCGGCCATCAGCTCCTCGGGCGGGCGCTCGGCGGCGCCACGGTGAAGCTCCCGTTCGGCCACCACGGCGGCAACCACCCCGTCCGCAACCTCGCCACCGGCCGCGTCGAGATCACGAGCCAGAACCACAACTTCGCGGTCGACGTCGACTCGCTGGCCGGCCGGGTCGAGATGACCCACGTGAACCTCAACGACGGCGTGTGCGAGGGGCTCCGGGTCCTCGACGCCGACGCGGTGAGCGTGCAGCACCACCCGGAGGCGGGCCCGGGTCCCCACGACAGCGCGTACCTGTTCGAGGAGTTCGCCGTGCGGCTCGGCGTCACCGAGCGCCGCGAGCTCGCCGTCACCGGGCTCCCCGTGCCGGATCGGGGTGTGGCCTGATGCCGCGGCGAGACGACCTCCAGTCGATCCTCCTCATCGGAGCGGGGCCCATAGTGATCGGGCAGGCCTGCGAGTTCGACTACTCCGGCACGCAGGCCTGCAAGGTGCTCGGGCAGGAGGGCTACGACGTCATCCTCGCCAACTCGAACCCGGCCACGATCATGACGGACCCGGAGTTCGCCAAGGCCACCTACGTCGAGCCCCTCGACGTCGAGGTGCTGCTGCGGATCATCGATCGCGAGCAGCCGGACGCCGTGCTGCCCACCCTCGGGGGGCAGACGGCCCTCAACCTCGCGATGCAGCTCGTCGAGCGGGGCGCCGTCGCGCAGCCCGGCACGCCCGAGCTCATCGGCGCCAACGCCGAGGCCATCCGCACCGCGGAGGACCGTGAGGCGTTCAAGGAGGCGATGCAGGGCATCGGCCTGGCGGTGCCGCCTTCCGCGGTGGCCCACAGCATGGACGAGGCCCGCTCGGTGATCGGCTCGATCGGGCTGCCCGTGGTGATCCGGCCCGCGTACATCCTCGGTGGCAAGGGGACCGGCATCGCGACCACCCCCGAGGAGTTCGAGCACATCGCCGCGAACGGACTCGCCGCCAGCCCGATCGAGGAGATCCTGATCGAGCGCTCGATCGCAGGGTGGAAGGAGTACGAGCTCGAGGTCATGCGCGACCGCGCCGACAACTGCGTGGTCATCTGCTCGATCGAGAACCTCGACCCGATGGGCGTCCACACCGGCGACTCCATCACGGTGGCACCCGCGCAGACCCTGTCGGACGTCGAGTACCAGCTCATGCGCGATGCCGCCTTCCAGTGCATCCGCCGCGTCGGTGTCGAGACCGGCGGCTCGAACGTGCAGTTCGCCCTCGATCCGGCCACCGGCGAGATGGTGATCATCGAGATGAACCCGCGGGTGTCGCGCTCGTCGGCCCTCGCCTCGAAGGCGACCGGGTTCCCGATCGCCAAGATCGCGGCGAAGCTCGCGGTCGGGTACACGCTCGACGAGATCCCCAACGACATCACCAAGGCCACCCCCGCGAGCTTCGAGCCGACGATCGACTACGTCGTCACGAAGGTGCCCCGCTGGGCGTTCGAGAAGTTCCCCGACGCACCGGGCGTGCTCGGCACCTCGATGCAGTCGGTGGGGGAGGCCATGGCCATTGGGCGGACCTTCCCCGAGTCCCTCCAGAAGGCGCTTCGCTCGCTCGAGCACGGGCGCTTCGGCCTCAACTGCGACCCCGGCGAGGCCGCGCTGGACGACCTCGACGACGAGGGGCTGCTCGCCCGGGCCGCGGTCGGCACCCCGGATCGGCCCTTCCAGCTCGAGGCGGCGCTCCGGCGCGGGATCTCGGTCGAGGTCCTCGCCGACCGGACCAAGGTCGACCCGTGGTTCCTCGACCAGCTCCTCGCGATCGTCGAGGAGCGGGCCCACCTCGCGGAGGTCGGGTTCGACGCGGCGACGGCGCGCGGGCTGCGGCGCGCCAAGCGACTCGGGTTCTCCGACGCGCAGCTGGGCTGGCTCTGGGGCGTGCCGGAGGCCGCAGTGCGGGAGCGGCGGGTCGCGCTCGGCGTGCGCCCGACGTTCAAGACCGTCGACACCTGCGCAGCGGAGTTCGCGGCGTCCACCCCGTACCACTACTCCACCTACGAGGACGAGGACGAGGTGGTCCACTCGGGGCGCCGCAAGGTGCTGATCCTCGGCTCGGGGCCCAACCGCATCGGGCAGGGCATCGAGTTCGACTACTGCTGTGTGCACGCGAGCTTCGCCCTGGCCGACGCCGGCTACGAGACCGTGATGCTGAACTGCAACCCCGAGACCGTGTCCACCGACTACGACACGTCCGATCGCCTGTACTTCGAGCCGCTGACCCTCGAGGACGCGCTCAACGTGATCGAGGCGGAACAGGCCGCCGGCGACCTGGTCGGCGTGATCGTGGGACTCGGGGGCCAGACCCCCCTGAAGCTGTCGGGCGCGCTGCCGCCCGGCCTCGTGCTCGGCACCTCGCCGCAATCGATCGACTGGGCCGAGGACCGCGAGGAGTGGAACGCCCTGTGCGCCCGCCTCGAGATCCCCCAGCCCGCCGGTGGCACGGCCGGTGACCTCGAGGCAGCGCGGGCGGTCGTCGCCAAGGTCGGCTACCCGGTGCTGATGCGGCCGTCCTACGTGCTGGGCGGGCGGGCGATGGAGATCGTGTACGACGACGAGTCGCTCGTCCGGGCCATGGAGCAGCTGGCCGGCTTCGGGAGCCTCGGCCGCGAGGGCGGCCTCTCCGCCGAGCGGCCGGTGCTCATCGACCGGTTCCTCGAGGACGCCACCGAGGTCGACGTGGATGCGATCCGCGACCGCACCGGCGAGGTCATCATCGGCGGGATCATGGAGCACGTCGAGGAGGCGGGCGTGCACTCGGGCGACTCCGCCTGTGTGATCCCGCCCTACTCGCTGTCGGCCGAGACGATCGAGGTCATCGGCGCGCACACGCGGGCCATCGCCGAGGCGCTCGAGGTGGTCGGCCTCATCAACGTCCAGTACGCGGTGAAGGCGAACCAGGTGTTCGTGATCGAGGCCAACCCCAGGGCCAGCCGGACGGTGCCGTTCGTGGCGAAGGCCACCGGCGTCCCGCTCGTGAAGGTGGCGGCCCGCACCATGGTCGGCGCCACCCTCGCCGAGCTGCGGACCGAGGGGCTCCTCTGTGATCCCTCGCCCGGCGGGTACGTGGCGGTGAAGGAAGCCGTGCTGCCCTTCAACCGGTTCCCCGACGCGGACTCGGTGCTCGGCCCGGAGATGCGGAGCACCGGCGAGGTCATGGGCATCGACACGACCTTCGGCCTGGCCTTCGCCAAGAGCCAGCTGGCGGCCGGCGACGGCTTGCCCGCGCAGGGCTGCGTGTTCATGTCCCTGGCCGACCGCGACAAGCCAGTCGGCCTCGAGGCGGCCCGCCGGTTCGTGGAGGCGGGGCTCACGATCGCCGCCACCGCGGGCACCGCCGACGCGCTCGACGCGGCGGGGATCCCCGTCGTGACGCGCGTCGCCAAGGTCGGCGAGGCCACCGGCACCGACGCGGTGGAGCTCATCTCGTCGGGGAAGGTCGACCTCGTGGTGAACAGCCCGCGGGGTCGCGGCGCGCGCGCGGACGGCGCCCACATCCGCTCCGCCGCGGCCGCGCAGGGCATCCCGTGCCTCACGACCGCCGCGGCCGGCCTCGCCGCTGCCAACGGCATCCTCGACCAGGCTTCCCACGTGCTGCGCGTGCGCACGCTGCAGGAGTACCACCGCGGCACGGACCTCGATCGCCCGGAGCTGCCCCTGTGAGGCGGCGAGCCGTCGCCGGGGACCTGACCGCTCGGGTCGGGTCGCTCGTGCTCCCGAACCCGGTGATGACGGCATCCGGGACCGCCGGGCACGGCGCCGAGCTCGCGCCGTACCTCGACCTGGGCCGGCTGGGCGCCGTCGTGGTCAAGTCGCTGTCGGCCGAGCCCTGGCCGGGCAACCCGCCCCTGCGGGTCACCGAGACCGGGCTGGGCATGTTGAACAGCGTCGGGCTGCAGGGCCCGGGCGTGGCCGCCTGGCTCGAGCACGACCTGCCCCCGCTCCTGGCGAGCGGGGCCCGCGTGGTCGCGTCCATCTGGGGTCGGAGCGTGGCCGAGTACCGGCGGGCCGCCGAGCTGCTCGCCGGTGCACCGGAGGGCGTCGTGGCGGTCGAGGTGAACCTCTCCTGCCCCAACACCGAGGCGGGGCGGGACCTGTTCGCCCACGCCCCCGACACCACCGCGGCCGCGCTCGACGCCGCCGCGGCCTGTGGCCGGCCGCGCTGGGCCAAGCTCAGCCCCAACGTGACGGACCTCGTGCCGATCGCCGCCGCCGCCCGCGAGGCGGGTGCCGAGGCGGTCACGCTCGTGAACACGGTCCTGGCGATGGCGATCGACCCGGAGACGGGGGAGTACGTCCTCGGCTCGGGGGAGCGCGGTGGGGGCCTCTCCGGCCCGGGGATCCACCCGATCGCGGTGCGGGCGGTGCACGACGTCCACGCGGCGTTGCCGGACCTCCCGATCGTCGGCGTGGGCGGCGTCGCCACCGGGGCCGACGCAGCTGAGCTGGTGCTCGCGGGCGCGTCCGCGGTCCAGGTCGGCACCGCGACGTTCGCGGACCCGCGCGCGCCGGAGAGGGTGCTCGACGAGCTCGGCGCGTGGCTCGACCGGACGGGGCGCGGGTCGATCGGGAAGAGCGTGGGCGCCGCCCACGGGAAGGAGCGGGTGCGATGACCATGGCTCCCCTCGAGGCACCGCCCGAGGTGCGGGCGCGCCTGGCCGTGGCGCTCGACGTCGACGACGCGGTCGCCGCGCTGCGACTGGGTCGTGAGCTGCGTCCGTGGGTCGGGGTCGCGAAGGTCGGCCTCGAGCTGTACAGCGCCGCGGGACCGGACGTCGTCGGTGGTCTGATCGACCTCGGGCTCGACGTGTTCGCCGACCTCAAGATGCACGACATCCCCACCACCGTCGGACGCGCGGCGCGAGTCATCGGCGGCCTCGGTGCGCGCTACCTCAACTTCCACGCGCAGGGCGGCGTCCCGATGCTCACCGCGGGCGTCGACGGGTTCCTCGCGGGCGCAGCCGCGGCGGGCCTCCCCCCGCCTGTGCCCCTCGCCGTGACCATCCTCACCAGCGACGGCGACGCGCCCCCGCACATCCTCGGCAAGCGCGTGCAGGCCGCCCTCGAGGCAGGGTGCGGCGGCGTCGTGTGCGCGGCGGAGGACGTGCCGGAGGTCAAGCGCCTGGGCCCGCGCCTCGTCGCGGTCGTACCCGGCATCCGCCCCGCAGGTGCAGACGAGCACGACCAAGCGCGCGCCGCCACGCCGGAAGCCGCGTCGGCAGCCGGCGCGGACCTGCTGGTGCTCGGGCGGGCGGTGACGCGCGCCGAGGACCCGGCAGCGGTGGTGGCGGCGATCGCCATGTCGCTCGCCGGCTGAGCCCGGCCCGGCTTGCGCGGGCAACCCGAGCCTGTAGGGTGCGCGCCATGCCGCAGCCTCCGGTCCTCACCCCCGAGCAGCGCGCGCAGGCCCTGGTCAAGGCCGCCGAGGCCCGCCGTGTCCGTGCCGAGCTGAAGGAGAAGCTCAAGATGGGCGCGCTGAGCCTCTCCTCGCTCCTGGCCCAGGCCGACAGCGACGACCACGTGGGCAAGATGAAGGTGCTGGCGGTGATCGAGGCGCTCCCGGGTGTCGGCAAGGTCAAGGCCCGCCGCACGATGGACGACATCGGCATCGCCGACACACGGCGCGTGCGCGGCCTCGGCGAGCAGCAGAAGAAGGCGCTGCTCGACGCCTTCGGTTAGTCCTCGTTGATCGTCGTCATCTCGGGCCCCGGCGGGGTGGGCAAGGGGACCCTGGTGCGCCGGTTCCTGGAGCGGAACCCGCAGTTCCAGCTGAGCCGGTCGTGGACCACCCGCGGCCGGCGGCCCGGCGAGCCGAAGGACGCCTACGTGTTCGTCACGCCCGCGGAGTTCCAGCAGCGCATCGACGAGGACGGCTTCGTCGAGTGGGCGCCCTTCCTCGACTACCGCCAGGGCACGCCAAAGCTTCCCCTGGACACGGGCGACGACGTCCTCCTCGAGATCGACGTGCAGGGGGCCGCCCAGGTGCAGGCGCTCCACCCCGACGCCGTGCTGATCTTCGTCGACGCCCCCTCCCAGGCCGAGCAGCGGCGCCGCCTGGAGGCGCGTGGGGACCCGCCCGAGCGGATCGCCCAGCGCCTCGAGCTCAGCGCCACGGAGCAGGCCGCGGCGGCCTCCCTGGGGATGCACGTGGTGGTGAACGACCAGCTGGAGCAGGCCGTCCTCGAGGTCGAGGCCTGCATCGCCGGCCACCGGGAGGCCTGACCGGAAACCCTGACCGACCCGGTCAGGATTCCGGTTCCGGAGGGTGCCCGCTGCTAGGATCACGTGTCCCCTCCACGAGCGAACAGGACCGCGCATGGCGTCACGCCACGACACGATGATGAACCCGCCGATCGAGGGCCTCCTCGAACGCGCCGGCTCGAAGTTCACGCTGGTCACGCTCGGCTCCAAGCGGGCCCGCCAGATCAACTCGTACTACAACCAGCTGTCCGAGGGCCTCGGCACGGTCGTGCCCCCGCAGGTGACCTCATCGGCCCGCAAGCCGCTGTCGATCGCCTTCGAGGAGATCTCGGCCGACAAGATCCTCGGCGTCTGGCCCGACCCCGACGAGATCGCGGACGGCGATCCCGCCGACGAGGACACCGAGTCGGCCTCGTAGCGCCGGCTCCCCCCGCCGCCATGCTCGAGGGCAAGCGCGTCGTCCTCGGCGTGTCCGGAGGGATCGCGGCCTACAAGGCCGTCGAGGTCTGCCGTCGACTCGTCGACGCAGGCGCCCACGTCATCCCGGTGCTGACCGAGGGTTCGCTCCACTTCGTCGGGCGCACCACCTTCGACGCGCTCGGCTCCGAGCGGGCGTGGACCTCCCTGTGGGACGAGGACCACCCGATCCCGCACACGCACCTCGGGCAGACCGCGGACCTCGTGCTGGTCGCCCCGGCCACCGCCCGAGTCCTCGGGCTCTACGCCGCGGGGATCAGCGACGACCTCCTCACCAACATCCTGCTGGCCACGCGGGCTCCGGTGCTCGTGTGCCCCGCGATGCACACGGAGATGTGGGAGCACCCGGCTGTGCAGGACAACCTGCGCGTGCTGCGGGCCCGCGGCGTCCACGTGGTCGAGCCCGACGTCGGTCGCCTGGCCGGCGGCGACGTGGGCGCCGGCCGCCTCGCCGAGCCGGCTGCGATCGTCGAGGCCGCCACGGCGCTGCTCCTCGCCCGTCCGTTCGCGCCCACCGCCGATCTGACCGGCCGACGCGTGATCGTCACCGCCGGCGGCACGCGCGAGCCGATCGACCCCGTCCGCTTCATCGGCAACCGCTCCTCGGGCAAGCAGGGCCACGCGGTCGCGGAGGAGGCGGCGTCGCGCGGCGCCAAGGTGACGCTCGTGACCACCGTCGACCTGCCCACCTCGCTCGGCATCGACGTGGTGCGCGTCGACACCGCCGCGGAGATGGAGCACGCCGTGCTGAGCCGGGCCGACGGCGCCGACGTGGTCGTGATGGCCGCCGCGGTGGCCGACTTCCGGCCCAAGCGCGTCGCTGACCAGAAGATCAAGAAGGGGGCGGGCGCCCCCGAGGTCGTGCTCGAGCCGACGACGGACATCCTCGCCGAGCTCGGCGCGCGACGCCGGCCCGGGCAGGTCCTCGTCGGCTTCGCCGCGGAGACCGACGACCTGCGCGCCAACGCAGCGGAGAAGCTGCGGCGCAAGGGCATCGACCTCATCGTCGGCAACGACGTCTCGGAGCCGGGCGTGGGCTTCGAGCACGACACGAACGCCGTCGTCATCATCGGCTCCGACGGCGCCTCCACCGAGGTGCCGCTCGCCGACAAGCGGGCGATCGCCCGCGCCATCCTCGACGCCATCCCCAGACCAAGGAGCAGTTCGTGACCCGCCAGTGGACCTTCACCTCAGAGTCCGTGACCGAGGGCCATCCCGACAAGATGGCCGACCAGATCTCGGACTCGGTCCTCGACGCGATCCTCGCCGAGGACCCGATGGCCCGCGTCGCCTGCGAGACGATGGTCACCACCGGCCTCGTCGTGGTCGCCGGCGAGATCACCACGAACGCCTACGTCGAGATCCCGAAGATCGTCCGCGACACGATCAACCGCATCGGCTTCGACAACGGCAACATGGGGTTCGACGGGAACACCTGTGGCGTGATCACCACGATCGACCCGCAGTCGCCCGACATCGCCCAGGGCGTGGACACCGCCATGGAGACGCGCACCGGCGTGTCCGGCGAGGACCTGCTCAACAGCCAGGGCGCGGGTGACCAGGGGATGATGTTCGGCTACGCGTGCGACGAGACCGAGGACCTCATGCCGCTGCCGATCTGGCTCGCACACCGCCTGGCCCACCGGCTGGCCGAGGTCCGCAAGGCGGGGATCCTCCCGTACCTGCGGCCCGACGGGAAGACGCAGGTCACCGTCGACTACGAGGGCAACACGCCCAAGCGGCTCACGACCGTGCTCATCTCCACCCAGCACCAGCCCGGCCTGGACGCGGACACGCTGATCAAGCCCGACCTGATCGAGCACGTCATCACGCCGCTCCTCCCGCCGAACATCGACTGCTCCGACGTGCGAGTGCTCGTGAACCCGACCGGCACCTTCGTGCTGGGCGGCCCGCACGCCGACTGCGGCCTCACGGGCCGCAAGATCATCGTCGACACCTACGGCGGCGCCGCTCGCCACGGCGGCGGGGCCTTCTCCGGCAAGGACCCGTCCAAGGTGGACCGCTCCGCCGCCTACGCCGCCCGCTGGGTGGCGAAGAACGTGGTGGCCGCCGGCGCGGCGGCGCGCTGTGAGGTCCAGGTGGCCTACGCCATCGGCGTCGCCCAGCCCGTGTCGATCATGCTGGAGACCTTCGGGACCGAGAAGGTCGACCCGCTCAAGATCGGCGACGCCGTGCGCCAGGTCTTCGACCTGCGACCCGCCGCGATCATCCGGGACCTCGACCTGCGCCGGCCCATCTACGCGAAGACGGCGGCCTACGGGCACTTCGGCCGCACCGACAAGGACCTCACCTGGGAGCACACCACCCGGGTGGACGAGCTCAAGTCCGCGCTGTCTCTCAGCCTGCTCCGGTCGTCGCTACGCTCCTCGGCCTCCGCAGGTGCCTCCGCACGGGTCGGCGAAGCCGCCCGGCTCCGGCCTGCGCCTGAGGTCCTCGTGAGTGCTGCCACGGATCCTCTCGTGATTCGGGTGCTCCCGGACGTGCCCGCCATCGACAAGACCTTCGACTACCTGGTCCCGGACGCGCTCCGGGACCAGGTGCGCGTCGGGGATGTCGTCCGCATCTCGCTGCACGGCCGGCGCGTCGGCGGGTGGGTGGTCGAGGTGGGCGTCACCCCGCCCGCCGGTGTCGCCCTCCAGCCCCTGAGCAAGCGCAGCGGACGCGGCCCCACGCCGGATCTCCTGGACCTGGCCGGCTGGGCCGCCTGGCGCTGGGCCGGGCGAACGGCGTCGTTCCTCCGGACTGCTTCTCCCGAACGTGTGGTGGGCGAGCTGCCGCCACCGCCCGCGCACCCGCGCCTGGAGGGGGCCGACCACGCGCTCGGTGCGCGCCGCGCTCGACCAGCCGCGCGCCGTCCTGCGCCTCCCGCCGGCGGCAGACCGGGTGGAGGCGGTGCTCACGGCGGCCTCCCTCGGCAACCTGCTGGTGCTGTGCCCCTCGGCCGCCACCGCGCAGGGCCTCGCGACCCGGCTCGCGCGCGCTGGCCTGCCGGTGGCCTCGCACCCGCGCGACTGGGCCCTCGGTCTCGCCGGCACCACCGTGGTCGGCACCCGGGCGGCGGCCTGGGCCCCCGTCGGGGCGCTGGCCGGGATCGTGGTGCTCGACGAGCACGACGAAGCCCACCAGCAGGAGCAGGCCCCGACCTGGCACGCCCGCGACGTGGCGCTCGAGCGGGCGGACCGCGCCGGCGTCCCCTGTCTGCTCACGTCGCCCTGCCCCACGCTCGAAGCGCTGGAGGCCGCGCCGCTGCACACGCTCGAGCGGGCCGCCGAGCGCCGGGGCTGGCCTGCGGTGGAGGTCGTCGACCGACGGGAGGAGGATCCCTACCGGGCCGGCCTGTTCTCGCCCGCGCTGGTGCAGCACCTCCGCTCCGACGGCCGCGTGCTCTGCGTGCTCAACCGCACCGGGCGGTCGCGGCTCCTCGCCTGTGCGGCGTGCGGCGAGCTCGGCCGCTGCGAGGCCTGCGGCGCGGTGGTGGCCCAGGTGGGTGACGAGCTGGTGTGCCAGCGCTGCGGCACGCGCCGACCGCCCGTGTGCCTGCACTGCGGTGGGCTCCGCTTCCGCAACGTGCGCGCCGGTGTGGCGCGGGTGCGGGAGGAGCTGGAGGCGCTGGTGGGCGAGCCCGTGGCCGAGCTCACTGCGGCCTCGGCGGACGATGCCGCGGCGACGCGGGTGGTGGTCGGCACCGAGGCGGTGCTGCAGCGCATCGACCGGGCCGACGTGGTGGCGTTCCTCGACCTGGACCAGGAGCTGCTCGCGCCGCGGTTCCGGGCCGCGGAGCAGGCCTTCGCCCTCGTGGCCCGGGCAGCGCGGGTGGCGGCCCGGTCCGGTCGGGGCGCCGACCGCGCCGCGGGCCGCGTCCTGCTCCAGACCCGCCTGCCCGACCACGAGGTCGTGCGTGCGGCCGTGCTCGGTGATCCCGACCGGGTGGCGTCTGCCGAGCGCGAGCGCCGGGAGCGCCTGCGCTTCCCGCCGGTGACCGCGCTGGCCGAGGTCTCCGGTGCCGCGGCCGCCGCCTTCGTCGACGCGCTCGGACAGCCGGCGGGCGTCGAGGTCGTCACGGTGGCCGAGGGCCGGTGGCTGGTGCGGGCCGCCGACCACCCGACCCTGTGCGACGCGCTGGCCGCTGCGAAGCGCCCGTCAGGCCGCCTCCGCGTCGAGGTCGACCCTCTCCGCGTCTGAGGTCAGGTCGCTAGAACCCGACCGGGCACCAGGGCTTGGTGGGGGTGGCCAACAGGGCGCTGGCGGTCTGGAGGGCGCCAGGGCGCTCCTCGTCCACCAGGCCACCCGCCGCGAGGCGGGACAGCGTGTGACCGCCCAGGAACGCAGCCCCGAGCGCGGACGCCGACAGCGTGAGGTCGGCCGGCCCCTTCGTCTTCTTGGCCGAGCCGCCGTCGGGGCCGACCTCGACCATCCAGCGGCCCTTCGCATGGCCCTGCGGGTCGACGACCTCGAGGACGGTGCTCCCCTCGAGCGGGCTGCGCCGTGCCGCGAAGCAGGCCTTCAGGTCGAGCAGCCGCAGCCAGAGGTTGTCGGAGTGGTCGACCATCGCCGCGGTGCGAGGGTCGCGGAACCAGAGCGGCGCGGGATCGTCCACGGCGCGGTTGCCGACCTTCACGGTACGGATCCAGTCGAGGGTGCACAGGTGCCGCCACAGCTCGCGCTCGGCCACGTCGCTGGTGCCGTGGAGCGCGTCGACGGTGGCGGTGCCGGCCGGCCGGTTGCGGTTCCACCCCTCCTCGACCTTGTAGACCACGACGCCGCCGAGCTCGCCGCGGCCGTCGTGCCACAGGGCGGCACGCCGCTTCGCCAGATCCAGCGGCTCCCATGGCCACGCCTTCAGGCCGGCGGCACGGTCCCAGTACATCTCGTCCCGCAGCATCGCCCCGGTGGTGCGGATCCACCGCTCGTGGCACACGTTCTCGTAGGCGGGGCGCAGCTCGGCCGGCTCGACGTAGCTGATGGTGCCAGTCGTCTCGTCGTCGCGCAGGCGGGCCACGCCGGTGTCGAGCTCGATGCCGCACGCCTCCGTGGCGGCGCCGTACCCGAAGCGCCCGTAGATCGGGTACTCGGCCGCGATCAGCACGGCGGTCGGGGTGCCCTGGTCGACGATGTCGCGCAGCTCGGCTCGCATGATCCGCGTGAGGTGCCCCTCGCGCCGATGGTTCGACAGGACCGACACGCCGGTGACCGCCGCGGTGCTCACGAGCCCGCCGGGCACCGCCAGCATCGACGGGAACCAGTGCGCGGTGCCGACCAGCTCGTCGCCGGAGAACGCGCCGTGCGTGGACCGGCCGTCCCACAGCTTGGCCGTCTCGTTGCACGCCTCGTCGGTGATCGGCCCCAGCATCTGGCGGAACACGATGCGCGCTGCGGCGGCGCGCTCGTCGTGGGTCTCGAGGAGGCGTGCGGTCGAGCGGGGCATGCGCCGAACGTTAGGGGTCGGTGCCCTCGACTGCCTCTGGAGTTGCGCCGGTCCAGGCGCGACGACGGACCTCGTAGCACGCGATCGACGCGGCGGTGGCCACGTTGAGCGAGCCGACCCGCCCGAGCTGCGGCAGGAACGCGACGGCGTCGCAGGCCGCCAGCACCGCCGGGGTGCAGCCACGGTCCTCGTGCCCGACGACGACGCAGGTGGCGTCGCCCAGCGCGAGCTCGTGCAGCGGGACCGCGCCCTCGGCCAGCTCGATCGCGACCACCGTGTACCCGGCGGCGCGAGCGGCGTCGATCGCAGCAACCGTCGTGTCGACCGGGTGCAGGTCGAGGTAGCGCTCGGTGCCCAACGCGGTCTTCGCGACCTTGCTCTCCGCGGGCCCGGGCGTGCGCCCGGCCAGCCAGACGTCGTCCGCCCGCAGGGCCGCGGCCGTGCGGATGATCGCGCCGACGTTGAAGGGCCCCTCGACGTTGTCGAGCACCAGGGCGAGGCGCCCCTCGGTCCGGTGCCGCCAGGCGCGGTGCAGGCGCTTCATGCCGGTGCCGTCGAGCTGCTTCACGCCGGTCGCACCTCGAGGAGCCGGTTCCCACCCCGTGAGCCGAGGCGCGTCGTGGACCAGCCCTCGGCTTCGAGCCAGCGTTGGAGCGAGTCCGCGCCCAGGTGCTTGTGCACGACGAGCACGGCCGTTCCGGACGGCGCGAGGTGCCTGAGCCAGGTGGTCAGGAGGTCGTGCAGGGCGCGCTTGCCGACGCGGATCGGCGGGTTCGACCACACCAGGTCGAACGGCGGCAGCGAGGGCACCTCGTCGGGCTCGCACGCGACGACGTTGGCGAGGCCGTTGGCCTCCGCGTTCGCCCGGCACAGCTCCACCGCTCGACGGTTCACGTCGACCGCCCACACCTGCGCGCCCGGTCGCCGGGCGGCCAACGTGCACGCGATCGGGCCGTAGCCGCAGCCGAGGTCGAGGAACGTCCCGGCCTCGGGGGGTTCCGGCGCCTCGAGCAGGAGGTACTTGGTGGCGGCGTCGACCCCGTCGGCTGCGAACACGCCACGGTCGGTCCGCAGGGTGAGCGACCGATCGGGGAGGTCGAGCCGCACGGCGCGCGGGGCCGAGGCGACCGACGGTTCGGGCTCGAAGTAGTGCCCCGAGGCGTCACCCATCGGGGGCGAACCTACCGGCGACGCGGGCCGGTAGCCTGCTCGGGATGAGCGCGCCCTACGAGATCCGGTTGATCGGGGATCCCGTGCTGCGCCAGCGCGCGGCCGAGGTCACCGACGTGGACGGCAAGCTGGCCAAGCTGGCCGAGGACATGCTCACCACGATGTACGAGGCGCCGGGCCTCGGGCTGGCGGCGCCCCAGGTCGGCGTGCAGAAGCGTCTCTTCGTCTACGACATCGGCGAGGGCCCGCAGGTGGTCGTCAACCCCGAGATCCGCGAGAGCCGTGGCGAGTGGGGCTTCGACGAAGGGTGCCTCTCCATCCCCGGTCTCGCGTTCGAGCTGGTGCGGCCCAAGGAGGTGCACCTGGTGGGGTACGACCTCGACGGCAACGAGCTCTCGATCGAGGCCGACGAGCTGCTCTCCCGGGCCTTCCAGCACGAGCTCGACCACCTCGACGGGGTGCTGTTCATCGAGCGCCTGTCGGAGGAGGACCGGAAGACGGCGATGCGGGTCATCCGCGAGCAGCGCGTCACCGCCGCGGACCTCGCCTCGGCGGAGGTCGCCGCACCCTCCAACGGGGGCATCCGCCTTCTCTGAACCCGGGTCGCCGGTGTCGATCGCCCCTCCGCCCGCCGCGCCGCCCCGGCGGCTGGCCTACCTCGGCAGCCCCTCGCTGGCCGTCCCGCCGCTGCGGGCCCTCGTGGCCGCGGGCTTCGAGGTGGCCCTCGTGGTGTCGCAGCCGGACAAGCGCCGCGGCCGCGGCGGCGCCGCCCGGCCGTCGCCGGTGAAGGCAGCCGCGGAGGAGCTCGGCCTCCCCGTCACCGACCGGGTGGCGGACGTCCTCGACGCGGGCGTGGACCTGGGGGTCGTGGTGGCGTACGGGCGCCTGATCCCCGTCGCGGTGCTCGAGCAGGTGCCGATGGTCAACCTGCACTTCTCCCTGCTGCCGCGGTGGCGCGGGGCGGCCCCGGTCGAGCGCGCCATCCTGGCGGGCGACGCGCGCACCGGCGTCGACCTGATGGTGGTGGAGGAGGGCCTGGACACCGGGGGCGTGTACAAGCGCTCCGAGATCGACATCGGCCCGGACGACGACCTCGACGCGCTCCGCGAGCGTCTGGTGGCCGCGGGCACCGCGCTGCTGCTCGACGGCCTGCAGCACGGTCTCGGACCACCGTCGCCGCAGGAGGGCGAGCCGTCCTACGCGTCCAAGCTCGATGCGGCCGAGCGCGAGCTCGATTGGTCCCTGCCCGCGGTCGACGTGCACCGGCGCGTGCGGGTGGGCGACGCGTGGACCACCCATCGCGGGCGCCGGCTGAAGGTGCACCGCACCCACGTGCCGCCGCGCGGCGACGGGCCCGTCGTCGCGGCGGGCGACGGGCCGGTGGAGCTGGTCGAGGTGCAGCCCGAGGGCAAGGGCCGCATCGACGGCGCGGCCTGGGCCCGCGGCGCGCGCTGGCGGCCCGACGAGCGGCTGCCCTCGTGAGCGAGCGGTCCGCCCGCGCGCTCGCGCTGGAGGCGCTCGACCGCATCGATCCCGGTGGTGCGTACGCCAACATCCTCCTGCCGGAGCTGCTGGCGCGCAGCGGGCTCAGCGAGCGCGATCGCCACTTCGCGACGGAGCTCGTCTACGGCACGACGCGGATGCGCCGGGCGTGCGACCTGCTGGTCGACCGCTTCCTGACGCGGCGCGTGGATCCCACGGTGCGCAACGCGCTGCGCCTCGGCGCGTACCAGCTGCACCACCTCGGCCTGCCACCCCATGCCGCGGTGGGGGAGACCGTCGGTGTGGCCCCCCGGGCCGCCCGTGGGCTCGTGAACGCGGTGCTCCGGCGGGTCGCGGAGGCCCCGGTCGTCTGGCCCGACGAGGCGACCCGGCTCAGCTATCCCGACTGGATGGTCGAGCGGCTCACCGCGGACCTCGGGGCGGAGGACGCGGCGGCCGCGTTGGAGGTCATGGACCGGGCGCCCACGGTCACGGTGGGGGACGACGGCTACGTCCAGGACCTCGCGTCGCGCTGGGTGGCCGAGGCGGTGGGAGCACAGACCGGAGAGCGGGTGCTCGACCTGTGCGCGGCGCCCGGCGGCAAGTCGCTCGTGCTCGCGGCGACAGGCGCGCGGGTCGTGGCCTCGGACCTGCGGGCGTCGCGCGCCGGCCTGGTGGTGGCCAACGCACGCGACCGCGCCCGGTTGCCGGTCGTGGTCGCGGACGGGACGGCGGCGCCGTTCCGTCCGATCTCGTTCGACCGCGTCCTGGTCGACGCCCCCTGCTCCGGCCTGGGCGTCCTCCGGCGGCGGCCCGACGCGCGGTGGCGGGTGGCGGCGGACGCGGTGGAGCGCCTCGTCGAGGTGCAGCGCGCGCTCGTGGCGGCCGCGCTCGGGCTGCTGCGCCCGGGCGGGCTGCTCGTCTACTCGGTGTGCACCCTCACGGACGCCGAGGGCCCAGGACTCGACGCCCACCTGGCCGACACACGACCGGCGCTCGTGCCCCAACCGCTGCCGGGAACACCGTGGCGCACCGTCGGCCGTGGCGCGCGCCTCCTGCCGCAGGACGCGGACACCGACGGCATGTACCTGCTCCGGCTCCGGTTGCCTGAGTGAGGACGGGCAGACTGGGGCGATGGCGCTCCTTGCGAAGGTCATCACCGTGTCCGACGGGGTGGTGGACGGCTCGCGGGAGGACCGCAGCGGTGCGGCCCTCGTCGAGCGGCTGAGCGCCGCGGGGTTCGAGGTCGTCGACCACGCGATCGCTGCCGACGGCACCGAGTCCGTGGCCGCCGCGCTGCGGGCCGCGTGCGACGGGTTCGCCGGGCTCGTCGTGACGACGGGCGGCACGGGGTTCGGTCCCCGCGACCTCACCCCCGAGGGCACTCGGGCCGTGCTCGACCGCGAGGCGCCGGGGCTGGCCGAGGCGATGCGCCTGGTGAGCCCGCTCGGGCGGCTGTCGCGCGCCGCGGCGGGCACCGTCGGGACCGCGCTCGTGCTCAACACCCCGGGGTCCACCACGGGCTGCGTGGAGACCCTCGAGGCGGTCCTCGACGTCGTCCCCCACGCCCTGGAGCTGCTCGCCGGCGGCCGACCGCATTGATCCCGGTGGCATCGGCCCAGGTCAGGGGTAGAATTAGAACACGTTCTAGTTATAGAGTCAGCCTGACAACCTAGAGAAGCCCTCGCGGGGTTGGGTGGAAGTCCCGACCGGCGGTGAAGCCCGCGAACCTCCCTGCAGCCAGCAGGGCGGCCGATCCGGTGGAATCCCGGAGCCGACGGTGAGAGTCCGGATGGGAGCGAGGGGGCCGGAGGTCGACCCGGTGTCGACCTCGCTCGTCGTCCCCGCGCGCCGCCATCGACGGCCCCGCCACCCGGAGACGACGTGACACCAGACCTCGACACCCAGCGCATGGACCGAGCCCTCGAGCTCGCCGCAGGGGTGCGGGCGTCGACGCCCCCGAACCCGTGGGTGGGATGCGTGGTGGAGACGGCCGACGGCTCCCTGTACGAGGGTGCGACCCAGCCGGTCGGCGGCCCCCACGCCGAGGCGGAGGCGCTCGCCGCCGCGCGTGCTGCCGGCGCCGACCTGCGGGGCGGCACCGCCTGGGTCACCCTCGAGCCGTGCAGCCACCACGGCCGCACGCCGCCGTGCGCGGATGCGCTGGTCGACGCGGGCCTCGCCCGCGTGGTGGTGGCCCTCGAGGACCCCGACCCGCAGGTGGCCGGGGCCGGCCTGTCGCGGCTGCGCGACGCCGGCGTCGACGTCACCGTCGGCGTGGGCGCCCCGGCGGCGGTCGCGCTGCTGGCGCCCTACCTCACACACCGCCGCACCGGTCGCCCCCATGTCGTCCTGAAGCTGGCGGCATCGCTCGACGGTCGCACGGCCGCGCCGGATGGCTCCAGCCGGTGGATCACCGGGCCCGAGGCGCGCGCCGACGCACACGCGCTGCGGGCCGAGAGCGACGCCGTGCTCGTGGGCGCCGGTACGGTGCGATCGGACGATCCGGAGCTCACGGTGCGGGACGCTCCCGCGCCTCGCGGTGACCCCGTGCGGGTGGTGCTCGGCGCGGCGCCCGCGGGGGCGAAGGTGCACCCGTGCCTCGAGCGGTCGGGTCCGCTGCCCGACCTGCTCGACGAGCTCGGCGCTGCCGGACACCTGCAGCTGCTCGTCGAGGGTGGCGCCACCGTGGCCCACGCCTTCCACAGCGCCGGCCTCGTCGACCGCTACGTCCTGTACCTCGCGCCCGTGCTGTTCGGGGGCGACGACGCCGCGGGGCTGTTCGCCGGCAAGGGCGCGCCGACCATCGCAGACGTCCTGCGCGGGCGGATCGCGTCCGTGACGCGCCTGGGGGACGACCTGCGCGTCGACCTCGACCCACGACCCCCCGCAGAGGAGGCCTGACGTGTTCACCGGCATCGTCGAAGAGCTCGGCTCCGTCGTGTCCCGCGAGGGGCCGCGGCTGCGCATCGCGGCCACCACGGTCCTCGACGACGTCGAGCAGGGGGCGTCCATCGCGGTGGACGGCTGCTGCCTCACCGTCGTCGGCTGGAGCACGGCGGACGGGTGGTGGGAGGCCGATGTGGTCGCCGAGACCTATGCCCGCACCTCGCTCGGCGCGCTCGCGCCGGGGCACCGGGTGAACCTCGAACGGCCGGTGCGCCTCAGCGACCGGCTCGGCGGCCACCTCGTGCAAGGGCACGTGGACGGCGTCGGCGAGATCGTGGCGCCGGCCCCCGACCTGCGCGTGCGCTGCGCTCCCGACCTGCTGCGCTACGTGGTCGAGAAGGGCTCCATCACGATCGACGGCATCAGCCTCACGGTCGTGGGCGTGCTCGACGACGGCTTCACGGTCGCCGTCATCCCGCACACGCAGGAGGTCACCACGCTCGGTCACAAGGGGACCGGTGACGTCGTGAACCTCGAGGTCGACGTGACCGCCAAGTACGTCGAGCGCCTGCTCGCCTGGAAGGATGGCTGACATGCCCTTCGCTCGGATCGACGACGCCCTCGCGGCGTTCGCGCGGGGTGAGATCCTCGTCGTGGTCGACGACGAGGACCGCGAGAACGAGGGTGATCTCATCATGGCGGCGGAGTTCGCGACGCCCGAGAAGGTCGCGTTCTTCCTGCACCACACCTCCGGGTACCTGTGCGCGCCCATCACCGAGCAGCGCGCACGCGAGCTCGACCTGCCGCTGATGGTCGTGCAGAACACCGAGAGCCAGCGCACCGCGTTCCTCATCACCGTGGACTTCCGCCACGGGACCACCACCGGGATCTCGGCCTACGACCGGTGCGCCACCATCCAGGCGCTGCGCGATCCGGGCACCCGCCCTGGTGACCTGGCCCGTCCCGGGCACGTGAACCCGCTGATGGCGCGCGAGGGCGGCGTCCTGAAGCGAGCCGGGCACACGGAGGCCACCATCGACCTCTGCACGATGTCCGGCCTGTACCCGGCGGGGCTCCTGTGCGAGATCGTCGACGACAAGAAGACGGACATGGCCCGGCTGCCCGAGCTCGAGCGGTTCGCGCAGGAGCACGACCTGCTCATGATCTCGATCGCCGACCTCGTGCGCTACCGGCGCCAGAACGAGAAGCTGGTCCGGCGCATCGCCGAGGCCCGCATCCCCACCAGGTGGGGCGACTTCACCTGCTACGCCTACGAGTCCCTGCTGGACGGCGAGCAGCACATCGCGCTGGTCAAGGGCACGGTGGCGGGCGAGCACGACGTGCTGGTGCGCGTGCACAGCGAGTGCCTCACGGGCGACGTGTTCGGCTCGCTGCGGTGCGACTGCGGGGTGCAGCTCGACTCGGCCATGCGGATGATCGCAGAGGAGGGCCACGGTGCCCTCGTGTACCTGCGCGGGCACGAGGGCCGCGGTGTCGGCATCGGCCACAAGATCCGGGCGTACAGCCTCCAGGAGCAGGGCCGCGACACCGTCGACGCCAACCTGGAGCTCGGGCTCCCGGCCGACAGCCGCGAATACGGCATCGGGGCGCAGATCCTCGTCGACCTCGGCATCACCACGATGCGGGTCATCACCAACAACCCGGCCAAGTACGGGGGTCTCGAGGGCTTCGGCCTGGAGATCACCGACCGCGTCCCCTCGGTGGTGGCCGTCAACCCCGAGAACATCGCGTACCTCCGCACCAAGCGGGACCGCATGGGCCACCTCGTCGAAGGTCTCGAAGACGCCCCGTGACCGGCGAGACGGACAAGGCGGGACCGCCAGAGGGCCTGACCGGCACGGGCCTGCGGGTCGGAGTGGTCCGCGCGCGGTGGAACGCGGACATCGTCGCCCGGTTGGCAGACGGCGTCGCGCGCGGGTTGGAGGCACTGGACGTGACCGACGTGGTCGAGGTGACGGTGCCGGGGAGCTTCGAGCTGCCGATGGGGGCGCGCATCCTTGCCTCGTCGGGCCGCGTCGACGCGGTGATCTGCCTCGGCAGCGTCATCCGGGGCGAGACGACGCACTACGAGCTGGTGGCCGGCGAATCAGCGGCCGGCATCCAGCAGGTCCAGCTCACCACCGGGGTGCCGGTGGCCTTCGGCGTCCTGACCACGGAGGATCGGGATCAGGCGCTGGCGCGCTCGGAGGGACCGGGGGGCCACAACGTCGGCGAGGACGCGGCGCTCGTGGCCGTCGAGATGGCTCGCCTCGCCGCGACGCACCGGCCTGCCCCGTAGGGCCTTCGCGTTTCGGGACGACGGGGTCCACGGCCTACCCTCGCCCCGTGCTGCGCCTCGTCCTGCCCAAGGGCTCGCTGGAGAAGCCCACCCTCGAGCTGTTCGAGGCGGCCGACCTCCGCGTCGAGCGGTCGTCGACGGTCGACTACCGCGCCACGGTCGACGACCCGCGCATCGACGACGTGCGCATCCTGCGGCCGCAGGAGATCCCGGTCTACGTGGCCGAGGGCCTGTTCGACGTGGGCATCGCGGGCCGCGACTGGGTGGAGGAGACCGCCAGCGACGTCGAGATCCTCGGCGAGCTCCAGTACTCCAAGGCCACCAGCCGCCCGTTCCGCATCGTCGTCGCGGTGCAGAACGACTCGCCGATCCAGTCGGTGTCCGACCTACCCCAGGGCGTGCGCGTGTCGACCGAGTACCCGGAGCTGACGCGCCGCTTCTTCGAGCAGCACGGCATCGAGGCGGACATCCGCCTGAGCTACGGCGCCACCGAGGCGAAGGTGCCGGACATCGTCGACTGCATCGTGGACGGCACCGAGACGGGCCGGGCGCTGCGGGCGGCGGGCCTGCGCATCGTCGACGAGATCCTCCTGAGCTACACGGCCCTACTGGCCAACCGGGCGTCCGCCGCCGATCCGGCCAAGCGGCACGCGATGGAGCAGATCAAGACGCTCCTCGACGGCGTGATGGAGGCGCGGGGCAAGGTGCTCGTGAAGCTGAACGTGGCCGAGGCCGACGTCGACGCGGTGATCGCCATCTTGCCGTCGATGAAGTCCCCGACGGTGTCGAAGCTGTTCGGCGACGGTGGCTACGCGGTCGAGACGGTCGTGGCCAAGGCCACCATCAACACGCTGATCCCAGCACTCAAGGACGCCGGCGCCACCGACATCATCGAGCTCCCCCTGGCCAAGATCGTCCACTGAGCTGATGCCTGCTCCGGTCGTCGCTTCGCTCCTCAGCCTCCGCAGGTGCCTCCGCGCGGGTCGGCGAAGCCGCCCGGCTCCGGCCTGAGCACATGCCTACTGTCGCACAGGGAACGGTCACCGAGTTCGACGAGGCGCGGGGGTGGGGCACGGTCGAATCCGGCGGGCGGGCCTACCCGTTCCACTGCACGCAGATCGCGGACGGCACGCGCACGATCGAAGTGGGCACCCAGGTGGGCTTCGACGTGCGGCCCGGCGGCATGGGCCGCTGGGAAGCCGCAGGGCTCGCACCGGTCGCGCCGACCTAGAGGGTCACCTCGAGCCAGTCGGATCCCGCGTCGAGCACCGCGGTGGTGGCGTCGGCGGGACGGGGCCGAGCGAAGTGGTACCCCTGGGCGAGGTCGCAGTCGAGCTCGCGGAGCTCGATCACGTGGTGCCCGGTCTCGACGCCCTCGGCCACCGTCGTGAGCCGGAGGGCGCGCCCCATCGCCACGACCGCCTGCACGATCGCGGAGTCCTCGGCGTCGTGGCCGAGGCCGCTCACGAACGACTGGTCCACCTTGAGCACGTCGACGGGGAAGCGGCGCAGGTAGGACAGCGACGAGTAGCCGGTGCCGAAGTCGTCGACCGCGAGCTGCACGCCGAGGGCCTTGAGCCGGCCGAGCGTGGCGAGGGTGCGGTCGACGTCGTCCATCAGGATGCTCTCGGTGATCTCGAGGCAGAGGTCGCCGGCCTCGGCCCCCGAGTGCTCGAGGGCACCGGCGACGAGCTCCACGAAGTCGTCCTGTGCGAACTGGCGCCCGGAGATGTTCACGGCCACCGTGGGGGCCCGGTCCCCGTAGCGGGCCCGCCAGCGTCCGCACTGCTCGGTGGCGGTGCGCAGCACCCAGCTGCCCACCTCGAGGATGAGGTTGGACGCCTCCGCCACCGGCACGAACTCGCCGGGGGCGATCAGGCCCCACTCGGGGTGCTGCCAGCGCACGAGCGCCTCGAGGGCCACGATCTGGTTGGTCCGCAACGACACCTCGGGCTGGTAGTGGAGCACCAGCTCGCCGCGCGCGGCCGCGCCGCGCAGCGCGTCCTCGACCTCCGCCCGCCGGCGGGCGCGGTCCTGCATCGCCTCGTCGAACCGGTGCAGCGCGCCGCCGCCTCGCTGCCGGGCCGACTGGCTGGCCGCGTCGGCCTGGCGCAGGAGCTGGTCGGTCGTGACCGCACCGGGGCGACCGGTCGCGGCGCCGATCGACGCGGTGAGGAACACCTCCGTGCCGCCGACCACGAACGGCTCCCCGAACGCCTTGGTCACGCGGTCGGCACCGTCGTCGACCCCGTCGACCTCCTCGGACAGGAACACGAACTCGTCGTCACCCCAGCGCGACACGCTGTCGGTCGGACGGCGCAGCCGGTCGAGACGGTCGCCGACGGCCCGGAGCAGCTCGCCCCGGACCTCGGCGGACAGGCGGTCGCTGCGCTCGCGGAAGTCGTCGAGGGCCACGAACACGAGGGTCACGGAGGGTGCGCCCTCATGGGTCCGGCGGAGCGACAGGTCGAGCCGGTCGAGCAGGATCGAGCGGTGGGGGAGCCCGGTGAGGTCGTCCTCGAAGACCTTCTTGTGGAGGCGGTCGTACACCGCCCGCTCGGTGCTGACGTCGCGCGCGATCCAGGTGATCGCCGCCCCGTCCGCCCCGTCGCCCGACCAGGTCCGCAACGTGGAGCGCGTCGGCAGCTCCGTCCCGGCCGGGGTGACGACGTTGAGGTTGCCCGCCCACCAGCCCCGGGCGTCGAGCGCGGGCCGCAGCGCCACCTCCAGCACTGGGCGGTCCACCGCGGCGACGAGGTCGAAGGCCGACCCGGGCGGCAGCGGCTCGTCGGGCCGGAGGCCGAGCAGCCGCCGGCCCGCCGGGTTCAGGTACCGGAAGGCGCCGTCGGGCGCCAGCACGGCGGCCAGCTCGCCGCTGTCGTGCAGCAGGGCGTCCAGCAGGGACGGCTCGGTCATGTCGGCTAGCTGCTGGTCCTCGACACCTCGACGTAGGCCGTGCGGAGCTGGGCCAGCGCCTCGCGGAGGGTCGCCTCGGGCTCGCCCAGCCGGCCCTCGAGCCCGTCGACCAGAGCGGCCAGCGCGTCGATCGCGAGCGAGGCCTCGGCCATCTTCGGCTCGGCCGCGGTGAGGTGCAGCGCGGCGAGCTCGTAGATGCCCATCGTGTGGTTCGCGAGCACCATCGAGGCGGGTGCGTCCAGGAGCTGCGAGCGGACGTCGTCGAGCTCCGCCTGCATCGCCTGCAGCCGCGCCCGGTCCTCCTCCGACAGGTCCTCGACGCCGGGTGGGACACCAGGGGGCGCGGCGGGAGGGTCGTCTTCGCGCCCGACCGGGCGCTCGCCGTCGGGCGTCCAGAGGCTCATCTGGCGTCGCGCCGGGTTGCGGCCGTGGCGGACATCGCTGGTACCCTACGCCCCACAACTCCATCAGGAAGCGGGGCTCGCCCCCACCCGGCCACGCACCGTGCGTCGGGTCGACTCACCTCCTCCGCAGCATTGGGCCGCGTGGGCGGCCGTCGGCGTCCACCGACCCAGCCCGCGCCCAGGAGGTTGCAGCGCCTAGATGAGAAGGATTCGGCGATAGCCACGCCGCCGGCCAACAACGAGCCGCGGATCAACGACAGGATCCGAGCTCGGGAAGTCCGACTCGTGGGTCACGACGGGCAGCAGATCGGCATCAAGCCGCTGCCCGAGGCCTTGGCGATCGCCCGGGAGCTCGATCTCGACCTCGTCGAGGTTGCCGCCCAGGCGAACCCACCCGTGTGTCGGGTCATGGACTACGGCAAGTACAAGTACGAGGCAGCCCAGAAGGCCAAGGAGTCTCGACGGAAGACCACCAACGTGGTCATCAAGGAGATGAAGTACCGGCCCAAGATCTCGAAGGGCGATTTCGACACCAAGACCCGCAAGGTCGAGCGGTTCCTGTCCGAGGGCCACAAGGTGAAGGTCACGCTGACCTTCCGAGGCCGCGAGGTGTACCACCCCGAGCTCGGCAAGAAGATCCTCGACGACGTCGAGGAGGCCGTGCGGGACGTGGGACGGGTCGAGATCTTCCCCCGGATCGACGGGCGCAACATGACGATGGTCCTCACCCCCGACAAGCGGGCCCAGGCCGCGGCGCAACGAGCTGCCGCCGCAGCCGCGGCCCAGGCGTCCGGCCCCATCGACAACGGCACGGTCGAGAACGGCACGGTCGAGGCTCCGCCACCGGAGGCGGCAGAGGCTCCACAGCTGAGCGACAGAGAGGGTTCCTGATGCCCAAGATGAAGACCCACCGGGGCGCCGCCAAGCGCTTCAAGGTGACCGGCACCGGCAAGCTCCGGCGCCTGCAGATCAACCGAAACCACATCCTGGAGAAGAAGGCCCCGAAGCGGATGCGCCGCCTGAAGGGTGAGACGACGGTCGCCCCCGGCGACGCGCCTCGCATCAAGCGCATGCTCGGCCGGTAGCCGGCCCGGAACAGCAGGAGGAACGAAGCCATGGCACGGGTCAAGCGGGCCGTCCACTCGAAGAAGCACCGCCGCGCCACCCTCGAGCGCGCCCAGGGGTACTACGGCAACAAGAGCCGCTCCTACAAGGCCGCCAACGAGCAGGTGATGCACTCCCTGCAGTACGCGTTCCGCGATCGCCGGGCCCGGAAGGGCGACTTCCGCTCGCTGTGGATCCAGCGGATCAACGCGGCCTGCCGCGAGCACGGCACGTCGTACAGCCGGTTCATCTCGGGCCTCCGCCTGGCCGAGATCGGGGTCGACCGCAAGGTCCTGGCCGACCTCGCGGTCCATGAGCCCACCGCCTTCGCGGCCCTCGTCCAGGCCGCCGGCGCCGCCTCCGCGAAGGAGAGCGCCTGACCCAGGCCGGCCCGATCGGGTCGCGCCATCCCAGTGTGCAGCGGCTGCGGCGCCTCTCGAGGCGCCGCGCTGCGTGCCTAGAGGAGGGTGCCTTCGTGGTGGAGGGGCGGCTGCTGGTCGCGGAGGCGCTCACCGCCGGCCTGGCGGTCGACGAGGTCCTGGTCGCGGCCGGCACGGAGGCCCCCGAGGTCGTGGCGCTGGCCGAGGCGCGCGACGTGCCCGTCCGGACCGTGGTCGCCGACGTCCTCGCCCGCTCGCTCGACGCCACCACACCCCCGGGCGTGGCCGCGGTGGCGGCCCGACCCGAAGTGGACCTGGCCACGGCCGTCGCGGTGGCGGCGGCCGGACCGCTCGTGCTCGTGCTGGTCGATGTCGGCGATCCCGGCAACGCCGGCACGCTCCTGCGGGCCGGGGAGGCTTCGGGGGCCTCGGCGGTACTCTTCTGCGGAGCCTCCGTCGACCCGTGCAACCCCAAGTGCGTGCGGGCCTCGGCGGGCGCTCTGTTCCACCTTCCGGTGTGTGGCGGAGGAGACGCGGTTGCTGTGCTCGAGGGCCTCGGGGGAGCGGGGGTGCGCCGGCTGGCCACGATCGTCGACGGTGGTACGCCCTACGACGAGGCCGACCTGGCGGGCCCGGTCGCGCTCGTGCTCGGGAGCGAGGCGCACGGGCTGCCCGCGGCGCTCGACCGGCTGGTCGACGAGCACCTCACCATCCCGATGCCCGGGCGATCGGAGTCGCTGAACGTGGCGATGGCCGGCGCGGTCCTCTGCTTCGAAGCGCTCCGGCAACGAAGGGCCGCGGGGCCGTGACCGAGCTGCCGATCGACGCGCTGCCGGACCCGATCCTGGTGGCCTCGGTCGACGGGATGCTCGTCGCGCTGAACGCCGCCGCGGTCGACGTGCTGGGTGCGGGGTCCAGCGCGTTCGTCGGCCGGCCCCTCGGCGAGGCGTTCGACGTGCGGGCGCCCGGCGGTGCCCCGACGATGCGCGACGGCTGGCCCACCGTGGAGGACGAGCTGGAGGTGACCTTCCGGGGCGCCGACGGCGTCGACGTGCAGGCGGCCGTCACGCTGCGGGCCGACGCCGAACGGGTCGTGCTCGCCTTACGGCCCTCCGGCGAGCGCAGCGGCATCGCCGTGATCTCCACGGTGTCGCACGAGCTGCGCAGCCCGCTCACGTCGGTGAAGGGCTACGTGTCGCTGATGCTGAGCCGCTGGGACCGGCTCAGGGACGACCAGAAGCGCACGATGCTCGAGCAGGTGCACCACGATGCCGACCGCGTGACCCGCCTCGTGACCGAGCTGCTCGACATCAGCCGGCTGGAGACCGGGCGCCTCGTCCTCCGACGCCAGATGGTGGATCTCGCCGAGCTGGCGGGGTCCGTGGTCGAGAAGGTGGCGATGGGCGTGGACGACCTCGACTGCACGATCCTCATCGCCGACGACTTCCCCCGCGTCTACGCCGACCCGGACAAGGTGGAGCAGGTCCTCACCAACCTCGTGGAGAACGCGGCCAAGTACGGCAGCCCGACGGCCATGGAGGTCACCGGCGAGGCCGACCCGGACGTGGTGGCCATCGCGGTGCACGACACCGGGCACGGGATCCCCGCGGACGACCTGCCCCGTGTGTTCACGAAGTTCTTCCGCCGCGACCACGGCCGCCCGAACGGCACAGGGCTGGGTCTGTGGATCAGCCGCGGCCTGGTCGAGGCGCACGGCGGGGAGCTGACAGCCAGCTCGGTGCTCGGGCGGGGCAGCACGTTCCGGTTCACCCTGCCGCGGGACGCGGCCGACCTCGAGGTCGACGTGGAACCGATTGGCGGGGGCTGACCGCCACCGGAGAGGCTGCCGACCACATGCTCGACGACATCGCCCGCATCGAAGCGGACGCGATCCCCCGGATCGCCGCCGCGAGCGCGCTCGACGACGTGCGGGCACTCGACGGGGAGCTGCTCGGCAAGCGATCGCCGCTCTCGCAGCTCAAGGCCGGGCTGGGCGCGCTCGCCCCCGAGGCCCGCAAGGAGGCGGGGGCCGCGCTGAACCGGGCCCGGGAGGCGCTCGAGGCCGCGCTGGCCACGAGGCGCGCCGAGCTCGAGCGGGTGGCGCACGCCGCGCGCCTGGAGGTCGAGCGGGTCGACCTCACCGAGGTGCTCCCCGGCGACAGGGTCGGCCACCTGCACCTGGTGACCCAGGCGATGGAGCGCCTGGAGGACGTGTTCGTCGGCATGGGCTTCACCGTGGCGGAGGGTCCGGAGGTCGAGACCGACTGGCACAACTTCGGCGCCCTGAACTTCCCGCCGGACCACCCGGCGCGCGACATGTACGACACGCTGTACGTGGAGCTCGGCGCGCCCGGGTCCACGGTGCTGCGGACGCACACCTCGCCGGTGCAGGTGCGCGTGATGACCTCCCAGCCGCCGCCCATCTACATGGTGATGCCGGGGCGCGTGTACCGCCAGGACACGCCCGACGCCACGCACATGCCGGTGTTCCACCAGATCGAAGGCCTGGTGATCGATCGCGACATCACGTTCGCGGACCTGGCCGGCACGATCGACGCCTTCACCAAGGCGTTCTTCGGCGGCGACTTCTCCTCGCGCCTGCGCCCCTCGTACTTCCCGTTCACCGAGCCCTCCGCCGAGTTCGACATCCGACGGCCCGACGGGTCGTGGCTGGAGCTGGGCGGGTGCGGGATGGTGCACCCCAACGTGCTGGAGGCCTGCGGGATCGACCCGGAGGAGTGGCAGGGCTTCGCGTTCGGGTTCGGGCTCGACCGCCTCGGCGCCAGCGCGCACGGCGTCGACGACCTCCGCGACCTCTTCACCAACGACATCCGCTTCCTGAGGCAGTTCTGATGAAGGTCCTCCTCTCGTGGCTGCGCGACTTCGCGCCCTTCGAAGGCGACCCCATCGTGCTGGGTGAGGCGATGAGCGACCTCGGCATGGCCGTCGAGGACCTGCAGCGGATCGGCGAGGGCCTCGACGGGATCGTGGTGGCGCGCGTGCTCGAGACGCGTCCCATCGAGGGCGCCAACAAGATCCACCTCGTCGTGGTCGACGCGGGCGACGGCCGGCCCCTCGAGGTCGGGTGCGGTGCGTTCAACATGTCCGCGGGTGACCTCGTGCCCCTGGCGACGGTGGGCACGGTCATGCCGAGCGGGATGGAGATCGGCCGTCGCAAGATGGCCGGCGTCGTCTCGAACGGGATGCTGTGCTCGTCGCACGAGCTCGGCCTGGGCGACGACCACGGCGGCATCCTGCTGCTCCCGTCGCACCTCGCGCCCGGCACGCCCTTCACCGAGGCGATGGGGATCGAGCGCGACGTCCTCTACGACCTGGAGATCAACCCCAACCGCCCGGATGCGATGTCGGTGGCCGGCGTCGCCCGCGACCTGGCCGCTCGCCTCCGCCTCCCGTTCGCGCTGCCCGACCCGCACCCGGCGGCCGGTCCGCCTTCACCGGTGTCGGTCGAGATCCTCGAAGCCGACCGCTGCGGCCGCTTCGAGGCGCGGGTGGTCTCCGGGGTGCAGGTCGGCCCGGGCGCCCCCGCGCTCGCGACGCGGCTGGCCCTGCTCGGGATGCGCTCGATCAACAACGTCGTCGATGTCTCCAACTACGTGATGCTCGAGCTGGGCCAGCCCAACCACCCGTACGACCTGGCCAAGGTCGCGGGTCCCGGGTTCCGCGTGCGGGTCGCTCGCGACGGCGAGACCCTCGTGACCCTCGACGGCGTCGAGCGAACGCTCACGGCGGCAGACCTGCTGATCTGCGACGCCGCGGACGCACCGGTCGGCCTCGCCGGGATCATGGGTGGCGGCAACAGCGAGATCCACGACGGCACGACCGACGTGCTCCTCGAGATGGCGTGGTTCCACCCGATCGGGATCGTGAAGTCGTCGCGCCGGCACAAGCTGCGGTCCGAGGCGTCGGCCCGGTTCGAGAAGGGCACCGACCCAGAGGTGATCGACCTCGCGATGCGCCGCTTCGCCACGCTGCTCGGGTCGGGCGCGAGCGAGTCGGCGCCCCGGCTCGGCGGCCCCGTGGTCGCCGACGGCGAGCTTCCCCCTGCGCCCGGTCGTCCGCGTGCGCACGGCCCGGGTGGGGAGACTGCTCGGCAAGAAGCTCACCACCAAGCGGATCACGGCCCTGCTCGACCCGATCGGCTTCACCACCACCCCCGCTGACAAGGACCTCGACGTGGTGATCCCCCCGTGGCGGTACGACTGCTCGGTCGAGGTCGACGTCATCGAGGAGATCGCCCGCCACCACGGCTACAGCGCCCTCGGCAGCACGGTGCCCCGCCCGTCGGAGACCGGCGGTCTGTCGCGCCGGCAGGAGGAGCGGCGCATCCTGCGCCGGGTCCTGATGGGCCGCGGCCTCTCCGAGGCGATGCCGATGCCCTTCCTCGCCCCGGGCGAGCTCAGCCGCTGCGGCCTGGCGGACGACGGCCTGCGGATCGCCAACCCGCTGGTCGCGGAGCAGGCGGTGCTGCGGACCGCGCTGCTGCCGGGACTCGTGGGCGCGGTGGCCTACAACTGGTCGCACCGCAACCACGGCGTGCAGCTCTTCGAGATCGGCCACGTCTTCCGCCGCAGCGCCGACGCCTCGGCCGAGCTGCCCGACGAGCACGAGTGGCTCGGGGCCGTGCTCGCGGGGGCCGAGGCGCCCGCGGCGGTGCGCCTCTGGGAGGCGGTGGCCGATGCACTCGGCGTTGCCGACGCCCGTGTCGTGAACGGCGAGGTGCCGGGCCTGCACCCCACCCGCGCCGGCACGCTCCACGTCGGCGGTGCCGTCGTGGGGCACCTGGGCGAGGTCGACCCCGGCGTGCTGGATGCCCACGGGATCGGCGAACGGGTCGCGATCGTCGAGGTCGACCTCGACACCCTGCTCGACCTGCCGCACGGCGACGTCCAGTACCGGGCCTTCAGCCTGTACCCGAGCTCGGACATCGACCTCGCCTTCGAGGTCGATGACGACGTGCCGGCCTCTGCAGTCGAAGACGCCATCCGCACTGCGGGTGGGCATCTCCTGTGGAGCGTCGACCTGTTCGACGTCTTCCGCGGTGCCGGACTGGCCGGCGGCCGCCGCAGCCTCGCCTACCGGCTCCGGCTCCAGGCGCCGGATCGCACGCTGACCGACGCCGATGTCGCAGCTGTCCGCGAACGGATCATCCAACAGGTCCAGTCGGCGCTGCCGGCAACGCTGCGGGGCTAACCGGCGGTTCTGGCTCCGCCAGAACCAGTGGGGTCATCCCACCGCGTCGCCGACTACCCCACGAGCGCTGGCTTGTCTGCCCGCCACGGCCCGGCTCGACGGACGCTCGGCGAGCTGGCATTTGGTCCTGCTTAGGGCAGGACCAAATGCCAGTCGCCGAACTCGTGCCAGCGGTACCGCTCAGCAAGGGCGGCGGCGTAGCTCGCCTCGAGCAGGGGGCGTCCGGCGGCGGCCTCCATGAGGAGGAGGTGGCTCGCCTCCGGCTCGTGCCAGCCGCTGATCACACCGTCGACGACCCGCAGGCCGCGCTCGGGGGTGATCACCAGCTCGGTCCAGCCCTCGCCGGCGGTGGCCCGCCCGTCGGGGGTCGCGTCGGTCTCGAGGGCACGGGTGGCCGTGGTGCCGACGGCGATGACGCGCCGGCCGGCGGCGTGGGCCTCGTTCACGATCCGGGCGGTCGCGGCCGGCACCTGGTAGCGCTCGGCGTACGGCGCCTCGTGGGCCTCGAGCGACGACACCCCCGTGTGGAGCGTGATGGGGGCGAAGACCACACCCGCGGCGATCAGTCGGCCCAGCAGCTCCGGCGTGAACGGCCGGCCCGCCGAGGGCATCTCGGCGCTGCCCATGCCGATGGGCTCGGGGGTCGGCGCCACGAACACCGTCTGGTAGTCGGCCAGCGGCCATGCGGTGTCGGTGCAGCCGTACCGGATGGGCCGTCCGCCGTCCGCCAGCCAGGCGGCAACCGCGTCGGGCGTCTCCAGCTCGGCCACCCAGAGGCGGTGCGGCACCGGGTCGGCGTCCGGTCCCGGCGACACGAGCGCTCCGTGGGGCCCGTAGGGCACGAGCAGCCGGACCGCGGCCCCGCCGGCCAACCGGAGGGTGACCGGGTGGTCGACCGGGTGGGGCCGCGAGCCACGGCCGCAGGGCTCGCGCACCTCGACCACCCAGCGGTGCGCGCCGAGGTGGGTCGAGAGGTGGACGAGCACCGTGCCGTCGGCGGCCGGCACGGCGGCGGGCAGGGTCGGCGAGGTGTTCACGACGAGGACGTCGCCGGGCTCGAGGAACTGCGGCAGGTCCCGTGCCGTCGCGTGCACGAGCCTCCCGTCGGCGCGCGTCGCGACGAGCATCCGGGCGTCGTCACGGCGCCCGCCGTCGGCTTCCACCGGACCGTCGGCGATGCGATCGGCCGGCACCTCGACGTCGAGCACACGCTCGGGCAGCACCAGCGCCGCCATCACGCCACCTCGAGGGTGGTGGTGACGTCGGCGACCCGGTAGCGACCGCTCGGGGTGCCCTCGTCGATGAGGCGGCGCAGGCCTGGGATGCTCTCCTCGGGGAGCGGCCGGTCGGAGATGTCCTCGCCCGGGAACGCGTCCTGGTGCATCTGCGTGCGCATGTCGCCCGGGTCGACGCGGAGCACGCGGAGGTCGGGCCGCTCCGCCGCCAGCACGGCGGCGAGCTGCTCGAGCCCCGCCTTCGACGCGGCGTAGGCGCCCCAGCCCTCGTAGGCCTCGACGGCCGCATCCGACGTGACGACCACCACGGCCGCGCCCGGGCGCAGGTGGGGGAGGAGCGCCTGCACGACACCGACCTGGGCCACCAGGTTGGCCTCCAGCGTGGATCGCAGGTCGCCGAGGCGGAGGTGGGCGATCTCGGGGAGCGGGCTGGGTCCGAGCGTCCCCGCGTTGAGGACGACGAGATCGAGGCCGCCGAGCGACGCGGCGGCGGTGGCCAGGTCGTCCCGGTGCCACTCGTCGGTGATGTCGCCGGCGATGGGGACGAGCCGCCCGGACCGGCGATGCCGTCGACGGTGGCGGCGAGGTCGACCGCGTGGCGGGCGTCGACCACGACGGCCCAGCCGTCGGCGGCGAGCGACGTGGCGAGGGCGTGACCGAGGCCGCGCGAGGCACCGGTCACGAGGGCGGTGGGGGCTGGTGTCGTCATGCCCCTGACGGTACGGACGCGCCCCGTCGCCGCCATCGGGCGCAGGTCGCCTTGTGCCTAGGACGGAGGTCCTAGGACTCGTCGACGAGGCCGTGGTGGACGGCGAAGAGCGCGGCTTGCGTGCGGTCGGCCAGCTGGAGCTTGCTGAGGATGGCCGACACGTGCGTCTTGACGGTCTTCTCGGCCACGAACAGCCGGCCCGCCAGCTCGCGGTTGGAGAGCCCCAGCCCGAGGAGCGCGAGCACTTCCCGCTCGCGCGCCGTCAGGAGGTCGAGGCCCGGGTCCGCGCCACCGGGCGAGGAGACCTCGGCCAGGAGGCGGGGCGCAACAGCCGGGTCCAGCACGGAGCCGCCGCGGTGCACGGTCCGGATGGCGGCCTCGAGCTCGCTGGGCGGCACGTCCTTCCCGAGCCACCCGCTGGCCCCGGCCCGCACGGCCGCCAGCGCCTGGTCGTCGCTCCCGAAGCTGGTGAGCACGATGACGCGGGGCGCAGGTGTCAGCGCGAGGAGGCGAGGGAGCGCGGCCACACCGCCGCCGCCCGGGAGCACGAGGTCGAGCAGCACGACGTGCGGTGCCAGCGCACCCACGACGGTGACGGCCTCGTCGACGTCCGCCGCCTCGCCCACCACCTCCAGCCCATCGCGGGAGCCGAGGAAGGAGCGCAGCCCCTCGCGCACGACGGGGTGGTCGTCGACCACCACGATCCGGATGCCACCCTCGGGGTCGCTCACCGTCCGCGCCCCACCGGCACCTCGGCGCGGACCGTGGTGCCGCGGCCAGGGGTCGATTCGATGACCAGCGTCCCCCCGAGCTCGCTGGCCCGCTCGCGCATGGAGACGAGCCCCAGTCGGCGCGAGCTCACCGCTCGGGCCTCGGGGTCGAACCCGTGCCCGTCGTCCTCGACGGCGAGGGCCACCCCACCGTCCACCGGCGCGAGCCGCACCGTGATGTGCCCGGCCTCGGCGTGGCGCACCGCGTTGGTCACGGCCTCCTCCGCGATGCGGAAGAGGGCCTGCTCCGTGTCGGGGTCGAGCCCGCCGACGGCGTCGGCGTCGAGGCGGATCGGCACGCCGTGGGTCCGGCCCACGACGTCGAGGTGCTTGGCGAGGCTCGGCACGAGCCCCTCCAGCGCGAGGGCGGGCGGGCGGAGCTGGAGCACGAGCGACCGCAGCTCGCCGAACACCTCCTCGAGGAGGCTCGACGCGCCCGGCAGGTCCCCGGCCTCGAGCCGGAGGCGGAGGCCGAAGAGCGACTGGGTGAGCGCATCGTGGAGCTCCCGCGCGATGCGGTTGCGCTCCTCCAGGACGGACAGCTCCCGGCTGTCCTCGTACAGCCGAGCGTGCTCGATGAGCACGGCCGCGTGCGCGGCGAGGTCGCGGACGAGGCGCTCGTCGTCCGGGGTGAAGCCGCCGTCCTTGTTGGCGAGGTAGAACGCGCCCACGACGTCGCCGCGGAACACGATCGGCACGGCGAGGAAGGCGTCGAGGTCGGGGTGCGCGGCCGGCCACCACCCGAGGAAGCGATCGTCGCTGCGCACGTCCTCGCTGCGGAACGGCTCCGGGTCCTCGAGGGCGGCCCCCAGCAGGCCGTGGGTGCGGGGGAGGGGACCGATGGCGTCGATCTCCTCGTCGGTGAGGCCGGCGGAGATCCATTTGCTGAAGCCGTCCCCGACCTCGTCCGGCACGCCCAGTGCCGCGTAGCGGGCGCCGGCCAGCCCGCGGGCCGCCTCGACGAGGCGCTGGAGGACCGCATCGGAGCGCAGGTCGCCCGCGATGCCCAGCAGCGCCTCGCTCACCGCTGCCAGCGCTGCGGAACGATCGGCCACGGGAGCACGGTAGCGGCGCGTCGGTCCACCGGTTGCTGCCGCTGAGGGGTGGGTAGGGCTTGCGAATGCAAGGCGTCGCGCCCGCAACCCCGCACGTCGGCACCGTTCTCGCCGACCGGTACGAGCTGCTGCGCCTCCTCGCGCGGGGGCATGGGCGACGTGTACGAGGCCCAGGACCGCCAGCTCGAGCGGCGGGTCGCGGTGAAGGTGTACCGCGCTGCGTCACCGGCCGACCGCGCTCGGTTCGACGCCGAGGTCCGCGTGCTGGCCGGCCTCAACCACCCCGGCCTGGTGCGCGTCTACGACGCCGGACCGCACGGCGACGACGCCTACGTCGTGCTCGAGCTCATCGACGGCCCGCCGCTCTCCGACATCATGACGAAGCGCGGGGCGCTGCCCTCCGACGAGGTGGCGCTGCTCGGTGCCGATCTGGCCGACGCCCTTGCCTACATCCACGGCCACGGCGTCGTGCACCGCGACGTCACGCCGAGCAACGTGCTGTGCGCACCGGACGGGCGCCCCCGCCTGGTCGACTTCGGGATCGTGCGCCTCCTCGATGCGCCGCGCATCACCGCCACGGCGACCACCATCGGCACCGCCGCCTTCATGGCGCCCGAGCAGGTGCAGGGCCTCGACGTCACCCCTGGCGCCGACATCTACGCGCTCGGGCTGATGCTGCTCGAGGCGGTGACCGGCAAGCGGGCCTTCACGGGCACGCCCCACGAGGTCGCCGCGGGGCGGCTCGTGCGCGATCCCGACACCACGGGCGTCCCGGGCGCCTGGCAAGCCTTGCTGCTGGAGATGACCGCCCGCTCCCCGGCGGAGCGGCCGACCGCCGAAGAGGTCGCCGATCGGCTGCGCGCGATGGTCGTCAGCGTGGGGCTCGACACCGCTCCCGTGCCGATGGCCGAGGCCGCCGTGGGGCCGGCGGCCGCATCGGCGGCGTCCGCCGCGACGACCTCCGTGCTCGCGGCCGATCGAACCGACGTGCTCGACGCGCCGCCGCTCGAGGTCTGGGAGCCGACGCCGCCGCCACCCCCGCCCCCTGCCGCGGGCCGGCGTGCCCTTTGGGCGGTCCTGGCCGGCGTCGGGATCGCCGTGGTCCTCGCACTGGTGGCGGGCGCCACGCGGGGGTCGTCCCCGACGGAGGCACCGAGCACGACGGTGGCCGTGCAGGAGCGGGGCAACGAGCCACGGGTGACCACCGCGCCACCCACCACCGTGGCGCCGACGACCACCGTCCCGGAGACGATCCCGCTCGACACCCCCATCGTCGAGTTCCCGGAGGGCTTCCCCTTCGACGACGGGGCGCGGGGCAAGGAGAAGAAGGGAGACGGGGCCGACTGACCGGTCAGGTCCCCGGCGTGTCCTCGAGCCCGTCGTTCGTCATCCGGTACAGGTCGTAGATCTCCTTGCAGATCCCGCACAGCGGCAGCTTCTTCGGGTCCTGCTGGGGCACGAAGCGCTCACCGCACAGGGCCTCGACCGGGTACCCGTAGATCCGCGCCTCGGTCACCTTGGCCACGGCCGACTCGCCCGGCTCGGTCTTCACGATGTGGGCCGCCTTGGGCGGGCCGGTCTCCGGATGTTCGTCGACGCGCGTGTCGGTCCGCCGCTCGATGGTCCCCTGGGGCTGGGCGCTGGGCGTCGACATCTCCTTCAGGCTAGGAGGCCGTGGAAGCGGCTCCCGGATCCGGCTTGCATGATCATGCACAATGTTGCATGATTTCGAGATGACTCGGGTCGGCATCATCGGCGCGTCGGGGTACACGGGGGCGGAGCTCCTGCGCCTCGCCGCTGGCCATCCCGACCTCGACGTGGTGCTCGCCACGGGGGACACCCAGGCCGGCACGGCCGTGGCCGGGCTGTACCCGAGCCTGGCCGCCGCCTACCCGGAGCTGGCCTTCGTGCCCTACGACGCCGACGCGTGCGCGGGTCTCGACCTCGTGTTCCTCGGCCTCCCGCACGGGGCCAGCCAGGCGATCGTCCCCGACCTGGTGGGCAAGGTCGGCCACCTCGTCGATCTGGCAGCCGACTTCCGCCTCCACGACCCTGCCCTGTACCCGCAGTGGTACGGGGAGGCACACACCGCTCCGGAGCTGCTGGGCGACTTCGCCTACGGCCTGCCGGAGCTGTTCCGGGACAAGATCGCGTCTGCCGCCCACGTGGCCGCGCCGGGTTGCTATCCCACGGCCGCGGGCCTCGCCCTCGCGCCGCTCGTGCGGGCCGGCGCGGTCGTCCCTGAGGGGATCGTCGTCGACGCCGCGTCCGGTGTCTCCGGTGCTGGCCGGCCGGCGAAGCCCACCACGACCTTCTGCACCGTCGACGAGGACTTCACCGCCTACGGCCTCCTCGACCATCGCCACACCCCCGAGATCGAGCAGGTCACCGGCGCCACGGTGCTGTTCACGCCGCACCTCGCTCCGATGAACCGGGGCATCCTGGCCACCTGCTACGCCCGGCCCACCGGCCCGACCTCGACCGAAGCCCTGCTGACGCTGCTCGCAGATGCCTACGCGGGCGAGCCGTTCGTGGTCGTGACGGACGGGTCGCCGTCGACGAAGGCGACCCTGGGCTCGAACGTCGCCCAGCTCACGGCCCGCTTCGACGAGCGCACCGGCTGGGTGCTCGCGATCGCGGCGATCGACAACCTCACCAAGGGTGCGTCGGGCCAGGCGATCCAGTGCGCCAACCTGCTCCTGGGTCTGCCCGAGCCGACGGGCCTGCCGACGGTGGGGGTGTATCCCTGATGTCGGTCACGGCGGCCGCGGGGTTCGCGGCGAGCGGGGTGGCGTGCGGCATCAAGGCGTCGGGAGATCTCGACCTCAGCCTGGTCGCCACGGTCGACGGCGCGCCGGTGGCGGCGGCGGGTGTGTTCACGCAGAACCTCATGACGGCCGCGCCGGTCCTGACGACGCGGGCCCACCTCGCCGCCACCGGCGGGCGCGCCGCGGCCGTGGTGCTCAACAGCGGCTGCGCCAACGCCGCCACCGGCGCAGAGGGCGTGGCCGACGCCGAGGAGATGTGCGCGGTCGTCGCGGCCGAGCTCGGCTGTGCCGCCGACGAGGTCCTCGTCTGCTCGACCGGGCTCATCGGCTTCACCCTTCCGATGGAGGCGGTGCGCAGCGGTGCGCCGGCGCTGGTGGCCGGTCGGTCCGCCGAGCCCGAGGGGGGTGTGGCCGCGGCGGAGGCGATCCGCACCACCGACACCGTGCGGAAGGAGTCGGTCGTGCGGGGGCCTGGCTTCGTGGTCGGGGGCATGGCGAAGGGAGCGGCCATGCTCGCCCCCGGCATGGCGACCATGCTCGCCGTGCTCACGAGCGACGCCGACGTGGATCCCGGCCACCTGACGCGCGCCCTGCAGGCGGGCGTGGCGGACAGCTTCAACGCCATGTCCTCCGACGGCTGCACGTCCACGAACGACACCGTGCTGCTGCTCGCGTCCGGGGCGGCCGGCCCGCCCGGCGACCTCGGCGCCTTCGACGCGGCCGTCACGGAGGTGTGCCTCGACCTCGCGACCCAGATGGTGGCCGACGCGGAAGGGCACACCAAGGTGGTGCGGGTGCACGTCACCGGAGCGGCGTCCGACGACGAGGCCAGGCGCGGGGCCCGCAAGGTGGCCGAGAGCCAGCTGGTGAAGTGCTCCTGGTACGGCCAGGACCCCTACTGGGGCCGCGTGGCCAGCGAGCTCGGCTCGGCGGGGATCACCTTCGAGCAGGAGCGGCTCAGCGTGCGCTACGGCGAGCTGCTCGTCGCCGCGGGCGGCGTCACGCAGCCCGTGGACGAGGGGGCGCTGGCCGCCTACATGGCGCAGGGCTCCCTCGACGTCGTGGCCGACCTCGGCCTCGGCAGCGGGTCGGCGCGGATCCTCACCAACGACCTCACGCACGCGTACGTCGACGAGAACATGGGGACCTCCTGATGGCCGTCACCGCACGGGAGCAGGCGATGGCCCGCGCCGACGTGCTGGTCGAGGCGCTGCCGTACATCCAGCGCTTCCGGGGTGCCGTCGTCGTGGTGAAGTACGGCGGCAACGCGATGGTCGACCCCGGCCTGGCTGCGACCTTCGCTGAGGACGTCGTCCTCATGCGGTCGGTGGGGCTGCGTCCCGTCGTCGTGCACGGCGGCGGTCCTCAGATCAGCGACCTCATGGCGCGGTTGGGCAAGGTGCCGGAGTTCCGTGAGGGTCAGCGCGTCACCGACGCGGAGACGGTGGACATCGCGCGGATGGTCCTCGTCGGGAAGGTGAACCGCGAGATCGTCAGCGCCATCAACGTGCACGGCCCATTGGCGGTGGGCGTGTCCGGCGAGGACGCGGGTCTCATCATGGCGGGTGCCCGCAACCCCGAGCTGGGCTTCGTCGGGGATGTGCAAGCCGTGCACCCCGCCATCCTCGAGCGGCTGCTGGCCGAGGACCTCATCCCGGTCGTGTCGACGATCGGCGCCGACGCCTCGGGGCAGGCCTACAACATCAACGCCGACGCGGTGGCTGGCGCCGTCGCCGAGGCGCTCGCGGCGGAGAAGGTCATCTACCTCACCGATGTGGAGGGCCTGCTCGGCGACGTGTCGGACCCGGCCAGCCTCATCTCGCGCGTCGACGCCGCGACCCTGCGCGGCATGGTCGCCGACGGCACGCTGACCGGCGGGATGATCCCGAAGATCGAGGCGTGCCTGCACGCGGTCGATCACGGGGTGGGCTCGGCCCACCTGCTCGACGGGCGCGTCCCGCACGTGGTCCTCCTCGAGCTGTTCAGCGACGCCGGCATCGGCACGATGGTCACCGGAGCGCCGGCGTGACCACCCACGCCGACGCGATGGGCGCGGCCGGCCTCGCCCGCTGCCCGCTGATGCCGACCTACGGCGCGCCGGCGATGCAGCTCGTTCGGGGCGATGGCTCCTGGGTGTGGGACCGGGCCGGCACCCGGTACCTGGACCTCCTCTCCGGGCTGGCGGTCACCAGCCTGGGGCACAGCCACCCGGCCGTGGCCGACGCGCTGAGCGAGCAGGCCCGCACGCTGCTGCACGTCTCGAACCTCTTCGGGACCGAGCCGGGCGTCCAGGTGGCCCAGACGTTGGATCGGCTCCTCGGGGTGGGGCAGCCCGGCTGGCCCACGGCGGGGATGCGGGGCCAGGTGTTCTTCGCGAACTCCGGCGCCGAGGCCAACGAGTGCGCGCTCAAGCTGGCCCGCCGGTTCGGCGGTCGCGGGCGCCATGTCGTGGTGAGCGCGTTCGGCTCGTTCCACGGCCGCACGCTGGCCACCCTCCACGCCACCGGCCAGCCCTCCAAGCACGAGGCGTTCCAGCCCCTGCCGGAGGGCTTCCGTCACGTCGCGTGGTGCGACCTGGAGGCGCTCCAGGCCGCGCTCGACCCGTCGGTGGCAGCAGTGCTGCTCGAGCCGGTCCAGGGCGAGGGCGGCGTGAACCCGGCGACGGCGGACTACTTCCAAGGCGTCCGGCGGCTCTGCGACGAGCGCGGCGCTCTCTTCGTCGTCGACGAGGTGCAGACGGGCCTCGGGCGGTGCGGCTCGTGGTTCGCGCACCAGCAGCTCGGCGTCGTGCCCGACGTGGTCACGATCGCGAAGGCCCTCGGCAACGGCGTCCCGATCGGGGCCTGCTGGGCCACGGCCGAGGTCGCGGCCGCGTTCGAGCCGGGCGACCACGCCAGCACGTTCGGGGGCCAGCCCCTGGCCGCCGCCGCGGCCCGCGCCGTGCTGGCGGTCATGGAGGCGGAGGACGTGCCCGGGCGCGCGTGCCGGGCGGGGGAGCGGATCACGGCCGGGGCGACGGCGCTGGACGGCGTGGCCGCCGTGCGCGGGCTCGGCCTGCTCCTCGCGATCGAGTTGGAGGGACACGATGCCAAGCAGGTCGCGTCCCGGCTGCTCGAGCTGGGCGCGATCGTCAACGCGGTCACGCCCACCGCGCTGCGGCTGGCCCCGTCGCTGCTCATCACGGACGACGAGGTCGACCTCGCCCTCGACCTGCTCGGCAAGGCGCTCGCATGACCGCCAGGCACGTGCTCGAGGTCGACGACCTCACCGCCGACGAGGTGGCGGAGGTGCTGCGGTTGGCCGCGGACCCGGCCCGGCCGCAGGTCCTCGCCGGCGCGACGGTGGGCCTGTACTTCGAGAAGCCCTCGTTGCGGACCCGGCACTCCTGCGAGACCGCGGTGGCGCAGCTCGGCGGCCACCCGGTGACGTTCCGCACCGAGGAGGTGGGCACCGGTGACCGCGAGCCGTACGGGGACATCGCCCGGGTGCTCTCGGGCTACCACGCGCTCGTCGGTGGCCGCGTGTACGACCACGGCGTGCTCGAGCAGCTGGCGGCCGCCGCCACGGTCCCCGTCGTGAACCTGCTGTCCGACCAGGGCCACCCGTGCCAGGCCCTCGCGGACCTGCTCACCATGCAGCAGGAGTGGGGTTCGCTGGCCGGGCACACCGTGACCTGGGTGGGCGACTACAACAACGTCGCCCGCAGCCTCTGCCTGGGCGCGGCCCGCACGGGCATGGAGGTGCGCATCGCGACCCCGCCCGGGTACGGGCCCACCGACGCGGACGTGGAGCGCCTGCTCGCCGCCGGGATGGCGGAGGCGCCGTTCGTGACCGCGCGGCCCGTCGAGGCGGCCAAGGGCGCCGATGCCGTCCACACAGATGTGTGGGCCTCGATGGGCCATGAGGCCGAGGCCGAGGCGCGGCACCGGGCCTTCGAGGGGTTCACCGTCGACGACGACGTGATGGCCGCCGCCGCACCCACCGCGGTGTTCCTCCACTGCCTGCCGGCCCACCGCGGCGAGGAGGTGGCCGGCTCGGTCGTCGACGGCCCCCAGAGCCGCGCGTTCCCACAGGCCCACAACCGGCTGCACGCCTTCCGGGGCCTGCTGCGGTTCCTGCTGGAGGAGGGCTGATGGCACCGAAGGTCCAGGCGGGGCGCTCCCTCGCCAAGCCGCAGCGCCAGCACCGCATCGCCCGGCTGCTGGCGGAGCAGGCCGTGACCAGCCAGGGCCACCTGGTCGAGCTCCTGGCCGCCGAGGGCGTCACCGCCACCCAGGCCACGGTCTCGCGGGACCTGGAGGACCTCGGCGCGATCAAGGTGCGGGTGGCGGGCGGCGAGACCGCCTACGCCATCCCCGAGCTGCCGAGCAGCCAGCGGGCCCCGGAGGACCACCTGCGCCGGGTGTTCGGGGACTGGGTGGTGGAGGTCGCCCACTCGGGGAACCTCGTCGTGCTGCGGACGCCGCCGGGCTCGGCCCACGTCGTGGGTTCGGCCCTCGACCGCTCCGGCCTGCCCGAGGTGCTGGGCACCGTGGCCGGAGATGACACGCTCATCGTCGTCGTCACGGAGCAGGCCGGCGGCAAGGCCGTCGCCCGGCAGCTCGCGGACCTCGCCGGACTCACCTGAGCTGATGCCTGCTCCGGCTTCGCTCCGCTCGGGCCTCCGCAGGTGCCTCCCGGCGACCGGCGAAGCCGGCTCGCCTCCGGCCTGGCCGGGCACCGCCCACAACGAGAGGATCTTGGAATGGCCAAGCGAGTAGTGCTCGCCTACAGCGGCGGCCTCGACACGTCGGTGGCGGTCCGCTGGATGATCGACGAGCTCGGTGTCGAGGTGATCGCGCTGGCGGTGGACGTCGGCCAGGCCGCCGAGGACTACGAGGTCGTCAAGGCCCGGGCGCGCGCCGCGGGTGCGCTGGACGCGATCGTGGTCGACGCGCGCGAGGAGTTCGCGGCCGAGTACTGCATGCCCGCCCTCGCGGCCAACGCGCTCTACGAGAACCGGTACCCGCTCGTGTCGGCGCTCTCCCGCCCCGTGATCGTGCGCCACCTCGTGGCAGCGGCGAAGGAGCACGGCGCCGATGCGGTGGCCCACGGCTGCACGGGCAAGGGCAACGACCAGGTGCGGTTCGAGGTGTCGACCCGCGCGCTGGCGCCGGACCTCGAGGTGATCGCCCCCGTGCGCACGTGGGGCATGACTCGCGAGGACAGCATCCTCTACGCGTACCGGCACGACATCCCGATCGTCGCGACGAAGGAGAAGGTGTACTCCATCGACGACAACATCTGGGGCCGCGCCATCGAGTGCGGCGAGATGGAGGACCCGTGGAACACGCCCCCGCCCGGCGTGTGGCTCCTCACCCAGCCGACGGCCACCGAGCCCGTCGACGTCGTGATCGGCTTCGAGGCCGGCGTGCCGGTGAGCGTCGACGGCGCCGCGCTTTCGCCCCTCGGGGTGATCCAGCGGCTCAACGACCTCGTCGGCTCCTACGGGTGGGGCCGCATCGACATGGTGGAGAACCGCCGCGTCGGCATCAAGAGCCGGGAGACCTACGAGTGCCCGGCCAGCCTCGCCCTCATCCTCGCCCACCGCGATCTCGAGGGCATCTGCCTCGAGCGGGACCTGGCGCGCGAGAAGGCGCGGCTCGAGCCGCGCTACGCGGAGCTCGTGTACGACGGCCTGTGGTTCAGCCCGCTCAAGGCCTCCCTCGACGCGTTCGTGGCCGAGAGCCAGCGGTACGTCACCGGTGAGGTGCGGCTGCACCTCGCGCCGGGCTCGTGCGAGGTCAACGGCCGGCGCAGCCCGTACAGCCTCTACGACTACGGCCTGGCCACCTACGACGCCGGGGACCGGTTCCGCCACGAGGACTCGGCCGGGTTCGTGCGCCTGTGGGGCCTCTCGGTCGAGACCTGGGCCGGCACCCAGGGGAAGCTGGACGGCTAGCGGTGCCCACCCTCTGGCACGGCCGCTTCGCCGACGGCCCGGCCGAGGAGCTGCTCGCCTTCACCGTGAGCCTGCCCTTCGACCGGCGCCTCGCCGCCGACGACATCGCGGGCTCGCGCGCGGCACGTGCGCGGCCTCGAGCGGGTCGGGCTCCTCACGGCGGACGAGGCCGCGGCGATCCAGCAGGCGCTCGCAGCGGTGGAGACCGAGCTGGCGGACGGCTCCTTCGCCTTCACACCCACCGACGAGGACATCCACACCGCCGTCGAACGTCGGGTCACGGAGCTCGCCGGTCCTGCCGGGGCCAAGCTGCACACGGGCCGCAGCCGCAACGACCAGGTGGCCACCGACCTCCGCCTCTACGCCAAGCGGGCGCTGACCGACGTGGCCGCCCGGGTGGCTGCGCTCCAGGAGGTGCTCCTCGAGCGGGCAGTCGCGGCGGGCGACGCCTACCTGCCGGGCTACACCCACCTCCAGCGGGCCCAGCCGGTGGGGCTCGCCCATCACCTGCTCGCCCACGGGTGGGCCCTCGCCCGCGATGTCGACCGGCTCCTCGATTGCCGGCGCCGGCTCGACGTGTCGCCGCTCGGGGCTGGCGCGCTCGCGGGCTCGTCGCTGCCCCTCGACCCGGACGGCGTGGCCGCCGACCTCGGCTTCGCCGCCCGGTTCGAGAACAGCCTCGACGCGGTGAGCGACCGCGACTTCGTGGTCGAGGCGCTGTTCGCCCTCACGATGGTGGGGATCCACCTCAGCCGGATCGGCGAGGAGATCGTGCTGTGGACGTCCGAGGAGGTCGGCTTCGCCCGCCTCGACGACGCCTACGCCACCGGCAGCTCGATGCTGCCCCAGAAGAAGAACCCGGACATCGCCGAGCTCGCCCGCGGCAAGGCGGGGCGGCTGATCGGGGACCTGACCGGCCTGCTGGCCACGCTCAAGGGGCTCCCGCTCGCGTACAACCGCGATCTCCAGGAGGACAAGGAGCCGCTGTTCGACGCCGTCGACCAGGTCTCCCTCGCCCTCAGCGCGCTCGCCGGGCTCCTCGCCACCATGGAGCTCGACACCACCCGCATGGCCGAGGCGGCCGACACCCCGACGGCCGCGGCGACCGACCTGGCCGAGCACCTCGTGCAGGCGGGGGTGCCCTTCCGTGACGCGCACGCCGTGGTGGGCGGTCTGGTGCGCGAGCACCTGGACGGGGGCCGGCCGCTGGCCGAGCTCGTGGCCGCCCACCCCGACCTGGGCGAAGGCGCCGTCGCGCTGCTCGGCCCGGGCGTGTCCGTCGGCCGTCGCACCACCCCCGGCGGCGCGGGCCCCGCGGCGGTGGCGGTGCAGCTGGAGCGCTTCCGGCAGCGCCTGGCGGACGACGCGGTGCGCCGCGGTGGGTGACGCCCCCGTGACGGATCCCGCCTGAGGCGCGGTGGGCCGCCGCCGACGCCTGCCGAGGTCGTTCTACGCCCGCGACCCGCGGGCCGTCGCCCCGGAGCTCCTGGGCAAGCTGGTCGTGGTCGACGGCATGGAGGCCCGGCTGGTCGAGGTGGAGGCCTACTGCGGGTCGGAGGACCCCGGGAGCCACGCGTACCGCGGCCCCACCCGTCGCAACGCGACGATGTTCGGACCGCCGGGCGGGCTGTACGTGTACTTCACCTACGGGATGCACTGGTGCATGAACGCGGTGTGCGGGCGGGACGGCGAAGGTGTGGCGGTGCTGCTGCGGGCGGCCGCCCCCGAGCGGGGACTGCCCGCGATGCGGGCCAAGCGGCACGCCGCGCGGAGCGACCGCGACCTCTGCCGGGGCCCGGCGCGCCTCTGCCAGGCCCTCGGTGTCGACGGGACCTACGACGGGGCCGACCTCGTGCGAGCCGACCGCGGCATCACGATCGTGGACGACGGCACCCCGCCGCCCGAACGACCGGCGGTCACCGCTCGGATCGGGCTGACCGCGGGCGCGGACCTCCCGTGGCGGTGGTGCGCTCCCGGCGACCCTCACTGCTCGAGGCCGGCGTGACCTTCACCTCGCACGCCGCCGGCAGCCCCTCGCTCGCTCCTGCGCGGGCGCTGGCGACCGCCCGCGCTGCCGTCGAGGCCGCGTCGGCCGGACCGCCGGATCACGAGGCCGCCCGTGCCCGCATCCTGGCCTTCCTGGCCGAGCACCCCGACGCCCTGCACCGGAGCTGCGCGCCCGGCCACCTCACCGGCTCGGCCGCGGTGGTGGACCCGGTGAGCCGCCGGCTCCTCCTCCTGTTCCACGCCAAGGTGCGTCGTTGGCTCCAGCCCGGCGGTCACGCCGACGGCGACGGCAACCTGGCCGCCGTGGCACTGCGGGAGGCCACCGAGGAGACCGGCGTCGCGGGGCTCGCCGTCGTGACGCCGGCGGTCGACCTCGACGTCCACCTGTTCCACAACTCCGCCGGCACCGAGCCGGATCACCTCCACCTCGACGTGCGGCACCTGGTGGTGGCGCCGGCCGGTGCGGAGCCGGCCGGGAACCACGAATCGCACGGGCTGGCCTGGGTCGCCCGCGACGAGCTGCACCGCTACGACGTCGATGCCGGGACGGTGCGCCTGGCGGACGCGGCCCTCGCGCGCGCTGGACCAGCTCGAGCGCTGAGGACGCGGGCTCAGGCGGCGTCTGTGGGCGTCGAGCAGGCCGGCATGTGGTTGTCCCGTGCGAACGCGTCCAGGTACTCGGTCACCTGGTCACCGCCCTTGGGGCTCACGAGCAGGCGCGCGTCGGGGTCGGTCGCCAGCGCCTCGGCGTACTCCACCCGGTCCTGCAGGTAGGTCCGCCAGTCGGTCAGCCACTCGCGCACGATCTCCCGGTCCTCGCCGGCCGATGCCAGCGTCACGAGGTCGTCGAGCTCGTCGAGCATGTCGGCCAGGTGGCCGTTGGCCACCGTCAGCACCCCGCCCCGCTGGGCCGCGGTGTCGGACTCGATGGCGGACGGCAGCGCGGCAACCCGATCGAGCGCGGCCGAGCAACGTGCCTGCGCGGCGGTCGCGAACGCCGGATCCTCGAGCCGGTCCGGCGGGTCGGCGCGCCCTGGGCCGATCGCGAGGTAGAGGACGAAGACCCACATGGCCACCATCCCGGCCACGGCCACCCGGACGAAGGCGCGACCCACGCTCACCCTCCTGCCACGAAGATCGTGACCGTGGAGCCTCGCGTCGCCAACGACCCGCCGGGTGGCGTCTGCGACACCACCGTCCCCTTCTCGACGTTGGCGCCGCCGGACGCCGCGCGTCGGCTGACCTGGTAGCCGGCCTCGTGCAGCGTGGCCGTGGCCTCTTCGGCCCGGCGGCCCATCACGTCCGGGACCGTGCCGATGCGCCCCCCGTTGCTCGGGATGGTCGTGCCCGAGCGCGGGCGCGGGCGCGTCGTCGTGGTGGGCGCGTTGGGGAGCGGGCGCAACGTGCCGGGGTTGGCCGGGTCGAGGATGTCGAACGGGTCGAGCAGGCCGTCGTCGGGGATCGAGTCCGGCGTGAACGCGTCGACGGGCGGGGGGTGGAACGACTGGACGGGTGTACCGGCGAGGGCCGCCTTCATGAAGCGCTGCCAGATGCGGGCGGGGTAGGACCCGCCGGTGACCCGGATCGGCGTGGTGGGTGGCTCCATCGGGATGTCGCCCTCGTGGGAGCCGACCCACACCGCCGTGGCGAGGTCGGGGGTGTAGCCCACGAACCAGGCGTCGTGGTGGTCCTGCGCGGTGCCGGTCTTGCCGGCGGCGATGTGGTCGAACGCGGCCGCGGTGCCCGTGCCGCGGGTGATGACCTGTTGGAGGACGGCGGTGACGGTGTCGGCGATCTCCGCGTCGAGCACGCGCTTCTGGCGGTGCTGGTGGCGGAAGAGGATCGTGCCGTCGGCGCGGGTGATGCGGGTCACGAGGACCGGGCGGCACGGTCACGCCGCGGTTGGCGAAGGTGCCGAACGCGGACGCCATGTCGAGCGGGCTCACGAGGTTGGTGCCGAGCACCGCCGACGGGACGTTCTTGAGCGGGCTGCGGATGCCGTAGGACGGCGGCCGCCTCCATCGCGTCCCTCGGACCCACGTCCATCATGAGCTGCGCGTAGAGCGTGTTGTACGAGTGCACCGTGCCCTCGACGAGGTCCACCACGCCCGGGGGCCCGCTGTCGGAGTAGTTGCACGGGTCCCACGGCGGGGTCGACCGGGATCACGATGCACGCCGGTGCCGCGTACGTGGCGGTGGGCTTGATGCCCTCGCTCAGCGCGGCGGCCAGCACCAGCGGCTTGAAGGCCGAACCCGTCTGCTGGAGGCTCTGCGTCGCGAGGTTGACCTTCGCGGCCGCCCCGGGACCGAAGAAGTCGCGCCCGCCGACCATGGCGCGTACGAAGCCGGTGCCGGGCTCGAGCGACACGAGCGCCACGTCCGGGTCCTGCTCCGGGTCGGGGAGGATCTCCGTCGCCGCCGCCTCCGCCGCTCGCTGGGCGTCGAGGTCGACCGTCGTCTGGATCCTGAGGCCGCCGCCGAACAGCAGGTCGCGCCGTGCCTGGGCGGTGGACCCGAAGCGCGGGTCGTCGAGGATCCACTGCTTCACGGCCTCGACGAAGTACGCCGCGTCGTACCGCTCCGCCGCCGGCACGGCCGCGGACGCCGAGCGTGACCGGCTCGCGCTTGGCCGTCGTGGCCTCCGCCTCGGTCGCGTAGTGGTTGTCGACCATCCGGTCGAGCACCACGTTGCGCCGCGCGGTGGCGGCATCGAGGTGGTCGTAGGGATCGGTGGCCGTCGGGCGTTGGATGAGCCCGGCCAGCAGCGCGCTTTCGGCGAGCGTGAGATCGCCGACCGCCTTGCCGAAGTACTGCTGCGCCGCCGCGGCCACGCCGTAGGCGCCGTTCCCGAAGTACACGGCGTTCAGGTACAGCTCGAGGATGCGGTCCTTGCTGTAGTGGCGCTCGAGCTGCAGGGCGAGGCTCGCCTCCCGCAGCTTGCGCTCCACCGTCCGCGAGTCGTCGTCTCAGCAGCACCTTCTTGACGTACTGCTGGGTGATCGTCGAGCCGCCCTGGGACACCTCACCGGCCTCGGTGTTGGCTCGCACGGCCCGCGCGACGGCGCGGACGTCGATGCCGTTGTGGCGGTAGAACCGCTCGTCCTCGATGGCCACCACGGCGTCGCGCAGGGACGGGGGGATCTCGTCGAGGCTGACGGTGCGCCGGTTCTCCTCGGCGTGGAAGGTGTGGATCAGCCGGCCGTCGGTGTCGAAGAGGATCGAGGACTCGGCCGAGATCGGCGTGGGCGGCAGCGCGTCACGGGTCGTGTAGGAGCAGCCGACGGCCGTGAGGCCGACGACGGTCAGCGCAGCCGCGAGGCGACGGGTCCGTGGGTTCGCTGTCCGCATGGAGCGGCCCATTCTCGCGCCCGCCCGGCTTCGCACTGGACCGCACCGCCGTGCCGCGAGGACGATGTCGCCCGTGACCCAGCTCCTCGAGGACCTGGACCGGCGCGGCCTGGTCCACGACACCACCGACCGGGCCGCGCTCGACGCCCGGCTGGCCGAGGGGCCGATCACGCTCTACTACGGGTGCGACCCGACGCGCGCCGAGCCTCCACGTCGGCAACCTGATCGGCCTGCTGCTGCTGCGGCGCTTCCAGGACGCGGGCCACCGGCCCATCGCGCTGGCCGGCGGGGCCACCGGGATGGTGGGGGACCCCTCGGGGCGCTCCGACGAGCGCAACCTCCTCGACGACGAGGTGCTCTCCGCCAACGTGGCCGGGATCAAGGAGCAGATGGCGCGCATCGTCGACCTGTCTGCCCCGGGTGCGCTGCTGGTCGACAACCGGGACTGGACCCGGGACCTGACCCTGCTGGAGTTCCTGCGCGACGTCGGCAAGCCACGCCACCGTGAACCAGATGCTGGCCCGGGACTCGGTGCGGGCCCGCCTCGAGTCCGAGCAGGGGATCTCGTTCACCGAGTTCAGCTACATGCTCCTCCAGGCCCACGACTACCTGTGGCTCCACGACCACCACGGGTGCGAGCTCCAGGTGGGGGGGTCGGACCAGTGGGGCAACATCCTCTCGGGGGTCGATCTGGTGCGCCGGGTGCGGTCCACCGCCGTCCACGCCCTGTCCTGGCCCCTGCTCACTGGCCGCCGACGGCACGAAGCTCGGCAAGACCACCGGGGCCCGGGTGTGGCTCGACCCCGGGCTGACGACGCCCTACGCGTTCTTCCAGCACTGGATGCAGGTCGACGACGCCGACCTGGCCCGCCAGCTGGCCCAGCTCACGCTCCTGCCGATGGACGAGGTGGATGCCGTCGTCACGGCCCACGCGGACGCCCCGGCCCGGCGCGAGGGGCAGCGGGTTCTGGCCCACGAGGTCACGAGCCTCGTGCACGGCTCCGACCAGGCGGCCGCCGCCGCCGAGGCCACCGCCGTCCTGTTCGGCGGCGACCCCCGCGCGGCGTCCGAGGCGGCCCTGGCCGCCGTGGCGGCCGAGGCCCCCGGCACGACCCTCGAGCCGGGGGAGGACCTGGCCGCCGGCGTGGACCTGGCCCCCCTCCTGGTGCGCAGCGGCCTGGCCGGCTCACTGGGCGATGCCCGGCGGCAGCTCGCCCAGCAGGGGGTGGCCGTGAACGGCGAGAAGGCCGGTCCGGACCGCCGTCTGGGGCCTGCGGACGTGCTCCACGGGCGCTGGGTGCTGCTCCGCAAGGGCAAGCGGGACTGGGCCGTGGTCACGGTGGGGGGCTGAGCCGGGAAAAGCCCGAGATCTCGGGCTTCTCAGGTTGACGGGGCCGGGGCTACGGCCATAGATTGGTCCTCCGCCTCGAACGGGCCCCGGCTGCGCCGGGCCGCCGCTCGGGCTGGCACCACCGCTCCGGTCACCGGAGGCGGGTGCCCGCAACGCATCACGTCCGCGTGGTCGATGCTCCTTGAAAACAGAAGAGAGGACGAATAGGCGAGTGCGGGCGACTGCACCGACCCCTCGCGGGTCGCTGCAGCCGTTCAAGAATGAATGCACCGTAAGACGGACAGCAGTAAGTAGCTGGCCGTCCTGGTGCCAGTCGGCAGAAACGGGGCCTCCGGGTCCCGGGATCGCCGGCTCTTCAACACCGATCGACGGGTCCACCACCTCGGTGGCGGGCCCTGAGGTCTCGATGGAGAGTTTGATCCTGGCTCAGGACGAACGCTGGCGGCGTGCCTAACACATGCAAGTCGAACGAGGTCCATCTGGTGGCAACACCAGGGAAGACCTAGTGGCGAACGGGTGAGTAACACGTGAGGAACTTGCCCCGGAGACCGGGATAACCCTCCGAAAGGAGAGCTAATACCGGATGTCTCCACCGAGTCGCATGGCTTGGTGAAGAAATGGATTCCGCTCCGGGAGAGCCTCGCGGCCTATCAGCTTGTTGGTGGGGTAACGGCCCACCAAGGCGTCGACGGGTAGCTGGTCTGAGAGGACGATCAGCCACACTGGGACTGAGACACGGCCCAGACTCCTACGGGAGGCAGCAGTGGGGAATCTTGCGCAATGGGCGAAAGCCTGACGCAGCAACGCCGCGTGCGGGATGAAGGCCCTCGGGTTGTAAACCGCTTTCAGTGGGGACGAACCAAGACGGTACCCACAGAAGAAGCCCCGGCCAACTACGTGCCAGCAGCCGCGGTAACACGTAGGGGGCAAGCGTTGTCCGGATTTATTGGGCGTAAAGAGCTCGTAGGCGGTTCGATAAGTCGGGTGTGAAACCTCCAGGCTCAACCTGGAGACGCCACCCGATACTGTCGTGACTAGAGTCCAGTAGGGGAGCGTGGAATTCCTGGTGTAGCGGTGAAATGCGCAGATATCAGGAGGAACACCAGCGGCGAAGGCGGCGCTCTGGGCTGGCACTGACGCTGAGGAGCGAAAGCGTGGGGAGCGAACAGGATTAGATACCCTGGTAGTCCACGCCGTAAACGTTGGGTACTAGGTGTGGGGTCTTATCAACGGATTCCGTGCCGAAGCTAACGCATTAAGTACCCCGCCTGGGGAGTACGGCCGCAAGGCTAAAACTCAAAGGAATTGACGGGGGCCCGCACAAGCAGCGGAGCATGTTGCTTAATTCGAGGCAACGCGAAGAACCTTACCTGGGTTTGACATGTAGGGAAAAGCCGTAGAGATACGGTGTCCTTTTGGGCCCTACACAGGTGGTGCATGGCTGTCGTCAGCTCGTGTCGTGAGATGTTGGGTTAAGTCCCGCAACGAGCGCAACCCTTGTCCTATGTTGCCAGCGGATAATGCCGGGGACTCGTAGGAGACTGCCGGGGTCAACTCGGAGGAAGGTGGGGACGACGTCAAGTCATCATGCCCCTTATGTCCAGGGCTGCAAACATGCTACAATGGCCGGTACAAAGGGCTGCGAGACCGCGAGGTTGAGCGAATCCCATAAAGCCGGTCTCAGTTCGGATCGGAGTCTGCAACTCGACTCCGTGAAGCTGGAGTTGCTAGTAATCCCGGATCAGCAACGCCGGGGTGAATACGTTCCCGGGCCTTGTACACACCGCCCGTCACACCACGAAAGTCGGTAACACCCGAAGCCAGTGGCCCAACCCTTAGGGAGGGAGCTGTCGAAGGTGGGATCGGCGATTGGGGTGAAGTCGTAACAAGGTAGCCGTACCGGAAGGTGCGGCTGGATCACCTCCTTTCTAAGGAGTCACCGCTCATCAGAGCAGAACTCCCGAGTTGATCACTCGCCCCGTCCTCTCTTCTGTTTTGAGGGAGCATCCCTCTGCGCAGTGCAAGCTCCGCCGGCCTCCGAGGCCGGCGCTCTTGCGTCTACGCCTTCGGTCTGCAGCTCCTTGAGAATTGCATAGCGAGCACGAGCATCTTTGTTCTTCCAAGCTACAAAAGGCCAACGGTGGATGCCTTGGCGCCTAGCACCGATGAAGGACGCGGGTGGCTGCGAAAAGCCACGGGGAGCTGCCGACCAAGCTTTGATCCGTGGATGTCCGAATGGGGAAACCCGGCACCCGTCATGGGGTGTCACTCCGGCCTGAACACATAGGGCCGGTAGAGGGAACCAGGGGAATTGAAACATCTCAGTACCCTGAGGAGAAGAAAGCAACAGCGACTCCCTGAGTAGCGGCGAGCGAAAAGGGACCAGCCTAAACCGACGTGGTGTCAAGCCTGGTGGCGTTGCCACGTCGGGGTCGTGGGACTGACAGACGGTGCACCAGAACCGTCATCGAGTTACCAAGCTGATGGCTAGTGGAAGCGTTCAGGAACGGCCCGCCACAGAAGGTAAGAGCCCTGTACACGAAAGTCATCAGCCTCGAGTCAGTCATCCCGAGTAGCGCCGAATCCGTGCAAGTCGGCGTGAATCTGCGAAGACCACTTCGTAAGGCTAAGTATGTCTAGGCGACCGATAGCGAACAGTACCGTGAGGGAATGGTGAAAAGTACCCCGGGAGGGGAGTGAAATAGTACCTGAAACCGTTGGTCCACAATCAGTCAAAGCGTCGTCAGGGCTTGCCCTGGCCGCGATGGCGTGCCTTTTGAAGAATGAGCCTGCGAGTTACGGTGTGTGGCGAGGTTAACCAGTGATGGGGAGCCGGAGCGAAAGCGAGTCTGAACAGGGCGTTCAGTCGCATGCTGTAGACCCGAAGCCGAGTGATCTACCCATGGGCAGGTTGAAGCGGGGGTAAGACCCCGTGGAGGACCGAACCCACCATGGTTGAAAACATGGGGGATGACCTGTGGGTAGGGGTGAAAGGCCAAGCAAACTCGGTGATAGCTGGTTCTCCCCGAAATGCATTTAGGTGCAGCGTGGAGTGTTCAGCCATGGAGGTAGAGCACTGGATGGGCTAGGGGGCCTACAAGCTTACCGAACCCAGCCAAACTCCGAATGCCATGGCTCTAGAGCTCTGCAGTGAGACCACGGGGGATGAGCTTCGTTGGTCGAAAGGGAAACAGCCCAGACCGCCGGCTAAGGCCCCAAATTCTGGACTAAGTGGTAAACGATGTGGGATTGCACAGACAGCCAGGAGGTTGGCTTAGAAGCAGCCACCCTTGAAAGAGTGCGTAACAGCTCACTGGTCGAGTGATCCTGCGCGGACAATGTAACGGGGCTCAAGTCCAGAGCCGAAGCCGCGGATTTCTGTCGCAAGACAGGAGTGGTAGGGGAGCGTCGATCTCGCTGCGAAGCGGCGGTGTGAACCGTCGTGGAGCGTGGTCGAGTGAGAATGCAGGCATGAGTAGCGAGAGAGGGGTGAGAAACCCCTCCGCCGAAAGCCCAAGGGTTCCTGGGGAAGGCTAATCCGCCCAGGGTGAGTCGGGAGCTAAGACGAGGCCGAGAGGCGTAGTCGATGCACAACCGGTTGATATTCCGGTACCGCCGTGCCCGCGCCAATGCTGAGCTCGAGTTGCTAAGGGGCTGTCCTTCGGGACGAACCGACCCACTCGAAGGACGCAAGCGATGCGGGGACGCAGGAAGGTAGATCAGCCCAGGCGATGGTTGTCCTGGGGTAAGCGTGTAGGACGAGGACCAGGTAAATCCGGGCCTCATCAAGTCTGAGACGTGATACCGAGCCGTTTAGGCGAAGTGATTGATCCTATGCTGCCGAGAAAAGCCGCTAGTTAGTTGGCACGGCGCCCGTACCCCAAACCGACACAGGTGGGCAGGTAGAGAATACCAAGGCGATCGGGAGAACTGTGGTTAAGGAACTCGGCAAAATACCTCCGTAACTTCGGGAGAAGGAGGGCCTCATTAGGGTGAAGGACCTTGCGTCCGGAGCTCGAGGGGGCCGCAGTGACCAGGGGAAAGCGACTGTTTACTAAAAACACAGCAGCGTGCGAAGTCGTAAGACGATGTATACGCTGTGACGCCTGCCCGGTGCCGGAAGGTTACGGGGAAAGGTTAGCCGCAAGGCGAAGCTCTGAACCTAAGCCCCGGTAAACGGCGGCGGTAACTATAACCGTCCTAAGGTAGCGAAATTCCTTGTCGGGTAAGTTCCGACCTGCACGAATGGCGTAACGACTTTCCTACTGTCTCAACCACAGACCCGGCGAAATTGAAGTACGAGTAAAGATGCTCGTTAGCTGCAGCAGGACGGAAAGACCCCGTGGACCTTTACTACAACTTGGTATTGGGTTTTGGTATGCGTTGTGTAGGATAGGTGGGAGACTTGGAAGCATGGGCGCCAGCTCAGTGTGGAGTCAACCTTGAAATACCACCCTGCGTATGCCGGGACTCTAACCTACGTCCGTGATCCGGATGGGGGACAGTGCCAGGCGGGTAGTTTGACTGGGGCGGTCGCCTCCTAAATTGTAACGGAGGCGCGCAAAGGTTCCCTCAGCCTGGTTGGCAATCAGGCGTCGAGTGCAATGGCACAAGGGAGCTTGACTGTGAGACCTACAAGTCGAACAGGTGCGAAAGCAGGCCATAGTGATCCGGCGGCTCCTTGTGGAAGGGCCGTCGCTCAACGGATAAAAGGTACCCCGGGGATAACAGGCTCATCTTCCCCAAGAGTCCATATCGACGGGAAGGTTTGGCACCTCGATGTCGGCTCATCGCATCCTGGGGCTGAAGCAGGTCCCAAGGGTTGGGCTGTTCGCCCATTAAAGCGGTACGCGAGCTGGGTTTAGAACGTCGTGAGACAGTTCGGTCCCTATCCGCTGCAGCCGGAGGAAACTTGAGGAAGGCTGTCCCTAGTACGAGAGGACCGGGACGGACGCAGCTCTCGTGTGCCAGTTGTCCTGCCAAGGGCACTGCTGGTTAGCGACCTGCGGAAGGGATAAGTGCTGAAAGCATCTAAGTACGAAGCCCGTTCCAAGATGAGGTTTCCCACTGGGTCAACCAGGTAAGGCCCGTGACAGACCATCACGTTGATAGGCCGGAGGTGTACGCACAGCAATGTGTTCAGCCGACCGGTACTAATCGGCCGAGGGCTTGGATCGACAAACATGTTCGTGCTCGCTATGGAGTTCTGCAAG
>CAWDXF010000003.1:0-806770 GCA_963806205.1 uncultured Microthrixaceae bacterium
AGCCCACTAGTGACTACTGAAAATTAAAGCTAAGTTGAAATCCGGGATCATTACATATTTCAGGTACTTCGTCGACCGGTCTTTCGAACAGTTCTCTGATAGGCGTTCTTTCAATGAGAGAGCCTCGCAAGATGCGGAGTACATCGAATATGCTCCTGTTAAGACGGCAGTCATGTTCTGCAACAGCAACAAGGCAGTAAGCGGATATGGTACAGTAAACCTGACCTTATCGTAATACAAAAGAGGTTTAGGTAATGAGTTGTTGCAGTTTCACAACTAGCATAATAAAATTATAAATCTTATAAAAGATCTCAAGGTTTAACCAGGAGCGAGATTAAGAAGTTGGCGTTGACCTTTTTGGTCAGCCCCTATAAAAAAATTAGTGTTATTTTGACATTTATTCCATTATTTTGGTTTTATAAAATTGTTTGCAATGAAAAAAATCTTTTTTGTTTTTGCCTGTACTCTTTTGATGGTCAAATGCTGCTTGCTCAGAATAAAGTAATCATCGATGCATCGCTCGCAAAGGATACGATCAATAAAAATATCTATGGGCATTTTGCCGAGCACCTGGGACATTGTATTTACGGAGGGTTTTATGTCGGTGAAAAGAATAAGAAAATCCCTAATAAAGATGGTGTCCGGCTGGATATCATCGAGGCATTAAAAAAATTAAAAGTCCCCGTACTCCGCTGGCCCGGCGGCTGTTTTGCAGATACCTATCACTGGAAAGATGGTATAGGGCCCAAAAAAAACGGCCATCCATGCTGAATATCTGGTGGGGCAATGTAACAGAGGACAATAGTTTTGGCACCAATGAATTTTTGAATATGTGTGAACTGCTCGGTGCAGATCCTTACCTGAGTGGCAACGTGGGCAGTGGCACACTGCAGGAATTGGCAGACTGGGTGAAATATACAACGCATCCCAATGGCAGCAGCCCAATGGCCGAACTGCGCGAAAAAAATGGCAGAAAAAACCCTGGAAGGTAAAATATTGGGGTCTCGGCAATGAAGCCTGGGGTTGCGGCGGTAATATGAAACTGGAATACTATGCCAACGTATACCGGCAGTATGCCACATTCATGACCGATTGGAAAAACAGCGATGGACTTATACCGCATTGCATCAGGCGCATCGGATGACGATTATCATTGGACAGAAATGCTGATGAAAGAAATTCCTCCAGACATGTTCGATGGCCTTGGCCCTGCATCACTATTCTGTAATTGACTGGAATAAAAAAGGCTCCTCGACCAATTTCACCGAACAGGAATATTTTACCACCATGAAAGAGCCCTGCTGATGGAAGAACTGGTGACCAAGCATAGCGCGATGATGGATAAGTATGATCCGCAAAAAAAGAAAGCATGGTGGTGGATGAATGGGGCGGATGGTACGACGTGGAACCAGGGAACCAACGGCGCTTTCTTATTTCAGCAAAACACCATGCGCGATGCGATGATAGCCGGCGCTACACTTAACATTTTCAATAATCATTGCGACCGCGTAAAAATGGCCAACCTGGCGCAGATCATCAATGTGTTGCAGGCTGTGATATTGACCAGATAAAGAAAAGATGATCTTACGCCTACCTATCATGTGATGGAAATGTACAATGTGCATCAGGATGCGGTGATGCTGCCTGTGTCTGTTGCGAGTAATAAATATATCTTGGACAAGGAAATGCTTGATGCTATTTCAGTATCTGCATCCAGGGACAAAACCGGTGCCGTGCATATTTCACTGGTGAACATTGATTCGAGAATACACAGGACGTCAATCTTAACCTGGAAGGGTATCGGCAAAATCCGTTACAGGCCGCATTCTGCGTTCCGGCAAATTGCAGGACCATAACACATTTGAAAATCCCCAAATGATAAAACCAGTACGTTTAACTGATGCTGTATTAATGGGAATAATCTTTCGGTAAAATTGCCTCCTTTTTCTGTAGTTGTACTGGAATTGAAATAAGTTAATAAGGCTTGAGATATGAAAATCGATTCTCATCAGCATTTCTGGAAATTCGATCCATTCGGGATAGTTGGATCACGGATGAAATGAAGGCAATCCAAAGGGATTTCTTACCAGGCGATCTATGACCGTGTTAAAAAGCATGGTTTTGATGGATAGTAGCAGTCCAGGCTTCCCAATCGAAGAGGAAACCGATTTTTTGATTTCCCTAGCTGCTCAAAATAGTTTTATAAAAGGGGTAGTGGGATGGGTCGATTTACAGGCAGAAAATATTTCGGAAAGGTTGACCCACTATAAAGGTTTCCGTTATTGAAGGGTTTCCGGCATGTTTTACAGGGCGAATCGCAACGGGATATTATGCTACAACCTGCATTTAAACGTGGAATCGCCGCTTTGCAAAAACATGATTACACATACGATATTTTAATTTTTCCTGATCAGCTAAAAATTTTCTTCCGTACTGGTAAAGGAATTTTCTGAACAGCGTTTCATTATAGATCATATTGCTAAACCTTACATCAGGAAAGGCGAGCTTGGTGACTGGAAAAAGGATATACGGCATATTTCAAAGAACCAGAATTGTTTTTGCAAAATTTCGGGGATGGTGACAGAAGGTGATTGGAATCATTGGAAGAAGGAAGATTTTCAAACAGATGGATCTGAATGAAGTTGTTAATGCATTTGGACCTGAGCGAATTATTTTTGGCTCCGACTGGCCAGTATGTCTTGTAGCGGCTGAGTATGAGAAGATGCTTGAGATAGTGACTGATTATTTTTCTTCTTTTTGAATTATGAAAAGCAATTGTTTTGGGGATTGAATGCTGCCAATTTTTATAATTTATCCTGATTGTATAGATCGCACTAAATCAATTAACTAAACCCGCAATAAGCAGCGTAATCATTTTCATTTTACTTTTTATTTGTAGTTTGTCTCCAAATGGATTAGCTCAATCTTATCAGAAAATTGATAATGGGGTCAGAGTAACTACCGATTTTTTGATGTAAGCGTATATTTTTATAACCCGGAAATAGTACGTATTGTAAAATCGCCGGTTGGCCGAAATTTCAAAAAGGAAAGCCTTTCTGTTATTAAAACCCTGGCAAAAAATTCCTTTCACTATAAAGCACAAAAGGGTTAATTCAACTTAAAAACCGAAAAGTGATATTAACAGTTGATTCCATCTGGGCGAGGTCAGTTATTATTCCAATTCCGGGATTTTACTTTTAAAAGAAAAAAAGGCTGGCGCAGGATTTACACCATTTAACGATGCCGGAATAAGACATTCAGTGTTTCTCAATCTTTTATTTTGGATAAGGATGAGGCGATTTATGGTTTGGGGCAGCAGCAGCAGGGAAAGATGGTACAGCGGAACCTCAGACTAAATATGGTACAGGGAAATACCAGCGATTATGTTCCGTTTTTTCAATCCGTAAAAGGATATGGAGTGTTTTGGGATAATTATTCTCCCACCGTGTTTACGGATAATGCTGAAAGCACTTCATTCAAATCGGATGTGGGAGATTGTATCGATTATTATTTTATGTATGGCGGAAATGCTGATGGCGTGATTGCCAATATGCGTGACCTTACCGGGCAGGCTCCAATGTTTCCTTTGTGGACCTTTGGTTTCTTTCAAAGTAAGGAACGTTATAAAAGCCAGGATGAAACTGTTGATGTTATAAAAAAATATCGTGAATTAAAAGTACCGCTTGATGGGATCATCCAGGACTGGCAATATTGGGGCAGTAATTATTTATGGAATGCGATGGAATTTCTGAATGCCGATTTTCCTAATCCTAAAAAGATGGTTAAGGATGTGCATGAACTTAAACGCGCATCTGACCATATCCATCTGGAATTCTTTTGGTCCCCAAACAAAGCAGTATAGAGAACTGAATAAAATAAATGCCCTAATGGATTTTGCATACCTGGCCGCAATCAGGTTCAGAAAAATGGCCGCCTAACCGCGATTACCCTTCTGGTGTAAAAGTGTATGATCCTTACAATCCGGCGGCAAGGGATATTTACTGGCAACATCTGATAAAGTACCTGCATTCACTGGGTATTGATGGCTGGTGGATGGATTCTTCCGAGCCAGATCATCTTGATTTCAAACCATCCGATCTGGATAATAAAACCTACCTGGGTTCATTCCGGAAAGTCCGGAATGCTTTTCCGTTAATGACAGTTGGAGGGGTATATACATCATCAGCGTGCTGTTGATTCAGATAAACGGGTATTTATTCTTAACCCGTTCTGCATTTGCCGGTCAAGCAGGTGCTGCAGGACGTGCCCGCCGAGGCAGCCGGTGGTGACGATGAGCCCCTCGCTGTGGTCCTCGAGGAGCTCCCAGTCGACGCGGGGCTTGTAGTAGTAGCCCTCGAGGAAGGCGCGGCTGGACAGCTGGATCAGGTTGCGGTAGCCGGCGTCGGTCTCGGCCAGCGCGGTGAGGTGGTAGTAGAGCTTCGACCCGCCCTCGACGTCGCCGCCGCCGTCGTCGAGCCGGCCCCGGCGCGACGGCCGCTCGTGGCGGCTCTCGTGGGCCATGTACAGCTCCGAGCCGAGGACCGGCTTGATGCCCTGGTCCTTGCAGGCCCGGTAGAAGTCCAGGATCCCGTACATGTTCCCGTGGTCGGTGATGCCGAGCGCGGGCTGGCCGTCGGCGACGGCGGCGGCGACGACCTCGGCGATGCGGGCGGCGCCGTCCAGCATCGAGTACTCGGTGTGGACGTGGAGGTGGGTGAAGCTGTCCGCCACCCGGGCCGCTCCTTCGGAATCACACGGTTGTGGTTCCGAGACCGTACCCGGCACGTCCCCGCTAGAGGTAGGTGCCGGGACGGTGCCCTCGTCGGGGCCGCCGGGGCGGCCCGGGGCCCCCTGGGGGAGCTGCCGCTGCATCTGCTCGAGCTGCTGGCGGGCCGCCATCTGCTGGGCGAACAGGGTGGCCTGGATGCCGTGGAACAGCCCCTCGAGCCAGCCCACGAGCTGGGCCTTGACCACCCGCAGCTCGGCCCCCGACGGCGGGCCGGCGGCGTCGAAGGGGTGGGTGAGGCGGGCCAGCTCGTCCCGAAGGTCGGGCGACAGCGACGACGGCCAGCTCGGAGATGGAGGTCTCGTAGATCTCCCGCAGCCGCTCCCGGCTGGGCTCGTCGAGCTCGCGCCTGCGCACCTCCTCGAGGAGCTGCTTGATCATCGAGCCGATCCGCATCACCTTGCCGGGCGACTCGACGGACTCGAGGGGCTGCTCGCGCCGTCCTCGCGCGTCGGGCGACCACGGACGGGACGAGGACCTGGTCGTCCGTCGGGCTGGCGTCGGGCATGGCGGCCACCCTACCGGGGACGACCGCCCCGGCTACCCGGCCACGCCGGCCAGGAGCGGGACGAGCATCTCGTCCTCGGTGAGCGAGCCGTGGCGGCCGACCAGCACGTACGGGCCGGTGTCGTCCGGGTCGTCGAAGGCGACGTCGCCCTTGGCCGCCAGCAGCACGTCGCCGAGGCGGCCGGCGGCCGCGTCGGTGACGACCGGGCCGTACCAGCCCTCCGCGATCGCCGCGGCGCGGGTGCGCACCCACGCGTGGTCGCCGAGCAGGTCGGTGGCCGCGTCGAGCAGCGCGCCCGGCGCGGCCGGAGCGGGCGTGCAGCCAGCGGAAGCGGCCCTCGCCGGACTGGATCGCCACGTGGGAGAGCACGTCGCCGGGAGCTCGACCACGTTGTCGCCCACCTCGACCTGGCCGTGGTCGGCGGTGACCACCAGCACGGTGCCCGCCGGGAGCGCGGTCGAGCAGCGTCGGCGACCAGGTGGTCGATCCAGCGCAGCTCCTCGTCGTAGGCGTCGCCCAGGCCGTACTCGTGGGACACCTTGTCGAGGCCCTCGTAGTACGCGTAGACGAACGGCTCGCCGGCCCGCGCCAGGCGCACGACCTCCGACACCAGCGTGCCCAGCGTGCGGTACCCGGTGAAGCGCACCTGGTCGAGGTGGGCGCGCGTGAAGCCGGAGGTGGCGAACTCGGCCCGGGTGACCGCCGGCGGGCGCTGGCCCCCGAAGCACGGGTGGCCCTGGACCTTGGTCGGGCGGGATGGTCTGGCGGGCGTCGCCGGCGGGGGTGTTCCAGCGCAGGACGTTGAGCACCTCGCCGTGGACGGCCATCCGGTAGCCGACGACGCCGTGCTCGCCCGGCGGCAGGCCGGTGGTGATCGAGGTGAGCGCGGTGGCCGTGGTGGACGGCGCGACCGTGGTGATCGGCGCCGCCCTCCAGGCCGGACAGCGTCGGGGTGCGAGCGGCCGCTCGGGACCAGCTGGTTCCAGCCCAGCCCGTCGACCACCAGGAGCACGACCCGCTCGGCGTCGTGGGCGGCCGCGGGCAGCCACGCCGGGCGCGACGTCGGGCGGGTGCAGCAGGGCCGGCACCACGTTGGTGATGCAGGCGCCGTCGTAGGTCGGGAGCAGGAGGTCGTGGGACATGGGTGGTGCTGGCGGCGTCGCCACCGTAGTGCCCGTACAGTTGCCTGGGTGAAGGTCTCGACCCGGGGCGACTACGCGAGCCGAGCGCTGCTCTCGCTGGCGCTGCACGCCGACGAGTCGGGGCCCACCTCGGTGCGCGACATCGCCGAGCGCACCGGGCTGCCGCAGCCCTACCTCGAGCAGATCCTCCTCGCCCTCAAGGGCGCCGGCATCGTGCGCTCGAAGCGGGGCGTGGGCGGCGGCTACGTGCTGGCCCGCGAGCCCGGGCAGATCACGCTGGGCGAGATCGTGTCCGCCGTCGACGGCCCGATCACCGTCGGCGACTTCGGCGAGCCCCACCAGGACGGCGCCTGCGACCACGAGGGCCAGTGCGTGCTGCTGGCGGTGTGGGGCGGCATCAGCAGCCGGATGCGGGCCCACCTCGACAGCTTCACGCTGGCCGACATCGCCGCGATGGCCCGCGGCCAGCAGCGACTGGCCCGACCGCCGACGACCTCGAGCCGTCGACCGGCGCTCGGGCGCAGCCAGCCAGCGAGGACCGACCGAGGTCGGCGGGCAGCGGCGAGTCGAACGCCAGCGGCTCGCCGGTGACCGGGTGGGCCAGCGCGAGGTGCTCGGCGTGGAGGAACGGGCGGCGCAGCGGCAGCGACTGGCGGGCGCCGTCGTAGCGGCGCGTCGCCGACCACCGGGTGGCCGATCGACCGCAGGTGGACCCGGATCTGGTGCGTGCGGCCCGTCTCGAGCTCGCAGGCCAGCTCGGTGACCGCGACGGGCTCGTCGTAGCGGGCGAGCACCTCGTAGCGGGTGCGGGCCTCCTTGCCCCGCTCGTCGACCGCCATGCGGGTGGGCTCCCGGGCGGACCGGCCGATCGGCGCGTCGATCAGGCCGCGGGGCGCCTCGACGTGGCCCCACACGAGCGCCCGGTACCGGCGGTGGACGTGCGGCCGGCGAGCGCGGCCACGAGGGCTCGTAGGCGGGCTGGGTCCGGGCGACGAGCAGCAGGCCGGAGGTGCCCTTGTCGAGCCGGTGGACGATGCCGGGGCGCGCCGGGTCGCCGACCGCCGGCGATCTCCGGGTAGTGGGCCAGCAGGCCGTGGACGAGCGTGCCGCGTGCGCTGGCCGGCGCCGGGGTGGACGACGAGGCCGGCCGGCTTGTCGATCACGAGCAGGTGCTCGTCCTCGTGCACGAGCGGGACGGCCACGGCGGGTCGGGCTCCAGGCGCGGCGCGGCGGTCGTGCTCGGGCACGTCGACCTCGACGACGTCGCCCTCGGCCAGCCGCGCGGACCGCGTGGTGACCACGCTCGCCGACCCGCACCGCGCCCGCCTCCACGAGGGCGGCCGCCTCGGCCCGGCTGCAGCCCGTGACCATCGCCACGACGCGGTCGATGCGCTCGCCGGCCAGCGCCTCGGGCACGACCTCGCGGTGCTCATCACGGCCGGCTCGGCTCCCGCAGGAGGCCAGCAGCAGGATCCCGATGCCGACCCACAGCGACGGCGTCGGCCACGTTGAACACCGGCCACCACTGCGGGTCGACGAAGTCGACCACCCGGCCGCCCAGGAAGCCGTCGCCGTCGCGGAGGGCGCGGTCGACGAGGTTGCCCGGCCGCGCCGCCGAGCACCACGCCGTAGCCGACGGCCGCGGCCCGCCGGTCCGCCCGCAGGCCGACGACCGCGATGCCCGTCAGCGACGCGAGGCGAGGACCGCGATCCGCGTCGTGCGGCCGGAGCCCAGGCTGAACGCGGCGCCGTCGTTGAAGGTGAGCCGGAGGCGGAGCGAGCCGACCAGGTCGATGGGTCCGTCGTCGAGCCCGCTCGAGCGCGAGCTGCTTGGTCAGCTGGTCGAGCGCCGACGACGATCGCCGCCGCGACCGCGAACGCGAGGCGACGGCGCGGCCGTCCGACGGCGTCCACGACGGTCTCAGTGGCGGGAGAAGCCGGCGCTCTTGCACTGCACGCACAGGGCGGCGTGCGGGAGGGCCCGGAGGCGCTCCTTCGGGATGGTCCCGTTGCACTGCTCGCACACGCCGTAGGTGCCGTCCTTGATCTTGGCGATGGCGAGGTCGATCTCCTCGACCGCCGCGCTGGCCTGGGCGCTCAGCGCGAGGTCGCGCTCGCGCTCGACGGCGAGCGTGTCGCCCTCGCCCGACTCCTCGTCGAACTGCACGTCGCCCGGCTCGCGCTCGGCGGCCAGCAGGTCGGCCTCGGCCTTCAGCGACGCGGCCTGGCGGACGTAGGTGACCCGCTCGTCCTGGAGCGCCTCGACCTGGCCGAGGAGGAACTTGTCGAGGGGGCCCTTGCGGGGCGGCGGCTTCTTCTTCACGTGGCCTTGCGCGGCGAGGGCCGGCGGCGTCACGACGCGGGGCCGGCTTCGGGCCGGGGCCTTCTTGGCCGGGGCCTTCTTCCGGGCGCCGCCTTCTTGGCCGGCGCCTTCTTGGCCGGGGCCTTCTTGGCCGGGGCCTTCTTGTCGGCGCCTTCTTCGCCGGCGGCCTTCTTGGCGGCCGCCTTCTTGGCCGGGGCCTTCTTGGCCGGGGCCTTCTGCGGGCGCCGCCTTCTTGGCCGGGCGCCTTCTTCGCCGGGGCCTTCTTCGCCGGCGTCGCCTTCTTGGCCGGCGCCTTCTTGGTGGGTGCCATGGTCGATGCCGTCCTTGTCGCAGGCGCTCGCGATCCCCCCAAAGGGTGCGGCATGCTACCCAGGCCCCCCGGGACCACAACCTGCGACGGGTCGTTCAGGCCCGTTCGATGCCGGATCTCGTCGTCCGCGCCGAGGTCCACGCCCACCGCGAGCGTCTCGTCGCCGATCCAGTCGGCGTGGGCCAGCAGGTCGGCGTCGGCGGCCGGGAGCGTGAGCCGGATGCGGTCGGTGAGCTCCAGCCCCGCCTCCTTGCGCAGGGTGTTGACGTGGTGGATCGCGTCGTAGACGCGGCCCTCGAGGCGCAGCTCGTCGTCGAGCTCGGTGTCGAGCGCGACCGACACGCCGTCGTCGCTGGCCACCGCCCAGCCCGCCTTCTCGGTGCGCTCGACGAGCACGTCGTCGGGGCCGAGCTCGTGGCCCGCCACCCGGAACCGCCCGCCGTCGAGCGCCTCGAACTCGCCGGCCTCGAGCGGCCTTGCGGACGCCCAGCTCCGCGCCGAGCCGGGGCCCGAGCACCTTGAGGTTGGGCCGCACCCGCAGCTCGGTGGCCTCGATGGGGCCGAAGGTGACCTCCTTGACCCGCAGCTCGTCGGCGATGTCGGCGGCGTGCGCGGCGGCGCGGTCGGCGCCCTCGACCACGAGGCGGCGCAGCGGCTGGCGGGTCTTGAGCTTCGACGCGGCCGCGCCTGGCGGCCGAGCTCGACGACCTGGCGCACGGCGGCCACGTCGTCGAGCAGCGTCCTCGTCGACGCGGCTGCGCCTCCGGCCAGCCGGCCAGGAACACCGAGCGCGGGCGCGTCGGGCAGCGGGCTCGGCCACGAGGTGCTGCCAGAGGTGCTCGGTGAGGAACGGCATCACCGGCGCCACCACGCGGAGCGCCTTGACGAGGCACGACCAGAGGGTGCGCAGCGCGGCGGGGTCGCCGTTCCAGAACCGGCGGCGCGAGCGGCGGACGTACCAGTTGGAGACGTCGTCGACGTAGTCCTCGAAGGCCCGGAGCACGTTGACGGTGAGGTACTGCTCGTAGGCGTCGGTGGCGTCGGCCACGAGCTGGCGGGTGCGGGCCACCAGCCAGCGGTCGAGGTGGTCGAGCTCGCCGACCGTGGGCCGCGTCGCCAGGTCGCCGTAGCGCGGCGCGAAGCCGGCGATGTTGGCGTACTGGACGAAGAACGAGGCGCTGTTCCAGAGCGTGAGCAGCTTGCGCTGGATCTCGTGGCCGGGGCCGAAGCCGAACAGCAGGTTCTGGGTGGGCGGCTGCGCGCAGTACTGCCAGCGCATCACGTCGGCGCCCATGCGCGCGAACGCGTCCGGCGGCGTCGATCATGTTGCCCCAGGAGCCGTGCATCTCCCGGCCCGTGCTCGTCGAGCATCTTCTCGTAGCCGAGCACCTTGCGGAACGGCGCCCGGCCGGTGAGCGACCACCGACATGAACAGCTGCGAGTAGAACCACAGCCGGATCTGCTCGCGCATCTCCGACACCCAGTCGGCCGGGAACCACTCCTCCCAGTAGGCGTGGTCGGGCAGGTCGGCGGTGGTGAGGCCCTTGGCGGCGCCGGTGGCGTAGCCCTCGTCGATCCACTCCGGGTTCTCCCACCCGAGGGTGGAGAACGGGACGATGCCGGCGTCGAGCCACACGTCGCCGACCTCGGTGATGCGCTGCACCTCGTCGCCGCACGCCGGGCACCGGATGGGGACGCGGTCGATCCACGGCCGGCGCAGCTCCTCGAGCCCGTCGAGCGGCCCGGTGGCCAGCCGGCCGAGCTCGGCCTTGGAGCCGACCACGTCGAGGTGCCCGCAGGCGCACGGGTAGAACGGCAGCGGCAGCCCGTAGTAGCGGCGCCGCGAGATGTTCCAGTCGGACATGTTGACGAGCCAGTCGTCCATCCGCTTGCCCATGTACTCGGGCGTCCACTCGACGGTGCCGTTGGCCTCGCGCATCGGCTCGCGGATCTCGTCGACCCCGATGAACCAGTCGTCGGAGATGCGGAAGATCAGCGGCGTGTGGCAGCGCCAGCACTCGGGGTACCGGTGGGTGATGGTGGCGGCCTCGACCAGCAGCCCCCGCGTCGCGGAGGTCGGCGATGATGTCGTCGGCCGCCTCGTGGGCGCCGCGGCCGGCCAGCCAGCCGTAGTCGGCGAAGAACCGGCCGGACTCGTCGACCGGCATGAGCACGGGGAGGTCCTCCACCTTGCTCAGGTCGAAGTCCTCGGTGCCGCAGCCGGGCGCGATGTGGACGAGGCCGGTGCCCTCGTCGAGCGAGACCTCGTCCCACCCGATCACCCGGTGGGCGACCTCCCGCCGGGCCCGAGGTCGTCGAAGGGGCCGCGGTAGCGCCAGCCGACCAGCTCGCTGCCCGGGCAGCGTCTCGAGCGACCGCCTGCGTCGCCGGCCCGCTCGACCGCCGACCCAGTCGCCGTTGCGCCAGGCGGCCGTACTGGCCGTCGGGCTGCACCGCCACGGCCACGTTGGCCGGCAGCGTCCACGGCGTGGTGGTCCAGATGACGACGGCCTCGCCGGGCCGGTCGAGCAGCGGGAAGCGCACCGACAGCGCCGGGTCCTCGCGGTCGACGTAGCTGCCGACCAGCTCGTGGGCGGAGATCGACGTGCCGCAGCGCGGGCACCACTCCGTGGCGCGGTGGCCCCGGAACAGCCAGCCCTGCTCGTGCACGATCTGCAGGAACCGCCAGATGTACTCGATGTTCGTGTCGGAGAACGTGAAGTAGTCGTGCCCCCAGTCCATCCACTGGCCGAGGCGGATCGACCCCTCGGTGAGCTCCTGCCGACGAGCGCTCCACGACCGGCGCGGCAGCGCGCGGCGAACGCCTCGAGGCCGTACTCCTCGATCTCCCGCTTGGAGTTGAGGCCGAGCTCGCTTCTCGACGCCGACCTCGATCCAGAGGCCCTGGCAGTCGAAGCCGTTCTGGTAGCGCTGGTGGTGCCCCGCAGCGCCTTGTAGCGCTGGAACGACGTCCTTCAGCGTGCGGCCCCACGCGGTGTGCACCGCCGAGGGACTTGTTGGCCGTGACCGGGCCGTCGGTGAAGCTGAACCGCGGGCCGTCGGCGTTCTTGGCCCGCAGCTGGTCGAAGGTGCCCTCGCGCTCCCAGCGGTCGAGGATCGCGCTGCTCGAGCGCGTCGTGGTCCGGCTTCGCGGGCAGGGCGTGCGAACATGGCCGCGCCATCCTACGGGGCGTCTGCGCGCGGCCGGTCGACGGCGCGCCGGTCAGCGCTTGGTGGCCTTCTTGGCCGGGCAGCGGCCTTCTTGGCGGGCGTCGCCTTCTTGGCCGGAGCGGCCTTCTTGGCCGGAGCCGCCTTCTTCGCCGGCGCCTTCTTGGCCGGGGCCGCCTTCTTGGCGGGCGCGGCCTTCTTGGCCGGCGCCGCCTTCTTGGCCGGCGCCTTCTTGGCCGGCGCCGCCTTCTTCGCGGGCGCCGCCTTCTTGGCCGGCGCCTTCTTGGCGGGGGCCTTCTGCCGGCGCCTTCGCGGCGGCGTGCCGAGGCGGCGGTCGATCTCGTAGAGCACGCTCGGGCGGCGGCCGAGGGACAGCTCGCGGGTGCGCACCAGCGCGAGCTCCTCGTCGTCGAGCTCGCCGAGCAGCGGGCGGATCTGCGCCGCGGAGAGGCTCTCGTAGCCCTCGATCGGGAACCACTCGTCGGCCGCGCTGGGCGGGCGCGGCTCGGCGTGGCCGCGGCTCGGGCCTTCGCCGCGGCGGTGCCGCGCTCGTCGCCGCGCAGCTGGGCCAGCTTGTCGAGGATGCTCGGGCGGGCCTTGCGTGGCGCGCTCGCGGGCCTCGACCACGCCGATCTCGTCGGCGTAGAGCTGCGGGAGCAGCGGCAGGATCTGCGCGACGGTGAGGTCGTCGTAGTCGGCGATCGGGAAGTCGACCTCGGTGCCTCGTCCCACGGTCGGCGGCCCAGTCGTCCTTGTCGCCGGCGCTCGAGCTCGCCGCCGTCCTGCCGCCGGCGCCGGCGGGCACGGGCTCGGGCTCGGGGAGCGGACGGGGGGCCGTGGCCTCTGGTCCGCACGGGCTTGCTGAGCCGGAGGGCGATCATCAGCACGAGCGCTGCAGCGACGCTGCTCGCGATCGAGATGTAGATGAGCGTCAGGCCGTCGTCGTTCAGCAGGCCGAGCACCAGCAGGACGGTGGCCAGCAGCACGAGAGCGAAGCTCAGCAGGACGAGCACGTAGAATCACCTTCCCCAGGGGGTCACAGGAGCCGACATCTTAGGCAGTCGGCGCGTGCGGGGCGTCGAATGGTCGGCGAAGGCTCAGCGACGTCGGCCGAACCGGGATCGGCCGGTCGGCGGGCCTGCGTCATGGCCGCCCTCGGCGTCCTCCCGCGGCCCGAGGGGCTGGTCGTCGGTCATGGCCTTGCGGAGCTCGGCCAGGTAGGCGTCGTCCTCGTCCTCGTCCTCGTCCTCGGCCGGCAGCCCTCCGGGCCTCGGCCAGGAGCGGCCGCTGGCCTCCGCGGGCTCGTCGCGGCCCCGACCGGGGCCCGGTGCGGGACGGCGGCGTGTCCAGCTGGACGGGCTCGTAGTCGTCGGCCTCCGGGTCGGGCTCGGCCCAGGCGGGCTCCTCGTCCTCGTCCTCGACGGTCGGCCCACGGCGTCGGCCGGCCGCGGCGGCGGCGCACCGGCTCCGGCGCGGGCTCGGGTCGGGCTCGGGCTCGGGCTGCGGCACGTCGACCTCGGCCAGACGGGCGGCACGAGCACCTCGCGGAGCGCGGCGGGGTCCTCCACGAGGGCGGTGAGGCTCGCGGATGGCCAGCCGCAGGCGCTCGCGCTGCTCGTCGATGTGGTGCTCGAGCAGCTCGACGTCGCTGCGCAGGAGCTCGCGCGGCGCCCTCGAGCTCCTGCAGCTCGGCCAGCACGCGGGTGCGGGCCTCGTGCTGGGCCCGGCGGGCCTCCTCCTCGGCCTCGGCGTAGGCCTGGGCGGTGGCGTCGTGGGCGTCGGCCAGCATGCGGGCGGCCTCGTCCTCGGCGGTCGGCCAGCGTGCCGGGCGGCCCGCTCCTCGGCCTCGCGGATGGCGGCGTCGGCGGTGCGCTGCGCGAGCACGAGCGTGCGCTTCAGCGTCTCGTCGGCCTCGCGCTGCCCGCCACCGGCCGCAGCTCGGCGTCCTCGGCCCGGCGCTCGGCCTCCGCGATGCGCGCTCTCGGCGGCGGCGACGCGCTGGCGCGCTTCGCGCAGCTGGGCGTCCTGGCGGTCGACCGCGACGGCGAGGCGCTCCAGGAACTCGTCGACGTCCTGGGTGTTGTAGCCGCCGCGCTTCGCCTCGCGGAACTCGACGTCGTGCAGCACCTGCGCGGTCAGGTCCATGCGAGCGATGGTAGCCACCTCCCCTCGTCGCCCGTCGGCGCGCCCATGGCGACTGACAGCAGATCGCCCCATCAGGAGCTGCAGGCCGAGGAACACGATGATCGGCGACAGGTCCAGGGCCAGCCAGCCGAAGCGCACGGGCGGGATGGCGCGGCGCAGCGGCCCGAGGACCGGCTCGGTGACGCGTGTACGAGCGCGCTGTTGACCTGCGCGAGGAACGTGCCCGGGCGTCGACGGGGAACCACGACAGCAGGATCCGGGCGAAGAGCGACGAGAGGTAGAGCTGGAGGAGGGTGCAGACGATGCCCAACGGTGGGGTCAGCCCTCGCCGTAGCCGTGCTCTTGCAGCCGGCGCCGCTCCTCGGCGGAGACCTCGACGTTGGACGGCGTGAGCAGGAAGACCTGGTTGGCCACCCGCTCCATCTGCCCGCCGACGCCGTAGCAGAGGCCCGAGGCGAAGTCGATGATCCGGCGCGACAGGTCGCGGTCGACGTTCTGCAGGTTCACGATCACCGGCAGGTTGACCTTGAGCTTGTCGGCCACCTCCTGCGCCTGGTTGAACGAGGTGGGCGCGACCACGTGCGGCTTGGCCGAGGACACCGGCTGGAGCGGGCGCACCACCGCGGTGCGGGGGCGGGCGGACGGGTCGCCGCCGTCGCCGACCGGCTGCGGGCGCACCGGCTGCGTGCCGATGGTGCGCACCGAGCGCGACGGGCCCAGGTCGGGCTCGTGCTCGAGCTCGCGCACGGCGGTCGGGCGCGGCCGGGTAGCGGCTCGGCGAGCGCGGGAGCAGGCGACGCGCACCGGACCCACGGCGGGCTCTTCCATCGGCTCGTAGTCGTCGTACTCGTCGTCGGGGCCGAGCCCGAGGTACAGCATCGCTCTGCGCCACATGGAAGCCATGGGTCTCCTCCTATGGGACGTGGACCCTACTTTCCCACGGCGGCGGATCCGCCAGCGGGACCGAACAGCGCCGCACCGACGCGCACCATGGTGCTGCCCTCGGCCACGGCGACCTCGAGGTCGTCGCTCATGCCCATCGACCGCTCGGGCAGCCCGAGGCGGTCGGCGAGCTCGCGCAGCGCGCGGAAGCCGGGCCGTGCCGCCTCGGGCGGGCCGTGCGGCGCCGATCGCCATGAGGCCCCGCACCTCGAGGCCCAGGTCGGCACACCCCTCGACGACGGATGGGGCCATCGCCGGCGCGCAACCCCCCTGCTGGGCGGCGCCGCTCACGTTGACCTGCACCAGCACGGCCGCGCCCGGCGCCCGGCGGGCCACCTCCGCGGCCAGTGAGAGGCGGTCGATCGACTGCCAGAGGTGCACGATCGGGGCCACCTGGCGGACCTTGTTGCGCTGGAGGCGCCCGATGCAGTGCCAGCGCAGGCTCGTGCCGGCCTCGACCAGGTCGTCGACGGCCTCCGCCTTGTCGGCCAGCTCCTGCGGGTAGCTCTCGCCCACGTCGACGAGGCCGGCGGCCAGCGGCCGCGCGGACCGCCTCCGACGAGCGGCCCTTCGTGACCGCGACCAGGCGCACGCCCGCCGGGTCGCCGCCCGCCGACGCGATGCGCGCACGGATGCGCTCCGCGGCGGCGGCCACGGTGCCGGCGTCCACCTGTTCGCCGGCGGTCATGCCACCTCCAGCCAGGCGACGGTGGCGAAGCGGCCGGCCTCGCCGCGCGCCGCGGTGGCTGTACCACCGGTCGTCGCACGCGGTGCACGGCGCGTCGTCCGTGAGGTCGTCGACGCCGGCCTCGGCCAGCGCGGCCCGCACGGTGGCCGGCAGGTCGAGCGCCGGCCGGCCCCAGCCCGTGGCCGAGCGCACGCCTTCGCCGAAGCGGCCGGCCAGCTGGTCGAGCTCCGGCCCGTCGAACTCGTAGCAGCCGGGGCGGATGCACGGCCCGAGGTGGGCGGAGGCCGGCACGTCGCCGAGGGCGCGCATCGCGGCTGCGGTCGCTCCCACCAGGTCGGCGAGCAGGCCGCGCCACCCCAGGTGCAGGATCGCGACGCTGCGGCCGCCCGACGAGCACGAGGGGCGCGCAGTCCGCGGTGCGCACGGCCAGCGCGCACCCGGGGGTCGCGGTCACGGCCGCGTCGGCCGGGGCGCCCGCGTGCTCCCCGGGTCGGTCGACGAGCACCACGTCGGCGCCGTGCACCTGGCGCAACCAGGTCCATGGCGTGGGGACGCCGGCCCAGCGGTCGCCGGACGGCGGGCGGACGTCGTCGAGCGCACCGGACAGGTCGCCATCGGCTCGGACCGTCCAGGCGAACCGGACGACCCGTGGGGTGGCTACTTCAGGAACGAGGGGACGTCGAAGTCGTCGTCGCCCTCGAGGTCGAGGTCCTCGTCGTCGTCCGCGTCGTCGCCGAACACGACGGACGAGCGGGCCGAGTCGGCGCCGCCACGCGACCGCCACGGCGGTCGTCCCAGCGGTCGAACCCTGCGGCGATGACCGTGACCCGCACCTCGTCGCCCATGTCGTCGTCGATGACGGTGCCGAAGATGATGTTGGCGTCGGGGTGGGCGACGCCGTGGATGACCTCGGCCGCCTCGTTGACCTCGTACAGGCCGAGGTCGCTGCCGCCGGCGATCGTGAGGAGGATGCCGCGGGCGCCCTCGATCGAGGCCTCGAGCAGCGGGCTCGAGATCGCGCCGCGGGCGGCGTTGAGGGCACGACCCTCGCCGGACGCGTAGCCGATGCCCATGAGCGCCGAGCCGGCGTTGCTCATGATCATCTTCACGTCGGCGAAGTCGGTGTTGATGAGGCCCGGCGTGGTGATGAGGTCGGTGATGCCCTGCACGCCCTGGAGGAGCACCTCGTCGGCCATCTTGAACGCGTTGAGCATCGACGTCTTGTCGTTCGACACGGTGATGAGCCGGTCGTTCGGGATGACGATGAGGGTGTCGACCTTCTCCTTGAGCCGCTGGATGCCCTGCTCGGCCTGCACCGAGCGGCGGCGACCCTCGAAGGCGAACGGCCGCGTGACGACACCGATGGTGAGCGCGCCGAGGCCCTTGGCGATCTCGGCCACGATCGGCGCGCCGCCCGTGCCGGTGCCACCACCCTTGCCCGCGGTGATGAAGACCATGTCGGCGCCCTTGAGCACCTCCTCGATCTCCTCCCGGTGCTCCTCGGCGGCCTGCTGGCCGACCTCGGGGTCGGAGCCGGCGCCCAGCCCGCGGGTGAGCTCACGGCCGATGTCGAGCTTCACGTCGGCGTCGCTCATCAGCAGCGCCTGGGCGTCGGTGTTCACGGCGATGAACTCGACGCCCTTCAGGCCGGCGTCGATCATGCGGTTGACCGCGTTGACGCCGCCACCGCCGATGCCCACCACCTTGATGACCGCGAGGTAGTTCTGCGGGTTGCCGACCATGGGGAATGCGTACCTCCATGAATGGAGCGGTGGGGAAGGCGCAGGAGCTGCACCGTGCCGGGCACCGCTCTCACGCCCGGTCTGAAGGTCGAGTGGAGATCGACCGACTATCGACCTCACAGTTTGGTTGAGAAGGCTACGAGCAGGGCTCCCGACGGGTCAAGACCGGGCTCGTGGGGGCCCGGAGGTCCAGGAGCTCCAGGCAGGAGAGGTCCACACGGGCCAGCACGGTCTCGAGGGAGCGCAGCTTGGCGGTCAGGCGGTCCGTGTTCCCGAAGCGCACGGCGCCCCCTTGGGCGAGGGTGGCCACCAGGTCGTCGCCCAGCGCCACCTCGGCGATCGCTCCCGGGACGGCAGCCGCCAGCCGGGCCGGCCAGCGCGAGGGCGTCGAGCGTGTCGGGCGACAGGGACGCCCCCGGTGGGAGGTCGGTCGTGAGGCCCTGCACCCGCACCAGCGGGGCCGCCACCTCGGGGAGGTCGGTCACCCGGGCCAGGATCCGCCCCTGGACATCGACGAGCACGGCCGTCGGGCCCTCGCCCACCACGGCAGCCGGGGTCGCGCTCGACCACCCGGATGTCGACCGCCCCGCCCAGGGCGCGGTGGATGTGGACCTCGCCGACCCACGGCAGCGCCGCCACACGGGCGCCTGCGGCCCCGAGGTCGAGGTCGACCAGCTGCTCGCCGGGCTCGATGCCGGCGGCCGTCACGACGGCCTGCGGCGCCGTCCGGCGGGTCCCCGCCACCCGCACCGCGTCGACGTCCAGCAGCGGGGAGCGCAGTGCCCCGACGAAGCCCACGAGCACGACCAGGACCGACCCCGAGGATCGGAGGCGCCGCAGCCGCCGCCGGCCGGCGTCGCGACGGACCGCGACGCGCCGGGCGCGGATGCGCGGGTCGACCGGCGGCGTGCGCAGGTGCGACGGCCGGGCGCGCGTCCGGCCCCGCCAGAGCTCAACCCTCCACCTCCAGTCGAGGGTTCGGGTCGGGAAGCCGACGCACCGGGTCTCGGGGCGCAGCGCCACGCCCGTGGCGGCCCGGACCCGCTCGTGGACCTCCCCCATCAGCGCGTACACGTCGTCGGCCCGTCCCCCGTCGTCGGCCTGGATGAAGTTGGCGTGCTTGGTGGACACCTGGGCGGTCCCGACCCGCAGGCCCTTCACGCCGACCTCGTCGATCAGCCGGGCGGCGGCATCGCCCTCGGGGTTGGCGAACACCGAGCCCGCGTTGGGGCCGCCCGGCTGGTTGGCCCGGCGCCAGGCCACGATCTCCGCCAGGAGCTCGGCCCCCCGGTCCGGATCACCGGGGGTCAGGGCGAGGTCGGCCGTGACGACGATCTGGTGCGGCTCGACGGCGGAGCGGCGGTAGCCGAGGTCGAGGGCGGCCGCGGGCACGGCACCATCCTCCCCGGTGCGCAGGTCCACGATGCGGACCCCCACCAGGGACGCGGCGAGGTCGGCGCCGTGCCCACCCGCGTTCATCCGCACGCCCCCGCCGACGGATCCCGGCACGCCGACCGCCCACTCGAAGCCGGCGAGCCCAGCGGCCACGGTGCGCCGGGCCACCACGGGCAGCGCTGCCGCGCCGCCGGCCCGGACCGTGGTGCCGTCCACGTCCACCCCCGCGAACGCGTCCCCGAGCACGATGGCGAGCCCCGGGAAGCCCGCGTCGGCGACGAGCAGGTTGGAGCCCTTGCCGACGACGAGCACGTCGACGCCGGTGGACGTGACCGCGGCCGCCACCGCGCGCAGCTCCACCTCGTCCTCGACCCGCGAGCAGGGCTGCGGGTCCGCCGACGCGGTAGGTGGTGAGGGGACCGAGGGGCACGTCCGCGACGGCGAGCGCGCCGAGCTGCTCGGTGGCCGCGGCGAGCGCGGCGGCGTCCGTCATCGAGGCGCACCCAGCGCGGCGAGGAGGCGGTCGGGCACGGCGGTCAGGTCCCCGGCGCCGAGCGTGAGGCACAGGTCGCCGGGACGGAGGACCGAGCGGAGGTACGCGACCGCGTCGTCGAGCGTCGGGACCCACGCCACCCGGCGCCAGGGATGCGCGTCGAGGACCGCGTCGACGACGAGCTTGCCGGTGACGCCCGGGCGGGGTGCCTCGCCGGCGGGGTAGATGTCCGTGACCGCGAGCAGGTCGGCGCCCTCGAACGCGTGGGCGAAGGTCTGCCCCAGCGGCCCGGTGCGGCTGAACCGGTGCGGTTGGAAGCAGCACACGACCCGCCGCCAGGGCCCGACCCGCGCCGCGTCGAGGGCCGCCGCCACCTCCGCCGGCAGGTGGTCGTAGCTGTCGACGAAGAGCACGCCGCCGGCCTCGCCGCGGACCTCGAACCGCCGGTCGACGCCGGCGAAGTCCGCGAGGGCCGCCGCGCCCGCCGGGAGCGACACCCCGAGCCCGTGGGCCAGCGCCAGCGCGGCCGCGGCGTTGCGGGCGTTGTGGAGGCCCGGCGCGGCCGGCAGGGACACGGCCACCCGCTCGCCGTCGTGCACGAGCTCGAACGCGACGCCGGTGCCGGCGGGGACCACGGCCTCGATGCGGTAGGCGCTGGCCGGGTCGGTGCCGTAGGTGACCGGCTGGGCGGCGCGGCCCACGAGCGCGGCCGACCCGGGATCGTCGAGGCAGAGCACGGCGGGGCCGGGCAGGGCCGTGACGAAGCGGTCGAAGGCGTCCCGGAGGCCGGCCTCGCCGCCCCAGTGCTCGAGGTGGTCCGGCTCGACGTTGGTGACCACCCCCGCGGCGTCCGAGGGCCAGGAAGGTGCCGTCGCTCTCGTCGGCCTCGACCACCAGGGGCCCGGTCCCGCCCCAGGTGGCGCTGCGGCCGAGGCCGGGGATGCCCGATCCGACGACCCACCCGGGCGCCAGGCCCGCGCCTGCCAGCACGGTGGCGAGCAGCGCGGACGTCGTGGTCTTGCCGTGGGTCCCGGCGACGGCGACCGCCTGGCGCAGCCGGCACAGCTCGGCGAGCGCGCGGGAGCGGTGCCAGACCGGGAGGCCGCGCTGCTCGGCGGCGGTCACGTGCGGGTGGTCGGCGGGCGTCGCGGTGGACACGACGACGAGATCGACGCCGTCGGGGAGGCCCGCGGCATCCGTAGCCCCCGTGGTGACGGCGACGCCGAGCGCCGGGAGCGGTGCGAGGAACGGGCTGGAGTCACCCGGGTCGTGACCGCTGACGCGGTGGCCCATCTCGGCGAGCAGCGTGGCCACGGCGCTCATGCCGGCGCCGCCGACGTTGGTGACGTGGATGGTGCGGGGGGAGCCGAGGTCCACGCCCGAGTCACCCACGGGCGTGCTCCTCCGCCAGTGCAGCGATGGCGTCGGCGGCGTCGGGACGGGCCCACCGCCGAGCGGCCTCGGCCATGCCGGTCCGGGCCATCTCGTCGGAGAGCAGACGGTCCACCTCGGCGGCCAGCCGGGCCTCGTCGAGGTCCGCGTCGGCCACGAGCACGGCCGCGCCGGCGCCCGCGAGGCGCTCGGCGTTGTGCGTCTGCTGGTCAGCGGTCACCACGGGCGAGGGCACGAGCACCGCGGGCAGCCCCATCGTCGCCAGTTCGAAGCAGGTGCCAGAGCCCGCGCGGCACACCGCGAGGTCCGCGGCGGCGAGCGCCGTCGGCATGTCGTCCTCGTAGGGCACGGCCCGGTAGGCGAGGGCGCCGAGGTCGGTGGGCACCATCGCCGAGATCCTGTCCCAGTCGCGCCGACCGACGACGTGGTGGATGGCGAGGTCGGAGCGGTTCCGCCAGCTCGCCAGCGCCCCCATGGTGGCCAGGTTGATCCGCAGCGCGCCGAGGGACCCACCGGTGACGAGGAGGAGCCGGCGACCCTCCTCCACGCCGAGTGCGGCTCGGGCGGCGGTCCGACCGTGCCCGTCGCCCAGGGCCACGACCTCGGACCGCACCGGGTTGCCGGTGACGACCGCCCGGGGCAGCGGGGTGCCCTCGAAGCTCACCGCCGAGGCGCGTGCGAACCGTGCGATGAGCCGGTTGGCGGCGCCGGGTACCGCGTTCTGCTCGGCCACGATCACGGGGATGCGACGCAGGAGCGCGGCGAGCGACACCGCGACGCTCGCGTAGCCACCGACGGCGATGACCACACGGGGTCGCAGGCGGCCGAGCAGCACCACCGCGCGCACGAACGCGACGGTCAGGCCCCCGATCGCCGCGAGGTTGCCCAGCGCGGGCGATCGGCGGATGCCCCGGCCCGGCAGCAGGGTGAGCGGCAGGCCCGACGGGGGCACGAGCCTGGCCTCGATGCCCCGCGCCGCGGCCCGCGTAGTGGAGGGAGCGGCGGTCATGGCCGCGGGCCACGAGGGCGTCGGCCACGGCGAGCGCCGGGAGGACGTGGCCGGCGGTCCCCCCGCCCGTCACGACGGCGAACGTCGACCGCTCGCCGGTGCTCACGCCGCGGCGGCGCGCGTGCGGCCGTTCGACTGACGCGCGCACGTTCAGCAGCAGCCCCGCGCCGATCATGCTGAAGACCAGCGACGAGCCGCCGTAGGACACGAACGGCAGCGGCACGCCCGTGATCGGGAGGATGCCCACGACGGCGCCGATGTTCACGAAGGCCTGCACGCCGAACCACGACGTGACGCCGGCGGCCAGGAGCATGCCGAAGCGATCGGGCGCGTGCTGCGCGGCGCGTGCGCCGAGCACGCAGAGCGCGACGAACAGGCCGACGACGGCGGCAGCCCCGATCAGTCCCAGCTCCTCGCCGATGATGGCGAAGATGAAGTCCGTGTGGGCGTACGGCAGGAACCCCCACTTCGCCCGGCTCTCGCCGATCCCGACCCCCGTCCAGCCACCGGAGGCGACGCCGACCAGCGACTGGATGTTCTGGTACCCGGTGTTGAGCGGATCGTCCCACGGGTGCAGGAACGAGAGCACCCGTGCCCGCCGGTAGCTGGCGCCCAGGGCGAGGCCGGAGGCCACGATCCCGCCGCCGACGCCGGCCCCCAGCAGCGGGAGGAGGGGTGTGCCGGCCACGTAGAGGACCGCGCCGACGATGGCGCCGAGCACCAGCGTCGTCCCGAGGTTGGGCTGGAGCATCAGGAGGACCGCGAGGCCGCAGAGCACCACGCCGACCGGGAGCAGCGTGAGCCGGAGGTCGTGCATCCACGCGGCCCGTCGGGCGAGGAGGTCGGCGACGAACAGCAGCACGGTGACCTTCGCCAGCTCGGACGGCTGGAGCGAGAGCGAGCCGTAGCCGAGCCATCGCGACGCGCCGTTGGCCGTGACGCCGACACCCGGGACGAGCACCAGGGCGAGCAGGACGCCGGTGAGGCCGAGCGCTGGGAGCGTCCAGCGCCGCCAGCGGTGGTAGTCGACCCGCACCACGACGAGGCACGCGACCGTGCCGGCCAGGAGCCAGCCCGCCTGGCGGAGCGCGATGTACCAGGAGGACCCGTAGGTGTCGAGGGCGCTCACCGACGACGCGGACAGGACCATGATCAGCCCGAACAGGTTGAGCGCGGCGAGGACGCCGAGCAGGCCCAGGTACGTGCTCGAGCGCCCGGATCGGCGGACGGCGCGTGCGGTGGGGTGGCGCCGGCGCTCGCCCCACATCTCGTCGGTGGGGCCGCGCAGCGAGCGCTCGCGGACGTTCATGCCTGTGCTCCCTGCGACTCGGCCGTCAGGAGCGCGCGCACCGCGCGTGTGAAGTCGTCCCCGCGCTCGGCGTAGGACCGGTACCAGTCGAAGGACGCGCACGCGGGCGACAGCAGCACGGTGTCACCGGGCCGGGCGAGCGCGGCCGCCTGGGCCACGGCCTCGTCCATCGAGGTGGCGCTGCGGACGGGACGGACGCCGTCGAAGGCCGCCGCCACCTCGTCGCTCGCCTCGCCGATCGCGACGACGCCCACCACGTGGTCGCGCTCCTCGGCCAGCTCGCCGAGGTCGAGTCCCTTGTTCCGCCCGCCGGCGATCAGCACGACCGAGGGGAAGGCGCGCAGCGCCGCGCGCGTCGCGTGCGGCGCCGTTGCCTTCGAGTCGTCGTACCAGCGCACCCCTCTAGCCTCCCCCACGAGCGACACGCGATGGGGGAGCCCGCGGAACGCGAGCAGCGCGGCGCGCGCCCCCTCGGCGGTGGCACCGCCGTGCAGCGCGCTGGCCGCCGCCGCGAGTGCGTTCGCCAGATCGTGCGGGAACGCGCGGCTCAGCTCCGCCGTGCGCGCGAGCACGGCACCGCCCGCCAGCACGAGCGCGTCGCCCTCGAGGTGGTGGTCCGCGTCCGACCGCAGGCCGAACGTGACCTTGCGGGCCTGCGCGCGACGGAGGTGCTCCAGCACGAGCGGGTCGTCGGCGTTGCCGACGGCGACCTGGTCCGCGGACTGGTCCGCCCAGAGGCGGGCCTTGGCCGCCACGTAGGACGCCAGGTCGGAGTGGCTGTCGAGGTGGTCCGGTGCGAGGTTCAGCCAGGTGCCCACGGCGGGCGCGAACCGCGCGCTGTGGAGGAGCCGGAACGACGACGCCTCCACCACGAAGACGTCGGTGGCGGGGTCGTCCAGCGCGGCGACCAGGGGCACCTCGGTGTTCCCGACCGCCACGGCCCGGCGTCCGGACGCCTCGAGCATGGCCCGGGTGAGCTCGGTGACGGTGGTCTTGCCGTTGGTGCCGGTGATGGCCACGATCGGCCGGTCGTCCCAGCGCCCGGCCAGGTCGAACTCCGAGAGCACCGGCACCCCGCCGGCCGCGGCCAGGGCGAACAGCGGGTGGTGGTCGGGCACGCCCGGGCTCGGCAGGACCGCGCCGGCCCGGGCCACGAGGGCGGCCAGGGCCGCCTCCGTCGGGGCCTCGACCAGCTCCACACCGAGCTCCCGGGCGAGGCGGCGCCCCGCGTCGGTGGGTGCGTCGTCCACGGCGACCACGCCCTCGTCGTGCGCGACGAGCGCGCGCGACGACCGCCGAGCCGGTCACGCCCAGCCCCAGCACGAGGTGCTCGGTCAATCGAGGCCGCCGGTGCCGATCCAGTCGGCGTAGAAGATCCCGAGCGCGAGCGCGGTGCACATGCCGGCCAGGATCCAGAACCGGATGATCACGGTGGTCTCCGGCCAGCCGCCGAGCTCGAAGTGGTGGTGGATGGGTGCCATGCGGAAGATGCGGCGACGGAACATGCGGAAGCTGCCCACCTGGAGGATGACCGACAGGACCTGCGCGACGTAGAGCGCGCCGACGATCGGGAGCAGCAGCTGCACGTTCAACGTGAGCGCCAGCGCGGCGACGGCCGCACCGATCCCGAGCGCGCCCGTGTCGCCCATGATGATCCGCGCCGGTGCGGCGTTCCACCACAGGAAGCCGAGGCACCCGCCGAGCATCGCCGCGGCCACGACGGCCAGATCGAGCGCGTGGTTGATCTGGTAGAAGTCCATGTGGCGGAAGGCCCAGAAGCCGATCACCATCAGGCAGCTGAACACGAAGATCGACGAGCCCGCCGCGAGGCCGTCGAGCCCGTCGGTGAAGTTCACGCCGTTGGCGGTCGCGTAGATCAGCAGCACGGCCCAGATGCACCAGCCAACCTGACCCAGCTCGATGCCCGGCGAGTTCCACCGCGTGAACGAGAGTGTCGTCTCGACGTCCGTCCAGAGGACGGTCGCGACCGCGAAGCCTGAGGCGACCGTGAGCAGACCGATCGTCTTGGCGCGCTTCGTGAGCCCGAGGTTGCGCTCGTTGCGCACCTTGATCCAGTCGTCGATCAAGCCGACCGCGCCCGCGCCGGCCACGCAGAGCATGACGAGCACCCCGGTGCGCGTGAACACGAGACCGCTGCGGACGTGCGCCGCGAGGTACCCGACGATCGACGCGCCGACGATCGCGAGGCCGCCCATCGTGGGCGTGCCGGCCTTCACCCGGTGGCCCTCGGGCACGTCCTCGTGGATGGGCTGACCGACCTTGTGGGCGATCAGCCAGTCCATGAGGAGCTTCGTGCCGACCAGCGAGGAGGCCACCGCCAGGCTCGCGGCGAGCAGCAGGGCTACCACCCGGCCTCCTCCCGGCGGGCCCGCAGGGCGGCGCGGACCTCGGCCCGGTCGTCGAAGGGCAGGGTTCGCTCCCCCACGACCTGCACGGTCTCGTGGCCCTTGCCGGCGATCAGCACCACGTCGCCCGGCCTCGCCTCGGCCACGGCCCTGGCGATCGCCTCCCGCCGATCCGGCTCCACCGTGAGCCCGTCGGTGCGCACCATGCCGGACCGGACGGCGTCGATGATGGCCAGGGGGTCCTCTCCTCTCGGGTTGTCGGAGGTCAGGAGTACCCGATCGGCCAGTCGGGCCGCCACCTCCCCCATCTCGGGCCGCTTCGACTCGTCCCGGTCGCCGCCGGCGCCGAACACGACCAGGAGGCGCCCCGCACCCGCCGCCTCCCGGGCCGCCGTCAGCGCGCTGTCCAGGGCCCCGGGCTTGTGCGAGTAGTCGACCAGGACCGTGAACGGCTGCCCCTCGTCCACGGCCTCGAAGCGGCCGGGGACGGGCGGCACGGTGGCGAGCGCCGCGGCGATGTCGGCCGGCGCCAGCCCGAGGCGCGCAGCCGCGGTGGCCGCGCCGAGCGCGTTGGCCACGTTGAACCGGCCGCCGAGGGACAGCTCGACCTGGTGGCCGCGCCACGTGAAGCGCGACCGCTGCGGCCCGACCTCGAGGTCCTGGGCGTGCGCCGACGAGTAGGCCTCGGTCGGCACGATCGCCGCGTCGAGGAGGCGGCGACCGTAGGGGTCGTCGACGTTGACCACGGCGCACTCGGCCAGCTCGGGCGTGAACAGCGACGCCTTCGCTCCGAAGTACGCCTCGAGGTCCTCATGGAAGTCGAGGTGGTCGTGCGACAGGTTCGTGAACACGGCGACCGCGAACCGCGTGCCACGGACGCGGCCGAGCGCGAGCGCGTGCGACGACACCTCCATCGCGACCATGCGCCGGCCCGACGCGCGGCGATGGCGAGCTGCGCCTGGAGCTCGGGCGCCTCCGGTGTGGTACGCGGACCCGACAGCGTGCCGATCACCTCGGTGGGCCAGCCGCACGCGTCCCCGATCGCGCCGAGGATGTGCGTCGTCGTGGTCTTGCCGCTCGTGCCGGTCACGCCCACGGCCGCGAGGTGGCGCGACGGGTGCTCCCAGAAGGCGGCGGCGATCGGTCCCATCGCGTCGCGCACGGACGACACGCGCACCTGCGGCACGGCGACGTCCACCGGACGCTGGACCAGCACGGCCGCGGCGCCCGCTGCCACCGCCTCGGGCGCGAGGTCGTGGCCGTCGACCGTGGCGCCGACCACGCAGCAGAACAGCGCGCCGGCCGTGACCGCGCGGGTGTCGTGCACCACGGCCGTCACCTCGGTCCCACCGCCGCCCCCGCCGCCAGGAGTGTGCACCTCGGCCTCAGCGACGCCGGTCAGCAGGGCGTCGAGCCGCACCGGTCACCGTCCCACGGCGCCGGGTGGCGCGGCCCCGGTCGGGGCGACGGTCGACGTGGTCGTGGCGGCCCGGGCCCGGACCCGGCCCGCGGCCGGGGGCACGGTGGTGGCGGTGGTCGCCGCCACCGTGTCCGGGGCGGGGTCGCGCACCACCAGGGGCGGCGGGATGTGGAACAGCCGCAGCCCGTACTGGGCGAGGTCGGCGAACACAGGGGCGGCCACGGAGCCACCGTAGATGTCGCCTGTGGGTTCATCGATCACGACGATGATCGACAGCTCGGGCCGCTCGGCGGGCACGAAGCCGGCGAAGGTCGAGACGTAGTGGTAGTTCCCGGCCGCATCCTCGTAGCCGCCCCGCACCGGGTCGGGCTTGCGGGCCGTGCCGGTCTTGCCGGCGACGGTGTACCCGGTGATGCCGCCCCGGGTGCCGGTGCCCTGGGCCACGACCTCCACGAGCATGTCGCGCATCTGCGCGGCGGTGGACGGCGACACGACGCGCCGGTCGCGGCCGGCGTCGTTGCGGTGCCGCGCGCCGGCGGAGTCGACCGTCTCGAGGACCAGCTTGGGCGGCACGTACACGCCGTCGTTCGCCAGCACGTTGTAGGCCGCCAGCATCTGCATCGCCGTCACGGCGATGCCCTGGCCGATCGGGATCGCGCCCATCGACGTGGCGTTGTACTCGTCGAGCGGGAGGAGGATGCCGGCGGCCTCGTACGGCAGGGCGAGCTCGGTCTTGCTGCCGAAGCCGAAGCGACGGAGGTACCCGTCGAACCGCGTCTCGCCGAGCAGGTCGGCGAGCTTGATGGTGCCGATGTTGGACGACTCGCTGAGGATGCGCGTCACCGAGTACGCCTCGGTGGGATGCGGGTCGTGGTCGGAGAACTCGTGATCGCCGACCTGCAGCTTGTCGGGCACGACGACCTCGGTGTCCGGCGACACGAGACCCTCCTCCAGCGCGGCGGCCACGGTGACGACCTTGTTGACCGACCCGGGTTCGAACACGCTGGTGACCGCCGCGTTGCGGCCGGTCGCGCGCACCTGGCCGGTGTCGGGATCGAGCGCGAGGTTGGCGAGCGCGAGGATCTCGCCCGTGTCGGGGCGGGTCACGATCGCGGTGCCGCCCTTCGCGTGCTTGGCCAGGATCTGCGCGGCCAGCGCGCGCTCCGTCTCGTACTGCATCGCGCGGTCGATCGTGAGGACGAGGTCGTCGCCGCGCACGGCCGGCTCAAGGCGGCGCTCGCCGGCCGCGATCGTGCGCCCGTCCGGGGCCTGCTCGACGTGCAGCCGGCCGGGGACGCCCGTGAGGAGGTCGTCGTACTGGAGCTCGAGGCCCGACAGGCCCTCGTTGTCCACGCCGACCTGTCCGAGCACGGAGCGCGCCATGTCGCCGGCGGGGGTGAAGCGCCGCGGCTCCTCGAGGAGGAACACGCCCGGCAGCGCCGCGCTCTCGATGGCATCGGCCAGCTCGTCGCTGACGCGCCGCTGCACGTAGGTGAACGCGCCGCCACCACCGAGCTTGGTCGCGAGGTCGGTGGTGGCGGCGGTGTCGAGCGAGAGGATCCCCGCAAGCGCTTCGGCCGTCGCACCCGGGTCCGCGATGAGGCGCGGGTCGGCCCAGACCGTCCGCTGCGGGATGCTCACCGCGAGGTCGTTGCCGTTGCGGTCGAAGATCGCGCCGCGGTCCGCGGGGAGGGTGATGTCCTGGAAGCGCTGGGACGCGCCGAACGCGGCGTAGGTCGCGTGGTCCAGCACCTGCACCTGCACCAGGCGGGCCACCACGCCGGCGAAGGCCAGCACCAGCAGCACGACGAGGATCCCCAGGCGCAGCCCTGAGCGGCCCGCCCGCCAGCGCGGCGCCATGGGCTGCCAGCCGGGCCGGGTCGCCGGCAGCGGCCGGTAGCCACGGTGGCCCGAGTGCGCGCGGGGGTGGCGCGCGACGACGCCCCGCCGATGGGCGGGGCGCAGGGTCGCGGGTCGACGGCCGTGGGCTGGGGCCCGCGGGGGCCCGGACGGCGTCATGGCGCGGGCGCCTCCAACATGGGCTTGATCGTGGACCACGAGCCCGTCGTGTGATCCGCCACGGAGCCGTCGTCGGCGGCGTCCAAGGGCGCGGCGATGTCGGCTGCCGCGGTGTCCGGCTGCAGGTACACGAGGTCCTCGGGGGTGACCATGCCCTGGGCCTGGGCGGCCGCGACGATGCGCTCGGGCGACTCCAACCCGGCCACGTCCTTGCGCAGCTGCTGGTAGCGGGCCTGCTCGGTGCGCAGCTGGCCGTCGAGCTCGTCGAGGCGGATCCGGCCTTGGGCGATGAGCGTGTGCGCGCCCGCCATCCCGGCCATCACGAGGAACAGGAACGCGGTCAGCACGAGCCCGCCGAAGGGGGTGAGGCGGCGGCGGGCGCGCTCGCCGGGCTGGACGACGCGCAGGTGCCCGCGGCGCGTCGGGGCGGCCGGACGGCGGGCGGGACGCTGCGGCTGCGGGGCCGCCCCGCGGCGCGGCGCGTGGCTGGGGGATGCCACGGCGCCGCGCTCGCGGGCGGGTGAGGGAACAAGCACCATGCTCATGTCGACGGGCCTTCCGTGGGATCGACCTTCTCGGCCGCGCGCAGGCGGGCGCTGGCGGCGCGGGGGTTGGCGGCGCGCTCCGCCGCGTCGGGCGTCCACGCGCCCGCCTTCAGCAGGCGCACCGTGGGACGGGCGTGGTCGGGCGGCGGCAGGTGGGCCGGGCCCTTCCAGCCACCGGTGGCGGCGTGGCGGAGGCGCTGCTTCGCGATGCGGTCCTCGCCGGAGTGGTACGAGAGCACGGCGCAGCGACCGCCGGGCGAGAGGAGCTCGATCGCGGGTCGATCGCGCCGGGGAGGACGTCGAGCTCCTCGTTCACCGCGATCCGGATCGCCTGGAACGTTCGCTTGGCGGGATGGCCGCCGGTGCGGCGCGGCGGGCGCGGGGATGGCAGCGCGCACGACCTCGGCCAGCTCGCCCGTCGTGGCGAGCGGTCGCGCCCCGACGATGGCCCTCGCGATGCGGCCTGCGAACCGCTCGTCGCCGAACGCGCGGAGGAGGCCCGCGAGCTCGCGCTCGTCGGTGTCGTTGACGATGTCGTGCGCGGTGCGGGCGCGCCGCGGGTCCATGCGCATGTCGAGGGGCGCGTCGTGGCGGTAGCTGAAGCCGCGCGTGGCGCGGTCGAGCTGGGGTGAGCTCACCCCGAGGTCGAAGAGCGCTCCTGTCACCGGTGTCGTCCCGAGCTGTTCCACGGCATCTCCCATCGCGTCGAACCGGACGTGCAGCAGTGCGGCGCGGTCGCCGAACGGGGCGAGCCGGTCCGCGGCAGCGGCGAGGGCGTCGGCGTCCTGGTCGATCCCCAGCACCCGGAGGTGCGGATGGCGCTCGAGCAGGGCGACGGCGTGCCCCGCGCCACCGACGGTGGCGTCGACCACCCAGCCGGGCGGCACCGGGGCGAAGAGGTCGACGATCCGCTCGAGCAGCACCGGCGTGTGCCGGAACTCCTCGGGACGGTCGCCGCCGGCGTCGCTCACCTCCAGCCCCCCGGACAGCGGGCGCCCGTCGGGATGTCTCCCCGATGCGGGCTCGATGGGAAGCGGGCGGAGAGGGGGCCTTCCATCGTGCTGCCCGGAGGGCTGGGGGCGAGCGACGCCGCCCCTTGCACGTCTTCGGTTGTCGTCGCTCTCCCTTCTCGTTCGTTCGCGGTCACGGCGGCACCACCGGTCAGAGCCCGATGGTCTTCACCGCGTCGTTCAGCTCGGCGTCCTGGACGTCGGACAGCGCGGCCCAGGCCCGCGCGTCCCAGATCTCGGCCCGCTTCATGCGGCCGGTGATGACGACCTCCGCGCCCAGCTGGGCGTAGGTGCGCAGGCGGGCCGGGATGACGATGCGGCCCTGCTGGTCGGGGGTGACCTCGTGGGCGTCGGCGATGAACTGGCGCAGGGCCCCGGTGGTGGCCCGGCCGGTCTCGATCTCGCCCTCGAGCTGGTCGGCGGCCTCGTCGAATCCGGCGAGGGTCCAGAGGCCCAGGCAGCCGTCGAGCTTCGCGAGCAGGCCGGTCTCGCCCAGCTGGGCGCGGATCTTCGCCGGCAGGACCATCCGGCCCTTGTCGTCGAGCCCGTGCTCGTAGGTCCCGACGAAGCGGGTCCGCTGCTCTGACATCGCTGCCTCGGTGTGCCATCTGCGGGGAGCGGTTGCTCCCCTGCCCGCCCGGCGGTCACCTCAGGACCCCTCCTGCGTGCCGCTTCGTGCCACCGTATGCCACTGACACACCACCGTCAACCAACGGGTCCCACCGACCCCCGTTGGCCCCCAACTCGTTCTCGGGCGGGTTTTCCTGGCCCAGGGCGGAGAAATCGTCGGGAACCGGTCCCGGGCCAGGGTCCGGGCTACGGCAGGTGGGCCAGGACTGCGTCCAGGAGGCCCGGGAGGGGCACCCCGACGCCCGCAGCGGCGCCTGCCAGCTCCGCCCCGGCCCGTGCCCGCTCCTCCGGCTCGAGGGCAAGCAGGTCCAGGAGCGGCGCGGGCGCCCAGGACGCCAATGCGGCGCACTGGAACCGGGCCCCCGCCCGGGTGCGCCGTTGGCTGAGGCCCACGAGCTTGGCCCCGGAGGGCGCCACCACCTCCCCGGTGCCGATGCCGCCGAAGCACACGAGCCGGGACCACTGCGTGGTGCACATGGCGTCCTCGTGCACGGCAGCCGCCACCCCGAGGGACCCGAGCGCGGTCGCCCAGACCCCCCCGAGCCACAGGAAGGCCTGCGCCACGTCGTCGGACCACAGCGGGTCGCCGGCCGGCAGCAGCACGTCGAGCCACACCAGTGCGCCCGGCTCCACCAGGACGGCGCCGCCGCCGCTGCGGCGGCGGACGACGTCGACCCCCGCGGCGCGACAGGCGGCGAGGTCCGCCGTGCCGTCGGGCTGGCCGCTGCCCAGCACCAGCGCCGGGCCCGTGGCCTCGCACACCCACACCGTGCGGACCAGGGGGTCGGGCAGCTCCCGCGCGTGGAAGGCCGCCGGCGCCTCGCGGTGCCGTTCGACCGTCCAGGTCACGCGGACAGCGTGGCCGGGTTCAGGTAGGGCTCCCAGTGCATCGGCACGCTGCCGACGGCCACGGCCACCCAGGTGAGCTCGCGGGGCACGTCGGGCCGGTGCCGGAGGTGCATCGACGTCTCCGTGAGGAGCCGGTCCCGCTTGCGCACGTTGCACGGCCGGCACGCCGCGACCACGTTGTCCCACGTGTGCTCGCCGCCGCGGCTGCGGGGGACGACGTGGTCGATGCTCTCGGCGGAGCCGCCGCAGTACTGGCACCGGTGCCCGTCACGCGCGAACACCCCGCGCCGGTTGAGGGGGGCGCGCCGGCGGAACGGCACCTTCACGAAGTTGCGCAACCGGATCACCGACGGGATCGGCACGGTGAGGAACTCGGAGTGCAACGCCTGGCCCGTGTCGTGCAGCACCTCGGCCTTGTGGTCGAGCACCAGCACCGCGGCGCGTCGGCTGGGCACGACGCACAGCGGTTCGTAGGTGGCATTGAGCACGAGGGCCCGCGACATCGCCGGGAAGAGTACCTGCGGTCCCGCCCGCGGGAGGGGGCGATCTACCGGCCCGAGCGGCGGGTCGCGCGGCACCACCTGAGGTACGCGACGAGGTCGGCGGGCTCGATCGGCCGGTCCCCCAGCCCCCCGTAGGCGGTCTCGAGCCGGAAGCGGAGGTAGTCGGGGGCCGGGAGGGGCAGGAAGGGGGGCCGCCGCCACCAGCCCGGGCGGGCCAGCACCGCAGCCTGGTGGACCGCGGTGACCCAGAGCGACGGGTGCGCGGCCACGGCCAGCGCGGCCCGCACCGCCCGGGCGGCGCTCACGCGCCGAGGCCCAGCGGATGTCCCGCGGCCCGCAGCGCCACAGCGGCCGCGCCGATCAGCGGCCCGTCGTCGCGCAGGCCCGCCGGCACGATCCGCGCGCCTGCGGAGAAGTCGAGACGGGCGCGGCGGTCGAGTTCGGCCTGGGCGGCCGCGAAGAAGTCGTCACCGAAGCCGAGCGCCACCGATCCGGCCGCCACCGCCAGCGGGAGGTCGAGCAGGTTGGCCACCGACGCCACCCCGCGCCCCACCAGGCGACCGGCCCGGGCCCGCTCGGCCGCGTCGGCCTCCGCGGCCGGCCGGCCGGTCCGGGCCGCGATCGCGGTGCCCGACGCCTCCGCCTCCAGGCAGCCCTGTGCACCACAGGAGCAGGTGCGGCCCTCGGGTTCGACGATGACGTGACCGAGGTGCCCCGCGTTGCCGCCGGCGCCGTCGAGGAGGCGGCCGTCGAGCACGATGCCGCCACCGATGCCCGTCGACACCACGAGCGCCATGTAGTCGCGGCGGCCGGCGGCGGCGCCGGTCCAGCCCTCGCCGAGGGCGAGGGCCTTGGCGTCGTTGTCGATGTGCACGGCGAGACCGAGGGCCTCGGCCAGGCGCTCGCGTAGGGGGAACCCTCGCCACGCAGGGATGTTGAGCGGCGAGACGGCCACGCCGCCGCGCTCCATCGGACCGCCGCAGCCGACCCCGCAGGCCTGCTCGTCGCCGGCGCGCACCTCGTCGACCGCGGCCAGGAGCGCCTCGAACACGGCCTCCGCGTCCGTCGCCTCGGGGGTGGCCCGTACGGCACGGGCGAGGATGCGCCCCTCGTCGTCGACGCGTGCCGCACCCAGCTTGGTGCCGCCGACGTCCACCGCCAGGATCGTCGCCATCGGCGGGCGAACCTAGCGGCGCCGGTCGCCCGCGGGCGCCGGCGACAAGGCCAGCGCCTAGCCTGGGCCGCCGTGGCCACCAGGCAGACCTCCCGCGGCGCGACCTTCTCCGACTACTACGCCGACGTCGTCGGCAACATGGAGCACGTCATCCAGGGCAAGCCCGAGGTGATCGAGCTCGTGCTGCTGTGCCTGGTCTCCGGCGGCCACCTGCTGATCGAGGACGTGCCGGGCGTCGGCAAGACGAGCCTGGCCAAGTCGCTGGCGGCGTCGATCGACGGGAGCTTCGGCCGCGTGCAGTTCACGCCCGACCTGCTCCCGACCGACGTGACCGGCCTCACCGTCTGGAACCGGAACCGCAGCGCGCTCGAGTTCCGGCCCGGGCCGATCTTCAGCAACGTGGTGCTGGCCGACGAGATCAACCGCGCCTCGCCGAAGACACAGTCGGCGCTCCTCGAGGCGATGGCCGAGGGCCAGGTCACCGTCGACGGCACCACCTACCAGCTGTCCGACCCGTTCATGGTCATCGCCACGCAGAACCCGATCGAGCACGAGGGCACCTACCCGCTCCCGGAGTCGCAGCTCGACCGGTTCCTCATGCGGGTGTCGGTGGGCTACCCGTCGCCGGAGTCCGAGCTCGAGATCCTCGAGATGCACGGCGACCACGACGCGCTGGCCGACATCGCGCCGGTGGTCTCGGCGGCCCAGGTCGAAGGCCTGGCCGCGGCGGCCCGCGGCGTCCACGTGGCCCCGGGGCTGAAGTCGTACCTCGTCGAGCTCGCGAACACGTCACGGCGCCACCCGCACCTCGCGCTCGGCATGTCCCCGCGCGCCACGCTCGCCCTGCAGCGCGTGGCGCGGGCGCGCGCCGCGGCGTACGGGCGCACCTACGTGGTGCCCGACGACCTCAAGGCCCTCGCCGAGCCGGTGCTGGCCCACCGCCTGCTCGTGACCCCCGAGGGACAGCTGCAGGGCATCACCGCGGCGGACGCGCTCAGCGAGGTGCTGCGCGCGGTGCCCGTGCCCGCGGGCAAGCCCAGGTAGGTTCGCCGTGCTCACCCGCCAGGGGTGGCTCGTCGGCCTCGGCGCCGCGATCCTCCTCGTCGCGGGTCGCTTCCTCGGCCTCCTCGAGCTCTTCGCGCTGGGTGTCGTGGCCACCGCGCTCGTCATCGGGAGCGCGGTGCTGGTCCACGCCGCCCGCCTCGAGCTCGAGGTCGGGCGCGTGCTCCACCCGAGCAAGGTGCACGTCGGCACGCCCAGCCGCGTCGAGCTCTCCGTGCGCAATCTGCGGGGCACGCGCACGCCGGTGCTGCGCCTGCGGGACCCCGTCTCCGGGACGCGAGGCGCCGACCTGCTGGTCCCGCCGCTCACGAGCATGGAGCGCACGGTGGCCGCGTACCGGCTGCCCACCGACCGGCGGGGACTCGTGAAGGTCGGCCCGCTCGACGTCGTGGTGGTGGACCCGTTCGGGCTCGTGCAGGTGGCCACCGCCGGCGCACCCGAGGTGCAGCTGACAGTGCTCCCCCACGTCGACGACATCTCGCCGCTCCCCTACACCACGGCCCACGACCCCCAGGCCGGCGTGAAGCAGCTCAACGCGCTCGGCCGCACCGGCGAGGAGTTCTACGCGCTCCGGCCCTACGTGGTGGGCGACGACCTCCGGCGCGTGCACTGGCCGAGCTCGGCCCGCCAGGACGAGCTGCTCGTCCGCCAGAACGAGCTGCCGTGGCAGGGGCGCACGACGGTGCTGCTCGACGTGCGCGACGCGGCCCACGCCGGCGAGTCGCTCGAGCTCGCAGTGTCGATCGCGGCCAGCGTCGTGTCGGCGACGGCGCGGCGGCAGGACCTGATCCGCCTCATCACGACCGACGGGTCCGACTCGGACTTCGCACCGGGGTCCGAGCACGTGCACGCCCTCATGGAGCACCTCGCCGTGATCCCGACCACGCGCTCGGGCAGTCTCCGGCGCACCGTCGAGCTGCTCAACCGGCGCTCGAGCGGCGGCGCGCTGGTGGCGGTGGTGGCCGAGGTGCCCCCCGACGACCTGCGGGCCATCACCGCGCTGCGGACCCGCTTCGGGTCGGTGACCGTCGTGCACCTCGACCGGTCCGCGTGGGACCCCCGCGCCTCGGTGGGCGACGCGACCGACCGAGGGGTGCTGCACATCACGCGGCGACGCGCCGTTCGTCGACACCTGGAACGCCTACGTGCGGGCGGCCTCGGGCGGGGGGCGGGCCCGGGTGGTGGCGCGCCGGTGAGGAGCGGGCGCGCGCTCACCGCCGCGGCGGAGGTGGCGATCGCCGCCCTGACGCTCGCCGCGATCGTCGGGATGCACCGGCTGTTCGCCGGTGGCGGCTGGCTGGGCCCGCTGGCCGCAAACGCCGTGGCGGCCCACGGGTTGGCGACGCTGCTCCGGCGGCGCGGCGCGTCCCTCGCGGTGCAGCGCGGTGATCATGGCCGCGGGCGCAGTCCTCGTCACCACGTGGGCCTCGTACTGGTCCACGACCGCGCTCGGGCTCCCGACGGGGGACACCTGGACGGCGATGCGCACCGACCTCGACGCCGCGTGGACCCTGTACCAGGACGTCGTCGCGCCGGCGCCCGTGGCGCGTGGGTTCGTGCTGGCCAGCTGCGTGGCCGTGTGGTGCGTCGCCTACGTGGCCGACTGGGCCGCCTTCCGCCTGTGGGTCCCGTTCGAGGCCACCCTCCCTGCCGGGACGCTCTTCCTGTTCACCGCGCTGCTGGGCGCCGACCGCGGCCGCACGTGGTCGGTGGCCGTCTACGCCATCGCGCTGCTCCTGTTCCTCCTCGTGCACCGGCTGGCCCGCCAGGACGTCACGAGCCACTGGGTGGCCGAACGCCGGGCCGCGGGCCACCGGTCGCTGCTCACCGCCGGCTCGGCACTGGCCGCGGTGGCCGTCCTGGCCGGCACCGTGCTCGGCCCCGAGCTGCCCGGCGCCGACTCCCCGGGCGTGCTGGACCCGCGCGACCTGAACGGCGACGACGAGCCACGCGTCACGATCAGCCCCCTCGTCGACATCCGATCGCGCCTCGTCGACCAGTCGAACGTCGAGGTGTTCACCGTGCGGTCCAACGCCCGCGCCTACTGGCGGCTCACCTCGCTCGAGCGCTTCGACGGGCGCATCTGGTCCTCGAGCGGCAGCTACGGCAAGGCCGACGGCGACCTCCCCGAGTCCGTGGAGACCGACATCACGACCGCCACCGTCGACCAGCACTACGCCGTCACCGCGCTGGCGGCGATCTGGCTGCCGAGCGCCTACGAGGCACGCGCGCTGCGCACCGAGGACCTCGACGTGCGCTACGACGAGGACTCCGCCACCCTCATCGTCGACAGCTCCGTGCCCACGAGCGACGGGCTGCAGTACGACGTGACCTCCGCGTCACCGCGCATCCTCCCCGCCGACCTCGACGGCACGGCCGGCGACATCCCCACCGAGATCCGCTCGCGCTTCGGTGGGCTGCCCGACGGGTTCAGCACGAGCGTGCGGCAGCTCGCCGTCGACCTGACCGCCGGCTCGCCGACGCCCTACGCACAAGCGCTCGCGCTGCAGGACCACCTGCGCACCTTCACGTACGACCTCGACGTCGGCGCCGGGCACAGCGGCAACGACCTGGAGCAGTTCCTGTTCGAGACCCAGCGCGGCTACTGCGAGCAGTTCGCCGGCGCGTTCGCGGCGATGGCGCGGGCCATCGGCCTGCCCGCGCGGGTCGCCGTGGGCTTCACCCCCGGCGAGGTCGACCCCGCCGACCCGCAGCTCTTCCACGTGCGCGGCGAGCACGCCCACGCCTGGCCCGAGGTCTTCTTCGCCGGCGCGGGGTGGGTCGCCTTCGAACCGACGCCCGGACGGGGCATGCCCGCGGCCGAGCCGTACACCCACGTGCCGGAGCAGCAGGCCGCACCCGGCCAGCCCGGGACCGCCACCACGCTGGCACCTGCGACCGAGACGCCCGCGGGCGGGACCGACGGCGCGCCGCCGCAGCGCGACCCGGAGGCGAACGTGAACGCGGGGGGCGGCGGTGACGAAGGCGCCGACGGGGGCGGTGGCGGGGGCAGCGACGGGTCGCTCGTGGAGCGCTACGCGGTCGATCCGGCGCGCCGGGTCCTGCCGTTCCTGATCGCGGCGGTGCTGCTGTACCTGGTCGCAGTGCCCGTCGCGCTCGTGGCCCACCGGCGCCGCCGGCGGCAGCGGGCCGAGACGGCCAGCCAGCGCATCGCCCTCGCGTGGGTCGAGGCCGTCGAGGACGCCGGGCTCGTGGGGTTCCAGGAGCGGGCCAGCGACACCCCTGCGGAGGGGGCGGACCACCTGGGCGAGGTGCTGGAACCGGCGGCCGCACCCGCGGTGGTGCTGGCGCGCGCCCGCGAAGCCGCGGACTACGCGCCGGGCGGGGCCGGCGAGCCCGAGGTCGAGGGCGCCGTCGCCGCCGCGACCGAGATCGGCGCGCACGCGCGTGCGGCTGCGAGCCTGCCCGCCCGGGCGCGCCGCCTGCTCGATCCCCGTCCGCCGCTGCTGGCCTGGCGCCGGGCCCGCACGGCCCGGCAGCGCCGGATCACGACCCTGGTGCCCACGAACGAACAGGAGCACGACCGGCCCCTCGCCGGGGTCGGCGCCGACCCGCTGGAGTGACCGGGGCGGGCGCTACTGCTCGGTGTCGTCGCCGCGGCGGAACCGCTCGCGCATCTTGCCCCGGGCGCCGCCGATCGCGTCGCGCAGGCCGGTGGCCCGCATCGACCGGGTGACGTGCTCCAGGCCGGCCTTGCCGAGCTTGCGCAGGTTGCGCTCGAAGTACAGGGCGCACCCGAGCATCAGCAGGAACCCTGTGAAGGCCAGGAGGTAGCTGGTCGACAGGGTGACGACGAGGAAGACGACGCCGGCCAGGAAGCCCAGCCCCGACCACTTCATCCGGCGGATCGTGTACCGGTACAGCGTGGACTGGCCGACGCCGCGCGCGAACTCGGGGTCGTCCGCGTAGAACTGCTGGGCGATCTCGCTGAGGATGCGTTCCTCGTCCTCGGAAAGCGGCACCGTGCCTACCCCTCTTGCCCAGGTCCGTGCAGAGCCATCTTCCCACAGGGCCCCGAAGCCGACAACGCGACTAGGGGGTGGGCCGGTCCGTGGGGCCCCACTGCTGGTCACCGCGGCGCTTCACCCGGATGCCCTCGGGCCCCGCCAGGGTGGCCGGCACGATGGCGTCGGCGCCGTAGCGGGCGCGGATCGCGTCGACCGCTCCGGTGGCATCGGTCCACGACGGCACCCCCACCTCGTCGAGGCTCAGCTGGCGGGCGGCCTGGTCGACGAGCTGGCTCACGTGGATGCCGAGGAGCCGCACCCCGGGTGTCGGGTCGACCCGCTCGAGCAGCTGGGAGGCGGCACGGACGACGTCCGGACCCGTGTCCACCGCCGCGGGCAGGGTGACGGCCCGGGTGATCGTCGTGAAGTCGTTGAAGCGCACCTTGATGGACACGGTGCGCCCCGCGACCCCGGCCGCTCGCAGCCGGCTCGCCACCGAGTCGGCCAGCCGCACCAGCTCGTGGTGCAGCGTCTCCAGTCGATGGTGGTCACGGGCGAACGTCTCCTCGTGGCCGATCGACTTCGCCTTCTGATCGGGGATCACCGGGCGTTCGTCGATGCCCCGCGCCAGCCGCCAGAGGTGGGACCCGTTGGCGGCGCCGAGCACCTCCTGCGCGCCCTGCTCGTCGAGGTCTGCCAGGTCGCCCACCGTGGCGATCCCACGGGCCCGGAGGCGCTCGAGCGTCTTCGGCCCCACCCCCCACAGGGCCTGGACCGGCAGCGGGTGCAGGAAGTCGAGCTCCTCCCCCGGCGCCACCACCTTCACCCCGAGACCCGGCTCGGGCCCGGTGCGCCCGACACGCGGCTTGGCCGCCTCCGAGGCCAGCTTGGCGATGTGCTTCGACGCGGCCACGCCGACCGAGCAGGTGAGTCCCTCCTCGGCCAGCACCCGCTCCCGGATGGCGGCGGCGATCGTGGCGCCGTCGCCCAGCAGCCGGCGGGCGCCCGTCACGTCGAGGAAGGCCTCGTCCAGCGAGAGCGCCTCCACCAGCGGCGTGAAGGCGCCGAAGATCGCCATCACCCGCCGGCTCACCTCGGCGTAGTGGTCGTGGTCGCCGGCCACGAAGATCGCGTGGGGGCACAGTCGCTGCGCCCGCACCGACGACATCGCCGAGTGGATGCCGAACGCGCGCGCCTCGTAGCTGGCCGCGGCGACCACGCCGCGTGCGCCGGGGCCGCCCACGATCACCGGCTTCCCGCGCAGCTCTGGGTCCCGCAGCTGCTCGACCGACGCGTAGAACGCGTCCATGTCCACGTGCAGGATCGTCCGGGGCGCCCCCACCGCCCTCCACCCTACGACCGCGGTGTGACGGCCCTCGCGGGTCGCCGGCGGGGCGACGAGGCCGCGACCTCGCCAGACTGAAGGCCGGTGGTGGAGCAGCACGTGTTCGACGAGGTGGCCCAGGCCCTGCGGGGGCTCCTGCCGCCCGAGCTGGGCGAGCTCCAGACGCGGGCGCACCGCTACGGGATCAAGGTGTGGTTCGGAACGGCGGCGAAGGCGCCGCGCGAGCACTACGAGGCCCAGGTCGTCGGGGCCAAGCACGTGCCCGACGCGTCGGTGCTCGCGATCGAGGTCGGGTTCCACAGCGAGCACCCCGACCCGACGGAGAACGAACGGGCGCTCGCCGCGCTCACCGGCCAGGAGAGGCGGTGGCGCAGGACCCTGGGTCCGGAGGCGGTCGCGGCGCCCTTCATCGACGACCGGCGCGGCTGGCAGCGCCTGTCGGAGACGTGGGCGGACCCGGACCTCGGCGACCCCGAGCTGGCCTTCGAGGTCGCGGCCCGCCTCACCGACTACATCACCGCGCTGGAGCCGCTGCGCAGCTAGCCGTCGGCGCGGGTGACGACCACGGACGCGGGGTCGGCTCCCTCGACGCGGAAGCCGAACGGGCGGGCCTCGTCGTGGGGCCACCGCTCGGCCAGCCACTCGACCAGCGGCTCGCACACCCACGGGTGGCCGCCGTGGAGGTGGTCGGAGCACGCGGCCACGTCCACGAACTGCGCGTCGACGACGATGCCGTCGGGGTCGTCCACGTGCAGCTCGCCCTCGTAGGCCACGGCGAGGTGGGCTTCGACCCGCAGCCGCCACCCCATGTCGGGCGCCTCGCAGCGCACCTCGTACACGGGGCCGGCCCACTCGGTGACGCGCAGCCCCGTCTCCTCCTGGACCTCACGGGTGAGGCCGTCGAGCAGGGACTCGCCCTCGTCGATCACGCCACCGGGTGGCGTCCAGTCGTGCGAGCCGTTGCGGCGCCGGTTCTGCACGAGCAGGACGCCGTCGTCGCTCACGATGAGCGCACCTCCGACGACCCAGTCACGCATGGCCCCATCCTCGCGCGATGCTTCGGCCGTGCACCCCAACGTCGAGCGCGTCGCCAGCGCTGCGGCCGAGCTCGGGATCACCGTGGAGCCCCTCGAGTTCCCAGAGGGCACCCGCACGGCCCAGGACGCCGCCGACGCCATCGGCTGCGACGTCGGGCAGATCGTCAAGTCCCTCGTGTTCCTGCTCGACGGCGAGCCGGTGCTGGCCCTCGTGTCCGGGGCGAACCGCCTCGACGAGGCGAAGCTGGCGGCGGCACTCGGCGGCGTGGTCGTCGGCCGGGCCGACGCCGATGCGGTCAAGGCGGCGACCGGCTTCTCCATCGGCGGTGTTCCGCCGTTCGGGCACACCAGGCACCTGCGGACCGCCGTCGACGAGGACCTGGTGGCCCACTTCGTCGTGTGGGCGGCCGCGGGGACGCCCCGCGACAACTTCCCGATCCAGCCCGCCGACCTGGTGCGGGCCAGCCGGGGCACGGTCGCCCCGCTCAAGCCCGACTGACGACTAGCGGAGGCGCAGCCGGACGGACTGCACCGCGTGGTCGGGCCCCTTGTGCAGGACGACGTCGGCGCGGGAGCGGGTGGGGAGGATGTTCTCCCGGAGGTTGGGGCCGTTGATGCCCGCCCAGATGCCGCGTGCGGCCGCCACCAGCTCGTCGTCGGAGAGCGCCGCGAAGTGGCGGAAGAACGACGACTCGTCGGTGAAGGCCGTGGCCCGCAGCGCGAAGAACCGCTCGATGTACCAGCGCTCGATGTCCTCCTCCTCCGCGTCGACGTACACGGACAGGTCGAACCAGTCGGACACGAAGCGCGATTCGTGGCCGCCGCCCACGCCGGTCTGCAGCACGTTGAGCCCCTCGACGATGACGAGGTCCGGCTCGACGAGCACCTGCTCCTCGCCCTCCAGCACGTCGTACACGACGTGGGAGTACACGGGTGCGTGCACCTCGGGCTCGCCCCGCTTCACCTCCTCGAGGAAGCGGATCAGGCGGCGCACGTCGTAGCTCTCGGGGAAGCCCTTGCGGTCCATGATCCCGCGCTCCTCGAGCACCTTGTTCGGGCGGAGGAAGCCGTCGGTGGTGACGAGCTCGACGCTCGGGTGGTCCGGCCAGCGGGCCAGCAGCGCCTGCAGCACGCGGGCCGTCGTGCTCTTGCCCACCGCCACGCTCCCGCCGAGGCCGATGATGAACGGCACCTTCTGCAGGGGTCGCCCGAGGAAGGTGTCCGTGGCGCGGTGCAGGCCCTGGGACGCCGCGACCCGCAGGTTCAGGAGGCGCGACAGCGGCAGGTACACCTCGGTGACCTCGGCCGGGTCGAGCCGCTCGTTGAGCCCCCGCAGGTCCTCGAGCTCCTCGGGACCCAGCGTCAGCGGGGTGGCCGCGCGCAGCGCCGACCACTCGGCGCGGTCGAAGGTGCGGTAGCCGCTCCAGTCGTCGGTCACGACCGGGCACGCTACGTGGGCCGCCTACCCTGGACCCAAGCCATGGAGTCCCCCGCCGACGATGCCGACGACTACGCGCCGACCTCGCTCCCGTCCCGCGGCGCGCGGCTGCTCGCGTTCGTGGCGATCCTCGTCGGCGGGCTCTGCGGAGGCCTGATCGGCTACGGGTTCACCGACCTCCAGTGCGGCGACGACGACTGCACGGGTCTGGCGGGTGGGATCGCGATCCTCGGCGCCGTCGTCGGCGCCGTGGGTGTCGGCGTCGTCTCGATCCTCGCGCTGCGCGCCATGGGCGAGTGGCGCACCATCCAGGCGCGCGACGACCGGTAGCCGCCGCTAGCCGCCCGGCGGGAAGCGCAGGCGCCGGAACCCCTCCGCGCACGCCACCCCCGCCTTGGTGCCCTCCTCCGAGGCCCGCTCCTCGAGGATCGCGGCGATGAGCTCGAGGTCGCTCCCGAGCCGGCTCTCGTGGCACGCGACGGCGGCCACCTTCACGTCGAGCACCGCGCCCACGTCCACCCACGCGTCGGCCTCGAGCGAGCCCGACAGCAGCACCAGCTCCACCTGGTGGGCGGGGCCCGCGTCGGGCGCGTAGAGGGGCCCGGCGGCCTGCACGACCGCGTCGAGCACGGCCCAGCCGAGCTCACGGTGGTCCCGGTGGTTCACGTAGCTGTCCCCGAAGAAGATCGCCGTGGGATCGGGCGCCACGAGCGCGTCCGGCCGCAGCCGGCGCACGATCGCCACGAGCCGGGACCGGAGCTCGACGTCGTTGTCCATCTCGCCGTCCGGGTACCCGAGGTGCTCCACCGACGCGAGGCCGAGCACCGCTGCAGCCCGCGCCACCTCCTCGGCCCGGTCGGCGGCCAGCGCGGCGGGGTCGACCGCGGGGTCCCCGCTCCCCTTGTCCCCGCGGTTCGCGACCACGAGGTGCACCTCGCTGCCGGCCGCCGTCCACCGGGCCAGCGTGCCGCCGCACCCCACCTCGGGATCGTCCGGGTGGGCGAACACCGCGAGCGCGCGGACCGGGATCGCGTCCTCGATCACGGCGCGTCCCCGAGGGCGGCGACGGCCCGGTCGAGGTCCGCGTCGTCGACGTCGGCGTGGGTGACGAGGCGCACGGTCGTGGCGCGGCTCGGGAGCGCCAGCACCCCACGCTCGTCGAGGTGGCGGAGCACCGGGCCCACGGAAGGGACCTCGACGAGCACGATGTTGGTGTCGACCCGCGCGGGGTCGACGGAGCCCGGCCAGCGGGCGGCCGCGGCCTCCGCCAGCCGGCGGGCGCGGGCGTGGTCCTCCGCGAGGCGGTCGACGCGCTCGAGGGCCACGAGCCCGGCAGCGGCCAGGATCCCGACCTGGCGCATCATCCCGCCCAGCCGCTTGCGCTCGACGCGGGCCCTGGCGACGAGCTCGGCCGTGCCGGCCAGGAGCGACCCCACGGGCGCCCCCAGCCCCTTCGACACGCAGGCGGACACGGTCGTGGCGCACGCGGCCCGCTCGGCCACCGTGGTGCCCGAGGCGACAGCGGCGTTCCAGATCCGTGCGCCGTCGAGGTGGACCGGGAGACCCACCTCGGCCACGGCCCGGAGGCGCTCGAGCGGCCAGACCCGCCCGCCGACCTCGCCGTGGGTGTCCTCCACGAACACCGCCGAGGGCGCCGACCAGCCCACGCGGGCGTCGGCCACCCACTGCGCCACCTCCGCGGGGTCGAGCGTGCCCTCGGCGTCGTCGAGGGTCACGAGCTGGGCCGACCCGTTCACGCCCGCAGCAGCCTGCTCGCGGACCACGAGGTGCTGGCGGCGCCCGCAGAGCACGACCGTGCCGGCGGGCGCCAGGACCCGGAGCGCGATCTGGTTGGCCATCGTCCCCGACGGGACGAACACCGACGCCTCCTTGCCCGTCAGCGCGGCGAACGCGGCCTCCAACCGGGCGACGGTGGGATCGTCGCCGAACCCGTCGTCACCCACCTCCGCCGTGGCCATCGCCTCCCGCATGGCCGCCGTCGGCCGCGTCACGGTGTCGCTGCGCAGGTCGACGCGTCCGTGGGGGTCGGGCACGGAGCGACCGTAGTTGCAGCGGACGGTTACCGTGCTGCTCCGTCATGGACGCGATCGAGCTGTGCCGGCTGGCCGAGGCCGTGGCCCGCGACACCGGCACGCTGCTGCACGACGCGCTGGACCGGGCCCGCCTCGACGTGGGCACGAAGTCGTCCGGGACCGACATGGTCACCGAGATGGACCGGGCCGCGGAGGCCCGCATCGTCGAGGGCCTCCTCGGCGCCCGCCCCGACGACGGTCTCCTCGGCGAGGAGGGCACCGACCGGCCCGGCACCAGCGGCGTCCGCTGGGTCGTCGATCCGCTGGACGGCACCACCAACTACCTCTACGGGCTGCCGGGCTTCGCCGTGTCGATCGCCGCGGAGGTCGACGGCGAGGTCGTGGCCGGCGTCGTCCTCGACGTGGTGCGGGAGGAGCTGTTCGCCGCCACCCTCGGCGGTGGGGCCACGCGGGACGGTGCGCCCATCCGCTCGTCGGCGGCGACGGAGCTCCCGCTGGCCCTGATGGCCACCGGCTTCTCCTACGACGCCGAGCGCCGCCGCCGGCAGGCGGCCGTGCTGGTCGAGGTGCTCCCGAACATCCGCGACGTGCGCCGCTCCGGCGCCGCCGCGGTCGACCTCTGCTCGGTGGCGTGCGGTCGGGTGGACGGCTTCTGGGAGAAGGGCCTGGCCCCCTGGGACCTCGCCGCCGGCGGGCTCATCGCCGCCGAGGCGGGGGCCGTGGTGACCGACTTCGAGGGCGGACCGGCGGTGGCCGGAGCCGTGGTCGCGGCCGCTCCCGGGATCGCCGGCCCCCTCCGGGACCTGCTGTTCCGGGCCGGCGCACCCGACGCCTGAGCCTCCCCGAGATGCCCCCCATCTCGGGCGGCGAAGGGGCCCCGGAGGCTGTAACCCGATCGCAAAGGAAACGGCACCGGACCGCCCCGTGGACCCGACAGGCTGGACCGCCATGACGCCCGTCGCCTCCAGACGAGCGCCCGTGACCGTGCGCACCGAAGGTGCCGCCGTGGTCCTCGAGCTCTCTGACACCCTGGACGCCTCCGTCGGTCGGACCCTCGTCGATGCCGCCACCGCGGCCGTCGCGGACGGGCCCGAGCGGCTGGACATCGACCTGCGCAAGCTGCGCACCTGGACGCCCGACGGCGCCATCGCGCTGGTGCGGTGCCGCGAGATCTGCAGCGATCTCGCCGACGGCCTGCACTACCGCACGGGCCGTGGCCCCGGCCGCGACGCCCTCCTCTCTGCATACTCCTGACGCCTTCATGGCAATCTGATGGCCGTGGGTACGCGGATCCTGGCTGTCGAGGACGATGAGCGCATCCGCGCGGCCGTGAAGCTCGCCCTCGAGGACGAGGGGTGGACCGTCAGCGAGGCCGCCACCGGCGAGGACGCGCTCACCCACTTCCAGCAGGAGCCCGCCGACGTCGTGCTGATCGACATCATGCTCCCCGGGATCGACGGCTTCGAGGTCTGCCGGTCGATCCGGCGCACCTCCGACGTGCCGATCGTGATGGTCACGGCCCGGGCCGACACGCACGACGTGGTGGCCGGGCTCGAGGCGGGGGCGGACGACTACCTCACGAAGCCCTTCGCCCCCAAGGAGCTGTCGGCCCGGATCCGGGCGCTGCTCCGCCGGGCCCGCACCTCCGAGGTCAGCTCGCCCCACCTGCGCTTCGGTGACCTCGAGATCGTGCCCGACGAGGGCGTGGTGCGCCGCAACGGGCGCGACGTCCACCTCACGAAGACGGAGTTCCGGGTGCTGGTCGAGCTGGCCCAGAGCCCGGGTCGGGTGTTCAGCCGCGAGGTCCTGCTCGAGCGGATCTGGGGCTATGGGTACTTCGGGGACGGGCGGCTGGTCGACGTCCACGTCCGCCGGCTGCGCACGAAGGTGGAGGCCGACCCGGCCAACCCCCGCCACGTCGTCACCGTCCGGGGCCTGGGCTACAAGCTCCAGGTCTGACCGGGGGTGCGCAGGCCCTCGCTCCGCCGCCTGCTGAGGCGGCGCCCGGCCGTCGTCCGGCGCCTCGGGCTGCGGGCCCGCATCACCCTCGCCTTCGCGGTCGGCGCCCTGCTGCTGTCGGCGCTGCTCTCGGCCACGACCTGGGCGCTCACGCGGGAGAACCTCGTCAACCAGCGCGAGGACTCCGCGCTGGTGCTCGTGTACCAGAACGCGCGCACGGTCCAGAACCGGGTGCCGAACCCCGACACCGACCAGCAGGCCCTGCTCAGCTCGCTGTCGACGCCGCTGGGGGCCCGGCCGATCCTCTACTACGACGACCAGTACGTGCCGCTCACCCCGGAGTACGGGCAGGACGCCCTGCCCGCCGCCCTGCGCGACACGGTGATCGGCGGCCAGGCCGCGCGCATGCGCTACGAGCTCCGCGGCGAGATGCAGCTGGCCATCGGCGTGCCGATCCCCTCGGTCGACGCCGCCTACTTCGAGATCGTGTCGTTCGACGAGGTGCAGTCCTCCCTCGAGGCCCTCGGTGTGTCGCTCGTCGGCGCGTCGCTGGTCACCACGCTCGCCGGCGCCGCGCTGGGCTGGTGGGCGGCCCGCCGCGCCCTGCGGCCGCTCACGAGCGTGTCGACCGCGGCCATGGCGCTGGCCGCCGGCCGGCTGGACACCCGCCTCCAGGGCAGCGCGGACCCCGACCTGCGCCCGATCACCGAGTCGTTCAACGACATGGCGCAGGCCCTCCAGGACCGCATCGAGCAGGACGGTCGCTTCGCATCCGACGTGAGCCACGAGCTGCGCTCGCCGCTCATGACGCTGGCCGCGTCGATCGAGGTGCTCGAGAACCAGCGCGAGGACCTGCCCGAGCGGGCCCGTGCCGCGCTGGACCTCATGGCGGCCGACGTCGACCGCTTCCAGCAGCTGGTGGAGGACCTCCTGGAGATCTCCCGGTTCGACGCCGGCGTGGCCCGCCTCGAGCTGGAGGAGGTCCACCTGGCCGAGCTCGTGATGCAGGCCGTGAGCCACTCCACCGACGCCGACGTCCCGGTGGAGCTGGAGGCGACGCTGGCGGGCCTCGTCGTCCACGCGGACAAGCGCCGGATCGTGCGGGTCATCGCGAACCTGATCGACAACGCGGGCAAGTACGGCGGTGGGGCCACCGGCGTGTCGTTGCGCCGCGTCGAGGAGGGCATCCAGATCGGCGTGGAGGATCGCGGCCCCGGCGTGCCCGAGGACGACCGGCAGCTCGTGTTCGACCGGTTCTCGCGGGGCGTGAGCGCGGGCCGGCGCGGCACGAACGACGGCGTGGGGCTCGGCCTCGCACTGGTGGCCGAGCACGTGAACCTGCACGGCGGCAAGGTCTGGGTCGAGGACCGTGGCGACGGCGAGGAAGGGGCCCGCTTCGTGGTGGAGCTGCCCGTGGAGGACCACTCGTGAGGCGGGCGCTCGCCGTGGCGCTGGTGCTGGCGGCCGTCGCGGCCGGGTGCGGGCTGTCGGAGAACGACGAGCCCCGCGTGATCTCCGCCGCCGACCTGCCGACCGAGCTCGTCGACCCGAGCCCGTCGTCGAGCACCACGAAGGCGCCGTCGCCCACCACGACGTCGGTGCCCGTGTACTACCTCGTGCAACAGGACGGGGTGCCGCGCCTCGTGGCCGTGGCGCGCGAGGTGGCCGACCCCACCCGGCCCCGCGACCGCCTGGCCGCCCTGCTCGTCCCTCCCACCCCCGACGAGCAGGCCGCCGGGATCCTCACCTCGATCCCGGCCGACACCGTGCTGATCGACACGAAGCTGAAGGGCGACGAGGTCGTGATCGACCTGTCGCGGTCCCTGTTCGACGTCCAGGGCGAGGAGCTGCGCAACGCCTTCGCCCAGATGGTCTGGACCGCCACCGAGGTCGAGGGGGTGCGACGGGTGCGCTTCCTCGTCGACGGTGAGGAGTTCCGGGTCCCCGACGCCGGAGGCATCGAGCAGCCCGGCGCGGTCCAGCGCTCCGACTACGTCACCCTCGCCCCGGCGTAGCTCACTCGAAGAAGACGCGGGCGACGTCGTAGAGCTCGGGGTCGACCAGCTTCAGCTCGCCGACGGCCTCGCTCAGCGGCACCCGCACGATCGAGCCGGCCCGCAGGGCCACCATCGTGCCGAAGGCGCCGTCGTGCACCGCGTCGATGGCCGCCACGCCGAAGCGCGTGGCCAGCACCCGGTCGAAGGCGGTGGGCGTGCCACCGCGCTGCACGTGGCCCAGCGTGGTCACCCGCGTCTCGTAGCCGGTGCGGGCCTCGATCTGCTCGGCCAGCCGCGTGCCGATCCCGCCGAGGCGCACGTGCCCGAAGGCGTCGACCTCGCCCGACTGGAGCTCCATCGACCCCTCCTTGGGCGTCGCCCCCTCGGACACGACGACGATGGACGCGAGGCGCTTGCCCTCCGTGTGGCGGTGGCGGATCGCCTCGCACACGGCCTCCACGTCGAACGGGTGCTCCGGGATGAGCGTGATCGTGGCCCCGCCGGCGATCCCGGCCCAGGCCGCGATGTGGCCGGCGTGGCGCCCCATGACCTCGACCACCATCACGCGGTCGTGGCTCTCGGCGGTGGTGTGGAGCCGATCGATCGCGTCGGTGCAGATCTGCACGGCAGTGTCGAACCCGAAGGTGAGCTCGGTCGCGGAGAGGTCGTTGTCGATCGTCTTCGGCACCCCGACCACCGTCACGCCCTCGGCCGCCAGCTGGTTCGCCACGCCGAGGGTGTCCTCGCCCCCGATGGCGACCAACGCGTCGACCCGGTGCTCGGCCAGGGACGCCTTCACCTGCTCGGGTCCGCCGTCGATCTTGTAGGGGTTGGTGCGGGAGGACCCGAGGATGGTGCCGCCCCGCGGCAGGAGGCCACGGAACGCCTCGATGCCCAACGGCATCGTGCGGCCCTCGAGCACGCCCTTCCAGCCGTCGAGGAACCCGATCAGCTCGTCGCCGTACTGCCGCTCGCCCTTCCTGGCCACCGCTCGCATCACCGCGTTCAGGCCCGGGCAGTCACCCCCACCTGTCAGCATCGCCACACGCATCGCGGAGAGACGTTACCGGCAGCCGTCCGGGTAGCGTGCGGCCCCGATGTCCGTCGTGATCGCCATCGACGCCGGCACCACCGGCGTGCGCGCCGCGGCGTTCCGCGAGGACGGGTCGGCCGCCGAGTTCGTCTACCGCGAGTTCACCCAGCACTTCCCCCGGCCCGGCTGGGTCGAGCACGACGCGCTGGAGATCTGGCAGACCGTGCAGGGCACCCTCGCGGAGCTGGCCGGACAGCTCACCGAGCCCGTCGCGGCGGTCGGCATCACCGACCAGCGCGAGACGATCGTCGCCTGGGACCGGCGCACCGGGCAGCCGCTCCACCGCGCCATCGTGTGGCAGGACCGGCGCACCGCGGGCCGCTGCGACGCGCTGCGGGCGGCCGGGCACGAGCCGGCGGTGCGGGCCGCCACCGGATTGGTGCTCGACCCGTACTTCTCGGCCACCAAGGTGGAGTGGCTCCTCACCGAGGGCGGCGTGGCCGTGACGCCGGACCTCGCGCTCGGCACGGTGGACGCCTGGGTGCTGTGGAACCTCACCGGCGGTCTCGATGGCGGCGTGCACGCCACCGAGCCGTCCAACGCCAGCCGCACGATGCTCTTCGACATCCGCACGCTCGCCTGGTCGGACGAGCTGCTCGACCTCTTCGGCGTGCCCGCCGCGGCGCTGCCCGAGGTGCGGCCGTCGAGCGGACGGTTCGGCGTGACCGCCGCCGGCTGCGGACTGCCCGCAGGCATCCCCGTGTCCGGGATCGCCGGGGACCAGCAGGCCGCCCTGTTCGGGCAGGCGTGCCTCGAGCCCGGGATGACGAAGAACACCTACGGCACCGGCAGCTTCGTGCTGATGCACGTGGGCGACACGTGCCCCGAGCCGGTCGAAGGCCTCCTCACGACGGTCGGGTGGACCCTGGCCGACGGGTCCCGCGCCTACGCGCTCGAGGGCGCGGTGTTCGTGACCGGCGCGGCGGTCCAGTGGCTGCGCGACGGGCTCGGCATCATCGAGCGGGCCGAGGAGACGGCCGCGCTCGCCGCCGGGGTCGAGGACACCGGTGGCGTGTTCGTGGTCCCCGCGTTCACTGGCCTCGGCAGCCCGTGGTGGGATCCCTACGCGCGGGGCACGGTGGTCGGCATCACACGGGGCACGGGCCGCGCCCACCTGGCCCGGGCCGTGCTCGAGTCGATCGCGCTCCAGACGCGTGACGTCGTGCAGGCGATGAGCGAGGCGTCGGGCCACCCGATCCGCGCGCTCAAGGCCGACGGGGGCGCGTCCGCCAACGACGTGCTCCTGCAGCTCCAGGCCGACCACCTCGGCGTCCCCGTGTCGCGCCCGGTGGTGCAGGAGACCACCGCGCTGGGCGCCGCGTACCTGGCGGGCCTGGCCGAGGGGGTCTGGGCGTCGCCGACGGAGATCACGGCCAACTGGCAGCTCGACGCCACCTTCGAGCCGGCGATCGACCAGGACGCGCTGTCGCCCCAGCACGCGGCGTGGGCCCGCGCCGTCGAACGGGCCCGCGGATGGGCGGTCTAGCCGTCTAGAGCTGGACGGAGGGGTGGTTCCGGATCGACGAGTACCGGATGAGCTCCTTGAGCCGGGTGTCGACGATGCGGGCCAGGGCGGCCACCTGTCGTCGCTCCCGGGCCCGGTAGGCGGTGCCGTCGCGCCCGACGACGAGGGCGAGGCCGACCGACGGGAGCGGTGACCAGACCACGTCATCGGGGCCCGACTCACCCGCAGCGACCCGGGCCGAGGACTGGCTCCCTTCCACGAAGGCCGCCAGCCACGGTGCCGAGGGCACCGGACCCTCGGCGGCGAGGATCACCCCGTCTCCCAAGCGGAGGACCGCGGCCCACTCGGCGCCCACGGCTCGGCTCGAGTGGACGACGACCGCGCGGGTGAGCTCGTCGGGATCGGCCGCCCCCACCAGGATGGCGGCGGTCTCGAGGGCGTCGAGGCGGGGGTCGTGGAGGGCGTCGGCCACCGGCCGGATCTCCTCGACGTCGACACCGTCGACCTGCTGGATCTCCTGTGCCAGCAGATCCTGAAGGCCGGAATCGGGGAGGTCGACCACCAGCTCGTCGATGGCTCGGCCGCCGCCCCGCTCGAGGATCTCGATGCCGACGATCTCCCCGCGGACGGCACCGATGCGGCTGGCGACCTGCCCGAGCGCACCCGGGCGGTCGGGCAGCCAGAGGCGCACGACGTAGGACTCCATGCCGGGCACCGTACGGGCGGTGTGTGAACCCGATGTTTCACCCCGGGCACGGGCGAGAGAAGCCACGCTGTTCTTGACCGCTCGGTCAAGTGACCGTACGGTTCCAGGCCGTGGCTCGACGACTCACCCAGCGCGGCAAGGACCGCCGGGACCAGCTGATGGCGTTCGCCGTCGGCCGGTTCGCCGAGCAGGGCTACCACCCGACCTCGGTGTCGGAGATCGTGACCGGCCTGGGGGTCGGCAAGGGCGTCTTCTACTGGTACTTCGACTCGAAGGAGCAGCTGTTCCTCGAGATCCTCCGCGACGCCCAGACCGACCTGCGCCGCAAGCAGCAGCAGGCCATCGCGGACGAGCCCGACCCCGTCCGGCGCATCGAGCGGGGCCTCCGCGCGTCGCTGGCGTGGTCCGAGGCCCACCGCGACCACAACAAGCTCATCCAGTTCGCCGCGACGGAGGCGACCTTCGCCGGCGCGCTGCGCCGGGGCCAGGACGTCGCGGTGGCCGACGTGGTCAAGCACGTCAAGGACGCGATCGCGCAGGGCCGGATCCGTGACGCCGACGCCGACGTGCTCGCCCACGCCATGGTCGGCGTGACCGGCCACCTCGCCCGCACGTACATCTACGAGCGCGGGGACTCCGCCGACTCGGTGGCCGACGACGTCGTCGCGTTCTGCCTCTACGGCCTGCTCGGCGTCGACACCTAGCTCGGCTACCCCAGCTTCGGGAGCGCCTTCTTCAGGTTGCGCATGGCCTGGGAGATGCGCTGCTCGTTCTCGATGAGCGCGAAGCGCACGAACCCCTCGCCGCCGGGGCCGAAGCCGACGCCGGGCGACAGCGCCACCTCGGCCTCGCGCACGAGCATCGACGCGAACTCCACGGACCCCATCTCGGCGTAGGGCTCCGGGATCGGCGCCCACGCGAACATCGTGCCCCGGGGCCGCGGCATGTACCAGCCCATGCGGTCGAGGCCCTCGCACAGCGCGTCGCGGCGCCGCTGGTAGACGGCCTGGACCTCGCGGGGGAAGTCGATCGCCTCGTTGAGCGTGACGGTGGCCGCGATCTGGATCGGCTGGAACGCCCCGTAGTCGAGGTACGACTTCAGCTTGGCGAGCGCCTGCACCACCTCGCGGTTGCCGGACAGGAACGCCATGCGCCAGCCGGCCATGGAGAACGACTTGGTCATCGAGTACAGCTCGACCGCGCACTCCTTCGCCCCGTCGGCCTGCAGGATCGACGGGGGCTGCCATCCGTCGAAGCCGAGCTCGGCGTAGGCGTTGTCGTGGACGACGATGACCTCCTTCTCGCGGGCGAAGTCGACGAGGCCCTGGAAGAAGTCGAGGTCCACGCACGCGGTGGTGGGGTTGTGCGGGAACGAGCAGACGATGACGCGCGGGCGCGGCCAGGAGTGCTCGAAGACGTGGCGGATGCGGTCGAGGAAGTCACCGTCCTCGTTCACGTCCGTGGTCATGGGGACCTCGCGCACGGTGGCGCCGGCGAAGAGCGGCCCCCAGATGTGGATGGGGTACGACGGGGACGGGACGATGGCGGCATCACCGTGGTCCAGCAGGACCCACATCAGGTGGCTGAAGCCCTCCTTGGCCCCGATGGTCGTGATGACCTCGGCGTCCGCGTCGAGGTCGACGTCGAAGCGGCGCTTGTAGAGGTCGGCGGCCGCCTGGCGCAGCTTCGGGATGCCCCGACTCGCGGAGTACCGGTGGTTCCGGGTGTTGTGCGCAGCTTCGGCGAGCTTCTCGACCGCGATCTCGGGCGACGGGATGTCGGGGTTGCCGAACCCGAGGTCGATGACGTCCACGCCGGCTCGCCGGGCCTCGATCTTCAACCCGTCGATGATGGTGAAGACGTACGGGGGCATCCCGTTGATGCGGCGGAACTCCATGTGTCGAGGGTACCCCTGTGCTCCGTTCCGGCCCGAACCGCTTCCCGGCCTCGAGGTGAGAGGATCACGGGGTGGACGAGCCCATCGACGTCGTGATCGAGATCCCCCGCGGCAGCCGGAACAAGTACGAGTACGACCACCACGCGCACGTGTTCCGCCTCGACCGGCGGCTGTTCACCGCGACGGCGTACCCGGCGGACTACGGGTTCATCCCGAACACCCTCTCGGAGGACGGGGACCCCCTCGACGCCCTGGTGCTGCTCGACGACCCCACCTTCCCCGGGTGCTGGGTCTCCGCTCGTCCGGTCGGCGTGTTCTGGATGTCGGACGACAAGGGACCGGACGCCAAGATCATCTGCGTGCCCGCCGGGGACGCACGCTGGGAGCACGTCGTCGACCTCGACGGGCTACCCGAGTTCCTGACCCACGAGATCAGCCACTTCTTCGAGGTGTACAAGGCGCTCGAGCCCGACAAGCACTCGAGCATCCGGGGGTGGGAGGGGGCCCAGGCCGCCCGCGGCGAGATCGAGGCCTGCCGGGAGCGCCACCGCTCCACGGGCACCGAGGACCACCCGCACTAGACCTCGCGAGGTCAGAGCAGGTCGGCAGCCAGGAGGGCGACCCCGATCGCTCCTGCTTGCTCCCCGAGCAGGGCCGGCCGGACCGGCACGAGGGGACGGCGGCTCCCGGCGAGCACGCGCTCGTGCACCTGGGCCTCGGACGCGCGGGAGCAGGAGGTCGGCGGCGTCGACGAGGCCACCGCCGATCACCACGAGCTCCGGGTCGAGCACGTTCACGAGGTTGGCGAGACCGACCGCGATCCAGTCGGCCAGCTCGTCGAGCACCGCGAGCGCGTCCCGGTCGCCCTGCCGGGCTGTCGCGGTGACGTGCTCGCCGCGCACCAGCTCGGGGTCGCCACCCGCCTCCTCGACGGCGGTCCGCAACCGCCCGCCGAGGGCGGCGGACCGCGCCAGCCGGCGCGAGCCCGTTGCCCGATGCGAACTGCTCCCAGCAGCCCCGCTGGCCGCACGGGCAGGGCGGACCGTTGGGATCGACGACCATGTGCCCGGGCTCCCCCGCGAACCCGTGCGCGCCGCGGACGAGACGGCCGTCGACGATGAGGCCCGCGCCGATGCCGGTGCCGAGCGTGACCACCACGGCGTGGTCGACGCCGACGGCCGCGCCGCCCCGGTGCTCTGCCACCGCGTGTCCGTTGGCGTCGTTGTCCACCGCCACGGGCACGTTGCACCGCTCGGCCAGCCCGTCGCGCAGCGGGAGGTCGCTCACCGCCTGCAGGTGGGCGCCGGCCCGCAGCACGCCTGCCGCGTCGACCAGCCCCGGGACGCCGACCCCCACGGCCGCCACGGGCCCGTCCGCGGCCAGGTCTGCCACGAGGCCGGCCAGCACGTCGAGCAGGCCGTCACCACCCGGCGGGGTGGCGACCCGGCGCTCGCGCACGACGGAGGCGGGTGCGGCGGGATCGACGACGACGCCGAGGACCTTGGTCCCCCCGACGTCGATCCCGATCGTGTGCACGCAGCGCAGCGGCAGATCAGTAGCGGAGGAGCGCGCCGATGCGGCCCAGCACGTCGAGGTCGGCGTTGCCGATGCAGATCGTGACGGGCAGGCCCTGGGTGAGCGCCTCCTCGATCGCGTCCTCCACCACGTCGGTCACGCGTTCCATCCGCGCCCCGTTCAGTGGGTTCGTGGGGCCCACCAGTGCCAGCGCGCCGGTGTCGGGGCAGCGCCAGCCCTCCTCCATGTAGCCCTTCGACACGATCAGGCGCTCGGCCCGGCGGGCGTGGAGCACCTCGAGCGTCCGCGCCAGGCCGGCGACGCCGCGGCGGCCGGTGATGGCGGCCTCGCGCAGGCGGTTCACGATCTCCGCCTCCCGGCGCCGATCCACCTCGGCCTCGACGGCCTCGGCGGCCTTGAGCACCTCCGCGGGCGGGGCGGCGACGCTGACGTGGACGCGCCCGCACAGCCGGGCCCGCAGGTACGGGTGCAGGTCGCGCTCGAGCTCGCTGGCGATCGCGTCGGGGGCGCCGATGGCGAGGTGGTGGAAGCCCCGTGCCTGCCACAGGTCGAACGCGGCGCGCGCGGCGTTGCGCAGGTGCTGGTGCGCCAGCTCCTCGACGTGCGCGGCCGGCGTGCCGCGCTCGCGCTCGCCGCGGGTGTCCAGGTCGCGCGGCAGCTCGTCGATGAGCTCGGAGCGGTCGACGAGCACGCCGCCTTCGAACACGAAGAGCCGGGCCCGCTGGCGGTCGGCCAGCAGCACGCCGATCGGCTCGTGCTCCTGCACGACGGACTCGAGCTGTCCGACGGCAGGCGCATGGTTGATGACCAGCTGCGACCGGACCGGCATCGGGAGCTCGATCACCTCCCACAGGTCGCTGGCCGAGCACGCGAAGAACGCCAGGCCGCGGGTGGCGTGACGGTCGAGACCGCCGCGCACGTACGCCTCGATCCGGCGCAGGTCGTCGTGCACCGAGCGGTGCCCGTTGGCCCGCGGTCGCCCGCTCCGGAGCACGCCCTCGAGCTCGTGCTCGACGTCCTGGTGGCGGGTCAACCGCCGGCCGTCCACGTCCAGGTAGCAGGACGTGATCGGCGCCGCCTCCCCCCTGATGCCTGCGAGCTCCCGGATGGCGGCTTCGGTGAGGACGGCCACAGCACCTCCAGATCGGACACCAGGTGGCCCGATGCTAGGTCACCTCGATCCGCTGCACGCCGTCGTCCTCGCCGTCCGTCGGGGCTGCGGCGCCATCCAGCCCGAGGCGGGTCGCGGCGGCCTGGGCGAGGCCCCCGAGGGTCCCCAGCAGGTCCTGCAGCGCGGCCGGGTCGTCGACCAACCCTTCGGCCACGTCGAGGAGGCTGCGGCCCGCCCGGATCACCTCCTTGGCCGCGGCCTGGAGGTGCTCGACCCCCTTCGCCAGGTCGTCCCGCTGGTCATCCGCCATCGTCGGCGCTCCCTTCGAACACGACCTTGAGCGTGCCCTGCTTGAGGCTGGCCTCCCGCACCGCACGGGTCCGGAGCGAGTCCGGGAGGGTCACGGCCCGCCGATAGGGCCCCACCCGCACGAGGAGCTCGTCGCCCCGGCGGCCGAGCTCCAGGTCGTCCCGGTCCGCGAAGGGCAGGTCGAGCGACAGGGTCGTGCGCCCGTTGCGGCGGTGCACGCGGAGGGGCTGGCCGTCGTGGAGGCGACTGGCGGCGTCGAGGTCGCCGTAGACCCGGTCGCCGAAGTCCCGGAGGGCCTCGAAGCCCACCAGCTCGGTCGGCGCCAACTCGACCTTGAGGACGGGGAGCGGGGCGAACCCCTCCTCGATGGTGCGCAGGTGCTCGAGGTGCAGGGCCTTCCAGCGCTCGAACCACGGATCGGCCACGGCGTCGGGGAGGAGGCGGTTGGCCACGACCGCGTCGACGCGGTACCCGAACAGCGACAGGTAGGTGTACGTGCGCCGGGTCTCTGCGATCACGATCCGCTCGGGGTTCACCACGAGGCGCACGCTCGTCTGCTTCGGGTCGGTGAGGATCTCCCGCACGCCCTCGAGTCGGTCGTAGAAGCCCCGGGTGGCCTCGAAGACGTCGTCACCCGCGACGGGCAGCGTCGTGAGCCGGGACAGCACCGGGGACACGACCTTGTTGACGCGGCGGCCGACCGGGAACAGGCGCTCCATGTAGCGGGCGAGGATGTCGGGGAGCGACAGGAACCGCAGGGTCTCGGCCGTCGGGGCGCAGTCGACCACCACGACGTCCCACTCCCCCGACGGTGGCGTACTGCTTGATGTCGGTGAGGGCGAAGATCTCGTCGAGCCCGGGGATCACCGAGAGCTCCTCGGCCTCCAACCCGTCGACACCCGCCCAGGCGAAGACCTCGCGCAGCCACCCCTGGATGTCGTGCCAGGACTCCTCCATGCGCTCCTGCGCGTCCAGCTGCTGGCCCCACAGGCGGGGCGCGATCTCGGCGGCCAGCGGGCCGAGGGGCACGTCGAACGCGTCGGCGAGCGAGTGGGCCGGGTCAGTGGACAGCACGACGGTGCGCAAGCCGGCGTCCGCGCAGCGGAGCGCGGTGGCTGCTGCCGTGGTGGTCTTCCCGACACCGCCCTTGCCGGTGAACAGGAGGATGCGGGTCAAGGTTCTAGGTGGGCGCGCAGCTCGCGGAGCGCGGAGTTGATGATCTTGGCCTCCGCCCGTCGCTTCACGAACCCGGGGAGCGGCACGACCAGGTCGACCGTGAGGTCGTAGGTCACGTTCGTGCGGCTGGGGTCGCCCACCACCGGCTCGAGCGTGTAGCTGCCGTCGATGCGCCGGGTGATGTCGCCGCGGACGAGCTCCCAGGTCATGCGGCGCGGCTCGTCGTCGTAGGAGTAGCGCAGGGTGTAGCTGGTGCTGCGGCCCATCGCGGCGGCCCGAAAGGTGACCTCGTACCCCCGGCCCTCGGCGTCGCGCGACTCGACGGTGACCCCCTTCAGGTCGCGGGCCCAGGTCGGGTAGTGGTCCAGGTCCAGGAGCACCTCGAAGACGCGGTCGGGTGGCGCCGCGATCTCGATGGTCTGCGTTGCCTGGTCGGCCATCAGAGCATTGTGGTTCAGCGGGGAGCGGCGGGCGAGTTCCTGCGCACCACGGCGAAGTAGTAGCCGAGCACGATCCCGTACCCGAGCAGCACGGGCACGGTCACCACGGCGACACCCAGCCAGCGGAGCCAGGCGACCCGGTCCTCGGCCCCGTCCTTGAAGTGCTCCGGGGGCCGCTGCCAGCAGTCGAGGACCGCCATCAGGACGGGGAACTCCAGGCCGAGGGCGACGAGCCAGAGGGGCGGCGTCACGACGGGAGGTCGGCCCGCGCCGGGAAGGACCCGAAGCGACCGCCCCACATCGCCATCAGCCCCAGGCCGAACATCGGGGCGAGGATGCCGAAAGCGACCTCGGTGTACGGGCGCACGGACGCGGCGGCCACGACCGCGACCACCTGCACGGCCAGCGCGATGCGGAAGCGCCGGCGAGTGTCGGGCGGGGCGGCCCCGCCGGCGAGGAAGAAGAGGCCGGGCAGCGTCACCACGACCGCGCGGCTGCGCGACACGCCGAGGGCGTAGGCCCACAGGAGCGAGCCCGTGCCGACCGCGAAGAGCAGCCCCGAGAGGATGGCGTGCACGATCCCGAACGTGTCGGGCACGACTGCGGCGGCGAGGCTGGTGCCGACGAGCGCGCCGGTGCCCGCGAACACGAGGTTCACGATGCCGTCGCCGGGATGCGGGTCCTCGTAGAGGTCAGCCATCGGGGGCAGCCTCCCACGCGGCCAACGCCGCACCCAGCCGGCCGGCGAGCACGTCGTACGACAGCTCGGACACCGCCCGCTCGCCGCGCCGCGGCGCCCATGCGGGCGCGTCGCGCGGGGTCGTCGAGCAGGCGGGCCAGCCGATCGGCGACCGCTTCGGGGTCCGTGGGATCGGCCACGACGTAGCCCGTCTCACCCTCGACCACGGCCTCGGCGGCGCCGCCGCTGTCCCCCGCCACCTGCGCGACGCCGGCGGCCGCGGCTTCGAGGAACACGATGCCGAAGCCCTCCTGCTCGAGGCCCCACCAGCGGTTGCGGCACAGCATCGCGAACGCGTCGCCACAGCCGTAGAGGAGCGGGAGGTCGTCGTGGGCGACGCGCCCGAGGAGGCGGACCGGCGCGCCCGTCCGTCGCACGAGCCGCTCGAGGCGGCCGCGGTCGCGGCCGGTGCCGCCGATGGCGACGCACAAGTCGGGGTGGCTCGGGGCCAGCAGGGCCGCTGCCCGCACGAGCACGTCCATCCCCTTGCGTGGTACGAGCCGGCTGACGCTCACGACCAGCGGCGCGTCGATCGGCAGACCGAGGCCGGCCCGCGCCGTTGCGCGCGCGCTGGTTCGTCGAGCGGGTGGAAGCGCTCGGTGTCGACGCCCGGCGGCACCACCACCGCGGGGAGCTCGTCCCCGGCCGGCGCGCCGCGCCTCGGCGAGCGGGTAGCCGCCCGCGCTCACGACCAGCTCGGCCCCTCGCAGCACGCGACCGAGGATGGCGGAGGACAGCGGCAGACGGCCCGGCACCGTCACCTCGGCGCCGTGCACCACGATCCCGTACGGGCCGCTCCGCAACCTCCGCCCGAGCAGCCCGAGCGGCAGCGCGGGGTCGAGCACCACCCGGTCCGCGCCGACGGACTCCGCCACCCGGTCGATCTCGCGGCGCAGGCCCGGGGTCGGCAGGAGCACCCGGGAGCGCGTGCGCACCACCCGGAACGGCTGGGCCGCGTCCCATGCCGCGGCGTCAGGGTGCGCGGCGGTGAGGACCGTGCATGTGGCGGGGTCCAGACGCCGCCACAGCTCCCAGAGCATCGTCTGGATGCCACCGATCTTGGGTGGGAAGTCGTTCGTGACGAACAGGTGGGTCATCGGGGCGGGGTGGCGGCAGCGAGCTCGGCGGCGACGAGGGGGGCGGTGCGGCCCGTGAGGTGGGCCAGCAGATCCTCGCGTCCGAGGCGCCGCGCCGCCCAGACGGCGTGGGCGCGGAGCAGCTCGTCCTCGTGCCCCAGATACCGGCGGAGGACCGCGGCGACGTCGGGATCGGCACCGTCCGCGACGTTCCCGAGCACGACCAGCGCGTTGCGGCGCACGTACCGCACCTCGCGCCGCGGGATGTACCAGCGCCCCGCGTCCGCGAGCACCGTGGCATCGTCCTCGTCGAGGAGCGCGAGCAGCGGGACGACCGCGGTCGACGCATCGGTGGCGGCCCGGACGGGGGCACGCCGGTTGGGCGGGCACACGTCCTGGCAGTCGTCGCAGCCGTAGATCCGATCTCCCAGCGCGACCCGGTGCTCGCGCGGGAACGCGCCCTCCGCCTGCAGGAGCCAGGACAGGCACCGGCGGGCGTCCACGACCCCGGGTGCGGTGATCGCACCGGTCGGGCACGCGTCGAGGCAGCGCGCGCAGGCGCCGCACTGGTCGGCGACCTCCGCGCCGGAGGGCGGCAGCGGTGCATCCGTCAGCACCGACCCGAGCACGAACCAGCTCCCCTGGCCCGGCAGCAGGAGGTTGGCGTTCTTGCCCCACGATCCGATGCCCGCCCGGTGCGCGGCGGCGCGGTCGACGAGCGCGTTGTCGTCCACCAGCACGCGACTGCGCCACCCCCCGGCCCGGAGCACCGCCCCGACAGCCGTGAGCGCGCCCCGCAGGTGCGCGTAGTGGTCCTCCCACGCGTAGCGCGCCACGCGCCCGACCGGGCCGAGCGCGGTGCCAGGTGCGGGCGCGTCGGTGCGGTACCCGCGCGCGCCGACCACGAGCGCCTTGGCGTCGGGCAGGGCCAGGCCCGGGTCGGTCGACCGCGCGGGCCGCCGGTAGGTGAAGGCCATGCCCCCGTGCAGCCCCGCCGCCTTGCGCGCCTCCAGCGTGGCCCGCACCTCGACGAAGGGCTCCGCGGTCGTCACCTCGAGCGCGTCGAGCCCGGCGTCGAGGCCGACGCGTCGGAGCTCGGCGACGGTCGGCAGCTCGGCGGGCGGGGCGCCCACGGCGGGCTCAGTTGGCGCGGAGCGGGCGGGTGCGGCGCGCCCCTGGCGGCCGCTGGCGCGCGGCCCCGTTGGGAGCGGTGTCGCCGGCCTCGTCGGGGTCCGCCGGTTGGGCCAGCCCGGCTCGGAACAGCGCCCGCGTGGCCTCCGGCCCGTACACGTCGACCGCAGCGCCGCTGAGCCCTGACGTCGCCGCCGGGCGACGCGGAGCATCGGCGGCCGGCCGGGCGTGCGCCGGCGGACGGGTCGGCTCCTCCGGCGGTTCCGAAGCCGCTGCACGCTTGGCCGCGACGCGCTCGGCCGCCGCGGGGCGTTCGGCGGCAACGCGCTCCGAAGCCGCTGGACGGGCGGCCGCGGCGGCCCGGCGGGGCGGCTCGGCCGGCACGCGGTCTCCGGGGCTGGGGCGGGCCCGCTTGGGGCGGGCGGGCGCTTCCTCGCCGCGCCCCTCGGCGAAGCGCTCGGCGCGCGTGCGGGCGGGCGGACGGCTCGGGGGCGGCGCCTTGGTGGCCGCGGCCTTGGCGGACGCCGCCTTCGTCGCGGGAGTCGCCTTCGTGGGCGCGGGCTTGGCGGGAGCCGCCTTCGCGTGCGCGGGGGACTTCTTCGCCGGCGCCTGCTTCGCCGGCGCCTTCTTCGCGGTCTCGTCCTTCTCGGCCGCCTTCTTCTTCGCGGCCACGGCGCGCGCCTGCGCCTTCACCTTCATGCGCGCCGCGCGACGGGCGGCGTCGCGCTCGGCCTGGCGGGCGGCGGCCGCCACCGCTGCCTTCTTCTCGCGCTCGGCCTGCTCGGCCGCGGCCAGGCGAGCGGCCGCGGCCGCCTCGCGCGCCCGGGCCGCTGCTTCGCGCTCGCGTCGCTGCGCCTCGATGCGCGCCTCCCGCTCGCGTCGCGCCAGCATCTGGCTGCGCTCGCGGGACTTGCGGGCGGCTGCCTTCTCGCCCTCGATGGCGCGCTTGTGCGCCGCCTTCGTCATCGCGGCGGCCATCTTCTCGCGCTCCTTGGCGGGGCGCGACGTCGGCTTGGCCGTGCCATCCGGCCGGAAGCCGCTGCCGACCACCGCGCGCTTGGCCGACAGGTCGGCGGCCGGCGGGAGCGACTTCGGCTTGGGGGTCGGGCGCTTCGGCGGCGTGATGTAGGAGAGCCCCGAGGTGAACGAGTCGCTCGTCGACACGTCGCCGTTGGTCTTGACCTCGTACTTCAGCGTCTTTGCGCCGCCGCGGTACTGGAACGTGAACTTGACCATCCAGCGGCCGTCGGGCCGCTGCACCGTGGTCCACGCCTGCGCGTACTCGTCCGGCGACATCACGACGGACCGCTCGGCCAGGTTGCGGCGCACGGCGTCGCCGACGCGCATGCCGGACGGTCCGAGCCGGGCGCGCCGCAGGAAGGTGGACTGCACCTTCGCGATCGCCTTGGCCTGCTCCGCGAACACCGGCGCGGCGAACCGCTCGACCCACTCCGGGTCGACACCCGCGTCCCTGGCCACGTCCTTGACGCTGCGACCCCGGCGGAGGCGGAGCTGGATCTCGCCCACCGGGAGGCGGCTCTCGGTGCGGTCGCCCGCCCCGCCGCGGCCCGCGGCGGGGCCCGCCTCCTCCTGCTTGGCCCGGAGCTCCTCCACCGCCTGGGCCAGGGCATCGTCGAGCACGAGCGTGTAGCTGCCCGATCGCGCGCCGCGCCGCGCGCTGAGGATCAGCCCGGCTTGGTCCGTGGTGGTCCCGACGAGGTGGAGCTTCTGCATCCGGCGTTCGACGGTAGCAGCCGCCCTGATTGGCTCCCGGGACGGTCAGCCGGTGCGGCGACGATGGCGGAGCGACGGTGCGAGGCCGCCGCGCTCGAGGAGCCGGAGGGCCCGGGCCTCGTCGACGTCGATGACGACCGCCTCGCCCGGCTCGCGGCTGCACAGGTAGGTGACGACGCAGTCGGCGCAGGCCGTCGGTGCCCTCCATCACGCACTCCCCGCAGCTGATGCTCAGGACCTCACCGGTCATGCCGAGGACCCTAGGCAGAGGGTGTGACATCGACCTCCGCCACCTCGCCGGCGGGGCCGCACCAGCGGCACACGACCGACTCCACCCGCTCCTCGAGGACCTCCGGGTCCTCGACGGTGAGCTCGCCGCCGACCGTGTAGTGGTGGAACGACCGCAGGCGGCGCGAGGACGTGACATCGAAGCGGGTCAGGTTGCCGCAGGTGGTGCAGCGGTACCGGGGGGCGGACACGGCCCGAGGGTACGGCACCTGTGGGCGGACGCGGCGGGGCCCGGCGCTCCCCCCGAAGCGTCGGGCCCCGCGCCCCCCGATCTGGACCGGAGGTTCGTCCGCGGAAGACTACGCCACCTCGGCGCCGGCTGCCGAAGAACCGGTCTTGGCCGCCTGCTCCGCCAGCGCCTCGAGGCTGAGGGCCTCGTACTCCTCGCCGGTGTCGACCCAGTCCTCGAACTGGATGACGCCCATCTCGCCGAACTTCTTGCGCAGCCACCCGTCGTTGCGGTCGAGCAGGCCGAGCTTCTTGCAGTTCGGGACGATCTTGGAGAAGAGGAGCTGCTGGAACGGGTCCTCGTTCTTGTCGAGCTCGTTCTCGAGCTGGAGCTTGACCATCTGGCGCACGTCGACGCCCATCCGCTCCCACACCTCCTGCTGGAGGAACCGGTCGCGCATGCGCACGGCGGCCTCGAACGCGAACTCCTGGCGCTCGAGCATCTCGGCGTCGGTCAGCTCGCCGTAGTACTCCTTCAGCGACAGCACGCCGAACGCGACGTGGCGGGCCTCGTCGCTCATCACGTAGCGCAGCAGCTGCTTGAGGAGGGGCTCCTCGGTGACCATGTGCATGAAGCCGAACGCGGCGAGCGCCAGACCCTCGACCATGATCTGCATGCCGAGGTAGGTCATGTCCCAGCGGCTGTCCTGGATGATGTCGTCCAGGAGCATGCCGAGGTGGGCGTTGAGCGGGTAGTGGCCGTTCAGCTTCGTGTCGAGGTACTTCGCGAACACCTCGACGTGCCGGGCCTCGTCCATCACCTGCGTGGCGGCGTAGTACTTGGCGTCGATCCACGGCACGGTCTCGACGATCTTCGCCGTGCACAGCAGCGCGCCCTGCTCACCGTGCATGAACTGGCTCATCGTCCAGTTCTGCGTCTCGATGATGAACTGGTGCCACTGCTCCTCGCCCCAGTGGTGCAGCGGGCCGCCGGGCCGGGTGGCGGCCAGGAACACGGGGTCCGACTCGGGATCGCGCGGCACGTTGGCCGCCACCTGATCGATGTCCACGGGCGTGTCCCACGGCAGGTCCGTCTCGCCGTTCCACTGAGCGCCCTTGGCCTTCTCGTAGAGCTTGTTCAGCGCGGGGCGCTCGCCCTTCTCGTAGTTCCAGGTGAACAAGGCGTCCGCGTTGTCCTTCACGGCGTGGACGAGCTCGTCGACGTCCTTCGCGGTGATGGCGAGGATGGCCTCGAGGTCGTTGACGTCGGCGCGGCCGAGCAGCTCCTCGTTGGTGGTCATGGTTCAGGTCCCCCTGGTGTGGCGGTCGGTGGCGGCGACGTCGAGCGCGTCGACGAGCCGAGAGATCAGGTCCTCCCACGGACGCGGCGTCGGGGAGGTTCAGGTCGACGGCGCGGAAGAGGAGGAAGCCGAAGCCGACCGCGTGGCAGAAGCGCACGACGGCCTCGGCGTCGAGGGCGGGGTCGATCGCGCCGGTGGTCTGCGCCTCGGCCACGAGGTCGGCGAGGCGATCGCCCCGCAGGTCGAGCGCGTCCTGCATGAGCCGGCGCACCTCGGGGTCGCGGCGGGCGGCCACGAAGGCCTCGAGGAGCAGCGCACCGTTCTCGTCCACGTCGTCGGTCACGAGGTGCGAGCCGACCGTGGTGAGGATGTCGGTGACCTTGCCCTGGAAGCGGTGCTCGTTGAACAGCTGGTCGAGCTCGCTGTGGGAGCGCAGCTCGATGGCGGCGAGCAGCAGCTCGGCCTTGCCCGTGAAGCGGCCGTAGATGGCGCCCGTCGTGTACCCCGCCCGGCGCGCGATCTCGGCGACGCCGGCGCGGTCGTAGCCCTTCTCCGCGAACACCTCCGCCGCGGACTCGATCAGCTTCTGGCGGATCGGGTCCTCGGCCTCGGTGACCGGTTCGGGCACGCGGGCTGCCTCGGGCATCGGGGACCAGGATAATAACGACTATTATCCTTGTCCAGCCTCCCGGGCCGCTTCCTCCTGGGACACCTCCACCAGGCGGGCCAGGGCAGCCACGGCGGCGCCCGAATCGAGCGACACCCGCGCCCCCTCCATCCCCTCAGCCAGGTCCGCGGCCAGGCCTGCCACCAACAGCCCGGCGCCGGCGTTGAGGGTGACGATGTCGCGGTGCGGGCCGGCCTCCCCCGCCAGCACTCGGCGGGTCAGGTCCGCGTTGGTGGCGGCGTCCCCGCCCACGAGGTCCTCGCGGTCGACCCGGCGCAGGCCGAGATCGCTCGGGTCCACCTCCCAACGGGTCACCACGCCCTCGCGCAGCTCGACCACCGTCGACGGGCCCGTGGTGGTCAGCTCGTCGAGGCCGTCGCCACCGTGCACGATCAGGGCCCGCTCGGCCCCGTTTGCATCGAGCACACCCGCCATGCGCTCGGCCATGCGCTCGTCGGCGACGCCGATGAGGTAGCGGCGCACCCGCCCGGGGTTCGACAGCGGGCCGAGGATGTTGAAGGCGGTCGGGATCCCGAGGTCGCGCCGGGACGGCCCGGCGTGGCGCATCGCGGGGTGGTAGCGGGGCGCGAAGCAGAAGCCCATGCCCGCCTCGGCCACGCAGCGGGCCACGCCCGCTGGGCCGAGCTCGATCGCGACGCCCAGGGCCTCCAGGAGGTCCGCCGCGCCGCAGGCCGACGAGGCGGCCCGGTTCCCGTGCTTGCAGACCCGACCGCCGGCGCCGGCCACGACGAGCGCGGAGATGGTGGACACGTTGATCGTGTGGGCCCGGTCGCCGCCGGTCCCCACGATGTCGACGGCGCCGCCCGCGGGGTCGAGCTCGACCCGCTCGGAGGCGTCGAGCATGGCCTCGACCATGCCGACGAGCTCCTCCACGGTCTCGCCCTTCATGCGCAGCGCCACCACGAGGGCCGCGATCTGCGCCGGGCTGGCGGCGCCGTCGAGGATCTCCGCCATCGCGACGCGGCTGACGGCCCGGTCGAGCGAGCGGCCGTCGAGGAGGGCCCCGAGGACGACGGGCCAGCCGCCGTGCTCGGCGAAGGTGAGGTCAGCCACGGGCCGAACCTACCGCCGGGGGCTCAGGAGGCCCGTCGGCGTTGCCGGAGGATGCGCCGGCGCTCCTTCTCGGTGGCCCCGCCCCACACGCCTTCCTTCTCCCGCACCTGCAGGGCGAACTCGAGGCAGGTCTCCTGCACGAGGCACTCCCCGCACACGGCCTTGGCGTCGACGACATCGTCGTCGAGGGCGGGGAAGAAGATCTCTGGGTCCAGTCCGCGGCATGCCGCGTGGCGGCGCCAGGCGAGTTCCATGGTCTCGGGGGGCTCTTGGGGGTCGAGGGGCGGGTCGAGCGCAGTCTCTGTCCCCCGGACCGCGGGATGCAAGCCCGTCCTAGGACCGGGCGCCGCCGTTGCTGAGGAGGGCCCAGACCTCGTCGGCGGGGTAGCGCCGGTGGCCCCCCGGCGTGCGCACGGAGGGGATCCGGCCGCGGCGGGCCCAGTCGGTCACGGCCCGCTCCGACACCCGGAACAGCAGCGCGACCTCGCGCGGTGCGGAGCAGCCGTCCGCGCAGATCTCCGTTCGCCCCGGCGCCCTCCAGGGCGTCGATGAGGGCTTGGCGATCGTCGCTGGTGTCCACGGAACGCAGTGTGACCGAGGGTCCGGGGCCCGTCGAGGGGACGTCTCGACCCATTCCTCCCGAATCGGCTCAGATCACGCGCGCTTCCGCGTACGCCAGTCCCTCCCCGCTCCCGCCGAAGAACACGGCGTCGCCGGGCTCGAGCACGTGCGAGGAGAAGCGGAGCTGGGTGCGAGCGCCTCGCCCGCCACCTCGCTGGCGAGGTCGAGCAGCTGGGCCTGGAGGTCGCGGACGACCGGGTGGTCGGGCCACGGTACCGGCCGCTTCGGTGACCGCGGGATCGGCCGAATAGCCTCCGGAGCGTGACCCCCGGCAGCTTCGACCGCGACCCCTCGCTCGACGCGCTGGCCGAGACCACCTTCGACGTCCTCGTGATCGGCGGGGGCATCACCGGGGCCGGCGTGGCCCTCGACGCCGCCAGTCGAGGCCTGCGCACGGCGCTGGTCGAGCGCCACGACTTCGCGAGCGGCACCTCGTCGAAGAGCTCCAAGCTCGTGCACGGGGGTCTGCGCTACCTCCAGAACGGCGACATCCGGCTCGTGTACGAGGCCCTACGGGAGCGCCAACGGCTGCGGCACAACGCCCCGCACCTCGTGCGGCTGCTGCCGTTCCTCATCCCGCTGTTCTCCAAGGACGGCCTCATCAGCCCGAAGATCGCCCGGGCGCTCGGGTCGGCGATGTGGATGTACGACCTCACCGGCGGTGCCCGGATCGGCAAGCTGCACAAGCGCCTGAAGCGCGACGCGACGGTGGCCCACATGCCGACGCTGCCCGAGGGCCGCCTGGCCGGCGGCTACCTCTACTACGACGCGGCCGCGGACGACGCCCGCCTCACCCTCACGATCGCCCGCACCGCGGCGGTCGAGCACGGGGCCGTCGTGGCCAACCACACGGCGGTCGTGGGCCTGCTCCACGACGAGCAGGGCCAGGTCCGCGGCGCCACCGTCGAGGCGCAGACCACCGACGGCGCGCGGCGGTTCGACATCGCCGCCCGCGCCGTGGTCAACGCGGCCGGCGTGTGGTCCGACGACGTGCGGGCCCTCGACGAGGGCACCCACCCCGACAGCCTTCGCCCGGCCAAGGGCATCCACATCACCGTGCCGTGGGAGAAGGTGCGCAACGACATCGCCGTGGTGGTGCCCGTGCCCAAGGACAAGCGGTCGGTGTTCGTGGTGCCGTGGCTTCCCACCGAGGACGGCGGCTTCCGGTTCACCTACATCGGCACGACCGACACGGACTACGACGGACCCGTCGACGACCCGCAGTGCACGCCCGCCGACATCGCCTACCTCCTGGACGCGATCAACCTCGTCGTCCGGGAGCCGCTCGAGCGCACCGACGTGCTCGGCACCTGGGCGGGGCTGCGCCCGCTGGTGAAGGCGGCGACGAGCGGCCGCACGGCCGACCTCTCGCGGCGGCACAAGGTGACGGTGTCCGCCAGCGGGGTGGTGTCGGTCACCGGCGGGAAGCTGACGACCTACCGCGAGATGGCCGAGGACACCGTCGACGAGGTCGTCGACCGGCTCGACGGCGTGCCCCGCGCGGCGAAGCGGAGCCGCACGCGCCGCCTGCGCCTGCTGGGTGCCGAGGGAGCGCCGACCGGCACCCCGCCGCACCTGGCCGACCGCTACGGCGGCGAGGCGCGCGCCGTCACCGAGCTGATCGAGGCCGACCCGACGCTGGGCGCCCCGCTGGTGGCGGGTCTCCCCTACCTGCGGGCCGAGGCCGTCCACGCGGTGCGCCACGAGATGGCCTGCACCGTCGACGACGTGCTGGCGCGGCGCACGCGCGCCCGCCTGCAGGGCCGCGACGCCACGGCGGAGGCCGCCGCCGACGTGGCCGCGCTGCTCGCGGGCGAGCTGGGCTGGTCCAAGGCCGAGACGGCGCGCCAGGCCACCGCGTACGTGGCCCTGGTGGAGGCGGAGCGGGCCGCCCCCGAGCTGCCCCGCAGCGAACCGGCCGTGGCCGAGCTGCAGCGCTCCGATCGATGAGCACCCGGCCGCACCCCCTCCCCGCGCCCGGTCCCGGCGCGCCCACGCCGCCCATCGCGCTGGCCGGCGACGCCGCCGCGGCCACGGGCCGGCTGGCCGCCACCCGCGTCGAGGTGCCCGACGACGTCGTCGACCGGCTGACCGACATCTGCCGCACGGTGGTCGAGGGGCCCGAGCTCGCGGAGGCGAGCCGCGACTGGTGGCCCCAGGCGATGATCTGGGCGCTCGACGGCCAGGTGGCGGCGCTGGCCGCCGCCGTGGTCTCACCCACCTCGGCCGAGCAGGTCGGCCACGTGCTCGCGGTGTGCAACGAGGCCCGCATCCCCGTCACCGCGGCTGCGGGGCGCAGCGGCGTGTGCGGCAGCGTCGGTGCCCGTGCACGGCGGCGTGGTGCTCGACCTCTGCGGGCTGCGCGGCATCGTCGAGGTCGATGCGACCTCGCTCGTGCTCGACGTCGCCGCGGGCACGTTCGGCGACCACCTCGAGCACCGGCTGCGGACGGATCACGGCGTCACGCTCGGGCACTGGCCCCAATCGGTCGCGCTGTCGACGGTCGGCGGGTGGCTGGCGTGCCGGTCGGCGGGCCAGCTCTCCACCCGCTACGGGAAGATCGAGGACATGGTGGTGGGGCTCGACGTGGCGCTCGCCGACGGGCGCCTCGTCCGCACCGGTGGTGCGCCCCGCGCCGCGGTCGGGCCCGACCTGACGCAGCTGTTCGTCGGCTCCGAGGGGACCCTGGGCATCATCACCGGCGCGCGGCTGCGCCTGCACCCTGCGCCCACCCACGAGCGGCGGGCCGCGCACAGCTTCGCCACCTTCGCCGAGGGCGTCGACGCGATGCGCCGCATCGTGCAGCGCGGGGCCACGCCCGCGGTGCTGCGCCTGTATGACGCGGCCGAGGCGGACCGCACCTACCACACGGGCGACCGTGCGCTCCTCCTCGTGCTCGACGAGGGCGACGGCGCGATCGTCGACACCACGATGGAGATGGTGGCGGAGGAGTGCGTCACCGCGCCGCGTGCGGACGAGGCGCACGTCGAGCACTGGCTCGAGCGCCGCAACGACGTCGCCGCCCTGGAGGCGCTCATCTCGCGCGGCTACGTCGTCGACACGATGGAGGTGGCGGGTCGCTGGCGGGACCTGCCCCGGATCTACGACGACACCACCGCCGCGATCGCCGCCGTGCCAGGCACCCTGGCCGCCACGGCGCACCAATCGCACAGCTACACCGACGGCGGCTGCCTCTACTTCACGTTCGCGGCGCAGGTCGACGCCGGCGAGCGCGACGCCTACTACCGCGCCGTGTGGGATGCGGGCTCCCGGGCCGTCCTCGCCGCCGGCGGCGCCCTCTCCCACCACCACGGGGTGGGGCTGAACCGCAGCCGGTTCGTGGCCGAGGCGCTCGGCCCGGCCTTCGACGTCCTGCTCGACACCAAGCGGGCGCTCGACCCCAACGGGATCCTGAACCCGGGCAAGCTCGGCCTGCCGTCGCCGTTCGGCGCGACGGGCTACTAGCCCGTGGTCCCGGGGGCGCTGCTGGCCCGCGGTGTCGGGGTGGCGCTCGCGGTGGCCGCCCCGGCGGCGATCGCGGCACAGGTGCGCGACGTGGCGGCGAGCGACGCCGGGGCGCTCGACTACGTGCTCTCCCTCGTGGTGCTCGCCGGCACGGCGGTCGGGGGCTGGTGGATCGGCCGGCAGGTGGCGGGAGATGCGGCCGCGGCGGGTGCGCTGGTCGGCCTGCTCGCCATCCTCCCCGTGCAGGCGCTCGGGGCCCTGCGCCGCAGCGCGGGCGGGCACGAGGTCGCGTGGGCCACGATCCCGGTCGTGACGCTGCTCGCCGTCGGCCTCGCCACGGGCGCGGCCGTCCTCGCCGCCCGGCAGCCTGGTAGAACGCGTCCGTGACGATCCTGGTCCTCGACATCGGCACGAGCGGCCTGCGGGCCGCCGCCGTGCGGCCGGACGCGACGGTGGCCGCCGAGCACCACCGCGCCCTCCTGCCCGACTCGCCGGCGCCGGGGCTCGTCGAGTTCGACGCCGCCGAGCTGGCGCGGCGTCGCGCTCGAGATGGCGCGGGAGCTGGTCGCCGAGGTCGGCGCGGTCGAGGCGGTCGGCATCGCGAACCAGCGCGCCTCGACCATCGTGTGGGACCGCGCCACGGGTGAGCCGGTCGGCCCCGGTCTGGGCTGGCAGGACCTCCGCACGGTCGGCACCTGCCTCGTGCTGCAGGCCGACGGGATCCGCCTCGCCCCGAACGCGTCCGCCACGAAGCTCGCGCACCTCCTCGACGAGGCCGACCCGGACCGTACGCGCGACCTGTGCTTCGGCACGGTGGACACCTGGCTGGCCTGGCACCTGTCCGAGGGCGCGCTCCACGTGACCGACGCGTCCAACGCCGGCGTGACCGCGCTGCGCTCCGGTGACGGCTCCGGCTGGGAGCAGAAGGTGCTCGACGCGCTCCGCATCCCGGCCTCCGTCCTGCCGACGGTGGTGGACACGACCGGCATCGTCGGTCCGGCCACCGCGCTGCCCGGCGGTCCCCCGATCGCCGCGCTGGTGGGCGACCAGCAGTCGAGCCTCGTCGGGCAGGGGTGCGTGCGCCGCGGCCTGGCCAAGATCACCTTCGGAACCGGCGGCATGCTCGACGTGCACCTCGGCGACGAGCGCCCCCGGTTCGACACACAGGGGCAGGGCGGCTGCTTCCCCATCGTCGCCTGGCAGGCGGCGGGCGAGCTGGCGTGGGGCGTCGAGGCGGTGATGCTCTCCGCCGGCACCAACGTGGAGTGGCTGCGCGACGACCTGGGCGTGATCGGGTCGTCGGCCGAGAGCCACGACGTCGCCAGCGCGTGCGAGCACACGGACGGCGTCGTCTACGTGCCCGCGCTGCTCGGGCTCGGCACCCCCTACTGGGACTACGGGGCGCGCGGCACCCTGCTCGGCCTCACGCGCGGCAGCGAGCGGCCCCAGGTCGTGCGGGCGGTGCTCGAGGGCGTCGCCCAGCGGGGCGCGGACCTGGTCGAGGCGGCCGAGCTGGACAGCGGGCTCACGATCCCGACGCTGCGCGTCGACGGTGGCATGAGCGACAACCCGACCTTCGTCCAGGCGCTCGCCGACGCGGCCCAGCGTCCCGTCGAGGTCTCCCCCGTCCGCGAGGCCACGACCCTCGGCGCGGCGTTCCTGGCCGGCCTCGCCACCGGCACCTGGGCGGGCTGGGACGACGTGGCCGCCACCTGGCGACCGCGGACCACCGTCGAGCCCGGCCCACCCCTCGACCGGGAGCAGTGGCGGCGGGCGTGCGAGCGGGCGCTCGGGTGGATCCCGGAGCTGAGCGGCATCTCCTTCTGACGTCATCCGCCCGCGGGGGCGGCGCCGAAGTGTGCAGCGATGCGCCGTTCCCAACCGGTGGTCGCCGTGCTCGTCGCGGCGCTCGCAGCCTTTGGTGTCGCCGCCTGCGGTGACGACAGCCCGACCCCCGTGGTCGGGGCGGCCGACTGCGAGACCGTGACCGTGGAGATCGGGGCGTTCGTGTTCGAGCCCACCCCGGTCGAGGTCGGCGTGTGCGACTCGGTGGTGTGGACCAACGCGCACGACCAGGCCCACACGGCCACCGGCAACGGCGACCAGACCTGGAACACCGGGACCATCGCCCCCGGAGCGTCCTCGGCACCCGTCCGCTTCGAGCAGGCGGGCCGGCTCACGTACCTCTGCGCCCTGCACCCGTTCATGACCGGTGTGGTCAGCGTCACCTGACAAGGAGAACAGCATGCAGATCAGCCCCAAGCAGCTCCGCCGGATGGCGAGCGACGTGGACGACATGCACCACGAGGCCATGCGCGACTTCCGGGAGGAGACGGCCGAGCTCCACCTCGACGTGGCCCGCCGCTCGCGCCGTTCCTTCGTGCGCAACGCCGGGATCGCCGGCGTGGGCGGTTCGCTCCTCACCGCCACGGGTGGGCTGGTGCCGTTCCTGCGCCTCGGTGGCCTCGCGGCCGCCCAGGATCTGAGCGACACGGTGATCGCCGGCTACGCCCAGAGCGTCGAGCTCGCGGCGGTCGCCGCCTACACGGCTGCGGCGCCGGCGCTGTCGGGCGACACACTGGCGGTGGCGCAGCTGTTCCTCGGCCACCACCAGGACCACGCGGACGCGTTCGGCCAGGTCGCCGGCGGCGACGCCCGGCCCGAGGCGAACCCGAAGGTCGTGGCCGCGGTGATGCCGACGCTCGACGCGATCATGGCGAAGGTCGCAGACGGCGACGACGCCACCACCGACGCGCTCGAGTTCGCCCGCACGCTCGAGAACCAGGCCGCCTACACCTACGCGGCCGCGCTGACCCTGCTCACCGGCGCCGCCTACGCGGCCGCCACCGCCACGATCCTGCCGATCGAGGCCCAGCACGCCACCGTGCTCGCCATCGCGCTCGGCAAGGGCCCCGAGGACCAGTTCCCCACCGGCGCCTTCGAGTCCGCCGCGCTGGGCGACGGCACCGATCCGAAGGCCGGGCTCGACCCCGCCGTCTTCGCCTGACCCGACCGACCCGTACGAGAGGACGACACCCATGGACCTGAACCGCGACGAGCTGCGCCGAGAGCTGCGCGCGATCGACGAGGACAACACCGCCGCGATGCCGCGGTGGTACGACGCGTTGCGCCGGATCGTCGGCGGCCGCACCGCGCTCACGACCGACGAGAAGGCCGCCCTCCTCGGCGTCCCCTCCCCCGGTCGCCGCCAGCTGTTCCGCCTCGGCGGCACCGCGATCGTGGGCGCCGCCGTGCTGGCGGCCTGCGGCGACGACGATGCGGACACGGGCGCCGGCGACGATGGCACCGACGGCGACGCCGCGGCCAGCAGCATGGACCTCCCGCTGGCCCGCACGGCGGCGTCGCTCGAGCAGCTGGCCGTCGACACGTACACGACGGCCGCCGGCTCCGGGCTCGTGACGACCGCCGCCATCGGGGACGCCGCCAGCCTCTTCCGCGACCACCACCAGTCCCACCTCGACGCGCTGAACGCCACGATCGAGGGCGCGGGCGGCCAGGCGGTCACCACCGCCAACCAGGCCGTGTTCGACGCCATGGTCCAGCCCGCCCTCGACGCGCTCGATGACGAGGCCGGCGTCGTGCAGCTCGCGCTCGACCTGGAGCTCGCGGCAGCGCAGACCTACGCGTTCGCCGGCGGCGCGCTGAGCCAGCCCGCGCTGCGCTCGACGATCATGACGATCGGCGGCGTCGAGGCCCGCCACGCCACGGTGCTCGTGATGCTGGCCCAGGCCAAGAAGCCGGCCGACGTGTTCCCCGAGGGCCGAGGCTTCTTCCCCGGTGACAACCCGCTTGCCGGGATCGAGGGTGCCGTCCTGTCGGCCTGAGCCGTACGATGTCGGCGACGGTGAGCCGGCCGGGTGGCCGCGGCGAGGCGTGACCTCGTCGAGGAAGGTCGGGGCTCCGCAGGGCAAGGTGCTGGCGAGAGCCAGGACGGGGTGACCTGTCGGAAAGGGCAACAGAGAGCAGACCGCCGATGGCCCGGGAAACCGGGCACAGGCAAGGGTGAAACGGTGCGGTAAGAGCGCACCAGCGTCGGAGGTGACTCCGGCGGCTCGGCAACCCCCACCCGGAGCAAGGTCGAATCGTGGGAGGGCCGGCCCGGCCAACTACTCCCCTGGTAGACCGCACAGATGGATGGCCACCCCCTCGGTGACCACAAGCGATCCGAGGGACAGAACCCCGCCTACAGGCCGGCTCACCGTCACCACCCGGCTCTGACGTGCGCGTTCGGTCAGACACCGCGGAGGCGACTCGTTCCAGCGCCTCGTACTCGGAGAATGTGGACAGGCCCGGCGGCACACTGACCAGGTGCGCGAGTGACGCCGCGTCGCCCGAAAGGCTGCGGCCACGGCAAGGTCGGGTGCCGGGGATCCTGCGAACGGGTAGCTGGTGCTGAGGTTGAAGCGAAACGTCGGGGGTCCCCCGTGGAGCGTTGCGTGGGTCAGATGGACGATCCCGCGCACCTCGAAGAGCAGACAGACGTCGGCACGAGCGGGCTCCGCGCCGGAGCCTTCCTCCGAGGGCGGAGGCACGGGCGTGGTGAGGAGGAAGGGCAGGTTGATCGTTGCTCCAGGAAGGCTGGACACCACCACAAGGACGAGGAGCAACAGGCCCGCCGTGATCGCTGCGGCGACCCACGGATCTGATGCGAGCCACCTGAGCCAGACCGCGATCACCGCAGCCGCAACGATGAAGTGCCCATGCGAGAACTCGCGGGACGGATCGGGCTTCATGTCCCGGCACCGAAGTCTGCGGACAGGCTCGCCGTCACCAGCGGGGTCAGCACACCTCTCCGACTGTCGCGTCGATCAAACGCAAGTGCCGAGGCCGAGGACGGAGATGATCAGCTTTGACGGCTGGTTGGCTGTCGGGCTCCGCCAAGTCCCCTGCACCGAGCGGACCGTGAAGTACCAGGTGCCGAGGCTCAGGTCGGGCGTCGAGAAGCTCAGTCCGGTCACCAGCGCGGCGTTGGTGGGGGCTGTGGGGTTGGTGCCCCAGCGCACCTCGTACTGGGTCACCGAGGGTGTCGTGCTGGCGAGCCAGTCGACGCGTACTGACGCGGCGACCAGCGAGTTGCAGGTCGCGGCGGTCAGCCCGGGGGCGGTGACCGTGGCGGACCTTGCCGTTTCGGTGCCGGTCCCGGCCGCGGTCCATCGCGCGTCAGCTGGGACCGCCAGCCAGATGATGGCTAGCAGTCCCAGCACGACGGAGGCGATGCCCCGCTTCATGACTGTGTCGGTGCGCTCGGTCTAGACGGCCGAGGACAGCGTGGCGGTGAGTGCCATCGAGAACGTCTGCAGCTTGCAGGTGTCGGCAGCGGCGCCGCTCATCTGGGTGACGAGCGTGTAGGTGCCCGACCCGCCTGCGGCGATGTTCTTGCTCGTGTTGTCGGACTGCAGCAGCCCGGTGGCGTCGACGGTCCTGGCGTCACTGGTGACCGTTCCGGCCACGCAGGTGCCGTTGACCAGTGCCGATGAGCCGGCGCTGATCGCGTTGACGATCACCGGGTAGGCGTTCGGGTTGCTGACCGTGACGGTGACCGACGAGGTGGAACCCGGGTAGAGGTCCGGTGAGTTGGCGCCGGGGGCGATCACGGAGTCCACCGACGTGGTGGAGCGTGCCTCTGCGGTGCCGGACGCATTCGAGAGCCACGCTGCGAACGCAACGCCTGTCACGATCGCGGCGGAGACCAGCAGCGGGATGAAGAGGAGCTTCTTGTGGCGCATGGGGGGTCCTGTCATTTGGTGGTGGCTACAGGCCACCGTGGAGTGGCCTCACCATGCGCTCGTTGCTGCAATGGGCAATGAGCCATACGGCCCCTATGCCGATCTAGGCCGTCGCCGTGGGATCGACCAGCAGATCCAACAGGTCACCGATGGTTCGCATCCGACCGATCGCGTTCCGTACGGGTAGATCGGTCTGGATCCGGTACCGGTTGCGCCGGCCCTCCTTCGTCTTGACCACGTAGCCCGCGGCGGTGAGATCGGAGACGGTGACCTGTGCAGTGCGCTCGGTGACCCCGAGGGCGTCCGCGATGTCTCGGATTCGGGCCCCCGGGTCGTGCGCGATGAAGAGGAGCGCGCTGGCGTGGAGGGTGAGGAAGCTCCAGTCCCGCATGACCATCATTATAACCATATTCATGAATCAGGTTGCTTGATTTCTCCTTCGGGTCTACCGTGGGTTCGGGCTTCGGAGCGGCTCACCGTCGGTGACCCGCTGCCCGTCGCCGGAAGGGGCCCGCGATGTTGATCGTCGGAGTTTTCGTAGCCATCTCGCTCTTCGGGGTGTTCGCGCTCCGGCGTCGCCGGAGCACCGTCACCCTCTACGCCTGCGCCATCGCGGCCACGGTCCCTCTGTGGTTCACTACCTCGAACGCGGCGATCGTGCCGCCGGTCCCCCTGGGGACCGCGGCCCAGTACTCGGTCCTCGGTGCCTCGACGGTCACCAACACGGGCCCGTCGGTGCTGAACGGCAGCGTCGGGCTGTTTCCCGGCACATCGGTGACTGGCTTCCCGCCCGGGATCGTGGTGCCCCCCGCGACGATGAACGTGACGAACGCTGCTGCCCAGCAGGCCCAGGCGGACCTGACCACGGCTTATGTGAACGCGGCAGGGCGGCCGCTCGACGGCACTACCGGTGCCGAGCTGGCGAACACGATCCTCCCGGGGGGTGTCTACGCCGGCCCGAGCAAGGGAGCGCTCCTGCTCAGCGGGCCGCTCGTGCTGGACGGTGCGGGTGATCCGAGCTCGGTGTGGATCTTCCAGACCGACTCCACGCTGACGACGGCGACTGGGAGCACGGTCAGCATGATCAACGGCGGTCTGGAGTGCAACGTCTTCTGGCAGATCGGGAGCTCTGCGACGTTGGCGACCGGCTCGGTGTTCCGCGGGAACATCCTGGCCCTGGCCTCGATCACGGTGAACACCGGTGTCGTCGTCCATGGTCGAGCGCTGGCGAGCACCGCCGCGGTCACCCTCAGCAATGACGTCTTCGTCAACCCCACCTGCACTGTCGAATCGACCACGACGTCCAGTCCGCCCGCCGACAGCACCTCGACGCTGGTCGGCGAGGTGACCACCACATCCCAGGCGGGTGAGGTCACCACGACCAGCCAAGCCGCCGAGGTGACGACCACGTCGCAACCCGGTGTGATCACCTCGACCAGCCAGGTCGGTGAGCAGACCACCACCTCGCAGGCCGGCGCAGTGACGACCACGAGTCAGGTCGCCGGGGAGACCACGACCTCGGGACTCGAGCAGACCACGACGACGATTGCTCCGTTGGCCGCGGCGACCACGCAGACCGGCCCGTCGAGCACCGCTGGGTCAGGTCTCGAGATCACGACGTCCTCGGTCCCGGGTGTGGGCGGACCGGGGACGAGCGTGCCCAGGGTGGACCTGCCCTACACCGGCTCCAGCGTCGCACTCCCACTCGTGCTCGCCGCTGTGGCGACCGCGATCGGACTCGCGAGCTTGCGGATCCTGCCCGACCCCGTACCGAGGTCACGCTCCGACTAGCTGGTCTGAGGGCCAGTCAGCCGCAGGTGTCGTACAGGATGACGCGAATGCCCTCCGGGGTCTCGCCGACCACGACCTCCTCCACGGCAGTGCCGTCGCGGTCGTAGAGCACGTAACGGGTGCCGCGGTCCTCAGGCCCGACCACGGCTGCCGTCTCGGCCTCGTCGTCGTCGGCGATCTCGGCCGCCACCGCCTCGTCGGCGCTCGCCAACCCGACGCAAACTGGATCTGGGGTCTTCATCCCGAACCAGCCTCTCAGACGGTGGCGCGGATGGCGGCGACGAACAACAGCCAGCAGGACAGCTCCAGGCCGAGCACGCCGACCCAGACAAGGTCGAGCCGTCGCGTCATTCGCGCGAGCCTCACAGACATTGACACCGGCACCTCCAGGCGCACTGGGATGCGGGTCACCGGGGTCCGGAGCAACACCGTCGATCCGACCCTACACCCAGCATGGACGCGCTCGACCGCTCAGTCGGCGAAGACGTCGCGGCTGTGCTGGACGAAGAACGTGTGGTCGTGTCCCTTGTTGGGATCGTTGCCGTTGTACTTCGCGCTCGTCGGGGACCCGTCGGGGAGGTGCTCCTCGGAGTAGATCGCCCCGACGGGGCACACGTCGGGTTGGTAGCACGCCGTGCACGAGGTGCACTCGTCGAGGTTCACGTACAGGATGCTGTCGGCGAAGACACCGACGAACTCCGGGTTCGGCGCGTGGGTCGTCTCGATCGTCCCGCTCCCCGCCACCTCCTCGGAGAACAGGATGTTCTTCGCCGCGTCGAACTCGTAGATGCACTGCACGGGACAGACGTCGACGCACGCCCGGTCCTTCACGTCGATGCAGGCTTCGGTGATGATCGCCAGGCCGGCCACGAGCTAGCTCACCCAGCCCACGACCAGAGCGCCGACGTGTGCCCCCATGACCATGCCGGGAGGCGCGGGGGAGGGCACACGTCGGCAGGCTGGCCCGTCGGTGCTAACCGATCTCGGTGAACCTGCCACCTAGGTCACCCACCTGACGACGGCGGCCACGTCGAGCGTGATGATCAGGAAGGCGCTGCAGACCATGACCCAGCGGAAGAGCGGGCCGGCACGGCTGAGCTGCGCCTCTGCTCCGAACCCGAGGGGCGCCCCGGTCGCGGCGCCGGCTGCGAACATGCCGAGCCGGCCGGGTCCTGTCGTCGCGGAGACGTCGGCACAGGCGATGCCCATCGCGACAGCCGTGAACGCCATGGTCCCCAGCGCGGCTCGGGAGCGGCCGAGCCACCTGTGCTCCACGTGGGTGTCGAACGCGCGCAGCTGGATCGCACGACGCGGGTGAGCGAGCTCCCTCACGGTGTCCATGGATGCTCCCGGTTCGCCTCAGGTGCGCCACCAGGGTCCAGAGCAACGCTTCGGAGGACAACCTAACCCCTCCGGGGGGACGCGCGGGACGGAACGGGCGTACGGTGCACCCAACACGACAAGACCCGCACGTGTGGGACCAGGCAGCGCCTGGCCCGGGAGCTCTGCTCCGGCCCCTGGTAGCGCTCATGAAGCGCTCATGTACCAGGAGGATGCGATGGCTCTTGCCGAGCTCCCCGTCACCCAGGCCGCTCCGCGATCACCACCTCGACCCGCTGCGCCGTGACCGGAGCCCGCCGCCTGCGCATCCTGGGCCTGCTGACGCAGGATCGCGGCCCCGAACCGGGGACCCGCAGGCTCTGCGAGGTGTGCGCCGAGGTGACCGACCTGACCGGCGCCGGGATCATGCTCATGTCGGGCGACGTCCCACGAGGGTCGGTGTGCACGACGGACGAGGTGAGCGCGCTGGTGGAGCACCTGCAGGACGAGCTCGGCGAAGGCCCCTGCGTGGATGCCTTCACCACCGACCGTCCCGTCATGGAGCCCGACCTGGCGGACCCCGAGGTCCTGCGCTGGCCCGCGTTCACCGGCCGGGCCGTCGAGGCAGGCGCTCGAGCCGTGTTCGGCTTCCCGCTGCAGGTCGGCGCCGTGCGCCTCGGAGCCCTCAACCTCTACCGGAACCGCCCGGGGGGCCTGCGGGACGACCAGCACGCCGACGCGCTCACCATGGCCAACGTCGCGGCCGAGGCCGTACTGGTCATGCAGTCCAACGCTCCGCCAGGCCAGCTGCCGACCGAGCTCGAGGCCGGCGCGGACTTCCAGTACGTCGTGCACCAGGCCGCCGGGATGGTCGCCGCCCAGCTCGACACCAACATCGCCCAGGCGCTCCTGCGCCTGCGAGCCCACGCCTTCGGCAGCGATCGTGGGCTGGTCGAGCTGGCGAGAACCGTGGTGGACAGGACGCTGCGGTTCGACGCGATGCAAGATGGGAACGATCCCGAGCGGGAGGGTGATCCAGATGGCTGACACGGGAGCTGGCGGTATGGCGCCGTCGCGGGAGGCGGCGTTGGCTCGCACGTTCGTGGACCTGGCGGACAGCCTGGTCGCGGACTTCGACGTCATCGAGGTCTTGACGCGCCTGGCCGACCGGTGTGTGGAGGTGCTCGACGTCGGCGCGGCCGGCCTGATGCTCGTCGGTCCGGACGGCGACCTCCGGGTCATGGCCTCCTCGAGCGAGGCCATGCGCGTCCTCGAGCTCTTCGAGCTCCAGGCGCAGGAGGGACCCTGCCTGGACTGCCACCGCACCGGGCGACCCGTCTCCGACCCGGATCTGACCGCCGCCGACAGCCGCTGGCCCCGCTTCGCGGCCGAGGCCCTCGCGGCCGGCTTCCTGTCCGTGCAGGCGCTGCCGATGCGCCTCCGCGGTTCGGTCGTCGGCGCCCTCAACCTCTTCCACCTCGAGCCCGGCGAGATGCGCCCCGCGGACATCGAGGTGGCCCAGGCGCTCGCCGACGTCGCCACCATCGCGATCCTCCAGCACCGGGCGGCGCAGGAGGCGCAGGTCCTGAACGAGCAGCTCAACCAGGCGCTCAACACCCGCATCGTGATCGAGCAGGCCAAGGGCATGACCGCCGAGCGCCTCGGCCTCGACATGGAGGCCGCGTTCAGGCGGCTGCGCAACCATGCCCGGAACCACAACCTCCGCCTCGCCGACGTGGCCCGGGACGTCATCGCCGACGATGTCGCCCCTGCGGACCTCGATCCCGTCGCCCCCGGCTAGGCGGCGTGACGCCTGGCACGGCGAGCGGGGGTTAGCCTCGGACTAGCCTCCGTGTGGGACGGGTCCCTCGTTCGAGGGCGCGTGACATCGCAGGGCGGAAAACGATGGCGTATCCCGTGGTCGTAGTGAAGCAGTCGGGCCGACGTCCGCTGTACGTCGAGATCCGTGAGCAGGTGGAGATCGGCCGCGACTGCGACGGCATCCTCCTCACCGATCCGCAGTGCTCGCGACGCCACGCGATGCTGAGCCCGCGCGGCGAGTCCGTGGTCGTGGAGGACCTCGGGAGCACGAACGGCACGCTGTTCGACGGGAACCGGATCACCTCGGCCGTCGTGCTCATGGCCGGGTCCGTCGTCAACATCGGCGAGACCGTGCTCCAGCTCGCCACCGACCACGCGGCTCGCACGTCCGGCGGTGGGCTCCCAGGCGCCAACCTCACCGTCACGGGGGGCACCGACAGCCCGCTCGCCGCGGTCCGGGCCGTGCCCTCAGGGCCCCAGGACCTGCGCGAGACCTCGATGGAGTCGGTGGCCCGCGCGGTGAACAAGGCCCTTCCGTCGCTGCACGCGGTGCAACAGGACCGCGGCACGATCACGATCGTGTTCAGCGACATCGAGTCGTCGACCGAGCGGGCCACCGCGATGGGCGACGCCGCCTGGATGAAGGTGCTCGCCGCGCACAACGACATCATCCAGCGGCACGTGGCCACCTGGGAGGGCAGCGTCGTCAAGAACCAGGGGGACGGCTTCATGCTCACCTTCGGCGGTGCCCGGCGGGCGCTGCGGGCGATGATCGAGGTGCAGCAGGAGCTGTCCGAGTCCGAGCTGGTCGGCGGGGTCCGCATCCGCGTCGGGGTGCACACCGGTGAGGTCATCTCGGAGGAGGGCGACATCTTCGGCAAGCACGTCATGCAGGCCGCCCGGGTCGGCGGGCAGGCCGAGGGCGGCGAGATCCTCGTGTCCTCGCTCGTGCGGGAGATCGCGTCGGCCCGCGGCGACCTCACGTTCGGCGAGCCCCGCACCGTGCAGCTGAAGGGCATCGAGGGCGACCACGTGGTCTACCCGGTGATCTGGGAGGACTTCACCGCCGAGGACTAGTCGGTGAGGTTGCCCGACGGCGCCTGCGATCCCGACCGCTGGAGCTTCCGGAAGCTGGCGGAGTTCGCCGCGGTGTTGTACCCGGAGGAGCGCGCGACCGCGACCTGGGCGGCCACGTGGAGGGCCTCCTCGGCCTGCACGTCGCGGATGCTGCGCTGCAGCGGACCTGGTGCGATGTAGCCGAGCACGAACGCGATCATGGTCGGCAGGAACACGAGCGGCACCCACTGCTCGACGTCGGCGAACCCGATGCGCAGGATCGACACGCCGAGCGAGAGGGTCACGCCGATGGCGCCACCCGCCATGGCGAACTGGAGGCCGCGGATGAACCGGTTCGACGGCAGCCGCCGGCGGATCGTGTTGATGACGAGGACGATCACGCTGAACGCGGCGAGCCCGAGGATGATGAAGGCGAACATGCCCAGGGTGGACGTGGTGTTGCCGAGCACGTCGACGACGAAGCCCTGCTCGGCGAGCAGGTGCCCGTCGCCGTCGTAGACCCGCAGTGACGTCCCGAGGTACCCCGTGGCCTGGCTCTCGAGGTCGAAGAAGTCGAGCTTGGTGTCGATCTCGGTCCGCTCCCCCGGATCGAGGCGGGCCTTCACCCCGAGGTCGTAGGTCAGGAACGTGAGCCCCAGGGCCTTGCCCTCGAGGCGCACGTACTGGATGTCCTCGGTCGTGGTCCCCTCGTTCCGGATCGTGAGGTGGACCGGGATGAGGATGTTGGGGTCGAGCGGCACCGGGTTCGAGCTGTCGGCGTCGGTGATGTCCTGCCCCCCGATGGTGCCCTCGACGGTGAGCCCGTCGTCGACGGCGGCGCCGGCGGAGGGGGCCAGGGTCACGGCGGCCAGGAGCGCCGCGAACACGAGCCCGACGAGCTTCATCACTTCGTCCACCTCTGGCTCGCGGCCGATGGGAGCGGCGTCCGGAAGAGGACCACGGCGATGATGATCACGAGCACCATCGAGGTCGCCACCTGGCCCGTGCCACCCCCACCGCCGGCCACCGGATCCACGAGGTCCGGCTCGACCAGGAGCGGATCGAGCGTCATCGCCTGGGAGACACGAGTGGCGGTCACGTCGCGGAGCCACATGCGCTCCGGCAGATAGAACCGCATCACCGGCGCGTTGTACGGCTGGGTGGCTTCCCACAGGACACGGTCCGAGGCACCGAGCACCTGCACGGTGAAGTCCTTGTCCGCCTCGAAGTCGCCGCTGACAATGACGGCCAGGACCGGCCAGTCGTGCTCGCTCTCGTCGTAGTCGCCGATGTCGAACGACACCTTGACCGCTCGAGACTCGTCGCCCTGGGAACCGGCGTCCTGCGCGCTCGCGGGCTCGCCCCAGCCCGCGAGCAGGAGCAGCGCCAACCCCAGGACGGTCACGAGGCGCGACCTCATGGCGCGACGAGCTCCACGCGCGACGGGCGGAGGTTCCCCCAGCCGAAGGTGACCTGACCCAGCGTCCAGTTCTCGATCAGCTTGACCCGGAGCTGCTGGCCCGCCGGCACGATGAGGTTCTGCACGCCCATGTCGATGATGCGCTCGTCCCAGAAGAAGTTGAGCGTGCCCTGGACCTGGGTGCCGGAGGCCAGCAGCACACAGGGCGGCTTCGAGTGCGCTGGCGCGCTCGGTGCGCAGCTGAACAGCCCCGCGGTGATGGAGGTCAGCACCGGTCCGTTGAACCACATGCGAAGCCGGACCCGGCCGGCGATGTCCCACCCGCAGGACGGCGGGGACGGCGACACGGTCGTGCCGCGCCACAGGAGGAACTCCGACGGCGTGGTCTCGTTCACGAGGCCCTGGTTGGAGTCGTCCAGCTGCGCGGTGAAGTCCTGTCCCGATGGCGACTGGGTCGTCTGCAGCACCATGTTGTCGAAGCTGTTGTTGTTGTTGGCGGGGGTGATCAGGGCGCCGTGCAGGTAGAGCGGGAACGGCACCGGCGTCGGCTCGCACGGCGGCACGATCGACGACACGGGCGCCGAGTAGACGCCAAGGTCCTCGGTGTTCGCGGTGAACGTGCTCGCGAACACAGACGCGAGCCCGATGAGAGGGAACACCATCAGGACGAGGAGGGGGCGCCGCATCAGGAGCTAGCCAGACGGGCGCTCGGGGCCGACTTCGGGCTGGGGAGGAGCCGCCGCCGGAGCGTCGGCCGGCGTTGCAGGTTCCGGAGCAGCGTCGACGGCGTTCCCCGCGTGCTCCGGAGCGGTCTCGTACTCGTAGGTCACCGCGCCGAGGAAGACCCGGTACCGGTGGCAGCCGTCGCCGAGGTCTTCGTGGAGGATGACCGACTGCTCGACCTTGGCCAAGCGGGCCAGCTCATCGATCCCACCCACCATGACCACCGGGCCGGGCGGGCCGGTGGCGCTGGACACGTCGACCAGCTGCGAGCGGTAGCGCGCCGCGATGCGGGCTGACTCGCCGAGGCCGACGCCACCGAAGAGCACCGACGCGAAGTAGGCACCGGCGGCAAGGAGCACGAGCACGATCCCGCCCATGCAGACCGCGGGCGGAGTCGATGCTCACGGACATCACGCCGAAGTCGTAGCTAGCGGCCTTCCGCACCTCGCGGACGATGTCCCTGCTCCCGTCCGCATCGTTGGCCGGCTGGGCTTGGATGACACTCGCGTTGATGATGAAGGTGAAGTCCGGCGCCACGTCGTCCTGCACGGGGAGCGCCCCTGCGGTGCCCTGCACGGCGAGCTGCGGGCTGATCGTCACGGTGTAGTTGTCGCCGGCGACGCCGGTGAGCTCCGTGAACTCCGCGACCCGGGCCGCGACGTCCCGGAGGTTGATCGTGACGACCTGCGTCGCCGTCCCCTCGAAAGAGGTCGCGTCGAGGTGGTAGAGCGGCGCGGACCACCCCTCGGCCATCTCGACCGTGGCGTCCACGCGGTACTCGCTCGCGAGCCCGTCGACACCGTCGCCTGCGGCATGGAAGGTCATCGCAAGGTCCACGTTGTCGAGCAACCGGGTGTAGAGCGGCTCGGCCGGGACCTGGATGCCGGCTCCGTCGTCCCGCGTGCCGACGACGCCTGTGGGGTACACGCGCGAGGGCGCGCCTGTGAACCGGTAGTCGACGTCGATGCCGAAGTCGAGTGCGCCGATCCGTTGCGCCTCGGTGGTGGTGTCGGCGGCCCGGATCGTCGACCACGTGGTGAGGAGGACCGGCAGCGCGAGGGCGATCGTGATCGCGAGGCCCACCGCGGCCCACCTCGGCTCCGTGTGGCGAAGCCAGCGGGGAGGCGACGACGTCGGTCGAGGCCGAGGAGCGACCGGGTCGCTGGATCCGGGGGCGACGGGCGGCAGGCTCATCGGCCGCCGCCGCCGACGTCGTCGGGTGCTCCCGCCCACGACCACTGCGGCGCCCCCGAGCGCGGCCAACACCTCGGGCTGCCCGGCACGGGCCGCCCACCCGCCGAGCTTCGGGACATGGAACACCGCGCGGCCGATGACGTCCTCACTCGTCGGCGCCCACGGGTCGGCGCCATCCCGGTTGTCCCCCTTCGTGACGAAGACACCGTCCGGGGTGATCTCGACGATGCGATGGATGATCCGGGTCGGGTCGTCGAACTCGCCGCCGGCCCGGAAGGCGATGATGTCACCCTTCGCATAGTGCTCCTCCTCCCGGATGACCACCAGGTCGCCGTCGTGGTAGGTGGGCTGCATGCTCGGCCCCTGCACCACCACGTAGGACTCCCGCCCGCCGAGGGCGGTCGGGCGCAACCAGGCGAACCAGCTCAGGACCAAGACCGCGCTGACCGTCAGGGTCGACAGGCGCCGGAGCCGCGAGCCTCGCTTCCCGATCATGGTCGTGTGGGTGGCGGCGCCGAGGAGGCGCCGCCACCCACAACTCCGAACGAGCGGCTACGCGACGTCGAGGCCGTCGATCAGGACCGCGGTGTGCGTCGGATCCTTCGACCCCAGACCGGCCATGCGCCGTCGCAGCTGGGCAGCTCACCCCGTTGGCACCGGCGGTGCCCGGCACGAACGCGAAGTTGGCCGGGGTGGCGGCGCGAGAGTGGTCGTGCACGTGCGGCGTCGCCACCGGCTTCTATGCTCGATCTCCAGGGTCAGCGTGAGGCCCGCACACGGTGCCGTGGCGGCCGCCCTTGGTGAAGGCGACGTTGATCGTGGGTGATCGGCCAGTCGTTCGCTCGGCGGGTCGTAGGTCGCGTTGGTCCACGTGATGCCGACCGTGTCGACACACTTGGCGACCGGGTCCTGACCCGACGAGACGTCCTCGGTGTTGAGTGCGAACGTCGCCGCGAACGCACCGATGACGAACAGGACCAAGGCCACCGCACTAGCGATGATCACCTTCCGCATTGCCTGCCTCCTATGCGTGCGGTGCTCCCCCTAGGAGGCACCTTGTTGTGGAGACAAGGCCGGATTTCGTCCCACCCCGCGGGCAACGTGCCCTGACACATCCCGAGATTCGATCCGCCCTTGCCCGCACGGCACGCCGGATGGCGAGCCGCTCGTTAGCCCGAAGTTAGCACGCGATCACGCGTGGAGCCGTGTGGCGGCAGTCACTGGGGGCCCGAAGGCGGAGAAGCCGGAGGAATGCTCCCCGTCGTCACACCCAGTGTCTTCTCGGCCCGCTTCACGGCCTGCCGCACACGGCGGCGGCGGGCGACGCCCACCCGGGCCTGGACGGCCGGGAGGCCGGCGGCGGCACAGAGGATGGCGACCACGATGACGGTCAGCAGGGAGGGTTCGCTGGCCCCGATGGCCCCGGCCAGGAGGACGAAGCTCAGGCCGAGCAGCGGGCCCGCCAGGAAGGCGCCGACGTAGGACAGCCGGCGGGTGCGGCCCGAACGGAGCGGCTTGAGGGCGGACTCGAGGTTGGCGTAGCCGAGCAGGAGGAGCATCAGGCCACCCATGAAGGGCGCCGTGAGGTACCAGGTCTGGGTGGCCTTCACCCGCACGTCGCCTTCGCGGAGCACCGCGTTGCCGCGCCGCACGACCACGTGGGCCGTGGCCTTCCCGCCGACGAGGCGCTGGGAGATGCCGGGGTCGATGACCGCCTCGCCGTCGCGCACCGGCGCGGACGCGCTCGACACCTCGACCCCGAGGTACTCGAACCCGAGCTCCACCTCGTCGGCTCGGGCCGCCAACGACCGGTCGTTGATGCGCACCTCGACCTCGTTCGACAGGTCGATGCCGAAGCGCTTCGTGGTGGCCAGGTCGTGGCCCGAGATCTCGACGTCGTCCGGCTCGAGGCCGCGCTCGCGCGGTGCTCCCGTGATGCCGAGGAGCGCGACGACAGCGGCCACGAACAGGAGCCCGGCCGTCCACACGATGGCCGGCCACGGAGGCTTCGGCGGATCGAGGACGTCCTCGACACCGATCAGATCGGCCATCTCGAGATCGTAGAGGTCGGCACCCTCGATGCGCGGCTCCGCGCCGCCGGCGCGCACGACCTGGAACTGCATGTCTCCACCCGGCAGCACGGGCGCGACCACGGGGGGTGACGTGGCGGGCGCGCTCGGCGCCGCCGCCCATCCCGCGCTGGTCGCGGGCGCGGGGGCTCCGCCGGCCGGCGCCACGCCGCGGTGCTGCGTCTCCTTCGCCTCCGGCGAAGCCGGCGCACGGCTCCCCGACACCGTCGTCTCGTTCGCACCCGGCACCGCCGGCGCACGACTGCCCGAGACGGTGGTCTCGTTCGCGCCAGGTACGGCCCACCCGGTCGGGCCGGTGGTGATCGTCTCCCCCGCCCGCGGGCCGCCGCCCGTCGTGATCGTCTCGTTCGATCGCGGGGTGCCGCCCGTCGTCGTCATCGGGCTGCCGCCCGACGTGGTGCGGATCGGCGCGAACGACCCGGAGGTCGTGCGCGCGCCGGTGGTCCGCGCGGCCCGCGAGAGCCGCTCCGAACCGAAGATGGCCACGCCCGAGTGGTCGAGCCACGGCGGGCCCCACGAGTCGACGCACGCCTCCCCGATGGCCACCCCGAGGTCCTCGGCCCGCTGGTAGCGGGTGTCGACGTCGCGCGAGAGCGCCGCCATGACGACCTCGACCAGCGGGGCCGGCACGTGGGGGGCGGCCTGGCTGAGCGGCACCGGATCCTCCGCCAGCCGCTGCGCCAGGAGCTCGCTGGCCGACTGGGCCCCGAGCCACGGCAGCTGGCCGGACAACAGCTCGTACAGCATCACGCCGGACGCGTAGACGTCCGACGCCGGCGTGAGCTCGTCGCCGCGCGCCTGCTCCGGCGACATGTAGGCGGGGGTGCCCAGCACCTGGCCGTCCACCGTGCCGAGCGTGCGGTCGCCGGTGATCACCCGGGCGATGCCGAAGTCGGTGACCTTGACGGCCGACTCGGCATCGAACATGAGGTTGTCGGGCTTGACGTCGAGGTGGAGCACGCTCTTCTGGTGGGCGTACTGCAGGGCCGCGCAGCAGGCCATCACCACGGCGCAGGCCGTCGGCGGCGTGAGCCCGTCGGAGGTGAAGCGGTCCCACACCGAGCCGCCGGGGAGCGCCTCCATCACGATCAGGCACAGCCCGTCGCGCTCCACGTAGTCGAAGATCGGCACGATGTGCGGGTGCGACAGGCCGGCCAGGGTCTGCGCCTCGTTGGAGAAGCGCTCGCGCACGTCGGGGTCCACCGCGAAGGCGGGCGGCAGCTCCTTGATCGCCACCCGACGGTCGAGCCGGCGGTGCCGGCCCAGGTAGACGACGCCCATCCCGCCTCGGCCCAGCTCGCGCTCGACCTCGTACTCGGGGATCGCGTCGGCGATCCGGTCGACCTCGGGACTCACCGTGGTCGCCGGGGTCATGTGCGCGTCCGCCCGATCGCCATGTCCCGCTCCCTTGCTCTCCTTCGCCAGCATGCCACGCCGGGCAACGGCTAGGTGACCTCGATCGAGCCGACCATCTGGCTCGGGGCGTGCAGGATGCACACGTAGGCGTAGGTGCCGGCATCGGGGACCGTGAACGAGTAGGTGCGGGCCGTGAGGGGCGGACCGGCGCCAGGGGCGCGTTCGGGGGCAGCAGGCCCGTGTTGAAGAAGCCGACCGACGACAGCGCCTGCGGCGACGGTCCGGGGGCCGGTGGACCGACCCGCGGGTCGGTCGGGTTCTGGATCTGCTCCGCCCCGGTGCCGAAGAAGCTGGCCGTGTGCGGAGCACCCGACTCGTTCACGAAGGTGACGGTGTCACCAGCCTTCACGTTCGCCGGGGTCGGGGCGAAGGCGAGGATGCTGGCGTGCTCGGTCGTGACGCCCATCTGGATCGTCCACGTCTTGGAGCCGTCCGAGTTGTCCGTGACCTCCGGATCGGCGTCGACAAGCTCGGCTTTGGCGGCTCGGCCCTCCTCCAGCCACTCGGTCTGCTCGTCGACCCGGCGCTCGGCCACGTCCTGGGGCGAGTCGGCGTCATCGCCGGCTGCCACCACCGTGACCTCACCGATCATGTCGGGGTGGATGACGCAGTTGTAGGTGAACGACCCTGGGGCCGCGAACGTCAGCTCGAGCGGGGTCGGCTGGACCGGGCCGAGCGGCTGGAGGCCCGAGTTCACGAGCGTGGTCCCGTCGACCGGCCCGGTGGGCGGGGTCGGCGCGAACAGCGAGTCGTCCTCCTCGGGGTTCGGGATCTCCTGACCCGGCGCGAGGAAGGTCACCGAGTGCGGCTCCGCGCCGGTCCACTCCCAGGTGATCGGCGTGCCCACCTCGACGGTGACCTCGGCCGGGAGGAACTCCAGCACGGCGACGGTGGGGTCGTCCGGATCGTTCATCCCGGCGCCGACCACGATGCCGTCGGGTGCCTCGACGGTCGGCTCGTCCGACGTGGCGTCGTCGTCGTCGCCACAGCCCGCTCCCACCAGCAGCACCGCTGCCAGCGGCAGGGCCAGCCGGCGGAGCATCTTCGATCGGTACATCCAGGAACCTCCACGTTCGACGCTCGCCCACCCGAGCGCCGCCACCCTACGCGCGCCGCCGCCACCCCCCGCGCGACCGGACCCCCCGAGAGGTCAGTCCGCGGGATCGTCGGCGTCGCGGGCCACGGCGAGCTCCGCGGCTGCCGCGTCGGCCGCCTGGCGGGCAGCGGCGGCCGTCTGCTCCGCCTCGTCCGCCTTGGCCGCCAGACGGCGGGCCGACGCCTCGAGACGAGCGACCAGCTTGCGGTGCTCCGCCGCGGCCCGCCGCTGGGCGCGGACCCCGTCGGCGGCCGCCTTCACCGCGGCGGCTTCCTCACCGCGCGGCGCTGGGCGCTGGAACGGGATGATCTCGGCGTCGTCGACGTCGAACCCGAACCCGGGCGACGTCTGCTCCGCGGCGAGCCGGCCGGCGCGGAGGCGGTCGGCGAGCGCGGGGTCGACCACGGCGGCGAGGAGCGTCGCGGTGATGCGCTGCGCCAGCGCCGCGTCGTCGGACTGCAGGAGCACGCGCACCGCGTCGACGACGGCGCGTGTCGCGTCGCGGTCGGCCGCCGTAGAGGTGCGCACGTCGCCGCCCTTGATCGTGGCCTCGCGCAGCGCAGCGCGCGCGATCGAGGGCGGCCCCCACCAGCTCGGGCCGGCGTCGAGCGACCTGGTTGAGTCCGTAGGCCGTCGGCGTGGGGCGGCGCAGCTTGCCCACCGCGGCGGCTGCCTCGCGCTCCCCCGCGGCCCGCAGCTCCTTCACCAGCGCAGCGCGCGCCGCCACGAACTCCGTGGGCGGGAGCTCGTAGAGCGGATCGGCCGCGGACACGTCCATCAGCGGATGCCGTCCAGGTGGGCCGTGACGTTGAACGAGTGCAGCGAGCGGCGCGGGCCGACCGCGATGCGGCTCACCGAGCCCGGCGCCACGTAGAGGTGCCACGACACCTCGTCGCCGACGCCGAGCGCCCAGGCCACCGCTGCCTTCACCGGCGAGACGTGCGTGACGACCACGATGTCGCGCTCGGACGCCTCCTCGGCGAGGTCCTCACAGGCGGCCCGCACCCGCCGGCCCAGCGCGGCGAGCGACTCGCCGCCCTCCGGCGCGAAGTCGACGTCGGACACCCACCGCGCCCACAGGTCGGACGGCACCTCGCGCATCAGGGTGCCGTCGAGCGCGCCGTAGTCCAGCTCGATCCACCGCTCGTCCACGGTGACCGGGAGGCCCAGCGCCTCGGCGGTCTCGCGCGTCCGCTGCAGCGGACTGGTGACCACGCGATGGGCGCCGGCCACGACCGTCGCCAGGACCTCGGCCTGCCGGCGGCCGACCTCGTCGAGCGCCGGGTCGCTGCGCCCGAGGAGCCGGCCGGCGGCGTTCGCCTCCGTGCGCCCGTGCCGCACGAGCATCAGCGCCACCGAGGCTCCCGCGTCATCGCACCACGTCCCGACCGATGCGACCGGTGCGCAGGAAGTCCGCCCGGCGGACAGGATCGTCGAGCCGGAACCGCCGGTAGGCCCACCAGCAGGCCGCCAGCCCCACCACCTCGAGCACGACGGACAGGCCGCCGCGCCCGAGCTCGGGCAGCTCCGAGTGCGACCACGACCGGCCCAGGAACGGCCACCAGAACGCACGGTCGTCCGTCCAGGCGCCGTCGAGCACGAGGTGGAGCAGCATCCCGATGGGCACGCCCAGGAGCTGGCGCTGCACCAGGCGCCGGCCGCGGGCGCCCACCATCACCGCGGCCAGCACGGCCGTCGCCCCAGTGACGCTGTGCAGCAGCCGGGGCTCGCCGATCGGCAGCTCCAGCAGCGGCACGACGCTGCCGAGCGCGACGAGGCGGTAGTCCGCCGCCGGGCTCGAGAAGACGGCCCACACGATGAGCACCGACGGGCCGACGAACCAGAGGAGCACGGCCGTCGCCTAGCGGGCCAGGAGCCGCCCGCACTCCTCGCACCAGGCCGGCTCCTCGGGCGGGAGCCGCTTCAGCCGGTCGACCTCCACCGCGGACAGGCTCAGGTGGCAGCCACCGCACGAACCGCCGACCAGGCGGGCGATCGCGATCCCGCCGAGCTTCGGGCGCAGCACCTCGTACTCGGAGAGCAGCTCGGGTTCGACGTCCGCGGCCACCTGCGCCCGCTCGGCCAGCACGCCGGCGAGCTCGGCGTCGAGCTGCACCTCGTCCTCCGCGATGGCGGCCCGCAAGCGTGCCCGCCTGCTCGTCGAGGGAGGCCCGCTCCGCACCGAGGCGGGCGAGGTCGGCGTCGAGCGGCTCGATCTGCTCCATCAGCTCGATCTCCTGGTCCTCGAGCTGGCGGATGCGCCGCCTGAGCGCGGCGATCTCGTCCTGGAGGGACTGGAGCTCCCGCGGGTTGGCGATCGTGCCGCTGTAGAGGGTGGTGTCGTGCTGCTTCGCCTTGTCCTGCAGCGTGGCGATCTCGTCCTCGAGCCGCTGCTGCCCGCGGTTCAGCTCGTGCCGGCTCGCCTCGACCTCGGTGGCCTGGCCCTCGATCGCCCCGACCTTCGCCATGATGGCGTCGAGCTCGGTGCGAGCGGGGAGGCTGCGCCGGCGGTGCTCGATCTGGTCTGCGGTGGTGTCGTGCTCCTGGACGGCCAGGAGCGCGTCCCACCGGGTCATCGACTGCTCCTCATCATGGGCCGTTCATCCTGCCACGTCCGGGATCGGCGTCGTCCGGACCACGTCAGTCGTCGAACGGGAACCCGGGCCCGAACGGGTCGTCGTCGTCATCCGGCGGCGGCCGCTCGGTCGTCGGCGGGAAGTACCGATCGCGGAACTCGGGCGGGATCGTGTAGGTCGCCCCGGGCTCCGTCGGGAACGGGAAGGGGAACGGGAAGGGGAACAGGGTCGACGTGGTGGTGCTGTGGGCGACCTCGACGTCGGGGGGCAGCTGCAGGTAGCGCCCCGCACGCGTCGGCCCCGGGGCACGGAAGTCCCGCGTGGGGCGGCCCGCGTGCCAGGCCCGCATGTACCGCCCCCAGATCTCCGCCGGGTAGTTGCCTCCTGTGATCCCCCGGCCGCGGATCACGACCTCCTGGTTGTCGGTGGGCGAGCCGAGCCACACGGCGGTGGCGAGGTACGGCGTGGCCCCGACGAACCAGGCGTCGCTCGAGCTCATGCCGGTGCCCGTCTTCCCCATTGCGTGCTGGTCGGCGATGCGGGCCCGCGTGCCGGTGCCGCTCCGCACGTTGGCCTCGAGCACCTCGGCCGCGAGACGAGCGCTCTGCGCGCGTCACGGCCCGCCGCGGCTCGGTCCGGTGGCGGAGGATCGTCTTGTGGTCCGAGTCCTCGACGCGGTTGATGTAGTAGGGCTCCGCGTACATGCCGTCGGCGGCGATCAGCGCGATGGCGCCCGCCATCTCGATCGGGAGCACCTCCTCGGTGCCGAGCGGCATCGACACGACCTTTTCGAGCGTGGTCGTGACCCCCATGCGGCGCGCCTGATCGATCACCTCGTCGATGCCCACGATCTGCCCCAGGCGCACGAACGCGCAGTTCGACGAGCGCAGCGTCTGCTCGAGGACGGACCCGACCGATCCGGCGCTGCCGTCGAAGTTGCTCACCACGTACGGGTCGGGGTCGAGCCCCGGGATGTTCGTGAACGAGCACGGTCCGGAGCCGTTGACGGAGTCGCTCGGGACGTAGCCGTTCTCGAGGAGCGCCATGAGGACGAAGATCTTGAACGTCGACCCGCCCGACCGGCCGACGCGGTCGACCCCCCGGCCGGTCGCGATGTTGACCTTGGCGTCGGCGAAGCTCGGGCCCCCCACCATGGCGCGGATCGCGCCCGTGCCCGGCTCGACCGACACGACCGCGGCCGTGGCCGAGCGCGGCGCGCCGGTGTCCTTGTCGGGCCCGATCGGCGTCGTCCCGACGGGGGTGCCCTCCGGCGACACCTCGGCCAGCACGTCGTTGCGCGACTGCTCCGCGAGCGCCTGCGCCTTCGGGTCGAGCGTCGTGAAGATGCGGAGCCCGCCGCGGAACAGCGCCTGTTCGCGCTCCTCGCGGGTGCCGCCCAGGCGGTGGTCCTCGAGGAGCTCCTGCTTGACCTCCTCCACGAAGTACGTGTCGGGAGTCGGCAGCACCCGCGTGATCTGGGTGGGCAACGGGTCGTCGGCCAGCACGGTGGCGCGCTCCGGGGCCAGGTGGCCCGTCTCGACCATGCGCTGGAGCGCTGCCTCCCGGCGCTCGAGCGACGCCTCGGGGTGGCGGATCGGGTCGAAGGCCGCCGGGTTGCCGATCATCCCGGCCAGGAACGCCGACTGGCCCTCGTCCAGCTCGTCCGCATCGATCCCGAAGTAGGTCTCGGCGCCGGCCTGGACGCCGTAGGCCCCGTTTCCGAGGTACACGGTGTTCAGGTAGCGCTCGAGGATCTCCTCCTTCGACATCTGATCCTCGAGCCGACGGGCGAGGATCGCCTCACGCGCCTTGCGGTCGATCGTCTGCGCGTCGCCGACCAGCTCGGCCTTCACGAGCTGCTGCGTGATCGTCGAGCCTCCCTGCACCGTCTCGCCCTCGTCGACGTTGCGCACCAGGGCGCGGAGCGTGGCGCGCAGGTTCACGCCGTCGTGGATGAAGAACTCGGCGTCCTCCACTGCAAGCACGGCGTTCACCGTGTGGTCCGGGATGTCCTCGAGCGGGATCGGCTGCCGGTCGATCTCGGCTCGCAGCGTCGCCAGCACCGACCCGTCGGCCGCGTACACGTAGGACCGCTGGTCGAGCGGGCCGAGGTCGAGCGCCGCGTCGCTCGAGTGACCCGCCCGCGTGAGCGCCATCGCCGCGGGCACGAGGGCCACACCCACGACGGCCAGGCCGGTGCCGGCCAGCGCGACGATCGCGGCGAGGCGGTGGTGGAGGGGGCGCACGGTGGCCTGGGTCGACATCGCCCGGAGCAGCGTACCGGCGGGCTCGCACCGATAGCGTTCGGCCCCATGGCGCACCTACGGCGGTTCCGGTTCGGCATCCAGCTCTCCACCGCACCGGACGGGAAGGCGTGGACCGCGCTGGCCCGCAAGGCGGAGGACCTCGGCTACTCGACGGTGTTCGTGCCCGACCACTTCGGTGACCAGCTCGCTCCGGTGCCCGCCCTCACCGCCGCGGCCGACGCCACCACCTCCCTGCGCGTCGGCGCGCTGGTGCACGACAACGACTACAAGCACCCGGTGGTGCTGGCCAAGGAGCTGGCCACCCTGGACGTGCTCTCGGGTGGACGGGTCGAGGTCGGCCTCGGGGCCGGGTGGATGCAGTCGGACTACGACCAGGCGGGCATCCCGATGGACCCCCCCGGCGTGCGGGTCAGCCGCATGGAAGAGGGCATCGCGGTGATCAAGGGCTGCTTCGCCCCGGGCCCGTTCTCCTTCGAGGGGGACCACTACCGGATCACCGCGTACGACGGCATGCCCAAGCCCGTCCAGACGCCCCCGCCGCTGCTCATCGGAGGAGGCGCGAGGCGCGTCCTGTCCATCGCCGCGCGGGAGGCCGACATCGTGGGCATCAACCCGTCGATCCACAGCGGCAAGGTCGACGCCGCCGCCGCCCAGGACGGCGTCGCCGAGCTGCTCGACGAGAAGCACGCCATCGTGCGGGAGGCGGCCGGGCCCCGCTACGACGATCTCGAGATCAACCTGCTGCAGTTCGCCGGGATCATCACCGACGACCGCCGCGGCACGGCCGAGATGATGGCGCCGTTGTTCGGGCTGCCGCCCGAGGCGGTGGAGACCTATCCGTACGCCTGCATCGGGACGGTCGACCAGATCTGCGACGACCTGCGGGCGCGGCGCGAGCGGTGGGACGCCTCCTACATCGTCTTCCAGGGCGCCACGCTGGACGTGATGGCGCCCGTCGTGGCGGCGCTGCGCGACACCTGAGGTGCCCGCCGACGGCGACGTGCCGCTCGCGTTCGCAGGGGCGGGTTGGATCGCCGCGCTGCACGGCTACGCGGTCGGGCTGATCCCGGGCCTGACGGTCACCGCGGTCGCATCGCGCGACCGCACGCGTGCAGCGGCTGCCGCCGAGCGGATGGGGGCGCGGCCGTGCACCTACGACGAGCTCCCGGCCGGCGCCCGCGGCGTGGTCGTGTGCACCCCACCGGCGCTGCACGCGGACCAGGCCCTGGCGGCGGTGGGCACCGGCGCGGGCGTGCTGATCGAGAAGCCGCTCTGCACGACGCTGGCCGACGCCGACCGCCTCGTCGACGCGGCCGCCGGAGGTGCCACCATCGCGTACGCGGAGAACCTGGTGCACTCGCCTGCCGTGCAGCTGGCGCTGACCCATGCAGGGCACCTCGACGGCATCGACATGATCGAGGTGCGTGCGCTCCAGCCCCGCCCGACCTGGGGCGACTTCCTCACCGAGGGGTGGGGCGGCGGCGTGCTGTTCGACCTGGGCGTCCACCCGCTGGCCATCGCCCTCCTGCTCGCGGCACCGGCCCGACCGGCCGAGGTGCGGGCCGTGCTGGAGGGCGCGGCGGACCACCCGGTCGACGAGCACGCCGAGGTCACCATCCGCTTCGAGGACGACGCGTTCGCCCGCGTGATCGCCAGCTGGCGGGGGCCGGAGCAACCGGTGTGGGACGCGCAGGCGTCCTCCCCCGATGGCGTCGTGCGCCTGGAGCTGCTACCCAGCGTCGCGCTCGAGCGCGACGGGGCGCCCGTGCCCCTCCCCGGAGTCCCCGACGGGGTCCCGGCCCCGCTCGTGGACCTCGGCTACCTGGCCCAGCTCACCGCCTTCGCGCGACGACCTCCGCACCGGCGCGCCACCTGCGTTGGGCGCCGCCTTCGGTCGCAGCGTCCTCGACGTGACCTGCGCGGCGTACGCCTCGGCCGGCCAGGACGGCGCCTGGGTCGAGCTTCCCTTCGGCGGCGATCGGAACTCGACGCCGCTGCAGCTCTGGCGTCGATAGGTTCGGCGGATGCCTCCGCGGATGTCCGATCGGCGGATCCTCGTGCGCGGGTTCGTCCTGCTGTGGCGGTCCGTCCGCACCCACCCGCGCCCGTTCGCCGTCTCCCTCGCGGGCGCGACGATCTACGGCGTCATGGCCGTGGGCGGCACGATCGTGCTCGGTCGCGTCACGGACCGTGTGCTCACCCCCGCGTTCGAGGAGGGTGGCGTCGAGGGCAGCGCCGTGGCGATCGGAGCGGCCGCCATCGTGGGTGCCTCCGTGCTGCGGATGCTGGGGGTGGTCCTGCGCCGGTACTTCGGCCAGATGGCCCAGCGCCGCATGCAGGTCCACTGGTTCCAGCCGCGTCACGGACCGCTACCTGGCGGTGCCGCTGCGCTGGTTCGACGACCACCCTGCGGGCGAGCTGCTGGCCCACGCCGACGCGGACTGCGAGCGGGCCACGATGGCCATGCAGCCGCTGCCGTTCTCGCTCGGGGTCATCGTCATCATCGTGGTGTCGATGGTGCAGCTGGCGTTCGTCGACCCAGCGCTGCTCGGGGTCGGGCTGGCGCTGTTCCCGAGCCTCGCGCTGCTCAACAACGCCTACACGAAGCGGGTGGAGCGCCCCGCCGCCACCGCGCAGGCCCGCGTCGGCGACGTGTCCGCGGTCGCCCACGAGAGCTTCGAAGGCGTGCTCGTGGTCAAGACGCTCGGGCTCGAGGAGCGCGAGGTGGGGCGGCTCGACGCGGCCGCCCAGGAGCTGCGCGCCGGCCGCGCCTGGCCGTCGGCCGGCTGCGGGCCGGCTTCGAGCCGGGCCTCGACGCCCTCCCCAGCCTCGGCACCGTGGTGCTGCTGTGGCTCGGCGCCTGGCGGGTCTCGACGGGCGCGCTCACCACCGGCGAGCTCGTCCAGGCGATGGCCCTGTTCGGCATCCTCGCGTTCCCCTTCCGCGTCGTCGGCTTCCTCCTCGAGGAGCTGCCCGCGGGCGGTGGTCGCGCACGATCGGATCACGAAGGTGCTCGCCGCGGAGCCCCGCGGCGAGCCCAGCGAGCCCGTCCCGCTTCCCGACGGCGCCCTCGACGTCGTGGTGGACGACGTGTCGTTCGCGTACGGCGACGACCTCGTGCTGCGCGACGTCCGGGCCCGCCTCGCGCCCGGGGAGGTCGTCGCCCTCGTCGGGTCGACGGGCAGCGGGAAGACCACGCTGTGCAACCTCCTCGCCCACCTGGTCGACCCCACCCTGGGCCAGATCCGCCTCGGCGGTGTCGATCTCGACGACCGCGGACCCTGCGGCGCTCGCGCGGGCCACGGCGTTCGTGTTCCAGGAGACCTTCCTCTTCGCCGACTCCGTGCGGGAGAACCTCTCCCTCGGCGGAGCCCTACGACGACGACGAGCTGTGGGCCGCACTCGAGGTGGCCCGCGCCCACCGCTTCGTGCACCGCCTGCGGCGGGGCCTCGACGAGGTGATCGGCGAGCGCGGCGTCACGCTCTCGGGCGGTCAGCGCCAGCGGCTCGCCCTCGCCCGCGCCCTGCTCCGGCGCCCCCGGCTCCTCCTCCTCGACGACGCCACCTCGGCCGTCGACCCGCGGGTCGAGCAGGCCATCCTGGCCGGGCTCCGCGGGTCCACCGAGGCCACCACGCTCGTGGTCGCCCACCGAGTCTCGACGATCGCGCTGGCCGACCGCGTGCTGCTGTTGGACGACGGCCGCATCGCGGCCGACGGCACCCACGACGAGCTCCTCGCCGTCCCCGCCTACGCCGCGCTGGTGCAGGCCTACGAGGAGGAGGCGGCGTGACGCAGAGCGCCTCGACAGACCACGACGCCGCGGTCGAGGCGCTGGCCGCCGCGTCGCCGCCCGGGAGCAGCGACCACGAACGCCGGCACGCCGACCCGTCGCCCGAGGAAGAGGCCCTCGCCGGCGCCGGCGCCATCGAGGTGCTGCGGCTCGGGCTCCGCGCCACGCCCGAGCTGCGCCAGGGGATCCTGCTCACCGTCACGCTGGCCGTGGCCACCGCGGTCGGGAAGCTCGCCGATTCCCGTGCTGATCCAGCAGATCCTGGATCGCGGCGTGCTCGGCGACCAGGGCTACCGGCCGGGGTTCGTCGCTGCGTCCTGCGCGGTCGTCGCAGTGCTCATCGGCCTCCTGTACGTGGTGAGCCGGGCGCATGTTCGTCCGCCTGATCCGGGCCGCCGAGGCGAGCCTCCTCGGCCTGCGGGTCCGCACCTTCGACCACATCCACCGCCTCTCGATGGCCGAGCACACCGAGAACCGCCGAGGCGCGCTCGTCGCGCGCGTGACGAGCGACGTCGAGACCCTGGCGCAGTTCACCGAGTGGGGCGCGGTCGCCTGGATCGTCGACAGCGTGCTCATCGTCACGACCCTGCTGGTCATGGCCGTGTACTCGTGGCAGCTCGCGCTGGTGGCGCTCGGTGATCTTCCTCCCGCTGCTCCCCCTCGAGCGGGCGCTGCAGCGCCGGCAGCTCGTGGCCTACGACGACGGTGCGCAGGCGGTCGGCGGCACGCTGTCCGAGGTGGCCGAGCTCGTCGGCGGCGCGCCGGTCGTGCACGCGTACGGCCTCGAGGCGCCGCACGCGGCAGCCGGCTCGACGCCGCCATCGACCGCCAGTACCGCGCCCAGCTGCGCGCGGCGCAGTGGTTCGCGCTGATGTTCCCGCTGGCCGACCTGTTCGGCGCGCTCGCCCTCGCCGCCGTGGTCGCGGTCGGGGCCACACAAGGGCCCGACTGGGGCCTCGGCTTCGGCGAGCTGATCGGCTTCGTCTTCCTGGTGAACCTGCTGCTCACGCCGATCTCGGAGCTCAGCGAGATCCTGGACCAGACCCAGACGGCGATCGCGGGGTGGCGCAAGATGCTCGGCGTCCTGGCGACACCGCTGGACGTCGTGGAGCCCGACCACGGCGCCGTCCTCCCGACGGGCCCGCTCGCGGTGCGCCTCGACGAGCGTGGGCTTCTCCTACCGGCACGGCCCGCCGGTGCTGCACGCGCATCGACCTCGACATCCCGCGCCGGCACGTCGGTCGCCGTCGTCGGCGAGACCGGCTCGGGCAAGACCACCATCGCCAAGCTGCTCTGCCGGCTGGCCGACCCGACCGCGGGCACGGTGCTCGTCGGCGGGCACGACCTCCGCGACGGTCGATCCCACGAGCCGGCGCCGCGCCATCCGCATGGTGCCCGCAGGACGGCTTCCTGTTCGACGCCACCATCGCCGAGAACGTGCGCCTCGGCCGGGTCGGCGCGGACGACGCGCGAGGTGGCGGCGGCCTTCCGCGCCCTCGGCCTGGACGGCCTGGGTCGACGACCTGCCCGGCGGACTCGAGGCGCCCGTCGGCGAGCGGGGCGGGAACCTCTCCGTCGGCGAGCGCCAGCTCGTCGCCCTCGCCCGGGCCCAGCTCGGCGACGCCGGCCTGCTCATCCTCGACGAGGCGACCTCCTCGGTGGACCCGGAGACCGAGCAGGCCCTCGCCGAAGCCCTCGAGCGCCTGGCGGAGGGCCGCACGGTCGTGAGCATCGCCCACCGGCTCTCGACCGCCGAGCGGGCCGACACCGTGCTCGTGGTCGACGGCGGGGAGATCGTCGAGCGAGGGACCCACGCCGCCCTGGTGGCGGCAGGCGGGGTCTACGCCCGCCTGTACGAGAGCTGGCTCGGCAACACCCGCGCGGTCACTACCCTGACCGCCGTGGCCTCGATCGACGACGTCCGGCGCCTCGTGGCGCTCGACCACGGGCTGGCCTCGTTGTCGACCGTCCGCGGCGACGGGAGCGTGCACGTCACGGTCGTCAACTCCGGGTTGATCGACCACCCCGTGGACGGCACCGCGGTGGCGGCCTTCGTGGCGCGCCCGTTCACCCGCAAGCTCGCCAACCTGCGCCAGAACCCCGCGGCCACCCTCCAGTGGCGGGCCGGGTGGGCGTGGGTGGCGGCCGAGGGCACCGTGGAGGTGGTGGGACCGGGCGAGCCGCTCGCCGGCCTGCGACGCCGCGGCGGTCCCCTCGCTCCTGCGCACGATCTACTCCGCGGCCGGGGGCGGCGAGCACGAGGACTGGGCCGAGTACGACCGCGTGATGGCGGCGGAGCAGCGCGTCGCGGTGCTGCTGCGCCCGACGCGGATCTACGTCAACCCGTAGCGACGCGGCTCGCGGATCCAGTCCGGGACGCGCTCGCGCAGGAGGTCGCCGGCCTCCGTCATCAGGTGCCCGGTGCCCGGGCACACCACCAGCTCGGTCGGTCCACCCGCGAGGTGGCACACTGCCTCGCTCGAGAACAGCGGGAGCAGCTCGTCGCGGTCGCCATGGAACGCGAGCAGCGGCGCGGTGAGGCCACCCGCCTCCTCGCACCCCGCCGACTGCGTCGCGAACGTGACGACGCCCTTGGCCCAGCTCCCCCATGGCCATGCCGGCCCGGACGGCGATCGCGCCGCCGAAGCTGTGCCCGCCCGTCACGAACGCGAGCGCGCCCGTGCCGCGCCGCGAGGTCGGCCACCGCGAGCAGGTCGAGCGTGCAAAGGTCGACGTCGTTCGGACGGCGCCATCCCACCCGCAGCACGCCGATCCCGGACCCGGGCGTCGCCGAGCTCCTCGCCCAGCCACTGGTAGAGGCCGTCGGCGGGCCCGAGCAGCCCGCCCATCGCGCCGCCGCCGAGCACGACCACCGCCGGCGCGTCCGGGTCGCCGTGCCACAGCACCGTGAGCAGCCCGCGGAGCGTGAACACCTCCAGGTGGCGCAGGCCCGGGCCGAGCGCGACCTCCTGGCGCCCCAGCGCCTCGAGCATGTCGAGCGGACCCGGCCATCGCGCTACGCCGACCGTGCCGTCGACGACGGCCTCGACCTCGACCTCGAGCCGCCAAGCCGGGTCGAGCAGCGCCGCCGACCACGACCGTGGTGTTGGCCGGGCGGATCTCGCGGAACACCTCGCCGTGCACCGCCGCCACGGCGTCGAAGTCGGCCGCGTCGACGAGGTACACGCGCGTGCGCACGACGTCCGCGAACGATGGCGCCCGCCTCGGCCAGCGCGGCGCCGATGATCTCGAAGCAGCGGCGGGCCTGCACGCCGGCATCGGGGTCGACGCGAGCCGTCGGGCCACTGCGGGGCGGTGCCGGAGAGCACGACCCGGTCGCCGACCCGGACCGCCCGGCTGTAGCCGACCACCGGCTCGTAGGGCGAACCCGAGGAGATCGTCCGCCGCTCCATCGCGGCACCCTACCGGTGGCGCCGCGGCCGGCTGTTCGAGTAGCCAAGCCCGGCATGACCTGGCGGCGCCGCGCTGCGCGACCTCTCGGCGCCCGTCGTCCACCGCCTCTGGTACTGGATGCGATGGGCGGGCTCGGTCGGACCCGGTGACGCCCGTGGCCGGCGGTTCGCCCACCTCGGCGAGGGCGCGCTCCTCACGTTCCCGTTCGGCGACCTGCTCGGCGAGGAGCACATCTCCATCGGCGCCGGGACGCTCGTCGCCCCGCACGTGTCCCTCTCGGTCGGCATGGCATCCGGACAGCCGCTGCCGCCCGGGGCCACGAGCCCGGTGCTGCGGATCGGCGCACCGGTGCTCGATCGGGCGGGGCAACCACCTCGTCGCCCACCGGTCCGTGGTCATCGGCGACGACGTGATCACCGGGCCCCGAACTGCTACGTGACCGACCAGAACCACGTGTACGCGGACCCGGCCGTGCCGATCGGCCGAGCAGTGGCCGGCCGAGGACCCCGTCGAGATCGGCAGCGGGTCGTGGATCGGCGCCGGGGCGGTCATCCTGCCGGGCACACGGCTCGGGCGGAACACCGTGGTCGCCGCGGGCGCCGTCGTGCGGGGCGAGTTTCCCGATCACGCCGTGCTGGCAGGCGTGCCCGCCCGGCTCGTGCGGCGCTGCGACCCCGCCGAGGGCTGGCAGCCGGCGCTGCGCGACGCTGCACATCGAGCCGCCCGCCGGGCTGGCCGGTCGCCGGACCGGGGCGACGGTAGGGTCCGCAGCACCACGACGACAGGGGGTCGGGGATGGCCGAGATCCAGGGCAGGTGCGACGAGCGCGTTCGCGGGAGTGCGGGACGTGCTCGTCGCCAACCTCGACGCGGGCAAGGACGTCGGGCGCGTCGGTCGCCGTCGTCCACGACGGTGAGCTGGTCGTCGACCTGTGGGGCGGCACGATCGACGACGACGGCACCCCGTGGGCCGAGGACACGATCATCAACGTCTGGTCGACGACGAAGACCATGACGGCGCTGTGCGCGCTGCTCCTCGCCGACCGCGGCGAGCTCGACCTGCACGCGCCCGTGGCCGACCTACTGGCCGGAGTTCGCGGCCGAGGGCAAGGAGGGCGTGCTCGTCTGCCACCTGCTCGGGCACACCGCGGGTCTGCCGGGGTTGGACGAGCCGATGGTGCCCGAGGACCTGTACGACTGGGAGAAGTGCCACGCCCGCCTCGCGGCCCAGGCGCCGTGGTGGGAGCCGGGCACCGCCTCGGGCTACCACGCCATCACGCAGGGCTACCTCGTGGGCGAGGTGGTGCGGCGCGTCACGCGGCCGCACCGCTCGGCACCTTCTTCGCCGAGGAGCTGGCCGGCCCGCTGGGCGCCGACTTCCACATCGGCACCGGCCCGGAGCACGACGACCGCGTGGCGCTGGTCATCCCGCCCGAGGGCGAGTCGCTCGTGGCCGGCCTCGAGCCCGGGCAGCATCCCGGCCCGCGTCTTCACGGCAACCCGGCGGGGTCGGACGCCGCGCGTCGCGTGGACGGAGGGGTGGCGCCGCTGCGAGAGCCCCGCCGCCAACGGGCACGGCAACGCCCGGTCCGTCGGCGCGCGTGCAGTCGGTCCTGTCCCACGGCGGCGAGGTCGACGGCATCCGCCTCCTGTCGCCCGCCGGCTGCGAGGCCGCATTCGAGGAGCAGGCCAAGGGCGACGGACCTCGTGCTCGGCGTGCCGCTCTGCCTCGGCATGGGCTACGGCATCAACTCCGCCGAGCTGCCCATCGCGCCCGAACCCGCGCGCCTGCTTCTGGGGCGGCTGGGGTGGCTCGATCGTCATCAACGACCTCGACGCCCGCCTCACCGTCGCCTACGTCATGAACCGCATGGGCGAGGGCACGACCGGCGACGACCGCGGCATCGGCATCGCGCTCGCCACCTTCATGGCCGTGATGGGCTGAGCCCTGGGGCTAGCCGTCGGCCACCTGCTCGTCGTCTGGCACCCGCGGCCGCCGTCGATCGCGCAGCTGCGCGACGCGGTGCTGGCCGGCATCGAGCGACGCCGGCACCGGACTGCGACGTCCGGTCGCTCGCGGCGCCCGACGCGGGCGTCGACGACGTGGAGGGAGCGGCCGCGCGCCGTGCTCGTGACGCCCGGAGAACTTCGGCATGGTGTCCGGGCTCGTGAAGGACTTCCTCGAGCGCATCTACCCGTGGTTCGAGGAGGTGCCGAACCGCCGACCCGGGCCTCCCGTACCTGCTCGTCGTCGAAGGGCGCGTCCGACGGCACCGGCGCGGTGCGCGACGTCACGCGCATCCTCACTGGGCTGCGGTGGCGGGAGGTCCTGCCCCCGATCGTGATCGCGGGGAGCGGTGGCCGACGAGCACATCGCCGCGCGTGCGGGAGCAGGCGGCCACGCTCGCAATCGGCGTCGACACCGGCGTGTTCTGACGGCCAGACTCGCTCGATGCCCCCCGTCGAGCTCGTCGTCACCGACCTCGACGGCACGCTGTGGCACACCGACGACCGACGTGCACGAGCGACGTCGTCGCCGCGCTCCGTGAGCTGGAGCGCCGCGGCGTGCCGTGGCTGGTGGCCACCGGCCGCCGGGTGGCCTCGACGCGGGCGCCCGCTCGCCGCGGTCGGCATGGCCCCGCCCGCCGTGGTGCTGAACGGCGCGCTCGGGCCTCGACCTGCCACCGGCGAGCGCTTCCACCGCGCCACCGTTCCCGACCGACCAGGCGGTCGCCGCGGTCGCCGCGTTCCGATCCGTCGGGCTCGACCCGGTCGTCTACGTCGACCATCCGGACGTCGACGTGTTCCTCGGCCCCGTCCCCGCCACCAACCCGGCAGCACGTCGACCGACCTCGGCGACCACGGCCGCCACCGACGACCTCGCCCGCGTGGCCGCCGAGGAGATCGTGCTCGGGTTCGGCATGATCGGCGTGCCCCACCGCCGACGGCGTCGCCGCCGTCGGCGCGCTCGGCGAGCTGCGGTCGAGGTCCACCTCGACCGCTCGCATCGACTACCCCGGCATGGCGTCGCTCACCGTCGCGCCGCAGGGCCAGTCGAAGTGGGATGGCGTGCTCGCGTTCTGCGCCGCCCGCGGCCTGCGGTCCGACCGCGTGCTCGCGGTGGCCGACGGCCCCAACGACCTCGAGCTGCTCGAGCCACGCCGCCGTGCGCGGCGGTGCCAGCGGTGGCCCACCCCGCCGCCCTCGAGCGCGCCGACCACGTGATCCCCGCCGCCGCCGACGGCGGCTGGGCCGGCCGTGCTCGCGCTGCTCGGCGACCTCAGCCCTGCGTCCTCGTCGTCGGCGCGCCGGCGACGGAGGTCCCGAGCTGCGTCGGCCAGGCCGGTGGCCAGGCCGGCCGCGCCGCTCCACCACCGCGGCCAGGTAGTGCTCGGCCACCGCGCCCTGCCCCTGCAGCGGCGGGTCGCCGAGTGAGCGCAGGAGCGCGGTGGGGTCGGGCGCCGCGACGATCGGCGGCGGGGTCGGCCAGCTGGGGCACGGGCCGCCACAGGTCGGGCCGCTTGGGCTTCTGCCCGCCGCCGCCGGCGGCGGTTGCGGCTTCGCGGCTCTTGCGGCTGGTTCTGGCTGCCGACGTCGGTCATGTCGCGTCCTCCGTGAGGAGCGTGTCGGTCCGCAGGCCGAGGGCCACGCGGAGCTGGTCGGCGTCGAGGTCGGACAGCGAGCTCGACTTGGGCAGCACGAGGTCGGCGATGTGGCGCTTGCCGGCCACGACCTCCTCGACGCGCTCGTCGACCGTGCCGGGGCACACGAGGCGGTGCGACACCACCGTGCGGGTCTGGCCGATGCGCCAGGCGCGGTCACGGGCCTGGTCCTCCACCGCCGGGTTCCACCAGCGGTCGTAGAGCACGACGTGGCTCGCGGCGGTGAGGTTCAGGCCCGGTGCCGCCCGCCTTGAGGGACAGCACGAGCGCGCCGGGACCGGTGCCCTGCTGGAACTCGTGCACGAGCCTGTCGCGGGCACCCCGGGCGAGGCCGCCGTGGTAGCAGGCGATCGGCGACCCCGGTGACCTCGGTGAGGTGGTCGGCGAGCTTCTTGCCCCACTCGGCGAAGTGGGTGAACACCAGGATGCGCTCCTCCGCCGCGAAGACCGACTCGACGATCTCCTCGAGGCGGGCCAGCTTGCCGGAGCGACCCGCCAGCGGCACGTCGTCGTCCTGGTACGCGGCCGGGTGGTTGCAGATCTGCTTGAGCGCGGTGATCGCGGCGAGGATCGCACCCTGCTTCGGGTCGCCTCCGCTGCTCGCGGTGTCGGCCACCAGGCTGTCGAGCACGGCCTGGTAGAGCCCGATCTGCTCCGGGCGTCATCGTGCAGTGGTCGAGCTCGTCGATGCGGTCGGGCAGCTCGGCGGCCACCTCGGGCTCGGTCTTCGTGCGGCGGAACACGAGGATGCCGTTGAGGGCCCGCAGCGCGGCCTCGCCCTCGCCGGAGAGCTGGGCCATGAACGCCGGGCGGGTGCCGACGAGGCCGGGGTTCGTGAAGTCGAGGATGGCCCAGAGGTCGCCGAGGCCGTTCTCGATCGGCGTGCCCGTCAGCGCGAGCTTCGACGCCGCGGGGATGCGGCGGAGCTGCTGCGCCGTCTCGTTGGCCGGGTTCTTGATGGCCTGCGCCTCGTCGAGGACCATGCGGCCCCAGTCCAGGCCGGCCAGCGCCTCGACGTCGCGGACGGCGGTGCCGTAGGTGGTGATGACGACGTCGGCCTTCTTCACCTTGGCCTTCAGCTCGCGTGCGGTGGCCCGCGACGCGCCGTGGTGCACGACCACCTTCAGCTTGGGCGTGAACTTGTGCGCCTCCGCCTGCCCAGTTGCCCGACCACGGCGGGCGGGGCGATCACGAGGGTCGGGCCGACGGTCGGTGGTGCGGCGCGATGTGGGCCAGCATCGTCGGCGTCTTGCCGAGGCCCATGTCGAGGGCGAGGCAGCCGCCGAGGCTCGACCGCGTCGAGGAAGCCGAGCCAGCCGAGCGCCTCGGCCTGGTACGACCGCAGCTCGCCCTGGAACCCCGGCGGGACGGTGACCGGGTCGGTGGACGCGTGGCTCGCCTTCTCCAGCAGCTCGCTGGCCCAGCCCGCGCCCTCGACCTGGATGCCACCGGCGAGGCCCGGTCCCTCGAGGCCGACGGCGTGGCGCAGGATCTCGGCGCCGGTGAGCTTCGTGCGGTTGGCGTGCTCCGCCAGCGCGGCGGCCGCCTCCTTGAGGTCGGCGCGGTCGAGCTCGACCCACCTGCCCCGGGAGCGCACGAGCGGCCGCGCCTCCGCGGCCAGCTTGGCGATGTCCGCAGCGGACAGCTCGACGTCGTCGAACACGGCGGACCAACGGACGTTGCTCAGCTGGTTGGCGCCGACCACCGTGTCGCCCGTCGGCTCGGTGAACATGCGCAGCCCGGGCGAGGGCTTGCGACGGGACAGGATCGGCACCCGGGCCTCGAACCCGGCCGCCTCGAGCGCGCGGCCGGTGATCGTCATCAGCTCCCAGGCCTCGGTCTGGCTCAGGTACACCTGGCCGCGCCGGAGGGCGCCGGGGCGGAGCAGCGCCGGGAGGAGGCGCTCGAGCCGGTTGAGGTCGTCGGCCAGCGGGGTGGTGGCGCGGCTGTCGGTGAGCGCCTGCTCGATCGGGAGCAGGCCGCCCTCCGCGCCGGGACCGAGGACGGACAGGAACCAGGCGCCGCTGCTGTCCGGCGGGTCGAGCTGCACGACGAGCCGGCTGCGGACGGGACCCACCACCGGGCGGGCCCAGCGGTCGATGCGCTTGGAGACCTCGGCGCCGGCCGCGACGGGGGCGTCGAACCCGGAGCCGTCGAGCCGCGTGATGAACGCCTCGGCCACCGCGGCCGGCGTCTGCGTGGTGGGCGGCGGCGCCGGCAGCTCGAGCATCCCGGCCGCGGTCGCGCACGATGGCGTCCACGACGGCGCCGAGCACCTCGAGGGTGGTGGCGCGCGCGTCGCTGCGGCGCGAGCAGGGCGATGGCGCCCGGCATCGCCGCGGTGAGCTCGTCGAGCTGCTTGGCGTCGACGAGGGCCGGCGCCCAGCGCACGGCGAGGTCGAGGCTCTTGCCGTTGGGCCGCTTGGTGCCCCGCAGGGTCGGGACGACCGCGCCGCGAGCGACGAGGCGCACGGCCTCGACGGCCACCCGGCCGAGCCACGTCACGCTGGCGCCGACGCCCTCGCGGCCGAGGCCGCTGCCCACCGCGGCGAGCCACCCGAGGCAGCCCTTGACGGGGATCGACAGCGCGGCGGCCTTGGCGCCGTTGGGCAGCACGACGTCGGCGTGGAGGCTCCAGCCCGTCTCGGGGCCGCCGATGGCCTCGAGGCGGTCGGCCAGCTGGCCGTTGTCCGCGGGCGCCGCGTCGGGACCTGCGGCCCACACGACGACCTCGCCCGCCGACCAGGAGGCCTGGAGGCGCACCTCACCGGCCGGGTCGGCCGCGGCGATGGCGGCGACCGGGTCCTCGACCTTGGTGAGCAGGTCGTAGGCCGCCTCGAGGCGGGCCAGCTCCTGCTCGAAGTCGGCCACCACCTGGTCGCGCTCGGGCCCGTCGATCTGCCGGACCGCGTCGAGCTGCTCCTCCACGTCGTCGAGGAGGCGCTCCAGGGTGCGGCGCCAGCCGGCCGGATCGGCTTCGAGCTGGGCCAGCTGCTTGGCGGTGGCCGTGCCCTCGGCGGCCGCCCACGCGGCGGTCTCCAGAGCACGTGTTGCGTCGGGCATCGTGGACCGGCCCCCCTTGGGCCGTTCGCCTCCTGCCGTCTTCCTCCGGGAGGCATCCCGCTGGCACTCCACCGCCCCGGGCTGGGGCGGGAGGCCGAGCACGTCAAGGGTACCGCACGCCTCCCCCGAGAGCACCTTCCGGCTCAGGTCCCGCTCAGGTCCCCGGGGCCACCAGCGGCCAGGGCCGCTCCCGCTCGACGGCCAGGGCCACGTCGAGGAGGCGGGCGTCCTCGTGGTGCCGGGCCAGGACCTGCATGCCCACGGGCAGCCCGTCGACGGTCCCGGCGGGGATCGACACGGCCGGGTTGCCGTAGATGTTGGAGATGATCGTGAGGGCGCCCATGTTCACGAGGTCCGGGAAGCGCTTGGAGGCCTGCCCGAGGAGGGCGGAGGGGGTCTTGGGGGCGAAGGCGGCCACGAGACGGGTGGCCAGCAGCACGCCCCGGAAGGCCACCTTCGCGACGGGGTTCGCCACCGCCCAGTCGAGGAAGCTCGTCTCGCTGCTGCTCTTGGACGCCGCCGCGGGGAAGGCGGGGCCCGGGTTCGTGGCGGCGACGAGGAAGTCGACCTGCTCGAACGCGGCGGCCATGACCTCGTTCGCCTGGATGCGCAGCTCCTCGGCCACCGACGCCGTCCGCAGGTTGTACAGGGAGTCGGACAGGCGGACGCCGATCGCCACCTCCTCGGTGAGATCACCGGCGCACTCGGGCCAGTGGTCGCCGAGGTCGGCCATCAGCGTGGCGAGGTTGCCCATCATCCACTGGGCCGCCAGGTTCGGCGGCCGCACGTCGAGGTCGACCGGCACCATCCCGGCGTCCGCGATCAGCGCGGCCGCCTCGGCGCGGATGCGTTCCTCCACGCCCGGCTCGAGGGTGATCCCGCCCAGGTTCGGGACGATCGCCACCCGCAGCGCCGCGGAGGTCGTGCGTGCCGAGCCCGGCCTCCCAACCACCGGGCGAGGGCAGCGTCGAGGGGTCGTACGGGTCCTGCCCCGCGCACACGTCGTAGTAGCGGGCCGCGTCGCGCACGGAGCGGGCCAGGTTGCCGAGCACGACCGTGTTGGGCCGCATGAAGGCGTGCGGCGCGCGCGTGATGCGACCGAACGTGCCCTTCATGCCGAGCAGGCCGGTGTACCCGGCGGGGATGCGGATCGACCCGCCCCCGTCACCGCCGGTGGCGAGGCTCACGAGGCCGCCGGCCACCGCCGCGGCCGACCCGCCCGAGGAGCCGCCGACCGTGCACCCGTGACGCCACGGGTTGTGGGTCACGCCGTTGATCTTCGTGACGCTGACGTTGAGCCCGCCGAACTCGCTGGCAGTGGTCTTGCCCACGGGCACGACACCCCCGTCCTCGACGAGCCGCAGCACCGACCGGGCCGTGTGGTCCGCGATGCGGTCCTTGTAGACGAGCGATGCCTCCGTCCAGGGCCACCCGGCCACCGGCTCGAGCTCCTTGATGGCGGTGGGCACGCCACCGAAGGGCAGCGACACGTCCGCCTTCACGGCCGCGGCACGGGCGCCCTCCGCGTCGACGTACGAGAACGAGTTGAGCTCCGACGCCTCGATGGCCGCGAGGGAGGCCTCGAGCTCGTCGACCGGGGAGTGCTCGCCGCGACGGAACGCGTCGACCAGCGAGCACGCGTCGCCCTGCCAGGGAAGGTCGGCCATCGGCCCATCATGGTCGATCCCGCCGCGGCGGGCTGAACCTGGTTCAGGTGGTGTAGTACCCGAACATCTGGACCACCCAGTAGTAGGTGCCGTCGAACGCCACGCCGATGCCGTGCTCGCCGTCGCGGGGGTCCTCGATGTGGCCGCGGTGGGTGGGCGAGGCGAGCCATCCGGAGAGGGCCTCGTCGATCGTCGGGGCGTAGGCCACGATCTCGGCCCAGCCCGGGCAGCTGCAGCTCGCCTTGACCTTGCCGAAGGCATCCGCGTTCGGGCGGTGCGACAGGGCGTGGTCGGCGGCCATCTTCGCCGCCCACTCCGCGGCGTACCCGTCGAGCGCGCTGTTGCGGCTGGTGGCCGGGCGGCCGAGGCCCGCCCGGTGCTGGCAGTACAGCGTGCCCATCTGGCTGGCCGGGCCGCTCCCGTAGTTGCACGGGCCGCCGGAGCGCGGGTTCGGCGGGGGCGTGGTCGGCTTGGTGGTGGCCGGCGCCTGGGTCGTGACCGTGCCCCCGCCGGACGAGCGGCGAGCGGTGGTGCTGGTCGTCGTGGCGCCTCCGCCGGCGGCCGCGGTGCCCGCCGGGGCGGTCGCGCTGGTGCTGGTGGCCGCCAGGGTCGTCGACGTCGTCGTGACCGCCGTGCTCGAGGTCGTGGTCGGCAGGTCGAAGAGCGTGTCGTCGTCGGAGGTCTCGACCGCGGATGCGCCGCCGTCGTCGTCACCCATCAGCGCGAGCGCGCCGGTGAGCAGCGCGGCCACGGCCACCACGGCAGCCACTGCCGCCAGCATCCGGCGCTGGTGCATCTCGAGGCTCCACAGCCACTCGCGCATCCGGACACGGTACGACGCGGGCCGCGCTCGTCCATGTCATCTCGGTGCACGCACCGCCCGAACCGCCTCCATCAGGACGAGGTTTTCGTGCCTTGACCGTGTACAGGGGCGGCGCGACGGTGGCAGGGAAGCACCAGACCGGGAGAGGGGGGTCTGCAGATGCACGAGGGACCCGCATCGATGGAGCGATCCCCGCCCGCACGGTGACCTGCCTGCGTCGGTGTCGACGTACCTGGCGGACCCGCCCACCGCATCCAGCACGCATCGACGGCTGGCACCGCGGGATCCGTGAACGGCCACTTCGACCCACCGGCGCGGGTGGCCGAGGCTGGGCCCCGGTGGAGGCGGGCATCCCGCCCGTGCCCTCCACCGGGGCCTCGTCGCGTCCGGACCCGGCTCGCCAGTAGGGTCCCGCACCGTCCCGAGCGGGGGGAGGTGCAGTGGAGCTGTCACGTCGGGGGTTCGTGGTGGGCGCGGTGGCCACGCCGCTCGCGGCGCTCCTGCCCCGGGCTGCGTGGGCGGACCCGGGTGCGCCCCTGCGCTTCCTCGACGCCCACCAGGCCGCGGTCGTCGAGGCCGCCACGGCACGGCTGATCCCCGGGCCCACCGACGACCTGCTCGAGCTCGGCCACCCCGGCGCGCGCGAAGCCGGCGTGGTGCGGTACATCGACGCGCTCCTCTCGGCGTTCGACACCGACCCGCCGGGGATCTACGCGGGCGGGCCGTTCAGCGGTCGCCACGGCGGTGCCGCCGACTTCGGCCGGCACGAGCGCCTGAGCGACACCCAGGAGCGCTACTGGCGCGCGCAGGTCACCGAGCTGCAGGGTCGCTACACCGCCGGCGTAGCCGTCCTCGACGCGGCCGCCGGTGGCGACTTCGACGCTGCTGGTCCGCTGCAGCAGGACCTGGTGCTCGCGGGGAACGCCACCGGCTTCCGCGACCTGCTCTTCGACCACACGATCGAGGGCTGGCTGGCGGCGCCCGAGTACGACGGCAACCGCGACCAGCAGGGGTGGGTCGAGGTGCGCGCCCCGGGCGACGTGCAGCCGACGGGCTTCACCGACGCGGAGGTAGCGGGTGGCGACGGGCTCGACGTGATCGACCCGACCGGCATCGTCGGCGCCCTCCTCCTCCAGATCGAGAGACTCTTCGATGCCTGAGGCCGTTGTGATCGGCAGCGGTCCCGGCGGCGCCACGGCCGCGATGGTGCTGGCCGAAGCGGGGTGGGACGTCGTCGTGCTCGAGAAGGGCGCCAACCGCTTCGGCGACCTCACGTCGGCGACGCCCGCCACCGCCTTCTCCAACGACGAGCTCAAGAGCATGCGCTGGTTCGAGGACCAGATCCCCGCCCTCGAGCCCCGCACCTTCCGGGCCACCGCGGCAGAGGCCACCCCGCGCCACGTCGGCGCGGTCAACAACCTGCCGACGGTGGTCGGCGGGGGCACCGTCCACTGGGACGCGAAGACGCCGCGGTTCTGGGACATCGACTTCCAGAAGCTGAGCCTGCTCGGCCCGGTGGCGGGCGCCGACATCACCGACTGGCCGTTCACCTACGACGAGCTGGCCCCCGTCTACGAGGAGGTGGAGCGGCTCATCGGCGTGGCCGGCGACGCCGACGCGCTGCAACGCGAGCCCCGCCGGGCGCCACGCGCCGCGGGCCAACCCGTACCCCATGCCGCCGGGACCTTCGCAGTACAGCTCCAAGCGCTTCGCCGACGCGGCGGCGCTCCTGGGATGGCACCCGACGCCCACGCCGATGGCGATCAACTCCGAGCCCTACGACGGCCGGCCCGCGTGCGTGAACTGCGGCTTCTGCAGCGGCTTCGGCTGCCCCATCCACGCCCGAGTGGGCGGGCTGGCCCCACTGCGGCGCGCGCTGCTGACCGGGCGGGTCGAGGTGCGAGCCGAGACGTTCGTGGCGAAGGTCGACGTCGTCGGCACGCGCGCCACCGGCGTCACCACCGTCGACCTCGACGGCGTCGTCTCCCACGTGCCGGCCGACTTCGTGGTGCTCGCCGCGTCGGCGATGGAGTCGAGCCGCCTCGCGCTGCTGTCGGACCTCCCCGACCCGCACGACCTCATGGGCCGCGGCCTCATGTTCCACTGGTTCACCGACTGCTTCGGCTTCTTCCTCACCGAGCGGATGCACACGTTCCGCGGCCGCTCCACGAGCCACGGCATCGAGGACTTCTGCGACCCGGACTTCCCCGGCGCCCGCGCCTTCGCCGCCGCCAACGGCCTCCCCTACCTGCGCGGCGGGATCCTCGAGCTGGGCGGCACGCAGCACCCGATCGCCGAGGCCAAGCTCTACAAGTCGTTCCTACCGGCCCTGTCCCCCGCCAAGCCCTTCGGCGCGGTGTTCAAGGAGCTCATGCGAGCGAGCCTGTTCCGCGACCGCCTGGCCGGAATCCAGATGGTCGGCGAGGACCTGCCCCAGCGCACGAACACCGTGGACCTCGACCCTGGCGTGCGCGACGTCCGCGGCGTCCCCGTGCCGCGGGTGACCTACACCCCGCACCAGCACGAGGTCACGGCGCAGCTCTTCTACATCCCGCTCCTCACCGCGCTCATCAAGGCCGCGGGCGCGGACGTGGCCGGCGCGCTCCCGGCCACGAGCACCGACAACCTCCCCTCACCGGTCGGCGACGCGGTGCCCGACGACAAGCACATCATGGGCGGGCTGCGCATGGGCACCGATCCCCGCACGAGTGTGACCGACGGTGACGGTCTGTTCCGGGGCCTCGACAACGTCGGCGTGGCCGACGCGTCGGTCTTCCCGACCAGCGGCGCGCACAACCCCACCCTCACGCTGATGGCCGTGGCCCTGCGCAACGCCCGTCGCTGGGTCGGCGCACAGACACCCGACGCCGGGGGCGAGATCCCCGCCACCGGACGCCGCGTGCCCACGGGCGCGGCAGCCGCGATGGCCGCTGCCGCCGCGGCCGGCATCGCCGCAACCCGCGCTGCCCGCCCGCAGTGACGACGCGAATCCGCCGGATGGCCAGCCGGGCGCGTGCCTAGCGTCGGGACCATGCCCGATCAGACCGCCCGCATCGCCGCCTTCCGCTCGCTCCACGAGGGGCCCGACCTGTTCCTGATGCCGAACCCGTGGGACGCGGGCTCGGCCCGGCTCCTCGCCCACCTCGGCTTCCCCGCGCTGGCCACCACGAGCAGCGGGTTCGCCGCGACCTTTGGCCGGCTCGACGGCCAGGTGACCCGCGAGGAGGTCCTGGACGACTGCACCGCGCTGTGCGAGGCGGTCGACGTGCCGGTCTCGGCCGACCTCGAGCACGGCTTCGCGGACGAACCGGGCGAGGTGGCCGAGACCTACCGCCTCGCCCTCGAGACCGGCCTGGCCGGCGCCTCGATCGAGGACAGCACCAAGCGGGCCGACGACCCGATCTTCGAGCTCGGCCTCGCGACCGAGCGGGTGCGCGCGGCCGTCGAGGCCGCGGGGACCGGCGACCGCCGGCTCGTGATCACCGCGCGCTACGAGGGCTTCCTCCACGGCCGCACCGACCTCGCCGAGGCGATCACGCGGCTGCAGGCGTACCAGCAGGCCGGCGCCGACTGCCTGTTCGCCCCGGGCGTGCGCAAGCTCGACGAGCTCCGCACGTTGGTGGCCGAGATCGACGGGCCCGTGAACGTGCTCGTGCGCCCGGGCGCGCCGAGCATCGCCGAACTGCACGAGATCGGCGTGCGCCGCATCTCGGTGGGGGGTGGCTTCGCGTACGCCGCGATCGGCGGCCTCGTCGACGCGGCGACCGAGCTCCGCGACCAGGGCACGTACACCTTCTGGGACCAGGCGAGCCGCGGCTGGGACGCGGCCCACACCGCCTTCGCCTGAGCGGTCAGAAGATGGGGGCGTGCAGCTCCTGGCCGGCGAGCAGCGAGCCCGCGGTCTGCATCGTGTCGCCCCGGACGACGAAGTGCTGGCGGAGGGTCTGCACGTCCCGGAGCCGGCGCTGCAATGAGCAGTCGCTGTACAGGGCGGCGCTGCCGCCGCTGCGGTAGGCGAACTCGACGACCTGCGCCGCCCGGTCGGTCGCCCACACCGCGGTGGCACGCGATCGGGCGCGCTCCGCGAGGGTGAGCTCCCGCCCCTCGACGGCGATCGACCACAGGCCGTGCGCCTCCTCGGTGAGCAGCGCCCGCGCCGCCCGCACGTCGGTGTCCGCCTGGGCCAGCCCGAGGTGGAAGTGCGGGCTGCCGGCCAGCGCACTGTCCGCGAGGAGGGGGATCCGGTCGGGTGCGAGCCCCTTGATGTCGTCGAGGGCGCCCTGGGCCATGCCGAGCGCCACGCTCGCCACCGCGACGCCGAAGAACTGCGGCGGCGGGACCCGCACGATCGGCTCGTCGAGGCACGGCTCGTCCTGGAGCAGCGCGTAGGTGCAGTCGGCCGGGACGACGACGCCATCGATGTGGAAGTGGTGGCTGCCCGTCCCACGCAGGCCGACGACGTCCCAGGTGTCCTCGATGACCGCCGCGACCGGATCGAGCACCGCCACCCGGAGGAGCGGGCCGTGGTCGCCCATGCCCTCGATGCAGTTGCCGAACAGCCAGGTGGCGTGCTCGCACCCGCTGGCGAAGGCCCAGCGGCCTTCGACCAGGTATCCGTCGTCCGTGACGGTGATCCGGCCGGAGGGGTTGATGGCCCCGGCCGTGATGACGTCGCTGCGTCCCGCGAACAGGGCATCGAAGGACGGCCGGGGCAGGCTCGCCAGGTCGATCCACGATCCCCCGCCGATCATCACCGTCCAGCCGACCGATCCATCGGCCCGGGCGAGGGTCTCGAACAGGCGGAGGGCGGTGGGCAGGTCGGCGCCGGTCCCACCATGGCTCGTGGGGAGGAGGAGGCGGAAGCACCCGATGTCGACGAGCTCGTCGAGCAGGTCCTTGGGCAGGCGTCGTGCCGCCTCCACCTCCGGCGCCCGGGCTGCGATGGACGGAGCCAGGCTCTCGGCGGCCGCCAGCACGCCCGCGGGGGTGCCGACCGCGCTCATGGCCGCACCATCGGTGCTTCGGCGGCGTGGCGGGCCCGCCGGTCGTCGTCCCACCCGCCGTTGCAATAGGTGACGACCTCGGCGACCTTGCCGTCCCGCACCTCGCAGAGGTGGAGCCGGCGGGCCACCTCGACGGTGCCGTCGCCGGACTGGGTGTGCTCGTGCTCGAACACGAAGCCGGTGGCGGTCGGGACGACCCGGAGGATCCGGGCCGTCGACCCCTCGGGGGTGATCGCCCGGAGCTGGTCCAGGAGCGGCTGGCGGCCCTGCAGCTGGAAGCGCCAGAACGGGGGCAGGAGGTCGCAGAAGACGTCCTCGGCGAGCACGTGCTCGTCGTCGACGAAGGTCTCGAAGCAGCGGTTGAGCCCGGTGGCGAGGCGCTCTGCCAGCGCCTCGTCGAGCTCCTGGGTGAGCAGGTGTTCGGTCATGGGGGCAACGTACGAAGGGGCCGCCCCGCTCGACATCGCCCGGAACCACCATCCGCGCGGGATCACGCGTGGTCCGGACTGACCACGCGGCCGGCTACACGAGGCCGTGCTCGAAGGCGTGGGCGGTCGCCGCCGACCGCGACGAGACACCCAGCTTGGCGAAGATGTTCTGCACGTGGCGGGCCACCGTGTGCTGGCTGATGGTCAGGTGCTCCGCGATCTCGCGGTTGCTCTGGCCGGCCGCCACCAGCCGGAGGACCTCCAGCTCCCGACCGCTCAGCCGCGAGGACCCTGCCGGTGCGCTGCCGCGTGGCAGGGCAGCCAGGTCCGGGCGCGCGCCCAGGCCCTCGAAGGTCGCCCGCGCCGACTCCCGCTCGATGGCCGCGGCGTCGAGGTCGCCCACCGCGTCCAGAGCCTCCGCCAGGCGGGCGCGCGCCCGGGCGACGTCGTAGCCCATGCTCAGCTCGAGCCAGGCGCCGCGGGCGCGACGGAGCTCCGACACCGCGCCTTCGGCGTCCCCCTCCCGCAGGAGGACTCCGCCCGCCGCGTAGGCGGCGATCGCGTCGAGCAACGGGACGCCGCGCTCCCGCGCGATCGCGGCAAGCTCGTCGGCGGCGGCGCGGGCTCCTGCGTCGTCCCCGGCGGCGAGCAGGATCTCGACCGCCGCCGCGAGCACGCGGGGGTGGTCCGGCCGCCCGCCCTCGCGCAACGCGCGCCGGATCGCGGTCGCCGCGCTGGCGGCGCTGCCCTCCGCGAGGCGGAGCAGCTGCAGGCCGGGGGTGGGCTCGCGACCGGCCTCGTTGGCCGCCCGGTACGCCACCTTCGCCTCGTCGAGCTCCCCCCGGAGGCGGTGCAGCTCGCCCTGCTGATAGAGCGCGAGCCCCACGGCGGGATGGGTCAGCTCCGCCAGGGATCGGCGGGCTCGCTCGGCCTCGACGGCTGCGTCCGCCCAGCCCCCGTGCGCCTGGAGGAGCTCCGCGCGGTGCACCAGGCACTGCCCGCGGTACGGCACGAGGTCCGGCTGGGCCGCGCACCAGCTGTGGAACTCGTCGGTCCAGGCCGTCGCCCGGCGGACGTCGAAGGTGTCGACGCACGCCTCGAGGACGGCGCAGTACACGATGCCGGCCGGGATCGGGGACACCTCCCCGGTCGTGACCGCGACCATGACCTCGTCGAGCGACCGCATGCCGCCGGCGAGGTCGCCCAGCGCGAGCGCGGCCTGTCCAAGGCCCAGCAACCCCAGCGCGAGGAGGTCCCGGTCGCCGCAACGTTCGCCGGTCTCCACCATCTGCTGCGAGAGGTCGGCAGCCCGCGCTGCGTCCCCGGAGCCGACGGCCTGCAGGAACCCGGGGAGGAGGAGGAACCCGCGCGCCGCGCACCCCGCCTCGAGCGGCTGGACGACGCGCTCGGCCCGCGCGAACCACCCCCCGGCGCGGGCCTCCTCACCGCGGAGCAGGAGGTCGATGCCCAGCCAGAACGCGCAGCGCGTCGCCGTGGCGTGGTCGCCGGCCTCGGCGGCGGCCGTGTGGGCACGCTCCCACGCCCGGTCGCTCTCGTCGGTCCGGCCGAGGAGCTGCGCGGCGACGGCCAGGCGCTCGAGGTCCTCGGGCTGCAGCGATGGCGCCTCCTGCAGCAATCCGTAGGCCTCCGCCCACGCCCGGCGGACGAAGGCCTCGCGCGCGGCAACGACCGGATCGACCACGCCGGCAGTCTTCCTCAGCCGCCGGACGCCCGCAGGCGCCTCGCTACCCGGCGGAGATCACGGCGCCGGCGCCGGTGACGCTCTGAGCACCCGCCGCCGCGCCGGGCGAGCGGGACCGCGGGTGTCCGGGTCGAGGCGGCGCAGGCCCCAGCTGAGCGTCGCCATCCACGCCGCGGCGATGAGCGCGATGCCGGCGTAGGCGGCCCGCTCGAGCGCGACCTCGTCGGTCTTCGCCTCGCGCTGCAGGATCGACTTCTCCCGCTGGAAGCTGCGGAGGCTGTCCACCGCGGGGACCTCCGCCGCGTCGAGCGCCGCGTCCGCTGGGAGGTAGATCGGGACGGCCTGCATCCCGTCTCCCTGGTGCAGCCGGAGGAGCGTCTTGAAGTCGCCGCCCACGGGGATCGGCGCGGCGCTGCGCCACGTGCCGTCGGCCTGGCGCTCCATGTCCTCGAGCTCGAAGCCCCCGGGACCGCCGTCGCCGGCGCCCTGCCAGGCGATCACCTGGAACCACGCGGCGTCGCGCGCGGCCGCGTCCGCGTCACCGTCGAGCGCGACTGCGAGGTACGCGGCGGGTGCCCCGGTGTCAGCGTCGACGCCGGCCGCCTCCAGGCGGAGGTCCGCCTGCCAGTCCGTCGACTCGGTCATGGGGAGCCCGACGCCGATGGCGACCACCGCACCGCCCCAGGCGACCACCCGGACCGCGCCGGGCACCGTCTGGCGGGCCACGCCGTCGGGTGCGAGCGACCGACCGATGAACCCACCGAGCAGCCCGCCCGCCGTGCCCGCCAGCGCGGCGAGGACGAGCGCCTCGGGAAGCAGGTCGCCCTGCCAGGGCTGCGGCATCCACACGTGGCTCCACGCCCACTCGGTCGCCATCCCGACGGTGCCGATGAGCACGCCGGCGACGGCGCCCAGGGTCAGCTGCCGGTCCCGTCCCACCGCGCGGCCACCAGCTCGACGATCAGGGCCTCGGCCACGTACAGCGGGATGTGCTGCGTGCTGCGCTCGAAGGCGATGATCCCGCCCGTCAGCGCGGCGCGGGCCACCCAGAAGAAGGCCACCGCGAAGAGCGCGCCACCCCGTCCCAACCGGATGCGCACCGCGACGAGCGCCACGCCGGCGCCGAGGGCGATGAGCACCGGGTGCAGGATCCCGCGGAACTGGGGGACGCCGAAGTCGAACTCGACCTGCAGGGTCGACAAGCCGATGAGCAGCGCGCCGGCGAAGCCGAGGTCGGCCACCCGGGCGATCCCGCGCCCGAGCGGGGTGGCCCGTTCGCCGGCCACCCGCTCGCCCTCGACGACGAGCGCCCAGCAGGCGAGCGTCGAGAGCGACGCGCCGCCGATGAGCTGGATGTGCGTCGGCCCCCAGGCGGTCACGTCCTGGCCGAAGAGCCGGTGCCAGATGTCGTCGAGCGGGAAGCCGGCGAGCGCGACCACGCCACAGGCGGCGAGCAGGATCGCTCCCACCGGGACGGCCCAGCGCTGGGTGAGCCGCACCGCCGAAGGGCTGCGGTCGTCACCGAGGATCAGCGCGAGCAGCCCGCCGAACGCGATCCCGTCGAGGCCGATGATGATGCACCAGTGGGCGGGGTTCGCGAACGCCCCGGGATCCCGGCCACGGTCGATGTGCCAGGAGACGTCCCAGTAGTAGCCCCAGACCGCGACGAGCAGGCTGGCCCCGACGATGCCCACGGGGAGCACCGTCCACGCGGGCAGCCCGGTGCGGTCCTCGACCTGGCGGACGAGCGGGTCGAGCCAGCCGCGCTTGCGGTGCAGGTAGCCGACGACCACCACCACGGCCACCGCTGCGAAGGACACGGCCGTGGCGATGAGGATCTCACCGACGTCACCCCCGCCGGCCGGGGGCGGCTCCTCGCCTGCGAGGAGGGTCCATGCGATGACCGATCCGTTCACGGCACCCCCAGGGGCGAGGCGGGCGCTCGCCGCGCCTCGCTTCGTACCCTAGGGACGCTCAGCTGCAGCCGCTGGTGCTGCCGCAGCTGGGGCAGGCGTGGCAGGAGCCGGCCCGCTGCATCTGCACCCCGCACTGCATGCAGTACGGCGCATCGGCGTGCTTCACCTTGGGGGCGATCCCCCGCTCCTCGGAGCTGAGCTCCTTCGGCGCGTCCGACACGTCGGCCAGCAGGTGCGACGAGGCGTCGATGCTGGGCGGGTCCGACGGGATGTCGGTGCCCTGGCGGGTCTCGGTGATCGTCTCCTCGACACCCGGCAGCGTCGGCTGGGTGCGCTCACCGGTGGTGAGGATGTTGAGCTCGGCCCGCTCCTCGAACGACAGGTAGTCGACCGCCAGGCGGCGGAAGATGTAGTCGAGGATCGACGTGGCGATGCGCAGCTCCGGGTCGTCGGTCATGCCCGCCGGCTCGAAGCGCGTGTTGGTGAACGTCTCGACGTAGACCCGCAGCGGCACGCCGTACTGCAGGCCGTAGCTCACCGAGATGGCGAAGGCGTCCATGATGCCGGCGAGGGTGGAGCCCTGCTTCGAGACCCGCAGGAAGATCTCGCCCGGGCGACCGTCCTCGAACTCGCCGACGGTGACGAAGCCCTTGCAGTCCGCCACGCGGAAGTCGAAGGTCTTCGACGTGCGCAGGCGCGGGAGCTTCTCCCGGGTCGGCACGTTGATCACCTTCTCGACGACCTTCTCCACGACCTTCTCGACCACGGTGGCCTCGGCCACGGGCTCGCTCGCACCGGCCTTCTTGGCCGTCGACAGCGGCTGGGCCACCTTGCAGTTGTCGCGGTAGATCGCGATGGCCTTCACGCCCAGCTTCCACGCGTCGACGTGGAGCTGCTCCACCTCCTCGACCGTGGCCTCCTCGGGCATGTTCACCGTCTTGGAGATGGCGCCGGAGATGAACGGCTGCACCGCCGCCATCATCCGCACGTGGCCGGAGTAGTGGATCGTGTTGTCGCCCATCGAGCAGGCGAACACGGCCACGTGCTCGGCGGCGAGGTGGGGGGCGCCCAGGATCGACTTGTGCTCGTCGATGTAGGCGATGATCTCGGCGGACTGGTCCGTCGTGTACCCGAGGCGGGCCAGCGCCCGCGGCACCGTCTGGTTGACGATCGACATCGTGCCCCCGCCGACCAGCTTCTTGACCTTGCAGAGGCCGAGGTCGGGCTCGATGCCGGTGGTGTCGCAGTCCATCATCAGGCCGATGGTGCCGGTGGGGGCCAGCACCGAGGCCTGCGAGTTGCGCACGCCGACCTGGTCGGCCCGGTCGCACGCCTCGTCCCAGCACGTCTGGGCCGCGCCCAGCAGTGCGGCGGGCACGAGGTCCTCGTCGATGTGGGCGGCTGCCTCCTGGTGCTGGCGCAGCACTCGCAGCATGTGCTCGCGGTTCTCCTCGAAGCCCGCGAACGGCCCCATGCGTGCCGCGGTGCGGGCGGAGGTGGCGTACGCGTGGCCGGTCATCAGCGAGGTGATCGCGGCGGCGTAGGCCCGGCCGCCGTCGCTGTCGTACGGCAGGCCGAGGGCCATGAGCATGGCGCCGAGGTTGGCGTAGCCGAGGCCGAGCTGGCGGAAGCGCCGCGACGTCTCGCCGATCGCGGGCGTCGGGTAGTCGGCCCGGCCCACCAGGATCTCCTGGCCCGTGAACATGATCTCCACGGCGCGCCGGAAGCCCTCGACGTCGAACGTGTCGCCGGAGGCGTCCGCGGACAGGTCGAGGAACGCGAGCAGGTTGAGGCTGGCCAGGTTGCACGCCGAGTTGTCCAGGTGCATGTACTCCGAGCACGGGTTGGAGCCGTTGATGCGGCCCGTGTTGCACGCGGTGTGCCACCGGTTGATCGTGGTGTCGAACTGCATGCCGGGATCGGCGCACTCCCACGCGGCCTGGGAGATCTGGCGCATGAGGTCACGGGCCTTGACCGTCTTCACGATGGCGCCGTCGACCACGGCCCGGAGGTGCCAGTCGGCGTCGTCGACCACGGCCTGCATGAAGTCGTCGGTGACGCGCACCGAGTTGTTCGCGTTCTGGTACTGGACCGACGCCATGTCCCTGCCGTCGAGCGACATGTCGAACCCGGCGTCCTCGAGGACGCGGATCTTGCGCTCCTCGCGGGCCTTCACCCAGATGAAGTCCTCCACATCGGGGTGGTCGACGTTGAGGATGACCATCTTCGCGGCGCGGCGGGTCTTGCCGCCCGACTTGATGGTGCCGGCCGACGCGTCGGCGCCCCGCATGAAGCTGACCGGGCCGGACGCGGTGCCGCCGCCCTTCAGCAGCTCCACCGACGAGCGGATGCGCGACAGGTTGATGCCCGACCCCGAGCCGCCCTTGAAGATCGTGCCCTCCTCCACGTACCAGTTGAGGATCGAGTCCATCTGGTCGTCCACGGCAAGGATGAAGCAGGCCGACGCCTGCTGCGGCACGTCGGGCACGCCGATGTTGAACCACACCGGCGAGTTGAACGCGGCCTTCTGCGTGACGAGGAGGTGGCGCAGCTCCTCGTTGAAGACCCGGGCCTCCTGCACGTCGACGAAGTAGCCGCCGTCGAGGCCCCACTGCGTGATCGTGTCGGCCACGCGGTCGATGACCTGGCGCAGGGACGACTCGCGCTCGGGCGTGCCGGGCGTCCCCCGGAAGTACTTCTGGGCGACGATGTTGGCGGCGTTGACCGACCAGGTGCTCGGGAACTCGACGCCGAGCTGCTCGAAGGCGACCGTGCCGTCCTGGAAGTTCGTGATGCGGGCGTCGCGCCGCTCCCAGGTGACCTCGTCATAGGGATCCACGCCCTCGGTGGTGAAGTGGCGGCGGATGCCGATGCCGGTCTGCTCGGATGCGAGAGCCATCTGCTGGGACCTTCCCTGGAGTCGTGGTGCGGAGCCGAGGTGAGGCGCTGTGGGACCCGTGGACAGGGACGGGGGTCCCGGACCACCGGTCTTGTGGCTCCACCCGTCTCCGACGCCCCCGAGCCACAAGAGGTAGGAGAGAACTACAGCATTGTAACTACGGGCCTGTCAACGGCCGAAGCACCCTTTTTCGGCGGACCTCAGGCGCCGGTGCGATGCGTGGGGCCACGGCGCGTCTCCCAGGTCAAGAAGCCTGCCACCCGAGGCGCCACGCGCGTCGTGCCCCGAGCTCGGGTCCCCCAAGGAGTCGTCCAGCCCACCACAGACGTGAACCGACTGCCACACATCCGGTCGATCACGCCGCGGCCCCGTGCACGGTTCCCGAACCTATTGAGGGGGCCTTGTGGAGCGCTAGAGGAACAAGCTGTGGATTCCAGGTGGATTTCGCGCCCCGGCATCCACAGGTCGTCCCCAGGCCCAGGTCAGGGGCTTGTCGGGGGCCTACTGGCGGACCGCCTCGGCCTCGATCTCGATCTTCACCGTCTTGCCGACGAGCACGCCGCCGGTCTCGAGGGCCTGGTTCCAGGTGAGCCCGAAGGCCTCCCGATCCAGCTCCGCGGCGGCGGTGAAGCCGACCCGCTCCCCGCCCCAGGGGTCCTTGGCGCCGCCCTCGAAGGTGACCTCGAGCGGCACGGCCACGGTGACGTCCCGGATCGTGAGGTCGCCCTCGACGACCCAGCGGCCACGGCCGGCGGGGCGCACGGAGCGGGAGCGGTAGGTCAGGCTCGGGTGCTGGTCGACGGCCAGGAAGTCGGCCGAGCGGAGGTGCTCGTCCCGGGTGGCGTCCCGGGTGTCGATCGAGGCGGCGTCGATGGTCACCTCGACGCTGGAGTCCAGCGGGTCCTCGGCGATGACGACGGTGCCGGCCACGTCGGCGAAGCGGCCCTTGGTCCGGGACACCATCACGTGGCGGACGCTGAAGCCCACGTGCGAGTGGGAGGCGTCGATGCCGTAGGCGCCGGGCGCGGGGAGCTCGATCCCGTCGACGGTCCTGGTGGGGGCAAGTGCGGTGGCCATGGGGCTTCTCCTTGAGTGGGCAATGGTTGCTTGCGCAATCACTATACGGGACGATGCTTGCGATCGCAACCACCATCGGTAGGATCAGCGCATGGCGCGGCTACCGAAGGAGACCGTCGAGCACCCGCTGCTGACCACGGCCGGCCTCCTCGCGGAGGCCTACGCCGGGTTCGAGGGGCGCCTCGAGCGGCAGCTGGCCCAGGCCAGCGGGCTGTCGGTCCAGTGGTTCGACGTGCTGATGCGCCTGCTGCGCACCCCGGGCCACCGACTGCGGATGAGCGACCTCGCCGCCCAGTCGACCCTCTCCCCCAGCGGGCTCACCCGGGCCGTCGACCGCCTCGAGGCCGCGGGTCTGGTGCGGCGCGAGGCGTGCCCGTCGGACCGCCGCGGCGCGTTCGCCGTGCTCACCGACGCGGGCGAGGAGCGGATCGCCTCCGCGCTCCCGATGCACCTCGAGCACCTGCGCGAGATCTTCGAGGCGCAGTACACGCCCGACGAGGTCGCGACCCTCAGCGCGCTGCTGCGCCGGTTGCGCGAAGCGGTGAACCCCGAGGCCGCGCTCGCGTCGGACTGCGCCAGCGCCGAGACGTCGTAGCGGCGCGCGCTAGTCGGCGAGGGCGGGCGCGTCGCCGGTGCCCGCGCGCGGCGGCCCGCTCCGCCCGCTTCGCTTCCAGCGCGACCATCGACGCCTCGTGCGCCGCGGCCATGTCCGCCTGGAAGCTGCGCCCGCCCCGCCCGATGATCACCGCGCCCACGAGGAAGATCGGGAGGCTCACGAGCACGCCCCACCGCAGCCCGTACTCGTCGCCGAGGGCGCCGCCGATCGGGAGCACGAACAGGCCGGGCAGCGCCCAGAGCCGCGTCAGCGCGAAGCCCACCGTGCGGGCCTGCGGCGGGAACACGATCGAGAAGAGCGTGCCGTAGGCGGGGAGGATGAGCGAGAACAGCATCACGAGGAGGCCGATGGCGGCGATCGACAGCGCCCACACCGGGGCGACCGCCATCAGGATCACGCAGCCGCAGATGGCCGCGCTGACCCACCCCATGAGCTGGAACATGCGCCACGGCGCCTCGGAGAAGAGGAACCGCTTGGACAGCGCGATGCCCACGAGGATCCCGAAGATGCCGGGGATCCCCAGCAACGCCGAGGCCGTGCCCCGCTCGACGGCGCTCATCCCGTAGACGTCCTCCATGAACAGCGGGATGAGCACGAACATCCCCAGCACGCCCCCGAAGAGGAACGGCAGCGAGGCCCAGAGCGTCCGCACCGTTGGGATGACCTTCAGCAGCCGCCAGGACTCGCGGAACCCGGCGGCCTCCTCCTCCACGTCGAGGTCGGCGCCGGTCACGCCCATCGCGGCGCGCTCCATGCAGCCCTTGGAGGGCTCGCGGATGCGCAGCGACAGGATCCCGAGGCCCACGGCGAGCACACCGACGACCATGAGCGGCAGGCGCCAGCTCACGAGGAACGCGAGCAGACCGAACACGAGCGGCCCGAGCAGCCCACCGATGTTGTCCATCATCTGTCGCCCGGCGAACACCGACGGCCGGGCCCGGACGGGGGTGACGTCGGACAGGAGGCTCTGCTGCACGGGGTCGTTGACGATGAGGCCGAAGCCGAACCCCGCGCGCGACAGGCCGAACAGCCCGATGGTGGTGGCGATCCCTGCGGTGACGCTGAACAGCGCGGCCACCAGCGCCCCGCCGGCCAGGAACCAGGTCCGGCGGCCGCTCCGGTCGGACCACAGCGACACGGGGAGGCTCAGGAGGATGCCTGCCACGATCGACACGGACGCGAGGCCCGTGATGCCCTCGAGGTCGAGGTCGAAGTGGTCCTGCACCTCGGGCAGGATCACGTTGAAGCCGTAACGGTCGAACGCGTCGAGGAACGTGTGGCCGAACAGCACGGCGATCGGAAACACCGCCGCGCCGTCCGTCAGCGACTTCGGGTCGCGGACGGCCCGCGCCACCGAGCCCGGGAAGGCCCGGGTGCCCCGCGCGAAGTCTCCCGCGGCTTCCCGCAGCGCCCCGCCGACCTTGCTCACGAAATCGCGGAGACGTCGACCGGGATGCCGTTCAGCACCGCGTTGCCCGACACCGGATCGAACAGCTCCTCGTCCGCGAGCAGATTGGTGTTGACCCCCGCGTGCTCGCGGGCGACGCCCATCCGGGTGCCGGGGCGGTCGTGGCCCCAGCCGTGCGGGATGCTCACGACCCCGGGCCGGATGCCGTCCGTGATCTCGACGGGCACCACCACCTCGCCGACCCGCGATCGCACGCGGGCCGGGTCGCCGGGCGCCAACCCCAGCTCGCTGGCGTCGTCGGGGTGGACCTGGAGCGTGCAGCGGGGCTTCCCCTTCACCAGCACGTTCACGTTGTGCATCCAAGAGTTGTTGGAGCGCAGGTGGCGCCGGCCGACCAGCACGAAGCGGTGGTCCCGCCGCCCGTCGAGGCCCTCGTGCATCCGGGGAACGTCCGCGACGAGCAGCTCCGGGGCGAGCGCGATCATCCCGTCGGGGGTGCGCAGGACGTCCGGCAGCCGCGGCTCGAGCGCCCCGTAGTCGATGCCGTGCGGGTTGGCGAGGAGCACGTCGAGGCTCACGCCGTCGGGGTCGGCGCCGAAGCCCTCGCCGTACGGACCGGTGCGCAGCATGAAGTCGATGATGCGGGCCGGGCCCCGCCGCGGTGCGAGCGCCGCGAGGACCTCCTCCGGTTCCCGGCCGTGGATCGGGCTCGTCTCGTCCCCGATGCCGGAGCGCACGAGGCTGTCGATCATCAGGTCGTCGACCAGGGCCACGTCGGAGGTGGCGCCGAACCCCTGGAGCACGAGCGCCAGCCGGGCCAGCACCTCCCACTCGTCGAGCTCGTCGGGGCCGAGCGGGAGCACGGCCTCGCTGTAGTTCGCCACGTTGCGGAGCGCGAGCTGCAGCAGGGCGAGGTCGTAGTGGTCCTTCTGGAGGGCCGACGGCGACGGCAGGATCACGTCCGCGTGGCGGGTGGTCTCGTTGACGTAGATGTCGACCGACACCATGAAGTCGAGCGACGCGAGCGCCGCGTCGAGCCGCTCCCCGTTCGGCGTCGACAGCACCGGGTTCCCCGCGATCGTGATGAGGGCCCGGATGCGGCCGGCCCCCTCGGTGTCGATCTCCTCGGCCAGCGCCACGACGGGGAGCTCCCCCATCGTCTCGGGCAGTCCCCGCACCCGCGACGCGTGCCGGTGCAGGCGCGTCTCGCGCCCGAACCGCGGCTTGCCCCGCGTGTTCGAGGCGCCCGCCGCCGCCCGCGTGAACATCGCGCCACCCGGGCGGTCGAGGTTGCCGGTCAGCGCGTTGAGCACGTCGACGAGCCAGGACGTGACGGTGCCGAACTCGGCGGTGGTCGTGCCGATGCGCCCGTAGACGCACGCCGACGGCGCCCCCGCGAGCTCGCGGGCGAGCCGGCGGATCGTGTCGGCGTCCACGCCCGCCGCGCCTTCCACCACCTCGGGGGTGAACGGCGCGCAGACCGCGCGGACCTCGTCGAGCCCGGTCACGAGGTCCGCGAGCGGGCCCAAGGTCACGAGGTCCTCGTCGAAGAGCACCTGCACCATCGCCATCAGGAGGTAGGCGTCGCTGCCGGGGCGCACCGCGATCCACTCGGTGGCCATCTCGGCCGTGCGCGACCGCCGGGGGTCGACCACCACGAGGGTGCCGCCTCGCTCGACCAGCCGCTCGAGCCGGCCGGGCCAGTCCGGCGCGGTGGCGAGGCTGCCGTTCGACGCGAACGGGTTCGCCCCGAGCATGAGCAGGTGGTCGGTCCGGTCGACGTCGGGCACGGGGACGTTGAGCCCGCCGCCGAACATGAGCGCGGCGCTGATCTCCTTCGGGCGCTGGTCCACGGTCGACGCGGAGAAGATGTTCGTGGTGCCGAGGGCGCGCAGCACGGCCCGCCCGTAGAGCATCCCGGCCAGGCTGTGGGCCGACGGGTTGCCGAGGTAGGCGGCGCACGCCTCGCGCCCGTGCTCCTCGAGGATCGGGAGCAGCCGGCGCTCGATCTCCTCGAACGCCTCGTCCCAGCTCACCTCGACGAGCTCGCCGTCGCGCTTCACGAGCGGGCGCCGCACGCGGTCGGGGTCCTCGTGGAGCTGCTTCAGCGTCGAGCCCTTGGGGCAGATGTAGCCCTTGCTGAACACATCGTCCTGGTCGCCCCGGATCCGGGTCACCTCCTCGCCGGCGGGGGTGTCCCGCAGGGTGATCTCCAGCCCGCACCCGGCCTCGCACAGCGGGCACGTGCGGAAGGCCGTGCGCGTCATGTCTCCCCCCTCGGTCGACGTCCCCGCATCCTGCCGCCCGGGGCGCCCGGAGCGCTACTCCCGGCGGTTAGCGTGCGCCCCGTGCGCCGGCTCTGGCCCGACCCCGCGGCGGTCGACGACGTCGACGCCCTCGTCGCCGCGGAGGAGCGCCCACCGCCCGTCGGGCGGCCGTGGCTGCTGGTCAACATGATCTCGTCGCTCGACGGCGCCATCACCGTCGAGGGGCGCAGCGGCGGGCTGGGAGGCCCAGCGGACCGCGCCGTCTTCCACGCGCTGCGCGCGGCCGGCGACGTCGTGCTCGCCGGCGCGGGTACCGTGCGGGCCGAGCGCTACGGCCCGGCGCGACCGTCGGAGGCCCAGCGCGCGGCCCGCCGGGCCCGGGGGCAGGCGGAGGCCCCGGCGATCGCGGTGGTGACGCGCTCCCTCGACCTCGACCTCACCAGCAAGCTGTTCACGGCCGCCGACCCGCCGACGATCGTGATCACCTGCGCGGCTGCGCCCGCCGAGCGACGCCACCTGGTGGCCGAGCAGGCCGATCTCATCGTGGCCGGGCAGGACGACGTGGACCTGGCCGCCGCCCTGGCGGAGCTCGCGGCGCGCGGCGTGGACGTGGTGACCTGCGAGGGCGGTCCGCGCCTCAACGGCGACCTGCTCGCCGCCGACCTGGTCGACGAGTGGAACCTCACGCTCGCACCGGTGCTGGTGGGCGACACGTCGGACCGCGCCAGCACGGGGCCACGCCCGGCCGCACCCCGGCAGCTCCGCCTGGACCGCCTCCTCGAGGGCGACGGCCTGGTGATCGGCCGCTGGGTGCGGGCGCAGGACGCGTCGAGGGCTCAGGTCCTCAGGGCAGCACGAGCCGCTGCCCCGCCATGAGCGGCGCATCGCCGTTGGCGGCGACGAGGCGGTCGACCGTGGCCCGAACGTCGCTGTCCGGGGTCAGCGACGCCGCGATCGACCAGAGCGTCTCGCCCGGCTGGACGATGTGGATCTGCGTGGCAGCCGCCTCGACCGCGCCCAATGCGACGGCCGAGGCGGGCGAGGGAGCGCCGACGGCGGAGGAGGGGTGGCCGCCGCCGGCGAGCCTGGCCGAGATGGCGCCGACCAGGAGGACGAGGACCACCACGACGGTGGCCAGGACGCCGAGGGCCACGGCCCGCCGGCGGCGGTAGACGGCTCGCCGCGCGAGCCGATCCGGGGCCCGGCCGCCCTGCAGGACCCGCAGCGTGGGCCGGGGCGGCTCGTCGGGCCCCGTCGGCCCCGTGGTGGGCAGGAGGCGGAGCGCAGGGCTGATGTGGAGGGCTGCGGTCATGGGGTCATTCTCCGGAGCGGGTGTGACATCTCGGAACGCCTGTTCCCGGGAACGTGCGTTCGGTCTGCCCGGGCATCGTACCCCCGAACGTCCGTTCGCCGTCAACCCCCAGCCGAACAGCCGTCCGCCGAACGGGTGTTTGCATCGCCGGCGCCTCGGCGGTACCCTGCCGAACACCTGTACGTCCACGGAGGTTCTCATGGCCGACGTCACGCTCACCCCCCGCCAGCGGGAGATCCTCGAGGTCATCGAGCAGCACCAGCGGGACCGCGGCTTCCCTCCGTCGGTGCGGGAGATCGGCGAGGCCGTGGGCCTCACCTCCCCCTCCACGGTCCACGCCCACCTCGCCACCCTCCAGAAGCTGGGCTTCCTGCGCCGGGACCCCACGAAGCCCCGGGCCATCGAGGTGCGGTTCGACGCCACCTCGGGTGCCCCGGTGGACCGCCGCCCGGTGCGCCACGTGCCCCTGGTGGGTGATGTCGCAGCCGGCACCGACGTGCTGGCCCAGGAGAACATCGAGGAGACGCTCCCCCTCCCCGCCGACTTCACCGGCGAGGGCGACCTGTTCATGCTGCGGGTGCGCGGCGACTCGATGGTCGACGTCGCCATCCTCGACGGGGACTACGTGGTCTGCCGGGCCCAGACCACGGCCGACAACGGCGAGATCGTGGTGGCGGGCATCCCCGGGGACGAGGCCACCGTGAAGACGTACCGCCGCAAGGGCGGCACGATCACCCTGCTGCCGGCGAACGAGCGCTACGCGCCCATCGAGCTGCCTGCTTCCGACGTCGCCGTGTTCGGCCGCGTCGTCACGGTCTTGCGCCGCCTCTGAGCAGCGCAAGGCACGCGATTCACACACGACGGACGCGGAGCGGAAGAATGGAGGCATGCCCACCACCCGCCTCCTCGCGCGCGCCTGCGCGGTGGTCGCGCTGGCGGTGGTCGCGCCCACCTCGGTGGCGCAGGGCGCGGCCGTCGCGAACGACCCGGTGTACACGCAGGGGCTGCAGTGGGGGCTCGAGAAGATCGGGGCGCCGCAGGCCTGGGCGGCCGGCACCGGTCAGGGCATCACGATCGCGGTGATCGACTCGGGCATCGACCTCGCCCACGAGGACCTGGCCGACAAGGTCGACGCCAACACCAGCTGCATCGGCACCGGGGGTGACCCCGGCCGCTGCACCGGATCCGCCCAGGACGACAACGGCCACGGCACCCACGTGGCGGGCATCGCGGCCGCCAAGACGAACAACGGCCGAGGCATGGCCGGGGTGGCCCCAGACGCCCGGATCATCGCCGTGCGGGTGCTGGCCAACGAGTGCAACGAGGCCGGGTGCACCGCCACCGGCACGGCCGGCGACGTGGCCGCCGGGATCCGCTGGGCCACCGACCACGGCGCCGACATCGTGAACCTGTCCCTCGGTGGGGGCACGCTCCAGGGCACCCTCGGGTGCGCGTTCTGCGACGCCATCGACTACGCGTGGAGCCGCGGCACCATCGCGGTGATCGCGGCCGGCAACGACTCGCTGCTCCCGGCCGGCTTCGGCGACGAGCCCGCGGTCATCGTCACGGCCACGACCCGCGAGGACGCCCGCGCGCGTCCTACTCGAACACCACCTCGGGCGTGCTCCGCACCGCGCGCTGGCCGGTGGCCGCGCCCGGTGGCGAGGGCGAGACCAGCGCCGCGGACTGTGCGACCGGCGGCCGCCCGAAGGGCGTGCTGTCGACCTACTGGATCGACGGCGAGCGCGACCAGTACGCGTGCCTGGCCGGCACCTCGATGGCCGCGCCGCACGTGTCCGGTGCGCTCGCGATCCTGCGCGGCCAGGGTCTCGGCCCGCAGGCCGCGGTCGACCGACTGCTCGGCACCGCGCGCGACCTCGGCGACGCGGGCCGCGATCCCTCCTTCGGCGTCGGCCTCATCGACCTCGCGGCCGCAGCCGGGCCTGGTCCCGACCCGACCACGAGCTCCGCCGTGGCCAGCACGACCAGGGGGACCGCCGCGCCCGGCACGACGGGTGCCACCGTCCCACCGACCACCACGCCCACGGTCGCACCACCCGACACGCTGCCGAGCACCGAGCAGGCGGCACCCTTCACGGGCAGGTCGCAGACGACCGAGGATCCCGGCGGCTGGCTCGTGGGCGTCGCCATCGCCCTGCTCACCGCGGCATCGGTGGCCACGGCCAGCGTGGCCTGGCGCCTCAGCGGCCGCGTCCGCTGACCACGCCGGCTAGCGCGAGCTGCTCGCTTCGCTCACAGCTTTGCCAGCGCCTCGGTGGTGCGGTCGGCCTCCCGGCGGGTGCCGAGCGCGTCGGTGGCGAAGGCGTCGACCACCGTGCCGTCGGCCCCGATCAGGAACGTGGCCCGGAACGCGCAGCCCCGCTCCTCGTTGAACACGCCGTAGGCCTGGGCGATGGCCCCGTGGGGCCAGAAGTCCGACAGCACCGGGAAGTTCCACCCCTGCTCCTCGGCCCAGCGCTTCTGGGCGGGGGCGGGATCACAGGAGACGACGACCACCTGGACGCCCGCCGCCTCGTAGCGGCTGTGGTCGTCCCGGATCTCGCAGAGCTCCTCCTGGCAGATCCCCGTGAAGCTGAACGGGTGGAAGACGAGCAGCACGGGCGCGCCCCGCAGCCCGTCGAGGGAGCGCTCCTCGCCGTGCTGGTCCGTGCCTGCGAACGCGGGCGCCGCCTGTCCGATCTCGATCATCGTCCCTCCTGATCCGGTGACCGTCGCACCGTAGCGGCACGGCCGGCGCCTCAGGTCAGGGCGCCTGGAGCACCTCGAGGAGGACCGCGTAGGTGCGGTCGAGGGCGGCCCGCTCGACGCGCTCGTCGGCCTGGTGGGCGATCGTGGCGTCGCCCGGTCCCAGGTTGCAGGCCGGGATGCCGAGGCGGGCGAAGCGGGCCACGTCGGTCCAGCCGAGCTTGGCCGACACGGCCAGGCCGTGGTGCTCCACCAGGCGGCGCAGCACGGGGTGGTCGAGCCCGGGCCGCGCCCCCTCGGCGACGTCGACCACCTCCACCTCGTCGCCTTCCTCGAGCACGTCGCCGATGACCGCCCGCACGTGCGCCTCCGCCTCCGCCGCGCTGCGATCGGGCGCGAAGCGGTGGTTCAGCGTCACTGACGCCAGGTCGGGGATCACGTTCGCGGCCACACCCCCGTGGACCGCCACCGCCTGCAGTGCCTCCCGGTACTCGCAGCCGTCCACCACGGGACGGCGCTCCGGCAGCGCGTCGACGGCCCGCAGCAGGGCGCCGAGCCGGTGCACCGCGTTGCGTCCCATCCACGGCCGGGCCGAGTGGGCGCGCTCGCCCCGGAGGCGCACGTCGACGCGCATCGTCCCCTGGCAACCCGCCTCGAGCTCGCCGCCGGTGGGCTCGCCCAGGAGCGCGACGTCGCCCTCGATGAGGTCGGGGCGGTCGCGCGCCAGGTGGCCGAGGCCGTTGTGCGCGGCCTCCACCTCCTCCCCCGCGTAGAAGACGTAGGTCACGTCGACCGCTGGCGCGGGCAGGGCGCGGGCCAGCGCCAGGTGCACGGCCACCCCGCCCTTCATGTCGGAGGCGCCCAGGCCCCAGAGCACGTCGCCCTCGACCCGGGCGCGGGCGTTGCCGTTGGCCGGCACGGTGTCGGTGTGGCCGGCCAGCACGACCCGCGTCGAGCGCCCGAGCCGGGTCCGCGCCACGAGGTTGTCGCCCACCCGCTCGACCTCGAGGTGGTCCAGCGCGCGCAGCTCGGCCTCGAGGTGGTCGGTGATTGCCCGCTCGTCGTGGCTCTCCGAGGGGATGTCGACCAGCTCGGCGGTGAGCGCGAGCAGGTCCGGGGTGGCCATCCCGCCACGTTACGGGGGACCGCCCGGCGCGGCCGATACGGTTCACGGCCGTGAGCGATCCCGCCGTCACCCAGGGCGCCCGAGGCACCGGTCTGGCCACGAGCACGGCCGACGGCCGCGTGCTCGCGGTGTGGTTCCTCCGCCCGGGGCTGGCGGACGACACCGGCGCGGCCGGCACCGAGCGGCTGACGGCGGACACCGCGGTGGCTGCGCTCGGCGAGGCCGCCGCCGGCGCGCTCGGGCCCGACCCGGTGCGAGGCGTCGAGGTCACCGGCGTGCGCACCACGATCGCCTCGCTGGCCGAGCCGCCCGTCGACACCGCCGACGCGTACCTCCGGCTCCACCTCCTGTCGCACCGCCTCGTCCGCCCCAACACGATCAACCTGGAGGGCATCTTCGGGGTGCTCACCAACGTCGTGTGGACGCAGCTCGGCCCGGTGGCGGTCGAGGACCTCGACGAGGCCCGGCTGCGTGCGGCAGCCGCGGGCTCGCCGCTCCTGGTGCACTCGCTCGACAAGTTCCCCCGCATGGTCGACTACGTGGTCCCCAGCGGGGTGCGCATCGCGGACGCCGATCGGGTCCGCCTGGGCGCGCATCTGGCGGAGGGGACCACCGTGATGCACGAGGGCTTCGTCAACTACAACGCCGGCACCCTCGGCACCGCGATGGTCGAGGGGCGCATCAGCCAGGGCGTGGTGGTGGGCGACGGCACCGACCTCGGGGGCGGGTCGTCGATCATGGGCACGCTCTCCGGGGGTGGCACCGAGCGCATCGTCGTGGGCGAGCGCTGCCTCCTGGGTGCCAACGGGGGCATCGGGATCTCGCTCGGTGACGACTGCATCGTGGAGGCGGGGCTCTACGTCACCGCCGGCTCCCGGGTGACCCTCGCCGACGGCAGCGTGGTCAAGGCGGTGGAGCTGAGCGGCCGATCGGGCCTCCTGTTCCGGCGCAACAGCAGCAGCGGGGCCGTGGAGGTCCTGACCCGCGACGTGCGCTCGGTCGAGCTCAACGCCGACCTCCACGCGAACTAGGGCGGGTAGTGTGGTCCGCCCATGGCGGACGGAGATGCCACCAACGCTCGGATCGAGGCGATCAGCGAGTCACTGATCGACCTCGCCACCGCGCTCGAGCAGCAGCACCACGACCTCCGCCTGGCGCTCGACGTTCTCGTGCAGCTGGCCGCCAAGGTCGACCAGTCGACCGCTGCGCTCGCCCCCCTCAACGGCATGGAGGTGGGCGCGCTCATGGGTGCCACCCAGGCCGCGTGGCTCCGCCTCGAGCAGCGCCTGGAGAGCGAGTTCACGGACATCCAGCGCCAGCTGCGCACGCTGTCCGGCACCGAGGCCGCCGCGACCGCCACGCCCGCCATCACGTCCCCGGTCTCCACTGCGTCGAGCCCGGGGGCCAGCGGGGATCAGCTGCGCCGCGCCGCCACGTCGCTGCGCGCGACGGTCCGCAGCCTGCGCCGCACGCGTCCCTAGGCCGCGGCAGAGGACGCGAGGCGCTCGGTCACGAGCGCGATGCGATCGTCGGGCTGCACCACCGCGATGCGCACGTGGTCGGCGGCGGCGGGGCCGTAGAACTCCCCGGGCGACACGAGCGCGCCACCCTGCTGCGCGAGCCGCTCGGTGAGCGCCCACGCGTCGCCCCCGGGCGCCGGGGCCCACAGGTAGAACGACCCGTCGGGCGGCGGGGCGTCGACGTCCAGCAGGGCCAGCGCCGCGCGCATCGCCTCGAGCCGGCCGCGGTAGCGCGCCCGCTGCTCGTCGACGTGCGCGTCGTCGCCCCACGCCACCACCGCCGCGGCCTGCACGGGGCCCGGCACCATGAACCCGGCGTGCTTGCGCAGCTCGGCCAGGTACCGCACGAGGTCGGGGTCGCCCGCGTAGCACCCCGCGCGCGCCGGCGAGGTTGGACCGCTTCGACAGCGAGTGCACCGCCAGCACGCCGTCGAGGCCGTGCTCGAGGATCGTGCGCGGCGGCCCGCTCCAGGTGAACTCGACGTAGCACTCGTCGGAGAGCACGGGCACGTCGTGGGCGCGACCCCAGGCCGCCGCGGCGCCGAGGTCGGCCAGGCTGCCGTCGGGGTTGCCGGGCACGTTGACCCACAGGCACAGCGCCCGTGCCGCGTCCGCCTCGGTGAGGTCGTCGAGCGCGGCGTACGGGACGGCCCGGCACCCGGCCAGCTGGGCCCCCATCGCGTACGTGGGGTAGCTGACGGCGGGATGGAGCACCGTGTCGCGATCGGGCGTGCGGAGCCGGAGCCACTGCGGCAGCCCGGCCACGAGCTCCTTCGTGCCGACGCAGGCGGCCACGGCGGACGGGTCGACCGTGACGCCGAGGCGCCGCGCCATCCAGCCGGCGGCGGCCTCGCGGTACGCGAGGGTGCCGATGGACGGCGGGTAGCCGCGCTCGGCGCCCGAGCGGGCGAGGGCCTCCACCACGGCGGGCGGGGGCGGGTCGCACGGGGTGCCGATGGACAGGTCCACCACGCCGCCCTCGTGCGCCTCGGCCAGCGCGCGGGCGCCGTCGAGCCGGTCGTAGGGGTACGGCGGGGGCACGAAGCCCTGGGGACGCCCCACGTCAGGGCACCACGTACGCGGCGAACCGCCCGCGGGCGGCGTCGTCGAGCCGCACCCGGAGGCGCATGGCCGACTCGTCGGGCAGCTCGACCAGCACCTCGCCCTCGCGGTGCACAGCGGCGAGCACGTCGCCCCGGTCGTAGGGCACCACGAGCTCCACGATGCCCGTGAGCGCCCGCAGGCGGTCCGCCACGGTGCGCAGGAGCTCGTCCACGCCCTCGCCGTCCGCCGCGCTGCAGGCCACCGAGCCCGGGTGCAGATCGACCAGGCGCTTGGCCTCACCGCCCGCCACGTCGGCCTTGTTGAACACCAGGAGCTCGGGCACGTCGTCCGCCCCGATCTCGCGGAGCACGGTGCGGACGGCGTCGATGTTCCCCTGGGGGTCGATGGCGGAGGCGTCGGTCAGGTGCACGAGGAGGTCCGCGTCGGTCACGACCGACAGCGTCGACTTGAAGGCCTCGACCAGCTGGTGGGGCAGCTCGCGGATGAAGCCGACCGTGTCCGTGACGAGCATGGGCTCCCCGCCGGGCAGGTCGAGCCGGCGGGTCGTGGCCTCGAGCGTGGCGAAGAGCCGATCCTCCACGAGCACGCCGGCGTGGGTGAGCCGGTTCAGCAGCGTCGACTTGCCGGCGTTCGTGTAGCCCACGATCACCACGCGGCGCGTCCGGCTGCGGTGCTGCGCCTTGCGCTGGGTGGCCCGGTGCTTGTCGATCTCCCGCAGCTCGCCCTCGAGCTTGTGGATGCGGCGCAGGATGCGGCGGCGGTCGACCTCGAGCTGCGTCTCACCCGGGCCGCGGGTTCCGATGCGGGCCCCGCCTGCCGACATGCCGCCGCCCTGCTGGGACAGCGCGGTGCCGCGCCCGCGCATGCGGGGCAGCCGGTAGCGCAGCAGGGCGAGCTCGACCTGCGCCTTGCCCTCCTGGCTGTGGGCGTTCTGGGCGAAGATGTCGAGGATCACCGCGGTGCGGTCGATGGCCGTGCGCCCGAGGAGCTTCTCGAGGTTGCGCTGCTGGGCGGGCGTGAGCTCGTTGTCGAACACCACGGTGTCGCAGTCGGTGTCGACGGCGACCTCCTGGAGCTCGGCGGCCTTGCCCTTGCCGACGAAGGTCGGCGGGTCGGGCGCGCGCCGGCGCTGGACGACGCGGGCGACCTCGTCGGCCCCGGCGGTGTCCACGAGGAGGGAGAGCTCGTCGAGGCCGGCCTCGGTGTCCTCGGTCGTGCGCGGCGGCAGCGTGACCCCGACGAGCACGATCTTCTCCCGGAAGGAGCGTTCGATCAGCGACATGGGTTAGAGCGCCGTCACGGCCACGGGGCGTAGACGGTGGCGATCGACGTGGCGTCGCCGGTGAGGAGCACCGGGTCGCCGAGCGCGACGCTCACGGGACCGCCGGGCATGAGCACGGTGGCCTGCGCGCCGCCGAGCTCCCAGTGCTGCGCGGCCGCGGCCACGGCGCAGGCGCCGGTGCCGCAGGCCTGCGTCGGGCCCACCCCCCGCTCGTACACGACCATCGTGAGCTCGCCCGGTCCCGGGCCGGGACGCACCACCTCGACGTTCGCCCCGCCCGGCGTGAGGTCGTCGATGCGGGCGCCGATGGCCACGAGCCGGTCGACCTCGGGCAGGGTGGGTTCGGCCCAGTGGAGCACCACGTGGGGGTTGCCCACGTCGACGCGGGTGGCGCGGAGCACGGGGCCCTCCACCCACTCGGGCTCGTCGCCGACGACCTTGGCCTGGCCCATGTCCACGCTGAAGCGGTGCGACCGGTCGCCGGTGCGGGCCAGCGCGGTCACGGTGCGCACGCCTGCCGGGGTGGCGACGCGCAGCACCGGAGGCGTGGCGAGGCGCGACTGGAACACGGCCTGGGCGAGGCAGCGGATGCCGTTGCCGCTCATCTCCGCCGGTGAGCCGTCCGCGTTGCGCAGCTCCATGGTGACGTCGGCGCCGTCGGTGCCGGCGGTGACGCGGATGAGCCCGTCCGCGCCGACCCCCGTGCGCCGGTCGCAGAGCGCGACGACGACCTCGGGGGGCACCGGGAGGGTCCCCGCGAGGTCGAGCAGGACGAGGAAGTCGTTGCCCTGGCCGTGGTGCTTGGTCAACCGCATGCGGCGATCAGCCTACGGCTGCGGCCAGCGCGTCCACGAGGTGGTTGCCGTCGTGGGCATCGGGCTCGAGCCAGGTGATGCGGGGGTCGCGCTGGAACCAGGCCCGCTGGCGGCGGGCGAAGCGCCGGGTGCGACGCACGGCCAGCTCCAGCGCCTCCTCGAGCGAGGACTCGCCGTCGAGGTGGGCCAGCAGCTCCTTGTACCCGAGGGCCTGGCGTGCGGTGCGCGAGATGCCGCGGGGATCGTCGCGGAGCGCCGCCACCTCGGTGAGGAAGCCGGCGTCGAGCTGGGCCGCGTAGCGCGCCTCGATCCGGGTGGCCAGCGCCTCCGGCGACCGGGACAGTCCGACCAGCCGGAACGGCGTGTCAGCGTGGGCCCCTAGGCCGGGTCCGTAGCTGGAGAACGGTCGGCCGCTACCGAGGGTGACCTCGAGCGCGCGCACCACCCGTCGTCGGTTGCTCGGCTCCATCCGCCCCGCGGCCACCGGGTCGAGCTCGGCCAGGCGTCGGTGGAGTGCCGCCGTGTCGTCGTCGGCCTCGACCTCGGCGCGCGCCTCGGGGAACTGCCCGGGGATGTCGAGGCCGTCGACCAGCGCCTGCAGGTACAGCGCCGTGCCCCCCACGAGCAGGGCGCGCTTCCCACGAGCGTCGATGTCCGACAGCACCGCGTGCGCCTCGCGCTGGAACCACGCGACCGTGCCGTCCTCCCACGGGTCGAGCAGGTCGATCAGGTGGTGAGGCACCTCGGCCTGCTCCGCCGAGGTGGGCTTGGCGGTGCCGATGTCCATCCCGCGGTACACCTGCATCGAGTCGACCGACACGAGCTCCCAACCGGGATCGCGCCGCGCCAGCGCCAGCGCGAGGGCCGACTTGCCCGACGCGGTGGCGCCCACCAGCGCGGCGTGGCGCGGCTCGATCACACCAACAGCGGTAACCGCGTCTTGTGGGTGGGGGTGCGGACGGCCTCCACCAGCTCCCCGCGGAGGTGGTGCGGGCCTGCGGCCGTGACGCGCACGGTGGCATAGGTGCCCGGGCGCAGCGCGTCGGCACCGAAGTGCACGAGCTTGTTCTGCCGCGTCCGGCCGGTGAGCACGGTCGGGTCCTTGCGGGACGGGCCCTCCACCACGACCTCCTCGACGCGACCGATGCGAGCCTCGTGCCGCGCCAGCCCCGAGCGCTCGACGACCACCCGGAGCCGCTCGAAGCGCTCGGCCACCACCTCGGGTGCCACGAAGTCGTCCACCCGCGCCGCCGCCTCCGTGCCGGGCCGGGGGCTGAAGATGAACGTGTAGGCGCTGTCGTAGGCAGCCTCGGCCACGACCTCGAGCGTGCGCTCGAAGTCGTCCTCGGTCTCCCCCGGGAAGCCGACGATGAGGTCGGTGGTGACGGCCAGGTCGTCGACCGCTTCGCGAGCGGCGGCCAGGCGCTCGAGGTACCGCTCGGCGGTGTAGCCGCGGTGCATGGCGGCCAGCACGCGGTCGCTGCCGGACTGGAGGGGCAGGTGCAGGTGCTCGCACACGGCCGGCGTCTCCGCCATCGCGGCGATCGTGTCCGCCCGCAGGTCCTTCGGGTGCGGGCTGGTGTAGCGGACCCGCTGCACACCCGACACCGCGCCGACGCGGCGGAGCAGCTCGGCGAACTGCGGGCGCACGGGGTCGTGCCCGCCGGCCTGGCGGGCGGCGAGGGCGAGGTCGCGCCCGTAGCTGTTCACGTTCTGGCCGAGGAGGGTGACTTCGGTGACGCCGTCGGCGACCGCATCCGAGACCTCGGCCACGATGTCGTCGAGCGGCCGGCTGATCTCCTTGCCGCGCACCGCGGGGACGATGCAGAAGGCACAGGTGTTGTCGCAGCCGATCTGGATCGTGACCCACGCCGCCCACGGCACCTCGCGGTGCACGGGCAGGGCGGAGGGGAAGGTGGCCTGGTCGTCGGCCACCGCGGCCTCGAGGATCTCGATGACGGGAGCCCCGCCGGAGCGTGCCTCCTCCAGCAGCTCGGCCGCCCGGTGCACGTTGTGCGTGCCGAAGACCACGTCGACGTGCCCGGCCCGCTCCAGCACCGTCTCCCGGTCCTTCTGGGCCAGGCACCCGCCCACCATGATCTGCAGGTCGGGGTTGGCGTCCTTGCGGGCCTTGAGGTGGCCGAGGGTGCCGTAGAGCTTGTTGTCGGCGTTCTCGCGGATGCAGCAGGTGTTGAGCACGACCACGTCGGCGTCGTCGACCCGGTCGGTCGCCTCCAGCCCGTCGGCCGCGAGGAGACCCGCGATCCGTTCGGAGTCGTGCTCGTTCATCTGGCACCCGAAGGTGCGGACGTAGAAGCGCCGGGGCTGCTCGGGCACGCCCGAGAGGCTAGAGGCGCCCGGGCCGCGTGGCTCAGTCGTCGAGGCTGATCGGCTCGTCGTCGGGGTCCGTCACGGCCTCGGCGGCCGGTGGGGTCGGAGCGGCTCGCATCCCACCCTCGACCGCATCGTCGTGGTTCGGCGCATCCGGCTGGCCGATCCCCATCTGCGTGCGGATCCGCTCGGAGATCTCGATCATGATCTCGGGGTTCTCGAAGAGGAACTGCTTGGCGTTCTCCCGGCCCTGGCCGAGCTGCTCGCCCTCGTACGTGTACCAGGCGCCCGACTTCTTCACGATGTCGTTGTCGACGCCGATGTCGAGCACGCCACCCTCACGGCTGATGCCCTTGCCGTACATGATGTCGAACTCGGCCTGCCGGAACGGCGGGGCCGTCTTGTTCTTCACGACCTTCACCCGAGTGCGGTTCCCGACCACCTCGACGCCGTCCTTGATCGACTCGATGCGCCGGATGTCCAGCCGTACCGAGCTGTAGAACTTCAGCGCCCGGCCGCCCGGCGTGGTCTCCGGCGACCCGAACATCACGCCGATCTTCTCCCGCAGCTGGTTGATGAAGATGCAGATCGTGTCGGTCTTGTTCAGGTTGGCGGTGAGCTTGCGCAGCGCCTGGGACATGAGCCGGGCCTGGAGGCCGACGTGGCTGTCGCCCATGTCGCCCTCGATCTCCGCCCGCGGCGTGAGGGCGGCCACCGAGTCGATGACCACGACGTCGATGGCGCCGGAGCGCACGAGCAGGTCGGTGATCTCGAGGGCCTGCTCCCCCGTGTCGGGCTGGCTGATGAGAAGCTCGTCGACGTCGACTCCGATGGCCCGCGCGTAGATCGGATCCATGGCGTGCTCGGCGTCGACGTACGCGCAGATGCCGCCCGTGCGCTGGGCCTCGGCCACCACGTGCATCGCGAGCGTGGACTTGCCGGAGGACTCCGGGCCGTAGATCTCCACGACGCGCCCGCGGGGCAGGCCGCCGATGCCGAGCGCGAGGTCGAGGGCCAGGGCGCCGGTGGAAACGGTGCCGATGACCATGTTCGTCTTCTCGCCCATCTTCATGACGGAGCCCTTGCCGAACTGCTTCTCGATGCCGGCGAGGGCCATCTCCAGTGCCTTCTCACGCTCCACGGTGGGCGTCCTTTCGCTCGCTGCGACTGAAGGGGATGCGGGCGACCCTACGGAGGGGGTGTGACAGCGGCCCGGCTCGAACGACACGACTGTAACTACGAACAGCCGTTCGATCAAGCACCCGAAGGGTCAGCGCCCCAGGCGGTGGCGGAGGCGGTCGAGCACGGAGATCACGCTGAGCTGGCGGACGCGGTCACGGTCGCCGGGCAGCGTGATGCGGACGGCGTCGACCTCGTCCTCCACCGCCATGCCGAGCCACACGGTGCCCGGCGGCTCTCCCTCGAGCGACGCCGGGCCGGCCACACCGGTGGTGGCCAGACCCACGTCGGCGTCGAGCAGGCGGCGCACGCCGTCGGCCATGGCCTCGGCCGTCTCCCGACTCACGACGGGTCCCTCGGGGACGTGCAGGAGCTCGAACTTCACCGCGGGGTCGTAGGCCACCACCCCGCCCCTGAACCACTCGCTGGCGCCGTCGGCGGTGACCAGCCGCGCCGCCACGAGGCCGCCGGTGAGCGACTCGGCGACGGCCAGCGTCCAGCCCCGCTCGCCCAGGAGGCGCCCGATCACCACCTCCATCGACTCGTCGCGGCCGGAGAACACGAGGGGGCCGAGGATCGCCCGGACCTCGGCCTCCTCCGCGTCGAGGAGCTGGTTCGCCTCGTCGTCGCTGCCGGCCCGGGCGGTGAGGCGGACCTTGATCCCCTCGATGCCGCTGGCCAGGAACGCGATCGTGGGGTTGCCCGTGGCGTCGAGGGCCTCGAGGCGCGGCCCGAGCAGCTCGGCGACGCGCGACTCGCTCTCGCCCCACGTGCGCAGCGAACGGCTCACGATCGAGATCCTGGTCCCCGCCCGCCGGGCGAGATCCGGGAGGACGGCACGCTCGAGCATCTCGCGCATCTCCCCCGGCACCCCGGGCACGGCGTACACGACCTTGTCGCCGACCGGGCAGATGAGACCCGGCGCGGTGCCGGTCCGCTGCTCGATGGGCGTCGCCCCCTCGGGCACGTCGGCCTGGCGCAGGTTGTTCTCGGGCATCTCCCGACCACGCGACGCGAAGATCTCGCGCATCGCGGGCACCAGCTCGTCGTGGCGCACCAGCTCCACGCCCATGACCGACGCGATGGCCTCGCGGGTGATGTCGTCCTGCGTGGGCCCGAGGCCACCGCACACGAGCACGGCGTCGGCGCGCGCGAGGGCCTCGCGGAGCGCGTCGACGATGCGGTCGTGGTTGTCGCCCACCTTCGTCTGGCGCAGGTGCTCGATGCCGTGCAGCGCGAGCTGCTGGCCGATCCAGGAGGAGTTGGTGTCGACGATCTGCCCGAGCAGCAGCTCGGTGCCGACGGCGACGACCTCCGCCGCGCACTAGCGGCTGCCGGCGGTGGTGCCCATGCGGCTCCCCGCCACGACGTACTGCGCGCCGGTGATCATCGTGAGCACCACCGCGACCCACAGGACGCTGGTGGCCACCCAGGTGGCGTCGTCGGCGGTGGGCGGCAGCAGGGCGAAGCCCACGGCCACCTGCTGCACGTTCGTCTTGGCCTTGGCCAGCGTGGTGGCCGGGATGGCCAGCCCGCTGCGGGCCCAGTAGGACCGCAGGGCCTGGATGCCCAGCTCGCGGATCGAGATGAGCAGCACAGGGAGCCACCAGAACGAGCCGTCGGCCACGAGGGCGAACATGGTCCCCAGCACGAGCACCTTGTCGGCCAGCGGGTCGAGGAACGCACCGGACCTGGTGGTGCCCTGCCGGCGGGCGACGATCCCGTCCATCCAGTCGGTCAGGCACAGGGCGATCCAGAACGACACCGCAACCCACGAGGCGCCCTCGCCCCAGACCATCGCCAGGAACGGGAGGGTGAGGAGCAGCCGCCCGACGGTGAGTGCGTTGGCCGGCGTCAGGATCGCCGACGGCCCGAACTGCGACTCCGCGCTCATCTTCCCGTACCCGCCAGCGTGAGCGGCTCGGCCTCGCAGTCGGGGCCCGCGGCGCCCGTGATGCGCACGGGCAGGATCGACCCGACCGCCAGGTCCTCGGGCACCGCGATGACGCCGTCGATCTCGGGCGCCTCGCGGTGGCTGCGGGCGACGCCGGGCACGTCGACGAGCACGTCGACCACCTCGCCGACCAGCTCGTCGCGGCGCGCGGCGGTGATGTCGTCCTGCAGGCCGCGCAGCTCGGCCAGCCGCTCGGCCACCAGCGGTGCGGGCACCGTGCCGTCCAGGTCGGCCGCGTAGGTGCCGGCCTCGCGGGAGAAGGCGAAGAAGCCCATCCAGTCGAGCCGCGCCGCTTCCACGAACGCGAGCAGCTCGTCGTGGTGCTCCTCGGTCTCCCCCGGGTACCCGACGATGAAGCTCGACCGGAAGGCCGCCCCCGGCGCCCCGGCCCGGATGGCCTCGATGCGGGCGAGGAAGCGCTCTCCGTCGCCCCAACGGCGCATCCGGCGCACCAGCGGCGCGGCGACGTGCTGCAGCGAGAGGTCGAAGTACGGCACCCCGGTCGCGCAGATGGCGTCGATCAGCGCGTCGTCGAGGTGCGACGGGTACAGGTACAGCAGCCGCACCCGGTCGACCCGCTCGGCCACCGCCGCCACGAGCGGCACCAGCGCGCGCTCCCCCACCCCCTGGTCGCGGCCGAAGCTGGCCAGGTCCTGCGCCACCAGCACGACCTCGCGCACGCCGCCGGCGGCGAGCCCCTCCACCTCCGCGAGCAGCTGGTCGACGGCGCGCGACCGCTGCGGCCCGCGGAAGCTCGGGATGGCGCAGAAGCCGCACGCCTTGTCGCACCCCTCCGCCACCTTCACGTACGCCCACGGCGCCGCGGCGCCCGGGCGGGGCAGGTTGAGCAGGTCGAAGCTCGGCACCTCCCCGCTGCGCGTGCGCCCCAGCGTGACGGGCACGCCGAAGCCGGCCACCGCGTCGGCCTCGGGCAGCGCCGTGGCCAGCTCGTCGCCGTAGCGCTCGGCCAGGCAGCCGGTGACCACGAGGCGGGCACCGTCGGCCTTGCGACCCGCCAGGTCGAGCACGACGTCGATCGACTCCTGCCGGGCCTCCTCGATGAACGCGCACGTGTTGACGACCACGAGGTCCGCGCTCGACAGGTCGTCCGCAGGGGCCATCCCGTCGGCCAGCAGCGTGCCGACGAGCTTGTCGGAGTCGACCTGGTTCTTGGGGCAGCCCAGGGTCTCCACGTAGAACCTGCGGCGGCCGGTCATGACGGACCAGGCTACCGGTGGCCTGGTCGGCGACTCGACCTCAGGCGGTGTGCGCGAGGCGCAGGCCCTTGCGGGGCCAGTCGATCGCCACGAGCTGCCCGGTGGCCGACAGCGTGGCGTACGCGGTGCGCATGGCCGGCCCGCCGAAGCACACGTTGGTCACCAGCGGGTCGGGCAGCGGCAGGTGGTCGACCTTGGTGCCGTCTGGCGAGATCGACGTGATCCCACCGTTCACGAGGGTGCCGACGCACACCCAGCCCTCGGCGTCGACGGCCAGGCTGTCCAGCAGCTGCAGCCCCGCGAGCCCGGCCACCAGGTGCCCGCCGTGGCCGACGGGCGTGGTCGCCTCGACCACACCCGGCGCCGCGATCGGCCACGAGTACACCCGGCCGGTGTGGGTCTCCGCGGCGTAGAGCAGGGTGCCGTCCGGCGACAGCCCGATCCCGTTGGGCGCGTCCAGCGGGAAGACCACCTCCTGGCAGGACGACCCGTCGGGCTGGGCGTAGTGCAGGCCCGTGCGGTCGCTGCTGCGCTCCGCCCGCACCCCGTGGTCGGTGAACCAGAAGCCGCCGTGCGCGTCGAAGACCAGGTCGTTCGGGGCGCGCAGGGGGCGGCCGGAGGACTCGGTGTAGAGCGTGGTCACATCGCCGGTCGCGAGGTCGACGCGCTGGATGCAGCCGCCGGTCCAGGTGGGGGGCAGGGGACCCGGGAGCATGAAGCCCATGATCTCGTCCCACTGGAAGCACCCGCCGTTGTTGCAGATGTACACCGCACCGTCGGGACCGATCGCCGCGCCGTTCGGGCCGCCCCCGGGCTCCGCCACGACCTCGACGGATCCGTCGAGGCCGACCCTGCTCAGCGTGCCCCGTGCGATCTCGACGAGCAGCACCCCGCCGTCGTCGAGCGCGATGGGGCCCTCCGGGAAGCGGAGGCCGGTGGCGATCGTGCGGATGTCCATCCCCGAGTTGCTACCACCGTGGTCCGGCGGCCGCGGGACGGACGATCAGGCCTCGCCCTGCTCGCGGGTGCTCTCGAGCTCCTCGACGGACATCAGCACGGCGCGCGCCTTCGAGCCCTCCGACGGGCCGACGACACCGCGCTGCTCGAGCAGGTCCATCAGCCGGCCGGCCCGCGCGAAGCCGACCTTGAGCTTGCGCTGGAGCATCGACGTCGAGCCGAGCTGGGAGCGCACGATCAGGTCCATCGCCTGCACGAGCAGGTCGTCGTCGTCGTCGCTGCCGCCGCCTGCGCCCGACGCGGTGCCGCCCGACGCGGCGTCGTCGCTGCCCTGCACCGACGCGTCGAAGCTGATGTCCGGGGCCTGTCGCTTCCACACCGCCGCGACCTTGCGCACCTCCTCCTCGCTCACCCAGCAGCCCTGGATGCGGGAGGGCGCGGACGACGCGGGGCCGAGGAGGAGCATGTCGCCCTTGCCGATCAGGCGCTCGGCCCCCATCTGGTCGAGGATCACGCGGCTGTCGGTGGCCGACGAGACGGCGAACGCGAGCCGGGCCGGCACGTTGGCCTTGATCACACCGGTGATGACGTTCACCGACGGCCGCTGGGTGGCGATGATCAGGTGGATGCCGACGGCGCGGGCCATCTCCGCGATGCGGCAGATCGAGTCCTCGACGTCGCGGGCGGCGACCATCATCAGGTCGGACAGCTCGTCGATCGCGATGAGGATGAACGGCAGGCGGGGGAAGGCGCGCACGACCTCGCCGTCGACGTGGACGTCGTCGGGCAGGTCGCCCCGGTCGTAGGCGGCGTTGTACCCGGTGATGTCGCGGAAGCCGACCTCGGCGAGCAGGTCGTACCGGCGCTCCATCTCCCGCACCGCCCAGGCCAGCGCGTTCGCCGCCTTCTTCGGGTTGGTCACGACCTGCGTGAGCAGGTGGGGCAGGCGGTCGTACTGGCCCATCTCGACGCGCTTCGGGTCGACCAGGATCATGCGCACCTGGTCGGGCGTCGAGCGCATGAGGATCGACGTGATCAGCGAGTTGAGGCAGCTCGACTTGCCCGCGCCGGTGGCGCCCGCGATCAGCAGGTGCGGCATCGTGGCGAGGTTCACCATGACGGCCTTGCCGTTGATGTCGCGTCCCACCGCGACCTCGAGGGGATGGGTGGCGCGCTTGGCCTCGGGCGACACGAGGATGTCGCCGAGGGCCACGATCTGGCGGTCCGAGTTCGGCACCTCGACACCGATCGCCTGGCGGCCCGGGATGGGGGCGAGGATGCGCACGTCCGGCGAGGCCATCGCGTAGGCGATGTCCTTGTGCAGGCTCGTGACCCGGGAGACCTTCACGCCGGCGGCCAGCTCGAGCTCGTAGCGGGTGACGGACGGGCCCACGACCATGCCGACGAGGCGCGTCTCGACGCCGTGCTGCGCGAGCGCGTGCTCGAGGATTCTCCCGGCCGCCTCGACCGACGCCTTGTCGACCTCCTGGGAGCCGCTGCGGTGCAGGAGGTTGGCCGGCGGCAGCTTCCACGCCTGGCCCCGCGTGGCCGGCCCCAGGTCGAGGTCGAGCTGGGTGCCGGGCCCGGTGGGCAGGTCGGTGAGCTCGGGCACGCGCACCTCGGGGGCGGGCGGCTCGATCGGCTCGTCGAACCCCGCGTCGGCGTCCTGGTCGAACACCCGCACGAAGTCGTCGTCGAGCTCCTCGTCGAGCGCTTCGTCCGCGTCGGCGCGCAGGGAGAAGAGGTGGTGGCGCGCACGGCGGAAGGCGGAACCGATGGCGGTGCCCGCAGGGCGCACGCCGTCGGCCGTGCTCTGGGCCGCGACGTGCAGCGGCATGCGGGTGAGGACCACGAGGCCGGCGAGCAGCACGAGGCACAGCACGAGCACGGCGCCCCACGACGCCAGACCGGACGCGAGGGGGCCGCCGACCGCGAGGCCGGCCACGCCGCCGGCGTCGGCGAGGTCCTCCGCGGGTGCGTCGAAGGCAGGACGCCCGCCCGCGAGGTGGAGCAGGCCGACACCGGAGAGGGCGACGAGCACTCCACCGACCCAGAGGTGGGCGGCGGCCAGCGGCTCGGCGTCCTCGTCGCGCCCGCCGCGGACGAGAAGCACGCCGATGAGCGCGAGGACGACCGGTGCCCCGAAGCGGGCCCAGCCCACGGCCACACCGAACGCGTCGTCGAGGCCACGGCCGACCGGACCCGCCGCGTCCGCGTAGACGCCCATGCCGGCCACCAGGCCGACGGCGACGCACAGGAGCCCGATCAGGTCGCGGGCGTGGTCGGCGAGCGACGCGCCCACCGCGCGGCGCATCCGCTGGCCGATCGTGGGGGGCGGCGGGGCCTTCCGCTTCTTGGCCGGCGCGCGCGAACGGGACTTCTGGGTGGTCGCCACAGTGGCAACAACCGTACCAGCAGCCCCACCAGCCACAGCGCCTCCTCACCCCACGCTTTCTGGCCCGGATCGGTTGCCGCTAGCGGCAACCATCTCGGGCCAGAACGCGTGGGGTGGCGGTCTACCGGCGGGGCTGGCAGGTGGGGCAGTGCGTGGTGCCGCGGGCGTCGATCACCGAGCGGCGGAGGACGGCGCCGCAGCGCAGGCACGGCTCGCCGGCGCGGCCGTAGCAGCCGAGCTCGAGCTGGTTGCGGCCGCTGGCGCCGTCGACGGCGCGGTAGTCGCGCAGGGTCGTGCCCCCGTTGGCGATGCCCTGCTCGAGCACCTCCCGGAGCGCGACCAGCAGGCCGCGCGGCGTCGGCCTTGGTGACCGTGCGGCGGGCGGGGTGGACCCCGGCCCGCCACAGCGCCTCGTCGGCGTAGATGTTGCCGACGCCCGCGAGCGGCCGCTGCGACAGCAGCTGGGTCTTCACGGGGGCCCGGCTGCGGCGCAGCGCCCGCCAGAGCCCGCCGTCGTCGAGCAGCGGGTCCCACGGCTCGGGCCCCTGGGCGGCGAGCGTCGGCAGCGACGCGTACTCCCCCGCCGGCACCACGCCCACGCGCCCGAAGCGGCGCACGTCGCGGAGCTCCAGCACCGCGTCGTCGTCGAGCGCCCACCACGCCCGCACGTAGGGGTCCTCGCCGTCGACGCGCAGCCGGAGCTGGCCGGTCATGCCGAGGTGGACCACCAGCTCCCGGCCGTCGTCGAGGCCGAGGAGCAGGTACTTGCCGCGGCGGCGCACGTCGTCGATCGCGGGACCGGCGGCCTCGGCCGCCCGCACGAACTTGGCCGACGGATGACCCCAGGCGGCCGCGATCCGGCGGCCCACCACAAGCGGCGCGAGCTGCCGCCGGACGGTCTCGACCTCGGGCAGCTCGGGCACCCACCCATCATTCCCGGCACACTGCGGGGATGCGCTACACGAACCTCGGTAGGACCGGCCTCCGCGTCTCGCGGGTGTGCCTCGGGATGATGAGCTACGGGAACGGCTCGGACCGGCCCTGGGTGCTCGACGAGGACGCCGCCGAGCCCCTCGTGCGGGCCGCGGTGGAGGGCGGCGTCACGTTCTTCGACACGGCCGACACCTATTCGGCAGGTGCCAGCGAGGTGGCCACCGGCAAGATCCTGCCGAAGTACCTCACCCGCGACGAGATGGTCGTGGCCACGAAGGTGTTCATGCCGATGGGCCAGGGCCAGAACGAGCGGGGCCTCGGCCGCAAGCACATCCTGTCGGCGATCGACGCGTCCCTCACGCGCCTCGGGATGGACCACGTCGACCTGTACCAGATCCACCGGTGGGACCGGCACACGCCGATCGAGGAGACGATGGAGGCGCTGCACGACGTGGTGAAGGCGGGCAAGGCCCGCTTCATCGGCGCCAGCAGCATGTTCGCCTGGCAGCTCTCCAAGGCCCAGCACGTGGCCGAGCGCAACGGCTGGACCGGCTTCGTCTCGATGCAACCGCACTACAACCTCATCTACCGGGAGGAGGAGCGGGAGATGATCCCGCTGTGCATCGACCAGGGCGTGGGCGTGATCCCGTGGAGCCCGCTCGCCCGTGGCGTCCTCACCGGCAACCGCACCCGTGACGGGCAGGAGCTCACGGCGCGCGCCGGGAGCGACGAGTTCGGCAAGGGCCTCTACGAGCAGTCGACGGACTTCGACGTCGTCGACCGCACCGCGGAGGTGGCGGCCGCCCGCGGGGTGCCGCCCGCACAGGTGGCGCTCGCGTGGGTCCAGGGCAAGCCCGGGATCACCGCGCCGATCGTCGGCGCCACCAAGCCGCACCACATCGAGGACGCAGTGGCCGCCGACGCGCTGGAGCTCACCGACGAGGAGGTGGCGCGGCTGGAGGAGCCGTACGTGCCCCACCCCGTCCTCGGCCACGCCTAGCGAGGGGCGCTAGGCCTCCATCACGACGGGGACGATCATCGGCTTGCGCCGCGTCCGCTCGCTCACGAACTTGCCGGCCGCCCGGCGGACCACGCGCTGCAGCGTCTCGATGTCGGGCGTCGTCTCGGCGAACGCCTCCTTCACCGCCTGGCCGACCACCGCGGCGCACTCGTCGAGCAGCTCCTCGGCCTCGGGCACGTAGACCCAGCCGCGGGTGATCACCTCGGGGCCGGTGAGGATCGCCCCGTCCGCGAGGGCCACGGTCACGACCACGACCACGACGCCCTCGTCGGCCAGCACCCGGCGGTCGCGCAGCACGCCCTGGCCGACGTCGCCGACGATGCCGTCGACGTAGAGGTACCCGGCGGGCACCTGGCCCGACACCCGCACGCCGTCGTCGTCGATGGTGAGCTGGTCGCCGTCCTCGCACACGAGGGTGCGCTCGTCGGCCACGCCCATCGTGCGGGCCAGCGCGGCGTGGGCGGCGAGGTGGCGGTACTCGCCGTGCACCGGCACGAACCACTGCGGCTCCACGATGGACAGGAGTGTCTTGATCTCCTCCTGCTTGGCGTGGCCGGTGGCGTGCACGTCCTCGATGCCGGAGTGCACGACCTGGGCGCCGAGCCGCACGAGCCCGTCGATGACCTTGGTGACGCTCATCTCGTTGCCCGGGATCGGGTGCGAGCTGAGGATCACGGTGTCGCTCGGGCCGATCTCGAGCCAGCGGTTCTCGCGGCTCGCCATGCGGGTGAGGGCCGACATCGGCTCGCCCTGGCTGCCCGTCGAGATCACGCAGATGTCCGCGTCGGCGAGGTCGCCGATGTCCTCGATGTCGACGAGGGCCGACTCGGGGATGTGCAGGAGCCCCATCTCCCGGGCCAGCCGCACGTTCTTCTTCATCGACATGCCGATGGTGGTGACCTTGCGGCCGAAGGCGATGGCCGCGTCGGAGATCTGCTGCACGCGGTGGATGTGGCTGGCGAAGCACGCGATGACGATGCGCCGGCCCTCGTGCTCGTGGAACAGGTCGTAGAGCACGGCGCCGACGCTGCGTTCGCTGCGTGAGTGCCCGTGGCTGTCGGCGTTGGTGGAGTCGCCCATCAGGAGGCGCACGCCGGTGTCGCAGGCGATGGCGCCCATGCGGGCCAGGTCGGTGAGGCGCCCGTCGACCGGGGTGAGGTCGAGCTTCCAGTCGCCGGTGTGCAGGATCACGCCCTGGGGCGTGTGGAAGGCGGTGGCGAAGCCGTGGGGCACCGAGTGGGTGACGGGGATGAACTCGACGTCGAACGGGCCGATCTTGCGGCGCTCGCCGTCGCTGACGGGGACCAGGTCGGTCCGGTCGAGGAGGCCGGCCTCCTCGATGCGGTTGCGGGCGAGGCCGAGCGTGAGCGGCGACCCGTAGATCGGGAACGACAGCTCGCGGAGCAGGTACGAGAGACCGCCGACGTGGTCCTCGTGGCCGTGGGTGGCGATGCATCCGATGACGCGGTCGCCGTTGTCGCGCAGCCAGGTGAAGTCGGGCAGCACGAGGTCGATGCCGAGCATCTCGAGGTCGGGGAACATCAGCCCGCAGTCGAGGAGCAGGAGCTGGTCCTCGCACTCGAGGACCATGCAGTTGCGACCGATCTCCCCGAGGCCACCGAGGAAGGTGATGGTGACGGGCGCGGCCACTACGCGCTGACGCCCAGCCGGTCGAGCATCGCCCGCGCCTCGGCCTCGAGCCCGCCGGGTTCGGGACCGATCGGCAGCCGGCAGGGCCCGCTCGGCAGCCCGAGGCAGCGCAGGGCCACCTTCACGCACTGCGCGAACTGCGCGATCTCGCGGGACTCGTACCAGTACGACTCGAACAGCGACGCGTTGAGCTCGCGCGCCCGGTCGTGGTCGCCCTTCTCGAAGGCGGCCACCAGCTCGGCCATGATCGGGCCCGCACCAGTGGGTGGACGTGCCGATCACACCGACCGCGCCGACCGCCAGCAGCGGCAGCGTCATCGCGTCGTCGCCGGACCAGACGTCGAAGTCAAGCGGGGCGCCGGCGATCACCCGCGCCGTCTCCGAGGGGTCGCCGGCCGCGTCCTTCAGCCCGACGAGCGTCGGCAGGTCGTTGGCCAGGCGCACGATGCAGCTCGGTCGACACCTTGCGGCCGGTGCGCCCGGGGATGTCGTACATGCACGAGAGGAAGGTCGGTCGCGGCGGCAACGGCGCGGTAGTGCGCCTCGAAGCCGGCCTGCGACGGCTTGTTGTAGTACGGCGCCACGATGAGGAGGCCGTCGGCGCCGCACCCCGCGGCCCGCTGCACGAGCTCGACGGTGTGCCGCGTGTCGTTCGTGCCGGCCCCGAAGAGGAGCGGCACGTCGACCGCCGCCCGCACCGCGGTCCACACCTCCACGTCCTCGTCGTCGGTGAGGGTGGGAGCCTCGCCGGTGGTGCCCGTGACCACGAGCCCCTCGCTGCCGTGGGCCACGAGCCAGCGGGCCAGGGTCGCGGCGCCGTCGAGGTCGAGATCGCCCGTCTCGGTGAAGGGCGTGACCATCGCCGTGAGCACGCGCCCGAAGCGGGCCGCGCCCATCAGCCCGTCCCCTCCGAGGAGCGCTCGATGCCGAGCGTGGAGAGCAGGTCCTCGTGCAGCTCGAACCACACGGTGTGGTAGCTGGGGATCATCGGCTTGGTGAACCAGTCGACGTCGCCGCCCTGCACCTTGCCCAGGGCGCCGGCCAGGCGGGGGCCGTACCCGGCGAACCGGTCGAGCGCGGCGCCCAGGTCGGCGCAGATCGGGGCGACGGCGGCGTGGAGGTCGGCCAGGCGGCCGATCACCGCGGCGTCGTGGGCCGGGTCGGTGTGATCGTTCAGGACCTGCTCGCCACCGACCTCGCGCAGCTGCCATGCCGTGCAGATCGTCAGGAGGTCCTGGTTGATGCCGAGGAAGCGCTCGTAGGCCGCCTGCACGTCGGCGCGCCGGCCGCTCGCCTCGAGCTGCTCGGCCAGGAGCCGGGCGTGCGCCTCCCGCCCGGCCGGGGTGAGCGTGAAGCCCGACAGGCGCCCGTCGCGGTAGGTCGCGAGGCCGTCGCCGACCAGCTGGTCGAGCTCCGGCTTGGCGTCGGCCTCGCCCAGACCGACGGCCTCCGCGATGGCGGCCGCGTCGGCGAAACCCTTCAGGCGGAGGCCGTGGAGCACGACGGTGCGGAGGTCGGAGGACGTGCTCATCGTCCTCGGACCCTACTCGGGGTGCCCGCCGGATCCGGCGGCAGAACCGGGCCTACGAGGCGATCTCACCTGCCGCGAGCTGGAACATCTCGTACTCCTCGCCGGTGTCGGCCCAGTCCTCGAACTGGATGACGCCGAGCTCGGTGAACTTGCCCCGGAGCCAGTGGTCGTTGCGGTCGAGCAGGCCGAGCTTCTTGCAGTTCGGCACGATCTTCGAGAAGAGCATGCTCTGGAAGAGCTGGCGCTGCGGGGCCTGGAGCACGAGGCCCGCGGCCAGCTTCGGGTCGATGCCCATCTTGGCCCACACCTCCTGCTGGAGGAACCGGTCGCGCATGCGCACGGCGGCCTCGAAGGCGAACTCCTGGCGCTCGAGCATCTCGGCGTCGGACAGCTCCGTGTAGTACTCCTTCAGCGACAGCACGCCGAAGGCCACGTGGCGGGCCTCGTCGCTCATCACGTAGCGGAGCAGCTGCTTGAGGAGCGGCTCGGTCGTCATCTGGTGCATGAAGCCGAAGGCGGCCAGCGCCAGGCCCTCGACCATGATCTGCATGCCGAGGTAGGTCATGTCCCAGCGGCTGTCGTTGACGATGTCGTCGAGCAGCATCTTCAGGTGGGCGTTGATCGGGTAGTGCCCGGAGAGCTTGTCGTCGAGGTACTTGGCGAACACCTCGACGTGCCGGGCCTCGTCCATGACCTGGGTCGACGCGTAGTACTTGGCGTCGATCCACGGCACCGTCTCGACGATCTTGGCCGTGCAGATCAGGGCGCCCTGCTCGCCGTGCATGAACTGGCTCAGCATCCAGTTCTGGCTCTCGACGCCGAACTCCAGCCACTCGGCCACGTCCCACTTCTCGAGCGGGGTGCCGCTGACGTCGATGCCGGACTCGAACCCGCCCTGCGCGAGCGCGTTGTTGGCGACGACGGCCTCCTGGTCGACCTCGGTCTCCCACGGCAGGTCGGTCTCCCCGTTCCACATGGACGTCTTGGCCTTCTCGTAGAGGCGGTTGAGCGCGGGGCGCTGCCCCTTCTCGTAGTCCCAGGTGAAGATGGCCTCGGCGTTGTCCTTCACCGCGTGGATCACCTCGTCGACGTCGGTGTTGGTGATGCCCAGGATGGCTTCGAGGTCGTTGACGTCCTCGCGGCCGATGATCTGCTCGTTGGTCGACATGTCAGGGCTCCTCGGGGGGGATGGCGGCGGCGGTCACCGCGGGCAGGACATAGGTGCGGACGAAGCGGCGCACGTCGGCCTCGTCGGTGAGGTCGAGCGTCGGCGCCGGGTCGATGGCGTAGGACAGGACGAGGCGCACCACCCACTCGGCACCCTCGGCCGCGGCCTCGTCGTCGGCGACGAAGCGGCGCAGGTGCGGCGCGGTGGCGACGGTGGCGATGGCCAGTGCGCCGTCGAGGCGGTGGAAGGCGAAGGTGGGCAGCACGCGCTCGGGCTCGTGGGCCAGCAGATAGCGGAGCGCGTCGTGCTGGGTGAGGAACCGCGCGGCCTCGGTCATGCCGATCACGGCGGCGTCCTCGACGCTGGCGGCCTGGTCGAGGCGGGCGGTCACCGTGGCGAAGAAGCGGGCCGTCTCCTGGCGCACGACGGCCTCGAAGACCAGCTCCTTGCCGCCGGGAAAGGCCCGGTAGAGGGTGGCCCGGGAGATGCCGGCCGTGCGGGCGATGTCGTCGACCGTGGTCTTGGCGATCCCCCACCGGCTCACGCACTCGAGCAGGGCATCGGCGACGCGGGCCTTCGACCGTGGCGGCGGGGGCCGACCGATCGATGAGCGCGCTGGTAACCATCACTGAGACAGTAAGAACACATCTGTCTCAGCGTCAACGACCTCCGCCGGGTCATCGGTCACACTCCACGGGTTCTGGCCCGGATCGGATCGACCGCAGGAGTCGACGAGATCGGGCCAGAACTCGTGGGGTCGGGGTCAGGGGTCGGCCAGGACCCCCGCCAGGAGCTGGCCGCGGACCAGGCGGCGGACCTCGGCGGGGTCGCCGAGGTCCCAGCGGCCGGCCGAGCCGATGTGGGACAGGGCCATCCGGGCGACCAGGTCGGCCGCCTCCGCGGGGTCCACGCCGGGTCGGAGCTCGGCGGCCTCCAGCCAGGGGCGGAACCAGTCGGCCAGCGCCGTCCGCACGAGCGGCATCACCGTGGCGAGGGACGGCAGGAGCTGGTCGGCCTCGTCGCGCAGGAGCCGTTGCAGGAGCTCGTGGTGCTCGAGGGAGTCCCGCGCCGCGAGCAGGCCCTGCTCGAGCACGGTCACCGCGTCGAGCTCCTCGGGGTGGATCGCCTCGCCGACGCGCCGGAAGAAGCGGCCGACCTCCGAGGTGACCGCCGCGTCGACCACCTCGTCGCGACCGCCCGGGAAGGCGCGGTACAGGGTGGCCCGCGAGAGCTGCGCCTGACGGGCGATGTCCTCCATCGTGGTCTTGGCCAGCCCGACCCGAGCCACGCAGTCGTAGGTCGCCTGCAGGATCCGCTCGCGGACGTCGTCGGCCGGCACGGTCAGGCAGCCACCGTCTGCTTGGCCTCGTCGATCGCCTGGCGGCGCAGGATGAGCCCGTAGCCGCCCAGGGCGATGGTCGAGAAGATGAACCACTGCACGGCGTAGCCGAGGTGCGGCCCCTCGGACACCCCGGGCGGCCCGAGGGCCACGAGCTGCGGCGCGCCCTCCGCCGTCGGCGGCTCGGTCGGGTCGCTCGCGGTCAGCTGGAGGTAGGCCGGCAGCAGTCGCTCGTCGAGCTGCGCGTCGATGCGCACGAGGTCGACGCGAGCGAGCACGGCGAGCGTGCCGTCCTCCGGATCGCGCGCGCCGAAGCTCTGGCGCTCCTGGGAGGGGAACAGCATGCCCTCGACCTCCACGCTGCCCGTCGGGGCCGGCGGTGCCTCGATCCGCCCCTCGCGGTTGAACCCGATGAAGCCGCGGTTGACGAGCAGCGCCCGTCCGCCGCCGAGGTCGAGCGGCGTGAGGATCCAGCCGCCCGAGGCACCGTTGTAGGTGCGGTTCTCCACGATGACGGTGGCGCCGTCGAGGTACTCGCCCGTCGCCGTGGCCGTGCGGTAGACGACGGCCTCCACCTCCGGGTCGTGCGGGTCGGTGGCGTTCGCGAGCAGCTCGTCCGCAGGTGCGGCGGGCTGCTCCTGCCGCGCCTCGACGAGTGCCTTGTGGTCGCGCTTCTCGTCGAGTCGGCGCAGCTGCCAGAAGCCCAAGTTCACCATCACGACCACGAGCACGGCCACCAGCACGTGGCGGACCAGCCACCTCGGGGTATGCGCGAACCGCCAGGACACGCGTCGAGGGTAGGTCGCGGATGGACCGTGGCCGTGGCGATCGGGAGGAGGTGTCGTAGGCCCTGCATACGGTGAAGGGCATGTTCCTCGGACTCCGCACCGTCATCTACCCGGTCACCGACCTGCCCGCCGCCAAGGCCTGGTTCACGGAGGTCCTCGGCTTCGGCCCGTACTTCGACGAGCCCTTCTACGTGGGCTTCGAGGTGGGCGGCTACGAGCTCGGCCTGCTCCCCGACGCCCCGCCCGGCGTCATCACCTACTGGGGCGTCCCCGACGCCGACGCCGCGGTCGCGTCGCTGGTCGCCGCCGGCGCCACCGTCCGCGACCCGGTCAGCGAGGTCGGCGAGGGCATCAAGACCGGAGCGGTGGTCGAGCCCGGCGGCAACCTGATCGGCCTGATCGAGAACCCGCACTTCTCGCTGCCGGATCGCTAGCGAGCAGGCGCGCCGCGGCTTCCACGAGCTCGGCGCGGAGGCGCGCGTCCCACGGAGGCTCGGCCGTCTCGTCGACTTCCTGGCCCTCGGTCGCCGGCACGATACGGGAAAGTAGCAGTCCCCTCGCGCTGTCGGACGGACCGGGGGTGCGCGGCCGGTGGCTACGCGGTGGGGAGCTGGTAGCCCTCGAACTTGTCGCGCAGGTCCTTCTTGGAGAACTTGCCGACGCTGGTCTTGGGGATCTCGTCGACGAAGGCCACGTCATCGGGCAGCCACCACTTGGCGACGCGGGGCTCGAGGAAGGCGATGACCTCCTCCTTGGTGAGCTCCTCGCCGGGCTTCACCACCACGCAGGCCAGCGGGCGCTCGGCCCACTTCGGGTGGGGCACGCCGATGACGGCCGCCTCGGCCACCTTCGGATGGCCCATCAGCTCGTTCTCGAGGTCGACCGAGGAGATCCACTCGCCGCCGGACTTGATGACGTCCTTGGTGCGGTCGACGAGGCGGATGTACCCGTGCTGGTCGATCACGGCCACGTCACCGGTCTTGAGCCACCCGTCCTCGGTGAACGAGTCGGGCGAGCGGTCGTCGTTGTAGTACGCCGCCGCGATCCACGGGCCCTGCACCTGCAGCTCCCCGGAGCTCTCGCCGTCCCACGGCAGCGCCTCGGTGCTGCCCGGGCGCACGATCCGGGCGTCGACGCACACGGACACCTGGCCCACCGTGGTGCGCAGGTCGGCACGGCCATCGTCGTCGAGGACCGCGTCGAGCGTGGACTTGATGCGGCCCACCGAAGCGATCGGGCTCGTCTCGGTCATGCCCCACGCCTGCAGGATCGGCAGGCCGGTCTGCTCGCGGTAGGCCTCCGACAGCGCGCGCGGCACCGCCGACCCGCCACACGGGATGGCCCGCAGGGCCGAGGTGTCCCGGCCCTTCAGCTCCGGCAGCACGCCCATCCAGATCGTCGGCACGCCGGCCGCGATGGTGACCTTCTCCTGCTCGATGAGCGTGGCGATGGCCGGCGGCGACAGGTCGGGCCCGGGCATCACCAGGGAGGCCCCGGCCGCCACCGCGGCGTGGGCGAGGCCCCACACGTTTGCGTGGAACATCGGCACCACCGGGAGGATGATGTCCGACTCCCGCACCCCCAGGCCGTCGGTCGTCATCGCGCCCAGGGTGTGCAGGTAGGTCGACCGGTGCGAGTAGACGACGCCCTTGGGGTTGCCCGTGGTGCCGCTCGTGTAGCACATCGACGCGGCCTGGTCCTCGTCGTCGACCCGCAGGTCGGTGACCGGGTCGGCCGCCGCCAGCAGGTCCTCGTAGTCGTGGATCGGCCGGCCACCGTCGGGGCTGGGCACGTCGCCCTTGCCGTCGTCCATCACCACGAAGTGGCGCACGGTCGTGAGCTGGTCGACCAGCGGCCAGAGCAGCCCGAGGAGCGACCGGTCCACGAAGATGACCTCGTCCTCGGCGTGGTTGGCGACGTAGACGAGCTGCTCGGGGAAGAGCCGGATGTTCAGCGTGTGCAGCACCCGGTTCGAGCAGGGGGCGCCGAAGTACAGCTCCAGGTGGCGGGCCGTGTTCCAGGCGAAGGTGGCCACCCGCCCCTGGTCGCTGATCCCGAGGTCGTCGAGGGCGCCCATGAGGCGCCGGGTCCGCGCCGCCCACTCCCCGTAGGTCGTGCGCTCGATGCCCGTGGCACTGGAGGTCACGAGCTCCTTGTCGAAGAAGAGGTGCTCCGCTCGCCCGAAGAAGTGCGGGAGGGTGAGCGGGACGTCCTGCATGAGGCCCTGCATGGGGGCGCCTCCTTGATGGTGCCGTCGTGGCGGTCACTGTAGGAGATGCCAGACTCGGCGGCCGTGGCGACCGAGCAGCACCAGCACGGCCGGAGGACGCTCGCCCTCCTGACCGTGCCCATCGTGGTGCTGATCGTCGCGTCCAACGTCGGGACCGCCCTCGCCCCCGAGCTCGTCGACAAGCACCCGCTCGTGCTCCTCGCGCTCAACGCGCAGAACCGGCACCTCGCCCTGACCACCAACCAGCTCGACACCTGGAGCTACTACCTGGTCGGCACGGCCCGCCTGCTCGTCGGCGACCCGATCTTCTTCCTCCTCGGCCACTGGTACGGCGACCGGGCGATGGTGTGGATGGAGCGGCGCACCAAGACGCTCGGGAACACGCTCCGCCAGCTCGAGGCCGGGTTCAAGAAGGCCGTGTACCCGGTCGTGTTCGTCGCCCCCAACCAGTGGGTGTGCCTCTTCGCCGGCGCCGCGGGCATGAGCGTGGTCGGGTTCTTCGCCACCAACCTCGTCGGCACGCTCGCCCGCCTCTACCTGATCCGCCGCCTCGGCGAGACCTTCGAGGAGCCGCTCGACGACGTGCTCGGCTGGATCGGCGACCACCGCGGGCCGCTCCTCGTCGTCACCATCGGGCTCGCGGTCGTGTTCCTGATCGGCGAGCTGCGGGGCGGCGGCGCCGGCCTCGAGGAGCTCGAGGAGCTGGCCGATGAGGACGCGGGGATCGACGCCGACGAGCCCGCCGAGGGCCGAGATCCCGGCTAGGGGCTGGGCGGGCCGATGCCCACGAGAGGGCGGTGCAGCGTGCCGGCCTCGTCGAGGGTCCACGCGTCGGGGAACGCCAGGCTGCGCCAGAAGGCGTCGCGGTCGAAGTCACCGCCCAGCAGGGCGCCCAGGTGCACGGAGAGGGCCAGGCCGTGCGACACGATCACCACCGGTCCCTCCCCAGCCGACGCCCGCGCCGCGTGGACTGCCGCGCCGGTGCGGGCGGCCACGTCCTCGTGCGTCTCCCAGCCGGCCGGCACCTCGCCGCGGAGGTAGCGGTGGGCCACCGATCGGTAGCCGTCGCCCACCCAGGGGCGGGTCACCTCGCGGAGACGGTCGTCCGTCACGACCTCGGCCTTCCAGTGGGCGGCGATCGCCGTGGCCGTCTCGATCGCCTTCGGCTCGGTGCTCGACACGAGCGCGCCGATGCGAGGCGTGCTCGATGCGACCTCCAGCCGCCCGGCCAGGCGACCCGCGAGGCGGGTGCCCTCCTCTCCCAGGTGCCACGTCGACGGGTCGGCGCCGTCGTCGGTCTGCGGCATCGCGTGGCGCACGTAGGTGACCGACGGGGTGCGCATCGCCGACGAAGGTAGCGAAGACCGTGCTCGCAGCGGTGGCACCCGGCGCGCTAGGTGTCCGCCGCGCTACGACTCGAACAGCAGCGCGTCGAGGCCGACGGTCACGCCCGGGCGCTCCGCCACGTGGTGCACGGCCAGCAGCACGCCGGGCATGAAGCTGTTGCGGTCGTAGCTGTCGTGGCGGATCGACAGGGTCTGCCCGGTCGTGCCGAGCAGCACCTCCTGGTGGGCCACCATCCCCCGCAGGCGCACCGAGTGCACGGGGATGCCGGCCGGCCCCTTGGCGCCGCGCGCGCCGGCGACGACCTCGGTCTTGGTCGGGTCCTCGGCCCAGGCACTGGACGCGGCCGCCATGCGCTCGGCCGTGAGCAGCGCCGTGCCCGAGGGCGCGTCGACCTTCTGGTCGTGGTGCAGCTCGATGATCTCGGCCGTCTCGAACCAGGGTGCCGCCAGCTCGGCGAACCGCATCATGAGCACGGCCCCGATCGCGAAGTTCGGGACGATGAGGCAGCTGCTGCGGGTGAACACCTCGCGGCAGTGGGCCAGGTCCTCCTCGGTGAAGCCCGTCGTGCCGACCACGGCGTGGATGCCGTGCTCTGCGACGACCTCGAGGTTGTCGCGGGCCGCGCCCAGGTGGGTGAAGTCCACGACCACCTCGGCACGGGCATCGAGGAGCGCCGACGCATCCGGGACCACCGGCAGGTCGCTGTCGACCCGCGCCGCGTGGCGGAGGTCGAGCCCGGCGTGGAGCGGGTCGACGGCCGCGACCAGCTCGAGGTCGGGGTCGCCGAGGACCGCCTCGCACACGGTCGAGCCCATGCGGCCCGCCGCTCCGAACACCCCGACCCGGATCATGGCCGGGGAGGCTAGGGCAGACGGGTGGCGATCACGCCAGGGCGTTCGGCCGGGGTGTCTAGGCCAGCGTGGCCGCGTCGAAGGGCCCGACGGCGGCCAGGGCCCGTGGGCCCTCGAAGACGCGCCGCAGGACTCGGTGCACGGCCGCGGCGTCCACGGCGCGGATGCCGGCCAGCTGCTCGTCGACCGACGTCGGTTCGCCCCGCTGCACCAGCCCTCGGCCGAGGCGGCCCATGCGGCCGCCGCTGTCCTCGAGGCCGAGGAGCAGCGAGCCCTCCAGGTAGCCCGTGGCCACGGCCAGCTCGCCGTCGGTCACGCCGTCGGCCAGGAGGTCGCGGACCACGCCCTCGATCACCCGGAGCGTCTCCGGCGCCCGCTTCGGCGCGGTGCCGCAGTAGATCGTGAGGCTGCCCGCGTCGCTGTAGGAGCTCGGGTGCGAGTACACGGCGTAGGCCAGGCCCCGCTCTTCGCGCACCTCCTGGAAGAGCCGGCTGGCCATGCCGCCGCCCAGCACCTGGTTGGCCACCGCCATCGCCCAGCGGTCGTCGTCGTCGACGTCGAGTGCCCGCCAGCCGAGGCACAGGTGGGCCTGCTCGGTGTCGTCCTCGTCGACCACGACGGCGTCGGTCGCCGGTGCTGGCGCGACCCGCTCGGGGAGCACGCCCCCCTCCATCGACGCGAACGCCGACTCGGCGGCGGCCACCACGGCGGTGTGGTCCAGCCGCCCGGCGGCCACGAGCACCATCGTGGCCGGGCGGTACCAGGTGCCGAAGAAGCCCTCGATCTCGTCGCGCCCCAGCGCTTCGATGACGGGCATCTCCCCGAGCACATCACGGCCGAGGGGGTGGTCGGGGAAGAGGGCCCGGGCCAGGAGCGTGTGGGCACGGTCCTCGGGCGCGTCGAGGTTCATGAGGATCTCCTCGACGATCACCTGGCGCTCCGCGTCGATGTCCACCGGTCGCAGCGCGGGCTCGGTGAGCACCTCCCCCAGCAGGCACACGCCGAGCTCGAGCTCCTGGTGCGGGAGCCGTGCGTAGTAGGCCGTGTGCTCGCGGGCGGTGAAGGCGTTCATCTCGCCGCCGACGGCGTCGACGGCCTCCGCGATCTGGCGCGCGCTCCGCTCTGCGGTGCCCTTGAACAGCAGGTGCTCGAGGAAGTGCGACGCGCCGGCCAGGTGCTCCGGCTCGTCTCGCCCGCCGACCCGCACCCAGGCGCCGAGCGTGACCGAGCGTGCCTCCGGCATCGTCTCGGTGACGATGCGGAGGCCGTTCGGAAGCTCGGACTGCTCGATGCCCGGGTCGAGCGAGTCGGTCAACGCGTGCTACCGGCGACCGCGACCGCCGCGACGCTCGCCGCCGCGGCCGCCACCGGCCTCGCCCCCGGAGGGACCGAGGTCGCCGAACTGCTCCGCGCCTCGGCGTCGAAGGCCTCCTCGAAGGAGACGGTCTCGCGGTCGTTGCCGCCAGCGCTGTCCTCGCGGGGACGCTCGTCGCGGCTGCGCCCACGGTCACCGCGGTCGCCACGATCACGGTCTCGGCCACCGCCGCCACCGCCGCCGGACGAGACGGCGCTGTCGGGGATCTCGACGGCGGAGGCCAGGCTGAGCGACACCTTGCCGTTGGGGTCGACGTCGTCGACCTTCACCTCGACCTCGTCGCCCAGGCTGAACACGTCCTCGACCCTGTCGATGCGCTTTCCCCCACCGATCTTGCTGATGTGGAGCAGGCCGTCACGGCCGGGGAGGATGTTCACGAACGCGCCGAACTTGGTGATGTTGACGACGCGGCCCGGGTACACGGCGCCGACGTCGGCGGTCGGCGGGTTGAGGATCAGCTTGATCTGGCGCTCGGCCTCGTCGATCGCGCCCTTGTCGACGCTGCCGATCGTGACCGTGCCCATCATCCCGTCGTCGTCGACCGAGATGTCGGCGCCGGTCTCGGCCTGGATGGCGTTGATGACCTTGCCCTTGGGGCCGATGACCTCGCCGATCTTGTCGATCGGGATCTCGAAGCTGACGACCTTCGGGGCGGTCTCGCCCACCTCGGCCCGCGGCTCGGAGATGGCCTTGGCCATCACGTCGAGGATCTCCAGGCGGGCCTCCTTGGCCTGCTGGAGCGCCTGCGCGAGCACGTCGGCGGGGAGGCCGTCGATCTTCGTGTCGAGCTGCAGCGCGGTCACGAAGTCCCGCGTGCCGGCGACCTTGAAGTCCATGTCGCCGAAGGCGTCCTCGGTGCCGAGGATGTCGGTCAGCGTCGTGTACTTGCCGCCGTCGTAGATCAGGCCCATCGCGATGCCGGCCACGGGCGCCTTGATCGGCACGCCGCCGTCCATCAGCGCGAGGGTCGAACCGCAGACCGAGCCCATCGACGTCGAGCCGTTGGAGCTCAGCACCTCGGACACGACTCGCAGCGTGTAGGCCCACTCCTCGAGCGACGGCACGACCGGCAGCAGCGCCCGCTCGGCGAGGAGGCCGTGGCCGATCTCGCGTCGCTTCGGGCTGCCCACGCGACCCGTCTCGCCGTTGGCGTGGGGCGGCATGTTGTAGTGGTGCATGTAGCGCTTCTTGGGCTTGTCGCCCAGGTTGTCGAGCAGCTGGTCCATCTTCGGCATGCCCAGGGTCAGCGCGCTGAGCACCTGGGTCTCGCCCCGCTGGAACAGGCCCGTGCCGTGCGCGGCGGCGAGCACGCCGACCTCGGAGGTGACGGTGCGCAGGTCGGCCGGTCCCCGGCCGTCGATGCGGATCCCCTCGTTCACGGTGCGGGCACGGATGCGCGACTTCTGCACGCTCCGAGCCGCCTCCTTGATCTCCTTCTCGCGACCGGCGAGCTCCTCGCCGAGGGCCTCGAGGGCCTTGGCGATGGCGGCGTCGGTGGCGGCGCCACGCTCGGCCTTGCCGGCGATCGTGCCGGCCGCGCCCAGGTCGTCACCGATGAGGGCTTCGACCCTGGAGTAGACCTCGGGCTGGTAGTCGAGCTGCGGCTCGAAGGGCAACGGGGTGATCCCGCGGGTGGCCTCGACCTGGGCGACGAGCTGCTTCTGGAGCTCGATCGACTCCTTGATCCAGACCTTGCAGGCCTCGAGCCCGTCGGCGATGACCGCTTCGGTCACCTTGGGGGCGCCGTTCTCGTAGTGGTCCCACGCCTTCTCGGTGCCACCGGCCTCGACCATCATGATGGCGACGTCGTCACCGACGCCCCGGCCGGCCACGATCAGCTCGAAGGTGGACTCCTCCACCTCCTCGAAGGTGGGGTGGGGCACCCAGGTGCCCTCTTGGCTGTAGGCGATGCGCACCGCGCCGATCGGGCCGTGGAACGGGATGCCGGAGATCGACAGCGCGGCGGACGCGCCGTTGATGGCGAGCACGTCGTAGGGGTTCTCGCGGTCCGAGCCCATGACGGTCACGACGACCTGGGTCTCGTTCCGGAAGCCGTCGGCGAACGACGGGCGCAGCGGCCGGTCGATCAGACGGCAGGCCAGGACGGCGGCGTCGGTGGGACGGCCCTCCCGGCGGAAGAAGCTGCCGGGGATCCGCCCGGCGGCGTACATGCGCTCCTCGACGTCGACGGTGAGGGGGAAGAAGTCCATGCCCTCCCGCACGCCCTTGGCCGCGTTGGCCGTGACGAGCGCCTCGGTGCCCGCGATCTTCGCGACCACGGCGCCCTGCGACTGGAACGCGAGCTTGCCCGTCTCGAACGAGAGGGTCTTGGTGGTGCCGGAGATCTGCCCCGACACGATGATGGCTTCCGCCATGTTTGTCTCCTTCGCCGGCCCGGGATCCTCCCGGTTCTGCCGGATAGGGCGGCGAAGGCCAGTTCCCAGTTGGCGACCACCGGACGGCGCCCGGGGATCCTCAACTGGCAGCTGACCAAGGCTGCCGCCGTTTGATGATTCAGTTGTTCAGCGGCGCAGGCCCATCTTGGCGATGATCGTGCGGTACCGCTCGACGTCGTTGTTGCGGACGTAGTCGAGGAGCCGCCGGCGCTGGCCGACCAGCATCAGCAGGCCGCGCCGGCTGTGGTGGTCCTTCTTGTGCTTCTGCAGGTGATCGTTGAGGTGGTTGATCCGCTCCGTGAGGAGGGCGATCTGCACCTCGGGCGAGCCGGTGTCGGTGTCGTGGAGGCGGTGCTCCCGATGATCCCGGCCTTGGCCTTGTCGATCTTCTCGGACATGGGTGGGTGGCTCCGTTCTCGGAGGTGGGTCTGTGGCCCAGCCCCTCGGGCGTTGGACGGCTCCGAGGCGCAGATCCCCGTTTCAGGGATCTTGCAAGGGTACCAGCCCGCCTCCGGGGGCCCTCAATCCCTCAATCCCGCCGGTCCGTGACCTGCCCGACGACCTTGGCCGGCGAGGCGGAGACCACCGTGTAGGGCTCCACGTCCCGCATGACCACGGCGTTGGCGCCGATCACGGCCCCGTCGCCGATCTTCACGCCGGCCAGCACCACGGCGTGGGTGCCGATCGTGACGTCGTCGCCGATGGTGGTGAACCGCACCTCGTCGGTGCCCGTGGCGTGGGGACCGACCACAGCGCCGAGGTACATGCGGCAGTTGCGGCCGATGGTCACGTGCGATCCGATGCCCACGCCGACCGAGTGGGCGAGGTAGAGCCCGGGCCCGATGACGGCGTACGGGTTGATCTCGGCCCCCGACACCCGGATCCCCCGGGCCCGCAGGAGGAACCCCGCGGAGAGGTGCCCCCGTCGCGTGAGCTCGTGGGCGATCCGGTACATGATCACGGACGCGGACGCTGGGGCTGGTCAGGAGCTTGGCGAGGGCCCGTCCCCAGAACTTGCCCGGCGAGATCAGGCGGTAGTTCTGGTGCGTCGTCGCCTCGATGTCCGCGCGGATGAGCTCCAGCAGCGAGAGCTCGGGGGCGGGCTGGGCATCCATGGGAGCCGAGAACGCTACCAGCGGGCTCCCTCGACGTGGAGGGGTCAGCCGGCGTCGGTCCGGTCAGTCGGTGGGATCCCGGGCCGGCAGCAGCCGCCAGCGGTAGCGCGGCGGGCGGTGGAGGTCCTCGGTGTCGTGGTGGCGCTGCCGCGGGGTCAGCTCGAGCACGAGGGCCCCCGGCTCGTACAGCGCGGCCTCGACCTCGTCCTCGGTGGCCTCGGACGGGTCGACGCCCCGCTTGATCTTGGCCCGGAGCACCGCCGTGCCGAGACGGCCCTTCATGAGCGCCAGCAGCACCGCCGGCAACGTCTCCGGATCCTTGAGGAGCCAGGAGTGCGTGGCCTTGCGCACGACCACGAGGTCACCCCGCCGCGGCGGGCGGCCGACTTGGCCGTGGCGAAGGGCACCGCGAAGTCGCGGTCGCCGTGGATCACGAAGACGGGCACCCGCTCGCGGCGGAGGTTGTCGAGCATCCACCGGGTGCCGGGGCTGCGCAGGATCGACGCGGCAGGGCCGAGCAGACGCCACGGCCGGCGCACGTGGCCGAGCATCGTCGGCGCCACGAGGCTGCCGAGCTTGGCGGCCTGCCGCGGGTCCTGGAACCACGGCACCGTGCTCAGCGTGTCGACCACGAGCGTCGCGCCGATCCCCACGAGGATCGGCGGGAAGACACGGGCCACGTTCACGAGCCGGTCCCACGGGTCGCCGACGATGGCGTCGAGCAGGATCACGCCGATGGCCCGGCGGGGATCGTTCGCGGCGAGCTCGGTGACGAGGCGGCCACCCATCGAGTGCCCGGCCAGCACGGCCTCGCGCACGCCGAGGTGGTCGAGCACACGTCCGAGCAGCTCGGCGTAGCTCGCCATGGTGTGCGCGTCGGTCGGCAGGCCGAGCGTGCCGCCGTGGCCGGCGGTGTCGACGGCGATCACCTTGAAGCCGAGGTCGACGAGGCGCGACAGCGTCTGCGCGTAGAGGATCCCCTCCGCGGAGAAGCCGTGGACCACGACCAGCGGCACGCCCCGACCGCACACGGCCACGCCGACCTGGTGGCCGTCGGGCAGCGTCACCTCGTGGCGGGCCAGCCGCGGGAGGGTGACCTCCAGCTCCTCGTCGGGCTCCAGGCCCGGGCCGATGATGGGCTCGGAGGAGACGGCGAGGTGGCGCACGGGCGCCAGCTCGGGCGCGGCCTCGTCGTCGTCCTCCCGTCGCACCTCGATCGGGTCCCACCCGTCGCCGAGCGTCACGCCGTCATTGTGGCCGACGCGGAACCCCGTTCCTGACATGGGCGTCAGCCCGGGTTCAGGCGCTGAGGCGGGCTCTGGCCGACTCGCAGTCACGTCCGATCTGTTCGACCAATTCCTCGACGGAGTTGAACCGCTCCTCACCGCGGAGGAACGCGACGAAGCGGACGCGCGACGGCCTCGTCGTACAGGTCGTCGTCGAAGTCGAGCAGGTGGGCCTCGAGCAGGCTCACGTGCGACTCGGCGTAGAACGTCGGCCTGCGGCCCAGCGAGAGCGCGGCGGGCCAGACGGTGCCGTCGGCCCGCTGGAACCAGCCGGCGTAGATGCCGTCGGCCGGGAGCAGGATGTCCCCGGGCACGGACACGTTGGCCGTGGGGAAGCCGAGCTCGCGCCCGCGTTGGTCGCCGCGGGCGACGATGCCGCGCACCTCGTGCGGGCGACCCAGCATCGCCGCGGCGCGATCGAGGTCACCTTCGACCAGCGCGTGGCGGATCGCGGTGGACGATGCCCGCTCGCCGAGCCCGGGCGGCGTGACCAGCTCGATGCCCTCGACCTCGAAGCCGTGGTCCGCGCCCATGGCCCGCAGCAGGGCCACGTCGCCCTTGCGCTGGTAGCCGAAGTGGAAGTCCTCGCCCACGATCACCAGGCGGGCGCCGAGCGCGTCGACGAGCACCTCGTGCACGAAGTCCTCGGCGGGCTCCTTGGAGCGGGCCTCGTCGAAGCTGATGACCAGGCAACGCTCGACACCGGTGGCCTCGAGCAGCTCGAGCTTCTGGTCGAGGTCGGTGAGCAGGCGCGGGGCTGTCGCCGGCCGCACGACCGAGGCGGGGTGGCGGTCGAACGTGACCACCGTCGGGGTGCTGCCCGTCTCGTCGGCGCGGCGGCGCACCTCGGCGATCACGGCCTGGTGCCCGAGGTGGACCCCGTCGAACGCGCCGATGGTCACCACGCTCGACTCGTCGGGCCGCGCTGCGGCGCCGACGTCGTGCAGGACCTCCATGGCGGGAGGTTAGGTCCGGCCTGCGGCGGCGAGCACAACCGACGGCTTGGCCGTGCCGGTGCGGTGCGGCTCGTACACCGCGAGCAGCTCGCCTTCGGTCGACAGCACGGCCCAGGGTCCGAGCCCGGTCGCGCCGAGCGCGTCGAGCCCGATCGCCTTGCCGTGGCCGACCGCGGTCACGAGGTCGCCCTCGATCGTGACGGATCGCAGGTGGCGCATCGCGTCGGCCGGCGTGTGGAGGTGCTCGGGGCCGAGCGTCTCGATCGGAACGCCCTCCTCCGCGGTGAACGTGCCGATCGCCGTGCGGCGCAGGTCCGCGAGGTGCGCGCCGCCGCCGAGGAGGGTGCCGACGTCCGCGGCCAGGGCGCGGATGTAGGTGCCCGAGGAGCACGTGACCTCGATCGGGTACCGCCCGGGCCCGATCGGCGGGCCGACCTCGAAGGAGTGCACCGTCACCGGGCGGGGCGTCCGGTCGACCTCGACGCCTTCGCGCGCGAGCTGGTGCAACCGCTTGCCGCCCACCTGCACGGCCGACACCATCGGCGGCACCTGGAGGATGTCGCCCGTGAGGGTGCCCGCAACCTCCTGCACCGCGGCGAGCTCGACCGAGCCCATGTCCCACGTGGCCGTCACGTCACCCGACGCGTCCAGGGTGGAGGTCGCAGTGCCGAGCACGACCGTGCCCGTGTACCGCTTCTCCGGGTAGCCCAGGTACTTGAGCAGCCTTGTGACCTTGCCCACGCCCAGCAGGAGCACGCCCGTGGCGTCGGGGTCGAGCGTGCCCGAGTGGCCCACCTTGCGCGTGCCGAGCTGGCCGCGCGCCTTGGCCACCACGTCGTGGCTCGTCCACCCCGCCGCCTTGTCGACCACCGCCAGGCCGTGCGGCCCCTCGCCGCCAGCGGCCGCCATCACTCCTCGTCGCGCAGGTCCCGCAGCACCTCTTCGAGCCGGGCGGCACCGCGCAGCACGTCGTCGGGCCGGAACACGAGCTCGGGGGTGCGCTTCACGCGGGCCTGGCGGGCGATCGCGGTCTGGAGGCGGATGCGCGCCTCGGCGAGGGCCTCGAGCACGTCCTCGTCGTCGTCCGCGCCGCCGGGGTTGTCGTAGAGCACCACGGCGCGCACCAGGGCCGAGTCGCACTCGACCGCGGTGATCGTGACCAGCTCGAGCCGGTCGTCGTCGCTGCGCTCGAGCTCCTCGGCGAGGATCTCCTGGAAGAGCCGGTTGAGGCGGGCGGTCCGGGGATAGTCCCGCGCCGTGCCGTTGGATCGGGTGCGCCTGGTCATGTCGCCACCGCTAGCTCCTCGGGATCTCGCGCTCCTCGTAGGTCTCGATGATGTCGCCCTGCTTGAGGTCCTGGAAGTCGGTGAGGCCGATGCCGCACTCGAAGCCGCTCTGCACCTCGCGCACGTCGTCCTTGAAGCGGCGCAGGGAGCTGATCGCGCCCTTCCAGATGATCGTGCCGTCGCGGAGGAAGCGGACCTTGGATCCGCGGGTGATCGTGCCGCTGAGGACGTAGCAGCCGGCCACCTTGCCGACGCGGGGCACCGAGAAGATCTCCCGCACCTCCGCCTCGCCGGTGACCACCTCCTCGACCTCGGGGGCGAGCATGCCGACCATGGCGCTCTCGATGTCCTCGAGGACCTGGTAGATGATCTCGTAGTTGCGGACCTCGACCTCTTCGAGGGTGGCGAGCTCGCGGGCCTTGCGGTCGGGCCGGACGTTGAAGCCGATGATCGTGGCGCCCGAGGTGGCGGCCAGCTGCACGTCCTGCTGGGTGATGCCGCCGACGGCGCGGTGCACGAAGGCCAGCTTCACCTCGTCGCGCTCGAGCTTGCGGAGGCTCTCGGTGAGGGCCTCGAGCGAGCCGGTGGTGTCGGCCTTGAGCACGAGGTTGAGCGTGGCGACGTCGCCGCGCTGGATCTGCTCGAAGATGTCCTCCAGGCGCGCCCCGCCCGCGACCGCGGCCTCGCGTCCGAGGTTGGCGACGCGGTGCCAGTGCTCACGGGTCTCGGCGACGGACCGGGCGGTCTTCTCGTCCGGGGCGACCACGAAGGGATCGCCGGCGTCGGCGACGTCGTTGAGGCCGAGGACCTGGACGGGCATCGACGGCCCGGCCTCCTTGACCTGCTCGCCGAGGTGGTCGATCAGCGCGCGGACGCGACCCCAGGCCGGGCCGGCCACGAGCGGCTCGCCGACCTTCACGGTGCCACGCTGCACGAGGATCGTGGCCACGGGGCCCCGGCCGATGTCGAGGTGCGACTCCAGCACGACGCCGGCGGCACGACCCTCGGGGTTGGCGCGGAGGTCCTCGACGTCGGCGACGAGGAGGAGGGTCTCGAGCAGGTCGTCGACGCCCTCGCCGGTCAGCGCCGACACGGGGATCATCTCGACGTCGCCGCCCCAGTCCTGCGGGATGAGGCCCTGCTCGGACAGCTGCTGCTTCACGCGGTCGGGCTGGGCCTGCTCGCGGTCGATCTTGTTGATGGCCACCACGATCGGGGCCCCCGACGCCTTGGCGTGGTTGAGCGCCTCGATCGTCTGCGGCATCACGCCGTCGTCGGCGGCCACGACCAGCACGACGATGTCGGTGGCCTCGGCGCCGCGGGCGCGCATGGCGGTGAACGCCTCGTGGCCCGGCGTGTCGATGAAGGTGATGAGGCGGTCGTTCTTGACGGCCTGGTAGGCGCCGATGGCCTGGGTGATGCCACCGGCCTCGCCGGCCACGACGTTGGCGTCGCGGATGCTGTCGAGCAGCTTCGTCTTGCCGTGGTCGACGTGGCCCATCACCGTGATGATCGGCGGGCGGGGCTCGGCGCCCTCCTCGTCGTCGTCGAAGTCCTCCATGGCGAGCACCTTCTGCAGCTCGACCTCCTGCTCCTCGCCGGGGTCGACGAGGCGGATGGACGCGCCGATCTCGGCCGCGAACAGCTCGATCTGGTCGTCGCTCAGCGACTGCGTGGCCGTGACCATCTCGCCCATCTGCATGAGGAAGCGCACGACGTCGGCCGCGGTGCGGTTCAGCCGCGGGCCGAGGTCTTGGGGCGTCGACGACCGCTCGACCACCACGTCGCCCTCGGGGACCGGAGCCTCCTTGGGCGTGTAGGTCGGGAGGTCCATCGGCTGGAGCTCTTCGCGGCTCCGGCGCCGGCGACCACCCTTGCGCCGCGGCGGGCGCTGCTGCGGACCGCCACGACCACCGCCGGGACGACCACCGGGGCCGCCACCAGGGCCGCCTCCCGGACCGCCGCCGGGACCACCCGGACCACCCGGGCCACCGCCGGGGCGGCCGGACGTGAAGCCACCACCCGCGGGACGCCCGCCGATGGGCGCACCGGGCGGCGGACCGCCGACCCGGCGACCGGGCGGCGGCGGGATGGCGCGACCCATCGGGCCGCGCGGCTGCCCGGGCCCGCGCCCGCCCATGCCGGGCGGCGGCGGGATGGGCTTGCCGCTCCCCGAGCGCAGGGGCGGCGCCGGACCGTCGGACACGCTCGACTCGTCGACGGTCTCGGCCGGTGCGTCGGCCTCCGCGGCCGGGACGTCAGCGCGCGCGGCGGGCGCCTCGACCTCGGGCGTCGGCGCCTGCGCCGGCGGAGCCGGGGGCGGCGGCGCGGGCGCCGGACGGGGCGCGGCCGCGGCGGGGCGGGCCGGCTCCTCTTCGACGCGCCGCGGCAGGAGGGGGCGCTCGCTGCCGCTCGACGTGACCACGCGGGCAGGAGCTGCGGGCCGCGGCGGCGGGGCCGGCGTGGTCTCGGGCTCGGGGGCCACCACGGGAGCAGGCTCGGCCACCGGTGCGGGCGCCGGCTCCGGGGCGGGCGCAGGGGCGGGAGCGGGGGTAGCGGCAGCGGCCTTCTTCGCGGGCTTCTCCGGCTTGGGCTCCTCCGGCTGCACCTCACGGATCAGGCCCTCGCGCTCCGCCTTGCGACGGACGCGGTCGGCCTGCGCCTCCTCGATGCTCGAGGAGTGCGTCTTGACGCCGATCCCCAACGACTCGCAGAGGTCGAGCGTCTCCTTGTTCGTGAGGCCGAGCTCCTTGGCGAGCTCGTGCACGCGCTTCTTGCCTGCCAAGTTCCCTGTTCCAGCCCTTCCTGGTGGTCGTCTTCGGTGGTTTTGCGGGCCGTCCATCCTCGCACGAACCCGCCGGACGGCACGATTTCGGCCCTTCGGCCTGCTCAGCGCCCCCGGAGCGCACGGTCGAGGCCCCTGGTGCGCAGGGCGGCCTCGAGGCACGGGAGCGACCCGGCGCACAGCCAGGCACCCCGTCCGGCGAGTGTACGGGCCACCTGGAGCGATCCGTCGTGGTGCCGGGCCACCCGCACCAGCTCGTGGGCCGGCGCCCGGCGCCGGCAGCCCACGCAGGTGCGGACGGGGTCCGCTACCCCTCCTCCCCCTCGGTCGCCCCGACCGCGGGCGCGTCCTCGGGCGCGCCTCGGGGGGGCGAGTCGTCCTCGGGCGCGGGCGAGTCGTCCTCGGGCGCGGCCTCCGCAGCCGGGGGCTCGTCCGCGACAGCCTCGTCCGCGACCGGCGTCTCGTCGGCCGGGGTCTCCTCGCCCGCTTCCTCGTCGGACGGCTCCGCGGCCCACTCCTCGGCGGAGATGCTCTCGCCGCCCTCGGCGGGCACCCACACCTGCTCGCCGGTCTCGGCGTCCACGACCCACTCGCCCTGGGCCCACTCCTCGCCCTGGTAGGCCTCCTCGTCGGCCAGCTGCGTCTCGCTCTTGATGTCGACGCGCCAGCCGGTGAGCCGCGCCGCGAGGCGCGCGTTCTGGCCCTCCTTGCCGATGGCGAGCGAGAGCTGGAAGTCCGGGACGATCACCGTCGCGGTGCCCGTGTCGACGTCGATCCGGACCTCCTTCACCCCGCGGGTGAGAGGGCCTTCATCACGAAGTCGTACGGGTCCTCCGAGAACGGGACGATGTCGATCTTCTCGCCGTTGAGCTCGTTCACGACCTGGCGCACCCGCGCGCCGCGTGCGCCGACGCACGCGCCGACCGGGTCGACGTTCTGGTCGTTGGACCACACCGCGATCTTCGTGCGGTGCCCGGGCTCGCGCGCGCAGGCCCGCAGCTCCACCACGCCGTCGGCGATCTCGGGGACCTCCAGCTTGAACAGCTCGAGGATGAGCCCCGGGTGCGTGCGGGACACGACGATCTGCGGCCCCTTCGACGTGCGCCGCACCTCGACGATGTACGCCTTGAGGCGCGTGTTCGGGGTGGGCCGCTCGTAGGGCACCTGCTCGGCCTGCGGCAGGAGCGCCTCCACCCGCCCGAGGTCGAGCAGCGTGTACCGGCTGTCGGTCTGCTGGATGATCCCGGTGACGATGTCGCCCTCGCGGCCCGCGTACTCCTCGTACTTGAGCTCGCGCTCCGCCTCGCGGATCCGCTGCGTCATCACCTGGCGGGCGGTCATCGCGGCGATGCGGCCGAAGTCGTCCGGCGTCGCGTCGATCTCGGGCCCGTAGGGCTCGCCGTCCTCGTCGATCTCCTGGGCGAACACACGGATGTCGAACGTGTCGGGGTCGATGGTGACCCAGGCGTACTCGTGGGCGCCGGGCATGCGCTTGTAAGCGGACTCGAGGGCATCCGCGAGGGCGCCCAGCAGCGTGTCGACCGAGATCCCCTTGTCCTGCGCGAGTGCCGCCAGCGCCTCGCCCATGTCCAAGTTGCTCATGACCCCTTCTTCCTCTTCGGCTCGTGCTCCGCGGGGCCCCACACGAACACCGTGCGGGCCCGCTCGATCTCGTCGAGGCGCAGGGTGCGGGGCTCCCCGTCGGCGGTGGTGACCGTGACGTGGTCGTCCCCGACCTCGGTCACGGTGCCCTCGACCCGGCGCTCTCCCTCGGCGCCCGGATGCGTCTTGACCTTCACGACCGAGCCCAGCGCGCCCCGAAAGTGGGCGGCGGTGCGCAGGGGCCGCTCGAGCCCCGGGGTGCTCACCTCGAGCGTGTAGCGGCCGTCGATCGGGTCGTGCTCGTCGAGCGCCCGGGACAGCCGGCGGGCGACCTCGGACAGCGCGTCGATGTCGGCGCCGCCCTCACGGTCGACCAGGACCCGGAGGACCCCACCGGCCAGCTCCAGGTCGTACAGCTCCAGACCCACGTCCTCGAGCAGGGGCGTGACGAGGTGCTCCACGCGCAGCGCGGTCGACATCGACACCACCTCCTCTCGGCGGACAGAGCAACGGCGTGGGCCGGAGCCCACGCCGTTCCAAGAACTCGAAACGATCGAACAGGGGGCGAAGTATACCAGTCCCGTCCCTGGGGCCGCCGGTCGGAGGCGGGCCGCTCAGTAGCTGCGGGCGACCGTGGCGACGAGGTCCGGCTCGTCCTCGGAGGCCGGCAGGCTGCCGTCGGGACGCTGGAGGCAGCGCACCGACACGGCGTCCTGGGCCAGCCTGGCCTCGCCGCCGTCGGCGAGCAGGGCCCACGGCAGCCGGGCGAAGCCGAGCTTGGCCGCCTCGGCGGCCTCGTCGAGCGAGCCCACGTCCACGGTGCGCTCGTCGCGCCGGCGGGTGGCGGTCGCGAGCATCGCGGCCTGGACCTCGTCGAGGAGGACCGGCACGGTCCTGGCCACCTCGCCGACGGTGATCGTGCGCTCCTCGCCGGTGTCGCGGCGCACGAGGCCGACGTTGCCCTCGGCCAGGTCCCGCGGACCGACGAGCACGCGCACCGGCACGCCCTTGAGCTCCCAGTCGACGGCGCGGCGCCCGAAGCTCGTGGCCACCTGCGCGTCGAGGCGCACGCGCAACCCGGCGGCCCGCAGCTCCTCGGCCAGGCGCCCGGCCACCTCGCCGGCGCCGTCCTCGTCGCGCACGAGCAGCACGACCACCTGCAGCGGCGCCAGCCGCGGGGGCACCACGAGCCCGGCGTCGTCGCCGTGTGCCATGATCAGCCCGCCGACCATCCGGGTGGTGACGCCCCAGGACGTGGTGTGGCAGAGCTGGGCATCGCCCTGGTCGTCCAGGTAGGTGATCTCGAAGACCTTCGCGAAGTTCGCCCCGAGGTCGTGGCTGGTGCCCATCTGCAGCGCCTTGCCGTCACCCATCATGGCCTCGACGGTGAGCGTGTTGACCGCGCCGGGGAAGCGCTCGGCGGCGGTCTTGCGACCGGCGATCACCGGCATCGCGAGCACGTCGACCATGAAGTCCGTGTACACCTCGCGCAGGATCCGCTCGGCGTAGGCCGCCGCATCCTCCGCGGTGGCGTGCGCCGTGTGGCCCTCCTGCCAGAGGAACTCGGTGGTGCGCAGGAACACCCGCGGCCGCAGCTCCCAGCGCACGACGTTGGCCCACTGGTTGAGCAGCAGCGGCAGGTCGCGGTAGCTCTGCACCCACTTGGCCATGTACTCGCCGATCACCGTCTCGCTGGTGGGGCGGACCACGAGCGGCTCGTCGAGCTCCTTGCCGCCCGCGTGGGTGACCACCGCCAGCTCGGGGCTGAACCCCTCGACGTGCTCGGCCTCGCGCGTCAGGTAGCTCTGGGGGATCAGCAGCGGGAAGTACAGGTTGTCGGCGCCCGCCGCCTTGATGCGCAGGTCGACCTCGGCCTGCATCCGCTCCCACAGCGAGTACCCGTAGGGCCGGATGACCATCGTGCCCCGGGCCGGGCCGTTGTCGGCCAGCTCGGCCTTGGCCACCACGTCCTGGTACCAGCGCGGGAAGTCGTCGGCCTGCGGGGTGACGATGGGCTGCTTGGCCATGGCGGGTCGATGCTAGGGCTGCTCGTCCAGGTGCTTGTGGATGAGTTCCACGCGCTGCTCGCTGGCGTTGGCGTCGTCGCCCTTCTCAGCCAGGAGCGCAGCGCGGTCCTTCTCCGCCTCCCGCTCGGCCTTGGCCGTGTCGACCCGGGCCACGGCCGCCTCGACCCCGTGCTCGTGGATGAACTCGGCCCACTCCACGAGGGTGGAGACCATCTCGGCCTCCGGCACCACGGCCACGTTGCGGCCCTTTACGAACAGATGGCCGCGCTTGTTGCCCGCCGCGATCCCGAGGTCCGCGTCGCGGGCCTCGCCGGGCCCGTTGACCACGCAGCCCATGACCGCCACCTGGAGGGGGAGCTCCCGCTCACCGAAGGCGGCCATGGCCTCGTTGGCCACCGCGATCACGTCGATCTCGGCGCGGCCGCAGGAGGGGCAGGCGATCAGGTCGATGTTCTTGCGCTCGCGCAGGCCCAGCACCTCGAGCAGCTGGCGGCCGGCCCGGGCCTCCTCCACCGGGTCGGCGGTGAGGCTGTAGCGGATCGTGTCGCCGATGCCCTCGGCCAGGAGCGTGGCCATGCCGGCGGTGGCCTTGATGACCCCGACGGGCGGCGGACCCGCCTCGGTGACCCCGAGGTGCAGCGGGTGGTCGACCGCGTCGGCCAGGAGCCGGTACGCCTCGACCATCAGCGGCACCGACGACGCCTTCACGGAGATCTTCACGTCCTCGAAGCCGACCTCGCGGAAGTAGGCCAGCTCGAGCTCCGCGCTCTCCACCATCGCCTCGGGGGTGACGCGGCCGCCGTGCTTCTCGTAGAGCTTCGGGTCGAGGCTCCCGCCGTTCACCCCGATGCGGATCGGGATGCCCCGGTCCTTGCACTCCTGGGCGACGATCTTGATGTGCTCGGGCTTGCGGATGTTGCCCGGGTTCAGCCGCAGGCAGTGCACGCCGGCGTCGAGGGCGGCCAGCGCCATCCGGTACTGGTGGTGGATGTCCGCCACGATCGGCACGGGTGAGCGGGGCACGATGCGGGCGAGGCCCTCGGCCGCCTCCACCTCGTTGCAGGTGCAGCGCACGATGTCGGCGCCGGCCGCGGCGAGGGCGTAGATCTGCTGGAGCGTGCCCTCGACGTCGGCCGTCTTGGTGATCGTCATCGACTGCACGGTGATCGGCGCACCGCCGCCGACGGGCACCTTGCCCACGTGCACCTGGCGCGTGATCCGGCGCGGGAAGGACGACTCGCCGATGTCCATCAGCCGCGCACCAGCCCGGTCAGACCCCGATGGGGTCGACGATGTCGAGGTACAGCGACGACACCATGATGAGGCCGAGGAGGAAGACGAAGGCGTAGGTGAGCGGCAGGAGCCGGGACACGTCGGCCATGTGGCGCCGGCCGCCGATCGAGCGGATGCGCTCGTAGATGGCGATGGCGGCGTGCCCGCCGTCGAGCGGCAGCAGGGGGAACAGGTTGAGCACGCCGATCGAGATGTTGACGACGGCCAGCAGCAGCAGGAACTCCGCCATGCCGTCCTCGCTCATGTCGGCGCCGATGCGGGCCACGCCGTAGATCGACACGGCCCGGTCGCCGTCGGCCTCGGGCTCGGACTGCCCGGACGAGCTGGTGCCGACCGCCGGGCTGTCGCCCCGGCTGCCGTCGACGACGCGCTCGGCGAAGTCGCCCAGGCCGCCGGTGAAGAACATGCCGAGGCTCTTGGTGGTCTGCCACATCCAGTCCGCGGTCTGCTGGCCGGACCGGACGATCCCGTCGACGGGCCCGGTGGTCACCGACGGGAGCTGGTCGAGGTGCTCGTAGCGCATCTCGACGCCGAGGAACCCCTCGTTCGCCGTGCCGGGGCGGGTGCCGACGTCGACCGGGATCGCCAGGAGCTGCCCGTCGCGCTCGACCTCCACGACGAGCTCGTCGCCGGCGCGGTCGCGCACGAGCGGCCCGACGTCGTCCATGTCGCCGAGGCGGTGGCCGTCGATCGACACGAGGTGGTCGCCGACCTCGATGCCCGCGGCCGCGGCGGCGCCCTCGTCGCGCAGGGCGCTGATGCCCCAGTCGGGCCGTTGCCCGCCGAACTTCTGGGCCAGGTCGGTGTCGCCGGGGACGCCGAGGATGGAGAACACCACGAAGAACAGCACGAGCGCCTGGGCGAAGTGCATCATCGAGCCGGCCGAGATCACGAGCATGCGCCGCGGGAACGACTGCTGCCGGTAGGTGCGGGGCTCGTCCTCGGGTGGGCACTCGTCGAGGTTGTTCATCCCGATGATCCGCACGTACGCGACGAGCGGGATGAGCTTCACGCCGTACTCGGTCTCCCCGCGGCGGAACGACCAGAGCTTGGGGCCGATGCCGATGAAGAACTCGGTGACCTTCATGCCCGTCCACTTGGCGGTGGCGAAGTGCCCGAGCTCGTGCAGGAAGATCATCACGAACAGAGCGCCGATGATGAGGAGCCAGCCGCGACCGGCGAGCAGGCCCAGCGCCACCACGGCGGAGCCGAGGAGGGCGAGCCGCCACCAGCCGGTGGCCACCTCGCCTCGGGGCCCACGACCGTCGACGGACGGGCCGTCGTGCGGCGGTACCTCGGTCAGGGGCTGGTCGGTCACTCGGAGAACCTCTCTGCGATGACCGATCGAGCCACGTCGCGGGCCCGGCGGTCGCCATCGATCACGTCGTCGACGCTGCGTGCGGTCCCACCATCATGCCGGTCCAGCACCGCCTTGAGTACGTCGGGGATGGAGATCCAGCGGATCCGGCGGTCGAGGAAGGCCGCCACGGCCTCCTCGTTCGCCGCGTTCAGCCATGCGGGGGCGGTCTCCCCCGCCCGCCCGGCCGCGTAGGCGAGGTCGAGGCAGGGGAAGGCCTCGCGGTCCGGGGCCTCGAAGTCGAGCGAGCCGACGGTCGCCCAGTCGACGGACCCGAACGGCGTGGCGATCCGCTCGGGGTAGGCGAGCGCATATGCGATCGGAAGCCGCATGTCGGGCATCGACAGCTGGGCGATCGTGGCGCCGTCGGTGAGCTCCACCATCGAGTGGACGATGGACTGCGGGTGCACCACCACCTCGACGCGGTCGTAGGGCACCCCGAACAGCTCGTGGGCCTCGATGACCTCGAGGCCCTTGTTCATGAGGGTGGACGAGTCGACGGTGATCTTCGGGCCCATCGACCAGGTGGGGTGGGCCAGGGCCTCCTCCACGGTGACCGACTCGAGCGAGGCGCGGCTGCGACCGCGGAAGGGGCCGCCCGACGCGGTGAGCACGATGCGCCGGATCCACTCCCCCGCCTGCGCGTCCGGATCCTGGGCCCGGAGGCACTGGTGGACTGCGCAGTGCTCGCTGTCGACGGGGATCAGCGCACCGGCGCCGGTGGCGACGCGGGCCCGGCGCACCACGGGACCTCCGGCGATGAGCGACTCCTTGTTGGCCAGCGCCAGCCGCCGCCCGGCCGCCAGGGTGGCGAGCGTGACGCCGAGGCCCGCGAACCCGACGACGCCGTTCACGCACACGTCGGCGGTGCCCGCGATGGCCGCCAGCGCGTCGGGGCCTGCCACCACCTCGGTGCCGGCGGGCACGGCGGCCTCGAGCCGGCCCGCCTGCGCGGCGTCGGCGATGGCCACGACCTTGGGCGCCCAGCGCTGCGCCTGCTCGGCCAGCGCGTCGACCGACGTGGCGGCGCCGAGGGCCACGACCTCGAACCGGTCGGGCTCCGCGCCCACGACCTCGAGGGTCTGGGTGCCGATCGACCCGGTGGAGCCCGCGATCGAGACGGTCGTCGTGGCCACGGGCCAAGCCTACGACCGGCCCGACTGGCGGCCTACCGGGGCATCAGCTCAACGGAGGAAGAAGTCCTTGTACTCCGCGACGAGCCACACGGCGGGGAGGACGAAGAGCAGACCGTCGAACCGGTCGAGGAAGCCGCCGTGACCGGGGAGGATCGAGCCGGTGTCCTTGACGCCGAGGTCCCGCTTCACGAGCGACTGGCACAGGTCCCCGAGCGGCGCGGCCACCGCCACGGCGAGGCCCACCAGGGCGCCGTCGCCGAAGGAGTCGACCGAGCCGAGGCCGAACACGGCGCCGAGCAGCACCACGAGGACGAACGCGATCGCGCACCCGCCCGCGAGGCCCTCCCAGGTCTTGTTCGGGCTGGCGGCCGACAGCGGGGAACGACCGGCGCTGCGGCCGACGAAGAGACCGCCCACGTCGTACCCGACGGTCCCGAGGATCGCGGCCATGAGGATGCCGATGCCCTGGTCCTGCTCACCGAACTGGACCGCGAGCATGAGCGCGGCGAACGAGCCGAACAGGCCGACCCACAGCACGCCGAGCAACGTGACGCCGATGCTCATCACGGGCGCTTCGCTGCCGGCCCCCACGAGGTACCAGAGCAGGCACACCGCGGTGGTGAGGAACAGGATGGTCGGGTATGCCTCGTAGCCGTAGTGGTACGCGCCGATCACCAACCCCACGCTCCCGGCGATGCCGGCGAAGGGGATCGGGTGGTAGCCGGCCTGACGGAGCACGCCGTACAGCTCGGCGACGGCGAGGCCGATCACGGCGACGACGAGGATCAGCGCGGTCGACGGGCCGATCCAGAACATGACCGCGGCGATGGCGAGGAACGCCGCGCCGACGACGGCGGCCTGGCCGAGGTCGCGGTCGACGCCGCCACCCCCGCCGCCGGGGCCCCGCGGCGCGCGGTGGCTGCCGCCGGGCGCGCGCCCGACGCGCTGGCCGGTGGCGATGCGCCGCGTGGGCGGCTCCTCGTACGGGTCGGGCTCCTCGAGGAACCCGGGGGCGTCCTCCCACCCGCCGGCGGGCTCGCCGTAGCCGGGGTCCTCCTCGACGTCCGCGAACACGGAGCGCCCGGGCGCGACGGGTTCGTCGAGGTCGGCGAAGGAGAAGAAGTCGTCGTGGGTGGGACGGTCGCGGTCGTCGAGCGCGCCGAGGCGCTCCTCGCCCGACCACGGGTCGTCGTAGCCCTCGTCACCGCCACCGGCGTCGTCGCGCCAGCGCGGCGATGACGTGGCAAAGCTGGCCCAGTCCTCCATGTCGTCACGCTCCGCGTGGGGTTGGTCGGGCAGGATCTGCGGCACCTGGCCGGTGGGTGGCTGCGTCCAGTGCGGCAGCTCGACGGGCTCGGAGATCGGCTCGGACACGCGCCCGAAGTCGGACGGGTCCGCAGAGGAGCCGAGGGGGAAGCGGAGCACCGGACGCTCGTCGTCCTCGAGTGGGAGCGACGAGGGACGGTCGCCGTAGCGGGGCAGGTGATCGCCGCGGCGCTCGGCGACCTCGCCGCGCTCGATGGCCTCGGCCGCCTCCTCCGCGCCGATGATGCGCACACCCTCCGCGACGGGTTCGCTCGGGTCGTCTCGGTCGAATCGACGTTCGTGGTCCATGCGGACCTCCCTTGCCTCGGCTGTGCGCCGACGGGGCTCGGGCCCCGGCGACGGTCAGACCTCGAGCAGCTCCTGTTCCTTCTGCTCGAGAGCCTTGTCGATCTCCGCCTCCTGCGCGTGGGTGAGCTTGTCGAGCTCCTTCTCGGCGCGGGTGATGTCGTCCTCGGGGGTGTCGGCGGCGAGCTGGTCGAGCTCGTGGCGCGCGGTGCGGCGGAGGTTCCGGATGGACACCCGCCCCTCCTCGGCCATGTGCTTGACCACCTTCACGAGCTCCTTGCGGCGCTCGGCGGTGAGCGGGGGGAACGCGAGTCGGATGACCTGGCCGTCGTTGCTGGGGTTGAGGCCGAGGTCGGAGTGCTGGATCGCCTTCTCGATGGCGCCCAGCGAGCCCTTGTCGTAGGGGTTGATGATGAGCATGCGAGCCTCGGGGACCTGGAAGCCGGCGAGCTGCTGGAGGGGCACCTCGCTGCCGTAGTAGTCCACCACGAGCTTCTCCACGAGCGCGGGCGCGGCCCGGCCGGTGCGGATCGAGCCGAACTCGGCACGGGCGTGCTCGACCGCCTTGTGCATCTTCTCCCGTGCTTCCTCGAGCACGAGCGCGATCAGCTCACTGCTCATGGGCGAGGCCTACGCGCAGAACGTCGTACCCCATGAGCGGGTCGCCGCAAGCGGCGACCTTGGCCCTGTACCGTTGGTTCGCTCGCAAGCTCGCTCACATGCCGGCTCCGGTCGGTCATCGGACCACAGTACCGATCGATTCGCCTTCGAGGATCGCCTTCACGTTGCCCTTGGTGAGGAGGTCGAACATCACGATCGGCAGGGCGTTGTCCATGCACAGGGTGATGGCGGTGGAGTCCATGGCCTTGAGGCCCCGGTTGAGCACGTCGAGGTACGAGACCTCCGGGATGAGCGTGGCGTCGGGGTTGGTGCGGGGGTCGTCGGTGTAGAGGCCGTCGACGCCGGAGTGGGTGCCGCGGAGCATCGCGTCGGCCTCGATCTCCACCGCCCGCAGCGCGGCGGCGGTGTCGGTCGTGAAGAACGGGTTGCCGGTGCCCGCCGCGAAGATGACGACGCGCCCCTTGTCGAGGTGCCGGATGGCCTTGCGCCGGATGTACGGCTCGGCCACCTGTGCCATGTGGATCGCGGTCTGCACGCGCGTGGGCTGCCCGAGGCGCTCGAGCGTGTCCTGCAGCGCGAGGGAGTTGATGACCGTGGCGAGCATGCCCATGTAGTCGGCCTGGGCGCGGTCCATGCCCGCACCCGCGCCGGTCATGCCGCGCCAGATGTTGCCGCCGCCGACGACGACGGCCACCTCGACCCCGACGGACCGGGCCTCCACGATCTCCTGCGCCACGAACTCGGCGATCTTGCCGTCGATCGGGTTGTCGTCCCCGGCGAACGCCTCGCCGGAGAGCTTGAGCAGGATCCGCGGGTACCGGGGTGTGGTCAAGACCCGATGTACACCTGGGCGAAGCGGGCGATCGTGGCGTCACCGAGCAGTTCGGTGATCGACTTCTTGTCGTCCTTGGCGTAGGGCTGCTCGAGGAGCACGTGCTGCTTGAACCAGCCGTTGAGCCGGCCCTCGACGATCTTGGGGATCGCCTGCTCCGGCTTGCCCTCGGCGCGCGTGATGCCCTCGGCGACCGAGCGCTCCTCGTCGATGTCGGCCTGCGGCACCTCGTCGCGGGTCAGCCACCGCGGCTTGCTGAACGCGGCCGACACGGCGACCTCGTGGGCGAGCTCCTCGTCGCCCCCGTCGAGGACGACGATCACCGCGTTGACGCCGCGCCCCTCCTGCTTGTGCAGGTAGGTGTCGACGACCTGGCCGGGCGCCACGTCGACGCGGAAGACGCGGCCGACCTCGATGTTCTCCTTGAGCGTGACCTTCAGGTCGTCGACCTGCTCCTGGAACGACGCGACCACGCCCTCACCGTCGGCCACCACGGCGGCCACGAGCTTGTCGAGCACGGGGAGGAACTGCTCGCTCTTGGCCACGAAGTCGGTCTCGCACTTGAGCTCGACGATGGCGGCCACGCCCTCGGCGGAGCCGACGCCCACGGCGCCCTGTGTGTTCTCGCGGTCGCCCCGGTCGACGGACTTGGCGAGGCCCTTCTCGCGCAGGAGCTTGCCGGCGGCGTCGAAGTCGCCGTCGGTCTCCTCGAGCGCCTTCTTGGCGTCCATCATCCCGGCGCCGGTGGCTTGGCGCAGGGCCTGCACGTCCTTGGCGGTTACGGGCATGTCGGTGTGCTCCTCGTTCTGGTTCGGGGGGAAGGCTCAGCCCGCGTCGCCGGGCTCGGGGGCGGCAGCCTCCGGCTCCGCCTCCTCGACCGCGGCGGCGGGAGCAGGCGCGGGAGCGGGGGGCGGCGGCGGGATCGGCAGCGGCGCGGCCTCGGTGGCCTCGGCCGCGGCGGGCGCGCCGGCGTCGCGCGACCCGGCCAGGCGGGCGTCGCGCTCCTGCTGCGCGAGGAGCGCCTGGCGGCGGGCCTCGGCCTGGGTGGCGGCCACCTGGGCCTCCTCGTCCTCGCTGCGCTGCGGCGCTGGCGCGGGACCCGGGCCGGCGCCGTTGCCGCGGCGGGAGGCGATGAAGCGCCCCTCCTCGACGGCATCGGCGATGACGCGGCACATGAGGTTGCCGGAGCGGATGGCGTCGTCGTTGCCGGGGATCACGTACTGGATGACGTCGGGGTCGCAGTTGGTGTCGACCACGGCGATGATCGGGATGCCGAGCTTGTTGGCCTCGGTGACGCCGATGTGCTCCTTCTTCGTGTCGAGGATGAACACGGCGTCGGGCAGGCGGTCCATCTGGGCGATGCCGCCGAGGTTCCGCTCCAGCTTCTCGAGCTCGCGGGTGAGGAGGAGGGCCTCCTTCTTGGGCATGAGGTCGAACTCGCCAGAAGTCCGCTGGCGGCGGTACTCCTGCATCTTGGAGACGCGCTTGCCGATGGTCTCGAAGTTCGTGAGCATGCCGCCCAGCCAGCGCTGGTTGATGTAGGGCATGCCGACCTTCTCGGCGAAGGACTGGATCGGGTCCTGGGCCTGCTTCTTCGTGCCGATGAAGAGGATCGTCCCGCCGTCGGCCACGAGGTCGCGGACGAAGGTGTAGGCATCCTCGATCCTCGTCAGCGTCTGCTGGAGATCGATGATGTAGATGCCGTTGCGCTCCCCGAAGATGAAGCGCTTCATCTTGGGGTTCCAGCGCCGGGTCTGGTGCCCGAAGTGGACACCTGCCTCCAGCAGCTGCTTCATGGTGACGACGGCCACGAGGGCTCCTTCCCGAGGTTCGCTGTGCCGGCGGGATGTGCCGACGCCGGGCCTGGCGCTCCGAGGAGCGACCGCGGGATGGCCCGGGTGCAGGGTGAGTGGGTGTTGCGGATGGTCAGGCGGTCGCCTGGCCGACCGACGATGCTAGCGGTGCCCTGTGGACAACGGCCAACGGGCCCCCGCCGGGCTCACCGGAGGAGTGTGGGCAGCGAGAACCCGGCGGCGAGCCAGCTCCCGGCCGCGCCGACGCCGTCCTCGGCCTCGCCGATCGCCGCGCCCACGGCCTGGTCGGCCAGCGCCCCGGCCAGCGAGGTGCACCCCGGCGGCGCTCCGGCTCGGGCCAGCGCCAGCTCTCGCGTGGTGCGCGGGTCACCGGGCAGCGCCGAGTGGGCGGAGGCACCGACGAGCGGCACGATGACCTCGGGCGCCCCCGCCAACCGCGCTCGGGGCACCGGCACGACGAGGTCGCCCCGTGCCGCGATCGACACCGACGGCACTCCCTCCGGGGCCGGGTGCCGGGCGAGCTCGCGCACCAGCGACGACGTCTCGCCCAGCTGGGCGATGTTCGGCGCGCCGGCGTCGAGCCCGGTGGCACCGCGCACGGCCCGGTCGAGGACGAGGTGGCCGGCCGGGCTCGCGTTGACGGCGTGGAGGCCGGTGGCCAGGTCGGCACCGCGGTGCGGCGTGCCGATGGTGGCCAGGAGGCCGATCCCGTCGAGCCACGCCCGTCCGTGCCGCCGCTCGAGCTCGACGAGTGCGAGCCGCGCCACGAGGCCGCCCTGCGAGTGGGCGATGAGGTCGGCCTGGGCGTCCGGCGCCGCGGCGAGCACCTCCTCGAGCAGATCCGCGAGCCGCATCCCGCTGCGCCGCAGGTCCTGCTGCGTGTCGGCCTCCTCGTACTCGGAGGCCGGAACCGAGGCGAGCGCGTCGGTGGCATCGCGGGTGCGGCCGCCGGCGTAGCTGAACCGCAGGACGTCGCCGGGCGCGTACCCGAGGGCGTCGGTGTCGACTCGGTCGACCGAACCGGTGCGGCTGGTCGATCCGAGGCCGGCCACCAGCACCGCGATGTGGCGGCCGGTCGGGACGAGCACGGGCTGGCCCGCCTTCGTGCACGGTCGCGTGGCCATCCCGTAGGCCGTGGAGAGCACGTCGGCCACCACCACGACGGTGTGCACGGTCGACAGCAGAGGCTCGAAGCGCACGGCGTAGTGCGCCGCGGTGCGCACGAGCTGGCCGCCTTGCTCGCCCGTCCAGGCCGCCGCCGCTCCTCCAGCGGCAGCCACGTCCTGCACGACGTCCAGCGCGTCACCACCGAGCCCGAGCAGCTGGCGGATGGCCGAGCGCTCGCCCCCGAGACCGACCCCGGGAGGGAGGTCGAACGGCACGAGCCGCACCACCGGCGGCGCGTCGTCGAACAGCGACGCCGGATCGAGGTAGCCGTCGCCGCGCCGCGCGCTCGAAGTGCAGCCGTCCCACGGTGGTGCCGAGGATCTGGCCCTGCGCCACCTCTTGCCCGACCACCACCGTCACCGTGTCGAGGTACGAGGCCGTGGTGCGGATCCCATCGGCGTGGCGGACGGTGACGTGGCGGGAACCCGCCACCAGCCCCGCGAACGTGACCACTCCGGCCGCCGCCGCGCGCACGTCGACCCCTGCATCGGTCCCGTACTCGAGGCCGCGGTTGCCTGGTCCGTATGGCGTCGACGGGGGGCGGAAGGGATCGACGACGGGGGCATCCACGGGCGGGCGGTACCGGGGTCCGTGGGACACGGGTTCGGCGCCCGCCGTCGGGGCTCCGGCGAGGGTGGCGCCCAGCAGGGCGATCGCGAACGGCAGGACGAGCCGGTGCGCGGCGGCGCGACCGCAACGGTGGGTGGAACATGGCACTCCCTCGAGCAGGCGCACACGCGTGCCGGGCGGCCGGGGGAAGCAGGTGGGGGCTACGCGGATTCGCGGTCCGCGGCGGCGAGCTGCACGCGCAGCGAGAGCACCGCCTTGGTGTGGATCTGGCAGATCCGGCTCTCGGTCACACCGAGGATCGACCCGATGTCCGCGAGCGTGAGGTTCTCGTAGTAGTAGAGGCCGAGCACGGTGCGCTCCCGCTCGGGCAGGCTCTTGATGGCGGCGGCGAGCTGCTCGCGGACCTCGGTGACCTCGTACGCGGCCAGCGGACCGGGGCCGTGGTCGGCGAGGGTGTCGGCGAGCGTCGTCGCGCCTTCCCGGTCACCGGTGGAGAGCAGGTCGTCGAGCGCGACGAGTCCGGTGAACGACACCTGCCCGAGCATCGCCTGCAGCTCCGCGCCCGTGCACCCGAGGTGCGCGGCCAGCTCGTCCTCCGTGGGGCTGCGGTGCAGCTTGGCCTGGAGCTCGGCCAGCGCCTGCTCGAGGGAGCGGGCCTTCGTGCGCACCGACCGCGGCACCCAGTCGATGGATCGGAGCTCGTCGAGCATGCTGCCCTTGATGCGTGCGATCGCGTAGGTCTCGAACTTGAAGCCGCGCTCGGGATCGAACTTCGCGATCGCGTCGATGAGGCCCGAGCATCCCGTAGGACACGAGGTCGGCGAGCTCCACCGAGCGCGGGAGCCCCGACGCCACCCGGCCGGCCACGTACTTCACCAGCGGCGCGTAGTGCACGATCAGCTGGTCGCGGACGTCCTGCGCCGCCGTCTGCTGGTGCTCGGCCCAGAGCCGATCGAGGTCGGGCGGCGCGCCCCGTGCGTCCATCGGGCTAGGCGCGGGGGTGCGACGCGTCGTAGACCGCTCGCAGGCGCTCGCGGCTGACGTGGGTGTACCGCTGTGTCGTGGCCAGGTCGGCGTGGCCGAGCAGCTCCTGGACGGCCCGCAGGTCGGCGCCGCCGTCGAGGAGGTGCGTGGCGAAGGTGTGGCGCAGCGCGTGCGGATGCGTCGGATGCGACGCGCGGCGGTCGAGGATCCGGCGCGCGTCGCGCGGGGTGAGGCGCCGGCCCCGCCGGTTGACGAACACCGCCTCGGGAGGCGACTGCTCCGTCGCCAGCTCCGCCCGGCCGTCGGCCAGCCAGGCGCGCAGCGCGGCGACCGACGGCTCGCTGAGGGGCACGGTGCGCTGCTTGCCGCCCTTGCCCCACACCGTGGCGCGACCCCGGTCGAGATCGAGGTCGCCCACGTCGAGGCTGCACAGCTCGGCCACCCGGAGCCCACTGCCGTAGAGGACCTCGAGCACCGCATCGTCGCGGGCCCGCACCGACGCAGGGTCCTCGAGCACCGGCGCGGGGGGATCGTCGAGGAGCTGGTTGAGCTCGTCCTGGTGCAGCACGTGAGGCAGGCGTCCCTCGCCCCGCGGGGCGGACAGACCGGCCGACGGATCGGCCGCGGAGCGCCCGGTGCGCGTCGTCCACCCGAAGTAGCGGCGGAGCGTCGAGACCTTTCGGGCCACCGAGCGGCGGGCGTACCGGCGCGTGGCCAGGTGGGCGACGTACCGGCGCAGCAGGGTGCGGTCCACGGCGGCCGGACCGGCCACGCCGCCGCGGTCGGCCCACTCGACGAACCCGGCGAGGTCGCCCGCATACGCCTCGATCGTGCGCGGGCCCACCGAGGTGAGCGAGGCGAGGAACTCGGCCTCGTGCCAACCCGACGCCTGCGGGACCATCCGCCGAGGGTACCGCCAGGCGTCACGACGCCTCCCCCACCCGCTCGTACCAGGGGCCCTGCGCGGTGATCCAGCCGCCGGTCTCGAGCCGGTGCAGCCTGAGGGCGAGGTCGGGCACGGCGCGACCGGTGCGGAGCGCGAGGTGCTCGAGCGTGGCCGGCTCCCAGTCGAAGGCCTCGAGCACCTCGCGCTCGCTCGCGTCCGGCGGTGGGCGGGGGTCCGGACCGCTCCTGCGGCCGCCCGGCACCATGCCGAGGGCGACGAGGACGTCGTCGGCGTCTCGCACCGGATGGCAGCCCTCGGCGAGCAGCTGGTTGACGCCCGCGGCAGCCGGGCTGCGGACCGACCCCGGGACCGCCATCACGTCCACGCCCCGGTCGATGGCCTCGCGGACGGTGAGCAGCGACCCGCCGACCGCGTGCGACTCGACCACGACGACGATGTCGGCCAGCGCCGCGATGATCCGGTTGCGCGCCGGGAAGCGCCACGCCACGGGCCGGCCGCCGAGGGGTGCCTCGCCGAGAAGCACGCCTCGGGCGGCCACCTCTGCCCAGAGCGCCCGGTGACGGTCGGGGTATGGCAGGTCGTGCCCGCAGCCGATGACCCCGATCGGTGCGGCACCGGCGTCCGTGGCGAGGTGGTCGATCGAGCCGCGGTGGGCCGCGCCGTCGATGCCCAGGGCCAGACCCGACACGACCGCCACGCCGGCGGCCGTGAGGTCGCGCCCCGAACCCGCGTGCCACCGCGGCTCCCGCGCCCGTGCACCGGCGGGTGCCGATGATCGCCACGCGTGGGCTGTCGAGCATCGCGAGGGCACCGCTCGCGAACAGCACGGGCGGGGGAAGCAGGTCGTCCGCCAGCACCATCGGGTAGTCGGCGTCGGCGCGGAGCAGGATCCGGACGCCGGTCGCGTCGTGGCGGCGGACGACCTCCTCCGGGTCGAGCGAACGGTCACCGGCGCCCCTCGCGCACGCTCGGGCCCACGCCGCCACCGGTCCCCCCTTCGCGAGCTCCGTGACGAGCCAGCGAGGTCCGGCCCCGGGCAGCCCGGCCAGGAGCGCGGCGCACCCGCGCTCGGCGGGGGTGATCACCGTAGGACCTCGGCGGTCGCCGGCTCCGTGGCCGTGGGGTCGGTGCGCAGGCCCAACGCCGCGGCGATGTGGGCTGCGGAGAGGCTGTGCGGCGCACCGTCGAGGTCGGCGATCGTGCGCGGCGACCCGCCGCACGCGGTGGAGCCCGCGGGCCGAGAGCCGACCGGAGCGCAGTGCGTCCTCGAGGAGGACGGTTGCGTCGGTCGAGAGCGGTGCCACCTCGTCGAGGCGGCGCACGGGCAGCTCGGCGTTCACCCGCACGCCTCGGCGACCCGCGATCCGACGCGCCTCGGCGACCCGCGCCGCCACCGCCGCCGTGGGCTCACCCGGCTCGTGGCCGAGGAGATCGTCGACGCTGGGCCGGCGGACCTCGACGCGCAAGTCGAAGCGGTCGAGCAGCGGCCCCGAGAGCCGGCGTCGGTACCGCTGCCGCTGGCCCTCCGTGCACCGGCACGACCCGGGCCCGCCGCCCGCGCCGCACGGGCACGGGTTCATGGCGGCGACCAGCAGGAACCGGGCGGGGATGGTGGCCGACGCGGCGGCCCGGGCCACGCGCACCACGCCGTCCTCCAGCGGCTGCCGGAGCGCGTTGACGACATGGGCGGGGAACTCGGCCAGCTCGTCGAGGAACAGCACGCCGTTGTGCGCCGCGCTCGATCTCTCCCGGGCGCAGCGCGCCCGAGCCGCCGCCCACGAGCGCCACGGCGGAGGCACCGTGGTGGGGGGCGCGGAACGGCGGCGTGCGGACCAACGAGCCCACCGGCAGCGGCAGCCCGGCGGCCGAGTGGATGCGTGTGGTCTGGACGGCCTCGTGATCGGCCAGCGGGGGCAGCAGGCCCGGCAGCCGCGCGGCGAGCATCGTCTTGCCGGCGCCCGGCGGCCCGTTGAGGAGGAGGTGGTGCCCGCCGGCCGCGGCCAGCTCGAGCGCGTACCGCGCCACGGGCTGGCCCCGCACGTCGCTCAGATCGGGCCCTCGCCTCGGCTCCGGTGTCGCCGACGGCGGGTCGAGCCCGGGCCACGGGTCTTCCCCGCGGAGGCAGGCGATCACCTGCTGCAGGGAGCGCACCGGGTGCACGACCCGGTCGCCGACGAGCGTCGCTTCCGCGGCGCCGGCGGCCGGGAGCACGAGGGGACCGGGCCCGAGCGCGTCGACGAGGCACACGGTGCCCGGCACCGGACGGACGGATCCGTCGAGGCCCAGCTCGCCGACGAACGACCGGTCGCCGACTGCGTCCTGGGTGATCGCGCCAACGGCCACGAGCAGTGCGATCGCGATCGGCAGGTCGAGACCGGAGCCAACCTTGCGGATCGTCGGTGGGGCCAGGTTCACGGTGACGCGCTGCATCGGCCACTGGCACCGGCTCGAGAGCAGCGCGGCGCGGACACGCCCCGAAGCCTCCCGGCAGGCAGCATCCGGCAGGCCGACGACGGTGAACGACGGCAGGCCCGTGCTGACGTGGACCTCGACGGTGACGGCGTGGCCGTCGACGCCGAGGACGGTGGCGGAAGGGACGAGGCCGAGCATTGGCCGCTCCTGGAAAGGCGCCGCAGTGCGGCGTGAGCAGAGCGGAGGGCCGAAGCGCGCCGGCCTCGAGGCGCTTCGTGGAGATTAGGGACTCGGTGTGACGGAGGGAAGGGGCTTCGCGAGGGTGGCTAGCGGCCTTCGAACCTCGGCTCGCGCTTCTCGGCGAACGCGGTGAACGCCTCGATGCTGTCCTTGGTGGCGCCGCTGATCGTCTGCGCACGGGACTCGTCGTCGAGGGCCTGCTCGAAGGTCTGGTCGAACGAGCGGTTCAGCAGCCGCTTGGTCTGACGCAACGCGATGGGTGGACCCGCGGCGAGGCGGGCGGCCCACTCGTCGACGACCTTGTCGAGCTGGTCGAGCGGGACGACGCGGTTGACGAGGCCGAGGTCGAGCGCGTCCTGTGCGCTGATGATGTCGGCGAACAGCGCCAGCTCCTTGGCCTTGTGCAGGCCGACGAGTCGGGGCAGGAGCCAGGACCCGCCGCCGTCGAGCGACAGGCCGCGCCGGGCGAAGATCTCCGAGAAGCGCGCCACCTCCGACGCCACGACCAGGTCGCACCCGAGCGCGATGTTCATCCCCACTCCGGCGGCCACGCCCGGGACCTTGGCGATCGTGGGCATCGGCAGGTCGTGGATGGCGTTGCAGACCGAGTGGATGAACTCCATCCGGGCCAGCGCGTGGCGGCGTGGCCCGGCCGGATCGGCACCCCCCGTGACGTCGGCGCCCGAGCAGAAGTCGCCGCCGGCCCCGGTCAGGATCACGACCCGCACGCTCAGGTCGTCGGTGAGCTCGCGGGCGACCTGCTGCAGCTCCCGCCACATGGTCTCGTTGATGGCGTTCTTCTTCTCGGGCCGGTCGAGGGTCACCGTGACGATGTCCTCCGACCGCTCGACCTGCAGCGTCTCCATCGGCGGGACGATACTGGCGGACGTGGGTCTCAACCCGTTCCAGCAGCGACGCGGCTCCAAGAGCGCGGACGTGGCGATGGTGGCCGCCGCGCTCGTCGTGTGCCTGCTCCTGCTGCTCTGGGCCCTGCTGGGCTGACCCGTCCACCTAAGAAGGCCGCCTCCACCACCTCGAGGCGGTCGCCCAGGATCGCGACCACGTCGAACCGCAGCGACGCGGGCCGTGCGCCCGTGGCCTCGAGGTACCGCAGCGCGAGGCGCCGCAGCCGGAGCTGCTTCTGCCGCGTGACGGCCTCGACGGGGCTGCCGAAGCGGTCCGTGCGCCGCGCCTTCACCTCGACGATCACGAGCGTGCGGCCGCGGGCCACCACGAGGTCGAGCTCACCGTCCCGGCAGCGCCAGTTCCGCGCCAGCACGCGGTACCCGCGCGCCTCGTACCACCTCGCCGCGCGGGCCTCGCCGGCCGCGCCGAACGCCCGGCGATGATCGACCATCAGAGCTCCTTGCTCGGGAGCTCCTCGATGTTCACGTCCTTGAAGGTCACGATGTTGACCGAGGCGACGAAGCGGGTGGTGCGGTACATGTCCCACACCCAGGCGTCCTTCATGTGGAGCTCCACGTAGGTGCGCCCGTCGCTGTCGTGCACGGTCTTCGTGACCTCGTTGGCGAGGTAGAAGCGTCGCTCGGTCTCCACGACGTAGGAGAACATCGGGGCGACGTCCTTGTACTCCTTGTAGAGCTGGAGCTCGATCTCCGCCTCGTACCGCTCGAGGTCCTCGGTGGACACGACCGGATGCTAGCTACAGGAACGCCGCGCGGGACGGGGGCCACACCCGGGCGATCGCCCGCCCCACGATCGAGTCGACCTCGATGGGCCCGATATCCGGGAAGCGGCTGTCATGGCTGTTCGTCCGGTTGTCGCCGAGGACGAACACGTGCCCCTCGGGGACCGTCACCGGTCCGAAGTCGTCGGTGATCGTGCCCTCCGCCAGGTAGGGCTCGACGAGCACCCGGCCCCCGATCACCACCTCGCCGTCCCTGCCCTCGATGGTCTCACCGGGCAGCCCGATCACCCGCTTGATCAGCTCGCGGTCGCCGCGGTCACCCACGGCGAGCGTGTCGAGCAGGTCGTCGCCGACCTCGGCGATGAACCCGTGCTCCTCCGGCGGCACGGCCGGCGACGGGAACACGACGATGTCGCCGCGGTTCGGCTCGTGCAGCCGGTAGGCGGTCCGCGAGACCACGACGCGGTCGTGCTCCACCAGCTGGGGCTCCATCGAACCGCTCGGGATGTAGAAGGCCTGCGCGAAGAAGGCCTTCACCACGAGCGTGACCACCAGGGCGGCGAGGGCGAGGAGCGGGAGCTCGAGGATCGCGGGGACCTTCCGGCGGGACCGCGCGTGGAGTGGCCCCTCCCTCGTCCTGGTCTCCTCCACCACCCTCACCTCCTCCCGCGGTTCGCCGGGGCGGTCCATCATGAGGCACGGCGTCGGGTCGCCGCCGAATCGCGCTAGAACGTGCGGGCGTCGCGGCGGGCCGGGCCGTGACAAGGAGCCTTGCGATGCCCAGCTTCACCGTCAGCCACGGCGTCGCCGACGTCGCCTACGTCGCGAAGGAGTCCTCGGGGTGGGCGGCCGGCTGATCCTGCTCTGCGGGTTGGCCGGCGCGGGCAAGACCAGGCTCGCCAAGGAGCTCGAGGCCGAGGGCGCGGTGCGCATGTGCCCCGACGAGTGGATGATGGCCCTCGGCTTCGACATCTACGACCCCGACGCGCGGACGCGCATCGAGGCCCTCCAATGGGAGCTCACCCAGCAGCTCGTCCTGCGCGGGCTGACCGTGGCCGACGAGTGCGGCGTCTGGCAGCGCTGGGAGCGGGACCTGCGCCGGGAGTGGGCCCGGGAGCACGGCGTTCCCGTCGAGCTGCGGTTCCTCGACGCTCCCGTCGAGGTGCTGGCGGCCCGCGTCGCGGAGCGCAACCGCACCGCGCCGGAGGGAGCGCCACGGATCGACCCGGGCCTCATCGCCCTGTGGGACGAGCGGATCGAGCGCCCGGGCGCCGACGAGCTCGCCCTCTTCGACTGACCCGGGCAGCGCGTCGGCGGCGGCCTCCAAGTCGTCCTCCGGATCGCTCGACCACGAGAGGGTGTCCTCCCCAGCCAGCCGTGTGAGCCCTGCGAAGACGAGCAGGAGCGCGGCGAGCGGCAGCGCGAAGGGGCGGTAGACGACCCCGACGATGCCGGCGACCGCCAAGACCGCCGAGATCCGGACGCAGAGGCGAGCGAGGGCCTCTGGGGAGTCCAGCGGCTTCGAGGGCCGCTTCGTGCCAGGACGGGCAGTCAGCATCGAGCCGCTATGCCGCAGGTTCCAGCGGTGCGGCGTCGACGGTCTCGCGCCGCGCGTCCGCTCGCCGGAGGTCGAGCTCAGGCTCCTCGAGCGCGATGGCCACCAGCACGCTGGCGATGGTCAGGAGCACGGTGCCGACGACGAGGACGCCGGTCCCGGTCAAGCTGGCGGCAGCCGCGAGGTAGAGGACCGCGCCGGACGCCATCAGCCCTGCCGTGACGCGCCGCAGCATCAGGGCTCCCCGCGCAGCACGGCGAGCGTGACCATCGCGCCCACAGCGATGAACACCAGGTTGATTCCCACGTCGCACGCTCCTCCATCGGTCGTTCGGATGCTGCAGTCGCAGTACCCACCTAGGGGATCCTGAAACCCGCAGCCCAGACGCGAAGAAGCCCCGGCCAATCGTCCCGGGGCTCCTTCGTCTAGAGGTTGCTGCTGGGGGCTAGTACTCGCGCACTTCCGTGCGGCGGGTCCGCGGACCCCAGATCAGTGCCGTGAAGACGAGGCCGATCGCACCGGCGATCATCAAGATGACGCCGACGGTGTTGAGATCGAAGCCATTGCTGTTCTCGACCTCGATCGCGAAGGCCATGACCGCGCCAGCGGCGATCAAGAACACGCTCACTCCGATACCCATGGGAACTCATCCTCCTGGTCGGGACCGCTCGTGGTGGGCGGGCAGCCGGTCCCCTACCCCAGGAGCCTCACCGGGATACGGAGGAGGTGAGCCAGCGCGGCTAACGCTCGCGCTTCTCCTTGATACCCCTGGCGGCTCGCGTGACGCCTCCGCGCGAGTCAATGGGTTCCGCTGGAGGGAGGCCGAGTGAATGGGTTCCGCATGTGGAACTAGTTCACTCGCCCGGATGGACGTGGAACCTACCGACTCGGGCGACACCGGCCGCCCGCGCACACGACGGCTGGCTAGCCCTTCACGTAGCTGAGCTTCTCCGTGATCTTGTCGCCCTGAACCCGATAGACGTCAACCGCTCGAACGTGGCCGTCACCCCACTCGTACCGGCATCGCTGGATCACCCGCTCGCCGGCCTCGATCGTCTCTTCGACCTCGATGTGGGTCGCCGGGTTCGCGAAGATCGGGGTCCACAGCTCCCGCAGGTCGGCGTGGCCGACGAGTGACAATCCGTCCGGCGGAGTCGTCCCCTCGAACACGATCTCCGGCGCACACCAGCGCAGCGCCCCCTCCAGGTCGTGCGCGTTGCAGGCGTCCCCAAACGCCAGCACCACCTCGATCGGCCGCACGCTCCGAGAGTAGATCGAGTGTCCTGAACCACTCCTGGTAAGTCAGCCAGCGGCCGGGTGCTTCGACTGCACCTTGCCGAACGTGCGACGGAACGTCCGTAGCGGCGAGTCCGAGTCCCGCAGGTGCTCGGCCGGGTTCCGGTCGATGTGCCCCTCACGAAAGCACCACCGCAGAAGCGTCGAGGCCTTCGAGGTCCGCTGGTAGGCAGTGTTGTTGGCCGGGTTCCGGCAGGTGCACCACCTCAGCAGGTCACCCTCCGTCAGCTGCGAAGGATGCCGCTTCCCCGTCCAGCGGAACAGGTCCGTCAACGACTTGCGGTAGTCCGCAGCCGTCTTCGGGTTCGAGTAGCGCCTCGTGAACTGATCCAGCAGGCCGCCGAGGTCTCCCCGGTCGGCCGTGAGAACTGGAACCTGTTCTAACGCTCGCGCTTCTCCTTGATCTTGGCGGCCTTCCCGACCCGGTCGCGCAGGTAGTACAGCTTCGCCCGGCGCACGTCGCCGCGGGACACGACCTCGATCTTCGCCACCGTGGGCGTGTGCACGGGGAACGTGCGCTCCACGCCGACGCCGTAGGACACCTTGCGCACGGTGAAGGTCTCGCGCAGGCCGTCGCCCTGGCGTCCGATGACGTTGCCCTGGAACACCTGCACCCGCTCCTTCGTGCCCTCGACGACGCGCACGTGCACCTTGAGGGTGTCCCCCGGGCCGAAGTCCGGGATGTCCGTCCGCAGGCTCTGCTGGTCGACGAGGTCGGTGGGCTGCATGGCGATCTCTCCGTGGGCGCTGCACGTGCGTGCGGCGGCGTCTCTGGGAAGGGCCAAGGATAGGCAGCGGCCCCGCTACAGGTCGAACTCGGCGAGCAGCGCCTGCTCCTCGTCGGTGAGCCCACCCCGGGCCTCCAGCAGGTCCGGCCGCTGCCGCGCGGTCCGGGCCAGCGCCTGGGCCCGCCGCCAGCGCGCCACCGCGCCGTGGTCGCCCGAGCGGAGCACGTCCGGCACCTCCCAGCCGCGGAAGTCCGCGGGCCGCGTGTAGTGCGGGTACTCGAGCAGGCCGTCGCTGAACGACTCCTCCTCGGCCGACGCCTCGTTGCCCAGCACCCCCGGCACCAGCCGGCCCACGGCCTCCAGGACGGCCATCGCCGCGACCTCGCCGCCGCCGAGCACGTAGTCACCGATCGACAGCTCCCCGTCGACGAGGTGCTCGCGCACCCGCTCGTCCACCCCTTCGTAGCGGCCGCACAGCAGGCTGAAGCCCTCCCCCGCCGCGAGGTCGCGGGCCCAGGCCTGGTCGAACCGTCGCCCCGTGGGGCTCAGGTACAGCAGCGGGCGGGGCGGCTCGATCGTCTCGACGATCGCGAACACGGGCTCGGGCATCAGGACCATGCCCGCGCCGCCGCCGAAGGGCGCGTCGTCCACGGACCGGTGCACGTCCGTGGTGGCGGCCCGCAGGTCGTGCACGCGCACGTCGATGATGCCGTCCGACTGGGCGCGGCCGAGCAGCGACCGTTCGGCGAAGCCGGCGACCATCTCGGGGAAGATCGTGAACACGTCGATGCGCATGCGGCGACGAGCGTAGGGGTGCCTACTCCCCGAGGAGGCCCTCCGGCGGGTCGATCGTGACGCGGCCGGGCACCTGGGCGGTGATGAACACCACCGGCACGAGCGCGCCCGAGTCGAGCACGAGCAGGTCGCTGGCCGGGTTGGCCTCCACCTCCAGCACCGTGCCGACCTCCGCGCCGTCCGCGAGCACGACGGTCGAGCCCACCAGCTCGTGGACCCAGTAGCCGTCCGAGCCCGCCTCGCCGGTCTGCGCCTCGGCCCGCAGGAGCACCCCGCGCCAGGCCTCGGCGGCGTCACGGTCGGCGATCTCCTCGAAGCGCACGATCCACCGGTCGTGGTGGCGCGACGACGACGTGACCGTCAGGTCGCCGCGGTCGGTGGCGAGGACCGACCCGGGCGCGAGCCGCTCGGTCAGGTCCGTGGTCAGCTGCACGAGCACCTCGCCGCGCACCCCGTGCGGCTTCGTGACCCGTCCCACCTCGAGGAGCAGCGGCTAATCCTCGAACTCGATGTCGACGTCGACGCCGTCGCGGGTGGCGGCGGCGCGCACGACGGTGCGGATCGCGTTGGCGACGCGGCCGCGCTTGCCGATCACGCGCCCCATGTCGTCCGGGCCCACGCGCACCTCGAGGCGCACGCGGTCGCGCTGCTGGATCGGGTCGATGCGCACGGCCTCGGGGTCGTCGACGAGCGACGTGACCAGCAGGTCGAGGACGGAGGTGGCGGTGGCCGCGGGGACGGTGTTGACGTCGACGTCCTCGACGTCGTCCGTGCCCTCGACGTCGCTCATGCCTCGGGCTCGGTCTCGGCCTCGGGCTCGGCGGCCGGCGCCTCGGTGGCAGCCTCGGGCTCGGGCTCCTCGGCGGGAACCTCGACTGCGGCTTCGGCCTCGGGCTCGGCGGCCGGCTCCGCCGCGGGGGCCTCGGCCTCGGGGGCCGGCGCTGGCGCGGGGGCGGCCTCGGCCTTGGGGGCCGGCGCGGCCTTCGGCGTGACGGGCTTCGGGGCAGGAGGCGGCGGGGCGGTGCCCTCGGCCACCTTCAGGAGGCGGGCGACGGTCTCGGTGGGCTGCGCGCCCTTGCGGATCCAGTCGTTGGCCTTGGCGGTGTCGATCTCGACGATCGAGGGCTCCTGGCGCGGGTCGTAGGTGCCGATGATCTCGATGAACCGGCCGTTGCGAGGCGAGCGGGCGTCGGCCGCGACGACGCGATAGGTCGGCTGCTTCTTCTTGCCCATCCGCATCAGGCGGAGCTTCACGGCCACGTTCTGTCGTCCTTCGCTGCTCGGGTCCGCACGAGTGCGGCGGACCATGGTGCTCCCTGGTGCCCCGCTAGTTCAAGCCCGGCAGGGTGAAGGGCTGCTTCGCGGCGGCCGGCGCGGCGGGCCCGCCGGGGGCGCCGCCCTTGCGCTTGCCCTTGCCCTTCCCCTTGCCCTTGGCCTTCGCCCGCTTGGTGCCCGACAGCCCGGGGATGCGCTTCATCATCTTCTGCATCTCCTTGAACTGCTTCACGAGCTGGCCCACCTCGCCCGGGTCGGCGCCGGCTCCCTTGGCGATGCGGAGGCGCCGCGACCCGTCGATCACGTCGACGTCGGCCCGCTCGGCGGGGGTCATCGAGCGGATGATCGCCTCGATGTGCGTGAGCTGCTCGTCCTCGATCTGGGCGCCCTTGAGCTCCTTGGGCATGCCGGGGATCATCCCGACGAGCCCGGAGATCGGGCCCATCTTCTTGATCTGCTGCATCTGCTCGAGGAAGTCCTCGAGCGTGAAGCGCCCCTCGAACAGACGGGCGGCGGCCTCCTCGGCGGCCTCCTGCTCGAAGGCCTCCTCGGCCTTCTCGATGAGCGTGAGCACGTCGCCCATGCCGAGGATCCGCCCGGCCAGGCGGTCCGGGTGGAACAGCTCGAAGTCCGCCAGCTTCTCGCCCGTCGACGCGAAGGCGATCGGCTTGCCGACCACCTCCTTCACGCTGAGCGCCGCACCACCCCGCGCGTCGCCGTCGAGCTTGGTGAGGATCACACCGTCGAGGGCCAGGGTCTCGTTGAACGACTTCGCGACGTTGACGGCGTCCTGACCGGTCATCGCGTCGACGACCAGGAACGTGTAGTCGGGTGTGACCGCCTCGGAGATCAGGCGCACCTGCTCCATCAGCTCCTCGTCGATCGCGAGGCGACCGGCGGTGTCGACGATGAGGACGTCGCGCCCGAGGTGCCGCGCCTCGGCGAGGCCCGCGGCCGCCGTCTCGACGGGGTCGCCCGGCTGCGAGAACACCGGCACGTCGATCTGGCGCGCCAGCGTGCGCAGCTGCTCCACGGCGGCCGGGCGCTGGAGGTCGGCGCCGACCAGGATCGGGTTGCGGCCCTGCTGCTTGAACCAGCGGGCGAGCTTGGCGGCGTTCGTGGTCTTGCCCGAACCCTGCAGGCCCGCCATCAGCACCACGGTCGGGGGCCGGCTGGCGTAGGTCAGGCGCAGGGCCTCGCCGCCGAGCGCGGTGATCAGCTCCTCGTGGACGACCTTGATGACGTGCTGCGCCGGGTTCAGAGCCTCTGACAGCTCGAGCCCGATGGCCCGCTCGCGGATGCGGCCCTGCATCGTGCGGACGGCAGAGACGTCGACGTCCGCCTCGAGCAGGGCGACCCGGATCTCGCGCAGGACCTCCTCGACGTCCTCCTCGCGCAGCTTCCCCTTGCCGCGCAGGCGCTTGAAGATGCCGTCGAACCGGTCGGACAGGGCCTCGAACATGAGGCCCCGATGCTAACGGGCTAGGGCGAGCCCTCCCCCACGGGCGGGGCCACGTCCACCTGCGGCTCGGCAGGCGGCAGGCTGTTCGGGTCGAGGCAGATCTCGGGCACGGCGCCGTCGGGCCCCGGCTCCGGCTGTGCGCAGCGGGTCTCGCCCGGCACGGTCGTCACCGGCTCGTCGGGCGGGACCGGCGCCGGCTCGGGGTCGGGCGGCGGGAGCAGCGACTCGTCGTCGACCGACGCGACGTCGACCACCTGGTCGTCGTCGCCCCGCATCCGGTAGCCGGGCACGAGGTAGGCCTCGCCCGAGTCGTCGAACGCACCCACCAGCACGAGGATCTCCTCGGCCTCGTGGAGCACGACCTCCACCGGCTCCGGCGGGATGTACGGCTCGGTCGGGCAGATCACGTCGGACGGCGGCGCCCCCGGCACGCCAGGGTCGCTGGCCACCGGCGTGTCGGGGTCGTCGAGCACCTCGGTCGTCGGCACGGGATCATCACCGGCCTCGCTCGCGATGGCAGGCGTGTCGGTGACGGCGCAGCTCACGGCCGAGCACGTCTCGCTCACGCTGCCGTCGGGCTGCGGCTCGGCCGTGCAGTCGGGCGACCGCAGCGTGGTGGTGGGCGCCTCCGAGGCCACGGCCAGGTCGTCCACGGCCACCTCGCGCCGGCCGCCGTAGGCGCCCACCTGCGCGTTGAGCCGGTCGATCGCCTCGTGCGTGTCGAGCACCGGGTACTCGCCGAGCCGCTCGGGGGCGTTGAGCGTGCCGCCGGCGGAGGTGATCGCACCCTTCGAACCGACCGACGCGTTGTAGCTGAGCCCGGACACGATCCGGCCGTCGATGCGGGGCTCGACGGTCACGTACCAGGCCTCGTAGGGACCCTCGACGGCGACCTCGGCATCGGTCACGTCGATGCCCAGGTCCTCGAACAGGTCCAGCGCGGCCTGCCGCGCACCGTCCTCGTCGGGCAGGTCCGCGGGCGGGGTGATCGGATCGGGCTCGGGCAGGACGCAGTCGGGCACGTCGGGCTCGCACGCGAACACCGGCCCCGCGATCGTGGTCGTCGTGATGTCGGCGCCGCGGGCCGCGGCTTCCTCGCGCGCCTTGACGTCCTCGCACACGTCCGCGTCGGCACCGCACGAGGCGGAGCCCGAGCTGCCGGCGGTCCCGCCGCCCTGGAAGGACGCGGGGTCGATGTTGCTGAACCACCACTGCCCGCCGGCGCCGGGGTACACGTCGAGCACGCCGGCGTCGCCGGCCACGTGCCAGCCGCCGTCCTGCTCGACCGGGTCGCCGTCGAGGCCGAAGTGCTCGGCCAGCCCCCGCACCTGGCGCTCGGTCACCTCGCCGCCGAGGCGGTGCGCGGGACCGGGATCGCCGAGCAGGGGCAGGTCGTCACCGGCGATGTAGGTGATCCACGCGGCCATCGACATGTCGGCGGACATCGCCGCCGATTCGCCGCGCGCCGGCGCGCTGCCGAGCGCGATCGGGAGGCGGGGCGGATCGTCGTCCCGGGTCTGCACGACCAGCGCGCCGGCGCCGACCACCAGCACGACGATGACGCTCCAGAGGGCGAGGGTGCGGCGCCTGCGGCCACCGGCCGGGTCGGGCGCCGGGGCCAGGGTCACCTCGTCGGGGGTCATCGGGCCGTCCCCGTCCACGCTCTCGACCATCTCCACTCCCTCTCCGGGCGAATCAGGGCCCGCGCCTGCGGGTTCAGGGGGTTCGACGGATGCGGTGGCTCAACCGGTTCCCGCGCCGTTGCCGACCGTGACCTGGTTGTCCACGCCGGTCACGCCCGAGACGGCCCCGGCCGCCCGCGCGAGGTCGGCTCGCCCGGTCTCGTGCGGCACCTGGCCCCGCAGCACCGCCACGTGCCCGACCACCTCGACGGCGGGTTGGGGCAGGTGCCAGGTCCGGGGCGAGTGCGAGAGCTCGAACCGCACCCGCTCGGCCAGGTCCTGGTCCCCGACCGGCCGGCGGGCCTCGATGGCGCGGCGCAGCCGGTCGCGGGCCTCGGCGCCGGTCACCGGGGCCACCAGCAGGCCCACGCCGACGCCGACGCCGAACACGAGCACCCGGCGGGCGCCGAGGAGCCGCCCGGCGCGGTAGCCGGCCTTCACGCCGAGCTTGGTCGTGCCGACGCCGACCTTGGCGGGCAGGAACAGGAGGCGGATGAGCGTGAACATGACGGGTCCCCCTCGGGTCAGGCCTCCGCGAACAGCGCGTCGACGAAGGCGTCGGGATCGAACTCGATGAGGTCCTCCACGGTCTCGCCGAGCCCCACCAGCTTGATCGGGATGCCGAGCGTGGACTGGATGGCCAGGGCGATGCCGCCCTTGGCCGACCCGTCGAGCTTCGTGAGCACGACGCCCGTGAGGTCCACGGCCTCGGTGAACTGCTGTGCCTGCACCAGACCGTTCTGCCCGGTGGTGGCGTCGAGCACGAGGAGCACCTCGGTGACGCTGCCCGGGGTCCCGGTCCGCGACCCGGCGCACCTTGCGCAGCTCGTCCATGAGGTTGACCTTCGTGTGCAGCCGGCCCGCGGTGTCCGCGAGCACCAGGTCGTGGCCCCGGGCCGCGGCGCGCTGCACGGCGTCGAAGATGATCGAGCTCGGATCGCCGCCCTCGGCGCCGCGCACGAGCTCGGCCCCGCTGCGGGTGGCCCAGGTCTCGAGCTGCTCCGCCGCCGCGGCACGGAACGTGTCGCCGGCAGCCATGAGCACGCGGCGTCCCTCGTCGGCCTGCTGCTTGCCGACCTTGCCGATGGTGGTGGTCTTCCCGACGCCGTTCACCCCGACGAAGAGCCACACGTTCGGCGCGCCGGCATCGAAGCGGAGCGTGCGGTCGCCCGTTCGCAGGTCGACCTTCAGCTGGTCCTTGAGCGCCTCGAGCAGCACGACCGGCTCGGTGATGCCCTGCTCGGCGACGGTGGCGCGGAGGCGCTCGAGGATGTCGGTGGTGACGCCCACACCGACATCGGCGCGGATGAGCGCCTCCTCCAGGTCGTCCCACGTCTCCTGGTCGATCTTCCCGCGGGACAGGACCGATCCGACGTAGCCCGACATCGCGCTGCGGGCCCGCCCGAGCCGATCGCGGAAGGTGGCCTTCGGCCGCGGTGCCTCGGGCTCGACGACCTCGGGCTCGACGACCTCGGGCTCGACGACATCGGGCTCGGCCACGGGGGCCGGTGGAGCCTCGGGCGCCGCCTCGACCGGCCGTGCGGGGGTGGGGGCGGGGGGCGGCTCGAGGATCGTGCCGCGGCCCCGCCGACCGGCGACGAACAGGACCCCCACCGCGACGAGCACGACGAGGGCGACGAGGACGATCACGGCGGCCATGGCGTGTCGCAGCGTAGAGGGTCACCTCGGTACCTTCGCCAGCGTGCGACGGCTCCTCGCGCTCCTCCTCACTGCCCTGCTCGTGGTCGCCGCCTGCGGTGACGACGACGCGTCGGAGGCCGGGGACGCGGCGACGTTCTGCTCCCGCCTCGACCGCCTGACCCGCAACGACCCGTTCGAGGCCTTCGGCGAGCGGGCCACCGCCACGGAGATCGAGGCCGCGTTCACCGCCCTGGTGGCCCGGGCCGGCGAGCTCCTCGATGCGGCGCCGGGCGAGGCCCGGGCGGCGGCCCGCGACTACGCGGAGGCCGCCCGCGGGCTCGATTCGCTCCTCGCCGGCGCCGCCTACGACGGCGCCGTGGTGGACCAGCGCGCCTACCGGGAGCAGCAGGTGCGCTACGTCGCGGCCGCCGCCCGCCTCGAGCGCTACCTCGACTCCGAGTGCTGACTACAGGTCCGCAGTCACCCGCTCGCTGACCACCCTCGACGAACCACCAGGCTGCATCGTGACGCCATAGAGGATGTCGGCCGCCTCCATGGTGCGCTTCTGGTGGCTCACGATGATGAGCTGTGCCTCCTCGCGGAACTCGCGCACGAGGTCGAGGAACCGGTGGAGGTTCACGTCGTCGAGGGCGGCCTCGACCTCGTCCATCACGTAGAAGGGCGACGGCCGGCTGCGGAACACGGCGAACAGGAAGGCGAGGGCGGTGAGCGAGCGCTCGCCACCGGAGAGCAGCGACAGCTTGCGCACGTTCTTGCCGGACGGCCGGGCCTCGACCTCGATGCCGGTCTCGAGGAGGTCGTCGGGCGCGGTGAGCCGCAGCCGGCCCGCGCCGCCGGGGAAGAGCGTGTGGAAGAGGTGCTCGAAGTTCTGGGCGACGTCGGCGTACGCGGAGGCGAACACGTCGACGATCTCGGCGTCGATGGCCCGGATGACCTTGCCGAGGTCACGGCGCGACGACTTCACGTCGTCGAGCTGGCCCTGGAGGAACTCGTGGCGCTCCTGCAGCGCGTCGTACTCCTGCAGCGCGAGCGGGTTGATCGGGCCCATGAGCCGCAGCTCGCGCTCGAGCTCGCGGGCCCGGGCGGTGGGCGTGACGCCCTCGGTCAGCGGCGGCGGCTCCGCGGCCATGGCGGCCCGGGGCTCGGCATCGAGGTCGCGCCGCACCGCCTCGACGGCGGTCTCGAGGCGCAGCGTCACCTCGGCCTCGTCGAGCTCCGCCCGGCGGGCCTTCTCACGCGTCTCCTCGAGCCGGCGCTCGGCGTCGATGCGCTCGTGCCGGAGACCGTCGAGCCGCGCGGCGGCCGCCTGCTGGGCCTCGGTCTGGCGCCGCCGCCGCTCGCGCAGCGTGGCGAGCCCGGCCTCGACCCCCTCGAGGCGAGCGGCCACCACGGCGGCGAGGCGGTCCAGGGCGGTCTGCTTGTGGTCGAGGTCGGCGCGGCGCTCCTCGGCCGCCTGCCGCGCCTCGACCGAGCCGGCCAGACGCTCCTCGACCTCGCCGAGGCGGCGACGCAGGAACTCGCGGCGCTCGCCCAGGCCCGCGGTCCGCACCTCGAGGTCGGCCCGCATCGCACCGACCGCCCCGGCCCGCTCCTCGAGCTCGGACTTGGCGGCGGCCATGGCGTGGGCCCGCTCCACCGCGCCGGCCTCCTCCGCCTCGAGCCGCGGCAGCACCGTGTCGAGCTCGGTCACGCGGGCCTGCTCACGGCCGATGCGCTCGGCCAGCTCCTCCGCGTGGCTGCGGAGCGCGTCCTCTTCGGTGGCCGCGTCCCGCCGGTCCGCCTCGACCCGCTGCAGCCCATCGGTGGCGGCGGTGAGGCGGCCGTCGTGCTCGTCGAGCGCCCGCGCCAGCGCGGCCTCGGCCTGTCGGGCCTCGTCGAACAGGGACCGCGCACCGTGCAGGCTGGTCTCGGCATGGGTGGCGGCGAGGGTCGCGGCGTCGGCGCGCTCACGCGCCTCCTCGAGCGCTGCGCCCGTCGCGCCCGTGGACGCACTGCCGACCCGCCACCCGGTGGCAGCGAAGCGGCTGCCGTCGCGGGTCACCACGACGAGGTCGGGGTGCGCGAGCGCGGCGTCGACGGCCGCGCCCCAGCCGCCGTCAACGGCGACCGCGCGGGCGAGGAGCACGTCGAGCAGGGTCCCGACCTCCGGACGCCGCGCCCGCACGTGCGCGCGGACGGCCTCGCCGACGCCGAGGTCCGGCGCGCCGACGGGCGGGACGGCACCCAGCGCGAGCACCGCGCCGGCCACCGCGTCGTGCCCGCCCTCCACCAGGGTCGCCAGCGCGGACCGGCCGGCGTCCACACCGTCGACGACCACCGCGGCGAGGGCCTCTCCCGCGGCGGCCTCGACCGCGGCCTCCCAGCCGTCGTCGATCTCCACGAGGTCGAGCAGGGTGCCGACGACACCGTCCACCGCGGCGAGCCGCTCGGCGCCGGCGCGGGACCGGGCCTCGTCGAGCGCGAGTGCCAGCGCCTCGGCCCGCGCCGTCCAGGCGTGGCGCTCGCCGTCCGCTTCGCGCAGCACGGCGTCGGCCTCGGCCACCTGCACCTCGGCGGCCACCCGGGCGGCCTCGGCGTCCGCCAGCTTCGCCACCAACGGCGCTTCGGCCGCCTCCGCCTCCTCGGCCTCGGACCGCAGGCGGTCGGCCTCGGCGGACAGCCGCTCGAGCTTCTCGGCCAGCGCGGTGCGCCGGCTCGTGGCGCGGGCCAGCTCGGCCTCGCCGCGCTCGAGCCCCTGGCGCAGCGCGGCGAGCTCGCCGCGCGCCTCGGCCGCTCGCCCCGTGGGGGCCGGGACCCCGTCGGCCCACTCGCGGTCGAAGCCGCTGCGGGCCTCCGCCAGGGCGCCCTCGGCGCGAGCCAGCTCCTCGGCCTGCGGGGCCAGGCGGCCGGCCTCGTCGTCGGCCTCGGCCAGCTCCGTGGTGAGACGGGCCGCCTCCGCCTCGAGCGTCGCGATCACGGCCTGGTCGACGAACGCGCCACGCTCGCGATCGAGGCCGCGGCGGCGCTCGGCCAGGAGGGCGACGAGGCCGCGGGCACGCTCACGGAGCGACTCGAACCGCACCAGGTCGTCGCCCAGGTCGTCCCCGCCCATGTGCCCGAGCTCGGCCTCCGCGGCGAGCACCGCCGTGTCGAGCTCGGCCAGCGTCCGCCGGAGCAGCGTCTCCTCGTTGGCCAGCTCCGCGCGCGCCGCCGTGCCGTCCGCCTTGCGCCGCGTGAGCGTGGTCAGCTCGCGCCCGGCGAGGAACAGGTGCAGCGCCCGCAGCTCGGCCACGAGGTCACCGTGGCGGCGGGCGGCGTCGGCCTGGCGCTCGAGCGGGCGGAGCTGGCGCCGCACCTCGCGCAGCAGGTCACCGAGCCGGGTGAGGTTCCCCTCGGTGGCCGCCAGGCGCCGCTCGGCCTTCTCCTTGCGCTTGCGGAACTTGAGGATGCCGGCCGCCTCCTCGATGATCAGCCGCCGGTCCTCGGGGCGGGCGTTGAGCACCGCATCGATCTGGCCCTGGCTCACGATCACGTGCTGCTGGCGGCCGACGCCCGTGTCGGACAGGAGCTCCTGCACGTCCAGCAGCCGGCACGGGACGCCGTTGATCGCGTACTCGCTGTCGCCGCTGCGGAACAGCGTGCGCGTGATCGTGACCTCGGTGAACTCGATCGGCAGCAGGCCCGCGCTGTTGTCGATCGTGAGCGCCACCTCCGCCCGGCCCAGGGCGGGTCGCTTCGCGGTGCCCGCGAAGATGACGTCGTCCATCTTCTGGGACCGCACCGACGACGGCGCCTGGGCCCCGAGCACCCACCCGATCGCGTCGACGACGTTGGACTTGCCGCTGCCGTTGGGCCCCACGACCACCGTGACGCCCGGCTCGAGGTCGATCGCGGTGGTGTCGGCGAAGGACTTGAAGCCCTTCAGCGTGAGCGTCTTCAGGAACACTCCCGTCGACGTTAGTGGTCACCCGGGCGCGCTCCGGACACCCCTCCGGGGGCTCAGACCTGGCACGCCTCGCAGAAGTAGAGGGGCTTGTTCGAGTACCGCCCCTTGGCGATCGGCGCCCGACAGCGGGGGCACGGCTCGCCCTCGCGGGCGTACACCTTGAGCTCGTGCTGGTACTCGCCTGACTTCCCGTAGAGGTCGACGAACGGCTGCTCGTCGATCGTGGTGCCGCGGTGCTTGACCGCCTCGTGGAGGGTCTCGACCAGGGCGCGGAACAGCCGGCGGATCTCCTGCGACGACAGCGAGTCCGACGTGCGGTCGTGGCGCAGGCCGGCCTCCCAGAGGATCTCGTCGCTGTACATCAGCCCGATGCCGGCCACGACGTCGGGGTCCATGAGGACCGCCTTCAGCTTGGCGGAGCGGCCCAGCAGCACGCGGGCGAACGAGGTCCACGACACCGCGTCGGCGACGGGGTCGAGGCCCTTGGCCGCGAGGGCCGGCACCTCTGCGGCCAGCGCGTCGGCGGTCACCACGAACAGCTCCGAGCTGCCGCCGGGATCGACGAGGCGGATCTGGCCGCCCTGGGTGAACGACAGGACCACCGCCGTCCCCTTGGGGGGCGTCGACTTGGGGCTGACCTTCTCGAGCCGGCCGGTGGCGCCCAGGTCGAGCACGAGGAGCTCCCCGTTGTCGAGGTTGGCCACGAGGTGGCGCCCGCGCCGCTCGATCGACTTCACCTTGGCGCCCTCGAGGCGCGTCTGGAACGCCTTCTTGCCGTTGTGGCGGACGGCCTTCGTGCCCGTCACGTCGGGGACCTTGAACCGCTTGCCCACGGCCTCCTTCTCCAGCTCCCGGCGGAGCGTCTCCAGCTCCGGCAGCTCAGCCATGGCGGGTCTCCCTCAACGTGTCGGTCCCTTCGCCGGGCGCCGTGGTCGCGAGCACGTCGCAGGCGGCCCGGGCGGCCTCCTGCTCGGCCTGCTTCTTCGAGCGGCCCTCGCCGTAGCCGTACGGCTGGTCGTCGATCGACACCGTCACGTAGAAGGTGCGGGCGTGGTCGGGCCCGGAGGCCTCGACCGCGTAGCGCGGAGCGGCGCCGAAGCGATGGGCGGCCAGCTCCTGGAGGCGGCTCTTGTGGTCGGCGCCGTCCATGGGCGCGGTCGCGAGCCGGGGACCGAGGACGCGCAGCACGAGGTCCTTGGCGCCCTCGAAGCCGGACGTCAGGTACACCGCCCCGATCAGCGCCTCCATGGCGTCGGCCAGGATCGAGGCCTTCATCCGGCCGCCGGAGAGCTCCTCGCCCTTCCCGAGCAGCAGGTGCTCGCCGACCCGGAGGTCCCCGGCCACCCCGGCCAGGGCCACCGAGCTCACCACGGCCTTGCGGATCTCGGTGAGGTCGCCCTCGTCGAGCTCGCCGTGCTCGCGGAACACGTGGTCCGTGACGATGACGCCGAGCACCGAGTCCCCGAGGAACTCGAGGCGCTCGTTCGACGGGTGGCCGGGGTGCTCGGCGCACCACGAGCGGTGCACCAGAGCCGGCGCGAGGAGGTCAGGGGCGAGGTCGAGGCCGAGGCGCTCGACGAGCTGGGACAGGCCCGGTACCGGAAGCTCGATCGTCGCCCCTACAGCCGGCCGACGACGTAGTCGACGGCGTCGCGCACCGTCTTCAGGTCCTCGAGGTCCTCGTCGTCGATCCGGAACCCCACGGAGCGCTCGCTCAGCTCCTCCTCGAGCGCTTCGACGAGCTCGATCAGGGCGAGCGAGTCGGCCTCCAGGTCGTCGCTGAAGCTGGCACCCTCCGAGATGGCGGACGGCTCGATCTCGAGGATGTCCGCGAGTCGGTCGCGGATGAGCTCGAACACCTCTTGACGGTCCATGGGTCCTCGTTCGACGTGGGTCTCGGCAGGCACGGGGGCTCCTCCCGGGGCGATGGGCGGGAGCATACCGGGACCCTGCGCTTGTGCGCTTGTGACGCCCGGTCCGGCAGAGCCCTGACCAGGGCCGTTGCGGTGGGAAGGGCTAGACGGGTGCGACGGCCAGCCGGAGGCGGTCCACGACCCCGGCGTCGTGGAGCTCGCGGGCCACCCGCACGGCGTTGACGACCGCCGTCGCGGACGACGAGCCGTGGGAGATGAGGCAGAGGCCGTCGACGCCGAGGAGCATCGCGCCCCCGGTGTTGTCGGGGTCCACCGACGCGTAGAGCGGCATCAGGGCCGGGAGCAGCACGTCGCTGGCCGCCTTCGCCTCAGGGCTCGAGCCGAAGGCCTCGAAGATCGCCCCCACCAGGGTGCGCATGCCGCCCTCGAGCGTCTTGAGCACGACGTTGCCCGTGAACCCGTCGGTGACCACGACGTCGACGCCGTCGGTCATGATGTCGCGCCCCTCGACGTTGCCCACGAAGGTGCCGCCCGCCGCCGCGAGCACCCCACTGGACGCGAGCAGGGCGTGGGTCTCCTTCACGAGCGGCGTGCCCTTGGTGGCTTCCTCGCCGATCGACAGCAGGCCCACGCGGGGCGTCTCGATGCCGTACCGGTCGCGCGCGAAGGCCGCGCCCATCTGGGCGAACTGCAGCAGGAGGTCCGCGGTGCACTCGGAGTTGGCGCCCGCGTCGAGCAGCACAGTGGGGGTGTGGCCAGGCACGGGGATGGGGGTGGCGATGGCCGGCCGCTTGACCCCCTTGATCCGGCCCATGCGGAGCAGTGCGGACCCCATGGTGGCGCCGGTGTTGCCCGCGGAGACCATCGCCGACGCCTTGCCGTCCCGCACCGCCTCTGCGGCCCGCACGAGCGAGGAGTCCTTCAGCTTTCGGACGGCCGCGGCGGGGTCCGCGTCCATCGCGATCACCTCGGACGCGGGCAGCACCTCGAGGTCGCCCGCCAGCGGTCCGAGCACGTCGGGCCGCCCCACGAGCAGCACGGGGACGCCGAGCTCGGCCACCGCGCGGTGCGCCCCGGCGACGATCTCCTCCGGCGCCTTGTCGCCGCCCATCGCGTCGAGCGCGACCGGGAGCATGTCGCCCCTACTCGACGTCGATGGCCTGCCGGCCGGCGTACCAGCCGCAGTTCCCGCACACCACGTGGGGGACCTTGGTCGCCCCGCAGCGCGAGCACAGGCTCCGGGCGGGGGCCTCGAGGCGCCACGCGCTGGCCCGGCGGCTCCGGCTCTTGCTCTTGGAGGTCTTCTTCTTCGGGACGGCCATCGGTGTTCCTCAGGTCTCGGCGCAGCCGGGAGATGCTAGCGGTCGGGGTCCTCGCGGAGCACGTCCAGGGCCGCCCACCGGGGGTCGCGGGGCGCGGGATCGCCGTCGTCGTCGCCGACCTCGTCAGGAGCGAGGGCCGGGAAGACCTCAGGGGCCGGCCCCCGGCACTCGTCGCGGCAGAGCGGCGCGAGCGGGAGGTGCAGCAGCACGGCGTCCCGGACGACGGGCTCGAGGTCGATGTCGTCGCCGTCGATCGGGTAGGTCTCGCCGGGCGTGGGGCGGGCCTCGAACACCTCGGCCAGCTCGACGGTGGCCAGCCCGTGCACATCGTCCAGGCAACGGCGGCACTCGGCCACCCACGGCGCCCGCACCGTGCCGCTGAGGGTGATGGCGCCCTCGATCGCCTCGAGCACCCCGTCGAGCTCGACGTCGACGTCCTCGGGCACGCGGGCGCCGGTGATCGCGAGGCCGGGGAGCGGCGTGGCCGCGTGGACCGCGCGCTGGATCCCGGGGCGCCGCCGGAGCTCGGTCACCCCGATCAGGAGGGGTGGGCGGGCCACGCGACGGGTCAGCCGGTGTCCTGGTCGAAGACGGCCGGGCTGTCGGGGTCGTCGTCGGGCGGCGGTCCGTCGCCGACGACGGGGACCTCGCCCGTGCCGAGGGACCCCTGCAGCTTGGCGCGGCCGGCGCCGACCATCTTCTGCGTCCGCTCGAGGACGATCTCGAAGCTGGCCAGCTTCTGGTCGCAGAAGTCCTCGCACTCGTTCTTGAGGCGGCGCGCCTCGGCGTCGGCGAGGTCCACGATCTTGCGGGCGCGCGCCTCGCTGGCCTTCACGACCTCGGTGCGCTGCACCATGCGCTCGGCGCGGGCGCGGGCCTGGTCGAGCAGCTCGTCGCCCTCGCGCCGGACCTTGGCCAGGTACTCCTCGCGCTCCTTGAGGAGCCAGCGGGCGGCCCGCAGCTCGTCGGGGAGCCGCTCGATGGTCTCGTCGAGCAGGTCCAGCACCTCGTCGCGGTTGACCATGACCGAGGTGGACAGGGGCATCGGGCGGGCCGACGACACGATGTCGTGCAGCCGCCGGAGCATGTGCTCGACGTCCGAGCCGGGCAGGCGCGGGCGGTCGGGCTCGCCGCCGAACTCCTGGTGCTCCTCGTGGCCGTACTCGCCGCGGTCGGACATGTCAGGACCCATACTTCCCGATGAGGCGCTTCGCCACGGGGTCGGGCACCATCGTCGTCACGTCGCCGCCGAACCGGGCGATCTCCCGGATCAGCTTCGACGCCAGGTACGAGTGGGACGGGTCCGACGGGATGAACAGCGTGTCGACCCCCGTGAGGCGCCGGTTCATCTGGGCCATGATCAGCTCGGACTCGAAGTCCGACACGACCCGCAGGCCCTTCACGATGAAGTCCGCGTCGAGCTCCTGGGCGAGCTGGGTCGTGAGGCTGGCGAACAGGGTGACCGACACGTTGGAGAGGTGGGCCACCGACTCCTCGATCATCGCCTGGCGCTCGTCGAGGTCGAACAGGGCCTCGCCCTTCTGCGGGTTGCGCACGGCCGCCACGATCACCTCGTCGAAAGGCGCGCCGCCACCTCGACGATGTTGAGGTGCCCGTTGTGCAGGGGATCGAACGATCCCGGGTAGAGGACCCTGGTCACGGCGTGAGGCTACCGCTGGCCCGCGAAACCGCGCCCATCCGGGCGGTTCAGGTCCGCTCCAGGATCGCCACGTGGGTGCGGCCGTACCGCTTGGACCGGAGCAGCGCCCAGCCCGGGGCCGCCTCGACGGGCCGGGCCGACTCGACCACCGCGAGGTCGGCCGGGAGCACGATCAGGAGCGTCCTCCCAGCCGTCGAAGTCGTAAGGCGGGTCGAGCAGGGCGAGGTCGAACCGCGTCCCGGCGCGGGCCGAGGTCGGCCAGGCACCGATCGGCCGGGGCGGCCAGGACCGTGGCCCGGCCGGTCATCCCGCAGGTGGTGAGGTTCGCCTCGACCGCCGCGCGGGCGGCGCGGTCCGCGTCCACGAAGGTGCAGTGCGCCGCGCCGCGGGAGAGGGCCTCGATGCCCGAGCGCGCCGCTGCCCGCGTAGAGGTCGAGCACCGTGGCGTCCGCCACCGCGCCCAGGCTGCCGAGGGCGTTGAAGGTGGCCTCGCGCACCCGTTCGGGCGTCGGCCGGGTCGTCGTGCCGGCGGGCGCCACCAGCCGTCGCCCTCGCGCCATCCCCGCGATCACCCGCACGGGCCGACGCTAACGGCTCAGGTGCAGCTCCACGGACTCCCCCAGGGCGCCGGTGCGGCTGCGCTCCCGCACGCCGCTCGCCGTGCACCCAGGACGACGTGCGGAAGTCGTCGCCCTCCACCCGCTGCCAGGCCGCCCCCTGGACGGCGAGCTCGAACAGGTGCGAGCCGCCGAAGTCGCCCATGTCGAAGCCCCGCAGGTCGAGGAACGCCTTGCGCACGACCTCCCACTCGGCCGCGGTCCGTCGACCTCCCGTGCGACGCAGAAGAGCTTCCCCTCGCCGGAGAGGTCGTCCTTGTCCGCCAGCGGCGTGATGACGCAGCACCGTGGATCGCGCCGCAGGTCGCGCGCCTTCACGGCTTCGGGCATGCTCCCGACGTAGAGGCGGCCGTCGCAGACGAACAGCTCCCAGCCGCTGACCCGCGGCCATCCGTCGCTCCGGGTGGTGGCGATGAAGCGACAGGCCGGTGGCCTCGATGCGACTGCGGATGAACGCGCCGATGGCAGGGGCGGTGGACTCGAGGTCGGCGAAGGTGGTGGGCATGCACCCGACGCGTACGGACACCATCCCTGACAGTTCCTGTCAGGGATGGCGCGTAGGATCGGTCCCATGCGAGCCAGCCGCCTCGTCCAGCTCCTGCTGCTCCTCCAGACCAACGGGAAGATGACCGCCAGCCGCCTGGCGGAGGAGCTCGAGGTCTCGGTCCGGACCATCTACCGCGACATCGAGGCGCTGAGCGGGGCCGGCGTGCCGATCTACGCGGAGTCCGGACCCGGCGGCGGCGTGCGGCTCGTCGACGGCTACCGCACCCGCCTCACCGGGCTCACCGCGGAGGAGGCCGAGGCACTGGCGCTTGTCCGGGCTGCCGGGCGCCGCGTCCGAGCTCGGCCTCGGCACGGTGCTGGCCGCCGCACAGCTCAAGGTCGACGCCGCACTGCCCCCCGGAGCTGCGCAGCCGGGCGGTGCGCATGCGCGAGCGGTTCCACCTCGACGCCCCCGGGTGGTTCGCCCGCGGAGGAGCCCGTGCCCCACCTCGCCACGCTCTCACGGGCCGTGTGGGAGGAGCGGCGCGTCGAGATCCGGTACCGCAAGTCGGCGACGGCGAGGTGCGCCGGCTCGTCGACCCGCTCGGCCTCGTGCTGAAGGCGGGCGTCTGGTACCTCGTCGCCCTGTCGGGCCGCACGCGCTCGCTGCGCACGTTCCGCGTGAGCCGCGTGCGTGGGCGTCAAGGAGCTGGACGAGCCGACGTGGTGCGCCCCGACGGACTTCGACCTGGCCGCGCACTGGGCGGCGGCGGGCGAGGCGTTCTTCGAGACCATGCGCCAGGTCGACGTGCGGGTGCGCATGCCGCCGCACGCACCTCGGCTGGCTCCGCCACGTGCTCGACCCCGCCGCGCGCCCAGGCCGCCATCGAGGCGCGCCGGAGACCGACGACGACGGCTGGGTGGTGACCACCCTCGGCGTCGAGCACCTCGACCACGCCGAGCCCACGAGCTGCTCCGGTTCGGCGCCGCGCTCGAGGTGCTCGACCCGCCCGAGCTCCGGCAGCGCATGGCCGACGACGCCGCCGCGATGTCCGAGCGCTACGCCATCGCGTGAGGCAGCCTGTCGGCATGGCCGTGGCCGACACGATCGTGTGCGTGGACTGCGGCGGCACCTGCCACCGGATCCCGTTCGACGACCCGAGCTCGGCTGGGAGGTCGGCGATGTCGTGACGCTACCGGTGCACAGGACTGCCGCGGACAGTGGTACCTCGAGGTCGACCGACGACGACCTCGACGACGACCGCGACGCCGGCGGCTGATGGCCGGAAAGCCTCGGCGCGCGCGGGTCGGCGGGACTAGACCGGTCGGCATGGCGGAAGCACGGGACAAGATGCTCTGGCCGGCCGCCGCGCTCGTGGCGGCCCAGGTGATCCACGCGGCGGTGCCGGTGGACGAGAACCACCCCGAGAGCGAGTCGTGGGTGGGGCTCATCGGCGGTCTGCTCCTGCTCGCCCTCGCTGTGGCCGCAGTCGTCGGCATCCTCCAGCACCGGCCCTACGGCCGGCCCCTGGCGGCGCGCACGGGACTGGTGGTGGCGGTGGGGTTCGTCGCCTACCACGCCAGCCCGTGGACCAGCGCGGTCACCAACCCCTACCTCGGCAAGCCCGTCGGCGCGCCGGCGTGGATCAGCGTGGCCCTCGCGATCGGCGCCGGGCTGTGGGCCGCGTACGAGGGCCGCAAGGAGCTCCGGCCGGTGCCGACGGAGGCCCCCACCCCCGCCTGAGCGGGGCGATTTGGGCCGTTTGCCTCATGTGCGCGCCCGGGCGGCGCGCGGAAGATCGGCGCATGCTCACCGCCGCCGTCCTCGCGTCGCTGTTCGCCGCCGTGATCGTGGAGCTCCGCCACCGCAGCTTCGTCGCCGACGTGACGATGCAGCCGTTCCAGGCACGCGCCCGGCGCACGCAGTTCCTCCTCGAGACCTGGGCCCTCACGAGCCCGTGCCTCGTGCTGCTCGCCCTGTCGGGCCCGCGGTTCTAGCGCCTACGACTTGAACAGGAACGCCTCGTCCTCGGGATCGAGGAAGAGGCGGAGCTCGTCGGCCAGCTCCGGGTGCCCGGCGAGCGTCGGGTCCTCGGCCACGATGCGCTCGGCCGCGTCGCGGGCGTGCTGCACCGCCTCGCGGTCGCGGCGCAGCGACGCGAGCTTGAGGTCGCTACGGCCCTTCTGCCGCTCGCCGAACACGGTGCCCTCGCCGCGGATCTCGAGGTCGACCTCGGCCAGCTCGAACCCGTCGTCGGTGCGCACGAGCGCCTCGAGGCGGGCGTTTCCCTGGGCACGCTCCTCCTCGTCGCCGCCCGCGCCGCCGACGCCGGTCACCAGGAAGCAGTGCGAGGCGTCCGCGCCGCGGCCCACCCTCCCGCGGAGCTGGTGCAGCTGCGCGATGCCGAACCGGTCGGCGTCGAGCACCACCATCACCGTCGCGTTCGACACGTCGACGCCGACCTCGATCACCGTCGTTGCCACGAGGACCTGGGTGGTGCCGTCGCGGAAGCGGCCCATCGTGGCGTCCTTCTCCGCGGCGGGCAGGCGGCCGTGCAGGAGCCCCAGCGAGAGCCCCGACAGCTCGTCGGCCTCCAGGCGGGCGTAGGTCTCCTCGGCCGACGCCACCTCGAGCTTGTCGCTCTCGCCGATCAGCGGGCAGACCACGTAGGCCTGCCGGCCGGCCGCCACCTCCTCGCGGACGCGGGCCCACACGGCGGCCTCGTCCTCCTCGCCGCGCGCCCAGGTCGTGGAGATCGGCCGGCGCCCCGCCGGCTTCTCCCCCAGCACCGAGACGTCGAGATCGCCGTACACGGTCATCGCCGCGGTCCGCGGGATCGGCGTGGCCGTCATCACCAGCACGTCCGGCACGGCGCCGCCACCCGCCTTCTCCCGCAGCGCGGCCCGCTGCTCCACGCCGAACCGGTGCTGCTCGTCGATCACGACCACCCCGAGGCTGTGGAACTCGACCGCCTCCTGGATCAGCGCGTGCGTGCCGACGAGCAGGTCGACCTCACCCGCCGCCAGTGCCCCGAGGATCCGCTGCCGCTCCTTGCCCGCGACGCGGTTGGTCAGCAGCTCCACCGTCAGGGGCCGGTCGCCGAACAGGGACGTGCCCGCGTCCGACACGGTCATGTCCGCGAGCAGCGGTCGGATGCTCGCGAGGTGCTGCTCGGCCAACACCTCGGTGGGCGCCATGAACGCGCCCTGGTGACCGCCCTGCACCGCGGCGAGGAGCGCCGCGACCGCCACGACCGTCTTGCCCGCGCCGACGTCGCCCTGCAGGAGCCGGTGCATCGGCACGGTGCGGGCCAGGTCCGCCTCGATCTCGCCGATCACGCGGCGCTGGTCGCCGGTCAGCTCGAACGGGAGGCGCTCGAGGAAGCGCGCCACCAGCTCGCTGCCCGGCGCGTGCGCGATCCCCTGGCTGGTCGCCTCGATCGTGTGCTTGCGGAGCACGAGCGCCAGCTGGATCCGCAGGAGCTCGTCGAACACGAGGCGCCGGCGGGCCTCCTCGGCCTCCCGCAGCGAGTCGGGCGCGTGCACGCCGTTGAACGCGGCCGTGCGGTCGACGAAGTCGTGCCGCTCGAGCGCCCACTCGGGCAGCGGGTCGATCAGCTCACGGGTGCGGCGCAGGGCCTCGCCGATCCAGCCCCGGAGGTCGCGCGAGTACAGGCGGGCCTTGTCGGACTGCGGGTAGATCGGGGTGATCTGGAGCCGGTCCTCCTCGTCGAGGAGGTCGATCTCGGGGTTGGCCAGCTGCTTCTGGCCCCGGAACTCCGTCACCTTCCCGAAGAACATCGCCTCCGCGCCCTCCGGCAGCTGTCGCGTCCGCCAGGGCTGGTTGAAGAAGGTCACGCGCATCACGCCCGAGCCGTCGGCGATCCGCAGCTCGGTGCGGGCCTTGCCCCGGCCCCGCCCCGGCACCGAGCTCGACGACACGACGCGCCCGAACACCCAGGCCGACTCGTCGACGCGCACGTCCTGGATCGACATCTGCTTCGTCTTGTCGATGTAGCGCCGCGGGTAGTGGGTGAGCAGGTCGAGGATCGACTCGACGTCGACCTGCGCGAGCGCCTTCGCCCGCTCCGGACCCACCCCGCGGAGCTCGGTGACCGGGAGGCCTTCGAGCTCGCGGAGGGCCTTGCTCACTATTCGATGCCGAAGAGGTAGGGGTAGAGCGGCTGACCCCCGTGGTGGACCTCGGCGGTGGCCCCCGGCCGGTGCTCCGCGAGCCACTCCGTGATGTGCCGCGTGTGGGCCGCCGACGCACCGTCGCCCTCGATGATCGTGACGATCTCGTGCCCGTCGGTGATGAGGACCTCGAGCAGCACCGTCGCCGCGTCACCGAGCTGTGCCTCGACCGCGAGGATCCCGTCCTCACCGAGCCCCAACCAGTCGCCCTCGGCGATCGGGCCGAGGTCGCAGCTCGAGGCCCGCACGGCCTGGGTGACCTCGCCGGCCACCACGTTGTCGGCGGCCTCGGTCATCTCGGCCGCGTTCTCCGCGGCCTCCGCCTCGGGGTCGTAGGCCACGAGGGCGGCGAACCCCTCGGTGATGCCGCGGGTGGCGACCACGAGCACCGACTTCTGCGTCTGCTCGTCGACCTGCTCGGCCACCGGGATGATGTTCTTGTTGTTGGGCAGGATCACCACCTGGTCGGCCGGCACGGCCTCCACCGCGGCCAGCAGCTGCGCGGTGGAGGGGTTCATGGACTGGCCGCCGGTCACGATCCCCTGCACGCCGAGCGAGTGGAAGATGCGGCGGATGCCGTCGCCAGTGGCCACGGTCACGACCGCGCAGGTGACCGGCGTGAGCAGGTGCTCGGGGACCTCGTCGACGGCGCCCGCATCGACTGCCTCGCGCACCCAGCGCTCCTCCTCCACCTGCTCGAGCAGGTCCGTGACGCGGATCTTGCGGGGCCGCCCGATGTCGGTGGCCGCCTCGATCGAGGCGCCGATGTCGTCGGTGTGGATGTGGCAGTTCCACAGCCCGTCGCCGCCCACCACCACGATCGAGTCGCCGATGCCGGCCCACACGTCCTTGAACGCGCCGATCGACTCGTCCGGCGCCTCGAGGAGGTACATGACCTCGTAGCGCAGGCCGGAGATGTCGCCGTGCGCGTCACCGGGGCCGTGGCCGGTGAGCGACGCGGGCGACGGTCCCTCGACCGCCTCCGGCTCCGGGACCGGACGCCCGTCGGCCACGTGCAGGAGCACGTCCAGCAGGAGGAGGAACCCCGTCCCGCCCGCGTCGACCACCCCGGCCTCGGCCAGCACGGGGAGCATGGTCGGGGTGCGGGCGAGCGCGTCGGCGCCCTGGTCCCGCGCGGCGTCGAGCACGTCCACCAGGTCCCCACCCGACGCGTGACGGGCGGCGGCCGCCTCCGAGGACTCCCGGACGACGGTGAGGATGGTGCCCTCCACCGGCTTCATCACCGCGTCGTAGGCGGCGGCAGCCGCGGCCTGCAGCGCGCCGGCGGCGCTGGCCCCGTCGATCCCGTCCGCGTCGCGCACCACCGAGGCCATGCCCCGCAGCACCTGCGACAGGATCACCCCCGAGTTGCCCCGGGCGCCCATCAGCGAGCCGTGGCTGATCGCCCCGCACACGGCTCCGAGGTCGCCCCCCGCACCGTCGACCTCCTCGCACACGGCCGTGAGCGTGAGTGCCATGTTCGTGCCGGTGTCCCCGTCGGGCACGGGGTAGACGTTGAGCCGGTTGATGCCCTCCTGGTGCGCCCGAAGCGCGTCCCGGTACCCCACCACCACGGCGCGGAGCTCGTCGGCGCCCAGGCGCGTGCGGGAGGTCATCGGGCGCGGATCCTAGGAGAACGGGCGCGACCTCCGGCTTGTTGGGCCTGCGGAGCCGCCGCTACCCTCTCCGGGTCCCACGACCGGCCTGGCCGGTCCCCCCGGAGCGAGGTCGCGTCATGGCTGCAGTGTGCGAGGTGTGCGGGAAGCACCCGTCGTTCGGGATGAACGTGAGCCACTCGCACCGGCGCACCAAGCGGCGCTGGAACCCGAACATCCAGCGGGTCCGGGCCGTGGTCGACGGCACGACCAAGCGCGTCCACGTCTGCACCGGCTGCATCAAGGCCGGCAAGATCACCAAAGCGGTCCGCTAGCCCCCTCCGCCAGCCCGCTTCGCCAGCCCCTCCGGCCATGTGGCTGGTCCTCGGGCGGCTCCGGTACGGTGTCCCGCTACACCGAGTGCCCGTGAGCCCCGAAGGAGCCGGTTGCCGATGCAGGGTGTGATCAAGTCGTACGACCCAGGGACGGGCGACGGCGTGGTGCTCTGCGACACCGACCTCCTGGAGTACGACCTGGCCCCGGACGCCCTCCAGGGGTCCGTGTTCCGGATGCTCCGCCAGGGGCAACGGGTGATCTTCGACCTCGCCGACGGGAGGCTGGCCACGCGCCTCCGACTCGGGAGCGAGATCGACATGGGGACCCCCGGGTTCGGGGGGCTCCCGGAGACCCCAGCGCAACCCGACTGATCCCCTACCGCCGCGGAGACCGACATGTCAGGCACGACCACGAACCGACAGCTGCAGGACTGGGTTGCACGGTGGGCCGAGGTGCTCGAGCCCGACGCGGTCGAGTGGTGCGACGGCAGTGACGAGGAGTGGGAGCGCCTCACGTCCCTGCTCGTCGAGGGCGGCACGTTCACCCGGCTGAACCCGGACAAGCGCCCGAACAGCTTCCTCGCCCTGTCCGATCCCGATGACGTCGCGCGCGTCGAGGACCGCACGTTCATCTGCTGCGAGCGCGAGGCCGATGCCGGCCCCACCAACAACTGGCGCCCGCCCGCCGAGATGAAGGACGTCCTGCTGCCGCTGTTCCGCGGCGCCATGCGCGGCCGCACGATGTACGTCGTGCCGTTCTCGATGGGCCCGATCGGCTCGCGCATCGCCCACATCGGCGTGCAGCTGTCCGACTCCGCCTACGTCGCCGTGAACATGCGGATCATGACCCGCATGGGCCAGGCGGTCCTCGACGAGCTGGGCGACGACGGCTCGTTCGTGCCGTGCGTCCACTCGATCGGGTACCCGCTGACCCTCGCCGACGGCACCACCCGCCCCGACGTCCCGTGGCCGTGCGACGCGGAGAACAAGTACATCGTGCACTTCCCGGAGACCCGGGAGATCATGAGCTACGGATCGGGCTACGGCGGCAACGCGCTGCTCGGCAAGAAGTGCTTCGCGCTGCGCATCGCCTCCACGATGGCGCGCGCCGGCGGCTGGATGGCCGAGCACATGCTGATCCTCGGCGTCACCCCTCCCGGTGGCGAGAAGGTCTACGTCGCGGCGGCGTTCCCGTCGGCCTGCGGCAAGACGAACATGGCGATGATGGTCCCGAGCCTGCCGGGCTGGAAGGTGGAGACCGTCGGCGACGACATCGCGTGGATGAAGTTCGGCGAGGACGGCCGGCTGTACGCGATCAACCCGGAGGCCGGGTTCTTCGGGGTGGCGCCGAACACCGGTGCGGACACGAACCCGAACGCGGTCGCCTCGCTCTCCGCGAACTGCATCTTCACCAACGTGGCCCTCACCGACGACGGTGACATCTGGTGGGAGGGCCTCTCCCCCGCGCCGGAGCACCTCACGGACTGGAAGGGCAACGACTGGACGCCCGACTCCGACACGCCGGCGGCGCACCCGAACGCGCGGTTCACCGCGCCGGCCGCGCAGTGCCCGTCGATCGCGCCAGAGTGGGAGGACCCGAACGGCGTGCCGATCTCGGCGATCCTCTTCGGCGGTCGCCGCGCCACCAACGTCCCGCTCGTCACCGAGTCGCTCGACTGGGAGCAGGGCGTGTTCCTCGGCTCCATCATGAGCTCCGAGACCACCGCCGCACAGGCCGGCGCGGTGGGCAAGCTGCGCTTCGACCCGTTCGCGATGCTGCCGTTCTGCGGGTACAACATGGGCGACTACTTCGCGCACTGGCTCGAGATCGGCGGCCGCGAGGGCGCCCAGCTGCCGAAGCTGTTCCTGGTCAACTGGTTCCGCAAGGGCGACGACGGCAAGTTCCTGTGGCCGGGCTTCGGCGACAACAGCCGGGTCCTCAAGTGGGTCGTGGAGCGCGTCGCCGGCACCGGTGGCTTCACGGACACCCCGATCGGCCGCGTGCCCTCGGCCGCGGCCCTCGACACCACGGGTCTCGACATCACCGACGGCGCGGTGGCCGACCTGCTCTCGGTCGATGCAGCGTCGTGGCGGGCCGAGGTCCCGCAGATCGAGGAGCACTACGAGGGGATCGGCACCACGCTCCCCGGCCGGCTCCGGCACCAGCTGCGCGAGCTGCAGCAGCGGCTCTCCCCCTAGCGCCCCGTCGCTATCCTTCTGCCGTGGCCGTCAGCGCGTACATCCTGATCCAGACCGAAGTGGGCAAGGCCGCCCAGGTGGCGGAGGAGGTCGGCGAGATCGACGGCGTCGTCTCCGCCGAGGACGTGACCGGTCCGTACGACGTGATCGCGCGGGCCGAGGCCCCGTCCGTCGACGACCTCGGGAAGATGGTCGTGAGCCGGGTGCAGATGATCGACGGCATCACGCGCACGCTGACCTGCCCGGTCGTCCACCTCTAGGTCGGGAACGGCGACACCTGGATGGTGCGCAGCGCCATCCCCATGAGGAAGAGCCCGCCGAGCCCGTAGAGCAGGTGGCGGTGGGCGGCGACCTGCTGGCGGTAGCTGTAGAGGATCGCCACGGCCACGATCGAGCCGAAGCCGTAGAACGCGTGGATGTCGGACACCTCGCGGTCCTGCACCGCGACGAGGGCCGTCCCGAGCGCGGCCTGCACGAAGATCGTGAGCTCGGCGGCGACCGTGGCCCGCCACAGCCAGGGGCTGCGGGCCCGCTCCCACTGGTGCGCGGCCAGGGCCCAGGCCCCGGCTGCCGCGTTGGCGAGCACCACGACCCACGCGAAGTCCGCGTGGATCGACCGCAGGGTCACGGGGGACCCGGGATCAGCCGGCGCCGGCCGAGCCGCCGGCGACCTCGTAGCTCCACAGCTCCGAGGCCACGCTGACCGGCTTGCGCTCGCCGTCCCCGTGCGGGCTCGCCCCACCCTCGCCACGGTGACCGGCCCCGAAGGCGGGGCTGCTGACCCAGGCGTCGAAGGCCGCTGCGTCCCGCCAGCGGGTCACGACGAGCCAGGTCGTCCGGTCGTCGGTGGGCCGCAGCAGCTCGAAGCCCTCGAAGCCCTCCTGGGAGTCGACCGCCCCGGCCCGGGCGGCGAAGCGGCGGGCGAGCTCGTCACCGCTGTCTTCGGGGACGGTGATCGCGTTGATCTTGATGACGGTCACGGGCGGGGGCCTTCCGTTCGGGGGGACCCGGTCACGCTACTTGTGGGCTGCAGGCCGTCCCTACCAGCCGCGGCGGTAGTGCCGCGGGCGCACCAGCCGGCGTAACGGGCGGGTGCGGCGCCGCCACCAGCGGGGCGCACTGCGGGGCGGGAACGTGGCCAGCACGAACAGCACCAGCACCGCGATCACCGCCACCCCCACCTCTGTCACGGCCCGGAAGGGTAGGACCGCGGACCGGGGCCGTCCAACGGATCGGACGGCGGGCGCTCAGCGGGCGACCAGGTCCAGCGCGGAGCGCAGGAGCAACGCCGTGACCGCGTACGAGTCCACGTCCGGATCGGGGAACGCCCCCACCTGCAGGACCACCACCACGTCGTCGAGCCGGGCCACCCCCATGGTGATGGCGAAGTCCCCGTAGGTGATGATCGTGGCGAGGGCGTCGTCGTACCCCTCGACGGCCAGGGTGCGGATCGGGGCGACGTCGACCGTGATCGTCTCGCCGGTGCGGGTGACCACCTCGGCCTGCTCGCAGCGCATCGAGTCGACGATGCGGGTGGCCACGTCCTCGGCCGTCGCCTCGTCCTCGTAGCGGCGCAGCGCTTCGGAGACGTTCTTGGAGTTGTCGGCGTTGCGGGCCGAGATGGCGGCCGCCTCGTCGGGCGGTGTCGCGTTGTCGATGTTGGGCTGCCCGCAGGGCTCCGGCGTGTCGCCGAAGACCAGCGGCTCGATGGCCACGTAGTCGGGCCCGAGCTCGCTGAGGCCCAGCAGCTGCGCCTGGATCGTCGGCATGCCGAGGCCGCCACCGGGGGACGTGGTCGCGGTCTCGCCGTCGTCGCCGCCGCCCCCCAGCACCACCGCGCCGATCACCGAGCCGGCCACGAGCAGCAGCCCGGCGCCCACGAGGAGGCCCCGCCGCGACGGCCGGGCGCCACCCCCGGGCGAGCCCGCCGGCCGTGGCGCCGTCGCTGTGCCCACCGGCGCACCCGGCGGCGGGGGTGGGGTGATGGTGGGCGCCCCGGGCAACGGTGGCGCCGGCAGCGTGGGTTGGGCCAGGTCCGGGAGGTGGTCGCTCACGATCTGGTAGGTGTGCTCGGCCCGGTCGAGGTCCTTGAGCGCGGTCTCGCCGAGGTCCACGAGCCGCACGCCGTCCGGCAGCCCGTCCATCACCAGGTCGGCGGAGGCCGCGGACAGCAGGATCCCCCCGTCGGGGGCCACCGAGCGCAGGCGCGCGGCGCGGTTCACCGTGCGCCCGAAGTAGTCCGCGGCGCGCAGCTCCGCCTCGCCGGTGTGGATCGCCATGCGCACGACGAGCTCGGTCTGCTCCCGGACGCGCTGCTGCGCGTCGAGCGCCGCGTTCACCGCCTGGCTCGCCCGCGTGAACACCGAGAACGTGGCGTCGCCCTCGCCGCGCGCCTTCAGGAGGCGCCCGCCCGCTGCGTCGACGGCCTCGGCCATGAGGTAGTCGTGGTCGGCCAGCTGTTGCGCCATCGAGACGGGGTTCGCCTCCCACTTGGCAGTGGACCCGGCGATGTCGGTGAGGAGGAACGTCACGACCCCGGTGGGGAGCGCGGCGTTCAGCTCCTGGCGCAGGGTGAGCAGGAGGTCGTCGACCGAGGTGTCGACCTCGCCGTGGGAGTCGAGGGTGTTGAGCAGGGCTCGCTGCAGCGCGGGACCGCTGACGCTGCTCGTGCCCGAGATCGCGCCGACCGTCGGCGAGCTGCCCGTGAGCAGCGCGACCGCGGTGGCGGCCACGCCCCGCACGTCGTTGGAGACCGTGGTCGGGTGGTCGGTCTCGAGGCGCCCGGTGCCCAGGCCGACCACCACGACGCGCTGCTCGGTGGAGAGGATGAGGTTGGCGGGGCGGATGTCGCCGTGGGCCAGGCCGTTGGTGTGCAGGTGCCGGACGGCCTCGGCCACCTGGTCGAGCCACCCGAGCACCGCGGTCACCGGCAGACCGGGGGTGCCGCTGGCGACGAGGATGGCGAGCAGGTCCACGCCTTCGACCCACGGGCTCACCAGCACGATCCGGTCCTCGGCCAGGAACACGTCGATCAGCGGCGCGAGGGCCCGGGACTTCGGCACCTGGAGGTACGGCTCGATGCTGGCGAGGAGCATGGGCCCGTCGCGGTCGCCCAGGAGCTCGGAGGTGACCGACACGACCTGGCGCAGCTCCCGGTCGTACGCCTTCACGACCCGGCGGGTGGGCGTGGCCAGGCAGACCTCGATCACGTCGAGGCGATCCATCGCCGACTGCCCGCCTCCCGACACGGCGCCTATCTTGCCGCGACGGCCCCCATCAGGTCGGATCGACCGAGGTGGCGTCGGTCACCAGGCCGCCCGCAGGATCCCGAGCGCGTCGTCCTCGCCCACCGGCCGCGGGTTCATCGCAAGCAGCGGGCTGCCCTGCGAGAGCCGGGCGACGACCTCGAGCTGCTCCTCCGTGACGCCCAGCTCGGACAAGCGGCCCGGGAGGCCGAGGCCGGCACGGAAGCGGTCGACGGCTCCCGCCGGGTCGTCGGGTGCACCGAGGGCGGCACCGATGCGCGCGACCGCCTCCGGCACGGCGGGCGCGTTGAACCGCACCGAGTGGGCCAGCAGCACGGCGTTGGCAAGGCCGTGGGGCAGGCCGGTCCGGCCACCGAGCAGCTGCGCCAGCCCGTGGTGGACACCCATCGTCGCGTTGTGCAGGCAGCGACCGGCCAGGCAGGCGCCCTCGAGCATGGCGGTGCGGGCCGCGAGGTCGTCCGGCTCGTCCACGACCAGCGGGAGCGAGCGGGCGATCGCGGCTGCACCGGCCTGGGCGATGGCCGCCGCCTCCGGCGTGCACCGGGGCGACCACAGGGCCTCGACGCAGTGGGCGAGCGCGTTCATCCCGGTCTCCGCGCTCGACGCGGGCCGGCGTCGACAGCGTGAGCAGCGGGTCGTACACGGCCGCGAGCGGGGCGGTGGTGGGTCCACCGGCGCCCTGCTTCTGGCCGGTGCCTGGGTCGGTCATGCCGAAGAAGGGCGTGAGCTCGGCCCCCGAGTACGTCGTCGGCACGCTCACGTGGGCCACGACCGGACGGTCGACATGGCTGGCCCCGGGCATCCCGGCCTCCTGCTCGAGGAAGAAGCACACGGCCTTGCCGAGGTCCGCGCACGAGCCGCCCCCGAAGGACACCACGACGTCGATCGCGTCGCGCCGGGCCTGGAGCAGCGCGGCCTGGACGGAGGGCGCGGGCACGTGGGACGTCACCTCGGCGAACGTCGACGCCAGCGATCGCCCCAGCCTGGCCACCACCTGCTCGCCGTCGGGCGACGCGGCCCGACCGGCCGTCGTCACCAGCAGCGCCCGCCGCGCCCCGATCGTGCGCAGGAGGTCGGGCAGGCGCCCGACGCTCCCCTCCCCGAACACGATCTGCTGGGCGAGGGCGGTGTGGGTCCACGCGGCGGGCATCGCCCGCACGCTAGGGCTGCCCGCTACAGCACGTCGGAGCCGGCCTCGTCCGGCGGGGTGACCAGCTCGAAGCGCTCGCCGTCGTGGTCGACCACCGTGACGCTCGAGTTGGCCACCCCCATGACCACGAGGCGCTCGTCCCCGAGCGCCGCGCCGAGCACCGCGTTCACGGCCACGAAGTGGGTCACGACCGTCGTCTCGTCCGCCAGGTCGGCCAGGGCGCCGAGCAGGCGGTCTCGCCACGCCAGGTGCACCTCCCCGAGGGTCGGCCACGTGCTCCGCAGCGCCCGTTGGAGCCACGCCGTGCGCTCCTGCAGGTCAGGCGTGGGACTGGGGATCTCGGCGACCCGCTCGTCGATGCGGGCCGTGGCGCCCCACGCGCGCTCGAGTGGCAGCGCGGTCTCGCGGGTGCGGCGGAGCGGGCTGCACACGATCGGCATCGGGCCGAGCGGGGCCAGTCGGGCCGCGGCCGCGTCGGCTTGGGCGCGCCCCAGGTCGTCGAGGCCGGGGTCGAGGTCCGTGTCCCACCCGGCGGCGGCTTGCCCGTGGCGGACGAGGTGGAGCCGGGCCACTCAGGGCTCGGCGAGGATGTCGTCCAGCTTCTCCTCGCGGGGGGCCAGGTCGCGGCGGATGTACCACTCCCACCCGAAGCTCGCCTCGAACGCCTCGGCGGGCATCGCGAGGAAGAACGACGTCTCCGAGATCTGGCTGGCGTGCGCGGCCATCGAGGCCCGCTTCACCGCGATCAGGTCGCGCACGTCGATCGCGTGGGTGAGCTCGTCCTCCGGCGTGCCGAAGGTGGACTCCTGCGACACGTCGGGGACGTCCTCCTCGGCGATCTGTCCCATCTCGCGCCCGATCTCGATCATCCGGCGCAGGTGGTCGCGGTTCATCGTGGCCTCGAGCACGATCGCCGTGCCGGCCAGCTCGGACGCGCGCACGCCGACCCGGTGGACCTGGAGGTGATCCGGGTGGCCGTACACGCCGTTCGGGTCGTAGATGGTCACGACGTCGGCCTGCTCCTCGCGGAGCAGCCCGGCCAGGCGCTCCGCCGCCTCCTCCAGGTCGGCGCCCCAGAACGACCCGGGCAGGTCGTTCTCCGGGGTCCCGACCATGCCGGAGTCGACGAAGTCGAGGAACCACACCCGGGCGGCGCCGAGCACCTCGGCCGACCGCTGGCACTCGAGCTCGCGCCGTTGCCCGAGGGTCTCGTCCGCAGCGAGGAACCCCTCCGCCACCTCGCCGTGCTCGCCCCGGGTGGCGAACGCGAGCACGACGCGGTGCCCGTTGCGGGCGGCCCGGGCCAGCGTCCCGCCCGTCTGGATCGACTCGTCGTCGGGGTGCGCGTGGAACGAGACGATGGTGGCCACGGCGACTCAGGCGATGGCGGCGGCATCGCGGAGCTTCGCGATGCGATCGGCGTCGAAGCCCCAGTCCGCCAGGACCTCGTCGGTGTGCTGGCCGGCGTGGGACGGCGGGCGCTGCACCGAGACCTCGCTCGCGGAGAACCGCGGTGCGGGCGCCGGCTGCACGACGCCGTCCAGCTCGAGGAAGGTGCCGCGGTGGACGTTGTGCGGATGGGCCGGTGCCTCGGTGATGGAGAGCACCGGGGCGAAGCACACGTCGCTCCCCTCCATCACCTCGCACCACTCGTCGCGCGTCTTGCTGCGGAAGATCGCCGCCAGGCGCTCCTTCATCGCGGGCCACTGCGTCTTGTCGTGCTGGAACGGGAGCTCCTCGCCGTCCAACCCGGTGAGCTGGAGCAGCTCCTTGTAGAACTGGGGCTCGATCGACCCGATCGAGACGTACTTCCCGTCGGCCGTCTCGTACACGTCGTAGAAGTGGGCGCCCGTGTCGAGCAGGTTGCTCCCCCGCGCGTCCTCCCAGATGCCCATCGCCTGGAAGGCGTGGAACATCGTCATCAGGACGGCTGCGCCGTCGACCATGGCCGCGTCGACGACCTGGCCCTCGCCGGTGCGCTGCGCGTGGAGGATCCCGCACACCACCCCGAAGGCCAGGAACATGCCACCGCCGCCGAAGTCGCCGACGAGGTTGAGCGGCGGGACCGGCGGACCGCCCTTGCGCCCGATCGCGTCGAGCGCGCCGGCGAGCGCGATGTAGTTGATGTCGTGCCCGGCGGTCGGCGCGTAGGGGCCCTCCTGGCCCCACCCCGTCATCCGACCGAACACGAGGCGCGGGTTGCGGGCCAGGGCCGCCTCGGGCCCGAGGCCGAGGCGCTCCATCACGCCGGGGCGGAAGCCCTCGATGAGCGCGTCGGCCGACTCGATGAGCGACAGGATCGCCTCGACGCCGTCCGGGTGCTTGAGATCGACCCCGATCGACCGGCGCCCGCGCATCAGCACGTCGGCCGGCGGCGACGCGGGATCGCCACCGGTGACGTTCTGGGCGCGATCGACGCGGACCACGTCCGCGCCCATGTCGGCCAGCATCATGGCGCAGAACGGTCCGGGACCGATCCCCGCGATCTCGATGACCTTGGTGCCTGCGAGGGGTCCGGGCATGGGTGCTCCGTGGGTCAGGCCGGGGACGCGGCGGACGAGGCGCCCAGCGCCGTGATGGCGTCGATGATCTGGGGCAGGTGCGGCAGCGTCGGCACGTCGAGCCCGGTGAGGCCGTCGGCCCGCGACCCCGAGGCCACGATGGCGAGCAGCTGGCGGGCCGTGCCGGCCGGGTTGAAGCACCGGTCGTACGCGAGCCCTGCGTACTCGCGCACGCGCTCCTCGTCGAACATGCCGGGCTCCCCGAAGGTCTCGTAGCAGAGCTCGATCCCATTGGCCTTGACCATCTGCTCCCCAGGCATCGACTCATCCTGGCGGGCCTTGACCGGGCGGTCAATCCCGCCCCGGGTACCGTCGGGGCCCGTGCCGGACGTGCGCGCGTTCGCCCCGGGGCGGGTGAACCTCATGGGGGATCACACCGATCACACCGGTGGTCGCGTGCTCCCGGTGGCGATCGACCTCGGCACCACCGTCGAGGGCACGCCCAGCGAGGATGCGGTCGTCCTGCGATCCGCCTGGGACGGGACCGAGGCCACCGTCCCGCTCGCCGGCGGCGGACCACCCCCCACCGACCCGCCGTGGGCGCGCTACGTCGCCGCCGTCGTGGCCGAGGTCCGGCCCGCCACCGGCCTCGAGGGCCACATCACCACCACGCTCCCGGTCGGTGCCGGGCTCTCGTCCTCGGCCGCGCTCGAGGTGGCGGTGGCGCTCGGGCTCGGGTTCGCCGGTCCCGCGGCCGAGCTCGCCGCCCTGGGCCGGCGGGCCGAGCGAGCGGCCACGGGAGTGCCCTGCGGGATCATGGACCAGCTCGCCAGCGCCGCGGGGGTGCCGGGCCACGCGCTGCGGATCGACTGCCACGCCGGCACGGTCGACCCCACGCCCGTGCCGGAGGACCTGGACGTGCTGGTCGTGCACTCGGGTGTCCACCGCACGCTGGCCGACACCCCCTACGCCGAGCGGGTGGCCGCGCTCGAGGCCGCGGAGGCGGAGCTGGGCCCGCTCCGGCTGGCCGGCCCCGAGGACCTCGCGGTGCTCCGGGACCCGGTCCTGCACCGCCGGGCGCGCCACGTCGTCAGGGAGAACGCGCGCGTCGACGCCCTCGTGGCCGCGCTGGCCGGCGCGGACCGGGTCGCCATCGGGGACCTCCTGGCCGAGAGCCACGCCAGCCTGCGCGACGATCTCGAGGTGTCCTGCCGAGAGCTGGACGAGCTCGTCGACGCGCTCGGCCGGGTCCCCGGCGTTCTCGGCGCGCGGTGCACGGGCGCGGGGTTCGGCGGGTGCGCGGTGGCCGTCGCCGAAGCCGGCACGCCGCTCCCGGCGGGGTGGGAGGCGTGGCGGGTGCAGCCGAGCGGTGGGGCTACATGCGCCGGAGGAGGTCGTCCTTCTTGGCCTGGAACTCCGCCTCGCTGAGCACGCCCCGCCGGCGCAGGTCGTCCAGCTGCTCGATCTGGCGCGGGATCGAGTCGCCCCCCGCTCCCGGGCCGATGCGGTCGAACTTGCGGTTCTCGTTCGCCTCCATCTGCTTGTAGATCTCGTTCTGCACGGCGGACGGCTTGCGCACGTCGGAGAACGCCTGCCGGCCCATCTCGCCGGCCGACTCGATGACGAGGTCGCCCGAGCCGAGGATGCGCTCGAAGATCGACTGGCTGAAGAACACCGTGTTGACCCGCTCGAGCGGGATCTCGATGCCGTGCTTGGCCAGCACGCCGTGCCGGTAGATGAGGCGATCGGTGGTGATCACGAAGTGCGTGGTCACCCATTGGAGGTAGCGCAGCACGAACCACCCGAGGGCCACCAGCACCAGCACCCCGGTGATCCCTTGGATGATGTCGTGCAGGTCCTCGGACAGGACGACGATCCCCAGGACCACCGCCGCGACCAGCGCGGCGAGGGGCTCGATGAGGAACCACCAGTGCGGGTGGAGGTCGAGAACGACGTCCTCGTCCTCGTTGAGGAGCCGCCGGGAGAACGCCACGCGCGCAGCGTACCGCTACCCCCACCCGAGCTCTTCGAGCCGCGCGTCGTCGATGCCGAAGTGGTGCGCGACCTCGTGGACGACGGTGATCCGGACCTGTTCGACGACCTCGTCCTCGTCGGTGCAGCAGGCCAGGATCGGCAGCCGGAAGATCGTGATCCGGTCGGGCAGGACCATGCCGTCGTAGCCCCGGCTGCGCTCGGTGAGCGGGATCCCGTCGTAGCGGCCGAGCAGACCCGACCGCGGGCTGCCGTCCTTCACGACCACCGCGACGTTGTCCATCAGCCGGCCGAGGGCCTCCGGGATGCCGTCGAGCGCCTCGCCGACGAGCTCCTCGAACCGTTCGATCGGCACCTCGACCACGCCGGAAGCGTACGAGCCGCCCGCGACGACGCTGGCTACCCTCGGCCGCCATGGATCCCGAGGCGCTGCTCGAGGGGCTGGACGACGCGCAGCGCCTCGCCGTGACCTCCACGGCGCAGCCCCTCGTGGTCGTCGCCCCCGCCGGATCGGGCAAGACCCGGGTGCTGACGCGACGCATCGCCTACCGGGTGGCCACCCGTGCCGCGGACCCTCGCCACGTGCTCGCGCTCACCTTCACGCGCAAGGCCGCCGGCGAGCTGACCGAACGACTGACCCGGCTCGGCCTGCGCGGTGACGCCACCGCCGGCACGTTCCACGCCATCGCGTGGGGGTCGCTCCGCACCCGGTGGGCGAGCCAGGGCCGCACCCCGCCGACCCTCCTGGACCGCAAGGGCCGGCTCCTGACCGAGGTGGCGCCCCGCGGCACCGGGCGCGACGCACGGTCGGTGGCGGCCGACCTGGCCGGGGAGATCGAGTGGGCCAAGGCCCGGATGATCACGCCCGACACCTACGTCGAGGCGGTGGCGAGCGCCGGGCGCCGCGCCTCCCTGAAGCCCGAGACCGTGGCCGAGGGGTACCGCGCCTACGAGGTGCACAAGCAGAAGGCCGGCCTCGTGGACTTCGACGACCTCCTCGCCCTGTGCGCGCGTGCCCTCGAGGACGACGAGCGCTTCGCCACCGCGCAGCGCTGGCGCTTCCGCCACCTCTACGTCGACGAGCTCCAGGACGTGAACCCGCTGCAGTTCCGGCTCCTCGAGGCGTGGCGGGGCCCGAGCTACGACGTGTGCGCGGTGGGCGACCCGCAACAGGCCATCTACGGGTGGAACGGCGCCGACGCGCGGTTCCTCCTCGAGATCCACCGGCACTGGCCGCCCACCGAGGTGATCGAGCTCGAGAAGAGCTACCGGTCGACACCCCAGATCCTCGAGGCCGCCACCGCCGTGCTGCGCGGCGCCAAGCAGCCCGCGCAGGAGGTGCAGGCCACCCGGGCCGACGGCGACGGACCCACCGTGACCGCGCACCCGAGCGACCGGGCGGAGGCCGTGGCGGTGGCGCGGGCCATCCGGCGCGCGCACGCCCCGGGCCGCCCCTGGGCCGATCAGGCCGTGCTCGTGCGCACGCACGTGCAGACCCAGCTGATCGCGGAGGCGCTCCGCGAGTCCGGCATCCCCCACCGCGTGCGGGGCGGCGCGGGGTTCCTCGAGCGGCCGGCGGTCCGCAAGGCGCTGCGGGACCTGCGGGCCGCCGACGTGCCGCTCGGCACCGCGCTGGCCGACCTCGAGTTCCACCTCGACGAGGAGCCGGGCGCACGCGACGTGGACGTCCACGACGCCGACGACCTCGATGCCGTGGCCGCTGCCCTCGCGAAGCACGAGGACGACCGCACCGCCCTCGCCCTCGTCGTCCGGATGGGACGGGACTACCTGCGGCTCGACCCCGTCGGCACCGCCGCCACGTTCGCCACGTGGCTGGCCGCGACCGTGCAGTCCGAGGCCGACGCGTCCTCGGGCGGCGATGCGGTCGACGTGGCCACCTTCCACGCGGCCAAGGGCCTCGAGTGGGGCGTGGTCCACCTCGCCGGGGTGGAGGACGGCTACGTCCCCGTCGCCCACGCCCGCACCGCGGCCGCCCGGGCGGAGGAGGCGCGCCTGCTCTACGTCGCGATGACGCGCGCCCAGCGCGAGCTCCACCTCACCTGGGCCGAGCAGCGGACCTTCGCCGCCCGTGTGGTCGACCGGCGCCGGTCGCCCCTGCTCGCCCCGCTCCCGGACCGAGCGCCCATCGACGACGAGCCCTCCGTCCCCACCCCTCCGGTGGAGGACTGGCCCGCCGAGCTGGCCCGCCAGCGCGCCAACCTCGACGCAGGGCGCATCCGCCGACAGCCCGAGCTCGACGCGCTGCGCCGGTGGCGCAGCAGCGTGGCCCGCGCCGCCCGGGTGACCCCCGAGGCCGTGCTCCCCGATCACATCCTCGCCCGCGTCGTGGCCGCCCGGCCCGCTGACGTCACCGAGCTCGGCGCCATCCGCGGCGTGGGCCGGATCCTGGCGGCGCGCTTCGGCGACGACCTCCTGGCCGCGCTCGAGTCGGCCTCGCCCCGGGGCGTCGGCCGATGAGGTTCACCATCGACCAGCGCTACGACGCCGACGCCGACGCGATCGCACGCGCCTACGCGAACCCGGACCTGTACGCCGACCTGCCCGCCACGGCGAAGCTCGGCCCGCCCGAGGTCGTGTCCCACCAGCAGGACGGGGACCGGGCCGTGCTCGAGGTCCGCTACCGGTTCCAGGGCGACCTGTCGTCGGCCGTGCGGGCCGTGCTCGACCCGGCCCGGCTGACCTGGGTGGAGCGGACGGAGCACGACCTCGTCAATCGGACGATCGCGTTCACGCTGCGGCCCGACAACTACGCCGACCGCATGCGGTGCAGCGGGCAGCTGCGCATCGAGCCGGTCGACGGCGGCGGGAGCCGGCGCACCGGCGAGGGGGACCTCAAGGTCCGGGCCCCGCTCGTGGCGGGCACCGTCGAGCGGACCTTGGTCGCCGACCTGCAGGACCACCTCCGCGCCGACGCGCAGGTCGTGGCCGCCTGGGTGCGCGGCTAGTCGGCGCCCGCGGCGCGGGCCTCCCGCTGCGCCTTGAGCTCGGCGAAGCGCGACGGGTCGATCGAGATGAAGAGACCCTCGGCCTCGGCGCAGAGCACGTCGCCGGCCCACAGCTGACCGGTCGTGTGGATCTTGCGGCCGTCGACACCGGCGAGGACGCCGACGAAGCGCAGCTCGGTGTGGAGAGGCGTCGGCGAGCGGTAGTTGACGACGAGGCGGGCCGTCATCCCGGGCGCGCCCGACAGCGATTGCGTGGAGCCGAGCACCTCGTCGAAGGCGGCCGCCACGTAGCCACCGTGCACGCACCCCGGCGGTCCCTCGTAGGCCGCGCCGAACGTGGCCCGCCCCGCGAGGTGGTCACCCTCGAGCCAGAGCTCGACGGGCGGGGCCAGCGGGTTGGCCCGACCGAGCACGGGGCTGTGGTCGAAGAACGCGAACGGCTCGCCCGCGTTGGCCGACTCGGCGAACCCCTCGTACATCGACGCGTTCGGATGCTCCCGGAAGCGCTCGGCGATGTGCTCGAGGTCGTCGGCCGCCTCACTGATCATGGGCAGCGGCGCACTCGTCTGCACGAGCCGGTGGAGGACGCGGCGCACGGCGTCGGCCAACCGGCGCAGCTCGCCACGTCGCGGCGACACCTCCGCGTCGCGCAGGTCCGAGAGGGTCTGCGCCCAGCCCGCCGACCCCGGAGAGGGCGCCCGCGCCGGCCCGGGCTCCGGTGCGTCGGTCATGCCGCGGCCTGCTCGACCAGCTGCACGACGACCGGGGCGTGGTCCGACGGCTGCTTGCCCTTGCGCGCGTTGCGATCTATGAGCGCCCACTCGACGCGGGACGCGAAGGCGGCACTGGCGAGCACCAGGTCGATCCGCATCCCGAAGCCCTTGTGGAAGTTCCCCGCGCGGTAGTCCCACCAGGAGTAGAGGCGCTCGACGTCGGGGAACCGCTCGCGGAACACGTCCACCAGCCCCCAGTCGAGCAGGTTGCCCAGCGCGGCGCGCTCCGGTGGGCTCACGTGCGTGGCGCCGTGCACCGCAGCCGGGTCCCAGACGTCGAGGTCGGTGGGGGCGATGTTGAAGTCGCCGCACAGCGCGACCGGCCCCGCGGGGTCGGCCACCGCGTCGAGGTGCTCGCGGAGCCGGGCCAGCCACGCCAGCTTGTACTGGTAGTGCTCGTGGTCCAGGGCCCGCCCGTTGGGCACGTAGGCGCTGAGCACTCGCACGCCGCCGCAGGTGGCGGTGAGCAGCCGGGCCTCGGGGTCGTCGGGCCGGCCGTCGCCGAAGCCGGCGACGACGTCGTCGATGCCGACGCGACTCAGGATCGCCACGCCGTTCCAGCGCCCCTCACCGTGGTGCACGGCCTCGTACCCGAGGCCGGCGAAGGCCATCGAGGGGAAGGCCGAGTCCGCCAGCTTGGTCTCCTGCAGGCAGACGACGTCGGGCCGGCACTCGGCCAGCCACCCCTCCACGCGCTCGAGCCGGGCGTTGAGGGAGTTCACGTTCCAGGTCGCGAGGCGCACGGCGTCCGACGCTACAAGCGCCGGGCCGAGGCCCCGCACCGACGGGACGACGGGCGCGGTGACCGCGCTCGCCGCCCCGGCGGTGCAGGGCGACACCCCAGGTTTGGCGGTGGCGCTAGCGCCTCTTGGCAGCCTTGCGGGCGGGTGCCCGCCTCTTGGCGGCCTTCTTGCGACGGGCCGGAGCCTTCTTGGCAGCGGCCTTCTTGCGACGGGCCGGAGCCTTCTTGGCAGCGGCCTTCTTGCGACGGGCCGGAGCCTTCTTGGCAGCGGCCTTCTTGCGACGGGCCGGAGCCTTCTTCGCTGCGGCCTTCTTGCGACGGGCCGGAGCCTTCTTGGCAGCGGCCTTCTTGCGACGGGCCGGAGCCTTCTTGGCAGCGGCCTTCTTGCGACGGGCCGGAGCCTTCTTGGCTGCGGCCTTCTTCTTCCGGGCCGGAGCCTTCTTGGCTGCGGCCTTCCTGCGGGCCGGAGCCTTCTTGGCTGCGGCCTTCTTCTTCCGGGCCGGAGCCTTCTTGGCTGCGGCCTTCCTCTTCCGGGCCGGAGCCTTCTTGGCTGCGGCCTTCTTCCTCTTTGCAGGTGCCACCCGTTCCTCCTCTGTCAGTTGGTGTACGGGCTCGCTTGCCGTGCCTGCCGGCACGACACCTGGCATGGTCAGGTCGACGCCCCGGCGCGGGGTGTCGAACGCATGGACCACGAACGAGTAGGGGGTGCCGAGCGACAGCACCTCGCGGGCGCTGCGCGGCGGCGGGTCGGCGAGGTGCTTGAGCGGCAGGTAGCACCGCGTGCCGTCGACGAGCACGTACGCGCCATGGGACGCGAAGCGCTCGACCTCCCCCGAGACGACCGACCCGAGCGGGTGGGCCGACACGAACTCGATGAACGGCAGCGCGGCGTTGTAGGGCTCCACGCTCCCGCCCGAACCGTTGCGACGACGACCCGGCCGGCGCGCGCCGTCCACCACGTGCGCGGCCGACAGCTCGGCAGCGCGCGCGGGAGCGGGCTTCACGTCAGCGCGCCGGGACGTCTTCGTCGCCTTGGTCGATTTCGTCGCCGGCGCGGTCGCCTTCTTCGCGCCGCGCTTCCGGCTGGACGACGCGTCGGCGGTGCCCTTGCGCGTCGCCGTCTTCTCCACGGTCTTCGACGCGGACTTCGCCGCCTTCTTCGCGTCGCTCACCGAGCGGCGGCTCAACGGCCCGCGCACCGGCGACCGGTTCATGAACACCCACCCGACGTGGGGCACCGGCTTGCCGCCCACGAGACGGCCCGGGTCGAAGAGCCACCCGTACTGACCGTGGAACTCCTGGAAGGAGTCGTTGGAGAGGACGACGGCGTCGGCGCGGTCCGCGATCTGGAGCAGGAACGCGTCGCCGCGCCCGATCACCCCCGCCGGCGGCGAGATCACCTCGCCCGCCTCCACGGCCTCTTCGAACGTCTTCCGCTCGCCGTCGACGATGCGGTTCGGGAAGCTGGCGTCGACGACGACGGTGACCGTGGGGGGCGCGAACTCGCCCACGTACGCGCGCACGGCCTCGTCGAGCTGTTGCAAGCTCGGGAGCGTGCGACCCTCGGTCGCAAGGTTCGATCCGTCGACGACGACATGACGCGCGGGCATCCGGCGTACAAGTCAAGCAGAGCGCGCGCCTCGTGCGGCGGATTTCGTGCGCGCGGACCTTCTGATCGCCCGTGCGCGTGCAACGAACGAGTGGGCGCGCTGCGATGTAGGTTCACCGCGATGAGCGATGAAGTGGTGGATCTCCTGCAGCATCTGATTCGCAACGTGTGCGTGAACGACGGCACGGAAACGTCGGGACACGAGGTGCGCAGTGCCGATGTCCTCGAGTCGTACCTCGAGGGAAGCGGCGTCGACATCGAGCGCTACGACGCCGCGCCGGGGCGCACGAGCCTCGTCGCGCGCATCGAGGGGAGCGATCCCGCGGCGCCGACGCTGCTCTTGATGGGGCACACCGACGTGGTGCCCGCGAACCCCGACGGTTGGCAGCGCGACCCCTTCGGCGGCGAGCTGGTCGACGGCGAGGTGTGGGGCCGCGGGGCGGTCGACATGCTCAACCTCACCGCCTCGATGGCCGTGGCGACCAAGAACCTGGCCCGGAGCGGCTTCCGCCCCCGGGGAACCCTCGTCTACCTGGCGGTGGCGGACGAGGAGGCCCTGGGCTCCCTGGGCGCCGGGCACCTGGTGGAGCACGAGGCCGACGCCGTGCGGGCCGACTACGTGATCACCGAGTCCGGCGGCATCCCCCTGCCGAGCCCGACCGGGGTGAAGCTGCCGGTGATCGTGGCCGAGAAGGGCAGCAACTGGATCGAGCTCCGCGTGCGGGGCACCCCGGGGCACGGCTCGCAGCCCTACAAGACCGACAACGCGCTCGTCACCGCCGCGCAGGTAGTGCAGCGCATCGCCGAGTTCGCGCCCGCCACCGAGATCCACGACATCTGGCGCGACTTCCTGGTCGGCATGGAGTGGGGCGACGACCTGGTCGGTCCCCTGCTCGACCCCGCCACCTTCGACGACGCCTGCGACGCCCTCCCGATCGGGATGGGCCGCATGTTCCACGCGTGCACCCACACGACGTTCGCGCCGACGATCGCCCGCGGCGGTACGAAGGTGAACGTCATCCCCGACCGCGTCGACCTGCAGGTCGACATCCGGACGCTGCCAGGTCACGGCGTCCCCGAGCAGCAGGCGATGCTCGACGAGGCGCTCGGCGACCTCGCCGACCGGGTGGAGGTGGTCGCGTCGCACGAGGACCCGTCCACCGCGTCGCCGGTCGACACGCCCCTGTGGGACTCCCTCGGCCGCGTCGCCCAGCGGTTCTACGAGGGCTCGAGCCTGGTGCCGCTGATGACCGTCGGCGCGACCGACGCCGCGCTTCTTCCGCCGGCTCGGCACGACGTCCTACGGGTTCGGCCTGTTCTCGACGCACCTCTCCTTCGACGACTACGGGCAGATGTTCCACGGCGACGACGAGCGGGTGGACGTCGAGTCGCTCCGCCTCTCGACCGAGATGTGGGAAGCGCTCGGGCACGACCTCCTCGGCGCGTGATGGCGATCCGCGCCGCCTTCTTCGACCTCGGGGGCGTGCTCCTGTCGAGCCCCTTCGAGGCCTTCAGCCGCTACGAGGAGGCGCACGGGCTCCCGCGCGACCTCCTCCGCACCGTGAACGCGACCGATCCCGACACCAACGCGTGGGCCCGGTTCGAGCGCAGCGAGGTGACCTTCGAGGAGTTCTGCGACCTGTTCGAGGCGGAGTGCCGGGCACAGGGGCACGACGTGGTCGCCCGCGACGTCATGCCGCTGCTCCTCGGCGAGCTGCGGCCGCCGATGGTCGAGGCGGTGCGGCGCTGCCACGAGCGCCTGGTCACCGCCTGCCTCACGAACAACTGGGTCGCCCACGGGGAACGCCCGCCGGAGCGCGAGGTCAACGGGCGCGAGGACGTGTTCGCGCTGTTCCACCACGTGATCGAGTCGAGCGTCGTCGGCGTCCGCAAGCCGGACCCGCGGTTCTACGAGCTCGCGTGCGAGATCAGCGGCGTCGAGCCGGACGAGGCGGTGTTCCTCGACGACCTCGGCGTGAACCTCAAGCCCGCTCGGGCGATGGGGATGACGACGATCAAGGTCGACGATCCCGACCAGGCCATCACCGACCTCGAAGAGGTCGTTGGGTTTCCGCTGCGCTAGTCGTGCTCGACCCCGCGGACCAGGACGCGTACCTCACCCGCCTGGGCCTCGAGGCGGAACCCCCGTCGGCGGACGCGCTGTTCCGGCTGCACCGCGCCCACGCCGAGCGTGTGCCGTACGAGACGGCCTGGATCCAGCTCGGCCAGGCTTGGACCACGGACCCGGTGCCGGCAGCGCGGCGGATCGCTCACGAGGGCCGCGGCGGGTACTGCTACCACCTGAACGGCGCGCTCTCGGAGCTGTTGGCGACGCTCGGGTACGCGGTGACACGCCACGTCGGTGGTGTGCACGGACCGGGCGGGATCACCAAGGGCGAGATGACGAACCACCTCGTCCTCCAGGTGGACGGCCTGCCCTCCGACGCGAACCCCGACGGCCGGTGGTACGTGGACGTCGGTCTCGGCGACGCGCTCCACGAGCCGCTCCCGCTCCTGCCTGGCACCTACGACCAGCCGCCCTTCCACCTCGGGCTCGAGGCGACCCCGGGCGCGATCGGTGACTGGCACCTTGCCCACGACCCGGCCGGGAGCTTCACCGGCACGTCGTGGTGGTCGGCCACCACCGAGATGGATGCGTTCGACGCCACGCACGTCCGGCTGTCGACCGCACCGGACTCGGGGTTCGTGCGCTTCCTCACCGTGCAGCGCCGAGAGGGCGCGGCGGTCGACATGCTGCGGGGCCTCACGCTCCGCCGCCTCGGCAAGGGCGCGTTCGAGTCCACTCTCACCAGCCGATCGGAGCTCCGCGAGTGCCTGGGCGACCGCTTCGGCCTCAGCCTCGGCGGGCTCGACGCGCTTTGGCGCAAGGTCCACGCCGCCCACGAGGCGTGGGAGGCCGCCGGCCGCCCCTAGAAACCGAACTCGGGCGATTCCTCCGGGCCTGGGACGGAGCAATCGCCCGAGAAAGAGCGGGGAGTAACGACGGTCGGCGCGATCGATCAGCGATGCGCTCTCGACAGACTGTTCGGATCTCCGTGGCCACCTTCGCCGGCGTGCGCAGGTGCGTGATCGTGTAGCGCAGGACCAGGTAGCCGTGCCGGACCAGGAGGTTCTGTCGCTCGAGGTCGCTGTCGAGCGCGCCCCGCGTTGCGTGGGCATCGAGCCCATCGACCTCGATCGCCACCACCGCTTCCCGGACGACGAAGTCCGGTCGGATCACCACCCCACCCAGCCGCAGGGTGGGCTGGTAGTCCACCGGTCCGATGCCGAGGTCGCCATACAGCAGCCGAGCCATCAAGGGCTCGATCATGCTCTCGGGACGGCGATCGCCGAGCGCCCGGCGATCAAGATGAGCGCGAAGCGCACCCGCCCCGCTGCGCCCACGTCCCCCGAGCTGGGCCAGGATCACGCGTAGGCCCTTGACGGTGACGAGCCGCGCGGCGAGCGCCCGCTCGATGCAGTCGCCGACTGCCCACCTCGGGAGCACTGCCCCGGCATCGAGGAGAGTCCGCAACGGGTTGGTGATCGGCACCTCCCGTCGGACGGTCACGTCCTGGGGTCGGAGCACGTTGGGGCGGTGGACGATCACGCCAGCAGGGACCGGATGCGAGGACCGCGGGGCCGTTATCTCGATGGGCTGCTCACCGTCGAGCAGACCCCAGAGGTAGAGCGCGGTGCGGTGGGACGCCACGGCGCGCGGGCCAGCGGCCAGACACGCCGCCAGCGTCCGGTCCGAGAACCCGAGGTGCCTTCCAAAGGTCGCGTAGACCCCGGCGTGGACAGCTCGCAGCGACCCGCGCTCCGTCCGGCCGAGGATCTGCTCGTCGGAGAGGCCCACATCGTGGAGCTGCGGCCGGGTCACCAGGCCGAGCCGGGCCACCTGGTGGATGAGCTGGTCGGTCGTCGGCACTCGGCAATGGTCCCAGCGCCGTGTGACAGGCCCCGAGGATCGAACTCGGGCGATTTCTCCGTCTCCTACCCGGAGCAATCGCCCGAGAACGACGTGGGAGGGCAGATCTAGCTAGCGCGTGGGGGTGACGGCGGTGGCGAGGAGCTGGGCCTGCTCCTGCGCGTGGATCGCGTGGGATCCGCTGGCCGGGCTGCCGGACTCGACGCGCGAGACCCGGTGGATCTCGTGCGTGTCCTCGAAGCGCTCGTAGAGCCGCCCCTTGACGAAGTTCCAGGGGCCCATGTTCTCCGGCTCCTCCTGGAGCCACACGAGGTCGGTGGCGTTGGGGTACCGCGCCACGATCTCGTCGAGCTGGTCGAACGGCCAGGGGTACAGCTGCTCCACCCGAACGATCGCGACCGGCGTGCCGGCCGCGTCACGGGCGGCGATCGCCTCCTGGCCGACCTTGCCCGAGCACATCACGACGCGGGTGATGGCGGCGGGGTCCGGGACGGCCGCGTCGTCGAGCGTCTCCCGGAAGGAGCCCCGACAGGAGCTCGGTGGCCGCGCGACCGGGCCGGCTTGGCCCGCAGGAGCGACTTCGGCGTGAACAGCACGAGGGGCGTGTGCACGCTGCGGCGCACCTGGCGGCGGAGCAGGTGGAACACCTGCGAGGCCTGCGTCACGTTGGCGACCTGGATGTTGTCCTCGGCGCACATGGTGAGGAAGCGCTCGACGCGCGCCGAGGAGTGCTCCGGCCCCTGGCCCTCGTAGCCGTGCGGCAGGTAGAGCACGAGGCCCGACGTCTGCAGCCACTTGTCCTCGGCCGACACGACGAACTGGTCGACGATCGTGGACGCGCCGTTCCAGAAGTCGCCGAACTGCGCCTCCCAGACAACCAGCGAGTCCTTCGCCACGACGGAGTAGCCGTACTCGAAGCCGAGCGCCGCGTACTCCGACAGCAGTGAGTCGTAGATCCAGAACTTGGCCTGGTCGGGGCTCACATGGGCCAGCGGTGCGTACTCCGCGCCGTTGGTGTGGTCGATCAGCACCGCGTGGCGGTGGCTGAACGTGCCGCGCCGGGTGTCCTGGCCCGAGATGCGGAGGTCGGTGCCCTCCAGGAGCAGCGACCCGTAGGCCATCGCCTCCGCCAGTGCCCAGTCCACCTCGCCGTCGGCCCACATCTTGTCCCGGGCCTCGAACTGCTTCAGCAGCTTCGGATGGACGTTGAACCCCTCGGGGAACGTCGACAGCCCGGTGTAGATGCGGTCGAGGATCTCGCGGTCCACACCGGTCGGCACGTGCGGGAGCACACCCGCCGCGGGCGGCCGCGGCTTGGCCACCACGTCGCTGGGCGGCGCGGACTGCCGCGTCTCGTCGAGGGCCGTCTGGAGCCGCGCGTGGAAGTCGTCGAGGGCCGACTCGGCCTCCTCGAGCGAGAGCTGGCCGCGCTTGACGAGCGACTCGGTGAAGAGCTTCCGCACGGAGCGGCGCTGGTCGATCTTGGCGTACATGAGCGGCTGGGTGTAGCTCGGGTCGTCGCCCTCGTTGTGGCCGTGCCGGCGGTAGCAGACCATGTCGATGACGACGTCCTTGTGGAACCGCTGGCGGTAGGCGAAGGCCAGCCGGGCCACCCGCACGCACGCCTCGGGGTCGTCCCCGTTCACGTGGAGGATCGGCGCCTGGATGATCTTGGCCACGTCGGTGCTGTAGTAGCCGGTGCGGGCGGACTCGGGCGTGGTGGTGAAGCCGATCTGGTTGTTGACGACCAGGTGGATCGTGCCGCCGACGCGGTAGCCCTTGATGTCGCTCATGTTGAGCGTCTCGGCCACGACGCCCTGGCCGGCGAAGGCGGCGTCGCCGTGCATCAGGATCGGCAGGACCGAGAACGCCTCGGGGAGGTTGATGCGGTCCTGCTTGGCCCGGACCATCCCGACCACCACGGGGTCGACCGCCTCGAGGTGGCTCGGGTTGGCGGCCAGCTCCACCGCGATGTCGCTGACCGGACCGGCTGACGAACTTGCCGCTCTGACCGAGGTGGTACTTCACATCGCCCGAGCCCTGCATCGAGTCGGGGTCGATCTGGCCCTCGAACTCCTTGAAGATCTGGTCGTAGCTCTTGCCCACGATGTTCGTGAGGACGTTGAGGCGCCCCCGGTGCGGCATCCCGATGACCGACCCCTCGAGGTCGGCGTCGGCCGCCGCCTCGAGGATGGCGTCCAGGATCGGGATGGCGGCCTCGGCGCCCTCCAGGCCGAAGCGCTTCTGCCCCACGTACTTCGTGGCGAGGAACTTCTCGAAGGCCTCGGCCGCGTTGAGGCGCTCGAGGATGTGGCGCTGGTCCTCGAGCGGCAGCTCGGGCGACACACCCTCGACCTGCTCCTGGATCCAGCGCTGCTCCTCCGGGTCCTGGATGTGCATGTACTCGATGCCGATCGTGCGGCAGTACGCGTCGCGCAGCACGTGGAGGATGTCGCCGAGGGCGAGCTGCTCGCGCCCGGCCAGGCCGCCGGTGAGGAACTCGCGGTCGAGGTCCCAGATGGTGAGCCCGTAGGTGGCGGGGTCGAGCTCGACCGGCATGGCCGGCTCCTTCCACCGCAGCGGGTCGAGGTCGGCGATGAGGTGCCCGCGCACGCGGTGGATGCGGATGAGGTTCGCCACCGCCATCTGCTTCTCGAGCATCGCCTGCTCGCGGTCGATGGGGTTGACGTCGCGGCGCCACTGGACGGCCTCGTACGGCACCTCGAGCGAGCGGAACACCTCGTCGTAGAACTCGTCCGCGCCGAGCAGCAGCTCCTCGACGCGCTTGAGGAAGAGGCCCGACTCGGCGCCCTGGATGATGCGGTGGTCGTAGGTGGAGCTGACCGTGATGACCTTCGACACGCCGAGGTCGGCGAGGGTGACGGGATCGCTGCCCCGCCACTCGGCCGGGTAGTCGAGCGCGCCCACGCCGACGATGGCGCCCTGGCCCGGCATGAGCCGCGGCACCGACTGGACGGTGCCGATCGTGCCGGGGTTCGTGAGGCTGACCGTGGCGCCGGCGAAGTCGTCCGGGCTCAGCTTGTTGGAGCGGACCTTGCGGATCAGCTCCTCGTAGGCGCCCCAGAAGCCGCGGAAGTCGAGCGTGTCCGCGTCGCGGACCACCGGCACGAGGAGGCGTGCGGCTGCCGTCGCTCTTCTCGACGTCGACCGCGATGCCGAGGCCGACGTGCTCGTTGCGGACGCACCAGGGGCTTGCCGTCGGCGTCCTCGTGGAAGGTGGCGTTCATCACCGGGACCGTGTCGTGGATGGCGCGGACCACGGCGAAGCCGATGAGGTGGGTGAACGAGATCTTCCCGCCGCGGGTGCGCCCGAGGTAGCCGTTGATGACCCGGCGGTTGACCTCGAGGAGCTTGGCCGGGACCTGGCGGAAGCTGGTGGCGGTCGGGACGTCGAGGCTCGCCGCCATGTTGGCGACGATCCGGGCGCCGCTCCCCGGAGCGGCTCGCCCGCCGCGTCCGCCGTCCTGGGCCGCCTTCGCCGCCTTGGCGGGCTTGGTCTCCTTGGCCGGCGGCTCGGCGGGGGCCGCGGGCTCGGCGCGGGCGGGCGCCACGGCCTCGCGCGCGGCGGCGGTCTGGGGCTCGGCGTCCCGGCGGTAGTCGGCGAAGAAGTCGCGCCAGCTCTCGCTCACCGAGCTGGGATCGGCCAGGTACTGCTCGTGCATCTCGTCGACGAGCCAGGCGTTCGGCCCGAGGGTCGTCGCGGGGCGGGTCATCAGCCACGGCCCCGAGCGTACCGGTGCAGGGCATCCACCATTCGTCGGGACTGCGGCAGGTAGACCCGTCCGCACCCAGCCCACTGGCGAGAGGGAGGCGGCGCATGGAAGCGGCTGCAGCACTCGGGGCGGCGAGGGCGTGTCGTTGCACGACCTGCGCCCGCTGGTCGGCAGCCGAGGTGGCGGCGGACACCGCCGGCGGACCGGTGGAGGGCACGCTGCTCTCGTGCACGAGCCGCTCGGCGTGGATCGTCGTCGGCGACGTGGACCACGTCGTCGCGCTCCCCCACCTGCGTGCCATCCACCGCCGCTAGTCCTCCGCGGGCTGCGGAGCGGCGCGTCGGCGGCCGCTACGCGTCGCGACGCCATGTCGAAGCCGCGCAGTTCATCTTCACCATGTACAAGGTCGGGCGCTTCCACCCGCCGGACCGCGAGGTCCTGGAGGACATCACGCCTGTCCTTCTACCCGGGCGCCAAGATCGGCGTGATCGGGTCGAACGGCTCCGGCAAGTCGTCGCTGCTGCGGATCATGGCCGGGCTCGACGACGGCTACACCGGCGAGGCCCGCCTCACCCCCGGCTTCACGGTCGGGCTGCTCGAGCAGGAGCCGCAGCTCGACGCGACCAAGGACGTCAAGGGCAACGTGATGGACGGCGTGGCCGAGGTGGCCGGCCTCCTGCAGCGCTACGACGAGGTGCTGGCCAAGTACGCCGACCCCGACGCCGACTACGAGAAGATCGGCGCCGAGCAGGCCGAGCTCGAGGCCAAGATCCAGGCCGCCGGCGCCGACGACCTCGACCGCCAGATCGAGATCGCCATGGACGCCCTGCGCCTCCCGCCGGGCGACGCCGACGTGACGACGCTCTCCGGCGGCGAGCGCCGGCGCGTGGCGCTGTGCCGCCTGCTGCTGTCCCGCCCCGACCTCCTGCTGCTCGACGAGCCGACCAACCACCTCGACGCCGAGTCGGTGGCCTGGCTCGAGCGGACGCTGCAGCGACTACCACGGCACCGTCGTGGCCATCACCCACGACCGGTACTTCCTCGACAACGTCGCCCAGCTGGATCCTCGAGCTCGAGCGCGGCCGCGGGCATCCCGTTCGAGGGCAACTACTCGAGCTGGCTCGAGCAGAAGCAGGCGCGGCTCGACGCCGGAGGAGAAGCAGGACTCGGCGCGGCGGCGCACCCTCGAGCGCGAGCTCGAGTGGGTGCGCATGGCGCCCAAGGCGCGCCAGGCGAAGGGCAAGGCCCGCCTCGCCGCGTACGAGAAGCTCCGGGCCGAGGCCGAGGCGGCCGACCGAGGCGCGCGACCGGCTCGCAGATCCAGCTCCCCGCCGGCCGGCGGCTGGGCGGCGTGGTCATCGAGGCCGACGACGTCGCCAAGGGCTACGGCGACCGGCTCCTCATCGAGGACCTCACGTTCAAGCTGCCGCCCGCCGGCATCGTCGGCGTGATCGGCCCCAACGGCGCCGGCAAGACCACGCTGTTCCGGATGATCACCGGGCCAGGAGGAGCCCGACGCGGGCGCGTTCCGCGTCGGGGAGACGGTCGACCTCGCCTACGTCGACCAGAGCCGCGACAGCGCTCGACCCCGACGCCACCGTCTACGAGGAGATCACGGGCGGCACCGACGATCATGAAGGTCGGCAACCGCGAGGTCAACGGTCGGGCCTACGTGTCGCAGCTTCAACTTCAAGGGCTCCGACCAGCAGAAGCAGGTCGGCCTCCTCTCCGGCGGCGAGCGCAACCGCGTCCACCTCGCCAAGATGCTCAAGTCGGGCGCGAACGTGCTGCTCCTCGACGAGCCCACCAACGACCTCGACGTCGACACCCTCCGCGCCCTCGAGGACGCCCTCGAGGCGTTCGCCGGGTGCGCCGTGGTCATCAGCCACGACCGCTGGTTCCTCGACCGCATCGCCACCCACATCCTCGCCTTCGAGGGCGACTCGCAGGTGCGGTGGTTCGAGGGGAACTTCACCGAGTACGAGGACGTGGCGCCACAAGGAGCTGGGCGCCGAGGCCGACCAGCCCCACCGCATCAAGTACAAGCCGCTCCATCGATGACGTGACGGGCGACACGACGCCCGCGTCGCCACGACTCCGCGGCTAGACAACGGACACGGGTGGGGCCATCGGGGCCGCAACCCGAGGAGGGGAACATGAGAGCTCGATCCATGGCGTGCATCGCCGTGCCGGTGCTGACGTTGGGCCTGATGCTGGCGGCCTGCGGTGACGACGATGACGAGTCGACCGACGACCACCGAGGCCGCGGGCGACGAACGAGGAGCTGTGCGCGCTCGCCAGGAGATGTTCGACAGCGAGGATCTCCCTCCCGCCTCGACCTTCCAGCGCTACGTCGAGCTCGCGCCTGAGGAGATCGAGGATGCCGTCGCCATCGCCGGTCCGATCTTCATCGAGGCGGACGGCGACTCCGCGAAGACCCTCGTGCCGCAGGCTGCGGACGACGTCGAGGACGCCGTCCTCGAGATCAACGAGTTCGAGCGCACGGAGTGCGGCATCGACCACGATCCGCGCTACCCGGCGGAGGCCAACGAGATCGATCCGGACGCAACCCGGGTCGACGTCACGGCCAGCGAGTACACGTTCGACTTCGACACCGAGGTCCCGGCCGGGCCCGTCACCTTCGTGATGACGAACGCCGGCCAAGAGGTCCACTTCATGGCGTTCTCCCGGATCAACGAGGGCCACACCCTCGAGGAGGCGCTCGCCTACGACGGCGACCCGGACGACGCCGGGATCACGAGCCCCGTGAAGTACGACAGCGGTCTGGCCGCGCCTGGCGGCGAGGACGAGGAGGCCGTCACACAGGACCTGGAGGCGGGCAGCTACGCGATGCTCTGCTTCATCCCCGGTCCGGACGGCACGCCACATGCCTTCAGCGGCATGGCGGTCCCCTTCACCGTCTCCTAGCGGTCGAGCAGCTCGAGGACGGCGGCGGCCATCGCGGTGGCGTCGCCGTCCTCCGGGCGCAGCACCAGCTCCGGCGCCTCAGGCGCCTCGTACGGGTCGTCGACGCCCGTGAAGCCCGTGAGCTCGCCGGCACGCGCCTTCTTGTAGAGACCCTTCGGGTCGCGCTGCTCGCACAGCTCGATCGGGGTGTCGACGAACACCTCCACGAACGGGAGCCCCGCCTCGGCGTGCAGCGCCCGCACGAGGTCGCGGTCGGCCCGGTACGGGCTGATGAGCGGCACCAGCGCCACGACGCCGGCGTCGGCCAGCAGCCGGGCCACGTGCCCGATGCGGCGCACGTTCTCGGTCCGGTCCGCAGCCGAGAAGCCGAGATCGCCGTTCAGGCCGTGGCGGAGGTTGTCGCCGTCGAGCACGTAGGCGGGCCGGCCGGCCGTCACCAGCAGCTGCTCGGCGGCGATGGCGACCGTCGACTTGCCGGATCCCGACAGCCCGGTGAACCAGACCGTGGCGCCCCGGCTCGGCCGGTCCGCCCGGCGACCTGGCCCGGGTGCCAGGTGACGTCGCCCGCCACGGGGCTACTCCGCGGGAGCGAGGATCATGCCTGCGCCCACCGTGGTGTTGGAGGCCTCGTCGACGAGGATGAAGCTGCCCGGTGGCCCGGTTGCGGCGGTACTCGTCGTAGAAGAGCGGCTGGGTGGTGCGCAGCGTGACGCGCCCGATCTCGTTGAGGGCGAGCGCCACGGCGTCCTCGTCGCGGTGCAGGGTGTTGACGTCGAGGTGGTACTGGAGGTCCTTGACCAGCGCCCGGGCCCAGCGGGTCGTGTGCTTGATCGCGAGCTTGGCTCCGGTCCGCAGCCACGTGGACTCGGACATCCAGCACACCATGGCCTCGATGTCCTGCCCCACGTGGGGCTGGTTGCGGCGGCGGGCGATCATGTCGCCGCGGCTGACGTCGATGTCGTCGGCCAGTGTGACGGTGACCGACATCGGGGCGAAGGCCGCCTCGACGGGCCCGTTCGCCGTGTCGATGGAGGCGATCGTCGACGTGAACCCCGACGGCAGCACCACGACCTCGTCGCCCCGCTTGAGCACGCCGCCGGCCACCTGACCCGCGTAGCCCCGGTAGTCGTGGAGGTCCTGGTCCGTCTGCTGCTGCGGGCGGATGACGTACTGCACCGGGAAGCGGGCGTCGATGAGGTTGCGGTCCGACGCGATGTGGACCTCCTCGAGGTGGTGCAGCAGCGAGCTGCCCTCGTACCACGGCATGTTGCGCCGAGCGCTCCACCACGTTGTCGCCGTGCAGCGCGGAGATCGGCACGAAGGAGAGGTCGTGGACGTCGAGCTTCATCGCGAAGCTGCGGAACTCCGCCTTGATCTCCTCGAACCGGTCCTGCGACCAGTCGACGAGGTCCATCTTGTTCACGCACAGCACGAGGTGGGGGATCGCCCAGGAGCGACGACAGGAACGCGTGGCGCCGCGACTGCTCGACGATGCCCTTGCGGGCGTCGATCAGGATGAGCGCGAGGTCCGCCGTGCGACGCACCGGTGACCATGTTCCGCGTGTACTGGGTGTGGCCGGGCGTGTCGGCGATGATGAACTTGCGCTTGGGCGTGGCGAAGTACCGGTAGGCGACGTCGATCGTGATGCCCTGCTCGCGCTCGGCCCGGAGCCCGTCGGTGAGCAGCGCGAGGTTCGTGTGCTCGTCGCCCCGCTCGCGCGATGTGCGCTCCACGGCTTCGAGCTGGTCCTCGAAGATCGCCTTCGAGTCGTAGAGGAGCCGCCCGATGAGGGTCGACTTGCCGTCGTCCACCGACCCCGCCGTGGCGAGCCGGAGCATCTCCGTCACTCAGAAGTACCCGTCCTTCTTGCGGTCCTCCATGCCGGCCTCGCTGATCCGGTCGTCGGCGCGGGTCGCGCCCCGTTCGGTCAGCCGGGTGGCCGCGATCTCGGCCACCACCTGCTCGAGGGTGGCGGCCGGGGACTCGACCGCGCCCGTGCACGTGACGTCGCCGACGGTGCGGAAGCGCACGATCCGCTCCTCGACGTCCTCGCCCGGGAGGCGCGGGATGAAGGAGGAGTCGGCCATCCACATCCCGTCGCGGAGGAAGACCTTGCGGGGATGGGCGAAGTAGATCGCCGGCAGCTCGATGGCCTTGTCCGAGATGTACTGCCAGATGTCGAGCTCGGTCCAGTTCGACAGCGGGAACACCCGGATGTGCTCGCCGGCCTTGTGGCGGCCGTTGTAGATGCTCCACAGCTCGGGGCGCTGGTTCTTGGGGTCCCACTGGCCGAACTCGTCGCGGAAGCTGAACACCCGCTCCTTGGCCCGGGCCTTCTCCTCGTCGCGCCGCGCCCCGCCGAAGGCGGCGTCGAAGCGGTTCTCCTCGATGCCCCGGAGCAGGGTGACGGTCTGGAGCCGGTTGCGGCTCGCCCGCGGCCCCGTGTCCTCGACGACCCGACCCTCGTCGATGTCGTCCTGCACCCTGGCCACGACCAGGCGCACGCCCAGCTCCGCGACGAGCCGGTCGCGGAACTCGATCACCTCGTCGAAGTTGTGGCCGGTGTCCACGTGCATCACCGGGAACGGCACGCGCGCCGGCGCGAACGCCTTCACGGCGAGGTGCAGCATGACGATCGAGTCCTTGCCCCCGGAGAACAGGAGCGCGGGCCGCTCGAACTCGGCCGCCACCTCGCGGATCACGTGGATGGCCTCCGCTTCGAGGGCGTCCAGGTGGCTGAGCTCGTAGGACGTCTCGGACATGGGGACGATCAGGGTACCTCCGCATCGAACTGGTAAGCACTCTCCGTGCTGAGCGTCCGAGCGAGGCCCGAGGACCACGCGCTGGCGGCCCGAGCGGCCACGGCGGCGGGCGCCCGGCTCCTCGAGGTGCGCCACGAGATGCGGGACGCACCGTCGTTCCACGTGGGCGACGAGGGGGACCGGCAGGCCCACGAGCTGCTGGTCGACCTGCTCGCGGGCGAGGTCCCCGGCGACGGGATCCTGTCGGAGGAGGGTCGTGACGACCTGCGCCGGCTCGAGCAGCGGCGCGTGTGGATCATCGATCCCCTCGACGGCACCCGGGAGTTCGGCGAGCCCGGCCGCAGCGACTGGGCCGTGCACGTGGCGCTCGCGATCGACGGTGAGGTCCGGGCCGGTGCGGTCGCGCTCCCCGCGGTGGGGATGACCCTCGCGTCCGAACCGGCCCCGGTCGTGCCCGAGCGCGCGCCCGGTCCGGTCCGCATCGTCGTGTCGCGCAGCCGGCCTCCGGCGGAGGCCCACCTCCTCGCCGCGAGCCTCGGCGGGGAGCTCGTGGCCCTCGGCTCGGCCGGCGCCAAGGCGATGGCCGTGGTGCTCGGCCACGTCGACGTCTACGCGCACGCCGGCGGCCAGTACGAGTGGGACAACGCCGCCCCAGCGGTGGTGGCCCAGGCCGCGGGGCTCCACGCCAGCCGGCTCGACGGCTCGCCGCTCCGCTACAACCAGCGCGACCCATGGCTCCCCGACCTGCTGATCTGCCGGCCCGAGCTGGCCGACGACGTGCTGGGGGCTCTCGGCGCCCGGTGGTGACCGAGCTCAAGACCGTCGAGTACCGGGTCGCCGACCGGGTGGCCACCATCACGCTCGCCCGTCCGGACCGCCTCAACGCGTGGACCGGGCGCATGCACACCGAGTACCGGCAGGTCGTGGCGGCCGCCGAGGCCGACCCGGAGGTCCGCGCCCTGATCGTCACCGGCAAGGGTCGCGGGTTCTGCGCGGGCGCGGACAGCGCGGCGCTCGACGGCCACGTCGCGAAGGGGGCCTACGACCCCGGCATCCGCGAGCCGCTGGCGGAGCCCGGGTACGGCGTGCGCCCGGAGTTCGACCACGCCTTCGCGTTCCACTACGGGCTGCGGCTCCCGGTGCTCGCGGCGATCAACGGGCCGGCGGCCGGCGTCGGCCTCGTCCTCGCGTGCTACGCCGACCTCAGGTTCGCGGCCGCGGGGGCCAAGCTCACCGCGGTGCACGGCACGCTCGGCCTGCCGGCGGAGTACGGCCTGTCATGGGTGCTTCCGCGGCTGATCGGGCTGACGCGGGCGGCGGACCTCCTCCTGTCGAGCCGCGTCGTCCTCGCCGAAGAGGCGGCGGAGATGGGCCTCGTGAACCGCGTGCTGCCGCCCGACGAGCTCCTCCCGGCCGTCGAGGAGTACGCCCGCGTGCTCGCGCACGAGGTGAGCCCCGCGTCGATCGTCGCCACCAAGCGGCAGCTCTACGCCGACCTCCACGGCGACGTGGGCACCGCGGTCGAGGTGAGCGAGCGACTCCTCGAGGAGCACGTGCGGGGCACGGACTACCGCGAGGGCGTGCAGGCCCTGCTCGACAAGCGCCCACCCTCCTTCTAGGAGTCCGCTTCGGCTTCGGCGACGAGCTCGAGGTAGCGGGCCTCGGCCTTCACGCGGTGCTCGGGCGCGAACACCTCGAGGCGCTGGACCGCGTGGCCGTCGGACTGGACCACCACCAGGACAGGCTCGTCCCGCTCGCCGCCGAGCTCGTCGCCCCGCCGGTTGGTGCTCACGGCGGCCAGCGCGACCGTCGGGTCGATCCGCAGGTCCTGCACCACGCTCCAGTGGATCTCGGGCGCCTGCAGGAACAGCGGCGGGAACAGGCCCACGAAGCCGTCGGTGCGCAGGCGCCCGAAGCCGGCCGGGCGGTGGTCGACGATCGCGCACGCCGGACCGAGGTGCCCCCGGAGGCGCTCGACGTCGCGCTCGTTCAGCGCCCGGAACACGGCGACAAGGGCCTTCCACGCCGCACGGGGCCCGCCCTCGGCCGCGAACCGGTCGTCCAGCAGCTCCAGGGCCTCGGCGAGCTGCCCCGCCTCGTACAGGTCGAGCGAGACGATGCGCCCGCGGTGGTCGAGGCTGGCGACCGCTTTGAGGACCACCGCGCCGTAGGTGTCGACGTCGGGAACCACGCCTGCGTCGCCGTACGTGCCCTCGATCAGGGCCTGTCGCTCGCCGCGTGCCGCGAGGGCGCGGATGACCAGGTTGTCCGTGCCGAAGCCGACCATGACCTGCACGAGGTCGAGCAGCCGCTCGATCCCGGTCACCTCGTAGCCGCCCTCGCCGGAGCGCCGGTCCCTCAACACCACGCCGTCGTGGATCAGCCGCGCCTGGCGACTGAAATCACCGGCCATCGCGTGCTCCGCCATCTCGGCGAAGGTCCGGGTGGCCTGGTTGGTGATGCCACCCACCCCGACGGCGGCGGCCGACTGGAAGCGGTCGTCCGCCGCGTCGGCCTGCTCGATGTCGTACAGGTCGCCCCGCACCCCGACGTCGCCCTCTACGTCGAAGACGGCCAGCATCGGCGACGCGAAGCTGCCGCCCTCGCCGTCCTCGCCCCGCAGCTCGAGCTCGACGGTGACGGCGCGGCTGGACTGCTCGCGCACCGCGAGGATCCGCCATCGGGCGCGCGGGAACTGGTCGAACGCCACCCCGGCCGTGGCCAGCCAGTCCTCGCGCCCGAGCTGTCCCCACCCCATGCTCCGGTGGTCGTCGAGCAGGAACCCCTCGGCGGTGATGGCGCGCACGGCTGGGTGGTCCCCGGCGTTCAGGTGCCGCACCGTTGCCGCGCACCACTGCCACGCGGCGACGGACCCGTCGGGATGGGCGGCGAAGAGCTCGTCGAGCCGGTCGAACGCGCCGTCTTGGTCATCGGGGTCGAACAGCTCGATGTCGGTGATGCGTCCGGTGCCGTCCACCCCGAACACGTGGAGGACCTCGACGGAACGTGGGCCCTTGTACTCGATGCGGGCGAGGAAGAGGTGGTCCCCGCGCGTGGCGAGCACGGCGATGTCCATCTCGGTGGCCTCGAGGTCGACGAGGTCGCGGTTGGCGGCCACCACCCCCGCCTTCCCCGCGGCGGACGAGCCGCGGCGCTCGCGGCGGTGGTCGATCCGCACCACGTCGGTGTGGAAGAGCTCGATCGCGCCCGCCCAGTCGTGGCGCAGGAAGCGGGCCGAGCCCTCGCGCACGATCCGGGCCGCCTCGTTCTCGCGCACGTGCACCTCCGATGCCCCGTGGGTGAGCGCCCCCGCCACCCACCGCCGGTCGAGGTACGCGAGGGCGACGTCGAGCTCTTCGAGGTCGAAGAAGGCGTTCTCCAGGAGCCGGCCGTCGTCGGCCAGGTGGGCGCTGACCAACCCCACCACCTCGGCATCGGAGGCCCGGAACGCAACCTCGACGAGGCAGAGGCGCGCGTTGCGGGTGGCCCGCACGACGACCTCGATCTCGGTGAGCCCGGTGTCCCGGGTGCTGCGGGCCACGTCGATGTACGCCTCCACGCCCCCGCCCCCGACGCCGCCGAAGAGATGGCGGTGGTCGACCCAGGCCACCTCGGGATGGCACAGCGCGGTCACCGCGTCCCAGTCGCCCGCCACGACCGCGTCCGCCACTGCCCGGTAGACCGCGCGCGGCCTCGTTGGGCGCGACCGCCACGGCGGCGGCCGAACCACCGGATGCCTGCTGCGTGGGCTCGCCGGCGTCGAACGGAGCGCCCGCCAGCGACCGGGCCCACGCCGCGGGGACGGTCGCCTCCTTGCGGTCGTAGAGCGCGACGGCCCGAGCAGCCACTGCCGCGGCCGCGCCGCGATCTCCACTGGCCGCCTCGACCTCGGCGAGCGACATGAGGGCCTCGGCGTGGTCGAGCAGCGCGTCGGTCGGCTCGGCGAGGGTGACCGCCTCCTCCGCGAGGCGGCGAGCCTCGCCGAGGTCCCCTCGGCGAGCGAGGGCCGTGGCCCGCACCGCCCGCCAGGTGATGCCGGCCTTCAGATCGTCGCCGCAGAGGCGCTCGCTCTCGACGGTGAGCTCGAGGGCCCCGTCCGCGTCACCGAGCCCCATCCGGGCCCGGGCGAGGAAGGCCGCGGCCAGGGCCTGATCGATCTCGACCGCCAGGAGCTGGAAGCCCTCGTGGGCCCGGCGCAACAGCTGCTCCGCGGCCACCTGATCCGCCGCCAACAGCTCGACCATCCCACCGGCGACATCCAGCTCGAGCAGGCCGTGGGCGTGCCCGAGATCCTCGAGCAGGGCGCGCGCCGAGCGCAGCAGCCGGCGGGCCGCCTGGTGCCGCCCGCGGAGCGCCTCCAGCACGGCCTGGCACCGCAGCGCGGTGGCCTCGACGACCGGGGCGCGACGGGTGACGCGGAGGAGCCGGGTGACATCGAGGCAGCGCCCGCTGGCCCGCGTCACCGGGTTCGGGCCCCACAGCGCGGCCGGCGGCGCGCCCGCCAGGATCGCCGTGGCCCGCCGCCGGTCCCCCGCCCGCCGCGCCGCGACGAGCGCTCGGTCGAGCGACTCCTCCGCTTCGGCGATCCGGCCGAGGCGGCTCAGCGACGCCGCGCGCACCGCGCGGGCCTTGGCCTCGCCGGCATCGTCGCCGAGGGCGGCCAGGGAGGTGGCCGCGGTCAGGGCCATCGAGGCGGTGGCCGCGAGCTGCCCGGGCTCGCGCAGGTTGGCCAGCTCACCCTCGAAGCAGGCGACCCAGCCCTCCAGCCGCGGTGTCCCGCGAGCGGCTCGGGAGAAGGCCTCCATGGCCGCGAGCGCCTGCGCGACGTCGCCCATCGACAGGAGCGCCTCGCACCGCTCGAGCAGCAGCTCGGCCCGATCGGGGTGGTCCGCCGGGAAGCAGGCGAGGGCCCGGCCCAGGAGGGAGGCGGCCAGTGGCTCGTCGTCCGTCTCCAGCGCGCGGCGCCCGGCCGCGGCCAGGCGCGCACCGGCGCGGGCGGCCAGGTCCGGGTCGTCCACCCCCGTCTCGGCCCGGAGCTGGTGCGCCTGCTCGAGCTGGTAGCCGATCACGTCGTCGTGCTCGGGCTGGTCGCCGACCTCGTGCTCGAGCCACCGCGCAGCCCGCTCGTGCAGGTCGGCGCGCACCTCCTTGAGCAGCCGGCGGTAGGCGGCGTCGCGCACCAGCGCGTGGTGGAACCGGAGCTGGGGCTCCTCGAGCCAGTTCGCGCCCTCGGGCTCCACCAGCTCCTTCGTCCGGAGCGTCGCGAGGTGCAGGTCCAGCTGCTCCCCCACCTCCGGTCGGACGAGCGCGGCGACCCCGCGCCGGGAGAACGTGCGGCCGAACACCGACGCCGCTCCGAGCACGGACTGCTCGGGCGCCGACAGCCGGTCGATGCGGGCCGCGAGCACCGCGTGGATGGACAGTGGCACCTCGATCCGGCCGACCTCGACGGCCGCCACCCACTGCCCGTCCTCCTGGCGCAGCGCCCCGTCGTCGATCAGCATGCGCACGAGCTCGCGCACGAACAGCGGGTTGCCCTCGCTGGCCGTCGCAACCCGGTCGAGGAGGTCGTCGGGCAGGGCCTGGCCCCCCAAGAGCGCCTGGGTGAGCTGCCGGCTCTCGTGACCCTCGAGTCCCTCGAGCTCGATCGCGGTGCCCACGAGACGGCCGCCATCGACGAGCGCGGGGCGTTCCTCGCGCAGCTCGGGCCGAGCGGTGACCACCAGGAGCAGCGCGACGTCACGAGTCCATGCCGCCACGTTCTCGATCAGGTCGAGGAGGAGGGGCTCCGCCCAGTGGACGTCCTCGAAGACGAGCACCAGCGGTCGTCGCCGCGCGGTGGCCTCGACCAGGCGCCGCACCGCCCAGAAGGTCTCCTCCGGCGTACCGGGCTCCCCGATCCCGAGGAGCGCGGCAGCCCCCTCCGAGACCCTGTCCCCGTCGGGGTCGTCGTCCTCGAAGAGCCCCCGGAGCGTCGTGAGCACCGCGTCGTCGCTGGCGTCGTCCTCGATGGACGCGGCGGCGCGCACGGCGGCTGCCACCGGGGCGAACGTGGCCCCGCCGGCCGGATCGCACCGCACCTCGACGATCCGCGCCCGCCGGACCGCGGCCTGGGACAGCTCGCGCGCGAGGCGCGACTTGCCCACGCCCGGCGAACCCACGATCGAGACGAGCTGCGGCTGGCGATCCGCGATGGTGCGGTCGAGCTCGCGGGTGAGCCGCTCGAGCTCGCTCGCCCGGCCGACGAACGGCGACACCCCGACCGTCTCGCCGCCGGCATCCAACGACAGCAGGAGGAACGCGGGGACCGGGTCCGACTTGCCCTTCACGGTGAGCGGCTCGAGGGGCCGCAGCTGGGCCCCCGAGCGCACGAGGCGGAACGTGGACTCGCCGACGAGCGTCTCGCCGGGCCCGGCCGCCTGCTGCAGGCGGGCGGCCACGTTCACGGCGTCGCCGACCACGTCGGCGTCGTTGGCCGGGACCACCACCTCCCCGGTGTTGATGCCCACGCGGACCCGCACCTCGACCGGCTCGCCCTCGGCCGGACCACCCCCGAGCGCGGCGACCGCGTCGTGGAGCGACTCGGCGGCGGCCAGCGCCCGGATCGCATCGTCCTCCCGCACCTCGGGGACGCCGAAGGCGGCCATCACCCCGTCACCGGTGAACTTCACGACCCGCCCACCGTGCTCCTCGATCGCGGCCCGGAGGTTCGCGTAGTAGCGGTTGATCCACCGCCGCACCGCCTCCGGGTCCATCCCCTCCTGGGCGGCTGTGGAACCGACGAGGTCCGCGAACAGGACGGTGACGAACTTGCGGGCCTGCGCGGAGCTGGCCGGGCCCACCTCGAGCTCGGCCCCGCAGCGGTCACAGAAGCGGGCGGCGGCCCGGGCCCGGGCCGTGCCACACGTGGTGCACGGGGGCAGGAGCGGGGCGCCACAGGCCGCGCAGACCTGAGCGCCCTCCCGGTTCTCCGTCCCGCAGGACCCGCACGCCCCCACCGCGATCCAGTCTCCGTCAGATCGAGGGGCCGTGCCCGCGACGCGGCCCGATTCGCGCGCGGTCAGGCGTCACATGTCCCTCGGCGGCCAGCTCGTCGGCCCGGCTGTCCAGCACCGACCGGGCGGCCTCGACCTGGTCGGGCTCGAAGAGGTCGACGCTCCGGACCCGCCCGTCCTCCGCCACGCCCAGCAGGACGACGACCTCGATCTCGGAGCCCGCATTGCCGAGGACGGCGTGCAGGAGCACGAGCCGGTCGCCCCGCTGGTCCAGCACCTGCCGGCGGACGCGGTCGAACTCCCACTGCCACATCGCGGTCACCATCTCCATGGCCTCGTCCCGGCCGTCGATGCTGATCCCCCCGATGATCGGCCGGTGGTCGTGCATGAGCACCTCGCGCTCGTACAGCGCCGTCGCCTCGTCGATGCGCCCTGCCATCACGAGTGCCATGGTCTCGTCGAACGTGTGGACGGCGGCGTTCCCCGCATCTCCGGCCAGCCCGTCGCTGCGCCGGAACCGCTCGTCGAGGTCCGCCACCGCCTGGTCGAGCTCGTCGAGGTCGTACCCGGTCACACGGTGGATCCGCCCCTCACCGTCCACCTCGGCCAGCACGAGGCCCTCGGCGACGGCGTTCGGGCCGCTGGCCCGGACCCGTCCGAGCTCGAACCGGTCACCCCGGAACTCGATCGTGGTCCACTCCATCCGAGGGGAGAGTGCGATCAGCGTCTCGAACACGCCGCCCTCCCCGCCGGCGTCGCCGAGGTCGAACATGCCTCCGACGATGCGGCGCCGGTCGTCCAGCTCGGCGGTCGGGCTCACCGCGCTCTTGAGACCGTCGACGTCCCCTTCCGACAGGAGCTGCATCAGGCGCTCCACCGCCCGCCGGACCGGCGTGCCGGGCGATGACGCGCGGTAGAGCTCGTCGAGCCGGTCGACCGCCGCCGACAGGTCGTCGACGTCATAGGTGTCGACCGTCGCGATGCGACCGTCCTCGTCGATCTCCACGAGGGCCACCGCCTCGACGTCCGCCCGCGCCGACGAGAAGCGGACCCGCCCGAGCTCGAACCGCTCGCCGCGCCAGGCCAACGCGGTCCAGTCGATCTGCATCGGGGTGAGCTCGGCGAAGGTCTCGACCAGCGCCCGCACCCCGTTCCCGAGGTCGTAGCCACCCACTACCAGCCGGTGGTCCCGGACCCGCGCGGTGGCGCCGAACATCGCCTCGGTCGCCTCGACGTCGCCGCGCTCCGCGTGGCGCAGGAACTCCTCGAGCACGCTGTTGGCCCACCGCTGCGGGCCCGCGCCGCCCCCGAGCGTGGCGACCGCCTCGTCCTCGTCGAGGCCGTGGAGGCAGGCGAGGGCGTCATCGAGGTGGTCGAGGGCGAAGTACTCCGCGCCGGCGATGCGCCCGCCGGTGACCCTCAGGACCATCAGCGCGCCGGTCCTGAACTCGGCACCGTCCGCGGTGGTGCCACGACCCTCCCCGCGGCAGCAGACGCCAGACCGGGTGACCTCGAACACCTCAGGAGCCCCGAACCAGATGTCAGGCGCGCTCGGCACGCGGTACAGCTCGATGAACTCCTCGCGCGTGACGGTGCCCCAGCCGAGCGAGCGGTGGTCGATGAGCACGAAGTCCTCCGCCAGCGTCGCCCGCATCCCTGCCCAGTCGTGGGCGACCATCCCGGCGAATATCGGCGTGCACGCGAGCCACACGGCGCCGAGCTCGGGGCCGAGCTCCTCCGCGTAGCGGGCCTCGAGGTCGGCCTGCGCGGCGGCCAGCTCGTCGAGGTCGTACAGGGCGAGGCCCTTGGCCAGGCCTTCGTCGTCGAACTCGACGACCGCCACGACCTCCGTCTCGGCCCGGCGCCCCAGGTAGAGGCCGGTGCCCAGCGCCAGCCGTTCGCCGCGCACGGCCCGGAACCGGGCCTGGACGTCCTGCACGCCGGAGTCGATGACCCCGTGGGCCACCTCGAGGTACTCGTCGCGGTCCTTGCCCCCGATCCCGCCGACGATCGCCCGGTGGTCCATCCAGGTGATGTCCGGGCGCATGCGAGCGGCCGCCTCCTCCCACCGACCCGCAAGGCCGAGGTCCGCGATCTCGCGGGCCGCGACCGTCGCCGCGTTCACCGGCTCGTAGCTCTCGGCAGCATCGCCCCACCCCGCCCACCGCCGTTCGAGCTCCGCCGTCGCCTCCGCGAGCTGGTCAGCATCGTACGCGTCGACACGACTGAGGCGGCCTTCGTCGTCGACCTCGAGGAGCTGCACCAGCTCGGTCTCGGCCGTCGCGCCACGCATCGTGCCCGTCGTGAGCACGAGCCGGTCGCCACGAGCGATCCACGCGGTGACGTCCCAGCTCGTGACGCCGATCTCCCGCAGGGCACGCAGCAGGACGAGGTAGGTGTCCAAGCCCGAGCCGGCCGTGGCGAACAGCGGGCGATGGTCCGCCAGCCCGATGTCGGGGGCCACCTGGGCCACGATCTCGTCCCAACGGTCGGCAAACAGTGCGTCCACGATCTGCCGGCTCACGCGCAGCGCGAGGTTCTCCTGTCTGTCGGAACCCCGGTGCGCGAGGCAGGCGAGGCCGAGATCTTCTCGATCGGGTGGGAACCACTCGATCCATCCGATCCGGCCGTCCCGGACGCCGTAGACGGCCAGGCCCGCGGTCTGGAACGCGGACCCGTCCGTGGTCGTGCCGAGACCGACCGCCTGCACGCACGCCCCCGCCTCGGTGACGGCCAGGACCTCCGCCACCCCGAACCACACGTCCGGCGTGAGCGCCGCCGTCGAGCGGTAGAGCTCGATGTACCCGGCCTTGTCGAGCACGCCCCAGCCCATCTGCCGGTGGTCGACGCCCTCGAGGTCATCGGTCAGCAGGTCGGCCAGCGTCGCCCAGTCGCGCTCGGTCACCGTCGCCATCATCGCTGCGATCGTGCCGAGCACTGCGGCGTCGACGCCGGTCGAGCGTCGCCGCGTAGCGATGGTCCATCTCCGCCACCGCCTCCTGGAGCGAGTCGAGGTCGTAGACATCGCTCGCCTTGACGAGGCCGGCCTCGTCGATCTCGATGAGGCCCACCGCGTCGACGGTCCCGGCTCGGCCGCCCCACGTCCCGGTGTAGACGGCGAAGAGGTCCCCCCGGATCGCGATCGGATGGGCGGTGATCTCGTCGACGCCCGCCTCGACCAGGCTCCCCACGGCTGCGATCCACTCGTCGACGCCGCTCGCCGTCGAACCCTCGAGGCCCCGGATCACGGTCCGGTGGTCGGCGATCGCGATGTCGGGCCGCGCCAGCGGGCGGAGCTCGTCCCACCGTTCCTCCAGGACCAGGGGGATCATCGCCGCGTCGATCCGCAGCGCGAGGTTCGACAGCTCCTCCGGGGCGGAGGAGGTCCCCTCCCCCTGGCCAGCCCCGGCGACGAGGGTCGCCGCCGGTGGGCTGAGGTACCGACGGGCGCGCTCGGCCGAGACGGTGGCCTCCTTGCGCTGGTAGAGCTCGAGCGCCTGCCGCGCCGCGTCCGCCGCACCGGCCGCGTCACCGGCCGACCGCCGCACCTCGGCCAGCGACAGCAGCGCGTCGGCGTGGTCGACGAGGGCGTCGGTCGGCCCGGCAAGGCCTACCGCTTCCTCCGCGAGGCGTTGGGCCTCCTCGAAGTCGCCCTGGTGCGCGAGCGCCTCCGCACGGACGGCCCGCCACGAGATGGCGGCCTTGAGGTCGTCGCCGGCGAGGCGCTCGCTCTCGACCGTGAGCTCGAGCGCCTCGGTCGCGCGTCGCTGGCCGATGCGGACGCGCGCGAGGAGCGCGGCCGCGAGACCGGCGTCGACGTCGATCCCGAGTGCATGGAAGCCCTCGTGGGCCCGCCGGAGGTGCGCCTCGGCCGCGCCGAGGTCCCCCGCCAGCGTCTCGACCATCCCGGCCGCCATGTCGACCTCGAGGAGACCGTGCAGGTGGCCGAGCTCCTCGAGCGAGGTCCTCGCCGACGCCAGCATCCGGCGCGCCGCGGATGCCCGCCCTCGCAGCGCCTCGAGCACGGCCTGGCAGCGCAACGAGGTCGCCTCGACCGCTGGCGCACGGCTCGTGATGCGGAGCACCCGCACGACGTCCAGGCACCGGCCGCTGGCGCGGGTGACCGGGTTGGGGCCCCAGAGCGCGGCCGTGGGCGCGCCGGCGAGGATCGCGGTGGCCCGCCGGCGGTCGCCGGCGCGGCGCGCCGACGCGAGTGCCCGGTCGAGGGCCCGCTCGCACTCCGCGATGCGGCCGAGCCGCGCCAACGACGCCGCTCGCACGGCATGGGCCTTCGCCTCACCGGCATCGTCCCCGATGCCCGCGAGCACCTCCGCCGCCGCGGTGGTGGCGTCGGCGGTCGCCGCCAGGTGGCGCGGGTCGCGCAGGTTCGCGATCTCGCCGTTGAAGCAGGTGACCCACGCCTCGATCCGCGGCGAGCCCGCAGCCACGGCGGCCAGGTCGGCCACTGCAGGCGCAGCGTCCGTCACGTCCCCCATGGCCAGCAGCGCCTCGCACCGGTCGATCAGCAGATCCGCGCGACGGTCGTCCTCGGCCGGCAGGCAGTCGAGGGCGCGACCGAGCAGCGAAGCCGCTGCCGACCGGTCGTCCGCCTCCAGCGCACGCCGTCCCGCGGCTGCCAGCCGGTCCGCGGCCGCCGAGCCCAGCTGCGGCTCCGACTCGCCCAGCTCGCTGCGCAGCAGGTGGGCCTGCTCGAGCTGGAAGCCGACCACGTCGTCGTGCTCGGCCAGGTCGGTGACCTTCGCATCGAGCCACGCGGCGGCCCGCTCGTGCAGCTCGGCCCGCGCTTCCTTGAGCAGCCGGCGATAGGCGGCGTCGCGGATGAGCACGTGGTGGAAGCGCAGCACCGGCTCATCGATCCAGTAGGTGCCCGCCGGCTCCACCATCTCCTTGCGGCGCAGCCCCTCCAGGTGCTCGTCGAGGTGCGGCTGCACCTCGGGGCCGACGAGCTCGGCGACCGCGCCCCGGTAGAACGTCTTGCCGATCACCGACGCCGCCTCCAGGACCGCGCGCTCGCCGGCGGACAGCCGGTCGATGCGGGCCGCGAGGAGCGCGTGGATGCTCGGCGGCACCTCCAGATCGGCGAGGTCGACCGTGGCCACCCAGCGGTCCCGGTCGCGGCGCAGCGCCCCGTCGTCCACCAGCATGCGCACGAGCTCGCCGACGAACAGCGGGTTGCCCTCGCTGGCGGTGGCGATCCGGTCCAGCAGGCGCTCGGGCAGCGCGGCGCCGTCCAGGAGCGCACGCGTCAGGCGCCGGCTCTCGTCGACCTGCAGGCCCTCGAGGTGGATCGCCGCGCTGACGCTGCCGCCTGCCTCGACGAGCGCAGGGCGCAGGTCGCGCAGCTCCGGCCGGGCCGTCACGACCAGGAGCACCGGCACGTCGCGCATCCACGCCGCGAGGTTCTCGATGAGGTCGAGCAGCAACGGCTCCGCCCAGTGCACGTCGTCGAACACGAACACGATCGGGCGCACCCGTGCCGCGTTCTCGACGAGGCGCCGCACGGCCCAGAAGGTCTCCTCCGGTGATCCCGGCTCACCCACGCCGAGCAGCGCCGCGGCGATGGTGGCGACGCGGTCCCGATCCGGCTCGGCGTCGTCGAACAGCGCCGTGAGCGCGGCGCGCACCGTCTCGTCGGTCGCGTCGTCGTCGAGCGACGCCGCCGCCCGCAGCGCCGTGGCGATCGGTGCGAACGTGGCGCCGCCGGCCGGGTCGCAGCGCACGTCGACCACGCGCGCCCGCTCGGCGGCGGCCGCCGCGAGCTCCCGCGCGAGGCGGGTCTTGCCGACGCCCGGCGACCCGACCACCGAGGCCAGGTGCGGACGACGGTCCGCCATGCAGGCGTCGAGGAGCGCGGTGAGCCGCTCGAGCTCGCTGGCCCGCCCGACGAAGGGCGACTGCGCGACGCCCTCCGTGCGCGCGCCGAGGCCGACCAGGAGGAAGGCCTTCACCGGCTCGGGCTTGCCCTTGAGCTCGAGCGGCGGTACCGCACGGAGCTGGGCGCCGAGCCGCACGAGCCGGAACGTGGTCTCCCCCACCAGCACCTGACCGGGCACGGCAGCCTGCTCGAGCCGGGCAGCCACGTTCACGACGTCACCGACCACGTCGTCGTCGTCCTCGCTCACGACGACCTCACCGGTGTTCACGCCGATGCGCAGGCCCATGCCGGTGCCGCCCCCGGGACCGGCACCCAGCTCCTGCATCGCGTCATGGAGGGCGACGGCAGCGGCAAGCGCGCGCGGCGCGTCGTCCTCCCGCACGTCAGGCACACCGAAGACGGCCATCACCCCATCCCCGATGAACTTGACCACCCGCCCGCCGTGGCCCTCGACGACGGCTCGCAGCGCGGCGTAGTAGCGGTCCGTCCAGCGCCGGACGGCCTCGGGATCCACCTGGTCCTGGGCCGCGGTCGAGCCGACCAGGTCCGCGAAGAGCACCGTCACGACCTTGCGGGCCTGGGTCGGCGCCGGCCCGCGCTCGGCCGCCGCGGCTGGCGCCAGCTCGGCGCCGCAACGATCGCAGAACCGTGCCTCGGGGTTGGTCGGGGTCGCACCGCAGGACGGGCAGCGCTGGGTCAGGGGGGCGCCGCAGGTCGCGCAGAACTGCGCATCCTCACGGTTGCTCCCCCCGCACTGGCCGCAGGCCATGCGCCCAGTCTCGGCCATGGGGCCCGGCCGTGCTCGGCCGCCGGCGTCAGCCGTCGAGCTCGGCCAGCACCTCCGCGGTGTGCTCGCCCAGCCCGGGCACCGGCCCGGCCGGGCCGCTCGGACGTGCCCCGAAGTCGACCGGTCCCGCGGCGCCACGGTGGGCGGGGGCGCCGGCGCCCTCCGGGACGTCGACGAACGCGCCGGCAGCGATCGCCTGGGGGTCCTGCACGACCTCGGCCGGGGTGCTCACCGGCGCGAACCACACGCCCTCGGCGTCGAACCGGGCGAACCACTCGTCACGGGGGCGCCCGGCGAACACCGCATCCATCGCCGCGATGACCTCCCTGCACTGCTTGCGCCGCCCGCGGCTCGAGGCGAACGGCTCGTCCGACGTCCACTCCGGCCGGGCCGCGGCGGCTGCGATCCCGGGCCAGTGGCGGTCGCTCTCCAGCCCGAGCAGCCAGAACCACCGGCCGTCGCCGGCCCGGTAGGGGTTGACGGTCGGGTTCATCGTCTCGGTGCGGGGCAGGGTGGGCGCCAGCCGTCCGAAGCGCAGCTGGATCCCCATGTCCCAGCCGACGGACCAGATGCCGGCCCGCAGGAGCGACGTGTCGACGAGCTGCCCGAGCCCGGTCCGGGTCCGCTCCACGAGGGCCGCGTTGATGCCCGCCACGAGGGCCAGCGCGGTGACGTGGTCGCCCATCCCGCCCCGGATCACTCCGGGCGGCTCGTCCTCCGGCGTGAACGAGCGGGCCATGCCGGTGCGGGCCCAGAACGCGCCGACGTCGTACCCGGGCCGATCCGCGTCGGGACCGGTGCGCCCGTAGCCGGTGATGCACGCGTACACGAGGCGGGGGTTCTGCTCGAGCAGCTCGACGGGTCCGAGCCCCAGGCGCTCCACCGCGTCCGGCCGCAGGTTGGTGAGGAACACGTCGGCGGTGGCCAGGAGTCGCAGGGCGGTCGCGCGATCGTCGGTGGACCGCAGGTCGAGCACCACCGACCGCTTCCCGCGGTTGTCGAGGTCGAAGGGCGGCACCTCGGCCTGGCCATGGCCCGCGGTGAGCTGCCACAGCTGCCGCATCGGGTCGCCGGTCGGCGGCTCGACCTTGATGACGTCGGCGCCCCACTCGGCGAGCAGCCCACCGGCGCCGGGGCCGGCCACCCACACGCCGAGCTCCACGACCCGCACCCCCGCCAGCGGCCCGTTCCCCATGCGCGGGCACCGTAGCGGCCCGCCGTTGTGCGTCGGCGGGGTGGTCTTTGGAAGACTCCCGACCCGATGGGTTCGATCCTGGAGCCGCCGGGCGACCTCGCCCTCGGGAGCTTCACCGAGGACGCGCCCTGGGAGGTCGAGCCCGGCGCGATGCCGTGGCGCAAGACGGTCCCCGGGTTGCGACGGCAGATCGCGGCAGACCTGCCGAACCTCGTCCGGCCCGGCCGCGTGCCCCCGGGCATGCGCGTCGTGCGAACCACCGCGCTGTTGGGTCGCGCCGTCGGCCTGTGGGCCGCCGGCGCGCGGCGCAAGGGCGGATCCGCCTCCATCGCCGACCTCTCCCGCCGCGTGCGCATCGCGGCGGAGCACCTCGGACCCACCTACATCAAGCTCGGCCAGATCCTCTCCTCCGGCGAGGGCATCTTCCCGCCCGAGCTCGTCGAGGAGTTCAAGCGCTGCCGCGACCAGGTGCCGCCGGAGTCCTTCGCCGTCGTGCGGGCCGTCGTCGAGGAGGACCTCGGGCGCCCGCTGGAAGAGGTGTTCCGCCGGTTCCACCCCGAGCCGCTCGCGGCTGCGTCCATCGCACAGGTCCACCGCGCCACCCTCGCCACCGGCGAGGACGTGGTGGTCAAGGTGCAGCGCCCCTCGGTCGGCCAGCTCGTCCACCGTGACCTGCGCGTGATGGCCTGGATCGCCCCGTTCCTCGTCGGCCGCATCCCCGTGGCCGCGCTGGCCAACCCGCCCGCGCTGGTGGAGCTGTTCGCCGAGACGATCACGGAGGAGCTCGACTTCCGGCTGGAAGCCGAGAACATGCTCGACGTCGCCCGGTCCTACGCCGACCTCGGCCAGCGCGACTACGTGATCCCCCGCCCCCACCCCACGCTCGTGACGCGGCGCGTCCTGGTGATGGAGCGGCTCGAGGGGTTCAAGTTCGACGACGTGGCGGGGATGCAGGGCGCGGGCGTGGACACCGAGAAGGTCGTGCGCACCGGGATGATCGGGTTCATGGAGGGCGCCATGATCCACGGCATCTTCCACGGCGACCTGCACGGCGGAAACCTGTTCGTGCTTCCCGACGGGCGCACCGCGCTGCTCGACTTCGGCATCGTCGGCCGCCTCTCCGAGCCCCGCCGGCTCGCGTTCCTCCGCCTGCTCATGAGCGCGACGGCGAACGACGTGCGCGGCCAGCTCGAGGCGCTGCGCGACCTCGGCGCCCTCCCGGCGGACACCGACCTGCAGGCGGTCATCCACGAGCTGGGCCTCGACCGGCCGCCGATCGACCCCACCAAGCTGTCGGCCGACGAGCTGGTCAAGGAGATCCAGCAGACGGTGAAGGCGCTCCTCGGCATCGGGGCGAAGCTGCCGAAGGAGCTCATGCTCTTCGTGAAGAACCTCGTGTTCCTGGACGGGGCGGTGGCCACCCTCGCGCCGAACCTCGACCTCCTGGCCGAGATCGGCGAGGTGTCGATGCACTTCGCGAACAACCACGGCGAGCGCATCGCCGCGGAGCTCGGGCTCGACCTGAGCGACTACCAGGTCGACCTCGAAGGCGTGAAGGCGGGCCTCGGGCTCGACGCGGACGACGGGCACGACCTACCGCGACCTGCAGGAGCGCCGCGAGCTCATCCGCTCACGGCTCCAGAAGCGGCGGTAGCGCCGCGGTGCGGCTCGTCGTCGCGCGCTGCTCGGTCGACTACGAGGGCAGGCTCTCGGCCCACCTCCCGATGGCGACGCGCCTCATCATGGTGAAGCGCGACGGGTGCGTGGCCATCCACGCCGACGGCGGCGCCTACAAGCCGCTCAACTGGATGGTGGCGCCGAACCGCCTCGTCGAGGGCGACGGCGAGTGGACCGTCACCAACCCCAAGGGCGAGCGGCTCGTGATCACGATCGAGGCGGTCCTGTCCGACACCGCCCACGACCTCGGGGCCGACCCCGGACTGCAGAAGGACGGCGTGGAGGCCCACCTCCAGGAGCTGTTGGCCGCGGCCTGCCACGAGCTCGAGCCCGGCCTCGTGCTCGTGCGCCGCGAGCACCGCACCGAGATCGGCCCGGTCGACCTGCTCTGCCGCGACGCCGAGGGCCGGGCGGTGGCGATCGAGGTGAAGCGCCGGGGCGAGATCGACGGCGTCGAGCAGCTGGCCCGCTACCTCGAGTTCCTCGAGCGCGACCCGGCGTTACGCCCCGTGCGCGGCATGTTCGTGGCCCAGGTCATCAAGCCCCAGGCCAAGGCCCTCGCCGCCGAGCGCGGCATCGTGTGCGTCGAGGTCGACTACGACGCCCTCCGCGGCGTCGAGCGCCCCCAGACCTCGCTGTTCTGACCTGTGACCTAGGCGGTGAAGTTCACGCGGCCGCCGTCGATGACGACGCGGCCGTCGCCGCCGCACGTCTGGTAGACGGCCGTGCCGTCACCGTCGTTCCAGACCTTGACGGTGAGCGCCTCGCCCGGCATGACCGGTGACGCGAAGCGGGCGTCCATGCCCTTGAACCGGGCCGGGTCGCTCCCGCACACGGCGTGCAGCAGGGCCCGGCCGGTGAAGCCGTAGGTGCACAGGCCGTGGAGGATGGGCTTGTCGAAGCCGCCCATCGCCGCGAACGCGGGATCGGAGTGCAGCGGGTTGCGGTCGCCCGAGAGGCGGTAGAGCAGCGCCTGGTCGTGGCGGGTCTGGACCGTGACCTCGGAATCAGGGGCGCGCTCCGGGGGCTGGTTCGGGGAGCCCGAGGGCCCGCGCTCGCCGCCCCAGCCGCCCTCGCCCCGGATGTAGGCCGACATGCGGATGTCGAAGAGGGGCTCGCCGGTGTCCACCAGCACCGCCTTGGACTCGGTGACCACGACGGCGCCCTTGCCCTTGTCGTAGATGGCGGTGATCTCGCCGACGGCCTCGAGCTCGCCCTCGACGGGGATCTCGCGGTGCAGCGTGATGCCCTCCTCGCCGTGCACGAGCATCGCCGGGTTGAACGTCCCGATGTTCTCCATGCCGGAACCCAGCGGACCGAGCACGACCGCGATGGTGGGGAGCGCGCGCTGGGGTGCGCCGCTCGTGTTCTCGGTCGTGAACGCGAGCTCGTCCAGCGGATCCGCGGCGCCGGCGCCGACGCCCAGCGCGTAGATCAGGGCGTCCTTGCTGTTCCACTTGCGGCGGGCGGGCTGGCCCTTGCTGCCGACGGCATCGGGGTTGATGGGCATGGTGCTGTGCTCCTGGTCTCGGATGCGGCTGTCGTCTCGGTCAGGTCTCGTCGTAGCCCTGCATGTTGGCGTTCGGCCGGGCCTTGGCCACGATCTCGCTGATCTGGGGGCCGAGCTCGACGGGATCGTCGGTCGAGTTGTCGATCGACGGGCCTCGGTGCCAGCTCTCGCTGACGGAGATCATGCGTCCGCTGACGTCGAACACGCGGCCGGTGACGTGGGCCGCGTCGGGGCTGGCCAGCCAGCAGACGACGGGCGCGATGTGCGCGGGCGACATCTGCTCCTTGACCTCCTCCGGTGCCTCCCCCATGCCGAGGCCCTCGGTCATGCGGGTCAGCGCGGCCGGGGCGATCGCGTTCACCGTCACCCCGTACCGTCCCAGCTCCTTGGCCGCGATGATCGTGAAGCCGGCGATGCCCATCTTGGCGGCGCCGTAGTTCGTCTGCCCCACGTTGCCGTAGATGCCCGACGGCGAGGACGTGTTGATGATCCGGGCGTCGTTGGTCTCCCCCGCCTTCGAGCGATCGCGCCAGTAGGCCGCGGCGTGTCGGGAGGGGGCGAACGTGCCCTTCAGGTGGACCTTGATCACGGCGTCCCACTCCGCCTCGGTCATGTTCGTGAGCATGCGGTCGCGCAGGATGCCCGCGTTGTTGATGAGGATGTCCAGGCGTCCGAAGGTGTCGATGGCGGACTGCACGAGCCGCTCCGCGCCGTCCCAGTCGCTGATGTCGTCGGTGTTGGCCAGGGCACGGCCACCCATGGCCTCGATCTCGTCGACGACCTCCTGGGCCGGGCCCTTGTCGGCGCCTTCGCCGTCCATCGAGCCCCCGAGGTCGTTGACGACGATCGCCGCGCCGTGGTGCGCGAGCAGCAGCGCGTGCTCGCGCCCGATGCCGCGGCCCGCTCCGGTGACGATGGCCACCCGGCCCTCGTTCAGCTTCGCCATCGAACTCGTCCCCCTCTGCCGTTCGGTTCCCCGGATCCCCCTGTCGTCCTCGTCTAGCGCACCCCGCAGAGCCGGGCGAAATCGACCTCGGCAGGCGGTTCGCGACGGTCAGGTGACGGCCGCGTGCCAGTCCGGTGACGGTCCGGTCCCGATGCGGCAACGGGCCGGCCAGCCCGCGAGGGTGGTGCCCCCATGGACGAGCCCACCTCCGAGACCTCGACCGATGTCGAGGCCCCCACCGAGCCCGTCCCGGCGACGGAGGCGACCGCCGCCGACGCATGGCCGCCGACCCTCCCCGAACCCGATGCGGCCGCCGACGGTCCCCGCCGCCGCTGGGTCCTGCCGGTCTCGCTGATCCCGGCCGTGCTGCTCGTGGTGCTCGTCATCGCCTGGGCCGTCGACACGAGCTCGGGCGGGGTGGCGCGCAACGTCCACCTGGCCGGCGCGGACATCAGCAACCTCTCGGAAGCCGAGCTGGCGACCAAGGTGGCCGAGCTCGCGGCCGCGTGGGCCGAGGTCCCCGTCCAGGTGGTGGCCCGCCCGGGCCGGGGCGACGACGGCGCCGAGACCACCGAGCCGGACGTGTACACCACGACCGCCGGGGAGCTCGGCTTGCTGATCGACGAGGACCGCACCGTCGAGCGGGCGCTCGACGAGGGCAACGACGCCTTCGCGCTGTTCCGGCCCTTCGAGTGGGCCGGGTCGTTCCTCAGCCACCGCGAGGCGCCCGTCGTGTTCCAGGTGAGCCCCGACCAGGTCGCCACCACCACCCTGGCCCTGGAGGGTGCCGACCGGGTGCCGCCCTCCGAGCCCACGGTCGAGCTGGTCGACGGGGTGTTCAAGGTCGTCCCCGGCAAGCCCGGCACGGGCATCGATCCTGCCGACGTGGCGGACGCGCTGCCGGCCGCAGCCGAAGCGCGGGGCGACGAGGAGCGCCCGGTCCGCGTCGAGGTCGAGCGCACGTCGATCGCCCCACTCGGCGACGACCGCGCCGCGGAGGAAGCCGCCGCCGGCGCCGAGGCGCTCGTGGCCCAGCCCGTGGAGGTGCACACCAGCGCCGGAACCCGCACGGTCTCCTCCGAGCTGCTGCGGACGTGGGTCACGCTGAGCACCGCGCCGGACGGGACGGTGGCCGTGGACCTCGACGCCGAGCGGGCCGGCGCCGGGCTGCGCGACCTGTTCGACGACATCGCCGGCGAGCCCGTCGACGCCCGCTTCACGATCGAGGGCGGCAAGCCGGTCATCATCCCTGAGCAGGCCGGAAAGATCTGCTGTGGTGAGGGCTCGGCCGCCAAGGTCATGGAGTCGATCCGGGCGGGCACGCGCACCGTCACCCTCGACCTCGTCGACGCCTCCCCGCGGTTCACGAAGGCCGAGGCGGAGCAGCTCGGGATCGTGGAGGAGGTCGGGCGCCCCGACGAGTTCGGGCCGACGACGATGCACAAGTGCTGCGAGTCGCGGGTACAGAACATCCATCGCATCGCGGATCTGATCCGTGGCCAGGTCATCCGACCGGGCGCCAGCTTCTCCGTGAACGATCACGTCGGTCGGCGCACGCGGGCAAAGGGCTTCACCGAGGGCGGGGCCATCATCGACGGCCGCGTCAGCACCGGCATCGGCGGCGGGATCTCGCAGTTCGCCACCACGTTCTTCAACGCCGCGCTGTTCGCCGGGCTCGACTTCGGCGAGTACCAGAGCCACTCGCTCTACATCAGCCGCTACCCGCAGGGGCGCGAGGCCACGCTGTCGTACCCGCACCCCGACCTCATCATCCGCAACAGCACGCCCTACGCCGTGCTGGTGTGGCCGACCTACACCGACACGAGCATCACCGTGCACCTGTACTCCACCCGGTACGCGGAGGTGCAGGTCGGGACGCCGACCGCGAGCCCGGCGGGCAACTGCACCAAGTACACGACGCCGCGCACCCGCACCTACCCCGACGGCCGCGTCGCCAACGACACCGTGTTCGCCCGCTACCGCCCCGCCGAGGGCGTGAACTGCTGATCCGCGATGCATGACGTGGTCGTGGTCGGCGGGGGTCCGGCCGGCGCCGCAGCCGCCATCGAGCTGGCACGCGCCGGGAGCGACGTCGTGGTCGTCGACCGGGCCACGTTCCCCCGCGACAAGATCTGCGGCGACGGCCTCACCACCGGCGCGCTGCGGCTGCTGGAGGACCTCGGGCTCGACCCGGCCGTCGTGCCGTCCTGGCACGTGGTGGAGGACGTGGTGGTGCGCTCGCCCTCGGGGCGCGAGGCGACCTTCCCGCTGCCGCGCGGCGCCGGCACCTACGCCGCCGTCGCCCGCCGCACCGAGCTGGACGCCGCCCTCCTCGACGTCGTGCGCGCCAACGGCGTACCGGTGCACGACGGCCACGCCGTCACCGACGCCGCGGAGCGGGACGACCGCGTCGTGCTGGAGGTCGAGGGCCTCGGCCCCCTGGAGGCGCGCTACGTGGTGGCCGCCGACGGCATGTGGTCGCCGATGCGCAAGCACCTCGGTGTCGCGACCCCCGGGTACCTCGGCGAGTGGCACGCCTTCCGCCAGTACCTCACCGACGTCGGGCCACGGGCCGCCCGCGACCTGTTCGTGTGGTTCGAGCCCGATCTGCTGCCCGGGTACGCCTGGTCCTTCCCGCTCCCGGACGGGCGAGCCAACGTCGGCTTCGGCATCCAGCGGTCGGACCTCGGACGCGAGGGCAAGCCGGAGCGGGTGCAGGACATGAAGGCCCTGTGGCCCGAGCTGCTGGCCCGCCCCCACATCCGGGCGGTGCTCGGACCGGACGCGCGACCCGAGTCGCCGCACAAGGCGTGGCCGATCCCCGCCCGGATCGACGACATCGTGCTGAGCGCCCGCCGCACCCTCTTCGCCGGCGACGCGGCCGCCGCCACCGACCCCATGACCGGCGAGGGCATCGGCCAGGCCCTGCTCACCGGTGTGCTCGCGGCGCGCGCCATCGAGCAGGGCGGCGACGACCCCGGCCTGGTCACGGCCACCTACGACCGGTCGGTCCTCGCCGCGCTGCGGGCCGACCACCGCATGTCGCTGCTGCTGATCCGGGCCCTCCGCCACCGCAAGGGGGCGCGGGTCGCGGTGCGCATCGCCGGCGCCACCGCCTGGACCCGCCGGAACTTCGCCCGCTGGCTGTTCGAGGACTACCCCCGCGGCGTGGTGCTGACGCCGCGGCGCTGGCACCGCGGCCTCTTCTCCGGCCCCGGCGCCTACCGCTGAGGAGTCGAGCCAGGCGCGGGTCGGCGCACCCACCCCGGGGGACCCGTTGGAGGTGCGCCGACCTGGCCGTCCCGGCGCCACCGCCGCGTGTTGCCTGGGACAGGACCCGGGATCCGCTCCGGTGGAGGTCGGAGCGCCCCGAGCCGTGGGGGTCAACGTACGGATCGATGGTTTCGGCCTTGTTGCCCGGCAGTGAACGGCCGTGGTCCGCTCGACTTGACCATGCGGTCAAGATGGGCCTAGAGAACTCCCATGCGCACCCGCCTGACCGACGCCCTCCAGATCGAGCACCCCGTGATGCTCGCCGGCATGGGCGGGGTCGCCTACCACCGCCTGGTCGCCGCGGTCAGCGAGGCCGGTGGCATCGGCACCATGGGTGCCGCGGCCATGCAGGCACAGCAGATGGTCGACGAGATCGCCAAGGTCCGCGAGCTGACCGCCAAGCCCTTCGGCGTCGACCTGCTCGCCGCGCTGCCGGACACGCTCCCGGCCCGCGTGCAGGACCTCATCGACGGCGGCGCCACGATGTTCGTGGCCGGCCTGGGGGTGCCGCGGGACGTGGTCGAGCTCTGCCACGCCAGCAACGTCCTCGTGGCCTCGATGTGCGGCAAGGTGCGCCACGCGACCGCCTCGGTCGAGGCCGGGTGCGACATCGTCATCGCGCAGGGCACCGAGGCGGGTGGCCACACCGGCCAGATCGCGACGCTGGCCCTCGTGCCCCAGGTCGTCGACGCGGTCGGCGACCGCGTGCCGGTGGTCGCGGCCGGGGGCATCGTCGACGGTCGTGGCCTCGCCGCTGCGCTCGCGCTCGGGGCTGACGGCATCTGGGTCGGCACCCGCTTCATCGCCACGCACGAGGCCCACACCGTGAACGGCTACAAGGAAAAGCTCCTCGAGCTGCACGAGGACGGGACCACGGTCACCAAGGCGTACACCGGCAAGACCTGCCGCGTCGTCGAGAACAGCTACACCCGCGCGTTCGACGAGGCGGGGGGCGTGCCCGAGCCGTTCCCGATGCAGATCGTGAAGGCGATCAAGGACGGCGCCAGCCACCTCGGCGGCGACGAGACGTCCCAGGACATCGACCCCGACAAGGAGTTCTGGCCCGCCGGCCAGGGCGCCGGCGCCATCAAGGACATCATCCCCGCCGGCGAGCTGGTCGAGCGCTTCGTCCGCGAGGCGGAGCTCGCGATGGGCGTCGTGCAGAAGGCCTTCGGCTGACCTGGGGAAGTTCGGCTGACCTGGGGAAGGTCGACCGCCCGTCGGTCGTTCAGCGCCATTCGCTGGTGAGCGGTTCGACCAGCGAGCCGGAGTGCGACCCGGCATCGAAGGTGATCGTCACGTCGAACGGGGGATCGCCCGAGATGTTGACCCGAACCGTGCACGAATCCCCTGGGAAGCCGGCCGGGGCCAAGGGACCGTCGTCGCAGGTCCCGTCGCCGACGCCACCCACCGGCGGGTCGAAGCTGGGTGACGGTGCCGCCGACGTCGGGAAGGGCGTGTCGTTCTTCACCGTGATGTCGTGCCGCTCCAGGGAGAACATCGGGCTCACGTCGTCCCGGGAGGCCAACACCGTCGTCACCTGGAGCGGCAGCTTCGGAATGCCCGTTGACCCGCAACGGCCGGCCGCCTCTCACAGTGCGCTCTCGTCGAAGAGAGCCAGCTCGGCGGCGTCAGGGGCTTCGAGCTGGAGCACCCACGTCTCGAGATCCTCACGCTTGATGGGGACCGTGCCAGGCACGGCCAGCTCGTTGCGGATCTCTAGCCGTCGCCACAGCTCCTCGACCGGCGCGTCCAGGTAGTGCAGCTCGACCGCCCAGCCCAGAGCCCGCGCCGCCAGCCGGAGCTCGTCCCGTTCCTCCCGCGCCCAGAAGCCGTTCTCCAGGATGACGCTCTGGCCGAGGCCGAGCAGCTCCTGGCCGAGCTGCCACAGTCGCTGCTCCAGAAGTACGCGCTTGTCCTCGTCGTAGTAGTCGATGCCCAGATCGTGCTTCCACTCATCAGGGCAGAAGCGCACGGCCGGCACCGCCGCATCAAGCTGCTTGGCGAGTGTCGTCTTGCCAGAACCCGGCAGACCACAGATGAGGATCAATCGCGGTTCGGCGACCACCCACCGAGTGTTGCAAACGCTGCTCAGCTCACGCGGACGCGATTCGCGCTGCCGTCGAGGCGAGCCCCCTACTGAGGGGCGTGGCGGATCATCGTCCAGGACGATCCGTGATGCTCGACAGGCTGGAAGCCAACCGACTCGTAGAGGCCACGCGCTGGGTTGTCGTCGTTCACGCTGAGGCTCAAAGACGGATGCCCCTGAGCAACGCTGGCCTCGATGAGCCGGATGAGGAGCCGTCGTCCGATCCCCTCGTGACGACGCGACGCGATGACAGCGATCGACAGCTCGGGGACGTGCTCAGCAACGAAGCCATAGCCATGGTCCATCTCGGTGTAGGTCCGAAACCAAGCCGCGCCCAGAGGTCCGCCCTGTTCGGCAACCAGTCCGTAGTCGCCTTGCCTCGGCCACCCAACGAGGTACATCGCGTACCGCGGATCGGCCATCACCTCGCTAGCGGTCGGCGTCGGCTTGTCAGGTCGCCAGACCGCCGCCTCGCCGAGCATCGCCGCCAGGAAGGTGAAGTCCTCGGCCCCAGCCGGACGACACCGCACCCTGCTCACCTGGATCAGTCAAGCAGTCCGACCCAGGTGGCACGGTGCGAGGCCAGGGCAAGGGACCGTCGACCACGCCCTCTTGCTCAGTCTCCATGCGGCACATTTGGCCCAGGTCGTTCTCGGGCGATTTGTGGGGCGCAGCGACGGAAGGATCGCCCGAGAACACAGAATGCCGGCCCTCAGCGGCCGAGCGGGGCCTCCGGATGGGTGTCGACCTCGCCTCCGCGCCGTCGACTTCAGCTGGAACTGAGCGCCGGCGCGCCTACAACCAGGCCTTGACCTGCTCGAGCATGGCGGGGGCGTCACCGAGCGGGGTCACGTTGAGGACGCTGACGCCGCTCTCCTTGAAGGCGGCGATGCGCTCCTTCACGTAGCCCTCGGGGCCGCACAGCGTCGTCTTCTCGAGCAGCTCGTCGGGGATGAGCGCGGCCGCCTCGTCCTTCTTGCCGTCGAGGTAGAGGTCCTGGATCTGCTCGGCCTCCTTCTCGAACCCGTAGCGGCAGACGAGGTCGTTGTAGAAGTTGCGGCCCTTGGCCCCCATGCCGCCGACGTAGAGCGCCATCATCGGGCGCGCGAACTCACGCATCTTCTCGGCGCCGTCGCCGATGGCGAGGAGGCTGCCCGCGACCACCTCGAGCGGGCCGAGGTCGGTCGAGCGCTTCGAGGCGCCCGCCGCGAGGTCGGCGCCCCACACGTCCTTGGCCTTCTCCGGCAGGTAGAAGAGCGGCATCCAGCCGTCGGCCACCTCGGCGGTCATCTCGACGTTCTTGGGGCCGAGCGACGCTACGTAGATCGGGATGTCCTCGCGCAGCGGGTGGTTGATGAGCTTCAGGGGCTTGCCCAGGCCCGTGCCCTGCCCCTCGGGCAGCGGGATCTTGTAGCTGGTGCCGTCGTGCTCGAGCCGCTCGCGGCGCCACACCTTGCGGCAGATGTCGATGATCTCGCGGGTGCGACCGAGCGGGCGGTCGTACGGCACCCCGTGGAAGCCCTCTATGACCTGCGGTCCCGACGCGCCGACGCCCAGGATGCAGCGCCCGCCGGAGAGCGAGTCCAGGCTGGCGGCCGTCATCGCGAGGAGCGTGGGCGTGCGCGAGTAGATCGGCAGGATGCCGGACGCGATCTGCACGGTCGACGTGTGGGCCGCGAGGAAGCCCATCGTGCTGACCGCGTCGAAGCTGTAGGCCTCGGCCACCCAGACGATGTCGAGGCCGGCCGACTCCATCGCCTTGACCTGGGCGACGGCCGAGGCCGCGTCACCGGCGTAGTTGAGCTGCGTGGACAGGCGCATCGCGTCCCCCTTGGAGTGGTCAGCCCGCGGCAAGCCGCTCGCGGGCCTTCTTCGCGCGCTCGATCAGGTGGGCCGGCACGCCGTACGGGTTGTCGGCGGCACCGCCGCCCTCGTCCGCGGCTTCGGGTCCGGCTCCGCCGGCCGCGCCGCCCTCGGCCGGCTCCTCCACCTCGGCGGCGCGCTGGTCGAGCGGCACGAACTCCTTGGCCTTCACGAGGTGGCGCCCGTCGAGGAGCCCGTGCTCGATCCCGTTGCCGAACAGGACCCGGTACTTGATCCAGGACACGCCGGTCTTCTGCAGGACCTTGCCCGGTGTCCCCGCGGGCACGCCGGGGAGGTCGATGTTCGCCCGCACCTTCTCGTGGCGCTTGAGGTCGATCGGCTTCAGGACGGGCATCGGCCGACAGTCTGGCCGGTGGGGCGCGCGGTCACGAAACCCCCACGTCGTGGGGCAGGCCGAGGACGCGCTCGGCCACGATGTTGCGCTGCACCTCCCCGGTGCCGCCGCCGATGGTGAGTGCGGGGGCGAACAGGAACCCGTGGTGCCAGAAGTCGGCGCCGCGGCCGAGGGGACCGTGGTCCACGAGCATGCCGCCGGGGCCGGCGAGGTCCTTCGCCAGGCCCATGATGCGCTGCCCGTGCTCGTCGGCCAGGACCTTGCGGATGGAGGCCTCGGCCCCCGGGGGCTCCCCCTTGATGCGGGCGGTGATGGTGCGGAGGCGGATGAGGCGCAGCAGCTCGGCCTCGATGTGGAGGCCGGCCAGACGCTGCCGGAGCACAGGGTCGGTCACCCCGCCCGTGGACCGCACGAGGTCGAGCAGGTCGCCGGCCTGCGGGCCCATCCCCCACAGCGCACCGCCCGAGGACAGGGACACCCGCTCGTTGCCGAGGGTGACCTTGGCCAGACCCCAGCCCCGGTTCACCTCGCCGACCAGGTTCTCCGCCGGGATGCGCACATCGTCGAAGAACACCTCGTTGAACGTGTGCGTCCCGGTCATCTCGATGATGGGGCGGATGTCGATGCCGGGTGCGTCCATGGGACAGATGAAGTACGAGATGCCCTCGTGCTTCGGGGCCGCCAGGTCGGTGCGGGCGATGAGGATGCCGAACTTCGAGAACTGCGCCATCGAGGTCCAGATCTTCTGGCCGTTGACCACCCACTCGTCGCCGTCGCGCATGGCCTTGGTGGTGAGCCCGGCCAGGTCGGATCCGGCACCGGGTTCGCTGAACAGCTGGCACCAGATCTCCTCGCCCGCGAGCAACGGGAACAGGTAGCGCTCGCGCTGCGCGTCGTCCCCTCCGTGGAGGATCGTGGGCCCGGCCCACCCGATGCCGATCATGTTCGCCGGCCGCCGCACCTTCGCGGCGGCGAGCTCCTCGTCGATCAGCAGCTGGTGCATCGGATCCGCGTCGAGGCCCCAGGGCTTCGGCCAGTGCGGCGCGACGTACCCGGCCTCGGCGAGCTGCCGCCCCGTCGGTGACGGGTGCTCGGCGATCCATGCCCGCACCGCGAGCCGCCGCGGGTCGTCTTCCGGCGGCAGCTCGAAGTCCATGGGCTGGAAGGTAGCCGGGTACCATCGCTCGTCCAGCCAGGAGGGGGGAGCAGCACATGCCGGGGTGGAACTTCGCAGACGTGTGGGAGACGGTCGCGCAGCAGGTGCCCGATGCACCGGCGCTGGTGCACGGCGACCGCCGCATCTCCTGGGCCGACTTCGACCGCCGCGCGAACGGCGTCGCCCGAGTGCTCCTCGACCGCGGCGCGCAGGAGCAGGACAAGGTCGCCCAGTACCTCTACAACGGTACCGAGTACCTCGAGTCGATGTTCGCCACGTTCAAGGCGGGCATGGCCCCCATCAACACCAACTACCGGTACCTCGACGACGAGCTCGTGTACCTGTGGGACAACGGCGACGTGGTCGCCGTCGTGTTCCACGGCAGCTTCACCGAGCGCATCGAGGGCATCCGCGACCGCGTCCCCCGCGTGACCACCTGGCTCTGGGTGGACGACGGGAGCGGCCCGTGCCCGGAGTGGGCCGTCCCGTACGAGGACGCCGCGGCGGCCGGCACCACCGAGCCCGTCGCCGGGCCGTGGGGCCGGGACGGCGACCACCTCCTGCTGCTCTACACGGGCGGCACCACCGGCATGCCCAAGGGCGTGATGTGGCGACAGGACGACCTGTTCCGGGCCATCGTCGCCACGTTCGTGGCCGGCGTGAAGGAGGCCCCCGACCAGGACCTCGACGTGTTCCGCAACGCGGTCACCGCCCCCGGGCCCCGCGGCCTGCCGGCCTGCCCACTCATGCACGGCACCGGCTGCTTCACACAGCTGATCATCCTGTCGGGCGGCGGATGCTCGGTGACGCTGGAGAGCCGCAACCTCGACGTCGACGAGCTGCTCGCCACGATCGAGCGCGAGGCGGTGAACACGATCGCGATCGTGGGTGACGCGTTCGCGAAGCCGATGCTGCGCGCCCTCGACGCGTCGCCCGGCAAGTACGACATCTCGAGCCTGTTCATGGTCTCGTCGTCGGGCGTGATGTTCAGCGAGGAGTCGAAGCAGCGACTGCTCGCCCACCACCCCGGGATGATGATCGTCGACGCGTTCTCCTCGTCCGAGGCGCTGGGCATGGGGCAGTCGGTGTCGTCCGCGTCGGGCACCAGCACCACCGCGAAGTTCACGCTCGGCGAGAACGCCAAGGTGATCACCGACGACGGCCGCGAGGTGCAGCCCGGCTCCGGGGAGACCGGGCGCGTCGCGGTCGGCGGGTTCCAGCCCGTCGGCTACTACAAGGACCCCGAGAAGACCGCCGCCACGTTCATCACGTTCGAGGGCCAGCGGTACTCGGTGCCGGGCGACTACGCCGCGGTCGAGGCCGACGGCACGCTCACGCTCCTCGGCCGCGGTTCGGTGTGCATCAACACCGGCGGCGAGAAGGTGTACCCCGAGGAGGTCGAGGAGGTCCTGAAGACCTACGAGACCGTGGTCGACGCGGTCGCGGTCGGCCTGCCGGACGAGAAGTTCGGCGAGGCGATCACCGCTGTCGTCGAGCTCGCATCCGGGACGGAGTTCGACGAAAGCGCGATCATCGCCCACGTGAAGGGGAAGCTCGCCGCGTACAAGGCGCCCAAGCGCGTCCTGTCCATCGACACGATCGGGCGCGCGCCGAACGGCAAGGTCGACTACAAGCGGCTGAAGGCCTGGGCCGCGGACCAGGTGGGCGCATGAGCGACGCGGAGGGCCAGCACCTGCGGGTCGGCTACCACAAGGAGCTCGAGTCCCTCGACCAGAAGGTCCTCCGCCTGTTCGCGCTCGTCTCCGAGGCCGTCGGTGCCGCCAACGAGGCACTGCTGGGCGCCGACACCGATGCCCTCGCGCAGGTGCGGGCGGGCGAGGCCACCATCGACGACCTCATGGTCGAGCTGGAGACCGACATCGAGCGCCTGCTCCTCCTGCAGGCGCCGGTGGCCGGTGAGCTCCGCTTCGCACTCGCGCTCATCCGCATCGTCCCGGAGCTCGAGCGCTCCGGTGACCTGGCCGAGCACATCGCCAAGCGGGCCGGCACCGGGCTGGCTGCACAGCTCAGCCCCACCGCTCGCGGGATCCTCGAGCGCATGGGCACCGCGGCCGCGTCGATCTGGCGGGCGACCGCCGACGCCTACGCCGACCGCGACGCCGCCGCCGCCGCCCAGATCGAGTCCGCGGACGACGTGCTCGACGACCTCCACACGGCCCTCACGACCGAGCTCCTGAGCGGCTCCGTGACGGCCAACGTCGCCGCCGACGCGACCCTCGTCGGCCGGTTCTACGAGCGGCTCGGGGACCACGCGGCCCACATCGGGAGCCGGGTGGCGACCGCCCTCGGTGGCGGGGCCTGACCAGCCACAGGAGGGTGAACGGGGGGTGAACGGGAGGGGTTAGCCTCCGCCCGTGCGCTTCCGGCTGCTGCCCACCGACGACACCTTCTTCAGCCTGTTCGACGACGCGGCGGCCAACGCCGCCGAATGCGCCCGCCACCTCCGGGACGTCATCGCGGACGGTGCCGCCGAGGGCCACGATCGCATCAACGAGTGCGAGCACCGGGGCGACGAGGTCACCAAGGCCATCCTCCAGCGCCTCAACTCGACCTTCGTCACGCCGTTCGACCGCGAGGACATCCACAAGCTCGCCGAGGAGCTCGACGACGTGGTCGACGACATCCAGACCGTGTCCCAGCTGCTGCTGCTGACCCAGGTGTCCACCTCCCTGCCGGAGATGGCCGAGCAGGCCGACATCCTCGTGCGCATGGCCGAGGAGGCCGAGACCCTCGTCGCGCGCCTCGAGTCGATGCGCGGCGTCGAGCCGCACCTCGACGCCATCGACCGGCTCGAGAGCGAGGGTGACGCGGTGTACCGACGCATCCTCGCCCACCTCTACAGCGGCGAGCTCGAGGCCCTCGAGGTGCTCCGCTGGAAGGGCATCGTCGAGGCGCTGGAGGGCGCGCTCAACACGATCGAGGACATCTCCGACGTGGTCGAGTCGATCGTGCTGAAGCACGCCTGAGCCGAACGACAGCACCGGACGGGCACGGGCATGGAGGACCTCGCACTCGCCGCCGTGGTCGTCGTCGCGCTCGGGTTCGACTTCGTCAACGGCTTCCACGACGCCGCCAACTCCATCGCCACCGTGGTGTCGACCCGCGTCCTGAGCCCGCGAGGCGCCGTCGTCTGGGCCGCCGTCTTCAACTTCGTGGCGTTCCTGGTGTTCGGGACGCACGTCGCCACCACGATCGCCAAGGACGTCGTGGTGCAGGACGTGCTCTCGATCGGCGTGATCTTCGCGGGGCTGATCGGCGCGATCGTCTGGGACCTCATCACGTTCTGGTTCGGGCTGCCGACGAGCTCCTCCCACGCGCTGGTGGGGGGCATGGCGGGGGCGGCGGTGGCCAAGGCCGGCGGCCACGTCCTCGTGACCGAGGGGCTCCGCAAGATCGGGCTCTTCATCATCCTGTCGCCGCTCATCGGCCTCGCGTTCGGCCTCCTCCTGACCGTGCTGATCGCGTGGCTCTTCCACCGGGTGCGACGATTGGACCGGCTCAACCGCGGGTTCCGGCGCGGCCAGCTCGTGTCGGCCGCGGCGTTCAGCCTCGGCCACGGCGCCAACGACGCACAGAAGACGATGGGCATCATCCTCGCCCTCCTCATCGCCGGGGGGCACGTGTCGAGCGACGGCGACGTCCCGCTCTGGGTCGTCCTGTCCGCCCACACCGCGATCGGGCTCGGCACCCTGTTCGGGGGCTGGCGGATCGTGAAGACGATGGGATCGAAGATCACGCGCCTCCAGCCGGCCGGGGGGATGGCCGCGGAGACCGCCGCGGCCACGACGCTGTTCTTCACGTCTGCGGCCGGCGTCCCCGTCTCCACCACGCACACCATCACCGGCGCCATCGTGGGGGTGGGCGCGGCCCGCCGGCTCTCGGCCGTGCGGTGGGGGGTGGCGGGCCGGGTGGTCTGGGCGTGGATCCTGACCATCCCCGGGGCGTTCGCGATCTCCGCGGTGACGTACTGGATCGTGGCGGCGGTCTCCTGATGGACCGACGGGCCGCGTTCTTCGCCCTGGCCTCCCTGGTCTGCCTCCTGCTCGCGCCGGTGGCGGAGGCCCGCTTCCGGACGCTCACGATCGGCGTGGCGATCACCTACGCCCTGCTCGCCCTGGCCTCCTACCTGGACGCCCGCAGCCGCCGCCACCCCTCGATTTCTGCGGATCGGGCCTCCCGCGTACGCTCCTCCGACGCCCAGCGGGCGCACGAGGACGACAGGAGCACAGATGGCTGATCTCGGGTTCGACGGCAAGGTGGCGATCATCACCGGGGCAGGTGGGGGCCTCGGCCGCTCGCACGCGCTGGAGCTGGCCCGCAGGGGGGCGCTCGTCGTCGTGAACGACCTCGGCGGCGCGAGCGACGGCACCGGCTCGTCGGAGACCGCGGCGCAGAAGGTCGTCGACGAGATCAAGGCCGCCGGCGGCGAGGCCGTGCCGAGCTACGACTCCGTGGCCACCCCCGAGGGCGGCAAGGCCATCGTGCAGACCGCCGTCGACGCGTTCGGCAGCGTGCACATCATCATCAACAACGCGGGCATCCTGCGCGACCAGTCCTTCAAGAACATGACCCCGGACGTCCTCAACCCGGTCCTCGACGTGCACCTGCGGGGCGCGTTCTACGTGACGCAGCCGGCGTGGCAGCTCATGCGCGACCAGAGCTACGGCCGCATCGTCAACACCTCCTCGGGCGCCGGCGTGTTCGGCAACTTCGGCCAGACGAACTACGGCGCCGCCAAGATGGGCCTCGTCGGCTTCACCCGCGTGCTGTCGGTCGAGGGGGCCAAGAACAACATCAAGGCCAACGCCATCGCGCCCGTCGCCCTCACGCGCATGACCGAGGACATCCTCGGCCCGCTCGGCGACCAGCTGGGCCCGGAGCACATCACCCCGCTGGTGGCCTACCTGGCCCACGAGGAGTGCGCCGTCTCGGGCGAGGTGTACACGGTCGGCGGCGGCCACGTCGCCCGCGTCTTCATCGGCGTCGCCCCCGGCTACACCAAGAAGGACGGCCTCACCGCCGAGGACGTGCGCGACAACCTCGACGAGATCCGGGCCGAGGACGGCTACTCCGTCCCCGCCAACCTCAACGAGGAGATGATGCTCACCGTGAAGGCGCTCAGCTGAGCCATCCCTCACCGGAGGACCTCTTCGATCAGGCCGAGGCCTGGTTGGCGGAGCACAGGGCGGAGGCGCCGCGCGACTACGGCGCGATCCTGCCGCCGAGCCTCGTGGACGAGGGCCGCGCGTGGCAGCGACGCCTGCTCGACGCGGGGTGGGCGGGGCTGCACTGGCCCGAGGAGCACCTCCCCGGCATCCTTGGCGCCGACCAGGTGTGGTGCTCCCGAAGGCTCCCTAGGCAGACGTCGCGTCGCGGAGGATGCCGCGGGCCATGCGGCGCAGGACGGCCTCGGCCTGCGGGAGGTCGCGCTCCAGGCCCGCCCGGAGGCCCTCCCAGGTGCGCCACGTGAGGGCCCCGTCGAGGGCGTCGAGCGCCTCCTCGCGGCAGTCGCCGACCTGGTCGAGCTCCGGCGCGAAGGTGTGGGCCACCTCGGCCCGCAGGTAGGCCTGCCCGTCGCGCAGCCGGGCGGTGATCTCCTCGGAGAACGGGCCGTGCACGTCTGCCGCGCGACGGATCGGGCTCACGGCCTCGAGCAGGAGCGCGCGCTGGTGCACGAAGCGCTCGAGCCGGTCCTCGAGTGGGGCGTCGGGGTCGATCGGCACGAGGAGCAGCGACACGCGCTCGACGAGGCGCTCGGCCACGGCCGCGTGGAGCGACTCGAGGTCGTCGAAGTGCTGGAAGATCGATCGCACCGAGACCGACGCGGCCTCCGCCACCCTGGGGGCGGTGGGCTTGAGGTCACCCTGCTCCAGCCGCGCGATCGTCGCGTCGACGATCGCCTCCCGCGTGCGGAGCGAGCGTCGCGTGCGGCCGTCGACGGCGGCCTCGGGGCCCGGGTCGTGTGCCATCGCGGCAGGAACCTACCCTGCATGGGTGCTGCAGATTCCTTCCGCCGATGGAGTCCCCCTGGCCGTGCACGAGCTGGGCGGGACCGGCCGTCCCACGCTGCTGTGCCACGCCACCGGCTTCCACGGCGCGGTGTGGGAGCCGTTGGCGGCCGCGCTGCCCCCCGACCTCGCTCGATGGTCGCTCGACTTCCGCGCCCACGGCGCCTCGGTGGTGGCGCCGGACCACCCCTTGGACTGGCGCGGCTTCCGCGACGACGTGCTCGCCGTGGTCGACGGACTCGGGCTGTCCGGGGGCGACGTGCTGGGCGTGGGCCACTCGATGGGCGGCGCGGCGCTGCTCCTAGCCGAGCACGAGCGGCCCGGCACCTTCGCCGGGCTCTGGCTGTTCGAGCCGATCGTGCCGCCGCCGGGCCTCTTCGCACCGCCGACTGACGAGGAGCCGCCTCCGAACAGCATGGCGGACGGCGCCGCCCGCCGGCGGGCCGAGTTCCCCTCCTACGACGCCGCGCTGGCCAACTTCGCGGCCAAGCCGCCGCTGGACCGGCTGCGGGCCGACGCCCTCCACGCGTACGTGCGCCACGGCTTCGTCCCGCTGACCGAGGAGCCCGGCGGACCCGTGCGCCTGGCCTGCCGGCCCGCGGACGAGGCGCGCGTGTTCCGGGGCGCGTCCCTGCACGACGCCTTCGACCGGCTCGCCGGGGTCCGTTGCCCCGTGGTCGTGGCCTGCGGCGACGAGCCCGCCGGTCCCCGGCTCTTCGCCGACGCCATCGCGGACGCCCTCCCCCACGGTCGCCTCGCGGAGCTCGCCCAGCTCGGGCACTTCGGCCCGCTCGAGGCACCCGACCGCGTCGCCGCGGCCGTGGCCGCCTTCGCCGCGACGCTCTAGGCGACGCCCGCCACCGGTCCCCTCGGCCGTCACAGGCGCCGCGTACCCTGGGGCCATGGCCCTGCCGCTCCCCACGAGCCTGTCGCCCTCCAAGGTGAGCTCGTTCACGGACTGCGCGCTGGCCTTCCGGTTCTCGGCCATCGACCACCTGCCCGAGCCCCCGTCCCTGGCCGCCACCCGCGGCACGCTGGTGCACGCGGCCCTCGAGCGCCTCTTCGTGCTCGATCCTGCGGACCGCACGCGCGCCGCCGCCGACGTCTGCCTCGACGCCGCGCTCGCCGCTCTTCGCGAGGTCCCCGAGATCGTGGACCTCGGGCTCGACGCGGCGGCGGAGGACACGTTCGTGGCCGAAGCTCGCGCGTTGCTCGACAAGTACTTCCTGATCGAGGACCCCACCACGATCACGCCGATCGGGATCGAGCTGAAGCTCGAGGTGGAGCTGGGCGGCGTGCGCCTGCGCGGGATCATCGACCGCCTCGAGCTCGATGCCGATGGCGAGCTCGTCGTGACCGACTACAAGACCGGCCGTGCGCCCGGCGAGCGGCAGGAGCAGCAGCGCCTCTCCGGCGTCGCGTTCTACTCCCTGCTCTGCGAGCGCCTCTTCGGTCGGCGGCCCGCCCGCGTGCAGCTGCTGTACCTGGCCGATCCGCTGGCGATCATCTCCACGCCGACCGACCGTTCGACCCGTGGGGTCGAGCGCAAGCTCGCGGCCGTGTGGACCGCGGTCGAGCGGGCCTGCGAGCGCGAGGACTTCCGGCCCAACCCGTCGCGGCTGTGCGACTACTGCGGCTTCAAGGCCTACTGCCCGTCCTTCGGTGGGGACATCGCCCTGGCCGACGCGCACCGGGCCCAGCTCGCCGAGCTCGCCGCCGTCTGAGCATGACCACGGCGGTCCGTCGGGCGGTCGCCCGCCTCGACGACGCGGTCGAGCTCCGCCTCGAGCGCATCCGCGGCCACCGACCGCTGGACCGCGTGATGTACGCGGCCTCCGAGCTCGGCGACTGGTCGTTGATCTGGCACCTGGTCGGCCTCGGACAGGCGCTCCTGCCCGGCCGCGAACCGCTGTCGGCGGTGCGGCTCAGCGTGATCCTCTGCGTCGAGGCGGCGGTGGTGAACGGTGGCGTCAAGCAGCTCTTCCGGCGCGTCCGCCCCGAGTGGACGGCCGACGGGCCCCGCCCCCACCGGCTGCGCACGCCGCGGACCAGCAGCTTCCCGTCCGGGCACGCCAGCTCGGCGTTCACCGCAGCCGGGGTGCTGGCCGCCGGTGGCGACCCACTGTGGCCGCTCTACTACGGGCTCGCCGTGCTCGTGGCCTCGAGCCGGGCCTACGTCCGCATCCACCACGCCTCCGACGTCGTGGCCGGGGCCGCGCTGGGCGTGGGCCTGGCCGCCGTGGCCAACCACCTCTGGCCGGCCATCACCTGAGCGACGGAATGCACACGGCCCGGTGGCGGTTGTCACACCCGTGACCACCGCCGCGGACCGCCGCGCCTTCGCCGTCACCTGGGACTACCGGTGCCCCTTCGCCCGCAACGCCCACGAGCACGTCGTGGCGGGGCTCCGGGCCGGTGCCCCCTGGGACGTGACCTTCCTCGCCTTCTCGCTCGGCCAGGTCCACGTGGCCGAGGGGGAGCCCGACATCTGGGACCGCCCCGGCGACGACAGTGGCCTCCTCGCGCTCCAGGCCGGGGTGGCGGTGCGCGACAACCTGCCCGATCGGTTCCTCGACGCGCACGTCGCCCTGTTCGCGCTGCGCCACGACCGCGGCGGCCACCTCCGCGACGAGGGTGAGGTCCGCGAGACGCTCACCTCCATCGGCATCGACGCCGACGCGGTGTTCGACGAAGTCGCCACCGGGGTCCCGCTCAAGACGATCCGCCGGGAGCACGAGGCGGCCAAGGCCGACCACGACGTCTGGGGCGTCCCCACCTTCATCGCCGGCGGCGAGGCCACCTTCGTGCGCCTCATGGACCGTGGCGGCGACGATCCGGCCCCCAGCATCCGCAGCGTCGAGCGGGTCCTGGACCTCCTCACCTGGACCGAGCTCAACGAGTTCAAGCACCCGTCGATCCCGCGCTGATCCCCCGCTAGCCTCGACGAGGTGCCTTCCGCCCGACCCGAACGGGCCCTGCGCTCCGATCGCCGGATGACCGACGTCGAGGCCCTGATGTGGAACCTCGAGAAGGATCCGCACCTCAGCGCCTCGATCGCCAACGTCACGGTCCTCGACGCGCCGCCCGACGCCGCCCGCCTCCGCGCCCGCATGGAGCGCGCCGTCGCCAGCATCCCGCGACTGCACCAGCGCGTGGTCCCCGCCCTCGGGCGGCTGGCCCCGCCGGAGTGGCGCGAGGATCCCGACTTCGACCTCGACTACCACCTCCGCTGGGTGGCCCTCCCCGCCCCCGGCTCGATGCGCCAGCTCCTCGACCTCGCGTCGGCGGTGGTCCACGACCCCTTCGACCGCACGCGGCCCCTGTGGGAGTTCGTGGTGGTCGAGGGCCTCGAGGGCGACCGCGCCGCGATGGTGCAGAAGCTCCACCACGCGATCGCCGACGGTGAGGGCGCCATCCGCATGTCGGAGCAGTTCATCGACATCTCGCGGGATGCCACTGAGCCCATCGCCCCCGACCGGCCCGTGCCCGAACCCCTCGAGGGGGGCCTGCTCGACACCGCGCTCGACACCGCGACCCACAACCTGCGCCGCGGGGTGGGCGTCCTGCGCCGGACCGCGGGCGGGGCCGTCGACCTCGTGCGCCACCCCAGCCGCCTGCCCGCGCTGGGCGCCGACGCGGTGGAGCTCGGGCGCTCCGCCATGCGCCAGCTGGTCGTCACGGATCCCGCCCGCTCGCCGATCTGGACCGATCGCTCGCTGAAGCGGCGGATCGAGATCCTCCAGGTGCCGTTCGACGAGGCGAAGACCGCTGCCAAGGCGCTCGGCGGCAGCCTCAACGACCTGTTCGTCACCGCCGCGGTCGGGGGCGCTGGCGCGGTGCACCGCACCGCGGGCGTCGACGTCCAGGACTTCCGCATCTCGATGCCCGTGAGCACGCGGCGCGACGGCTCGGCCGGCGGCAACGCGTTCACGCCGACCCGCGTGGTGGTGCCCGCCGTCGCCGGCGATCCCGCCGACCGCATCGCCGCTGTCCGCGAGCGCCTGGCCGGCACGCGCGGCGAGCGCGCTCTGAGCATCGCCGACGGCTTCGCCGGGTTCGCGAACCTGCTCCCCACCTCCGCGCTGGTGCGCCTCGCCCGCCAGCAGGTGGAGACGGTCGACTTCGCCACGTCCAACGTGCGCAGCGCGCCGTTCCCGCTCTACATCGCCGGCGCGCGCATCGAGGCCAACTTCCCCGTCGGCCCCACGGGCGGCACGGCGTGGAACCTCACGCTGATGTCCTACGACGGCAGCCTCGACATGGGCCTCAACGTCGACGTCGGCGCGGTGGCCGACCCGGCCGCGCTGCGCGACGCGATCGCGGCGGAGTTCGCGACACTGATCGCCGCAGCCGGCTAGCTGCGGACCGACGAGCTACGCGCCGACCGGCGCCTCGTCGACGAGCCCGTCGCGCTGGGCGGCCAGCTCGGCTGCCTTCAGCACGGTGCGCACGTCGAGGAGGAGATCCGACACCTCGTCACTCGACACCAGCTCCCGGTGCAGGAGGTCCGACAGGCCGTTGTCGATGAGGCGGACCGCCTCGTCGATCACGGCGTCGTCGACCGCCTTGCCGTCCAGCTCACCCGTGTCTGCCCTGACGTCATCGGTGTCGGTCATACGGGGGCCAGGATAACCACGCCCTGCGGGTACCCCACGTCATCCTGGGCTCGAGGCGCCCAACGTCACACGTTGTTCACAGGCGCTCACCCGGGTACGGGGGCCGGCACGCACAGGAGGGTGCCCCCACCGAGGGCGGCCAAACGCCCGTCCGGGGTCCAGACCCGCCCGGTGCACCCGATCGTGCCCCGGTGGGCCACCGGTGCCACACCCTCGACCAGCAGCCACTCCGCGTCGTGCACCGAGTGGTGGAGGGACACGGCGAGGTCGAGGCTCGGGGCGATGAACTCGTTGGGCCCGTGGGCCTGGACGGCCGCCGGCCAGGTGAAGGTGTCGACGAGGATCACCGGGCGCGCCGCGTCCACCCAGGGGTCCCCGGAGGTGGGCTCGTGGACGAACCGGTACCAACCGGTCGCTTCGGGCAGCCCGCCCGTGAAGGACTCCCAGTCGACGATCCAGCCGAGCGGGCGCTGCTCGAAGTTGCCCCAGAACGGGAACGGCGCCGGCGGGTCGGGCGCGCCCGCCGCGGCCATGAGCTCCTGGCGGGTCGGGCACTCGTGCGCGGGCGGGACCTCCGGCATCGGCGCGTGGTCGTGGACGAGGCCCGGGGTGTCGTCCACCGCCCACACCTGCGCGGTGAGGACCGCGTCGTCGCCCTGGCGCATGGTGACGTGCACGGCGTCGGCGCGCCGGGTGGCCCGCACCGTCTGCACGTCGAGCATCACCTCCTCGAAGCGACCGACCCGCAGGAACTGGCAGGTGAGGCTGGCTGGGCGGGCGCGGCCGGTGTGCGCGCCGACGGCTCGCAGCGCCATCGCGGCGAGGTAGCCGCCGTTCGGACCCCAGATCCGCCAGTCCTCCGAGAGGTGCCCCACGTACCGGCCCGAGCCGTCCGCCGACTCCCCGGTGACCGCGGTGTCCTGCCCGAGTGCGCCCATCCCGGGGAACGTAGCGGGGTCCGGTGCGCGCGCCCGTGGCCGTTATCGTCGGCCCGATGGGGATGGACCGCGCCGGCGTGACCTTCGCGAGCCTGATGGGCCTCGGGCCCGAGGCCGCCGTCCGCACGGCCGCGCTGGCCGAGGAGGTCGGCTACACGTCCTTCTGGACGGCCGAGACCACCGGTCCGGAGGCGTTCTCGCTCCTGGCCGCCGCGGGCGCCGCGGCGCCATCGCTCGGGCTGGGCACCGGCGTGCTCGCGCTCCAGCTGCGCACGCCGATGATCGTCGCGATGGCGGGTGCCACCCTCCAGGCCCTCCACCCCGACCGCGACATCGTCCTCGGCATCGGGATCTCGTCCCCGGTGGTGACCGAGCGCTGGCACGCGGTCCCCTACGGCGACCGACCCGTGGCGCGGGTGCGCGAGTACGTGACGTTGCTGCGGGCCTGCCTGTCCGGCGAGAAGGTCGACTTCGCCGGCGACTTCTACGAGGTGAAGGGCTTCCGCCTCGGCGTGCGCCTCGGCGAGCGCCGGCCGAGGATCGTGGTCGGTGCCCTCAACCCGGCGATGCTCCGCCTGGCCGGAGAGCTGGCCGACGGGGTGCTCCTGAACTACCTGCCCGCGTCCCACGTGCCGTGGTCGGTCGAGCAGGTGCGAGCGGGCGGGCCGGCCGAGATCTACGCCTACGTCCACGCCGGGATCTGCGAGCGGGAGGAGGGCATCGAGCTCGCCCGGCGCGATCTGTTCTCCTACGCGGTGGTCGACGCCTACGCGTCGAGCTTCGAGCGCGCCGGCTACGGGGACGAGGTGACCGCCATCCGGGCGGCGCACCAGGCGGGTGACCGCGAGGGTGCCGTGGCCGCGGTCTCGGACCGCATGGTCGACGGCATCGACGTGATGGGCGACGAGGACACGGTGCTGGCCACCATGCAGGCCTACGTCGCGGCGGGCGTCGACGTGCCCGTGCTCATGCCGCTCCCCTGGGGCGCCGATCGGCGGGCGTCGGCGGAGCGGGCCATCCGCGCGGGCGTCGGGACGGGCTGAGGTCGTGGAGCTCGCCGGCAAGGTCGCGCTCGTGACCGGCGGTGCCAACGGCATCGGCCGGGCCCTGTGCGAGCGGTTCGCCGCCGAGGGCGCCGCGGGCGTGGCCGTGGTCGATCTCGAGCTGCCCGCGGCAGAGGCCGTCGCGACCACACTCGGCGGCGTGGGCCTCGCCCTGGCCGCAGACGTGGGCGTGGAAGCGGACGTCCAGGCCGCGGTGCAGGCGACCGAGGCGACCTTCGGTCCCATCGACCTGCTCGTGTGCAACGCGGGGATCGGCACCAACCAGGGCATCGACGCGCCCACCGACGAGTGGCAGGCGGTGTGGGACGTGAACGTCATGGCTCACGTCTTCGCCGCCCGAGCGGTGCTGCCGGCGATGGTCGCCCGCGGCGAGGGGTACGTCCTCACCACCGCCTCCGCCGCCGGTCTGCTCACCAACCTCGGGGACGCCGCCTACAGCGCCACGAAGCACGCGGCTGTGGGCCTGGCCGAGTGGCTTGCCATCACCTACGGCGACGACGGCATCCGCGTGTCGTGCCTGTGCCCGCAGGGCGTCAACACCGACCTGCTCCGCTTCGCCGCGCAGGGCGTGGCGGGGGCCACCGTGCTGACCGAGCAGCTGCTCGAACCGGAGGACGTGGCCGAGGCCGTGGTGGCCGGCCTCCGCGAGGAGCGCTTCCTGATCCTGCCCCACCCCGAGGTGTACGAGTACGAGCAGCGAAGGGCCGCCGACCGCGACCGTTGGCTCGGCGGCATGCGGAAGCTGCAGCGCCGGGTGCGCGAGGCGCGGGGCTGAGCGTGCCGCGCGAGCGCGCGCCTGGCGCCCTGGCCGACAGCGCGCTGCTCGAGGTCGGGCTGCGACCCGGCGACCGCGTGCGCTGGCGCCGCCAGGAGGGCGGGACCTGGCAGGAGGGCGTGGTCGAGCGGCGCGAGCGCGACGGCTCGATCGGCGTGCGCGACGGCCGCGGCGCCGCCCGCGCGCTCCCGCTCGAGCGCCTGCAGGTGCGGACCGAGGGACCGCGCGGCGGGCGCGTCTGGGAGGCCGTCAGCGAGCGGGCTTCCCGGGACGAGCAGCTCGGCCTCTTCTGACGGATGCTCGACCGCGAGACGCTCGAGATCTACGAGACGCGCGCCAAGGACTACGAGGCAGCCCGGACGCCCCGCTTCACGGCGGAGGCAACGGCGCTCGGCGAGCGCGCCGTCGAGGGCGCGGTGGTCGACCTCGGCTGCGGGCCGGGCTGGTACGCGCGGCACCTCGGGCCGCGCGCGGTGGCGATCGACGCAGCGATGGCGATGCTCCGCCGCACCCGTGAGGTGGCGCCGGACGTGCCCGTGGCCCGGGCCGACCTGCGGGCGCTCCCCTTCGCCCGCGGCAGCCTGGGTGGTGGGTGGGCGCGCGGCGACCTACGTGCACCTGCGCTCGGGCGACCTGCCGCTGGCCCTGGCCGACCTGCACCGCTGCCTGCGCGTCGGCGCGCCCGTCGAGCTGACGTTGTTCGGCGGCGTCGAGGAGGGCCGGGGGACGTTCGCGGACGACGACTTCCCGGGTCGCTGGTTCTCCACCTGGGACCCGGAGCGCCTTCGCGACGTCGTGGAGGGTGCGGGCTTCGAGGTCGACGAGCTGGCGTCGGACACGGCGGGGGACGTCACGCAGCACACGGTGCGCGCCACCCGGGCCCGCACGCTGCCCGACGTCGTCGCCCCGGGCCTGCGCCTGCTGGTGTGCGGGCTCAACCCGAGCCTGCACGCGGCGGACGCCGGCGTCGGCTACGTGACGCCCGGGAACCGGTTCTGGTCCGCGGCGCTGGCGGCCGGGCTGGTGTCGCGCGACCGCGACCCCTGGCACGCGCTCCGCGCCCACGGCATCGGCATGACCGACCTCGTGAAGCGGGCCACGGCCCGCGCCGCCGACCTGCGCCGCGAGGAGTACGCCGCGGGCGTGGAGCGGCTCGACCGGCTGTGCGCGTGGCTCGAGCCCGGCGCCGTCGCGGTCGTCGGCCTCGCCGGCTGGCGGGCGGCGGTCGACCGCCGGGCGGTCGCCGGGCCGCAGGAGCGCGAGCTCGGCGGGCGGCCCGTCTACGTGCTGCCGTCGACGAGCGGCCTGAACGCGGCCACCCCGCCGGCCGAGCTCGCCCGCCACCTCGCTGGCGCGGCCACGCTCGCCGAGCGCACTTGACCGTCCGGTCAAGTAGCGTCCGACGCCATGGGCCTGCGACTGGAACCGATCGACGAGTACATGCACGAGCTGGGTCCCGAGCCCAACTTCAACGAGAGCATGTACTTCAACGTGTACGACCCGAAGCAGCGGGTGGGCGGCTGGTTCCGCTGCGGGAACCGGGCCAACGAGGGCTATGCGGAGATGACCGTGTGCCTCTACCTGCCCGACGGTCGCATCGCCTTCATGTTCAAGCGCCCGGACATCTCGCACAACGACACGTTCGACGCGGGCGGCATCCGGTTCGACGTGATCACCCCGTTCGAGCGCCTGGACGTGTCCTACACCGGCAAGGTCGTCGTGCTCGACGAGCCCCTCCAGATGGCCGACCCGAAGAAGGCGTTCACGGAGAACCCCTACGCCGAGTGCGAGGTGCGCATCGAGTACTCCGGCGTGTCCGCCATGTTCGGGGGCGAGCCCGACGAGCCGCACGAGAAGCCCGGCGAGGAGTTCGCCCGCGGCCACTACGAGCAGCTCATCGCGGGCAAGGGATCGATCCGCGTCGGCGACGAGGAGTGGGAGATCGACGGCTTCGGGTTGCGCGACCACTCGTGGGGCCCGCGCTACTGGCAGGCCCCCTGGTACTACCGCTGGCTCACGGCCAACTTCGGGTCCGACTTCGGCTTCATGGCGTCACGCGTGGCCCGACGCGACGGCGACGGCACCCGCGGCGGCTTCGTGTGGGAGGACGGGAAGCTCCACCTCTGCAACGACCTCGAGCTCTCCACCGAGTGGACCGGCGAGGACACCTACCACGAGGCGATCGGCGGGACGCTGCGCTCCGGCGACAAGGAGTGGCGCTTCACCGGAAAGGTCCTCGACCTCATCCCACTGCGCAACCGCCGGCCCGACCCCGACGGCAACATGCTCGTCACCCGCATCTCCGAGGGGATGACGGAGTGGACCCTCGAGGACGGCCGCAAGGGCTACGGCCTGTCGGAGTACCTCGACCAGATCATCGACGAGCGCCCGGTCGGCATCGCCGAGTAGCGGTCAGCCGCCGGATCGCTCGCGGCTCTCGCGCTCGGCCCAGGCGAACACGCCCTTCGACATCGTCGACCGCTCCTCCGCGGCGCGGCGGCCGAACACCTCGGCCCGGGCCGCGTGGACACCCGGGTCGTCCGGCGCCGCCAGCGCGGCCATCTCCGCGAGGTGACCGGCCAGGCGCAGGTCGCCCGCGGCGGCCAGCTCCTGCGCCCGCGCCGCCAGTCGGCCCGGCCCTCCGGCGAGGGCCGCCACCTCCCCCGCCACCGCGGCGTCGGACGCCGGCTTGAGCGTGGCCGGGTTGCCGTCGTACCAGCCGCCGTAGAGGCGCCAGAGGTTGCGCACCACGAACTCGGGCTCGTCGTACACCGGCTTCAGGTACGGCTTGTCCAGCAGGTGGGACGGCGCCTGCACCGCGTGCACGATCTCGTCGAGCCGGGCGCCGGCGTTCATCATCGCCAGGGCCTGGTCGACCAGCGACTCGAGCAGCTCGGCGGTGTCACCGAGGGCCTGGGCGATCCGGTCGGCGCCCACGATCGGGAAGCCGTGCCCCGGGAGCAGCAGCTCGGCGCCGAGCGCCTGCATCTTGCGAAGGCCCGCGGCCCACTCGCGCGGGTAGCGCTGGACCTTCTGCGGGTTGCCACAGTTGGGGCTGGCCCAGATGAACAGGTCACCGGTGCACAGGAGCCCGCGGCCGGGGTTCCACACCCACGTCGCGTCGTCGGTCTCGCCCTTGTCGTGGTGCAGCTCCCACCGCTCGCCACCCACCTCCACCACGTGGTGGTCGCGGTACAGCTCGTCGGGATGGCGGTACTCGGTGGGCCAGTACGGCGCGGGGAACTGGAACTGCCGCTGGTTGATGACGCCGTTGTACCCGGCGGTCAGCACGTAGCGGGCGAAGCGGGCCGGCAGCAGCTCGTGCGCGACCACGTGCGGTGGTGCCCACCCGCGACCGGCGGCCTCCTCCTCGAAGGGACCGAGGCCGAACACGTGGTCGATGTGCCCGTGGGTGAACACCACCGTCCCGAGCCGCTCGGCGTTCCACCCGCGGATGCGCTCGTGGTTGGTGGCCGCGAACACCTGGTTGCCCGTGTCGACCAGCAGCAGGCCGTCGTCCGTCGCGCAAGCGACGATGTTGCCGAAGGCCACGTTGAACGCGGTCCGGTCGGCCACCTCGGCCAGACCGAGGTCCTGCGTCACCGGGTGGTGGCCCTCGGTCGACGCCGTCCCCTCCCACAGCCGGTCGGCCAGCTCGAGCAGGTCAGCCATCCGCGTCTCCTCGGCGCTCGTCGTACCAGGTCTCGAACGGGAGCCGGCCCTCGCCCCGCGCCAGCGCCTCGCCCCGCTCGCGGAAGTAGGTCACCGGCGGCAGGAGCGGGTCGAGGGGCAGCGGCCGGCACACGTATTCGGTGGCGAACGGGGCCACCGACAGGGCCTGCTCCTCGACCACCTCGAACCGCGCCGTGCGCAGCATCGCCCGCAGGGCCGACCGGGTCATCCCCCAGTAGCAGTTTCCGAAGCCGTACATCGGCCGTTCGTCGACCGGCGTGCCGATCCCGAGCAGGTCCCCCGCCCATCCGTACCCGGCGCGGTACGGCGCCCGCGCGTCCTCGTCCAGGTACGGGTAGTAGATGCAGGCCTGCGGGAAGCCCGGGACCTCCGGGATCGTGAGAGTGGAGAGGTACAGGAGCTCGCCGGTGATCTGCCGCAGCTGGAGCAGCTGCAGCATCGGGTTGGGCGTGTGGTACAGCACGCCGGAGAAGAACACGAGGTCGTGCACCCCGATCCGGCCGGGCGACGCGGGGTCCTCGAGGTCCCCCTGCACGTAGCGCACCTTCGAGCCGCGGGCAGCCTTCTTCTGCTCGAACGAGCCCCACTCGGGGTGGCCCTCGCTGATGAGGTCGGGGTCCCCGACGTCGAACAGCGTCACCTCGGTGGCACCCACCTCCTCGGCCAGGAACGCCATGTCGCCCACGAGCTTGAACAGGCCACCGATGTCGGCGAACGAACGGCCCGGCGCGTGCGCGCGGACCCAGGCGAGGCGGATCGCCTCCCAGTCCTCCGTGGGCGCGCGGCGCAGGCGCGCCCGCTGCCGCAGTCGCGTCGCCTTGCTCCAGACCCGCCCGGCGGTGAGCCTCACGGGCCCCAGTCCTAGCGGATCACCGGGCGCCGGCGGGCCAGCAGGCCCGTGGCCGCGGCCCCCGCCAGCAGCGCGGCCGCGATCGGCCATGCGGGCACCCCGCCGGTCGCGGGCAGCCGGCCCCCACCTACGGTGGGTGGCGGCGAGAGCGCGGTCGCGGCCGGGGCCGGCTCGCCGGGGACGAGGAACACCGGGTTGCCGATCGTGGTGACCGACTCGAGGTCGAAGGTGTCGACCCGCCAGAACGTGCCCAGCGGACCCGAGCCGGCGTCGCGGGTCGCGAGGAACGTGTGGGTGAAGTCGTCCGACGGGATCGGCACGATCGCCGCAGGCAGCCCGTCCTTGCTCACGTGGAGGGCCTGGCCAGCGGCGCCCCGGACGTGCACGGTGACGGTGGCCGCCGCCGCGTGCAGCGTGTCGCCCACCATCGCCGGCTGCCCGTCGGCCGCGGTGGCCACGAGGTCGACGGTCGGGCTGTCATGGGCGCCGCGCGCCCGCACGTAGGCGTGGCCGGCCCGCAGCGCCGCCGTCAGCGCGGGGCGCGACAGCTCCTCCGCGTACACCGCGGTGACGGCCGAGCCGTACCCGGGACCGAGCTTGTCGTCGCTGCCCGACACGGCCGTGATCCGGTGGCCGTCGCGCAGGAGCCGCTGCCAGAGGTCCACCGCCGTGAGGATGAACGGGTTCTGCACCTCGCCCCCGAGCTCGGGGAGGCCGATGTCCGCGCCGCTCACCATGGTCGGGCCCGTGATCACCTCGAGCGTGGTGACGGCGTCCCAGTCGATCTGGTCCCCGAGCGTGAACTCGCACCCCCGGCAGAAGCTCGCGAACAGGGGGGTCGGGAAGAGCGTCGGGTGGGCGACCCCGAACAGCGCGCCGTCGGCCACGCTGTCCGCCTGGATCTCCCCGAGCGTCACACCGGGGGCGCCGTGGCGCCAGTCCACCGAGTGGGGCGTCTCCCCCAGGACGATGGCGTGCCCGAAGTAGGTGATGACCTCGCGGCCCGGCCAGACGAGGAGGTCCGGGTTGGCCTCCTGCACCGGGCCGAGCTCGCGCTGGTGCTGGTTCGTCACGTACTCGGTGACCGGCACGAAGTCGAGGCCTGCCGCGCGGGCGTGGGCGACCATCTCCGGGCCCGCAGGGCCGCGGGGGTGCGAGTGGTACGCGTGCAGGTGGAGGTCGCCCGTGTACCAGCCCGGCTCGGCCCGGGCCACGTGCGTCGCATCGACCGGGTGGCTCTCGAACGGCGGGCCCACCACCGGCGCCAGGCACCGCACGGTCACCTGGTAGGTAGCGCCCGTCGGGGCCACCGCGGCGATGCCGAGGTCGACGTGCCACGTGCCGGGCTGCACGGGATCGGGCCGGTAGCCCCGCTCGGCCGTGTCCGCCTGCACCCAGATCGGTGGCTGCCCCGTCGCGGTCTTGCCCTGGCGACTGCCGGACCACCCACGGAAGCCCTCGACCGCGCCGACGCCGCCCTCGTCCCACAGGCCCAGGTCGAGCACCGTCTGCAGGGGTGCGCTGAGCGGGTTGGGCGGAAGGGCGAGCACGTCGGTCCACTCGTAGCCGACCTCCACCCGCGTCGTGCCGGGGGCCACCTCGAACGGCAGCGTGCGGTAGGTCTTGGCGTCCCGCGCCGTGACCGAGCCCGTGTGCACGACGCTCGGGCCGCCGGGCGCGCAGGCGGGGGCGTCGTCGTCCTGCGCCCCGGCCGGGCCCGCCGCCACGACGGCGCCCGCGGCGAGCGCGACCGCGAGCAGGGCGCGCCGCACTACCGCGGCGCCAGGTCCCGGATGGCCTGCCGCGCGTCGATCCCGAACGGCAGCAGCGCCAGCGCGGGTGTGGTGACCCCGTTGTCGACGTAGCGCTGCACGTGCTCGCGGCACCGCTCGGGCGTCCCCCAGACGATCAGCTCGTCGACCACCTGGTCGGGGATCGCGGCCAGCGCGGCCTTGCGGTCGCCCTCCTTCCAGAGCCGCCACATCTCGCCCAGCACCTCGCCCCGGCCGACCCACTCGTGGAACGCGGCGTACACGGGCACGTTCAGGTACGCGGCGATGGCGAAGCGGCCCATGCCGCGCACGGTGTCCGCATCGTCGGTGGGCGCCACGAAGATGCGCGCCACCACCTCCTTCTCCGTGCCGCCGCCGGCGGCCTGCACGATCGGCGCCACCGTCGCCACGTCGTCGGCCGAGAGCCAGTTGATGATGGCCCCGTCGCCCTCGCGGCCGGCCAGCTTGAGCATCCCCTCGCGCAGCGCGGCGATCAGGATCGGCACCGGCTGCTCGGGCAGCACGCCGAGCTTGAAGCTCCGCGTCCGCACGGTCCCCGTGTCGATCGTGACCTTCTCCCCCGCCAGCGCCGCCCGGAGGAAGCGCACCATGTCGCGGGTCTTCTCGTAGGGCGACTCGAACGGGATCCCGTTCCAGCCCTCGACGATCACGTTGGACGACGTGCCGATCCCGAACGCGAGCCGCCCCGGCGCCGCGTCCGCCAGCGACGCCACCGACTGGGCCATGCACGCCGGCCCCCGCGTGAAGGCCGGGACGATCGCCGTGCCCAACCGCAGCGACGGCGCCCACACCGATGCCAGCGTCAGCGGCGTGAAGGCGTCGGCCCCGTTCGCCTCCGAGGACCAGACGTCCGTGTACCCGAGGTCGGCCAGCTCGACGATCCAGTCCCGCTGCGCGTGCAGGGGGATGCCGTCGAACGGGATGGTCATGCCGTAGCGCTGCTCCATCCCCGGATCATGGCCCAGCCGTACGCTGCCCCGCGGCCCTAGGCGGCCAGGGATGACGCGGTCGGGCCGTCGCGGCGGTGGCGCCAGCGGTGGTGGAACCGGCACTTGCACTCGCCGTTGTCCTGCACCGTCTACCTGGGTGGCTGGGCGGAGCCGGACACGTGCGGCTACTTCGACGCCACGGGTCAGCAGGTCTACACGGATGGAAGCTTCGCCGGCCCCGTGCTGAAGGCCCGCCGACCTGTGACTCAGGACGGCATCCCAGCGCTGCTGCTGGGCTTTGCCTCGTGGCGTGCGCCGGTGTCCTCGGGTTCACTGTCGTGCGTGACGGTGTGGATGAGCGCCTGTTGGGAAGGCATGACCTACGCAGTCCCACGAGATCAGCAAGGAGTCGGAGCGATGAGTGAGCTCTACGGGATCGTCCGGTTCGACTTCCGCGACGGCGACGTCGAGGAGTTCAAGCGCCTGTCCGAACAGAGCATGGAGATCGTGCGGACCAAGGACACCGGCACGCTGCAGTTCGACATCTACTTCAACGACGACGAGTCCGAGGCCATCGTCATCGAGCGGTACCGGGACTCCCAGGCGCTCATCGAGCACGCTGAGCACATGAGCGAGCTCATGGAGACGATCGCCGCGACGGGCTCCGCCCACGGCGAGGTACTCGGCGAGCCGAGCGCGGAGCTCCGCTCGAACCTGGCCGACGCCCCGACGGTGCAGCTCTTCACGCCCTACCGGTCGATGGGCTAGGTGAACCAGCGGATCCGGTAGGCGTCGAGTGGCTCGCGCTTGCCCTTGAGGGTCAGGCGTTCGGGGACGCCGATCGGCTCCTCGAGCTGTGCGCCCAGTCGGGCCGAGAGCACCACCTCGCCACTCGCCGCCTGCCCCTGCAAGCGGGAGGCGGTGTTGACGACGTCGCCCACGGCGGTGAAGTCGTGCACGGCGGTGTCGCCGATGTTGCCGATGAACGCCTCACCGAAGTCGATGCCGATGCCCAGCTCGAACTCGGGACCATTGCGGCTGGGCCCCGAACCGCAGGTAGGCCTCCCAGTCCTCGGGCGTCAGCGGCTCGCCGGGTTGCTTGTGCGCAGCCCTCCTGAGATTCCGCATCCCCATGCGCCGCAGGAAGGTCGGCCGCTCGACCGGACCCGTCGTGACGTCGTCGTCCTCGTCGGAGCTCATCGTCACCTACTCGTCGCCGTGATCATCCGAGCCTAAGCCCCGTGTCCATCCACCTCGTCGAGCTCGACGACGGTCTTCTCGGTGAAGACCTCGCCGTGCTCGTCGAGGAGGGCCAGGCGATGGGGGTCGGCGAGGTAGGCGTCGAACGCGGCGCGGCTGGGGAACCGGAGCAGGTGGACCTCGACGGGCAGGGAGGGGTCCTGGCCGTGGGCGCGGCGGCCGCGGTAGACGACGCTCGCACCGTGGTCGGCGAGGAGCGGCAGCACCGCGTCCTCGTACGCGGACGCAGCGTCCGCCTGCTCCGGGGCGGCCCACCCGACGAAGGCGAGGGTGAACGCGGTCACCCGTCGCCCGGGTCGAGCGCGATGCGGGAGCCGGCAGGGTCGTCGAGGTCGAGGTCGATGTCGCCGGTGTCGAGGCCCTCGCCGTCGACCTCGGCCACGATCTCGACCTTGGGCCGCTCGCCGTAGATGGCCTGGTCGAGCCCGAGCATCGCCGCGCCCAGCACCACCCCGCTCGGCGCCCGCATGGCACGCGTCAGCGGGTGGGCCTTGCCGGAGTCGGGGTCGGGCGGCGCCGCGGCGAGCCACGCTCGCCACTGCTCCTCGGTCCAGTCGTCCGCGTCCTCGGGTGGCTCCTCGACGACGGTCACGCCGGCCAGGCTATTGCCGGCTCACCACTTGGCGATGACGTCGTCGGCGAAGCGCTTGATGCCATCGAGCTTGCCGGCCAGATCGGCGTCGGCGCCGGCGTAGAAGTACCAGGGCATGGTGATGAGGTGGGTCACGCCGGCGTCGAAGAGGCGGCGGTAGCCGTCCATGTCCCAGGCGTCGCGCGCGGAGCCGTACATCGCGAACGGGAGGTGGTCCCGGCCGTACTCCTTGCGGTAGCCGTCGATCTTCTTCCGGATCTCGGCCAGCTCGTCGATGCTGTGCAGGTCGCTGATCCAGCCGTCGTTGCGGGCGGCGCGCCGCAGGGCGATGTCCGACACCCCGCCGACGCAGATCGGGATCGGCGCGGTCGGGGCGGGCAGCATCTCGAGGGGCTCGAAGTCGAAGTGCTCGCCGTGGTGCTCGACGACCTCGCCGGTCCAGAGCTTGCGCATGGCGTCGATCATCTCGTCGGCCCGCTTGCCCCGCTTCGCGAACGGGGTGCCCATCGCCTCGAACTCCTCCTCCATCCACCCCATGCCGACGCCGAGCGTCACGCGGTTGCCAGACAGCACGGCTGCGGTGCCGACCTGCTTCGCCACGTGGATCGGCGTGCGGGCGGGGAGGATGTAGACGGTCGTGACGAAGCGCAGGCGCGTCGTCACGGCGGCGAGGTGGCCGACCGTCACCCAGGGGTCCGGCCACGGCGTGCCCATCTCCCACCGGCGCGACCCGTCCTTCGTGTACGGGTACGGCGCCCGGGTCTGCACCGGGTTGATGATGTGGTCGGACACGGAGAAGGTGTCCCAGCCGGACTCGTCACCGGCCCGCGCGAGGGCGACCAGCTCGTCCGTCTGGGCGAAGGTGCCCGAGAAGCAGAACCTCACGTGTGGGTGGCGCCGTCGATGCGCAGGTCCGACCCGTTCACGTGGTGCGCGTCGGCGCTGCCGAGGTAGGCGATGGCGGCGGCGACCACCTCGGGGCCCGCCATGCCGGTGGGCGACATGATCCGGTGGAGGAGCTTGGCGTCGGCCCCCTCGGGCAGGTTGAAGGCCCCGGTGATCGGCGTGTCGATCGAGCCGGGCGACACGGAGTTCACCCGCAGGCCCTGCTTGGCGTACTCCACGGCGAGGGTGTGGGTCAGGGCCAGCACGCCGCCCTTCGACGACGCGTAGGCCGCGGCCCACGGATGGCCGAACTGCGCCGAGGTGGAGGCCACGTTCACGATGGCGCCCCTCGTCTCGATGAGCGCGGCCAGCGCCGCCTGGCAGAACAGGAAGGTGCCGGTCAGGTTGACGGCCAGGACCTTGTTCCAGTCCTCGACCTCGACCTCGTGGGTGTGCTCGAAGCGCAGGATGCCGGCGCCGTTGACGAGGAGGTCGAGGCGCCCGCCGAGGTCGCGCGCGGCGGCCACCGCCACCGGTGCGGTCGCCGGGTCGGCCACGTCGCCCGCGAGGGTGGCGACGCGCTCGGCGTCGCTCGCCTCCTTGCGGGTCACCTCGAGCCCGTCGGCCGACACGTCGACGCCGAGCACCGTGGCGCCCTCGTCGACGAGCCGGTGCACGGTGGCTCGCCCGATCCCCGATCCGGCGCCGGTCACCAGCGCCACGCGTCCCTCGTACCGTTCCACCCAGGCAGACTAGAACGTGTTCTAGTCCTCCTTCCAGAAGCGGACGATCGTGGACTGGCTGGCGGTGGCCAGGAGGGTGCCGTCCTCGGCCCAGAGGTGCACCACCCCGTGACCGAAGCCGTTGACCACGGCGTGGACGCGGATGTCGAGCAGCACCCACTCGGTCGGCACGAGCTCGGCCACCCGCAGGGTGTTGTCGAGGCTGTTGCCGCCCGCCCGGGCGCCCAGTGCCTGGCCGATGCCGAAGGGCACGTAGTCGCCGAGGATGGCCAGCGTCGGGGCGGACATCTCGAGCACGTCGGGGAGGCGTGCCCACAGCGCGCACCGGCCGTCGTCGGTGGGCGGGCCGGGCAGCTCCTCCATCGGACGGGCGTCGGCCAGCCGCACGTCGATCCGGTCCATGATCGACTCGGTGCCCGGGAACCGGCTCATCCGCTGCGGGCAGCCGTCGGGGGGCGGCACCTCCGGGCGCTCCGCCCACTGCCCGGACTCGTCGATGTCCCGACGGCCGAGGGCGGCGTTGACCGTGAGGATCTCCCGGTCGCCCACGTGGCCGACGGCCCGGGCCTGCGTGATCTGGTGCCCCTCCACCGCGATCGTGACGTCGATGTCCATGATCGACGACGTCTGCGCGTACGACAGGTACTGCGCCGTGGCCCAGACGACCGGTCGGCCCGAGCTGCCCTCCAGCGCCGCGATGGCGGCGCCCAGGCCGCACCCCCCGAACAGGAACTGGTGGCCCGTCGAGATGCCGGACGTGACCGGCAGGACCCAGCGCATCGGGTTGTGGGTGGGCTCGAGGCCGAGCCATGCGGGGGAGTCCACGGCCGGGGAACCTACCGGGATGGAGTGTCACACCCCACCTGTTGAATGGAGGCATGGCACGTCAGCTCACCCTCCTCGACAGCCCGCCCGTGTGGCGGCTGTCCGAAGCCACCAAGGCAGCGGGCCGCAAGGGCATCGCGGAGGCCCGGGCCCGCCTGCGGGAGGCCCAAGCCACCCGCTCCCGTCCCGAGCACCCGTCCTCGCCCGCCGAGCGCCGCTCCGCGGCCTAGTCCCCCGAGCCCCACTACGGTCCCCAGGATGGGGATCCTGGCGTGGTGCGTCGTCGGCCTGCTCGCGGGAGGGCTCGCCCGGCGAGCGGTCGGGGCGCCCAAGCGCGGGTGCCTCGGCACGATCGCGATCGGCGTCCTCGGCGCGCTGTTCGCCGGCGCGCTGTGGCGCATCGCCACGGGCACCTCGGTCGACAGCTTCGACGACTTCGACCTCGGGTCGATCTTCGTCGCGTTCGTCGGTGCAGCGGCCCTGCTCCTCATCCTCGAGGCCGTCGGCGGTGACGGCGGCCGCCGTCGCCGCCGCTAGACCGATCCCGCCACCCACCGGATAGGTTGCCGCCATGCCTGAGGTCGTCATCGTCGAAGCCGTCCGCACACCCATCGGTCGCCGTGGGGGCGGGCTGTCCACCGTCCACCCCGTGGACCTGCTGGCCACCGCCCAGAAGGCCGCGATCGAGCGCGCCGGGATCGATCCGGCGGAGGTGGGCCAGGTCGTCGGGGGTTGCGTGAGCCAGGTCGGCGAGCAGGCCTTCAACCTCACCCGCACGGCGTGGCTCACGGCCGGCCTGCCGCTCACGGTCGCGGCCACGACCGTCGACGCGCAGTGCGGCTCGTCCCAGCAGGCCACCAACCTGGCCACCGGCCTCGTGGCCGGCGGCGTCGTCGACGCGGCCCTCGCCTGCGGTGTCGAGGTGATGAGCCGCGTGCCCATCGGCTCCAGCGGGCGCAAGGACCTGGGCCTCGGCATCCCGATCCCGAAGTCGTACTTCCCGCAGTACGAGATGACCTCGCAGTTCGAGGGCGCCGAGCGCATCGCCGACAAGTGGGGCATCACCCGCGACGACACGGACGCCTTCGGCCTGCGCTCGCAGAAGAACGCGTTCGACGCCTGGGCGGAGGACCGCTTCGGCACGCAGATCGTGCCCGTCGACGCCCCCGACGTCGACGAGGAGGGCAAGCCGACGGGCACCACCCACGCCGTGACGCGGGACGAGGGCCTGCGCGAGACGTCGCTCGAGAAGCTGCGCGAGCTCAAGCCGGTGGCCCGCCCCGACGGCGTCCACACGGCCGGATCCTCGTCCCAGATCTCCGACGGCGCCGCCGCCGTGCTCCTCATGACCGCCGACCGCGCCGAGGCCCTGGGCCTCCGGCCGCGCGCCCGGATCGTCGACACCTGCCTGGTGGGCGTCGACCCCGTGCTGATGCTCACCGGCCCGATCGACGCGACCCAGCGGCTCTTCGAGCGCACCGGCCTCGGCGTGGACGACATCGCCGTCGCCGAGGTCAACGAGGCGTTCGCGTCCGTGGTGCTGGCGTGGCAGAAGGAGCTCGGGTTCTCCGACGAGCAGACCAACCCCAGCGGCGGGGCCATCGCCCTCGGCCACCCCCTCGGCGGCACCGGCGCGGTGCTGATGACCAAGGCGCTGCACGAGCTCGAGCGCATCGGGGGCCGCTACGGCCTCGTGTCGATGTGCTGCGGTGGCGGCCTCGGCACCGGCACCATCATCGAGCGCCTCTAGCCCCGCTCGCCGGCACCGCCGGCCGCACCCGTCCACCGGCCTCGGGAGGTCCGCATGCGCGCGCTTCTCGTGCTCGCGCTCGCCCTCGGCGTGTGCGGTGGCTCGGCGACGCCGGCCGGTCCGCCGGGCAGCGCCACGGTGGTGCACCCGGTCGACGGCGACACGGTGGTGGTCCGCGTCGGCGGCGCCGAGGAGTCCGTGCGCCTCATCGGCATCGACACGCCCGAGTCGGTGGCGCGGGACCGGCCCGTCGAGTGCTTCGGGCCCGAGGCGAAGGCCCGCACGGCCGAGCTGCTCCCCCGCGGCACGGAGGTGCGCCTGGAGCGCGACGTCGAGGCGCGCGACCGGTACGACCGGCTGCTCGCCTACGTGGTCCGCGCCTCCGACGGCGTGCTGGTGAACCTGCTCCTCGTGGAGGAGGGCTACGCGGCCGCCTTCCGGTTCCCGCCGAACCTCGCCCACGACGCCGACTTCGGCCGCGCCGAGGCGCGCGCCCGTGCGGAGGGTCGGGGGCTGTGGCGCGCCTGTGGGGGCACCGACGTGCCCCTCGACCGGTAGCGTCGCGTCCGTGACCACCCTCGCCGAGCGCCTCGGCCACGGTCCCGACGATCGCCTGGTCATCCTCAACTGCGATGACCTCGGCCAGTGCCACGCCACCAACGTGGGCGTCTACGAGGCGCTGCGCGAGGGCTGCGCCACCAGCGCCAGCCTCATGGTGCCGTGCCCGTGGGCACGCGATGCGGCCGCGGCCTACCGGGGCGACGACATCGGCGTGCACCTCACGCTCAACTGCGAGCTGGACCGCTACCGCTGGGGTCCGATCACGCACGCACCGTCCCTGCTCGACGGCGACGGCGGCTTCCCGCGGACGATCACCGACCTGTGGGAGCACGCGGACCTCGACGAGGTGCGCCGCGAGCTGCGTGCCCAGGTGGAGCGGGCGATCCTCTGGGGCTTCGACGTCAGCCACCTCGACAGCCACATGGGCGCCCTCCAGCTCCGACCGGAGTTCTTCGACGTCTACCTCGACCTCGCCGTCGAGTTCGGGCTGCCGCTCCGGCTGTCCGGCGAGTCGACCCAGCGCGACATCGGCTTCCCGTTCCGCCGGCTGGCTGCCGAGGAGGGGGTCTTGTTCCCCGACCACCTCGTCGTGATCCCGGGCGTCGGCTCCCGGGCCGCGTTCGAGAAGGTGCTGGAGGACCTGCGCCCCGGGGTGACCGAGCTCTACGTCCACCCGGCCATCGACACCCCGGAGCTGCGGGCGGCCACGCCGGACTGGGAGGCCCGGGTCGACGACCTCGCCCTCGTGACCACCGAGGGGCACCTCCGCGAGGCCCTCGAGGCCCGCGGGGTCGAGGCCATCGGCTACCGCCCCCTGCGCGACCTCCAGCGGACCGGCTGAACCGTCGCTAGAACTCGGTGGCCGCCGCCACCTCGGCCAGCGCGGCGCGGAACTCGTCGCTCTGCGTGGCCGGCAGCACGGCCATGAAGCGACCCATGTCGCCGCTCATCTTCACCCGTCCCTGCATGAACCCGGCGTGCAGGTCGAGCTCCCCCTTCGCCAGCGCGACCGAGTCCTTGTGCACGATCAGGAAGGTGCAGTCCGCCGCGTCGTCGTCGCGGCCCAACGCCCAGTCGGCGATCCGGCCGTCGACCAGCGCGAGCGAGTAGGCCACCTCGCCGTCGGGCGTGCCCGTGACGATGTGCTGCAGCCGGGCGCTCGACCCGGTCCGCTCCGGCAGCACCCCACCGGCCGTGCGGTGCAGCGCCACCCAGTCCTCGCTCAGGTGTTGGACCACGCCTGCTCTCGGAGCCCGGCGAACAGATCGTCCTCGGGCGTCGGCGCGTCGACGAGGGACGCGGCGAGCTGGTAGTCGTCGTACGGGTGGAGCGACTCGGACACGTCGCGGGGCAGGCCGAACCAGAACGGCGACTCGGGGTCGACCTGGGTGGCATGGGCCAGCAGCGCGTCGAAGCGCACGCCGGAGTACCCGGCGATGTCGATCGAGGTCGTGATGCGGTCGTCCTGCCAGGGCCGGGAGAACCACTCGTCGCTGAACGGTGACTCCAACCCGAGCTCCAGGTACTTCGCGTGGGTGAGCTCGACGCGCTTCTTCGACCAGATCGTGTAGTACACCTTCGCCACCTGCCACGGGTCACCCGCCTCCGGGTACCAGTCGGGATCGGCGGCGCGGTCGACGGCGGGCAGCGTGATGTCGTGCACCCGCAGGTGGTCGGGGTGCGGGTACGCGGTCTGCTCGTCGCCGTACGTGACCACCACCTGGGGCCGGGTGCGGCGGATGATCGCCACGAGGCGACCGACGGCCTCGTCGAGGTCCGCGTTCGCGAACGCCTCGGGGTGGGTGTTGGCCTCGCTGTCGGGCATCCCGCTGTCGCGGTAGCCGAGCATGACGACCTCGTCGTACCCGATGATCGCAGCGGCCCGATCGAGCTCGGCCTGGCGCACGGCGCCGATGTCGGCCTTCACCTCGTCCTTGTCCATGGCGGGGTTGAGGATGTCGCCCTCCTCGCCGCCGGTGCAGCAGACCAGCACGGTGTGCACGCCCTCGGCGTGGTACCGGGCGACGGTCCCGGCGCCCTTCGACGACTCGTCGTCGGGGTGGGCGTGGACGGAGAGGAGGCAGAGCGGGGGCGCCACCGGGACAGGCTACCGACGGATGTGCGACATCGACCCCGCCCGGGCGGCGGCTACTCGGTGCTGTGGATCGAGGTGTGCCCGACCGGCAGGCGGCCACCCCGGGCATACCAGGCGCCGACCAGCACGCCGACCGTGGCCCCCGCCAGGAACCCGAACGGGATGGCCACCTGGAACAGCCCCTTGCGCACCAGATCGCGGTCGAGGCCGGAGCCCGGCTCAGTCGAGGCGATCAGGTAGAGCGGGATGGCGATGATCGAGAACGCGAGTGCGATCGCAGCGATGCCCACCACCGTGCCGATGCCGACACCGAGCAGCAGCGACCGCACCCTGGACGTGGGCGCCGTCGAGATCTCGACCACCGGGTCGGGCGCTGGCTGGTCCTCGAGCATCACGGCCGGGAGGAGCTTGCGCCGGCGGTCCCGCTTCTTGTCCGCCGGCGCCACGACCGCGACGGGTTCGGGTTCGACGACCGCGACGGGCGCGGCCGCACGGAGCTTGCGGCGGCGCTCGCGCTTCTCGGGCTCGGGCTCGGCGGGCGCGGGCACCACCACCGGCTCGGGCTCCACGACCGCGACCGGCTCCGCCTCGGGCTCGGGCTCCGGCTCTGGCTCCGCGACTTCGAGCACCGGCTCGGGCTCGGGCTCCGGCTTCACTTCGGCGACGGGCTCGGGTTCCGGAGCTGCGATCGGCTCCTGCACCGGCTCCGGCTCGGACACGACCTCGAGCACCGGCTCCGGCTCGACGATCGTCTCGTCCACCGACGGCTCCTCGGCGCGCAGCTCGAAGGCCTCGGGGTCGATCTGCCAGTCGAAGGGCCGGGGCGCGGGCGGCTCGACGGGTGCGGGCGCGGGCTTCCGCCGACCACGCCGACGGCGTTGCTTCGCGTGGCGCGGCGGGGGCGCGGCCTCGAGCACGGGCTCGACGACGACCGGCTCCGGCTCGACGACGACCGGCTCGGGCTCGACGACGACGTCGGCTCGACGACGACCGGCTCCGGCTCGACGACGACCGGCTCGGGCTCGACGGCGACCGGCTCCGGCTCGACGGCGACCGGCTCGGACGGGGGTGGCTTGCGCTTCCGCTTCGGCGACGCGGCGAGGTCGCGAGCGGCCTCGATGATCGGCGACGGGGCGCGTGGCGTGCGCGGACGGGTGGGCGCCTTCTTGCGCGTGCGCGGCCGGGGTGGCGCGGCGTAGGCCGCGACGGGCGCTTCGAGGTCCTCGGCCGTCTCCGTCGTCGCGACCGGGGTCGGGTCGACCACCGGCTCGGGTTCGGGCTCCGGCACGGCCTCCAGCACCGGCTCGGGCTCGGGCTCGGGCTCCGGTTCCGGCTCGGGCTCCGGTTCCGGCTCGGGCTCGGGCTCCGGTTCCGGCTCGACGGCAACCGGCTCGGGCTCGGGCTCGATGGCAACCGGCTCCGGTTCAGGCTCCGGCACGACCTCCAGCACGGGCTCGGGTTCGGGCTCGGACTCCGGCTCGGGCTCCGGCTCGACGGCAACCGGCTCCGGCTCGACGAGCGGGGGCGGCGCAGTCTCCGCCTCGGGCGCGGCCTTCTTCGGCGCGGACTTCCGGCGCTTGGCGTGCCGAGGCGGCGGCGCGGGTGCCTCCACGGCCGCCTCGACGGGTACGGGCTCGACGACCGGCGGGGCGGTGGCCCCGAGGGCGGCCTGGCGCTCGCGGAGGGCCTGGCCCAGCAGGGACCGCTCGCGGAACCGGGGCAGCTGCTTCGTGCCCTGCGATGCGGGCGCGAGCTGCTCGTCGCTGGAAGGGCCGGCCATGAGCCGACCAAGGTAGCGCCAGGTCGCGGTCGGTACCCTCGGCGCCCGTGCCCCGTGTGTCCCGTGCGGCCGCGCTCGCCGTCGCTGTCCTGCTCCTCACCTGCCCCGCGTGCGGCGACGACGACGGTGGCGTAGGCGACGAGCGAGCGGACCAGGTGCGGGCAGCGGCCCGGGAGGCCGGCCTGCCCGCAGCGGTGGCGGACGTGCTGGCGCTGGCGGCCGCGGGGCCCACCGCGACCTTCCAGGTCACCTACGCGGGCACGGAGGGCGCGCAGCTGGTCGTGTCCCAGGATCCGCCCGACCGGCGCGTCGACGTGGTGTCGTCGGGCACGATCGTGGAGAGCCGTGTCCTGCGCGATGGCGTCGCCTATCGCTGCGAACCCGACCCGGAGGCCCCCGGTTCGCTCACCTGCGACCGGGCCGCGGGCGCCATCGACGCACCCGGCGCGTTCACCCCGGACGCCCTCGACCGGTTCGCCGAGCAGCTCGGCGCGTCGCGGGCCGACCTCGAGCTGACGGTCGAGCGTCGCACGATCGCCGACGTGGAGGCGACGTGCCTCATCACGTCGCCCCGCACGGGGACGACGGTCGACCTGTCGGGTACGGGTGCCGAGACGCTGTGCGTGTCGGAGGAGGGCGCCCAGCTGCTCGTCGACGCCGGCGGCGAGCGGTTGGTGGCCGAGCGGTACTCGACCGACGTCCCCGAGGGCACGTTCGACGTCTGACGCGTTCCGGCGCCCCGCTCGGGCGGTGTCACTAGGGTGCCCGGCGATGACGGAGCTGCGAGCGCACGAGGCGGTCAACCAGTACTTCTCGGAGGCGGCGCGTACCCTCGATCTCGACGACGAGCTGTACGCCGTCCTCACGACGCCCTACCGCGAGATCGCGGTGCAGGTCCCCGTGCGGCTCGACGACGGCGAGCTGATCGTGGTGCGCGGGTACCGGGTGCAGCACAACGGCGCGCGCGGCCCGTACAAGGGTGGCGTCCGCTACCACCCGACGGCCGACCTCGACGAGGTGCGGGCCCTGGCATCGCTCATGACGTGGAAGACCGCGTTGCTCGACCTGCCCTTCGGCGGCGCGAAGGGCGGCATCGAGGTCGACCCGAAGGGGATGAGCGAGGGCGAGCTGCAGCGAATGACCCGGCGGTTCATGCAGGGCATCCAGCACATCCTCGGCGTGTACCGCGACATCCCCGCGCCCGACGTCAACACCAACGCCCGGGTGATGGCGTGGATGATGGACGCGTTCTCGGCCACGCACGGGTACAGCCCGGCGATCGTCACGGGCAAGCCGCTCGACCTGGGTGGCGCACCGGGCCGCGAGGCGGCCACCGGGCGGGGCTGCGTGTACGTGCTCCAGGCCTACTGCCACCACCACAAGATCGACCTGGCCGAGCAGCGCGTCGCGATCCAGGGGTTCGGCAACGTGGGCTCGTGGGTGGCCCGCGAGCTGCACGACCGAGGCACCAAGGTGATCGCCGTGTCCGACGTCAGCGGCGCGGTGGTCGATCCCGACGGCATCGACGTGCCCGGCATGGTGGCCCTGGTCGGATCGGGCAAGTCGGTGGTCGAGGCCGCGCGGGGCGACGTGATCACCAACGAGGAGCTGCTCGCGCTCGACTGCGACGTGCTCGTGCCCGCCGCCCTGGGCGAGGTGATCACCGAGGCCAACGCCGAGCGCGTCACCGCCCACGTGGTCGTGGAGGCCGCGAACTACCCGGTCACCCCCTCGGCCGACAAGATCCTGCGGAACCACGGAGTGACCGTGATCCCGGACATCCTCGCCAACGCCGGCGGCGTCACCGGCTCCTACTTCGAGTGGTCGCAGAACATCCAGCAGTTCACCTGGAAGGAGGAGCGGTTCTCCGCCGAGCTCCTCGACCGCATGCAGGGCGCCTACCACTTCACCCAGGCCTTCGCCGACGAGCACCAGGTCCCGCTCCGCCAGGCCGCCTACGCCATCGGCATCAAGCGCGTCGCCGCGGCCGTCCGGCTGCGCGGCTACGTCTGACCGTCGCTCGGACGCTCAGCCGCTCCGGGCCCGCAGGGGCGCCAGGTCGTGCTGGCCGGTGTCCTCGTCCTCGGTGAGGTGCCAGCCGCAGCGGGCCGCGAGGAGCGGGTGGCCCTCGTCGGGACCGGAGGCGATGAGCTCGTCGCCGGGCTCGAGCCGGACGTGGCCACGCGGGCGGTAGATGTAGCGACCGCCGCGCTGCACGGCGAGCACGTGGAAGCCCGGCTCGATGTCGAGCTGCAGCTCCGCGAGCGTGGTGCCGGCCGCCTCGGACCCCTGCGCCACCGGCACGCGCACGACGACCTCGTCGGAGTCGCCCAACGCGATCGACAGGATCGGGTGCAGCTCCTCCTTCTCCTCGATGAGCCACACCATCTGCTGCGCCGCGTCACCGAGGTCCTCGGCCGCCTGGGACAGGTGGAGCAGGCCCCGCAGCGGCGCCGGGTCGATGCGGTCGTTGCTCGCCCGCAGCACCCACAGCTCGAGGCGGTCCTTCATCTCGTCGAGCCGGTCCTCGAGGTGGTGCACCTCGGTGGCCAGACCGTGGTCGCGCAGCACGAGGGCCGAGTACCCGAGGCCCACGGCCACCTCGGAGATGTTCTTCATCTCCACGAGGACGTCGACGGCGCGGTCGAGGTCCGACAGCGTGCCGTCCTCGGGGGGCGAGGGCGGCTCCCAGTGCGGCGCGGCCGCGAGCTCGCGGAGGCGCGAGATGCCGGCCGGCGACCCCCGCAGGAAGATCACGTCCCCGGGGAGGCAGATGGCCTCGCCGTCGACGTCGGTGATCCAGTCGCGGTCGCGCCGGATCGCCACCACGCGCATGCCCGTCTGCACGGGGAGCTCGAGCGCGGCGAGAGGCCGGCGGGCGAGGTGGCTGCCCTCGCGGATGCGGACCCGGTGCGACACCTCCTCGGCGTTCGACAGGTCTGCCACCAGCTCGCGCGGGATGCCGAGGTTGTGGGTGACGATGCGGGCGATGTCCACCGCCGCGTTGCCGATGCGCTCGATCGACGACACCACCTGCAGCACCGAGGCCATCGCCTCGGCCTCCTTCGGGTGGCGGGCGGCCAGCACCGACACGGCGCGCATCTCGTGGACCAGCTCGGACATGCGGTCCTCGAGCCGGTCGACCTCTTCGGCCATGTCCGGGTCGCCGAAGTAGAGGGCGGCGTAGGCGAGGTCCACCATGAGCTCCGAGAGGTCCTTCGACTCGGAGAGCATGGCCCGCAGGTTCTTGGGTCTGGCGTCCATCTGTCGCCGCGCAGGATAGGCCGCCGGTGGTGCATGCTGTCGCGGTGCCGAGCCGCCGCCCTGCCGTCGTGGTCGCCGCGCTCCTGGCCGCGCTCGTCCTCGGCTTCGGTGCCTGCTCCAACGACGGCCGGGAGCTGGCGCCGGTGGAGCCGGGACAGACCTCGACCTCGCAGGCGCCGCCGGCCCTCGGCGTGGGCCCCGCCGACGTCTTCTCACTGCGCAGCAGCGCGTTCGAGGACGGCGGGGTGATCCCCGAGCAGTTCACCTGCACCGGCGACGGGATCTCCCCCGCGCTCGAGTTCAAGGGCGTGCCCTCCGGTGCCGAGCTCGCCCTCGTGGTGCGCGACCGCGACGCGCAGGGCTTCGTCCACTGGATCGTCACCGGCATCGACCCGGCCACCGGCGGGTTCCTGGAGGGGGGCATCCCCGAGGGGGCGGTCGAGCAGGCCAACACCACCGGCGCGATCGGCTACCTGCCCCCCTGCCCGCCCGCGGGCTCGGGCCGGCACATCTACGACTTCGTGCTGCACGTGCTCGACGCGCCGCTGCAGATCGACCCGGCGCTGCCCGCTGACGAGGTGGCCCGGCTCATCGAGGACGCGTCGATCCCCGAGGCGCCGCTGGCCGGCACGGTCGCCGCGGGCGGCTGACCTCGGCCGCTAGGCGTTCAGCGCCGCGACGTCGAGGACGTCCGCGAACTTCTCGATCGCGGCGGCCCGGCGGGTGGGCACGTGGTCGGTCGGCACGTCGTGCGCGTCGTAGCCCTTGAGGATCTGGCGGGCGATGGTGACCTTGTGCACCTCGTCGGGCCCGTCGTAGATGCGGGCGGCGCGCGCGTGCCGGTACATCGACTCGAGCGGCAGGTCCGTGGTGTAGCCGAGGCTGCCGTGCACCTGGATGGCGCGGTCGATGACCTCGTAGAGCACCTTGGCGCCCCACCACTTGATCATCGCGATCTCGACGCGGGCCTGCGACGCGCCGACCTGGTCCATCTTCCAGGCCGCGTGCAGCGTGAGGAGCCGGGCCGCCTGCATCTCGGTGGCCGAGGTGGCGATCCAGTCCTGCACCATCTGCTTCTCCGCCAGCGTCGACCCGTGCGTGTAGCGCGACAGCGACCGCTCGCAGAGCATGTCGAAGGCCCGCTGGCCCTGACCCAGCCACCGCATGGCGTGGTGGATGCGGCCCGGCCCGAGACGCTTCTGCGCGAGCACGAAGCCCTGCCCGAGCCCCGCCTCACCGCCCACCACGTTCTCGAAGGGCACCCGCGCGTCCTTGTACAGGATCTCGGCGTGCCCGCCGAACTGGCCGGTGACGTGGTGGGGCTCGGCCATCGTGGGCACGTCGCGCACGATCTCCACGCCGGGCGTGTCGACCGGGACGATGATCATCGAGCTGCCCTGGTACGGGTGCACGTCGGGGTTCGTGACCGCCATGACGATGAGGAAGTCGGCGGTGGAGCCGTTGGACGTGAACCACTTGTGGCCGTTGATGACCCACTCGTCGCCGTCGCGGACCGCCCGGGTGGAGAGCAGCGTCGGGTCCGCGCCCGCGCCGGGCTCGGTCATCGAGAAGGCGGAGCTGAGCTTCCCCTGGAGCAGCGGCTGCATCCACCGCTCCTTCTGCTCCTCGGTGCCGCCCTCGGACAGCAGCTCGCTGTTCCCGGAGTCCGGCGCGTTGTTGCCGAAGACCGCCGGTGCGTAGATGCAGCGCCCGAGGATCTCGTGCATGAGGCCGAGCTTCACCTGGCCGAAGCCGCCGCCCCCGAGCTCGGGCGGCAGGTGCGACGCCCAGAGGCCCTGGGCCTTGACCTGCTCCTTGAGCGGGTCGGTGATGCGCCGCAAGGTGGCGATGTCGAGGTCGAGTGTCTCGAGCGGCTCGATCTCGGCGCGGACGAACCCGCGCATCCACTCGAGCTTCTCCTCGAACTCCGGTTCCGTCGAGAAGTCCCAGGCCATGGGCGCACCCTACTGGGGGCTCAGTCTGGGGGGACCACGACCGCGAGCTGACGGCTCTGGGCCAGGAGCAGGCCGTCCGCCGACCACACCTCGCCGTCCTCCTCGAGGTACCCGTGGGTCGACAGCGTCGTGCGGAAGCGCACGAACGCCCACCCCGGCTCCCGCGACGGCGCATGTCGGAGGTGCACGGTCAGGTCGATGGTCGGCACCCCCACGGGAACCTCGACGCGGGAGAACACCGAGGGCACCCATGCGTCCGTCAGCGCCACGAGCAGCACCTCGTCGATCGGATCGTCGTCGCTGGTGCGGATCCACCCGCCGGTCAGCGCCTCGTCGGCGAGCTCGAACGGCGGCGCGCCCAGCGCCGGGCGGGTGTCGAACCGCGCCCGGATCGGCACGAAGGGCGGGCCGTCCGGGCGCGGGGCCAGCTCCTCCGGCGGCGGCACAGCGGGCATGGGGTGGTCGTCGAAGGCCGCCCCCTCCCGGGCCACGCCCAGCGCGGCCAGGGCCAGGATGCAGTCGCGCCCGTCCTGCGCCAGGCGCGCCGACACCGTGCTGAGGCCCCGGCCGGCGCGCTCCACGGTGACCGCCACCTCGCACGGGCCCACCGCCGGTGGGCGCAGGTAGTGGAGCGTGATCGACCGCGGCGTCCGTTCGGCGTCGGCCACCTCGGCCAGGATCGCCCGCAGGACGATGGCGGCGAGGTACCCACCATTGGGACCCCGCTGGATCCACCAGCCCTCGTCGACCAGGGCGGCGTACCGTCCCTCCCCCACCGCGGTGACCGCGGTGTCGGTGGCGAACCGGCTCACGTCGAGACGTCGTCCTCGTCGTCCTCCACGACCTCGGCGTCGATGACGTCGCCGTGGTCGTCCGCACCGTCGGCGGCGTCGGCTGCCGCCGCGGCCGCCGCGGAGGCCTCGGCCCGGCGCACCTGGAAGCCCGCCACGGTGACGGCGATCACCGTGGGCAGGAAGAAGATGAAGAGGTTGAACGTGAGCAGCGCGCCGAGGAGCGTGCCGTACATGGCGCGGTTCACGACCTTCGACGACGCGCGGCGCTGCACGGCCCGGAAGGCCAGGAAGGCCGCGAGGGCCGGCAGCAGCATGAACAGGGAGGTCGGCCACAGGGCCTGCACGAGCTTCTCGCTCGACCGACCCGGCGACCACTCCTCGACCGCCGTCGCCACCTCGTCGGGAGTCGCATCCGGCGCCACCTGACCCGCCCGCAGCGCGCTCACCGACCACTCGGCCACGAGCTTCTCGCTCGTGTAGAGGTCACCCTCGGCGTTCACCGGCGTCGACTGCACGCAGCACAGCAGGATCGCCGCCACCGCGCCGATCACGGCGATGAGCGCGGCGCGGTACCCGATCGGCTGGTCGCCGCGACTGGTCGGCGCGGATCGGCGTGGCGCGGCGGCGCCACCGTCGCCCGCCGCGGCCTGGGCGCGGGGCGCCGGCGTGAACGCGCCGCGCAACCGCCCGAGCATCCCGCCACCGGATCCGCTGCGGCCGGCGCTGCGCGAGGACGCGGGGGTGACCGCGGCCGCCTTGCGGGCCTGGAGCGCCGCCTTCTGCTGACGGTTCTGGGTGGTCCGCTTCTGCTTGGACGGCTGTCGCTTCCCCGAGGCCATGGGGCGTGACGATAGAGGGTGGGCCCCCCGTCAACGGAAGTCGCGACTCTTGGTCGCAGCGGTGAGGGGCAGGGGGTCGAGGCGGTCGGCGATGACGTTGGTGACCCCCTCGGCCCGCTCGAGGCGGCCTCGCACCAGCAGGGCGGGCGCCGTGCGGGCCACCCGGCGGTGGTGGGCCCAGCACCCCTTCGACACCACCACGTTGATGAGGCCGGTCTCGTCCTCGAGGTTCACGAAGAGCGTGCCCCCGGCCGTCGCCGGCCGCTGGCGGTGGGTGACCACGCCGCCCACCAGCACCCGCTCCCCCACGGCCACCCGGGCCAGGCCGGTGGCGGTGACCACACCCAACCGGTCGAGGTGCTCGCGCACGAAGCGGGTGGGGTGCCCGTCGGGGCTCACGCCGGTGGCCCACAGGTCCGCCCGGCCCGCCTCCGCCGCCGTCATCGGTGGCAACGCGGGCGCGGCGAGCCCGGTGACGATCCCCGGCAGCCGCAGCGCGCCACCCGGTCCCCCGGCCACCTGGGCGGCCGCGCCCGCGGCCCAGAGCGCGGCGCGGCGGGTGAGGCCGAAGCAGTCGAACGCGCCGGCCGTGGCCAGCGCCTCGAGCTGCGGCAGCGTGAGCGGCACGCGGCGGGCCAGGTCCTCGGGGTCCGCGTAGGGCCGGCCGTCGGCGATGGCCTCGGCCAGGTCGTCGCCGATGCCCCGGACGTAGGAGATGCCGAGGCGCACCGCCGGCCCGCCGTGCCCCCACGTCTCCGGCGGCGCCAGCCGTGGCGCGGGCGGTGGCGGGGCGCGCCCGTCGAGCTCGAGCGTCGCGGTGGCCGCCGACGCGTTGAGATCGGGGGTGCGCACCTCGACCCCGTGGCGGCGGGCGTCCTGCACGAGCGTGTGCGGCGCGTAGAAGCCCATCGGCTGGGCGTCGAGCAGCGCCGCGCAGAACGCGGCGGGGAACCAGCGCTTCAGCCACGACGACGCGTACACGAGGTAGGCGAAGGACACCGAGTGGCTCTCGGGGAAGCCGTAGCTGGCGAAGGCGGCGAGCTTGTCCCAGATCTGCTCGGCCACCTCGCGGGCGACGCCGCGCTCCCCCGCCCCGTCGGTGAAGCGCCGGTGCAGCCGCTCCATGCGCTCGCGGCTGCGCTTCGACCCCATCGCCTGGCGGAGCTGGTCGGCCTCGCCGGGCGTGAAGCCACCCACGTCGATGGCCATCTGCATGAGCTGCTCCTGGAACAGCGGCACGCCGAGCGTCTTGCGCAGGCTCGGCTCGAGCAGCGGGTGGAGGTACGTGACCTCCTCCTGGCCCTTGCGGCGGCGGATGTACGGGTGCACCGATCCGCCCTGGATCGGCCCGGGCCGGATGAGCGCCACCTCCACCACCAGGTCGTAGAAGGTGCGCGGCCGCAGACGGGGCAGGGTGGCCATCTGCGCCCGGGACTCCACCTGGAACACGCCCACCGAGTCGGCCCGGCAGAGCATGTCGTAGACCTCGTCCTCCTGCGGGATCGTGGCCAGGTCCACCGCGACGCCATGGGTGGCGGCCACGTGGTCCACCGAGCCGTGGAGCACCTCGAGCATCCCGAGGCCGAGGAGGTCGAACTTCACGAGGCCGATCGACGCGCAGTCGTCCTTGTCCCACTGGAGCACGCTGCGGTCCTCCATGCGCGCCCACTCGACCGGGCACACCTCCACGATGGGGCGGTCGCAGATGACCATCCCGCCCGAGTGGATGCCGAGGTGGCGCGGTGCGTGCTCGATCTCCGCCGCCAGCTCCAGCACGTCCGCCGGGATGTCGCCGTCGACGCGCTGCTGGTCGGCCGTCACCGCCACGCCACCCCACGCGTCGACCTGCTTCGACCACGCGTCCTGCTGGCCCGGTGCGTAGCCGAGGGCCTTGGCCATGTCGCGCACCGACGACTTGGCCCGGTAGGTGATGACGTTGGCCACCTGCGCGGCGTGGCGCCGGCCGTGCAGCTCGTACACGTGCTGGATCGCCTCCTCGCGGCGGCCCGACTCGATGTCGATGTCGATGTCGGGCGGTCCGTCGCGCTCGGGCGACAGGAACCGCTCGAAGAGGAGGCCGAGCGCCACCGCGTCGGCGTTGGTGATGCCGAGCGCATAGCAGACCGCGCTGTTGGCGGCGCTGCCCCGGCCCTGGCAGAAGATGCCCTCGCGGCGGCAGAAGTCGACGATGTCCCACACCACGAGGAAGTACCCGGGGAACCCGAGCTGCTCGATGAGCGCGAGCTCGTGATCGATCTGCGCGTAGGCGCCCGCCACCCGCTCGGCGCCGCGGCGGCCGTAGCGCACGGCCGCTCCCTCCTCGGTGAGCCGGCGCAGGTAGCCCATCTCGGGGAGCCCGTCGGGACACGGGAACGGCGGCAGCCTCGGCGCCACGAGCTGCAGGTCGAACGCGCACTCGCGGCCGAGCCGCGCGGCCGCCGCCACCGAGCCGGGCCAGCGCGCGAAGCGCCGGACCTGCTCGTCGCCCGAGCGCAGGTGCGCGCCCGACCCGCCGGGCAGCCAGCCGTCGATCTCGTCGAGGCTGCGCCGCGCCCGCACCGCGGCCATCGCCGTGGCCAGCCGCCGCCGGGCCGGGGTGGCGTAGTGCGCGTTCGTGGTGGCCACCACCTCGAGGCCGGCCGCCACCGCCAGCGCGGCGAGGGCGTCGTTGCGGGCCGAGTCGAGCGGGTCGCCGTGGTCGCACAGCTCCACCGCCACGTTCTGCCGCCCGAAGGTGGCCACGAGGGCGTCGAGCTCGCGGCCCGCGGCCGCCGGACCGTCGGCCAGCAGGGCCCGCGGCACGGTGCCCTTGCGGCAGCCGGTGAGCACCAGCCAGTGGTCGCGGTGCACCTCCTCCCAGGCCACCTCGTCGTAGACCGGCTTGCCCTTCTCGGCTCGAAAGTTATGCCCAGACTGAAGCGGTGCTGGGTGTGAGCCAGTTGGGCACTGTGCTGCCTGGTCGCCTCGCTGAGCTCGGCTCCCTGCCAGCTGCGCGGCGCTGATGGTGGCGGCCAGCGACGCGTAGCCCACCGGGTCGCGTGCCAGCACCAGCAGGTGGCTCCCCTCCGGGTCGGCCCGGCCGTTCTGGGGCCGGGTGAGGCCGAGGGACAGCTCGGCCCCGAACACGGTGGGCACCCCCACCGCCGCGGCGGCCTCGGCGAAGCGCACGACCCCGTAGAAGCCGTCGTGGTCCGTGATGGCCAGGGCCTCGAGGCCGAGGCGGGCCGCCTCCTCGGCCAGCTCCTCGGGGGCGCTGGCCCCGTCGAGGAAGCTGAAGGTCGAGTGGCAGTGCAGCTCCGCGTAGGGCTCGGCGCCGACCCGCCGCTCGAGCCCGGGCGGGGCCACGTAGGCCGACCGCACCGGCGACCAGGCCGGGCTGTCCCCGCCGTTGGCCCCGACCGGCCGGGCCGGGTGCGGGCGGCGGGGCCGGTCGGACAACCGGCGCTCCAGCTCGCGCCATGGCAGGTCCGGGTTGTTGAACCCCATCCCACGAGCATCGAACATGTGTTCGCTTCCGTCAAACGCGGACGCGAACTACATGAGGGCTACTCCTCTTCGCGGCGGGAGCGGAGCGCGCCGATCACGAGCGCCGCGCCGAGGAACAGCAGGATCGCCCCCAGGAACGTCCACTCGCCGTGGCCCGACATGCCGTCGCCCTTCTTGATGTCGAGCCCCTGCAGGATCCACACGATCCCCATCAGACAGGCGAACCCGCCCCCCACGATGCGTGCCGTCATCGGCCCTCCCCCGGTCATCGAGCACCACTACCCTCGCGCCTGATCGGGCTCAGCAGGGGGACGGGATGCCGTACATCGAGGGGCGCGTCGTGCACGACGCCGACGCCCACATCATGGAGGAGCCGACGTGGCTCGCGGACCACGCCGACCCGGACGTGCGCGAGCGCCTCGCGCCCCGCACCGACGGGCTCGGGTTGGCGCCGGGCGAGGCCGAGCTGCTCGACCACTACCGCCAGAAGCACACCGAGCAGGGGTTCCTCGACAAGGCGGCCGAGGAGATCATGGCGTGGAAGAACTGGAAGGCCCTCGGCGGCTTCGTCGCCGAGCACCGGCCGCGTGCCCTCGACCTGATCGGCGTCGCCAGCCAGCTGGTGTTCAACACGTTCAACAACGGCCGGCTCGTCGCGCTCGAGCGGGGCGACGACCTCGACCTCGCCTACGGCGCCGCGCGCGCCCACAACCGCGGCGATGGTCGAGTGGTGCTCGGTCGACGACCGGCTGCTGCCCACCTGCTACGTGCCCCTGGCCGACTTCGAGCGGTCGGCGGCCATCGCCCGCGAGGCGCTCGAGCTGGGCGCCGCCGCGCTCCTCGTGCCGAGCGCCTGCCCCCGCAACCACGTCGCCGAGCCACGTCGGCCTCGACCCCGTGTGGCGGCAGGCGGAGGAAGCCGGCATCCCGATCGTGCTGCACGTGGGCGGCGGCGGCCAGCTCATCGACCCGATGTTCTTCGAGAACGGCATGCCCTACGTGAAGGACTTCCACGGCGGGGACGAGAACTTCCGCTCCGTCGACTACATGGGCATCCCCAAGCGACCCGAGCAGATGCTGGCCACGATGATCTTCGACGGCGTGCTCGAGCGGCACCCCGCCCTCCGCATCGGGGTGATCGAGCAGGGCGCCATCTGGCTGCCGAGCTGGCTGCGGCAGATGGAGTCCGCGTTCGAGGCGTTCGTGAAGCACGAGGACCGGCTGCAGGCGCTCTCGCTGCGGCCGGCCGAGTACGTCCGCCGCCAGATCAAGGCCACGCCCTACCCCACCGAGGACGTGGGGTGGATCGTCGAGCAGGCGGGCGTCGAGACCGTGCTCTTCTCGACCGACTTCCCGCACGTGGAGGGCGGTCGGCGGCCGTTCGAGCGCTTCGAGGCGAGCCTCGGCGACGCGTCGGAGGCGGTGCGCCAGGCGTTCTACTGCGACAACTTCGTCGACCTCATGGGGCGGGCGATGGACCGCGTCCCCGTGCCCGCCTAGCCCGTCAGCTCGACGCTCGCTCGCGGGCCCGCAGGTACACGAGACGCACGGCGAAGGTCTGGCGCAGCTCGTCGAGGATCTCCTTGCGGAACTCGCTGCGGTAGGTCTCGTCGGTCACGAGCACGACGGTGAAGTAGAGGCCCGAGAACGAGGCGAGGAACCCGCTGAGCTTGAGCAGCTCCGCGGTGACGTGGAAGCCGTGCCCGAACACGTCGAACGAGAGCAGCTCGTCGCCAGGGTGCCCGATCCAGGTCTCGATCACGTCGGGCGTGATGGTCAGCACGCCGAACACCACGAAGAACGAGCCCACCAGGATCGTGACCAAGGTGATCTGAAGGCCCTGGCTGAACAGCGCCACCAGCGCCACGTTCAGGCGCTGCCGCCGGGTGAGCGGGATCGTCTCGACGGGAAGGTCGTCGAAGGCCGGCGCCAGCTCCTCCGCAGGGGTGCCCGCGACGAACGACTCGATCTCCTCGTCGCTCCCGAACGTGGCCAGCTCGTCGAGCTCGCGGGGCAGCCGGGTGACGAGGAACACCGCGCCCGTGCCGACGAACATGGTCACGACGACGCCGAGCGTGAGGCTGTCGAACCCGTCGGCCACCTGCCACATCTCCGTGTTGATGAACAGCACGATCTGGAAGAGCAGGAGCAGGGGCAGCGCCGCGAGCCACCAGGCGGGCCACCGCCCCGAGCTCGCGGGCCGCCTTGCCGGCCGCCCACCGCACGACGGGCACGAGCCCGAAGGCGGACGCCGCGTAGACGAAGGCGACGATCACGACGTTGGCCGCGGCGAACGCCAGCGCCTGACCCGGCTGGCCGCCGACCGTCGCGGTGAGCAGCGGCGGGACCATCACGAACACCGCGGTCTCCGAAAGGACCGGCAGGTGCGCCCGCCGCACGAGCGCCGCGAGGTTCGACGTGGGCGCCCGGACCACCGTGACGATGCCCAGGACCGCGAACGCCGCCACGATCGTCAGCGCGTTCTGCCACCACGCCAGATCGAGGTCGCCCACCCCGACCACGACCTCGAGCACGGTCGCCAGCGCCAGGAACGGGCGGGCGCGGCGCCGCAGGTCGACGCGCTGGCTGTAGCCCTCGATCAGGTTCGGCGCGCCCCGCTCGACGAACCACTGCTCCAGCTGCGCCACCTCCGGCGAGCTCATCGGGCTACTCCGTCGCCGCGAAGTAGGCCTCGCTGAGCCACTCGCACACGAGGTCGTCGTAGATCGGACGCTCGCGCTCCGGGCCGGTCGAGAAGTACTCCTCGATGGTCATGGCGGGCGCGCACTCGTGACCCTGGCCGCGCCGGGCGAACCGACGCCCGCAGTCGGGGCAATCCCAGGGCGGCACCCGGACATCCTCCCCGAAATCGCCCCGCCGGGGGCGAGCTAGCGCCTGGGGGGGGGGGGATCGGGGACGCCCTCCCGTAGCCTGCCCGGATGGACGATCCCGCCGTCGCCGGCGACGTCGCCCATGGTCCAGCGCCGGCGCGGCTGATCGGCGGGCGGTTCGCCATCGTCACCGCGGCCACCTTCGCCTACTTCGTCGCCCTGGGCGCGCTGCTGCCCACCCTCCCGCGCTACGTCGAGGACGAGCTCGGCGGGGGCGGGGTGGCCGTCGGCGTGGTGGTCGGTGTCTTCGCGGTGTCGGCCGCGATCGTGCGGCCCTGGGCGGGTCGGCTGGGGGACCTCAAGGGCCGGCGCCTCCTCGTGAGCGGCGGCTCGTTGGTGATGGGGCTCAGCGTGCTCGCCTACTCCCTGACCGACTCGCTCGCCCCGCTCGTGGCGCTACGCCTCGTCAGCGGGCTCGGCGAGGCGGCGCTGTTCGTCGGCGCCGCCACCGCCATCCAGGACCTCGCCCCGGACGACCGGCGGGGCGAGGCCGCCTCGTACTTCTCCGTTGCGCTCTACGGCGGCCTGGCCGTGGGGCCGTGGCTGGGCGAGTGGCTCGCCGACGCGCACGGCTTCCACGCGGTCTGGTTCGCAGCAGGTGGCGCCGCCCTCCTGGCCAGCGTCCTGGGCCTCGGCACCGCACCGCTCTCCGGCCCGCCGGCCGCTCGTCCCGATCGGCTGCTCCACGGCGCGGCCATCGGCCCCGGCCTGGTGATGCTGCTGGGCCTCATCCCCTTCGTGGGCTTCGGCGCGTTCATCGAGCTCTACGGCCAGGACATCGGCCTCGACGACGTCGGCCCGGTGTTCGGCGCCTACGCGGTCAGCGTGCTGCTCATCCGCGTCTTCGGCGCCCGCCTGCCCGACCGGCTCGGATGGCGACGCGCGTCGACGATCGCGCTCGTGAGCGTCGGCACTGCCGCGCTGCTCCTCGCCGCGTGGGCGGCGGTGGCGGCGGTGTGGATCGCGGCGCTGTTCATGGCCGTCGGCATGTCGCTGCTGTTCCCCGCGCTGTTCTCCGCCGCGGTGGCCGGCGTGCCCGAGGACCAGCGCAGCCAGGCCGTCGGCACCTTCTCGCTCTTCTTCGACCTCGCCAACGGCCTCGGCGCGCCGCTGCTCGGCGCGGTCGTGGCGCTGTCGTCCTACCGCGGCGCGTTCCTGGCCGCCGCGGTGTCGGCCGCGTGCGGCGGGTTCGCCCAGCTGTCGCTGCGGTCGCACCTCCGTGGCGACCGCCGGCCGCGCTGTCGCCACGGCCTGAGACAGGGCGCCAGGAGACGGCGACGGGGCGCCGCGGTGGGCCCGCCCATGGCTGGAACGGGAGAGAGTCGGAACCGACCCGCCCAGAGATGGTGTCGAGTGCTGACCGTCACCGCCACTCAGCGACACCAGTTCAGGCGAGGCGCACAACTGCCGACTATGTCGTCGACTGACCGTGTCAGCGCCCCGGCAACGCGAACATCGGGGGTGCGGGCGCGATCGACCAGGTGCTGGCCAGCTCGCGACGATGTCCAGGCGGTCCGCACCGCATCGTTGACCACCTGACCATCAGTCGTAGGTAGCTTCGACGCGCCACGCGCCGGACTCGATGGCGACGAGGCGGGCCTGGCCGTCGGCGGTGACCACCTGGACGCGGGCGCGGCGGCGGTGGCGGGCGGCGTCCCACCAGCGCTCCTCCAGCGGCCACGGCCCGGCCCACGCCACCACCTCCTGCCAGGGGCCACCGGCCACCGAGAGGCGGACCGGTGCGGCCGACAGCGCGCCGCGGCCGCTGACCCGCAGGCCGTCGCCGTCGGCCCCCACCAGCTCGGCGACCGGTGGCTCGGGGTGCACGCGCGCCGGCGACGGGCGGGGCAGCCGGCCTGGCCATGGGCTCACCACGCGGTCGCGGTGCGCGCCGGGACGATCCGCGCCCAGGTCGACCGCCGCCGCGTCGACCAACGCCACCTGGGTGGCCGGGTCACGGCTGCCCTGCCACTCCGGCACGCGCACCGCGCCGAGGCCGAGCAGCCCCTGGACGCGCGCCACCGCGGCGTGGCCCGGTCGGTGGTGGCCACGTCGGTGCCCCAGAAGCCGAGCTGGCGACCGCCCGCGGGCACCACCTCGTCGGGCACGAGCCACAGCCGGCTGATCCCCGCGGTCGGCCGGTGGCGGGCGGACCCCAGGAGCCAGCCGTCGACCTGCCAGCGCAGCCGGTCGGCGATGGCGGCCGCGGTGAGCGCGCCATCGGCCCGCCACACCCGCTCGAGCCGCTCGCCGTGCTCGGTCTCCGCACCGATGACCACGCGCGTGCAGGCCGAGCCGCGTGCCCAGAGCCGGCCGTGGAGCTCTTCGGCCAGGCCGCGCGCCGCGAACGCGGCGGGGGCCACGGTGTCCGCCGGCGGGTCGAGCTCCACGGAGACGGTGAGGTCGGCCGGGGGCGGCGCCGTGGCCGGCGGGCGCTCGTCGAGCCCTCCGGCCAGCCGCCAGGCCCCCTGGCCCTCGATGCCGAACCGGGCCAGCACGTCGGGCCCCGGGAGCGCGGCGAGGTCGCCGAGCGTGCGCAGGCCGAGGCGGCCGAGCACGTCGACCAGCGCCGGCCGCTCGAGGGCGGCCAGGGGCAGGCCGGCGAGGAAGGCGGCGGACCCACCCGGCGGGACGACGCGCCCCGGCCGCGCCGAGCGGGCCGCCAGCGCGGCGGCGAAGGGGCCGTCGGCCACCCCGGCCCGCACCACGACGTCGGTCCCGCTGCCCGCGTCCACCGCCGCGGTGACCACCGCCAGCGTGCGGACCACCAGCGCGTCGTCGCCCCCCAGGTAGCGCGCCGGACCCCGCGTCGGGAAGGCGACCTGCCCCGGCCGGGTGATCTCCACCCGCGGGGTGATGGCATCGAGCACGGCGACCACCGGCTCGAACGTGCGGGCGTCGCGCGCGAGGTCCTGCTCGACCACGACGAGACCTGGGCAGCGGCCCTGGGCTTCGCGGCGCCGTTGGTGACGGTCCACGCCCTCGGCCCGTGCCGCGGGTGAGGTGGCCACCACGCGGTTGGCGTGCACGACCGCCACCGGCTCGTCGAGCCGGCGCCCGGCCGCCACCACGGGCCAGTCGCCGCAGCGCACCACGAGCGTGCGCACCGGTCCCGCCGCGCGGGGCGCGCTCAGCCGGCCACCCGCAACGAACCGACGACGGGTTCGTGCTCCACGACGGCCTCGGCCACGCGACCGTCGGGGCCGGGCAGCCACAGGTCGGCCCAGCGCGGTCGTGATGCCGCGCCCCGGCCGCCGCCCACCACGGTGACGCGCCGCGCCCGCAGGTGGCCGTGGCCGGCGTCGGGTCCCTCCCACCACGCCTCGGCCACGTGGAGGGCCACGTCGGCCTCGTCCTCCCACCCGTGCCCGAGCTGCACGAGCACCGTGCCCCGCTCACGGGCGCGGGCCACGAGCCGGCGTGCGTCGACCTGGCGCACCCCGCCGCGGCGGGCGTGGAGCAGCAGCAGGTCGAAGCCGTCGACGAGGGCGGCCACGACCCCGCCCCAGGCGGCGCGCTCGGGGGCGGCCACCAGCACGAGCCGCTCCAGGGCCACCCCCGCCTCGTCGGCCGCCACCAGCCCGAGGGACGGGAGCCCCACGGCGGCCAGCCACGACCCCGCCCGCGACGCCTCGGCCACCAGCGCGAGGGCCAGCGAGGTGGCCCCGCCCGTGCCCGGCGCCGCGGTGACCGCCACCGTGGCGCCCCGCCGCAGCCCGCCCTCCGGCAGCAGCGGCTCGAGGGGGCCCGGCACGGGCAGCTGCTGCTGCTGGGCCAGCGCGACGGGGCGGATGCGCTCGCTCAGCACCCCGAGGGCAGCCGCCGTCCCCATCCGTGCATGATCGAACACCTGTTCGCCCACGTCAAGAGGTACCTGCTAGTCGAAGACGACGGTCCGCCGGCCGTAGACGAGGATCCGGTGGCCGACGTGGGCCCGCACGGCGCGGGCCAGCACGGTCACCTCGAGGTCGCGGCCCTTGCGCCGCAGGTCCTCCACGTCGTCGCGGTGGCTGACCCGCAGCACGTCCTGGTCGATGATCGGGCCGTCGTCGAGGTCCGCGGTGGCGTAGTGGGCGGTGACACCGATGACCTTCACGCCGCGCTCGTGGGCCTGGTGGTAGGGCCGGGCCCCTTGGAAGGCGGGCAGGAACGAGTGGTGGATGTTGATGATGCGCTCGGTCCACGCCGTGCAGAACCCGGGTGACAGCACCTGCATGTAGCGGGCCAGCACCACGAGGTCGACGCCGTCCGCCTCGAGGCGGGCCTGGAGCCGGGCCTCCTGCGCCGGCTTGTCGTCGTCGACGACCGGCAGGTGGGCGTAGGGCACGCCGAACCACTCGGCCACCTCGGCGTGGTCGGGGTGGTTGCTGGCCACCACCGCGACGTCCACGGCCAGCTCGCCGGTGCGCCACCGGCTGAGCAGGTCGTTGAGGCAGTGCGGCTCCTTCGAGGCCAGGATCGCGACGCGCGGGCGCTCGTCGGTGAAGCGCAGGCTCCACCGCATCGCGAAGCGCTCGGCCACCGGTGCGAACGCGGGCGCGATGTCGGGTCGCGCCAGGTCCACGCCGTCGAGCTCGAACTCGACCCGTTGGAAGAAGGCGCCGTCGGTGTGGTCGGTGTGCTGCTGCAGGTCGATCACGTTGCCGCCGTGCTCGGCCACGAAGGCGGTCACCGCGGCGACGATCCCGGCGCGGTCCGGGCACGACACCAGCAGCACCCCCGCCGCGCTCACGGGGACCGGCTCAGTCGTCGGCCGCGGCTCGGGCGCGGCCGAGCTTGACGACGGCGGGGTTGTAGCAGGCGCCCTTCATGCCGAGCATCTGCGCGGGCACGCACAGGTTCGAGTTCTGGCAGAGGCCGGGCTCGTCGGTCGCCCCGAGGATGCGCCGGGCCAGGTCGGGCTCCGCGTAGAACGGGCGGCCGAGGCCCACGAGGTCGGCCTGGCCCCCGTCGAGGATCTCGTCGACCTCGCCCGCGTCGCGGATGCCACCGACCGCGAGCACCGGGATCGACACGAGCTCCTTGGCGGCGAGGAACCGGCTGCGGTTCCACACGGGCGTGAACCGCGCCGTCACCCCGCCGAACACGTAGCCCGCCGTGAGCACGGCCCGGTTGGCCCGGCTCGGCGCCGCCGCGCGGAAGCGCGCCTGCATCGCCTTGTTGCGCCAGAGCGACGCGGGGATGCCGCCGCGGGAGAGCGTCGTGTCGGGGAACACCGACACCTCCACGGGCGTCACCGAGTCGTAGCCGAACTCCTCGACGAGCTGCACCAGGCGCAGCCCCTCGTCCCAGGTCGTGTGGGCGGTGAACGGCGGTGCCTTCTCCCCCACCGGCACCTTGACCGTCACCGTGTAGTCGGCGCCGGCCCGCTCGGCGATCGCCTCGCGGATGAGGCGGAGCAGGCTGGCGCGGTTCTCGAGCGAGCCGCCGAACTCGTCGTCACGGCGGTTCCAGAACGGCGACAGGAACTGATCGAGCAGCTTGGCGTTGCTCGACGCCAGCTGCAGGCCGTCGTAGCCCGCCTCGCGCGCCCACACGGCCACGTCGCCGTAGGCGGTGGCCATGGCCCGCACCTCGTCGGTGGTCATGGCGTGCACCGGCGCACGGCGGAACACCGGGCGCAGCGCGAGCGGCGGCTTGGAGGGGGCGAGGAGGGGTCCCTTCCGCTCGGAGGCGTAGGGCTCGTGCCACGCCTCCATCGAGAACAGGCCGCCGTGGCCGACCTGGATCCAGATGGCCGCCCCTGCCGCGTGCACCGCGTCGACCATGGGTGCGAGGCGCAGCATCCGCTCGCGGGTGCTCACGATCGTCATGCCCGGCGACGAGCGGCCCTCGTCGTAGATGCACGAGTTGCCCTGGATGATCAGGCCGACGCCGGCCTCCGCGTTGGCCACGAACTGCTTGGCGTAGGTGGCGGCAGCACCCTCGCCGTCACCGGCCCCCTCGAGCACCGGCGCCCGGTACAGCCGGTTGCGCACGGTGGTGGTCCCCCCGACGCGCAGCGGCGTGCGCAGCGTCCGCTCGGTCACGCGCCGGAGGCTACCGGTAGGCGGCGGCCTGGATCCCGAAGAGCTCGCTGTAGGTGCCGCCCGCGGCGAGCAGCTCCTCGTGGGACCCGACCTCGACGAGGCGGGCCCCGTCCAGGACCACGATGTGGTCCGCCATGCGCACCGTGCTGAACCGGTGCGACACCAGCACGGTGATGCGGCCGCCCTCGCCGGCGCGCCGGGCGCCCGTGGCGTAGCGCTCGAAGAGGGCGTGCTCGGTCTCGGCGTCCAGCGCCGCGGTGGGCTCGTCGAGCACGAGCAGGAGGGGCTCGTCGCGCATGAAGCCGCGGGCCAGCGCCACCTTCTGCCACTGCCCGAACGACACCTCCACGCCATCGGGCCACGTCGGTCCGAGCTGGGTGTCCAGGCCCGAGGCGAGCTGCTCGACCACGTCCTCGGCGCCCGCTCGCCCCACGGCCGCGAGCACCGGCGGCTGCTGGTCGACCCGTGGGACGTCGCCGATGCCGACGCTGTGCTGCGCCCGCAGCTCGAAGCGGAAGAAGTCCTGGTAGGCGCCGGCGAGCCGCTCGCGCCACTCGTCGGCGGGCATGCGGGCCAGCGGCGCGCCGTCCACGAGGATCCGCCCGGCGGTGGGCTCGTAGAGCTTCGACAGCAGCTTCACCAGCGTGGTCTTGCCGGCGCCGTTCTCGCCCACCACCGCCACCACGGCGCCCGCGGGCAGGTGCAGCGACACGTCGTCGAGCACCAGGACGGCGGTGCCGGGGTAGGCGAAGGAGACGTGCTCGAGGGTGATGCCGTCCTCGAGCCGGACCGGCACGGCCACGTCGGCGTCTTCCACGAGCGCCGCCGCGTAGTCCTCGAGCCACGCCAGCCGGCGCGCGCCGTCCATCCAGAACCCGCGGAGGAACCCGATCTCGCCGACCGTGGCGCCGACGTACGCGGCGAGGCGGGAGCCGGCGATCAGCACGAGGAGCACGTCGCCGGGCGGGCGGTCGAGGCCGGCGGCCACGAACACCACGGCGCTCACGTAGGACGCGCCGAACACCGCCCAGCCGAGCACGTTCCACGCCGCGGTGCGCCAGCGCTCGCGGGCCACCGGTGCGTAGTACCCCTCCCACGCGTCGCGCCGGCGCTCCGCCAGACGGGGCCCGATGCCCGTCACCCGGACCTCCTTCCCAGCAGGCGCCGTCGTGGCGAGCGTGAACAGGTGGGACGACAGGCGCTTGCCGGCGAACGCCCGCTCCTCGACGGCCAGCTCCCGGCCGGGCCGCGAGAACGCGACGACCGCGATGGGGACCGCGCCGGCGGCGAGGAGCACGAGCGCCGGGTGGATCGAGACGAGCAGGGCGAGCGTCACGACGAGGCGCACGATCCAGGCCATCGTGCCGAAGGCGGACAGGTACATGTGGTCCAGGACGAACACCTGGTCGCGCAGCATCGCCAGCCGGTCGAGCAGCTCCGGGCGTTCCTGGTGGGCGATCGTCGTGACACCGGCCTGAAGCCGGGCCACGTGGGACTCGAGGGCGATCGAGACGCGGTCGCGGAAGCGGCGCTGGAAGCGCTGCGACGCGACGTTCAGGACCTGCAGGAGGGTGGCCGAGACGGCGAGGCCGAGGGCGGCGGTGCGCACGAGCCCGCTGTCGTCCTCCAGCACACCCTCGGCGAGGAGCTTGAACCACAGCGCGAAGAGGGTGTCGGGCAACGCGCCGAGCAGCGTGATGACGACCGCGAAGACGAGCAGGCGGGGCTCGTGCCGGTAGCCGAGGCGGAACAGCCGCCACATCGAGCGGAGCCCCGGCGGCATCTCGTCGAGCGCCTCAGAGGACATCCAGCTCCACCCCCTCGTCCTCCGGTGCGCTCACGAACCGCTGCGCCTGCAGGTCGAACATCGTGCGGTAGTACCCGCCCGCGGCCATGAGCTCGGCGTGCGTCCCGAGCTCCACCACGCGGCCGGCGTCGAGCACGCAGATGCGGTCGGCCTGGCGCACCGTCGAGAACCGGTGCGACACGAGGATGGTGGTGCAGTGGCGGGTGGCGTCGAGGACGCGCCCGAAGATCTCGGCCTCGCCCCGCACGTCGAGCTGCGCGGTGGGCTCGTCGAGGAGGACGACGTCGGCGCCGAGGTGCACCGCGCAGAGCGCCCGCGCCAGCGCGACGCGCTGCCACTGGCCGCCGGAGAGGTCGGTGCCGCCCTCGTAGGCCTTCGACAGCGGCTGGTCGAGGTCGGCCAGGTCCGCCGCGCCGGCGCGTTCGAGCGCGGCGAGGACGACCTCGTCGGGTGCGCCGCTCGGGCGCCACGTTGTCGCGCAGGGGCAGCTCGAACCGGATGAAGTCCTGGAAGACGGCGGTGACCTGCTCCCGCCACCGGTCGACGTCGAGCTGGCGCAGGTCGACGCCGTCGGCCTCGACGGAGCCGGAGGTGGGGTCGTAGAGCCGGCACAGGAGCTTGGCCAAGGTCGTCTTGCCGGCGCCGTTCTGGCCGACGATGGCGAGCGACGACCCCGCCGGGATGCTGAGGTCGAAGCCCTCGAGCACGTTGCGGTCGGTGCCCGGGTAGGCGAACGTGACGTCGCGGAAGCGCAGCTCGTGGGCGTGCGCCGCAGGGACCCGCGTGCCGGAGGGGAGCGCGCCAACAGTCGCCATCCGTCCGCGCAGGCGGCGCACCGCGGCCGCGGGCGCGGCGGCACCGTCGAGCGCCCAGTTCAGCCCTCCGAAGGCGATCGCAGCAGCGCCCGCCCCCGCCTGGGCGAACACGACGCTCTGCCCGAGGCTGAGGCGCCCGTCGGCGGCCGCATCGGCCAGTGCCCAGAACACGATCACGTTCCCGGCCACGACGATCGCCGCGGACCGCACCACCGACTTCTCCCGCAGCCGCGTCGCCTCGTACTGGAGGTCGTGGAGGAGGCGGCGACGGGCGATGAACCGGTCGAGGGTCCAGCCGCCCAGGCCGAACAGCCGGAGCTCCTTGGCCGCGGGAGGGTCGACCGCCATCCGGTAGGCGTAGCCCGCGTCGCGCGTCGCGGCCTGCACCTCGGCGGTGTTGCGGTCCTTCCACACCGCGCTCTCGCGCAGCAACCAGTGCGTGGAGCCCCAGGCCCCGCCGAGCACCAGGGGCGCCCACCACTCGAAGCCGAAGAGCAGCGCCACCGACGCGATGCCGGAGAGCAGCGTGACGAGCCCCTGGGCGATGAAGTCCATCGAGACCGACAGGGGTGGGCCCATCATCCCGGTGTCGAACCCGCGCGCCACCTCCAGGTCACCGGTCGACGACGGGTCCTCGAGGTGGCCCATGCCGGGAGGCTCGATGCACGTGGTGGTCAGCTCGTCGTAGAGCCACGCCGCGGTCCGATCGCCCAGGTTGTACCCGACGACGGTCTGCAGCGGGACGAGCACCTGCATCAGGACGAAGGTGATGCCCAGCGCGGTGAGCGGTGCGGTCAGGGACCGACCGTCCTGCACCGCGTCGATCAGCCACGCGGTGACCAGGGCCAAGCTGGCAGGGAGCAGCCCGCGGCCGACGAGGACGGTCCACCAGCTGGCCGCGAGGCGACGGTCCGCCCGCCACAGGGTGCGGATGAGGTCGACCTCCTGCCGCTCCCCCGAGGCTCGCGAGCTCGCTCACGGTCCCCTACATCGCCCCCCGAGGCCGAACTCCTACACCTCGGCCTCGGCGGCCGGCTCCGCCCCCGGCTCGTCCGGGTAGTAGCGGAACAGGTGGCGGATCACGTCGCCGAGGCCCTCGCCCTGGCGCCCTCCGGCGAGGGTGACCGTCACGACCGAGCCGTTGATGTGCACGCTCTCGACCTGGCCGGTGGCGAAGAGGCGGCGGGCCAGCTCGTCGACGGGGCGGGCCACGAGCTCGCTCGGCGGGGCCAGGTAGCGCTCGTGGCCCATGCCCGACAGCGGGCGGTTGGTCTCGAACCGCAGCACGGCCGGGTTCGTGGACGACCGCTTCTCGATGACGCTGACGGGCTGGCCCATGGTGGCGGGGACGTTACTTGTCGGGGTGGCGGCCCAAGAACCCGTGGCGATCGCCCACGAGCTCGCGCAGGGCCACGACGCACAGGGCCAGCGACACGGCGGCCAGCAGCAGGTGCACGACCACGAAGCCGATCGAGTGGTCGCCGTCGGTGATCCCCACCACCCGCACGGCCCACACGGCGACCGTCCACACGGTGAGCGCGGCGACCGCCCGGAACAGGACGTCGCGGCGGGTGAGGGCGGCCCAGGCCACCGCGGCCGCCAGCACGACGAAGGAGAGCGCGAGGGCCACGCCCCCGATCTGCCCCGCGGTGTCGAGGTCGTCGTCGCCGAGCACGTTGGCGAGGCGGGTCACCCACACGAAGCCGGTCCAGCCCGCCAGGACGAGCGAGGCGGTCCGGGGTCGGGGCGCGGCCACGGGGCGACGGTACCGCTGCGCCGGTGCCGCGGGATCGACTCCCGCGTCGGCGCGCGGCTATCTTGACCGCGCAGTCAAGTTCCAGGGGGACACCAGATGGCCGACCAGCCCACGCTCGACGAGTTCCGCGAGGAGTGCCTCGCGTTCCTCGACGCCAACGCCGCCCCGCGGCAGACCGAGGAGAAGAAGATCGTCTGGGGCGAGGGCGACGACGACGTGGCGCTGTTCGAGGAGACCGACCGCGAGCAGGAGCAGCGCGAGCTGGAGGAGGCCCAGGCCTGGCGGGCCAAGAAGTACGACGCGGGCCTCGGGTACATCTGCGGCGCGAAGGAGTTCGGCGGCCGCGAGCTCCCGGGCCCCTACGACCGGCTCTACGCGGGCCTCGAGGCCAAGTACGAGATCCCGAGCCAGACGTTCTTCGGCATCGGCCTCGGCATGGTCGCCCCGACGATCAAGGACCACGCGCAGGACCACGTGAAGGCCAAGTACCTCCCCGCGCTGTACCGGGCCGACCTCGTGGCCTGCCAGCTCTTCAGCGAGCCCGGCTCGGGCTCGGACCTCGCCGGCCTCCAGACCAAGGCCGAGCGCGACGGCGACGAGTGGGTGCTCACCGGCCAGAAGGTCTGGACCTCCGGCGCGCAGTACAGCGACATCGGCGAGATCATCTGCCGCACCGACCCCGACCTGCCGAAGCACAAGGGGCTCACCGGCTTCGTCGTCGACATGAAGGCCCCCGGCGTCGAGGTGCGGCCGCTGCGCCAGATGACCGGCGGCGCGTCGTTCAACGAGGTGTTCTTCAACGAGGTGCGCGTCCCCGACGACCACCGCCTCGGCGACGTGAACCAGGGCTGGTCCGTCGCGCTCACCACGCTCATGAACGAGCGCTCCTCCATCGGCGCGGGCAGCGGCGGCGGTGGCATGGGCATCGCCAACGTCACCCGCCTCGCGCAGATGCTCCGCCACTTCGGTCTCGGTGAGAGCGCCGTGCACCGCGACCAGCTCATGGACGTCTACACCCGCTACCAGGTGGCCAAGTTCACGAACCAGCGAGCGCTCGACAAGATCAAGGCGGGCCAGCTCCCAGGCCCCGAGATGTCGATCGCCAAGATGGCGCTCACCGACAACATGCAGCGCACCGCCGCGTTCGTGGCCTCCGTCCTCGGCCCCCGCATGGTCGCCGACACCGGCGAGTGGGGCACCTACACGTGGGGCAAGTTCACCTGCAGCGTCCCCGGCATGCGCATCGCCGGCGGCACTGACGAGGTGCTCCGCAACATCGTCGGCGAGCGCGTCCTCGGCCTCCCCAAGGAGCCCGGCATCGACAGCAACTCCCCCTTCAAGGACCTGCTGAAGAACTAGCCCAGGCGGGCCTCGATGACGGTGATCTCCTCGACCACCGCGGTGGGGGCCGGGAGCAGCGCCTCGCGGGTGGGGGACGCGCGGCGGGCGAGGCGGTCCTCGGTGCGCTCGGCGTTGGTGCGGGTGCCGGCCACCGCGATGCCGAGGATGAAGAGCGCGAAGAGCGCCGTGACGATGAGCACCGGGACGCCACCGAGGGCGTAGCCCATGCCCATCACGCCGAGGCCGCACACCGCGCCGACGATCGGGAGCGAGCTGGTCGGCTTGGTGGCCGTGACCATCGCGGCGCGGCGGTCGGCGCCGGCGAGGCGGCTGCGCACCTTGCCCTCGTAGGCCAGGCGCGAGATCGGGAGGAGCGCGTGGTGCACCGCCGCCTCGTCGTTCCGGTCCACCGCCGCGGCCAGGCGGGCCAGGTCGCCGGCCACCGCGGGCCAGGTGGTCACCGAGAGGCGGGCGACGCGGAGGTCGCGCAGCGACGTGTGCACCTGCTCCACCAGCGGGCGTGGGAGCTCGGTCCCCACGTCAGAACAACGGGATCTGGTAGCGGTGCTCGGGATCGACCGGCGGGGGCGGCACGAGGCGGGGCAAGCCGGTCCAGGTGAGGTGGTCCATGAACACCCAGCTGCGCCGGTGGATGGCCGACGGGCCGATGCCCCGCAGCGCGGTCTTGTGGCGCGGGCACGGGTAGCCCTTGTTCTCCTCGAAGCACCAGAACGTGTGGTGCTCCGCCTCCTCCCGCATGATGCGGTCGCGGGTCACCTTGGCCAGGATGGACGCGGCGGCGATCGACAGGCAGCGGGCGTCGCCCTTCACGAGCATCCGGCTGGTGCCGTCGCCGACGAAGTCCCACTTGCCGTCGAGCAGCACCCGCTGGGCCGGCAGGCGGAGGTCGTCGAGGGCGCGGCGGGCGGCGAGGCGCTGGGCCTCGGACATGCCGAGCTCGTCGCACTCCTCGGGGCTGGCGTGGCCGACCGACCAGGCCACGCACCAGTCGGCGATCCGCTCGAAGAGCGCCTCGCGCTCGTACTCGGTGAGCATCTTGGAGTCGCGGATCTTGTTCACCCGCCGGTCCTGGGGCACCACGGCGGCGCCGATCGTGAGGGGTCCGGCCCAGGCCCCGCGTCCCACCTCGTCCATGCCGACGACGACCTCGTGCCCCTGAGCCCACAGCTCCCGCTCCACCTGGAGCGAGGGGGACTTCGCCTTGAGGGCCTTGCGCAGCACGGGAGCGGTGCGTGGCGAGGTCCCGACCGGCGGCATCGTCCCGAGGGTAGCGACGTACGATCAGCCGATGGCCGACGGGGCGACGGAGCGGGCGCCGGGCGCCGGCCCGTCGCTGCCGGCCGGCACCCACGTCGAGGTGCAGTCGGGGCTCGACGACTCGTGGCAGACGGGCTTCGTGGTCGACGAGGTCACGGCCGCCGGGTACCGGCTCCGGCGGGAGAGCGACGGGTCGGTGCTCCCCGAGCTGCCCCACGAGCGGGTCCGCCGGCGCCGGAAGCGCTCGACCTGGTGGGTGTAGCCACTGGGCCGCCTGGTCGCTCGCCTAGGGGCTCGGCTCCTATGTCTTGAGGCCGGCGATGAAGTCGTCGATCCCGATGATCGGCAGCGTCATCGTCTTGAGGGTGCCCCGGCTGGCGAGGGTGGTGGCGACCTTGGCCATGGTCACGTCGTCGGGGGCCTCGATGATGTTGAGGAAGTCCCACTGCCCGAGCACGGCGAACTGCTCGAGCACCTTCACGCCCATGGCCTCCACCTCCTGCGACACCTCGCGCAGGCGCTCGGGGTTCTCGCGCAGGCGGGCCGACCCGTCGGGGCCGAGGGTGGAGAGCATGGCGAACTTGGGCATGGGGCGACGCTAACGCGCACCGGTGAGCGGGTCAGCCGGGGAGGCGTACCTCCGTGCCGGCCTCGATGCCGTCGGTGACCTCGACCCAGCCGCCGTCGACGATGCCGAGCTCCACCGGGGTCACACGGTCCGGGGCGTCGCCACCGCCGACGACGCGGACAGCCGGGCCGTCCTCGCCCTGGACGACCGCGGCCACCGGGACGGCGACGACCCCGTCCCGGTGGGCGACGGTGCGGACGACGTCGACGCGGCTGCCGATCGGACGGGCCGCGGCGGCCTGGTCGCTGGCGGGGTCGACGGTGATGACGAGGGCGACCTCGCCGTCGACCACGTCGCGGGACACCTCGGTGACGGTGCCCGTGCTGGTGGTGTCGTCGCCCCACTCCAGGGTCACGGCGGTGCCGACGGGCCAGTCGGCCGCGTCCTCGGCCAGCACGTCGGTCTCCACGACACGGCTCTCGGCGCCGAGCACCAGCACCGAGTCGCCCGACTCGAGCAGGTCGCCGACCGCGGCCTCGTGGCCGAGCACGGCGGTCTGCCCGTCGAGGAAGACCACCTCGCCCACCGTCACGACGCCGTCGGGCGCGGCGCGACCGAGGGCCTCCTCCCAGGCGGTGACCGCCGCCGCGGTCGCGGCGTCGAAGTCCTGGTCGGCCGACCGCATCCCCGAACGGCCGTAGCCGAGCTCGATCAGGTTCGCCTCCAGCACGGCCACGTCCGGGCCCTCGCTGCCGGTCGACAGGTCGCGGAACAGCGGCGTGCCGTCGCTCCCCGCGAGCAGGACGACGATGGGCTCGTCGTCGGCCCGGTACAGCACGGACCCCCGGCCGGCCGCGGACCCGATGCGCAGCAGCTCCGTCAGCGTGGCGGTGGGCGCACCCGTCGGCGTCTCGCTGCCGTCCAGCGCGCCGTCGCCCAGATCGCCCTGCGGGACGTCGCCGGTCGGGCCCGCCGTCTGGCCGTCGCCGAGGTCCGCGCCCCGGTCGTCCGGCGCCGGTTCCGCGGGCGGGGCGGTGTCGTCGGGGGCCGTGTCGTCGGGCACGAGCGACGGGACGGTCTGCTGCGGCGGTGTGCTCGTGGTGGTGCTCTCGCACACGCTGGGGTCGGCGGTGCAGTCCTGCGTCGGGGTGATGGCAGCAACGGTGGCGTCACCGGCGGACTGGCTGGTGATCGGGCCGGAGCCCGCGGGGCCGCCGCCGACGCGCCCGCCGGTCCCGTCGTAGACGACCGTGGTGGTGTCGGCGCGGGCCAGCGTGCCGGCCTCTTCGTCGCTGACCTCCAGGTCGCGCGCCTCCGCCGGCGCCGTCGGGAGGGCCGACGATCCCGCGGACGACGGGTCCGCCCCGAAGAGGCCGAGCGTCCCGGCGCCGACGCCGGCCACACCCGTGAGGGCGAGCACGGCCACGGCGCGGCGCCGGGACAGGGGGGTCAGGTGCATCAGACGGTCCTCAGGGCATCGGTGGGCGCGAGCCGGGCGGCGCGGGTCGCTGGGTACAGGCCGGCCACGGCGCCGATGAGCAGCGCCGCGACGACGCCGCCCACGAGGCCGATGACCGGGACGACGACGTCCCAGCCGCGGGCCACGTCGTAGACGGCGGTGACGCCGGCGCCCAGGAGGACGCCGGTGACGCCACCCAGGCCGGACAGGAGCAGGGCCTCGGCCAGGAACTGGCCGCTGACGTGCCGCCGCGTCGCTCCGAGGGCGCGCCGCAGCCCGATCTCGGAGCGACGCTCGAGCACGGAGATGACCATGACGTTGGCGATGCCGACGCCGCCGACCAGCAGCGCGACGGCCCCCAACCCGAGGAACAGCGCGGTGAACGCGTTGCTCGCCGCGGCCTTGGCCTCGATGGCGTCGCTCGGGCGGGCCACCTCCACCGTGTCGGGGCTCTGCGGGTTGGCGGTCTGGCGCAGCACGGCGGCCACCGAGTCGAGCTCGTCGGGATCGGCCCGGAGGAAGATCGTGCCGGGGTTCTCGGTGGTGCCGAACAGCTCCGCGGCGATCCCCTCCCCGATCAGGGCGGTGCGGTCGAGCTGGTCGGCGAGCTCGAACGGCTCGAGGATCCCGATGACCGTGAACCAGTGCCCGCCGAGCCACACCTGGACCCCGGCGGAGACGTCCGTGATGCCGAGCTGCTCCGCGGCGTCGGCGCCCAGGACGACGACGGGGAGCCCGGCGCGGGCCGCGTCGAGCCACTCGCCGTCGGCCAGCCGGGCTCGCAGCGTGCCGAGCAGCTGGGGGTCGGTGGCCCGGACGGTGATGCCCCCGGTGCGCGTGCTCGGGACCAGGTCCGTGCGGCGCACGTCGGCGTCGACGACGGTCACCGACGACACGCCCTGCACGGGCCCGATGCGGGTGAGCATCGCCTCGGCGGTGGTGGGGAGGACGCCCCCGTCCTCCGAGAACCCGAAGCCCTCGCCGCCCTGGACCGTGAGCAGGTTGGTGCCGAGGCGGTCCAGCGACGAGAGCAGGTCGGCCTTGGACGACTCGGAGATGCCGAGCACGGCCACCATCGCCGCGATGCCGATGGCGATGCCGAGCGCCGACAGGGCGGCCCGCAGGCGGCGGCTGCGCAGGCCGACGGAGGCGACCCGCAGGAGGTCGCCGGCGTGCAGCGCGCTGCGCGGCAGCGGGGGGAGCGACGGCGGCTCGGGCGCGAGCCGGCCGTCGAGGGGCAGGACGGTCATGCCAGCACCCCGCGGGAGGCACGGACGTCCTGCTCGATGCGGCCGTCGCGCACCGTCACCTGCCGGGGCAGCCCGGCGGCGATGTCGCGGTCGTGGGTGATGACGAGGATCGTGGAGCCCGTCTCGTGCAGCTCGTGCAGCAGGTCGATGATCGCCGCGCTCGAGCGCGAGTCGAGGTTGCCCGTCGGCTCGTCGGCCAGGACGATCGACGGGGACCCCACCAGCGCGCGGGCGATGGCGACGCGCTGGCGCTCCCCGCCGGAGAGCTTGGCCGGGTCGTGGTCGAGGCGGTGCTCGAGGCCGACGCGCTGCATCGCGGTGCGCGCCAGGTCGCGGCGCTCGGCCAGGGGTCGCCCGGTGTAGAGGAGACCGTCGGCCACGTTGTCGAGCGCCGCCATCCCCGACAGCAGGAAGAACTGCTGGAACACGAACCCGATCTCGCGCGAGCGGAGCCCGGACAGCTCGCTGTCCGAGAGCACCGACGTGTCGTGGCCCGCCACGACGACCGTCCCCTCCGTGGCCCGGTCGAGGGTGCCGACGATGTTGAGCAGGGTGGACTTGCCCGACCCGGAGGGGCCGACGATGGCGACGAGCTCGCCCTTGGTGATGCGGAGGTCGACCTCGTCCAGCACCCGGACCGGCGGCTCGCCGGGGTACTCCTTGCCGACGCGGACAAGCTCGACGACCGCCGACCCTGCAATGGCGGTCATGCCGGCACCACGACCTCGACGCCGGGCTCGATGCCGTCGCCGGTCACCCCGACCCAGCCGTCGGCGTAGGTGCCGATCTCGACGCCGACGAGGCGGCCGGGTGCGTCAGCGGCGCCGGGCAGCTGGACGGCGTACCCGCCCTCGGCGAGCGCCAGCAGGGCGAGGACGGGCACCGCGGTGGCGCCGTCCTCGCGGGAGCGCTCGATGGCGACGTCCACCGCTCCGGTGTCGAAGGCGGCCGCGGCGGCCGGATCGTCGAGCGTGATGGTCACGGGCACGGTCGGCCCGCCGCTGCCACCCGGGACGAGCCCACCCTCCTGCTGGTCCTCGGACGCGTCGGCCTCGGTGCCGATCGTCGCGACGGTGCCGGTGGTCTCGGCGCCGTCGGGCATCGTGAGGCCGACCTTGGTGCCGGGCTCGAGCTCGTTCGAGCGGCTGGCGTCCAGGTCCACGGTCACGACGTGGTCGGTCGGCGTGGCCTGGAGCACGGTCGAGCCCTCCTGCACGCGGGTGCCGACGTCGGCGCTGATGGTGCCGACCCGCACGGGACCCGCGGCGAACGCGAGGTCGCCGAGCTCGACCCGCCCGTCGGGCGCGGCGCGCCCCAGTGCGTCCTCCCAGCGCTCGACCGCCGCGGCGGTGTCCGCGTCGAAGTGCTCGTCGACGGTGACCGCCCCGCTGCCGGTGCCGCCGTGGCCGAGGTCGACCAGCGCCTGCTCGAGCTGCGCGATGTCCGGGCCGTCGTTCGCGTCCACGTCGAGGGCGCGGTAGGCGGGCACGGCTCCCCGCAGCACGACCGTCGGCTCGAAGTCCACGCTGAACAGCGAGCCGCCGACGTCGACCGTCGAGCCGGTCGCGGCCACGGTCGTCACGACCCCGGCGCGATCCGTGACGTGGTCGCGGGCCTCCCCGTAGCCGAGCTGTCCCGCATAGGTGTCGGCCACGACGAGGTCGCGCGCCTCGACGCTGGCCAGCGTCGTGGGAGCGTCAGCAATGTCGCCGTCACCGGCGTCGTCGCCACCGGTCCCGGAGAGGACCGCGGCCGTCACGCCGCCGACGACGAGCACCCCGGCACCGACCAGCACGCGCCGGCGGGTCAGCCGCGGGCGCAGCCTCACCTGCTCACCTCGGCCACCCCGGCCGACGCCATGGGCGGCCGGGCCCCGCCGTTCGGGCCGCCCAGCTCGTCCTGGCACGCCTCGAACGCGGCGGCCGTCTCGGGGTCCTCGAGGTCGATCTCGCCCCAGGGCCCGAAGACCTTGGCCCCGCTGCCGTCCCCGTCTTCGCTCTCCTCGTCGACGGTCTCGCTCCGGGTCGCCGGACCACGGCCGGGGCCGAAGTTCGAGAAGTCCGGGTCGGGGAAGTCGGCGATGCCCTCGTCCCGCATGCACTCGGCGAACGCGAGCGCGTCCTCCTCCATCTGCTCGCGGTCCTCCTCCGAGAACGTGCCGATCATCGGCGGCTCGCCACACGCCTCGTTGGCGGCCTCGAAGGTCTCCCGGTCCTCCGGCGACGGGCCGCGCGGCGTGGAGCCGTCGGTCGCGCCGTCCTCGCCCTCGTCACCGCCGCCGGCGGGACCGCCGATCTGGATCGACACGCCTCCGTCCTCGCCGATCTGCGGGTCGGGCATGTCGACGCCGTTCTCGCGCATGCACTCGGCCCAGTCGAGGAGCGCCTGCTCGGCTTCCTCCTCGGAGAGGGTCGTCGAGGTCCCGCCGTCCTCGCTGTCGCTGCCGGCGTCGGAGCCGGAAAGCGACGCGACGCCGTCGGAGCCGCCGCCGCCACCACAGGCGGCGAGGCCACCGACGGCCAGGAGCAGGGCGACGGGGACGGATCGTGCAGCTGACAGTCGTACCGAAGGGCGTGTTCGCATGGGCGGGACAGTGCCCGGCGCGCCCTGGCAGGTCCCTGAGACGCCTGAGAGCGTTCACAGCCGCCGACGCCCCACACGGCCGGTCCGGCAGCGACACTGGTGCCATGCGCGTGCTGCTGGTGGAGGACGAGGTCGGCCTGGCCGACGCGATCGTCCGGGGCCTCGCCGCGGAGGGCTTCGAGGTCGACGCCGTCCACGACGGGCTCGAGGGCCTGTGGCGGGCGCGCGAGCACCGGTACGCCGCGGTGATCCTCGACATCATGCTGCCGGGCATGAACGGCTACCAGGTCTGCCGCGCCCTGCGCGAAGAGGGCGTGTGGACGCCGATCCTCATGCTCACCGCCAAGGACGGCGAGTGGGACGAGGCGGAGGCGCTCGACACCGGCGCCGACGACTTCCTCTCGAAGCCGTTCTCGTTCGTGGTGCTCGTGGCCCGCCTGCGCGCGATCCTGCGCCGCGGCGCGGCGCCGCGGCCCGCGGTGCTGTCGGTGGGCGACCTCCACCTCGATCCCGCCACGCACGAGTGCCACCGCGGTGACGGCGCCGACGCCACCGCCATCGAGCTCACGGCGCGCGAGTTCGCGCTCCTGGAGCACCTCATGCGCCACCCGCAGGAGGTCGTGCCCAAGCGCAACCTCCTGGAGGACGTGTGGGGCTCGCTCGACCGGGAGCTCGACCCCAACGTCGTCGAGGTCTACATCGGCTACCTGCGCAAGAAGGTCGACCAGCCCTTCGACCGGAAGAGCATCGTCACCGTGCGCGGCGTCGGCTACCGGGTGGTGCCGGATGCCTAGCGGTCACCGGCGGGCGAGCGTCCGGCTGCGCATCACGCTGGTGGCGACGGTCGTGACCGGCGTGGCGATGCTGCTGGCCGGGTCGTGGCTCGTGCGCACGGTCGAGCACTCGCTCACCGACCGTCTGCACGACTCGGCGCGGGCCCGGCTCGACGCGGTCGGTCAGGCGCTGGCCGGCGGCCGGGTCCCCTCCGCGAGCGACCTCGCCGAGGCGGGCGCCGGCACGGCCATCCAGATCCTCCTGCCCGACGGCAACGTGATGGTGGCGTCGCCCGGCTACGGCGCGATCCCGCCCGAGCGCCGCGTGATCACCCGCGAGCAGATCGACTCGCCCAACGGGGAGTTCACGCTGCTCGCCGCGTCACCGGTCGAGAGCGTGGGTCGCAGCGTCGACGCGGTCGAGGAGGGGCTGCTCGTCGCGTTCCCCCTGCTGCTCGGCGCGGTGACGCTGCTCGCCTGGATCCTGGCCGGTCGCGGCGCTCAAGCCGGTGGAGGCGATCCGGGCCGAGGTGGAGGCCATCTCGGCGTCCACGCTCGACCGCCGCGTGCCGGTGCCCCGCAGCGGCGACGAGGTGGCCCGGCTCGCCAACACGATGAACGCGATGCTCGACCGGCTCGAGGACGCGTCGACGCGCCAGCAGCGCTTCGTGGCCGACGCCTCCCACGAGCTGCGCAGCCCCGTGACCGCGATCCGCACCCAGCTGGAGGTGGCGCTGCGCACCGCCACCCCCGGCGAGTGGCCGGAGATCGCGGACCGCCTGCTGGCCGAGGAGGCGCGGCTCGAGGCCGTGATCGCCGACCTCCTCCTGCTGGCGTCGCTCGACGAGGGCGCCGACCAGGGCGAGCGCGTCGTCGTCGACGTGACCGAGATCGTCGAGGAGGAGGCCCGCCGCCGGGTGCCGGACCGCGAGGGCATCGTCGTCGAGGTCGACCCCGACGGGACGGGTGCGGCACCGGCGCAGGTGCACGCCAGCCGCACGCAGCTCCGCCGCGCGGTGGGGAACCTGCTCGACAACGCCGGCCGCCACGCCAGCACCACGGTGCGCGCCGCGGTCCACGTGCGGGACGGCCGCGTCCGCGTCCTGATCGACGACGACGGCCCCGGGATCCCCGAGGCCGACCGCGAGCGCGCCTTCGAGCGCTTCACCCGCCTGGACGGGCACCGGGCCCGCGGCGCAGGTGGGGCGGGCCTCGGTCTGTCCCTGGTGCGGCGGATCGCGGAGCGCCACGGCGGCACGGCCCACGTCGACACCGCCCCCCTCGGCGGCGCCCGCGTCGTCGTCGACCTGCCGGCCCACCCGGCTGGGTAAATCAGTTCCCGAACCAAGCCCGCTCCCGGCAGGCTGTGGCCCGTCGTCGACGGAGGGAGGCACGTGATGTTCGCAGCCGAAGCGATCCACTTGGCCGACCCGCCCCGACGGCCCCGCGCCGGCAGCTAGCCAGCACCGCCAGCGCGACTGCGAGCCGTCCGGGCCTCGAGCCCCTGATCGACTCGCCCCCATGGAGGGAACCCGTGCACCCCAACAGCACGACCGCGCCGGCGTGGCTGACCGCCGGCGAGACCGAGGACGAGGTCCACGGTCGCCTGAAGACCGGCAAGGAGGCCGAGGTGTTCGTCGTCGAGCGACGCACCCTCGACGGCTCGCGCCGCGCCCTGCTCGCCCACAAGCGCTACCGGCCGACGTCGGTGCGCAAGGGCGAGCTCGAGGCGGGCGGGTTCACCAGGGCCCGCGGCTTCGTCCACGACCGCCAGTACCGCGAGGGCCGCCGCTTCCGGAACAGCCGCGACCGGCGCGCCGCGGAGCGCGGGACCGACCACGGCCGGACGCTGCTGGGCGACCAGTGGCTCGGGCAGGAGCTCGCGTCGCTCACGCCGCGTTCGAGGCCGGGGTGACCGTGCCCTTCCCGGTCGAGCGCACCGACGACGGGCTGCTCATGCAGCTGCTCGGCGACGCGTGGACCGTGGCCCCGCGCCTGGTCGACGCCCGGCTGGACGCGCGCCAGCTCGTGGCCGCGCTCGACCAGCTGCGGGACGACCTCGGCCGGCTCACCCGCGCCGGGCTGGTCCACGCCGACCTGTCGCCCTACAACGCGCTGTGGTGGGACGAGCGCCTGTGGCTCATCGACTTCCCCCAGAGCGTCGACCTGGTCCACAACCCGCATGGCTTCGACCTGCTCCACCACGACGTCACGACCATGTGCACCTGGTTCACCCGCCGGGGCCTCCCCGTCGACGCCGAGCACCTCTTCGCCGAGCTCCTGGCCGAGGCGTCCTGACGGCCACGGCCGCTGATGGAGCAGCCAGGGCTACCGTGCGGGGATGCCTGACGGAGCAGCCCGGCGCAGGATCGACATCGTCCCGCACACCCATTGGGACCGGGAGTGGCACACGCCGTTCCAGACGTTCCGGCTGCGGCTGGTCGACCTGGTGGACTCGCTCCTCCCCCAGCTGGAGGCCGACCCGTCCTACGCCCACTTCCTGCTGGACGGGCAGATGGCGGTGGTCGACGACTACCTGGCCGTGCGCCCCGAGCAGGAGGGTCGGCTCCGAGCCTTGGCGTCGGCCGGCCGGCTGGCCATGGGCCCGTGGTACGCGCTGCCCGACGAGTTCCTGGTGTCGGGCGAGACGCTGGTGCGGAACCTCCAGCGGGGCCTCGCCACCGCGGCACGGTTCGGTGGAGCCATGGAGGTCGGCTACCTGCCGGACATGTTCGGCCACGTCGCCCAGATGCCCCAGCTGCTGCGCCAGCTCGGCTTCGAGCACGCGGTCGTGTGGCGCGGTGTGCCGGCGGCCATCACCCGCAGTGGCTTCTGGTGGACCGCGCCCGACGGCTCCACCGTCCGGGCCGAGTACCTCCCCGTGGGGTACGGCAACGGCGCGCTCGTGCCCGACGACCCCAAGGCGCTGCTGCGCCGCATCGCCGAGTTCGAGGAGGAGCAGGGCGCGATGCTCGACGGCCCGATCCTCTGGATGAACGGCACCGACCACCTCATGCCGCAGCCGTGGCTCGGTCGGGTGGTGGCGGAGGCGAACGAGCTCGCCGGCGGCGAGGCGGGCTACGAGCTGCGGATCTGCTCGCTGGCGGACCACCTCCGCGACGCGCCGACGGAGGGCCTGCCCCGCTGGACCGGCGAGCTGCGGTCCGGGGCGCGGGCCAACCTGCTGATGGGCGTGGCCTCGAACCGCGTCGACGTGAAGCAGGCGGCCGCCCGCGCCGAGCGCGCCCTCGAGCGCCTGGCCGAGCCCCTCTCGGCGCTGCTGCTGCCGGGCGACCACTGGCCCGCCACGCTGCTCGACGCGGCGTGGGTGGAGGTGCTGCGCAACAGCGCGCACGACTCGATCTGCGCGTGCTCGGTCGACGAGGTGTGCGACGCGGTGCTGCACCGCTATGCCGAGGCCACCCAGATCGCGGAGGGCCTCACCGACCGGGCCCTGCGGACCCTGGGCGCATCGATCGTGGGCGACGCGCCGGTGGTCGTGAACCCCTCGGCGCGTGCGAGAGGTGGCCTCGTCGAGCTGCGCCTGCGCGGCGCCGGGGTCCCCCCGGGCTGCCAGCTCCTGTCGGAGCGCCCCGCCGAGCGCGTCCTCATGGAGGACACGCCCGTCGACGTCGCCACGGTCACCGTGGCCGAGCTCGAGTACGTGCGCGGCATCCGCTCGTTCACGGTCGAGACCCCGGACGGCACGGAGCTGCTGCACGTCGAGCGCCAGGCCGCCGGTGAGGAGCTCGGCGCGCTGGTCACGCCGCCGGTGCGGGCCGAGCTCGCCGCGATCCGGGCGCAGCGCCCCGGCCAGCTCGTGCGCGTCCGCGTGACCAACCGCCCCGCGGTCACCGTGCTGGCGCGGGTCGAGGACGTCCCGGGCTTCGGGTGGCGCGGCTGGACCGGACGGAGCGCCGAGGTGGAGCCCGTGGAGGCCCGCCCGCTGCGGCTGAGCAACGGTCTCGTCGACCTCCAGGTCGACCCGACCGCTGGCACGTTCTCGATCAACGGGCTCGCCGGGCTCGGCCAGCTGGTCGACGGCGGCGACGTGGGCGACACCTACAACTGGTGCCCCCCGGACGACGACCTGCTGGTCGACCACCCGGCCTCCGGCAGCTGCCGCCTCGTGGAGCGCGGTCCCCTCCGGGCCAGGCTCGAGCTGCGCAGCGCGTACAACCTGCCCACCCACGTCGACGGGCCGCGCCGCTCCGGGGTGCAGGCGGTCCAGGTGCGCACCACCGTCGAGCTGCGGGCCGGCGAGGACCTCGTGCGGGTGCGGGTCGACCTCGACAACCACGGCATCCGGGACCACCGGCTGCGGATGCACCTGCCGCTGTCGCGGCCGGCACCGTCGTCACGGGCCGAGTGCGCGTTCGCCGTCGTCGAGCGCGGCCTCACCGCGGAGGGCGGGCCCACAGAGGTCGGTCTCCCCACTTTCCCGTCGCGCCGGTTCGTGCAGGCCGGCGGGCTCACCGTCGCCCACGAGGGACTCCTCGAGTACGAGCTGATCGACATCCACCAGGGGCCCGAGGGCCGCGACGTCGCCAACACGCTGGCGATCACGCTGCTGCGGTGCACCGGCATGCTCTCGCAGGGCCCGATGGCCACACGGCCGCTTCCGGCCGGACCGCTCACGCCGATGGAGGGGCCGCAGCTGCAGGGCCCGGTGTCGGTGGCGCTCGCCATCCACGTGGGCGACCGCAGCCCCTACGCCGTGGTCGACGATGCGTTCCTCCCGCTCCCGGTCACCCAAGCCGGCGGGGGCACCGCTCCCGCGGACGGCGAGGCGCTGCGCGTGCACGGCGCCGAGGTGTCCGCCGTCGTCCGCTCCGGCGAGGGCCACGGCAGCACCGTGCACGTCCGTGTCTTCAACCCGACCGCGGAGCCGACCACCGTGCTCCTCGAGGGCAGACGGGGCTGGCTGGTCGACCTCCGGGGCAGGCCGTCGTCCCCGCCGCAGCCGTTCGAGGGCAGCTTCCCCCTCGGTCCGTTCGCGATCGCGACGGTCGCGCTGGCCGACTAGCTAGGGCGCGTCGTCGGCCGCGGCGACGCGTTGCGTGAGGCGGTCGCGCACGGCTTCGCGCATCAGGCGGCGGCGCTCCTCCATGGCCTCGCGGAACGTCGACGGTGGCGCGTCGGAGCTCCGCACCACGGACAGCGTCACGCGCCCGATGTGCTTGAGGTAGCGCGGCCGCATCCCGCGGAAGGTGAGCTCCGGCCGGTCCTCCAGCAGGGCGCGCAGCTCGGGCGAGACCACCACGCTGCCGGGGTAGGCGATCGAGGTGATGCGGCTGGCCAGGTTCACCGTCGGCCCGTAGGCGTCGCCCTCCCGCTCGAGCACCGGACCGATGGCCAGGCCGACGCGGACGTCGGACAGCTCGTCCGCGTCGCGTGACGCGTCCGCGAGCCCCAGCGCGATCTCGACCGCCGCGAACGGATCCTCGACCAGGAACATGACCTCGTCGCCGATCATCTTCACGACCCGCCCGCCGCCCGCCACCACCACGTCGTAGGCAAGCTGCTCGAACTGGTCGACCACCATGGCGAGCTCCTCGTCGCTCACCTGCTGGGACAGCGCGGTGAACCCCACGAGGTCGGCGAACCCCACGACGATGCCCGCGTCCTCCTCACCGTCGTGCGCGGCGGCCCGCAGCAGCCGCCGGCGGGCGGCCACCTGCAGGTGCCGGCGCCACACCTGCTCCAGGACGGCGGGGAACATCGGCAGGAACCCGCCCGCCTCGGTGGCGAGCGGCTCGAGCAGGAGCGCCTCGTCCACCGCTTCCTGGTCGCTGGCGCGCAGCACCTCCTCGGCACGCGCGCTCACGGCGTCGACCAGCGCCGAGGCCACGCGGGCCATCGACGAGCCGACCACGCGCGTCATCCCGTACGCGACCTCGGGGGTGGCGACGCCGCTCTTGAGGAGCACGGCCACCGCGGCCATGTTGTCGACGTCGACCTGCGAGAACACCTTCTCGTCCTTCGGGGGGTCGGGGAACCCGAGCGACCGCCACAGGTGGCGCACGTCCTCCTCGGGGAGCCCGATCCGCTCGCAGGCCTCGTCGAGGTCGTAGAGCAGCTCCTGCCCCAGCGCGAGGCGGTCGATCGCCAGCAGCACCAGCGTGCCGTCGGCCTCCGCCCGCTCGATGTCGCGCTCGGGCGCGCCGAAGGCCCGCAGCAGGGCCACGAGCTCCCCGACCGGCATGCGGGGCGGGGAGCCGTCCGGTTGATCGGTCACGGCTCGTCCTGTGCCGCGGGAGGCACGGCCAGCAGCGCCTCGCCGCGGGGCTCGGTCGTGGACCAGCCGGGGTCGAGGCGCGGCGCGGTCATGCGGACCGGGTCGACGAGGTCGGCGTGCGGCTCGAGCTCCCAGAGGAGCGCGGGGCGGTCGCCGTGCCAGCGCACGGCGTAGGACAGCCGTCCCGCGGCGGTCGGGAGGTCGTGGCCCTCCCAGCCCTGGCCGAACCAGCCGCGCGGCACACCGGGCCCGAGGAGCAGCTCCACGGCCTTGGCGTCGGTCTCGGCGACCAGGATGCCGCGGGCACCCACGAGCACGGCCGCGCCCACGTCGGGCTCGTGGCCGTCGGTGGGGCCCGACCACGTCCAGGTGGACGACGCGGTGTCGAGGATCGACTGGACCTGCGCGTAGGCCTGCTCGGGCGTCGAGGTCGGTCGCGGCCCGGCGGCGGAGCGCATCGCCGTCCCCGCCGCTCGCACGTCCGCGGCCCCCCGCGCGTGCCCCGACGACTCGAGCATGCCCGCCGCGCTGCCGGAGGCCACCGCGCCGAGGGCCAGATCCGCGGGCGACTGCGACTTCCCGAGGGACGCGACGAGGCGCGCGATCACCGGTGCGGCGGCGTCGGCGAAGGCCTGGTCGCGGGTCAGCGTCCAGTGGGCCGTGAGCGCGAGCAGCGCCTCGCCGGGCTCGGGCGGCGACTCCGTCACCGACGGATCGCCGAGCAGGGTCGCCGCCGCCTCGTCGTGGAAGCCGAACCGGTTGAGCGCGGCCGCCACGCGGGCGCCGTGCGGGCGCAGGAGGAGGTGGCTGACGTTCGCGTCGACCGCGGCCTTCAGGCGCTGGTCGGGGATCTCGATCCGGGCGCCCCGCCGGGCGTGGGCGAGCCAGCCCGAGGCCACCTGGTCCGCGGTCGGCAGCGCGGACACGTCGAACGGCCCGCCTTCGAGGGGCAGCACCACACGGATCGACGCGGTGTGCGCGAGGGGGAAGAGCACCGCCGCCTCTGCCCGGCCCTGCTGGGAGCGCGCCGCCACCGCGGCCTCGGGCTGCGCGTCGCCACCGAGCACGACCTCGGCCACGCCGCGCTCGCCGCCGGGCTCCGCGACGCGCCGCCCCGGCGCGCGGGCCGCCACCAGCACGAGCCGGCCGTCGACGCGGATCTCGGTGCCCTCCGCGGAGACGTCGGTGATGACACCGGAGCCGTCGAGGCCGCGCGGGCGCACCGCCAGCGCGACGGCGAACGGGAGCGACGAGGCGTTCTCGACCTCGACCACGACGACGGGCACGCCCCCGGCATCCCGCGCCGCGTACGCGCGGTGCACGGCGTCGCCCCCGGGCACGCGCAGCCGCGTCTCGACGACGGGCGCGGCGCCCACGAGGGCCTGCCGCACGGTGCCGTCGGCGCCGATCCGCTCGTCCGCCGGCACGTGCCAGCGGTCGTCGGCCCCGATCCACCAGTCGAGCGACCACCGCTCGCCGTCGAGCTGGACCAGGCCCCGCGGGTCGACGCTGGCGAGCCGGACCGCGTCGAGCGTCCCGATGACCGTTCTCCGGGGATGGCCGACAGGGGGGGTGGCGTCGGGGGGCATCCCCGCCATTCGATCAGGACCCCGGCATGCCGTGCATCTCCGAGCGCACGTTGCGCCCCAGGAGCCCACGGTAGGCCTCGGTGGCGGGCATGCCCTCGTGCACGACGCCGTGGACCGAGGCGGCGATCGGCAGGTCGACCCCGTAGACCTCGGCCAGCTCCATGACGACCTTCGAGGTCTTCACGCCCTCGGCCACCATGCTCATCTCGTCGATGATCTCGTCGATCTTGCGGCCCTTGCCCAGCTGCTCGCCCACGTAGCGGTTGCGGCTCTGGGTGGAGATGCAGGTGGCGATGAGGTCGCCCATCCCGGCCAGACCGGAGAAGGTCGGCTGCTCGCCGCCCATCGCGCAGCCGAGGCGGGTGAGCTCGGCCAGCCCTCGGGTGATGACGGCGGCACGCGTGTTGTCGCCGGTGCCGAGGCCGTCGGCCATCCCCGACGCGATGGCCATCACGTTCTTGAGCGCGCCCGCCACCTCGCACCCGATCACGTCGTGGTTCGTGTACACGCGGAACAGGTCGGTGGCGAACACCTCCTGGAGGGCCTCGGCGATCGTGGTGTCCTCCATCGCGATGACCGAGGCGGCCGCGTCGCCGGCCAGGATCTCCTTCGCGAGGTTCGGGCCGGTCAGCACACCGTGGGGGTGCCCGGGCAGCTCGGCCGCCAGCACCTCGGTCATGCGCAGGCGCGTCCCCTGCTCGAGGCCCTTCGAGAGGCTGACGACGGGCACCCACGGCCGCAGGTGCGGCGCCAGCTCCTGCGCGGTGGCCCGCATGCCGTGCGAGGGCACGCCCATCACGAGCAGGTCGGCCGCGCTGACCGCCTCCTCCAGCGAGTCGGTGGCGTGCAGCGACGGCGTGAGGTCGAAGCCCTCCAGGTAGGTGGAGTTGCGGTGCTGGTCGCGCACCTCGGCCGCCACCTCGCCGCGTCGCGCCCACAGCGTGGTGGGCACGTTCTGCGCGCAGAGGTGGGCCACCGTCGTGCCCCACGACCCGGCTCCGATCACCGCGACCTGCATCGACATGGCCGGGAGGCTACGCCCAGGGAGCGCCCTAGGGTGGCGCCGATGCAGGGAGACCGCCAGGTCACGGTGCTCGTGCCGGTGAAGGCGTTCGCGCACGCGAAGGGCCGGCTCGCGGACGTGCTCGACCCGGGCGCGCGCGAGGAGCTGGCCCGCACGATGGCGGCCACGGTGGTGGCCGCGGCCGGCCGCCTCCCCGTCGCGGTGGTGTGCGACGACGAGGCCGTGCGCGCGTGGGCGGCGGACCTCGGCGTCGAGGTGCTGTGGACGCCGGGCCTCGGCCTGAACGGCGCCGTCGGTGCGGGCGTCGAGCAGCTCGCGGCACGGGGGGTGGACCTGGCCGTCGTGGCCCACGCCGACCTGCCGCTGGCCACGGACCTCGCGTGGGTGGCCGACTTCGACGGCGTGACGCTGGTGCCCGACCGGCACGGCGACGGCACCAACGTGGCCTGCGTGCCCACGGGCTCCGGGTTCGCGTTCGGCTACGGGGCCGGCAGCTGCGCGCGGCACGAGGCGGAGGCCCGTCGGTTGGGCCTGCCCGTCCGCGTCGTGGCCGACGTGCGCCTCGGCTGGGACGTGGACCGGCCCGAGGACCTCGAGCTGCCCGAGCTCAGCCGACCGTGAGCCGGGATCTGCCGACGCCGGCCGTCGCCCTCGCCATCGGCGCCCACCCCGACGACGTCGAGTTCGGCGCCGGGGCCACGCTGGCGAAGTGGTCGGCGGCCGGCTGCGTCGTGCACCACCTCATCTGCACCGACGGCTCGAAGGGCAGCTGGGACCCGGGCACCGACGCGGCCGAGCTGGTGCGGGTGCGCCAGGACGAGCAGCGGGCGGCGGCGGCAGCGCTCGGCGCCACCGGCGTGTGCGTGTTCCTCGGGTGGACCGACGGCGAGCTCGAGTCCGGCCTCCTGCAGCGCCGGCAGGTGGCCGAGTGGATCCGCCGCCTGCGCCCGACCGTCGTGCTCGGGCACGACCCCTGGAAGCGCTACCGGCTGCACCCCGACCACCGCCACGCGGGTTTCCTCGCCGTCGAGGGCATCGTGGCCGCGCGGGACCCGCACTTCTTCCCCGAGCTCGCCGCCGAGCAGGACCTCCCCCACCACCGCCCCGACGAGCTGCTGCTGTTCGAGGCGGACGAGCCCGATCACGTCGAGGACGCGGCCGGGTTCGTGGAGGCGAAGCTCGCCGCGCTGCACGCGCACACCAGCCAGCTGCGCTCGACGATGCACATCGACGTGACCGCGGACGCGGCCGAGGTCGCGCGCCAGCGCGCGGCGTTCGACGACCGCGTGCGCACCCGCCTGGCCGAGCGCGGCGACGAGGTGCCCGACAGCGCCGTCGCCGAGGGCGAGTCCTTCAAGCGGATCGCGCAGCTGTAGTCAGTTCAGGCTCGGGTCGGGCGGGAAGAGGGACAGGCGGGAGAGGTGCCCGCCCTGGCGGGCGAGGATGCGCCGCCACAGCTCGGGACCGTCCTGCACGAACGGATCGTCGGGCACGGCGTCCACGACGTACCACGCCTCTGCGGCGAGCTCGTGGTCGAGCTGGCCGCCCCCCCACCCCGAGTACCCGGCGTAGACGCGGCAGTCGGTCACGACCCCCGCGAGCTGGTCGGGGTCGGTGCCCAGGTCGAGCAGGCCGAGGTCGCCGAGCACAGGCACGAAGCCCTCCAGGCGCGTCGGGTCGACGGCGCGCGCGAGGCACCACCCGCTGCGCTCCTCCACCGGGCCGCCCACGTGCAGCACGGCCGGCTCGGTGACGAGGTTGCGCCACTCCGGCAGCGCCTCGGCCACGTGCACGTCGGTGGGCCGGTTCAGGACGAGGCCCAGGGCCCCTTCCTCGGTGTGCTCGATGACCAGCACCACGGTGCGATCGAAGTTCGGATCACCGAGGAGGGGCTCGGCCACCAGCAGACGGCCCGTCGTCCTGATCACCGGGCCAGACTACGACGGTGCCGGCGGACCGCCTCGACGACGGGGCCTACGACGTGATCGTGGTCGACGTGCGCGAGGAGGGGGCTCCGGAGGGACCATGGGCGCAGCTCGACGTGGCCGTCCTGGCCGGCGCGCACAAGGGTGAGGTGGTGTCGGTCCGCGCCTCGGGCATCGCCGGCGACCCGCTCGACTGGCTGGGTGTGCCCGGCACGTTGACGGTGGCCGACGGCGAGCCGTCGATCGTCCTCGAGAGGTAGTACAACAGCCCCCATGCAACGCCTCACCGGCCTCGACGCCTCGTTCCTGCAGCTGGAGACGCCGTCGTCCCACATGCACGTGGCCAGCCTCGGCATCTTCGATCCGTCGGAGGTGGAGGGGGGCGTCTCCCTCGAGTCGGTGACCGCGATCTACGCGGGCCGGCTCCACCTCGCGCCACCGTTCCGGCGCCGCCTCGCCCACGTGCCCTTCGGCCTGCACCACCCCATCTGGGTCGAGGACCCCGACTTCGACCTCCACAACCACATCCGTCACACCGCGATCCCGGCGCCCGGCGGCACGCGCGAGCTGGCGAACCTCGTGAGCCGGCTCGTGGCCCTGCCCCTCGACCGCACGCGACCGCTGTGGGAGATCTGGCTCATCGAGGGGCTCGAGGACGGCAACGTCGGCCTGCTCACCAAGGTGCACCACGCCGCGATCGACGGGGCGTCCGGCAACGAGCTGCTGGTGGCGCTGCTCGACCTGTCGCCCGCGGTGGTCGAGCACGTGCCGGAGACGGAGTGGCAGCCCGACCACCTCCCGAGCGACGCGGAGCTCCTCGGCTACGCGGCCACGTCGCTCGCCCGCCAGCCGGTCCGGGTGGCCAAGGCGATGTTCCGCACGGCGAGCGCCGCGCTCGACATCCGGCGCCTGGGCCAGGCCTCGCAGGCGACCCGGCTGCCCCCGGCGCCGTTCGCCGCGCCCCGCACGTCGTTCAACACCGCGCTCACGCCACGGCGCAGCTTCGCGTACACCTCGCTCGACCTTCCCACGGTGAAGGCGGTCAAGGCGGCCGCCGGGTGCACGGTCAACGACGTGGTGCTGGCCCTCTGCGCCGGTGCGCTCCGCACCTACCTCGACGGCCGCGGCGAGGTGATCGACTCGTCGCTGGTGGCGATGGTGCCGGTGTCGGTGCGGTCCGAGGACGAGCGCGACGCCATGGGCAACAAGGTGAGCTCGATGCTGTGCACGCTCGCGACCGACGTCGACGACACCACCGAGCGCCTGCAGATCATCCACGAGTGCATGGGCGAGGCGAAGGAGCAGCAGAAGGCCATCGGGGCCGACACCCTCCAGGAGTGGGCCGAGTTCGCGGCGCCCGCCGTGGTGGGCCGCGCCGCCCGGCTGTACTCGCGCATGAAGCTGGCCGATCTGCACCGGCCGCTCTTCAACGTGACGATCTCCAACGTGCCGGGCCCGCCGTTCACGCTCTACTCGGCCGGCGCCCGGCTTCTCGCCAACTACCCGATCGGCCCCATCATCGACGGCACCGGCCTCAACATGACGGTCATGAGCTACCTCGACCAGCTCGACTTCGGGCTGCTCGCGTGCCCGGACGTGCTCGACGACGTGTGGGCCCTCTCCGACGCGCTGCACACCGCCCTGGACGAGCTCGTCACCGCGACGGGCGTCGACAAGGACGCGGTGCAGAAGTTCAGCCGAGTCGCATAGCCGCGCGGATGTCGGCGGCCACGCGGGCCGCGTGGGCCGCGTCGTCATAGCGCGTCCGCGGCCAGAAGAAGCCGCGCAGCCCGTCGCCCTTGGTGCGGGGCACGACGTGGACGTGCAGGTGGGGCACGCTCTGGCTCACTCGGTTGTTCACCGCCACGAAGCTGCCCTGCGCGCCACACGCCGCCTCCACCGCGCGGGCCACCTGCTGCACCCGCGCGAAGAACGACCCCACCTGGGACACGGGCAGGTCGGGCAGGACCTCGATGTGCTCGCGCGGCACCACCAGCACGTGCCCCGGGAACAGGGGGCGCACGTCGAGGAACCCCACCGCCTCGGGCTCGTCGAGCACGAGGTCGGCAGGCGCCTCACCGCGCACGATGGCGCAGAAGGGACAGGCGGCCGCCACGGACGGCGAGACTAGAGTGCGGAGGGTGAGGGATCGGTCCGGCGTCGTGGGGGCAGCCGACGCCGCGGAGGTCGAGTTCACCCTCGCCTTCCGCGACCTCTACGCCCAGGCCTACCGCGTGGCGCTGCGCCTCCTGGGCGACCGGGCGGCAGCAGAGGACGCGGCCGCCGAGGCGTTCGCCCGCGCCTACGCCGATTGGGAGCGCGTCCGCGCGCTTCCCTACCGCGACGCCTGGATCCTGCGGGTCACCGCCAACGTGGCGCTCAACGTCCTGGCCCGCAAGCCACCCCAGCTCATCCCACCCCACTCCGTCGAGGAGGAGGACGCCACGGCGACGCGCATGGCGCTCCTCGCGGCGCTGTCCGCCCTGCCGCGGCGCCAGCAGGAGGCGATCGTGCTGCACCACCTGGCCGGCCTGCAGGAGGCCGAGGTGGCCGCGGTGCTCGGCGTGGCCCAGAACACGGTCAAGACGCACCTCAAGCGGGGCCTGCAGTCCCTCCGGGGGAGCTCGGTGCTGGGCGAGCCGGGGAACCCGCGTGTGGCCTGAGGTCGACGACACCCCGCCCACCGACCCCGCCACGCTGCTGCCGCACGTCCTCCGGCGCGGCCGGGAGCTCCGGCGCGGTCGCGTCGCGGCGGGCCCAGGGACTCGTCGTCGGCCAGGTGATCGCGGTGCTCCTGGTCGTCGGGCTCGCGACCGCGCTGGTGCGAGGTACGGAGGGATCGCCCGCGCCGCGCCGACCGCGAGGTCGCCGCGCCCAGCACCGAGGGCGCCGGTGCCGACACTGCCGGACCGGACACGAGCGACGCGACCGACACGCCGGGTGCGACCGGCACCACGGGGAGGACCGGCACCGGGGGCATCCCGCCGTCGACGGCTCCCGCGCCCGGCACCGGGACGCGCATCGCGCCGGTGGTGGCGCTGGAGGTGCGCGACGCGGCCGGCTACTACCGCACCGCCGTGCTCCGGCCCGGCGCGCTCGAGGCCGTGCCGGTCACGCCGACCACCAGCCAGCGCCAGGCTGCCGTGCTGTCGCCCGACGGTCGGCGCATCGCGTTCCAACAGCTCACCGCGCACCCGCTCACGGGGCAGCCGCGCTGGCAGCTCTTCATCGTCGACGTCGACGGCAGCGACCTCCGCCAGGTCACCGGTGCCGTGCCCGTGCTCGACCCGCCGTTCGGGAACGGCGCGCGGTGGGCCACGTGGTCGCCCGACGGCACGCACCTCGCGTTCTCGTGCTCAGGGCCCAGCGGTGTGCCCGCGATCTGCGCCACGGGTGCCGACGGCATCGACATCCACCCGGTCGCGCTGGCCGGGGAGGGCTACTACCAGCCCGTGTGGTCGCCCGACGGCACCGCCATCGCGGCGAAGCACGGCCTCCCCGGCGGGCTGGTCGACCTGTGGCTCCTCGACCCGGCAGGGAAGCGACCGCCGACCCCGCTCCCGGCCGCGGCACTGGATGCGCGCGGGGCGCACGCTGTCCTGGGGAGCGGACGGCTCGCTCGTGTACCGCGCGCGTCGATCGTGCCCGCAGCGCGCTGTGGTCCCTCGACGTCGCCACGGGCGTCGAGCGCCGGATCCCGACGGCTGGATCCGGTCGCGACCCCGTGGCCTGCGGGTGGGGGCAGGTGCTGTACCTGGAGCCGGAGAGCGGGGCGCTGGTGCTCGTGGGCACCGACGGGAGCGCGCCCACGACGGTGCTGCCCGGACCATCCGGGGGCGCCGGCGAGGAGCGGATCCCGGCTTCCTGCGCCGCGGGCCGGTCCCCCGCGCGCTGACCGCGCGAGCCCGGCGACCATCCGCGACGCGGCCCGGACCGGCGCGAGACACTGGGCCCGTTGGCTGCCGTAGCGGTGACAGACCGGGTCCACTGATGGGGGTTCCTTGACCGATCTCCTTCCCGATCGGACGGGCCTCGGCCCCCCCGATCCCGACTCCTACCCCCACGACCCCAGCGCTCTGGCCACCAGGATGGTGCTGGACACGTCCGTCCTGATCTCCGATCCGGACGCGATCTGGGCCTTCCCGGACGCCGACACGGTGATCCCGCTGGTCGTGGTCGAGGAGCTCGACCAGCACAAGTCGCGCCTCGACGACGTGGGTCGTGCCGCCCGTGCGGTGATCCGCTCCATCGAGGAGCTCCGCGTCGCCAACGACGGCGACATCCGCGCGCCCGTCCCGCTCCCGTCGGGCGGGACGCTGCGCATCGAGACCAACGGGCTGCACCTCAACGAGATCCGCGAGCACGGCCTCGACCCCGCGAAGAACGACAACCGGATCCTCGCCGCGTCGCTCGGCCAAGCCGTCCACGGCCACACCGTGGTCGTGTCCAACGACGCCGCACTGCGCATCAAGGCCGCACAGCTCGGTCTCGAGTCGATCGAGCACCAGCGCTTGCGCGGCCGCCCCCTGGCGGACCGTCCGGTGGGATGGACGACCATCGAGGTCTGCCGGGCCACGGTCGACCTCGTCTACGCGAACCCGGGCGGCATCGGGATCGACGAGCTCGACGACGCGGACGCCACCCTCCTGCAGCGCGAGCTCACCGACCGGTACGCCGTGCTCCGGGCCGGCAGCCAGAGCGCGCTCGTGCGCCACGTCGACGGCGAGCTCGAGGCGCTGCAGCGCGTGCCCGAGCCGTGGGGCCTCCGCCCTCGGTCGAAGGAGCAGCAGTTCGCGCTCGACCTGCTGCTCGACCCCGAGGTGCGCGTGGTCGCCCTCGACGGCATGGCCGGCACGGGCAAGACGATCCTCGCCCTCGCGGCGGGCCTGGAGCAGGTCATGGAGTCGCACCTCTACGACAAGCTGGCCGTGTACCGGCCCGTCGTGCCGGTCGGCAAGGCCGAGCTCGGGTTCCTCCCCGGCACGCTCGACGAGAAGCTCAACCCGTGGATGATCGCCGTGCACGACGCGCTGGTGGCGCTCACCGAGAACCGCAGCCACGCCGACGCCCGCGCCGTGCTCGACGAGCTCACCGAGCGCGACAAGCTCTCGCTCGAGGCCGTGACCTACCTGCGGGGCCGTTCGCTCCAGGGCACGTACGTCCTCGTCGACGAGGCGCAGAACCTGGAGCCGACCACCCTGAAGACGATCCTCACGCGGGTCGGGGAGGGCACCAAGGTCGTGTTCACGGGCGACACCAGCCAGATCGACGCGCCGTACCTGTCCGAGCTGAACAACGCGGTCTCTGTGCTCATCGGTGCCTTCGAGGGCGAGCGCTGCTTCGGGCACGTGCGCCTGTCGCACTGCGAGCGCTCCGAGGTGGCGTCGCTCGCCGCCCTGCGCCTCTAGTGCAATAGCCTCCGCGGCATCATCGACGACCCGCTGGACGCCGAGCTCGACAGGCCCGACGGCCCCACCGACGACGCTGGGGACGGGCACCTCCCGCTGTGGGGGCTGGTCGACGACCCGCAGATCGTCCGCGAGGCCACCGAGGCCGCGGATGCGGCGCGGGTTGACCCGGGGGTCGCCGGGGTGCCGCTCGCGGCCCAGCTGCTGGCTCTCGTGGACGCGAGCCGCGTCCCGGGTCCTCGACCACCCGATCCGGCCCCGGATCAAGGCCACCCCGGCCGGGATGCTGCGGGGCGAGCTCGACGTCGTGAAGATCGAGGTGCCTGCGGTCCTGGCGGCGGGCCTGGTGCTCGACCGCCTCGTGGTGCGGGCCGAGCGCGTGCGGATCGCTCCCGGGTTCCCACCGCGGCTCCAGGCCAAGCCCGTCGGGCTGCGGGCCTACGTGTCCCAGGCCAACGTGGACCGCTGGACCCGCACGTCCCGCCTGCCGCTCCGCGTGGTGCTCACCGAGGACGGGGTCGTCCTCAACGCGGGCGTCGGCGGGATCCGCATGGGCGAGGTGCTCGCCGACCTGGAGGTGGCGGGCCCGTTCCTGCGCCTGGCCCCCAAGCGCATGACGATCGCCGGCCTCCCCGCGCCGCTCGTGCGCTTCTTCCGCGGCTACCTGCCATTGCCGCCGCTGCCCCGCGGGGCGCGCATCACCGAGGTGCGGCCCGGCGACGGCGAGCTCGCGGTGACGTTCCAGATCGACGAGCTCGACGAGCCGATCACCCCCGACATCGCCCGCCGGCTGCGGACGTTCGCCGCGCCTCCCGATCCCCGGCCTGCGCTGATCCGGCCGAGCGGGCAAAACCACACCAGCCACACCAGCAACACGACCATCCACCAGCCGCGCGCGCGGGGTTCGTACGCTTTCTCGTCATGCGGCGGCTCCCCCCGGTCTACGGGCTGGACATCGAGACCGACACCACCACGAACGGCCTCGACCCCTCCGTCGCCCCCGTCGTCACGGCGGCCCTCGCCTCCCCCGGCTTCGAGGAGGCCTTCGTCGGGCCCGAGCACGAGCTGCTCGCGGACCTCGACGAGCGGTTGGCCCAGCTGGAGCCGGGCGTGATCGCCACCTGGAACGGCGCCGCCTTCGACCTGCCGTTCATCGCGGACCGAGCGTCGCTCTACGGCATGCAGCTCGGCCTGCGCCTCGAGCTCGACCCCACGATCACGATGCGCCGGGAGCCGCTCCCCGGCCACCTGGGCGCCTACCGCGCCGGCTGGTACCGGCACGGCCATGTCGACGCCTACCGCCTCTACCGCGGGGACGTCGGCCCGTCGCTGCGGATCTCCTGCTCGCTGAAGTCGATCGCCCGCCTCGTCGGGCTGGCGCCGATCGAGGTCGACCGCTCACGGATCCACGACCTCTCCAACGAGGCGCTCCACGCGTACGCGGCGAGCGACGCCCGCCTGGCCCGCATCCTCACCGAGCGCCGCTGGGCCACCGCGTCGCGCTTCGTGGACAAGCTCGAGCAGCCGGCCGCGACGGGCGCGCGGCGCCCGGCTCACCGCGTGCAGGCCATCCCCGCGTAGCGGTCCGGCACGCCACCACCCCACAGGCGGCCTCCTAGGATGCCGCGGTGCCGCTGGTCCTCGGGGTCGCGTTCGGACCGCACGCCACGCTCGTCGAGGTGCGCGATTCGGACACGGGTGAGCTGACGAGCACCGGTCGCGTCCACCACGCCGAGATCACCGACCGCGACGACGACCCGGGCGCCTGGTGGCGCTCCCTCACCGGCGCCATCGCCCGCGCCGGTGAACGGGAGGTCGCCGCGATCGCGGTGAGCGGCAGCCACCCGGGCCTCGTGCTCCTGGACGGGGCCGGGGTGGCCCTGCGCCCGATGCAGCCGTGGGAGGGCGCCCGCGCCGAGGTCGCCCGCCTGCGGCAGGCCCTCGGCCCCGAGCGGTGGGCGCGGCGGACCGGCGCCGTGCCCGACGCGACCACCGTCGTGACCCGCCTCACCTGGCTCGGGCGGTCCGACCCGGAGACGTACGCGCGGATCGGGCGGGTCCTCCTCCCGCACGACTGGCTCACCTACCGCCTGGCCGGACGGGCGGTGACCGACCGCGGTGGCGCCTCCTGCACCGGCCTGTGGTCGCCCTACACCGGCGCGTGGATCGACGAGGTGCTGCAGCTCCTCGCCGTCAACGGCCGGGCCGACCACTGGCTCGAGCGGCTGCCCGAGGTGCTCGAACCAGTCGCCCGGGCCGACTGGCTGGCCGCGCCCACCTTCGAGCTGCTGGGTCTGCGGGGCCGGCCGCTGATCGCGCCCGGCACGCCGGCCCCGATGGCCGTCGCCCTCGCGCTGTGCCTGCACCGCGGGCAGCTCGGCGTGGCCCTCGGCGACCGCACGACCGTCCTGGCACCGCTCGACGAGCCGATCGTCGATGCGTCCGGCGTCGTGCGCAGCCGGGCCGACGCCACGGGCCACCACCTGGCCGTGACGGATGCGCCCGGTGGCGCGAGCCTCGTCGACGCGATGGCCGACCTGCTCGACCTGCACGTGGCCGACTTCGGCCAGGCCGCGCTCCTGGCGCCGCCCCCGCCCGACGAGCTCGTCCTCGTGCCGGGCGTGGAGGACCGACCGGGCGCGGTCCTGGCCGGCATCGGTCCGGGCGCGGGGCGCGACGAGGTTGCCCGCGCCACCTTCGAGGGCGTGGCGTGCGCGGCGCTCAAGGCGGTCGACGCCACGCTCGACGCCGGGGCGCGCTGGTTCGAGCACGAGCCGCTGCACCTCACCGGACCCGCCGACGCGCTCGAGGTGCACGGGCAGGTGCTCGCCACGCTCAGCGGGCGCACCGTCGTGGCGACGTCCGGCGCGCTCGCCGCGGCCGGCGCGTGCGTTCAGGCGGCGGCCGTCTACCGGGAGGTGCGGCCCGAGGAGGTCGCCGCCGAGTGGGACCTCGCGGCCGGCACGGAGATCGAGCCCGAGGACGACGCCGATCGGGACCACCGCCGCGCCCTGCACGCGGAGGAGCAGGACCGACAGGACCGGGCCTGGCTGCCGTGAACAAGAGCACCGGACCGCGGCACCCCGACCAGCTGGTCGCGCTGGCCGTGGGCCGCTGCTACCGCGCCTTCGAGGGCCACCACCTCGGCTCGTCCATGTCCGTGCGCCGGACCGACGTGACGGCGGCCGACGTGCTCGCGCTGGCCCAGCCGCTGCGCCAGGTGGAGCCGGGCGCCATCGATCGCTGGCTCCCGCACGCGGCCTCGTCGTGGGGCACCGTCGAGGACCTCAAGGCCCTGCTGCCCCGCGTGTTCGACCTCTTCGCGATCGGGCGGCTGGCGACCACACCGGAGATCCTGTTCGGCAAGCTGCACGAGGTCGACGCGGGGACGTGGCCGGTGCACGAGCGTGGCGCGGTCGACGACGTCCTCACCGCGGTGTGGCTCGCCTCGCTGGCCGACCACCCGGCCCGCGTCGGCTACCCGGCGTGGCGGGTGCTGGCCGCGCTGGCCGAGCTGGGCAACCCCCTCACCCCGTACCTCGACGACTGGTACCTGCTCCTCGGCGCCCCGGGTCCCACGGGCGCGGCGGCGAAGCAGCACTACGAGGACCTCGTGCGCCGGGCGGAGCGGGTCCGCGAGCAGGCTGGTCCGTCCGGCGACCTCGCCGACCTCTTCTGGTCGGCGCAGCCCCGCGAGGCCGGCCGCCTGGCCCGCTGGGTCGACGAGCCGTACCTGTCACCCGAGGCCCGCTAGCTGTACCCGGCTACCCGAGCGCGCCGGACTCGCGCAGCGCGGCGATGCGGGCGTCGTCGTAGCCGAGCACGTCGCGGAGCACGGCGTCGGTGTGCTCGCCTGCCTCCGGCGCCTTGGTGGGCAGCGGATGGTCCTCGCCGAGCACCTTGATCGGCGACGGCAGCTGGTCGTTGCCCACGCGCGCCCGCGGGATCCAGGGCATGCGGTCCTGGAACTGCGGGTCGTCCGCCAGGGTCTTGGGCGTGTTCACGGGGGCGATGGGGGTGTTGGCCTCGTCGCCCAGCCGGACCCAGGCCGCCGTCGTGCGGGACCGGAACAGCTCGGCCAGCTCGGCCCGCAGGTCGTTGTTGCCACGGGCGTGGTCGGCGTACTGCGACCCCGGGTGCTGCTCGAACAGGTCGGGCCGGTCCACGGCGTTGCAGAAGTTCTCCCAGAACTCGCGCTCGGAGGCCATGAACAGGATGTGCCCGTCGGCGGTCTCGTAGAACTGGTAGCGCACGCCGTCGCGCATGCCGGCGGTGCCGGGCGCCCGCCGTTCGTAGCCGTCCGCCTTGTTGCCGGTCACCTCGGACTCGGGCCGCTCGTAGGCCTTCCACGTCTCGCTGCGCAGCCAGTCCATGGCCGCAGCCGCGTCGGACTGCGCGATCTCGAGCCGGCACGGCTCGCCCGTGGCGCGCGCCCGGGTGATCCCGGCCAGCACACCCAGCGCCCCGAACAGCGGTCCGGCGTGGATCCCCACCGACGGATGCTCGGGGATGAAGCAGAACCCGTCGTCGGTCACGTCGGGAGCCACGAGGCCGGCCCAGACGTCGTACGCGATGCCGTGGCTCGGCATGTCCTTGTACGGACCCGTCATCCCGTAGCCGGAGATCGTGCAGAACACGATGCGCGGGTTCACCTCCTTGCAGGCCTCGAAGCCGACGCCGCGCTTGTCGAGCCCGCCGGGGCGCATGGCCTCGATCACCGCGTCGGCCCCGCGCACCAGGTCGAGGAACAGCGCCCGCCCCTCGTCCGTGCGCAGGTCGATCGTGATCGAGCGCTTGCCGCGGCTGATGTGGAGGTGCATCAGCGAGGTGCCTTCCACGATCGGCCACGTCATCTGGCGGATGTAGTCGCCGGAGGGCGGCTCGACCTTGATCACGTCGGCGCCGAGGTCGGCCAGGGTCGTGGTGATGGCGCCGGGGCCGAGCATCGAGCACTCGACGATGCGGACGCTGCCGAGCGGCGGGGCGGGGGTCATGCGGGCTCCTCGTGGGCGAGCAGGGTGCCGGGGCCGGGGGTCATGAGCTCCTCACGCCACCGCGTGCAGTAGGTGCGGGCCACGCGCGGCCAGGGGTCGCCGTCGCGCAGCAGGGCCCTGTGGGTCGCCACGTCGGTCGCCCAGATGGTGCACACCTCCGTGTCGGTGAGGACGGAGTCGTACGCGCCCACGAGGGCGATCCCGCGCTCGGCCATGGCGGGGCGGCGCTCGGCGATGGTTCGATCCAGGTACTCCGGGCCGGCGCCAGGTCGCACCTGGGACAGCTCGTGCACGAACCAGGACCCGCCGACGCCGTCGCGGGCCAGCGACGCGCGCGTGGGGCAGCCGGGCGCGCCGCGGAGCAGCCGGTCGAAGCCGCCCGTGCGCCGCTTGTAGGCCTCGTCCCACCACTCCGCCAGCTCGGTGTTCTCGACCTTGCGGACGTTGGTGCGCCGCGCGAGGCGCTCCCAACCGGCCCACCCGTCGATCTCCCAGACGTTGACGACCTGCGGCCAGCGACCGGTGGTGCCGACCACCTCCCAGGTGCCGACGAGGTCCAGCCCGCCGTCCGCGGCCGACCCCGCGTCGAAGTCGCGCGTGTGCTCCATGTAGGCCCGTCCGCCTCGGCCGACGATGTCGATCACCTCGTGCAGGAACAGCGTGTCGGCCCCGGGCGGGAGTTCGGCCATGGGTCGGAGATGATGTCACAATGTCTGACGACCCGTCAGAAACGGGCCGACCGCCTCCTCGCCCGCCGCATGGACCTCTCCTTCACCGCCGATCAGGACGCCCTCCGCGAGGCGTGCCAGCGCCTCTACGCGAAGGAGTCCGACCCCGAGCGGGTGCGCGAGGTCGAGCCCGCCGGGTTCGATCCGCTCCTGTGGGCCGCCGTGAGCGGCATGGGCCTGCCCACGATGGCGGTGCCGGAGGCGGCCGGCGGCGCCGGGGCGTCGCTGACCGACCTCGCCGCCGCGGTGGAGGTCCACGGAGCACACCTGGGGTCGGTGCCGCTGGTCGAGACCGCGGTCGTCGCCCGCCTGCTCGCCCGCATCCCGGGCGACGCGGCGGCCGCCGCGCTGGCCGCCATCGTCGACGGCGCGCCGGCCACGCTGGCCTTGCACGCCGCCGAGGACGGCGTGGCCCGCCTCGTGGCGGGCGCCGCTGCCGCCACCGTCGTCGTCGCCTTCGAAGGCGACCGCCTGGTGCTCGTGACGGACCCGGCAGCCACCGCACGGCCCACGCTGGCCGGGCTCGCCGTCGCCGACGTCGACGTGACGGGTGGGACGACCCTCCTCGAGGGGCCGGACTCGATCGCGGCCCACCGGACGGCGGACGACGAGTGGGTCGCGCTGACCGCCGTGGCCCAGGCCGGGCTCGCCCGGACCACGTTCGACGTCGGCCTGCAGTACGCGAAGGACCGCCACCAGTTCGGCGTCCCGATCGGCAGCTTCCAGGTCCTCCAGCACCGCTTCGCCGACCTGCACACCCGCGTCGACGGAGCCCGGCTGCTCGCCTACGAGGCCATCTGGGCGCTCGACGAGGGCGACCCGCGGGCCCCGCAGCTGGTGGCCCAGGCCGGGTGGTACTGCGGGCAGGTGGCCGAGGAGGCCGCCGGGTTCAGCCTCCACGTGCACGGCGGGTACGGCTTCATGCTCGAGTACGCGGTGCAGCTGCACGTGCGCCGGGCCAAGGCCACCCGGCTGGTCCGCGGCGACCCCGCGAGCAGCTGCACGAGATCGCGACCCGCAAGTGGGCCGTCGGACCGTCGGCGGAGGAGATCGCGACGGCCGCGACCGCCCGCCCCACGCGACCGGGGATGGACTTCCGGTTCGATCCGGAGACCGAGGCGTTCCGCACCGAGGTGCGCGCGTTCATCGACGGGCACCTCACGCGGGACGTGGTCGTGGGTGCGCTCACGTCCGGCACGATGCACGACTGGGGCTTCCACAAGGCGCTGTGCGCAGCGCGGCTACCTCGCGGCGGGGTGGCCCGTGGAGGTCGGCGGGCTGGGGCGCAGCGCCATCGACCAGACTGTGTTGAACCAGGAGCTGTTCGGCGCGGGCGCGCCGATCGACGGGCAGTCCATCGCGGCGATGGTCGGCGCCACCCTCCTGCTCCGGGGCACCGAGCAGCAGCGGGCGGAGATCGTGCCCCGCATCCTCGCCGGCGAGGTCATGTGCTGCCTCGGCTACAGCGAGCCCGACGCCGGCTCCGACGTCGCGGCGGTCGCCACCCGCGCCGTGCGCGATGGGGACGGCTGGGTCATCGAGGGCCAGAAGATGTTCACGACCATGGCGCACGAGGCCCACTACGTCTTCCTGCTGTGCCGCTCGAACCTCGAGGCACCGAAGCACAAGGGCCTCACGATGTTCCTGGTGCCGATGGACACGCCGGGCATCGAGATCACGCCCGTCGAGACGATGGGCGGCGAGCGCACGAACATCACCTTCTACAGCGACGTGCACGTGCCGGACTCGTGCCGCGTCGGCGACGTCGACGACGGGTGGAGCGTGATGCACGCCGCCCTCGTGTACGAGCGGAACTCGGCCAACTGGGGCGAGCCGAACAACCTCGTCGAGTCGATGGCCCGGTGGGCCCTCGCGACCGAGGGCGACGGCGGGGCGCTCCGCTTCCACGAGCACGCCGTGCAGGAGGTCCTGGCCCGCTGGTCGACCGAGCTCGAGGTCGGGCGCCTCCTGCTGTTCCGGTCGGCCTGGCTGGCCTCCCAGGGCGCCCTGCCCCAGGTCGAGGGCTCGATGGCCAAGCTCCACATCACGGAGGCCTTCGTGCGGGCCGCGTCCGAGCTGCTCGACCTCCTCGGGCCGGAGGGCCTGGTGCCCATGGGCGAGCCCGGGACGGTGCTCGACGGCCTGGTGGAGCACGCCTTCCGGCACGCGGTCGTGACGACGATCTACGGGGGCTCGAGCGAGGTCCAGCGGGAGATCATCGCCGGCCGCGGCCTCGGACTGCCGCGGAACCGGTAGCCTGGCCCCTCGACCGATCTGCTAGCCCCCAGCTAGCACCGCGAATCCCCTGGTCAGCGGCCCAAAAAGGGCAATCCCGGACACGGCGGGACGCCCCGGGCGCTTGGGGTATGACGCAAATCACATGCCTGCATGTTGCGATTGGGTGTCGCAAAATGCAACGCTTTCGAAACCCACCAGCCCGCCCGCGCGCGGTCCCCAGACCCCCCCAGGGTGAGCTGCGTTTCCCCCCGAAGCCCCTCCGTTCACCCCGCCGCGCGCTCCCCCCCAAGGAGATCCGGAGTGGACCACCCCCCGAGTACCACCAGCTCGTCGCGCCCCGCCCGACGAGCCCTGCTGACCAGCGCCGCCGCCCTCTCGGCGGTCGCCGCGCCGGTCGTCCTCGTGGCCGCCACCTTCGGCGGCTCCACCGGCGAGCTCGCCGCCGCCCAGGAGATCGCCTCCCGGGACGCGATCCACGCCCAGGCCGCCAGCCCCGCGGTCCGGTTCGACAGCGCCACCGCCGCGGTCGCCGACCTCGGCTCCCAGGCCCTCCAGGACCCCGCCGGCACCGCCCAGGCCCCAGTGGCTCCCACCACCACGGTCCCGGCCCCCACGACGACCGCCCCGCCGCCCACGACGGTCCCGCCGCCGCCCCCCGCGCTCGCCTACGGCGATCCGAACGATCCCGTCACCTGGGACCGCCTCGCCCAGTGCGAGGCCGGCGGCAACTGGTACATCAACACCGGCAACGGGTACTACGGCGGCCTCCAGTTCTCCGCCCGGACCTGGCGCGGCGTCGGTGGCACCGGCCTGCCGCACCAGAACAGCCGCGAGGTGCAGATCGAGATGGGCAAGCGCCTCCAGGCCCGCGCCGGCTGGAGCCAGTGGCCCGCCTGCACCCGCAAGCTCGGGTACCGCTAGCGCCAGGCGACGATCTCGCCCGCGACCGCCACGAGCGGCGCCGGATCGAGATCGACGGAGCCATCACCCCAGACCTCCAGGACGAGGCCGCCGGCAGCGATGTCGGCGGCCTCGTGCGCGACCAGGGTGACGGTGCGGCCGGCGCGGGCGGCGGCGAGCGCGAGCGCGTGCGCGGCCTCGGGTCCGCCCGCGGCGGGGACGACGACGCTGCCGGGCACGCTGGTCGGGAACGTGCGCGCCACCCAGAAGCCGACGAGGCCGGGCTCCGCCACGACGAGCCCGCCCTCGGGGAGCGACGCGGCCAGCGCGGCGGCGCGTGCGGGAGCACTGCCGTCGGTCGCGTAGAGCGGGCCGCACGCGGCGGCGAGCTCCGTGTACAGGGCAGGCCGCTCGAGCGATCCCGCCGGCCACGAGCGGCTCGTCGCGGCGCTCGCGAGCTCGCGCGGCGCGATGTCGACGACCTCTGCCCGGCCCGCCCACGGCTCGCTCGTGACCTCGGCCGGATCCAGCCCGCTCGTGACGAGCACGTCGACGTCGCCGAGGCCGGCCAGCTCGAAGTCGCGCGCCTGGAGCCCGGCGGTGCCGAAGTGCCGCGGGTCGTCCCACACGAACACGCCCTTCGCGCCCCACGTGTTGACGACCCCGCACCCGACCGCGTCCGCGAACGCGTGCAGCCCCGCGACCGCGCCGTCGCGGACCACGTCGGGCCCGACGAGGATCCCGAGGCGCTCGCTCAGTAGCGGAGGCCCGGGGTGCGGGTCTTGAAGACGTCGGTGGCGAGCTGCTGGCCGAGCTTCTCGGCGTCCCAGCGCGTGCCGCCGTTGGAGATCGACGGGCCCTCGCTCCAGCCCTCCATCCAGACGATGTCCTCCGCGACGGCGCGGATCACCTGACCGGTGACCAGCTGGCTCTCGTCGGAGGCGAGCCAGGCCACGAGGGGCGAGGAGACCGCCGGGTCCATGCGGTTCCACTCGTCCTCGGGCACGTCGTCGGCCTCGATGACGGCGGGCGCACCGGGCATCGTGCCCGTGATGCGGGTGGCCGCCGCCGGCCCGACCGCGTTCACCGTGACGCCGAGCTTGTAGAGCTCGAGCGACAGGGTCTGCGTGAAGCCCGCGATGCCCGCCTTCGCGGTGGCGTAGTTGGTCTGTCCGAAGTTGCCGACCAGGCCGGCGCCGGAGGTCGTGTTGATGACGCGGCCCGTGAACACCTCGCCGGCCTTGGCCCGCTCCCGCCAGTGGCGCGCCGCGTGGTGCGACGGCGCCCACGTGCCCTTGAGGTGCACGCGGATCACGGCGTCGAAGTCCTCCTCGCCCATGTTCCAGATGGCGGTGTCGCGCACGATGCCGGCGTTGTTCACCAGGACGTCGAGCTTGCCGTAGGTGTCGACGGCCACGGCCACCATGCGCCCGGCGCCCGCGTAGTCGGCCACGTCGTCGTAGCTGGCCACGGCCTCGCCGCCCCGCTCCTTGATCAGGTCGACGGTCAGGTCGGCGGCCTTCTGGTCGGCCCCGTCGCCGCTCACGGACGTGCCGAGGTCGTTGACCACGACGCTGGCGCCGTGCTTGGCGAGCTCGAGCGCGTGCGCCCGTCCGATGCCGTGCCCGGCACCGGTGACGATCGCGACCTTGCCGTCCAGGAGTGTCATGAGAACCTCTCCTTCAGCTCGAACTTGAGGATCTTGCCGGTGGGGTTGCGGGGCAGCGCCTCGACGACCTCCAGCCGCTCGGGGAGCTTCTGCGTCATCAGGCCCTGCTCCCGGCAGTGCGCCACCATCGACTCGAAGGTGACCTCGGCGCCCTCCTTCGGGACGACGACCGCGCACACGCGCTCGCCGGTCTTCGGATCGGGCACGCCGATCACGGCGACGTCGGCAATGCCGGGATGGGTGAAGAGGACGTCCTCCACCTCCTTGGCGGACACGTTCTCCATGTTCCGGATGATGATGTCCTTCACGCGCCCGGTGATCGTGACCATGCCCTCGGCGTCGATGCGCCCGAGGTCCCCGGTCTTGAACCACCCGTCCTCGTCGAACGCCTCCGCGTCGAGCGAGCTGTCCAGGTACCCCTTCATCAGCTGCGGTGCCTTGGCGCGGATCTCGCCCTCCTCGCCGATCCCGGCCTCCTTGCCCTCCAGCGTGACGACGCGGAGCTGGGCGCCCCCAGAGGCCCTGCCCTCGGTGTGCGCGAGCTGCTCCTCGGTGTCGTGGACGCTGCCCATGGCGATGATCGGCGACTCCGTCAGCCCGTAGCCCGACACGATGCCGGCGCTGCGGCCGCCGCTCATCTCGGACTTCACGTCGTAGAACAGCTGCGGCGGCTTCGGCGCGCCGCCCCCGCAGTAGACGCGGACCGAGGGGAACAGGTCCTCCCCCTCCGGCAGTGCCCGCTGCGCGGCGAGGTACGCCATGTGGAAGGGGGTCCCTGCGCCCGCCATCGTGACGTTGTGGCGCTGGATCATCTCGACGGTCTTGGCCGGGTCGAAGCGCTCGATGTACACGGTCGGGAAGCCGTAGACGAGGGCGCTGAACAACCAGCCGATGCCGCCGATGTGGGTGAAGGGGAACACCACGGCGTTGACGTCGTCCGACGTGCAGGCGAGGCGCTCGCTCATCCCGATGGAGCCGGCGAGGATCGTGCGGTCGGTGTGCTGCGCGCCCTTGGGGTCCGCCGTGGTGCCGGACGTGTAGAAGTACCAGCGCACCGGCTCCTGGGCCGGATCGGGCGGCGGGGGCAGCGTCGAGGGGTCGCCCTGGGGCAGTGCCTTGTCCGCGACCAGCACCTGCATGGCCTGCCCGCCCTCGTCGGCGATCGACTGCGCGATCCCGCGCGCCATCGCCTCGAAGTCGAACCCGGACCAGGTGGACGGGACGATGAACAGCTTCGACCGGGCCTGGCGGGTGACGAACCCGACCTCGCGCTCCCGGTAGATCGGGAGCATCGGGTTCTGGATGGCCCCGAGCCGTGCGAGCGCCAGCACGAGGAGCTTCGACTCCAGCCAGGTGGGCAGCTGCCAGGACACGACGTCGCCCTCGCCGATCCCCATGCGCTGGAGCCCCGCCGCCGCGTGCTCCGCGCCGGCCTTCGCCTCGGCCCACGTGAGCGTGCGCCCGTCCTCGTCGACGGCAGCCAGCTGATCGGGCGTGGCCGCGGCGCGGCGCTCGACGAGCTCCCAGAGGTTGCCCCCGTCCACGTTCGGCATGTGCTGCTCCTCCGGTCCCGATCTGACGACCCGTCAGATACTAGCGATCTCCCATGGCTGACAGATCCTGACGTAGCCCCCGCGTAGCGTCACGCGCGTGGACGTCGCCATCGGCCTCGCACCGCACACCGGCTGGGCCATCGCCGTCGTGGTCGGCGGCGACGCCACCGCGCCGGCGTCGTCCACCGCGATCGGGTGGAGCTCGTGCCCGAGGGCGTGGAGCGCTTCGCCTACCACCTCGTGCAGGACTGGCCCGTCGAGAAGGCCGAGCGGCACCTGGCCGAGACCGGCGCCGCCGTCGACCGCACGGCCGGGCAGGTGCTGGCCGGCCTCGCCGAGGTGGCGGCCGCCGCGGGGCGCCTGGTGGGGGTGGGCGTCGTCGGACATCCCCACGAGCTGCCCGACGACCTGGTCACGATCCTCGCCAAGCACATGCTCCTGCACGCAGGCGAGGGCGACCTCTACCTCTCCGCGCTGCTCGACGCCGCCGACGCCGTGGGCCTGCCCGCCACGCTGGCCCCACCGAAGAAGACGGCGGAGCAGGTCGCGCCCCTGATCGGCACGGCCCCGGGACTCCTCGTCGAGCGCCTCGCGGCACTCCGCAAGGAGCTCGGCGCACCCTGGACCGCGGACCACAAGGCCGCCACCGCCGCCGCGCTGCTCGCCCTCGCGGGCTGACAGCTCAGGCTTGCGCGTCGACGATGAGCAGCACGTCCTCGAGCAGCTCGGTCTCGGTGATCTCCATCGCGAGCGACGCCACCCGCAGCGCGGTGAGCAGCCCGAGCCAGGCGCCGAAGAGCAGGTCCTGCTCCCCCAGGCGGCCGTGCAGCGCGTCGGTCGGGGGCCGGATGCCCCCCGCCGTCGCGGCTGCGGCGGTGAGGATCTCCGTCAGCAGCTCGAGCCGCTGCTCGGGCACCGCGCCGTCGAGGGCGAGACGGGCGAGCAGCTCGGCCAGGTCGTAGGCCTCGTCGGTGGCGGCCACCATGCGGCGCAGCGCCACGGACGCCGCGTCCAGGAGCACAGAGGCCACGGCCACGGCGCCGTGCTCGGCCACCGCGCCGCCCAGCACCGTGGCCGCCTGCTCCGGCGCCTCCTCCAGCACCTGGAGCTCGAGCGCCTCGCGCAACGCCGACGACACGTCCATGTCCTGGAACCTAGGGCTCCTGCAGCACGATCGTGGCCTCGAGCTCCCGCGCGGCGTCGTCGGGCCGGCGCCGCGCGGTGTTGACCGCGACGACCGCGAGGGCCGCGACGACCACGACCATCCCCAGCAGCTGCACGAGCACGAGCGTCTCGTCGAGGAGCACCGCCGCCACCGCGGCGGAGATCACGGGGATGGCCAGGGTGAGCAGCGAGGTGGCCACGAGGGGCACGTGGGCGTGGGCCCAGTTCATGAGGAAGTGGCCCAGCGCGCCGTTGACGATCGCGATCGTCGCGATCAGCCCCCACGCCTCCGCCGTCGGCGAGCCGAGGGGCTCACCCAGCAGGAACGGCACCGGGATGATCAGCACCGCGGAGCCGATCGACAGGCCGGTGAGGTACTCGAGGCTCGTCAGCTCGGTCCGGGCCGTCTTCGACGCCACGAAGTACGCCGACCAGGCCACGAGCGCGCCGACGGCCAGCAGGTCGCCCTGCGCGCTGGAGGCGCCGCCCGCGTCACCCCCGGCCACGACGACGGCCGCGCCGCCCACGGCCACGAGCCCGAGGAGGCCGTCGACCCAGCGGGGCCACTCGCCGAACATCGGTCCCGCGATCCCCAGCAGGAGCAGGGGCTGGAGCGCGCCGATGATGGTGGCGTTGACCACGCTGGTGTGCTGCACCGCGGTGAAGAACAGGACGATGTCGGCACCGAACGCCACCGCCCCCGGCAGCGAGATCCGGAGCAGTCGCCAGGTGAGGCGGCCGCGGGCGAGGAGGAACACGGCGGTCGTGAGCACGGCCCCGATCCACAGCCGGTAGGCGGAGATGGCCACGCCGTTGAGCCCGTCGACCTCCTTGATGAGCACCGACGAGGTGCCCCAGACCACGACCGCGAGCACCGCGGAGGCCATCCCGAGCGCCGGGCGCCGCGCGGGCGCGTCGACGACGGGGGCGCGGCGGTCATCGGGCCAGGGTAGGAGCAGGTCGCCCGATACGGTCGGGTGATGCCGGACGTGACCGTGGAGCTCCCCGACGGCGACGTCGCTCCCCTGCTGGCCGCACCTCGACGCGGCCGTGTTCGCGAACCTCTCGCCCGGCGTCGACGAGGACGAGGTGCCGCCACGGTCCGTCCTCGGACAGCTGTTCGGCAACAGCGGACCGGTGGTGCCCCTCGCCACGTGGACCCCGGGTGAGGTCGGCCTCCAGCACGCGGCCGGCCAGCGCGTGGTGCGGACCCTCGGCGAGCGGGGCTGCGCGGTGCCCGAGGAGTGGTACGTGGTGAACGAGCACCCGAAGCGGGGGCTCGTGCTCCGGACCTACGACGCGCCGGTCGAGGACGTGCTGCGGTGGCTCGTGCGGGCCGCGACCGCGCTGTGCCCGTTGCCGATCGTGGGTCCGTGGCAGGCCCGCGTGCGCACGCGCTAGCTGGGCCCGACGGCGGCAGCGGCGTGCTCGGCCGCCCAGCGGTAGTCGGCCTTGCCCGACGGCGAGCGCACCAGGCGGTCGACCACGACGAGGTGCTTGGGGACCTTGTACCCGGCCAGCTGGCCGCGGCAGTGCTCCGCGAGGTCGGCCAGCTCGACGGTGGCTCCCAAGGCGGGCTGCACCACGGCGGTGACCGCGCTGCCCCAACGCTCGTCGGGCACACCCACCACGAGCACGTCGGCCACCGCCGGATGCGCGTGGAGCACGCCCTCGACCTCCTCGGGGTGCACCTTCTCCCCACCGGTGTTGATCGACGTCGAGCCGCGACCGAGCAGGTCGACCGTGCCGTCGGCGGCGACGGTGGCGAGGTCACCCGTCACGAGGTAGCGCTCCCCCGCCACCTCGACGAAGGTGGCGGCCGTCTTCTCCGGGTCGTTGTAGTAGCCGAGGGGCAGGCGCCCGCCGGTCACGATCCGGCCCACGACACCCGAGCCCGGCTCGACCGGCCGGTCGTCGTCGTCGAGCACGAGCAGCGGCTTCTGGCCGTCGGTGGAGAAGCGCACGTGCGCGGCCGCGGCGGTGGGCGCGTCGCCGGCCGCGAGGCGCGACGAGCCTTGGATGCCGGCCTCGGAGGACCCGAAGCCGTCGTTCACGAGGAAGGTGGGGAAGGTCTCGAGGATGCGCGCCTTGCACCCTGCCGACATCGGCGCGCCGCCGTTCGAGAAGGCGTACAGGCTCGAGATGTCCCACCGACCCGGGTGCGCGTCCCAGGCGTCCAGCAGCGGCTTGGCCACCGCGTCGCCCACGACGGTGAGGGCGTTGACCCCCTCCGCCTCGACCGCCGACCACACCGCCTCGGGGTCGAGCGACCCCTGCATCAGCACGACCTTGCCGCCGGCGAAGAACCACATGAACGACGTCCACTGCGCGGCGGCGTGGATGAGCGGGGCCACGGCCAGGTAGGTCATGCCGTCGCCGATGCGGTCGACCATCTCCGCCGGTGACGTGACCTCGCCCCGGATGCGCATGGCGTCACCCCCGCCGAGGCACGCGAAGAAGGCGTCCTCCTGGCGCCACACCACGCCCTTGGGCAGGCCCGTCGTGCCGCCCGTGTAGATGACGTAGTGGTCGTCGCCCGAGCGGCCCGGGTGCGGCGGCCGCCCGGCAGGGGCCGCCGCGACCGCGGCGTCGTAGTCGGGGCCGGTCGTGAGCGTCCAGCGCACCTTCGGCAGCTCCGGCAGCACCTCGGCCAGCACGTCGGTGTGGTGCGGGGCGTGCAGCACGCCCACCGCGTCGCAGTTGTCGAGCAGGTACCGCAGCTCGCCGGCCACGTACCGGTAGTTCACGTTGATCGGGACCGCCCGGATCTTGAAGCAGGCCAGCATGGCCTCGAGGTACTCGGGGCAGTTCTCGAGGTACAGGCCGAGGTGCTCACCCGGCGCGACCCCCTGGGCGAGGAGGTGGTGGGCCAGCCGGTTCGCCTGCTCGTCGAGCTGCGCGTACGTGCGGCGGTGGGGGCCGCACACGAACGCGTCGCGGTCACCGAGCGCGTCGACGACCATCTCCCACACGTCGGCGAAGTTGAACGAGGCGGGCGGGGCGACGGCCATGGGGGTCCTTGCTAGCGGAAATCCCGTCGCGAGTTGCAAGGCCTGGGGCGGTGCCCGACTCCTACGACGGCGACGCACCGTGCGTCGCAGCCACACCCCACAGGAGGGAACACCCCATCATGAAGAAGCTCACGCGCAGCATCGCAATGCTCGCGGTCACCGGCGGCCTGGTCCTCGGCGCCTCCGGTGTCGCGGAAGCCGGCACCATCGGCGGCTTCACCTCCGCCCCGCGCCCCACCACCGGTGGCAAGGGGACGTTCTGCAAGATCAGCTCCAACTGCACCAAGTGGGCGCAGGAGTGCAAGGACGACGGCGGCACCGTCACCGCGCTCAAGGACGAGAGCGGCCTGTTCGTCGGTTCGTCCTGCACGTGACCCAGCCGCACCGACCCCGACGGTCACCGGTCGCTACTTGATGGCGACCGGCGCCGTCGGGGCACCGGTGCCCCCGGTCACGGGCTCGGGGTTGGCGACGAGGAGCATCTCGTAGACCCCGTCGGCCGCGCAGTGCTCGCCCAGCGCCTCGAGGTCGAAGTTCTGCCCCTGGGTGAGCCCCATGTCCCGCAGCTGGATCATGTGGACCGGGAACAGGACCGCCGGGTCCTCGCCGGGGTACACCTCGAAGGTGAAGTTGTCGGTCGCCACGGCGGCCACGTCATGCCGGCGGAACCACGGGATCGTGCCCGTGGTGAGCCCAGGGGTGTCCCCGAGCGTGTAGGTCTGCCGGTCCCGCGCCTTGAGCAGGCGCATCTTGCCGGTCCGAACGAGCACCACGTCGCCCGGCTCAGGGCGGACGCGGGCCAGCTCGACGGCGGCCTCGAGGTCTGCCTCCGTGATCGGGTAGCCCAGCTCGAGCAGGTCGACGCCCTTGGCGCGCGCCACGTCGAGCAGGATCCCGCGGCTCACGAGCGACGTGACGCGGTGGATCCCGCAGCGGGTGGCGCACCGGTCGGCCGTGACGGATGACGCCGGGAAGCCGTTGTAGAGCAGACCGTCGTACCCCACGTGAGCGAGCGCGTCCCAGTGCGTCGCGGCTTGCAGGCCCATCGAGATCGTGTCGTCGTTGAAGCAGGCGTCGCCGACGTCGCCGGTGTACGTCTGGTTGATCGCGACCATCGTGTGGAGCGGGTTGGTCCGCCCCGGCACGTTGCCCAGCTGCGGCCCGTTGGCGTCGAGCCGGATGGCGAGCGGGATGCGCACGCCGGTCCGCGCCGCGGCCACCCCACGGGCCACGGCGGCGGCGTCGATCAGGTTGAGCGTGCCCAGCTCGTCGTCGTCACCCCACCGGCCCCAGTTCGAGACCTCCGCCGCGAGGGCCTGGAGGTCAGGCGGGAGCGCCACCCGCGGCCTCGCGGTAGCGGGTGGTGGAGTGCACGGGGTCCTTGTCGAACTGCGGGATGACCTCCCGGCCGAACAGCTCCATCGACTGCACGACCACCTCGGTCGGCAGGGTGTTCGTGGTCGGGCTGAAGGTCAGCTGGTCGAAGCCGACGTCGACCCAGCGCTGGACCCCGGTCACGCAGTCGTCGGGGTCGCCGACGATGACGAGGCCGGCGTTGGTCATCTTCTCGACCAGCTCCGGCGTGGGCTCGGGGAGCGCCTCGGGCCACTCCGGCAGCCCGTCGGGCTTCGGGATGTTGTCGAGCCAGTGGTACATGAGGCTCGTGTAGTAGTTCATGCCCATGTTGGAGGCGACCTCGAAGGCCTTCTTCCGGTCCTCCATGCAGAGCATGTTGGTCACGCCCATGATGTTGTCGTTGACGTAGTCGCCGACGGGCGTGGCGTTGCCGATCTCGCCCTTGTAGTTGTTGACGAGGACCTGCAGGCGATCGGGTGAGCCGGTGGAGAAGCAGAAGGCGCCGAGCCCGAGCTCACCCGCCTCGCTGAAGGTGCCCGGCGAGCCGGCGGCCACCCACATCGCGGGGTGCGACGGGCCGTTGGGCTTCGGGAACACCTCGCGCTCGGGCACCCGGAAGTAGGTGCCCTCGTAGCTGTAGGTGCCGTGCTTCCACATCTTCGGGATCTCGGAGATCGCCTCCCGCCACATCGCCTTCGTCTCCTCGATGTCGGCGATGTCGAAGCCGTTGACCTCGGTGGTGGAGCTGCCCCGCCCGGTGCCGAACTCGAACCGGTTGTTCGTCAGGTGGTCGAGCAGGGCCACGTTCTCGGCGATGCGGACGGGCTTGTTCACCGGCGGTGTGAGGTTGAAGATGGCACTGCCCAGGTGGACCCGCTCGGTGAGGGCCGAGCAGTGACCGAGGAACGCCTCGGGCCCGGGCATGTGCGAGTACTCGTCCAGGAAGTGGTGCTGCGGGCACCAGACGTACTTGAAGGCGTTCTGGTCGGCCGCCTTGGCGATCTCGACGTTGCGCATGATCCGCTTGTGCTCGGCCAGCGGGTCGGCCGCCCGCTCGAACTTCGGCACGAACAGCTGGGCGAAGACGCCGAACTCCATGGGGATCTGCCTCCTACGGGGGCCATCGAGGGAACGGAAGGACCCTACCACAAAACTAGAACTTGTTCTAGTTTTGCAAAAATCTGCAAGGGCCACCGGCTCCGGTGCCTCTCACCTGCGACACCGTCCCACGCACCAAGGAGAAGACACGGATGTCCGAGAAGACTTCATCGTCGCCGCACCCGGCACGTTGGCGGGCTGCCAAGCTCGCACTCCTCACGGTCGGCGGCGGCGTCGCCCTGACCTTCGCCGCCGCGGAGACCGCCTCGGCGGACGACGTGACCGTCCAGGACGCCGAGGTCACCAACGCCGGCGTCGGTGTGGCCAACAGCGGCGGCAACGTCGCCGTGGGCAACGCCTCCAACAACGTCGCAGCGTGCGGCCAGGCGGCCGCCGGCTTCGTGGCCAGCAACCAGTGCAACACCTCGAACACGTCCGACGGCACCGCCAGCATCGAGACCGGTGACGCCACGGGCGTCGGCAACCAGTCGAGCACCGAGGTCCAGCAGTCCAAGCACGGCGGGAGCGATCCCGGCCTCACGGTCACCGTGCAGGACAGCGATGTCACCAACGCCGGCATCGGCGTGGGCAACAGCGGCCTGAACGGCGCGGTGGGCAACGGCTCCAACAACCTGGCGGTCTGCGGCCAGCTGGCCGTCGGCTTCGTGGCCAGCAACCAGTGCGACGCCTCGAACACCTCCGACGGCACCGCCTCGATCAAGACCGGCGATGCCACGGGCATCGGCAACTGGTCGTCCACCTCGGTCAAGCAGGCCGCGGACGGCGGCGACGGCGCCGGGCCGGCGATCGTCGTGCAGGACGCCGACGTGGCGAACGTGGGCCTCGGCCTCGCCAACAGCGGCCTCAACGGGGCGGCCGGCAACCTGTCGAACAACCTGGCGGTCAACCTCCAGGGCGCGTTCGGCGTGATCGCCAGCAACAACGCCTCCACCAAGAACAGCTCCAACGGCACCGTCGGCATCCAGACCGGCAACGCCACCGGGATCGGCAACCTCTCCGCGACGGAGGTCGAGCAAGGGGCGCACGTCGACCCGAACGGCCCCGCCCTCGTGTTCCAGAGCGCCCCGGTCCTGAACGCCGGCATCGGCCTCGCCAACACCGGCCTGAACGGCGAGGTGGGCAACGGCTCGCTCAACGCGGAGATCGTGGTCCAGGTGTCCTTCGGCCTCCTGGCCAGCAACGTGTCGGACATCGACAGCTGGTCCGACGGGTTCGTGCTGGTCCTCACCGGCGACGCCACGGGCATCGGCAGCCAGTCCGCCACCTCGGTCAAGCAGACGACGTGACCCCGGGTTCACGTGCACTCGGTGTGCCTGGAAAATGGCACGCCGAGTGCACGTTCCCCCGCATCCAGGCTGGCTAGCGTTCCGCCGTGGCGGATTTCCCAGAAGTGGCGGCCCTGGCACCATGACCCGCTCGAAGGACGACTTCCCGCAGCGCCTCAACGAGGCCGATGCGATGTTCCTCCGGCTCTCGAACCCGGACGAGGTGCCGTACGCACCCGTGGGCGTGACCGTCCACGAGCGGGCCTTCGACGACGACGAGGTCATGGCCTACCTGCAGGAGGTCCAGAGCCGCCTGCTGCCGGCCTCCCGCCGCCGCATCGTCACCGACCGCCTGTCGCCCGCGCTCCCCCGCTGGGTCGACGTCCCCGGCTTCGACCCCGCCGAGCAGTACGTCACCCTGCCCCCGCCCGGCGACGGGAGCATGCGGGCCATCCTCGACTTCGCCGCCCAGTGGGCCCGGATGCCCATGCCGCTGGACCGGCCCCCGTGGCGGGCCGTCTACTTCGAGAACGTGACCGTGGACGGCGTCCCCGGGCGCATGGTGTCGGTGTCGCAGACGCACCACGCCGTCATCGACGGCGCCGGCGCCACCCGCCTGGCCGAGCAGTTCCTCCAGTTCGCCCCCGATGCCCCCCTGCCCGCCATGCCCCCGCCCGTCCCGCCCGACACCAGCACCGCCTGGGAGCGCTGGAAGGAGGGGTGGGCCCTCGAGGGCGTCAAGGCGGCCGAGCTCCTGCGCAACACGAAGGCCCGCCTGAAGTGGGCGGCCTCCGATCCCCGCGCCGGCGCGCGACGGGCGCGGGAGCTGGCCGGCGCGCTGCGGCGCATGACCTCGCACCAGAGCCAGGTCCCCCACAGCTGGGTGCTGCGGCGCCGCTCCGACGCGATGCGGTTCGACATCCTGCCGGTCGACATCACCGCACTGAAGACCGGTGCCAGGGCGGTGGGTGGCACCGTCAACGACGGCTTCATGGCCGCGATCTCCGTGGCGCTGCACCAGTACCACCATGACCGGGGGGTCGTGGTGCACGAGCTGCGCACCGCGATGGCCATCAACACCCGCACCGAGAAGCAGGGCCACGCGGGCAACGAGGTGATCGGCGTCATGCTCGGGCTCCCCCTCTGCGAGGACGCCGCCACGGCCGTGAAGGCCTGCGGCGAGGTGTCCCGCGCCCACCGCGACGACCGCGACGTGCTCTGGGTCATCGACCGCCTCCGCGCCATGGCCAACCGCGCGCCCCGCCGCCTCGTGGTGGCGGCGTCGAAGAAGACCCTGACCGGCGTCGACCTCCAGATCTCGAACGTCCCCGGCATCTCGAGGCGCATGTGGGTGGGCGGGGTGGAGACCCTGCGCGGCACGGCCTTCAACATCGGCGGTCCCAGCGCGCTGAGCCTGATCCTCCAGGGCGGCAGCCCCACCGGACACCTCGGGATGGAGACCGACCCGGCCGCGATCCACGACCCGGAGCACCTCGTCGAGCGCCTCGCCGAGGGCTTCGCGGCAGTGGCCGCGCTGGCGGGCTGAGCGCGCATGACCCAGGGCTGGCGGCGTCTCAACGACGCCGATGCGATGTACGTCGGAGTCGACGAGGCGGTGCCGGGTGAGTTCACGCCCCTCTCGCTCACCGTCTACGACCGGGGGTTCCCCGACGAGGACGCGGTGGAGCACCTCACCGAGGTCATGTCCCGCCTCCTGCCCGCGCTGCGGTGCCGGCTCAAGCGGGACCTCCTCTCCACCGCCCTGCCCCGCTGGGTCGACGTGCCCGACTTCGACCTGACGGAGCACATGTTCGACCTGCCCGCCCCGGGGGACGGGAGCCTGCGCGCCGTCCTCGACTGGGCCGCCGAGTGGGGCGAGGACCGCATGCCGCCGGGACCGTCCCCCGTGGCGGTTCGTCTACTTCCGCGACGTGGAGGTCGACGGGGTGGGCGGGCGCATGGTGTCCATCGGGCAGATCCACCACACCGTCATCGACGGCGAGGGCGGCAAGCGCATGGCGGAGAGGTTCCTGCAGTGGGGCCCGGACGAGCCGATGCCCGAGATGCCCGAGCTCGAGCCGCCGGACGAGACCTCCGCGTTCGCCAGCTGGCGCGAGGGCTGGGGCATCGAGGGCCGCAAGATCGCCGGGCTCCTGCCGCGGCGGCGCCCGGCGGGCCGGGTTCGTGGTGCGCCACCCGGTGGCCGGTGGCCGCCGGGTGCGCGAGCTGGCCGCGGCGGTGCGCCGCTTCAACGCCTCGACGGGCACGGAGACCCTGAGCCCGCAGCTCAAGCGGCAGTCCACCAAGCTGCGGCTCGACCTGCTCGAGGTGGACATCAAGGCACTCCGGGCAGGCGCCCGGGCCGCCGGCGGATCGGTCAACGACGGGCTGCTCGCGGCGATGTCGCTCGCGCTCGGCCGATGGCACCGGGAGCAGGGCGTGCAGGTGCCCGAGATCCGGACGACGATGGCCATGAACACCCGGCCCGACGACGGCAGCTACGGCGGCAACGACATCACCGCGGTCATGATCCGGCTGCCGCTGTTCGAGGACGACGCGGCCAAGGCCGTCGCCGCGTGCCGCGAGGTGTCGGCCGCGGGCCGCGGCGACGCCGACATGCTCAAGATCCTCGACTGGTCGCGCAAGCTGGCCAACCGCGGCCCCGCCAAGATGTTCGGCAAGGCGTCCGCCAAGCGGATGGCCGGCATCGACCTGGGCGTGTCCAACGTGAACGGCATCCCGTCCGGGTACTGGTTGGGCGGCGTGGAGAACCTGCGGACGGTGGCGTTCGCGGGCGCGTCGTGGACCGCGCTCAACCTGATCCTGGGCAGCGTGGGCGACCGGGCCGACCTCGGCATCACCAGCTGCCCGGTCGCCATCCCCGACGCGGATCACCTGGTCGCGCTGATGGCGGAGGCGTTCGCCGAGGTGAGCGCGCTCGCCGGTTGATCCCTAGGGTGCGGGCGTGCCCGCCCCGGACTCGCTGACCGTCCTCACCTGGAACCTCTGGTGGCGGTTCGGGCCCTGGGAGAAGCGCCTGCCGGCCATCGTCGAGACGATCCGCCGCCTCGATCCCGACGTCGCCGCGCTCCAGGAGGTCTGGGTCGCCGACGGCACGTCGAGCGCACACGTCATCGGTGAGGCGCTCGGGTACGAGGTGGCCGTGGCCCACCGGCTGGAGCTGGACGGGGTGGGCTTCGGCAACGCCGTGCTCTCCCGCTGGCCGATCGAGGAGACGGACACGGCTCCGCTGCCGGCCGGCGACGAGAACGACGAGGAGCGGTCGGTGGTGCTCGCCGTGGTCGACGCGCCGCGTGATCCCGTCCAGGTGTACAGCACCCATCTGAGCTGGCGGCACGACCACAGCTCGGTGCGGCAGCTGCAGGTGGCGGAGCTGTGCCGCATGGTCGCCGACCACCGCCCCCGGGCGTTCCCGCCGGTCGTGTGCGGCGACCTGAACGCGGAGCCGCACAGCGACGAGGTGCGGATGCTGACCGGCCAGGCAGCCGTGCCGGTGCCCGGGCTCGTCTTCCGGGACGCCTGGACCGCGCCCGGGTGCGAGGGCCCGGGCAGCACGTGGTCGAACGCCAACCCGTACGCGGAGGTCGAGTACGAGCAGGATCGCCGCATCGACTACGTCCTCACCGGATGGCGGCGCAACGACGGGCGGGGCGCACCCCTGTCGTGCCGGGTCGTGGGCGACGAGCCGATCGACGGCACCTGGCCGAGCGACCACTTCGGCGTGCTCGCCGAGCTGCGGACCTCAGCCGAGCGCGAGCCGCTCGAGGAGGGGCCGGTACCCGTCGAGGTCGCCGACGTCGAGGTCCAGCACCTTGGCGGCGTCGTCCCACCGCCGGAGCGCGATCGCACCCGCACTGGCGGGCAGCTCCCGGAAGGCGGTCGCCTCCGCCTCGTCCATGGGGCCGCCCTGGCGGACGAGGCTGGCGGTCGAGCCCGCGGACAGCGCGGCCGCGTACCCCTCGTCGACGGCGCACAGGTATCGCTTGGCCCGCACGTGCAGGGCGATGGGAGCCGTGACCGCCGCGCCGAACAGCGGTGCCAGCCAGGCGGCGCCGCGCGCCTCGTGGCGCTGGTCGACCTCGCTGCGGAACCGTCCGTCGGCCAGCTCGAGGAGGTGGCCGACGTCGTGCAGCAGGCTCGCGGCCACCGTTGCGTCGGCGGCGCCGGCGGACCGGGCCAGGGCGGCCGTCTGCAGCGCGTGCTCGAGCTGGGTGACCTCTTCGTCGTAGCGCTCGGGACCCCAGCGCTCGTAGAGCGCGAGCAACTCGTCGACCGAGGCGGCGGTCACCGGACGGGACGTCCCTGGAAGTCACCGATCAACGACACCGCGACGCGTGACCCGTCACCGGCTCCGGCCAGCTCCGCCGCCTTCTGCGCGTAGTAGGCGGCGCGCAGGTCTCCCTCCGCCAGCGCGTTGTAGGTCGGGTACAGCGCCGCGGCGGGGCGTCGGCCCGGGGTTCGGTCCGCTGCGGTGCGGCGTGCGGGAGTGGAACCACAGCGTCTCGCCCGCCCGCACCTCGACCGGTGCCCACTCCAGGGAGGCCGCCACGTCGGCCCGGATGCAGCCGGTGTCGTCCGTCGGCAGCAGCTCGTGGTGGAGCCCCGACGCGACCTCCAGGCACCCGTTGCCCACCAGCGCGTCGTCCACCGCCACCATGCAGCTGACGTGCCGCTCGACGAAGCGGTACGCCGGCGCGTCCTGGTGGGGCGCGTACCCCGCGCCACCCGGGAGCTTGTAGTTGATCTTCTCCTTGTAGAGCACGGCCGGCTCACCCAGGAGCGCCGCGGCCGCGTCGAGCATCGGCCCGGTCGTGAGCAGCTCGCGCAGGCCGTCGTGGAACGGGACGAAGTTCTCCGAGCGGCACAGCGCGGGGCCGGCGTCGGTGAGCTCGCGGTGGTGCAGCCACGGGCCGTCGTCCGGCCAGGCGGCCACCTCGTCGACCCACCGCCGGACCTCGTCCACCCGGTCGTGGCTGCGGGTCAGCACCCACCCGTGGGTGGCGAAGTGCTCGACGTCGACGGCCACGCCGACGACGCTACCGGCGGCGCCCGAGCACCGGGATGGCCTCGACCGTGCGCTCGAACCCCTTCAGGTGGACCAGCACCGGTGCGCCCAGGTCCACGGTGTCCTCCACCGCGACCGACGCCCGGGGGTCGAGCAGGATCGCCGTCGGCGGGCGCCTCGGCGCACAGCCGGGCGGCGAGGTTCACGACCGGGCCCAGCGCCGTGTAGTCCCGCCGGCCCTCGAACCCGATCATCCCGATGTTGGCGTAGCCCATCGCGATCCCCACCCCGAAGCCGATGTCGTGGCCCACGTGCCGCCACCGCTCGAGCAGGTCCCGGACGGGCCCCTGGAGGTCCAGGGCCAGCGCCACCGCGCGGTGCGCCGGGTCGGGGACGGGCAGCGGGTCGTTGAAGAACGCCATCAGCCCGTCGCCCGTGAACGCGCCCACCGTGGCCCCGTGCCGCTGCGCGTGCTCCCCCAACGCCTCGAAGTAGGCGTCGAGGAGCTCGTGGACCTCCTCGGGCTGCGAGCTGGCCACGAAGGGCGTGAAGCCGCGCAGGTCGCAGAAGAGCACGGCGATCTCGCCGCGGTGCGGCTCGAGCAGCCGCGGATCGCCGGACATGACCGCGTCGACCACCGGGGCGGGCAGGAAGCGCTGCAGCTCACCCAGCCGGTCGAGGTCGGCGACCTGCGCCGCGACGCGGGCCTCGAGGGTGCGGTTGAGCTCGGCCAGCTCGACCCGCGCCGAGCTCGGCGGCGGCCGAGGCCCGCCGCTCCGCGAAGGCGAGGCTCCTGGTGCGAGCCAGCATCCACTCGACGACGGCGGCCACGATGCCGGCGCCGCCCATCGTGGCGATCCAGCGCGCGACCGGCACGGAGGCGTCGAACTCGGCGAGGAGGTAGCCGTAGGCCGCGCCCATGTGGGTCAGGTGCACCAGCCCGGCGCGCAGGCGCATCGACACCGACACGACGATCTCGATGATGACGATGGCGAGCACCACGTCGGTCTCGAAGGTGCGGCCGAGCTGCAGCCCCACCACCACGGTGATGCCCGAGGCGATCGGCGGGATGAGGTGGAGATATGCGACCGGCAGGGAGTGGAAGACCCACCACATCGGGAGCAGCACGAGGACGCCGGCCAGAGCCGTGGCCAGCGCCCACCCGAGGCGCAGGTCCGGGACGTCCGAGCCGACGGTCCAGACCCCGATCAGCAGCACCGCGCCCAGGAGCAGGAGGCCCGCGGCCATCACCACGGCGAAGCGGGCCACGGCATCGCGGTTCTCGGCGGAGCTCGGCGGCGCGTTGCCGTCGATGCTCCGCACGCCCCAGTCCTCGCCGAACACCCAGCGGAAGAACCGCCCCACAGCCCCACTCCCTGCGCCGCCCCGCACGATCGAGGCGCAGTCTGCCACGACGCTTCTTGACCGGTCGGTCAGGTCCTGATCTACGGTCGCGCCGTGGATCGTGACGTGGTCGTCGTCGGCGCCGGGTTCGCGGGGATGTACATGCTGCACCGCGCCCGCCAGCTCGGGCTCACCGCCCAGGTCTTCGAGGCCGGCAGCGGCGTCGGCGGGACCTGGTACTGGAACCGCTACCCGGGCGCCCGGTGCGACATCGAGAGCATGGAGTACTCCTACGGCTTCGACGAGGACCTCCAGCAGGAGTGGGAGTGGACCGAGCGGTACGCGCCGCAGCCGGAGATCCTCCGCTACGCGGAGCACGTGGCCGACCGCTTCGACCTGCGCCGCGACATCACCTTCGACACCCGGGTGACGTCCGCGACCTTCGACGAGGCCACCGGCACCTGGCGGGTGCAGACCGACGGCGGCCACGACGTGACCGCCCAGTTCCTCGTGATGGCCACGGGGTGCCTGTCGGCGGCGAACACCCCGGACATCCCCGGCAAGGACGACTTCGCGGGCCCCACCTACCACACCGGCCTGTGGCCCCACGAGGGCGTCGACTTCAGCGGCCAGCGCGTGGGCATCATCGGCACCGGGTCGTCGGCGCTGCAGTCGATCCCGATCATCGCGGAGCAGGCCGCCCACCTCACGGTGTTCCAGCGCACGCCCACCTACTCGGTGCCGGCGTGGAACGGTCCGCTCGACCCCGACGAGGTGGCCAAGGTGAAGGCCAACTACGCGGAGTTCCGGGCGGCCAACCGGCAGATGCCCAGCGCGTTCGGCGCCTGGCTCGACCACCCCGAGCAGGCGACGCTGTCGGTGAGCCCCGAGGAGCGCCGCGCCCGGTTCGAGGAGCGCTGGGCCCATGGCGGCCTGCCCTTCCTCGCCGCGTTCACCGACCTGCTGCTGGATCCCGACGCCAACGAGGAGGCGGCGGAGTTCGTCCGCGAACGCATCCGCGTGGTGGTGGAGGACCCCGAGGTGGCCGAGCGCCTCGTGCCGAAGCAGGTGGTCGGGTGCAAGCGGCTCTGCGTCGACACCGGCTACTACGAGACGTTCAACCGCGCCGATGTGCGCCTGGTCGACCTCAACGAGACCCCCATCGAGCGCATCACGGCGAACGGCATCAGGACGACGGCCGAGGAGCACACCGTCGACAGCATCATCTTCGCCACGGGCTTCGACGCGATGACCGGTGCGCTGCTCCGCGTGGACATCCGCGGTCGCGACGGCCTCCCGCTCAAGGAGGCGTGGGCGGCCGGCCCGCGCACGTACCTCGGCCTCGGGGTGAAGGGCTTCCCGAACCTCTTCACGATCACCGGCCCGGGCTCGCCGTCCGTGCTGACCAACATGATGGTGTCGATCCAGCAGCACGTGGAGTGGATCGGTGACTGCATCACCTACCTGCGCGAGCACGGGCACACCACGATCGAGGCGGAGGAGCAGGCCCAGGAGAACTGGGTGCAGTACGTGAACGTGATCGCCGGGTTCACGCTCTTCCCCACCTGCAACTCCTGGTACCTCGGCGCCAACGTGCCCGGCAAGACGCGGGTGTTCATGCCCCTGCCCGGCTTCGCCACCTACGCGGAGCAGTGCGACTTCGTCGCGGGCGAGGGCTATCCGGGCTTCGCGCTGGCCTAGTGGGCGCCGCGCCGGCGATCCGGCCGTGCGCCCCCGGCGACCTCGACGCGCTCTACGAGATCTGCCTGCGCACCGGCGCCGCCGGTGAGGACGCGACCGCGCTCCTCGCCGACCCCTACCTGCTGGGCGACATCTTCGTCGTGCCCTACGCGGTCCTCGAGCCCGAGCGGGCGTTCGTGCTCGACGACGGGGCCGGCCGGGCCGTGGCCTACGTGGTCGGAGCGCTCGACACCCGCGCGTTCGAGGCCCGGTGCGAGGCCGAGTGGTGGCCCGAGGCCCGGCTCCGGCACGCCGATCCCGCCGGCGTCGACGGCCTCGACGGCCTCTTCCTCGGGTACCTGCACGGCCCGCCGGCCGCGCCCGACGACCTGGTGGCGTCCTACCCGTCGCACCTCCACGTCGACCTGCTGCCGCAGGTCCAGGGCCACGGCTGGGGCACGCGCCTGATGGATGCCCTGTTCGACGCGCTCCGTGCCGGCGGGTCGACCGGCGTGCACCTCGGCGTGGCCGAGGCCAACCAGCGGGCCATCGGGTTCTACCAGCACCTCGGCTTCGCCGAGCTCGGATCCGACGGCTTCACCCGCACGTTCGCGCTCGCGCTCTGAGCGACGGCTAGCCGTCGTCGAGCGTGCTGGGATCGGCCGGGACGTCGACGGCGAGCTCGCGGAGGGCGTAGAGCGGCACGATCTCGAGAGCCCGCTCGTGCGTGCAGGCCAGCACGACCGGCGCCGCCACGCCGGCGTCGTAGGCCCGCATCCAGTTGCTGGCCGTGACGCACCAGCGGTCACCGGGCACCAGGCCCGGGAACCGGTACTGCGGTGCGGGCGTGCTGAGGTCGTTGCCGATGCTCGTCTGGTGCTCGAGGAACTCAGCGGTCACCACCGCACAGATCGTGTGGCTGCCGCGATCCTCGGGACCCGTGCTGCAGCAGCCATCGCGGAAGAAGCCGGTCATCGGATCGGTGCCGCAGGGCTCCAGCTCCCCGCCGAGGACGTTGCGATCGGCCACGGGTGCAGCATGGCACGGTCGTACGCTGCGCCGATGCCGCCCGACGCGCCACCGGCCCGAGCGCTCGTGCGACGGGAGCCGCCGCACTTCCGGCGCGTCGAGGTCCGCCGCCGCGAGGACCTGTCGCCCCACCTCCGCCGCGTCACCCTGGGCGGACCGGAGCTGGCCGGCCTGCCGGAGGGGCTCCCCGCGGCCAGCGTGCGCCTGTTGGTGCCCCGGGACGACGCGGTCGACCTGCCCGCCTGGAACGGCAACGAGTTCCGGTACGACGACGGCAGCCGCCCAGCGATCCGGAGCCTGACCCCTCGCCGGGTGGCCACGGACCCGACCGCCGGCGCGGACGCCGAGCTGGACGTCGACATCGTGCTGCACGACGGTGGCGCGCTCTCGACATGGGCGGGCGCCGCCGCACCGGGAGCCCCGGTCGCGGTGGCGGGCACGGGCCGCGGCTACACGATCGACCCCGACGCGCGCGACCTGGTGATCGCGGGCGACGAGACGGCACTGGCCGCCATCGCGGTGTTGCTCGAGGCGCTCCCCCACGACGCGCGGCTGCGGGTCCTCGTGGAGGTGGCCCACCCCGACGCGCGGATCGAGCTGCCCGCGCACCCGGGCGCCGAGGTGACCTGGTGCGACCTGCCCGCGGCGGCGCGCCCGGCGCGGTGCTGGTACCCGCGGTCACGGCCCTCGACCTCGCGCCGGACGTGCGCGTCTGGGCCGCGGGCGAGGCAGCGGCCATGCAGCGCATCCGCCGCCACCTGTTCGAGGACCGGGGCCTCACGCGCCGCCAGGCCGTGGTGCGCGGCTACTGGAAGCACGGTCGCGCCGGCGACGCCGGCGAGGAGGGCTAGCGGTCCGTCCCGCCCAGGTGCTGGGCGAGGCCGTCTGCCTCCATCTTCAGGTACCGCCGCGTCAGACCGCCGAGGGCGAGACCGATGAACGGTGCCAGCGCACCCGACTGGTCGACGGTGAGCACGACCTCGCTGGTGCCGGCACCCATCGGGTGCACCTCGTGGACCGCTGTCGCGGTCTGGCCCGGCGTGGAGTACTCCCACGTGAACGACCGACCGGGGTCGAGCTCGGTCACCCGCCACACGACCGGCATGAACCGGGGCTGCTTGATGCGGGCACGGCTGCCGACGGCCAGCGGACCGTCGTCGAGCAGCGTGACCTTCTGCATGGTGCGGGTCCACGCGGGCCAGTGCTCGACGTCCACCAGTGCCGCCCACACCTCGTCGGCGGGGGCGGCGATCGCAGCGGTCTGCTGGGCGTGCACGGCCGCATCTAACCACGCAGGGCCCGAGCGCGGAACTGGCGCAGCCCCGTGTCCAGCACCCAGTCGTGGCCCAGCTGGGCCACCGGGCGGGCCACCCGGGCGATGGCCCGGAGCACCGGGTTGGCCGGTGCCAGCCGGGACACGAGCCGGACCTCGCACCCCTCGTCGGTCTCGGTGACGTCGATGCGGGCCTCGCCCACGATGTCGCCGTCCACGCGTGCGCTGGCGAACCGCCCCGGCTCGACCTCGTCGAGCAGGATCTGGAACCGGAGGGAGTAGGGCAGGGGCGGTTGGACGACACAGGTCCACGCGGCGCCCGGCTCGAAGCCGACGGCGTCGCAGCGGCGCAGCCACGGCCACCAGCGCCGGTAGTCCTCCACCCGCGTCATGACCGGCCAGAGCTCGTCCGGCGCGAGCGGGAATCGGTAGCGCCGGTCGGAGCGGACCTCCACGACGGGGCGGGCGGTTACCCGAGCTGGAACACGGGGTGGTCGGCGGGGTCCGGCAGCTTGCGCCAGTAGGCGGTGACCGTGCGGCCCGCCGCCTCGCGGTACACCTCGATCACCTTCGGCCGGTCCGCCACGGGTACCTCGGTGACGGTGTGCTGCGTCGTGCCGGCCCTCGTGCGCAGCTCCACTCGGCCGGCGGTCCACGCGTTGCGGACCCACTGCGACTCGCCGCGGGTCGACACGACGTAGCGCTTGCCGTCGACCTCGACGGGGATGACCGGGATCTCCTGTGCCTCGCCCGACCGCGCGTCCGGGCACGACGAGCGTCTGGCAGCCGTACATGCCCGAGCGCATGGCCAACCGGTTGAACAGGTGCTGGGTCAGCTTCGGCGGCTTCAGGTACGTCATCGTCCCTCCCGGCTGGGATGCGCCGACGCTACCAACGAACCGGAATGAGCCGTTCGGACCATGGTCGGTTGGGGCGCGGTCTCGTACCGTCGACCGTGCTACCCGGGTCCCGCTGCCGGCGCCCCCACCCGCACCGCAGCGGGGACCCGGAAGGCCCGCCCCTTCCGCCCGGGGCGGTGCGAACCCGCGCTGGCCGGCGCCCGGGGGGTGCGCCGGTCAGCCCGGGGTCCGACCGTCGCTGCCCGGCCGGTGGTCCCCGATGTGGCGCAGCACGATCTCGTCGCCGGGGCCCGCCTCGGGCCCGAAGCGCACCACCGCCGCGCCGCGCATGCCGCAGCCGGGACAGCGAAGCCCGAGCACCGCGGCCATGTCGCCGGGGTCCGACGCGCCCTCCAGGCGGCGCAGCACGAGCAGCTCCATGTCCTCCGCCTGCACGCAGTGCCCGCAGCGGCGACAGCACAGGCGGCCATCGTCGGTGACCTGGACGTCCTCGGTGAACCCCTCCGCGGCGAGATCGGCGAGGACCTCGACGAGGTCCCCCGGGACGCCCGCCTCGGTCACCGATCGACGGCTCGTTGCAGCTGTGCCTTGGTCATCTTGGAGCGGCCCTGCACGTTCTTCCGGCGAGCTTCCTCGTAGAGCTGGTCGCGGGTGCGACCGCCCGGGCCCTTGTGCGACCGCAGACCGCCCCGCCGGCCCGAGGAGATGTCCTCGGTCGAGGTGCGGCTCGACTCACGGGCCTCGCCGGCCCGCGCCCGCTCCTTGTTGACGGTCCGCGCCGCGATCTCCTCGGCCTTGTCCTCGGAGTCGCCCCGGTCACGGAGTCCCTCCTTGATGTGCTCGTACTGGCGCTCCCGCTTGCGGCTCCACGGACCCCTGGGCATGACGGCTCCTCGCATGGTCGACGACGGTGCGCCCGCCGCAGGGGCGCCTACCCCCGGCCCCGGGCGGGCAACCGCACCCGGAACCTCCTTCCCGGGGTTGAGGGCACGCTCGGTGGGGTACCGGTCGGACGATGGTCGTCGTCGACCCCGAGGTCACGCGGGACGTCCGCCACGTCGCCTGCATCGGGCTCATGGGCTCCGGCAAGAGCACGGTCGGGCGGCTGGTGGCGGAGCGGCTCGGGTGGGGGTTCGTCGACGTCGACGAGATGATCGAGACCTCCACCGGCTGCACGGTGGCCGAGCTCTGGGAGCACGGCGGCGAGGACGCCTACCGCCCGCTGGAGCAGGAGATCGTGGTCGACGTGCTCGGCGCCTTCGACCACAGCGTGCTGGCCACCCCCGGTGGGGTCGTGCTCGACCGGGAGGCGGTCGAGGCGATCGAGTCCGGCGAGGTCGTGGCCGTGTACCTCCGGGCGGGACCCGAGGTGCTCGCCGAGCGCATCGCCCACGACGGCGGCCACAGCCGGCCCCTGATCGACGACCACCCCGGCGAGGTCATGCGCGCGATGTTCGACGCGCGCGACCGCACCTACCAGGACCTCGCGGACCGGGTGGTCGAGGTCGACGAGATGACCCCGGACCAGGCGGCCAGCGCGGTGCTGCACGCCCTGGTGGGCGAAGCCCGGACGCGCGACCTAGGACGCGGTCGGCTCCTTCAGGGCCGGGTGCTGGCGGGCCAGGATCGGCAGCACGAGCGCCCGTGGCGAGTGGACCGCGAACGACGCGAGGACGCGGTTGGCCCCACCCGGGATCACGACGCGCTTGCCCTTGGCCATGCCCTGGATGGCGGCCTTGGCCACATCGCCCGTGGACACCCACATGATCTTCGGGAGCGTGTCCCCGGCCTCGAGGTCACCGAACCCCGCCGCCGCGGCGAAGCCAGTCTCCACCGGACCGGGGCACAGCGTGGTGGCCGTCACGCCGGTGCCCTTGAGCTCCTGGGCCATGGCCTGGGTGTAGGAGAGGACGAAGGCCTTCGAGCCGCCGTACGCGGCCTGCCCGGGCAGCGGCTGGAACGCGGCGGTGGACGCGACGTTGAGCACCGCACCGGCCCCGCGCTGCACCATGCCGGGCACGAGCGCGCTGCACAGGTGCACGACCGCCTCCACATCGGTGCGCACCATGGCCACCTCGCGGGCCGGCTCGCTCCGGTGCACCGCTCCCATCGTCGAGAACCCCGCGTTGTTCACGAGGACGTCGACGCTGAGGCCGCGCGCTGCCACCTCCGCCACGAGCGACTCGCGCGACGCCTGGTCCGCGAGGTCCGCCGGCACCACCTCCGTGCGCACGCCGTGCGCGGAGGCCAGCTCGTCCGCGAGCTCGCGGAGCGGCCCCTCCCGCCGCGCGACCAGCGTGACGCCGTGCCCCCGCTGGGCCAGGAGGCGGGCGAGCTCGACGCCGATGCCGGAGGAGGCGCCGGTCACGAGCGCGGTGCGGTCAGGAGCCGGGGTGGGGAGCGACATGCGCGGATCGTAGGGCAGGCTGGGCGCATGGGTCCCTCCGTGGCGCGGCGCCTGTGGCTGGCAGGCGAGCACGTGCACGCGCTGACCTACTTCGCCCAGGAGGCCTTCGACGCCTGGGCGACCGCCGGCATCCACGGGTTCTGGCGGGGGTACTTCGCCACGCGGGCCGCACCCTTCGGCGCGGTCGGCCCCGCGATCGTCACGGCCACCTTCTTCGGGTTCGACCCGGCCATGGTCGAGCGCGCGATCCCGGCGGTGTGGGCGATGGCATCCCCGGAGGAGGCGCTCGCCGCCCGCCTGGCCGGCATGGACGGCGCGCTGCGCGCGGTCCTCGGCGACGCCGCGGTCGACGCTCCCGAGGTGGCCACCACCGCGGGCGAGGTGCGCGCCGCCGTCGACGCCTCGCCGAGGGTGGGACGCGCCCTCTTCGCGGCCAACGCCGGGCTGGCCTGGCCGGATCCCCCTCACCTCGCGCTCTGGCACGGGCTCACCTGCCTGCGCGAGCACCGTGGCGACGGCCACGTGGCGTCCTGGGTCGCCGCCGGGGTCGACGGCTGCCAGGCCCACGTGCTGGCCGGGGCCGCGGGTGGATCACCGCGCGACGTGATCCAACCCACCCGCGGTTGGTCCGACGAGCGCTGGGACGGGGCCGTGGACGAGCTCCGGGCCCGCGGGCTGCTCGACGGCGACAGTGCGATCACCGACGCCGGCCGACGACTCCACGCCGAGGTCGAGGCCCGCACCGACGAGCTGGCCGAGGTGCCGTGGCTCGCCCTCGGACCCGAGCGCACCGAACGCGTGGAGGCTGCCCTCCTCCCGTGGGCGCGGGCCGTCCAGGCCAGCGCCCTGATCCGGCAGCCCAATCCCATGGGGCTCCCGCCACTACCCTGACCACATGCACTCCACCGGGCGGCTCCGCTCCTCGATCGTCGTCGCCCTGGCGACGGCAGCGCTGCTCGGCGCCTGCGCGATGCCGCCGAGCGGTGGGGGCGGTGGCGGCGGCACGATCCAGTACGTCGCCCTCGGCGACTCCTTCTCCAGCGGCGAGGGCGCCCCTCCCTACGACGACAGCTCGTCGTGCCGGCGCTCGCCCCTCGGGTGGCCGCGCCTCCTGGCCGCCGACGGGCTCGAGATCGCCTCGCTCGACCACCGAGCGTGCAGCAACGACGACCTCTCCGAGCTCACCGGCCAGCTGCCCGCGGCGGCCGACGGAAGCGTCGACCTCGTCACGCTGACCACCGGCGGCAACGACGCGGGCTTCGGCGATCTGCTGCGGGACTGCCTCCTCGGCGCCTGCCCCGCGCCCACCGACCCGACGTTCCAGGCGGCCCTCGCGTCCATCGCCGCCCAGCTCCCCGCCGTCTACACCGCGGTGGCGGCCAAGTACCCGAACGCGGACATCGTGCACGTCGGCTACCCGCGCCTCCTGCCGCCGCCCGGCGACCCCCACCTCTGCTTCTGGCTCGACGCCGCCGACCAGACCAACGCATCCGGCCTCGTCGACGCGCTCAACCTCACCCTCAAGACCGCCGCCCTCGCCGCGTCGGTCGCCTTCGCCGACATCCCCAACGCGCTGGCCGACCACGAGCTCTGCACCCTCGACCCCTGGCTGGTGTCGCCTCCCGCCCTGCAGAGCATCGGGCACCCGAATGCAGCCGGTCAGCGCGCGATCGAGCGCGCGGTGGCGCCCACCCTCGGCATCACGATCGGCTGACCTCCGCGTCCCGCCTACCTCACAGGTAGTCGGTCCGCGGCGCAGGCTCTGGTACAACGCTCGGCATGCCTGACCCCACCGACCCCACGGAGCTCGTGCAGAGCACGATGCCGCTCTGCGCCACGCTCGGCGTGACGGCGAGCCGCGCCGACGCCGAGGCAGCCATGCTGCACGTCGACTGGCGGCCCGAGCTGTGCACCACGGGTGGGCTGCTGCACGGCGGGCTGCTGATGGCGCTGGCCGATGCGGCGGGAGCGGTGGTGGCGTTCCTGAACCTGCCGGAAGGCGCAGCCGGCACGGCCACCATCACCTCCTCGACGAACTTCCTCGGTGCGGTGCGCGAGGGCTCCGTGACCGCGACGGCGACGCTCCTCCACCGCGGCAGCTCGACGATCGCCGTGGAGACCGCGGTCACCGACGCCTCGGGCAAGCTCGTCGCCAAGGTCACGCAGACCCAGGCCGTCCTGCGACCCCGATGACCACGAGCGAACGCCGCGACGGCGCGCTCGTGCTCCACCTCGGCGACGGGGCCAACACCGTCGACGAGGCGCTCCTCGACGGGCTCGAGGGCGCGCTCGACGCCATCGACGCCGACGAGGCCCTCACCGCGCTCGTGACCGTCGGCGACGGCAAGGCCTACTCGCAGGGCTACGACCTCGACGCGTTCGGGCGCATGGGCGACGGCCTGCAGGCCTTCATCGACCGCTCGGTCGCCCTCCTCGCCCGCGTGCTGGCCGCACCCGTGCCGACGGTCGCCGCCCTCAACGGCCACGCCTTCGGCTACGGCGCGATGCTCGCCCTCGCCCACGACCAGCGCGCGCAGCGGGCCGACCGCGGCTGGTTCTGCCTGCCGGAGGTGGATCTCGGGCTGCAGTTCCACCCGCTCCAGCTGTCGCTCATCCAGGCCAAGCTCTCCCCCGCTGCGGTGAGCGAGAGCATCCTCGCCGGACGTCGCTGGGACGCGGCGGCGGCCCTCGAGGCCGGCATCGTCGACATCGTGACATCCGAGACCGAGCTGCTCGACAGCGCCGTCGGCCTGGCCTCGGCCCGCTCCGGCAAGGCCCGCGCCATCGTCGCCGCGCTGAAGCGCGACCTCTACGCCTCGACGCTCGCGCTCACGCCGGCCTGATCGGGCCGAACCATTCAAGGAGGGGGGCCGGGTGACCGAAACTCCTCCGATGGAGGCGCGGGAGGTGTCCTACGACGCGCTGCTGTTCGGGCGGGCCTTCCTGTTCACCGTGCTGGGCCTCATGGGCGCCATCGGCGTGGTCGGTGTGGTGGGCTCGATGGCCGAGGGACGGCTCCCCTGGTTCCTCGTCATCTGGTTCGGTCTGCTGAGCCTGCTCGCCAGCTGGTGGCTCCGGGCCGTCGTGCTCCGGCTGCGCCTGGCGGGGGACACCCTCACCTGGTCCACCGCCACCTCGTCGGGCTCGTTCCCCGTCACCCAGGTCCACTCGATCCGACCGCTCGGCCGGAACATCTCCGCCGCCAACCTCGCCTTCATCGAGGTCCGGGACGGGCGCTCGATGACGACCATCATCCGCAAGGGATGGGTCCCGTTCCTCGAGGCGCTGCGAGCCGCCAACCCCGCCATCGAGGTCGAGGTCCGCTGGGTGGACCGCTGGACCGAGCGCTGGCCCGGACCCTCGGGATACCGGGACTGAGCGAAACCGGCCCCGGCTCCGGCTGCGGACGCGACTACGACGGAGCCGATGACCGGCTCGATGCACACCGACGAGGTCGCCGTCGACGAGGACCTCGTGCGACGGCTCCTCGCCGCGCAGCACCCGCAGTGGGCCGAGCTGCCGATCGAGCCCGTGCCGCCGTGCGGCACCGACAACGCGATCTACCGGCTCGGTGACGACCTGTGCGTGCGGCTGCCGCGGCGACCCGGCGCGGTGGCCCAGGTCGACCGGGAGCAGCGCTGGCTGCCCGTCCTCGCACCCCACCTCCCTCTCGAGATCCCCATGCCTGCCGCCCGGGGCGAGCCCGCCGAGGGCTACCCGTTCCCGTGGGCGGTCCTCTCGTGGGTCCCGGGGGGGCCGGCCTCCGTCGACGGGCTGGGCGACCTCGAGACCGCCGCCGCCGACCTGAGCCGGTTCGTCACCGCGCTGCAGGGCGTCGATGCGGCGGGCGGGCCGGCGCCGAGCATGGACAACTTCGGCCGGGGCGCGCCGTTGTCGACCCGCGACGCGCACGTGCGCGCCGCGCTCGCGTCGCTCGCTGCGCCTCCACACGACGTCGACGTGGCCGCGGCTGCCGGCGAGTGGGAGCGCACCATCGCCGCCCCGCGGTGGTCCGCCCCGGCGGTGTGGGTCCACGGCGACCTCACGGCGGACAACCTCGTCGTGCGCGACGGCCGGCTCCGCGGCGTGATCGACTTCGGCTGCCTCGGCGTCGGCGATCCCGCCGTGGAGCTCCTCCCCGCGTGGGAGCTGCTCGCCCCCGCGCTGCGCCGCCTACCGCGCCGCGCTCGACGTCGACGACGCCACCTGGACCCGCGGCCGCGGCTGGGCCCTCTCCGTCGGCCTCATCGCCCTCCCCTACTACCGGACCACCGCACCCGGGATCGCCGAGCGCGCGCTCCGGATGATCGAGGCCGTGCTCGCGGACCGGTGAGCGTGCGTCAGCCGAGCAGCGGTGACGGATCCATGTCGTTCAGCGCCGCGTTCACCGCGTCGAACACGTCCGTCGCCTTCGTCATGGTCGCCCCTTCCGCCGAGCGCGCCGCTCGATCTTCGATGTCACACCCTGTTCGTACAGTTGAGCGCATGTCGGTGGTCGATGCGCAGGGGCAGTCCTGGGAGCGGGAGGTCGCGTGGCGCGATGGTGAGGCCGCGACCGTCGCCGCGGTGGGAGCGCTGAACCTGGCCACGGTCGCGTTGGTGGAGACGATCGGGATGCTGGTGGACACCGGTGGCTGGGTCGGGCACGGGATCGGCTCGCTGGAGCACTGGGTGTGCTGGAAGGCCAACGTGTCCCGGCGCCGGGTCCAGGGACTGGTGGCGATCGCGCGGCGGCGGGAGGACCTGCCGATCTGCTGGGGCCTGTTCCGGGCGGGCCGGCTCACCGAGGATGCGATGGTCCGCATCGCCCGCCGGGTCCCTGCCGACCGCGACGCCGAGGTGGCCGCGCTCGCGCCGAGCCTGTTGATCTCGCAGCTGACCCGGGTGCTGGCGGTGCTGCCCGAGCTGCCCGACCCGGACGCGACCGCGACGGTGGACCCGGATCGGTACCTGCGAACCCGCACCACCCGTGAGGGGTGGGTGGAGGGCCAGTTCTGCCTGCCCCCCGACGAGGGTGCCGCGGTGCTGGTCGGACTCGGGGCGGCGCGGGACGCGGAGTTCCGGGACCGCAACGACCTCGACCCGGCCACCCCCGTAGTCGACCGCGATGTCCGGTCCGTGGACTGGGCCGACGCCCTCGTGCGCCTCGCGTCGGAGGGCACCGACGCCCTGGACCCCACCTGCCAGCGCACCGGCTACCGCGGGGAGCGCCACCAGGTCGTCCTCCACCACCACCTCGACCGTGATGGCCGCATGGGCCCGGGCCGGCTCCACCTGGGCGGGTTCGTCACCGACCCGGTCGCCCGGTACCTGGCCTGTGACGCCAAGGTCATCGCCATGGCCTACGACGCGGGACGGCTGCTGGGGATCAACCCCACCGACCGCACCCCCTCACGCCGGCTGCGCCGCTACCTCGAGCACCGGGACGGCGGCTGCGCCCACCCCCTCTGCACCCAGCGCCGATGGCTCCACGTCCATCACCTGCGCCACTGGGAAGACGGCGGGCCCACCACCCCCGACAACCTCCTGTGCCTGTGCCCCCGGCACCACCGCGGGCTCCACATGGGCGACTTCACGATCCACGGCCACCCCGAGGCCGCAACCATCGAGTTCCGAACACCAGCCGGGGAACGCATCGAACCACCCGAGTTCGGAGCCCACCCGCTCCAACCGCCCGCCGACCACCACCACTACACCCAGCCCTACGGCGGCCGGCTCATCACACGCGACTTCAGCTGGAGCTGACCGCGCCGGCTACGGCGTAGCCGAGGGCCGCGGCGGCCACGCCGGCGAGGAGCGACACGGCCACGTACAGACCCGCGGCGGCAGTCCGGCCGTCGCGCAGCAGCGTGTGCGTCTCGACCGAGAAGGTGGAGAAGGTCGTGTAGGCGCCGAGGAAGCCGATGCCGATTGCGGCCGTGGCGGCGTCGGGCCAGTCGCGGTCTCCTGCCACCTTCAGCACGAAGCCCAGCAGGAACGAGCCGACGACTTGATCATGAGGGTCGCCCACGGGAACGAGCGCGTGCCGGTGGCGACACCGATGCCGTAACGAGCCAGCGCCCCTGCTGCTCCCGCGACTGCGATCAGGGCCGGCTTCATCGGACCGCATCCTACGATCGGCGCGATGCAGCTCCGCATCTTCACCGAGCCCCAGCAGGGCGCCAGCTACGACCAGCTCCTCGCCGTGGCCCAGCTCACCGAGGAGCTCGGCTTCGACGCCTTCTTCCGGTCGGACCACTACCTGAAGTTCGGCGACGTGGATGGGCTGCCCGGGCCGTCGGACGCGTGGATCACGCTCGCCGGGCTGGCCCGGGACACGTCCCGCATCCGGCTGGGGACGCTCGTCACCCCGATCACCTTCCGGTACCCCGGACCGCTGGCGATCAGCGTGGCCAACGTCGATGGGATGTCGGGCGGGCGGGTCGAGCTCGGACTCGGCGCGGGGTGGTTCGACGACGAGCACCACGCCTACGGCATGCCGTTCCCGTCGATGGGCGAGCGCTTCGAGGCCCTCGAGGACCAGCTCGCCATCCTCACCGGGTTCTGGAGCACGCCGGTCGGCGAGACGTTCACCTACGAAGGCAAGCACCACTCCGTCGTCGACTCGCCCGGGCTGCCCAAGCCGGTGCAGTCACCGCTGCCGATCATCATCGGCGGGCTCGGGCCCAAGCGCACGCCCCGCCTGGCCGCGACCTACGCCAGCGAGTTCAACCTCACGTTCGCCGCGCCCGACGACATCTCCGTGGCCATCGACCGCGTGGTGCAGGCCTGCCAGGCCCGCGACCGCGATCCGGCCACGATGACGTGGTCCATCGCGCAGGTGGTCTGCGTCGGCGCCGACGAGAAGGAGATCGCCCGCCGGGCCGCCCACATGGGCCGGGATCCCGCAGAGCTGCGGGCCAACTGCGTTGCCGGCACGCTGACCGATGCCCGGGCCCGCCTGGCCCGCTACGCCGACCACGGCATCGAGCGCGTGTACCTCCAGGTCCTCGACCTCGACGATCTGGACCACATCCGCCTTCTCGCGGAGCTGCTCTAGCCCGAGAGGCTGAACACGCCGCGGTTGAGCTTGCCGTGGTGGAGGTCGTCCAGTGCGGTGTTGATGTCGGCGAGGTCGTAGACCTGGCTGACCATGCTCTGCAGGTCGAGGCGCCCGTCGAGGCAGAACTGCACGAACATCGGGATGTCGTGGTGCGGGCGGGTGCTGCCGTACCGGCAGCCGAGGATCGACTTGTCGTTGTAGAGCGTGTTGACCACGAAGGTCGCCTCGGTGCCGAGCTTCGGCACGCCGAGGAGCACGCAGCTGCCGCCCCAGTCGAGCATGTCGATGGCGTTGCGGATGAGAGCGGGGTGCCCGACGCACTCGAAGGCGTAGTCCACGCCGTCGGGCAGGCCGAGGTCCTTCACCGCGGCGACCAGCTCGCCCTCGCCGGTCAGCACCGAGCCGTCCAGGAAGTCCGTGGCGCCGAACTGGCGCGACACGCCTTCCTTGCCGGGGTTGGCGTCGATCACGACGATGCGGCCCGCGGACGACAGGCGGGCGGCCTGGATGACCGACTGCCCGATGCCGCCGGCGCCGATCACGACCACGGTCTGGCCCGGCTGCACCTTGGCCCGGTTCAGCACCGCGCCGGCCCCGGTGACGACCGCGCAGCCGATGAGGCACGCGGCGTCGAGGGGCATGTCCTTCGAGATCACGACGGCCTGGCTCTCGGCCACCACCGTGCGCTCGGTGAACACCCCCGCGTTGGCGAACTGGAAGGCCTTCTCGCCACCCACCGTGAAGGGCCGGCTGAGCTTGCCCATCGTCGACTTGCAGTGGGTGGGCTGCCCCCGGTCGCAGGCGTCGCACAGGCCGCAGCTGCCGAGCGTGGTGAGCACCACGTGGTCACCCACCTGCACCTTCTGCACGGCGTCGCCGACCTCCTCCACCACACCCGCGCCCTCGTGGCCGAGCACGACCGGCGTCGGGAACGGGATGGTGCCGTCGAGGACGGACACGTCCGAGTGGCAGAGGCCCGCGTTCACGATGCGCACCACGACCTCGTGGGGCCGCGGCCCGCGCACCTCGACGTCGTCGCGGACCTCCAGCTCCCCCGTCCAGACCAGCCCGCGCATCAGGCGGGCCTCAGGACCTGGCCGGGGAGGCCGGCCTCGGTCTGGAGCTCGCCGTCGAGCACGATGGGCACGCCGTTGACGATGGTGGCGTGCACGCCCTGGGGCTTCGAGGTCCAGCGGGCGGCGCCGTTCGGGAAGTCGTGGGCCAGGTACTTCTGGTCGGGACCCACGGTGTCCGGGTCGAAGATCATGATGTCGGCCGCGTAGCCGACCAGGAGCAGGCCTCGATCGGTGAAGCCGCAGAGCGCGGCGGGGATCGCCGTGATCTGGCGGACGCCCTCCTCGAGCGTGAACCCGGCCCACTCCCGTACCCAGTGCTGGAGGAACCAGGTGTGCGCCTCGGCGCCGTCGTCGCGGTCGAGGTGAGCGCCGCCGTCGGACGTCCCCACGATCATGTGCGGGTCGTCCTGGGCGATCTTCGTGCCCTCGATCCACTCCGGCGTCTCGGTCTTCCACACGAACTCGACGGCCAGGTCCTCGGACAGCGCGATGTCGAGGAGGGCATCCGTCGGGTGGACGCCGCGCTCCTCGGCGATGTCGACCAGGGAGCGGCCGACCAGCTTCTCGTTCTCGGGGGTCGACACCTTGTTCACGTGCAGGACGGACCACTGCGGCGGGGGCAGCGTGGGGCCGGCGTCGGGATCGCGGTTGGGATGCTCGACCGAGTCGCGGATCTGGTCGCGGAACGCCGGGTCGGAGATCAGCGCGACGCGCTCGGGCACCGTGGCGGCCTCGGTGAAGATGCGGTTGAACTGCAGCGCGCCCTCGTAGAGCTTCGTGCCCGCCGCCAGGTCGAACGTGCGGTTGAAGGGCTTCGACATTGCCATCGAGTACACGGCGGCGCCACGCGCGGTGGCCTCGTCGACGAAGCGCTTGGCGTTGTCCCACCCTGCGGTCGGCGCGTCCACCTTCGAGCGTGCGCCCAGGCCCTGGATGATGACCGGGAGGCGCGACCGCAGCGACAGGTCGATGAGCAGCTCCTCGTCAGCGGGCGTGATGCCCCCGACCGCGGAGCCCGGCAGGTAGGCCAGCGACCCGGGGCCGGCCCGCCCGGCCGCCTCGCACAGCGCCGTGAGCTCCTCGAGGCTCGACAGCCGGCTCGGCACCGGCCGGTCGGCCGAGTCGAAGTGGGTCGGCGAGTGGGTGCTGGAGAACCCGGCGGCGCCGGCCTCCATCGCCTCGCGCACGAGGGCGACCATGCGGTCGACCTCCTCGGGCGTGGCCTCCCGCTCCTGGGCGGCCTCGCCCATCACATAGCGACGGAGCGCGCAGTGCCCGATGTAGAAGGCGGCGTTGATGCCGATGCGGCCCCGCATCGACGCCAGGAACTCGGGGAAGGTCTCGAACCCGTCGACCGGGATGCCCTCGAGCGCGGAGGCGTCCATGCCCTCCACCCTGGCGAAGAGCTGGATCAGCCAGGGCGCGTCGCCGGGCTGGAGCGGCGCCACCGAGAAGCCGCAGTTGCCGGCCACCACGGTGGTGACGCCGTGGTAGCAGCTCGAGGTGCCGTACGGCTCGAAGGTGAGCTGGGGGTCGTAGTGGGTGTGGGGGTCGACGATGCCCGGCGCCACGACCCGGCCGGTGGCGTCGATGACGCGGTCGCCCTCGCTCGCCTCGACGAACCCGACGGCCGCGATGCGCCCGTCCTTGATGGCGACGTCGGCGCGGCGGCGGGGCAACCCCGTGCCGTCGACGACGGTCCCGTTGACGATGACCAGGTCGTACTGCGCCATGCCGGCCAGACTAGAACACGTTCTAGTTTGTCACAACCGCCGGCGATCGAGCTCGCGCACGATGCCGTCCACGTCGTGGGGGACGTGGCGCCGGTGGCGCAGGTGGCTGACCCACAGGAGCGGGCGCACGAGGAGCCGCGCCCACCGCGGGGACGGCAGGACGACGCCCTCGAGGTGGGCGAAGCGCGTGCCGGCGCCGTCGGGCTCCGCCGCCATCCCGATCACGTACAGCCGCGGACGGCGCGCCACCATCCAGCACCAGCCGGGACGGACGTCGACGTCGAAGCCGACCCAGCGCCCGCCCAGCCACCAGCTCCCCTTGGCCACCAGGTCGATGCGCTCCCCGTCGCGCCGGCGGACGCGGATGGCGGCCACGTCCGGCTCCCAGATGGGCACGGACCCCTCGAAGTCGGTGACCGCGCCCCACACCTCCTCGAAGGGGTGGTCGATGTGCCGTTCGTGCACGGCGACACCGGGCAGCGCGGCGGCCAGCACGTGGAGGCGGGCGACGTCGTCCAGGGCCGCCTGGGGCCAGCTCGTCTCGGGCCGGCTCACTGCCAGCGCTCCCGGAACGAGGCCCGCGCCCGGTGGACGCGGGACTTCACGGTGCCCGGCGCGACGTCGAGCACGTCGGCCACCTCCTGCTCGCTGAGCCCGTCGAGGTGGCGGAGCACCAGCACGGCGCGGTGCTCGGGCGACAGCGACGACAGCACCGAGCGCACGTCCGCACCCAGCTGCTCGTCGTCGACCGCCGCCACCGCGGCGAGGTTCCCGGCGTCGACCGGCACGCTGCGTCCGCCGTGCGCGGTGCGCCGCGCTTCGCGCACCGCGATGCGGCGCGCCCAGCCCCGCACCGCGAGCGGCTCGCGGAGCGTCCCGAGGTGCCGGACGATCGCCAGCATCGTGTCCTGCAGGGCGTCGTCCCCGTCGTCGAGCGCGATCGCGCCACAGATCCTCCCGAGGTAGGGGGCCAGCTCGCGCAACAGCCCCTCGAGCGCGGCGGCGTCACCTCGCTGGGCGCGCCGGACGAGCTCCTCCACGGCCACTAGAGGCGCGAACCCCTCGAAAGGTTCCGGGAACCTTCCGTGCCGTCCTCACCTCTCTTGGGCATGCAGACCACCCTCGCCCCCATCACCGTCGTCGGAGGCGGCCTCGCCGGCCTCATCGCGTCCATCGAAGCACGCGAGCAGGGCGCCGAGGTGCGCCTGCTCGAGGCCCGCAGCCGGCTCGGCGGTCGGGCCACCACCCTCCCCGGCCCCTACAGCGCCAACCTCGGCCCCCACGCCGTCTACACGGGGACCGCGCTGTGGGAATGGCTCTGCGCGCGCGGCCTCGAGCGACCCGCCCGACGGCCCCGCTCGACGGCGATCCGGTTCCGCTGGCGGGGCGACGTGCGGCGCACCCCGCCGGTCGCGCTGCTCAGGGCGACACGGCTGGTCGGCGAGATGGCCCCGGTCGACCGGTCGTTCCGCGACTGGGTCGCCGAGCGCTGCGGCGACGAGGTGGCCGCGGCGCTGTCGGGAGGCGCCGGCGTCCTCACGTTCGACCCCGACCCGGGCCGCCTCTCGGCGGCGTTCGTGTGGGAGCGCTACCAGCGCATCCTGCTGCACCCGCGCCCGGTGGCGCGGTACCTCGTCGGGGGCTGGGGCCCGATGGTCGACCGGCTGGTCGAGCACGCCCGGTTCCTCGGGGTGCAGATCGAGTGCCAGGCGAAGGTCGAGACCGTCGACGACGTCGACGGTCCCGTGGTCGTGGCGCTCGAGCCGGGCGGCGCACGCCGTCTGCTGGGCGACGACTCCCTGCGCCCGGAGTCGCCCCGCGTCGCGCTCCTCGACCTCGGCCTGCTCGCTCGGCGCGGCGATCCCTACTTCGTGTCCGACCTGGACGAGGGTGGGTTCGCCGATCGCTACACCGCGGTCGATCCAAGCCTCGCGCCCGACGGCCAGAGCCTCGTGCAGGTGTCCCTCCCGATGCGCCCCGGCGAGGACCTCGACGCCGCGATGGCCCGCGTCGAGACGTTCGTCGACGGTGCGTTCGAGGGGTGGCGCGAGCGCGTCGTGTGGCAACGGCGCGCGGCGGTCCGCGAGTCGACCGGCGCCGTCGACCTGCCCGGCACGACCTGGCGCGACCGCACCCCGATCGCCTACCGCCCGGACGTGTGGTTGGCCGGCGACTGGGTCGCCGCGCCGGGCCACCTGGCCGAGGTGTCCTGCACCAGCGCGATCGCCGCGGCCAGTAGGGTGATCGCATGCGCAAGTGGGCAGCCAACTCACCGGTGAGCGCGGGCGTCGCGCTCGTGGTGGCCGGGTTCATCGCGCTGTTCCTGGCGTGGAACGGCGCCGCCGGCGTCGACCACGTCGAGGGCCAGCTCCCCTACCTGATCTCCGGCGGGCTGGTGGGCCTGGCCCTCGTGGGCGCGGGCCTCACCGTGGTCAACGTGCAGGCCCGCCGGGCCGACCAGCTGGAGCTCATGCACAAGCTCGAGACGCTCCTCGAGGCCCGTGACGCCGACGCGGCGCCGCCCGCACCGCGCTCCGGGCGCACCCGGAAGCTCAGAGCGTCGTAGCAGCTGGCGAGGCCGTAGTCAGGCCTACCCGAGGTACAGCGCTCGGATCCGCTCGCCGTCGGCCAGCTCCTTGCCGCGCAGGGTGGCGGTGACGACGCCCTGGTCCACGAAGAACCCCACGTCGGCCACCTCGAGCGCGCCGACGTTCTGCTCGACGAGGAGCACGGTGGTGCCGTCGTCGGCGAGGCTGCGCGCGATCTTCAGGATCTCCTTCACGATGACCGGGGCCAGGCCGAGCGAGGCCTCGTCGATCACCAGCACCGACGGGTTGGCCATGAGCCCCCGCCCGATGGCGAGCATCTGCTGCTCGCCGCCGGAGAGCGTGCCGGCCATCTGGCCGCGGCGCTCGTCGAGCCGGGGCAGCACCTCGTAGACGTGCTCGCGCTGCGCGTCGCACCACTTGCTGTCGCGGCGCTGGGTCCACGAGCCCACCTGCAGGTTGCGCTCCACCGAGAGGCTGCCGAACACGCGCCGTCCCTCGGGCACCATCACGATGCCGTGCTGCACGCACTTGCTCGTGGACCAACCGTTGACCCGCTCGCCCCGCACGCGCACCTCACCGGCCGAGCACGGCACCGCGCCGCACAGCACCTTCACCGCGGTGGACTTGCCGGCGCCGTTCAGCCCGAGCAGGACGGCCACCTCGCCGGGCGCGACCGAGATGTCGAAGCCGTGCAGCACCGGCAGCGCGCCGTAGCCCGCCCGCACGCCCTCCAGCTCCACCATGGGTTCAGACAAGACTGCTCGCCCCCTCACCCATGTACGCCTCGGCCACCTCGGCGTTGTCGCGCACCTCGTCCGGCGTGCCCTGGGCGAGCATGGCCCCGAAGTTGAGGACGTACACGTAGTCCGAGGTGCGCAGGACGAGCGGCACGTGGTGCTCGATGAGGATCACGGACAGCCCGAGCTCGCGGCGCATCTGCTCCACCCGGTCGCAGAACACGCTCCCCTCCTCGCCGCTGGCCCCGGCCAGGGGCTCGTCGAGCATGAGGATCGACGGGTCGGTGGCGAGCACAGCAGCCACCTCGACCATCTTCAGGGTGCCGTAGGGCAGGCCACCGATGCGGCGGTCCCGGAAGTCGCCGAGGCCCATGAAGTCGAGGACGTCGTCGGCCCGCTTGCGCAGCAGCCGTTCCTCCCGCAGCGCGCTCGGGGCTCCGGCGATCGCGGCGAGCCCGCTCGCCCGGACGCTGGCGTGCTGGGCCACCACCAGGTTCTCCAGCACGGTGAAGCTGCGGACCAGGCCGACCTGCTGGAAGGTGCGGCCCAGCCCCCGCTGGGCGCGCAGCTCGGGCTTGAGGTCGGTGACGTCCTCACCGAAGAGCCGCACGCGACCGCGGTTCGGTGTGTAGAAGCCGGAGACGCAGTTGAACAGCGTGGTCTTCCCCGCGCCGTTGGGGCCGAGGATGCCGACGATCTCGCCCTCGTGCACGCGGAGGGTGACGTCGGTGAGGGCCTGGACGCCGCCGAAGCGGATGGCGACCGAGTCGGTCTCGAGGACGGGGGTCTCAGGGTCGGGCACCCATGCCTCCTCCCTGGGCCGGCGTGAACGCGTCGGGGTCGCGCTTGAAGGGCCCGCCGCCGAGCCATCGGAGCAGCGCGCCCTGCTGCTGCGCGATGCCGCCCGGGAACAGCGTCAGGGTGAGCAGCAGGAGGAGGGCGCCGATGGCCGGCTCCCAGGTCGCTTCGATCTGGCTGAAGGGGAACACGTGCCAGTTGGCGTGGGCCCGGTCGAGCAGCGTCGGCAGCACGGCGAACAGCACACCGCCCTGCACCACCCCCCACCGGTTCCCGGCACCGCCCACGACGGTCATGAGCAGGAACGTGATCGACAGGCTCAACCCGAAGTCCTCCTTCGACACGATCTGCTCGATCGAGGCGAAGAGGCCCCCGGCGATCCCCGCGATCCCACCGGAGATCACGAACGCGAGCAGCTTGTGCCCGGTCACGTCGATGCCCCAGGACGCGGCCACCCGCTCGTCGTCGCGCAGCGCCTGGATGGCCCGGCCCGGACGTGTCGAGGTGAGCCGCCAGTCGAACAGCATGACGAGGGCCAGCACGCCCATGCAGACGTACGTGTACCGCACGTCGGTGAGGGCGATCGACGGGCGGGCGGCGGGTTGGCCCGCGCCGCCGCCGGTGAGCGACCGGATGTTGAACAGCGTCTCCTGCGCGAACAGGCCGAACGCGATCGTGACCAGCGCCAGGTAGAGGCCGGTGACCCGCAGCGCCACGCCGCCGAGCACCAGGGCGGCGGCCATGCCCACGAGAGCAGCGACGGTGAGCGCCGCGCCGAACGGCATCGACAGCTCCGTGAGCGCGTAGCCCGACGCGAACGCGCCGACACCGAGGAACGCGGCGTGGCCGAGCGAGGCCTGGCCGGCGTAGCCGACGAGCACGTTCATCGACACCGCGATGATCCCGTAGACCGCCGCACGCGAGACGACGTTCGTGTACACCTCGGGGATCAGCTGGGGCACCGCGAGCACGAGCGCGGTGATCAGCCCGAGCACCAGCAACCGGGGAGCGCGCGCGCTCATGTGCCCTTCCCGAGGAGGCCCTGCGGGCGCACCAGCAGCACGGCCAGCAGCACCACGAGCACGGCGAGCTGCGGCGGGCCCGGCACGTCGAGCTCGTAGGTCGTGACGATCTGGATGGCGGCCTGGCTCACGACGCCGAGCGCGAAGCCGCCCACCACCGCGCCGACCATCGACGTGATCCCCCCGAGGACGACGCCGGTGAAGGCCGGGATCATGAACGTGCTCGTGACGAGGCCGGGGGTGAGCGACTCGAACACGCCCGCACCCAACACGCCGGCCAGGGCGCCGAGCGCACCCGCGGCACCCCAGGCCATCGCCCGCATCCGCTCCACGGGCACGCCCTGGAGCTCGGCCGCGAAGCTGTCCTCGGCCGTCGCGAGCAGCGCCACGCCAGGCGAGCTGCGGAAGAACGCGGCCAGCGCCAGCGCCACGCCGGCCAGCACCGCCAGGATCACGATCGTGTGCCAGTCGATCAGGACGTCGGTGCCGGGCAGGCGGAAGCCGCCGTTGACCGGGCGCGGGAAGCGCCGGGCCCGCGCCTCGAACACGTTGATCTCGACCGTGGTGAGGAGGAGGGCGACGCCGGCCGTGGCGACGAGGGACGTGACCGGCGAGACCTTGCCCAACGGTCGGATGACCACGGCGTACAACACGATGCCGAGCACCGCCCCCGCCACGATGGCGAGCACGGTCGCAGGGAGCAGCAGGCCGCGGTCGATCTCGCCGTCGCCACTGACCTCGAAGCCCGTCATCACCATGAGGGCCACGAACGCGGGGAGCGTGCCGAGCTCGCCCTGGGCGAAGTTGAGGATGCGCGTGGCCTTGTAGACGAGGGCCAGGCCGAGGCCGACGAGGCCGAAGATGGCACCGCGCTGGATGCCGAACACCAGGACCTCGATCCAGGTCTCCACCGCTGGCCCCCCTCTCCCCTAGAAGCCCGAGGCGAACGTCGCCAGCGTCTTGTGCTCGCCCGCCGCGCAGTCTGCCTGCAGCACGTGCACCTGGCCCGCCCCGAAGTGGTTGGCGGGCGAGTACGAGAGCTGCGGGAAGACCTTGGAGGCGATCCCCTTCTGCTGCTCGAGCATCTTCACGAAGTCCTCGCGGGTGAGGTCGGTGCTGCCGTAGACCTGCTCGTACCGCTTGAAGGCCTCGTGCTCCACGGAGGCCAGCCCCCACAGCGCCAGGGCGATGTCGTCGGTCGGCTTGCCGAACCGCTGGCCGGTCTGGAAGAACTCGGGCACGTTCTGGCGGGCCCAGTCGAGGCCGGGGAACGGCGAGAAGAAGATGCCGCCGTTCACGTCCGGGCACCCGGCTCCCAGCACGGCGTTGAGGCCCTTGCTGATGCCGACGCCCACGTACTGCGGCCGGAAGCCCTGCGTGCCCGACTGCTGGGCGAACTGGATGTAGTCGACCGGCGCCGAGAGGATGAAGAGGACCTGCACCCCGGCGCCCTTCATCTCGCTCGCGTAGGCGGTGATCCAGCTGTTGTTGCCCTTCGGGTGCCGGAGGGTCTTGAAGTAGTCGAGCCCCTGCTTCTTCACCGCGGCGTCCCACGCCGAGGCGGCGTCGTCGAAGTTCGGGGTGTTGGTGATGATCGCCGCCACCTTCTTGCCCGGGAAGCTCTTCTTCACGTACTGCGCCAGCAGCTCGGTCTGCTGCGGGTAGGTCATCCCTGCGGCGAAGTAGTCCTTCAGCTTCCCGAGGCCGACCTCGGTCACGCCCGGCGACAGGTAGGGCACGCCCGCCTGCTCGGAGAACTGGGCGCAGGCCTGGATCTGGTCGGTGCCGCCCGCGCCCACGAGCATGAACGCGGAGGCCGACAGCTCGCGGCACGCCTGGATCGCGGTGTTCGGCGTGTACTTGTCGTCCTTGAACGCCACGTTCACCTTGGAGCGACCCAGCACCTTCTCGCCCTTCACCTCCGTGACGTACTTCCAGTAGAGGTCGTTGGCCTTCTCGAACGACTCGGCCGGCAGCGGCGCCGCGCCGGTGACCGGGGCGTGCACCGCGAGGTTGATCGCGTCGGCGGAGACGCCCGTCTTGTCCTTGCCGGAGAGCGTGAGGGCCACGCCGCCCGTGCCGCCGGTGGCTCCGCCGCCGGTCGTGCCGCCGGTGGTGCCGCCGGTCGTCCCGACCTCGCCGCCCGTGCCGCCCGTGGTGGCATCGTCCGCGGCGAGGCCCCCGCCCGCACCGGTCTCGATCACGATCTCGGGGAGCTCGTCCTTGGACGCGTCGTGCACGCCAGGCTTCTGGCCGCAGGCCGCGGCCACGATCACGAGGGCGATTCCCATCGCCAGCGCGACCGCCCGCGTTCGAGGGTTCTTCACGGCTCGTCTCCTCGCTGTTCCAGGTGGCTGAGGGCGCCGGGTCGGCGGCGGGTGGCCGCGGGCGATGCGCCGAGGGACTGGGCGAACACGATGGCACCGACCACTCCGAGCGGCAGGGCGATCCAGACCCACCCGGGGGTGCTCCCGTCGCCGCCGGTGGACTCCCGCTCTGCGTAGCGGGCCCGCAGCGCGCCGAGGGGCGCCGAGCCGACCCCGCTGTCGATCGGGCCGAAGTCGATCGGGCCGCCCGGGGTGAACGACGGCAGGTCGAGCGAGCCGGTGTCGAGCCCCCCGCCGGTGTCACCGGGCACGGTGGTGTACCGCACCATCGGGCGCAGCGCGGCGTTCGCGGCCGTGCTGTCCGCCAGCGACACCACCCAGTTGGTCGAGAGGTCGGGGTCGCCGTAGGCCAGGTTCGGCGCGCCGACGGGGCGCAGCATGATCCCCTGGTTCTCCAGCGGCGCCGCCCCCTCGACGCCCTCGGTCCAGGCCTGGACCGCGAACGTCAGGTCGAAGGTCCACGTGCCGACGGCCGGGTCGAACACACCCGTCGTGCCCGTGAGGCAGTTCGTGTCGGGCAGCCGCACGCCGTCGAGGTTGGCCCCCTGCGCGCGTCCGGCGTTCCAGGGCTGGACGATCGGGCAGGCCTCGATGCCCGTGATCGTCTGCGCCGCGAGGGGCACCTCACCGGTGAGCGCCCGCGTGAGCGCGTCGGCGATCTTCTGCGGGTCCTGCGCCTCGAGCTGGGCGACGATCTGGAGCACGACGTCGCGCAACGCGGGCGATTCGATCGCGAAGCTCACCCCGTCCTGGTGGAGCACGAGCTCGAACGAGCCGTACCGTTCGCCCGCCGGCAGCGCCGGGATCCCCAGCGCCAGCAGCGACGCGTAGCGCTGCTGCCCGACGAACATGCCGACCGGCGTGGTGCCGGGGAGGACGATCGGCTGCGCGAGGTCGCCGTCGGGTGTGATCGGGATCGGGAGGCCGTCGCTGAGGCCCAGCAGTGCGGTGACCTGCTGCACCTCCGTGCCGCACAGCTGCGGCACGCCGGCCAGCCCAGCCACCAGGCACGCCGTGGCGGGCGGGAAGCCGTTGCGCAGCAGCGGGGGTGTGGCCTGCGTGATCGGGTTCGTGAAGTAGGCCTCGCGCGTGACGGTGGCCGGCCCCTCGACGGTGGCCGCGCGGGCCGGACCCAGCTGCAGCACCGCGGTGAGGCAGAGGAGCGCGGCAACGGCGAGGGCGCGCCGCGGGATGGAGCGGGGTCCGTCCGTCATGAGCACGCGCATCCTACGACCGGGCGCTGGGCCCGGCCCGGATCACCGTGCCCCGATCACCCGGGCCAGACGATGCTCTGCAGCTCGCTGTACGCGTGGAGGCCGAAGCTGCCGCCGTCGCGGCCCACCCCGGACAGCTTGAAGCCCCCGAACGGGGCCTCGTGGTTGCGCTGGGCCGTGTTCAGGCCCACGTTGCCGGTCCGCAGCTGGCGCGCCACCCGCAGGCAGCGGGTCGTGTCTCCGGAGAACACGTAGTCGTAGAGGCCGAACTCTGTGCCGTTGGCGATGGCCACGGCCTCGTCCTCGTCGTCGAAGGGCACGACCGCCACCACGGGGCCGAAGAACTCCTGCTGCACGGCCGCGTTGTCGGGCTTGCAACCGGCCAGCAGCGTCGGCGCGACGTAGAAGCCGGTCGGGAGGTCGGGGCGCTCGCCGCCGGCCAGGAGCTCGCCACCCTGCTCCACCCCGGTCCGCACGAGGGCCTCGACGCGATCGCGCTGCACGGCCGAGATCAGCGGGCCGACCACGGTGTCGGGTGCGAGCGGGTCGCCCACCTTCAGCCGGCCGGCGGCCTTCTGCAGCCCGGCGACCACCTGGTCGTACACGCCGCGCTGCGCGATCACGCGCGTCGGCGCGGTGCAGATCTGGCCGCTGTGGAACGCCCACACGCTTGCGATGGTGCGGATCGCGTTCGCGAGGTCGGCGTCGTCGAACACGATGCCGGCACCCTTGCCGCCGAGCTCCAGGAGCAGGCGCTTCATGTCACGGCCGGCCACCTCGCCGATGGCCTGGCCCACGGGGGTCGACCCGGTGAAGCTCACCATGTCGACGTGCGGCGAGGCGACCAGCGCCTGGCCGGTCTCGGGCGCCGAGCCGGTCACCACGTTGACGACCCCGTCCGGGAAGCCGGCCTCCGCGAGGATCTCGCCGAAGACGGTGATCGCCAGCGGGTCCTGCGGCGCGGGCTTCACCACCACGGTGTTGCCCATCGCGAGGGCCGGGCCGATCTTGCCTGCCATGTTCACGATCGGGAAGTTGTACGGCGTGATGCACGCCACCACGCCCACCGGCTGGCGCAGCACGATGGCGCCCATCAGGCCGCCGGCCGCGAGCGCGGTGGCGGGCATCTCGCTGGGGGGCAGGGGGATCGTGGTCGGCTCGAGCGCGCCCTTCGCGTAGCGGCGGAAGCGTTCGATGCAGGTGGGCACCTGCATCGTCGACGCGACGCGCTGGGTGGCGCCGGTCTCGGCCTGCACGAGCGGGATGAGGGCGTCCACCCGGTCGCGGAGGAGGTCCGCGGCCCGGTTGAGCAGATCGGCCCGCTCCTGCGGGGTGGTGCGGCTCCAGGCCGGGAACGCGTCCGCGGCCGCGGCGGCCGCCGCCTCCACCTGGGCCGTGCTCGCCTCGGGGGCCTCGCCCACGACGATCTCGGTGGCGGGGTTCACGACCTCGTAGGCCCCGGCCGCGCCGTCCACGCGCTCGCCGCCGATCAGGAGCTGGTACGCCATGTCCGCAGACTAGAGCCCGTCAGCCCAGGGTCCGCGCGGGGTGCCGGCCGTCCACGTAGCCGAGGAACGGCGGGAAGATGTTGTACCCGAGCAGCTCCTGCAGGCGCGCGGGGAGCGTGCGCACCACCTCGGGGGGCACGGCCAGCAGGTGGGTCTCCTGGGCGCGCAGCCACGACACCACGTACTCGAGGATCACCCCGAGGCGGAACTCGTCCGTGTGGTTGGCGCCCCCGCCGTGCCACACGCTGCCGACGTAGAACATCACCGAACCGGCCGGCATGGTGGCCTTGATCGCACGCGCTGCGTCGGGCTGCGCGCTCGGGGGCGTGCCGTGGCTGCCCGGCACCACGAGCGTGGCGCCGTTGTCCTCGGTGAACTCGTCGAGCGCCCACATGGTGTTGAGCACGACGGGCTGGTGCGGGAACGGGAGCGGGTACACCGTGTCGTCCTGGTGGAGGCCCTGGGCCGTCTCGCCCGGGCCGAGGTCGATGCCGACCGGCCCGCTCAGCTGGTAGTGCGGCCCGAGGACGTGGTCCAGCACGCCGAGGACGAGCGGGTCGACGGCGACCTCGTCGAACCCGCGCACCTTCCCGAACAGGGCGTAGACGCGCCGGGAGGCGAACCCCTCGAAGTCGTTGCGCCCGAGGGGGGTGGCCGCGCGGTGCGGGGCCAGCTCCTCCTTCAGGGCGGCCACCTTCGCCGGCGCGAGGTACCGCTCGACCACGGCCGCGCCCACGTCGTCGACCGCGCGGCCCACCGCGTCGGCCGTCGCGTCGGCCGGGAACCGCGGCAGCACCGCATCCTCCCGCATGACCCGACCGTATCCTGACAAGAACTAGAACACGTTCTAGGATCGGGGCATGGAGCTGCCCCGGATCATCTCGGTCGACGACCACGTGGTGGAGCCGCCGGATCTCTGGTCGAGCCGGCTGCCGGCCAACCTCCGCGACCGGGGCCCGCGGGTCGAGCGCGACCGGGCCAAGTTCAGCTTCGAGGGCGGCGTCTTCTCGTACAGCAAGGGCGACGCGGACGGCGAGTGGTGCGACTGGTGGCTCTACGACGACCTCGTCTACCCGTTCCCCAAGCTGTCGGCGGCCATCGGCTTCGAGGAGCTCGACGTCACGCCGGTGACCTTCGACGAGATCCGGCCCGGCTGCTGGAAGCAGCCCGAGCGGCTGGCCGACATGGACGCCAACCACGTCGACGCGTCGGTGTGCTTCCCCAACACGCTCCCGCGGTTCTGCGGCCAGACGTTCTACGAGCGCAAGGACAAGGACCTCGCGCTGCTGTGCGTGCAGGCCTACAACGACTGGATGATCGACGAGTGGTGCGCGGGTGACGCCAAGGGGAAGCTCATCCCCCTCGGGATGATCCCGCTGTGGGACCCCTCGCTGGCCGCCGCCGAGGTGCGTCGCAACGCCGCGCGCGGGTGCTTCGCGGTCACCTTCTCCGAGAACCCGCACCCCCTCGGCCTGCCGTCGATCCACGACAAGGGCGGGTTCTGGGATCCCTTCTTCCAGGCCTGCCAGGAGACCGGCACGGTGGTGTGCATGCACATCGGCTCGTCGTCGCGGATGCCGGCCACCTCGCCCGACGCGCCGTTCATCGTCAGCTCCACGCTGACGTTCTCCAACGCCATGGGCTCGATGCTCGACTTCATCTTCTCGGGGACGATGGAGCGCTTCCCGGACCTCGTGATCTCGTACTCCGAGGGCCAGGTCGGCTGGATGCCGTACGTGCTCGAGCGCGCCGACAAGCTCTGGGCCGAGCGCGGGGACAACTCCTTCGGCACGAACCTGCCGCAGAAGCCCTCGAGCTACCTGCACCACCGCATCTACGGCTGCGTGTTCGACGACGAGGTGGGGTTGCGCAACCGCGACCTCATCGGCATCGACCAGATCTGCTTCGAGACCGACTACCCGCACGCCGACAGCACCTTCCCGCACTCGAAGAAGGTCGCCAACGACATCTGCACCCAGGCCGGCCTCTCCGAGGAGGAGACCTGGAAGTTCCTCCGGGGCAACGCCATCCGCTGCTTCGGCCTCGAGCGCCTCGGCATCACCGAGTAGCCCGCGACCCGCTCGTCAGATGCGGGCGGCCACCTCGGCCGCGGCCGCGAGCCCTGCCGCGATCCCCGACGTGCCGGCCGCATCGCCGATGACGTGGAGCTCGATGCCGTCGAGCCCGGGCGGCGGGTCGACCGGCCCCGGGCCGATGGCGATCGTGCTGTCCGCCGCCGGGAGCTCGGTGGCACCCGGGCGCAGGTCCACGCCCGCGGCCGCGGTGTCGGCCACGAGCCGGAAGCGGCCGGGCAGCCCGAGCTCCGGTGCGAGCACCGGCGACGCCGACACGAGGGTGACCTCGTGCCCGGCCCGCGCGGCGACACCGGCGATCGTGACCGACGCCTTGCCCCCGCCCTTGATGACCAGGGTCGGCCCGAACGGGTCGTCGCCGCCGAGCAGCCAGTCGCGCACGACGGCGAGCCCGGGAAGCTCCGGGTCGAGGTCCCACGTCGCGCCGGCCGCCCACACGACCGCGTCGGGACCGGTCGCCTGCAGGGATGCGGTGTCGGCGGTCTGACCGAGCTTCACCACGACGCCCGCGTCCTCGGCCGCGCCGACCAGCCACTCCCGCAGGCCGAGCAGGTCCCGGTCCGCGACCTCGGCCAGCGCGAGGCGGCCGCCGAGCCCGCCGCCCCGCTCCCAGAGCTCCACGCGGTGCCCGCGCTGCGCGAGGCGGCGGGCGCACTCGAGGCCGGCGGGTCCGCCGCCCACCACGACGACCGACTTCGGCGCCGCGGCCGGCGCCAGCCGGTCACCGGCCTCCTGCTCGTGGCCCGCGTCGGGGTTCACCGCGCACCGCACGGCCTCGTTGAGGAAGATCGCGCCGATGCACTTGTACTGGTAGGCGCACGGGCGCACCCGGTCGCGCTCCCCCGCGGCGAGCTTGGCGGGCAGATCCGGATCCGCGATCAGCGCACGGCCCATCGCGATCACGTCGGCGTCGCCACGCTCCAGCGCCTCTTCGGCGAGCTCCGGCGTGACGCGGCCCATGGCGATCACGGGCACACGCAGCTCACGCCGCGCCAGGGCCGCGTGCTCGAGCAGCGCGCCGGGCACGTGCGGCGTGTGGCCGTCGGTGATGCCGGTGGCGACCATCGGTTCGCCGTACGCGGTGACGTGCACCGCATCCAGCCCCGCGTCGACCGCCAGCGCCATCGTGACGAGCGCGTCCTCGGGCCGCTGGCCAGGGTCCCGGTGGGCCTCGAACATGCCGAGCCGGGCCCACACGGGGAAGTCGGGGCCCACCGCGGCGCGCACCGCCCGGATGACCGTGACGAGCAGCTCGGCCCGGGCCTCCACGGACCCGCCCCACCGGTCCTCCCGCTGGTTCGACGCGGGGGACGCGAACGCGTGCAGCAGGTAGCCGTGGCCGCCGTGCAGCTCGATGCCGTCGAACCCGGCCTGCTGGGCTCGCCGTGCGGCGTCGACGAAGCGCTCGACCACCCACGCCAGATCCTCGTCGGTCGCCTCCCGCACCGAGTAGGCCGCCGTCGGCGACGAGAACGGCGCCATCACCCCGGCGGTCTCCTCGTCGGTGAGCATCCCCGAGAGCGCGTCGGGCGCGGGCGGCCGCTTGCGCGACGGCACGAGGAGCGGCCGGCCCTCCGCGATGTCCAGGAGGCTGTTGCCGCCGTCGTGCACGAGCTGCGCCGCGATGGCCGCACCGTGCCGGTGGACGTCGTCGAGGAGACGGCGGAGCCCGGGGAGGTGGGCATCGTCGGAGCACGCCACCTGGCGGGCGTCGTAGGACCCGGACGGGTAGGCGACCGCGACCGAGCCCACGAGGATCAGCCCCGCACCACCGCGCGCCCGCGCCTCGAACCACGCGGCCTGGCGGTCGCCCACGGTGCCGTCGGGCTCGCCGAGGTTCGTCCCCATCGGGCACATCGCGATGCGGTTCCGCAGCCGCAGGGACCCCAGCTGCACCGGGGAGAGGAGCTTGGAGAAGCCGCTCACCACAGCTCGCTGGTGTACCGGTCCGTGCCCGGGACGGTCGGGACGAACGGCGCCGTCCAGAGCAGCTCGCCGATCCCGTCCGCCCGAACCCGGTCCGCGGCGGCGCGCTGCTCGTCCCACCAGGTCGCCGGCGAGGTCGTCGTGAACGACAGGTTGAGCAGGCAGCCGTCGAGGCGGTCCTGGCCCTGCTGGGTGACGGGCGCGTCGGGCGGCAGCGGGATCGGCGCGAAGCCGAGCTCGAGCTCGGGCGCGAACGCGTCCGTGACGTAACGGCCGACGTCGTCGCCGGTGACGCCGTCGGCGGGCCGCAGCAGCGTCGCGGTGAGGCCGCCGAAGGGGTGGTCGAGCGCGAGCTCGGCCGGAACGGCTTCGGCACCCGCACCGGCTGCCGTGAACACGTGGCGGTAGAGCAGCGTGTGGACGTGGTCGCGCTCGGCGAACATGCGGCCGTTGGCGTGCAGCCACTGCACCTGGTGCAGCGCCCAGTCGACGTGCTCGTCGTGGCGCCCGTCGAGGATCCAGTACACGGCCAGGTACGAGCCGAGGTCGACGCCGCCGAAGAGGTCCGCGTCGTTGCCGAACCGCAGATCCTTCAGCGCTCGCGTGGCGACCCAGCGCCTGCCCGCGAACAGCCACGGCCCCACCAGGCAGCCCGCGTAGAAGTGGTCCCGCTCGTACCAGCGGTTGTAGGCCACCTCGTGCCCGCGGTGTGGCTCCACGAGCGTGAAGAGCATCGATCCGAGCCGGACCCCCTCGTCCGCCATGGGCTCAGTCCATCCCCCTGGACCACTTCTTCGGGGCGATGAGGACGAAGCTGGTGTGGACGAGCTCGGCGACCTCGTCCCAATCGACCGTTGGGTGGTCGAGGCGGATGCCTACCCAGCCCTTGCCCCCGACGTAGTCGGGCAGGAAGAAGCGGTCGTCGGCCAACAGCGCCGGGCGCTCGTCGGGATCGGCCTTCACCGTGGCCGTCGCGCCCTCGGGGTGCATGCTGGCGAACATCTTCCCGGGCGCCGTCGGGTCGCTCCCCACGCGGAAGGTCGGGTGGCTCCACGCCTCCCGCTCGTAGCTGTACGGCAGTGCGAGGCAGATCTTCCGGAAGCGCGACGCGATGCGGGTGCTAGCCATCGGCGCGCCAGCATCCCACGAGGTGGTCGTCGACGATGCCGGCCGACTGGAGGAACGCGTACACGATCGTCGGCCCGACGAACTTGAACCCCAGCCCCTTCAGGCGCTTCGACAGGGCGGCGGCCTCGGGGGTCTGCGCCGGGATGTCGGCGATCCGGCGTGGGCGCGGGCGCGCCGGGTGCCGGCCCTCGGTCCACACCAGCTCGTCGAGCGACGCGCCGCCGTCCTGCAGCTCGAGCAGTGCCCGCGCGTTGCCGATCGTGGCCGCGACCTTGGCCCCGTTGCGGACGATGCCGGCATCGGCCATGAGACGGGTGACCTCGTCGTCGCCGTAGCCGGCGACCACCTCGGGATCGAAGCCGTCGAACGCGGCCCGGAACGCCGGGCGCTTGCGCAGGATCGTGATCCAGGAGAGCCCGGCCTGGAAGCCCTCGAGGCACAGGAGCTCGAACAGCTCGCGGTCGCCGTGCATCGGCGTGCCCCAGTCCTCGTCGTGGTAGCGGAGGTAGTCCGCGTCATCGCCGGGCCACCAGCAGCGCTCCCTGCCGTCCGCGCCGGTGACGAGCCCGTCCATCAGACGGCGTCGACGCCACCGTCGGGCGAGAGGCAGCTGCCCGTGACGTACGACGCGGCGTCGCTCAGCAGCCACACCACGGCTGCGGCCACCTCCTCGGGCTCGCCGAGGCGACCGATCGGGCTGCGACGACCCATCTTCTCCAGCTGCTCCTCGTCGCCCCCGGCGAACCCGCGGAGCATGGGCGTGCGGATGCTGCCCGGGCACACGGCGTTCACGCGGATGCCGACGCGGGCCACCTCCAGCGCCGCGGACCTCGTGAGGCCGATGACGCCGTGCTTGGAGGCCGAGTAGTCGGCCAGCCCGGGGACGCCCATCCGCCCGGCAGAGGACGCCACGTTCACGACCGAGCCGGCACCGCAGTCGCGCATCGCCCGCAGCTCGGCCCGGAGGCAGAAGAACACCGCGTCGAGGTTCACCGCCATCGTGTGCCGCCAGTCCTCGGTCGAGGTGTCGGCCACGTCGGCGTAGACCCCGGAGGTGCCGGCCACGTTCGCCGCCAGGTCGAGCCGGCCGTGCTCGGCCACGATGCCCGCCACGAGCGCGTCGACCGCGGCCTCGTCGGTGACATCGCACGCGGTCACGCCCTCGCCGGCGGTGCGGTCCGCCACCACCACGGTGGCGCCGCTCGACCGCAGCAGCGCGGCGGTGGCCGCGCCGATCCCGGAGGCGCCGCCCGTGACGAGCGCGATGCGGCCCTTCACCCGATGTAGACCTCGGGCTCCTCGGTGATCATGACGACCATCTCGGGGAGATCGAGGATGCGGTCCTCGTCGGGCTGCATCTTGGCGGCGTACTCCGGCGTCTGGAGCATCGCCATGAAGTCCTTGAAGCTGTCGAACCACTGCACGGCCATGCCGTCGAACTCCTCGCCGGCGTACAGCGGCGAGCCGTAGTCGGCGGGCACCCGGTGGTGCTGCTCGTAGCGGCGCACGTAGCGGGCGAAGGCCGGCTCGTCGCCGATCATCCGCCCGTGGGCGCGCCACTCGGCGTGGAACTCCTCGACCGACAGGGCCGGGTTGCGCTTCACGAGGACGGTGAGCTTGATCACGGGATGTAGTGCCCGCAGTTCACGCCCAGGCTCTGCCCCGTGACGGGCTTGGACAGGTCGGATGCGAAGAACAGCACCGACCCGGCGATCTCGCTCGAGTGCGGGAGGTACTTGAGGCACGTCTCCCCCGCCAGCTGCTCGTACATCTCCTCCCCGGTCTTCCCCTGCTGCTCGCCGAGGTAGCCGAGGTACCACTCGACCTTGTCGCTCCAGATGTAGCCGGGGTGGATGCTGTTGACCCGGATGCCGTGCACGCCCAGCTCGACGGCCAACGACTTGCTGGCCGTCTCCAGAGCCGCCTTCGACGCGGCATAGGCGCCGAAGGCCGGTTCGATGCGCTTGGCCGACATCGAGTTGATCATCACGATGTGCCCCCCGCCCCGCGCCTTCATCGCCGGCACGGCAGCGGCGGTCATCTGGAGGGTGCCCCAGAGGTTGACCTGCATCGTGCCCTTCCACTCGTCGAGCGACGAGTCCTCGAAGGTCTTGCGGTTGCCGTCCCGGAAGGCGTTGTTGACCAGCACGTCGAGGCCACCGAACGTGCGCACCGCCGTCTCCACCGCGGCGGCACAGGAGTCAGGGTCGGTGATGTCGAGGGTCACCGGCTCGGCCTTGCGGCCGAGTGCCCGCACCTCCTCGGCCACGGCCTCGCACTTCTCGACGTGGCGCGCCCCGAGGACGACGTTGGCGCCGTGCTCGGCGAAGAGCAGCGAGATGTCGCGCCCCATGCCGGGGCCGATCCCGGAGACGATGGCCGTCTTCCCCTCGAGCAGCATCTCGACCTACTCCTCTACTGGTTGACCAACGGAGCGACGTCGACGGCGAACTGTGCGATCTGGTCGCAGAGCTCGTCGGCAGAGCCGCTCTTGAACGACACCTGCACCTGGTCGACGCCCATGTCGCGGTACGTGCGCAGGTACGCCGTCACCTTCTCGACGTTCGTGAGCTTGAGCGGCCCGGACAGCGCGCCGATGGTGAACGGCTCGTCGGCCCGGCCGGCGGCGGCCCGCAGGTCGCGCACGCGCGCGATGCCCACCTCCATACCGCTCTCTGGCGGGCCCTGCGGCAGCCAGCCGTCCCCGCGCTCGGCGGCGCGGCGCATCGCGGCGGGTGAGGATCCGCCCACCCAGATGGGCAGCCGCGGCTGCACCGGGCGGGGCCGGACGCCGACGCCGGCGAACTGCCACTGCTTGCCCGTGTGGCTCGGGAACTCGTCGTCGAGGGCGGACCGCACGGCATCGACGGCCTCGTCGAGCAGACGACCCCGCTCGGCGAACGGCACGCCGAGGGCCTCGAACTCCCCCTGGGAGTGCCCGGCCCCGACCCCGAGGATCGCCCGGCCCCCGGACAGCGCGTCCAGGGTGGCCCAGGCCTTGGCCACCACCAGCGGGTGGCGGTACGGCAGCACGTACACGTGGCTGAGGAGGCGGATGCGCTCGGTCACAGCGGCCAGGTACGACAGCGTCGCGATCGTGTCCCACCACTCCGTGCTCATGGCCTCGGCCTGCAGGACGGGGATCGCCACGTGGTCGCACACGGCCACGTAGTCGAAGCCCGCGGCCTCGCAGGCCTGGGCGACCTGCACCAGCTCGGCTGCCCCGGCGCCGCGCTCCCAGGGCTGCACGTAGATCGTGCTCTGGGACTGGACGGGCAGCTGGAGGCCGAACGCAACGGAGACACTCACTAGAACGTGTTCTAGTTCACGCGGGCCGCGGCGGCCACCGCGGCGTCCATGGCGTGGCGCAGCTCGTCGAGGTCGGCGGTGCGGGTGGAGAGGATCACGCGCTCCGCGCCCTTCCCCACCGCCGCCTCGATCGCTGCCTCGGCGCCGTCGCCGAGCAGGCCGCCGAGGGTGAGCGGCACGTCGGCGGGATCGCGACCGGCGGCCACGGCGGCCGCGGCCACCTCGGTGACGCGCTGGTCGAGCAGCTCACCGCTCAGCCCGAGCGGGAAGAAGCCGTCGCCGAGGCGGCCGGCCCGGCGGGCCGCGCCCGCGCTGTGGCCGCCGACCAGGATCGGCACCGCGGCCTGCACCGGCTTCGGCTCGCTCCGCACGCGCGCGAACCGGGTGTAGGTGCCGGCGAAGGACACCTCGCCGTCGCGCCAGATCGCCCGCAGGGCCTCGATCCCCTCGTCGGTCCGGGCGCCGCGCGTCGCCGGGTCGACGTTGACGGCCTCGAGCTCCTCGCGGAGCCACCCCACCCCCACCCCGAGGAACATGCGCCCCCCGGAGAGCCGGTCGATCGTGGCGACGCGCTTGGCCAGCTGCAGCGGGTGGTGCTCCGGCAGGACCAGGATCCCGGTGCCGAGCCGGATCCGCTCCGTGCGCGCGGCGATCCACGCGAGCAGGTCGAGCGGGTCGGGGATGGCGCAGTCCTCCGGCAGCGGCATGCGCCCGGTGTCGCTGTAGGGGTAGCGGCTCTCGTAGCCGACGGGCACGACGACGTGCTCGACGGTGAGCAGGGACTCGAAGCCGACGTCGTCGGCGTGGCGGGCGAAGGCGTCCATCCAGGCCGGGTCCGCGGTGACCCCCAGCCGGTACGGCGGTAGCACGCCGAGCTTCACCCGGGTGGCTTGATGCCGGTCACGCCCCAGGACACGTGGCGAGCCATCGAGTCGCGCAGCGCCGCGGTGCGGATCCCCCAGAACTCGAAGCCGTACTGGTGGGTGGCGGTGTGGGCCAGCATCGCCACGAGGATCCCGGCCGATGCCATCGGGTCGAGGCCCGCCGGCAGCCGACCGGCCACCTGCGCGTTGCGGGCCACCTCGGCGAGCGCGTTGGTGATGTCGTTGAGGAGGCGCACGCGGATCTTCTGGAAGCGGCGGTCGCCCTCGTCGGTGGCGAGGTCCATCACCCGCAGGACGGGCCGGTGGTCGTCCCAGAAGCCGAGGAACGCGTCGACGAGGGCCAGCGCGGTGTCGTAGGCCCCGCGCTGGCCCTTCCAGGACCCGCGCACGATGATCCCGGTGAGGTGCTCGCCCTTCTGCGCCATCTCCTCGGCCAGCACGAGGATGGCCGCCTCCACGTCCGCGAAGTACTGGTAGAAGGTGGCGGGCGACGTGCCGGCCTCGCGGGCGATGTCGATGACCTTCACGTCGCGGTACGACGTCGTGGTCAGCATGTCCCGTGTGCACTCCAGCAGGCGCTGGCGCGTGGCGCGGCCGCGGCGCCCGGGGACGCGCCCGTCCGCGGCCCGGAGGGCCTCGTCGGCGTCGGTCGCCGGTCGGAGCGGGGTCACGTCGGGCATCGCGGGGAGGCTAAAGGGCCTCCGCCCGGAGCTGGTACTTGAGCACCTTGTTCGAGGCGTTCATGGGCAGGGCCTCCTTGAGGATGATGCGGCGCGGCGCCTTGTAGTTGGCCATCTGGTCCTTGGCCCACGCCACCAGCTCGTCGGGGTCGGGGTCCGTGCCGACGGTGGGCACCGCGAAGGCCACGCACACCTCGCCCATGCGCTCGTCGGGCACGCCGACCACGGCGACCTGCGCGAGGTCGGGGTGGGCGAGGAGCAGGTTCTCGATCTCGGCGGGGTAGGCGTTGAAGCCGCCGACGATGAACATGTCCTTCTTGCGGTCGGTGATGGCGAGGTACCCGTCGGCGTCCATCGTCCCGATGTCCCCGGTGTGCAGCCAGCCGTCGGCGTCGATCGTCTCGGCCGTGCGCTCGGGATCCTCGAAGTAGCCGCGCATCACGTTGTACCCCCGCACGACGATCTCACCCGGCTCGCCGCGCGCCACCTCCGCGCCGTCGTCGTCGACGACGCGCACCTCGACGCCGGGGATCGCCCGCCCGGAGCTGGCCGAGATCGTCTCCGGCGGGTCGTCCGGCCGGCAGACCGACACGATCCCGCACGTCTCCGTCAGCCCGTAGGCGGTGACCACGGTCTCGAAGCCGAGGTCGCGCTCCATGCGCTCGAGCAGCTCCACCGGCACGGGAGCCGCGCCGGTGACCGCGAGGCGGAGGGTGGCGAGCTGGGAACGATCGAGGTCGGGGTGGTTCAGGAACGTCTGATAGATCGCCGGCGGGCCGGGGAGCGCGGTGATCGAGTGCTTGGCCACGTTGGCCGCCGCCTCGGGGATGTCGAACACAGCCTGGGGCACCAGGGTCGCGCCGACGGTGAGCGCGGCGACGATCCCGGCCTTGTACCCGAAGGAGTGGAAGAACGGGTTGATCACCAGGTAGCGGTCGTCGGCGCGGAGCCCGACGATGGCGGCCCAGTCGGCGAAGCCGCGGAGCGTCTGGCCGTGGGTGCACACCACGCCCTTCGGGTGGCCGGTGGTCCCCGACGTGAAGATGATGTCCGCCACGTCGTCGCTGCCGAGTGCCGCGACCCGGGCGTCGACCACCGCCTCGTCCACGGCGTCACTGGAGGCGAGGAAGGCGTCCCACGCCGTCGCCCCCGCCGGCACCTCGCCGCGCAGCACGATGCGGTGCGCGAGGTCGGGCAGGTCGTGGGCGTCGAGCATCGAGAGGTAGTCGTTGCCGAGGAAGCCGTTGACCGCCACGAGGGCGCGGGCCCGGCTCGCCTGCAGGAGGTACGCGGCCTCGGCGCCCTTGTAGCGGGTGTTGACCGGCACCAGCACCGCACCGGCGGACTGCAGGCCGAGCAGCGCCACGATCCACTCGTGGACGTTCGGCGACCAGATCGCCACACGATCCCCGGGCTCGACGCCCGCCGCCACGAACGCGCGCGCCGCGCGCGTTCCGGCGGCCGCGAGCTCGGCGAAGGACAGCGTGACCTCCCCGTCGATGACGGCCTCCTTGTCGCCGAAGCGGACGGCCGCGTCGCGCGCGAGCGCAGGGATCGACCCCCACTCGAGGTCGCCCCGCACCCCCGTCTCCAGCTGCTGGCCGCTCACGACTTCCAGCGCTCCAGGAGGTCGTCGGTGGTGACCACCGTGGCCAGCAGGGAGATCGTGTTGTCGATCATCGCGTCCGCGTACTCCTGGGGCAGGCCGGCCACCGCGTCACGCGGCACCACCACCGCGTAGCCGTGGTTCACCGCGTCCATCACCAGGTTCGGGATGGCGATGTTCACGGACACGCCGGTCGCCACGATCGTGGTGATGCCGAGGTTGCGCAGCACCGGGTCGAGGTCGGTGCCGCCCATCGGGTTCAGCCCGTGGGTGCGGGTGAGCACGAGGTCCTCGGGCTCCGGGCCGAGGTCGGCCACCACCTCCACCGCGACCGAGCCCGGCCGCAGGCCGACCGGGGACTTGCGCACGCCGCCGAACAGGCGGGCGTTGCGGTTCGCGCCCTTGCCGTCGGGCCGGCGGTACGCGGTGCAGTGCACGACCTGCACGCCGGCGGCCCGGGCCACCGGGAGCAGCCGGGCCAGGTTGGGGAGCATCTCCGCCCGGGCGGCCTCGGCGAGGGCCGGGAGGGCCGAGGGCTCCCCCACCACGCCGTTCTGCACCTCGGAGGTGACGATCGCGGTGTGCGCCGGATCGAGCAGCGCGGCCAGGTCGAGCGGCATCGACCCGGGAGGTTATCTGACGGTGTGTCAGGTCACGGGGTGGGAGCGAGGTTGGCGAACGCCCGGTCGTGGTCGATGGCGTCCTGGGCCGGGTCGCTGCCCGGTGCGAGCGTGCGGCCGACCAGCTCGTAGTCGCCCGCGTACTCGGGCCGCACGGCCCCGGTCCCGTCCGTGAGCCAGCGCATGGCGAGGCGGCGAGGCACGCGGATGGGGCCGTCGACCCGCTCGTAGGTGCCGAAGACCAGGTCCCAGATCGGCGTGGTCACGCCGTGGTTGGCCGTCGGGTGGCCGAAGTGGTGGTGGAAGTGGTGGCGGCGGACCCAACGCTCGTAGGGGTGGGCCACGGCACGCCGGTGGGCGCGGTAGTGGATCCAGTCGTAGAAGCCGTAGCCGCCCACCCAGCCGGCGCCGAGGCTCCACCCGACCCAGCCGAGCGCGTCGCCCACGTTGGCGCCGAGCGCGTAGCCGACGCCGAGGATGCCGGCCCAGGCGAACCACCACTTCTCGAGCACCGAGTCGTACTCCGCGTGGTGGCGCAGGTGCTCCTTCGACGCCAGGCCCTTGCCCTTCATCGCGTGCATCACGATGCGGTGCATGACGTACTCGCCCAACGTCCACATGGCCATGCCGATGGCGGCGAGGGACAGGCCGGCGAGGAGGGTGATGATCGGGTTCATGAGGTCTCCGAGGGGAGGAGGCGGGCGAGGGGGTGCTGGCGCGCGATCGCGTCCAGCACCTCGTGGGCGGGGGTCAGCGCGTCGGGCGGCGCACCCCAGCCGCGCAGGAGCACGTCGACCAGGTGACGGCCGAGGCGGCGACCGTCGAGGAGGTCGACGTCCCACCGGTCGAGCTTGCCGACACCGAGCACGCCCGACAGGGCCGCGGCCAGGGTGATGGTGCGATCCATCGGGTCGCCGGGCTCGAGCGCCCCCGCGGCGGTGGCGGCGTCGAACCGCTCGCGGGCGAGGTCGAGCAACCGGAAGATGGCGGGCAGGACGCGGCCGAGCTCGTCGTCGGGCACCGCCCGCCGCGCGTCGTTCATGAGCTGCTGGAGGAGGTGCTGCTCCTGCGGGTAGGTGTCGAGGCTGGCGATCCAGAACCGGCCGAACGCGACCAGGTGGGTGAGCGTCGCCGTCGTGGGATCGTCGTCGGCCACCCGGGCCTCGACGTCGGGCCGCAGCAGCAGGTAGCTGCCGAGGATCCGCTCGATCGCCTCGCGCTGCACCTCGGCGAGGAGGGCGCCCTTCGACGGGAAGTACGTGTAGACGGTGCCCACGGCCGCCTCGACCTCGTCGGCCAGGCGCTGCATCGTCAGCGCCTCGAGGCCGTCCTCGGTGGCGATCCGCAGCGCGGTCTGGAGGTAGTCGCTGTGGCGCGCGAGGCGGTTCCGTGCCCGCTTCCCGGTCGGGAGGTCCGTCACCTGGTCCACGCAGATATTTGAACACCGTTCAATGATTTCGTCAAGAGCCGGGCGGTTAGAGTTCTGACACACCGTCAGATTTCCGTCTGGAGCCCGAATGACCGACCTCCCCACGATCGTCAGCGTCGACGACCACGTGGTCGAACCGCCCCATGTCTGGGAGACGTGGCTGCCGGAGCGCTTCCGGGACCGGGGTCCCCGCGTCGAGCGCCGGGGCATCGGCCACATGAAGCACATCGGCGGCGGCCAGTACGAGCAGACCTTCGACCCGGACGGTCCGCAGGCCGACTGCTGGGTCTACGAGGACCTCGTCTACATCCACAAGCGCCACGTGGCGGCGGTGGGCTTCGACCGCGACGACATGACGATGTCGCCGATCACCTATGACGAGATGCGGCCGGGCTGCTACGAGCCCAAGGCCCGCGTCGAGGACATGGTCATGAACCACGTCGAGGCGTCGCTCTGCTTCCCCACCTTCCCGCGGTTCTGCGGCCAGACCTTCACGGAGGCGAAGGACCGTGACCTCGCGCTCGCGTGCGTGTACGCCTACAACGACTGGATGGTCGAGGAGTGGTGCGGCGACTCGGCCGGACAGCTGCTGCCGCTGCCGATCATCCCGCTGTGGGACGCGGAGCTGGCCGCCGCCGAGGTGCGCCGCAACGCCGAGCGGGGCGCGCGGGCCGTGTGCTTCAGCGAGATCCCGCCGCACCTCGGGTTGCCGTCGATCCACTCCGGTGATTGGGACCCGTTCATCGCCGCCTGCCAGGACACGCGGACCACGATCTGCATGCACATCGGGTCGTCGTCGCGGATGCCGGCCACCTCGCCCGACGCGCCGGTTGCCGTCGCCGCCACGCTGAGCTTCAACAACGCGATGGCGTCGATGAGCGACTGGCTGTTCTCCGGCAAGCTCGTGCAGTTCCCCGAGGTGAAGCTCGCCTACAGCGAGGGCCAGATCGGCTGGATCCCCTACATCCTCGAGCGGGCCGACCAGGTGTGGGAGGACCATCGGGCATGGGGCGGGGTCGCGGACCTCGTGCCCGAGCCCCCGTCGACCTACTACTACCGGCAGATCTACGGCTGCTTCTTCAAGGACCACCACGGGATCGCTTCGCTCGACAAGGTCGGCGTCGACAACGTGACCTTCGAGACCGACTACCCGCACACGGACTCCACCTGGCCCAACACGAAGGAGCTCGCCACCGAGCTCATGGCCGGTCTCGAGCCCGACGTGGTCGAGAAGATCATGCGGGGCAACGCCCGCCGCATGCTCGACCTCGACTGAGCGGGTTCCCGGTAGCGTCGGCCGCCGTGGACCCGAAGGCCCTGACCACCATCCGCTACGAGGCCAGCGACGGCGTCGCCACGATCACGCTCGACCGGGCGGATCGGCACAACGCGTTCACCGCCACGATGTGCGAGGAGCTCGCCGCCACCTGGGAGCACGTGCGCCAGGAGGACGCCGTGCGGGCCGTCGTGCTCACCGCGGCCGGTGAGAAGGCGTTCTGCACGGGCATCGACCGCGACGAGGTGCCCTCGGAGGAGAGCGGCCCGGCGTTCACGTTCGACCCGTACACCTACGTCGACCCCGGCACACGGCTCGGCCCGCGGGCCAACGAGTGCTGGAAGCCGGTCATCGCCGCCGTGAACGGCATGGCGTGCGGTGGCGCCTTCTACCTGCTCGGCGAGGTCGACATCATCGTGGCCGCCGACCACGCGACGTTCTTCGACCCGCACGTCACCTATGGGATGCCGGCGGTGTACGAGCCCATCCAGATGCTGCACCGCATGCCGTTCGGCGAGGTGCTGCGGATGAGCCTGCTCGGGAACCACGAGCGGATCAGCGCCGCTCGGGCGCTCGAGATCGGCCTGGTCACCGAGGTCGTCCCCGCCGCCGAGCTCCAGGCGGCCGCCCACCGGATCGCCGCGGCGATCGCCTCGCAACCTGCGCAGGCGGTGCAGGCGACCCTGCGGACGCTCTGGATGGCGCGGGAGGTGTCGCGCGGTCAGGCCATGGCGGTGGGCAACCCGTTCCTGAACCTCGCGATGACCGAGCAGGCGATGGCCGAGGGCCAGGCGGTCTTCAGCTCGGGGCAGCGCATCGATCCCAAGATCCGGTGACCCTCGCCGCCACCGTCCGCGCTGCCGCGGCGCGCTTCGGCGACCGCACCGCGCTGGTCGACCCCGATGGCACCCGCGTGTCCTACGCGGACCTCGACGCCGCGCTCGGACGAGGTGGCGGCCGGGCTGTTGGCCTCCGGCGTCGGAGCGGGCGACGTGGTGCTGTTGCGGCTCCCGTCGGACAGCGCGTACGTCGTGGCGTACGCGGCCGCGGCCAAGGTGGGCGCCGTCGCCGCGGGTGTGAACCCGCGGCTGGCCCCGCCCGAGCAGGCCGCCGTGGCCGACCTCGCCGGGGGCGCGCTCGAGGTGCGCTCGCGCGACGAGGTCGAGGCGCTGCGCCGCCCCGATCCCGTGCCCGAGCTGCCGGACGACCCTGACCGGCCCGTCGCCCTGGTGTTCACGTCCGGCACGACCGGGCGACCGAAGGGCGCGCTCTTCCTCGAGCGCCAGCTGGCGGCGGTCACCGCCATCGACGTGGCCGACGCGTGGGGTGACCCGGCCGCGCCGCCCACCGCCATGCTCGCGAGCACGCAGTTCGCGCACGTCGGCTTCATGACCAAGCTCCCGTGGTACCTGCGCCTCGGCTCGACCACCCACATCCTCGGGCGGTGGCGAGCCGCCGACGCCCTGGCCTGCGTCGCCGAGCACCGCATCTCCTCCATCGGCGGCGTGGCACCGCAGATGGCCCTGCTGCTCCGCGAGGACCTCGACGCCCACGACCTGTCGTGCGTGCACACGATCGTCATGGGCGGCGCCGCGTCGCCGCCGGCCCTCGTGCGTGAGGCCCGCGAGCGCCTCGGCGCGGCGTACTCGATCCGCTACTCGTCGACCGAGTCGGGCGGCTGCGGCACCGGCACCGCCTTCGACGCGGACGACGACGAGGCGCTGTTCACCGTCGGCCAACCGCGCGGCGGCATCGAGGTCCGCATCCACGCGCCCGCTGACGGCGTGGGCGAGGTCTGGCTGCGCTCCCCCACCGCGATGGCCGGGTACTGGCGCGACGAGGACGGCACCGCGGCGACGCTGACGGATGGCTGGCTGCGCACCGGCGACCTCGGGACGATCGACGCGCGCGGCAACCTGCGCCTGGCCGGGCGCACCAAGGAGATGTTCATCCGCGGCGGGTACAACGTGTACCCCGCGGAGGTGGAGGCCGTGCTGGCCGACCACCCGCTGGTGCGCGAGGTGGTGGTGGTGCCCCGACCCGACGACGTGATGGGCGAGCTGGGGGTCGCGGTCGTCGTGCCCGTCGACCCGGCCGCGGCGCCCACCCTCGAGGACCTCCGCTCCTTCGGCGCGGCGCGCCTGGCCCGCTACAAGCTGCCCGAGGCGCTCCGCGTCGTCGCCGAGATCCCGCTCACGCCCATGCAGAAGGTCGACCGCGCTCACGCGCGGCAGCTCGGGGCCGCCGCGAGCAGCGAACGGAGCTCAGCTGAGCTGGTCGCCGAGGATCGAGACGAAGCTGACCATCTCGCCGGGGTAGCCGCCGAGGTTGTGCGTGAGGGCGAGGTGGCGGTCGGCCGTCGTGGTGATGCGCCGGTCCTCCGGGGCCTCGCCGCGGAGCTGGAGCCAGGCCTCGAACATCATGCGGAGCCCCGACGCGCCGACGGGGTGGCCGAAGGACTTGAGGCCGCCGTCGGGGTTCACTGGCAGGTCCCCGGTGAGGTCGAAGGTGCCGGCCTGCACCTCCTTCCACGCGGTGCCGCGGTCGCAGAAGCCGAGGTCCTCCATGAGCACCAGCTCGGTCGGGGTGAAGCAGTCGTGCACCTCGGCCATGGCCAGCTCGGCGCGCGGGTCGGTGACCCCCGCCTGCGCGTAGGCGTCGGCCGCGCAGGCCACGATCTCGGGGAAGGTCGTGTAGTCGTAGGCGGGATCGGTGAGCCCGGAGCCGTTGCCGGCCACGAACGACAGCGCCTTCACGTAGAGCGGGTGCCCGGTGTACCGGTGGGCGTCCTCGGCCCGGCACACGATCGCGGCGGCGGCACCGTCGGCCACCCCGGCGCAGTCGAACACCGAGAGCGTGCCCGCCACGGGAGGCATGGCGAGGATCTGCTCGACCGACACCTCGCGGCGGAACTGGGCTCGCGGGTTGCGGGCGCCGTTGTGGTGGTTCTTCGACGCGATGCGCGCGAGCACCGCCTTCAGCTCGTCCATGGGCACGCCGTAGCGCTCCGCGTACGCGGGGGCCACCATCGAGAACATCGCCGCCGCCGTGAGCGTGCGCTGGGTGCCGTCCGCGGGCACGGGGAACGCGTTGAGCCCCTGGTACCCCGAGTCCTTGACCTTCTCCACGCCGACCGCCATCGCGAGGTCGTAGGCCCCCGAGGCCACGGCGTAGGCCGCCTGGCGCAGCGCCTCGGAACCGGTGGCGCACATGTTCTCGACGCGCGTCACGGGCTTGCCCTCGAGCCGCAGCGGCTTGGCCAGCAGCATCCCGGACATCCCGCCCTGCGCGGTGCCGAGCCAGTAGGCGTCGACGTCGTCCTGCGTGACACCGGCCGACGCGAAGGCCTCGCCGGTCGCGTCGAGGAGCAGCTCGTCGAGGCCCTTGTCCCAGTGCTCGGCGAAGGGCGTGCACCCCATGCCGACGATGGCCACACGGTCGCGGATCCCGTGCGATGCCACTAGAGGAGCCTGGCCTTCCAGAAGTAGTTGTGGATGTCGTCGGCGGTGAAGAGCCGCCGGAACGTGAGCTCGACCCGCACGCCGACGCGCACCTGGTCGACGTCGACGTCGGTCAGCTCGACGGGCAGGCGGCCGCCACCGTCGAAGTCGACCACCGCGAACACGATCGGCGGGCTGGGCGAGTACGCGAGCCGGTCGATCGTGAAGGTGACGATGGTGCCGGCCGTGTCGGCCATGGGCACCACTGCCGCATCGCCGGGCTGCGGGGGCAGGTGCACCTCGCCGGCGGCATCCGCGGACCCCACGAAGCCGAACTTCCAGTCGGCGCTGCGGCCCGACGCGCTGGCCGACGGGCGCGCCGGCTCGGGACGCCGCGGCGGCTCCACCGGGAGCAGGGCGCGCCAGCGGAGGTACGTGCCGTAGTCGAGCGGTGCGCCGCCGGCGGCCTGATCGGCCACCGTGCGGGAGGGGGACCATCCCGCCAGCGCGTCCGTGGTGCGGAACAGCAGGACGTGCGCGCCGTCGGCCAGCACCACGAGCGCGATGACCTGGCCCGGGGTGGCCGCCTCGAGCGCTGCCGTCAGGAGGAAGCCGGGCTGCGCCGCGCCCAGGTTGCCGACCGCGCCGGCATGGTCGTGCACGAGCCGCTCACCGACCTTGAGCTTCTTGGCGAGCGCCGCGTTCGCCCGGCCGTGCGTGCCGGCGACGGCGACGTGGTCGATCTGGTCCGCCACCAGGCCCGCGGACTTGAGCGCGTCGTCCCATGCCGCCTGTCCGAGGGGGACGTAGCGGGTCTCGCCGAACCGCTCCTCCCACACCTTCGATCGCGTCGCGCCCGGCGAGCGCCACCGATCGAGGAACTCGGCCGTGGCCCAGCCGCCGCCGATGATCTCGGCCAGCACCGGCCCGTCGCCGTCGTCACCGATGACGAGCGCGGCGGCACCGTCGCCGAAGGTGGCCTCGTCGGGACCACCGGCCAGGCCGGAGCGCAGGTCTGCGGCGACCACCAGGTGCGCTCCGCGCCCGCTCAGCGCCGCGTGCAGCACCCCCATGGCCGACCGCACCGACCCGTTGGCGTCGAAGGCGCCGACGTCCGCGCCGAGCCGCAGGGCGGCGTGGATCGCCGTGGCATTGGTCTTGTCGGCGTAGGCCGGCGCCACCGTGGAGAACCAGAGGGTGTGCGGCGCCGGGCCCGCAGGCATCAGCGCCCGCCGACCCGCCTCGACGCCCATCGTGGTGGTGTCCTCGTCGTAGCCGGCGACCGCGCGCGTCCCCTTGCCCCCGCCGCCGCCGGCCACGGGCGCGATGGCGCCGCGATCGAGCCGTCGGTGGGGCACGTAGGTCGCTGCGCTCACGATCCCTCGGGCCACGCGGGAAAGGCTACGAGCAAATCTGACGGGTCGTCACATTTTCGGTACCGTCGGCGCGTGCGCCTCGGGGACATCGCCAACGCCGGCGCGGCGGGCGCAGGGAAGCCGCTCGACGGGGTGCGGGTGCTGGCCCTCGAGCAGATGCAGGCCCTCCCCTACGCCACCCAGCTGCTGGCCCGCCTGGGCGCCGAGGTGGTGAAGGTCGAGCACCCGGTGGGCGGGGACCTCGGACGGGGTTCGCTGCCCGCCATGACCGACCCGGCCGGCCGCGCGGTGGGCGCCACCTTCCTCCGCAACAACCTCGGCAAGCGCAGCGTCTGCATCGACCTGAAGGCCCCGGCCGGGCGGGACCTCGTGCTGCGCCTCGCCCCCCGCTTCGACGTGGTGGCCGAGAACTCGCGGGCGGGCGCGATGGCCCGGCTGGGACTCGGGTACGACGACATCGCCGCCGTCCACCCCCGCGCCATCTACCTGTCGGTGTCCGGCTTCGGGAACCGGACCCCCTCGCCCTACGACGCCTGGCCGGCCTTCGCCCCGATCGTCGAGGCCATGTCCGGCATCTACGAGTTCAAGCGGGAGGGCGACGCGCCGCCGCTGGTGGCCCCGGTCGGCGCCCTCGGGGACATCGGGTCCGCGCTCTACGCGGTCATCGGGGTCCTGGCCGCCCTCCGGCACCGCGACACCACCGGCCGCGGCCAGCACGTCGACATCGCGATGCTCGACGCGATGGTGGCCATGACCGACATCGTCTCGAACTTCTGGTCGCTCGGGCTGCGGGGCGGCAACCTGGCCCCGCTGATCATGCACGGCTTCCGGGCCGGCGACGGCTGGTTCATCGTCCAGGTGGGCCGGGAGCCGCAGTTCGCGGCGCTGGCCGAGCTCGTGGGGCAGCCGGGGTGGGTGGGCGACCCTCGCTTCGCCGACCGCCAGGGCTGGGTCGACCACCTCGAGGACGTGATCCGTCCGGCCGTCGAGGCATGGGCCACCGGCAGGACCCGGCTCGAGGCCTGCGCCGCACTGTCCGCGGCCGGGATCGCCGCCGGCCCGTGCTTCACCGACGACGAGGTGGTGGCCGACCCCCACGTCGCGGCCCGCGACATGCTCGTCGAGATGCCCCGCACCGACGGGGTCGAGCAGCCCGTCCTGATCCCGGGCAACCCGGTGAAGCTCAGTGGGGTGGCCCAGGGTCCGGAGGAGCGGGTGCCGTGGCTCGGCGAGCACACCGACGAGGTGCTCGCCGCGGAGCTCGCGCTCACCGCCGACGAGCTCGCCACGCTCCGCGCGGACGGGGTGATCGGGACGCCCTAGGGGACCTCCCGCTCGCGGAAGTTGGGGGGTACTTCCACTGGCGATCGCTGGGTAGGGTGCGCCCAATGGCGCTCGAGCCGTACGACGAGCTCACGGTGCCGGTGGCCGGAGGGGGACTCCACGTTGGCCGCTGGGGAGACGGCGAGACCGTGGTCGTCGCCGCGCACGGGATCACGGGGAACCACCGGTCGTGGCAAGGGGTGGCCCGCGCCCTCGGCCCCGGGGTCACCCTGGTGGCGCCGGACCTGCGCGGCCGGGGGCGGTCCCACGACCTGCCCGGTCCGTTCGGGATGCGCAGCCACGCCGAGGACCTCGTCGCGATCCTCGACCACCTCGAGCTCGACGACGCCGTGCTGGCCGGTCACTCCATGGGCGCCTACGTGGCCACCACCGCGGCAACCGTCGACCCGAAGCGGTGGTCGTCCGTGGTCCTCGTCGACGGCGGCGTGGCCCTGCCCCTGCCGGACGGCGTCGACCCCGACGCGATGCTGGCCGGCGTGCTCGGCCCGGCCCTCGCCAGGCTCGAGATGACCTTCGCCGATCGCGCCGCCTACCACGCCTTCTGGCGGGCCCACCCGGCCCTCGAGGAGCCAGGTGCGTGGAACGCGGACACGGAGGCCTGGCTCGACCACGACCTCATGGGCGAGGAGCCCGAGCTGCGCTCGTCGGCGTCGCTCGAGGCCGTCCGCTTCGACGGGCTCGAGCTCCTCGTGGACGAGCAGGTCCGCCACGCGTGCCTCGACCTGCAGCAGCCCACCGTCCTCCTCCGGGCCCCGCGGGGGTTGCTCAACCAGGTGCCGCCGCTCCTGCCCGACGAGCTGCTCGACCCGCTCCGGGCCCGGTGGCCGATCCGCCTCGAGATGCTCGTCGAGAACACGAACCACTACTCGATCGTGCTGGCCGGGCGCGGGGCACGGGTGGTGGCAACCCACCTCCGGGCCGCCTGCACCCGAGGGCCTGGCTAGCCCATCACTGAGCAGGCTCTTTGGGCGGCGGCGGCCGCCAGAACCCGGCGAGCAGCGCGGCCGCGCCGCCGGCGCCGGCAACGAGCGCGACGAGGAGGCCGGTCACCCCGAGGAGGTCGTCGTCGATCTCCAGCGCGTGGTCGAGTGACCACTCCCCCGCGCCGAGCACCGCGATCGCGAAGCCGACGATCGTCAGGGTCATCACGTACTCCCAGCCCTCACCGGGCCGGAAGATGAAGAAGCCGTTGCCGCGGTGGTTCGTGACGATGGCGACCAGCATCACGCCGATGACCGCGGCGCCGGCCAGCGGGGTCAGCAGGCCGAGCACGAGGAGGACCCCACCGGCGACCTCGGTGAGGCTCGCGAGCCACGCGTGCACGATCCCCGGCTGCATGCCGAGGCTCCCGAACCAGCGAGCGGTCCCCGCGATCTTGCCGCCGCCGTAGATGTGGTTGATCCCGTGGGCCAGCATCACCGCGCCGACGCCGCAGCGCAGCGCCAGCAGGGCGAGGTTGATCGCGTCGACGTCACCGGAGCTCATGCGGGGACCGTAACTCCTGATGGGTAGCCTCGGCGCCCATGCCGAAGGCCCGCACCGTCGCCAAGGTGCTCGGCGTCGTGACCGCCGCGACGGCGGGCGCACTCGCGGTCCAGGAGGCCCGCAAGCGCGCCGCGGCAGCCCGCGAGGCGGTCGGTCCGGTGGACGCCACCACCCGGGCGGCCCGCAACGCCGCCACGGCTCGCCTCGGCGCGAAGGCGGGCGGCGCGTACGCGGTCCACCGGGCCCGGCGGCTGTTCGCGTCCGCGGAGCGCCAGGCGGAGCTCGACGCGCGGTTCGAGCTGAAGACCGCCGAGTCGATCACCGAGGCGCTCGGCAACATGAAGGGCGCGCTGATGAAGCTCGGGCAGATGGCGAGCTACCTCGACCAGGGCATGCCCGAGCCCGTGCGCGAAGCCCTGGCCGAGCTGCAGCAGAACGCCCCGCCCATGAGCGCCGAGCTCGCCGCGCAGGTGGTGGCCGAGGAGCTCGGGGCGCCGCCCGAGGTGGCCTTCGCCACCTGGGACCCGGCCCCGATCGCGTCCGCGTCGATCGGCCAGGTGCACCGGGCCATCACCCACGACGGACGGGCCGTCGCCGTCAAGGTCCAGTACCCCGGCGTCGGCGACGCCATCCGCGCCGACCTCGACAACGCGGGCCTGCTCTTCACGGCCATCGGCATGCTCTTCCCCGGGCTCGAGCCCGAACCGCTCGTCGCCGAGCTGCGGGAGCGGCTCGCCGAGGAGCTCGACTACCGGCTCGAGGCGGACAACCAGCGCCTGTTCGCGGACGCCTACCGCGACCACCCGTTCATCGAGATCCCCGACGTCGTCGGCGACCTCTCCACCGAGCGCGTCCTCACCACCGATCTTGCGGAGGGCGCGCGGTTCGACGAGCTGGCCGAGTGGAGCCAGGAGGAGCGCGACCTCGCCGCCGAGGCCATCTTCCGGTTCGTGTTCGGGAGCCTCTACCGCCTGCACGCGTTCAACGGCGACCCCCACCCGGGGAACTACCTGTTCCGGCCCGGGGGCCGGGTCACGTTCCTCGACTTCGGGCTGGTGAAGCGGTTCCAGCCGGCGGAGATCGCCTCGCTCGAGTCGATGATCCAGGCGATGGTCCTGGACCACGACATCGTGCGCTACCGGCAGATCCTCCGCGAGATCGGGATGCTCAAGGACGACCCGAGCCTCAGCGACGCGGACATCGAGGACTACTTCGGCCACTTCTACGACTTCGTCCGGCAGGACCGGGTGGCCACCATCACCTCGGAGTACGCGTCGGAGACGGTGCGCCGGTTCTTCGACACCAGCGGCCGGCACGGCGAGGTCATGCGGGCGGGCAACGTGCCCCCCGCCTTCGTGATCATCCAGCGCATCAACCTCGGGCTCTACGCGATCTTCGGCCAGCTCCACGCCACCGCGAACTGGCGTCGCGTCGCCGAGGAGCTGTGGCCGATGGTGTCGGGCCCGCCGTCGACCGAGCTGGGCCGGCAGGCGGCCGACTGGGCGGCGTCGCGCCCGTGACGGAGATCGAGGTCGTCGGCCTCGACGGTGACGACACCCTCTGGCACAGCGAGCAGCTGTTCGTCGACGTGCAGGAGCGGTTCCGCGCGCTGCTCGCCCCGCACACGGACCTCGCCGGGGACGCCCTCGACCGCCGCCTCGTCGAGGTCGAGCGCCAGAACGTGACGGGCTACGGCTACGGCGTGAAGGCCTTCACGCTGTCGCTGGTCGAGACCGCGCTCGACGTGACCGACCGGACCCTGCCGGGCACGGCCGTGCAGGCGATCCTCGACCTCGGCAAGGAGCTGCTCGACCACCCGGTGCAGCTGCTCGACGGCGTGCTCGAGGCGGTGGACGCGCTCACCGACCGGTACCGCATCATGCTCATCACCAAGGGGGACCTCATCCACCAGGAGTCGAAGGTCGCCCGCTCCGGCATCGCCGACCTGTTCTGGGGGGTCGAGATCGTGTCGGAGAAGGACGAGGCGTCCTACCGCCGGGTGCTCGACCGGCACGGCATCGCGACAGACGCGTTCGTGATGGTCGGCAACTCGGTGCGCAGCGACGTCCTGCCGGTGCTCGCCATCGGCGGTCGGGCCGTGCACATCCCGTACCACGTCACCTGGGAGCTGGAGGTGGTCGACACCGACCACGAGTTCCCGGTGCTCGCGTCGATCGCCGAGCTCCCAGCGGCCATCGCGGCGCTGGACGGCGCGTGATGGACCCGATCGTGGTCCTGTGCACCGGGAACGCGGCCCGCTCCGTGATGGCCGGCGCCGCGCTGGACGCCCGGCTGCCCGATCGACCGATCGTCACGGCGGGCACGCTCGTGGTCGAAGGCCAGCCGATGAGCCACCGGACGCGGAGCGCGCTGGAGGCGGTCGGCATGTCCGTGCCCGCCCACCGCAGCAGACAGGCCACCGCGTCCGAGCTGCAGCACGCGGGGCTCGTGATCGCGCTCGCGCCCGAGCACGTGCAGTGGGTGCGGCGCACCCACCCCGAGGTCGCCGACCGGACCGGGACCCTGCGCCGCCTCGCGCGCGACCTGGCCGACGGCGCGGCGCCGCTGGCCGAGCGGGTGGCGCGGCTCCGGCTCGCCGAGGTCCAGCCCGAGGCGTGGGAGGAGGTCGTCGACCCCGGCGGCGGCGACACGGAGGACTTCACGCGCTGCGCGCGGGACGTGGTGGCGCTGGTGGACGAGCTCGCGCCCAGGCTGGTGGGCCCGTGATCCACGCCACTGCGGACGAGGCCGCCGCGCTCCTGCGCCCGGTCGACACGCTGGGCATGCCGCTCGGCCCCGGGCAGCCGCCGGCGTTCCTGCAGGCCCTCGGGCGGCGGACCGACTGGGAGGAGCTGCGGGTTGGCGGCGCGCTCCTCACCGTCCTGACCGACCTCTTCGGCCACCCCGGGGTGCACTACCTCAGCGGGTTCTTCGGTCCCCTGGAGCGCGTGCTGCGCGACAGCGGGGCCAACCTCGGCTTCGCACCGGCGGACTTCCGCCGCTTCGCCCCGATCCTCGACGCGGCGCCTCCCCGGGTGATGTGCACGGCGGCTGCTCCACCCGATGCCGAGGGGTGGTGCAGCCTCTCGCTCCACGCGGGCGCCACCGTCGACCAGCTCCACCGGGCGGCCACGGACCCCGAGCGCCTGCTCGTCGTGGAGGTCGGCGAGCACTTCCCCCGCACCTTCGGCGGCGGAACGCACCGGCACGCCGTGCGGGTCGAGGAGATCGACGTGCTCGTCGAGAGCGATGCGGCGCCCATCACGAGCGACGACCCGCCGCCGACCGATGTCGAGCGCGCCATCGCCGCCAACGTCCGCGCCTTCGTGCCCGACGGCGCCACCCTGCAGACCGGCATCGGCGCGGTCCCGTCCACCGTGGCTGCGCTCCTCGCCGAGGGGGACGGCGGTGGCTACGGCATCCACTCGGAGATGTTCACGACCGGCCTCATGCGGCTGCACCAGGCCGGCAAGGTGGCGAACCGCAAGCCGCAGCTGCCCGGGGTGTCGGTGGCCACCTTCGCCGCCGGGTCACGCGAGCTCTACGACTGGCTGCACGAGAACCACGAGGTGGCGTTCCTGCCGGTCGAGGCCGTGAACGCACCCGAGGTGATCGCGGCCAACCCGGCGATGGTCACGATCAACGCGGCCATGTCGGTGGACATCCACGGCCAGGTGGTGGCCGACACCATCGATGGCATGCAGTACTCGGGCATCGGGGGCCACGAGGACTTCGTGGCCGGCCCCGCGCTGCAGCTCGAGGACCGATCGCTGCTCTGCCTCCCGTCGACCGTGACGGTCGGCGGCGAGCGGCGGTCGCGCATCGTGCCGTGGTTCGAGGCGGGCACGGTGATCACGACGCCCCGCCACCAGGTCGACACGATCGTGACCGAGTACGGCGCCGCGGAGCTCCAGGGCCGGACCGTGCACCAACGGGGCCTGGCCCTGGCCGCCATCGCCCACCCGGACTTCCGCGACGGCCTGCTCGAGGCGGCCGCCCGGGCCAGCGGGGGCCGTTCGCCGCGCGGGTAGCGTGCGGCCCCATGGCCGACGAGATCCGCACCAGCGTCGACGGCGGGCTGGCCCGCATCACGATCGACCGGCCGGACGCGGGCAACTCGCTGACCGCCGAGATGCGCGACGGGCTGGCGGCCACCTTCGACGAGCTGTCGGCCACACTCGGCGTGCGCGCGATCGTCCTCACCGGCGCGGGCGAGAGGCACTTCTGCACCGGCGCCGGGCTCGGCGGCGCACAGAATCCGGAGCCGCCCCGGCCGGCGGACGCCCCCGACCGGGCCCTGGGCGACGTGGCGCGGCTCGTGCGCCGCGGCTGGCAGCGGCTCGTGGCCTCGATCCTCGACTGCGAGAAGCCGGTGATCGCCGCGGTGAACGGCACGGCGGCGGGCGGCGGCGCGAACCTCGTGCTGGCCTGCGACCTCGTGGTCATGGCGGACGACGCGCGGCTGATCGAGGTGTTCGTGAAGCGCGGGATCATCCCCGACGCGGGCGGCTGCTACCTGCTGCCCCGCATCGTCGGCCCCCAGCGGGCCAAGGAGCTGATGTTCCTCGGCGACGAGCTCGAGCGCGGCCGAGTGCGAGCGCTGGGGCATCGCGAACCGCGTGGTGCCGGCGGCGGAGCTCGCGGGCACGGTCGACGAGCTCGCCGCTCGGCTCGTCGCCGCGCCGAGCAAGGCGATCGCGATGACGAAGTGGCTCGTCAACCGCAGCAGCGAGTCGAGCCGGCAGAGCGCCTTCGAGGAGGAGGCCTACGCCCAGGAGCTCGTCACGGCCACCGCGGACATGCAGGAGGGCATCACCGCGTTCGGCGAGCGACGCTCGCCCGACTTCAAGGGCTGGTAGCGGGCTCCACCTCGTCGACCTCGATGAGCGGTGAGCTCGCGAGGAGCACCACCCCCAGGAGCATCACCCCGCCGAGCACGATCTCCGCGGGGATGGCCCAGCCGCCCCGGATCTGCTCGTCGAACATGAGGGCACCGAGGAGCGCGGCGGTGGTCGGGGCCAACGTGCTGGTCGCCGGCATCGCCGCGCCCAGGTGGGTGACGTGGAAGGCGCTCTGCTGCAGGAGGAACGCGACCGTGCTGGTGACCATCCAGGCGTAGGGGCTCCAGTGGGAGACGACCCCGCCGAGCCCGTCCACGTCGCCGACGTCGGTCAGCAGCTTGATCAGCCCGTCGGACATCCCGAAGCCCAGGCCGGCCAGCACCGCCAGCGTCAGACCCCGCGACGGCGGATCCAGCCGACGGCACACCGCGAGGCCCCCGATCACCGCGACGGCGAGGATCGCGAGCGGCACGGCCCAGGGCACGGCAGGGTCGCCCCCCACGCCCTCCTCCGGCGCGGCCGCCACCAGGAAGCCCCCGACGCCCACGATCGCGAGGACCGCGCCGCGCCACTCCCGGGGCCCGAGCCGGCGGCCCGTCCGGTTGGCCGAGACGAGCAGCGCGAAGAGCACGTTGGTGGCCGCGATGGGCTCGACGAGCACCAGCCGCCCGGTCGCGATCGCGGAGGCCTGGCAGAAGAACCCCGACGTCGACACGACGACGCCCAGGAGCCACGTCTTCCGGCGCAGGAGCCGGAACACGAGGCGCGGGTCCATCGCCGCGTGCTGCTCCTCCTCGGCCGCGGCGAGCTGCTGGAGCGCGATGCCCGAGCCGATCAGCACGGCGGCGACCATCGACAGCAGGACGGGCGTCATGACGGGCCGCGCCGGACGTCGGCGCGGGCGGCCGAGAAGTGGAGGGCCTCGTAGCCGATGAGGACCCAGAGCAGACCCGCCACCGCGCCGAGCGTGACCACGGCGTCGACCTCACGGGCCAGCGGGACGAGCGCCAGGAGGACCACGGCCAGCACGAGCCGCTGGGGGTTGAGCGAGCGCACGTTGCGGAGGCGGAACGCCACGTGGGCGAGCAGGTACAGCGCGACGCCGCCGAGGAGCGCGACGGCGATCTCGATCTCCAGCGGGTCCCCGACGTGGGCGAGGGTGGTCTTCATCCCGAGAGCCACCAGCACCACCCCGGCGACCATCGGGTAGTGGAGGATCGAGTACGAGTCGCGCGCCATCTCGTTCTGCGGGCGGCCGACGTCGGCCTCGCTCAGCCGCCGCGCGGCGACGAGGGCGACGACGTCGAAGTAGGCCCACCACATCGCTGCGCACACTGCCACGCCGAGCACCGCCGCGACGACGACCCCACTGGTCACGTCGTGGCCCGCCCCCACACCGATCGCCACGATCGACTCGCCCAGGGCGATCAGGAACACGAGCCCGTGGCGCTCCGCAAAGTGGCCCGGCACCAGTCGCCAGCCCGCGGCCCCGAACACGAACGGCCCGGCCACGTCGAGGGCGATGGCCAGGACCCACAGCGCACCCTGGGCGCGGCCCTCGACCTGCGAGGCGGCGGCGAGCAGCCCCACCCCGACGACCGTGCTCGGGACCAGCCCGGTCCAGACCGACCGTCGCAGGGTCGGCAGCTCCCGGCTCGCCACCCCGAACAGCACCAGGTGACCGATGCGCACGCACCCGTAGGCGACCGCGAAGGTCAGCCCCGTGTCCTCGAAGGCGCCGGGCACGCACAGCGCGGCCACCAGCAGCGCCGCCATCGCGGCGAACATCGCTCCTCGGACACCGCCCTCCTCCGGGTCCACGACGCTGGTGAGCCACGCGTAGCCGACCCACGCCCACCAGAGGACCGCGAGCACGACGAGCCCCTTGCCCAGTCCGGGCCAGGTGGGCTCGGCGGCCATGAGCGCGGTGCACTGGGTGATGGCGAGGACGAACACGAGGTCGAAGAAGAGCTCGAGCGGGGTGACCCGCTCGTCGCCCTCGCGGTGCACCGCAGCGATGCGGTGCGGGTGGGTCAGAGCTCGGCCTTGCGGTACATCGTGACCACGGCGGCGCCGCCGAGGCCGAGGTTGTGCTGCAGCGCTGCGGTGACCTCGCCGTTCTGGCGCGCGTCGGCGTCGCCGCGGATCTGCCAGGTGAGCTCCGAGCACTGGGCGAGCCCGGTCGCGCCGAGCGGATGGCCCTTGGAGATGAGGCCCCCCGACGGGTTGACGACCCACCGGCCGCCGTAGGTGACGGCACCCTCGTGCACGAGCTCGCCGGCCCCGCCCTCCTTGCACAGGCCCAGCGCGTCGTACGTGATCAGCTCGTTGGCGCTGAAGCAGTCGTGCAGCTCGATGACCTGCACGTCCTCCGGGCCCAGACCCGACTGCTCGTACACCTGGCGGGCGGCGGCCTGGGTCATGTGGTAGCCGGCGATGCTCATGTCGGATCCGTCGAAGGTGTTCTCGAAGTCGGTGACCATGGCCTGGCCCACGATCTCGACGGCCTTGTCCTCGAGGCCGTGCTCGCGGACGAACCGCTCGCTGGCGATGATCGCCGCGCCGCCGCCGTCGGAGGTCGGGCAGCACTGCAGCTTGGTGAGCGGGTCGTAGACCATCGGCGCGGCGAGGATGTCCTCGAGTGAGTACTCGTCGCGGAACTGCGAGTACGGGTTGTTCACGGAGTGGCGGTGGTTCTTCTCGCCGATCTTGGCGAAGGTGTCCGCCGGCACGCCGTACCTCTCCATGTACTCGCGGCCGGCGTTGCCGAAGACCTGGGCGGCGGGCGGCGAGGCGGCCTCGAACCCGCGCCGGTCGACCATGTCCATCAGGTGCTTGTCCATGGGGTTGGTGCGGTCCATGAAGTTCGACCCGAGGCTGCCCTTCTGCATCTTCTCGAAGCCGAGGGCGAGGGCGCAGTCGACGACACCGGCGCCGACCATGGTGCGGGCCAGGAACAGGGCGGACGAGCCGGTCGAGCAGTTGTTGTTGACGTTCACGGCCGGGATCCCGCTCATCCCGAGCTCGTAGAGGGCCCGCTGGCCGGAGGTCGAGTCGCCGTAGCAGTAGCCGACGAAGGCCTGCTGGACGTCGCTGTAGTCGATGCCCGCGTCGGCCAGGGCCTTCTGCCCTGCCTCCCGCCCCATGTCCGGGTAGTCCCACTCCTTGGAGCCGGGCTTCTCGAACTTGGTCATGCCGACGCCGATGACGAAGGTGCGCTCTGCCATGGGCCGGACCGTAGCCGAAACGTCCGTTCACCTTGGTTGGCGCGTCCGGGAGGCCAACCGGTAAGCATTGGCCCGACAAGGCAGGACGCCGGAGGGGGGCCGATGGCCGCACAGATCCCGATCGTCGACTACCTGGCGCTGGGCGATGACCCGCACCTGGTGGCCAAGGAGTGCACGAGCTGCGGGGCGCGGTTCTTCGACCGCCGCAACGCCTGCGCCTCGTGCTTCGCCTCCGAGTTCAAGGACGTCGACGTGGCGCCGACCGGCGAGCTCAAGGCGTTCACGATCGTCGCGTTCGCGGCGCCCGGGGTCCCCGTGCCGTTCGTGGCCGGGATCGTCGACTGCGACGGCACGAGCGTGCGGGGCAACGTGATCAACACCGACCCCGACCCCGACCACGTGTCGCTCGGGATGAAGGTCAAGCTGGCCACCTACGTGGTGGGGACCGACGATGACGGGACCGAGGCCATCGGCTTCGGGTTCGAGCCGCTGGAGGCGTAGGGACATGGCAGACGACATCTGGATCCTCGGGATCAACATGACCAAGTTCGGCAAGCACCCGGACAAGGACACCGTCGACCTCGCCGCCGAGGCGGCGATGGCCGCGCTGGCCGACGGCGGCGTGACGATGAAGGACATGGGCGTCCTGGCCGCCGGCAACCTCATGAGCATGGGCGGCGGCATCGCCCAGCAGCTCCAGAAGCAGATCGGCCAGACCGGCATCCCCGCCTACAACGTCTCCAACGCCTGCGCGACGGGCGCCACCGCGCTGCGCACCGCGATCATGGCGGTGAAGGCCGGGGAGTGCGACATGGGCCTGGCCGTCGGCGTCGAGAAGCTCGCCGGCGCGGGCCTGCTCGGCGGCGGGGGCGCGCCGAAGGCCGACAAGAAGGTGTACGAGCCCAAGGGCCGCTACGGCTCGGTGACCACCACCGACGGCCGGATCGGCACCGACACCATGCCCGGCACGTTCGCCCAGATCGGCATGGAGTACGGCCACAAGTACGGCGGCACGTCGTTCGAGCTGTTCGCCAAGATCAGCGAGAAGAACCATGCCCACTCGACGCTCAACCCCCTCGCGGCCTACACGAAGAAGATGAGCCTCGAGGAGATCATGGGCGACATGATGATCGCCTACCCGAACACCCGGCCGATGTGCTCGGCCAACTGCGACGGCGCGGCCGCCGCCGTCGTCGTGTCCGGCACGAAGCTCAAGACGCTCTCGAAGGAGCAGCAGCGCCGCGCCGTGAAGGTGTCGGCGTCGATCCTCACCAGCGATCCGTGGACCGAGTCCTGCCAGGTGCTGCCGGACGTCAACACCCTGACCCGCTCCGCGGCCACGCAGGCCTACGAGCAGGCGGGCGTCGGGCCGGCCGACCTCGACCTCGTGGAGCTGCACGACTGCTTCGCCACGGCCGAGCTCGTGCACTACGACAACCTGATGCTCTGCGAGCAGGGCGGGGCGGTGGACTTCTTCAACAGCGGCGCGCCGTGGCGCGACGGCAAGACCCCGGTGAACGTGTCCGGTGGTCTGCAGTCGAAGGGGCATCCGATCGCCGCCACCGGCATCGCCAACATCTGGGAGGTCTGCCACCACCTCCGCGGCGAGGCCAAGGACCGCCAGATCGAGGGCGCCAAGGTGGGCCTGGCCCACGTCATCGGCCTCGGCTCGGCCTGTGGCGTGCACATCCTCGAGAAGTCGGCGGCGTAGCCTGTCGGCTGCAGAGCCGGGAGCAACGATGGCCGAACCGTTCCAGTACCGAGGGGTCAACCACCTGGCCCTCGTGTGCCGCGACATGGCCCGGACGGTCGACTTCTACACGAACGTCCTCGGCATGCCCCTGGTGAAGACGATCGACCTGCCCTTCGACGGCGGGCAGCACTTCTTCTTCGACTGCGGCAACGGCGACTCGCTGGCCTTCTTCTGGTTCCCCGATGCTCCGGACCCTGCCCCGGGCATCTCGGCGCCGGCCGTCCGGCCCGACCAGGGCGAGTTCCTCAGCGCGGTCGGCTCGATGAACCACATCGCGTTCGACGTGGCCCCGGAGCACATCGAGGAGTACCGGGGCCGGCTCATCGCCGCCGGCGTGCCGTGCAGCGACATCTGGAACCACGACAACAGCGAGCTGGGGCTCAGCGAGACCGTCACCGACGACGTCTTCATCCGGTCCGTGTACTTCCAGGACCCCGACGGGATCCTCCTCGAGCTGGCGGCGTGGCTGCGGAAGCCCACCGGGCAGGGCGGCGACATCGCCCACGAGCCGCGCCGCATCCTCAGCCCCGTCGAGTAGCGAGCGCCCGGTACGCGTCCAGGGCACTGGGGTCGGCGAGCGCGTCCTTGGACGCGACGGCGTCCGCGGGCTGGCCCAGCAGGATCCGCTTCACCGGCACCTCGAGCTTCTTGCCGGAGAGCGTGCGCGGCACCGCGGGCACCGCGTGGACGCGGTCCGGCACGTGGCGGGGCGACAGCTCGGTGCGGAGCGCGGCGGCGATGCGATCGCGGAGGTCCTCGTCGAGCGCCGCGCCGGGGGCGAGCACCACGAACAGGAGGAGCTCGCCGGGACCGCCCGCGGGGTCCTCGAGGTGCACCACGAGGCTGTCGGCCACCTCGGGGAGCGCCTCGACCACCGTGTAGAAGTCCGAGGTGCCGAGGCGAACGCCCCCGCGGTTGAGGGTGGCGTCGGACCGGCCGGAGATCACGCAGGACCCGTCGGCGTCGATCGTGATCCAGTCACCGTGGTGCCAGCGGCCCGGGAACCGCTCGAAGTACGCCGCGCGGTAGCGGGAGCCGTCCGCGTCGCCCCAGAAGCCGACCGGCATCGACGGGAGCGGCTCGCCGAGCACCAGCTCGCCCTGCTCGCCCACCAGCGCCTGGCCGCTCGGTGAGAGCGCCTCGACCTTCGCCCCGAGGCAGGGCGCCGCGATCACGCCGGCGCGCACGGGCAGCAGCACGGTGCCGCCGACGAACGCGGAGCACACGTCGGTGCCACCGGAGATCGAGGACAGGAACACGTCCGGGCGCACCGCGTCGTAGACCCACTCGAAGCCCTCGGCCGGCAGCGGCGCCCCGGTCGAGCCGACGCTGCGCAGCGCCCGCAGGTCGTGGTCGCGCCCCGGCGTGAGCCCGGCCTTGCGGCAGGCCATGAGGAACGGCGCGCTCGGTGCCGAAGGTCGTGACACCGTGCTCCGCTGCCATCGCCCACAGCCCGCCGAGGTCGGGGTGGCCGGGATCGCCGTCGAAGGCGACGACCGTCGCGCCGACCAGCAGGCCCGACACAAGGAAGTTCCACATCATCCAGCCGGTCGTGGAGAACCAGAAGAAGCGGTCGTCCGGCCCGATGTCCTTCTGCAGCCCGACCGCCTTGGCGTGCTCGACGAGGATCCCGCCGTGCCCGTGCACGATCGGCTTGGGGAGACCGGTCGTGCCCGAGGAGTACAGGACGTACAGCGGGTGGTCGAACGGCACCTGCTCGAACTCGAGGGGACCGCGCTCCGCGACCAGCTCGGCCCACGGCGTCGTGCCCTCGATCGCCGCGTCCGGGTCGAGGTACGGGAGCAGCACGGTCGCGGCCAGCCCGGGCAGCGCCGCGCGGATCTCGCCCACCTCGGCCCGGCGGTCGACGGCCTTGGTGCCGTACCGGTAGCCCTCGATGGTGAGCAAGACCTTCGGGTCGATCTGCTGGAAGCGAGCCACGACGCTGGCCGTCCCGAACTCGGGGGCGCACGACGCCCACACCGCGCCGAGGCTGGCGGTGGCCAGGAAGGCCACGAGGGTCTCGTCGATGTTGGGGAGGTAGGCGACCACACGGTCCCCCCGACGCACGCCGAGGCGCTGCAGTCCCGCCCGCACGCGCGCCACCTGGTCGCGCAGATCCCCGAGGGTCAGCGAGCGCGTCGGCCGCGTCTGCGAGATCGACTGCACCGCCAGCCGGTCGGGATCGCCCCGCAGCGCCCGCTCCGGGTAGCTCAGCGCCACGTCCGGGAACCAGCGTGCGCCCGGCATCGACCGCTCGGTGAGGACCCGGTCGGGCGCGACCGTCGCGCCCAGCTCGCCGTGGTCCCAGACGGACGACCAGAACGCGGGGAGGTCGTCGACCGACCACCTCCACAGGTCGTGGTACCCCTCGAAGGCGAGGCCGCGCTCGCGTTCGAGCCAGCCGAGGTAGCGCCCCAGCTGCGACCGCTCCCGGATGTCGGCGGGCGGCGTCCAGAGGACGTCGCCGTGGGTCACCCGAAGCCCTCGACGAGGATGAAGCGGGCCGTCGCAGCGCCGTCCCGCAGCGCGCGGGCCGCCCTGTAGTCGGACGAGGCGTACCAGGCGCGCGCCGCACCTGTGTCGGCGAACTGCAGGAGCGTGATGCGGCCGGGCTCGTCGGAGCCCTCGAGCAGCTCGGTCGGACCGCCGCGCGCGAGGTAGGCACCGTCGTGGGCCACGACCGCGGCGGGGGCGGCGGCCTTGTAGGCCTCGAAGGCCTCGGGGTCGGTCACGTCCATCTCGACGAGCACGTACGCGGTCATGGGCCTCCGATCAGATGCGCTCGAGCTCCCCGCCGTCGAAGAGCGGCTCGAGACCGTGCGCGGTGACGTCGGCGGCGAGCTCCTGGTCGGACGGGCGGTCGCCTCCCCGCGACGCGGCGTCGAGCACCGTCGGCAGGACGCGGGCGTCGCTCGTCGTGTTGAGGAACAGCTGCGGGTGCGACAGCACGTAGCGCACCGCGCGCCCGATGGCGTCCGGATCGGTCATCGGCTCGTACCAGCTGAAGCGGCGGCCGGGATCGTCCTCCCGCCAGCGCCGGCGGGCCGTGCCCTTGATCGTCTGCACGGCGACCTGCTGATCGGCGCAGACGTCCAGCAGGTGCTCGACGTCGTCCCGGTAGGCGGGGTCCTGGAGGGCCACGAAGCTGAACGGCAGGAGCACCGACGCGAAGAGGCCTGGCTGCCGCTCGAGGCTGCGGAGGTGCACCCCCGCGATGCGGGTGCCGTGCCCGGTGACCCCGAGGAATCGCACGAGCCCCTCGTCGCTGGGCTCGGAGGAGGCCCTCGACCGCGCCGCCGGGCCCGTGGGCCACCTCCCACTCGTCCGGCTCCACGAGGTTGTGCAGCTGGATCAGGTCGACCGAGTCGACCCGGAGCCGCTCGAGCGAGCGCTCGAGCTCGGCCCGGGCGCCGTCGGCGGTGCGCTCGCCGGTCTTCGTGGCCAGGAAGAACCGCGTGCGGTTCTCGGCCATCCAGGGGCCGATCCGCTCCTCGGACTGCCCGTACATCGCGGCCGTGTCGAGGTGGTTCACGCCGTGCTGCAGGAGCAGGGCCAGCAGCTCGTCGGCCCGATCCTGGCGCATGCCCATCATCGCGGCGGCGCCGAAGACCACCCGGCTGCTGTCGTGCCCGGTGCGGCCGAACGGCAGGACGGGGATCACGAGCCCGACAGTACGGTCTGGAGCACCTCGTGCGCGGCGCCGAGTCCGCCGAGGTGGCTCTCGCCGTGGCGGATGCGGAGGGTCGCGTCGGGGATCAGGGGCACCAGGTGCTGCGCGTGGGCCAGGGGCACGATGTGGTCGGCGTCGCCGTGCCACCACCACACGGGCTGCCGCACGTCCCGGGGCGAGAAGCCCCACTCGCGCGTGAAGAGGATGGCGTCGTAGACCGCCGCCCGCATGCTCCGACCGCCGTTCCGGCTGAGGTCGTCCAGGAACATCGTCTGGATCTCGGGGCGCTCGAGCACGGCCCGGTCCCCCTCGGGTGAGATGCGGGAGTAGAGCCCCAGCGCCTGCTTGCCGAAGGGCCTGACCGCCCGCACGAAGACGGTGAGCGCGATGCCGAGCGGCTCGCGCAGCGGCGGGAGCACATGGGAGAACCGGCTCGCGAACCCGACGAGGCCCCCGCCGACGGCGTCCGGACCCCGCGACGGGACCACCCCGCCGAGCACACCGACCGATCGCACGCGGTCGCCGAGCGCACACGCGGTGGCAAGGGCGTAGGGCCCGCCACCGGAGAGCCCGATCGTGGAGAACCGCTCGAGGCCGATGCGGTCGGCGACGATCTCCACGTCGGGGGCGAGGTCGGCCACGGCCTCGTACAGGTGAGAGGTCGACAGTCCCACCCCCGGCCGGTCGATCCCGATGATGCGGATGCCCTCGGCGCCGGCGATCAGCCGGGCCTCCTCGGGGATCTGGCGGCGAGCGCCGGGCGTGCCGTGGAACCACACGACGGCACGACCGTCCGGGGGACCGAACTCGGCGATGCCGAGCTGGCGGCCCTCCCGGACCCTGATCGTGCCCTCGTGTCGTGCCGCCGTGATCGTCGCCACGGCGTCATGATGGCCTCTAGCGGCGGTCGACCTTGTCCTTGAGCTTGTCGATGGCGTCCTCGGCCTTGTCCTTCAGGTCCTCCACGGCGCCCTTGACCTTGCCGCCGAGCTCGTCCAGCTTGCCTTCCTTCTTGAGCTGGTCGTCGTCGACGAGATCGCCGGCTGCCTGCTTCACGCGGCCCTTGGCCTTGTCCAGGTTCTCACCCATGGCTGGTTCTCCGTTCAGGGGGGTAACGGGGAGCGTCGTGCTCCCGTCCTGGCCGTCTACCCGGACTCCGACACCCCGATACGGAAGCCGGTTCGGTACGGTGACGCCGGGCGACGGACAGGCATCGGGCACGCAATGGCACATGACGAGGGAGTCGAGAGGCCGATGCCGAGGGATCGCGACGAGGAGCGGGAGCTGTTCCGCAAGCTGCGGAGCAGCGAGGATCCCGCCCTCCGCGACGAGGTGGTGACTGATCACCTCTGGCTCGCCCGCCACGCCGCCCGAAGGTTCAGCGGGCGCGGCGAGGCACCCGACGACCTCTTCCAGGTGGCGAGCCTGGCCCTCGTGAACGCGGTCGACCGGTTCGACCCGGAGATGGAGGTGCGCTTCTCCACCTACGCGATGCCCACGATCGTCGGGGAGCTGCGCCGCCACTTCCGCGACCGCACGTGGTCGATGCGCGTGAGCCGCCGGTTGAAGGACCTCCACCTCGAGCTCCGCAGCGCGAAGGAGGAGCTCACGCACCTGCTCGACCGTGCGCCGACGGTCGACGAGCTCGCGGAGTTCGTCGAGGCGACACCCGACGAGGTGCTGGAGGCGCTCGAGGCGGGAGCGTCGTACCGCGCTGCGAGTCTCACGACGGGGCCGGTGGGCCCGGACGGGACCGAGATCGACGAGCCCGCGGTCCTGGGGACCGACGACGAGGAGCTGGACGCCGCGCCGGAGCGGGTCCTCCTGCAGCAGGCGCTCCAGACCCTCACGCCACGCGATCGCCGCGTGGTGTACCTCAGCTTCTTCCTCGGGCTGACCCAGGCCGAGATCGCCGAGCAGATCGGCGTGAGCCAGGTCCACGTGTCCCGCATCCTGCGGGCCTGCCTGGCCAAGCTCGGCGACGAGCTCGAGGGTGTCGATGCAGTGGAGGGAGGGTAGACATGGGCGCCATGACCTCGCCTGGACAAGGTCTCACCATCGAGTCTGAGGACCGGGGCGACGACCTGCTGGTGCGCGCCACCGGTGAGCTGGACCTGAGCACGAGCCCCCAGCTGTCGGCCGCGCTCACCGAGGCCGGCGGCGGCAGCTGCAGCACGATCACGCTCGATCTGTCGGCAGTGACGTTCATCGACTCGTCCGCGCTGCGCGTGCTCGTACTTTCCGGCCGCGCGCTCGCCCTGGACGGCTGCCAGCTCCAGATCGGGCCGCGCTCGGACATGGTGGCCCGCGTCCTCGCGATGACGAGCCTCGACGAAGGTGGCGACGCGTTCAGCGTGCTGGCCGAGGGCGAGGTCTGATGGCCGCGCCGCCGTCCACTGCCGTCACGAGCCTCCAGCTCGTGCTCCCCGCGGACCCGCAGCTGCTGCGCATCGTGCGGCTCGTGGCCAGCGGGCTGGCGTCGCTCACCGAGCTCGGCCTCGACGCGGTCGAGGAGGTCCGGGCCGCGGCCGACGAGCTCGTGTCGTCGCTGATGGCCGCCAGCGGCGGCGGCGCCGTCACGCTCACCCTCTCGCTCAAGGGCGACCGCCTGCGCCTCGAGGCCACCGCGCCGCTCCCTCCCGGGGGCGCGCTGGACGTCGACCCGATCACCGACCAGATCCTCGACAAGGTCGCCACCTCGCACGAGTGGAGCCAGACCGACGGCACCGCCAGCGGCGTCGTCGAGCGCGAGCTGGGCTAGCGCGACCTGCTGAGGCCGGCTCCCGCAGGAACCGGCGCGGCCGGCAGGGACACCTCCGCCCACACCAGCGTCCGGCCGTGGGCGTCGTACCCGCTTCCCCAGGCCTGGGCGAGGGCCCGCACCAGGTGCAGACCCCATCCCCCGGGGCCGTCCACCGGCATCACGGCCGGCGGCTCGGTCACGTGGACGTGGCCCTCGTCGAGCACCTCCAGGCGCACGGAGCCGGGCCCGACGCCCACCCGCACCTCGATCTCGCCGGTCCCGTGGCGGACGGCGTTGGTGATCAACTCGCTGGCCACCAGGAGCAGGTCGTCGGTGACCGGCGCCTCCGCCGCCTCGACCACCGCAGCCACGAAGCTCCGGGCGTCCGGAACCTCGGGGAGATCCCTCCGGAAGCGGTGGGTGGTGACCACACTCTGCTCCTCCCCCGCTTCGCCAATCCTCAACCGACCCCAGGGGGTTCGCACCCCCTCCCGCGCCTGCCAGGATGTCCGCCATGCCCGCCCCCCTGGAGATCGTCATCGAGGGCACCGCCGAGAACCCGGTGCTCGTCCTCAAGGGCGAGATCGACGTCGCCAGCGTCGTCGGCCTGCGGACCGCGGTCGACGAGCTGCCCCGCCCAGCGAGCCGCCTGGCCATCGATCTCGGCGGGGTGGCCTTCATGGACTCGACCGGCCTGGGCTGGCTCGCCGGGCTCGCCCGCGGCGGGTGCGACGTCACCCTCCGGGCGGTGCCGGACCCCATCCGCAAGCTCCTGGACGTCACCGGGGTCGGGGGCATCGTCACCGTCGAGCCGCCCGAGGACTGAACCCCTGGGGCGGCGTCTCTACCTGCTGGTGGGCGGTGTGACCGTGGCCCTCGTGGGGGTCATCGCGCTGCTCGCCGTCACCGTGGCGGAGTTCCGCGACGACGTGAACCGCCGCGAGGACCTCATCCCCGCGGCGGTCGACACGGCCGAGCTGTCCCGCATCGTGGTCGACCAGCTGGCGGCGCTCGACGACCCGCGGGCCGGCGTCGACGAGGAGGCCGAGGGCTATCGGCTGGCCCGCCAGCGGGCCGCGGTCCTCGTGGGGCGGCTCGAACGGGAGCTGGCCGACCGCCCGGTCCTGGCCGCCGAGCTCGACGACCTCCGGGACGACCTGCTCACGTGGCAGGCCGCGGTCACCTCGACCGCACTCGCAACCGGCACCCGGCCCGGCGCCCTCCCCGACCCCGACGTCAGCGCGGCCCGCGCCGCGCTCACGGAGCTCGTGCGCCAGGCGGAGTCGCTGACGGGCGCGATCGCCACGGCGGTGGAGGACGTCGCCGGCGACGCCGACCAGAGCCGCGAGCGGTTCGTGTGGTCCGTGGCCACGGCGGCGGGCGGGGCGCTGCTCCTCCTCCTCCTCGGTGCGACGGCGCTCCGCCGGTGGGTGGTCGTGCCGGTGCGCCGGCTGTCCGAGGACGTGTCCACGGTGGCAGCGGGCGACTACGACCACCCGTTGCGGAGCAACGGCGGCCAGGAGCTCGCGCAGCTGGCCGCCGACGTGGCCCGCATGCGCGATCGCTTCCTCAGCGAGCGCGACCGGGCGACCCGGGCCGACGAAGCGGTCGACCAGCAGCTCCCGGCCGTCGCCGCCCTGCGCACGCTGCTCGCGCCCCGCGTCGCCGACCCGCCCCCGGGGCTCGCGGTCGCCGGGGCGCTGCTGTCGGCCGAGGGGGTGCTGGCCGGCGACTGGTACGACATCGCCGCGCGGGACGGCGAGCTGGTGGTGGCGATCGGCGACGTGTGCGGGCACGGCGTCGACGCCGGCGTGCTCGCCGTCCGCACGAAGTTCGCGCTCCTCGACTCGATCGACCTGGGCCTGGCTCCAGCTGCGGCGCTCGACCTCGCCGCGCGCCGCTTCGCCCGGAGCGACACCTTCGTTACCGCCTTCCTCGCCGTGATCGACCCTGCATCGGGACGGTGCCAGTACGCGAGCGCGGGTCACAACCCGGCGCTCATCGTGCGCACGGACGGCACGACCGTCGAGCTGCCGCGCACGGGCCCCCTGATCGGTTTCGTCGACGGCCCCCGACCGACCGTGGAGGTCGCCCTCCACCTCGGGGATCTCCTGGTGGCCTACACGGACGGCGTCGTCGAGGCCCGGGACGACGCGCGGCAGCAGCTCCTGGTCGAGGGCCTCGAGGCCGTGGTGGTCCAGAACCGCGAGGAGTCCCCCGAGCGCATCACGGAGGCAGTCCTCGCCCAGGTGCTCGCGCACTGCGGCGGGCGGTGCACGGACGACGCCACGGTCGTGGTGGTCCGCCGGCTCGAGGAGCGCTCATGAGCGACCTCCAGGGTGCCGCCGACCTGCTCAAGGCGTTCGCGCACCCCCTGCGCCTGGCCATCGTGCTGGAGGTGCAGCAAGGGGAGCGGTGCGTGCACGATCTCGTCGACGCGCTCGGCGCCGCGCAGCCGCTCGTGTCGCAGCACCTCAAGGTGCTCCGCGACGCCGGCGTGCTGACCGGGCGCCGCAGGGGACGCGAGATCGTGTACTCGATCGCGGACGAGCACGTCGTCCACATCGCCCTGGACGCGATCGCTCACGCATCCGAGCATTAGGGTGCCGGGCATGGCGCCCAAGAAGGCAATGAGCTCTGCCCACAAAGCCGCAATGGCCGAGGGCCGCACGGAGTCCAGAGCGGTGAAGGCGTACCTCGAGGCGATCGACCAGGGACCGAAGAAGCGGGGGCGCCAGCGGACGGTCCCCAGCATCCAGAAGCGCCTGGCGGCCATCGAACAGGCGCTGCCGGAGGCCTCCGCGCTGGCCCGCCTGCAGCTGATCCAGGAGCGGAGCGACCTCCAGGCCGAGCTGACCGCCAAGCAGGCGGGCCCGCAGGAGGACCTGCCGGAGCTCCGCAAGGCGTTCGTGAAGGTGGCGCGGGCCTATGGGCAGCGCAAGGGCATCTCATATGGGTCGTGGCGGGCGGTGGGGGTCGACGCCGACACCCTCAAAGCGGCCGGCATCAAGCGGGGCACTTAGCCGCATGAAGACGGGGCCGCCTAACGTGCGGCCCATGTCGATCGCGATCACCGAAGAGCACCTCGCGCTGGCCGGGACGGCCGCCGACTTCCTCGCCAAGCAGGACGCGCGTGCGGCAGCCCGCGCTCTCCTGGAGGCATCGACCGAGGAGCTGCCGCCGTTCTGGAAGGCGCTCACCGGGCTGGGGTGGCAGGGCCTCCACCTCCCCGAGGCCCACGGCGGCTCGGGGTACGGCATCGAGGAGCTCGCCGTCGTGGTCGAGGCGCTGGGCCGGGCCGTCGCGCCCGGGCCGTTCATCCCGACCGCGATCGCCAGCGCCACCCTCGCCGCCGCGGGCGACGATGCCACCCAGGCGCGCTGGCTGCCCGGCATGGCCGACGGCTCCACGTTCGGCGCGGTGTCCCTGGGTGGCGATGTCGCGGTCGCCGGCGGCACCGCCTCGGGCTCCGCCGGGGCGGTGCTCGGCGGCGGGCTCGCCCACGTGCTGCTGGTCGCCGTCGGGGACGACGTCGCGGTGATCGAGGTGGGTGACGGCGTGACGGTGGAGGTGCCGCCGAACCTGGACCCGACCCGCCGGTCCGCGCGGATCACCTTGGACAGCGCATCCGCCACCGTGCTCCCGGGCGCGGCCCGGGTGCTCGTCGACCTCTCCCGCGTGCTCCTCGCGGCGGAGGCGGTGGGCCTGGCCCGCGAGTGCACCGAGATGGCCGCCGCCTACTCGAAGGAGCGGATCCAGTTCGGCCGTCCCATCGCCATGTACCAGGCCGTGAAGCACCACTGCGCCAACATGGTCGTCGCCACCGAGATGGCCACCGGAGCCGTGTGGGATGCCGCTCGCGCCGCCGTCACCGGCGGCGACCAGCTCGCCTACGCGGCCGCGGTGGCAGCGACCCTCGCCGCGCCGGCCGCGGACCTGTGCGCCAACCTGAGCACCCAGGTGCACGGGGGCATCGCGATCACCTGGGAGCACGACGCCCACCTGTTCATGCGCCGGGCCACCACGCTGCTCGGGTTCCTGGACGGCGATGCCGCGGCCGAGGACCTGACCGAGCTGACCCGTCGCGGCGTCGTGCGGGCCAAGGCCGTCGAGCTCCCGCCCGAGGCCGACGCCATCCGTGCGGAGGTCAGGGCCTTCGCGGACGGCATCAAGGACCTGCCCAAGGACGAGCAGCGCACCCGTCTGATCGAGAGCGGCTACGTCATGCCGCACTGGCCGAAGCCGTATGGGCGCGAGGCGGGCGCCATCGAGCAGCTCGTGATCGAGCAGGAGTTCGCCGACGCGAAGATCAGCCGCCCGCAGTACGGGATCACGGCCTGGAACATCCTCACGATCATCCAGTACGGCAACCAGGACCAGCTCGACCGCTGGGTCCGCCCCGCCCTGGATCAAGAGGTCGTGTGGTGCCAGCTGTTCAGCGAGCCCGACGCCGGCTCGGATGCGGCGGGAGTGAAGACGAAGGCGACCCGCGTCGATGGCGGTTGGCTCGTGAACGGCCAGAAGGTGTGGACCTCGGGCGCCCACGTGTCCCACATGGGCTTCGCCACCGTGCGCACCAACCCTGACGTGCCGAAGCACGACGGCATCACGATGATGGCCATCGACATGCACGCCCAGGGCGTCGAGGTGCGGCCGCTGAAGATGACGACGGGCAACTCGGAGTTCAACGAGGTGTTCTTCAACGACGTCTTCGTGCCCGACGACGACGTGGTCGGACCGGTCGACGGCGGCTGGACCGTGGCCCGAGCCACCCTCGGCAACGAGAGCGTCAGCATCGGCGGGGGCGGCGGCGGCGGGATGATGATGCCGGCGACCATGGTCATGGAGCCCTTCGACGCGCACCCCGAGCGCCTGAACGGCGGGGCGGCCCGCATCGGCCGCTACATCGCGGGCAACCAGGCGATGGGCCTGCTGAACCTCCGCAGCGCCAACCGGGCGGTGTCCGGCGCCGGCCCCGGACCCGAAGGCGCCATGACCAAGCTCATCATCTCTGAGCTGGGCCACGAGTCGGCGGCCATCATGACCGCGCTGCTCGGCACCGACTCCGCCTTCATGGACGGCGCCGCCGGCATGAGCAACTTCATGGTGCTCATCCACCGGGGCATGTCGATCGCGGGCGGCACGTCGGAGATCAAGCGCAACCAGATCGGCGAGCGCATCCTCGGTCTGCCTCGGGACCCCCTCATCAAGTAGGAAGGTGCGGCACCGCACAGCCGCACAGGGGGATTCCGATGGCGTGGGACTTCTCGACCGATCCTGAGTTCCAGAAGAAGCTCGACTGGGTGGAGGAGTTCTGCCGCGAGGAGGTGGAGCCGCTCGACTACGTCTTCCCGTACGCGGTCCGCTCCCCGGATCCCACGGTGAAGGCCCACGTCCGCTCCCTGCAGCAGCAGGTGAAGGACCAGGGCCTGTGGGCGATCTTCCTCGACGAGGAGCTCGGCGGCCCTGGCTTCGGCCAGCTCAAGCTCGGCCTCCTCAACGAGATCATCGGCCGCTACGCGTCGGCCCCGCAGATGTTCGGTGCGGCCGCACCCGACACCGGGAACATGGAGATGCTCGCCGCCTACGGCACCGACGAGCAGAAGGAGCGGTGGCTCACGCCGCTGCTCGAGCAGGAGATGTTCTCCGCGTACTCGATGACCGAGCCGCAGGGCGGGTCGGACCCGAACCTGTTCAAGACCCACGCGGTGCGCGACGGCGACGAGTGGGTCATCAACGGCGAGAAGTGGTTCACCAGCGCCGGCCGGGTGGCCGACATCCTCTTCGTGATGTGCACGAACGGCATGTTCGTGGTGCCCCGGGAGACGCCCGGTGTCGAGATCATGCCGGAGCCCCGGAACCACAACCACATCATCTACACCGACGTCCGCGTGCCCCTGGACCACCTCCTCGGCCCCGAGGACGGGGCCAAGGTCCTGGCCCAGCGGCGCCTCGGCGGCGGCCGCATCCACCACGCGATGCGCACGATCGCCCAGTGCAAGCTGGCCTTCGACATGATGTGCGAGCGGGCGCTCAGCCGCGAGTCGCACGGCAAGATCATCGCCGAGCACCAGATGGTGCAGGAGAAGATCGCCGACTCCTACGTGGCCATCAAGATGCTGCGCCTGCTGGTCCTCGAGGCCGCCTGGAAGATCGACAACACGTCGACCCAGGAGGCCCGCACCGACATCGCCGCGGTGAAGTTCACGATGGCGAAGGTGCTCCGCGAGGTGTCGTTCAACGCGCTGCACATCCTCGGCTCGCTCGGCACCACCGACCTCACCCCCATCCAGGCGATGTACGCGGCGGCACCCACGATGGGCATCGCCGACGGCGTGGACGAGGTCCACAAGGCCACCGTCGCCCGCCGCGTGCTCAAGGAGTACCGCCCCCACGAGCACCCGTACTTCCCCACCGAGTTCATCCCGTTCAAGCGGGAGGCGGCGTGGGAGAAGATGGAACCAAAGTTCGCGGCCAACCCGGCGCTGCGGGAGTCGGCCGAGGCCTACAAGAAGTACTTCGCGAACCGGCGCTAAGCCGGATCGAGGTCGATCGGCAGGGCGTCGATCCCCCGGGTCGCGAAGGTCGGCCGCCAGCGGGGCCGCGCGCCGGGCCGCAGCCGGGGTCGCCGGCGGACCACCTCGCGCACCGCGATCTCCGCCTCGAGCTGGGCGAGCTGCGCGCCCACGCAGAAGTGGCTCCCGTGCCCGAACGCCACGTGGGCAGTCTCGGGGCGCCGCAGGTCGAAGCTCCCCGGGGCGCCGAACACCGCGGGGTCCCGGTTGGCCGCGCCGAACAGCACGTACACCGTGTCGCCCGCCTCGACCGCCTGTCCGGCGACCTCGGTCGGCGACGCGGCCTCGCGGATCCCCATCGGCACGGGGCTCTCGAGCCGGAGCGCCTCGCGCACCGCATCGGCGGCGAGCGCGGGATCGGCGCGCACGGCTTCGCACTGGTCGGGGTGGGCCAGCAGGAGGTGGAGGCTGCTGCCGATGATGTTGGCGGTGGTCTCGTGCCCTGCGATGACCACGAGCACCCAGGTCCCGACCGCCTCGTCCGGCGTCATGTGGTCGTCGCGCACGGCGGCCTGCAGCACGCGGAGGATGTCCGCCTCCTCGGGCGGGTCCGGGTCGGCGAGGCGGGCCCGGGCGTAGCGGGCGATGCCCCCCAAGGCCCGCAGCAGCGCCACGGGGTGGGAGCGGCGCAGCGCCACCGCCTTGGCCATGCGGAGCGCCCCGAGCGGGGTCAACGGCATCGGGTTGTCGAGCGTCTCGAGCAGCGCCGCGCCCCACTCGGCGATCCGGTGCTCCTCCCCGGGCAGCACGCCGAGGGAGTCCGAGATCAGCCGGAGCGGCAGCGGGTACGCGAGGTCCGCGATCACCTCGAGCTGGGCCCTGCCCGCGAGCAGGTGCGCGGTGCGATCCTCGATCGTGGCGCGGCGGCGCTCGGTCGCGGCCGGGGTGAAGATCGGCGCGACGGCCCGACGGAGGCGGGTGTGGTCGGGCCCGTCCAGGAGGATGAACATGCGCAGCATCGCTCGGACCGCGGGCAGCGGGATGCTGGGCATCGGCGGCTTGACGAAGGCCGCGTCCCGCAGGACGCCCACGACGTCGCGGTGGCGGGCCAGCACGAGCTCGCCCGAGCGGAGTCGGGGCGGCGGATCGGTGCGCAGCGCGTCGAGGTGGGCGTGGGGGTCGTCGGACCACGGCGGCCGTGAGAGCCGCTCGAGGAAGTCCGACGGGAGCACGACGCCCGTCTGCGGAGCACCCCCGATGGGATTCACGGACCTCGATGATGCCACTCCATCCCGGCATCGGCAGCGTTCAGGCTGAGTGTTCCGCCAGGCAGACCGACGGGGTCGAAGCCTTCAACGGTGCCCTCCTAGCGTTCGACGCGCTCTCCAGAGCGTCGCCCGCGCGTTGGATCGAACCTCTTGCGCTGAAGAGATCGATGTCCTCGGTAGGTCGCTCCGACAAGCCTGCCGCCACAAGGCCCGCACCCCCAGCCAGGACGAATCCGTGTGACTCGGGCAGCGAGAAGAACAGCCTGAGCACCTCGACTTGCAGGTCGTTCAGCCCGGTCTCAGCCATCGCCCCGAGCCTGGTCGATCACCGGCTGCCACGCGGCACGTACGACCCGGGGGCTGATGGCAGCGGGGAACGTCGCGACGTGTTGGTCCCGGGAGGTCGTCGACGCTCAGAAGGTGGCACGAACAGCGGCTTCCGACGGTCGGCCCTCAGGAGGTTCCGACATCGTTGGTCGCGGCTCCTGCCGCCCGGCGCTCCGGCACTCGCGTCGGGGCGAGACGGCGGCGTGCGCGCAGGACGATGTCGTGGACGTGGTGGGCGGAAGAGGCTGCGCCGGGGAGCCGGGGACGGGCGGCATGGTGCTCGACGTCCCACCCCGGGGACGCAGCCAGGCCGGCGAGGACGTCGTCGGTGCGCACGTAGGCGTCCGGGTCGAAGGGGCGGCTTTGGGTGTGGGTGTCGACCGGGGCCTGCATCGGCGCGAGGTCGTGGCTCACGACGAGCAGCATCCCGTCCGGTGCCACGGCGTCGAGGAGATTGTGCACGGCCCGGGCGTCGGGAGTGCGAGGGATGGAGGCGTACTGGGCCGACACGAGGTCGAACGCACCGGCCTCGAACGGGCTGGGCGCGTTGGCGTCCGCGAGGAGGCAGGTCACGGGCAGCCCGCGGCGGTCGGCCTCGGCCGCGATCCGGTCGAGGGCCTGCTGCGAGATGTCGCTGGCCGTGACCTGCCAGCCCTGCTCGGCCAACCAGATGGCATCGCCGCCCTCGCCGGCGCCGACGTCGAGGGCGCGGCCGGGCGGGAGGTCGCCGACCTCCTGCACGAGGGAGCCGTTCGGGTCGCCGCTCCAGAGCTGGTCGCCGCCGTACCGGTGCTCCCAGTCCGACGCGTTCCCTGACGGCCGACGGGAGGTCCGCAGGTCCTCCTCGGCGAGGCTGAAACTGAGCATGGCGCCGACGCGGCTGCCGTTGGCGGCCGCCTGCAGCACCTGCTGGGCCGGGTCGGCGACGTTGCCGGCGGCGAAGATCCCCGGCACGGACGTGGCCCCCGCCGAGTCCACCTCCAGCACCTGGCCGAGGCCGCTCGCGTGCTCCACCGCTCGCAGGCCGAGGGCCTCGAAGGGCTCGGCCCGCACCCGGAAGCGAGGGCCGATCGCCACGGCGTCGGCCGCCAACCGCCCACCGCCGGCCAGCTCGACCGCGGCGAGCCGTCCGTCGTCACCGGCGACGACTCGCTCGACGGCGTGGTGCACCACCTCCACCCCACCGGCGGCCAGCGCGGCGAGGGCGTCGTCGTTGAGACCGGCGTCGTCGTGGAGGACGACCGTCAGGTGCTGGGTGAGCTGGCGGAAGAGCGGGGTGACGTGCAGCCCCATCGGGTGGGTGACGATCTGCACGATGCGGCGATCGCGGACCTCGTAGCCGTGGCAGAACGGGCAGTGGATCACGTCCCGGCCCCAGTGCTCCGCCAACCCCTCGATGTCCGGGAGCTCGTCAACGAGGCCGGAGGCGGCGAGGACTCGGCGGGCGACGATCGTGTGCCCGCCGACCAGATCGAGGCGGAACCGCTCGTCGTCGATCCGGAGCACGCGCTCGACCCGACCGGGGACGACCTCGCCCCCGTAGCTGCGGACCTCCTCCCGCCCGATGGCGGCGAGCGCAGGCGGAGCCAGCCCCTCGTGCCCGAGGTAGCCGTGCACGTGCGCGGCGGGGGCGTTGCGGGGCTCGCCGGCGTCGACGACGATGACTGAGCGGCGCTGCCGCCCGAGCTGGAGCGCAGCGGCGAGGCCGGCCGCCGATCCGCCGACGACAGCGACGTCGCAGTGGCGCTCGACGAGGCGTGGGGAGTGGTCCGTCATGTCGGCGACGGTACGCTCGCATCCCAGAAGCGCACACTCTCTTGCGGGATTCGCAAGGACGATCGGAGCAGCGATGGGAGAGGGCGGCAACGTCGAGCGGATCGTCCGCTCGCGGCTGCGCAGCCTCCGACACACGTTGGGGCTGTCGCTCGGGGAGCTGGCCGAGCGCACCAACCTGAGCGCGTCCACCATCAGCCGGGTCGAGACCGGCAAGCGCTCGATCAGCCTGGACGTCCTCCTGCCGCTGGCCACGGCGCTGCAGGTCGACCTCGATGCGCTGTTCGACCTGCACAGCGACGACGACGTCGTCATCCGCCCGGCCGCCAACCGGGCGCGGGGTCGCACCACCTGGACGCTGAGCCGGCCCACGGGCAGCACGGTGGCGCTGAAGATGCGGATCACCCCCTCCCGGAAGCCGCCCGAGCAGCGGGTCCACCCGGGCCACGACTGGTTCTTCGTGCTGGAGGGACGGGTGCGCCTGCGCCTCGGGGAGCGCGAGATCGTGGTCGAAGCGGGTGAGGCGGCCGAGTTCGTCACGATGACCCCGCACGCCGTCGACGCCATCGACGGCCCGGCCGAGCTCATCATGCTCTTCGACCGGGAGGGCCAGCGCGCCCACGTCCACCATGACGGGACAACCCGTCCCGCCGCTCGCAGACCCGCGCCCTAGGCGTCGTAGCGCCGTTGGCACCCCCAACGGGATTCGAACCCGTGCCGCCACCTTGAGAGGGTGGTGTCCTAGGCCACTAGACGATGGGGGCCAGGGCGGTCGAGCGTACTGCCCAGTCGGCGCGCGTCGCTAACGTAGGGTGCGCGGATGCGGCTCCTGGTGACCGGCGGGCGGACGACGGTCGGGGCTGCGGTCGCGGCGGCCGCAGCGCGCCTGGGGCACGCGGTGACGACCCTCGAGGACGCCATGGGCGACGAGTCGGTCGATCTCGTCAGCGCACCTGCCCACCGGCTGATGGCGGCCGTCGACGGCGTGGACTGCGTCATCCACACGGCCACCGCCCCGAGCGGGGCGTCCCGCGAGGCCGACGCGGTCGACGTCCGGGGCACCAGCCGTCTCGTGCAGGCCTGCGTCGGGGGGGTGAGCCGGCTCGTGCTCGTCTCGACGACCGTCGGGCCGCGGACCGCCGCATCCGCCGAGGCCGTGGTGGCCGCCGCGGACCGGTTCGGGCTGGTGTCGACGGCCTGGCTCCGGTCGTCCGACCCTGCCGCGGTGGCCGAGGAGGCGGTCGAGCTCGCCGCGAACGGTGCGACGCCGACTCGAGCCCCCGAATCGTCTCAGGGCCCGCGCGTCGACGACGCGACATCGCCGGCGTGCTTCGTCGCGGCGATCCCGGAGTCGATCGACGCGTTCCTCGTGCCGTACATCGACGCCGTCGCCCCCCGCCCCGTCCACCTCGTCGCCGAGCGCCGGGGCGCGCGGCCGGCAGCTGGCACCTCGTACCCATCCCGCGGGACATCGCACCGCTCCGTGACCTGCGGGCGCTCGTCGCGCTGATCCGCACGTTCCGTCGCCTGCGGCCGGGCATGGTCCACTCGCTCACACCCAAGGCCGGGCTGCTGGCCTCCGTGGCGGCGCGGGTGGCACGGGTCCCCGTGCGGGTGCACAGCTTCACCGGCCAGGTCTGGGCCACCAGGAGCGGGACCAGTCGGCGGATCCTCCGCTGGGCCGACTGCGTCACCGCGAGGAACACCACCCACCAGCTCGTCGACGGCTACGCGCAGCGCGCGTTCCTGGTGGAGGAGCGCGTGCTGCCCCCGGGCGCCGGGCGGGTCCTCGGCTTCGGCACCTTCGGTGGCGCCGCGTTGCCTCCCACCGACTGGACGACCGCCACCCGGGGATCCGAGCGGGCGGCCCGTGGCCTGACGGCCGACGAGGTGCTGGTGCTGTTCGTCGGCCGGCTCCACCGCGAGAAGGGGCTGCACGAGCTGGCCGAGGCGTTCCGGCGGGCGCTCCCCGATGCCCCGCACCTGCGCCTCCTGATCGCCGGGCCCGACGAGGGTGGGATCGCCGGAGAGCTCGAGCGCATCCTGGACGGGGTCGCGGAGGCGGAGGTGCGCCCGACCTTCGTCGAGGAGCCGCGCCGCCTCATGGCGGCTGCGGACATCTTCTGCCTGCCGAGCCACAGGGAGGCGTTCGGGGCGGTCGTGGTCGAGGCGGCCACCGTCGGCACGCCCTCGATCGTGAGCGACGTCTACGGCCTCGAGGACACCGTGGTGCCGGAGGTGACGGGGACGAACGTGCCGGTGCGGGACCCTGCCGCGCTCGCCGAGGCGCTGGTGGCCCTCGGCACGGACGCGGCCCGGCGCCGGGCGATGGGCGCTGCGGCGCGGCGTCGCGCTGCCGTCCTGTACGCGCCGGAGTCGTTCGCGGGGGAGATCCGCGCGTTCTACGGCGAGCTCAGTCCGCCGCGCTGAGCCCGGCCAGCGTCCGCAGGCCGTCGACCAGACTCGTGCCGCTCACCCCCGCCAGGGCGACGGCCCGCCCCAGCGCGAGCGGCGGGACCGCGGTGCTCCCGATCATCGGGTGGCTGGTGGGTGCCAGCACCTCGTCGGCGGCCACGAGGACCTCGTGCAGCTTCTCGGCCGGGCGCAGACCCATGTAGTGGATCTCCACCGGCTCGGCGGCCGCCGCCGCCATCTGCTGGGCGACGTCGTCGATCCTGACCGGGTCCCCCATGTCGAGCACCAGCGCGTGTCCGGGCTCGCCGATCGCGCCGGCGAGGATGACCAGCCGGACCGCTTCCTGCACGGTCATGAAGAACCGCGTCGCATCCGGGTGGGTCACGGTGACCGGTCCGCCCGACTCGACCTGGTGGCGGAATGTCGCGACCACCGACCCGCGTGAGCCGACGACGTTCCCGAACCGCACCGAGAGGTAGGCGGCGCGACCCGATTCCTCTGCGGCCACGGCGGCCGTGACCCGCTCGGCGATGCGCTTGGTGTACCCGAGCACGCTGCACGGCTCGGCCGCCTTGTCGGTGCTGATGTTCACGAACCGCTCGACGCCGGCCGCACGCGCCGCCTGCAGCACGTTGACCGTGCCGATCACGTTCGTCTTCACCCCTTCGCCCGGGTGGAGCTCGAGGAGCGGGAGGTGCTTGAGCGCCGCGGCGTGGAACACCACGTCGGGCCGCACCGCGCGGAAGACCTCGTCGAGGCGGCCGGGGTCGCGGATGTCGGCCACGACCAGATCGGGATCCTCGAGCAGCGCGTGACCGTGGAGCAGCAGCTGCGTGCCGTGGAGCCCCGACTCGTCCCGGTCGAGCATGATCAGCCGCTCCGGGCCGAGCTTGTGGATCTGGCGGCACAGCTCCGAGCCGATCGACCCGCCGGCCCCCGTGACCAGGACGCGGCGCCCGGCGATGCAGCTCGAGATCACCTCGGTGTCGATGTCGATGTGCACGACGCTCCGGCCCAGGAGGTCGAGCTCGGTCGGGTGGCGCACATCGGTCACCGCGACGCTGTGACCGACGAGCTCGGCGACGCCCGGGAGGACGAACACCTCGAGCGAGGCGGCCGTGATGAGACCGGCCAGCTCGCGGACCAGCGCGGCATCCGCAGACGGGATCGCGATGATGACCGCTGTCGCCTCGGTCTCCGCCGCAACCGACGCGATGCTGCTGCGATCGCCGAGGACGCGGATGCCCGAGAGGCGGAGGTTCTGGCGGGCGTGGTGGTCGTCCAACAGGCCCACGGGGAGGTAGGGGCTGTCCTGGCTCCGGCGCATGGTCCGCACGAGCTGGGATCCGGCTTCACCGGCGCCGAACACGAGGACGCGACGCACGTCGGCCCCGCGGGGCAACCGGGAGCGCAGCCAGACGAGGCGCCAGAGGTAGCGCACGGCACCCATGCCCACCACCCCGAACACGCCGACGAGGATCGCGACGGAGGTCGGGACGAGGATCGGCTCCACCAGCCAGTTGACCACCAGCCCGATCGCGGTCGTGATCGCGGTCGTGCGCGAGGGAGCTCACCTCCTCGAAGGACCCGTACAGCGACCGCCGGCGGTACAGGCCCTCGATGTAGCCGACGACGCCGAAGCAGACGATGTACAGCACCCCGAAGGCGACCACGCGGGCCCAGTTGTAGGTGACGACACCGTCGATGTCGCGCAGGCTGACCGCCACCGCGAGCGCTGTCGCGATCGCGAGGGCGTCGACGACGCGATCGATCACCCGCGTGTAGGGGGCGAGCGGTGCGAGCCGCTCGAGGATGCGATCGACCCGCGTGCTGGGGATCTCGGCGGTCACCGCCGCTGGGGCGTCCACCCGGCCCGGGTCGTCGGCTCTGACTGGCGCGGCGGCGCGGTGTCGTGCGAGGCAGGCGCCCGCCTCGGCAGGTCGCGGCGCTGCGGGCCGTCGGGGTCGCGGTAGCCGACCTCCCACGAGAGGTTGTCGGCGCGGTTGAGCACGAACCCGAGGACGGATGCGTTGGCCTGGCGCAGCACCGACAGCGCCTGCTTGAGGCCGGCCCGCGAGGCGCCCCCCTGGCTGCCGACGACCAGGATCGTCGACTGCGCCAGCGTGGTGGTCACCAGACCGTCGGTGACCGGGAGCAGCGGGGCGCTGTCGATGACCACGTAGTCGAAGGCTTGGGCGAGGGCCCGGATCGCGAGCTCGGCCTGCGTCGAGCTGAGCAGCTCCGAGGGGTTCGCGACACGGGAGCCCGAGGTGAGCAGGTGCAGCCGCGGGCGGACGGTCCGCAGGACGTCGGCCTCCGTCACGTCGCCGACGAGGAGGTCCGTGAGCCCCGGGCTGAGCGGTTCCTGGAAGATCTCGTGGAGCATCGGGCGACGCAGGTCGCAGCACACGACGACCACGCGCTCGACCCGCCTCCGCGAGCGCGACCGCGAGGTTGGCGGCCGTGGTGGTCTTGCCCTCGCCGGAGACCGAGGACGTGACCTGGATCACCGTGGCGGACTGCTGCAGGCCCGAGAACCGCACCGCCGTCCGGAGGGCGCGATACGCCTCGGCGGCGGGCGAGTCCGGCTGCAGGTCGATCGCCGTCTGGGAGATCGTGCTCTCCCGCGCGCGGATGATGCCGATCACCGGGGGGGCGCCGCCCGTCGCGCGCTCGATGTCGTCCGCGGTGCGGATCGCATCGTCGAGGTGGTCGCGGACGAAGGCCACGCCGATGCCCACCAGCGCGCCGGCGAAGACCGCGAGGATCCCGTTGCGCACCGGCGTGGGCGACACCGGCTCGGTCGGGACGTCCGCGCGGGTGAGCACCCGCACACCGCCCGTCTGGGCGATGCCGGCCGACAGCTCGAGGTTGTCGTACTGCTGCTGGTAGAAGTCGATCTGGTTCTGGATGTCGGCCTCCGACCGCTCCTCGGTGGCCTCCTCGCTCCTGAGGTCGTCGATGCGCTGCTGGATCTCCGCGCCGGCTGCGAGGAGCTCGTCGACCCGCTCGGAGCGCACCACCCGGATGTAGGTGTCGGTGTAGATGTTGACGAGGTCGGTCACCTGGTCGGGGTCGCGCCCCTGCGCCGTGATCCAGACGGCGTCAGATCGGTCCGACGCGGGCTGGGCCCGCACGCTGTCGACGTCCAGCGGGCCGTCGTACACCTTCTCGACCGCGTCGACCACGACGCCGGACCGGATCTGCTCGAGCTCGTTGTTGAGCTGGCGGTCGGCATCGAGCCCCACCGGCACCTGGTTGTTCGTGAACAGGGACTCGGTGGCCAGCTGCCGGATCAGCACCTTCGAGCTCGCCTCGTACACCGAGTCCGCGGTCGCCGTGAGCCCGAGGACGAGCACCAGGAGGACCGCGATGGAGCCCGCCAGCCAGCGCCAGCGCCGCCGCAGGACGTCCAGGTAGCCACGCAGGCCCAGCGCGTCGTAGTGGGCGGGATCCGTCGAAGCCACGGGTCAGATGGTAGGGGGCGGGATCACCCCCGGAGGATTCGGGACACCGCCAGCTCGACCACCCGGTCGAGCTCCGCGTCCGTCAGCCCGCTCCCGGAGGGCAGGCAGAGCCCCGTGGCGGCGATCCGATCGCTCGTGCCGTCGAGTCGCGAGGGGGCTTCGGCGAACACCGGTTGGCGGTGCATCGGCCGCCAGGTCGGGCGGCTCTCGATGTCCGCCGCCTCGAGGTGAGCCATCAGGTCCGGGGCGGAGCACCCGGCCACCGCCGGGTCCACCGTGATGCACGTGAGCCAGTGGTTCGGCTCGGCCTCGGCGGGGATCGGGTTGAGGGCGATGCCGGCGCACCCGGCGAAGGCCCCCGCGTAGCGCTCGCGGATCGCACGGCGGCGCGCGATGCGGTCCCCGAGATCCGCCAGCTGGCCTCGCCCCAGCGCCGCGAGCACGTTGGACAACCGGTAGTTGAACCCCACCTCCGCGTGCTCGTAGTGGGCCCCCGGCTCGCGGGCCTGGGTGGCGAGGTGCCGCCACCGCCCGGCGGCCACCGCCTCGTCGGTCACGAGGGCGCCCCCGCCGGACGTGGTGACGAGCTTGTTCCCGTTGAAGCTGAGCGCGCCCGCGTGGCCGAAGGAGCCTGCCGCGCGACCCGCCCGCGCTGCGCCGATCGCCTCCGCGGCGTCCTCGACCAGGGGGACCTCGTGCTCCTCGAGGAGCGGCACGATGCGCGCGTAGTCGGCGCACACGCCGTAGAGGTCGACGACCACTGCGGCCTTCGGCATCACACGACCGGTCCGCCGGCGCTCGGCGAGCTCCTCGGCCAGGAGATCCGGTGACAGGTTCCAGCTGTCCGGTTCGCTGTCGACGAGGAACGGCGTGGCGCCGCAGTAGGTGATCGGGAACACGGTGCCGGCGAAGGTGAAGGTCGACACGAGGACGTCGTCCCCGGGGCCGACGCCCAGCTCGCGCAGTGCGAGGTGCAGGGCGGCGGTGCCGCTCGCGAGGCCGACGGCGTGGGCCCGGCCCGTCAGGTCCGCGAGCGACGCCTCGAACGCGTCCAGGTCCGGGCCGACGGGCGCGAGCCACCCCGAGTCGAGCGCGGCCAGGACGGCCGCGCGCTCCGGTCCCCGGAGGTCCGGCGGCGAGAGGTGGATCCGGGTCACGCGGGCGGGCGGAGCTCGCTCATGGTGTCGAGCCCCTCCGCCGACACCCCGCGCTTGCGCAGGACGACCCACGGCGTCAGGGCCAGGATCTTCAGGTCGAGCAGCCAGCTGCGGTGCTCGACGTACCAGACGTCGAGCTCCAGCCGCTCGTCCCAGTCCACGGCGTTGCGGCCGCGGACCTGCGCCCACCCCGTCAGGCCCGGGCGCACGTCGTGCCGGTGCCGCTCCCGCTCGGTGTACCGGTCGAGGTACTGGACCGGTAGGGGCCTCGGCCCGACGAGCGCCATCTCCCCGCGGACGACGTGCCACAGCTCGGGGAGCTCGTCGAGGCTCGTCGCGCGGAGCCACCGTCCGAACGACTTGAGCCGCTCGCCGTCGGGCAGGAGCCGCCCGGTGGCCGGGTCGCGCTCCTCGGTCATCGTGCGGAGCTTCATGAGCAGGAACGGCTCCCCGTGGAGGCCCGCCCGCCGCTGCCGGTGGAAGACCGGACGACCCAGTCGAGCGCGCACCAGCACCGCGAGGACGAGCACGACGGGAAGCGCCACGACCCCCAGGAAGCCAGCGATGACCCGTTGCAAGATCGTGCTCATCGGCTCCGTCTCCGCCCTCCGAACCCCCCGCCGAGAACGGGGGCCAAGGATGTCTCGCCTCTGAACCGTGTGCAACTATTGCCCGAATGGCCCAGCGCACCGCCGCCGAGCGCTACCAGGACGGTCGGTACCTCCAGGTGCACCCCGAGTGGCACGACGGCGATGCCGGCTGGAAGGCCGCGGAGGTCCGCCAGGTGCTCCGCGACGAGGGACTCGCGCCCGCGACGGTGTGCGACGTCGGCTGCGGCACCGGTGGCGTCCTCGCCGCGCTCCGCCACGACCTCCCGGGCGTGCGACTGGTGGGCCTCGAGCCGTCGCCGCAGGCGGTGGCCGAGGCGGCGCGGCTGCACCCCGAGGTGGACGTGGTCCAGGGCACCGTCGAGGTCGTCGAGGAGCGCTTCGATCTCGTCATGGCGCTCGACGTGATCGAGCACGTGGAGGACTACTTCACGTTCCTCCGGTCGCTCCACCCGCTGGGGGACTGCTTCCTCTTCCACATCCCCCTCGACATGACGGTGAGCGCGGTCGCCCGGATGCGACCGATCGTGCTCGGCCGCGAGCACGTCGGCCACCTGCACCCGTTCAGCCGGGAGACGGCCCTCGCCGCCCTGCGCGAGACGGGCTACGTGGTCGATTCGGAGCGGTACACGCCCGTCGCGTTCGGGGTCGCGACCCAGCGGCGCACCGCGCTGCTGCACCTGCCCCGCCGGCTCGGCATGGTCGTCGCGCCCCACCTGACCGTGCGAGTCCTCGGGGGCTTCTCGCTCCTCGTGCTCGCGCACGTCGCCTAGGTGGCCGCCCCCGCGACGACGCTGCAGGCGCGCGCGGACGAGCGTCGGGCGCTCGCGGCGATCATCGTCTACGCCGCCGCCCAGGCCGTCCTCCTCGTGGCGCTCGCGCGGGCCGCCGATCCCGATGCCGTCGGTCGGTACGGGCTGGCCCTCGCGCTGATCACCCCGGTGGTGCTGACCACCAACCTGCAGCTGCGCAACGTGGCGGCGACCCGCGTCGATCGCCCGATCGCACTGGAGCCCCTCCTGCGGGTGCGGCTCCTCACCGTCGTCGTCGACCTCGCGGTCGTGACCCTCGTCCTCGCCGTGGGCGGGTACCCGGACTCGGTCTGGGCCGTGTGCCTCGCGGTGCTCGCGTCGAAGGAGGCGGAGTCCCTCTCGGACCTCTGCTCCGGGGTGTACCTCCGGCACGGGCACATGGGCTACATGACCCGCAGCCTGTTCACCCGCGCCACCCTGAGCATGGTCCTCGTCCCCCTCGTGGTGTGGAGCACCGAGTCGGTGGCCCTGGCCTTCGTCGCCCTGGCCGTGGCCTGGGCCGTCTTCGCGGTGTTCGTCGACCTCCGGCGGGCGGGTGCGCTCAACCGCACGGAGGCGCCCGACGCCTCGCTGTCGCTCGGCGGTCTCGTCCGGGCCGCGGTCCCCCTGGGCCTCGCGTCGCTGTTCATCTGCGTCGCCTCGTCGGCGCCCCGCATCGTGCTCGAGCGCAACGACGGCTTCGGCGAGCTGGGGGTGTTCACCGCCCTGACCGCCGCCGTGACCGCCCTGGCGCTGGGTGTGAACAGCATGGGCCAGCTCTCGGTGCCGCGCCTGAGCCGTGCGGTGAGCACGGCCGACAAGGCGGCGTACGACAGCCTGCGCCGCCGGCTCTACGGCAGCGCGCGCTGGTCCTGGGCGGCGCCGCGCTCGCGGCTTCGTTCGCGGTGGGGGGCCCGGTGCTGCGAACCGTGTTCGGCGACGAGTACGCGCAGGACCTCGGGCTCCTCCACTGGTCGATGCTCTCGGGGTGGGTCGCGCTGACGGCCAGCGTGGGGAGCTGGGTCCTCACGGGGATCGGCGTCTGGAAGCACCAGGCGGTCCTGCTGGCCGCGGTCGCGGCCCTCGCGGTCGGACTCTCCCTGCTCCTGATCCCGGACCACGGCGCGCGGGGCGCGACGTGGGCGGTGGGCGCCTCGCTGGGCGTCCAGACGCTCGGGGCCCTCCACCTCGCCCGAGCCCGGACGGCCCGCCTCCCGGGTTGGAGACCGGCGTGACGAGCACCGACGTCCAGGTCCTCGAGGCCAGGGCGACCGAGGAGGGGCAGGGTCCGCCGACGGCGTCCGACTACGCGGTCGCCACGTTCCTGTCGAGCGCGATCGTCCTCACCTTCCTCGTCCTCGACACGGACTGCTGGAACTGGTTCGCCGTCCCGACCTGGGCGACCGGCGCGTTGATCATGGTCGATGCGGTCCAGTGGTGGCGGACCCGCGACCGCCTGTCGCGCCTGCGCTACCTGATCAGCTTCCTCGGCACCCACATGCTGCTGATCGCGCCGTTCCTCCACGTGATCTGGGACGGGTGGATGACCTATGTCCTCCCGCCGCCCGAGTGGCTGCCGTGGCTGAGCCGCATGTCGGTGGTCCACCTGCTGGCGGTCGTGTGCTACCGGTACGCGATCGCCGCCCGCCTCCGGCGCCCGGAACGTCCGGCGCAACGGACCCGCTGGCAGATCGACGCCGACCTGCTCGTCCCAGCGATCCTGGCCGGGCTCCTCGTGTCCGCGGCGATGCAGGCCCTGATCTACATCCGCTTCGGCGGCATCGTCGCCTTCGTCCAGACGGTCCCGGCGCGGGCGGCGGCGCAGGACACCACGCTCCCCCTCAACGCGGTCGAGCTCACGATCGCCGAGGCCTTCCCCTACCTCCTGCTGCTGTTCCTCGGCCTGCGCTACACGCGCGGGCGAGCCGACACCGCCGAAGGTCGGACGGTCACCTGGCGCCGCGTGGCACTGCTCCTCGGCGTGCTCGGGCTCGCAGTGCTCCTCTTCGGCGGCCTCCGCGGCAGCCGGGCGAACATCATCTGGCCCGCGCTCGCGGCGCTGACCCTCGCGGACCTCCTCGTCCGGCGCATCCCGCGCATCCTCGTGGCCGCACTCGTGGTCGTCCTGGTCCTGTTCGCGTACGTCTACAGCTTCTTCAAGGTCGGGGGCCTCGAAGGCCTGACCTCGGCCACGGAGAGCAGCGCCCGGTCCGAGCTCGAGGCGACCTACGGCAGGAGCCTCGGCGGCGTGCTGCTCGGCGACCTCGGCCGGGCCGACGTCCAGGCGTTCCTGCTCTACCGCCAGGAGTCGGGCTTCTTCGAGACCGAGTACGGCTACGGACAGACCTACCTCGCCGCACTGCTGTCACCCGTCGCGGACAGCCTGCCGATCCACCCCATCAACAAGCTCAAGCTCGGCACCGAGACGCAGTACGGCATCGGCCGGAACGGACCGGGGTACGTGCCGTCGTCCCGCCTGTACGGGCTCGAGGGCGAGGCGCTGCTCAACTTCGGCGTCTTCGGACCGCCGGTCGCGTTCGGCCTGTTCGGGATCGCGGTCGTCGCGATCGACCGCCGGATCGACCGGTGGCGCCGCGCCGCCGACGCCCGGCTCCTCCTCGCGCCGCTCCTGCTCATCGGTGGGGTGCTGGTCCTCATCCAGGACGCCGACATCGTCGTCTTCTACATCTTCAAGAACACGATGCTCCCGACCGTCCTGGTGCTCCTGTGCTCGCACCGCGCTCCGGTGGAGACATGACCTCGAAGGTGGCCGGCCGACTCATCATCACGAACGAGTACGTGTTCGACCGCACCCCGGACGGCGCCGTGTGGACCAGGGACAACTACGCGCCGTCGTACTGGGCGATGTACCTCGAGCACATCGAGGAGATCGTCGTCGTCGCCCGGATCCGCGACGTCGACCGCTGCGGCCCGACCCACGTCCAGGTGTCCGCACCGAACGTGCGGTTCGCGGCCGTGCCCCCGTACCACGGCATGGGCGTCCTGGCCCACCTCCGCGCGATCCTGCGCACGGTCGACGACGTGTGGCAGCCCGGCGACCTGCTGGTGCTCCGGCTCCCGGGGACGATCTCCGGCCTGGTCGCGCTCACCCGCCGCATCCGGCGGCGGCCGTACGCAGCGGAGGTGGTCGGCGATCCCTACGACATGCTCGCGCGGGGCGTGACCGGCCAGCGCGTGGCGCCGCTGGTGCGCCACTTCTCGACCGCCTCCCTCAAGGCCGCGTGCCGGCGGGCGGTCGGGGTCTCGTACGTGACCGACGCCGCCATGCAGCGCCGCTACCCGCCCGGTCCGCGCACGACCGCGACCGCCTACGCCCACGTGGAGCTACCGCCCGACCAGCGCGCATCCCCCCGCACCCTGCCCGGACCCGGCATGCCCTTCGGTCTGGTGAGCGTGTCGACGCTCGCCGCCATGTACAAGGGCATCGACGTGCTGCTGCGCGCCCTGGTCCTCGTGCGCGACAAGGGCATCGACGCCCGGCTGGTCGTGGTCGGCGGGGGTCGCCACCAGCGCGAGCTCGAGGCGCTCGCTGCCGACCTCGGCCTGGCGGACGTCTGCGAGTTCACAGGCGGGCTGCCGTCCGGTGCGGCCGTTCGCGAGCGCCTCGAGGCGGCCGACCTGTTCGTGCTCCCGACCCGTGCTGAGGGCCTCCCGTCGGCGCTCATCGAGGCCATGGCGGTCGGGCTCCCCGCCGTCGCGAGCGCGGTGGGCGGTGTCGGGGAGCTCCTCCCTGAAGCCCACACCCCGCCCGCAGGGGACGTCGACGCGCTGGCCGCGGCCATCGTGCGGCTGGCCACGGACGCCGACGAGTACCACGGTGCGAGCGTGCGCAACCTCGAGCGGGCGGCCGACTTCCGGCCCGAGCGGCTCAGCCGCCTGCGCGGCGACTTCCTCCGCGCGCTCGCGACGAGCGGCCGCTTCGGCTGATCAGCGCCGGCCGCGCTGCGCGCGGGCGTGCTCGAGGAGCCCCATGGCCGGCACGCCCACCACCGTGGCGCCGGGCGGGACGTCCTTCATGACGGCCGACCCGGCGGACACCTTGGCCCAGGCGCCGACGGTGACCCCTTCGGCCACGGTGGCGTTCGAGCCGATCACCGCCCCCTCCCCGATGTGCACGTCGCCGTTCAGGGTGACGCCACCGGGGATCAGGGCGTAGTCGCCGACCGTGCAGTGGTGGCCGATCATCACGCCGTGGGCGATGAAGGCGTGGCGCCCGACCGAGCTCTTGAGCGCGATCCGGGTGCCGCCGCAGATCACGGACCCCTCGCCGACCTCGTTGCCACGAGCCAGCCGGGCCTCGCCGTCGACCAGGGTCATCGCCGGGATCCCTGTCGGCGCGACCCGGGCGACCACGTCCGCTCGCGGTCGTGGCCAGCCGAGCGCCGCGAGGTAGTGGGTGGACCCCGTCGACGCGAGGTCGTCGATCACCCCGAGATGGGGGACGTCGTACCCGAGTCGGTCGCGGTCGATCGTGCCGTCGTCCAGGACCCCGTGCACCTCGTCGAGGCGGTCGGCATCGTCGAACAGCAGGAGGAGGCAGGCGGCATGGGCGCCCCCACCGAGCAGCGCGATCCGGTTCTCGGGCACGGGGACCGACAGTAGCGAGTCGACCACATCCGGGCTACAGCGCCTACGGGATGGGCGAGACCGGGTCGTCGGGCGGGGGCGGCGAGGAGCTGTCGGCCTCGGTGGTGTCCGTGGTGGGCGGTGGGGGGACGTACCCCGACACGATCGTCGTGTTCGCCGCGTTGCCGATCGACGACTTGTCACCCCCGCCGGTCGACGTCACGGGTCCGGTGTTCGTGTGGGTGTGGGTGATCGTCTCGGTGCGCTGCACGGCCCCGGCCGACGCGGGCGCCCGCGGTGTGCGCGAGGTGCCGCTCCGGGTCGAGGGCTGGTCGCTGTCGCCGGTCGGGGTGTCACCCGGGTCCGGCACGGGGGCATCGACGAGGGTGTCACCGGCGCCACCGAGCTCGTCGTCGGGGTCGTCGGTCGTACCGGCCTGTCGCGCTGTCGGTCCCTGTTCCGGCCGGTCGCTCCCGTCGTCTCTGGCGAGCGCGACGCCCCCGACCACCAGCACGGCGGCGACCACCGCCGATGCGACCACGGCCCGGAGCCGGCGGGATCCGCCGGGATCCCCGACCTCCGGAGGAGGTGGCTCGTGCCCGACCGCCTCCCAGTCGGCCTTCACGACGACGTGCTCCGTCCAGCCGGTGCCGTCGTGCCAGCGTGCGAGCGCTGGATCGCTCTCGTCGTTGTACCAGCCGGCGATGGCCACGGGTCCTCCTACGACGCCCCGCGAGCCTAGGTCGCGATCCGCGGGTGGCAGGCTGGGACGGTGAACCGCCTGGGGCTGCTGGTCGTGCTCCTGGTGACCGGCCTGCTGGCGGGTGTGCCCACGGCGGCGGCACAGGAGGTCCCGGCGGCGAACGTGACGGTCCCGCTGCGGGTGGTCGCGTCGGACGGGGTCGAGCTGGAGGCCCGTCTGTCGGGCGCCGGGCCGCTGGTCGGGGGGAGCCTCCCGGCACGACCGACCGTGGTGGAGATGAGCCCGTACGGCGATGCGGCCGTGCTGCCCGGCGTCAGCGCCCACTACAACTACCTCGAGGTCCACGTCCGGGGCACCGGTGAGAGCGACGGCGCCTTCGACGCCATCGGCCCCCGCACCCAGCAGGATCTGGTCGACATCCTCGGGTGGGCGTGCCGCCAGCCGTGGAGCGCCGGGCGACTCGGCCTCTGGGGGTTCTCGGCCAGCGCGATCGTGGCCTACAACTCGCTGCACCTCGAGCTGCCCTGCGTCGAGGCGGCCGTGCTGGGCGCCGGCACCCACGAGCTCTACCGCGACCTGCTCTTCCCCGGCGGCATCCCGAACCTCGCGCCCGGGCTGGTCGTGGTGGCCGGGATCGGCGGCGGGTCGCTCCTGGCCGGCGGCGAGCGCCTCGGCCGGGCGCCGGCCACGGGGCTCGACGCGTTCACCGGGCAGTTCCAGACCGGCCTCGGCTTCCTCGCCCACCCCACCCTCGACACGTGGTGGCGGGAGCGCGGGATGCGGGGGTCGGTGAACGACTTCCCGATCCTCATGGTCACCGGCTTCTTCGACGTCGAGTCGCGCGGGCCGTTCCAGGCCTTCCAGGAGCTGCGGGACCGCCGGCGCGCACCTCTACGTGGTGGGCGCCCACGACGGCGTCCCGGCCGGGACGGGAGGTGCCGACGCGGAGCGCCTGCGGTGGTACGACCGGTACCTGCGCGACGTCGACAACGGGGTGGACCGCGAGCCCGCCGTCCAGCTGTGGATGGCCGACGGCGACCGCGAGGACATGATCAACGGCCGGTTCGTGCGGGCCAGCGGCGACGACTGGCCCCTTCCCGGCATGGAGTGGACGACCCTCTACCTCGACGCCGCCCGCAGCGGCACGGCCACGTCGGTCAACGACGGCACCCTCAGCGCCGAGCCCGCCGGTCCGGCCACCCAGCGGTACCTGGCGATCCCCTCGCTCCCGACCGCCACCGACCCCAACACGGTCGCCACCGCCGGTGCCTACGACGCGCCCTTGCTCACCGACATGACCCTGGCCGAGCCCCTCGGCCTGTCCTACACGAGCGCCCCGTTCACCGAGGACCTCGACGCGGTCGGTCCGGCCAGCGTCGAGGTGGTGCTGTCGAGCACGGCACCCGAGACCGACATCCTGGCCGTGCTCTCCGACGTCGCCCCCGACGGCATCGCCCACCCGATGGCCACCGGCCGCCTCCGCACCTCCTATCCGGAGATCGATCGCAGCCGATCGCTCGTCGATGCCCACGGCACGGTCGTCCAGCCGTACGCCGCGCTTCGACCGGAAGGACCCGGCTGCGATCGGTCAGGAGCGCCGCTACCAGGTGGAGCTCTGGCCGATCGGCAACCGCTTCCGGGCCGGCCACCGCCTGCGGCTCCACCTCGTCGGCGCGTCGGCCTTCGGCATCCCGAGCCTCCCCGCGATCAACACGGTCCGGCTCGGAGGCACGGCCGGCTCCGCGCTGCACCTCCCCGTGCTCCGCCCCACCACTGCGCTCGACACTCCCACGCGTCGTCCGGCCGTCTCCTCAGCGCCGCCGGGCCCCTCGGTCCCCGAGACGCCGACGCCCGCCCATCGCGTCACGGCCACGCCGGTCGCCTCGCGGGCCCCCGTCTCCAGGGGGGCCACGGCCGGTGAGCTCGTCCTCCTGCTGCTCGCGCTCGGCGCGGCTCAGACGGGCGTGTGCTGGTGGAGGGCGAGGCGTCAGGCGGGAGTGGCGGGGGTAGGGTCGGGGTGCGAGTCGCGTTGCTCCGAACCCCGGTAGCGCTCCTGCGCCAGCCGAGGAACCAGGAGCCAGTCCGTACTTCGCGCCCCATGGTGCATCGCCATCACCATCGACAGCGCGGTCCGGACCGCATGCCGGGAGGGCTTCGCCGTCGAACGACCCGCCCAGTACGCCGGCTAGCCGGCTGGGATCCGGAGCAGGCCGGGACCCTCGACCGTCGTCCCACCGACCAGCTCGCCGACGGCGAAGTTCAGGGCGAGCAGGTCCCCGTCGTACCGGCCCGCGCCGAACTTGACGGTCGAGGGGTAGTCGAGCCCGTCCGCGTCCCCCGCGACGACGGTGACGGCCTGATCGTCCTTGTCGATCCGCACGATCTGGCTCTGGCCGATGGCAGCGACGAACAGGTTCCCGGCATCGTCGAAGGTGATCCCGTCCGCTCCGCCGAGCATCGCGTCCTTGGCGTAGACCGAGGGCGTCCCGGGCGCAGCGTCGTCGCCGATCGGGATGGCGACGATCTGGCCCTGCTCGGTGACCGCGACGTAGACGGTGTCGGGGCTCAGCGTGATCCCGTTCGCTCCGATCGGAGCGGGCAACCCGGTCGTGCCGGTCCCGCCGAGGACGGGTCCGACGAACCACTTCTCGACCTCGTCCCCGGCGATGCGCCAGACCGCACCGAGGTTGGCGCCCGACTCATCCGTGCCCTCGACCGAGGAAGCCACCCAGATCGTCCCCTCGCCGTCGACTGCGAGATCGTTCGCGAACCCGATCGCCTCGGTACCAGGGATGCGCTCGCCATCCCCACCCGACTTGGGGAACCTCCACACACCGCCCGACTCCGCCGACTGCACCGCCACCAGCACGTCGTCCCCGTCGATCGCGAGGCCGAGCGGGCCGAAGTCGTCGGGACCGATTGGGATCGACCCCACGTCCTCCGTCGTCGTCTCGCCGTCCCGGATCCGCACCACCTTCCCGAGGAACGACATGGAGATGTACAGGTCACCCGACTCGTCGACCGCCAGGCCTTCGCTGTTCTGCCTGGCCGCGCCGTCGAAGGCGACGATCTGCTCGACGGTGCCGGTCGCCAGCTCGGCCTCGACGGGACCGGTGTCCGGCGCACCCTCCTCCGAGTCGTCATCACCGCAGGCGACGCTCGCGAGGAGCACGGCGACGAGGGGGACGGCAACCAGATGACGAGGTCTCATCTCGATCTCCTCGGCCACGTTCGAAGCGCCAAACCGTACCCCCTGCCCACCAGAGGCGCTCCCGTCTGGACCTCACCGCTGAGGCGGATCCCAGCCGGAGTAGAACTGGCGGAACCACCGGCGGTACTGGGTGATCGGCCCGTCGACGGCGGTCAGGGGCGGCTTGTCGCGGTAGATCTTGTTCTCCCAGATCGGTACGTCCTGGGTGAACTGCTCGTTGGTGACCTTGTCGTTGAGCTCGGCGATCGCCGCGGTGGCGAGCTCGTCGTCCAGGGCGATCATCGAGAAGCGGATCGTGATCTCGGTGATCTCGTCGTCGACCGGCGTCTGGGTGATGTAGGTGAGCATCTCGAGGGTGCCCTCCTCCACCTCGACGGCGACGACGCCTGGACCGCACGTGGTCGTGCGGGCTCGCACCTCGTAGCCGGCGTCCGCGACGGCCGTCACGCTGATCTTCTGGTCGACGACCATCGTCGACCCGTCGAAGGAGACGTCGAAGATCGGGTCCTTCGGGCGGGACCATGTCGTGCACCGTCCAGAAGTGGGAGCGGTCGAGGATGTTCTCGGTGAGGTCCTGGAGGCCGATGCGCACCCGGTAGGTGTTCACCCGCCACGGGGTCCAGGTGGACTCGTCGTCGCGGTAGGTCCGCACGTCGAACTGCGGCGGCGCTCCACCGGCGTGGTGCCAGACGAGGATCACGCCGTTGCGCTCGCAGACGTCCCAGGTCCCGGCACGCACGCGGGGCGGCTGGCGGTCGAGGTGGGGCACGTCGACGACCCGGCCGTCACCGTCGAACTGCCAGCCGTGGAACGGGCAGACGATCCCGTCCCCGCACACGCGGCCGCCGACACCCAGGTGGGCACCGAGGTGCGGGCAATGGGCGTCGAAGACCCGGCCCGCGCCGTCCTCGCCACGGAAGGCGACGAGATCCCGACCGAGGTAGTGCAGCGCCTTGACGTCGCCGATGCCGAGGTCGTCGGAGCTGGCGACACCGAACCAGCCGTCGGGGAAGGCGGGGAAGGGGTACCGGTTCGATCCCATGACGGTACTCAGTCGAGCTTGAAGCGGCCGGCGAACGCGCGGAGCGGCAGGTCGGCACTGGTGATGCACCCGGGCTCGGCGTCGACGACGGCGCGGATCGCGTTGAGGGCCGGCAGTGCCGGTGATGGTCATCCCGACCGACGCGAAGGCCTCGGGCGAGGAGAAGTCGGTGCCGGGCTTGGGGAGGATCTGGTGCTTGCTCTGGATCCACGGGTCGCCCTTGATCTTGGTGATGTAGCAGCCCTGGATGTTCCAGTGCGGATCGGTGTGCGGGGTCATCTGCCACTCGAGGTGCATCTCGATGCGGGGCACGCCGGCGACGACGCCGATGTACTTGAGGTAGCAGCCACCGAGCGTGCCCTCGGCCAGGTGGTACCAGCCGAGGTCGACGTCCTTCGTGCAGGCGCCGAGCTCGGCCTCGAAGCGGACCTCGTCGAGCTCGAGGTCGAAGCAGTCGGCCATGAGCCGCACCGCGTCCTCGAAGACCCGCGTGTACTTCTCGAGCATGCCCGGCACCGCCGGGTCCTCGACCGACCGGCCGAAGCCGACCTCGACCCAGGTGTCGACCGAGTGGTGGCAGGAGACGTCGACCGACTCGATCGACAGGACGTGCTCGATCTCGGTGACGTCGGTCGTGTGGACGATCGACAGGATCTGCGCCAGTCCGGGGTTCATGCCCGTGCCGTAGAAGGTGGAGCCGCCCCGCTGGCAGGCGGCCTCGATCACCTCGGCCTCGGGCCTGCCCGACGGGTGGGGGTGGTTGGCGTTGCGGTGGTGGCCGGTGATCCAGTCGGCGGTGGTCACGATGTTGATGCCCGCCTCGAGCACCCGCTCGTAGAGCTCGACGTCGGGGAACACGCCGTGGAAGGTGACGCAGTCCGGCTGCGCCGCGATGAGCTCCTCGAGGGTGCCCGTCGCCACCACGCCGATGGGGTCGATGCCGACGATCGTGCCGGCGTCGTTGCCGACCTTGTCGGGTGAGTAGCAGTGCAGCCCGATCAGCTCGAGATCCGGGTGGTGCACGATCCGCTTGATCATCTCGGTGCCCACGTTGCCGGTGGCGACCTGGAACACCTTGACCTTGCGCTTCATCTGGTTCCCCACCGCGCCACGGTACCGAGATCAGCCGGTCCAGCGCCCGCCTGACAGGCTGGGTGCCATGCCTTCCATCGATGTCGCCAACGCCGATCTGCTGCTGACCACCACCAAGCAGGTGCGCAAGCGGCTCGACCTGTCCCGTCCCGTGCCGCGGGAGCTGCTGCTCGAGTGCATCGACATCGCCAGCCATGCGCCGATGGGGGGCAACCAGGAGCGCAACCGCTGGATGATCATCGACGATCCCGCGACGAAGGCCGCGATCGCGCCGCTGTACCAGTCCGTTGGGCGGCCGTACCTCGCTGCCGGCGGGCAGGGCGCGGGGGGCCGCCAGGCCCGCGTGGTCGAGTCCGCCTCGTTCCTCGTCGACCACATCGCCGACGTTCCCGCCTGGGTGCTCGCGATCCGGCTCGACCGGCTGAGCGACGGAGCGCCGAACGTCGATGTGGCGGGCTACCACGGCAGCGTCGCCCCGGGCGTCTGGAGCTTCCAGCTCGCCGCCCGCGCCCGCGGCCTCGGCTCGGCCTGGACCACGTTCCACCTGGTCCACGAGGAGGCGGTGGCGGAGATCCTCGGCATCCCGCCGACCGTGACGCAGATCGCGCTGCTGCCCGTGGCCTTCTACACGGGCGACTCCTTCACACCGGCACCTCGGCGCCCCGCTCACGAGATCACCTACGCGAACCGTTGGAAGGAACCGGTCCTGTAGCGCAGGTAGACGACGCCGTTGCCGAACCGGCGCTCGTCGAGGAGCTCGAGCTCGACACGCATGCCGGCGGGCAGCGCCGGGTTGGTCCCGCCGAGGACCACGGGCCAGACGAGCAGGTGGCACTCGTCGACCAGCCCCGCCTCGAACGCCTGCGCCGCCAGGTGTGGACCTCCCACGAGGAGATCCCCTCCGGCCGCGGCCTTCAGGTCGCGCACCGCGGCCGGGTCGAAGTGGTGCTCGAGCCGGGTCTTGGTGGTGGGCACGCCGGTCAGGGTCGTGGAGTAGACGACCTTGTCCGCCGCCTGCCACGCGACCGCGAAGTCGCCCCGGAGAGTCGACTGCGTGGCCAGGCTGGCGTCGGTCTCCCAGACGGCCATCGTCTCGTACATGCGCCGCCCGTAGAGGTAGGTGCCCGCCAACCGCATCAGGCCCGTGGTGAACGCGAACACGTCGTCGTCGGGTGGGGCCCAGTCGAAGCCGCCGCGATCGTCCTCGGTGCATCCGTCGAGGGACATGTTCGACGCGTAGATCAGCTTGGCCATGCCGAGAGAGTAGGGATCCAACCCAGGCGGCGGGGGAAGGCAGTCGCCATGGACATCGTTCGCAACGACGACGGCACGCTCGTGATCCCCGTGGAGCCAGGGCGCTCCGCCGACGAGGAGAGCACTGACTCCGAGGACGTCACGAGCGATCCCACCACTCGGGTGATCCATCCCGGCGAGGGCGGGCCGGCCTCCATCCATGGCCTGATGCTCGCCGGGGTACTTCTGGCTCTACTCCTCGGCGGTCGTGTCACGCCGCTACCAGCTCGCCGATCGGTGGTTCGACGAGGCCCATGCCTTCGTCACCGACGACGATCAAGAGACGTGGCGGGAGTGGCCACGGGCGTTCCGAGCCCGTGTGCTGCTCGACCAGGGGCAGCGGGACGAAGCGGAGCGCCTCGCTGCTGACGTGCATCGCCGCGCCACGGTCGACGACGGCCGCCGCATGACCGCGATGGTGACCCTCGGGCGGCTCGCCAGTCGGCGAGGAGATCCCGACGCGGGGATCCTGCTCGCCGAGGTGCGCGACGTGATGCAGCCCGCGGAGCGCGTCGTCGGCTGGTGCGTCAACAGCAGCGGAGCATTGGCGGAAGCCGCTTGGATGCGGGGGGAACGAGGCACGATCGCGAGCCTGATCGAGGAGTCGACCTCGATCGCCGCGTCGGCCGCCGATCCCTGGTGGCTCGGTCTCCGAGCCATGGGGGTCACTGCGGTCCCACGGCCCAAGCGCGCCGGACCCCGTAGCGGTGATGCCCTCAGCACCCGGGAGACCCAAGTCCTGACACTCCTCGCTGACGGCATGCGCAACGCGGAGATCGCCGAGCAGCTGTTCCTCTCCGCACGCACCGTCGAGCCCTGTGAGCGCCTGCCACCGCACTAGACCCCTCCCCCGGCCTCGCGGTCTCGGTGAGCTAGTCGAGCAGAACAGGATCGCCGACGCGGACGGTGCCACCACCGTCGACGACGTCGGCGTAGATGCCGACACACGGATAGTTCTCCCCGAGCAGCTCGACCTGGTTGAGCTGCGTGATCGTCCGCAGGACCTCGCGGTCGGCCGGCAGGTCGTCCTGGGCCTGGATCGTCATCACGCACCGGGGGACCGTGAACAAGGTGTCGAGCCTCACCTCCCCCACCCTGAGCTTCCGGTTCTGCCACCCCGTCTCGAGGAACCCCGGCGCCGCGGTGTCGACCACGATGTTGGGCCGGAACCGGTGGGCGTCGAAGCGGCTCTCGGGACGCGCCGCGATGAGCGCTCGAACCGTGCTGGTGGTGACGAGGTGGACCGCTCCGAAGTTGAAGAGGCCGCCGGGCACGCCGTACGACCCGCCTCCGTCGATGGTGTCCTCGCCCTGCTCCTCCCGGATCACCTGGCCTGGCGGCGGTTTGGCGTAGGCCTTGAGCTCGCCCTCCCAGGTCTCGTCGAAGATCGCGGGTCCCTCGATCGGCACGGACACGACCTCGACCGGTCGTCCGAAGAACTCGGACAAGCGCGACGGCAGGTCCGGGTCGTCGATCCGCAGCCGCGTGCCATCCGGGAACGCGACGAGCACGCCATCGGAGTCGGTCGCTGCGGTGAACTCGAACAGCCGTCCCCAGCGAGCCGGGCGCTTGACACTGATGACCTTCTTGGTCTCCGGGTCGAAGAGGCCGTACGCCCGGTCGCCCTCCAGCCCTCGCTCGGTGAAGCGCGCCTCCTCGACGACCTCACCGAGCATGGACTTCACGGGGTACCGGCGCAGCTCCTCTACGACGCCGACCTGCTCCATGCCCGTCATGGTCGCGCACACCCGGTCCGCGGCGTCGAGCGGCCCGACCACCGGACCGCTCGACGCAGAGCTCGGGGGGGAGGACTCGAACTCCGGCTGCGTTCGTGACCAATCCTGTGACCAGGAGGCAGAGGCAGCGGCGCCGCGACTCACGCGGAGGGAGCGCGAGGCATCTCACGAACACCGGTGGGGTGGTGGGCAACATCGACGGGGGTGGGAACCGGGCGCCGGGGGGGGAGGGTCCGGGCGCCCGGTTCCAGGTGGTGCCGAGGTTGCGGTGGCGTCGGCCGGCCCGTGCGATGGGGTCACAGCAGGCCCGGCCGACGGTCCGGCTCGTGATGGCTGGGGCCCGCCGCCAGGGAGCGGGGTGAGGGGCTCGCTGAGGGCGGCCGGTCAGTGCTACTACCCCTTGACCGCCCGCCCCTCGGTGGGGCCGCTTAGGGGGCGAGCGACTCGTCGGTGGTCGCGAAGGTCTCCGGGACCGGGTACTCGCCGAGCACGTAGTACAGGATCGCTGCGTGCTGCCGTTCGATCGGGAGGATCGAGCCGGCGAGGTCGATGGCGGCTTCCGAGATCAGCTGCGGGATGACCTCGAGGTAGGTGGCCGCTGCCTGGTTCTCCAGGGACAACGCGAGCCGGGCGAGGCCGGTCACGTCCTTCACCTTGGCGAACTCGGCGTTGACCGCCGCCTCGATGTCCGCCGGGACCGTCGGGGTGATCCCACCCGCGGCCTGAGCCAGCGCATCGGACGCGGCCTGGTGGTGGCCCATGGCGGTGGTCGCGAACTCGGCGACCGCCGGGGGAACGTCGCCGAGCGCCCCGCTGGTGGCGGCGTCGAGTCCGGCCTTGTAGGTGTTGACGGCCAACAGCTCGAGGCCTGCGGCGAAGGTCGCGATGGCGGCGTCGTCCCCGCCGGAGCCCCCACCGCCATCGGTCCCACTGGTCGTGCCCGTCGCGTCGTCGTCGTCGCCACAGGCGGCGAGAACGAGCCCGACGCCCGCGGCGCCCGTGGCCAGGAGGAACCCGCGCCGGCCGGGCCTCCCCGAGGTGGTGAGCGTCGGGATCTCGTCCGTCGGCTCGTTGGTCATGTCGGTCACGTCGGTCATCGGACGGCTCCTTCCTCGGGCGGCGAGGCAAGGTTCGGAACTTCGAACGGTTCGGGGAAGGCGACGGACCCAGCCGCAGCGGGAAGTGCGGCGACATCGGTCGGGATGGCGATGAGCTCTGGCGCGCCGCCGGCGAGGAGCGCTCCGACCGCACGCAGGGTCGCGAGGTGCTGGGTCTCGACGGCCATGACGCTGGCCATGAGCTGGCGGGTCTCACCGGTGGGGAGCAAGGCCAGGTTCGCGAGGTAGGTGTCCTGCGCGACCTCCTCGAGGGTCGAGGCGAGCTCCACGACCTTGGCGTAGTCGGTGAGGCCCGGCTTCATCTCCTCGACGACGGGCGTGTACTTCGGGTTCGTGCCCGTCTGCTCTTCACCACCGAGGTCCCGGGCCTGCGCGTTGAACGCGGCCCCGTGTTCGGAGTGCTGCTGCATGGTGGTCTCGGCGAAGGTCTGCACGACCGCGTTGTCGCCGAAGAACGGCAGTTGAAGCGCCGCGCCGTACGTTGCGACGGCAAGGTTCTCCAGGGATGCCGCGGTCTGGAAGATCTGGACCGACACGTCGTCTTGCGCGGCGGCCGGCTTGGCCACGATCCCCACGATTGCCGAACCGAACGCGGTACCGAGCAGCCCCCGACCGATCATCGCTCCGACCCCGAGCCCGCCGTTCCGCAGCAGTCGGCGACGCTCGGTGTTGAACGTCTCAGCGGTGACTCCGCCGGACTCGGACCGGATGGCGTCGGTGATCTGCGGCCGAAGTCGCCGCACGTCCCGCATCGCATCGACTTGCAGGTCCTGGGACTCGACGATCAGCTCGCCGAGCGCGTGGCCGTCGACGGTGGCTCCCATGCGCATCTCCCCCTCTGGTGGGTGGTTGGGCACTGGCAGGTGTTCGGTGCCGACGGCGCCCGGGATGTCCGAAAATTGCACGTGCTGGACAGACCTCGGAATCAGTCGTGAACGATCCGATCTTGAAGTCACGTGCTCCGGGCAGTCGCCCAGCGCGTGTGGCGAAGGGTGGCCTCAGGCATCTGGGCACAAGCGGTACGCGACATCCCAGGTGGGGCGCGGGCCCGAACTACTGGCATGAGCATCTCCCGTCACCTCATCAGCGGCGCGGCGGCGGCGCTCATGGTGTGGTCGATCGGGGGACTGGTGACCCGCGACGACATGGCCCCGTCCGGCCCCGCGGTCCGCGGAGAGGTGCTGATCGCGAGCTTCGCGTTCGGTCCTGAGGTCATGGAGGTGAAGGTTGGTTCGACGGTCACGTGGACCAACACCGACGGAACCGATCACACCGTCGACTCTGAGGATCGGTCGGTCGACTCGGAGGCCATCGGGGAGGGAGAGACCTTCGGGCACACCTTCGACACGCCAGGCACGTTCAGCTACATCTGCGCCTTCCACCCCTTCATGAAGGGGACCGTGGAGGTGACCGGATGAGCCCGGAGAAGCTGCGCCGGAGCCAGGGAGGCGCGCCCTGGATGCGCGAGCTCGGCGCCGTGGCGCTCCTGGTCGGGGGAGCGCTGCACGTTCGCCTGGCCTCCGACGCCTACGGCACGGACGACCTGATCACCCTGTTCCTGCTCAACGGCGTCGGGTCGAGTCTCGTCGCCGCATGGATCGTCTACGACCGCCGGCCCTTCCCCCTTCTCGCTGGATTGTCGTTGTCGGCCGTCTCCCTGCTCGCCTTCACCCTCAGCCGCGTGGGCGACGGTGTGGTCGGCTTCCGCGGCATCGGCCTCGAGCCGTCACCCGACAGTGCGTTGACCATCGCCGCCGAAGGCATCGCGGCACTGCTGCTGAGCGGCGCGCTGATCCGCTCTCGTGACGAGCTGTCGGCGACGGTTCGGCAGCTTCGGGCTCGGGCGACCCGGGCTTGACTATCCGCCGGGTCCACCAGCCCCGCTGGTGAGGCCGTGGTGCGAGAGCTCTCGCGCCACGATGCCGTGGGCGACCTCGACCAGGGCGCGGGTCGCCGCGCGTTCGTCCGCCATCTCACCCCCCCTGATCTCACCCGTGAACTTGCTTCCGTGATTCGGGTTCACGGCTCGAGCCGGATCCGTCGAGCGACCACGTCGCGACTGCGCGATGTTTCGCGATCCCCGGTAGGTGGTAGCCACTGATCGACAGTCACGTTGCGCGGCCCCAGTCCCCGGCCGTTCGCCTGAGCGGAGCCCCGATGGTCGATCCACGTGCACCCCACGACGCCGTCCGGGCACATCGACAGCCGGTCCTCTCGGGCCCCACATGCGACAGGGGCGAGGGGTGGAGCTGCGACGATCAGTCCTTCTCCGAGATCTACGAGCGTCACGGCGACGCCGTCTTCGCGGTGGCCACGAGGGTCGGTTTCCCCCACCTCGCTGCTGACGTCACCCAAGAGACCTTCCTAAGCCTGTGGCAGCACCCAGACCGCTTCGATCCCCGCCGAGGATCGCTTCGAGCCTTCCTTGTGGTGGTCGCCAAGGGCTTCGCGATCGACCGCGCCCGCTCGGAGCACGCGCGGTCGGCCCGGGAACTTCGGGCTGGGCGGCCAGTGCGGGCGCCGGCCGATCTTGCCGCCGGGCTGCTCGAGGCCGAGGCGGTCGACGAGATCACGGCGGCACTCAGACGGCTGGCCCCGGATTGCCGGGACGCGATCGTGATCGCCTTCTACGGGGGTCTGACGTACGCGGAGGTCGCACTCCAACTGGGCGCTGCGGAGGGCACGGTGAAGACCCGCATCAGGCGCGGGCTCCTACAGCTCCGTCGCGACCTTGCGGGCGAGGAGCACAGGTAGCCCGTGCACGCCATCGACAACGACCACCCGTGCGACGAGCGATGCGGCCTAGGCCCCACTCAGTGACCGTTGCCCCCGTGGCGAGGTCGATGGTGCGCAGAGAGTTCAGCGGCTTGCCCTGCTCTGTCGTGGTGGCGACGTAGGCGACGTTGGTGGCCGAGCCCTCGACGGGGATCGTGAGGATGTCGATTCGGGTTCTGCACGAGGAGCCGGTCCGTTGCAGCGTCGATGTCGTGCAGGGTGGTCCCGGTGGCTGGGTCGTTGTCGTTGTTGGTGTACGCGGCGCCGACGATCCCATGTCCGGTCCCGCCGACCTCGTTGAGCGTCCCGTCGACGACGGTCTGCCCGGTGATGCGGGCCGCCCCGGTCGGGGTCGTGTCCGACGGGAAGGCCCGGAGGTTCTGGCCGGGGTCGCTGACGATGCGGAGGGCATCGGCTGCAAGGTTGAAGTCGACGCCGAACCGCTCGCCGGGGAGGACGACAGGAGCGCCGGCGAGGGTGACGAGTGGCGCTGGATGAGCATGGCCGTGCTTCGTTGCCGAGGGCTCGCGTGGACGACGTCCGGGAGTGCGTCGCACGCCGAACACATGGCGATGCGTACCCCCCGAAGTCATCGTGACATCCGTGCCGACAACGAGGCCCGTTGTCGGCGCATCCTCGCCAAGTCGGAGCAGCTCCGGGTCGACGACCTGGACTGGGCGGTCGTCGGCCAGCACCCGCTCGACCCCGGCGTGATCGACACGCTCGTGTACATGCGCGATGTGGAGGGGTTCACCGGCAGCTACGTCGTCGGCCTGGGCGCCCACAAGACGACTCTCGCGGACCCGCTCCTCAGTGACTTCCTCGCGGTCTGGCTGGCCGAGGAGGCCGGCCACGCCGCGGCGATCGACCGGTTCCTCACCACCTATGCCACCGCCACAGGGGTGGCCGTCCCGTCCCAGGCCACCGCACCGGCGCCCCACGCGCCCCGCCACGAGCGCGGGCTCGCGCACGTCGGGGGGCCTGTGGGCCGACTCGTCGCCGCCGCCCACATGACCTGGGGCGCAGCGAACGAGTTGCTGACGATGAACGGCTACCGGCTGCTCGCCGACCAGTGCGACGATCCGATGTTGGCCGAGCTCCTCCGGCGCATCGCCGCCCAGGAGTCGCGCCACTACTCGTTCTACCTGCTGCAGGCCGAGTGGCGGCTCTCTTCCAGCCGGCTCGCGCGCACGGTGATCCCGCGGATCATGGACGGCTCGTGGACCCCGGTCGGGGTCGGTGACGGCTACAAGACGACCGCCGAGTTCCAGCGGGTGCTGGCGGTGCTGACCCGCCGACCGGAGGGCGAGCGGATCATCGACCGGATGGACCGCCGGTTCGCGGCTCTCCCCGGGTTCGACCGGCTTCGCATCTACCGTGAGGCAGCGTCCCTCGCCGCGTCGGCGGCGTAGGACGATGCGCCCCCAACTCAACCGCATCTTCCTCCTCGCCGTCCTGATCGTCGTCCTTCCCGGCGTCGTGCTCGGCGAGCGGCTGCACCGGGGGTCCGGTCGGCGGCTCGCGGTGGGGGCGATCCGGCGGGTCGCACGGGTCTGCGGTGTGCGCGTCGAGGTCAGCGGCGCTCATCGCCTGGCAGCGGGCCGGTCGTACGTCCTCGCCCCCAACCACACGAGCCCCATGGACATCGCCGCAGTGCTCCTGGCCCGTCCTGAGGCACGGTTCCTGGCCGCCTCCGAGCTCTTCCGGATCCCCCTCCTCGGCGTGGCCATGCGGGCCCTGGGTACGGTCCCGATCGTGCGAGGCGACGCGGCCAGAGCTCGGGACGGGATCGCGGAGCTGTCGCGCCCGCAGCGAGCGCGCGAGCTCGTGATCTTTCCGGAGGGCGGCATCGCGCCCACCCGAGCCGTCTTGCCGTTCAAGACCGGCGCGTTCGTCGTGGCCATCCGCACCGGCGCCCCGGTCGTCCCCGTCGCCATCAGCGGCGCGGACGGCGTGCTCCCCCGGCGCGGACGCCTCAAGGTCCGCCCCGGTGTCGTCCGCGTCCACCTGCTCCCCCCCGTGCCCACTGCCGGCCTCTGCATCGACGACCGCCGGAGCCTCGCCGAACGGACGCGCGCCCAGGTCGTCGCCGCGCTCGCCGGCGCGGCATGACGCCCCGCCGCCTCGGGGGAATCATCGGCCCCGCTGCGTTCATCGGCGCCTGGGCGCTCCTCGGGGCGCGGACGCGGGGCTACTCGCCCGTGGACGATCCGATCAGCCGGCTCGCGGCGATCGACGCCCCTACCCGAGCCGCGATGACCGCCGGATTCCTCGCCTATGCCATAGGCGTCGGCGCGCACTCGACAGAGCTGCGACGCGCGCTCCCGGGGCCGGCCGCGACCGCGGCCGCGGTCAACGTGGTGGGGACCGTGGGGATCGCCGTCACACCACTTGGCTCGGCCATGGGCGGGGCCCCGCACGCAGTCGCCGCCGCGCTCGCCTACGGGTCGCTCGCGGCCACCCCTCTGCTGGCGGTCCGACCCCTCGCCGCCCGAGGGGATCGGGCCGCAGCGCGCGGGTCGGCCATCGTCGGGACGACCTGCGGCGCCTGCCTCGCCCTCAGCGCCGTTGTCGGCAGTCACACTGGCCTGTGGCAGCGCCTCGGCCTCACCATCGGCCACGCGTGGCTGATCGCCAGCGCCATGGTGATCCGACCTGGTGACCACCCGGTGACCACGCAGGCGTACAACGCAGAAGGCCCAGGTCGCTGACCTGGGCCTTCGTTCACCTCAGAGCTCGGGGGGGAGGACTCGAACTCCGGCTGTGACAGTGACGGCTTGTGTCGCCGTGTGCTGTCGAGTCCGGCAAGGCAGGCTCACAGGACCTCGAGACCGGACTCGCGTCCTGTCTGGTACCGCCCTGTGCGAAGGAGTTCGTGACCAATCGTGTGACCAGACCGTCATGTCTTGGGGAACAGTCGCCGGGCGATACCCGGGTAGTCGATCACGACACCATCGGCGTCGGTGGTGATGTCGGCCGCGAAGGTGCCGTCGATCGCTTCGTAGCGAACGACGTGCCGCCCTGGGCGAGAGCTGATGTGGGCATAGCGCTGGCCATCGGAGCGGACAGTGAGCGCCGGCACCGAGACCCAGGCCATCGTGAGCTCTACGATCCGTTCGCGCTGAAGGAGGTTGTGGCGAAGGATCGGCATCATGTTCGTTACCGGGGATAGCGCGAGGTCGCAGTCCAAGGCATGCTCCAAGCCGGCTGCGTCGACCCCGGCGGGCGGCAGGTCGAGGTGTCCTTCCTGGATCGTCGCACCGTGCCAGAGACCGTCGCGGTCGCGGTGGAGGTCGAGCTCCCGGCGCCACCCGTCGCCGACGCACGTCACGCTCAGGCGCGTCGTCACGAACTCTGAGCCGGTTTCGAGCTGGTAGTCCAGCCGGTACGGAAGCGGCCGTGTGTTGATGGCGACGCCCGCTGCGGTGAGGTGGTCCTCGGCGATCGCGATCTCTGCGAACTCCACGCCGAACGGATCGTCCTTCACCCAGGCGACCGCTCGGCGTCTCACCGCGATCTGCGAGCTGAGCGGGTCTGCCACGGCGACACCAACCTACGCAACGTTCTTCCGCGAAGCCCCCGGATCGAGGTGCGCGGCGTTCGCTGTCGACCTGCGGGTGTTCCGCCAGCTGCTCGGATCCATCCTCACGTGAGGCGTGCGGCCCGGGGTCTGACCTCCCTGGGCTCGGCCTCCACGGTGAGGAACTCGACGACTCGCGCCGCGAACCCTGCCGGGTCATCGAGCCACGGCAGGTGCCCGGCTCCCGGCCACACCTCGAGGTCGCACGACGGCAGCATCCCGGACAGTTCGCGGACTACGTCCTCCCCACCGACGGGATCATCGCTGCCGCTCAGAAGCAGGCACCTCTGCTTCACCCCTGCCAGCTCGTCAGGACGCAGATCAAGTCGTGGGTCGAAGCCGCCGCGCCGGGACCCGCAGGCGAGGATCATCGCCGCGTCGTTCCGCATCGTGTCCGTGTCTCGCTGCCAGGCCCGTACCCACTCGAGCATCGGCGCTGGGATCACACCGGCCCGGACCGATCGTCCATGCCCGAGCTCTCGCAACCCGAGGCGGACGGATGCACGCGTCGGCGGCGTCGCCAACAGCAGGCGGCCGACCACGGGAGCTCGCAGGATCGAGAAGAAGCGCGGTGGCCGCCAGCCCGGCACGAAGGCGGGGCAGCCGGCCAGGACCACGCACTCCACCCGGTCGCCGAGCGACAGCGCCGACCGCAGGGCGGCGAACCCGCCGAAGGAGCACCCGACCACCGACGCGCTGGGGAGCTCAAGCGCGTCCAGGACATCTCGCGTGAGATCGCCGACGTAGTGCTCCAGCCGGTCCGCGTCGGGCACCTGGTCGAGCGGTTCGCTCAGGCCCGTGCCGGGCCGGTCGAGCAGGAAGCAACGCACCCCGGTGGCTGCTGCGGCGGCCGCGTAGGCCCAGGTCGCGCCGGCGTCGGGTCCGCCGGACAGGAAGACGACGGGTCGACCGCTCCCTACCTCCAGCACGCGCGCCCGCGTCCCGATCCCCTCCAGATCCAGCCAGTGCTCGACCGGCTCGAGGCCGGCCGAGGTGAAGAGCGCCGCCTCCGCAGCGCGGTATCGCTGTTCCCTCATCTCATCACCTTTCGATACATGTAACGTTACTGGTTTCGTTACACATAACGCAATCGCGACTAGGCTGTCAAGGGTGGGACGACCCAGGGAGCACGACGAGCAGACGCGGGACGCGTTGCGAGCGGCCGCCGAGGCGTTGTTCGAGGAGCACGGGGCCGAAGGAGTCTCCGTGCGAGCAATGGCAGATGCCGTCGGGACCACGACACGCGCGGTCTACAGCCTGTTCGGGAGTCGCGACGGGCTGCTCATCGACGCGCTGGCCGAACGGGCCTACGCGATCCTCGAGGCCGGGCTCGACGATGCCCCCGAGACCGACGACCCCGCCGCGGATCTCATCGACTGTGCCGTCAACGTGTTCCGGCGCTTCGTGCGCGAGCACCCGGCGATGTTCCGCATCGCCTTCCAGCGCACCGCCCCGGGGTTCAGGCCGGGTCCGGAGCTCGTCGCGGCCCGGGAGTCCTCGTACCGGAGGCTGCTCGCCAAGGTCGCGCGACTTGAGACGGCCGGCATGCTCGCCGGCCGGACCGCCGAGGAGGCAACCCTGCAGTTCCAGGCGCTCTGCGATGGCCTCGGGAACTTCGAGATGCGCGGTGCGACGTTGCCCATGCTCCCCGGCGGTGCAGCCGAGGAGGCATGGCGAGCAGCGTTCACCACCCTCATGGCCGGCCTTCGCACAGGTCCGCACGAGGTGCTGCGGCGTCGGTGACCAAGGTGTGACCACGCAGTCGCACAACGCAGAAGGCCCAGGTCGCTCACCTGGGCCTTCGTTCACCTCAGAGCTCGGGGGGGAGGACTCGAACCCCCAATGACTGGACCAGAACCAGCAGTGTTACCGATTACACCACCCCCGAATGGGCGGACGGCGAGCCTACCGAACGGCCCTCGGCCGACGCACACCTCTCACTCGTCGTCGTCGTGGATGGCGTCGTCGATGCGGAACAGGCGGTCGTAGCCGATGATGCGACCGATCGAGACGGCCGCCGTCTCCCGCAGGAGCTGGCGGAGCTCGCTGGCGCGGCTGAGGCGATTGGTGCTGGGCGACACGGACGCGTCGAGGCCGAGCTCGTCGGCGATCGCCTCCACCCGCATGGCGTGGTAGCCGTCGGTGACGAGCAGCACGCGGGTGAGGCCCCGGTCGACGAGGAACCGGGCCGACGCCGCCAGCGACTCCCAGGTGCTGGTGCCGTCGACCTCCTTGAGGAGGGCCTCGTCCGGCACGCCCTCACCGCGGAGGTAGTTGTAGCCCGTGGTGGCCTCGGTGAAGCGGTCGCCCTCCTGGCGCCCCCCGGTGAGCACGATCGTGTCCGCCAGCTCCGCCTCGTAGAGCTCGTGGGCGTGGTCGAGCCGGTCCTTGAGCACGGGCGACGGCCGGCCGTTGTACTGCGCGGCGCCGAGCACGATGATCGCGTCCGCCTTGGTGGCGCCGTCGTGACGGCTGGCCCGGTACACCTGCACGAAGGTCCCGGCCACGTAGACGGCGAGCAGGACCGCGACCACCAGCGCGCCGCGCACCGTCCGGCGCAGCCACCGCCTCGGCGCGGGGCTCAGAGCCGTGCCCGCGCCTCCCGGAGCCGGGCCAGCGTCCGCTCACGGCCGAGGGCCTCGAGCGACTCGAACAGCGGCGGTCCCACCGAGCGGCCGGTGGTGGCCACCCGCACGGGGGCCTGGGCCTTGCTGAGCTGCGGCTTCCCCTCGGCGTTCACGAGGCCGGTCGTGACCGCGGCGGCCTCCACCGCGGCGCGGATCCCCTCGGCGACCCACGGCTCCACGGCCTCGAGGCCGGCGACCACGGCGTCGAGCATCTCCGCCGCCGGGCCCTTGCCCGTCGCCTTCTCCCAGGAGGCCGCGTCGATCTCGAGCTCGTCGTCGAGGAGGAACGCGATCATCGGCTCGACCTCGGTGAGGAGCCGCACCCGCTCCTGCACGAGCGGGGCCAGCGGCTCCAGCACGGCCACCGCGGCGTCACCGCGGGTCAGGAACGGGCGGGACCGGGCCACGAACTCCTCGGTGGGCAGCCCCCGCACGTGGTCGGCGTTGAAGGCCTGGAGCTTCTGCAGGTCGAAGAAGGCGGGCGAGGAGACGACGTCCTCGATGCGGAACAGCTCCACGATCTCCGACAGCGGCCGCACCTCCACGCCGTCCTTCGGCCCCCAGCCGAGCAGCGCCAGGTAGTTGACCATCGCCTCGGGGAGGTACCCCTGCTCGGCGAAGTCGCCCACCGACACGGCGTCGCGCCGCTTGGACAGCTTCTGCCGCTGCTCGTTGACCAGCATGGGGAGGTGGGCGAACACCTCGGGCCGACCGAGGTCGAGGGCGTCGCGCAGCAGCAGGTACTTGGGCGTGCCGGGCACGTGGTCCTCGCCCCGCACCACGTGGGTGATGCCCATGGCGGCGTCGTCGTACGCGTTGGAGAGCAGGAACACCGGCAGGCCGTTCGACCGGAGGAGCACGAAGTCCTCGATCGTCTTGTTGTCGAACGTGACCTCGCCCCGTACGAGGTCGGTGAACGACGTGGTGCCCTCGTCGGGAGCGCGGAACCGCAGCGCGGTCGCGTCGCTCTGGGCCAGGCCGCGGTCCCGGCAGAAGCCGTCGTAGCCCGGTGGACCGCCCCGCAGCCGTCGCCCGCTCCTGGACCGAGTCGGGCGTGCAGTCGCACCAGTAGGCCAGCCCGGCCCCGAGGAGCTGCAGCGCGGCCTCTCGATGGGCATCGAGGTTGTCGGCCTGGAACACGATGTCGCCGTCCCAGTCGAGGCCGAGCCAGCGCAGCGAGGCGAGCACGCTCTCGACCAGCTCCGAGCTGGAGCGCTCGCGGTCGGTGTCCTCGACCCGCAGCAGCATCTCGCCGCCGACCCGGCGCGCCTCGAGCCAGTTGAACAGGGCGGTCCGGGCGTTGCCGACGTGCAGGTAGCCCGTCGGGGACGGCGCGAAGCGCAGGCGCGGGGTCACACCGGTGCGGGCAGCGTGTGCAGGAGCGAGCTCCAGTCGGCCCGATGGGCCTCGGCGACCTGCTGCGGCGACATGCGGAGCGCATCGTCCCGCACGAGGCGCACGATGTGGCGCTGCTCCGTGTAGTGGTGCGGGTGGGCCACCTCCTCGAACAGCCGGGTGCGGAGCGTCACCAGCTCGGCCGGCGGCTCGAGCCCGAGGAACCCCCAGATGGTGAGGGCGACGGTGAGGTCGTGCACGACCGGAGCGCGGCCGAACAGCGAGGCGCGCCGCAGCGCGACGGCGCCGCAACCGGACAGGGCGTCGCGCTCGTGCTCGCCGGACCGGAGCGCCAGCTTGCCCTCGAACTGGTGGGCAAGGCGCAGGACGTACCCCTGATCGGGACCCTGTGCACCGAAGATCCCGTCGGTGGGCTGCCCGCCGCTGAGCTCGCCGGGCCGATCCGCCAGCCAGGGGTCGGGCCGCCGAGGCGGCGATTCGTAGGTGCGAAGCAGGCGGGTGCGGTCGACGGGGACGAACTCGGGGGCGGCCACGCCCGGAGGCTACCGGCCGCCGTGGAGCAGCCCCCACACCAGGGCGTCGGTCAGGGCCTGCCAGGACGCCTCGATGATGTTGGTCGACACCCCGATCGTGGTCCACGCCCGCTCGCCGTCGGTCGAGTCGAGCAGCACGCGGACCACGGCCCCGGTGGTGGCGACGCCGTCGAGGATGCGCACCCGGTAGTCGGTGAGCTGGATGTGGTCGATGCCGGGGTACGAGTCCCGGAGCACGCGGCGCAGGGCCTGGTCGAGCGCGTTGACCGGGCCGTTGCCCTCACCGACCGCGATGAAGCGCTCGTCGCCCACCCAGAGCTTCACGGTGGCCTCGGTGTCGATCACTGGACCCGCGCCGCCGTCGCGGTGATAGGTGGTGGCGCGGTAGCCCTCGACCTTGAAGAGGTCCTGGTCCCACCCGGCGGCGCGGCGCATGAGCAGCTCGAGGCTCGCGTCCGCGGCCTCGAAGACGAAGCCCTCGGCCTCCAGGCGCTTGAGGTCCTCCGACAGCTGGCCGGCGGCCCGGTCGTCGAGGTCGACGCCGAGCTCCTTGGCCTTCATCGCCATGCCGGCGCGGCCCGCCGAGGTCGGACACGAGCACGCGGGTGCCGTTGCCCACCAGCTCGGGGGCGACGTGCTCGTAGGTGGCGCCACCGGCCTTGCCCAGCGCGGAGGTGTGGAGGCCGCCCTTGTGGGCGAAGGCGGACTGGCCGACGTACGGGTCGGCGGCGTGCGGCGGCAGGTTCACGAGCTCGGCCACGTGCCGGCTGACCGCGGTGAGCCGCTCGAGACGACCCTCGGGCAGGCACTGCACGCCGAGCTTGAGCTCGAGGTTCGGGATGCAGGTCATGAGGTTGGCGTTGCCGGTGCGCTCGCCGTACCCGTTGACCGTGCCCTGCAGCTGCGTGGCGCCGCCGAGGATGGCGGCCACAGAGTTGGCGACCGCGCAGCCCGAGTCGTTCTGCGTGTGGATCCCGAGCTGCTGGTCGGCGCCGAAGTAGTCGTGCACCTCGCCGACGATGCGCTGCACCTCGTGCGGGAGCGACCCGCCGTTGGTGTCGCACAGCACCAGGCAGTCCGCGCCGCTGGTGGCGGCGGCCTCGAGGACGCGCAGGGCGAACTCCGCGTTCGCCTTGTAGCCGTCGAAGAAGTGCTCGGCGTCGAAGAACACCCGGAGCCCGGCCGCCTTGAGGAAGGCCACCGACTCCCCCACCATGGCCACGCCCTCGTCGAGCGTGGTCCCGAGCGCCTCGGTGACGTGGTAGTCCCACGACTTGCCGACGATGCACGCGGTCGAGGTGCCCGCCCCCACCAGCGCGGCGAGCGTGGGGTCCACGTCGACCTTGCCCGCGGGCCGGCGGGTGGACCCGAAGGCCACCAGCGTGGCCGTCGCCAGGGACAGCTCGCCCACGGCCCGCCGGAAGAACTCCTCGTCCTTCGGGTTGGCCTGCGGGTAGCCGCCCTCGATCCAGGCGACGCCGAGCCAGTCGAGCTGCTCGGCCACCTTGAGCTTGTCCTCGACGGTGAGCGAGATCCCCTCGAACTGGGCGCCGTCGCGCAGCGTCGTGTCGAAGATCTCGATGGAGGCCGGGAGCTGCGGGTCTACTGGCACAGCTCCACCCAGGTCTTGTACTTGTCCACCTTCCCGCGCACGACGCGCCCGTACTCGTCGCCGATGGCCTTGGTCATCGGGCCGGGGGTCGGGATCGGTCGGTCGTCGACGGAGCTGACGGCGGAAACCTCGGCGGCAGTGCCGACGACGAACATCTCCTCGGCCACGTACAGGTCGCTGCGGGTGAGCTCGCCGAAGGCGACCTCGAAGCCGAGGTCCTTGGCGATCTGGATCACCGAGTCCTGCGTGATGCCCTCGAGGGCACCGGCCGACAGCGGCGGCGTGAGCAGCCGGCCGTGGCGGGCCACGAAGATGTTCTCACCCGTGCACTCGGAGACCATCCCCTGCGCGTTGAGCATGATCGCCTCGTCGTAGCCGGCCTTCAGCGCCTCGACCTTCGCGAGGGACGAGTTCACGTAGTTGCCGGTGGTCTTGGCCGCGGGCGGCATCGTGTTGTGGTCGTGGCGCGTCCAGCTGCTGATCTTCATGCGGACGCCCTTGGTGAGCGCGTCGTCGCCGAGGTAGGCGCCCCACGGCCAGCACGCGATCGACACGTCGATAGAGCACGGCAGCGTGTTGAGCCCCATCTCGCCGTACCCGAAGTACGCGATGGGCCGGATGTAGCAGCCGGGGAGCCCCGTCGACACCACGGTGTCCTTCGTGGCCTGCACGAGCTCGTCGACCGAGTACGGGAGCTCCATGCCGAGGATGGCAGCTGAGCGGAACAGCCGCTCGATGTGGTCGGTGAGGCGGAACACGCCCGGGCCGTTGTCGGTCTCGTACGCGCGGATCCCCTCGAACACGCCCATGCCGTAGTGGAGCGAGTGCGTGAGCACGTGGATGCGGGCCTCGTCCCACGGGACGAGCTCGCCGTTCATCCAGATCTTCTCGGTGGGCGTGATGGGCATCTCGGTGTTCCTTCCTAGACCCGGCTGGCCACGAGGTCGCCGACCTCGGTGGTGCTGCCGGTGAGCGTTGCGGTGTCGGCGCAGGCCTTGCGGACGCGGGCAGCCGCGTCGCCTTCGCCGAGGTGGTCGAGCAGGAGCGCCGCCGAGAGGATGGCGGCGACCGGGTTGGCCTTGTTCTGCCCGGCGATGTCGGGCGCCGAGCCGTGCACGGGCTCGAACATCGAGGGACCCGTGCGCGCCGGGTTGAGGTTGCCGGACGCGGCGAACCCGATCCCCCCGCTCACCGCCCCCCCGAGGTCGGTGAGGATGTCGCCGAAGAGGTTGTCCGTGACGATGACGTCGTACTGCTCGGGCGACTGGACGAAGTAGATGCAGGCGGCGTCGACGTGGTTGTAGGCGGTTGCCACGCCGGGGTGCTCGGCGGCCACCTCGTGGAACGCCCGCTCCCAGAGGTCGCCGGCGAAGGTGAGGACGTTCGTCTTGTGGACCAGCGTGAGGTGCTTGCGCGGCCGGCTCTCGGCGAGCTCGAATGCGTAGCGGACGCAGCGCTCGACGCCCATGCGGGTGTTGACCGAGCCCTGGGTGGCCACCTCGTGGGGGGTGCCCTTGCGGAGCACGCCGCCCTCGCCCGCGTAGGAGCCCTCGGTGTTCTCCCGGATCACGACCATGTCGATGCTGCGCTCGGGGAAGCTGAACGGGCGCTGGTTGATGTAGAGGTCGAGCTCGAAGCGCATCTTGAGCAGCAGGCCGCGCTCGATGACGCCGGGGGGCACGCCGGGGGTGCCGACCGCACCCACGAGGAGGGCGTCGAGGCCCCGCCACTCGTCGAGCACTTCGTCGGGGAGGATCGTGCCGTCGCGCAGGTAGCGGGCGCCGCCGAGGTCGTAGTCGACGGTGTCCAGGGCCACGCCGGCGGCGCGCACGACCTTGAGCGCCTCCGCGACGACCTCGGGACCGATCCCGTCGCCTCCGATGACCCCGACCTTGTGACCCACCACTGCTCCTTCCCTGAGAACGGAAAAACCGCCCACCGAGGTGGACGGTCGAAGGCAGCGCACGCCGAACGGGCGTGCGCTACACGATGATGATTACGGCCTGAGCGGGCATGGACATCCCGGGAAGTGTCCTCTGCCAACCACCGGGAGTCAAGCCAACTACGGTGCGCGTGATCACCGCCCGGACGGCCTGATCAGGGGGCAACGCATGCGAACACCGCTCACCATCGGGGGCCACCTCGACCGTGCCGCGCTCGTGTACGGCGACCGTACGGGCCTCGTCGACGAGCCCGACCCGCCCGGCGGCGGGCTCGGGGCCGTGACCTACGGACGGATGCGGGATCTGGCGCGGGCCCAGGCGGCCGCCCTCGACGAGCGGGGCCTGGTCCCCGGCGAACGGGTCGCGATCCTGTCGCAGAACGCGGGCCGCCTCCTCACCTCCTTCTTCGGCGTGAGCGGCTGGGGCCGGGTGCTGGTCCCCGTGAACTTCCGCCTGTCCCACGACGAGATCGCGTACATCCTCGAGCACTCGGGCGCGTCCATGCTCCTCGTCGACGAGGAGCTGGCCGACTCGGTGGCCGACCTCGAGGTGAAGCACCGGCTGGTGCTCGGGAGCGCCACCGATGCCGAGCTCTACCTCGAGGGCCGTGACCCCGCGCCGTGGGAGGACCCCGACGAGGACGCGACGGCCACCATCAACTACACGAGCGGCACCACCGCCCGCCCGAAGGGGGTGCAGCTCACCCACCGCAACCTCTGGACCAACTCGGCCATCTTCGGGTGGCACACGGGGGTGTGCGACCGCGACGTGTACCTGCACACGCTGCCCATGTTCCACTGCAACGGGTGGGGCATGCCCTACACGCTCACGGCGATGGGGGTGCCGCAGGTCGTCCTCCGCAAGGTCGACGGCGCCGACATCCTCCGCCGGATCGACGAGCACGGCGTCACGCTCCTCTGCGGCGCCCCCGCGGTGGTGGCGATGGTGCTGGAGGCCGCGCAGAGCTGGGACGGCCCGATCCCCGGGGCCGGCCGCACGCGCATGGTCGTCGCCGGCGCGCCGCCGCCCACCCGCACCATCGAGCGGATCGAGACCGAGCTCGGGTGGGAGTTCATCCAGATCTACGGCCTCACCGAGACCGCGCCGCTCCTCACGATCAACCGCACCCGCGCCGAGCTCGACGACCTGTCGCCGGCCGAGCGCGCCCAGCGCCTCGGACGGGCCGGCGTCCCCGCCATCGGCATCGACCTCGCCGTCGACGCGGAGGGAGAGGTGCTGGCGCGCGGCAACCACATCCTCGCGGGCTACTGGGAGCAGCCCGAGGCCTCGGAGGAGGCGCTGGCCGGCGGCTGGTTCCACACCGGCGACGGCGGCACGCTCGACGACGGCGGCTACCTCACCATCAGTGACCGCAAGAAGGACGTGATCATCACCGGTGGCGAGAACGTCAGCTCCATCGAGGTGGAGGACGCGCTGTTCTCCCACGCGTCGGTGGCCGAGGTGTGCGTGATCGGCGTGCCCGACGAGAAGTGGGGCGAGACGATCAAGGCGCTCGTGGTCCTCGCCCCCGGCACCAGCGCGACGGAAGACGAGCTGCGGGCGTGGTGCAAGGAGCGCCTGGCGGGCTACAAGTGCCCGACCTCGGTCGAGTTCCGCGACGAGCTGGCCCGCACCGCCACCGGCAAGCTCCAGAAGTTCAAGCTCCGCGCCCCCTACTGGGAGGGTCGGGAGCGCCAAGTCAACTAGTTAGGCTCGGTCCTCTGATGGCGCAGACCTATCCCCTCTCCCAGGCGGCGTACGACCGCCTCAAGGCCGAGCACGACGAGCTGACCACGGTCGGCCGCGTCGAGATCGCCCGCAAGATCGAGTCCGCCCGCGAGCTCGGCGACCTCAAGGAGAACGGCGACTACCACGCCGCCAAGGACCACCAGGGCCACATGGAGGCCCGCATCCGCCAGCTCGCCGTGATGCTCGAGAACGCCGAGATCGTGGAGGGCACCGACGGGGAGCTGGTCGAGCCGGGTGCGGTCGTGGAGCTGCGCTACGAGGGAGACGACGACACCGAGAAGTACTTCTTCGGGTCCGTCGAGGAGCGGGGCATCGAGCACGACATCATCAGCCCGCGCTCCCCGCTGGGCCAGGCCATCGTGGGCAAGAAGCCCGGCGACAAGGTCGACTTCGAATCCCCCACCGGCGCCCAGCTCACCGTCGAGGTCGTGTCGATCGGCTGAGCGGCTGCGTCAGCCCACGGAGGTGTCGAGCATCCCGCCGAGGTCGGTCGGCACCGGGCGGGCGAAGGTCTCCTGCGCCACCTTGCCGTCGCGCAGGTACACGACCCGCTGCGCCTGCGCTGCGACACGGGCGTCGTGGGTCACGATCACGACGGTGCGCCCGGCCGAGTGGGAGGCCAGCAGCAGGTCGAGCACCGCCTTGCCGGCGGCCGTGTCGAGGTTGCCCGTGGGCTCGTCCGCCAGCACGATCGGCGGGTCGAGCACGAGCGCGCGGGCCAGCGCGACGCGCTGCTGCTCGCCGCCCGACAGCTGGCTCGGACGACGGCTTGCCCGCTCGGTCAGTCCGACGAGGTCGAGCAGGTCCGCCACCCGCGCGTCGATCTCCGCGGGCTTCCGGCGGGCGAGCACGGCCGGGAGCCCGACGTTCTCCGCAGCGCTGAGCCCGTTCATGAGGTTGAACGCCTGGAACACGAACCCGATGGAGCGGTTGCGCAACGCGGCCCGTTGGGCGGCGGAGAGCCCGCTCACGGCGACGTCTTCCACCCGCACCTCCCCGGAGGTGGGGGTGTCGAGCGCACCGGCGAGGTGCAGGAAGGTCGACTTGCCCGAGCCGGACGGACCGCACACCGCCACCAGCTCGCCGCGCTCGATCGTGAGGTCGACCCCGTCGAGTGCCGTCGTGGCCGGCGCGCCGTCCTCGGGCACGTACGAGCGCACCACCCCGCGGAGCTCGATGGCAGGTCCACCGCTCGCGCTCATGCCGGCCACTCCTTCAGTCTGTCCTCGGCGAGGTCGAGCCACTCGAGGTCGGCCTCGAGGCGGAGCATGGCGGCCTCCAGGAGGAGCTCGGTGGCGGGGTGCGGGGCGCCGTCCTGCTGCTCGGAGAGGCCGGCCAGCGTGGCGAGGTGCGCGGTCCGCTGCTCGTGGATGAGCGCCCTGGCCCGCTCGCTGTCGGACAGGCTGAGCACGGCGACCTTGAGGAACAGCTCCTCGCGCAGGCGGACCGGTCCGTGCTCGACCCGGTTCGCCCAGGCGGCCAGCGCCCGCCGTCCGTCCGGCGTGAGCTCGTACACCTTGCGGTCCGGGCTGCCGTCCTGCGGTACCACCTGCGCGGCGACCAGGCCGTCCGCCTCGAGCTTGCCGAGCGTCGTGTAGATCTGCCCGATGTTGAGCTGCCACGTGCCGCCGAGGAACTGCTCGAAGACGGCCTTCAGCTCGTAGCCGTACCGCGGCTCGGCGTCGAGGAGCCCCAGGAGGACGAACCGGAGCACTCAGCCCAACCCTTGCCCGCAGTGCATACCTAGGTATATACATCGTTGAGTAGGTAGCTGGGAAGGGGCACGTGTGAACCAGCGGGCGATCCGGCTGCTGCACCTCCGTGGGTTGCGGGCGCGACCCACGCGCACGGCGCTGGCGATCACTGCCGTGGGCGCGGGGGTGGCGCTGCTGGTCGGCGTTGCCATCGCCGACCACAGCCTGCGCGAGTCCCTCCGCTCCTTCACCACCGCGGTGAGCGGACCCTCCGCCCTCCGCGTCGAGGGCCCGGTCGATCACGGCGGCCTCGACGAGTCGGTGCTGCCGGCGGTGGCAGCGGTCGACGGCGTGGAGGCCGCGATCCCGCTCGTCCTCACGATCACCCAGGCGGTCGACGGTGACGGCGAGGTCGTCCTCATCCCGGTGATCGGCGTCGACTGCGGGATCGAGGCGATCACGGGGACGTTCGGCTGCTCGCCCGAGCTCCTCGAGTCCCTCCGAGGCGGTCCGGCGATCGGGCGCCCGCTGCGCGACCGGCTGGGTGACGGCGGTGCAGTGCGAACCGACCTGCGCGAGATCCCGATCGCCCACGCACCGGTGGCCGACGCACTGAACGGCATCAACGACGGGCGCGTCGCACTGTTCGACCTGCGTTCGGCCCAGCGGGAGTTCGTGCGCCCAGAGGGCCTCGACACGATCCTCGTCGTGCCCGAGCCCGGGGTGACCGAAGCCGCGCTCGCCCCACGCGTGCAGAGCGCCGTCGGGCGACCACAACCACGTCGTCGTCGACGCGTCCTCCCCACTGGCCTCCTCGCTCGTCGCCCAGCTGGTCCTCCCGTTCATGTTCCTCATCAGCCTGGTCGGGCTGCTCATCGGCGCGCAGCTCGTGCGCAACACCATCGAGCTCTCGCTGGAGGAGCGGCGACGCGAGCTGGCGACCTCGGCCGCGCTCGGCGCGTCGCCGCGCGACCTCCTCACCGGCACGCTGGCCGAGGCCGTCACGATCGGTGTCGCGGGCGGGGTCGTCGGCCTGCTCCTCGGGACCCTCGTCGCCGCTGCGTTCGTCGCCGCGCTGTCCGACCAGCTCGCCCGCGCGACGGGTCTGCACATCGACGTCTCGGTCCAGCCGCTCGCCCTCGGGCTCGGGGTGCTCGTCGGCGTCGTGGTCTGCCTGGCCGCCTCGATCGGTCCCGCCCGACGAGCCTCCCGCCGCGAGCTCGCGGGCGAGCTGAGCGAGCGCGGTCGCTACGAGCCCGCCGTGCGTCGGGGCCGGCTCCGACTCGTCCTCCTGCCGATCGCCACGGTCGTCACGATCTCGCTGGCGTGGTTCGCCCACCAGGACGGATCCCTCGAGCCGTGGCAACCGCCGCTCCTCTACGTCGGGCTGGTGGGGGCGATGGTCATCGGCTTCCAGGCTCCTGGCCTGCTCGTGACGCCCGCGCTCCGCGCACTGCGGCGCAGCCGCCTCTTCGCCACTGGTCCGACGCGCGTCGCCCTCGACGATCTGCTCTCCGTGCCCAAGCGCACGGGCTCGATGGCCGCCGCCATCAGCGCCCCGGTCGTGATGGCGGTGATCCTGAGCTCGATCGTCCCGGGCATCACCAGCGCCGCCCGCCGGTTCGCCGAGGAGGGGTCGGCGGCATCCGTCTACGTCTCCACCCTCAAGACCAACAACTCCAGCGCGATCGACGCCAAGCCGACCCCGGATCTCGAGCGCGCGGTGGCCGAGCAGCCGCACGTCGCCCGAGTCGATCGTTGGTACTTCTCGGTGATCAAGCACCCGAGCGTCGGGCTGATGGAGCTGGCGGGGATCGAGGGCTCGGTCCCCGACTTCCACGTCCATCGCGGCACGGAGGGGCGGACGGCCCTGGCGGCGGGGCGGGTCATGATCGGCCCACGCCTGGCCCGCGACAAGTCGCTCGAGCCGGGTGACCGCTTCACGGTCCCCGGTCGCTTCGGCCCCGTGACCCTCACCATCGGTGGGATCTGGGCGTCACCGTCGGGCATCGGCCGCGGGATCATGACGACGGCGGAGATGATGCGCACGATCACGGGCGAGCGCCCACCCGACCGTCTCCAGGTGCTGCCCACACCGGGGACCAGCCCCGAGCAGCTGGCCCGCGAGCTCCGCGCTGCCGGGCTCGGCACCCGGGTCCTCGTGTTCGATCCCGATCAGCTGGCGGACGACTACGGCAACGAGTTCCGCGAGATCGTCTCCCCCTTCTGGACGATGCAGCGCGGCATCCTCCTCGTCGCGCTCGTGGCCACCGCCTCGACCCTGCTGCTCGCCGGGTTGCAGCGCCGCCGCGAGATCGCGCTGCTCGCAGCGCTCGGCATGGGCCCCACCGACGTCGCCCGTTCCACGCTGCTGGAGACACTCCTGCTCGGCCTCACCGCGACTGCCACGTCCGCGGTCGCTGCCCAGGTGCCCCTCGTGTGCTTCACCTGGGCCTCCGAGGTGATGACCGGGCTCTCGCTCCCCTACCGCCGCCGGCATCGACGGCATCCTCGTCGCCGGCATCAGCGCGACGGCCGTCGCGCTCGTCGGCACCGCCCTCCCCGCCTGGCGTGCCTCGCGCATCGACCCCGCCACCGCCCTCCGCGAGGCGTGACGCCGTCTCAGCGACTGATCGCGGCCTCGGCCTGGCGGGCGGCGTCGGCGACCGCGGCGCCGTAGCGCTGGCCAGGCTTGCGGGTGAGGCGCTGGATCGGGCCGCTGACCGAGACGGCAGCGACCACGCGTCCGGCGCCGTCGTGCACGGGCGCGGACACGCTGGCCACGCCCTCCTCGCGCTCGGCCACGCTGGCGACCCACCGGCCGTTCGCACCGGACAGCACCCTGCCCGCGCTCGCCCGCTCAGGGGCAACCGGGCACCGACCGGCACGATCGTGCGCAGCTCGCGGAGCGACTCGATCGACTCGACGCAGACGCGGGCGTCGCCGTCGCGCACGAACAGCTGGACCGACTCCCCCGTCTGCTCGTGGAGCCAGGCGAGGGCCGGGCGGGCCGCGGCCCACACGGGCACCGCCTCGGCGGCTTCGTGGCCGAGGCCGATGAGGCGCAGCCCGAGGCAGAAGCGCCCGTCGTCGTCCCGCCGGACCAGCCCGTGGTCCTCCAGCGCCACCGCCAGCCGGTGGGCCGTGGCCCGGGACAGCCCCGTGCGGTCGACCAGGTCGGCCAGGGCCGCCGGCCGCTCCTCGAGCGCGCCGAGCACGGCCATCGCCTTGTCGAGCACGCCGACGCCGCTTACACTGTCCACGTACCGAGACTACTGTCCCAGATAGTAAGACAGCAAGGATCCCGATGGCTGCCCGCACGCTCTCCGAGAAGGTCTGGGACCGGCACGTGGTCCGCACCGCGCCCGGCGAGCCAGACCTCCTCTACATCGATCTCCACCTCGTCCACGAGGTCACCAGCCCTCAGGCCTTCGACGGCCTGCGCATCTCCGGCCGGCGGGTCCGGCGCCCGGAGCTCACGATCGCCACGGCGGACCACAACGTCCCCACCGAGGACATCGACAAGCCGGTGGCCGACCCGGTCTCGGCGAAGCAGCTCGAGGTCCTGGCCACCAACACCGCCGAGTTCGGCATCACCCACTACGGGATGGGCGACCCCAACCAGGGCATCGTGCACGTGATCGGTCCCGAGCAGGGCCGCACGCTCCCGGGCATGACGATCGTGTGCGGCGACAGCCACACCTCGACCCACGGCGCCTTCGGCGCGCTGGCCTTCGGCATCGGCACCAGCGAGGTCGAGCACGTGCTGGCCACCCAGACGCTCCCCCAGCAGCGCCCGGGCACCATGGCGGTGACGGTCGAGGGCGAGCTCCCGGCGGGAGCCACCGCCAAGGACGTGATCCTCGCGATCATCGGCCGGATCGGCACCGGTGGCGGCATCGGATCGATCATCGAGTACCGCGGCAGCACGATCACCGGCCTCTCCATGGAGGGGCGCATGACCGTCTGCAACATGTCGATCGAGGCCGGGGCCAAGGCAGGCCTGATCGCGCCCGACGACGTGACCTTCGCCTACCTCGAGGGCCGGCGCCACGCGCCGTCCGGCGACGCGTGGGAGGCGGCGCTGGCGGACTGGCGCTCGCTCCCCACCGACGAGGGCGCCGCGTTCGACAAGGAGGTCCGCCTCGACGGCACCGCGATCGTGCCCCACGTCTCCTGGGGGACGAACCCCGCGCAGGTCGTGCCGCTCGACGCCGCGATCCCCTCGCCCGACGACTTCGCCGATCACGGCGAGCGCGAGGCAGCCGCCCGGGCGCTGGAGTACATGGGCCTCACGGCGGGCACCCTGGTCCGCGAGGTGGCGGTGGACACCGTGTTCATCGGGTCGTGCACGAACTCGCGGATCGAGGACCTGCGCGCCGCCGCCGCAGTGGTCGAGGGCCGGCACGTGAAGGAAGGCGTTCGGACGCTCGTGGTGCCCGGCTCGTTCGCGGTGAAGGCCCAGGCCGAGGTCGAGGGCCTCGACCGCGTGTTCCGCTCGGCCGGGTTCGACTGGCGGGAGCCGGGCTGCTCGATGTGCCTGGCCATGAACCCCGACAAGCTCGCCCCCGGCGAACGGGCGGCGTCCACCAGCAACCGCAACTTCGAGGGCCGCCAGGGGCGAGGCGGGCGCACCCACCTCGTGTCCCCCGCGGTGGCCGCCGCCACGGCGATCGCCGGCCACTTCGCCCTCCCGACGGACCTGGAGTAGGAGACCGCCATGCAGGCCGTGCACATCGTCCAGGGCACCGCGGTGCCGCTCGACCGCTCCGACGTCGACACCGACCAGATCATCCCCGCCGAGTGGCTCAAGCGCGTCGAGCGCACCGGCTTCGGCAAGGGCCTCTTCTCGTCCTGGCGCGACGACCGCTCGTTCGTGCTCAACGACGAGCGGTTCGCGGGCGCCTCGATCCTCGTCGCCGGGGCGAACTTCGGCACCGGCTCGTCGAGGGAGCACGCGGTGTGGGCGATCATGGACTACGGCTTCGACGCCGTGGTGAGCCCCCGCTTCGCCGACATCTTCCGGAACAACTGCACGAAGAACGGCCTCGTGCCGGTGCAGGTGTCCGCCGAGGTGGGCCAGCAGCTCCTGGCCGCCATCGAGGCGGACCCCACCCTCGAGCTCACCGTGGACGTCGACCGGCGCACCCTCGCGGCGCCGGCCATCGGCCTCGAGGTCGACTTCCCGCTCGAGGACGCCACCCGGGAGCGCTTCCTCGAAGGCCTCGACGACGTCGGCATCACCCTCCGCAGCGAGGACGCCATCACCGCGTTCGAGGGGCAGCGCCCCGCCTGGCTCGGCACGCCGAGCTCGCCGTAGTCAGAGCTCCGGGAGGCCCGGCTCGTAGAGCCAGCGGCGGAACAGGTCGTCGAGCGGGCGGCCCGCGACCTCCCGGCAAGCGCGACGAGGTCCTCGGTGGTCGCCACGCCATGGCGGTGGGTGGCCGCCCACCGGCGCAGGATCTCGAAGAACACGTCGTCCCCGACGGCCTCGCGCAGGGCCTGGAGGGTGAGCGCCCCACGCTCGTAGACCGTGTCGCCGAACAGCTCGTCCTTGCCCGGGTCGCCGGGCGCCTGGTCGAGGCGGGGACCCGAGGCCTGCCGGGCGAGCTCCGAGGCCGGCGGTCCGCCGGTGCGCTCCGACCAGAGCCACTCGCTGTAGGTGGCCATCCCCTCGTTCAGCCAGATGTCCCGCCAGGTCGCGGGGCTCACCGAGTCGCCGACCCATTGGTGGGCCAGCTCGTGCACGAGGAGGACGTCGGCCGCGCGGCGCTCGCTGCCGATGTCGGATCCCACCAGCGTGAGCGTCTGGGTCTCCGAGCGCGAAGCCGAGCGGCTCGTCGACCGCCACCACGCCGTAGGTCCCGAACGGGTACGGCCCCCAGATGTCGTCGAGCACCTCGAGCATCTCGCCGGTGCGGCGCACCGTCGCCCTGGCGTCGGCCAGGTACGAGCGATGGAGGGCGTGCCGGATGGGCACCCCCGCAGCCGTGCCCCCGTCGACCAACTCCAGGTCCCCGATGGCCACCTGCACCAGGTAGGTCGCCATCGGTTCGGGCGCGTCGTACACCCAGGTCGTCACGCCGACCCCGTCGGTCCGCGCGGTGAGCGACCCGTTGGCGATCACCACCTGGTCACCGGGCGCGGTCACGTGGAACGTGAACGACGCCTTGTCCCGCGGGTGGTCGTTCGCCGGGAAGAAGGTCTGGGCGCCGCTCGGCTCGCCGACCACGAAGGCCTCGCGGCCGTCCGTCCACCAGCCGACGTCGTACAGGTCCGTCCCCTCGTCGATGAGCTGCGGGGCACCGGCGTAGGTCACGACGGTGGTGAACGGCGCGCCCTCGGCCAGGGGGCGAGCGGGTGTGACCACGAGCTCGCGCCCGTCCCGCACCCAGGCGGCCGGCTCCCCGGCGACGACCACGGCGGACACGGTCAGCCCGGCCAGGTCGAGGTCGAAGCGCGACAGGTCCTGCGTGGCCGTCGCCCGGATCGTGGCCTCGCCCTCGAGCACGCCGTCATCGGCCCGCCAGGTGAGGGCGAGGTCGTAGTGCTCGACGTCGTAGCCGCCGTTGCCGAGCCCCGGGAAGTAGGGGTCGCCCACGCCGGGCGCACCAGGGGTCCCGACCAGGGTCGTCGAGGTGCTCGAGGCGACGGGCTCGTCCCCGCCGTCGTCGCGCACGGCGACGACCACCGCGGCGAGCACCAGCCCCGCCACGACCGCCGCCCCGCCCGCCAGGACGGCGCGCCGTCGACGGGTCATGGCCGGGCCTCGTCAGCCTCCGAGCTCGGCGAGCGGCACGTTGCACGTCTGCGCCGCGGCCAGCACCGCCTGGGCGAACTCCTCCTGCGCCTCCGGTGGCACCGACGACAGGTCGCCGTTGCCCGTCAGCACGATGAGGCGGTCCGCACCGAGCAGGTCGACCAGCTCCTGGGCCACGCAGTTCGCCTGGATGACGTTCATGCTGCCGTCATCGGCGAGGGAGGAGGCGATCGACTCGACCAGCACGCCGCCCCGGCCCTCCTCGGACTTGCTGCAGGTCTGGACGAGGCTCACGATCCGCTGGAGCACGGCGTTGCCGGCCCTCGGGTCCGCCCGCCGGAAGGACACCTCGAGGTACTCGTCGAGGATGCCGCTGTCCTCCAGCTCGTCCTCGAAGCACTCGAGCCCCTCTTCGTCGAGGTCGAACTCGTCCCCGGCCTGCCGCGCGAACTGGCGGGCCAGGTCGACGCAGTCGTTCCAGCCGTCGGTGATCGCGGCGGCCTGCTCCTCGGTGACCGTGCCCTCCCCCAGCAGCTCACCGGGCGACTCGTCGCCGCCGAGGTCGGCGGGGTCGATGTCGTGCTCCTCGAAGACCTCGGCCCCCAGCTCGTCCATGATGTGCTCGCCGATGCACTCCCCTTCGCCCTGGTCGACGCCGAACCCGTCGTCCTCGTCGGCCAGGTCGGTGGCGAACGCGTCGGCGTACTGCTGCTCCCGGTCGGTGAGGTCCGGTCCGCCGTCACCGGAGCAGGCGCCCAGGACCGCGACGGCCAGCAGGATCAGGGCAAGGGGGGTCCGCCTCGACATGGAGGCGGACCCTAATCCGGCTCAGGGCTCGTGGCGCTCCACGAGGTGCTCGTCCGCGCGGTGGCGGTTGGCGGCGCTCACCACCGCCTTGAGGGAGGCGGTGAGGATGCTCTCGTCCATGCCCACGCCCCAACGGAGCTCGCCGTCGCTGCTCTGGGTCTCGACGTAGGCCACCGCGGTGGCGTCCGTGCCGGCGCTGACCGCGTGCTCGCTGTAGTCGACCACGTCGAGGTCGATGCCGAGGTCGGCCTTCAGTGCGGCCACGAAGGCGGCCAGCGGGCCCGTGCCACCCCCGTGGACGGTGCGGTGCTCACCGTCGACGAGGAGCTGCGCCGTCACCGTGGACCCCTTCTCGCCGGTGGTGGTCTCGTGCGAGATGAGGTGCACCGACGCTTCGGGGTCGAGGTACGCGGCCTCGAAGGTGGCCCAGACCTCGCCGGGCTCGATGACCGTGCCCGTGTCCTCCGTGATGGTCTGGATCGCCTTCGAGAACTCGATCTGGAGGCGCCGCGGCAGGTCGAGCCCGTGCTCCTCCTTCATCAGGTACGCGACGCCGCCCTTGCCCGACTGGCTGTTGACGCGGATGACCGCCTCGTAGGTGCGGCCGACGTGCTTGGGGTCGATGGGCAGGTACGGGACGCCCCACTCCTCGTAGTCCTTGCCCAACGCGTCGAAGCCCTTCTTGATCGCGTCCTGGTGGCTCCCGGAGAAGGACGTGTAGACGAGGTCGCCCACGTAGGGGTGCCGCGGGTGGACCGGCAGGCGGTTGCAGTACTCCGCCACGCGCCGCAGGGCATCGATGTCCGAGATGTCGAGCCCGGGGTCTACCCCCTGGCTGAACAGGTTCATCGCCAGCGTGATCACGTCGACGTTGCCGGTGCGCTCGCCGTTTCCGAAGAGCGTCCCCTCGACGCGGTCCGCGCCCGCCATCACGCCGAACTCGGCCGCGGCCACGGCGCACCCGCGGTCGTTGTGCGGGTGGAGGGACAGGCACACCTTGTCGCGGTGCGGGACGTGCCGGTGGAAGTGTTCGATGACGTCGCCGTAGATGTTGGGCGTGTACATCTCGACCGTGGCCGGCAGGTTCAGGATGATCGGCCGGCCCACCTCCGGCTCGATCACGTCGGTGACGGCCGCGCAGATCTCGATCGCGTAGTCGATCTCGGTGCCGGTGAAGCTCTCCGGGCTGTACTCGTATCGCACCTGCGTGCCGACCAGCGTGGGCTCGAGCTTCCGGCAGAGCTTCGCCGCGTCCACCGCGATCTGGGTGATGCCGGCCTGGTCGAGGCCGAACACGACCCGCCGCTGCAGGATCGACGTCGAGTTGTAGAAGTGCACGATCGCCTTCTTGGCCCCCACCAGGCACTCGTAGGTGCGCTCGATGAGCTCCGGACGGCACTGGGTCAGCACCTGGATCGTGACGTCGTCGGGGACGAGGTCCTCCTCGATCAGCTGGCGCACGAAGTCGAAGTCGGGCTGGCTGGCGCTCGGGAACCCGACCTCGATCTCCTTGAAGCCCATCTGGACGACCGTGTCGAACATCCGGCGCTTCCGGGCCGGGTCCATCGGGTCGATGAGGGCCTGGTTCCCGTCACGGAGGTCGACGGAGCACCAGAGGGGCGCCTTCTCGATGCGCTGGTCCGGCCAGGTCCGGTCGCCGAGCGCGAGCGGGAGGAACGGCCGGTACTTCTCGAAGGGCATGCGCTTCGGGGTCACGGGTTCCGGGGCCATCGTTCTCTCGTTCCTCTCGTGGGTGGGCAACAAAAAACCCCCTGCCATCGGCAGGAGGTCGTCGGGGCGAACGCCGATGGTGGCGTTCGCCTACATAAGCAGGAGGGGGCTGGTGGGACGGGGCATCTCGTCGATCATCCCGCCGCGGCCCCGGTCCGTCAAGCCGGAACCGCGTGGCGGGCGATCTCAGTGCAGGTGACGGGCGGTCTGCGCGAGCGCGATCAGCTCGGCCTTGAGCTCACGGGACACGGCGCCGCCGGCCGGCACGACCGTGCAGGTCGCGGATCCCGCGATGCCGAGGCCCTCGGCCGGCCGGACGCGCGCCTCCATCGTGAAGGACTCGGGGAACACCTCGACGACGGCCACCGACACCGAGGCGTCTGCGCCGGGGGCGGGCACGCTGCCGCGGCGCACCACGACGTCCCGCACCTCGGCCGCCGTGAGGTCGAGGGCCTTGCACCCCGCCGCGTAGGCGCCCCGCACCTCGGCGAAGAGGCGCGTGAGGGCGCCGTCGGTGAGGAAGCCGTCGGCGTCGCGCTCGTCCTCGTGCAGCGTCAGCTGCTCGAGGACCGGCCAGTGGGTCACCATCTCCGTCACGCGCGACAGCGTCGCGGTCGACGGGTCCCGCGGCGAGCGCGTTTCGGCGGGACAATGCACGGATGCGGCGCGTGGTGCAGTGGTTGTTCGGCGACGACTGGGGGATCCGGAGCGTCGACGGCGTCGCGCCGCCCGACTCGCCGGAGAACCGGGAGAACATCCTCCGCTTCGCGCTGCCGGCGATGATCGCGTTCTTCGGCGTCACGGCAGTCGTGCTCCTGATCCTGGCGGTCCGGGATGCGCCCCACAACGGGGTCAACGAGCCATGGACCCTGGGGCTGATGGCCGCCGGCGCTGCAACGATCATCCCGGGGCTCTGGTACGTGGCCCGGCGCGGGCCTCTCTGGACCGCGCACCTCCTGGCGGTGGGGATCAACGTCTTCGTCCTCAGCGGGACGTTCGCGATCGGCGTGCGGATCGGCCCGTACACGACGCTCGCGTGGATCGCGCTCTCCACGGTGAACGCGATCATCATGGAACGGCGCGTGGCGAACGTCCACATCGTCCTGATGGGCGTGTCCATGGCCGTCGTCGTGGGCTTCCAGCGGGGCAACAACGAGCCGGTGGAGCGCTGGCTGCTGGTGATGTCGCTCATCGTGGTGCTCAGCCGGATGGTCGAGACGCTGGTCGAGCGTGGCCGTCAGCTCACGCAGACCGTGCTGGCGGCGCAGGCAGCCGAGCACGAGGCCCTGACCGAGCTCGAGTCGCTCAACCGGAACCTCGCGGGAAGGGTGGAGGAGCAGGTGGAGGAGCTCGGCCGCCTGGGGCAGCTGCGCCGCTTCCTGTCGGCTCCGGTGGCCAACGCGCTGCTGTCGGACGGCGGCGAAGCGCTGCTCGACCCGCACCGGTGCCAGATCGCGGTGTTCCACTGCGACCTGCGCGGGTTCACGGGCTTCGCCAGCGGTGCCGACCCGGAGGACGTCGTCGACGTCGTCGACGACTACTACAAGGTCGTGGGCAGAGGTGCTCCGGCGGCACGGCGCCACCGTCGGCATGTTCGCGGGCGACGGGATCATGGCGTACCTGAACGACCCCGTGCCGTGCGAGGACGCCGCGGCCAAGGCGGTCGCGATGGCGATCGACCTCGGTCCCCCGATGGCCGAGCTCTGCGACCGCTGGCGCAGCCACGGCCAGCGGCTCGCGCACGGTGTGGGCATCGCGTACGGCTACGCCACCCTCGGCATGGTGGGCTTCGAGGAGCGCAACGACTACGCGGCGCTCGGGTCGGTCGTGAACCTGGCCGCGCGGCTGTGCGCGGAGGCCGACGACGGCGACATCCTCCTCGACCAGCGCACCCTCGTGGCCATCGGCGACGAGGTTCCCGTCGAGCGCGTCGAGGTGACGCCCAAGGGCTTCGACGGCCCCGTCTCGGCCTTCCGCGTGCTCCCGGACTGACTCGTCGGTCGCTTCGGTGCGACGCGAGTCACACCGAAGCTCCTCCCCTCGAGGGCACCGCGCGAGGCATGCTGTAGGAGACCGTTTGGGCGGAAACGGGAGGGTGAGGTGCGACGAGCGCTGGGATGGCTGTTCGGCGAGCACTCTGGCGCGCGCAGCATCGACGGCGTGTCCGCGCCGGACTCACCGGAGAACCGGGCCGCCATCGCCCGCGTCGCCGTCCCCCGCGTTCGTGGGCTTCATCGCCATCGCCGTGCCCTGCGTGCTGCTCGTCCTGGCCAGCGGGCCGGCCGACGAGGACACGAGCCTCCCCGCCATCCTGGTCCTCGTCACGTTCGCGTCAGCCGTGCTCGCGCCGGCGATGTGGTACTCGTTCCGCGTCCTGCCGCTGTGGATGACCCACGTGCTGGCGCTCGTGTGCGATGCCACGGTGGCGGGGGCCTGCTTCGCGGCGGGTGTGCGCTACTCCCCGCTCGCCGCGGCGCTGGCGTGGGTCGTGCTCGGGACCGTGATCTTCGTGATCGGCCAGCGCCGCGTGGCCTTCGCCCACCTGGTCCCGATCGCGCTGGCCTACGGCTTCGTCGTGCTGGTGCAGGACGGCAACTCCGCCCCGGCGGGGCGTTGGATGGCGGTGATGGGGATCGTGACCCTCACCGGCGTCACGGTGTCGAACCTGATGGAGCGCACCAAGCACCTCGCGGTCGCCGAGCGTGCGGCCCTCGACGCCGCCCACGCCGCGCAGGCGGAGCTCGAGGAGCTCAACCGCAGCCTCGAGACCCGGGTCGGCTCACAGGTCGACGAGCTGGAGCGCCTTCGGCAGCTGCGACGCTTCCTGCCCCGGCCGGTGGCGGACGCGCTCGTGTCCGGCGAGGGCATGGAGCTGCTCGAGCCGCACCGTCGCCAGATCGCGGTGTTCGTGTGCGACCTGCGCGGGCTCAGCGGGTTCACGGGGAGCGCCGAGCCCGAGGACGTGGCCGACGCGCTCGAGGAGTTCTACCGGGTGGTGGGCGAGGTCGTGCGTCGCTACGAGGCGACCGTGGGCACCTTCGCCGGCGACGGGGTGATGGCCTACCTCAACGACCCGGTGCCGTGCGACGATCCCGCGGGCCGGGCGCTGTCGATGGCCCGCGACCTGCGCATCCCGCTGCACGAGCTCACCAACACGTGGCGGCGGCGCGGGCACGACCTCGGGTTCGGCACGGGCATCGCGTTCGGGTACGCCACCCTGGGGATGATCGGGGTCGAGGAGCGCAACGACTACACCGCCGTGGGACCGGTCGTGCAGCTGGCGACGCGCCTGTGCGCGGAGGCCCGCGACGGGGAGATCTTCGTCGATCAGCGCGCGCTGGTGGCCGCCGGCGAGGGGCCGGATGCCGAGCCCATCGAGATCACGCTGCGAGGGCACGTCGAGCCCGTCGCGGCCTTCCGCCTCACCGGCTAGCGCGCCGCCGCTAGAGCGCGGCGACCGACACGACGCCGGGCAGGGCCCGGATGCGGGCCTGCACGTCGTCGGGCACCGCCACCCCGGTGGCGAGGATCATCAGCGCGGCAGCGCCGTCGGCCGAGCGGCCGAGGTGCATGTCGTCGATGTTGAGGCCGGCGTCGCCGAGCTCTCGGGTGACGGCCGCGATCATCCCGGGCACGTCGTCGTTGCGGACCACCAGCATGTGGTCGGCCGGGGGCACGTCGACCGAGTGGTCGTCCACCATCACGATGCGGGCCTCGCCGCGCAAGCCCACGAGGGTGCCGCCCAGCGCGTGGTCGCCGCCCCGGATGGTGACGAGGTTGACGTAGTCGTGCGACACCGGGCTCGAGGCCTCGCGCACCTCGACGCCGCGCTCGGCCGCGAGGCGGGGCGCGTTCACGTAGCTCACCGGCTCCTCGCTCACGCGACCGAACACGCCCTTGAGGACCGAGAGCGTGAGGATGCGGGTGTCGGCGTCGCCGAGCTGGCCCTCGTAGCCGATCTCGAGCACGTCGGGCACACCCGCGGCCAGCGATGCGTAGAGCTGCCCGAGCCGCTCGGCCAGCGGGAGGAAGGGGCGGACGGTGCTCGACGCCTCGGCGGCGGCCACGTTCACGGCGAAGGGCACGAACTCCCCGGCGAGGGCGAGGCCGACCTGCTCGGCGATCGTCTCGCCGGCCTTGTCCTGCGCCTCGGCGGTGCTGGCGCCGAGGTGGGGGGTCACGACCACCTGCGGCAGGTCGAAGAGGGGCGACGCGGTGGTGGGCTCGGTGGCGAAGACGTCGATGGCGGCCCCGCCGATGCGGCCCTCGCGGATCGCCTCGGCCAGGGCGTCCTCGTCGATGACGCCGCCGCGCGACACGTTCACGACGCGCAGGGTCGGCTTGGCCTTGGCCAGCAGGTCACGACCGATCATCCCGAGCGTCTCGGGGGTCTTCACCACGTGGAGGGTGAGGAAGTCGGCCACCGCCACCAGCTCGTCGAGCTCGAGGAGCTCGACGTTGATCTGCTTGGCCCGGTCGGCGGCCACGAAGGGATCGTGCGCCACGACGTGCATCCCGAACGCGAGGGCCCGCTGCGCGACGAGCTTGCCGATGCGACCGAGGCCCACGATGCCGAGGGTCTTGTCGGCCAGCTCCACGCCCTCCCACTTCGCCCGCTCCCAGCGGCCCGCCACGAGCGCGGCGTGGGCCTGGGGGATGTTGCGGGCCTGGGCGAGGAGCATCGCCATGGTGTGCTCCGCCGTGGTGAGGATGTTCGACTGCGGCGCGTTCACCACCATCACGCCCTGCGTGGTCGCCGCGTCGACGTCCACGTTGTCCAGGCCGATGCCGGCGCGCCCGACCACCACGAGCTCCCTGCCCGCGCCCAGCACATCGGCGGTGACCGTCGTGGCCGAGCGGATGATCAGGGCGTGTGCGCCGCGGACCGCGTCCAGCAGGGCCTCGGGCGGCAGATCGAGCTGCAGGTCAACCTCGTGGCCGGCCGCCCGGAGGCGGTCGAGACCGCTGTCGGCGATCTTCTCGGTCACGAGGATGCGGGCCATGGCGCAGAAGTCTGGTCGGCTCCCCGAGGGACCTGCCAACCGGATCGGGCTGCTACCCGACGATGCTCCGGCGCAGCTGGCGGGCGGCCAGCACTCCGAGGACGAGCGCGGCACCGGTCAGGACGCCCAGCTGGAGGGCGATGTCGCCGAGCCCGCCCCCGTCGAACACGAGCTCCTGCCAGGCGTCCATCGCCCACGCGTGCGGGGCCAGGTGGCCGGCGACCTGCATCGGCACGGGCACGATCGCCAGCGGCCACATGCAGCCGCCGAGCATCCCGAGCGCGACCGCCAGGGGGATCCCCACGGCCTGGGCCTGGTCGGCGTCGGTGACGATGGCCCCCACGAGCAGGCCCACCGCGGTCGCGAGCGCGGCGAAGACCACGACGAGCGCGAGGGCGGCCAGGGGGTCGCCCCAGTGGACCCCGAAGAGCAGCCAGCCCGCGGCCACGAGGATCGCGGACTGCATCAGGGCGAACAGCAGCTTGGAGGCCCCGATGCCGGCGAGGATGGTGCCCGGCCGGTGCGGCGTCGAGAGCAAGCGGCGCAGGATCCCCTCCTTCCGCTCGACCGCGATCAGGGTGCTCACGGCGAAGGTGTTGATGAAGACGAACAGCACGAGGTTGGCGGGCGCGGTGTACGAGAACGACCCCGCCCCCGCGCTCTCCTCCACCTCGCCCACGTCCTGCAGCGCCACGGGCACGAGGCCGAAGGCCGTCTGCCCAACCAGCCGCCGGGCCTCCGCCTCGTCGTCCAGCTGCGCCGCGACGTAGCGGATGGCGCCCTCCTGGACGCCCTCCTCCCGCACGACCCCGTCGACGGTCGCGAGGGCGGTGGCAACCCCTTCGGAGGTGGGATCGGCCACCAGCTCGAGCCGCGCGTCACCGGCCGCGACCGCGCCGGCGTAGCCGGCCGGGATCACGAGCCCCGCCTGGCGGCTGGTGCTCCGCACGTCCCGCCGGAGCTTGTCGATGTCCTCGTAGCGCACGACGTCCACGGCCTCGAGGTCCTCCAGCCGCCGGATGAGCGCCGCGGACCGGACCGAGTCGTCCTGGTCGAGGACCCCGACGTCGATGGACCCCGTCGAACCGAACGTGAGCCCGATGAGGGTGATGATGATGACCGGCAGGCCGAGCCCGAACACGAGGATCGTCCGATCCGCCAGCAGGCGGCGCAGCTCGTTCTGCGCGATGGCCAGCGCGACCCGGACGCCGCTCATCGCCGCGCCAGCTTCCGCGGGAGGAGGAACGCCCCGAGCGCGCCGCCGGCGACCGCCCACGCGAGCAGGACGAGCAGGTGCGGGACGATGTCGCCGACACCGCCGCGGCCCGCGGAGAGCTCGGCGAACCCGCGCTGCGCCCACCCGTTCGGGGTGATGACCGAGAGGCGGTAGAGGCTGTCGGGCAGCTCCGACAGCGGGATCAGGCTGCCCCCGATCATGCTCAGGATGAAGGCCACCATGGTGGCGTAGAGGTCGGCCGACTGCTCGGTGCGGGCGAGCGCGGCGACCACGCCACCGATCCCCGCGACGGCGACCGCAGCGGTCACGATCAGCAGCACGACCCCCGCGGGGTCACCCCACGCGGCGCCGAGCAGCACCGTCGTGGCCCACCACAGCGTGCCGAGCGTCGCGCAGCCGAGGACCACCACCCCGAGTCCCTTGCCGAGCAGGATCGACGACGTCGAGACGGGTGCGGCGCGGATGCGGTCGAGGACGCGGAGGCGCTGCTCCTCGATCAGCCCGCGCGCCACGACCGACACGCTCAGGAACAGGAACAGCAGGCCCATCCCGGGCCCGATGCTGGCGGCGGGCGACACGAGCTCGCCGGGGCCCTGCTCCCCCAGCTGGATGGGGAGCTCGACCTCGGCGAGGGCGGCCGCGTCCGGGACCGGGCGTCCCGCGAACGCCATGGCGAACGACACGAGGCGACCCGTGTTGATCTGCGCGGCGATGCCCGCCGCGACGGCGCGGGCCACCGCCGCGCCCACCGCGTCCTGGCCCTCGTCGGTCATCACGCCCAGGTCGAGGGGTTGGGTCTCGGCGAGCGACGCGCCGAAGCCCGCCGGGATCACGACCGCCGCCTCGATCTCGTCGTCGTCGAGCTTGTCCAGCGCGTCGGCGGCACTGGTGACCTCGACGAACTCGACCCCGTCCCCGACGTCGCGCTCGAGCAGGCCCTGACGCAGGCCGACGGCCAGCTCCGAGTCGTCCTCGACCGCCACGCCGAGGCGGACCTTGATGCCGAAGCCGCCGCCGAACGCGGCGCTGATGACGACCGCGAGGACCAGCGGCCCGACGAACGCCTGGATGACGAACGAGCGGTTGCGGAGGCGCCGGCGCAGGTCGTTGCCGGCGATCAGCAGGGCAGAGCGCAGCATGCCGAGCACGGGCGCCGCGCTAGTCGCGCAGGGCCTTCCCGGTCATGCGGAGGAACACGTCCTCGAGGTCGGGCTCGACCACCGCGACCCCGCTGATGGTCACGCCCGAGCGGGCGGCGGCGGCGACCACCGACGCCAGGACGGCCGCCCCGTTGGTGGCCTGGACGGTCACCACCCGCTCCCGTGGCTCGACGCCGAGGACGCCGGGCAGCGCGGCGCACGCGCCCGCGAACGCCACGAGGTCGCCGTCGCCGGTGATGTCGATCCGATCCCCCTGGCCGAGCCGGTCGACGAGCTGGCGACGGGTGCCAGCGGCGACGATGCGTCCGTCGTCGATGATCGCGATCCGGTCGCAGAGGCGCTCGGCCTCCTCCATGTAGTGCGTGGTGTAGAGGACGGACAGGCCCACCCGGGCGAGGGCCTCGACGCTCTCGAGGATCGCGTTGCGGCTCTGGGGGTCGACGCCGACGGTCGGCTCGTCGAGGACGAGGAGCTGCGGGTGGTGCAGCAGGCCGACGGCGATGTTGATGCGGCGCATCATGCCGCCCGAGTAGGTGTCGATCCGGTCCCCGGCCCGGTCGGCCAGGCCGACCACGTCGAGCACCTCCTCCACCCGGGTGGCCAGCGCCGCTCCCGACAGTCTCTGGAGGCGTCCGAAGAACTGCAGGTTCTCCGTCGCGGTGAGGTCCTGGTAGAGGGCCAGGTCCTGGGGCACGAGCCCGATCGCGGCCTTGGCCTCGACGGCGAGAGGGTGCATGCGGTGGCCGGCCACGACCACCTCGCCGGCGTCGGGGCGCAGCAGGCCGCACGCCATGGAGATCGTGGTGGTCTTGCCGGCGCCGTTGGGCCCGAGCAGGCCGAACGTCTCCCCCGCGGCGATGCCGAAGCTCACGTCGTCGACCGCGGTGCGCGTCCCGAAGCGCTTCACCAGGCCGCGGCACTCGAGGACCGTCACCGACCTTGTCCTCGGCGGTAGACGATGCCGTCGGCCGCCGGTGGTCGCAGGCGCTGGGAGGCGAAGGCCACCACCGCCAGGGTCGTGACGTGCGGCGTGAACGGGACGAACTCGGTGGGGTACTCGTCGGTGAGGGCCCACCAAGTGAAGAGCCCGGCGGCGACCACCGCCGTGGCGGCCGCGGCTGCGGGACGGCGCCGTACCACCGCGGCCACGGCCAGGCCGCCCAGCAGCACCACGACCAGCAGCAGGAGGGAGTGCACCGCGTCCTCGTCGCCCCGCAGCCGCGCCGCGTCCACGAAGCCGAACAGGCCGGCGCCCATCGCCAGCCCGCCGGGCCGCCAGTTGCCGAAGATCATCGCGGCGAGACCGATGAACCCCCGACCGGCCGTCTGGCCCTCCCGGTAGATCTCCGAGTTGACCAGCACCAGCAGCGCGCCGCCCAGGCCGGCCAGCGCGCCGGACACGACCACCGCGATCGTCTTCATGCGGTAGACGTCGACCCCGAGGGACTCGGCCGCGGCCGGGTCCTCGCCGACCGAGCGCAGGCGCAGGCCGAAGGCCGTGCGCCACAGCACCCACCACGTGAGCGGGACGAGCGCCACCCCCAGCACCACGATCAGCGACACGTCCCGGGTGAGCCCGCCGAGCGCGCCGGCCAGGTCGGAGGCCACCAGCCAGTCGTGGCGCTCGACCCACCCGAACACGTCGGGGCTGTGCCACCCGAACAGGTCGCCGCCCGACAGGAAGGGGAGGTCCACCTTGGCGGCCGCGCCCTGGACCCGGGGCGACTGCGTGGCGCCCGTCTGGTCGTCGAACGCGATCACGTTCAGGTAGCGGGCCACGCCGGGACCGAGGAGGTTGATGGCCACGCCCGACACGATGTGATCGACCCCGAACCACACCGTGGCGATGGCGTGGAGCAGCGCGCCGAGCGCGCCCCCGACGATCCCGAAGACGACCCCCCACCACGGGCCGTGCTCGACGCCGCCGTAGGCCCCGAACCAGGTGCCGAGGATGAGCATCCCCTCGAGGCCGATGTTGACCACACCGGCCCGCTCGCACCACAGCCCGCCCAACCCCGCCATGCAGGATGGGCATGGCGAGGCGCAGCGCCGCGCCGAAGGTGCCCGACTGGGTGAGCGTGGGGTTGTCGGTGCCCTCCGCCACGAGCGACAGGGCCAGGAACCCGAGGCCGGCGTAGACGAGGAGCCGCGACCTCACGTGGCGGGCCTCAGGTCCGAGACGCGCTCGTCGTCGACCTGCGCGGACACCGCCCGCTGCTGCTCGGCTTCGCGGATGCGCCGCACCACCTCGTAGGCGATCACCACCGACAGCACGATCGTGCCCTGCATGATCGTGACGATCTCCTTCGGCACGTCGTCGAGGTCGAGCCGCTGCGCGGACCGCTCCATGAACCCCCACAGCAGGGCGCCCACCCCGACCCCCACAGGGTGGTTGCGCCCGATGAGCGCGACCGCGATGCCCGTGAAGCCGAGGCCGGTCGGGAAGTCGCCGGTGTACCGGCCGAAGTCGCTCAGGAGGTAGCTGAGGCCCACCAGCCCGGCCAGCGCACCCGACACGAGCATCGCCTTCACGACCATCGCCTTGTCGTCGATGCCCGCGGACTTGGCGGCGAACGGGTTCCAGCCCGTGGCCCGCAGGTCGTAGCCGAAGCGCGTGCGCCAGAGGAGGACGTAGTAGGCGACGCCGACGACGACGGCGACGAGGAGGAACCCGGTGAGCCGTGAACCGGTCGGCACCTCGATGCCCAACCCCTCCAACCAGCCGTTGAGGTTCGGCATCAGGCCCGACGCCGGGATGTCCTTCGTCTCCAGCTGGAGACCGCCGCCGTCGTCCCGGAAGCGCAGCGCCACCCACGTGCCGAAGCCGAGCAGGACGACGTTGTTGAGCATGATCGTGGAGATGACCTCGTTGACCCCTCGCGTGGCCTTGAGCACGCCCGCGATGCCCGCCCACGCGGCGCCGACCGCCATGGCGACGAGGCAGATGAGACCCACGTGGATCGGCGCTGGCAGATCGACGGCCGCCCCGACCACGGCCGCCACGATCACGGCGAGGTAGTACTGGCCCTCCACCCCGATGTTGAAGAGGTTCATCTTGAACCCGACCGCCACGGCCAGCCCCGCCAGGTAGTAGGGCACGGCCCGGTTGACCATCGAGATGATCGAGTTCGTCTGCGTGCCGAACCGCAGCATCGACTCGTAGATCTCGAGCGGCTGGTGCCCCGACGCGAGCAGCACCAGCGACGACACCAGGAGGGAGATCGCCACGGCCAGCACCGGCGCGGCGAGTGCCATCGCGACCCGGCGCACGCTCACCCCGCCCGCTCCTCGTGGCTCCCGGTCATGTAGCCGCCCAGGCTCTGCGGCGTCACGTCCTCGGGGCGCAGCGTCGCGACGAGCGCGGCGCGGAACAGCACGACGAGCCGGTCGGACAGGCCGATCAGCTCCTCGAGGTCGGCCGACACCAGGAGGACCGCGAGCCCGGCGGCGCGGGCGGCCCGCAGCTCGTCCCAGATCGCGGCCTGGGCCCCCACGTCGACGCCCCGCGTCGGGTGGGCGGCGATGAGCACGCTCGGGCTCGCCTCCATCTCCCGGCCGACCACCAGCTTCTGCTGGTTGCCGCCCGACAGGGCCACCGCGGGCACCTCGATCCCGGGCGTTCGCACGTCGTAGTCGTGGACGATGTGCTCGGTCTGGCCGCGGGCACCCCGGCGGTCGATCCACGGGCCGCGCGCGTACGGCGGGCGGGTCTCGTGCCCGAGCGCGGCGTTCTCCCAGAGCGGGGCCTCCAGGAGGAGGCCGTTGCGATGGCGGTCCTGTGGGATGTACCCGAGCCCGGCTTCGCGCCGGCGCCGGGTGCTCCACCGGCTGATGTCCTGGTCGCGGAGCAGCACCGTGCCGCCGGCTGCCTGGAGGCCCATGATCGCTTCGATCAGCTCGGTCTGGCCGTTCCCTTCCACGCCGGCCACGCCGAGGATCTCCCCCGCGTGGATGTCGAAGGACATCGCCTCCAGCAGGGGGCGCCCGGCGAGACCGTCGATGGCGAGGTCGCGCACCGAGAGCACCACGTCCTCGGTGACCGTCGACTCGCGCGTCTCGGGGGTCGGGAGCTGGGATCCCACCATCAGCTCCGCGAGCTGGCCGGCGGTGACCGACGCGGCGGGCATGGAGGCGACGGTGGTGCCCGCCCGCAGCACCGTGACCGTGTCGGCGACCTGGAGCACCTCGTCCAGCTTGTGCGAGATGAAGATGATCGTGACGCCCTCGGCCTTGAGCTCGGCCAGGTTCTCGAACAGCTCGTCCACCTCGGTCGGCACGAGCACCGCGGTCGGCTCGTCGAGGATCAGGATCCGGGCGCCCCGGTAGAGGACCTTGATGATCTCCACCCGCTGGCGGTCGCCCACCCCGAGCTCCTCCACGCGCCGGTCCGGGTCGACCTCGAGGCCGTAGGCCCGACCCAGCTCCCGGATGCGCGTGCGCGCCGCATCGACGTCGAGGCGCAGCCCCTTCCGGGGCTCCGCGCCGAGCACCACGTTCTCGAGGACGGTGAAGTTGTCGGCGAGCATGAAGTGCTGGTGCACCATGCCGATGCCCGCCGCGATCGCGTCGGTCGGCGACTTGAACGACACCTCGTGACCCTGCACGGCGATGCTGCCCTCGTCCGGGCGCAGCATCCCGTACAGGATCTTCATGAGCGTGGACTTGCCCGCGCCGTTCTCACCGACGAGCGCGTGGACCTCCCCGCGGCGACCGAAAGCTGGACGTCGTGGTTCGCCACGACGCCGGGGAACCGCTTGACGATCCCCTTCAGCTCGACGGCAGCCGTGATGTCGCCCCCTTACGGCGTGGTCGGCACCTCGATCTGGCCGTCGACGATCTGCTGCTTGAGCTCATCGAGCTGGCGGATGATGTCGGCGGTGAGGAAGTCACCGGACGTGGAGTAGGCGATGCCCTCGTTCGCGAGGTCGAACCGGCGCACCCCCGGCTCGAGGGAGCCCTCCGTGAACGACTTGATGGCGTCGAACACGGCCACGTCGACCCGCTTGATCATCGAGGTGAGGATCTTGCTCCGCAGGCCCTCGTCGACGATGAGGTACTGGTCGGAGTCCACGCCGATGGCCCACACGGCGCCGCTCTCGGCCGCCGCCGAGAAGAGGCCGCCACCGGACCCGCCGGCGGCGGCGAACACGACGTCCGCGCCCGCGCCGTACTGCCCGAGCCCGATCTCCTTCGCCTTGTCGGGCGAGTTGAACCCCGAGAAGTCCGGCGCCTGGCTGATGTACTTGACGTCCACCGTGGCGCTCGGGTTGACCTTGGCGGCGCCGGCGACGAAGCCGGCCTGGAACTTCTTGATCAGGTCCACCTCGACGCCACCGATGAAGCCGAGCTTGCCGGTCTTGGTGGTGAGGGCGGCCGCGGCGCCCGAGAGGTAGGACCCCTGCTCCTCGGCGAACACGAGGGAGGTCACGTTGTCGGCGGTGATGGTCTCGTCGTCGACGATGGCGAAGGAGATGTCGGGGAAGTCGGCCGCCACCGCGCCGAGGGAGTCGGCGAAGGCGAAGCCGACGCCGATGATCATGTCGTAGCCGTCCTCGGCCAGCGTGCGGAGGAGCTCCTCGCGGTCCTCACCGCCGGAGCTCGGCTCGAGGTCCTGGACCTCGACCCCGAGCTCGTCCGCCGCCTTGGTGAGGCCGGTGTAGGCGGCGTCGTTGAAGCTCTGGTCGCCGCGACCACCGATGTCGTAGACGAGGCCGACGCGGATGTCCGGCTCCTCGGTCCCGGTGTCGTCCCCGGTCGCGGCGCTGTCGTCGTCGTCGCCGCAGGCGGCGGCGAGCAACGAGAGGCCGAGGAGCACGGCCAGGAGCCGGAGCCAACGTCGATGCAACATGCGTCCCTCCCAAGCAGGACCGGCCGCTACACCCTGTCCGGCCGACGGCCGCACGCTACCCGGTATCGTTCCGGTCCGTGACCGAGGCGGTGGTCGACTGGGACGCACTGCGGGCCGCTGCTCTCGGTGCCTGCTCACGGGCCTACGCGCCGTACTCGCGGTTCCCCGTGGGCGCGGCCGCGCTGGTCGACGACGGGCGCACGATCACCGCCGCGAACGTCGAGAGCGCGTCCTACGGGCTGAGCCTGTGCGCCGAGTGCGGGATCGTGTCGGCGCTCCACGCGGGCGGCGGCGGGCGCCTCGTGGCCGTGGCCTGCGTCGACGGCCGCGGCGAGCCGCTGGTCCCCTGCGGTCGCTGCCGGCAGCTCCTCCACGAGCACGGCGGGCCGGAGCTCCTGTGCAACGGGCGCCGGCTCGCGGAGCTGCTCCCCGACCCGTTCGGACCCGAGCACCTCGCCTGATGCACGCCGTCGACCTCATCATCGCCAAGCGCGACGGCGAGCGCCTGTCCGACGAGCAGATCGACTGGTTCATCGACGCCTGCACGCGGGGGACGGTGGGTGACGGGCAGACCGCCGCGCTGCTCATGGCCATCCTGTTCCGCGGCCTCGACCCCGGCGAGCTGGCCCGGTGGACGCTGGCCATGATCGAGAGCGGCACGCGCGTCGACCTCTCCGGCCTCGACCGACCCACCGTGGACAAGCACTCGACCGGCGGCGTCGGCGACAAGGTGTCGCTCGTGCTGTGCCCGCTGGTGGCGGCCTGCGGGGCGGCGGTGCCCCAGACGGCCGGCCGCGGACTCGGGTTCACGGGCGGCACGCTCGACAAGATGGAGTCGATCCCCGGGTGGCGGGCGAACCTCCGCAACGCGGAGGCCGAAGCCGCGCTCCGCGCGGCGGCGCGGTGATCCGGGCGGGAGGCGCGGACCTGGCGCCGGCCGACCGGCGCCTCTACGCGCTGCGCGACGTGACCGGCACCGTGGAGTCGATCCCCCTGATCGCCAGCTCGATCATGTCGAAGAAGATCGCGGAGGGCACCGGCGCGCTGGTGCTGGACGTGAAGGTCGGCTCCGGCGCGTTCATGCGCGAGGAGGGGCTCGCCCGCATCCTGGCCGAGACGATGGTGGACCTCGGTGCGGCCCACGGGGTGCACACCACCGCGCTGCTGACCCAGATGGACGTGCCGCTCGGGCGCAGTGCCGGCAACGCGCTGGAGGTGGCCGAGGCGGTCGACCTGCTGGCCGGCGGGGGTCCCGCCGACCTCGTGGAGCTCACCGTGACGCTGGCCCGCGAGATGCTCGCCCTCGTGGGCCTCCAGGACCGGGATCCCGCCGAGGTCCTGGCCCGCGGGGGCGCGATGGACGCCTGGCGCACGATGGTGCGAGCCCAGGGCGGCGACCCCGAGGCCACCCTGCCCAGCGCCCACGAGGTGGAGGTGGTGCCGGCGCCGGTCGACGGCGTGCTCCGCCGCCTCGACGCCCGCTCGCTGGGGGTGGCGGTGTGGCGGCTCGGCGCCGGGCGGACCCACATGGACGACCCCGTGTCGCCGACCGCCGGCATCGTGTGGCACGCGACGATCGGTGACCGCGTCAGCGCCGGCCAGCCGCTGCTCGAGCTGCACGTCGACGACCCTGCCCGCCTCCCCCGCGCGCTCGAGGCGCTCGAGGGCGCGCTCGAGATCGGTCCCGAGCCGGCGTCGCCGCCCCCGCTCGTGCTCGGGCGCGTGGGCGGTCGCGCCTAGCGGATCTCGATGGGCTCGATGGCCTCGTCGGGCGGCAGGTCGAAGCCGAGGATCTGCGCGTAGAACGACAGCTCGCCGTCGAGCGCGGCGCGGATGTTCTCCGAGCGCCGGAACCCGTGGCCTTCTCCCTCGAAGGGGAGGTAGGCCACCAGGATCCCGCGGTCCCGCAGCCCCTCGACGATGAGCTCCGCCTGGTTCGGGGGCACCACCGCGTCCTCGAGACCCTGGAAGACCGCGAGCGGCTTGTTGATCCCCTGGAGGTGGTAGAGCGGCGAGCGCTCCTCGTAGGTGGCGCGCGCCTCGGGCCACGGACCGACCAACCCGTCGAGGTACCGCGCCTCGAACTTGTGGGTGTCGGTCGCGAGCAGACCGAGGTCGGCCACCCCGTAGTGGCTCGCGCCCGCTGCGAACACGTCGTGGAAGGCGAGCGCGGCGAGCGTGGTGAAGCCGCCGGCGGAGCCGCCCCGGATGGCGAGGCGGTCCGGGTCGGCCTCCCCCGCCGTCACGAGCGCGAGGGCGACCGCCACGCAGTCCTGCACGTCGGCCACGCCCCAGGCTCCGTCCAGCAGCTCGCGGTAGGCCCGGCCGTAGCCGGTCGAACCCCGGTAGTTGACGTCGACCACCGCGAAGCCGCGGCTCGTCCAGTACTGGGTCGACAGGCGCAGCAGCGGTCGGGCGGCGGAGGTCGGGCCACCGTGGATGAGCACGAGGAGCGGCGGCCGTCGGTCGGGCGGGCCCTCGGCCTCCGGGTTGGCCGGCCGGTAGAGGAGCGAGTGGGCGATGACCCCGCCCCTGGTCGTGAAGTCGAACGGCACCGGGACGGAGAACCACGCCGGGTCGAGGCCGAGGTCCCGCGGCGGCACCACCACGTCCACGTCCGGCTCGGTGGGAACCGGACCGCCGGGGACCCACATGCGGGCCACGTGCACCTCCGCGGTCGGCGACCCGGCGAGGAACACGAGCTCGTCGCCGCGTGCGGTCAGGGAGTCGATCGCGGTGGCGCCGACGTCGGCCGCGTAGACCGTGTCGTCGGCGTTGCGCACCGCGAGGTGGTCGACCCCGCCGTCCTGGTACACGAACGCCACACGGTCGCCTTCGAGCAGCGCGAAGCACCGTTGCCCGAAGACCCACTGCGGGAAGCCGATGTCCCGCTCCACGTCGAGCACCAGCTCCACGCCGCGCGCCCGGCGCCACCGGTACAGGCTCCAGAAGCCGGTGCGATCGCTGGTGAACCACAGCGAGCCGTCGGCCGCCCAGGTGGGCTGGCAGATCGACTCGCGGCGGTCGCCACCGGCGACGACGCTGCGGAAGCCGCCCTCGTCGACGACCAGCCGGTTCGCGTCCCACGGCATGTCCGGCTGGTCCCACTCGAGCCAGCAGAACGCGCCGCCGTCGGGGCGCCAGCGGGGATCGCTGACGAAGTCCGGCCCCTCGACGATGACCACGGGCTCCGAGGGCGCCGTGGCGTCCAGCCACACGATCGTGTTGGTCGCGGGTGACCCGTCCGCGTGGTGCTCCTCCTGGACGCAGAGCATCGTCAGCCCGTCCGGGCGGACGTCGCCGTCCGCATAGCGAAGGCCGCGGGGCTCGTCCGGCTCGGGCGTGAGCGGCACCGGCTCGTCGTCGGGGGCGAGCCGGTGGATCCGCTGCGTCGCCCAGTCGACGAACCACAGCACGCCCCGCCGGACCCACCACGCGCCGCCGCCGTACTCGTGCACGCCGCTGCGCGCGTTCCAGGGCTCCGACAGCACGTCCCAGGCGGAGCCGTCCGGCTCGCGGCGCAGCAGCGTCGTGCGCCCGCCCTCCTCGGGCCGGGACTCCGACCACCAGAGGTCGTTGCCGTCGAGCTGCACCCCGGTGGGCAGGCGCGCCGCGCGGACGACCAGCTCGCTCGTGATGGGGGTCGGCCACGAGCCGTACGGGAGCTCCGCCGCCGTGGTCACGCCTCCGCGAGCAGATCGGCGATGCGGCGGCAGCCCTCACCGAGGTCGTCGTCGCCGAGCGCGTAGCTCAGGCGGGCGTACCCGGGCGCGTCGAACGCCTCCCCCGGCACGATGGCCACCTTGGCCTCGTCGAGCAGCAGCCCGCACAGCTCGGTGGTGGTCCGGGCAGTGCGACCGCGAATCGGCCGGTCCAGGTAGGCCGACAGGTTGGGGAACCCGTAGAAGGCACCCTGCGGCTCGAGGGCGGTGACGCCCTCGATGCCGGTGAGGAGCTTGTGCATGAGCCGGCCCCGCCGCTCGAACGCCTCGCGCATCTCCGCGACCGCGGACAGGTCGCCCGACAGGGCGGCGATCGCGGCGCGCTGGCTCACGTTCGAGACGTTGGAGGTGGCGTGGCTCTGGAGGTTGGTGGCCGCGGTCACGACGTCGTCGGGGCCGAGCATCCAGCCCACCCGCCAGCCGGTCATCGCGTAGGTCTTCGCGACGCCGTTGAGCACGATGCACCGGTCCCGCAGATCCGGCACGAGGACCGGCATCGACGTGAACCGGTGGTCGCCGTAGGTGAGGTGCTCGTAGATCTCGTCGGTGACGACCCAGAGGCCGCGCTCCACCGCCCAGCGGCCGATCGCCTCGACCTCCTCTGGCGGGTACACCGCGCCCGTGGGGTTGGACGGCGACACGAAGAGGAGGACCTTCGTGCGCTCGGTCAGGGCCGCGTCGAGCTGCTCCACGCTGACCCGGAAGCCGGTGGTCTCGTCGGTGGGCAGCACCACGGGGACGCCGCCGGCCAGCCCGATCGGCTCCGGGTAGGTGGTCCAGTAGGGCGCGGGCAGGAGCACCTCGTCGCCCGGGTCGAGCAGGGTGGCGAACGCGTTGTACACGGCGTGCTTGCCGCCGTTGGTCACCAGGACACCCGAGGTCGGCACCTCGTACCCGGAGTCGCGCACCGTCTTGGCGGCGATCGCCTCCTTGAGCTCGGGGAGGCCGCCGGCGGGCGTGTACTTGTGGTTGCGAGGATCGCGGCAGGCCTCGACGGCGGCCTCGACGATGTGGGCGGGCGTCGGGAAGTCGGGCTCTCCGGCCCCGAAGCCGATGACCGGCTCCCCCGCGGCCTTGAGGGCCTTCGCCTTGGCGTCCACCGCCAGGGTGGCGGACTCGAGCGATCGCGGCGATGCGGCGGCTCACGCGGGCCTCGCTTCGGGGGGTGGCCAACGGTCTCGCTCCTTCCTCGGTCGGTCCGCGATCATTGCACGGTGACCCCCGCACCCACCCCCCAGATCACGATCCCCGCCGACCTCCTCCCCGTCGACGGGCGCTTCGGGTGCGGGCCGTCCAAGGTGCGGCCGGAGGCGGTGGCGGCCCTGCTGGAGGCGGCCCCCGACTACCTGGGCACCTCGCACCGCCAGGCCCGCGTGCAGTTCGAGGTCGGCGCGCTCCGCAACGGCCTGGCCGAGCTGTTCGCGCTGCCCGACGGGTACGAGGTGCTGCTCGGCAACGGCGGCACGACGGCGTTCTGGGACGCCGGCGAGCTTCGGCTTGATCGACCGGCGGAGCCAGCACCTCCGCTTCGGCGAGTTCTCGTCGAAGTTCGCCGAGGCGGTGGCCGCGGCCCCGCACCTGCAGGAGCCCTCGTTCCTGTTCGCCGACCCCGGCACCCATCCGCTCCCGGTGGCCGATCCCGAGGTCGACACCTACTGCCTCACCCACAACGAGACGTCGACCGGGGTGGCGATGCCGCTCGAGCGGCCGGCGGAGGCGGACGGTCTCGTGCTCGTGGACGCCACCTCGGCTGCAGGCGGGCTGCGCTTCGAGCCGGCGGAGGTCGACGTCTACTACTTCGCGCCGCAGAAGTGCCTCGCCAGCGACGGCGGCCTGTGGCTGGCGGCGGTGTCGCCCGCGGCCATCGAGCGCATCGAGCGGATCGCCGCGTCGGACCGCTGGGTGCCCGCCTCGCTCGACCTCGGCATCGCGCTGGAGAACAGCCGCAAGGACCAGACGTACAACACCCCGGCGCTGGCCACGATCTTCCTCGCCAACCAGCAGGTCGACTGGATCAACCAGCAGGGCGGCCTCGGGTGGGCCGGCGGCCCGGTGCGACAGGTCGGCCGACGCGATCTACGGCTGGGCGGAGGCGTCGCCCTTCGCCACGCCGTTCGTGAAGGATCCCGGCCAGCGCAGCCACGTGGTGGCGACCATCGACCTCGACGAGGCCGTCGTCGACGCGATCACCGTGTCGCAGGTCCTGCGGGCCAACGGGATCCTGGACACGGAGAGCTACCGCAAGCTGGGCCGCAACCAGCTCCGGATCGCGCTGTTCCCGGCGATCGATCCCGACGACATCGTGGCCCTCACGCGCTGCATCGACCACGTCGTCGCCGCCCTCAGCGTGACCGACCTCCCCGGTCCGGTCGCGTTCTTCGACGGCGAGTGCAACGTCTGCGACCGGACGGTGCGCTTCCTCCTCCGGAGGGACCGGTACGGGGCACTGCGGTTCGCGTCGCTCCAGGGTGAGACGGCCGCCGCGCTGCGGGCCGTTCGGCCCGACTTCCCGACCGATCTCGACACCATGGTGCTGGCCGAGCCGCAGCCGGGCGGCGACGTGGGACTGCGCCTGAGGAGCGACGGAATCATCCGGGCGCTCGAGCTCGCGGGTGGCACGACGCTCGCCCGCGGCTGCTCGCATCTTCCCCCGCCCGGTGCGCGATCTCGTGTACCGGGCGTTCGCCGCGAACCGCTACCGGCTGTTCGGGCGCAAGGACACCTGCGAGCTGCCCACGCCCGAGGAGCGCTCGCTGCTCCTCCCGTAGGGTCCCGATCGTGCGCTTCTCGATCTGGCCGAACCTGCAGCAGCCCTGGGCCGACGTGCTCGAGGTGGCGACCCATGCCGAGGCCACCGGGTGGGACGGGGTGTACCTGGCCGACCACTTCATGGGCGATGGCGTCAGCTTCGGCACCGCCGACACGCCCACGCTCGAGGCCACGGCCGGCCTCGCCGCGCTCGCCACGGCCACCTCGCGCGTTCGCCTCGGGAGCCTCGTGCTCGGGATGACCTACCGGCACCCGGCCGTGCTGGCGAAGTGGGCCGCGACGACCGACCACGCCAGCGGGGGCCGGCTCCTCCTCGGGGTCGGGACCGGATGGCAGCAGAACGAGCACGACCAGTACGGCATCCGCCTGGGCCCGCCCGGCGAGCGCATCGCCCGCTTCGAGGAGGGCTGCCGCATCCTGCTCGGCCTGCTCCGCGAGCCGCGCACGACCGTCGCCGGCGAGCACTACCGGGTCACCGACGCCGTCGCGGAGCCGAAGCCGGTGCAGCAACCGCTGCCGCTGCTCATCGGTGGGAAGGGCGACCGCATGCTCGGGGTGGTGGCCAGGTGCGCGGACGAGTGGAACATGTGGGGCCTGGCGCCTGCGATCGCCGAGCGGTCGGCCGTGCTGGAACGGCGCTGCGAGGCGATCGACCGGGACCCGGCGTCGATCCGACGCAGCGCGCAGGCGCTCGTGCGGTTGACGGACGATCCGAGCGAGGCGGAGCGCTTCCTCACCAGGACCGGCGGGCGGGCCGCTGTCGCCGGTCCTGCCGCGGCCGTCGTCGATGCGGCCGCCGCACTCCGCGACGTCGGCCTCGACGAGCTGATCGTCCCCGACTTCGCGCTCGGCCGCGGTCAGGCGCGGCTCGAGCGCATGGACGCCCTCATCGGGGAGCTGGGTCCCGCCCTTCGGTAGCGGGCGCCACGATCACGAGGACCGCCGCGAGGGCGGCGATGGACAGCGACACCGCGATCCCCACGGCGTCACCCGTGTCGAACGGATCGAGGTGGGTGAGGTGGTAGAGCAGGTGTGGTCCTCCGAACAGCAGGGCCGCCCCGCCGGCCACCCGGGCCAGGAGCAGGCTCCCGGCGACCAGCGCGGCGACAGCCATGAACGCGAGGCCGAGGTTGAGCCCCCCGACGTCCCGGACGAGGTGCTCGTTGTAGGGCCCGTCCACCGCCACCCAGACGCGTCCCATGCCGGGGAAGTCGTCGTAGAACGACCGCGGGAACGCCTGCGCCCATGCGCCGACGACCACGCTGCCGAACGCGATCACGACCAGCGCGAGCTGGTGCAGCCGGGTCACGACGCCGCCTTCGCGTGCTCGTCGGCCACCTGCTCGAGGCCGACCGCGGCATCGGCGAAGACGGGCGCCCACCCGGTTGCGTCCCGGAAGCGCTGCGAGCTGACCCGGCGGCTGGCACCGAGCACGGCGAGCTTCCGACCGCCGAGCCGCACGACGAAGCGCGGCGTCGACCGCAGCTCGCGTCGCAGGCCGAAGGCGCGGCGGAAGGCCTCGTTCCACGCCCGCTTGGTGATGGGCTCGTCGGCCACGTTGTACACACCGGCAGGGGCGTCGAGCGCGGCCACGACCGCGGCCGCCGCGTCGTCCACGTGGATCGACGGCTGGTACGCCTCGGCCAGGCCGATCATCGGCCCCACCCCGAACCGGGCCACGCGGCAGGCACTCCTGCGTCGACCGGCCGTCGGCGGAGTAGAAGAGGCCGAACCGGAGGGCGATCCCCCGCCGGCCGTCCCCGGTGAACGCGAGCGCCGTGTCCTCGGCGTCGAGCGACGCGGCGCTGAACGGCTCCCGGACGGGGGGCACGTCCTCGTCGATCCACTCGTCGCCGCCGTCCGGGTAGAAGAAGCAGACCATCTCCTTGATGAGCACCCGCGACTCCGCGTCGCGGGCGGCGTCGGCGAGGATCCGCGTGCCCTCGCGGCGCAGCCGGTCGTTCACCGTCCACGCGGTGGAGCCGCCACGCCTTGGACAGCGGCGGGATGCTCGTCGCCATGTGGATGACCGCGTCGTGCCCGTCGACCGCGCGGCGCACGGCCTCGGCGTCGAACAGGTCCACCTCGACGGGCGCGGCGCCTTGGGCCCGGAGCTGCGCCGCCTTCTCCTCGCTCCGGGCCACCCCGGTCACCTCGTGCCCCGCGGCGATCAGCCGCGGGACGGTGGCCCTCCCGAGCACGCCGGTCGCACCGGCCAGGAACACCTTCATCGCACTACCTCCTTCGTCGTCCGATCTCGACGTCACGGATCCACTCCGCTCCCTTGGCCAGCTGCTGGGCGGGCACCGTGGCGATGAGCTCGAGCAGCAGATCGCCGATGGAGGTGGCCGCCAGCTCCGCCCGCCACGCGTCCTCCGCCCGCCACATGGTTCGGGCGATCCCGCAGGGCCGGCGGTAGAGCCCGGGGCCGCCCGCGCCGGGGCCGCGCTGCCGGATCTCGCTGCAGCGAAAGGCGGTGTCGTCCCCCTCCACCGCGAACACCACGTCCAGCACGGACACCTCCGCCGGCGGGCGGGCCAGCCGGTATCCCCCATGGGGGCCGGGGACGGACCGCGTGATGCCGGCGGCGGTGAGGGCCTGGAGCTGCTTGGCGAGGTAGGCCGGCGGCACCTCGTGGAACTCGGCCAGCCGCGCCGCGGGCAGCGCCTGGTCGTCGGGCAGCGCGGCCAGGACGGTGCAGCAGTGCAACGCCCACTCGACCCCATCGCTCATCCGCATATCTCGGATACTACATATCCAGGATATTGGATGTCCAGGTCGCGGTCTTGGATAGGTTTCGCCCATGCCGACGAACGCGGAGGTTCGGGCCGAGCTCACGGGCCCCGGGGGGATGTTCGAGCTGGCCACGGAGGAGGTCCGGGGCCGCCCGATGGAGGTGTACGCGAGCCGCATGCCGTCGCTCCGGACGGTGGCGGAGGTGGGCCTCATGCGCGGCGACGACCAGCCCTTCATCGTCTACGGCGACCGCACCTACGGGTTCGGCACCTTCGTCCAGACCGCCAACGGCGTGTCCCACGCCCTGCGCGAGCGCTTCGGCATCGCCAAGGGGGACCGCGTGGCGGTGCTGTCCCAGAACAACCCGGAGTGGTGCATGGCCTTCTGGGCGACGGTGTCCCAGGGGGCGATCCTGGTGGGGCTGAACGGCTGGTGGACGACCGACGAGGTGCTCTACGGCCTGCAGGACTCGGGGGCGAAGGTGCTCGTGGCGGACCGGAAGCGGTTCGAGCGCATCGCCGGCGCGCTCGTCGACCTCCCCGCCCTCGAGCACGTGCTGCTCGTCGACTGCTCCCCCGCCGATGTCGGGCTTGCCGACGACCCGCGGGTCCACGCCTTCGAGGAGCTCACCGGCGAACCGACCGCCAGCTTCGTCGAGGAGGAGATCGCCGAGGACGACCCGGCGGTGATCTTCTACACGTCGGGGACCACCGGCCGGCCCAAGGGGGCGATCTCCACCCACCGGAGCATGATCGCCAACCTCCAGAACACGATGTACGGCGCGGTGGCCGGAGCGATGGCCGGCGGTGGCGGCCTGCCCGACCCGGCGGGCGGGCAGAACGTCTCGCTGTTCACCTCGCCGCTGTTCCACGTGTCGGGCTGCCACTCGACGCTGGTCGTGGGCCTGCTGGCCGGCCTCAAGCTGGTCATGCCCGAAGGCCGGTTCCTGCCCGAGACCGCGCTGCAGCTGATCCAGGACCATCAGGTCACCGTGTGGGCGACGGTGCCGACGATGGTGTGGCGGGTGTGCGAGCACCCCGACCGGCACGACTACGACACGAGCTCGGTGCGCACGGTCGCCTTCGGCGGGTCCCCCTCCGCCGACGAGCTCCAGCGGATGATCCGGGAGACGTTCCCCAACGTGACCTCGACGTCGAACGCGTACGGCCTGACCGAGACGTCGTCGGTGGCGACGGTCATCTCGGGGCAGGACGCGATCGAGCGGCCGACGTCCGTCGGGCCGCCGGTGCCCACCGTGCACCTGAAGATCGTCGGCGACGACGGCGCCGCGCTCGGCCCGCACGAGACCGGTGAGGTGTGCATCACGGGCCCGATCCTGATGGCCGGGTACTGGAACAAGCCGGAGGCCACCGCGGAGGCGATCGACGCCGACGGCTGGCTGCACACCGGCGACCTGGGGCACCTCGACGAGGACGGGTTCCTCTACATCACCGATCGCAAGAAGGACATGATCATCCGGGGGGGCGAGAACATCTACTGCGTCGAGATCGAGCAGCGGCTCGTGAACCACCCGGACATCGCCGACGCCGCGGTGATCGGCGTGCCCCACCCCGAGCTGGGCGAGGAGGTGAAGGCCGTCGTGCAGCTGGAGGACGGCGCCACCCTCACCGAGGCGGAGGTGCGCCAGTGGGTGGCCGACGGGCTCGCTGCCTTCAAGGTGCCGACCTACGTCGAGCTCTGGCGCGACAAGCTCCCCCGCAACGCCAGCGGCAAGCTGCTGAAGAACGTCCTCCGCGGCGAGGGCGAGGTCAGCTTCGCCGAGACGATGTAGCCGGTGCTCTCCCACCGCCGCCTGCTCGCCCCGCTCCTCGCGCTCGGCCTCCTCGCCGGTGTCGCCGCCTGCGGCGACGACGACGGGGGCACCGCGGACGAGCGCGTGGAGGAGGCGCCGGCCACCACGACCAGCTCGACGATCCCCTGCACCGAGGCGCCGCTCGCCGAACGGGCGGCCGCCGTGCTCATCGTCGGCATCGACGACAACACGGTGGCCGACGCGCCCCTCACCAACGAGGTGACCGGGCTCGGGGTGGGCGGCGTCGTCATCCGCGCCACCAACGTGGTCGACGCCACGCAGCTGCGCGCGCTGGTCGACGGGCTCCGGGCCAAGACGGCGCGCCACCTCCTGGTGGCCGCCGACGAGGAGGGCGGCCGCGTGTCACGGCTCAAGGCGGTGCTGGGGCCCACTGCCTCGGCCCGCCGCGCTCGGCCAGCAGCCGCTGGCCGAGATCACCGCGGAGGCGGGCCGGCGCGCGGCGATCATGCACGACCTCGGCATCGACCTGGTGCTCGGTCCGGTCGTCGACGCGGACGGGGGCCCGGCGGACGGCGCCATCGGCGACCGCTCCTTCGCGGGCGACGTGGCCGCCGCGGGCGAGCGGGCCGCGGCCTTCGTGGCGGGCCTGCGGCAGGGCCGGGTGCAGGCGACCGTCAAGCACTTCCCCGGCCAGGGCGGCGTGACCGACGACAGCCACGCCGGCACCGTGACGAGTGACCAGCCCCGGGCCGTGGTGGAGGCCGCCGCGCAAGCGTTCCTCCCCTCGGCGGCGGCCGGGGCCGGGGCGATGATGGTCTCCCACGTCACCTTCTCGGCGGTGGGCCCGCTCCCGGCCAGCGTCGAGCCGGGCACCTACGCGCTGCTGCGCTCGCTGGGGTACGACGGTGTGGCGATGACCGACTCGCTCGGCATGGGCGCGATCGTGCAGCGCTGGCCGCTGTCGCAGGCGGCCGTGGTCGCGCTGGCCGCCGGGGCCGACGTCGTCCTGGTGAACCAGGGCGTCGAGGCCCTGGGCATGCGCGACGCGATCGTCGCCGCGGTGCAGGGCGGCACGCTGCCGGAGGCCCGCCTCGACGAGGCGGTCCGCCGCATGCTCACGCTGCGGGGCGACGACCCCGCGTCGATGATCTGCCCGCCCGCCGGCTAGCGGCGGCGGGGGGACTGCGCGGCCAGGACCTCGAGGCCCTCGAGGAGCTGCACCGGGATCGGGAACACGATCGTCGACGCGTTCTCGGCCGAGATCTCCACCATCGTCTGGAGCTGCCGCAGCTGGAGCGCGCCGGGCGCCGCGCTCAGCACGGCCGCCGCCTCCCCGAGCTTCTGCGACGCCTGGAGCTCGCCCTCCGCCGCGATCACCTTGGCACGGCGCTCGCGCTCGGCCTCGGCCTGGCGGGCCATCGCCCGCTGGAGCTGCTCCGGCACCTGGACGTCCCGGATCTCCACGCGGTGGACCTTGATGCCCCAGGTCTCGGTCTGGGCGTCGAGCGCCTCCTGGAGCTCGGCGTCGATGCGGTCGCGCTCGGTCAGCAGCTGGTCGAGCTCGTGGCGACCCACGATCGACCGGAGCGTCGTCTGGGCGACGAGCTGCGACGAGCTGTACCAGTCGCGGATCCGGATCACCGACGCCTCGGGGTCGACCACCTGGAAGTAGGCCACGGCGTCGACGGTGCTCGTGACGTTGTCCTTCGTGATCACGGCCTGGGACGCCACCGGCACGGCGACGATCTGCAGGTTGACGCGCACGATCTTGTCGATGATCGGCACGACGAAGAACAGGCCCGGACCCTTGGCCCCGACGGACCGCCCGAGCCGGAAGATCACCCCCCGCTCGTACTCCTGCACGATCTTGATCGAGCTGGCCAGGAACACCACGGCCAGCACGCCGACCAGCAGCACGATCCCACCGATGGCCTCAGTCATCTGCTCTCCTCGTCGTCGATCAGGTGGCCTGGTGCGTCCGGTGCGCGACGTGGATCGTCATGCCCGACCACCCCACCACCTCGACCTCGTCGCCCTTCTTCAGCGGCTGAGGTGCGGTGGCGTTCCACAGCGAGCCCTGGAGGCGGACCGTGCCCGACTGGCCCGCCCAGCTCACGACCTTGCCCACGTCGCCCACGAGGGAGTCCATCCCGACCCGCACCGGCTGGTCGAGCAGGCTGGACGCGGCCCGGTGCAGCGCCGGGAACGAGGCCGCCGCACCGACCGACAGGCCGACGCCGAGCACGACGGTGGACCAGCTGTCCGCGAGCGCGCCGAACCAGACGGCACCGCCGCCGAAGAGCACCACCGCGGTCAGCTCCACGGCCGGGGACCGGCGGCGCCGGGCGACGAGCACGGCCCACAGGAGCACCCCGGCCGCGGTCGCGACGAGCGGCCACCATTCGGCGTCCTGCCGGGCGATGGCGGTGACGCCGGCGACCCCGAGGAGGAGGGAGAGGGTGCCGGCCACGCCGGCGGTCGGGAGCGCCATCTCGACGACGAGGAGCGCCGCCGCGAGCGACAGCGCCAGCAACACCACGGCCGGCGCGTCGAACAGTGACTCCACGACGTCGAGCGTAGGCCGACGAGCCGGGTTGCGGCCTGCGACATCCCCGGGCGACCATGCCGCCGTGGCGGTCGGAGACGCGCTGAAGCGGATCCCCCCGGCGTACTGGGTCGCCCGCCGGGTGCGCACGGCCCTCGGGGACCTCCTGCCCGCGCGGTCGCTCGCCGAGGTGCCCGGCCCTGTGCACCGCAACGACGTGATGTACGCGAGCGCGACGGGTGGGGCGGAGTACGCGGCCACGGGCACCGCGGCGGCCCTCTTCGTGGTCGACGCGCTCGCGGCAGCCGGGCTGCGGCCCACCCGTGGCCTGGACCTCGGGTGCGGGCACGGGCGCGTGCTGCGCCACCTGGTCGACGAGGTGCCGGTGCCGTGGACCGCCTGCGACCTCGACCGCAGCGCGGTCCGCTTCTGCACCCGCGCCTTCGGCGCCACCGCGGTGGTCGCCCGGCGACCCCTGCGGACCACCGCCTTCCCCGCGGAGCCCTACGACGTGGTCTGGATGGGGTCGGTGGTCACGCATCTCGCCGCGGCAGACGAGCGCGAGGTCTGGGCGACGCTCGACGCGATCACCGCGCCCGAGGCGGTCGTGGCGCTGTCGATCCTGCGGCCCGGCATGGTGAACAACCTCGAGTCCTTCGGCACCGGCATGGGAGCGTCCGCGCACCAGGTCGCAGCCGACCTCGAGGCGGACGGGTTCGCGTACGTGCCGTACCCGCACCATCGCCGGGGCGACTACGGCGTGGCCTTCCACGACCCCGACCGGCTGCTCGGACGCGTCGAGAGCGCGAGCGGCCGGAGGGCCGAGCTGCTGCTGCACGCCCCGGGGGCGTGGGAGGGGATGCAGGACTACGTGGCCCTGCGGGTCACCCGCCGCTGATGTCCTGGACCCGCTCCTTGCCGGCGGAGATCCACGGCATCATCGCCCGGAGCTGCTCGCCGACCACCTCGATCTGGTGGGCCTTGCCGGCCGCCTGGAGCGCCTTGTAGTTCGTGCGGCCCGACTCGCTCTCGGCCACCCACTCCGTGGCGAAGCGACCGTCCTGGATCTCGTCGAGGATCGCCCGCATCTCCTTCTTCACGGCCTCGTTGATGATGCGGGGGCCTCGGGTGAGGTCGCCGTACTCGGCGGTGTCGGAGATCGAGTACCGCATGCCGGCGATCCCCTGCTCGTACATGAGGTCGATGATGAGCTTGAGCTCGTGCAGGCACTCGAAGTAGGCCGACTCGGGCTGGTACCCGGCGTCCACGAGCGTCTCGAAGCCCGCCTGCACCAGCGCGGTGAGGCCGCCGCAGAGCACGACCTGCTCGCCGAACAGATCGGTTTCGGTCTCCTCCTCGAACGTGGTCTCCAGCACGCCGGCGCGGGCGCCGCCGATGGCGTCCGCGTACGCGAGGGCCAGGCCGTGCGCCGAGCCCGACGCGTCCTGCGACACCGCGATGAGGCAGGGCACGCCGCCACCCTCGGTGTAGGTGCGCCGCACGAGGTGGCCCGGGCCCTTCGGGGCCACGAGGGCCACGTCGACCTCGGCCGGGGCCACGACCTGCTTGAAGCGCACGCTGAACCCGTGGCCCACGAAGAGCGCGTCGCCGGGCTGCAGGTTGGGCCCGATGTGCTCGTTGAAGATCGCCTTGTGCTCGGTGTCGGGCCCCAGGAGCATCACGAGGTCCGCCTCCTTGGCCGCCGCGGCCACCGGCAGGACCCGCAGGCCCGCCGACTCGGCCTTGGCCACCGACGCGGACCCCTCGCGCAGGCCGACGCGCACGTCGATGCCGCTCTCCTTGAGGTTCAGCGCGTGCGCGTGGCCCTGCGAGCCGTAGCCGACGACGGCGACCTTCCGATCCGCGATCAGCGATCGGTCGGCGTCCTTCTCGTAGTACACGTTCGCCATCAGGGTTCCTTCTGCTCGTCGGCTTCCAGGGGCAGGTGGGTGAAGGCTCGCAGGCGCTGATCGAACGCGTCGAACTCGGCGGGGTCGAGCTCGTGGATCTCCACGACGTTGACCAGCTTGTTGAGCTGCTTGGTGATCTGGTCGAGCGGGGCCGACGCCACGTCGACGGCCATGGCGATGCGGCTGAGGCGCTCGTCCTCCGTGGGGGCCACGGCCAGGCTGAGGATGTTGAACCCGCGCCGGGCGAAGAGCCCCGCCACCCGGGCGAGCACGCCGGCCTTGTTCTCGACCAGGACCGAGAGCATGTGGTGGCGGGCGGCGTCGGTGGCGAGCGGCGTGGTGGCGGTCACTGGACGATGTCCTCGCCGAGCGCGGGGTCGGTGATGATGTCGTCGTTGCTCTTGCCGGCCGGGACCATCGGGAAGACCTTCTCCCCCTGGTCGGTGCGGAAGTCGATGACGACCGGGCGGTCGTCGATCTCGTTGGCCTTCTGGATGGCCGACTCGACCTCCTCCGGCGACTCGACCCGCATGCCGACGCAGCCCATGGCCTCGGCCCACAGCTTGTAGTCGGGCAGGTCGGGCGAGAGGTACACCTCGGAGTAGCGCTCCTCGTAGAACATCTCCTGCCACTGGCGGACCATGCCGAGGTAGGCGTTGTTGAGGATCGCCACCTTGATCGGGATGCGCTCGGCGGCCGCGGTGACGAGCTCCTGGGCGGTCATCTGGAAGCAGCCGTCGCCGTCGACGGCCCACACCATCGCGTCGGGCCTGCCGACCTTGGCGCCGATGGCGGCCGGCACGCAGAAGCCCATGGTGCCGAGGCCACCCGAGTTGACCCAGGTGTAGGGGTGGTCGAACTTCCAGTACTGCGACGCCCACATCTGGTGCTGGCCGACGCCCGAGGCGACGATGCAGTCGTCCGGGCTGTTGTCGCGCAGCTGCTCGAGGACGAACTGCGGCTTCAGCGCCTCGCCCGGATCCGAGGGCCGGTAGCTGAGGGGGTGCAGCTCCTGCCAGCCGGAGAGCGTCTGCTTCCAGGGCATCCGGTCGGGCGGCGTGGCGCCGCTCGCGATCCGCTCCTTCAGCACCTCGACCAGCGCCTCGATCACGAGCCGGCAGTCGCCCGCGATGCCCACGTCGGGGCGGCGGACCTTGCCCAGCTCGGCGGGGTCGATGTCGACGTGGATGACCTTGGCCTCCGGCGCGAAGTCCGGGATGCGACCGGTGACGCGATCGTCGAAGCGACTGCCGAGTGCGATGAGCAGATCGGAGCGCTGCATCGACGTGACCGCGGTGTAGTTGCCGTGCATGCCGGGCATGCCCAGCGCCAGCCGGTGCGAGTCGGGGAACGCGCCCCGGGCCATGAGCGTCGTGACCACGTGGATGTCGCAGAGCTCGGCGAGCTCGAACAGCGCTTCGGCGGCGCGCGCCTTGAGGATCCCACCGCCGGCGTAGATGACCGGCCGCGCCGAGGACAGGATCAGCTCCGCGGCCTGGCGCACCTTGTCGGGATCACCGATCGTGACCGGCCGGTAGCCCGGCAGGCCGTCGCGGATGTCCGCGTCGCTCGGCCAGTACCAGTCCATCGCCGAGTTGGGGTTCTTCGCGTCGACGATGTCCTTGGGGATGTCGAGCAGCACCGGCCCCGGCCGGCCCGTCGTGGCGATGTGGAACGCCTCGCGCACCGCGCGCGGGATGTCCTGCGCGGAGGTGACGAGCTCGTTGTGCTTCGTGACCGAGCGGGTGATGCCGATCGTGTCGCACTCCTGGAACGCGTCGGTGCCGATCGCACCGGTCGGGCACCTGCCCGGTGATCACGACCATCGGGATCGAGTCCATGTACGCGTCGCACAGCGGGGTGACGATGTTCGTGGCCGCGGGCCCCGACGTCACCATCGCGACGCCCGGACGCCCGGTCACGTGCGCGTAGCCCTCGGCCATGTGGCCGGCCCCCTGCTCGTGCCGCACGAGGATGTGACGGATCGGGCTGTCGAGGAGCGGGTCGTACACCGGAAGGATGCAGCCGCCCGGGAGCCCGAAGATGGTGTCGACGCCCTCCATCTCGAGGGCCTTGATCAGGGCCTGTGAGCCGGTGATCCTCATGGGTAATGGGTTTCCTTCCCTGCAAAACGACGACGACCCCCCGGCTGGGAGGTCGTGAGGGCGCACGCGCGAGCGGTTCGCGGGTGCGCTAGAGGATTACCACCAGGGTCGGGGCGGACATGGCGGGAAGCATCCCACGCCCAGCAAATCCGGGCAAGCGGCTTGTCCCAGAGGCCCCAAATGCCCCCCCCAGGGCACCTCAGGGGATGTCGTGCGCGCGGGGTACGTGTTGCTATGGTGTCCCCCAAGTCCGATCCGGACCCCAGCCCCGACATCTCGCGTGTCGGTCCAATCGAAGGTCACGAGGAGTAATCGAGCATGTCAACGGATGGTCTCGGCAAGTTCGTGCGCGCTGCCGTGGTGAGCGGGGTTCTGGGCGCCGCCGGCCTCGTGGCCGTCGCTGGCCCGGTCCAGGCGCAGGACAGCGGCACGGACAACGGTACGGACAGCGACAACGGCACCGACAACGGCACCGACAACGGGACGGACGCAGGCACGGGTGCTTCCACCACGGCTGCTCCCGCCACCACGCGCGCCGGCAGCGGCAACCTGCCGAACACCGGCGGCGTCGCCGGTACCTCGCTGGCGCTCGGTGGCGCCGCCGTGGGCATCGCCCTCGCCGGCCGCCGCCTCCTCGCTGCTCGGGCGTAGTCCCCTCTCGGTTGGATCGCGAGAACAAGCCCGGGGCCACCCGGCCCCGGGCTTCTTCGCGTCTGCGGGGACGGATCGACCTCGCGTCTGCGGCTCCTCCGGCGCGTCGTCACCTTCTGGGGCAGGCACCGCATCCTCGGCGCGGTGCTGCTCGTGCTCCTCGTGCTGGCCGGCGGCGCGGCGATCGACCTGCTGCGCATGCGCGCCGACCTCCAGCGAGGGGCGCGAGGCGATCTCGGGACTCGAGCTCGACAACCTCGACGAGGGCCTCGTCCCCACCGTGGAGTCCGCCGCGGCCGCGCTCCGGCGAGCGGACCGCATCGCCGACCGCAGCCCGTTCCTCGCGGTCGTCGGCGCGGTGCCCGGGCTGCACCACCAGATCGAGGCGATGCGGGACCTGACGGAGGTGGCCGAGGAGCTCGGCGCCACCGGCGTGCAGTCCTCGCTCGCCATCGACCGCGTTCTGGAGGAGGCCGGCGGGGACCCGGCCAAGCGGGTCACCCTCCTCGACACGGTGCTCGACGGAGCTCGACCGGGTCGAGGCCGTCATCGCCGACGTGGACGTGGGGGCCAAGGGGGTGCTGGTCCGCCCGCTGGCCGACGCCCGCCGGGAGCTGGTCGACGAGCTCGAGCCGGGCCCCCGACCGCCTCGACGAGGCGCGGTTCTACGTCCAGGGCCTGCGCCGCCTCCTCGTCGGCCCGTCCCGCTACCTCGTGCTCGCCGCCAACAACGCGGAGATGCGCGGCGGCGCCGGCATGCCCCTATCCGGTGGGGTGGTGAGCATCGCCGACGGCGACATCGAGTTCGGCGACTTCGTACAGCTCGCGTACCAGCGCTTCGGGCGGCCGCCGGTCGTCTACCCCAAGTCCTGGGAGACCACCTACTACCGGTGGGGGTTCGGGCGCAGCTTCCCCGAGACAGCGGTGTCGCCGAACTTCGCCGTGACCGGGCCCGATGTACCAGGTCATGGGCGAGTCGCTCGGCTTCGGGCCGGTGGACGGTGTGCTCGAGGTCGATGCGGTCGCGCTCCGCAGCCTGCTCGAGGTCATCGGCCCGGTGGAGCTCGACGGCGAGACCTACGACGCATCGAACGTCGAGCAGAAGGTGCTCAACGAGAGCTACCTCCGGTTCGACACGTTCGGGGAGCGGGAGCAGCGGGTCAGCGTGCAGGCCAACCTGGCCAAGGCGATCTTCGAGGCGTTCAAGGAGCGCGAGGTTCCGGTCACCGACCTCGCCTTCGCCCTGCGGGACGCGGCCCAGGGCCGGCACCTCCTGGCGCGATCCGACGACCCCGCCGTCCAGGAGCTGTGGGAGTCGGTCGGCGCCGACGGCCGGCTGCCCCCGACGGGGCTGATGGTCGCCGTCGAGAACATCGGAGGCAACAAGCTCGACTGGTTCGTGCAGCCCTCGGTCGTCGTCAACGTGCTCCCCGAGATCACCGGCGGGTGGAAGGCCCGGGTCACCGTGGCCGTCGAGAACCCGGTGCCGCCGGCCGGACCAGATCAGCGACTACGTGCAGGGAGACATCGAGGGTCGTCCGCAGCGCAACGGCCTGCACCGGGCGTTCGTCGCGGTGTACATGCCCCGGGCGGCCTTCGACGTCCGCTCGCTCGACGAGCCCTTCACCGAGCAGGGTCCGGACCCGCCCCTCGTCATGGCGGGGAAGCGCATCGACGTCCCCGAAGGGCGAGACCGTGCGGGTGGCCATGGAGTTCTCGCTCCCTGCGGACTGGTTCGGGGCCCTGATCCTGCCGTCGGGCCGGGTGCGGCCCGTCGCAGTACAGCGTCAACGGCCAGCACGTCACCGACGCGGTGCCGGTCCCGGTGTTCTGGGTCCAGCCGCCCGAGCCGGAGGACACACCCGGCGCCGCCGCGGTGGCCGGCGTCCTGGCCCTGGCCGGCGCCCTGGCCGTGACCGTGGGTGTGCGCACCCGGCTGCGCTACGCGGCCGCCCGCCCGCTGCAGGTCGTGCCCGACCTCGTGCAGCGGGCATCGACGTTCGGCCTGGTGCTGTTCCTCGCCGCGCTGGGCACCCTGCTGGCCGGCGCCCTCGATCAGCGCGGCCTCCGTAGCGTCAGATCACGCTTCGGTGATGGCGCCGCGCTCGGCGCCGCTGGCGAGGCGGGCGTACTTGGCCAGCACGCCTGTCGTGTAGCGGGGCTCGGGCACCTTCCACGCCGTGCGCCGCTCGGCGAGCGTGGCCTCGTCGACCAGCAGGTCGATCGTGTGCTCGACGACGTCGATCACGATGCGATCGCCCTCGGCCACGAACGCGATCGGGCCGCCGTCGACCGCCTCGGGCGCGACGTGGCCGATGCAGAAGCCGTGGGTGCCACCGGAGAACCGGCCGTCGGTGATCAGCGCCGCGTCGGCGCCCCGGCCCACGCCCTTCATGGCGCCGGTGATGGCCAGCATCTCCCGCATGCCGGGACCGCCCTTGGGGCCCTCGTAGCGGATGACGACGATGTCGCCCGGCGTCGATCCGGCCGGCCAGGACCGCCTCCATCGCGGCGTCCTCGCCGTCGAACACGCGGGCCCGCCCCTCGAAGCGCAGCTCGTCGATGCCCGCCACCTTCACGACCGCGCCGTTCGGCGCCAGGCGTCCCCCGCAGCACGGCGATGCCGCCGATCGGGTGGATCGCGTCGGACAGGGGGTGGATCACCTTCCCGTCGGGCGCGGGCGGGTCGAGCTCGGCCAGGTTCTCGGCCATGGTCTTGCCCGTGACCGTGAGGCAGTCGCCGTGCAGGAGCCCGGCCTCGAGCAGGTGGCGCAGCACGACGGGCACGCCGCCGACCTGGTCGACGTCGGCCATGTGGTACGCGCCGTGCGGCTTGGTGTCGGCGATGTGCGGGCACGCGGGCCGCGACCCGGTTGAAGTCCTCGAGGGCGAGGTCCACCCGCGCCTCGGCCGCGATGGCGAGGAGGTGGAGCACCGCGTTGGTGGAGCCGCCGAGGGCCATCGTGACGGCGATGGCGTTCTCGAAGGCCTCCTTGGTGAGGATCTGGCGGGGGCGGATGCCGAGCTCGAGGAGGCGGACCACGGCCTCGGCCGGACTCGTAGGCGAAGTCGCGGCGGCGGGGGTCGACCGCCGGCGGGGACGCCGAGCCGGGCAGGGACAGGCCGATGCGCCTCGCCGATCGCCGCCATCGTGTTGGCGGTGAACATGCCGGCGCAGCTGCCGATGGTCGGGCAGGCGTTGCGCTCGATGGCGTCGAGCTCGGCGTCGTCGATGGCGCCGGCGGCGTGGGCGCCGACGGCCTCGAACACCGAGACGATGTCGAGGGCCCGGCCGTCGTGCTCGCCCGGGAGGATCGAGCCGCCGTAGAGGAACACCGACGGGAGGTTCAGGCGGGCCGCCGCCATCATCATCCCGGGCAGGCTCTTGTCGCAGCCGGCGAAGGTGACGAGGGCGTCGAAGCGCTCGGCGTGGACCATCGTCTCGACCGAGTCGGCGATGATCTCCCGCGACACGAGCGAGGCCCGCATCCCCTCGTGGCCCATGGAGATGCCGTCGGAGACCGCGATCGTCGTGAACTCGATCGGGTAGCCGCCGGCGTCCCGCACGCCCTCCTTCGAGCGCTTGGCCAGCGCGTCGAGCGGCATGTTGCAGGGCGTGACCTCGTTCCACGACGACGCCACCGCGATCTGCGGCTTGTCCCAGTCGTCGTCGGTCATGCCGATCGCTCGCAGCATCGCCCGGGCGCCGGCCCGCCGCGGGAAGTCGGTGACCTCGTGGCTGCGCGGCTTGATGTTGACGGGGACCTCGCCCTGCGTCGGCCATGGCCGCGAGGCTATCGACGGTGGCGAGGACGCCCCAGCGGTTCAGCGGGACAGCAGCGGGAGGACGATCGCCACGACGCCGCGCTGCAGCGCTGCGGGGTCGCGGAGCGGGCAGGACGGTGTCCGCGGGTCAGGACGAACGAGAGGCCGAGGCGGGCGAGCGCCTCGGCCACGATCGCGGCCCGTGCTCGGGTCGCCCGCGACCCCGAGCGCGAGCGAGGGCGGGGACGAAGGCGGCGCGGGCCTGGGCGACCAGCGGGCCGGCCCCGGTGGTGAGCAGCGGGAGCATCGTGGCGGGGTCGGTCTGGAGGAGGCGGTCGACGACGGAGCCGTCGAGGGCCCGCGAGCGCGGCGAGCGACCGCCTCGACCACCGCCGCGTCGACGAAGGTCCGGCCGCCGGCGGCCGCGGCGCCGACGGCGGCGATCGCCCGCCGCAGCTCGCGGGCCAGGACGCCGTGGACGAGGTCGTCGCGCGACGGGAAGCGGCGGTACACGGTGGTGCGCCCGAGGCCGGCCCGCTCGGCGACGTCCTCCACGCTCCAGCGGTGGAGGCCGACCTCGAGGAGGAGCGCCTCCGCGGCGTCGAGGATCGCGGTGGCCACCTCGTCGTCGGGCTCACCGCCCGCCGCCGCCCCGCACGATCGGGTCGAGCTCGAGGGTCAGCCTGCGGCGCGCCACCGTCGCCCCCGTCCTCGGCCCGGACCCGCTGCCAGCCGTCCTGCGCACGCGGCTGCCAGCGCTGGAGAACGGCACGAACCGCCACGCCTTGCGGACGGCGAGCTCGAGCGCGTCGAGCTGGCGCTGGTCGCCGCGCGACCACGGGATGCCGAACCGCTCTCGCACGACGGGCGGCAGCCCGCCGATGGCGCTGATGCGCGACCGGCACGCGCAGCGACGCGGGCCACCGGCCCGCGGCGCAGCACGGGGTTGAGCACGCCGAGCGGGCGGGGCAGCTCGAGGCGCGAGCGGCCGGTCGAGCATGCTCGAGGACGTAGCGCACGGCCTCGTTCATCTCGAGCACCTCGGCGCAGACGCGGTCCCACTCCACCTGGAAGTCGGCCCGGGTGGGAGGGACGGCGCGGTCGCTCACGCCGTAGCGCCGGTACCAGGTGATGCCCTCCTGGTAGAGCTGCTCGCGCTCGGCCGCGCCGAGAGCCGGCGGTCGTCGAAGCGGTCGACGACCTGCTCGGCCATGAACTGGAACGTGGCGTGGGCCCACCAGTAGGTGGCGGGGTCGAGGGCGTGGTAGCGGCCGGCCCTCGGCGTCGGCGCCCTTGATCGTGCGGTGCTGGTCGCGCACCCAGCGGCCGGTGGCGTCGGCGTCCTCGTCGTAGACCGCGCCGAGGATCGCCGGCAGCGAGCGGAACACGCGGTCGAACGGGTCCTCGAAGAAGTTCGAGTGCTCGAGCACCCCGGCGCCGATCGCCGGGTGCATCAGCTGCAGCAGGCCGATGGTGCCGCCGAGGAACGCGATGCGGGTGTCCCCCGCGTAGCGCCAGAGGAGCGAGTCCGGCCCCGAGCGCCGGCGCTCGTCATCGTGGTACATACTGGTGATCTTAGTACCAGCACGGACGTCAGAGGCCGCACACCTGGGTCTTGTAGGCCTCGATCCGGTCGCCGGCCACGGTGAAGGCCGGGTCGTTGACCGCGGCCGACACCTCGGGGGCGTGCGGCGACTGCGGCCAGGGCGTCGTAGCTGTAGCCCACCGCCCGCAGGGCCTCGTCGAGGGCGACGATGCCCTCGCGCACGAGGCCCACGTCGGTCGCGAGCTCGGCGGGGGCGCGCCTCGGCGGCGCGGGCGAGCACGATAGATCAGGTGCGTGAAGCCGGCCTCGACGTCGGTGGTCGTCTCCGCCGGCTCCTCGAGCAGCCTGGTCGAGCTGGACGTCGCGCAGGAGGGTGCAGAACTCGCGACGTCGGGATCGCCCGGCGAACACGAGGCTCGACGTGGTCGGGCCGCCGCTGCCGCGGCGTCGTCGCCGTCGTCGTCGGAGCAACCGCCGCCCACCAGCGAGCGCGCTCGCCAGCGCCGAGCGCGGCCAGCCGGCGCACGCGGTCAGCCCCGGCGCGCGAGCGCAGGAGCGCGGTGGCCGCCTTGCCGTCGGCCTGGCCCTTCGAGGCCTGCATCACCTTGCCCATGAAGAAGCCCGTGAGCTTGCCGCGGGCCTTGTCGTCGCCGGCGAGGAACTGCTGCCACTCGTCGGGGTGCGCGGCGATCACCTCGTCGACGATGCGCCTCGAGGGCGCCCGGCGTCCATCGCCTCGAAGCCCTTGTCGGCGGCGATGGTGGCCGGGTCCCTGTCCGGTGGCTCGACCATCTCCGCGAGCACGGTCTTGGCCTGCGTGGCGGTGAGCTGCCCGCCGGTCTCCAGCTGCACGAGCGCGGCGAGGTGCGTCGGGCGACAGGGACGTCGGCCCCCTCGACGGCGAGGTTGTGCTCGATGTGGGTCAGCACCCGCTCACCGTCGGCGCCCGCCGCGATGGCCGCCGAGCGCGAGGTCGTCGAGGCCGCGCTCGACGGCGATGGCCACGGCCCCGAACGTCGGGTCGGTCGCCGGCCCCGGCGGCGAGCGCGGCCCGCCGGGCCGCGGGCAGTGCCGGCAGGGCACGCGTCGATCGCGCGCGATGTCCTCGGGCGTGGGGTCGAGGGGCACGAGGTCGGGCTCGGGGAAGTAGCGGTAGTCGTCCGCGTCCTCCTTGACCCGCAGGGTGCCGGTGCGGCCGGAGCGCCTCGTCCCAGTGGCGGGTCTCCTGGCGCACGGTCTCGCCCGCGTCGAGCAGGTCGACCTGGCGCTGGGCCTCGTGGTCGATGGCCCGGCCGAGCGAGCGCAACGAGTTGAGGTTCTTGATCTCGCAGCGGGTGCCCCACGGCTCGCCCGTGCGGTGGACGGAGACGTTGGCGTCGACGCGCATCGACCCCTCCTCCATCTTGGCGTCGGACACGCCCGTGGCCAGGAGGATCGCGCGGAGCTCCGCGACGTACTCGCTGGCCTGGTCGCTAGTCGCGCAGGTCGGGCTCGGACACGATCTCGACGAGCGGGCACGCCGGCGCGGTTGTAGTCGACGAGGCTGTAGCCGGCGTCGTGGATGCGGCCACCGCCGCCGACGTGGTTGAGCTTGCCGGTGTCCTCCTCGATGTGGGCACGGGTGATGCCGACCCGCAGCCCGGAGGGCAGCTCGAGGTGGCCGTCCACGTTCGTCGGCAGGTCGTACTGGGAGATCTGGTAGTCCTTCGGCTGGTCCGGGTAGAAGTAGTTCTTCCGGGCGAACACCGACCGGCGCACCTCGCACTGCAGCGCCCGGCCGAGGCGGATCGCCAGCTCCACGGCCTGCTCGTTCAGCACCGGCAGCGAGCCCGGGAGGCCCAGGCAGGTGGGGCAGGTGTTGGCGTTCGGCTCGTCGCCGAACTGGTTGGCGCACGAGCAGAACAGCTTGGTGGCGGTGGCCAGCTCGCAGTGGACCTCGAGGCCGATGACCATCCCCCAGCCGTCGGGCAGGACTGCGTCGCGGTCATGCGAGGCTCCGCTCGAGGGCGGCGGCCACCCGGAACATCGTGGCCTCGGCCAGCGCGGGCGCCATCACCTGGATGCCGACGGGGAGCCCGTCGTCGCCCACGCCGTAGGGCACCGAGATGGCCGGGTGCCCGGCCAGGTTGGACGGGATCGTGCACACGTCGTTGAGGTACATCGCCAGCGGGTCGGCCTTGGCCCCCAGCTCGAAGGCGGTGGTGGGGGACGTGGGCGAGAGCAGCACGTCGCAGCGCTCGTAGGCCGCCTCGAAGTCGCGGATGATCAGCGTGCGGACCTTCTGGGCCTTGCCGTAGTAGGCGTCGTAGTAGCCGGCCGACAGCGCGTAGGTGCCGAGCATGATCCGGCGCTCGACCTCGGGGCCGAACCCGGCCGTGCGGGTGCGGTCGTACATCTCGCCGGTGGTCGGCGCGTCGACCCGCAGCCCGTAGCGGACGCCGTCGTAGCGGGCCAGGTTGCTCGACGCCTCGGCCGGGGCGATGAGGTAGTAGGCGGACAGGCCGTAGATGACGGCCGGGACCGACACCTCCTCGACCTTGGCGCCCGCGGCCTCCAGCGCCTCGGCCGCGGCCCGGGCGCGGGCGGCGACGTCGGGGGCGATCCCCTCGGCGCCGAGCAGCTCCTGCACGACGCCGACCCGCAGGCCGTCGACGCCCTCGTCGAGGGTGGCCGTCACGCTGGGGGCGGGCTCGGGGATGCGAGGTGGAGTCGGCGGGGTCGTGTCCGGCGATCACCTCGAAGAGCGCGGCGGCGTCGGCCACCGTGGTGGCAAACGGGCCGATCTGGTCGAGGCTCGACGCGAAGGCCACGAGCCCGTAGCGGGACACGCGGCCGTAGGTGGGCTTGGCGCCCACGACGCCGCACAGCGCGGCCGGCTGGCGGATCGACCCGCCGGTGTCCGAGCCGAGGGCCAGCGGCGCGAAGCCCGCCGCCACCGCGGCGGCGCTGCCGCCCGAGGACCCGCCGGGCACCCGGGTGGTGTCGTGCGGGTTCAGCGTGGGCCCGAAGGCCGAGTTCTCCGTGGACGAGCCCATCGCGAACTCGTCGAGGTTCGTCTTGCCGATCGCGATCGCGCCGGCGGCCCGCAGCCGGCCGACGACGGTGGCGTCGTAGGGCGGCTTCCAGCCCGCGAGGATCCTCGAGCTGCAGGTCGTCGGGACCCCGGTCGTGCACAGGTTGTCCTTGAGCGCCACCGGCACCCCGGCCAGCGGGCCTGGGTCGCCGCCGCCGGCCACGGTGCGGTCGACCTCGTCGGCCGCGGCCAGGGCGGCCTCGCCGGTCACGAGGTTGAAGGCGTGCAGCTCCCCGTCCCGCGCCTCGATCCGGGCCAGGTGCTCCTCGACCACCGATCGGGCGCTGCGCTCCCCCGCCCGCACCGCCGCCGCGATCGCTGCGCGCGGTCACGGTGCCTCGCCGAGCACCGGGGGCACGCGGAACATGCCGTCCTCGGCCGCCGGCGCCTCGGCCAGGACGGCGTCCCGGATCCCGCCCGGGCGCACCTCGTCGGGCCGCAGCACGTTGGCCAGCGGGTAGGGGTGCGAGGTCGGGGGCACGTCGGCGAGGTCGAGCGCCTCCACGTCCGCCGCGTGGTCGAGGATCGCCGCCAGCTGGGGCGTGAAGGTGTCGAGCTGCTCGTCGGTCAGCTCCAGCCGCGCCAGCCGGGCGACGTGCGCCACCTCGTCACGGGAGAGCCGGGCCATAGGTCGGCCATCGTAGGGGCGGGGCCGAGTTGTGCCGCCAGCGGCCACCGACCACGATCCCGCCCATGGTCATCGGGCAGGAGCTGGTCTTCGAGGATCCCGACAACCTGTGCTTCGGGTGCAGCCGGCACAACGAGCGCGGGATGCAGGCGCGGTTCACCCACGTGGCCCCGTCCCGGGTCGAGGGCACCTACACCGCAGCACCCCACACCTGCGGCGCACCCGGGATCGTCCACGGCGGGCTCCAGGCGGTGCTGCTCGACGAGGCCATCGGCTTCGCCATCCACGCCCACGACGAGGCCGCGGGGCAGGACCCCTGGACCTACCACGTGGTCACGATGGAGTTCGACCTCCGCTACCGGAGGCCGGTCCAGGTCGGCGTCGAGCTGACCCTCCGCGGCGAGGTCGTCCACGTGCGCCCGCCCGACTACCTGGCCGTGGCCGAGATCCTCGACGCCAACGGGCAGGTCCTCACCTCCGCCACCGCCCGCTGGCGCCGCATCGCCTAGAGGGCGACCCACAGGACGACCAGCCCGAGCACGAGGACCGCGACCCCGACCCGGCGCACCCACACGCCGACGGCCCGCGTCCGGGCCGCGGCCAGTGCGACACGGTCGTGCGCAGCGACCGGCTCCTCGGCTGCGACCACCTCCTCAGTCGGGGCCGGCTCCTCAGCCGCGACCACCTCGTCAGGCGGGGCCGGCTCCTCAGCGCCGCGACCACCTCCTCGGCCGCGACAGGCGCCGCGACCACCTCGTCGGGAGCGGGATCCTGCTCCGTGGGCACAGGAGGTCACGCTACCCACGCGGTGGCTGCCGGGACCTCCTGACGACTGGGTACGGTCTCACCAGAGCGATCCATCCAGTGGGAGGAAGCGCATGACGGCCACCCAGCGGACCCGGCTGCTCCAGCTCCTCATCGCCGTGACCGTGGTCGAGTCCTTCGTCCACTACACCGACAACACCGTCCGCTACGACGACTACACGGTCGCGGACCCGTCGATCCTGGGTGGTCTCGTGAAGCAGTGGGTGATCCCCGTCAGCTGGGTGCTGTTCACCGCAGCCGCGGTCGTCGGCTACCGGCGCTTCCGGGAGGGACGGTGGCCGCAGGCCGCGGCGTTCCTCGGGGCGTACTCGGCCAGTGGGCTGATCAGCCTCCTGCACTACACCGACATCTCGCTCGACGACCTGAGCGCGTTCCAGAACACGTTCGTGTTCCTGGACGTGGCGCTCGGCGCGCTGGTGCTGGCCTTCGGCGTGTGGACGGCGCTCGACCCGCCGGACACCGCGCCCGCCGACGTGGAGGTGCGCGCCACCGCGTGACGCCTCCGGGCCCGCGGAGGTGACCGGAGGCCGAAACCGGAGAAACGCGTGCGAACGGACCGAACGGGTGGAAGGATCCCCCCGGATCGACGCGGGAGGGGTGCTCGATGGCCAACGGTACGAAGCGCGGCGCGGCCAGGAAGAAGGCGGCGAAGAAGCGGGCACCGGCTCGCAAGGCCGCCAAGCGGGTCGCGAAGCGCGCACCGGCCAGGAAGGCGCCGGCCCGCAAGGCCGCCGCACGCAAGGCTCCGGCCAAGCGGGCCGCCGCACGGAAGGCCGCGACCAAGAAGGCCGCCACCAAGCGGGCGCCGGCCCGCAAGGGCGCGCCCAAGAAGGCCACCGCACGGAAGGCCCCCGCGAGGCGGACGCCCGCCAAGAAGACCGCCGCGAGGAAGGCCGTCGCCACCAGGAAGGCTCCGGCCAAGAAGGCCGTCGCCGCGACGAAGGCCGCGGCCCCTGCCGCCGCCGTCGCGCCGCCGGTCGCCGCCGCCGCTCCCCCGCCGGCGCGCCCCGCGCCCGCGGTGGTCAGCCGGCCCGCCCGGCCGCCCCGCCCGCCCCGGACACGCTCCCTGGCCTTCACGGTCACGGGCGCCGTCCTCGTGGTGGCCGCGTTCCTGCTCCTGATCCGCCTCAGTGCCCAGGAGCGCGGCGGCCCCGCGCACGAGTTCGTCAGCATCGGTGAGGGCATCCCCGCCACCCTCTACGTCCCCTACGAGGACGACGATGACGACGACCCCGGTCTGCCCGTCCCGCCGCCCCCGGACGAGCGGCCGCCGGTGATCGTCATGGCCCACGGCTACTCCGCGGACCAGGCGAGCATGAGCGGCCTCGCCCGGAGCTTCGCCGAGGCCGGCTACGCCGTCCTGTCGTTCGACTTCCGCGGGCACGGGAACAACACCCACCGGTTCCAGGGCGAGCTGCGCGACGACTTCGCAGCCGCCGTGGACTGGGCGGAGACCTCGCCCTTCGTCGACGGCGAGCGCATCGCCGTGCTCGGCCACTCCATGGGGGCCGGGGCGGCGCTCGACTTCGCCACCCTGGACGCCCGGCCCCTAGGCGGTCGTGCCCCTCTCCGGCGGTTGGGTGGTCAACGACGGTGTCGTGCCGGCCAACACCCTCTTCGTGGTGGCCTCCAACGACCCCGATCTGATCCACGACCGGCAGGCCGCGCTGGCGGCCGACCTGGAGGCGGCGGGCGGCAGTGTGGCCCAGGTCGAGATCTCCGGGACCGACCACATCACCGTCCTGCGCAACGACGACACGGTGGCCGAGGTCGCGAAGTTCCTCGACCCCATCCTCGAGGTGCAGCGGGCCGAGGGCGACTCCCCGGGCATCGAGGACCCGCGCTACGGCACGGCCCTCCTCTACCTGATCGTCGCCTTCGCGCTCGTGGCCATGCTCGGCACCGTCGTGGGCCGGGCGGCCCCCGCCGGGCCCGCCGGCGATCCGCCGGGTCCCGCGTGGGGCGGGTTCGCGCTCCTGATCGGCGCCCTCGTCGTCACGATGCCGGTGCTCTCGGCCGGCAGCTTCGACCTGCTGCCCCTCGGGGCGGGACAGCCGATCATCATGCACGTCGGCGCTCGCCTCCGCCGTGCTGTGGGGGCTGCGCGCCCTGGCCCGGCGTGGTGAGCTCGGCGGGCGGGTCGGCGAGTGGCTCGGCGAGGTCCGCCCGTGGCTCTCGCTGCGCACCTCCGGGCTGGACCGGCCTGGCCTCGGCCGGCGCCGTCGTCGCGCTGCTTCATGCCGCTCGGCCCGGTCTTCCACCGCCTGGTCCCGACCCCGCAGCGGGCCATCTACTGGGTGGTGCTGAGCGCGCTTGGCCGTGCCGTTCTTCGCGGCGTACCACGCCCTCATCCGACGGGGCACGGGTGGCAGGCCGTCGCGATCGGCATCGCCGGGCGCGTGGTCCTGCTCGCTCGTCCTGGTCGCTCGGCGTCGCCACGGGCGTGCTGCCCTTCGTGATCTCGCTCGTGATCCCGCTGCTGGTGCTCCAGTACGTACTGCTCGAGCTCTTCGCGATGCAGCTGCTACGTGGGCAGTCGCAACACCACGGTCATCGCGATCGTCGATGCCGTGATCATCGGCTGGCTCGCCACCTCGCTCACCCCGGTGGGGTGACGCTCAACGGGTGATGCTCAGGCGGTGACCCGCCGCGCGAACTCGACCGTCGACCGCTCCACCTCGGCGCGGTCGTAGTCGAGCGTGGCCACGTGGAAGCTCTTCTCGAGCCAGAGGTGCTCCACGGGGCCGGCGATCGCCCCGGCGATCACCTCGGAGTCGCTGGGGTCGCACCACGTGGTCCTGGCGGCTCGTGATCACGAGGGAGGGGCAGCGGATCTCGCCGAGGCGGGCCCGCACGTCGGCGCCGGCGTCGAGCATGCTCACCAGCGGCCGCAGCGGCGTCTGGTCGTAGGAGGCCTCGTCGGCGTCGGGGTCGGCGATGTCGCCCCCGATCGAGTCGATGATGTCGACCCCGCCCTCGAGCATCTGCGGCCAGCCCCTCGGCCAGCTCGGGCGGGGCCTGGACGGGCGCGTTGATCACGACGATCCCGGCGAGGTCCGGGTGGGCCTCGGCGAGGGCGAGGGTGAGCGCGCCGCCCATCGACAGCCCCGCGACGACGACGCGGCCGTCGGGCACGCGGGCCCGCAGCGTCGCCAGCGAGCGCTCGGCCTCGGCCAGCCAGTCGTGCCAGGTGGTGAGGGCGAGGTCGGCAGGGGCCGTGCCGTGACCCGGGAGCCGCGGGAGCTCGACGGCGAACCCGGCGTCGGCCAGCGCCTCCGCCAGCGGCCGCATCGACACCGGGCTGCCGGTGAACCCGTGGAGCACCAGCGCGCCGTGGGGGCCGCCGCCCGGGTGACGACCACGGCTCGCACCCCGGCAGCACCGGATGCTGTCGTCGTCGGGTCAGGCGTACGGGTCGTCATCGGCTTGCTCCTGCCACCAGTCGTCGGCCGCGGGCTTCCAGTCCGGGTCAGGGTAGATGCAGTCCACGGGGCACGGGATCGAGGCACTTGTCGCAGCCCGAGCAGAGCTCCGGGATGATGATCACGTCGATCCCGTGGTTGAAGATGGCCCCGAACTGCGGCGGGCAGTGGCGGATGCACGTGTCGCAGTTGATGCAGATCGACATGTCGATCAGCAGCGGCGGGTTCTGCCACTTCGGGTTCCGCTCGCGGTGTCGCGATCCGCTCGGCGCGGGTCGTCGCTGCCATCCGCGGCAAGGTACCACCGGCTCCGACGCTGGCATTGACCCGCGGGTCAAGCGCGGGGCACGCTGACGCGGTGGAACCCGACCGGCGGCTCACCGCGCAGGGCATGGAGCGCAAGCAGCAGCTGCTCGACCGCGCCGCGGAGCTGTTCGCCGAGCGGGGCTACGCCGAGACCCGGGTCATCGACATCGTCCGGGCCGCCGGCGTGGCCAAGGGCCTCTTCTACTGGTACTTCGACAACAAGGAAGCGCTGTTCGAGGAGCTGGCCGAGAGCATCCGCCTCCGCCTGCGCCGCCAGCAGGGCGCCGTCCTCGACCCGTCCGACCGCCCGCTGCGGAACCTGCGCCGGGGCACCGAGGCGTCGGTCCACTTCATGGCCGAGCACGCCCACTTCTTCTCGCTGCTCGAGGTCGAGGGCCGCAACTTCACCGAGGTGCTGCGCCGCGGCACCGAGCAGCACATCGAGGACACCCTGACCCTGATCCGGGCCGGGCAGGCCGACGGCACGATCCGCGACGAGGACCCGGCGCTCCTCGCCCTCGGCGGTCGTGGGCGCCGTCGGGCAGTACTCGCACTTCCACCGCACGGGCCGCATCGCCATGCCGCTGCCCGAGCTCGCGGCCTACGTCGGGCGCTACGTCGTGCACTCCGTGGCCGCCGACGAGGACGGCCGCCCGGGTGGCGCTGCAGGGCGGCCCGCCCTGTCGACGTCGCGCTGATCGACGGGCTCGCCACCTTCCTGCACACCCAGTGCGATCGCGGTACGGTGCCGTCCGCCCCACTGGCCGACCCGGAGGTAACCCGACGTGGCGTACAAGTTCCTGTCCGACGAATGGCTCGAGGCGGCCAAGGAGATCCGCGAGGAGTACAAGGGCAAGGCCGCCCCGCCGGCCCACGCCGTCCGGATGAACCAGATCATCACCGACGTCCCGTTCGGCGACGGCACCATCGAGGCCCACATGGACACCTCGGGCGGCGAGCTCGAGATGGACACGGGCCACCTCGAGAACCCCGACCTCACCGTCACGCTCGACTACGCCACCGCGCAGGCGATCCTCGTCGACGGCAACCCGCAGGCCGGGATGCAGGCCTTCATGGCCGGCAAGATCAAGGTCCAGGGCGACATGACCAAGCTCATGGCCATGCAGCAGGGCACGCCGGATCCCGTCCAGGCCGAGATCGCCGCCAAGATCCAGGAGATCACGGAGTAGCGAACGCCACCCCATCGTCGCCAGGCCCGAGGGGGCCGTCCGAGGCGCCCTCGTCGCGTCCGGCTCGACCGCACGAACAGGCCAGCGCCGAGCCCGAGCGCGGCCACCGCCGCGCCGACCAGGTAGGCCTCGCCGTAGGCGGCCACCTCCCCGACCGCGTCGCTCCCGCACCACCGCCACCGTCTGCATCAGCTGGATCCCGAGGACCACGCCGAGCTGGGTCATCATCTGCTGGAAGGCGCCCGCCACACCGAGGTCGCGCTCGTCGACGGCGTTGGCGATGCTCGCCGCCAGCGAGGGCGACGAGCAGCCGAGACCGATGCCCGACAGCGCCAGCGAGCCGATGATCACGAGGTCGGAGGACCCCGGGGCCACGCTGGACAGGGCGACCATCGACACGACCACGAACGCCGCGCCGGCCACGGCGGAGGTGCGCTCGCCGACCCGGACCGCGGCGTAGCCCGGCCAGCGGACCGGCGACCGCGAAGGCGAGGGGGCGGGCGATCATCAGGCCGCCGACCGCGTGTCTCCGGGTACCCGAAGGCCGACTCCAGGAACAGCGGCGTGATGACGAACCCGCCCATGTAGGCGAAGTTCGTGCAGGCCTGGGTGGCGATCGCGAAGGTGAAGTTGCGCCGGCGGAGGTAGGCCGAGCGGCAGGAGGGGGTGCGGCACGCGCCGCTCGATGACGAGGAAGGCGACCACGGCCAGGGGCGCCAGCGCGAAGCCCGCGACGATCGCCGGCGCCGACCAGCCCCACAGCGGGCCGCGGTTGATGGCGAACGAGGAGGGCGGTGGCGCCGAGGGCGAGCACGACGGCTCCGGCCATGTCGAAGCTGGCGCGCCGCGCCGGGGCGTCTCGGGGAGGACGATCAGGGCGAGGAGGAGCCCGGCCAGGGTCAGCGGCACCTGGGCCACGAAGATCCACCGCCACCCGAACGCCTCCACCACCGGGCCGCCGGCCACGACGCCGATGACGGGCCCGCCGCCCCGACCATCGTCCAGTACCCCATCGCCTGGACGCGTCGCTGCCGGCGTGGAACAGCTGGTTGATCGAGGGCGATCGACGCCGGGCCGACCGTGGCGCCCGTGGCCGCGCCGAGGGTGCGGAAGGCGATGAGGGATCCCGCGCTCCACGCCGTGGCCGTGAGCGCCGCGAAGAGCGACACGCCCGCCATCGACCAGGCGTAGACGCGCCGGTGCCCGTAGAGGTCGCCGAGCTTGCCCATCGCCGGGCCGACGACGGCGAAGGCCAGGAGCGGCCCGGTGACCACCCAGGTGACCGTGCTGGTGTCGCTGCCGAGGTCGCCCGCGATGCGCGGGATCGACACCGAGAGGATCGTGATGGTGAAGCCGACCGAGAAGAGCCCGAACAGCGACACCACGAGCACGGCCCAGGGGTAGGTGGGCCGGTCCGCCAGCGGCTCGTGCACGCGCTCGCGGAGGAGCAGGGGCCACGGGACGACGCCGACCTCCTCGGCGCCGGGCGCGGCGTTGGACAGCTCGTCGGCGTGCCCTCCCACCGCCGCGGCTACGACGGGAAGAGGCCGGGCACCGCGGCGGCCAGCTCGGCGACCGTCCAGCGCCCGTCGCGCTCGATGCGCTCCCCCATGTGCCACGGCTCGAGGACCCGGACGGTGCCGCCCTGCGCGAAGAACGTCCGCCCGGTGATGTCGCAGTCCGTCGGTGGCGAGGTAGGCGACGAGCGGCGAGACGTTGGCGGGGTCCCAGAGGTCGAAGCCCTCGGTCGGCGGCGCCACGACATCGCCCAGGCCGGGGGTCGCCTCGGTGCAGTCGCGTGCGGGCGGCGGGCGCGAGGCAGTTGGACCGCACGCCGTAGCGGCCGAGCTCCTGCGCGCAGATGATGCTGAAGGCGCCGATGCCGGCCTTCGCGGCGCCGTAGTTGGTCTGGCCCGGGTTGCCCAGCAGGCCCGGAGGTCGACGACGTGTGGATGATCGAGGCTTGACCGGCGCGCCCTGCCTTGGCCTGCTCCCGCCAGTAGGCGGCGGCGATAGCGGGTGGGCACGAAGTGGCCCTTGAGGTGGACGGCCATCGATCGTGTCCCACTCGTCCTCCGACATGCTCACGAGCATCCGGTCAGCGGAGGGACCCGGCGTTGTTGACGAGCACGTGGAGGCCGCCGAGCTCGCTGCACCGCGGTCTCGACCATGCGCTGCCCGGCGGCCCAGTCGGTGACGTCGCTCGGCGAAGCCCACCGCCTCGCCACCCGTGGCCCGGATCTCGGCGGCCACCTCGTCGGCCTCGGGACCGAGGTCGTTGACGACGACCTTGGCGCCCTCCGCGGCGAACAGGAGGGCGTGCTCGCGGCCCAGCCCCCGGCCCGCGCCGGTGATGATGGCCACGCGTCCGTCGAGCGATCCCACGGCGGGAACCTACCCCGCGGCTAGCGGCGCAGGTAGATGTCGACCGTGGTGCCCCGCTTCACCGACGCGCCCGCCGAAGGGTTCGTGTCGAACGGCTGGCCGTTGGCCGGTCCGAAGACCTCGCCGACCGTGAGCCCGGCCTGCTCGACGGCCGCGGTGGCCTGGTCGAGGGTCAGCCCGCGACACCGAGGGCACCTTCACGATGTCGGGGCCCTTGGACACCACCACGTCCACCTTGCCGTCGCGCGGCACCTCGGCACCGGGGCCGGGACGGCTGCTGATGACCTTCCCGGGGGTGATCGTGTCGTGGAACTCCTCGACCCGCTTGCGGCACGAGCTGCACGGCCTGGAGCGCGGCCGCGGCCTCGCTCGTAGGTCTGCCGCACATCCCCTCGGGCACGACCCGCGGCTGGGGTCCCTTGGAGACGACGAGCGCGACCTCGCTGCCCTTGGGCAGCTCCGCCGGCGACGGTCGGGGCCGACCCGATGACCGTGTCGGCCGGGACCTCCTCGTCGGACCTGCTCGGTGACCGGGACGGCGATGAACCCGCCGGCCGCGGTGAGCGCGGCCTGGGCCTCCTCCAGCGGCTTGCCCGCCAGGTCGGTGGGGATGTCGGCGAGCGCGTTGCCGAGCGACACGCGCCAGCACGAGCGTGCCGCCCTCCTTCAGCGACTCGCCCGCAGCTCGGGCTCGGTGGCTCGAGCACCTGGCCGGGGTGGACGCCGTCCTTGCGCTCAGGGCGCTCCTCGATGTTCCACCCCGGTGCACCTCGATCACGGCCTCGCGTGCGCCTGGTCCTCGGTGAGGCTCGACGAGCCGGGGCACGTCGTAGGACGGCGTGCGGGCGTCGTTCCAGAGCCACGCGCCCCGCCGCCGCCGAGCGCGGCGGCGAACAGGATGGCCAGCACGACCCACGGCCACCGCCGGCGCCGGCGGTACTCGTCGTCGCCGACGTCGTCGTCGAGGAACACCGGGAGGGTCGTCGTGCCGGTGAGCGCCTCGTTGTCGGTGGCCGTCATCAGCGTGACGTCGCCGTCGTCGCTCGACGCCCGCGATGGTCGGCTCGCCGGCGACGAGCGCGAGCGGCTCGGGCCGGGGCAGCTCCCCGGCGCTCGCCATCGAGCGCGACGCCGAGCGCACCGGCGTCGGGTCGGTCCGCCGGGCACGGCCTGACCGGCCCGCTCCAGCGGTCGGCGCAGCTCGCCGAGCGCCGCGGGCACCTCGACCGAGCGGCCGACCCGCGCCATCAGCGTGGCGATCGTGGTGTCGGCCGCGAACGGGACCGAGCCGGTGACCGCCTCGATCAGGACGAGCCCGAGCGAGTACACGTCGGCGCGGCCGTCGACCGCCTCACCCTGGGCCTGCTCGGGTGACGCGTACCGCGCCGTGCCGAGCACGGCGCCCTGGGGCTCGGTCCAGGCCGCCTCGGCCAGGGCCCGGGCGAGGCCGAAGTCGGCGATGCGCAGGCGGCCGTCCTCGCCGAAGAGGAGGTTGGCCGGCTTCACGTCGCGGTGGACGAACCCGCGGCGGTGCGCGTAGTCGAGGGCCCGGGTCGCCTGGAGGCCGACGAGCAGGGCCTGCGACGGCGTGAGCCGCGTGCCCCGGTCCAGCATGGACCGGAGGCTGCCCGCCGCCCAGGTACTCGGTGACGAGGTAAGGCGAGCCGTCGTCCTCGCCCCAGTCGTACACGGCGAGGATGTTCGGGTGGTTCAGCGCCGCCGCGGCCTGGGCCTCGGCCCGGAACCGCCGCAGGAAGGACTCGTCGTCGGCCAGGGCCTCGTGGAGCACCTTGACCGCCACCCGGCGCTTGAGCCGCACGTCGTCGGCCAGGAACACCTGCGCGGACGCGCCGGTGCCGACCGGCGCGATGAGCCGGTAGCGGCCGCTGAGAACGCGGCCGATCTGGTCCGTCGAACGGGAGACGACCACCCATCGAGGGTATCCGGCCCGCCCCATGGGCGCCGGAGCACCCAACAGGACCAGACTGCAACCGTGCCCGTTCCCGCCACGCTGCGCGTCGCCGCCGCGCTCGGTGGCCGTCGAGACCCTCGCGGAGGCCATCGTCCTGCTGGGCCGGGACGAGTACACGGTGGGGCTGCGGTTGATGCTCCTCGGCTTCCTGTCCCTCAAGTGGGTGTTCGCGGCCCGGGTGCCTGCGCCTGCGGGCCGGCCCCGCCTTCGGTCTCTTCCTGCTGGAGGGCACCACCGTGCTGGTGGCCCTCGGCGCCACCGAGGCCAGTGCCCAGGCCCGCCTCGCGCTGGCCGCCGCCGGCCTCACGGCGGTGGTGCTCCTCGCGATGTCCCTCCACGCCTTCCCGCCCGCCCCCCTCCCCTGACCGGAGCACCATGGCCCCCCTCCCGCCCCCCGCCCGCGCCGCCGCCGACCGCCGCTACCGCCTGCTCGTGGTCCTGGGGCTGATCGTGGCCGCGGCCGCGATGGCCGTGGCGATCATCCAGACGAACACCGACGACGAGCCGCCCACACCGTCTCGGGCCGGCCCGACGTCGTGGAGCACCTCGTCCCGCGCAACGGTGCCGAGGTGCTGCGCCAGTCCGAGCTCGGCATCGACCTCGCTCCGGGCTACGAGGGCACGCTCGTCGTCAACGGCGTCGAGATGCCGACCGCGCAGCTCCGCCTCGTGCCCGAGCAGAACCAGGTGTTCTTCACCCCCGGCGAGGGCAAGGTCATCGACGAGCTGCCCGGCCGGCCCGACGTGCGTGGACGGCGATCGTGTGGCGCTCCGCCACCGGGCGCCGCGGCGCCACGACGACCGCTACCGCTGGTGCTTCGACGTGACCTGAGCTGAGTCACGCGTCGACCACGTCGGCCAGCGGTGCCCCGTCGAGCAGGCGGCCCAGCGCCGCCTCGTCGAGCACGGGCACGCCCTTCTCCTTCGCCTTGTCGAGCTTGGTGCCGGCCTCGTCGCCCGCGATCGAGCGCGGTGGTCTTGGCCGACACGCTGCCGCTGACCTTCGCGCCCAGCGCCTCGAGCGCGGCCTTGGCCTCGTCGCGCGTGCGCTCCTCGAGGGTGCCGGTGATGACGAAGGTCGGCACCCGCCAGCGGCAGCGACTCGACGGCGGCGGGCTCGGGCAGGTCGGTGTCGGGGCGGACGCCGAGCGCGCACGAGCTCGCCGGCCAGCTCGGCGTTGCGCGGGGTGTCGAACCACGCCCGCACGGCCGCCGCGATGGTGGGCCCGATGCCGTCGATGGCGGCGATCTGCTCGGCCGGCGCGTTGCGCGATGGCCTCGAGCGTGCGCAGGTGGCGGGCCAGGTCCTTGGCCACCGTCGGGCCCGACGTGGCGGATGTTGAGCGCCACGAGCAGCCGCTCGAGCGGGCGCTGCGCCCCGGCCCGGATGCCGTCGAGCAGCTTGTCGACGCTGCGGTCCTTCCAGCCCGGGCAGGGCGAGGAGCTCGTCGCGCCGCTCGTGCAGCTGGAACACGTCGGCGAGGTCGTCGAGCCAGCCGAGCTCGCGGAACTGGGTGACGGTCTTCTCGCCCAGGCCCTCGATGTCGAGCGCGCCGCGGGAGGCGAGGTGGATGAGCGACTGCGCGATGCGGCTGGGGCAGTCGACGTTCTCGCAGAAGTGGTGGCCCTCGCCCTCGGGGCGCACCAGCGGCTGGCCGCACGCGGGGCAGGCCGCCGGCATCCGCCAGGCCTTGGCGCCCTTGGGGCGCTTGTCCTTGACGCTGCCGACCACCTCGGGGATCACGTCGCCGGCCCGCCGCACGATCACGGTGTCGCCGACGCGCACGTCCTTGGCCAGCACCTGGATCTCGTTGTGCAGGGTGGCGTTGGTGATCGTGACCCCGGCGACGGCCACCGGCTCGAGCACGGCGAAGGGCGTGGCCTTGCCGGTGCGGCCGACGTTCACCTCGATCGGCCCGCAGGATCGTCTGCTGCTCGATCGGCGGCATCTTGTAGGCGATCGCCCACCGGGGCGCCTTGGCTGTGGCGCCGAGGGCGCGCCGCTGCGCCATGTCGTCGACCTTGATCACCACGCCGTCGACCTCGAACCCGAAGTCGTGGCGCCGGGTCGGTGAAGTCCTCGATGAGGCGCCCACACCTCGTCGATCGATGTCGACGACGGTGGTCTCGGCGGGCACGGGCAGGCCGACGGCCCGCGCCCACGCGAGGAACTCGGAGGCCGTGTCGAACGCGCTGGCCCTCCACGTGGCCCGAGACCGTGGATCCACATCGCCAGGGGGCGCTCGCGGACCTTGCCCGGGTCCTTCTGCCGCAGGGCGCCGGAGGCCGCGTTGCGCGGGTTCATGAACGCGGGCTCGCCCCGCTCGATGCGCTCCTCGTTCATGCGGTCGAACTGCTCGACCGGGTAGTAGACCTCGCCGCGGATCTCGACCACCTCGGGCGGGTCGTCGTCCGTCCAGGCGGTAGGGCACGTCGTCGAGGGTCAGGAGCTGCTGCGTGACCGTCTCGCCCACCGTGCCCGTGCCCCGGGTGGCCCCCACGGCGAGGACGCCGTTGCGGTACACGCAGTTGATGGCGGTGCCGTCGATCTTGAGCTCGCAGGCCCACGCGTGGCGTCGCTGCCGCCGAGCCCACGGACCACCCGCTCGGACCAGGCCCGCAGGTCCGCCTCGCCGAACACGTTGTCGAGCGACATCATCGCCTCGAGGTGCTCGAACGGCGGGAAGGCCTCGTCGATCGGCGCCCCCACCTGCTGCGTGGGCGAATCGGGGGTGCGCAGCACCGGGAACTCGGCCTCGATCGCCTCCAGCTCGGCCATCAGCGCGTCGAACTCGGCGTCGGGCATCGCCAGGTCCGACAGCACGTAGTACCGGTAGCGGGCGTCGCGCACGATGCGGCTCACCTCGTCGTGGCGCTGCTGCGCCGCCGCGAACCCGGGCGTGTCCGCCATGGGGGCCGAGCGTACCGAGAGGACTTCACGGGTCAGCCGCAGCCGGGCGGCTCCGCCGTCCCGAGCGGAGGCACTTGCGGAGGCGAGCCCAGCGCCGGAGGCGCCACCGCGAACGGAGCAAGCATCAGCTCAGCCAACGGTGATGCGGCGGCGCCCGGCCTCCGCGAGCAGGGCACCCGGACGCGAGGGGGTGAACCGCAAGGCGCGCCACCGAGGTGAGCTCGAGGGCGCGCCGGCCGTGCCGGGGGCCGACCGTGATCGGCTCGCGCAGGTCGAGCTGGAGCGCGAGGCCCAGCGACCCGAGCGTGAGGTCGAGCGCATCGGTCCCGTCGCCGAGCGCAGGTCCGAGGCGCGCGATCGTGGCGCGCGGGAACAGCACCGGCTCGGCCAGCGCCTGCAGGTCGTGGAGCACGAGCCCCGCGGGCACGAACACGACCCAACGGCGGGCCAGCCCGTGCAGGGCGCGGCCACCCGTGTACGAGAGCGGCGCGCCAGCGAGCACCACGAGCACACCCAGCACCCACGCGCCGGACGCGAACAGCAGCGGCGCGACGACGGGCCCGACCACGGTGACGGCCCACGCGACGGGGATCGGGCCGAGCAGCAGTGGCGTCGGCGCCCGCAGCAGCATCCGCCGCTCGTCGCCGTAGGACGACCCGTTGGCGAAGCAGTCCCCGGTCGGCGGCGACGAGGGCGACGAGCAGCAGCACTGCGCCCCATGTCGCGGCCAGCGCGTCGACCCCGGTCCGCTCGCCGGCCAACGCAGCCCACACCGCGACCACGGCCGCCGACGGGCGCGGCGATCCGCACCACCGTGAGGCTGGTCGTGCGCGGGAGCGCCACGGCGATCAGCACGCCGGCCCACACCAGCCAAGCGACGACGGACGCGGTGCGGGCCACCTCGCCGCTGCGCTCGTCGAGCGCCGCGGCCAAGGCCGGACCGACCGTGAACGGCAGCAGCGCCCACGCGACGCGCACGGGCCAGGGACCGAGGACGACAGCCATCGCGGATCGAGATTTGCCCATCGGTCTCACCGCTGGCCATTCTCGATGCACACCGTTGGGGGGATGGATGCTGCAGTCGAGCCACAGCAAGCGGGGAGCATGAGGTCCGATCGACCTGTCCGCCGGGCTGGCCAGCTCCATCGGAAGCCTCCCGCACACCGACCCGCGGGCGGCCGCCACGTTCGTCCTGGAGCGCCACCCGCGGCTGCCCGCGGCACCCTCGCTCCCGAACCGGTCCGGCGTCGAGCGCATGATCGCCCAGGCCGCCTGGGGCATCGCGGGCCTCGATGTGCTGGACGACGGCTCGCTCCGCGTCGACGACCCCGCGCTCGACCCGCGGGCGCCCCTCACCGATCCCGGCATCGACGGCGCCCCGTTCGTCGGTCTGCGCGCCTTCCTCGGCGCCGTGGCCGGGCGACGCGCGCCGATCAAGCTGCAGCTCACCGGCCCGGTCACGCTCGGCATCGCCCTGCACTCGGTCGGCGTCCCCGCCCGCCGCGCGTTCGCGGTGGCCGGCGCAGCCGTGCGGGCCCGGGCCCGCATGCTCGTGGCGGCCGCCCAGGAGACCGCGCCGATGGCGCCGCTCGTGGTCTTCGTCGACGAGCCGGGGCTGACGGCCGCGATGCACCCGGGCTTCCCGCTGGACCCCGACCGCACGATCGACCTCGTGTCGGGCGCGCTGGCCACGCTCGAGCCACATGCCGTCACCGGGCTGCACTGCTGCGGCCCGGCGGACTGGCGCGTGGTGCTCCAGAGCGGGCCGCAGATCCTCTCCCTCCCGCTCGACGCCGGGGCCACCTCGCACACGGGCGCGCTCGGCGCGTTCCTCGAGCGGGGCGGGTGGATCGCCTGGGGCGCCGTGCCCACCGCCGGCCCGCTCGGCTCGACCCCCGAGCGCATCTGGCAGCAGCTCTCGACCGAGTGGTGCGCGCTGACCCAGGGCGGCTGCGACCCGGTGCTCCTCCGCGAGCAGGCCCTGATCACCCCCGCGTGCGGGCTCGCCGGCCACGGCGAGGCCCAGGCGGATCTGGTCCTGTCGCTCACGAACCAGGTGGCACGGCGCATCGAGACGCAGACCCTCGGGATGCGCCTCACCGTCGGCGCGTAGAGGTCGCGGGTCAGGCGGCGATGCCGCCGGCGACGACCTCGTCGCCCTCGTAGAGCACGACGCTCTGGCCGGGGGCCACGCGGCGGGCGCGGCGGGTCGAAGACCACGGCGTCGCCGTCGACCCGTGCGGGGCGGGGCGGGCCGTGGGCGCTGGTCTGGGCGACCAGCGGACCCGCCGACCGGGCCCGCGACCCAGCGCAGGTCGCGGGACCTGCACGCGGTCGACGAGGAGGTCGGCCTCGTCGCCCACCGTCACCGTGGCGCCCTGGGACGTCGACGTCGACCACGTACCGCGGCGGGCCGCCCCACCGGTCAGGCCGAGGCCGTGGCGCTGGCCGAGCGTGACCAGCTCGACCGCCGGCACCGCGCCGACCCGGGCCCCGGTCCGGTCGACCACCGCGCCCGGATGCGTCGCCAGGCGGCCGTCGAGGAAGCCGGCCCGGCCGCCGGCTGCGCGGTGATGAAGCAGACGTCCTGGCTGTCGGGCTTGTCCGCGGTGGCCAGGCCGGCCCGGGCGGCGGCGGCGCGGACGTCGGCCTTGGTGAGGTGGCCGACCGGGAAGCGCACCCGGGCCAGCGCGGCCTGGTCGAGCACGTGGACCACGTAGGACTGGTCCTTGGCCGCGTCGGCGCCACGAGCGACCCGGCGGGTGCCGTCCGGCCGCTCGACGATCCGGGCGTGGTGGCCGGTGGCGACGGCGTCGAAGCCGAGGGCGTCGGCCCGGCGGAGCAGCCGGTCGAACTTGAGGTGGCGGTTGCACTCGATGCACGGGTTGGGCGTGCGCCCGGCGGCGTGGTCGGCCACGTAGGGCGCCACGACGTGCTCGTCGAAGTCGTCGCCGAAGTTGAAGACGTGGTGCTCGATGCCGAGGCGGGCGGCCACCGACGCGGGCGTCGTCGACGTCGGCGACCGAGCAGCAGCCCTGGTCGGCCTCGCCGCCCCAGAGCTTGAGCGTCACGCCCGACGACGTCGTGGCCCGCCTCCAGCAGCAGGGCGGCGGCCACCGACGAGTCGACCCCACCCGACATCGCCACCAGCACCGCGCTGGCGTCATGCCGGGCGCTCCGTCGCGGGCGTGGGCCCGTAGCCGGAGGGCGGCCTCGGGCACCCCGACCGCGGCGGCGGCGACGTCGGCGTCGGTGGTCGTCCACCCGGTCGACAGGCGGACCGAGCCCCGCGCCAGCGCGCGGTCGATGCCCGAGCGCCGCGAGCACGTGGGAGGGGTGCTGGGCACCGCTGGCGCAGCTCGACCCCGCCGCGGCCAGCACCCGGTGGTCCTGCTCGAGCAGGAACAGCAGGGCCTCGCTGTCGACCCCGGGCAGGCAGAGGTTGACGATGCCCGGGCACGAGGTGGCCGGTGCCGCGCTCCGCCGGGCACGGCGCTGTCGACGGCGTCGCGGCACCGCGGCCGTGCACCGCATCCGACCAGCTCGTCCCGCCAGCGGCGCGGCGCGCGACCACAGCGCCTCCCGGCCGGCCGCAGCCCGCTCCGCCGCGACCGCGAACGCCACGGCCCCGGCGACGTTCTGGGTGCCGCTGCGCCGCTCGCGCTCCTGGCCCCCGCCGACCAGCTGCGGCTGGAGCGGCACGCCGTCGCGCACCACGAGGGCGCCGACGCCCTTCGGGCCCGCCGCACTTGTGCGACGCCAGCGTCACGAGGTCCGCGGGCGCCGCGTGGGCGGCGACGTCGAGCCACGTCAGCGCCTGCGACGGCGTCGGTGTGGAGCAGCGCGCTCGGGGGCCCGCTCGCGGACCACCGCGGCGATCGCGGCGAGCGGCTGGACGGTGCCGACCTCGTTGTTGACGAGCAGCGACGGACACGAGCGCCACGTCCTGGTCGAGCGCGGTCGGCCAGCCGGTCGAGGTCGACGACGCCGCGTCGCGTCGACGGGCACCGTGCGCCCGCCCGCCCGCTCGACCGGGTGGAGCACCGCGTGGTGCTCCGCCGCGCTGCACACGACCGTGCCCGGCCGCGCGCCCGAGCACGCCGCGGACGGCGAGGTCGTCGGCCTCGGTGCCGCCGCTGGTGAACACGACCTCGCCGGACCGGCACCCGACGACCGCGGCCAGCCGGCCCCGGGCCTCGTCGAGCTCGGCCGGGCCTGCCGGGCCAGCGCGTGGCGAGCCCGACGGGTTGCCGAAGCCCTCGGCCAGCAGCGGGACGAGCGCAGCGACGGCCTCGGGCCGGGTCGGGCTGCCCGCGGCATGGTCGAGGAAGTGCCAGTCCACGCGGGCCAGTCTCGCATCCCGCCCCGGCCGGCACACTGGAGCGGTGGACGGCTACGACGCCAGCACCTACGGCGACCGCTTCGCCGACGTGTACGACGACTGGTACGGCGACGTCACCGACGCAGCCGCCTGCACGGCCCAGGTGGCGGAGCTGTGGCGGACGGCCGGCGGCGGCCCGGTCCTCGAGCTCGGCGTCGGGTCGGGCCGCCTCGCCCTCCCGCTGGTCGAGCGGGGCCTCGAGGTGCACGGCATCGACGCGTCGGCCGGCGATGGTCGAGCGGCTCCGGGCCAAGCCCGGCGGCGACGCGCGTCCAGGTCACGATCGGCGACATGGCCGACCTGGACCTGCCCGACCCGCCCGAGTTCGCCGTGGTGCTCGTCGCCTTCAACACGTTCTTCAACCTCGCCACCGAGGCCGACCAGCGCCGCTGCCTCGAGCGGGTCGCGACCGCTGCTGGCGCCCGGGCGGCTGGTTCGTGCTCGAGGCGTTCGTGCCCGATGCCGTCGGCGGCGGACGGCATCGACGGCGCGCTCACCCCCCGGCACATCTCGGCCGACGAGGTCGTGCTCTCGGTCAGCCAGCGGGACCGGGCCGCGCAGACCATCACCGGCCAGCACGTCCACGTGACCGAGGCCGGGATCCGGCTGCGGCCCTGGCACCTCCGGTACGCCACGCCCCGGAGCAGCTGGACGACCTGGCCGCCGCGGCCGGCCTGCAGCTGGCCTGGCGTACGGCCGGCTGGCAGGACGAGCCGTTCACGACGAGAGCGGCGTCCACGTGAGCGCGTACCGAACGCGGTAGGTTCGACTCGTGATCCGGGTATGAGCGAGCCAGCGGCGGGCGGCCGCGGTCGAACCTGATGAGCCAGCTCCGCCTCAACCCCCTCACCGGCCGCTGGGTCACCGATCGCGGCCGAGCGGGCCACCCGGCCGGGCGACCTGATCTCCCGCCAGCTCACGGTCGAGGCCGACCCGGAGCGCCAGCTGCCCGTTCTGCCCGGGCAACGAGGAGGCCACGCCGCCCGCGCTCGAGACCTACGGGCCCAACGGCGTCGTGGCTGGTGCGCGTGGTGCCGAACCTGTTCCCCGCGTTCGAGGGCAGCGAGCCGATGCGGGTGCAGAACCTCGGGCCGGTGTTCACCCAGGCGGAGGCGAGCGGCGTGCACGAGGTGCTCGTGTTCACGCCCGAGCACCACGGCAGCTGGGCCGACCTCGACGACAAGCAGGCGGGCCTCGCGATGGCCGCCATCCGCGACCGGATGGAGGACCACGCCCGCCGCTCCACCGTGCGCTACACGCAGGCGATCGTGAACACCGGCCGCGAGGCCGGCGCGTCGCTCGACCACCCCCACGGCCAGCTGCTCGGCATCCCGTTCGTCCCCGGCGAGATCGCCGAGGAGGAGGCCGGGTTCCAGCGGTTCGAGGGATCGTGCCTGCTGTGCACGATGCTCGAGGCCGAGGTCCGGGCCGGGCACCGCACCGTGCGTGGAGGACGAGCGCGCCGTCGTGGTCTGCCCGTTCTGGAGCGGCATCGCCCTACGAGATGCTCGTGGTGCCCCGCACCCACGAGGTCCACCTCGAGAGCGCCGCGCCGCCCGACATCGTGGCGGTGGGCCGTGCGCTGCGCGACGCGCTGCGGCTGCTCAAGGCCAAGGTGGGCGACGTCGCCTACAACCTCGTGTTCCACACGGCGCCCGCACCACCACGAGGGGCCGTTCCACTGGCACGTGCACATCGTGCCGAGGCTCACCAGCCTCGCCGGCTTCGAGCAGGGCACCGGGCGTGCTGATCAACATCATCGCCCCCGAGCTCGCCGCCCGGCACCTCACCGGCCGCTGACCCCTCAGTCCTGTTTCCCTGCTCCGGTCGTCGCTTCGCTCCTCGGCCTCCGCAGGTGCGTCCGCACGGGTCGGCAAAGCCGCCCGGCTCCCGCGCCGCCGTCACCTGGTCACCGTCGATTGACAGCCACGGCGGCTGCGTAGGCGCGCCGCCGCGAGACCCCGAGCGCTGCGGCCACCGCAGCCGCGGCGTCGCGGGCGGAGTCGCCGGCCGCGAGGCGCACCCGCACCGCGTCGTCCACCGCGGCATCGTCCGCGGGCGCGGCCGCCGGCGCCCCGGCGAGCACGAGCACCAGCTCCCCCCGCGGCGGGTGCGCCGCCACCCACTCGACCGCGGCAGCGAGGGTGCCCCGCCACGTCTCCTCGTGGAGCTTCGTCAGCTCACGACCGATCGACACGGGCCGGTCGGGGCCGCAGGCCCCCGCCAGGTCGGCCAGCGTGCGGGCCAGCCGGTGGGGCGCCTCGTAGACCACCACCGTGCGGCGCTCCGCGGCGACCTCGGCCAGCCGCTCGGTCCGGGCGGAGCCCTAGCGGGGCAGGAAGCCCTCGAACACCCAGCGGCCCGTCGGCAGGCCGCTGGCCACCACGGCCGTCACGGCGGCCGACGGGCCCGGGACCACCTCGACCGCGTGCCCGGCGCCCAGCGCCGCCCGCACGAGCCGCTCCCCCGGGTCGGCCACCCCGGGCATGCCCGCATCGCTGACCACCGCCACCCGCTCCCCGCGGGCGAGCCGCTCGGAGCACCCCGGCCACGGCGGCCGCCTCCGTGTGGTCGTTGACCACGACCAGCGGGCGCCGTTCCACGCCCACGTGCTGCAGGAGCCGGCCCGTGCGCCGCGTGTCCTCGCAGCAGATCGCGTCCGCGCCGCGCAGCGCCGCCACCGCCCGGGGCGACAGGTCGCTCGAGGTTCCCGATCGGCGTCCCCACCAGGACGAGCGTCATGGGGCCTCGGTGCGCAGCTCGAGCTGGTCGCCGGCCGCGAGCCCCCAGCGGGCGAACGAGCCGGCCTCCGCCTCGACCACGGCGTGGGCGCGGAGCACGGGGCGGCTCACCCGGTGGCGGGGCAGGCGGGCGACCCGGAGCACCACGAGGTCCCGGTCGCACCAGGCCACGTCGAGCGGGAAGCGCATGCCGAGGGAGTGCACCGAGCGGGCCGGCCGCAGGAGCAGCGCGCCCTCGATGCCGTCACGGCCGAGCAGCCCGCGCCGGCGCTGGGCCCGCGTCTCGGCCACCTCGAGGCTGGCGAGCACGTCCCCGTCGCGCAGGAGCCAGGCCATGGGGGAAAACTACGGGGTCAGACGTTGAAGCGGATCTCGAGCACGTCGCCGTCGGCCACCACGTAGTCCTTGCCCTCCACACGGAGCTTGCCGACCTCCTTGGCCTTGGTCCACGAGCCCAGCTCGAGCAGCTCGTCCCACTGGATGACCTCGGCGCGGATGAACCCGCGCTCGAAGTCGCTGTGGATCACCCCGGCGCACTGCGGGGCCTTCGACCCGGCGCGGAACGTCCAGGCCCGCGACTCCTTCTCCCCGGTGGTCAGGAACGTCCGCAGCCCCAGCAGCTGGTACGCGGCGTGGACGAACCGCGGGAGCGCCCCTTCGCCGAGGCCGAGGCCCTCGAGCATCTCGGCCCGCTCCGCCGGCTCGAGCTGCGCGGCCTCCGCCTCGAGCTGCACGCACATGGCCAGCACCTCGGCGTGCCCGCCCAGCTCGGCCCGGATCGGCGCGAGCACGGGTTCGGGGTCGACGACCTGGTCCTCGTCCATGTTGACCAGCGCCAGCACGGGTCGGTCGGTGAGCAGGAACCACCCGCGCAGCAGCCGGCGCTGGTCCGCGGAGAGGTCGGCCCGGTACAGCGGCGTGCCCGCCGAGAGCAGCGCGTGCGCGGCGTCGAGGGCGGCCACCTCGTCGGCCAGCGAGCGGTCGCCCTTGGCGGCCTTGCGCCGCTTGTCGATGCCGGCCTCCACGGTCTCGAGGTCCGCGTACGTGAGCTCCAGCTCGACGATGCCGAGGTGCTCGAGGGGATCGGTGGAACCCGGGACGTCGGCGTCCTCGAACGCGCGCAGCACGAACACGACCGCGTCGACCTCGCGGATGTGGGCGAGGAAGCGGTTGCCCAGCCCCTCCCCCTTGCTCGCCCCGGCGACGAGACCGCCGATGTCGACGAACTGCACGGTGGCGGGCACCACGTTCCGGCTCGCGCTCATGACCGCCAGGGCATCGAGCCGCCGGTCGGGCACCCTGGCCATGCCGACGTTCGGGTCCGTGGTGGCGAACGCGTACGGCGCGGCCAGTGCACCGCCGCCGGCCAGCGCGTTGTACAACGAGGACTTCCCCGCGTTGGGCAGGCCGACGAACCCGAAGCGCTCCATCGGGCGGCGACCCTATCGGTAGGTTGGGGTGATGCCGCTCTCCCCCGCCGAGGCCCTCGAGCGCGTCGTGTACTACCTCGATCGCACCCTGGCGGAGGGCCGGCGGGTGGCCGCGTACCAGAAGGCGGCGGAGATCGTGCGGGAGCTGGGCGACGAGGAGGTCGCCGGGCGCCACGCCGAGGGGACGCTCACCGACCTCCCCGGCATCGGTCCGTCGACCGGCAAGGTCATCGCGATGACCCTGGACGGGGAGATCGACGACTACCTGGCCAAGCTCGACGAGGAGACCGCGCTCCCGGTGGGCGAGGGCGCCGAGCTGCGGGCGGCGCTGAAGGGCGACTGCCACAGCCACTCGCTCTGGAGCGACGGCGGCGCGCCCGTGGAGACCATGGCCCGCACCGCCATGGCGCTCGGCCACGAGTACCTGGTGATGACCGACCACTCGCCCCGGCTCACGATCGCCCACGGGCTGAACCGCGAGCGGCTCCTGGCCCAGCTCGACGAGATCGAGGCGCTCAACGAGGATCTCTCCCCGTTCCGGATCCTCACGGGGATGGAGGTCGACATCCTCGAGGACGGCACGCTCGACCAGGACGTCGACCTGCTCGAGCGCCTCGACGTCGTGGTGGCCAGCGTCCACTCGAAGCTGCGGATGCCCGGTCCCGAGATGACCCGCCGGATGGTGCTGGCCGTCGCGAGCCCCCACGTCGACATCCTCGGGCACTGCACCGGCCGGAAGGTCGTCGGCTCGGGCCGGCCCCAGTCGACCTTCGACGCGGACATCGTCTTCGCCGCGTGCGCCCGGTTCGACACCGCGGTGGAGATCAACTGTCGGCCCGAGCGGCAGGACCCGCCGGAGGAGCTGCTCCAGCTCGCGCTCGACTGGGACTGCCGCGTGTCGATCGACACCGACGCGCACGCGCCGGGCCAGCTCGAGTGGCAGGTCTACGGCTGCGACAAGGCGGCCCGGCTCGGCATCGAGCCCGAGCGGATCGTCAACACGATGGCCGCGGACGACCTGCTCGCCTGGGCCGGGGCGCACCCCAGGGACTGACCGGGGTCGGGCGCCGGGGTCAGGCGCTGCGGCCGAGCGCGGCCAGGAGCTGCGCCTGGCGCCCGCCCTCGGCCGGCGCGGCGCCGGGCGTGCCGAACATCCCGCTCGCCTGGAGCATCTCGAGCTCGGGGAGGAGCAGCGTCCAGCACGCGTCGACCATCGCGGGGTCGAGCGTGGTGTCCTGGCCGGTGGCGACCGCCAGGTCCCAGCCGTGCACGAGCACGTCGACGAACCGGTGGCCCACGTACGCCTCGGCGGGGATCGGGCCGTACGACACCTTGCAGGGCGCGTCGGGCGGGGCCGCGGCGAAGGCGGCGGCGGCGGCCTCGGCCGACGCCGTGTACGCCGCGCCCGCGTCGTCACCCACGTGGTCCCCGTCGAGGCTGTCGCCCACCTCGGCGATCGTCTTGCCGCCGACGAGCGGCACGACCCAGAGGTTGCCGCCGATGATGTGGTTCAGGAGGCCCCGGACGTCCCAGTCGACGCACGGGGTCGGCGCCCCCAGGTGGTCCGCGGTGGTGCCCGCGACGTACGCCCCCGTGGCGTCGAGGGCCTGGCGGTGGAGCGCGTAGAGGTCGGACACGCCCGTGAACCTAGGACCTCGGGCCGCGAACGCGCCCGCTCGCTCAGACGCCGAAGGCGAAGAACATCAGCTGGGCGGCGTGAGCCACCAGCGTCGGCCCGGCCGGGTCCCACAGGGCCATCTCGACCGAGGCGTAACCATCGCCCGCCTGCCGGGCCCGGTTGTGCGCGAGCAGCCACCCGGGCGAGGCGGGCCCCAGCAGGTGGACCGTGAGGTCGACGCTGGGACCGAACCAGGGGCGGTGCTCCGGGCCCACCTTCTGGCCGACGGCCCCGGGCATCGTGTCGCACAGCACGATCGCAGCCAGCGGATCGAGCTCGCCGTCGGGCCCGAGGGGCGGGTCGTCCAACCGGTACCAGTACGCGCACTCGGCCGGGCCGTCCTCGAACGGCTCCCACGGCGGGCGGCCGATCGCCGGTCGGCACTCGACGATCTCGTCCCAGAAGGGCATGGGCGAACGGTCGAACTCGAACTCGACCCCCTCGGGCAGCGGGTCCCGGAAGCTCCGCAGCTCGTCGGGCGGGTCGACCGCGGGCACCGAGAGCTCGGTGAACTCGAACCCCCGCCTGGGTGCCCCGAACGCCGCGATGGCCGTGAGGCCCGCGGACAGCGCCGGGGTTGCGCACCGTGGCCTGGAGCTGCGACATCGACCGGCCCTGCCGGAGGACCTGCACCTCGATCTCCACGGGGCCGCCGGCCACCTGCCCGGCGAACACCGCCGTCATCGTGCGGAGGCGCTGCGCGGGGTCGTCGAGCACCTCGGCCATCGCCCGGGCCGCCATCGCCGCCACGATCCCGCCCTGGGGCACGACGACGAGCATCCAGGCGTCCGACACCGACCCGGTGAACCGGCCGGGACGGGCCGGGTCCCGTTCGAGCTCCAGGTCGTTCCAGCCCGTCGTCCCCATGGGTGACGACGGTACCCACAGGGTGTGACACCGCAGTGGGCGATTTCGGGCCTCCCGGCCTCCGCCGGTAGCCTCGTCGCCCTATGTCGAAGCGCACGAAGAAGGCCACGCACCGGGCCCGGAAGAAGAAGGCCAACCACGGCCGCAAGCCCAACCGCGGGCGCAACTCCTGACCCTGCGTTGATCGCCGTCCCGCCGGCCCCGCCGGCGCGGACCCTCGACCTCGTCGAGGAGCGGCACGGCATCGCCGTGGCCGATCCGTACCGCTGGCTGGAGGACGGGTCCGCCGAGGAGACCCGGGCGTGGACCACCGCGCAGAACGCCCGCACCCGCGTGGTCCTCGACGCCATCCCGTCACGACCGCGGTTCCGCGCCCGCCTGGCCGAGCTCACCGCGGTCGGCACCGCCCTGGCGCCGTCGGTCCGCGGCGACCGCCTCTTCACGATCGACCGGTGGGGGGACCGCGACCGTGCCGTGCTCGCCCTCCGATCGATCGCGGCGCCCGCCGAGGGCCCGGGCCGGATCCTCGTCGACCCCGCTGACGCCAGCGGCGAGGTGACCTCGGCCATCGACTGGTACGAGCCGTCGCCCGACGGCGCGCTCGTGGCCTTCGGCACCTCAGTCGGCGGCGACGAGCGGTCGACGCTGCGGATCCTCGACGTGGACGCCGGCACCCTGCTCGGCGACGCGCTGCCGCACACGCGCGCCGCCTCGGTGGCGTGGCTGCCCGACGGCTCCGGCTTCGCCTACACGCGCTACCCCGACCCCGCCGAGGTCGGCGACGCGGAGGCGGGCTACCACCGGACCGTGTGGTGGCACCGCCTCGGCGACGAACCGGACGCGGACCAGCCCTGCTTCACCGATCTCCCGATCAAGGAGGCTTGGACGTCGGTGTCGCTGTCGTCGGACGGGCGCTGGCTGCTCGTTCACGTCGAGCTGAGCTGGAGCCGAAACGACGTGCAGCTGCTCGACCGGGAGGCCGATGCGTGGACCACGGTCGTGGAAGGCGTCGAGGCCACGTCGTGGTTCGAGGTCGACGTAGAGCGCGGCCGGCTGCTCGGCCGCACCACCCTCGACGCGCCGCGCGGGCGCATCGTGGCCGCACCCGTCGACGGCCCCGGGGTGGATCGGTGGGTCGAGCTCGTGCCGGAGGGCGACGACGTGTGCGAGGCCTTCGCGGCAACCGGGGACGACGTGCTCGTGGCCCGCAACCGGGCCGGGCTGTCGTCTCTCGACCACCACCGGGCCGCGCCCGACGGCACCCTTCCCCGCGTCGCCGCGGGCGTGCGCGTGGGCGGGAACCTGAACGCGATCACCGCGCTCGCCTCGCACCCGTCGGCGCCCGGCCTCGTGGCGGTGGGCACGACGTCGTTCACCACGCCGGACTCGGTGCACGCCTGGCACGCCGACGGCACCCACGCGCTCGCGGCGTTCCCGGGCGCGGACGCGTCGACGACCGGCAGCCACGAGGCGTACGCGTCGACCGACGGGACGACGATCCCGATCTTCCTCGTGCGCGGCGACGGTGCCGCGACGGACCTCCCGACCGTGCTGACCGGCTACGGCGGGTTCAACATCACGTCGGGCCCCGCCTGGAGCCCGTTCATCGTCGCCTGGTGCGAGGCCGGTGGGCAGGTGGCGATCGCAGGCATCCGGGGCGGGGGCGAGCACGGCGAGGACTGGCACCAGGCCGGCATGCGCGCCCGCAAGCCCCAGGTGTTCGCCGACTTCGAGGCGGCCGCCGACTGGCTGGTGGCGCAGGGACGCACCTCCCGCCGGCGCCTCGCCATCCGGGGCGGGTCGAACGGTGGGCTGCTCGTCGCCGCGTGCCAGGTGCGGCGGCCGGACCTGTGCCAGGCGGTCGTCTGCGACGTGCCGCTCACCGACATGGTGCGCTTCCCCGAGTTCCTCATCGCCCGGCTCTGGATCCCCGAGTACGGCGACCCGGACGTCCCCGAGGAGCTGGCCTGGCTCCACGCCTACTCGCCGTACCACCGGCTGGTCGACGGCACCTGCTACCCCGCCACCCTCGTGACCACCGGCGAGGAGGACAGCCGGGTCGACCCTGCCCACGCCCGCAAGTACGCGGCCCGCCTGCAGGCCGCCACGTCCTGCGGCGACACCGACCCCGTGCTGCTGCGGGTCGAGGCGGCCGCCGGGCACGGCCAGGGCAAGCCGGCCACCAAGCAGATCGAGGAACGAGCGGACGTCCTCGCGTTCCTTTCCTGGCAGCTCGGCCTGACCTGATCAGCGCAGCGTGGTGGCGAGGGCGGCCCGGGCGGCGTTGACGCCGCACATGCCGTGCACGCCACCGCCGGGCGGCGTCGACGCCGAGCACAGGAAGAAGCGGCGGTGCGGCGTGCGGTAGGGGCGCAGCCCGAGGCCCGGTCGCAGGACGAGCTGGGTCCCCGCATGGGAGCCCCCGGCGATGTCCCCGCCGACGAACGACTCGTTGTGCGCCTCGTACCACGAGGCGCCGGCGCGGTGGCGCGCGAGCACGACGTCCCGGAAGCCCGGAGCGAAGCGCTCGAGCTGGTCCTCGATCGCGCTGGTCAGGTCGACGTCGGACCCGTGGGGCGCGTGGCAGTAGGTCCAGAGCGTGTGGCGCCCCTCCGGTGCCCGGGTGGGGTCGAACAGCGACTGCTGGGCCACGAGCACGAACGGTCGCGCCGGGTGCCGGCCCGCGGCGACCTCGGCCTCGGCCGTCGCGATCTCCTCGAGCGTGCCGCCCAGGTGGAGCGAGCCCGCCCGGCGGCAGGTCTCGTTCGCCCACGGCACCGGCTCGGACAGCGCGTAGTCGACCTTCCAGACCGCGGGTCCGTAGCGGAAGCGGCGGAGCCGGGCGCGGTAGCCGGCCGGCAGCTCGTCGCCCACGATGTCCGCGACCTGGCGGGGCGTGAGGTCGAAGAGCACGGCGCGGGAGTCGGGCAGGTCGGCCAGCGACCGGACGGGACGCGACGTCTCGATGGTGGCGCCCACCTCGGCGAGGCGGGCGGCCATCGCGTCGGCGATGCGCTCCGAGCCACCCCGGACCGCAGGCCACCCCGCGACGTGACCCGAGGCCACGAGCATCAGGCCCATGGCCGTGGTGAACGGCCGCGTGAGCGGGAGGAAGGAGTGCGCCGCGTTGCCGGCGAAGAGAGCGCGGGCCTCCGGGGTCCGCAGCGCGCGTGCCGCCCACGTCGTCGGCAGGACGCCGCGGAGCCCGAACCCGGCGGCGGTGAACGGGTGGCGGGGCACGCGCACGAGCGGCCCGAGGACGGTCGGGGCCAGCGCGTCCCACCGGCGGACCACCCACCCCACGTGCCGGTCCCACGCCGGCCCGTCGGCGCCCAGCCCCGCCACCGTCTGCTCGAGCGAGCGGTGCAGCACCCCCGCACGGCCACCGTCGAGCGGGTGCGCGAGCGCGACCTCGGGGTGCACGAGCTCGAGGCCGTGCCGGTCGAGCCCCGCCGACGCGAAGAACGGCGACACCGCCGCGAACGGGTGGATGGCCGAGCACACGTCGTGGGCGAAGCCCGGCAGCGTCAGCTCCCTCGTGCGGGTGCCGCCGCCGATCGAGCCGGTGGCCTCGAGCACCAGCACCGACCGCCCGGCCTCCGCGCAGGTGATCGCCGCGGCCAGGCCGTTCGGGCCCGCTCCCACGACGACCACGTCGACCATCCGGCGAGCCTAGGTAGGGTCGTGCGCATGGGTGTGACGATCGATGAGATCACGGTCGCCGATCCCCCGGACGCGTGGGCGACCGCGGGCTTCACGGTCGACGACGACGGGTCGTGCCGGATCGGGCAGGTGCGGGTGCGGCTCGTCGGCCGCGAGAACGGCAAGCGCATCCTCGGCTGGTCGTTGCGGGGCGTCCCCGACGGCGCCCTCGACGGTGACCTCGACGGGCTCCCCACCAGCGCCTCCGACGCGCCGGCGGCCGAGCCTGCCGAGCACCCCAACGGCGCGACGTCCATCGACCACGTGGTCCTCTTCTCCCCCGACCTGTCCCGCACGACCAAGGCGATCGAGGCCCTCGGCATCGAGCTGCGCGGCCACCGCGACAGCGACACGTACGGGGCCCCGATGCGGCAGCACTTCTTCCGGCTCGGCGAGGTGGTCCTCGAGCTCATCGGCGCGCCCGACACGGCCGGCGAGGGCGACCCCGGCTTCTTCGGCCTGGCCCACACGGTGGCCGACCTCGACGCCGCGGCCGCGCTGCTCGGCGAGCACCTCGGCGACCGCAAGGACGCGGTGCAGCCCGGTCGCCGCATCGCGACGCTCCGCCACAAGGAGCTCGGCATGTCGGTCGCCACCGCGCTCATGTCCCCGGAACCGGCCTGACGTGCTCGACCACGTCTTCACCGACGCCATCGGGGCGCTGCGCGACACCTTCGAGAGGGCGTTCCTCGAGCGCCAGGCGTTCGAGGAACGCTTCCAGGTCGACGTGCTGCTGGGCGACACCACCTGGGAGACCTCGTACGGCCTGCCCGGCGAGGGACTGCCCCCGCGGGTCCAGGCCGACATCACGCTCGACTGGCCGACGTGGGCGCAGACCGCGTACCGGTCGTGGTACATCGGCGAGCCGTCCGACGAGGCGCCGCGCATCGAGATCGAGATCGTGATGCGCATCCAGCGGCTCGCGGCGATGCCGGACGTGAAGCCGGTGCTGGCCGTGCTCCCCGAGACGAGCCCGCCGATCGGCGCCGAGCGCCTCGAGCGGTCCGCCCCCACGATCGAGATCGGCTTCAGCAGCGAGCTCGAGGCGGAGGACTGGGCGCTGGAGGTGTCCTACGAGGGCAGCTACGAGCTCGACGAGGCCACGCTGGCCGACGGGTCGATCCTCGACGACCACTTCTCTTCCATGGGCGGGTGGATCGCGTCGACCCTCGTGCGCCTCGGCGACCTGAAGCTCGACTTCCTGCCCGCGGACGAAGAGGGGTGACGGTGGCCGACGAGGTCGTGCTCGTGGAGGTGTCCGACGGCGTCGCGACGGTGACGCTGAACCGGCCAGAGGCGCGCAACGCGCTGAACCGGGCCGTGCGCAAGGCGCTGCCGACCGCGCTGCAGGCCCTCGACGACCGTGAGGACGTCGCCGCCATCGTCCTCACCGGCGCGGACCCGGCGTTCTGCGCGGGCCTCGACCTCAAGGAGCTCGCCGGCGGCGGTGACGCGCTGCGCGAGTCCGGCGCCACCGGCGAGCCCGACCCCGCCCGCCGCGGGCCGTTCCCGGAGATGGCCACCCCCGTGATCGGCGCGATCAACGGCGTGGCCATCACCGGCGGGTTCGAGCTGGCGCTGGCCTGCGACTACCTCGTGGCCTCGGAGCGCGCCCGGTTCGCGGACACCCACGCGCGGATGGGCATCATGCCGGGGTGGGGGCTGACCGTGCTCCTGCCGGAGGCCGTCGGCGTGCGGCGGGCGAAGGAGCTGTCCACCACGGGCAACTTCCTCGACGCCGCCACGGCGCTCGCGTGGGGGCTGGTGAACCACGTCGTCCACCACGAGGAGCTGCTGCCGTTCGCGCGGCAGCTGGCCGCCGACGTCGCCACGGTGGACCGCCGGGCCGTGCGGCGCATGCTCGCGACCTACGACGAGGGCGGCCTGCGCGACGGCGCGGGGGCCTGGGCCCTCGAGGCCGAGGTGGCCGCCGGGTGGCAGGGCGCCGGCATCGATCCGGCTGCCATCGAGGCCAATCGCAAGGCCGTGACGGCGCGGGGCCGCACGCAGCTCTGATTTTCTCTGCGCGAACCGGCACACACGCCGCGATCCGGCAGTGCAAGCGCTGACACGTGCCGCGTGCGGGCGTACGTTCAGGGTGAGGAGGTGGACCTTGTCGACCGTCGAGATCTGCCGGCACTGCGGGTACGGGATCCCGCGGTCCGCGGGCATCTGTCCTGGCTGTGGGCGCCGTCACAAGGTGAAGCCGGTAGCGCGCCAGCCGGTGCCACCGATCCCGCCGCCGCAGCCGGAGTCGCCGGTCCCGCCGCCTCCCCGGTCGACGGTGCGCCACCGCCACAGCCCGCTGCTGCTCCTGGCCCAGACGACGCGCGTGCTGCTCCTGCTCACGGGCTGGGCCGCGGTCGCGTTCGGCCTGGCCGTGGCCACGACGTACACCGCGCTGCTGGACCGCGTCGTCGAGGAGCTGCCCGACGACGCGCCGCGGCGGGCCGTCGACGCGCTGGACGCGATCGCCCAGGTCACCCTCGTGATCGTGGTCCTGACCGCTGCCGCGGCCGTGCTCTGGGGTTGGCGCGTGCACCGCAACCTGCGCCCGCTCGGGCTGAGCTCGAGCGGGAGCAGCGCCTGGTCGATCGCAGGGTGGCTGGTGCCCGGCCGCGCGGCGGTCGCGAGCAAGCGCACGGTCGACGCGCTCTGGCACGACAGCAGCCCGATGCTCGCACCGCTGCCCGCGCGCGGCTGGACCCGGCGGCCGGTGAGCCGGGTCGTGCTCCAGTGGTGGGTGCTGTGGCTCGCGGTCCCCGGCGTGGGCCTGCTCCTCGCGGTGATCGGCGCCGGCGCCGACGACCTCGACGGCCAGCTCGCGCTCGCAGGCCTGGCTGCCGCCGCGCTGCTGATCGCGACCGCTCGCGCGCTCTACGACGTGATCGGGATCGTCACGCTGGCCCAGGCCCACCGCGCCGCGGCCGTGCGGCGCGAGCGGACGGAGCGGACCTGGGTGGCCGAAGGGCCGTGGGCCGAGGTCGACCTGTCCCTCCTCGGCGACGAAGACGCGCTACAGCCACTTGGCCGGTAGCGACGTCGGTGCCGCGTCGAGCGCGGCGAGGGCCTCGGTGACGGTGCCCACGACGACGTAGGCGGCGCGGCTCTCCGCGCGCGCCGCGCCGCTCGCGTAGAGGTGCTCGAACAGGGCGAGGAGCGGCTGCCAGTACCCGGCGACGTCCACCAGGACGATCGGCTTGTCGTGGAGGCGCAGGAGGCGCAGGGTCAGCTGCTCGAGGAGCTCCTCGAGCGTGCCGAAGCCGCCGGGGAGGGCGACGAAGGCGTCGGCTCGCCGGCCCATCTCCGCCTTGCGGCTCGCCATGTCGGGCGTGACCAGCAGCTCGTCCGCCTCGTGGTCCGCGATCTCCACCGCCAGGAGCGACTCGGGGATCACCCCGACCGTGTGCCCCCCGGCCGCCCGCGCCGCCCGCGCCAGCTCCCCCATGAGGCCGACGCTGGCCCCGCCCCACACGAGGACGTCGCCCCGCTCGGCCAGCGCGGTGCCCAGCTCCCGGGCCACGGCCACGTGCGCCGGGTCGACCGCGGTCGACGACGAGCAGTACACGCACACGGACCGCTGGCTCGCCGGCATCGCCGATATGTTGCACGACATGCAGCACCGTCCGACGCTGGAGGAGATCCGCCGGGCGCCGAAGGTGCTGTTGCACGACCACCTGGACGGCGGGCTGCGGCCCGCCACGGTGATCGAGCTGGCCCGGGAGGTCGGGTACGACGCCCTGCCGACCACCGACGAGGCGGCGCTGGCGGCGTGGTTCACGGAGGGCGCGGCCCGCAAGGACCTCGAGCTGTACCTCGAGACCTTCGCCCACACGGTCGGCGTCATGCAGACGAAGGACGCGCTCCTCCGGGTGGCCGCCGAGTGCGCGGAGGACCTCGCCGCCGACGGGGTCGTGTACGCCGAGGTGCGCTTCGCCCCCGAGCTGCACCTCGAGGGAGGGCTCACCCCCGACGAGGTCGTGGAGGCGGTCCTGGAGGGCTTCCGACTCGGCACCGCGGGCACGCAGCTCACGGTCGGCACGCTGGTCACGGCCATGCGCCACGCCGCCCACTCCATCGAGATCGCCGAGCTGGCCGTGCGCCACCGCGACGCCGGTGTGGTCGGCTTCGACATCGCGGGGAGCGAGGCGGGCAACCCGCCGACGCGCCACCTCGACGCCTTCCGCCTTGTCGCGGCCGAGAACTTCCACATCACGATCCACGCGGGCGAGGCGTTCGGCCTGCCGTCGATCTGGGAGGCCGTGCAGCTGTGCGGGTCGGAGCGGCTGGGCCACGGCGTGCGCCTCGTCGACGACATCACCGTCGACGAGGAGGGCCGGGCCACCCTCGGCAGGCTGGCCAGCTTCATCCGCGACCGGCGGGTGCCCCTCGAGATGTGCCCCACGTCGAACGTGCACACGGGCGTGTGCGACTCGATCCGCGACCACCCCATCGGCCTCCTGACCGCGCTGCGCTTCCGCGTCACGGTGAACACCGACAACCGCCTGATGAGCGGCGTCACCCTGAGCTCGGAGATGGCCGCCCTCGTCGGAGGCCTTCGGGTACGGGTGGGAAGAGATCGAGTGGCTCACCCTCAACGCGATGAAGAGCTCGTTCTGGCCGTTCGACCAGCGGCTGCGCATCATCAACGAGCACATCAAGCCCGGGTTCGCCACCCTCCGGGCGTCGCGCCTCTAGGTCACTGCGCCGGGTCGAGGCCGGCGAGGATCGCGCGGGTCGCGGAGCAGCCGAGGCGGGTGGCCCCCGCCTCGACCATGGCGAGAGCGGCAGCGGTGTCGCGGATCCCGCCGCTGGCCTTCACCCCGAGGCGCCCGCCGACGGTGGCGGCGATCCGCGCCACGGCGTCCACCGTGGCGCCGCCCGCGGGGTGGAAGCCCGTCGAGGTCTTCACGAAGTCAGCGCCCGCCGCCTCGGCGGCCTCGCAGGCTGCGATGAGCTGCCCGTGGTCGAGCACGGCGGACTCGACGATGACCTTGAGGACCACGGGGGTCGGAACGACCGCCCGCACCGCCGTCAGGTCCGCGGCCACGCCGTCCCAGTCGCCGGCGAGCGCGCGCCCGAGATCGATCACGACGTCCAGCTCGGTGGCCCCCGCGACCACCGCGGCGGCGGCCTCCGCCGCCTTCACCTCGGGCACGTGCGCGCCGCTGGGGAAGCCGACGACCACGGCCGTCGCGATGCCGGGCCCGAGGTCACCGCGGAGGGGAAGGCGGGCCGGGGACACGCACACCGCTGCGACACCGAGCTCGGTGGCCTCCGCGCACAGCGCGGCGACGTCGTCGTCGGTCGCCTCCGGACGCAGGAGCGTGTGGTCGATCAGCCCGGCGAGGGTGGCGCGGTCCATCGCCTGCCATCATGCCGGGGTGGACGTCACGGTCGTGGACCACCCGTTGGCGGGGCAGCTGCTCACCCGCCTGCGGGACGAGACGACGGACCGGGCCGGGTTCCGGCGGGCCATGGACGACCTGTCGGGGATCCTCGTCTACGAGGCCACCCGCCACCTGACGGTGACGGCGATCGAGGTCCGCACGCCGCTCGCCGTGGCCGACGGGGTGCGCCTCACGGGTCCGCCCCTGGTGGTCCCCGTGCTGCGGGCCGGTCTGGGGATGCTCGGGGGCGTGCTCCGGCACCTTCCGGAGACCGACACCGGGTTCATCGGCCTGGCCCGCAACGAGGACACGTTCGTCCCCGAGCCCTACATGAGCTCCGTGCCCGACGACCTCGCGGGGCGGGCGGTCCTGGTGCTCGACCCGATGCTCGCCACCGGGGGCTCGCTCGAGCACACGTGCCGTCTCCTCGCCGACCGCCGCGCCGGACCCCTCACGGCGGTGTGCGTGCTCGCGGCACCCGAGGGCGTCGAGCGCCTCCGGGCCTCGGGGCTGGTGGCCCACCTCGTCACGGGGTCCATCGACTCCCACCTCGACGAACGCGCCTACATCGTGCCGGGGCTCGGGGACGCGGGCGACCGGCTGTTCGGCACCGCCTGACCGGCCGTCACAGGCCTTCGGTGGCCAGCCGCGCGTCGACGGACGCGAGCAGTGCGTCGACGAGCGCTCGGGCCGCGGCCCGCGGTGGCGCGAGGTCGCCGTCCGGACCAACCGGCACCACCGCCTCGGCGTAGCACTTCAGCTTCGGCTCGGTGCCGCTCGGGCGCACGACGACGCGGCCGCCGTCGACGCGCCAGATCAGCACGTCCGAGGGCGGCAGCCGCCCGCCGGGCAGCAGGTCCTCGACCTCGAGGAGCGGCCGGCGGGCCAGCTCCGCCGGGCGGCGCGTCGCGCAGCGCGGCCATGGCGGCGGTGACCCGCGCGAGCCAGTCGGCGCCCTCGACCCGGCGGGACCGGGCCGCGGTGGCGTGCACGCCGTGGCGCCGGTGGAGGTCGTCGAGCCGGTCGAGGAGCGTGCCCCCTTGGGCCCGGAGCCCGGCGACCAGCTCCGCCGCCACCAGCGCCGCGCCGATGCCGTCCTTGTCGCGGACGAGGCCGTCGACGCAGTAGCCGAGCGCCTCCTCGTACCCGAACAGGAACCGCTGGCCGGGGCCCGGCGCGCGCACCACCCACTTGAACCCGGTGAGGGCCTCGGCGTACCCGGCCCCCGCCGCCGCGGCGATCCGCCCGAGGAGGCTCGACGACACGATCGTCGTCACGACGACGTCGCCGGCGCCCCGCTCGGCGGTGCGCAGCACGTGGTCGCCCAGCAGCGCGCCGAGCTCGTCGCCGCTGAGGGGCCGCCACCCGCCGTCGGTGGGCACGGCGACCGCGAGGCGGTCCGCGTCGGGGTCGTTGGCCAGCACCAGGTCGGCGTCGACCGCGGCGGCGCGGGCCAGCGCGAGGTCGAGCGCGCCGGGCTCCTCCGGGTTCGGGAACGCCACCGTGGGGAAGTCCGGGTCCGGCTCGACCTGCTCCGCCACCTCGGCCAGCGGGGGGAAGCCCGCCGCTGCGAAGGCGCGGCGCGACGACCGCGGCGCCGACGCCGTGCATGGCCGTGTAGGCCGACGCGCACCTCGCGGGGCCCGCCCGGGCGGAGCAGCGCCGACGGCCCCGGTCACGTAGGCCGCCACCAGCTCGTCCCCCACCACCTCGATGCCTCGCGTCGGAGAGCGGGATCCCCGCCAGCGGCCCGACGGCGTCGATCGCCTGCGACACCTCCTCGTCCGCGGGCGGGACGATCTGCGCGCCGTCGCCGAGGTACAGCTTGTAGCCGTTGTCCTGGCGGCGGGTTGTGGCTGGCGGTGACCATGATCCCGGCGGCCGCGCCGAGATGGCGCACTGCGAACGCCAGGACCGGGGTCGGCACCGGCCCCGCCGTCACCCGCACCGGCCAGCCCGCACCCGGCGAGGACGGCGGCCGCGTCGGCGGCGAAGGCGTCGCTGCCGTGCCGGGCATCGCGCCCGACCACCACGGGGCCCGTAGCGCCGGTCGACCGCAGCCACGCCGCGACGCCGGCCGTGGCCCGGCGCACCAGCGCGCGGTTCATGCGGTTCGGGCCGGCGCCGAGCGCGCCCCGCAGCCCGGCGGTGCCGAACTGGAGGCGGGCGTCGAAGCGCTCGCGGAGGGCGGGCAGGTCAGGGCCGGCGAGGAGGTGCGTCCAGCTCGGCGCGGGTGAGCGGGTCGGGGTCCTCGTCGCGCCAGGCCCGCGCCCGCGCCACGAGCGCGTCGTCGGGGCGGGCCGGCGTCGTCACGCCCCGGCGACCACCGCCGCGAGGAGATCGCCCAAGCCCGCGGCCGCGGTCCGGCCCGCGCTCGACGACGGCCGCGTGGTCGAGGGCACCGTCTCCCAGGCCCGCCGCCAGGTTGGTCACGAGCGAGACGCCGAAGACCTCCGCGCCGAGGTGGCGGGCGGCGATCACCTCGTGCACCGTGGACATCCCCACGAGGTCCGCCCCGAGCTGCCGCAGCATGCGGATCTCCGCCGGCGTCTCGTACTGCGGGCCCGGCGACACCTGCGTACACGCCCTCCTGCAGCGAGGGGTCGAACCCGCGGGCGAGGTCGCGCAGCCGGGGGGAGTAGGCGTCGGTGAGGTCGACGAACCGGTCGGCGCCCGCGGCACCGGGCCCGGTCAGCGGGCGACCGGCCGGTGAGGTTGAGGTGGTCGGTGATGAGCACGGGCTCGCCCACCGCCATGCCGGCCCGCAGGCCGCCGGCCGCGTTGGTCACGAGCACCGCCCGGCACCCCGCCTGCACCGCGGTGCGAACGCCGTGCACCACCGTCGCCAGGTCATCGCCCTCGTAGGGGTGGACGCGACCGAGCAGCACGAGCACCGCGCGGCCGTCGTCGGCCCGCACGGAGCGCAGCACGTTCGCGTGGCCGACGACGCTCGGCGCGCACGAAGCCGGGCAGGTCGCCCATGGCCACCTCGGCCACGACCTCGCCGAGCCGGTCGGCCGCGGACGCCCAGCCCGAGCCGAGCACGACCGCCACCTCGTGGTGCTCCACGCCGGTGTGCGCGGAGACGGCGGTGGCGGCGGCGTCGACGAGCGCCCAGGGGTCGGCCATCAGAGCTGGAGCGTGTCCGCCAGCTGCGCGAGCGACAAGCCCGGGCCGCGGTCCCGTGTGGCCGATCACCGCGGACGCGGCCACCGAGCCGAGGCGCCCGCAGGCCGCCATCGACCGGTCGCGCGTGAAGCCGAAGAGGAACCCGGCGGCGTAGAGATCGCCGGCGCCGGTGGTGTCGACCACCTTCTCCACGGGGTGGGCGGCCACCTGCGACACCTCGTCGCCGCGGGCCACGACCGAACCGAGCGGCGCCACGCGTGATCGCGGCCACCTCCACGTCGGCCCGCGCCGCGGCCAGCGCGGCCTCGAAGGTGTCGACCTCGTAGAGCGCCATCGCCTCCTCCTCGTTGGCGAAGAGGATGTCGACCTGGTCCGCCACGAGGTCGCGCCACGCGGCCCGGTGGCGCTCGACGCAGAAGGTGTCCGACAGGGTGAGGCTGACCCGCCGGCCCGGCGTCGTGGGCCGCCTGGCTCGCCTTCCAGTACGCCTCCTGGGCCGGGGGCCGGTCGAAGAGGTAGCCCTCCAGGAAGGTGACCTGCGCGGCCTGCGATCAGCTCCACGTCGACGTGCTCGGGCCCGAGGAACTCCGAGGACCCGAGGTAGGTGTTCATCGTGCGCTGGGCGTCGGGGGTGACCACGATCAGGCAGCGGCCGGTGGGCGGGCCGTCGGTGGCGGGCGGCGAGCGGAACACGACACCGGTGGCGCGCAGGTCGTGGGCGAACACTGTGCCGAGCTGGTCGTCGAACACCCGGCCGATGTAGGCCGCGGTGCCCCCGAAGCTGGCGATGCCCGAGATCGTGTTCGCGGCCGACCCGCCCGACGCCTCGATCCCCGCGCCCATGGCCGCGTAGAGCGTCTCCGCCCGGTCGGCGTCGATGAGCGTCATCGACGCCTTCACGAGCCCGTGGGCGTCGATGAAGGCGTCCTCCTCGTGGCTGAGCACGTCGACGAGAGCGTTGCCGATGCCCACGACGTCGATGGCTCGGGGGATGGCGTCGGGTTCGGTCACGGGGTTCGAGGCTACCCGTCCGGGCCCAGGCCCCCGGTAGCCTGCGCCGGTGGTCGACGACGCCAACCCGCACCGCCTGCCCCAGACGGTCGCCCCGAAGCGCTACGACCTCACGCTCGAACCCGACCTCCCGGCGGCCACCTTCACGGGCTCGGTCGACATCGAGGTCGTCGTGGCCGAGCCGACCGACACGATCGTGCTGAACGCCATCGAGCTGGAGATCCACGAGGCGTGGGTCGCCGGCGACGGCGACAGGACCGAGGCGAAGGTCCAGCTCGACGAGGAGGCGGAGCGCGCTGACGCTCACGCTGCCCGAACCCCTCGAACCCGGCGGCGTGGTCGTGTCGCTGCGCTTCGCCGGGGTCCTCAACGACAAGCTGCGCGGCTTCTACCGCTCGACCTTCACCGACGACGCCGGCGCAGAGCACGTCATCGCCACCACGCAGTTCGAGGCCACCGACGCGCGCCGGGCCTTCCCGTGCTGGGACGAGCCGGACCGCAAGGCGGTGTTCGCGATCACGCTCCGCATCGACCCGGACCTGGTGGCCCTGTCCAACGCCGCGATCGAGACGGACCAGGTGGCGGCCGACGGGCGCCGCGAGGTGCGCTTCGCCGACACGATGGTCATGTCCACCTACCTCGTGGCCGTTCATCGTGGGACCGCTGGAGGTGACCGAGGCCGTCGACGTCGACGGCACCCCGCTGCGGATCGCCTGCCCGCCCGGGCGGCTGCACCTCACGCCCTTCGGGCTCGAGGTGGCGGCGTTCTCGCTGCGCTACCTGGCCGAGTACTTCGACGTGCCCTACGCGGGCGACTCGCTGGACCTCGTGGCCATCCCCGACTTCGCCTTCGGCGCCATGGAGAACCTCGGCTGCGTCACCTTCCGCGAGACGCTGCTCCTGGCCGATCCCGAGGCCACCACCCAGGGCGAGCAGCAGAACGTCGTCGACGTCATCGCCCACGAGCTGGCCCACATGTGGTTCGGCGACCTCGTGACCATGGGGTGGTGGAACGGCATCTGGCTGAACGAGGCCTTCGCCACGTTCATGGAGCTCAAGGTGACCGACGCCTTCCGACCTGAGTGGGAGCGGTGGGTGGCCTTCGGCCTGTCGCGCACGGTCGCGTTCGACACCGACGCCTTGGCCTCCACGCGGCCGATCGAGTACCCCGTCGTGTCCCCCGCCGACGCGGAGGGCATGTTCGACGTCCTCACCTACGAGAAGGGTGCCGCCGTCGTCCGGATGCTCGAGCAGTACCTCGGCGAGGAGCGCTTCCGCGAGGGCATCCGGCGCTACATCGACGGCGCACGCGTACGGGAACACGGAGACGACCGACCTCTGGGACGCCATCGAGGCGGCCACGGGCGAGCCGGTGCGCCGCATCATGGACACCTGGATCTTCCAGGGCGGCCACCCGATCGTCACGGTCGAGGCCCGGGCGGACGGGCGGGTGCTGCACCTCTCCCAGGAGCGCTTCCGCTACCTCGCGTCCGGCGACGACGACGCCGCGCTGGGCCATCCCCCTCCAGCTCCGCTACGGCACCGCATCCGGCGAGGTGGTCACGACGACCGAGCTGCTCGACGGCGACGAGCTCGAGATCGACGTGCCCGAGCCGGTCACCTGGGTGGTCGCCAACGCGGCGGGCCACGGCTTCTACCGGGTGCGCGCCGTCGGCGCGCTGCAGGACGCGCTCGCGGCCCGCGCGCAGGACCTGTCCGACATCGAGCGCTACGGCCTCGTCGACGACACGTGGGCGGCCGTGCTGGCCGGCGCATCGAGCGCGGGCGACTTCCTGACCCTCGCCGACCGGTTCGCCGACGAGCGCGACGCCTCCGTGTGGCGACGGCTGCTCGGCGGGCTGGCCGAGATCGACCGCGTCACGGCGCCGGATGCCCGTCCGGCCCTCCAGGCCCGGGTGGGTGCCCTCGTCGCGCCGGCGCTGGCCCGGCTCGGCTGGGACCCGGCACCCGCGGACACCGACCGGGACCGCGAGCTGCGCGCCGCGCTGATCCACGCCGCGGTGGGCCTCGCCGGCGACGCCGACGCCGAGGCGCGGGCCCGTGCGCTGTTCGCCCAGCTGCGAGCGGACGGCGGCGCGGTCGAGGCCAACGTGGCCGGCGCCGTGGTGCGGGCCGTGGCCGGCGTGGCCGGTCCCGAGGACCTCGACGCCCTCCTCGAGGGCTTCCGCGCCGGCGGGACCCCGCAGGAGGAGCAGCGCTACCTCTTCGCCCTGGCCGAGGTGCGCGACCCAGCGCTCTTCGCCCGCGTGCTCGACCTCGCCACCTCCACCGAGGTGCGCACCCAGAACGCCCCGTACCTGCTCGGCGCGTGCCTCGCCAACCGCGACAACGGCGCGGCGGCGTGGGCCGCCGTCCGGGACCGGTGGGACGAGCTCATCGAGCGGTTCCCGTCCAACAGCATCGCCCGCATGCTCAACGGCGTCCGCGCCGTCGCCGACGCCGCCCTGGCAGACGAGGTGGAGGCCTTCCTGGCGGAGCGCCCGGTGGCCCAGGCCAAGCAGATCCTCGCCCAGCACCTCGAGCGCATGCGGGTGACCGTGGCGCTCGCCGAGCGGGTCCGGGCTAGAGAAGGCTGAGCAGCAGGCCCACCTGGGCCAGGTGGTAGGTGACGATGATGGCGAGCCGCCCGTGGCGCGTCTCGCGCGACGAAGCGGTTCCACGCGATCAGCGAGTCGCTGGTGTAGAAGAGCGCCGCACCGATGACACCGGTCGGGTGGCCGACGCCGATCGCGCTGGCCACCATCAGGGAGATCACCAGCATGTAGGCGACCACCGGTCCGGTGAGCTCGCGGCTCGGGACCGGCCCGCACCGCGCGGACGATCACGAGCCCGATGGTCACGATGGCGAACGTCACGACGACCACGCCGATCCCGAACCGGCTCGCCACCGATGCCGTCGGCGAACATCCCGCCGACGTAGGCGATGTGGCCGAGGAGGAACGCCGCGAGCCCGGGGACGAACACGTCCTGCGGGAGCATCAGGAAGATGTCCCCGAGGAGGCAGAGGCCGAGCGCGACGACGAACCAGGTGCGCACGGCGGACTGGTCGGGATCGAAGGCGACGGCGGACGCGGTGAGCAACCCCAGCGTGAGCGGCTTGCACAGGTACTCGAGGGCCTTGCGCTCGCGCGCCACCGCCACCCAGTCGCCGAACGCCGCCACGAGGGCCAGCGCCAGGAGCAGGAGCGCGGCGCCCGTCACGCGGCCGCCTGCGCCAGCGCGTCGTCCCAGCTCGCGCCGGTCTCGACCAGCGCGCGCCAGCGCACCACCTTCGCTGCCATGTTCATGCCGAGGACCCCGACGAGGCGCCCACCGCGGCCGAAGAACGCGGTGAACGGCGCTCCTCGAGGCTCCCGGCCACCACCGCCACGTCGTCGCCGGCGCCAGCCGCGGCCGGCCAGCTGGATCTTGCGGTCGTACTGGTCGGACCAGAACCACGGCACCGGCTCGTACGGCTCGCCCGCCCCGCCGGCTGCGTCGGCCAGCAGCGTGCGGGCGGCGTGGGCGCCCATCTCGACGGCGTTGTCCCAGTGCTCGACGCGCATGACCTCGCCGAAGCGGCGGTTGGGCCAGCGGGCCACGTCGCCGGCCGCCACGATGCCGGGGGCCGCCAGGCAGGTCTCGTCGCAGACCACGCCGTTGTCGAGGGGCAGGCCCGAGCCGTCGAGCCAGCCGGTGTTCGGCGCGACCCCGACGCCGACCACCACGAGGTCGACGTCGAGCTCGGTGCCGTCGGTCAGCACGACGCGCTCGACGCGGGCGCCCCCGTCGATGCCGCTCCACCCCCACGCCGAGGCGCACGTCGACGCCGTGGTCCCGGTGCACGTCGGCGACCACGGCGCCCAGCACCGGTCCGACGCCGCGCTCCAGCGGCACGGCCAGCGCCTCGATGAGGGTGACGTCGACGCCGAGCCCGCGGCAGGTGGCGGCCACCTCGGCCCCGATGAACCCGGCACCGACCACCGCGACGCGCCGGGGTGAGTCGAGCACGGCGGCGCGGATGGCCAGCGAGTCGTCGAGGGTGCGCAGGGTGTGCACGCCCGCGAGGTGCTCGGTCCCGGGCAGGCGGCGGGGGGAGGCGCCCGTGGCGACGACCAGGCCGTCGAACGGCAGCGCGCGCGCCGTCGCCCAGGACGACCTCACGGGCCGCGAGGTCGAGCCCGGTGGCCGACGTCGCCGAGGCGCCAGTCGACCGCCAGGTCCTCGAGGGTCCCCGTCGCGGGGCTGAGGGCGGTCGCCTCCGGCGGCTGCTTGCCGGCCAGGACCTGCTTGGACAGCGGCGGCCGGTCGTACGGCTCGTGCGGCTCGTCGCCGACGATCGTGATCGTCCCCGTCGAACCCCTCGTCCCGCAGCTCCTCGGCTGCGCGCAGCCCGGCCAGGGACCCGCCGACGACGACGACCCGGTCCACCGCGCCGCTCGGCCGCTCAGCCCTCGAGGGTGATGGCCTGCTTGGGGCAGCGGCGAACGGCCTCCTCGACCTTGGCCCGCAGCTCCTCCGGCGGCTCCTCCTGGAGGACGTACAGGAAGTCGTCGTCACGCACCTCGAACACCTCGGGGGCGGCAGCCATGCAGAGCGCATTGCTCTCGCAGAGATCGAAGTCGACGACGACGCGCATGGGGCACTCCTGTTCTCCGGGGCTGGGATCCCGCGTGGGGAACCTACTCTGCCCCCTCGATGTCCCTGACCGCCGACACCCTGCGGCTCGACGAGGCCCGCCGCATCGCGCTGCACGCGCAGGGCTTCGCGGACCCCCGGCCGGCCGGCCGGATCGACCGCCGCCACCTCCGGCGCGTGCTCGACCGCGTCGGGCTGGTGCAGCTCGACTCGGTCAACGTGCTGACCCGCTCCCACGAGCTGCCGTTCCTCGCCCGCCTCGGCCCCTACCCGCGCGAGGCCCTGGCCGACTGGCTGTGGGGCAGCGGCGAGGTCTTCGAGTACTGGGGCCACGAGGCCTCGCTCCTCCCGGTCGAGCTCCACCCGCTCCTGCGGTGGCGCATGCACCGGGACGAGGGCCACGCCGTGGAAGGGCGTCGCCACCTTCGAGCGCACGCACCCCGGGCTGGCCCAGGAGCTCCTCGCCGCGGTGGCGCGAGCGGGGCCCGGTGACGCTCGGGCAGCTCGACCACCTGGGCGACGCCGTGCGGCGGGCCAAGCCCGGCCCCGGCGACATGTGGAACTGGACGCCCGCCAAGAAGGCCGTCGAGTGGCTGTTCTGGCGGGGCGACGGTCGCGGCGGTGCGAAACCCGGCCACCTTCGAGCGCCACTACGTCCTGCCGGAGCGCGTCGTGCCGGCCGAGGTGCTGGCCCGGCCGACCCCGCCGGAGGACGACGCCCAGAAGGCGCTGCTCCTGCCGGGCTGCCCGCAGCCACGGGGTGGGCACTGCCCGCTGACCTGGCCGACTACCACCGGCTCAACATCGTGCGCTCCCGCGCCCTGCTCGCCGAGCTGGTGGCCGACGGCGCGCTGCGCCAGGTGGCGGTGGAGGGGTGGCGGCACCCCGCGTTCCTGCACCCCGGGGCCGTGCTGCCCCGGCTGGGTGGCGGCCGTCCGCGCTGCTCTCGCCGTTCGACTCGCTCGTGTGGGAGCGCGAGCGCACCGAGGCGCTCTTCGGGTTCCGCTACCGGATCGAGATCTACGTGCCCGCGGCCAAGCGCGTGCACGGCTACTACGTCCTGCCCTTCCTGCACCGTGGCGCGCTCGTGGCCCGCGTCGACCTGAAGGCGGACCGGGCGTCCGGCGCGCTGCTCGTGCGCGGCGCCTACGCCGAGCCCGGCAGCGACGTCGACGACGTGGTCCCGGCGCTGCGCGACCGCCTCGTCGAGCTGGCGACGTTCCTCGGCCTCGACGCCTGCGGGTGGAGCGCCGCGGCGATCTCGCCGGCCCGCTCAAGCGGGCTGCAGGCGGGTGAGGACCTCGGCGCCGTCGGCGGCCACGAGCAGCGTGTGCTCGAACTGCGCGGTGCGGCGGCGGTCGCGCGTGCACGGCCGTCCAGCCGTCGTCCCACAGGTCGTGCTCCCACGCGCCGACGGTGATCATCGGCTCGATCGTGAAGGTCATGCCCTCCTCGATCACCGCGGTGAGCCGCGGCTCGTAGTAGTGCGGGATGTGCAGGTCGGTGTGGAACTGCTCCCCGATGCCGTGGCCCACGAAGCTGCGCACGACGCCGAAGCCGTGGCCCTCGGCGTGGGTCTGGATGGCCCGGCCGATCTCGGAGAACGCGCCGGCCGGGCGCCACGGCCGCGATCCCCAGGTCGAGGCACTCGCGGGTGACCTCGATCGAGCCGGCGGCTCTGCTCGTCGACCTCGCCGACGAGCGAAGGTGGCGTTCGTGTCGCCGTGCACGCCGTCGAGGTAGATCGTGACGTCGAGGTTGACGAGGTCGCCGTCGACGAGCGCCCGGTCGTCCGGGATCCCGTGGCAGATGACCTCGTTGACCGACGTGCAGAGCGACTTGGGGAAGCCGTTGTAGTTGAGCGGGCTCGGGTACCCGCCCCGGGCGATGCACGCCTGCGTGGCAGATCGCGTCCAGCTCGTCGGTGGTGATGCCCGGGGTCGACCGCGGCGGCGGTCTCGGCCAGCACCTCGGCGGCAGCGCGGCCGGCGCGGCGCATGCGCTCGATCACGTCGGGCGACTTCACGGCCGGCTCGGGGCGGCGGACCGCCTCCCCGCTCTCCGCGTACGGCGGCCGTGGGATGTCGGCCGGGACCGGGCGCGTGGGGCTGATGCGCCCGGGGCGCACGCGGTCCGTGGCCGCCTTGTGGCAGCGCTTGAACTTCTTGCCGCTCCCGCACCAGCAGGGGTCGTTCGCCTTGAGGACCCCGTGGGTCTGCGTGACGGTCACCCGGCCAGGTTACTGGGGAGCGTCGTCTGTCACGATGGCCCCGTGCCGAGCCTCCCGCCGCTGGAGCCGCTGCCGCCCGTCGCGCTCGAGCGCATCGAGCTCGTGAGCGTGCCGATGACGATCAGCGATCCCGCTCGCCGACGGCGCACGGGTTCGACCGCAGCGCGGACGGTGCTCCTCGTGCACGTCGTGGCGGCCGAGGCCGAGGGCTGGGCGGAGTGCGCGGTCGAGCCGGGCCCGGGCTACTCGCCGGAGTACACCGCCACCGCCCGCGCCGTGCTCCTCGACCACCTCCTCCCCGCGGTCCGCCGGCTGGGCGTCGGCCGACGCGCTCTCCCTCGGACCGCTCCTCGATCTGGTCCGCGGGCCACCACCAGGCCAAGGCGGCGGTCGAGCTGGCGCTGCTCGACGCGCAGCTGCGGGCGGCCGGACGCTCCCTGGCGGACTGGCTCGGCGCCACGGCCACCGAGCTGCGCGGTCGGCGCCGCGCTCAGCGCCTGGGTGGGGGACGGCTACCTGCAGGAAGCCGAGACGGCCGTGGCGCTGCCGGGGCGTCGCGGCTGCGGGTCAAGGTCGGTCCGGGCTTCGGCGCCGCCGGCCTCGCCGCCGTGCTGCGAGCGGGTCGGTCCCGACGTCGCTGCTGCAGGCGGACGCCAACGGCACGTTCTCGCTCGACGACCCAGACCACCTCCGCGAGCTCGACCGCATCGACGGGCTCGGCCTCGCCTGCCTCGAGCAGCCGCTCGCACCCCGACGACCTCACGGGCCACGCCCGCCTCGCCGAGCGGCTCGAGCACCCCGATCTGCCTCGACGAGCCGCTGACCTCGCTGGGCGCCATCGAGGCGGCCGTGGCCCTGGGCGCCTGCGAGGTCGTCTGCCTCAAGCCCGGTCGCGTCGGCGGCTGGCCGGCGGCCCGGCGCGTGCACGACCGGTGCGTCGAGCTCGGGGTCGGCGGTCTGGGTGGGCGGGATGAACGAGACGGCGATCGGTCGGGCGGCCAACCTCGCGGTCGCCGCGCTGCCGGGGATGTCGCTCCCGCCCGACCTCGACCCCCGCGGCCGGTTCCACCCGGACCTCGCCGACCCCCTCCGGCCGGTCGGCGGCCTCGTGCGCGTGCCCCGCGATCCGGGCACCGGGGTCGACGCCCGGACCCGGCCCGGCTGGCGAGACGCCGAGGTGTGCGGCGCGTCGACGGTCACCCTCGCGGACGTCGAGGCGGCGGCCGCCCGGATCGCCGGCGCGGTGGAGCGGACCCCGAGCGCCCCGTCGCACACCCTCGGCGAGATCCTCGGCGTCGGACATCGTGCTCAAGCTCGAGAGCCTGCAGTTCACCGCTTCCTTCAAGGAGCGGGGCGCCTGCAACCGGCTGCTCCTCCTGACGGACGAGGAGCGGGCCCGTGGCGTCGTGGCGATGTCGGCCGGCAACCACGCCCAGGCCGTCGCCCGCCACGCCACCCGCCTCGGGATCGACGCCACCATCGTCATGCCGGCGAGCCGACGCCGTTCGTGAAGGTGCACCGCACGGAGGTGCTCGGCGCCCGGGTGGTCCTGCACGGCGACGACCTCACCGGCGCCACGGAGGAGGCGCGGCGGATCGAGGCCGCGGAGGGGCGGGTGCTGGTGCACCCCTTCGACGACCCCGCGGTCGTCGCCGGCCAGGGCACGGTGGCGTTCGAGCTGCTCGCGGACCACCCCGAGGTCGGTGCGCTGCTCGTGCCCGTCGGCGGGGGCGGGCTCGTGGCCGGCATGGCCGTGGCCACCAAGGCCCTGCGCCCCGACGTGCTGGTGATCGGCGTGCAGAGCGACCGCTGGCCGTCGATGGTCGCGCGGCCACGACGGGCAGTGACCTCCCCGTCGGCGGGAGCACCGTGGCCGACGGCATCGCGGTCCCCCGGGCAGGGACGATCACGGCCCCACTGGTGGCGGAGCTGGTCGATGCGGTCGTCACGGTCCCCGACGATGCGGTGGAGGAGGCGATCACCCTCTTCGTCGAGGTGGAGAAGATCGTCGTCGAGGGGGCCGGCGCCGTGGCGCTGGCCGCGCTGATCGACCGCGACGCGCCGATCCGCGAGCGCCTGGCCGATCGCACCCTCGGCGTGGTGGTGTCCGGTGGCAACATCGACCCGCGGCTGCTGGCGTCGGTCGTCATGCGCGGCCTGGTCCGCTCGGGTCGCCTGGCTCGCCTCCTCATCGAGGTGACCGACGCACCGGGGAGCCTCGGGGCGGTCACCACCGTGCTGGGCCGGGCGGGCGCCAACATCGTCGAGCTGGTCCACGACCGGCTGGCGCTCGACGTCCCAGCGCGGTCGGCCGAGCTCGAGGTCGTGGTGGAGACGTTCGACCACGACCACCTCGAGCGCGTCCTCGCCGCCCTGGCCGAGGCCGGCTTCTCCGCGAGCGTCGGTGAGGTCCACCTCCCCCGCTGACCCCGAGCGGGCTCCGGCGCGGCTAGTCCTCGAGGAGGGTCGCCCGGAGGCGGTCCACGACCGGCGCCCCGATGCCGAGGTGCGCGGCCAGCGCCTCCATCGAACCGTGCACGCGGTCGACCTCCGCGAGGAAGGCGAGCATCGCCTCGGCCGGCGCGTCGAGGTACTCCGGCGGCTGCTTGCGTCATCGCGTCGACCGCGTCGGGGAACTCGCGCGTGATCCAGTCGGTGAACGCGCCCATGGCCCCGGCGCTCAGGTGGTAGTCGTCGGCGATGTCCTCGGGGGCGACGCCGAGGAGGCCGAGCACCACGGCGGCCACGACGCCGGTGCGGTCCTTGCCCGCCGAGCAGTGGAACAGCAGGGGCGCCTCGTCGGCGACGAGCTCGACGGTGCGGGCGATCGATGCGCCGCCCTCCACCAGCATGTCGAGGTACCGGTCGCGCAGGAAGTCGGCGGCGCCGGTCGGTGGCGGCGAGCTGCCGCTCGGACCACATCTGCTCGAGCACGGGCAGGTGGTGCCACTGCACGTCGAGGTGCTCGTGGGGGAAGACGGCCGCGGTGCTCCACCTCGCCGTGGGTGCGCAGGTCGACGACGGTGCGCAGGCCGAGGGCGCGGGCGACCTCGAGGTCCTCGCCCTCGATGCGGTTGACGCCGTCGGCCCGGTAGACCATGCCCTCGCCGGACGCGGGTGCCGTCGACGGTGCGGAGGCCGCCGAGGTCACGGACGTTGAAGACCCGCTCGAACACCATGGCGCGGTCGAGGTCGACGGGGTCGGGTGTCACGGTCACAGGTCGACGCTACCGGGGGCCGGTGGCGATCCGGCGGCCCCCGGCGGACGGGCGGGTGAACGGACGGCTACTCGCTGGTGGGACCGTCGAACCGCGGCGGGCGCTTCTCCGGTGGCTGGCGAGGCCCTCGCGCCGCGTCGGGCCCGCCGAAGCCGAGGAACTCGTAGGCGAGCGACGCGTCGAAGATCGCGGTCTGGCTGCGGTACCAGCCGTTGAGCACCTGCTTCGTCCACGCGGATGGCCGACTGCGCGCCCTGGGCGAGCTGCTCGGCCACCTCGAGCGCCTTCGGCGTGGACCTGGTCGTCGTCGACGCAGAGGGACACGAGGCCGATGCGCTCGGCCTCCTCGCCGCTGAGCTCCTCGCACGTGAGGAGGTGGTACTTGGCCTTGGCCATGCCGCACAGCAGCGGCCAGCAGATGGCGGCGTGGTCGCCGGCCGCCACGCCGAGCCGCGTGTGGCCGTCGATGATCCGGGTGGTGCGGGCCGACGACCGACACGTCGGCCAGGAGGCCCGCGGCCAGGCCCGCTCCCACCGCCGGGCCGTGCATGGCCGACACGATCGGCTTCGAGCAGTCGATGACGTTGAACACGAGGTCGCGCGCCTCGCGCAGCACCGCGCACCCGCGCGGCGTAGTCGGTGATCGTGGACTCGATCAGCTCGAAGCTGCCGCCGGCGGAGAACGCGCGGCCGGCGCCCTGGAGGAGGGCCACGTTGGTGTCGGGGTCGCGGTCCACGGTGCGCCACACGTCGGCCAGCTGGCGGTGGACCGCATGGTCGACCGCGTTCAGGCCGGGGCTGTCGAGCGTGATGCGCAGCACCCCCGGCGACGGCCGGTCGAAGGTCAGGTCCGGGTAGGGCGCGTACAGCTCCATGCCCGGCGGAATGTAGTGCCGGGCTACTGGACCGCGGTCAGGTCGTCCGGGGCCATCGCGCCGATGGCCACCAGGCGCCCGGTCAGCTCCGGGGTGAGCAGGCCGATCTTGCGCAGGTTCGGCGTGATCTTGGCGAAGAGGATCCGCTGGAAGAGCTGCACCATCGGCGAGGTGGCGGAGTCCCGCAGCCCGTCGTCGAGCGGGATGCCGAGGCGCTCCCACACCTCGGTGGCGAGGAAGCGGTCCCGCATCAGCCAGGCCGCCTCCACCACGAAGTCCTCGCGGTCCCGGCGCTCGGCTCCAGTCATCTCGGTCGTACACGCCGGCCAGCGAGAGCGCGCCGAACGCCACGTGGCGGGCCTCGTCGGCCATCACGTACCGCGTGATCTCCTTGATCAGCGGCTCGGTCGAGTACTGGTGGATCAGGCCGAAGGCCGCCGAGCGCGATGCCCTCGACGATGATCTGCATGCCGAGGTAGGTCACGTCCCACCGCGAGTCGGCGATGATCAGCTCGAGGAGCTGCTGCAGGTTGTCGTTGATCGGGTAGGTGAGCTCGAGCTTCTCCTGCAGGTAGCGCGGCGTACACCTCGACGTGGCGGGCCTCGTCCATGACCTGCGTGGCGCCGTAGTGCTTGGCCTCGACCCACGGCACCTGCTCCACCAGCTTCGCCGTGGCGAGCAGCGCGCCCTGCTCGCCGTGGAGGAACTGCGAGGTCATCCACGCGTTGAACTGGTAGGCGGCCTCCGCCCGTTCGCGCGGGCTGAAGCGCTCGAAGGAGCTCGCCGCCACGAGCGGCAGGTAGTCGGCCAGCCCGCCCGTGTCGAGCGGGTCGACGTCGATGGTCCAGTCGACGTCCGTCGACGCGTTCCACTGCGAGCGCTTCGCCTTCCTGTACAGCTTGGTGAGGTCGCCGCGCCCTCCGTCGTAGCGCCACGAGAACTGCACCCCACCCGCACGGGGCACGGCCACGCCACCCGGTTCGCCCGGCAACGGGGTGGTGCGCGGCCGCGCGCGAGGCGGGGCGCCTCCAGCGCCCGTTCCGGCCGGTCGAGGAGGTGCTCGAGCACCCCGGGGTCGGCGAACATGCGGTAGTCGGGCGCCAGGTCCTTCACGTAGCGCTCGATGTAGAGGAGCTGCTTGACCAGCGCGACCAGCTCGCGGGGCAGGCGCACGTGGTGCTCGGTGGCCACCTGCAGCACGTGCGCGAGCACCTCGCCGTAGCTCACCTCGCCGAGCGGCTTCTGCACGAGCGGCTCGAGGAGGGCGGCCACGTCCGACGCGGCCCGGTCGAGGTCGACCTTCCCGTGCACGGCGCCGAGGTCGGCGATCGCGGCCATCACCGCGCGGTGGTCGCCGTCGATCATCACGGCCGGCAGCAGCCGCCGGAGCACGGCCCGGGTCGGGTCGTCGAGCCGGCCCATGATCCCGAAGTCGAGGAAGGCCACCTTGCCGTCGGGGGTGACGAACAGGTTGCCGGCGTGCATGTCGCCGTGGAAGAGGCCGTGCACGAGCGCGCCCTCGATCCAGGCCCGCGCCCCGATGCGCACCAGCTCGGTGAGGTCGTGGCCCTCCGCCCGCAGCGCGTCGCCGTGGTCGACCGGACGGCCCTCGACGTAGGTCATCACCAGCACCCGCTCCCCCACCAGCCCGTCGACGAGCTCGGGCACGACGGTGCGCTCGTTCGTGCCGAAGCGGGCCAGGTTCTCGGCGAAGGTCGCCATGTCGCGCGCCTCGCGCCGGAAGTCGAGCTCCTCGTGCATCGAGCGCGCGAGGTCCTCGACGATGGCGACCGGGTTGACGACCTCGCCGAGCGCGCCCATGCGCCCCAGCGCACCGGCCAGCAGCCGGAGCAGGCGCAGATCGCGCTCCACGCGCCCGCGCAGGTGCGGCCGCCGGACCTTCGCGACCACCTCCCGGCCGTCGTGCAGCCGGGCGCGGTGCACCTGGGCCACCGAGGCGGCGGCGAGCGGGGTGGGGTCGAACCACTCGAAGAGGTGGTCGATCGGCGCGCCCAGCTCGCGGGCGACCGTGCGCCGGATCCGGCGGGTCGGTTCGGGGGGCACGTCGTCGAGCAGCCGGCGCATCTCGGTGGCCAGGACCGCCGGGAAGAGGCCGGGGCTCGAGGCCACGACCTGGCCCAGCTTGATGAACGTCGGACCGAGCTCCGCGAAGCTCCGGCGCAGGGACACCGCGAGCGCGCGCGGCGGCTGCCGGCGCGGGTGCAGGACGAAGGTGCGACCCGTGCGGGCGACCGTGACGAGGCCGTGGCGGGCCAGCACCGTCACGATCTCCACGAGGCGGGCCAGGTCCTGCGGACCGACGCGTCCCAGGTCGACGACGACGCCGTCGTCGGGTGCCTCGTCGCGGGGAGCGGATCGTGCAGCACGGCGGTCATCGGGCCTCCTGGGGGGTGAGGGCGGGGACGAGCAGCTCGGCGAGCACCGCGGCGACGTCGCCCGGCGGCGGGGCCAGCAGGAGCGACAGGCAGAGGCGGACCAGCAGCTGGGCCACCGCCTCGGGATCGCGCTCGGCCAGCTCGCCCGCCTCCATCGCGGCGGCGAGCACGGGCGCGATCAGCGCGGCGATCTGGTCGAGCAGCGCCGGCGCCTCGGTCACGAGGAAGGGGCCGATCATCTCCGGCTCGTCGGCCACCACCTTGGCGAGCACCGGGTGGTTGCGCCCGTAGGCCACCACCGTGGCGACGACGTCGACCACGACCGCGGGGCCGCGCAGCCCGAGCAGGCTCTCGGGCAGCGCCTCGAGCAGCCGGTGGAGCTCGCGTGCCATCAGGAGCCGCACGATCCGGTCGACGTTGCCGGCCTGGCGGTACACCGTGGTGCGGTCCACCCCCAGCTCGCGGGCGACGTCCTGGACCGACGTGCGCCGCACGCCGTGCCGGGCGAAGCACGCCGTGGCGGCGTCCAGGACCGGGTCCAGGGCCGCAGGCGGGGCCGGGAGCCCCGCCGCCAGGCCGGGCAGCTCGCTGAGGACCGAGGTCGCCGTGGTCACCGGGACCAGGATGCCACACTGCAACAGATGCGTGGTGTTGTTGCAATCTGAACCCGGACAAGGGCGTTTGTCACCCGCCGGCAGCCCCCCAGCTGTTGACCGTTCGATCCCGGCGTCGGCTGGGTGTGCCAGTGCCTCGGTGGGGTGCCGGCGGGCGGCACCCCACCCGAGCGCTGGTGGCCCGGCTTCCCGCCGGCGGCCCGGATCGGGGACGATGCACCGATGCAGCACCGTCACCCGCGCCTCGTCGGCCCCGGCCTCGTCGCCTTCGCGCTGCTCCTCGGCGCCGCGGCCTGCGGCGACGACGACGACACGGCCGCCCCGCCCTCGACGACGTCGACCTCCACCACGCTGCCGACGATGCCGACGGACTTCGACTGGTGGCACCCCAACCAGGAGGTCCCGCTCGGCGGTGGATGGGTGCTCCGGGAGTGCGCCGGCAACGACCCGACGCTCTGCTTCGAGCACCCCGACGGGCGCAGCGGCATCGTCGAGCTGTTCCGCTTCCAGGCGCCGCCCGATCGCAACCTCAACGCGCACGCGGCGCGGTTCGTGGACGACTTCCTCGCCGATCGCCGAGCCGGCTGCGGCAAGGAGTACCGGGTGGAGGCCGAACCGATCGAGCCCCTCGAGCTGCCCGGACGGCCCGGCCCGGCGCTACGGGTTCTCCGGTGGCGCGCTCGGCGTCACCCGACACCGAGCGCACCGTCCAGTGGGCAGGGATCCGCGGCGACGTGCTGGTGATCCTCACGCTCTCCGCCTACGACCCCGGCGCCTGCGTGTCCCCCGTCGGCGAGGGCACGCTGGAGGACCAGGAGGAGGTCCTGCCGGGGATCCACCGCCTGGTCCTCGCCTCAGGGCTGCCGAACCCCGACGGTCCCTAGGTCACAGCGGCTTCTCGAGGTCCACCACCTCGGTCGTGTACCACCCGGTGGTGCCGTCGCCCTCGTCGACCTCCCACCCGGTGGCGCGGGTGCCCACCGCGGCGTAGCCGAGGCGCTCGTAGAGCGCGCGCGGCGCGCCGGTTGTCCACCTCCACCGACAGCGCGGCCATCCGGCACCCGCGGGCCCGGGCGCGCGCCTCGGCCACGGCGAGGAGCCGCGTGCCGATGCCGACCCCGCGCACGGCCTCGTGGATCACCACCTGCCAGATGACCCCGAGGCGGACCTGCACCGCGTAGTCGATGCCGCCCTTCGCGACGGGGTCGCCGCCCGGGGCTCGCACGACGAGGTACTCGACCTCACCGGTCGCCGCCCGCTCCAGCTGGCGGGCGACCGACCGGAGGTGGGCGCGCGACCCCGACCAGTCGAGCCGGTCGAGGTCCTCGGCCCGCAGATCGTCGACCACGAGCCCGTCGACGCCCGCGACCACCAGCTCGGCCCGGAGCGCCACGAGGTCGAGCTGCGGGCGCCGCACCCGACGGACGCTACCGGCGGGTGGTTCAGCCCGGGTCGGGCTGGAGGGCCCAGCCCCACTCCTCGCTTCGGGCGAAGGCCCGCCGGGCCCACCAGATCGACCAGCTCATGAGCGCGAGGGTCACCGGGAAACCGGTGAGGAGGCTGACCACGATGAAGCTGTCGAGGTCCTCGTTGCGGAGCTGCACGATCCGGAGGCCGCCTCGCACGAGGAACGTGCCGCCCCACGCGAGGGACACGGTGCTGAACACGCGACGGAAGGTCTGCGACACCCGCACCTCGTCGGGGAAGTCGTAGAACTCACCCGCGAACAGTCCCGCCAGCGGCCGGCCGATGGCCACCGAGCCGAGGAAGGCGAAGCTCCAACCGAGGCCGGTGAGCACCTGCGGCGCCGCGAACGCGCGGGCGTCGTCGGCCAGCAGTCCCGCACCGCCCTGGATCACGACCACGAGCAGCGTCAGCCACGCCAGCAGCCCCGTGCGGCCCTGCCGCTTCGCCCGCAGCCACGCACCGACGGCCACGACCGCCGCGAACACGATCCCGACCTCGAGGCCGACCGACCGGTAGCCGAGGTAGAACGCGAGCGTCGGCGCGAGCGCGTCGTTGCCGAACCGCGGCGCGCCGCGGCGGAGGAGCTGCCCGAAGGTGCTCGCCTGTGCCTCCGCCACCGCAGCCTCGGCTGCGGGGACCGCCGGGTCGACGGCGTCCGGCTCGCCGGCCGGCACCACGTCAGCCGGCGGCCAGCTGGGCCCGCGCCGCGCCGTCGGGGAAGGTCGCGGTGTGGACGTTGAGGTAGTAGCCCGCGGGGTCCGCGGTCACCGCGGCCTTCGTGGCGTCGTCGATCGGGACGCAGGTGTCCCAGCTCCCTGCGGCGGCGTCGGCGGGGTCACCCAGGTTCACCACCACCGGGCCGGCCTCGGTGGAACCGCCGTCGTGGAGGTGCGCCGCCACGGCAGGGCTGTCGAGCCCCGACACCGCGAAGCGGGTGCAGAGGTCCGAGCCGACGATCTCGAGGCGTTCGACGGTGCCGCCGGCGCCCTCCTGTCCCGGCCCGGGCACCTCGGCGGCGCCGGTGAAGTCGGCCACCGCGAGGACCACGGGGTCCGCGCCCTCCTCGATCGTCGTCCCGTCGACGGCGTCGTCATCGTCGTCGCCGCACGCTCCGAGCAGCGCCACCGCCGCACACCCCATCGCGAGCACCCGTCCGAACGTCATGTGCATCACCCCCGCCGGGCACCGTACCGGCTGCCGGGGATCAGGTGCAGACTGAGGCATGGCCACCACCGCGAGGACCGCCGCGCGCGACCACCTCATCCCGCACTTCACCCCCGAGTCGATCTGGGCCGGCGACGGGTGGCCGATGCTCGACCGCGGTGACGGGGCGTACGTGTGGACCGTCGACGGCGAGCGGTTCCTCGACGGGCTGTCCGGGCTGTTCTGCAACAACCTCGGTCACGGCCGCACGGACCTCGTGGAGGCGATGGCCGGGCAGGCCGCGCGCCTGCCGTTCGGTCCGTGTTGGGGCATGACCCACACGGCCGCAGCGGCCGCGGCGGACGCCTTGACGCGGTATGCGCCGGACGGCCTCGACCGCGTGTTCTTCGTGTCCTCCGGCTCGGAGGCCGTCGAGTCGGCGATCAAGCTGGCGCGGTGCTTCCACGTGGCCAACGGGGAGCCGCGGCGGACCACGGTGGTCGCGCGGCGCTGGGCCTACCACGGCACCACCTTGGGCGCCCTCTCCGCCACGGGCATCCCGAAGCTGCGGGCGCCGTTCGAGCCGCTCCTGCACGACGTCGTGCACGCGCCGAACACGCGCGAGGTCGACGACCCGGCCGCCGCGCTCGAGGAGGAGATCCTCGTTGCCGGCCCCGACACGGTGTCGATGGTGCTGGCCGAGCCGGTGCAGAACGGGGGCGGCGCGCTGGTGCCGCCGCGCGGGTACTGGGAGGAGCTGCGCCGCATCTGCGACAAGCACGGTGTGCTCCTGTGCGCGGACGAGGTCATCACCGGGTTCGGGCGCGTGGGCGCCCGCTGGGGCGGCGAGCGGTTCGGGGCTCGGGCCGACCTGATGACCTTCGCGAAGGGCGTGACGTCGGCGTACGTGCCGATGGGCGGTGTGGTGACGACGGACGCGGTCGTCGAGGCCATCACGGCCTCGAGCATGGGGTCGTTCCTGCACGGATCGACCTTCGGCGCGCACCCGGTGGCCGCGGCGGTGGCCGTCGCCACGATCGACGCCCTCGAGCGGGAGCGCATCCCCGACCGGGTGCGCCGCAAGGAGCCGGCCCTGCTCGGACGGCTCGACGGCCTCGCGCAGGCGCACGACTGCATCGGGGAGATCCGCGGGTGCGGGTTCTTCTACGCCATCGAGCTCACGCAGAGCCGCGCCAAGGGCCTTGCGCTCACCGCCGCGCAGTCGGCGGAGCTGCTCGGCGGCCTCCTCACCCGGTGGATCTGGGAGGAGCGCCTGTTGATCCGGGCCGACGACCGCGGCGCCACCATGCTGGTGATCGCCCCGCCCCTCACGAGCGAGGAGTCGGTCCTCGACGAGCTCGTCGACGCCGTGTCGCGCATCCTCGACCGCGTGGAGGCCCACGTCAGGACCTAGCCGGGCCCAAAGGCGGCCGCCGGTCAGGCCGCGGGCGAGCTCTCGGCGCCGGCCGCCACCAGCTGGGACCGGCCCAGCGCCAGGAGGCCGAAGCCGACCAGCAGCAGGCCGATTCGCAACATCGACCAGCTGTCCTCGCCCGTGCGCGGGATGGTCGTCCCGACCGAGGACCCGCCGCCGCCGCCCACCCCCCCGACGTCGATGCCCACCGAGGTGACGAAGACGGCACCGTCGGGGCCCCTGGCGGTGAAGCGGAGCTCGTGCGCCCCGTTGGACGTGCCGGCTGGGATCGTCACGCTGCCGTTGGCGGCGCCCTGGGCGTTGGCGGTGATCGTGCCGAGACCGACCGGAGCCGACAACAGCTCGATGGCGACGGTGCTGTTGGGGGGGAGGCCCGTGCAGGCGACGGCCATCCGCTGGCCTGCCTGCGGCGTCGGGTCCTCCACCGCGCACGGCAACGGCAGCGTGCTCGTGGTCGAGCTGGTGGCGCCGGTGAAGAAGGTGACGTTGGACGCGGTCGAGGCCGTGCTCGCAGGTTGCGTCGTGCTGGTGCTCGTCGAGGACGAGCCGCCTGCCGTGGTGGACGACGTCGCGCCGGGCTGCGTGGTGCTCGTCGTCGTGGAGGAGCTGGTCGAGGACGTGCTCGCCGGCAGCGTGGTGGTCGTGGTCGAGGAGGTCGAGGTCGTCGTGGGACGTCCGGTCGTCGTCACGATGCGGTCGTAGGTGAACGTGCCGAACTGGCCCACCTCGAACTCCGTCTCGCCCACCTCGACGCACCCGACGTAGACGGGGTAGGCGGGTCCCAGGCCGAAGCTCCCCTCGTCGTGATCGATCTCCGGTGGGAGCAGGTAGGTGTACGTGTTCTGCGCGTTGGCCGGCACCACGACACGGTCGAGGCCAGTTCCCTGGTCCAGGTGGACATCGATCTCGATGGAGATGTCCAGCCCGGATCCGAGCGGAGTATCAACATCATCCCGACATCCCGTGATCGTGAAGACGACCTGGATGTTGGGGTCGCCGTGCGTCGGGTCGAAGCCGACGTCGACGTCCTCGAGCGCCGCCGCTGCGGGGCTGGCCCAGATGGGAGCGAAGGTGAGGACCAGGGACGCGAGGCCCATGCAGCCGACGAGGATCCCACCGGTCCGCTTGCTCCTGTTGCTCCACCTGCTGCGCACGTTCGACATGCCGGCTCCGTGGATTCGACGCCCCGCCGGCGTTCGCCAGAACGTGGAGGAGGTTACAACGCCGGGCTGGCTACTTCGATCCTTTCGCCTTCGCCTTCAGGGTGTTGAAGGCGACCGCAGCCTTGACGAGCGCCTTGAACGCACGGGCGTCGACCGTCTCGCCCTCGCGGATGTCGATCGCGCGCCTCGTGCTCCCGCCGAGGCTCGAGTTGAAGAGCTTGGCGGGGTCGTCCAACGACGCACCGTTGGCGAAGGTGAGCTTCACGTACTCCTTGTAGGTCTCGCCGGTGCAGATGAGCCCGTGGTGCGACCACGTGGGGACGCCGCCCGGGGTCGACGGCTTGACCCACTTCACTTCCTCGACGACGTCGCGGTCGGCCTCCTCGATGAGCTTGCGCATCCTGTTGAGGGTCGCGGCACGCCAGTCGCCCGCATCTGATCTCTTCATGGTGGAGGTGATGGGATTCGAACCCACGGCCTCTTCGATGCGACCGAAGCGCTCTAGCCAGCTGAGCTACACCCCCAGAGGGAGACGGTCAGGCTAGCGCTGCCGCTCCTCCGCGCGAGCGGACAGTTCGAGGTCAGCTGCCGACGCGGCGCAGGAGGGGCTGCTCGACCGAGCGGAGCGGCGCCGGCTCGAGGAACCGCACCTTGATGTCCTTCTCGGCGGTCTCCTGCTGGAGCTTCACGAGCATCGCCGACGAAGCCGATGAACGCGACGTCGACGAGCAGGTGGAGCATCCACACCATGCCGCCCATGCGCGACGGCGAGGAGGAAGGTGACGCCGACGGCGCCGAGGAGCGTGAGGAACACGTCACGGCGGCGCTTGCGCACGCCGGCCCGGCGGGCGGCGGTGGCGCGGGTCATCGGGTGGTACGGGCGGGCGGGTGGCTGACCGCGGGGCGAGGCCGATCTGCGGCGGCGGCCCACTCGCGGCGGGCGTCGAGGCGGGCGACCGACCGGGCCCGGCCCTCGGGGGTGGCGCGCTCGAGGACGGAGAGCTGGTGGCGGAAGGAGGCGATCGAATCGCCAGGACGGTGCTCTCGTCGGTTCTGCAGGTAGGGCGGGACCAGCACCGCCGCCCAGATCAGCCCCAAGATGACGAGAACCAGCAAGGTTGTCACGCTTCCGTCGCCGTCCTTCGTACGCTCGGGACCGTACCTGGCGCCAGCTGAGCAGCGGTGGATGCTCGGCGGCCCGGGGCGGTCGGGGTGGGTGGGTTCTCCGCCCGTCCCGGACCATGACGGCCCGCGGGCGGTTGTTACGGTTGTACTACGAACCGACGACGGTCGCCACCGAGGCGCAACGGCCCTGGTCAGGGTCATGTTTCGGGCTCCGTCAGAGGCCCGAGGTCCTCGTCGTCGATCGGCCAGGGGGCGCCGGTAGGTGCCGGACCGGCCCCCGGTCTTCTCCCAGAGGGCGACGTCGCCGATCACCATGCTGCGATCGGCCGACTTGCACATGTCGTAGATCGTGAGCGCGGCGATCGTGCAGGCCGTGAGGGCCTCCATCTCCACGCCGGTGCGGTCGACGGTGTCGACCGAGGCCTCGACCTCGATCCAGGTGTCCTCGATCCGGAAGTTCACGAGGACGGCGCCGACCAGGAGCGGGTGGCACAGCGGGATGAGGTCCGACGTGCGCTTGGCCGCCTGGATGCCGGCCACCCGGGCCACGGCGAGCACGTCGCCCTTGGTGACCGCGCCCCGGGCCACGAGCGCCGTGGTGTCGGGCTGCATGTGCACCCGGGCCCGGGCCACGGCCCGGCGGTGGCTGGGCTCCTTGGGCGTGACGTCGACCATCCGGGCCCGGCCCAGCGGGTCGAGGTGGGTGAGGCCACGGTCCGACATGGCCGGGAGTCTACTGGCGCCGGGCCGGCTCAGCCGCCGATCTGGCACATGCGAGCGCCGGGGGCGGACGAACTGGACCTGGTTGATGGCGTGGCCGGCCCACTTGGCGCCGACGCAGGCCTCGATCGGCGGCGGAGAGGTCGTCGTCGGCGCCACCGGAGCGCAGGACGCCCCGCAGGTCGTGGTCCTCGAGGCTGAACAGGCAGCTGCGGAGCTGGCCGTCGGCGGTGAGGCGGATCCGGTCGCACTGCTCGCAGAACGGCTCGGTGACGCTCGGGATCACGCCGACCTCGCCCAGCCCGTCGAGGTAGCGGAAGCGCTCGGCCGGCTCGCTGCCCCGGCGCGATCGGCTCGAGCGGGAACACCGCGTCGATGCGGGCGAGGATCTCGGCCTGGGACACGACCTGGTCGCCGCCGCCAGCCGCCGTCGGCGTCGAGCGGCATGAACTCGATGAACCGCACCGTGACGCCGCGGTCGCGGCCGTAGCGGGCGAGGTCGACGATCTCGTCGTCGTTCACGCCGGCGAGCACCACGACGTTGACCTTCACCGGGCGCCAGCCCGGCCGCGAGCGCCGCGTCGATGCCGGCGAGGACGTCGCCCAGCTCGTCGCGCCGGGTGAGCTCGGCGAAGCGCTCGGGCTGCAGCGTGTCGAGCGAGACGTTGACGCGGCGCAGGCCGGCGGCGGCCAGCTCGGCGGCCACCGACCGCAGCGTGGCGCCGTTGGTGGTGAGCGCCAGGTCGACGGGCAGCGCGGCCAGCTTGGCGCACGAGCACGGGCAGGTGGGCCCGCACGGTGGGCTCGCCGCCGGTGAGGCGGATCGAGCGGATGCCGTGGCGCTCGACGAGCAGCCGGGCGATGCGCTCGACCTCCTCGAAGGTGAGCAGCTCCTCGCGGGGCAGCCACGTGCAGGCCCTCCTCCGGCATGCAGTAGGTGCAGCGGAAGTTGCAGCGATCGGTGACCGAGATGCGCAGGTCGCGGTGGACGCGCCCGAACGCAGTCGACGAGCGGCCGGCGACTCGCACCATCGGCCCAGGCTACCGAGCGTGCCGGGCCGTCACGGCCCCGAGGAGGAGGACGTCGACCGGGTCGCCCGCGGCCGACGCCGTCGCCGTCGGGGAGCACGGCCAGGCCGTCGGCCCGGGCCATCGCCGTGAGGTGGTGCGAGCCCTGGCCGCCGGCCGAGCGCGCCACGAGGCGACCCGTCGCCGTCCCGCGCCACGACGACGCGGACGAAGTGCACCTTGCCGTCGGGCTGCCGGCCGCAACGGCTCGCCGGCCACCGCGGGCGTGATCGGCCGGAGCACGTCGCGCGTGCCCGGCCCGCTGCGCGCAGCGCGGGGCGGGCCAGCAGCTCGAAGCTGACCATCGACGACACGGGGTTGCCCGGCAGGCCGAGCACCGGCGTGCCCCGCTCCCCCACCAGCCCGAACGCGAACGGCTTGGCCGGGCGGATCGCGATCTGCATCCAGCGCATGTCGCCGATGCGGTCGAGCACGACCTTCACGAGGTCGATGTCGCCCATCGACACGCCGCCGCTCGTGAGCACGAGCGTCGCACGTCGCCGCGCCGGCCTCGATGCGCGGCGGTGATCGCGGCCTCGTCGTCGCGCGACGAGCCCGAGGTCGACCGGGTCGCCGCCGGCCTCGCGCCACGAGCGCGAGCAGCGTGAGGCGGTTCGAGTCGCGGATCTGGCCCGGGCCGAGCGGCTCGCCCGGCGGGCACGAGCTCGTCGCCGGTCGACAGCACGCCGACGCGCGGCCGCGGGTGGGCGAGCACCTCGGCGGCGCCGATGCCGGCGAGCACGCCGAGGTGCCCGGGCGTGAGCACGCTCGCCGGCGGCGAACACCGCGTCGCCGGCGCGCAGGTCGTCGCCCGCGGGCCGCACGTGGAGGCCCGGCGGCGACCTCGACGCTGGATCGCCACCGCCGCGCCGTCGTCGAGGCGCTCGGTGCGCTCGACCATCACGATCGCGTCGGCGCCGTCGGGCATCGGCGCGCCCGTGAAGATGCGCATCGCCTCGCCCGGCCTCGAGCGGACGGTCGGCGGGGTGGCCGGCGGCCACCTCGGCCACCACCGGGCAGGCGCACCGGGCGCCGCTCGGACGGCGCCGGCCGTGTCCGCGGCCTGCACCGCGTAGCCGTCCATCGCCGTGTTCGCGAAGCGGCGGCACGTCCTCCGGCGCGGTGACGGCCTCGGCCAGCACGAGGCCCGACCGCGTCGGCCGATCGGCGACGCGAGCGCGGCGCGCAGGGGCGCGACCCGCTCGAGCACGTGGGCGCGGCGCCTCGTCGAGGGGGATCACGCCCAGACGATGCCCTGGTCCCGCACGTAGTCGGCCAGCCAGGCGCGGAACTCCGGGCCGAGGTCGTCGCGGGCGAGGGCCAGCTCGACGGTGGCCCGCAGGTAGTCGAGCTTGTTGCCGACGTCGTAGCGGCCCTTGTCGAACGTGTAGCCGAACACGTCCTCGGTGGCGAGGAGGCGGCCGATGGCGTCGGTGAGCTGGATCTCGCCGCCCGCGCCGGGCTGCACCTTGCGTCGAGCGCCTCGAAGATGCCCGGCGTGAACACGTAGCGGCCGAGCACGGCCCACGACGACGGCGCCTCCTCGGCGCTTCGGCTTCTCGACGAGGCCCGTGACCTTGAGCAGGCGGTCGCCGGCGGGCTCGTAGGCCACGCAGCCGTAGCAGGCTGATCTGCTCGGGCGGGAACTCCTTGCACGCGATCACCGACGACGCCGGTGCGCTCGTGCGTCTCGATCATCTCGGACAGCACCGTGGAGTGCTCGTCCATGATGTCGTCGCCGAGCATCACCACGAACGGGCTCGTCGCCGACGTGCTTGCGGGCCACGGACACCGCGTGGCCGAGGCCGAGCGGCTCGCCCTGGCGCACGTAGTGGATGTCGGCCAGGTCGGCGAGGTCCGCACGTCGGTCGAGCAGGTCGTGCTTGCCCTTCGAGTCGAGCTCGTGCTCGAGCTCGATGCGGCGGTCGAAGTGGTCCTCGAGGCTGCGCTTGTCGCGGCCCGTGATGATGAGGATGTCGTCGATCCCCGAGCGCACGGCCTCCTCGACCACGTACTGGATGGCCGGCTTGTCGACGACCGGCAGCATCTCCTTCGGCTGCGCCTTGGTGGCGGGCAGGAAGCGCGTGCCCGAGCCCGGCGGCGGGGATCACGGCCTTGCGGACGGGGGTCATGCGCGGCGGTTCTACCCGATCCCCGGTCGGTGGGCCCGACGAGGTGGGCGCCTGCAGCGTCGCCTCGTCGCCCCGGCGCAGCCGGTCGAGGTTGTCCCGGTGGCGGACGAGCACGAGCGCGCCGCAGGCGGCGAAGCGCCGCCACCTCCCCGCCGGGCGGCCCGACGACCGCCGCGGCCACCGGCAGGCCCGACGGCCACGGCCAGCGAGCCGGCCGCCGCCACCCGCGTGACCTTCACCACGAGCGCCCACAGCACGCCGAGGACCACGCCGGCACGGGCAGCAGCACGAGCGCCATCCCGGCGCCGGTGGCCACGCCCTTGCCGCCGCGGAACCCCCGGGTGACCGGGGCGACGTGGCCGAGCACGGCCGCCAGCCCGCAGGCCACCCCGACGGGCCGCGCCCGCCAGCGCCCACCCGGCCGCCGGTGGCGGCGGCGCCCTTGCCGAGGTCGCCGAGCAGCACGAGGGCGCCCGGCCCGGCGGCCCATCGTGCGCAGCGTGTTCGACGCGCCCGGGTTGCCGGAGCCCTCGCGGGTGGGGTCGCGGCCCTCCCGGCGGCCCACGAGCAGGGCGGTGGGGAAGGTGCCGAGCAGGTAGGCGGGGACGACGAGCGCCCACCCGAGGTCCACGGGCCCAGCGTACGACCGGCCGTGCATGGCGCTGCGGTCCGGGCCGCCGCTACGCTGGCACTCGACCCCGGCGAGTGCCAGCGTGTCGCGGAGGACGTCGTGCCCACCTACGAGTACCGGTGCAAGGGCTGCGGCGAGCGACCTCGAGGTCGTCCAGGCGTTCACCGACGACGCCCTCACCACCTGCGAGGCCTGCGGGGGCGAGCTGCGCAAGGTCTTCGGCGCGGTCGGCATCCCGTTCAAGGGCAGCGGCTTCTACAAGACCGACAGCCGCGGCGGCTCCAACGCGAGCGTCCGACGGCGGCTCGGGCACCTCGTCCGAGGGCGCCGGCGTCGGCGCGCCGCCGCCGCCTCGTCCGACTCGAGGCCGGCGCGGCGGACACGCCGAAGGCCGACAAGAAGGCCGACGGCAAGACCGACAACGCAAGCAGGCCGGCACCAAGGCGCAGCCTAGCGCCCCGGCCGCCGCCTCCGCCGAGCCCTGGCGCCCGCACCGTCCCCCGAGAGGTGCCCCGTGCGCCCGACCCGTCCGAGGCGCGCCGGCCTGCCTCGCCCGCGTCCCGTTCGCGCTGGCCCTGCGCCGGCGCCCCCGCCTCCGCCGTGCCCTGGTCGTCGCGCTCGCGGTGCTCGCGGCCGCGGGTGTGGCCCCGTCCGTGCGCCGGCGCCGAGGCCGCCCGCGCCGCGTGGGGCACGGGCCGGGCCCGTGGTGGTCGCCACCCGCGACCTGCCGCCCGGCCACGTCCTGCCGCCGGGCGACACCGAGGTCCGGCGCGCTGCCGCTGGCCGCGCGTGCCCGACGGCGCCATGGCGCGAGTGGCCGAGCCGGCCGCGTCGTGCGGTCCGGCGTGCTCGCGGGCGAGGTGCTCGCTGCGCCGCCGGCTGGCGGCGCCGGACGTCGGCGGGCGTCGCCGCGCGTGCTGCCGCGAGGGCACCCGGGCGGTGGCCGTCCCGGTCGACGCCGGCGCGATCCCGCCCGCTCGAGGTCGGCCAGCGCGTCGATGTCGCTCGCGGTCGGCCGCCGACGACGGCCGGCGCGGTGGCCGCCGGTGGTCGCGGCCGGCGGCGCTGGTCGTCGCACGTCGGCGAGCACGCCGTCACCGTCGCCGTCGTCCCGGGCGCCGTGCCACGCGTGGCCGCCGCCCTGGCCGAGGGCGCCGTCGTCGCTCGCCCTCGTCGGGCCGCGCGAGCGCGCCTAGCGGATGGCGTAGAGCACGAGCACCGCGACCGCCCGACGAGCACCCGGTAGGCGACGAAGGGGGCGAAGCGTGCGCGGTGCGGATGCAGCCGCAGCGTCCCCCACACCGCGAACCAGCCGGTGATCCCGGAGGCCACGATGCCCCAGACGAACGGGGCGGCGAAGCCGTCCGGGATGCCGCCGTCGCCCACCACGTCGACGCCCTTGAACACGAGCGCGCCGAGCGTGATCGGGCAGGCTCATCAGGAACGCGAAGCGGGCGGCGCCGTCGCGGCTCGAGGCCCGGCGACGCGGCCCGCCGTCATCGTGACGCCCGAGCGCGACACGCCCGGCTGCAGGGCCACCGCCTGGCCGACGCCCATGAGCACGCGCGTCGCGGAGGCCGACCTCCTCGATCGGTGCGGTCGCCGGTGCGGCGGTCGGCCCAGCCGAGCACGAGGCCGAACGACGATCAGCATCGTGGCGATGAGCCAGATGTGGCCCGGTGTTGCGCTCGATCGCGTCGGCGAACAGCGCGCCGGTGACGGCGGCGGGCAGCGTCGGACGCCGCGATCAGCCACGCCAGCTGCCCGTCGTGCGTGGCCAGCGCGCCGCGGCGGAAGCCCGGCCCGGACGTAGCGCACGATGTCGGCGCGGAAGTAGGCGATCGCGCCGATCAGCGTGCCGAGGTGCAGCGCGACGTCGAACGTCTTCTCGAGCGAGTCGGCGCCCGGCGAAGTCGTCCCAGCCGAACAGCCACGGCACGAGGCGCAGGTGCCCGCTCGACGAGATGGGGAGGAACTCCGACAGGCCCTGGGTGATGCCGAGGACGATGGCGTGGAGGATCGGCATCCGGCGTGCGGTGGTGGCGCTCAGGTGCCGGAGAGGGCGACGTCGGGGATCACGAGGGTGACGCCGCCGCGTGCCGTCCGGGCAGCCACTCGAGGTCGGCGCCGACCGCCGCGATGTCGAGCAGGAGCCGCTGCATCGTGGAGGCGATGGTGGCCTCGCGGATCGGCTCGGCCAGCGCGCCGTCGCGCACCATCAGGCCCTCGACGCCCACGGAGAAGTCGCCCGACACCGGGTTGACCCCGGAGTGCAGGCCCGGCCATCGACGTGACGAGCACGCCGAGGTCGACGCCGGCGAGGAGCTCCTCGTGGCGTGCCCGCGCCCGGGGCGACCGCCAGCGCCTGCGCGCCGACGCCGGGCGTGCTCGAGAACCCGCGGCGCGGCCGAGCCGGTGGACGCCGTGCCCGAGCGGCGGCCCGGTGTAGGTGTTGTGCAGGAACCCCTGGAGCACGCCGTCGACCACGAGCGCGTTGCGGCGGTGGGCGAGCCCCTCGCCGTCGTACGCCTCGGCGCCGAGCGAGCGGAGGTCGGTGGGGTCGTCGACGAAGGTGAGCAGCGGCGAGGCGATCTGCTCGCCGACGCGGTCGGCGAACGGCGAGCGGCCCTTGATGACCGCGCTGCCGTTGAGCATCCCGCCGACGATGCCGAGGATGGTGGCGGTCATGCGGGGCTCGAGCACGAGCGTGACGCGCTGGGTGGGCGGCTTCGTGGACCCGAGCAGGCGCGTGGCGCGCAGCACCGCGTCGGCCGCGGCCTCGTCGACGTCGAGGTCGCCGAGGTCGCGGCCCGACGGAGAGGCCGGCCTCGATCTGCGTCTCGCCGTCCTGCACGGCGAGGGCCTGCACCATCGAGGTGGCACGTGCTCGGCCCGGCCCCAGGCCCGGATGCCGGTGCTCGTGGCCACCGCGCCCTCGCCCCGCCCGTCGCTGAACACGGCCGTGCGCACGCCGGTGACCCGCGGGTCGCGGCCCGACGGTGGCCCGCTCGAGCTCGAGCGCCAGCGCCACCTTGTCGGCGGTCGGGCACGTCGGCCAGGCCGGGCCGCCACAGGTCGAGGTCGGGCGCCGCGCACGCCGTCGGGCACGGCCAGGCCGTTGTGCTCGTCGGGCTGCGCGAACGTCGGCGTTGTCGCGCGCCTCGGCCAGCGCGTCGAGCACGACGCCCTCGTCGAGCGTGCCGGCGTAGGCGAAGCCCTCGCGGTGGTCGACGATCACGCGGACGCCCACGCCGGCGGTGCTGGCCTGCGTGAGCGACTCGACCTCGCCGCCGTAGGCCCGGACCGTGGTGGACGTGCTGCGGGCGACGAAGGCCTCGACCTGCTCGCCGGGCCCGGCCACGCTCGGCGATCCGCGCGGCGACGTCGAGCAGCTCTGGCTGCGCGCCACTAGGCGGTGCCGCCGACGGTGAGGGCGGGCACCCGCAGGGTCGGCACGCCGTCGCCCACGGGCACGCCCTGGCCGTCCTTGCCGCACATGCCGGGGCTGCCCATCGCGAAGTCGTGGCCCACGGCGTCGATGCTGGCCAGCACCTCGGGGCCGTTGCCGATGAGGTTGCCCTCGCGGATCGGCTCGGTGATCCGTGCCGTCCTCGATCAGGTAGGCCTCGGTCATCCCGAACACGAAGTCGCCGGTGGCGGTGTTGACCTGGCCGCCGCCGAGGTGGGCCACGTACACGCCCGACGGGGTGGAGGCCACGATGTCCTCCGGCGAGTCGGGGCCGGCGAGCACGTAGGTGTTCGTCATCCGCACCATCGGCAGGTGCTTGTAGGACTGGCGGCGCCCGTTGCCCGAGCGGGGCCGGCCCTCCTTGCGCGAGCGCAGCAGGTCCCACATGTAGTCGGTGAGGATGCCGTCCTCGATGAGGACGTTGCGGGCCGCCGGGGCTGCCCTCGTCGTCGACGGCGAAGCAGCCCCACTCCTCGGCCATCGTGCCGTCGTCGACCAGCGTGATCCGCGGGTCGGCCACCCGCTCGCCGATGCGGCCGGCGAACACCGACGCGCCCTTGGCCACCAGGTCGGCCTCGAGGCCGTGGCCGCACGCCTCGTGGAACAGCACGCCGCCGCCGCCGGGGCCGATCACGACCGGCATCGTGCCCGACGGCGCGGGCCGGGCCGGCGAGCTTGCAGCAGCGCGCGGCCGGCCGCCTCGCGCGCGAGGTCGGTCGACGTCGTAGGTGTCGAACAGCTCGAAGCCCACGGTGCGGCCGAGCGACTGGTAGCCGGTCTGCATGCCGGTGTCGCCCGAGGCCACCGCCATGACGGTGAAGAGCGTGCGGACCTGGTCGTCCTCGGTGAGCAGCCCGTCGCTGTTGGCGACGAGGATCCGCCGGCGGCTGTCGCCGTAGCGGGCGGTGACCTGCGATGATGGCCGAGCCGGTCGACCGGGCGGCGTCGTCGGCCCGGCGCAGCAGCTCGACCTTGCGGGCCTTGGCGACGTCCTCGGGGAGGACGGCGACCTCGTTGGGGCGGGGCGAGCTCTGGCGGGTGAGGGCGACCTCGCGGACGCCGCCGCCCCCCGAGCGGGCCGCGGCCGCGGCGGCCTCGGCCGCCTCGGCCAGGCCCGGCCTCGGAGAGGTCGGCGGTGTGGGCGAAGCCGGTGGTGTCACCGACGATGACCCGGATCCCGGCCCCCCGCTCCCGGCCCGGACGACAGGTTCTCGACCTTGCCGTCGTCGAACACGCGCGTTGGAGCTGGCGCCGGTCCTCCACGAACAGCTCGGCCAGCTCGCCCGCCGGTGCGCAGCGCGGTGTCGAGGGTCCGCTGGATCAGGCCGTCGTCGAGCAACGCGGGCTCCTTCCGGGGTCGGGGTGCGGCGCCTTGTCCCGGCGGCCAGGGCGCGGCGTATCGTACCCGGGTGCCCCTCGGACCCGGACTGCACGGCAGCGCCAAGCTGATCGTCGCCGACGCCGACACCGCGGTGGCGATGCGCTCGGGCGAGGTGCCCGGTGCTGGCCACGCCCCGCGCTGATCGCGCTGTGCGAGGAGGCCGCCCTCGCCGCCGTCGCCGACCAGGTCCCGGCCGGCCAGACCACGGTGGGCATGCGCGTGCAGGTCGACCACCTCGCGCCCACCTCGGTCGGCACTCGGTCGCCGCCGAGGCCACCCTCGAGAAGGTCGAGGGCCGCCGGCTCACGTTCACCGTCACGGTCAACGACCCCTGCGGCCTCGTGGCCGCCGGCAAGGTCACCCGGGTCGTCGTCGAGACCGAGCGCTTCCTCGACAAGGCCCGGTAGCGGCCGACGGCTCAGCAGACGGTCGAGGAAGCCGGACAGCGCGGCCCACCAGCCGTCGGCGCCTCGAACTGCGGGGAGTGGGCGGCGTCGGGCAGCACGGCCAGCTCGGCCCCCGGGATGGCCTCGGCCATGCGCCGAGGGCTTCAGGAAGGGCCGGTCCTCCTCGCCCACGAGCACGAGCGTGGGCACCGTGACGCCGCGGAGGTCGTCGAGGCGGTCGATCGGGCTGTCCGGGTCGGTGATGGCGGGGAGCATCGCCGCGTACATGCGCGGGCGACGAGGCCAGCAGCTTGCGGTCGCCGAACTCCGCGTAGCCGGGCCGGTGGCCAGCAGCCGCTCGTGGGCGGGCTGGCCGCGGACCCGCGATCGCCGCCTGGGCCTCGAGCACCGCCGCCATCCCCTCGTCGCGGGCGAGCGCCGCCCGCGAGCTCGACGACCCCGGGGTCGACGCCCTTGAGCGCCCGGTGGGAGGTGTCCATGAGCACGAGCGCCGCGAACCGCTCGGGGGCCCGGAGCGACCGCCGTCTGCACCACCATCCCGCCCATCGAGTGGCCGAGGGCGACCGCCGACGCCCAGCCGAGCGCGTCGAGCAGGCCGAGCAGGTCGAGGGCGAACACGTCGAAGGAGTAGGCCTCGGCGTCGGTCGGGCTTCGGGCTCGCGCCGTGGCCCCGCTGGTCGGGGGCGACCACGTGCCAGCCCGCGCTCGGCCAGCGGCTCGAGCCAGTCGGTGAAGTCCTCCTTGGCCCCCGTGAAGCCGTGGACGAGGAGGAGCGGGCGGCCGCCCTCGCCGGCCTCGGCGATGGCAGAGCTCGACGGGCCGTCGGCGCCGGCCACGTGGACCGTGCGAGTGGTCACAAGACGACCGTCAGGCGGCGAGGCCCAGCGATAGCCTGGCCCGACGCAGCGTGGGAGGAGGTGCGCGGTGACCAGGAAGCAGGCCGTCTCCCTCGCGCTCCGGATCGGGCTGAGCCTCGTGATGCTCGGCCGTCCTCGTGTGGCGGGTGCCCGACGTTCGACACCGACGAGGTCATCCCGGAGCTGACCGCTCCGGACCGTCCTCTGGCTGGTGCGTGTCCGCCGCCCTCACCCTCTCGGCGCTCGTGCTGTCGGCCCTGCGCTGGCAGAAGGTGCTCGACGCCCTCGGCCTGCCACGCCGGGCTCCGCCGCCTCCTGTCGCACTACCTGGCGGGCCAGTTCGTCTCGAACGTGCTGCCCACCACCATCGGCGGCGACGTGCTGCGGGTCAGCCGCCTCTCGCAGCGAGACCGGCGAGTCGCCCAGCTCGTTCGCCTCGGTCGTGCTCGAGCGCCTCACCGGCTGGCTCGTGCTGCCGATCATCAGCGTCGTCGGCTTCCTCGTGAACCCGCCGCTGCAGCACCTCGGCACGGCCACCCGCGTCGCCCTCGGCCTCGCCTTCGCCACGCTCGCTCGGGCTCGTCGGCGTGCTCGTACGCCGCCGCCGACCAGCGCATCGGCGGCCGCTTCGCCGCCCGCGACGGCTGGCGCCGCTTCGCCGGCGCCGTGCACCTCGGGCCTCGACCGCCTGCGCCACGACCCGGCGTCGCCGCGCTCAACGTGCTGCTCGTCGGGCTTCGCCTACCAGCTCGTGCTGGTGCTGGCCGCCGTCGCCGCCGCCCAGGCCCTCGGCCTCGGCGAGACCGCCGGCCTCACCGCGCTGCTCGCGTTCTTCCCCGCCGTCGCCATCGCCCAGGTGCTCCCGATCGGCATCTCCGGGCTCGGCGTGCGCGAGGGCGCGTTCGTCGCTCTTCCTCGGCCCGCTCGGCGTGGCCACCGAGGAGGCCATCGCCCTCGGGCTGCTGCTGTACCTGCTCAACCTCGGCGTGAGCCTGCTCGGCGCCCCGGCCTTCGCCGTCGGCGGCGCGCCCGCGCCACGCCGCCAGCGACGCCGCGCCTGCGTCGGCGTGACCCTGCACGGCCTGGCTAGCCACGTGCCCATGACCGACGTCGCCACGGACGCCGCCGCCCGCCGCCCGCGAGCCGGCGGCTGCGCTGGTGGCGCGAGGTGCGTCTACGGCGTCGCGCGTGTACGTCGTGTACTCGGTCGGTGCGGAACCGGTTCGGCTCGGCCGGCGGCGACCCGGGCCCCGCCTTCGGGCACGCCAAGGACGATCATCGACGTCGAGGACTGGATGCACCTCTACTTCGAGCCCACCGTGCAGAGCTGGTACCTCGACCTCCCCGGCCGGGGCCTCATCCGCGCGTGGAACGTGTACTACGGCCTCGCCCACTTCCTCGTGACGCTCGTGCGCGCTCGATGTGGCTGTTCCGCCGCGACCAGGAGCGCTACCCGCTGTGGCGCAACACGCTCGCCTTCACCACCTGCCTGGCGGTGGTCGGCTTCGCCGCCTACTCGCTCATGCCGCCGCGCCTGCTCGACGACCCGGGCGAGTACGGCGCCTGCCAGATCTACGCCCCCGAGGCGGCCGAAGCGGCACGCGTCCGGCGAGCAGGTCCCGGGCTGCGACCGGTACGGCTACGTCGACACGGTCGACCGCTACGGCGGGTGGATCTCCTTCGGCAACGAGGGCTACAAGGACGTGTCGAACCAGTACGCGGCGATGCCGAGCATGCACATCGGCTGGTCGACGTGGTGCGCGCTCGTGCTCGTGCCGCTGCTGCGGCGCCGGTGGGCGCAAGGTCGCTGGCCGTGCTCTACCCGGTGCTCACGCTGTTCTGCATCGTGGTCACCGGCAACCACTACTGGATCGACGGCGTCGGCGGGCTGCTCTGCCTCGGCGCGGGCTACGCGGCGGCGCTGGTCGTCAGCCGCGTGCCAGCCAGCGGATCGGACGACCGTGGAAGCCCGACGGTGGCGAGGAGCTCCTCGTCGCCGCCCGGCCACGCGTGAGGCGCAGCTCGGCCTTGTCGCCGGCGGGCTCCATCCGCAGCCACGCCGAGCGGTGCCTCGGCGGTGGCGCGCGCGCCCGCGGCCGCCACCGTCGCCCCCAGCAGGGGTCGGCGGGCGGCCGGCAGGTACTGCAGCACGATCGAGTGGACCACCACGGTGACCACACCGGGCGTGGGCACGGCCAGCTGCTGCTCGAGCCACTCGATCGGCGTCGGCCTGCTCGACCTCGGCCGGCACCCGCCGGGCCACGTCGACGGCGGCCCGGAGGCTGCTCGAGGCGCCGCACCTGGTCGGGCCAGACGTACGCGGCCAGCGTGCGGTAGCCGTCCTCGGTGGTGGGGTCGAGGGGGTGGCGGTCGCAGCCCCGCCGCTCGGCCACGTCGAACGAGCTCGGGCATGGCCGGTGGCGGGCCCCTCCCACATGTCCTCGAAGCGCACCGGGCTGCCCGGGTCGCCGTACCTCCCCGCCCCGGTCACGTACGCGAAGCGGTCCCAGCGCAGGTTGAGCCCCGCGCTGGCGCCGGCCTCGAGGACCGCAGCGGGAGGCCGGCCCGCGCGGCCACCGCGGCGTAGCCGCCGACGAGCAGCGCGCACCGGCCCACCTCGTTCGTCTGCACGCCGTCGTGCAGGCGCCGCGCCACCTCCTCGCCGTGCTCGCGCACGACCGCGAGGAAGACGGCGGCGGCGTCCCCGGCGGCCGGGTCGCCGCCCACCGACGGGTAGCAGGCGGCGAGGGCCGGGGCCCGGCCCTCGAGCACGATCCGGTGCACCGCACCGAGCAGGCGCAGCGCGAGCACCGAGCCGAACGGGTCCTCCGCGTGGCGGGCCAGGAGCGCGGCGCACGGGCCGCCGGCGCGCACGTCGGCCAGCACACCGTCGAGGATCCGCGCGTACAGCTCGGAGCCGGCCTTCGCGCACGCGTCGGCCTGGTACGCGAGCACCTCCTCGACGGTCGGACGGCCCACCCGCGCGCCTCAGGCGAGGCGCTCGACCGGGCAGACGCTGATCGGCTCGCCGACGCCCTTGAACGAGCGGCGGCGGGCACGGCCGAACTCCACGCCGCGCAGCTCGCCGACCTCGTCTCGCACCGCGACGGTGGCGAGCACCTGCCCGCCGACGGCCGACGCCGCCACGCGGGCCGCGATGTTCACGTCGTGACCGATGAGGTCGTCGGCGGTCTGCACCGCCTCTCCCGCGTGGACTCCCGCGCGCAGCCGTAGGGGCGCGGTCGAGCTCGACGAGGTCGAGGGCGCCGAACACCGCGGCCTCGGCGGAGGGGAACGCGAGCATGAGCCCGTCGCCCAGGCGCTTGACCACCTGGCCGCCGCGACCGCGCACGATCGGCCCCACGTCCCGGTGGTGGTCGGCCAGCAGCGCGCGAGCCGCCTCGTCCCCGCGCTTGGCCGTGTAGCGGGTGAACCCCTCCAGGTCGGTGAAGACGACCGACACCTGCGTGGGCGCCGGGTCACCGGCGGCGGCGTCGTGGTCGTACGACAGGAGCTGGAGGGCGTTGAGGCCGATGGCGCCGAGGGTGGAGGGCCGCCGCTCGACCGACCGCTCGAGGAAGCGCTGCACGACGTCGAGCGCCGGTGCGGTGCGCATCTTGTGCTGGCCCGGCTCCTCGAGCCAGGCGCGGTCGACCAACCCCACCTCGACCGCCGTGCCCGTCAGGTCGGGGTCGCGGCGGAGGAGCTCGGCGGCCTTCTCGGCCAGACCGACGCGCACCGCGTCGACAGCGGAGGCGCCCTTCGAACGGGCTTCTTCGATGCCAGGCACGGCCCTCAACCTATCGGTGGGCGCGGGAGCGGGGCGCCGCCGTCCGTCACACCTCGCGCATGGTGGCCGCCGCCCGGGGGCGGGTACCGTGAGGCCCGCCATGCTCCTCGACTCCATCTCGGGCCCCTCCGACCTCCGAGAGCTGACCTACCCCCAGCTCGACGAGCTGGCCACGGAGATCCGGCAGTTCATCGTCGACGCGGTCTCGGCGGTGGGGAGCGGGCACCTGGGGTCGAACCTCGGCGCGGTCGAGCTCACGCTGGCCCTGCACCGCGTGTTCGACTCCCCGCGCGACATCCTCCTGTGGGACACCGGCCACCAGGCCTACGTCCACAAGATCCTCACCGGGCGCGCCGGGAGCTTCGATCGGCTGCGCCAGGCGGGCGGCCTCTCCGGCTACCCGTCGCGGGCCGAGTCGGAGCACGACTGGATCGAGAACAGCCACGCGTCCACCGTCATCAGCTACGCCCACGGCCTGGCCGTGGCCCAGGAGGCCGAGGGCGGCGAGCGCCGCCGGGTGGTCGCGGTCATCGGCGACGGCTCGCTGACGGGCGGGATGGCCTTCGAGGGCCTGAACAACCTCGGGCACTCCGGCAAGCGGGCCATCGTCGTGCTCAACGACAACGGCCGCTCCTACGCCCCCACCGTGTCGAAGCTGGGCGACAGCCTCGCCCGGCTCCGCGCCAACCCGAGCTACCTGCGGAACCGTGCCCGCCTCGACCGGATCCTCCACCAGGTGCCCGTGATGGGGCACCAGCTGGAGAAGAGCCTCGACGGGTTCGTGGCCGCGATGCGCGAGATGTTCGAGCCGCCCGCGTTCTTCGAGACGCTCGGCGTGCGCTACACGGGGCCGTTCGACGGCCACGACATCGAGGGCATCGAGAAGGCGCTGCGCAACGCCACCGCGTACGACGGGCCGATCGTCGTCCACGTCGTCACGCAGAAGGGCCGCGGGCTACGCGCCCGCGGAGAACGACCCGATCAAGCACCTGCACGACATCGGCCCGGCCAGCCCAAGCCGGGCAGCTACACCGCCGCGTTCACCGAGGCGATGATCAAGGAGGCGGAGGTGCGGCCGGAGCTCGTCGCCATCACCGCGGCCATGCCCGACTCGACCGGCCTGCTCCCCTTCGGCGAGCGGTTCCCGGGCCGCCTCATCGACGTCGGCATCGCGGAGCAGCACGCGGTCACGTCGGCGGCCGGCATGGCGATGGGCGGGCTGCGCCCGGTCGTGGCGGTGTACTCGACGTTCCTGACGCGCGCGATCGACCAGGTCACCTACGACGTCGGCCTCCACGGCCTCCCGGTGGTGTTCTGCCTCGACCGCGCCGGGATCACCGGCGACGACGGCCCGTCGCACCACGGCGTGCTCGACATGGCGCTGCTCACCAAGGTGCCGGGCATGACGGTCTTCGCACCGTCGTCCTACCAGGAGCTGGGCGTGATGCTGCACGACGCGCTGGAGCTGTGCGACGGGCCCGCCGCGATCCGCTGGTCGAAGACGGCGGCGCCCTCGGTGGAGCCCGACGACGTCGGCTCGGGCACGACCGCCCGGCGCGTGCGGGCGGGCCGCGACCTGTGCATCCTCGCCGTCGGCAAGCTGCTCCCCGCCGCGCGGGAGGCGGCGGAGGCGCTGGCCGCCGACGGCATCGAGGCCACGGTGTGGGACGTCCGGGTGGTGCCGCTCGATCCCGCGATGGTGGCCGACGCGGCCGCCCACCCCGTGGTGCTCACGGCGGAGGACGGCGTGCGCGAGGGCGGGGTCGGCGCGTTGGTGGCGGACGCGGTGGCCAACCACGACCCGCATGCCACCCCGCCGCGGGTGCGCGTGCTGGGCACCCCGATCGCGTACATCCCCCAGGGTCGCCCCGACGCGATCCTCGGCGAGCTCGGCCTCGACGCCGCCGGCCTCGAACGCGAAGCGCGCGCTCTGGTCACCGCCCTTCGGGCGTAGTCCGCGACCTACGTGTAGTAGGGGTTCTCGCCGGCGTCGTGGTCGGTGGTGTCGACCACCTCGGTGACCTCGGGGATGGCCTCGCGGATCGAGCGGGCGATGCCGTCGCGCAGGGTCATCGCGGACACCGCGCAGCCCTGGCAGCCGCCGCCCATCGTGACGTACACGACGGTGCCCTCGACGCCCTTGAGCTCGGCGAACCCGCCGTGGGCGGCCAGCGCGGGGTTGATCTGCTCGGTCGAGGAGCTGCTGCACCTGCTCGGCCATCGTGCCGGTGAGCTCGAGGTGCTTGCCGGACAGCGGATCGGGGCGGTTCGGGTTGCGGAGCACGAGGCCCGGACCGCCGCCCGCGGGCACGTCCAGCGTGGCGCCGGTGAGCTGCTCGATGCTGCCGACGGGGACCACGACCGGCAGGTCGCCCTGCTGGTACCGGGCGTCGGCCTCGCCCGCGTCCGCCAGCGGGTCGAAGGTGAGGTCGTAGGCGTACTCCACGCCGTTGGTGCCGGTGATCTCCACGCGCAGGGCCAGGCCGGCCGGGTCGTCCTCGGCCTCGCGCAGCTCGAGGATCCGGGCGATCGCCTCCGGGGTGACGGTGAACACGACCAGATCGGTGGGCGCGGTGGCGTCGGCCATGCGTTCAGGCTAACGAGTGGGGCTGTGAGCGCCACCACCGAGGACGACGGCAACGAGGGCCACGGGCCCGAGGTGCTGTACGAGGTGGCCGACCACGTCGCCACGGTGACGCTCAACCGGCCGCACCGCCGCAACGCCATCTCGGTGCGGATGCTCCAGCTGCTGGCGGAGCACCTGGCCGCCGCCGACGGGGACGGCGATGTGCGTGTGGTCCTGCTCACCGGCGCGGGCAAGGGGTTCTGCGCGGGCCTGGACATCAAGGACGCCGTGGCTGGCACCGGCATCGGCGCAGGCGGCGGCGGGGGCTCGTTCCTCCAGACCCGCAACCTGCCGACCGTGATACTCCAGGAGATGGACACGCCGGTCATCGGCGTCATCAACGGCGCGGCCGCGGGGTACGGCCTGGACCTCGCGCTCGGGTGCGACCTCCGGCTCATCGCCGAGTCGGCCAAGCTGCTGCCCGCGTTCGCGAAGGTGGGCGTGGTCCCCGAGTCGGGCGGCACGTGGTACCTGCCCGCGCCTCCTCGGCTGGGCCAAGGCGGCAGAGCTCTGCTACCTCGGGCGCGACGTGGACGCGGCGGAGGCCGAGCGCATCGGGCTCGTGAACCGCGCCGTGCCCGACGACCAGCTCGACGCCGTGGCGCGCGAGTGGGCCGGCGAGATCGCGGCCAACGCGCCGCTCGCCGTACGGGCGATGAAGCGGCTGTTCCGCCACGGGCTGACCGAGGACTTCGCCAGCCACACCCACCACGTGCTGCTCCAGACCCTGCAGCTCTTCGCGAGCAAGGACTTCGAGGAGGGCCTGGTGAGCTTCATGGAGCGCCGGCCCCCGGAGTTCCGCGGTCGCTGACCTGATCCCGCGACGCGGGGCACACATGACTGCGTGTGGAGCATCGCGAGTTCGCTTGTCTCAGCGCGCCTCGAGCGCCGCCCCGGCCTCCAGCCAGCGCTCCTCGGCGGCCTCCACGTCCTGCTGCACGCGCGCCACCTCGGCACCGAGCTCGGCCAGCGCGGCGTGGTCCCCGGCCGCGGCCGCGTCGGCGACCTGCGCCTCGAGCCGAGCGCGGTCGCGTTCGAGGCTGGCCAGCTCCTTCTCGGCATCTTGCAACCGGCGCCGCAACGTGCTCGGCGTCGGTCCGGACACCGCCTTGGGAGCGGTCGGCCGCGCCGTTGGGGTGGCCGAGCGGTGCGAGCGCTGCGACGCAGTGCCCGCCCGGCGGGCGGCGTCCCACGCCGCCATGCCGCCGGGCGTGCGCGCTGCCCGTCCCCGCCCGTCCAGCACGAGCACGTCGGTGACCGTGCGCTCGAGGAACGCCCGGTCGTGGCTCACGACCACGAGGGCGCCGGGCCAGTCGTCGAGGAAGTCCTCGAGGGAGCGCAGCGTGTCGAGGTCCAGGTCGTTCGTGGGCTCGTCGAGGAGCAGCACGTTCGGCTTCGCCGCCAGCGTCAGCAGGAGCTGGACGCGCCGCCGCTCACCGCCCGACAGAAGGCCGATCGGCGCCCACTGCGAGTCCTCCTCGAACCAGAACGCCTCCAGCAGGCGGGCGTCGCTCCAGTCCGGCTGCCGCGCCGGCCCGGCCACGGCGTCGCGCACGCGCAGCGCCGGGTCGAGATCGGGGCCCTGCTGGTCGTAGAGGGCCAGCTGCACGGTCGCGCCGTGCACGACCGTGCCCTCCCGCGGGGGACGCCGGCCGGCGAGCACCTCGAGCAGGGTGGTCTTGCCGGTGCCGTTGGCCCCGACCACGCCGAGGCGCTCGCGCGGGTCCAGCCGCAGATCGAGACCGCGGAAGAGCCAGTCGTCCCCGTAGCCGTCGCCCACGCCGTCCAGCTCCACGACGCGATCGCCGAGGCGCGGCGTGCCGCCGTGGAGCGGGAGGTCGCCCGTGCGCGCCGCCGCCTCCGGCCGGGCCTCGACGAGCGCGGTGGGCCGCCTCCACCCTGGCCCACGGCTTGCGCGAGCGGGCCGGCGCCCCCCGGCGCAGCCAGGCCAGCTCGGCCCGGGCCAGGTTGCGGCGCCGCGCCTCGGCCGCCTCGGCCCGCGCGGCGCGCTCGGCTCGCGCGTCGAGCCAGCTCTGGTACCCGCCCTGGTGCACGACGGGCGCGGCCGCGGTCGAGCTCGACCACCGAGGTGGTGACCCGATCGAGCACGTGGCGGTCGTGGGTCACGAGCACCAGTCCCCCGGGGAACCCGGCCAGCCAGTCCTCGAGCCACACGATCCCGTCGAGGTCGAGGTGGTTCGTGGGCTCGTCGAGCACCAGCAGGTCCTGCTCGTCCGGCGGGTGGCCGGCGCCGCCGACGCCCACCAGCACCCTGGCCAGCGCCACCCGCTTGCGCTGCCCGCCGGAGAGCCGGGCCACGTCGACGTCGAGCGCGTCCCCCATCCCGAGCCGGTCGAGCACCGCCGCGCCCTCCCACCCGCCGCCGACGACACCGGCGACGGTGCCGCTCGGCAGCGCGGCCACCTGGTCGAGGAGGGACGTGCGGCTGCCCCGCCCGCGCCGCACCGTCCCGCGCTCCGGCTCGGCCGTCCCGGCCAGCACGGCCAGCAGGGTGGACTTGCCGCCACCGTTGATCCCGACCACCCCGAGGCGGTCCCCGCTGGCCACGGTGACCGACAGATCGTCGAACAACGGCTTGCCCGGGCGGCTGGCGGCGACCCCGGACGCGTCCACGAGGATCACCAAGGCATCCTGGCAGGCGGCACTACCGTTCGATCGTCGACGAGACGGGAGGCCCGTGATGGAACCGCCGACCCCAGGTGCTGACAACCCGGACGAAGAGGCTGGCGCGCCTCCGCCGCCGCCGCCCTACGGGTCGTTCGGCTCCTCACCCAGCGGCAGCGGCTGGCCGGCCCCCCCGCCCACTCCGCCCCCCACGCCGCCGCCAGCGCCGCCCACCACGCCGGCACCCCCCGTCCCCCCGCCTCCGCCACCCCCGCCGCCCCCCGGCGCGGGCGCGACGGGCGCCGTCGCCCCGGTCGGCGCCGCCGCCACCACCGCCATCCCGATCACACCCGGCTCGGGGGGCACCGGCGGCGTTCCGCCCCAGCCCCCCGGCACCGGCGGGGGCGGCACCCCGCCGTCGGGCGGCGACGACGACCCACGCCTGCGGCGGAACCGCCGCCTCCTGGCCATCGGCCTGGCCGTGCTCCTGATCGGGGGCGCCGTCGTGGCCTTCGCCGCCACGCAGGACGATGACGACGACGGAACCGAGCTCAGCTCGGACACCACCTCGACGACGCGCCGGCGCGCCACCACCACGACGCGCCCCGCGTTCGGCACGACCACCACCGCGGTCGCGGGCATCCCGTCCACGACCACCGCGGTGGGCACGGGCGTCGGTGGCGCCACCACGACCACCGTGCGCCGGCGCACGCCCAACAACTACGGCGACGACGCGCGCCTCGACGCCCTCTACGTCAAGTGCCGCGACGGCGACATGGAGGCGTGCGACGACCTCTTCCGCGCCGCGCCCAGCGGGTCCGCGTACGAGGACTACGGCGACCGCTGTGGCGGCCGGACCCAGGGCGGCACCTACTGCGTCGAGACCTTCGGAGGCGTCCCGAGCAACTACGGCGACGACCCGACGCTCGACAACCTGTGGGACCGTTGCGGGGCGGCGGACTTCGGCGCCTGTGACGACCTCTACCGGTTCAGCGGCACCGGCACCGAGTACGAGCGCTACGGGGCGACCTGCGGTGATCGCAACGACCCGATGGGCTCCTGCGCGGCGCTCTACGACTAGCGGAGCCGCTGCGCCGCTGGCCTAGTGTCGGCGGCCATGCCAACGGACGCGCCGGATCCCGTCACCTGCACGATCGAGGACGGGGTGGCCGTGCTCCGCCTCGACGACGGCAAGGTCAACGTCGTCAGCCACCGCACGATCGAGCTCCTGCACGCGGGCCTCGACCGCGCTGCAGCGGAGGCCACCGCCGTGGCGATCATCGGGCGCGAGGGGAAGCTCTCGGCGGGGTTCGACCTCACGGAGATGACCGCGGGGGTCGAGCAGGCCCGCGCGCTGGTCGGAGCGGGCGGCCGCCTGCTCATGCGCGTGTACGGGCACCCCCAACCGGTCGTCGTGGCGGTCACGGGCCACGCCCTGGCCGCGGGCGCGCTCCTCGTCCTGTCCTGCGACACCCGGATCGGTGCGGACGGGCCCGCCAAGATCGGGCTGAACGAGACGGCCATCGGCATGGCGCTCCCGCTGTACGCCATCGAGCTCGCGCAGGCCCGCCTCGACCCGGCCCACCTCAGCCGGGCCGCGGTGCAGGCCGAGATCTACGACCCGGCGGGGGCGGTGGCGGCCGGCTACCTGGACCGTGTCGTGCCCGCCGCGGCGTGCGAGGCCGCCGCCATCGACGAGGCTCGGCGGCTCGGGCAGCTCCCGGCGGGCGCCTACGCGGGGACGAAGCTCCGCTTGCGCCGAGACCTCGTCGACCGCGTGCTGGCCGGCATCGACGCCGACATGGCCGGCATCGGCCCGCCGACGTAGCCCACCCGGGTCACCGAGCCCGCGCCTCCAGCCGCGTCCGGTCGAGCACCTCCAACCGCCCTCGCCCGAGGGCGACGAGACCCGTGCTCACGAGGGTCTGGAGCACGCCGTTGGTGGTGGGGCGCGTCGTGCCCGCCATCGAGGCGAGGTTGTCCTGGGTGAGCGGCACGACCCCGTCGTAGATGGCATCGAGGTCGAGCAGGCGGCGCATCACCCGCTTCTCGGCGCTGTCGTACAGCGCCTCGGCCAGGCGCGTCGTGAGGCGCCGGACCTCGAGGGAGAGCACCTCGATGAGGAGCCGGTCCACGCCCGGGTGATCACGCCGGAGCTCGTCGAAGGTGGTGCGGTGGATGGCGAGGGTCTCACAGGGCTCGAGGGCGGTGATGGTGGCGGACCGCCGCTCCGTCGGGTCGACGAGCGCCTGCTCCCCGAAGGCCCCGCCGCGGCCGTGGACGTTGATCAGGGCGACCGAGCCACCCGGGGTCGTGACGCTCACGCCGACGCGTCCCTTCGCGATCATGTGGAGGGCGTCGCCGGGGTCGCCCTCCCGCACGATCACCTCGCCGGCCGTGTAGCGGCGCCGGATGGCGGTCGAGAGCAGCGTCGTGCGATCGACGGGGTCCAGGCTGGCGAGGAGCGGGAACTCCATGGCGGCGAACGCTAACCGGGCCGGCCCGAGAAGTGTTGGCTCCGGAACACTCCGGGTGTCTGCTTGCCGACAGACGATCCGCTCCCCGAGGCGGAAGATGGTCCACGTCCGGTCGCCGGCAGGGCGGAACCGATCGACAGGACGCTGGTACGTGGCCCCTTCGGGGAACACCAGTCTCGCCCCCGACCACTACCCCGTGTGGTCGGGGGCGAGGCGTGCCAGACCTGATCGTGCGAAGCCGAGGGCCCGGGCGGGCGGGTCCTCGGTCTCGCGCACGTCCCGGTACCCGAGCACGGCGCCGAAGGGGGCATTCCAGTACCCGGGGTCGCCCGGGCGCTCGTCCCCCCACGGGCCCACGTAGAGGTACGGCTCGTCGCGGAACGCGTCGCCGGATGAGACCCCGAGGTTGGTGCGCCGGTCCCCACCCACCCCGAGGTCGCAGCCGACGTCGAAGTGCTCGGGCCAGAGCTGCGCCACCGTCGGTGCCGCATCCGGGCCCGCGCCGGCCACGACCTCGCCGAGGACTCGCCAGCCGAAGGCGAACCACGCGGCCAGCGCGAGCGCCGACGCCTCGTCCACACCGAGCGGCTCGTCGGGGTCCCCGGCCTCGGGTGTGTCCTCTCCCACCGAGAACGGGGCCAGGAGGTCCACCTCGGCGAACGCGGCGGCGTCGGCCAGGCTCGCCAGGCCCAGGTCGAGCGCCTGTGTGCTCGCGGTCGACCCCGTGCGCTCGCGGAGCAGCCACGCGCCCGACGTGCGCAGCACCTCGTGCTCGGGTCCGGCCGCCGGGGTCGCGATCCCGCCGGGTGCCGCCCGCAGCCCGAACTTCCCCACCAGCGCGTGACGACGCCGGGCCAGCACCTGCACCGCGAGGCGGTGCAGCGCGTGCCGTGTCTCACCGAAGCGGGGTGGCAGCTCGGGCAGCATGGGTCAGCGGGGGAAGGAGCGGGCGAGGTCGGCCGGGAGCGCGTCGAGGATCAGCGATCGCACCCGCTCACCCTCGCGCTGCACGACGATCGCCGCCCACACCAGCGGCACCGCGGCGATGAGGGCGGTGACGCTCCCCAGTGCCGCAGCGACGACGGATGCGCCCGAGGCCGTCAGCAGCGACACCGCGAGCGTGACCCACCCGCTCACCGCCCAGGACCGGCGGCGCAGGAGCAGCGCGATCCCCAGCTCGGCCACGGCCAGGGCGGTGAACAGGAGCCCGGCGACCCGCGCGTCGAGGTCGAACCCGACCAGGAGCTTCGCGACCGCGAGGTCCGCGATCCGCGGTGTAGTGCAGCAGCGAACCGGCGCGGGACCGGGTCCGCAGGTCGACGGTCACCGCCAGGCCGGCGAGCACCAGCGACAGCAGGACCGCCTTGCCCGCGGCCACCGAGACGCCGGTGGCGCCGAGCGGTGCCGCGATGACGAGCGTCGCCGAACCCACGGCCACGTTGACGCCGAGGATGGGGTGCGGCATCCAGAGGAGGGTGGCGACGGCGACCGGGAGCGACACGAGTGCGACGACCCAGAAGAGCAGGCGGCCGTCGGCACCGGTCGCCGCGCCCAGGTGCCTCGTCGCGATGGTGACGAAGGCCGTCGACCCGAAGGCGGCCATGACGGCCAGCGGATCCAGCTCGCCGTCGCGGACCCGGGTCGCGAAGGCCAGCAGGCCGGCCGCGCACCCGCCGGCGAGGACGGCCTGGAGGACGTCGATGTCGCCGAGCACCGAGGCCAGGGAGCCGTAGACGCCGAACACGAAGGCCAGGGCGAAGTAGCCGCCGATGAACAGGCCGATGCGCCCGGTCGCGTCCCGCCTCGGCCCGCCCACCCACTCGGGTGGGGGTGGCGGCGGGGGGAGGCTCGAGGTGGTGGGCCCCGGCTCCTGCACGCCGGAGAGCATGGCAGCCTTCGGGCGGAGACGGGGCGGCGCGACCTAGACGTTGCGGCGGTACTCGCCGCCGGCCTCGAACAGCGCCTGGGTGATCTCACCGAGCGTGCAGTGGCGGACCGCGTCCATCAGCGCGGCGAAGGTGTTGCCGCCCGCGAGCGCCACCTCCTGCAGCCGCGCCGAGCGCGGCGGGCCGGTCGAGGGCCTGGCGATCCTGGAAGTCGCGCAGCCGTCGCAGCTGGTCCTGCTTCTCGGCGTCGTCGGAGCGGCGCAGCTCGACCGCCGGCGACGCGGTGGTCCCCCCAGGGGGCAGGAACGTGTTGACGCCCACGATCGGGAGCGTGCCGTCGTGCTTGCGCTGCTCGTACCGCATCGACTCGTCCTGGATGCGACCCCGCTGGTACCCGGTCTCCATCGCGCCGAGGACGCCGCCCCGCTCGCTGATCCGGTCGAGCTCGGCCAGGACCGCCTCCTCCACGAGGTCGGTCAGCTCCTCGATCACGAAGGAGCCCTGGAGCGGGTTGTCGTTGCCGGCCAGGCCCCACTCGCGCGCGATCACGAGCTGGATCGCGAGCGCCCGTCGCACCGACTCGTCGGTCGGGGTGGTGACGGCCTCGTCGTACGCGTTCGTGTGCAGCGAGTTCGCGTTGTCGTACAGCGCGCACAGGGCCTGCAGCGTCGTGCGGATGTCGTTGAACGCCATCTCCTGCGCGTGGAGCGAACGGCCCGAGGTCTGCACGTGGTACTTCAGGCGCTGGCTGCGCTCGCCCGCGCCGTAGCGGTCGCGCAGGGCGATGGCCCAGATCCGCCGGGCCACGCGGCCGAGCACGGAGTACTCCGCGTCCATGCCGTTGGAGAAGAAGAAGCTGAGGTTGGGCGCCACATCGTCGATCGCGAGCCCCTGCGCGAGGTAGGCCTCGACGTAGGTGAAGCCGTTGGCCAGCGTGAAGGCCAGCTGGCTGATGGGGTTCGCGCCCGCCTCGGCGATGTGGTAGCCGGAGATCGACACGCTGTAGAAGCGCCGCACCTCGTGCTCCACGAACCACGCCTGGATGTCCGTCATCATGCGGAGCGCGAACTCGGTGGAGAGGATGCAGGTGTTCTGGCCCTGGTCCTCCTTCAGGATGTCGGCCTGCACCGTGCCCCGCACCCGACGCAGGACCTCCGCCGGGTCGAGCTCGGGGTGCTGGTCGATCGCGGTGCTCAGGTACATCGCGAGGATGGCGGGCGCCGGCCCGTTGATCGTCATGGACACCGAGGTCGTGGGATCGCACAGGTCGAAGCCGTCGAACAGCAGGCGCATGTCGTCGAGGGTCGCCACCGACACGCCCGAGTTGCCGACCTTCCCGTAGATGTCGGGCCGCTCGTCGGGGTCGGCGCCGTAGAGCGTCACCGAGTCGAACGCCACCGACAGGCGGGTCGCCGGCTGGCCCTGCGCGAGGTAGTGGAAGCGGGCGTTGGTGCGGGCCGGCCCGCCCTCGCCGGCGAACATCCGCGTGGGGTCCTCGTCGTCCCGCTTCGTGGGGAACACCCCCGCGGTGAACGGGAAGTGCCCCGGCAGGTTCTCCGAGCGGAGGAACCGGAGGAGCTCGCCGCGCTCGGTCGCCCGGGGCAGGGCGATGCGCGGGACGAGGGTGCCCGAGAGCGACGTGCGGCTGGGCCGATCGGGGCCGCTGTGCCGGGGGACGTCCACCTCCGCGTAGTGCCGCAGGGCGGCGAGGCTCTCCGGCGCCACCGCGTCCGCGGTGGCCGCTGAGCAGCTCGTCGACCCCGTCGGTGGCCAGGCCGGCCACGGCGAGCTCGTCGCGCACGGTGGCGAGCCGGTCGGCGGCCCGCACCGCGTCGACCTGCTCACCCGTGCGGGCGTGGTAGCCCCGCACGGCCTCGGCGACCTCGGCGAGGTACCGGCCGCGCGCGCCGGGTACCAGCGCGGTCAGCTCGGTCGACCGCTTGCCGGCCACCGGGGCGAGCATCCCCTCCCCCACCACGAGGCCCACGCCCGCGAGCGCGCCGCGCAGGTGGTGGTACAGCGCGGTGACCCCGTCGTCGTTGAAGCGGGCCGCGGACGTGCCGAAGACGGGGAGGGTCTCGGGGTCGACGTCGAACGCCTCGCGGTTGCGGGCGACCTGCCGCCGCACGTCGCGCAGCGCGTCCTCCGCGCCCCGCCGCTCGAACTTGTTGATCGCAACGGCGTCGGCGAAGTCGAGCATGTCGATCTTCTCGAGCTGGGAGGCGGCGCCGTACTCCGGCGTCATGACGTACAGCGCCACGTCCGCGACGCCCGTGACCGCCGCGTCGCCCTGACCGATGCCGGGGGTCTCGACGATGACGATGTCCGCGCCGGCGGCGCGGCAGGCGTCGACCAGCAGCGGCATCGATGCAGGCAGCTCCGACTCGGCGGACCGCGACGCCACGGAGCGGAACGTCACCCGCGGCGGGTCGACGGCGTTCATGCGGATGCGGTCTCCGAGGAGCGCGCCACCGGATCGGCGCCGGGTCGGGTCCACGGCCAGGACCGCGATGCGGAGCTTGTCCTCCTGGTCGCGGCGGAACCGCAGGACCAGCTCGTCCACGAGCGACGACTTCCCGGAGCCGCCCGAGCCGGTGACGCCGAGGACGGGGACGGTGCGCGCGGATGCGGCCGCCTGCACGGCACTCACCAGGTCCGCGGGCAGCGTGCCGAGCTCGATCGCGGTCAGCACGCGCGCCAGGCCGCGCGCGGTGCCCGCCAGCAGATCGTGCAAGTCCGTGGGCGGAGCGGTGGGTCGGTCGTTCTCGGCGATGATCACGTTGACCATCGCGGCGAGGCCGAGGCGCTGGCCGTCGGCCGGCGAGAAGATCCGCACGCCGATGCGCGCCAGCCGGTCGATCTCTTCCTGCGTGATCACCCCGCCGCCGCCGCCGTACACGCCGACGTGGGCCATGCCCTCCTCGCGCAGGCGCTCGACGAGGTAGCCGAAGTACTCGAGGTGCCCGCCCTGGTACGAGCTCACCGCCACCGCGTCGGCGTCCTCGTCGACCACTGTCGCGACCACCGCGTCGACCGAGCGGTTGTGCCCGAGGTGCACGACCTCGGCCCCCTGGGCCTGGAGGATCCGCCGCATGATGTTGATCGACGCGTCGTGGCCGTCGAACAGGCTGGCCGCCGTGACCACCCGGACCGGGTGGACCGGCTGGTGCAGGCCCTTGGTGGAAGTGCCCCCCAACTGCATGAGCACATCTTAGACGACCGCTCATGTACTTGGTGGACCTGTCGGAGGTCGTACGGTCATCCCCGTGCCCGACTCCCCCTTCGACGAGATCGCGGAGGCCCGGCGCCAGTGGGTGGCCCACGATCTGGCCGAGCCCCTGGCGATGGCGGCGGCCACCTCGATGATGCGGGCCCAGCAGATCGTGGCGACGGCCGTCGACCGGGCGCTGCGCCCCCTCGGGCTCACCTTCGCCCGCTACGAGGTGCTGATGCTGCTGTCCTTCGCCCGGGACGGGGCCTTGCCCATCACCAAGGTCGGCGACCGGCTCATGGTCCACCCCACGGGCATCACCAAGCTGGTCGACAAGCTCGAGCAGCAGGGCCTCGTGGTCCGCGAGGCCAACCCCACGGACCGCCGGGGCACGCTGGCGAAGATCACGCCCGAGGGCCGCGAGGTGGCCGACCGGGCGACCCGGGCGGTCACCGAGGTGCGCTTCGGGGCCGACCTCGAGGACGACGACCTCGAGCACATCGTGGCCCTGGTGCTGCGGATGCGGATCGGCGCCGGCGACCTCCGCGGGGTGGCGGACGCGCCTTAGGCAGCGCGGCGGTACCGCACCACGGCCAGCGGCACGAACACCGCGGCGAGCGCGGCGATCCAGAGCAGCGCATGGAACACCGGGGTGGCGGTCTCGCCGCCGACCGACAGGACGCGCATCGCCCGCACGACCACCGACACCGGTTGCACGTCGTTGTAGGCCTGCAGCCAGCCGGGCATCGCGTCCTTGGGCGCGAACGCGGTCGACGCGAACACGAGGATGGCCAGGATCGGGAACGAGCCCGCCTGCGCCGCCTCGGCCGTCGGGTGCGCCGAGTCCGATGAGGGCGAAGATCCACGAGAACGCGAGCGAGAACAGGAGCAGCAGCCCGATCGACCCGATGAACGGCAGCGACGCCGGTGTGGATGCGGAACCCGACGAGGAACCCGACGCCGACCATCAGCAGCACCACGCCGACGTTGCGCACGAGGTCGGCGAGGCTCCGTCCCACCAGGACGGCCGACCGCGCCATCGGGCAGCGAGCGGAACCGCTCGATGAGGCCGGTGTGGAGGTCGTCGGACAGGGCGATGCCCGTGTTCATCGCGCCGAAGGCGACGGTCTGCACGAACACCCCCGGCATCAGGAAGTCCACGTACGGGAGCTGGCCGGGGATCCGGATCGCTCCGCCGAACACGTACCGGAACGTCAGCACGAAGATGATCGGCTGGATCGTGCTGAAGACGATCACCTCGGGCGTGCGGCTCATCGCCTTGAGGTTCCGCCAGGTGATCGTGAGCGCGTCGCACGCCGCACGGACGGCCGCGGTGCGCCATCAGCCCAGGCCTCCTCCAGCTCGGCGTCGACCAGCTCCGCCGGCCGCGGCCCGTGAGCGTGAGGAACACGTCGTCGAGGCTCGGTTCGCGCACGGCCAGGGCGGATGGCTCGATCCCGGCGCCGTCGAGGCGGCGGACCGCGTCGAGCACGGCCGGCCCGCTGTCGTTGACACGCACCTCGAGGCTGCGGCCGTCCTCCCCCACCTCGATCGGGCCCACCTCGGCCAGGACGCTGCGCGCCTGCTCGAGCGGCCCGTCGGCCAGCTCGACGTGGATGATCGTGCTCCCGAGCCGCGCCTTGAGCTCCGCAGCAGTGCCCTCCGCGATCACCCGCCCGTGGTCGACCACCGCGATGGTGTCGGCCAGGCGGTCGGCCTCCTCCAGGTACTGGGTGGTGAGGAGGAGGGTGGCCCCGTCGGCCACCAGCTCCTCGATGGTGGCCCAGAGCTCCAGGCGCCCCGCGGGTCGAGGCCGGTCGTCGGCTCGTCGAGGAACAGCACCGGCGGGCGGTGCACGAGTGCGGCGGCGAGGTCCAGCCGGCGCCGCATGCCGCCCGAGTAGGTCTTCACGGGCCGGTCGCCCGCCTCGGCCAGCCGGAACCGTTCGAGCAGCTCCCCGGCCCGCGGCAGGATCGCGGCCTTGGGCTGGTGGGTGAGGCGGCTCACCATGATCAGGTTCTCGCGGCCGGTGAGGTTCTCGTCGACCGCCGCGTACTGCCCGGCGAGCCCGATCTGCTCGCGCACCCGCGCCGGCTGCGCGGCCACGTCGATGCCCAGGATCGATGCCCGGCCCTGGTCGGGGCGCAGGATCGTGGTGAAGATCCGGACGGCCGTCGTCTTGCCGGCCCCGTTCGGACCGAGCAGGCCGAGCACGCTGCCGGTGGGCACGGCCAGGTCGATGCCGGCGAGGGCCTGCACATCGCCGAAGCTCTTCTGCAGCCCCTCCGCGACGATGGCGGGGGTGTCCATGGCGCCCACCCTACGGGTGCGCGCCGCGGGTGCGATCAGGCAGCACGCTCGGGCACGAGCACGTCGTGCAGGTCCGTCGCGGCCAGCGAACGGAAGGTCTGCACGTCGTACACGAGCACGAGGCAGCGTCCCGCGGTGCGGACCGTGGCCGTGCGCACGGCGAACGGGTCGAGCGCCGCGATCTCGCCGATCACGGCGCCGGGGCCGACGCGCACGTCGCGGTCGGGGAGCTCGACGACGGCCTCGCCCTTCAGCAGGAGGAAGGCCTCGTTGCCGGACTCTCCCTCCGTGCAGAGCGCCACGCCGGCGTCGACGTCGATCGGCGTGCCGTGGCGGGCCAGCCGGCGGGCCGCGGACTCGGTGAAGCCGAGGGCGCGGAGGGTGTCGAGGAACGGGTCGCGGGGGGAACGACGCATGTGGTCAGTGTGCCGCGACCACCGCGAAACGCACCGCGATTTGCATGCCAGCTCGCGATGGGTGCCATCCCTCCCAGCGGGAGGCGCGCGGCGGGCCGGGACAGCGGGACGCGAACGAGCGACGCCCCGGGGGGAGGGCGTCGCTCGTCGCAACAGATCCGAAGGACCTGCGCGGTTGTCAGGCGGCCTTCGTGGCGGCCTTGACGACCTTGGCCTGCTCGGTGCCGATCACCGGGGCGACGGCCTTGAGGACCGCGGTCACCAGCTGGGTGTTGGCATCGATCAGCTTCTTGGCGAACGTGGCCTGCGACTCCACGACCTCGATCGGCGTGGGCAGGACGGAGGGGTAGCTGAGCTCGGGGAGGCGACCCTCGACGAGGCCGACGCCCTTGGCGACGTACTCGACGACCGGCTTCCTCGCCTGCTTGACGAAGTCGACGATCTGATCCTCGTAGCTCACGACGGTGTCCAGGATGGTGCTCATGTGGTGCGATGCTCCTCGGGGGGTTGGGGGATGCGCTCTCGCTGATTGCTAACTATATCTAGCATTTGCTAGATGGGTCAATGTGACCTGCGACACACCGTTGCCGGGCCGCTGGGCGGCTCCTAATGTGAAATCGATTCCAGACCGTGAGGGGGACGGCATGGGCCTGGTGGCCGACGAGCTGGTGGCGACGTTCGAGCGCGACGGCTTCGTCGTGGTGCCCGACCTGCTCGCCGACGACGAGCTCGACCGCTACGGGCAGCTGGTGACCGACGCGGTCGCGGCGCGCACCGCGGGTGACACGACGCCGCTCGAGGAGAAGAGCCGCTACCAGCAGTCGTTCGTGCAGTGCATGAACCTCTGGGAGGACCACGCCGACGTGCGGCCGCTCACGTTCCACCCGAAGCTCGGGCAGGCCGCGGCGGAGCTGCTGCGCGTCCCCGCCATCCGGCTGTGGCACGACCAGGCGCTGTACAAGCAGCCGGGCGGCCGGCGCACCGACCCGCACCAGGACCACCCCTACTGGCCGATGCGCGAGACGTCGTCGGTGACGGCGTGGGTCCCGTTCGAGGGCTCGACCCTCGCGTCCGGTGCGATGGCGTACCTGCCCGGCACGCACGCCATCGGGCTGCGGAAGTTCGTCAACATCTTCTTCGGCGAGCCCGAGGACATCCTCGCGGACCCCGAGGTCGTGGACATCGAGCCGGTGTTCGTCGAGGTGCCCAAGGGCAGCGTCGCGTTCCACCACGGGCTCACCGTGCACCTCGCGAACCCCAACACGACCGACCGTGCCCGCGCGGTGCACACGATCATCTACTTCCCCGACGGGCACACGCGCGGGTACCCCTTCCCGCACTTCTGCGTGGACCGGAACGGCATCGAGGTCGGCGAGCCGATCGCCGGCGACGCAACGCCGATCGTGTGGCCGCGCACGGATCTGCCCGACCCGCCCGCCGAGCCGATCCACATCCCCAGCAGCGTGGTCGCCAACAGTGGCGCGACCCCGCGTCGCGGCTAGCCCGCCGCCGCGCCCCTCACGCGCCCGGCCAGCGTGCCCTCCTCGCCGAAGAGGCGCTCGCGCCAGACCGTCAGCAGCTCGGTGGCGTCATGGTCGTCGGGGTGGAAGTCACGACGGTTGTAGTCACGGATCCGGCGGCGCACGTCCTTGCGCAGCCACGGCGAGTGCCGCAGGCGGCCGACGCTGCGGAGCGTGCGCACCGGGTGCCGGTAGGTGTGGCCGTCGAGCAGCAGCGACAGCAGGGTGCCGCCCGTGGCGGCCAGGAGGAAGCCGATGGTGGTGGCGTTCATCACGCCGGCCCGGATGCGGTGCTTGCCGCTCACGGTCTGGAACACGTCGAACGCGACCGACTTGTGCTCCGACTCCTCGACCGCGTGCCAGAGGAACAGGGAGCGCACCTCGGGGTCGGTCAGGTGCGCGTTGGCCTCGGGGTCGCCGAGCAGCACCTCGGCCAGCGTGGCCGTGTAGTGCTCGAGCGCGGCGGTGACCGCGAGCTGGTGCGGCTTGGGCAGGACGCGGCCGCCGACGCCGCGGAAGCCGTACTTCACGCAGCGGTCGATGAAGCGGGTGGGGTACCCGTGGCGCGCGAGGCGCTCGTTGAACGTGCGGTGCTCGCGGCCGTGGATGGCCTCCTGGCCGATGAACCCACCGACCTGCTTCTTGAGCTCGGGGTCGGTGATGCGGTCGCGGTACCGGCGGACGCTCTCGACGAAGAAGTCCTCGCCCTCCGGGAACAGCGACGACAGCACGGCCACGACGTGGCTCATGGCCGGGTCGCCGTTGACGAAGTGCTTCGGCAGCGTCTCGTCGTACTCGAACTCGATGCGGCGGGTCTGGATCTTGCGGGGGGCGATCGCGGTGGCGGTCATGGGGCGGTGCTCCTCTGTTGGCCGAGGGCGGTGCGCAGCACCTCGGCGGTGGCGGGGGTGATGAGTCCGGCGACGGTGCGGGCGAGGCCGACGGTGCGCTCCGGGTCACCGAAGCCGGCGTACCTGGACACCGCCGCGCCCTGCACGATGCTGAACGCGAGGTCGACGAGCGTGCGGACCATGTCGTCGCCGCCGTCGATCCCGGGGTACACGTCGGTGAGCAGCTCGGCGACGGTCTGCTCGAAGGTGGCGGTCATGGCGTGCACGACGACGCGCAGGTGCTCGTCGGTGCGGGCGGCGACCACGAGCTCGAGGACCGCGGCGTAGCTCGGGCCGCTGACGATGTCCCACAGCAGGCCGACGGCGGCGCCGAGGTCCCGCTCGGCCGGCGGGACCTCCTCGACCGCGGCGCGGAACTGCGCCGCCTGCTGCACGAAGAGGTGCTCGATGGCGGCGGCCACGAGGTCGGCCTTCGTGGGGAAGTGGTGGGTCTGGGCACCGCGGGACACGCCGGCCCGGCCGGCGACCTCCCGGGTGGTCAGCGCGCCGTACCCGACCTCGGCGAGCAGGTCGATGGTGGCGTCGAGCAGGGCTGCGCACGTCTCCTCGGTGCGCTCCGCCTGCGTCCGGCGCTCCCTGGCCTGCTGCATCCCTGCTCCCCCGGGCGTGTCGTCCGTCACAAACCGACCAACTGGTTTGTTTAGTCAAGCACGAACCGCCGGGGCTGGCAAGGCCCCCTCCCCGCTAGAGGAACGCGGTGAGCTCGTCGAGGCGCTGCACGAGGTCGTCCTCCCCGAACGCGAAGCACATCAGCACGAGGCGGTCGACGCCGGCCGCCTCGTACTCCTTCGCCATCTCGGGGGTGACGCCGCGGAGGTACGGGCAGACCGTGATCTCGACGTCGGCCCGGGTCCGTCCCTGCTCCTCGAGCAGCCCGTCGAGCACGGTGAGGCGCTCGGCCAGCTCCTCGGGCGGACGGTTCCACGTGAACCAGCCCTGGCCGTACGTGGCGACGCGACGGAGCGCGGCGTCGCTCTCACCACCGACGTGGATGGGCGGGTGAGGCGTCTGGACGGGCTTCGGGTAGAGCTGGCAGCGCCGCAGGTCGTAGTGCGCGCCGTGGAACTCCGACACCGGGTCCTGCCACAGCGACCGCATGATCTGGAGGTACTCGTTGGTCCTGGCCCCGCGCTTCGCGAACGGCACCTGGAGGACGTCGAACTCCTCCTTGAGCCACCCGATGCCGACGCCGAAGTCGACCCGGCCGCCCGACAGCACGTCGACGTCGACGACCTGCTTGGCGGTGTACACGGGGTTGCGCTGCGGGACGAGGCAGATCGCGGTCCCGAGCCGCACGGTGTCGGTGACCGCGGCGAGGTACGACAGGGCGGTGAGCGGCTCCAGCAGCCCGGTGTCGCCGCCGCCGGGGAACCGGCCGCTCTCGTCGTACGGGTACTGCGACTCGTACTCGTCGAACATGACCACGTGCTCGGCGACCCAGATCGACTCGAAGCCGCGGGCCTCGACCTCCCGGCCGATGGCTCGGAGCAGACCACCGCTGGTGTTCATGCTGCCGAGTGGGGTGAACACGCCGATCTTCATCGGGCGCACCGTAGCGGGCACCGGTAGATTGCGAGGAGCGAGGCGCCCCGCCTTCGGCGCCCGCCGAGAGGAGGGCTCGATGCGGACCTATCTGGTCGTCGCCCACCGCACCCTGGTCGGACAGGGCCTCGTCGCCCACGTCCGCTCGCTCGGTCCACCCGAGGAGCTGGCGCTCCACCTCGTCGTGCCCGTCCACCACCCCACCGACCACGCCTGGTCCGACGGGGAGGTCGAGGCCACGGCCCGGGCCCGCCTGGCCGAGGGGATGCACGCGTTCGAGCAGCTCGGCTACCGGGTGACGGGTGAGATCGGCGACGCCAACCCCGTGTACGCGGTGACCACCGCGCTCCGCGACAGCGTGCCGGAGTGCGAGGGGATCCTGATCTCCACGCTGCCGTCGGGGTTGTCGAAGTGGCTGCACGTCGACGCCGTGCGCCGCATCCGGCGCGAGGTGAACCTCCCGGTCATCCACGTGGTGGCCCGGGAGCCGGCCGTCGCCTAGGTCGAGCCGCCCTCCAGGCGGCGCTGCTCGCGCTCGAGGACGATGTCCTGCGGCGACGCGAGCAGGAAGGCCACGCCCGCGTGCGCGGCGAGCAGGATCCCCCACCCGAACAGCGGGTAGATGAACCACGGGTGGCCGCCGTCGACGACCGCCCACAGCACGAACAGGAACACGTTCGTCACGATGTAGATGGGCAGGTGCAGCCAGAAGACGCGGCGTCGGAGGATCCTCCGAGCCTCCCGCTCGCGGAACGCCGCCCGTGCGAAGTCATCCATCGTTGTTCTCCTCCAGGATCTCGGTGATGGTGGTGCGAGTGGTGTCGAGCGCGGCCTGCACCCGGTCGGCCGCGGCGCTGTCGAGGCGGCGGGCCCGGCCCGGGGTGCCGGCGGCGAAGGCGTCGACGAGGGCGCCGAGGGTCGACGAGGGGACGACGGTCTTGGCCCGGCGGGCCACGGCGGCGAGCGTGCCGCGGGCCTGCTCGCGAGCGACGCGGCCTGCGGCGGTGAGGCGGTACGCACGCGCGCCGGCGCCGTCGTCCGTGCCCTCGAGGAGGCCGGCGTCCTCCAGGCCCAGCAGCGCGGGGTAGATCGCGCCCGGGCTCGGGCGCCACGGGCCCCCGACGGCGTCGGCCAGCGCCTGCATGACCGAGTAGCCGTTGGCCGGCTCGAGGTCACCGATGGCGTCGAGGATGGCCGTCTTCAGCTCGCCGCGGCCGAACACGCGCGTCATCGCAACGACCGCCGCACGATCGGGATGTCGCGGGGGATTCCGCGCGGGCGCACCAGCTCGGTGCCCGCACCCTCGTCCACGCAGAGCACGATCTCGTCCGGCGCCGCCTCGGAGCACAGCCGCGAGACGAGGTTGACGTCGGCGCCGTACAGATCGCCGTTGTGCGCGATGGGCTGACCCACGCGGGCGGCGGCCCGGACCGACCACGGATGGTCGTCGGCGGCCCGGAACCGCTCGGTGATGCCGACGACGGCGGCCCGGGGATCCGCGTCGGGGGGAGCGCGCCGAGCACGCCGTCGCCGAGCTGCTTGACCGTGCGGCCATCTCGCGCCGCCAGCTCCACCGCGGCCGCCTCCTGGAGGCGGGTCGCCACCTCGAGCGCCGCCGCGTCGCCGTGCTCCTCGGTGAAGGCCACGAAGCCCACGAGGTCGACCAGCACGACGAGGACGTCGACCACCGAGCCGGGCCCCAGCTCGTAGGCGGCGGCCTGGCCGACGGGGCTGAGCGCGAGGTCGTAGGTCGGTCGTTCGATGACGACGTGGCCCGACTCCTCCAGCAGCAGCAGGTCGCGCAGCAGGCGGCTCGGGCGCGCGTCGATGCCGCCGAGGGCCAGCCGCCGGGTCAGCTCGGTGCCGCCGACGGGTGCGGCGGGCGAGGTGCCGAGGAGGGCGAGGAGGACGTCGAGCCGGCTGCCGCGCACCATGCGAAAGTCATAACGTACTACTACGTTTTTGACAAGACGTAGTACTACGTTTTCTCTGTGGCAGGCTGCGCCGATGGACGTTCGCAGGGTGGTGACCGGGCACGACCCGGCCGGCAAGGCGGTGTTCGTGAGCGACGAGCGGGTGGCGCCGTTCGTGCCGGCCTTCTCGCCGCACAGCGCCTTCCACCTGCTCTGGCAGTTCGACGAGGCGCCGAGCTTCCCCGACGACGGCGCCCAGCCGCCGCCCTCCACCTACTTCCCGCGGGTGGGCGGCTTCCGCTTCAACTTCTTCACGCTGCCCCCCGACGGCGACAACGCGCTGCCCGAGGGCGTGGACGTCGGCGCGGCGCTCGCCGAGTTCCGCGCCGCGCTGCCCGGCATGTTGGACGTCATCGAGCCCGACAACCCCGGGATGCACACCACGGCCACCCTCGACGTCGAGGTCGTGCTCAGCGGCACGCCCGTCCTCGAGCTCGACGACGGTGCCACGGTCACCCTCGCCCCGGGCGACACGGTCGTTCAGAACGGCACTCGCCACAGGTGGTCCAACCCGGGCACCGAGCCGGCCACCCTGGCCGTGGTGCTCGTGGGCGCGCACCACGCGCACGTGGCCCCCCACTAGGGCGGGCGCCGACCGGAGCAGGCAGCAGCTCAGTCGAGGTGGATGGCCCGCTCGGGGCAGGCGAGCACCGCCTTGCGGGCGGCCGCCTCCTGCGCGGGGTCGACGTCCGGTCGCGACACCTGGCCGTAGCCCTCGTCGTCGCAGTCGAACAGCTCCGGGGCGAGGGCGTAGCAACGGCCGTGCCCCGTGCAGGTGTCCGGGTCGATGCGCAGCTTCATCGCCGGCACGGTACCTCCTAGTCTGACACCGGCGTCAGGTTCGGGACGCCGGGCGGACCGACCAGGGAGAGAGCGCGATGGCCGAGGGGAATGGCGAGTACGGGTTCCTGCAGTACGAGACCTACGACGACGGCGCCATCGTGCGGATCCTCCTGGATCGTCCCGACGCCCGCAACGCGCAGAACCGCGGCCTCCTCGTCGAGCTCGACCATGCCTTCCTGCGGGCCGAGGCGGACGACGCCTGCCGGGTCGTGATCCTCGGCGGGACCGGGCCCCTGTTCTCCTCCGGCCACGACATGGGCTCGAAGGTCGCGATGGAGGAGTTCCAGTCGCACCCCACCAGCTCCATCAACGGCGGCACCCGCATCGGCGCCGAGAAGCGGATGCTCCAGGAGTGGCACTACTACTTCGAGAACACCCGCCGCTGGCGCAACCTGCGCAAGATCACCGTGGCCCAGGTGCAGGGCACGGTCTACGCGGCCGGGCTGATGCTGATGTGGGCGTGCGACCTCATCGTGTGCGCTGACGACGCGCTGTTCGCCGACGTGGTCGGCACCCGGCTCGGGATGTGCGGGCTCGAGTACTTCGCCCACCCCTGGGAGCTCGGGGCCCGCAAGACCAAGGAGCTCATGCTCACCGGCGACAGCATCGACGTCCACGAGGCCCACCGGCTCGGGATGGTGTCCAAGGTCTTCCCGCGGGCCGAGCTCGAGGACCGGACCCTGGACTTCGCCCGCCGGATCGCCAAGCTCCCGACGATGACCGCCCTGATGATCAAGGAGTCGGTCAACGAGACCCAGGACAACCAGGGCTTCTACAACGCCCTGAACGCGTGCTTCACGATCCACCAGCTCAACCACGCCCACTGGGCCGAGGTCCACGACGACGGCTGGCCCGCCGCCAAGCCGGAGGACGGCATCCCGTCGTGGAAGGAGGCCCCGGCCATCGTGCCGGCCGAGAAGACCTCCGTGCGGGCTCCTGACACCTGACACTCATGTCAGGTAGGGTAGTGACACGGCTGTTAGATCTGCCGTATCGCCACAGGGGGACCGCGATGAGCCTGTTCGACGTGACCAACGACGTTGATCCGGAGGCCCTGGCTCACCCGCAACCCCTCTTCCACGCCCTGCGCGACGCCGGCCCCTTCATCGAGATGGACGCCGGCATGCTCGTCGTCGGCGGCGAGGCCGAGGTGCGCGAGGTGCTGCACCATCCGGAGATCTTCTCGTCGGGGTTCGACGCGGTGGCCATCGGCCAGGTCCGCCCCCTCATCCCGCTGCAGATCGACCCGCCGAAGCACAAGACCTTCCGCAAGCTGCTCGACCCGCTGTTCGCGCCCAAGCAGATCGCGTTGATCGAGGCGCAGACCCGTGCGCTGGTGAAGGAGCTGGTGGGTGCGGTCGCGAGCGAGGGCCGCTGCAACTTCCACCACGCCATCGCCGAGCCGCTGCCCAGCACCGTCTTCCTCCAGCTCCTCGGCCTCCCGACATCGCGCGCGCCCGAGTTCATCAAGCTGAAGGACGGGATCGTCCGGCCCGCCGCGCACAGCCTCGAGGAGCGCCTCGAGATGGTGAACGAGACAGGCCGGCAGATCTACGAGGTCCTCGAGGAGGTCGTCGAGCAGCGGGCCGCCCAGCGTCAGGACGACCTGATCTCGATGTTCCTCGACGCGGAGGTCGACGGGCACACCCTCACCCACGAGGACGTCGTCGACATCTGCTACCTGTTCTTCCTCGCTGGGCTGGACACGGTCACGGCCTCGCTCGACTGCATGCTCTCGTACCTGGCCCAGCACCCGGAGCAGCGCCAGCGCCTGCTCGACGACCCGACGCTCATCCCCCATGCGATCGAGGAGATGCTGCGCTTCGAGTCGCCCGTGTCGGGCGTGGTGCGCATCACGACCCAGGACACCGAGCTGGGCGGCTGCCCCATCGCCAAGGGCAAGATCGTGTCGGTGGTGCTCGGCTCGGCCAACACCGACGAGCGGGCCTGGGAGCGTGGCAACGAGGTCGACTTCGACCGCGAGGGCAACCGTCACATCGCCTTCGGCGGCGGCAACCACCGCTGCCTCGGGTCCCACCTGGCCCGCATGGAGCTGCGGGTGGCGCTGGAGGAGTGGCACTCGGCGATCCCCCACTACTCGATCAAGCCCGGCACGGATCTGCTGTACTCGCAGGGTCTGCGGGCGATCGAGAACCTGGAGCTCATCTGGTGACAGCAGTGGGAGAGGTCCGGATGCTCATCGACGGCAAGCTCGTCGAGAGCTCCGGAGGGGGAACGTTCGACAACATCAACCCGGCCACGGAGGAGGTGCTCGGTCCCGTCGCGGACGGCACCGCCGCCGACATGGCGGCTGCGGTCACCGCCGCCCGCGCCGCGTTCGACACGTCCGGCTGGGCCACCGACCGCGAGCTGCGCAAGCGGTGCTTGCTCCAGCTCCAGGCCGCGCTCGAGCGCGAGCGGGAAGAGCTGCGCGCCGAGCTCGTGGCCGAGGTCGGGTGCCCGGTGCTGGCGACCTACGGGCCGCAGCTCGACGCCCCGCTCAAGGAGGCGCTCACCTGGCCGGCCGAGATGATCGACCGCTTCGAGTGGCGTCGCGAGCTGGGCCCGAAGGACGCGCTCGGCATCGGCGAGAGCCAGCGCGAGGTGTGGAAGGAGCCGATCGGGGCCGTCGGGGTGATCGTGCCCTGGAACTTCCCGGTGGAGATCATCCTGAACAAGCTCGGCCCGATCCTGGCGATGGGCAACACCTGCGTCCTCAAGCCGGCGCCGGACACCCCGTGGAACGCCACCCGGATCGGCCGGATCATCGCCGAGGAGACCGACATCCCGCCCGGTGTCGTGAACATCGTCGTGTCGTCGGACCACCTGGTGGGCGAGGTGCTCACCACCTCCCCCGACGTCGACATGGTCGCCTTCACCGGCTCGACCCTCACCGGTCGCCGGATCATGGCGGCCGCCGCGGACACGCTCAAGCCGGTGTTCCTCGAGCTGGGCGGCAAGTCGATCAACCTGGTGCTCGACGACGCCGACTTCGCCGCGACGATCCCGGGCGCCTCGATGGTCTGCTTCCACGCCGGACAGGGCTGCGCGATGCCGACGCGGCTCCTCGTCCCCCGCTCCCGGTACGACGAGTGCGTCGAGCTGGCCGCGGCCGGGTTCGCCGGCGTGACCTACGGCGATCCGACGGACGCCGCCAACCTCATGGGTCCGGTCGTCTCGGCCAAGCAGCGGGAGCGGGTGCTGGGCTACATCGAGTCGGGGCGCTCCGAGGGGGCGCGGGTCGTCACGGGCGGCGGCATCCCCGCGCACCTGCCGAAGGGCTGGTTCGTGGAGCCGACGCTGCTCGTCGACGTCGACAACTCGATGAAGGTGGCCCAGGAGGAGATCTTCGGGCCGGTGCTCGTGATGATCGCCTACGAGGACGACGACGACGCCGTGCGCATCGCCAACGACAGCCCCTACGGCCTGTCGGGCGCGATCACCTCCGGTGACCTGGAGCACGCCAAGGCGATCGCCGGCCGGATCCGCACCGGCACCCTCGCGCTGAACGGCGGGGTCTGGTACGGCGCCGACGCCCCCTTCGGGGGCTACAAGCAGTCCGGCATCGGACGGCAGTGCGGCATCGAGGGACTCGAGATCTTCACCGAGACCAAGACCGTCGGCTGGCCGGCATGACCCGGCCCCTGGAGGGCATCCGGGTCGTCGAGGTCGCCAGCTGGATGTTCATCCCGTCCGGCGGCTCCGTGCTCGTCGACTGGGGTGCCGACGTCATCAAGGTCGAGCCCGTGGAGGGCGGTGACCCCCAGCGCGGCCTCATCAGCTCCGGCCTCCTGCCCGGGGGCGCGGGCGGGGTGAACTTCATGATCGAGCAGCCCAACCACGGCAAGCGGTCCATCGGCCTCGACCTCGGCCAGGAGGAGGGCCGCGAGGCGCTCATGAAGCTGGTCGAGAGCGCCGACGTGTTCCTCACCAACTACCTCCCCCACCTGCGCAAGAAGTTCCGCATCGACGTCGCCGACCTGCGCGAGCGGAACCCGGGCATCATCGTCGCGAGGGGGACGGGCAACGGCCCCCTCGGTCCCGAGTCGCACAAGGGCGGGTACGACGGCGCCACCTACTGGGCCCGAGGCGGCGTCGGCAGCGTGATGCCCGAGCGCGAGGGCGGCTGGCCGTCGGCGCAGGTGTCCCCCGCGTTCGGAGACGTGATGGGCGGCCTCACCACCGCCGGCGCGATCGCCGCGGCGCTCGTCAAGCGGGAGCGCACGGGTGAGCCGAGCGTCGTCGACGTGTCGCTGCTGGCGACCGCGCTGTGGCAGGTGTCGCCGCTGGTGGTCGCGTCGAAGCTGTTCGGCTTCGGGAAGATCCCTCAGGGCGACCGGCGCAACTCGCCCAACCCCGGCGTCGGCATCTACCGCACGAAGGACGACCGGTTCATCTCGCTGATCCTCCTCCAGTCCGACAAGTTCTGGGAGGACCTCGTGCAGCGCCTCGGCGTGCCCGAGCTCGCCACCGACCCGCGGTTCTGCGACTCGACGGTCCGCGCCCAGAACAACGGCGAGTGCATCGACCTCCTCGACGCGGCGTTCGCCGAGAAGACGCTCGCGGAGTGGAGGGAGGCGCTCGACACGTTCACCGGCGTGTGGAGCCCCTTCCAGACCCTCGACGAGCTGTACGACGACCCGCAGGTCGTGGCCAACGGCTACCTCCCCGAGATGGAGGCGGGCAACGGCCAGAAGGTCCAGCTGGTCGCCTCACCGGCGCAGTTCGACGAGACGGCCGTGGAGATCACGCGTGCGCCGGAGCACGGCGAGCACACCGAGCTCGTCCTCATGGAGCTCGGCTACGACTGGGACCAGATCACGGCCATGAAGGAGTCCGGCGCCGTCCTCTAGCGCCCGGTCCGCGCCAGGCGCGTCGACAGGCAGTTGCCGACCTCTCGGCCGTCGCGCAAGTAGGCGATCTCCAGGCTGATCGACCGGTCGAGATCGTCCGGGAACAGGGTCGCGAAGCCCCAGCTCGACGCCTCCTCCGTCGAGCTGAACTCGGGACCGTAGGTCCCGTCCTCAAGCTTGACCGCGTAGGTCCGCATGGCCCAACGCTAGAGCCCGACCTCGCTCCGCCCCGCGCTTGTTGTCCAGCGTTTGAGCGACAATCGGCATTCCTCCCTCGGACCGCCGCGAACTTGTCGCTCAAACGCTGGACAGATCACGCGGCCCGGTTCTCTGTCGCCCACAGCACGTGCTCGCGCATCCACCACCGCGTGGACCGTGGGATGTGGCCAGTGCGGTAGGTGGCCCGCGTGTCAGTCCCGCGGTAGGCCGAGGACGCGCTCGCCGATGATGTTCTTGTTCACCTCGGTGGTGCCCCCGGCGATGCTGAGCGAGCGGGATGCGAGCAGCCCCTCGCCCCAGGGGCCGGTGAGGGCCTCGTAGCCGAGCAGCGACACGGCCGTCTCGGCGAGGCGCTGCTCGGCCCCGGACCACGCCAGCTTGACGACGCTCCCCTCCGGACCGGGGTCGCGTCCGGCGAGCGCGGCGGCGAGCGTGCGTCGCGCGAGCAGCTCGAGCACGCGCACCTCGGCGTAGCGGGCGGCCAGCGCCTGGCGGGCCAGCGGCTCGCCGCCGGGGGCCACCGCAAGGAGCCGGTCGAGCTTGCGGCGCACGCCCAGGTACAGGCCGGCCACGCCCGCCCGCTCGTTGCTCAGCGTGCGGGTGGCCACGCTCCAGCCGTCGTCGACCGCGCCGAGGACCGCGGACCGGGGCACGCGCACGTCGGTGAGGAAGAGCTCCGCGAAGCTCTCGTCGTCGGCCATGGTGCGGATGGGGCGGGCCTCGATGCCGGGCGTGCGCAGGTCGACGAGCAGGCAGGTGATGCCCTTGTGCTTGGGGGCGTCGTGGTTCGTGCGGACGTAGAGCTGGCACCAGTCGGCGCGGTGGCCGTTGGAGTTCCACGTCTTCTGGCCGTTGACCACCACGTCGTCGCCGTCGAGGTCGCCCCGGCAGCGCAGTGAGGCGAGGTCGGAGCCCGCCTCGGGCTCGGACATCCCCTGGCTCCACACCTCGTCGCCCCGCAGCATCGGGCGCAGGTACCGCTCCTGCTGCTCCGGTGTGCCGTAGGCCAGGATCGCCGGGGCGATGTTGGCGACCCCGATCGCGTTGACGGGACCCGGCGCCTCGACCCGGGCCATCTCCTCGGTGTGGGCGAGCTGCTCGAGGATCCCCGCGTCGCGGCCACCGAACTCCGTGGGCCAGGCCACGGCGGCGTAGCCCACGTCGTAGAGCAGCGCGCTCCAGCGGCGGTGCGCGTCGAACCCCTCGTCGGTGCCCCGCCGCCGGAGGGCGCCCGCCAGTTCCTCGGTGTAGGTGGCGGCGAGCCAGGCCCGGAGCTCGAGCCGGAAGGCCTCCGCCTCGTCGCCCGCCATGTCAGCGGGGACGGGCCCCACCCCGGCGGACGTCCCGGTAGGGCACGTCGCGATCGGCGGCGAACTCGCGGGGCATGCCGAGGACGCGCTCGCTGATGATGTTGCGCTGGATCTCGTTGCTGCCGCCGCCGAGCGACATGCCCTGCCGCCACAGCGAGTACTCCACCGCCGCCCGAGCGCGGCTCGTCGCCCCGGCGGGCCAGGCCGCGGCGTCCTCGCCCGCGATCTCGAGGCCGATCTCGCAGCGGCGGATCACCGACGTGGCGGTGAAGAGCTTGAGGATCGATCCGGCGGCCGCGGGCAGCTGGCCGCCGGCCACGCCCTTGGTGATGCGCCGGACCAGCTGGCCCCCGACCAGCTGGCGGGCGTGCGCCTCGGCCACGAGCTGGCGCACGTGCCGATCGCCGGCCTGGCCGGTCTCGGACGCCAGCTCCGCGATCGTGGCGTCGACCGAGCTGCTGTCGTGCCCCGAGGACCGCCCGCTCGTGTACGGCGAGGCGCCGCCCACCGCGGCGCGCTCGTGCACGAGCAGCCGGGTGGCCACGGTCCACCCGTCGTCGATCTCGCCCACGACATCTGCGGCGGGGATGACCAGGTCGTCGAAGAACTCCTGGCAGAACTCCATGGAGCCGTCGACCTGACGGATCTGCTCGACCGTCACGCCGGGCTGGTGGATCTTGATGATGAACATCGTGAGCCCGCGATGCTTCGGGACGTCCCAGTTCGTGCGGGCGAGGCACATCGCGTAGTCGCTCACGAACGCGCCGGAGCTCCAGATCTTGGAGCCGTTCATCACGAACACGTCCCCGTCGCGCTCGGCCCGGGTGAGGCAGCCGGCCAGGTCGGATCCGCCGGACGGCTCGGACAGGAACTGGACCCACAGCTCGTCGCCCTTGAGGATGGCCGGTAGGTGCCGCAGCTTCTGCTCGTGCGTGCCGAAGTCGACGAGGGTGGCCGCGAGGATGCCGAGCGTCGGCACGTTGAAGAGGAACGGCATGTCGTAGGGCAGCGACTCCTCGGTGAAGGCGCGCTGGTGCTCGGGCGTGAGGCCGAGGCCGCCGTACTCGGCGGGGAAGCAGATGCCGGCGAAGCCGGCGTCCCAGAGCTTGCGCTGGAGCGCGCGCTCCTCGTCCCGCCGTCCCTCCTCGAAGCGGGCCGCCCCGGTCGTCACCTTGGTGAGCGGCGTCAGGTTGTCGGCCAGCCAGGCGCGGGCCCGCAGCCGGAAGACCTCGACGGGTTCGAGGTCGGTCACGACGGCGCTCCGAGCACGGCGACGGCGATGCGCTCGTTGTGCTCCTCCGGCGTGCCGTAGGTGGCCCGGTTGGCCGTGGCGCGGCGCAGGTAGAGGTGGAGGTCGTGCTCCCAGGTGACGCCGATGCCGCCGTGGAGCTGCACGCAGTCCTGGATGAGGTTCGTGGCGTGGGGGCCGATCCAGGACTTCGCCGCGCTCACCATCTCCGCCGTGCTCGCCGGTCCCTGCCAGAGCCCGGCCACCGCCTCGGCCGCCCCGGTGACGATGGCGTGACCGGCCTCCAGGACCATCGTGTCGTCGGCCACCCGGTGCTTCAGCGCCTGGTACGAGGACAGCGGACGCCCGAAGGAGTAGCGGTCCCCGAGGTACTCGAGGGTCATCTCCAGCACGCGGCCCGCCGCGCCCATCGACTCCGCGCACTGGAGGACCACCGCGAGGTGGAGCAGGTCCTCGGGCGGGGCCGCGACGAGGGCCGAGGCGGGCACGGCCACGCCGTCGAAGCGGACCTCCGCGAAGCGCCGCACGAGGTCGATCCCCTCCAGGGGGGTCACGGTCACCCCGGGCGTCCCCGCGGGCACCAGCACCAGCTGCTCGTCGTCGCCCACCGCCACCGTCGCCAGCAGGGTGGTCGCCTGCGCCCCGGCCTCGACCGGCGCGGCCACCCCCGTCAGCACGAACCCGTCCTCGCCGCGCTCGGCCGGCACCGGAGCGGGGCCGGTCCACGCAGCCACCTCCGCGCCGGACAGGAGGCCCGGGAGCACCGCGGCCTTCTGCTCGGCGCTGCCGTGCTGGCCGACCGCGTGCGCCACGACGTTCACGGGCACGAGCGGTCCGGGCGCCACGAGCCGGCCCATCTCCTCGGCCACCAGCACGAGATCGAGCAGGCCGTGCGCGCTCAGACAGCCGCCGCCGTCGGCCTCCGGGACGAGGAACGAGGTCCACCCCAGCTCCGCGCCGCGCCGCCACACGTCGCGATCGAACCCGTCCGGCTCGTGCTCCAGCGCGCGCACCGCGGTGAGGGGAGACTCGGCCGCGAGGAACTTGCGCGTGGTCTGCTGGAGGAACTCCTGGTCCTCGCTGAGCTGGAGCTCCACGCCGGTCGAGCGTATAGGCTTCTAACAGCAGTGTCAGATTCGCTCAGGGGGCCGCCATGCCGTCTCGTCAGCTCGACTTCACCGTGTTCGACGCCGACAACCACATGTACGAGACACCGGACGCGCTCACGCAGTTCCTGCCTCCCGAGTACGCCGGGCTGATCGACTACGTCGAGGTGCGGGGCCGCACGAAGATCGCCGTGAAGGGGCGCATCAGCGAGTACATCCCGAACCCCACCTTCGAGCGCGTCGCGGCGCCGGGCGCCCAGGAGGAGTACTTCAAGGTCGGCAACCCGGACGGCAAGACACGCCGGGAGATCATGGGCAAGGCGATCGACGCGCTCCCGGCGTTCCGCGAGCCGGCCCCCCGCCTCGAGCTCATGGACGAGCTGGGCCTCGACCGGGCCCTGATGTGGCCGACCCTGGCCAGCCTGGTGGAGGAGCGCCTGCGCGACGACCCGGAGGCCACCCACGTCGTCATCCACGCCCTCAACCAGTGGATGCACGAGCACTGGACCTTCGGCTACGAGGGCCGCATCTTCCCCACGCCCGTCATCACGCTGCCCATCGTGGAGAAGGCGATCGCCGAGCTCGAGTGGGTGCTCGAGCGTGGCGCCAAGATCATCCTGGTCCGGCCCGCGCCGGTGCCGGGCTTCCGCGGGCCCCGCTCCTTCGCCCTCCCCGAGTTCGACCCGTTCTGGGAGCGGGTGCAGGAGGCCGACCTCGTCGTCGGCATGCACGCCTCGGACAGCGGCTACCAGCGCTACCTCAACGAGTGGGAGGGCATCTACGACGAGATGACCCCGTTCGTCGGGGGCTCCGGCTTCGCGGCGATCGTCGGCCACTCCGGTCGGGCGATCGTCGACACGATCGCGTCGGCCATCGGCCACGGCCTCTGCACGCGGTTCCCGCGGCTGAAGATCGCGCCGGTCGAGAACGGCAGCAACTGGGTGCGCCCCCTCCTGCACGACCTCGAGGGCGCCTACTCCTTCAACCCGCACCTCTTCGAGGAGGACCCGGTGCAGGTGTTCAAGCGCAACGTCTTCGTGCACCCGTTCCACGAGGAGGACCCGAAGGGCCTCGTCGAGCTGCTCGGCGCGGACAACGTGCTGTTCGGCTCGGACTACCCCCACCCGGAGGGCATGTCCGACCCCATCACCTTCGTCGACGACCTCGAGGGCCTCGACCCCGCCAGCGTCGCCAAGGTGATGGGCGGGAACCTGTCCCGCCTGATGAACGTCGCCTAGCCGCGTGGCCCGGGAGCCCAGCTTCCCCAAGTTCCCTCCGACGGCGGGTGAGCTCATCCGCGACTGCGCGGCCCGGCTGGGCGACAAGACCTTCGCGGTCCTGGGCGACGACCGGCTGAGCTTCGCGGCCGCCGAGGCGCGGTCGGCCGAGCTGGCCCGCGGCCTGCTCGCGTCGGGGGTCGGCAAGGGCACGCGGGTCGGCCTGCTCGCGCCGAACGGCCCCGACTGGATCGTCGGATGGCTGGCCGCCAGCCGCATCGGGGCGGTGGTGGCGCTGCTGAACACCTACGCCAAGGCGCGGGAGCTGAGCTGGGTGCTGCGCCACGCGGACATCCAGGTGCTGCTGACCGTCGACCGGCACCTCGGGAACGACTACCTCGCCCGTCTGGAGGAGGCCGCCCCCGGGCTGGCCGACCAGCGCCGCGGACGGGATCTTCCTCGCGTCGCACCCGTTCCTGCGGTCCGTGTGCACGTGGGGCCCGGCAACGCGGCCGTGGGCCACGCCGGTCCCCGAGGTGGCCGCCCGCGCCGCGCAGGTGTCCCCCGCCCTGCTCGAGGAGGCGGAGTCCGAGGTGACCCCAGCGGACCCGATGGTGGTCATCTACTCCTCGGGCAGCACGTCGGACCCGAAGGGCGCGCTCCACAGCCACGGCGCCGTCGTGCGGCACGGGCACAACCTGTGGCAGATGCGCGACCTCGGGGAGGACGACGTCCTCTACACCCCCATGCCGCTCTTCTGGGTGGGCGGGTTCAGCTGGACGCTCGTGTCGGCGATGCACGCCGGGGCCGCGCTCGTGTTCGAGGAGGCGTTCGAGCCCGGGGCCACCCTCGAGCTCATCGAGCGGGAGCGGGTGACGCAGGTGCTGGGGTGGCCGCACATGGCCAAAGCCCTCGCCGACCACCCGAGCTTCGCCGAGCGCGACCTCTCCCCGGTGCGGGGCGGCACGATGGGCGCGCTCCTGCCCCAGGACGAGCAGGCCGAGGCGGAGGTCCCGAAGGCCAGCTCGCTCGGGATGACCGAGTCGCTCGGACCCCACACCCTCGAGGGCAAGGACAGCGTGCTGCCGCCGGACAAGGAGGGCTCGTTCGGACGCGCGGTGCCCGGCGTGGAGCACAAGGTCATCGACCCGGTGACCGGCGAGGACCTCCCCGTCGGCGAGACGGGCGAGCTGTGCCTGCGCGGCTACTCGCTCCTGCTCGGCCTGCACAAGCGGGAGCGGGCGGAGGTGTTCACCGCCGACGGCTGGTACCGCACCGGCGACGGCGGGCGCTTCGACGCCGACGGCCACTTCTACTTCACCGGTCGCCTCGGGGACCTGATCAAGTCCGCCGGGATGAACATCACCCCGCGCGACGTCGAGATCGTGATCGAGGCGATGCCCGAGGTGCAGTTCGCGTTCGTGGCGGGCATCCCGCACCCGGATCGGGGCGAGGACGTGGCCGCGGCAGTGGCGCTGCGACCGGGCGAGGCGCTCGACGAGGACGCGGTCCGCGCCCGTGTGAAGGAGGAGATCGCCAGCTACAAGGTGCCCCGGCACGTCGCGGTGTTCGCCGACCAGACCGAGCTGCCGTGGCTCGACTCGGGAAAGGTCGACCGGCGCCGGCTCACGGCGATCCTCGAGGAGCGGTTCGGAGGGTCATGAGGGAGTTCGATCCGTTCAGCGAGGAGTTCTTCGAGCGCCCGTTCGACATGTACCGCTGGCTGCGCGACGAGGAGCCCGCGTACCACAACGAGCGCCTCGGCTTCTGGGCCGTGTCGCGGTACGACGACTGCGTCGAGGTGCACCGCGACGTCGGCACCTACACGTCGACGCGCGGCGTCACGCTCGCCCAGCTGCGCAACGCGGACTTCCAGGACGTGGTCGACGAGCTGGCGACCGACCAGATGGGCTCGATCATCATGATGGACCCGCCGGTCCACGAGCGGATGCGCAAGCTGGTGAACCGCGCCTTCACGCCGCGCCGCATCGCGGAGTGGGAGCCGGTCGTCGACCAGGTGATCGGCGAGGTGCTCGACGGCCTCGATGGTGGCGATGGCTTCGACGTCGTGCGCGACTTCTCCGGACCCTTCCCCGTGGAGGTCATCAGCACGATCGTGGGGGTGCCCGCCGGCGACCGGCAGCAGATCCGCCACTGGACCGACACCATGCTCGAGCTCGAGGTCGGCAACCCGTTCCCGACGGCGGAGGGCATCGCGGCCGCCACCTCGTTGAGCCAGTACATGCTGGCCCTCGCCGCCGATCGCCGGGCCTCCCCCGGTTCGGACATGATCGACCACCTGATCGATGCCGAGCTCACCGACCTGGAGGTCTCGCGGTTCATCAGCCTCCTCACCGCGGCCGGCAGCGAGACCGTCACCAAGCTCGTCGGCAACGGCGTGATCACCTTCGCCGAGCACCCCGACGAGCTTGCCCGCCTCCAGGCCGACCCGTCGCTGGCGCCGTCGGCGGTCGAGGAGGTGCTGCGGTGGCGGGCCCCCTCCCAGTACCAGGGCCGGTACGCCCTCCAGGACCGCACCTTCCACGGGAAGACGATCCCCGCCGGCAGCCCGATGCTCATCGTGACCGGCGCGGCCAACCGCGACCCGCGTGCCTACGAGGACCCCGACCGGTTCGACATCGGGCGCGACGGACCCTTGGGGATCAGCTTCGGCCACGGCATCCACTACTGCATCGGCGCTCATCTGGCCCGCTTGGAGGGGCGCGCGGCCTTCACCGAGCTGTACGGGCGCTGGCCCGACCTGGAGGTCGACCTCGACCACGTGGGCTGGGTCCACATGGCCAACGTCGCCGGTCCGTCGTCGGTTCCCGTCGGCGTGTGACGGCGCACTAGAAAGGGCCCATGCAGCTCCGTCCCGGCAGTCGTCTCGAGAGCGCCACCTGCGACACGCAGGTCGTCGTCGTGAAGGCCTCGGCCGACGGTGACGTGGACCTTCGCTGCGGCGGCGCCCCGATGCGGGAGCACGGCAGCGGCGGCGACCGGCTGCCCCTCACCGGCGTCGGCGAGGCAACCCTCCTGGGCAAGCGCTACGAGGACGCGGAGCTGGGCCTCGAGCTGCTGTGCACCCAGGGCGGCGCGGGATCGCTCGCGATCGGCGACACCCCGCTGCTGGTGAAGGGCGCGAAGCCCCTCCCCTCCTCCGACTGACGGTCCGCCGCCGGCGCTACTCGACGATGTCGATGGGCGTCCCGAGCGGGATGACGCTCAGGCGCTCGAGGTCGGCCAGGTGCATGCGCACGCAGCCGTTCGAGATGTACGTGCCGGTCGAGCCGATCTGCCGGTCCGACTTGCTGGTCAGCGGGCCATGGATGGCGATGACGGCGTCACCGGAGCCCTGCCAGCTCTGGATGGCCTCGGAGTGCGCGGTCGAGTCGAGCACGAACGGGCCCCACCCGGGACCCTCTCCGGGCTCGATCACGCCCAGGTAGAAGTTCCCGAGCGGTGTGGGGGTCGACGCCTTGCCGAGTCCGACTGGCGCCGTCCACTGCGGGAAGCCGTCCTTGTAGAGCGTGAGGCTCGTCTGGCTGCGGCGCATGACGACGCGGTACGGCGTGCTCGTGATCTTCACCTGGCTGCGGCGCACCCACGCGGTCGAGCCGTTGGGACGCTCGGGCAGGCGGATGCGGATCCACTTGCCGTCGTTGCTGAACTCCACGATCGGCATGGTCTGCGCCCAGCCGTACCAGTGGCCGGTCGCACCGATCTGGCGACCGTTCTGCCGCGTTGTAGGTGGGGATGTCGCCGATCGGCGACGCGAGCCAGGTCTTGACCTGCACGTGCGGCTTCGGCCGCGGGGTCGTGGGCGGCGGCGCCTTCGTGGTCGTGGGGAACAGGTCGTCGAGCAGGTCTGCACCCGCGGGCTGCAGCAGGCCCCCGCTCAGCAACCCGAGGCCGATCGCCGCCACGAGCACCGCGAGCGCCGCCTTGGCCCTGCCCCGTGCCCCCGTCCGAACCTTCCGCTCCGCCATCCCGTGTCCGCGCATCCGTGTATGCAAGCACATCTGAGGCGTGCGTGACCAAGGCCACACGCTGGACAAGGTGCGAACCGGAAGTCCCAGACGATCGGGAAGGCGATCGCGCACCGTCGTGTCCCTCAGTCCTCGTACGGCTCGGCGAACATCGACGTGTTCGCGGCGCGCATCCCCTCGACCAGCTCGGTGATCGGGGGCGCGTGCGTCGGCACCTCCGCCGCGACGCCATGATCCCCTCGCGCTGCCGGAGCCCGAGCATGCTCTCGCGCCGCCCCGAGTACTTCAGCGGCTGGCGCAGCATCCAGAGGGCGCCCTCGGCCGCCACCTCGCAGGGCTCCCACGTGGAGCGGTCGACGCCGGGTGTGTTGGCCACGAAGCCCTCCGACGAGACCGGGAGGTCGATGCGGTAGCAGTTCACCGCGATCGCATCCTCCGCCAGCTGGCTGGCCACGTCGATCGTGAGCCGCTCGAGCGCGATCTTCGACACGCCGTAGGACATGAGCCCCGGCACGGGCAGCAGCGCGGCCACGGACGAGATGTTGAGGATGCGCCCACCGCCGGCGGCCCGCAGGTGGGGCACGGCGGCCCGGGTCGCCACGAGCGGGGCGTCGAGGTTGATGGCCATGAGCAGGTCGTGGCGGGCCAGCGGGATGTCGAGGTCGCCCACGAAGGTGACCGCCGCGTTGTTGACGAGGAGGTCGAGGCTGCCGAGCTCGGCCACCGTGCGCTCGACCATCCGCTCCACCTCGGCGCGGTCGGCCAGGTTGGTGGGCACGGCGACGGCCTGTCCGCCGGCCGCCTCGATGCGGGCGACGGTCTCGTCGAGCGTTCCCGGGGTGCGCTGGGGGGCATCGGCCGTCGACCGGGCCGCGCACGCGACCCGCGCACCGGCCGCGGCGAGCGCCTCGGCGATCGCCGCGCCCACGCCACGCGAGGCACCGGTGACCAGCGCGACCTTGCCGGCCAACGGGTCGTCGCTCATCCGAGCGCCGCGGCGAGCGCAGGCACGCCGGCGATCGAGCGCAGGGTGTCGTTCAGGTGGGTGCAGGTCGTCGTGCCGGTGAAGCGCAGGGCGACCTTCGGCCGCAGCGTCGCCACCTGCTCGCCGACGATGCGACCGGCGCTGGCGACGGCGCCGGGGCACTCGGGCCAGGGCAGGACGCGCATGGTGGCCTCCGACGAGAGCACGACGAGCGTCCCCGGCTCGATCGTGACCGTCACGACGTACTCGTGCAGCACGTCCTCGGTCACCCCGTCCGCCTCGAGGTGGCTGTCGCGGAAGTGCACCTCGAGCGCGTACGGGTCGCCCTCGCGCTCGGGCCGGACCAGGTCGAGGCGGCGGCACCGGCGGATCGACCGCGGGGGTTGCGCCGGCATCTCGTGCCACCCGATCGGGTCGTCGGGCGCGACGAGTGGCGGCGCGGGCGGCCCGACGGGGATCGGGAAGATGCCTGTGCGCTCGAGCGTCACGAGCATCGTGGCGCCCGCCTGCCAACCGGAGCACAGGTCGGTCATCTTCTCGGCGCGGTCCGGCGGGAGCTTGAAGTCGGGCTGCTCGCGGCTCGTGCCGTAGCTCGAGATCAGCGATGCCATCGGCAGCTCGTCGAGGAGCTGGTGCAGCACGGTGGCGCCGTCGCGGTGGTCGGGGACGAGGGTGTCGGCCCGCTGGCGCATGCCCCTGCTCACGTGCTCGCCCACCAGGACGTCGAGGCGGGGCTCGGGCGGGTCGACCTCGATCGCGGTGACCGTGCCCTTCCCGTCGAGCTCGAGCCGGAGCTCGACCTCGTCGACCACGGACGTGGAGCCGTCGACCTCGGTGAGGAGGTCGCGGCCGCGGGCCACGACCGACTGCGGCTCGCCGGGGTCGCCGCGGGCCTGGTCGACGCTCGTGGTGCGCCGCACCGACCCCGGCGCCCGGGGCGGCGGGCCGGGCAGGGGGTCGCGCGGCCCGGTGGAGGGGCGTGCCGCGGTCTCGCTCACGCGCTCGGCTCCATCTGTCGCACCATCGCCTCCTGCGCGAACGACGCCACCACCTCGCCGGCCGCGGTGAACACCTCGCCGCGACCGAACGAACGCCCCTTGGCGACCACCGGGCTGTGCTGGTGCAGCAGCACCCAGTCGTCCATGCGGAACGGCTGGTGGAACCAGAGCGTGTGCGACGTCACCGCGGTGTGCAGCGTGACCGTCGAGTCCGCCTGGGAGACGCCGTCGAAGGGGCGCAGCGCGGTGCCGATGAGCGTGAGGTCCGTGGCGTGCGCGAGGAGGGCCTGGTGGACCGCGGTCCGGTCGGTCTCGAGCGGTGGCGTGCGCATCCAGAGCTGCAGGTCGGGCGGGCCGGCGGCCCGGTCGGCCAGGTCGACGCCGCCCACGGTGCGCACGTCCCAGGGCACCATGGGCACGTCGAGCACGGGTGCGTCGTCGGGTGCGCCGACCTCCGGCGGGGCGTCGCTGCGGTGCAGGCCCTCCTCCTCTGCGTGGAGGGAGACCGTCGCGGCGGCGATGACCTTCTCGCCCTGCGAGGCGGTGACCTGGGTCGCGCCGAAGGTGCGGCCGTCCTGCAGCCGGTCCACCCGGTAGCGCAGCGGCTGGGCGGTGTCGCCCTCGCGGGGGAACAGCACGTGGAGCGACTTGACCGACTTGTCGGGCGACGCGTCGGCCGCCGCGACCAGCGCCTGGGCCAGGATCTGCCCCCCGAAGACGCGGTGGTAGCCGATGTCGAGGTTCTGCCCTTCCACGACACCGTCGCCGACCGGCGCGAGCTCGAGGCAGCCCACCAGCTCGGCCAGGCCGAAGGGCATCAGTCGCCCTCGAGGAGGTCGGCCAGCACCACCCGCCGCAGCAGCTTGCCGGTGTCGGTGAGCGGCAGCTCGTCGCGGAAGGCGATCACGTCGGGCGTCTTCGAGGAGCGGAGCCGCTCGCGGGCGAACGCGCGGAGCTCGTCCGCGTCGACGGTGGCGCCGGGGCGGCGCACGACCGCGGCGGCCAGCCGCTGCCCCCACTCCTCGTCGGGCAGGCCGACCACCGCGACCTGCTCCACGCCGGGGTGCGTGAGGAGCACGTCCTCGATCTCCGCCGGCGCGATGTTCTCGCCGCCCCGGATGATCGTGTCGTCCGAACGGCCCTCGACGAAGAGGTAGCCCTCGTCGTCGACCCAGCCGCGGTCCCGCGTCGGGAACCACCCGTCCGGGTCGAGCGCGCCGCCGAGGCCGAGGTACTCCCCCGAGACCTGGTCCCCGCGCACCCAGATCTCGCCGTCGCGGACGTCCACCTCGATGCCCGGGACGAGGCGGCCGCAGGAGCCGAGCCGCTGCCGGGCCAGGTCGTCGCCCTCCAGCGCCTTGCGGTGGTCCTCCGGACCCAGCACGGCGATCGTCGAGCTCGTCTCGGTCAAGCCGTAGGCGTTCACGAAGTCGGTCTGGGGGAACGCCGCCAGTGCGCGCTCGAGCACGGTGACGGGCATGCGGGCGCCGCCGTAGGCGAGGGAGCGGAGGGTGCTGCATCCTGCCTCGTCGCTGCCGAGGTGCTCGACGACGCGGGCGAGCATCGTCGGCACGACCATCGCGTGGGTGATGCCCTCCGCCCGCACGGTGTCGAGCCAGCCCTCGGGGGTGAACGACGGGAGGTACACGACCCGACGCCCGGCGTAGACGTTCGACACGGCGTTGGAGACGCCGGCGATGTGGTACGGCGGGACGCTCACGAGGGTGGCGTCGGCCTCGTCGGCGCCGGCGAACTCGACCGACCCGATGACGTAGCTCGTGAGGTGGCGGTGGCGGAGCACGACCGCCTTCGGCGCCGACGTCGTGCCGCTCGTGTAGAGCAGCACGGCGACGTCCTCGCCGTCTGCGGTCGACGGCTCGGCCTCTGAACCGCCGGCCGTGGCTGCGTCCCAGTGCTCCAGCGGCATCCCGGGGGTGCGGTCGGGATCGTCGGTGAGCACGAGCACGTCGGCGTGGTTCGCGAGGAGCTCGCGGAGCTGCTCGTCGGACAGGCGGTAGCTGAGCGGGAGGAACGGCACCCCCGCCCACGCGGCTGCGAAGAGGGCGACCGGGAAGGACGCCCCCGCCGTGCCGACGTAGGCGACGTGGCGCGCGCCGTGGCCCCGGATCACCTCCGCCCCGGCCCCCGCCCGCGCCAGCAGCTCGGCATAGGTGAGGCCGGAGGCCGCCGTGCCGATCGCGCGGCGATCGCCGAACGCCGACGCGATCATCTCGAGCAGCATCAGCAGCGTCACGGCGGGCTCCCCTCCCTCAGCCTTCGCGGGTCAGGAGCATCGCACCTGCGATCGGACCGCCTCCATTCGCCACGGCGGCCACCTCGACCCGCTTCCCGGGCACCTGTCGGTCGCCCGCCTCGCCCCGCAGCTGGAGGCAGGCCTCGTGGATGAAGCCGAAGCCGTGGAGGCGCCCGGCGGAGAGCTGGCCCCCGTGCGTGTTCAGCGGCAGCTCGCCCTCGAGCGCGATGCGATCGCCGCCCTCGACGAACGGACCCGACTCGCCCCGCCCGCAGAACCCGAGGGCCTCCAGCCACACCATCGCGAGGAAGCTGAACCCGTCGTACAGCTCGGCCACGTCCACGTCCGCCGGCGTGAGATCCGTGCGGGTCCACACCTGGGCGCCGGCGTCGCGGGCCGCCATCGTCGTCGCGTCGTCGAACTGGTCCCACGACGGCCGGCCGCGGAGCGCGGTGCCCACCGCCTCCACCCGCGCCACCGGATGGTCGACGTCGCGGGCGTGCTCGGCCGCAGACACGATCACGGCGGTCGAGCCGTCGACGGGGGCGTCGCAGTCGTAGAGCCGGAACGGGCTCGTGATCATCCGGGCCGCGAAGTAGTCGTCAAGGGTCATCGGGTCGCGATACACGGCCTTGGGGTTGCGCTGCGCGTTGCGACGGGCGTTGACCGCGATCATCGCCAGCTGCTCGGGCGTGGTGCCGAACTCGTGGAAGTGCCGGTGCGCGTTGAGGGCCAGCCAGTTCGCGGCCGAGTAGGCCCGGAAGGGGATGTTCCACTGCATCGAGCCGCCGATGCGGGGCGCGCCCCCACCGGAACCCCCGCCACCCCCGATGCCGATGCCCTGGCGGCCGCCCTCGCCCTGGGCGGTGGCCTCCGTGACCGTGCGGTAGACGAGCACGTGGCGGGCGAGCCCGGCGCCGACGGCCAGGACGGCGTTGACCACCGCGGCCAGCTGCGCCGCGCCCTCGATCCCACCGCTGTGCCAGCCGACCTGCAGCCGGAGCGCGTCCTGGACCTCCGGCGTGCCCGGCCCGCCGAAGCCCGGCGGCACCCCACCGCCGGCGCCCGGGTAGGTGGCGATGCCGTCGATGTCCGCCGTCGTGAGGCCGGCGTCCGCGATCGCGTCCAGCGCGGCGTCGATGGTCAGGTCGAGCCCGCTCCGGCCGAGGCGGCGCCCGATGTCGGACTGCCCGATGCCGGAGATGACCGATCGCCGCTCGAAGTCCGTCACCCGCCGCTACTCCGCCGGCTCGAACAGCGGGAACCACACCTCGCCGTGCTGCTCGAACGTGACCTGGACCGGCATGCCGATCCGGACCTCCTCGGGATCGCACCCGACGACGTTCGTGGTGAGCCGCAGGTCGTCCTGCTCGGGGAGCGTCACGAGCGCGATCGCGTACGGCTCGGTGCCGCCGTCCCACGGCTGGTGGTTGACCGTCCAGGAGAACACCTCGGCGCGGCCGCTCACGGCCTCCGGGGCCAGCTCGCGGCCGCCGCAGCGCGGGCACCGGGGCGAGGGCGGGTGCAGGAAGTACCCACACGCCTGGCAGCGCAGGAACCGCAGACGGCCGTCCGCGCCGGACGTCCAGAAGAAGCGGTTGTCGTCGTCGAGCGCAGGTTGGACGCGGAACGGAGGAGTGGTGCTCACTTGCCTCCGGCGCCCTGGTGGGCCTTCGCGATCCGCTCGGCCAGCGTCATGGCCGTCACGATGCCCTCGTCCTGGAACTTGCCGGTGCCGTGGCTGACCAGGCTCGTGTCCACGTCGGTGGCCTGCGCCCGCAGCGCGCCGACCGTGGCCTGCTCCCGCGGGATGTGCGCGAAGGGCTCGTAGCTGAAGTTCCGCATCGCGTTGAGGTGGGTGATGCGGTCGACGTCCTCGCGGGGCACGCCCTCGAGGTACTTCATCGCCATCTCCGGCGCGTTCGGCCACGTCGAGTCCGAGTGGGGGTAGTCGCACTCCCAGTGGATGTGGTCGATGTTGAGGTGGTGCCGCACCTCGATCCCGACAGCGTCGTCGATGAAGCACGTGAGGATGTTCTCGTTGAACACCTGGCTCGGGAGCTTGTCGCCGAAGTCCTGGTTCGTCCACACGTGGTGGTGCTGGTACACGTAGTCGATCCGCTCGAGGAAGTACGGGATCCAGCCGATCCCACCCTCCGACAGGGCGACCCGCAGGTTCGGGAACTTGCGGAAGACCGGGGACCACACGAGGTCCGCCGCGCACTGGACGATGTTCATCGGCTGCAGCGTGATCATCGTGTCGATGGGCGCGTCCATCGCCGTGATCACGGTCTGGGACGAGGAGCCGATGTGGAGGCAGATGACCGTGCCGGTCTCCTCGCACGCGGCGAGGAAGGGATCCCAGTGGTCGCTGTGCCAGCTCGGGTACCCGAGCTTCTCGGGGTTCTCCGAGAACGTCACGGCGTGGCAGCCCTTGTCGGCCATGCGGAGGACCTCGGCGGCCATCAGCTGCACGTCCCAGATCGGGGGGACCGAGAGCGGGATCATCCGCCCCGGATAGGTGCCGCACCAGTCGTCGACGTGCCAGTCGTTGTAGGCCCGCAGGAGCTCGATCGCGACGTCCTTGTCGTCGCAGGTGGAGAAGAGCTGCCCGGTGAAGCCGGCCAGGCTCGGGAAGTTGAGCGACCCGAGCACGCCGTTGACGTTCATGTCCCGGATGCGCTCGTGGATGTCGTAGCAACCGGGCCGCATCTGGGAGAACGCGAGCGGGTCGAGCCCGTACTCCTCGGGCACGCGGCCCGCGACCGCGTTGAGGCCCACGTTGGGCAGCGCGCTGCCCTCGAACATCCACACCTCGCGCCCGGTGTCGAGCTTCTCGAGGTACGGCGCGCGCTCGGCGGCCTTCGACGAGAGCCGGCCGGCGAAGAGGTCGGGCGGCTCCACGACGTGGTCGTCGACGCTCACCAGGATCAGATCGTCGACCTGCATGGTCCTCCCCCAAGGGCTGGATGTGACAGCACTGTTAGATTAGTGCTTGCACCATGACGCGCAACCGAGCGACCCCCGTGCCAGAGCGCCGCGAGAGCGCTGAGTAGCCTCACCACGATGGACGCCACCGACGTCGTGCGGCGACCCCCGTTCGGGACCAACCCGATGGTGGGCGAGCGCGGCAGCGACACCCAGCGCCGGATCCTCGGCGCCGCCCTCGAGGTGTTCGCCGCGGTCGGGTACAACGACGCCCGCGTCGAGCTGATCACGAAGCGGGCAGGGTGCTCGCGACCCGCGTTCTACCAGTACTTCTCCAGCAAGGACGACGTCTTCTGGAAGCTGGCCGGGCAGCTCGGCCACGACATGGTCGAGCTCGGCGACCAGCTCGGCACCATCACGCCCGACGCCGCCGGTGTGGCCGCGCTCCGGGACTGGATCGACGACTTCACGACGCTCCACAGCGCCTACGCCCCGGTCTTCTCGGCGTTCCAGGCCGCGAGCCGCGACCACCGCGACCTCGCCGAGGGGTCGAGCAGCATCAGCGGCCGGCTCGGCGCCGCGCTGCTCCTCGGCGTCGGGCGGGACGAGGGCGACCGGGCCGACACCACCCTCGCCGCCGGCGTGGTGGCCGTCCTGATCCGGTGCAGCTTCTACTGGGAGAGCCTGGCGGACAGCGTGGAGCGGGACGCGCTGGTCCGGGGGCTGGCCGAGGTCGTCCACCGGATCTTCTTCGGCCCCCTCGACGGGGTGAACATCCGGCGGGGCCGTGCCAAGCGGCGGTCCGCCGCGAGCCCGGCGCCGCCCGCACCGACCGACGACGCCCGCTCCCTGCGCCCGCGGGGCGAGCGCACGCGCCAGCTGCTCCTCGATGCCGGCGCCAAGGTGCTCCCGTCGCGCGGGTACCACGACGCCCGGGTCGACGACATCGTGAAGGTGGCCGGCGTCTCCCACGGCAGCTTCTACCGGTACTTCGAGAACAAGGACGACTTCTTCCGGGTGCTCGCCGAGGACGCCAGCACCCGCATGATCGACGTCCTCGACCGCTTCCCGATCGAGGGCGAGACCGACAAGCTGCGGGCCTGGCTCGACGAGTGGTTCGCCACGTACCAGAGCAACGGCGGGGTCATCAGCACCTGGCAGGAGATGCAGTTCTCCGCGGACATCGTGAGCTTCTCCCAGGGCGTGGCCGCCACGGTGGTGGCCCGGCTCGTGGCCCTCCTCGACGAGCGCGGCTTCGGTGACTCGCTCGTGGACGCCCTGGTGCTCCTCGCCCTGGTGGAGCGCCTCCCCTACAGCGTCTTCACGCTGCGCTTCACCACGAGGGCCGATGCCATCGAGGCGATGGTCGCCATGGTGCAGCGCGGCGTCCTCGGGCAGCCCGCCACCCGGCACTAGTGGACTTCGAGTTCACGGCTGAGCAGCTGGAGCTGCGCGACGCGGCGCGCACCGTCCTGGCCACGGCCTGCCCGCCGGAGGTGGTGCGGGCGGTGTTCGAGGGCGCCCCGCCCCCCGCCGCGCTCCGCGAGCAGCTCGTGGCGCTCGACTGGGCCGGGCTGGCCATCCCTGAGGAGCACGGCGGCCTCGGGCTCGGGTTCATCGAGCTCGGGATCGTGGTGGAGGAGCTGGGCCGCGCGGTCGCGCCGACGCCGCTGCTGGCGACCCTCACCCAGCTCGCGCCGCTGCTGCAGGAGAGCGGGCACACCGACCTGCTGGCGGAGGTGGCCGCGGGCTCGTGCACCGGCACCCTCGCGCTCGCGGAGGGGAGCGCCTGGCGGCCTGCGTCGGTGACCACCACCGCGCGACGCGCCGGTGCGGGCTGGGTCCTGCGGGGCACGAAGGCCCACGTGCTCGACGGTGCGACGGCCGACGAGGTGGCCGTGGTGGCCCGCGCCGAGGGCTCCGCCGGCGGCGAGGGCCTCGGCGCGTTCCTCGTCCCCGGCGCGGCGATCACCGCGACCGGTGCCCCGCTCATGGACCCGACGCTGCCGCTGGCCACGGTCGAGCTGCCCGACGTCGAGGTGCCGGCGGACCGTGTGCTCCTCGAGCCCGGCACGGCCGGCGCCGCGCGCGCCATCGAGCGGGCCGTGCAGCAGGCCACCACGGCGATGGCGCTCTCCACCGTCGCCACCTCCCGCGCCATCTTCGAGGCCACGCTCCAGTACGCGAAGGACCGCCAGCAGTTCGGCCGCCCGATCGGCTCCTTCCAGGCCGTCAAGCACCGGCTGGCCGACGCGTACCTGGCGGTGGAGCGGGCGAGCGCGCTCGCGTGGTTCGCGGCGCTCACCATCGCAGAGGACGACGGCCGCCGGGCGGTGGCCACCTCGATGGCCAAGGCCGCGGCCGGCGATTGCCAGCGCCTGGTGGCCGCCGACGGGCTGCAGCTGCACGGGGGCATCGGCTACACGTGGGAGCACGACCTCCACCTGCTGCTGAAGCGGGTCAAGACCGGCGACCTCCTCTTCGGCTCGGGGGCCGCCCACCGCGCGGACCTCGCCGACCTCCTCGGGGTGGCGTCGTGAAGCTCCGCTTCGACGCGTCGGTGGAGGCGTTCCGGGCCGAGCTGCTCGAGTGGCTCACTGCCAACCGGCCCAGCCCCGAGGAGATGGCGGCCGACCCGTCGGTGTCCACGGGCCACGCGCCCGACTGGGCCCGACGGTGGACGCGGGCGATGTTCGACGCCGGGTGGCTCGTCCCCGGCTGGCCGCCGGAGCTGGGCGGGCGCAACGCGGGCCCGATCGAGACGCTCGTCTACATCGAGGAGCTGGCCAAGGCGCGCGTGCCGCGGACCACGAACGTGCAGGGGCTCGGCATCGTGGCGCCGTCGATCATCGACTACGGCACGGAGGACCAGATCCGGGACTACGCGATGCCGATCCTCCGCGGCGAGCGCACCGCCTGCCTCGGCATGAGCGAGCCGGGTGCGGGCAGCGACCTCGCGGCGCTCAGCACGCGGGCCGTGCGGGACGGCGACCGCTTCGTGGTCAACGGGCAGAAGGTCTGGACCTCGGGCGCCAACTACGCCGACTTCTGCTTCCTGTTCTGCCGCACCGACCCCGACGCCCCGAAGCACAAGGGCATCAGCATCCTGCTCGTCGACATGGACACGCCCGGCCTCACGGTGCGCCCGCTCCCGGAGATCATCCGCCCCGAGCACCCGGACCTGAACGAGGTGTTCCTCGACGACGTCGTGGTGCCGGCCGACCGCCTGGTCGGCACGCTCAACGACGGCTGGGCGATGGCCAACGGGTCGCTGGCCCACGAGCGCGGGATGGTGTGGGTCGGCGCCGTGATGGGGCTCGAGGAGGCCCTGGGCCGCCTCCTGGAGGAGGCGCCGGCGCTCCTCGCCCCCATGACCGCGAGCGAGCGGGCGGTGGCGGCCGACCAGATCGTGCGCGTCGCCATCGACACCACCGCGGCCCGCTGCCTCGGGTACCGCGGCTTCGCCAAGCTGGCCCGCGGCGGCACCGCGCCGGAGCAGGCGCTCATGAAGCTGTTCTCCAGCGAGGCCCGTCAGCGCGTGGCCCTCGTGGCCGCCGAGCTGCAGGGAGCCAGCGCCGTGGAGCTCGGCTCGGTCGAGCTCGACGGGCACCTCGCCGTCGACGAACCGCAGGGCTCCTGGCTCGAGCAGTACTTCCAGTCCTTCGCCAACACCATCTCGGCGGGCACCTCGGAGATCCAGCGCAACATCATCGCCGAGCGCGTGCTCGGGCTCCCGAGGGCCTGATGGCCGGCACCATCGCGGAGCTGCTCGCGGCCCGGACCGACGACCCGAACCCGGGCGTCGTGGCCGAGGACGAGATGTGGACCTGGGGCGAGGTGGTGGCCGAGGCTGCCGCGCGCGCCGCGCTGCTCGAGGACCTCGGCGTGGCGGGGCGGCAGGTGGGCGTGCTGCTGGAGAACGTGCCCGAGTTCGTGTTCCTCCTCGGCGGTGCCGCGCTGTCGGGCTCGGTCGTGGTCGGCATCAACCCGACCCGGCGGGGCGAGGAGCTGGCGCGCGACGTCCGCCACACCGACTGCGCCGTGGTGCTCACGGAGGCGGGCCAGGCGCCGCTGCTCGCCGGGCTCGACCTCGGCGGCGCCGCGGTGCACCTGGTGGACGACCCGGCGTGGGCCACACGGGTGGCGACCCACGGCGGCGCCCCGCTGCCGGCGACCCGCCCGGGAGCGGACGCCCTCTACCTGCTGCTGTTCACCTCGGGCTCGACCGGTGCGCCGAAGGCGGTGCGGATGACCCAGGGTCGCGCCGCCCGCACCGCCACCACCTCGGCGCTGGCGTTCACGAGCGCGGATGTCACCTACTGCTCGATGCCCCTGTTCCACGGCAACGCGCTCCTGGCGAACCTCTTCCCCGCGCTGGCGGCGGGCGCCTCCGTGGTGCTGAAGCGGCGCTTCTCGGCGTCGTCGTTCCTGGCCGACGTCCGCCGCCACCGCTGCACCTACTTCAACTACGTGGGTCGCGCCCTGTCCTACGTCCTCGCCCAGCCGCCCTCGCCCGAGGACGCCGACAACGCGCTGACGTGGTGCCTCGGGTCGGAGGCCTCACCCCGCGACCGCGCCGAGTTCCGCCGGCGCTTCGGCTGCGTCGTGGTGGAGGGCTACAGCTCGAGCGAGGGGGGCGTGGTGATCCAGCCCTTCGCCGGCATGCCGCCGGACGCGCTCGGCCGCCCGCACGAGGGCGCCGACGTGGCCGTCATCGACGCCGAGACGTCGATCGAGTGCCCCCGCGCCCGCTTCGGCGAGGACCGGCGCCTCCTCAACCCCGAGGAGGCGATCGGCGAGATCGTGGGACGCGACGGGCTCCGGTCGTTCGAGGGCTACTACGCGAACGACGAGGCCGACGCGGAGCGGGGCCGCAACGGGTGGTACTGGACGGGCGACCTCGGCTACCGGGACGAGGAGGGCACCTTCTACTTCGCGGGCCGCACCTCGGACTGGCTGCGCGTGGACGGTGAGAACTTCGCGGCCGGCCCGGTCGAGCGCGTCCTGGGCCGGTTCCCCGGGGTGCGGTCCGTGGTGGTCTACCCGGTCCCGGACCCCCGCACCGGCGACCAGGTGATGGCCGCGCTCGAGCTCGACGACGGCGTCGCCTTCGACGCCGCGCAGCTCACCGCGTTCCTGGAAGCCCAGGCCGACCTCGGCACGAAGTGGGCGCCGCGCTTCGTGCGCGTCGTCGCCGCCATCCCGCTGACCGCGACCGGCAAGGTCGACCGCAAGCCACTGCGCGCCGAACGATGGGACACGGGCGACCCGGTCTGGTGGCGGCCCGCCGCCGGCGCCGCCTACCGACCGCTCACCGCGGAGGACGTCGACGACCTGCGCAGGGCCTTCGCCGAGGCCGGCCGCGAAGGGACGCTGGCATGAGGTTCACGATCACACACCCGCTGGTCACCCACCCCTACCACCCGGACCTGGTGTCGGGAACCGGCATCACCCGCGTCGCGCTGGCGGCGGAGGCGGCCGGGTTCGACGGCATGGGCTTCACCGACCATCCCGCCCCGTCACAGCGGTGGCTGGAGAGCGGTGGGCACGACGCTCTCGACCCCTTCGTGGCCCTCGGCTGGTGCGCGGCCGCCACCGAGCGCCTGCGCCTCATCCCGAACATCGTCGTCCTCCCGTACCGCAACCCCTTCGTCGTGGCCAAGGCAGGGGCGACCCTGGACCTCCTCTCCGGCGGGCGCTTCACGCTGGCCGTGGGCGCGGGGTACCTGAAGAGCGAGTTCGCCGCCCTCGGCATCGACCACGCCGAGCGCAACGCGCTCCTCGACGAGGCCATCGACGTGTGCCGCGCCATCTGGACCGGCGACGACGTGACCTTCGAGGGGCGCCACTTCAGCGCACGCGGGGTCACCGCCCACCCCCGTCCGGTCAGCCGTCCCCACCCACCGATCTGGATCGGCGGCAACAGCGCCCAGGCGCGCCAGCGGGTGGCGGACCGCGGCGACGGCTGGGCGCCGTTCCCGGCCCCGGCCGCGGTGGCCACGACCGCGCGCACGGTCCCCCTCGAGGGCGTCGACGACCTCGCCGTGATGGTGGACGACCTCCGCCGGCGCCTCGAGGGCGCGGGCCGCGACCCCGCGTCGATCGACATCTCCTTCGCGTGCCACGCCGGCGGTGACCCCGCCACGGACGCCTTCGACGCCGATGCCCACCTGGCGGGCCTCGCCGACCTCGCCGCCATCGGCGTCACGTGGGTGCAGGTGGGCCTGCCGGGCGACGACCTCGAGCACACCGTCGCCACCCTGGAGCGCTACGGCGAGCAGGTCATCGCTCGCTCCTGAGTTGCTGGTCGCTCCGGCTCCGCCTCCGCAACTGCGGCTCCGGGCGGCAAAGCCACCCTGTCGCCGCGGTCCCTGCAACGCTGGTCCCGTGGAGCCGTCGGAGTTCGCGGGCACGATCGGGAAGTACCACTGGGAGTCGACGCCGTGGTGGCCCGAGGAGCCGCGACCGCCCGCCGGCGCGCCGAACGTGCTGCTCGTCGTGCTCGACGACGTGGGGTACGCCCAGCTGGGCTGCTTCGGCTCGGACCTGGACACGCCCCACCTCGACGCCCTGGCCGCGGGTGGCCTGCGCTACTCGAGCTTCCACACCACCGCGCTCTGCTCCCCGACCCGCGCCTGCGTGCTCACCGGTCGCAACCACCACGCGGCCGGCATGGGTCGCATCGTCGACCTCGCCATGGGGTTCCCCGGGTACGACGCCCGCATCCCGCCGTCGTGCGCGTTCCTCCCCGCCATGCTCACCCCGCACGGGTACGCGGCGTACGCGGTCGGCAAGTGGCACCTCACCCCGGAGGACGAGGAGCACCTGGGCGCTCGGCGCGACCGATGGCCCCTCGGGCGCGGGTTCGAGCGGTTCTACGGCTTCTTCCCCGGCGAGACCCACCAGTTCGTGCCCGCGCTCGTGCACGACAACCACCTGGTGGAGCCGCCCGCGGGCTACGACGACGGCTACCACCTCACGGCCGACCTCGTGGACCGGGCCATCGAGTGCGTGGAGGATCTCCGCAACGTCGACGTCGAGAAGCCGTGGCTCGTGTACCTCGCCACGGGCGCGTGCCACTCGCCCCACCAGGCGCCGGCCGAGTGGATCGAGCGCTACCGAGGCCGGTTCGACGGCGGGTGGGACGAGTGGCGGGAGGCCACCCTGGCCCGCCAGAAGGCGGCCGGCCTGCTGCCCGAGCACACCGAGCTCTCCCCCGACCGGAGTGGGTGCCCGCATGGAGCTCGCTGACCGACCAGGAGCGCCGCGTCTACGCGCGGTACATGGAGGCCTTCGCCGGGTACCTGTCCCACACCGACGACCAGCTCGGCCGGCTGGTGGCGCGCCTCGCCGACCTCGGCGAGCTCGACGACACGCTGACGCTCGTGCTGTCCGACAACGGCGCGTCGTCCGAGGGCGGGCCCTTCGGCTCGCTCAACGACGGGCGGGCCTGGAACGTGCTCCCCCGCACGGTCGAGGAGGCCGACGAGCGGCTCGACGAGATCGGCGGCCCGCGGATCCACAACAACTACCCGTGGGGGTGGACGGTCGCCGGCAACACCCCGTTCCGGCGGTGGAAGCGCGAGACGCACGAGGGGGGCGTCGCCGATCCGCTGATCGTCCACTGGCCCAACGGCATCGCGGCGCGCGGTGAGGTGCGGGGCCAGTACGTGCACGCCATCGACGTCGTGCCGACCCTCCTCGAGGTGATCGGGCTCGAGGCCCCCGCCGTCGTGGGCGGCGTCCCGCAGCGGCCCGTCGACGGCGTGAGCTTCGCGTCGACGTTCGCGGACCCGGCCGCCGCGGAGGTCCACACGACGCAGTACTACGAGATGCTCGGGTGCCGTGCCCTCTACGACGACGGCTGGAAGGCCGTCACCTACCACGACATCCAGTTCGAGGAGCCCGGCCTCGACAAGGCGCCGTGGGAGCTCTACGACCTGCGCGCCGACCCGAGCGAGTGCCACGACCTCGGGGAGACGGAGCCGGAGCGCCTGACGGCGATGGTCGAGCGCTGGTGGGCGGAGGCCGAGCGCAACCAGGTGCTCCCGATCGACAACCGGCCGTTCTCCGAGATGGTGTTCGGCCGCCCCTCGTCGGTGGCCGAGCGCGACCGCTACACGTACTGGCCGGGACGCGCCGCGGTGCCGGAGACCGTCGCGGTGAACGTGCGCGGTCGCCCGCACACCGTCACCGCGCACGTGACGGTGCCGGAGGGACTCGCGACCCTGGAGGGCGCCCTCGTGGTCCAGGGGTCGGTCCTCGGCGGCTGGTCCTTCCACCTCCTCGGCGACGGTCGCCTCGTCTACGTGCACAACCTCTCCGGCTGGCGGACCTACCGGGTCGAGGCGCCCACCGGCGACCTCACCCCGGGCGACCACACGCTGGCGATGCGCTTCGACCCGCCCGCCGTGACCCTGCTCGTCGACGGCGAGGCGATCGGCGGGGGCGAGGTGCCGCGAACGGTGTGGAGCCGCTTCTCGCTCACCGGGATCGGCCTGACCACCGGCTGGGCCCTCGACTTCTCCCCCGCCGACGAGGACTACCGGGGGCGCTTCGCGTTCACCGGGGTCCTCCAGCGCGTCGACATCGACGTCGAGGAGGGCGTCGTCCGCGATCCGATCCAGGAAGCCCACGACGCCACCGCGTCGCAGTAGCGACGACCGGTAGGTTCACCGTCCATGGCCCTCGACCCGTCCGCCGCCCTGCTGACCGACCGCGTCGCGGTGGTGACCGGGGCCGGCTCGGGCATCGGGCGGGGCATCGCCAACGGCTTCGCCGCGTTCGGTGCCCGGGTGGCCGTGTGGAGCGCGACGCCGACACGTGCGCCGCCGCGGCGGCCGAGTGCGGCGGCCTCGCGTGCACGACGGACGTGCGGGACGCCGAGCAGGTCGACCACGCCCTCGAGCGGACGGTCGCCGAGCTGGGCCCACCCACGATCCTCGTCAACAACGCGGGGGCGTGTTCGCGTCCTCGCTCCTCGAGACGAGCGTGAACGGCTGGGACGCGCTCATCCGGGCGAACCTCGGGCACGTCCTGCTCTGCACGCAACGGGTCGCCCGAGCCATGGTCGACGCGGGGGCGGGCGGGAGCATCGTGAACGTCACCTCGATCGAGGGGACGCGGGCGGCGCCGGGCTACGCCGCGTACGCCGCGGCCAAGGCCGGGGTGATCAGCCTGACGCAGACCGCGGCGCTCGAGCTCGCGCCTCACGACATCCGCGTCAACGCGCTCGCGCCCGACGTCACGATCACCGAGGGCCTCCTGTCGGTCGCCCCGGAGGGGGTCGCCGGGGGCTTCGACCTCATGATCCCGATGGGGCGGGCCGGGCACGTCGACGAGGTGGCCGGTGCGGCCGTGTTCCTCGCCTCCGCGCTGGCGAGCTACGTCACCGGCCAGACCCTGCACGTCGACGGCGGCACCGCCGCCGGCGGCGGCTGGTACCACCACCCCGACGACGGCCGCTACATCCTCGGCCCTGCGTCATAGCTAGCCCGCGCCGAGCTTGGCGATGGCCTCGTCATAGCTAGCCCGCGCCGAGCTTGGTGATGGTGTCGCGCACGAACTCCCCCCCGTCGTCGTCCCCACCGCTGCAGGCGGCGGCCAGGACGGCGGCGACGAGCACCGCGATGCGCAGGGACCTCATGCGGGCAGGACCTCCGGGGGCAGGGGGTGGCGGAACAGGCGCGCCGCGTTCTCGCAGCACATCGCGCGGCGCTCGGCCGCGGGCAGGTGGCCCCACGCCTCCTCGATCACGGCCTGCGTGTCGGGCCAGGTCGAGTCGCCGTGGGGGTAGTCGACCTCCACCATCACGTTCTCGACCCCGATGGCGTGGCGCGTGTCGATGGTCGACGGATCGTCGATCGTGCAGAACCAGAAGTCGCGGCGCAGCACGTCGGCCGGGCGATCGTCCCAGCCGAGGCCGTAGCCCGAGCGGTCGACGATGTTGTCGAGCCGGTCGAGCAGCATGGCAACCCAGCCGATCCCGCCCTCGGCCATCGAGACCTTGAGGCCCGGGATGCGCACGGTGTGGCCCGACCAGAGCCACTCGGTGCAGGCGGTGAGCGAGAGCTGGCTGAACAGGGTGGCCATGAGCGGCATGAGCGCGGCCTCGGACCCCGGTACGAAGTCGCCCAGGCCCGACGAGCCGACGTGGAGGCACACGACGGTGTCGGTCTCCGCGCACGCCGCGGAGGATCGGCGCCCAGTAGTCGGTGAAGATCGACGGGTACCCGATCAGGTGGGGGCGCTCGGGCAGCGTCACCGCCCGGAAGCCCCGCGCTGCGTTGCGCCGGATCTCCTCCGCGCCGACCTCGGGGTCGGACAGCCAGGTGATGCCCAGCGGGATGATGCGGTCGGGGTGGGGCGACCACCACGCGTCGTGCATCCAGTCGTTCCAGGCCCGGGTGACGGCCAGCCCGAGCTCGGGGTCGGAGCACTGCGAGTACACGCGGCCGCAGAACCCGGTGATCATCGAGGGGAAGCTGAGGCTCCCCCAGACGCCGTTGAGGTCCATGTCGTGCACGCGGGCGTCGACGTCCCAGCACCCGGGACGCATCTGGTCGAAGCGGAACGGCTCCACCTTCACGGTCTCGGGCCGGCGACCGGCCACGGCGTTCATGCCGACCTGGCTGTGCTGCTCCCCGTCGAACTCCCAGACCTCGTGGCCCTGCGCCGTGCGGACGACGCGCGGCGCGCGGTCCTCGAGGGCCTTCGGCAGGCGGCCCTCGAACATGTCGGGCGGCTCCACCAGGTGGTCGTCGACCGAGATGATCGTGTTCCGCACGGCCCGCGGCGCGGGCTCGGGCAGGAAGAGCTCGGGATCGAGCTCAGTCGAGGATGGTCGGGTCGGCGCGGAGCTCACGGCGGGCCATCGCCTCGAACAGACCGGGGAACGACACGTGGTCGAACGGCGCGGAGAAGCGCTCGGCCACCTCCGGCCGCACGGGAACCCCGCCGCCGACGGCTTCGACGTGCCACGCCTGGCGGCAGCGCCACTCCAGCACGATCGCGCGGTGGTGGGCCTGGGCGATGTCGCGGCCGACCACGAGGACGCCGTGGTTGGCCAGGAGCGCCATGCGCCCGTCGGCGAGGGCCTCCACACAGCCGCGGGCGTTCTCGACGGCGTCGACCGAGCCCCCGAAGTCGTCGTAGAGCGCGGGATCGCCGGGCACCATCGCGGACGTCTGGTCGTAGATCGGCGGCACCCGGTGGAGATCCGCCCAGATCGTGCCCCAACGGGGATGGTTGTGGACCGCGACGCCGACATCGTCGCGCGCGCGGTGCAGCTCCAGGTGCAGCGTGATGGCCGGCGTCACCGTCCAGCGCCCGTCGAGCACGTTGCCGTCGAGGTCGATGTGCATGATGTCGCCCGCGCACACCTCCTCCCACGTCAGGCCGAAGGGGTTGCAGAGCAACGTGCCGTCGGGCTGCTTGTAGGTGATGTGGCCCGAGAGGTGGTCGTCGTAGCCCTCGCGGAACAACGTCCGGCACAGGAGGGCGACCTCGGCCTGCGGCGTCAGGGGCGGCAGCGCGGGCGCCAAGGGGTTGCGACGCACCTCGGTCGTGCTCATGGCGATCCCCCTCCCCCTGACGTGACGCAGACGTTAGCCCGGCGGCGGTCCGATCTTCGGTGGCTCGCCCGGCTCCCAGACGTAGCGCATCGAGGCCGTCTGGCTCCCGGTCGCGAGCAGGGCACCGTCCTCACCCCACACCCGCACGGTGCCGTGGCCGAAGCCCCCCGCGGCGAAGTCGCCGATCAGCTCGAGGAGGATCCACCGCGCACCTTCCCCGCCGCGGAACCGCATGGTGTTGTCGAGGCTCGCCCCGGCGCCCTCCTTGCCGGCGGCGCGGGCCACGCCCATCGGCACGAAGTCCGCCGCGAACGCGATCCCCGCGGGCGTGAACGGTGCATCGTCGCGCCGGCGCACCCACAGCGCGGCGTGCGGCCCCGGCTCGAGGAGGTCGGCTTCGAGCAGCTCGATCTTGCGCGTGTAGCTGTCGGGGTTGATGGCGGTCGCGAAGCTGCGCTCCCGCGGGGTGGATGCCTCCGGCGGGGCGACGGCGGGCATGCGCTGGTACTGCCCCGTGAGGTCCTCGGCCCGCGGGACGCCCGTCGAGCCGATCGCCGTGAACGCCACCTCGTCGCCCACGGTGGCCCGCACGAGGAGCTGCGACGCCCGCTTGCCGGCGGCGAGCACCTCGGTGCGCCACTCGATCGTGGCGCCCTGCTGAGGCGACGACACGAACTGCGTCGAGGCCCACTGGACCTCCCGCCGCGTGGCCGCCTGCATCGCCAAGACCGCCAGGGCGAGGCCCGTGCCGCCGTACAGAGCACCGTCGTGGCGGACCAGCCCCGGGCCGAGCTCCGCCCGCCCGGACAGCCCGTCCTCGGCGACGAGGGCCTCGAGCAGCGAGAGGTCGGAGGGGCGCAGGTCCACCGCACCTCTCTACCATCGCCGCCGTGAGCGCCTTCAACCACGTGGGGCACTGCGTCGGCGACCTCGCCCGCGCCCGCCGCTTCTACGAGGACGTCCTGGGCTTCACGTTCCAGCGGGAGCTGCGGGTGCCGGACGACCCGGCCGGGCAGCTGCTGCGGGTCGAGCCCCCGGTCGGGATGACCGCCGTGTACCTCGAGCGGGACGGCTTCGTGCTCGAGCTCCTGCACTTCGACCGCCCCGGCAACGCGCCGCAGCGGGAGCGCTCGTTCACCGAGCCCGGGCTGACCCACCTGTCCTTCAGCGTGGGGGACCTGGCAGCCACCGCCGCGCTGGCGGCCGAGCTGGGCGGGGAGGTGCTGGCCGACACCGAGATCCCGGGCGCCGCGATCATGCTCCGGGACCCCGACGGACAGCTCGTCGAGCTGCTCCCCCTGAGCTACCGGCAGGTCTGACCAGCGCCTCGAGCGGGGACCGATGAGGATGCGGCGCGCGGGCCGTCGTACCGACCGATCCGCCACCCGACGCGAGGAGCACACCATGGGCACGATCACGTCGACCTACTTCATGTCGCTCGACGGCGTCGTCGAGTCACCCGAGACCTTCACGATGGACTACGCCGACGACGACCTCGGCGCCTCCATCAAGGCGCTGGCCGGGTCCTACGACGCGTTCGTGATGGGGCGGCGGCAGTACGACGAGTGGTCGCAGCACTGGCCCAAGATCGGCGACGAGGACCCGTTCGCCGCGGCGATCAACCGCGTGCCGAAGTACGTCGTGTCCGACTCGCTCACGGACGCGGCCTGGAACAACACGACCATCGTGCGCCGGGCCGACGCCGCCGCCCAGCTGCCGCGCCCTCCGCGAGCAGACCGATCGCGTCGTCGGCACCTGGGGAAGCCTCACCGTCGTGAAGTGGATGCTGGCCAACGACCTCGTCGACCGCCTGCACCTCATCGTCTGCCCGATCGTCGTCGGCAAGGGCGAGCACCTCTTCCAGGACACCGCTCGGCACCCGCTGCGCCTCGAGTCGGAGCGGTCCTACCCCTCGGGCGTCGTCGAGCTGACCCTCGCCGCCGGGGGCTGACCCCGGACCTCCGCTACCGGCGGGGGAGCTTGATGGCGCGGTCGGCGATGATGTTCTTCTGCACCTCGGTGGCGCCGGCGCCGATCGACGTGAAGCGCTGCCAGGGGTAGTTGTGGGCGGCGTGGCCGCCCGCCACCGCGTCGGGCCCGCCCTTGCCGAGCAGCCCGAGCGGGCCGAGCATGTCGACGTTGAGCTCCGCGAGCGCCTGGGACAGGTGGCTCCACTGGAGCTTGGCGATCTGCGTCTCGGGCCAGGTCTTCTCGCCCTTCAGCACCTTCGACAGAGCGCGGGCGTTGAGCAGGCGGGTGAGCTCGACCTGGGTGTACATGCGGGCGATGCGATCGCGGATGCCGGGGTCCTCCAGCGCGTCGGGGTTGTGCTCGCGGGCGGCGGCGATCATCTGGTCCAGCTCGGCCCGCAGGCCGATGGCGAGGCCGCCGGTCCCGACCCGCTCGTGGGTGAGCGTGCCCATCGCCACCGTCCAGCCCTCCCCCTCGCCACCCAGCCGGTAGGAGACGGGCACCCGGGCGTCGGTGAAGACGACCTCGTCGAACATGGCCTCGCCGGTGATCTCCCGGATCGGGTTGCACTGCACGCCGGGCAGCTCCATGTCGACGATGAGCGCGGTGATGCCCTCGTGCTTCGTCCCCGCGCGATCGCGTCGGGATCGGTCCGCACGAGGAACAGCCCCCACTTGGCCAGGTGTGCCGTGGAGATCCAGATCTTGGTGCCGTTGAGCACGTACTCGTCGCCGTCGGCGATGGCCAGGGTGCGCAGGTTGGCCAGGTCGCTCCCCGCCTGCGGCTCCGTGAACCCCTGGCACCAGTGCACGCTGGCATCGAGGATGCACGGCAGCCACCGCTGCTTCTGCTCCTCGGTCCCCCACCGGATGATCATCGGGCCGATCTGCCAGATGCCGTTGGGGTTGTAGATGCCCGGCGCCTTCGACCGCGCCATCACCTCGGAGTAGATGACGTTCTGCATCGTGGTGGCCTCGCGGCCGCCCCACTCCACCGGCCAGTTGATCGCCGCCCAGCGCGCCTCGTTGAGCCGCTCCTGCCACAGCTGGCGCCGCGCCATGGTGCGCGACGTGAGGTCCGAGTGCTCGTCGCCGATCTCGCCCTGGTCGACGAAATCCGGCAGGTTCGCGTCGAGCCACGCCTGGAGCTCGGCTCGGAAGGCCTCGTCCTCCGGCTCGTACGCGAAGTCCACGGCGGGAACCTAACAGTCGTGTCACGTAGGGTGCGGGGCCGTGGACTTCACCTTCAGCCCGGAGCAGGACGCGCTGCCGCGACGTCGCGGCGGCGTTCCTCGCGGCAGAGGCGCCGTCGACCTACGTGCGGGCCATGCTCGACGACGAGCGCGGGTTCACCGACGAGCTCTGGGCGCGCTCGGTGGAGCTCGGCTGGCCCGGGTTGCTGGTCCCCGAGGCGCACGGCGGCAGCGGCCTGGGCCTGCTCGAAGCCGTCGTGCTGAGCGAGGAGATGGGCAAGCTGCCGCTGCCGGGCCCGTGGTTCTCGTCGTCGCTGTGCGCCACCCTGCTCGCCCTCCGGCTCGGCGACGCGGAGCTGCTTGCTGACCTCGCGTCCGGCGCGCGCCGGGCGACCGTCGCGCTCGAGGAGCAGGGCACGCGCAACCCGCTCGACGGCATCGAGACCACGGCCACCGCCGACGGCGACGGGTGGCGGCTCGACGGCCGCAAGCCGGTCGTGCTCGACGGTCACACCGCGGACGTCGCCTACGTGGTCGCCCGCGACGGCGACGGCCTCGCCGCGTTCGCGGTCGACCGGCCGGCCGGCGAGCTCGTGCCCTCCCTCGACGTGACGCGGAAGGTCGCCCGCCTCGTGCTCGACGGGCGGCCCGCCCGCCGCGTCGGCCCCGCCGGCGACCAGCGGGCCCTGCTGGCCCGGGTGGTCGACGACATCGGGATCGTCCTGTGCGCAGAGAGCGTCGGGGCCTGCGACCGGGCGCTGGAGATGGCCACGGAGTACGCGAAGGACCGGGTGCAGTTCGACCGGCCGATCGCCAGCTTCCAGGCCATCCGCCACAAGATCGTGGACATGCTCCATCAGCTCGAGCTGGCCCGCGTCGCCACGCACTACGCGGCGTGGACCAGCGTGGTCGACGACGGCGAGCGCGAGGCCGCCACCGCGTCGGCCAAGGGGTTCGTGGCGGAGGCCGCCACGATGATCACGGGCGAGAACATCCAGGTGCACGGCGGCATGGGCTTCACCTGGGACATCGACTGCCACCTGCTGTTCCGGCGGGTGAAGGCCGACGACGTGCTGTTCGGCCGCCAGGGCTGGCAGCGCGAGCGCCTCGCCGACCTCGTCCTCGGCTGAGGCACCCACTGCGCTTCTTGCGGCGGCTTTCAGCGGTCTTGGCTGAGAACTGCCGCAAGAAGCACGGGTGGGTGGTTCAGCGGCCGGGGAGGTCGGCCTTCAGCACCTTGCCCGTGGGGTTGCGGGGCAGCTCGGCCAGGAAGGTGACCAGCCGCGGGACCTTGTAGTCCGCCAGCCGCTCGGCGCAGAACGCCTTGAGGTCCTCCGCCGTGGCCGCCGCACCGGGCCCCAGCACGACCCACGCGCCGATGTCCTCGCCGAGCACCGGGTGGGCCACGCCCGCCACGGCGGCCTCCTGGACCGCCGGGTGCTCGTACAGCGCGGACTCGACGTCGGTGGCGTGCACGTTGTGGCCGCCGCGGATGATCACGTCCTTCTGGCGACCGACGATGTAGAGGTAGCCGTCCTCGTCGAGGTAGGCCAGGTCGCCCGAGTGGAGCCACCCGTCCCGCCAGGTGCTGGCGGTGGCATCGGGGTCGTTGAAGTACTCGCGCTCCCGACCGGGGCTCCGCACGATGAGCTCGCCGATCTCGCGCGGCGCGAGCACGGTGCCCGCCTCGTCGACGATGCGGAACTCGGTCGGGGGCATCGGCTTCCCGACCGAGCCCACTCGCCGCGCCTGCTCCTCGGGCGGCATCGTGCAGTAGGCGGGCCCCGCTTCGGTCATGCCCCAGGAGTTCGACACCATGGCGTTGGGGAGGCGCTCCTGGAGGCGGGCGATCGTGCCGGGCGCCACGGGGGCCGAGCCGAGCGGGCAGATGGTGAGGCTCGACAGGTCGGCGGTCTCGAAGCGGGGGCTCGCGATGAGCAGCTCGGCCATCGCGGGCACGAGGAACGCCCCGCTCGGGCGGCGCTGCTCCACGACGTCGAACCACGTGTCCACGTCGAACCGCGGTAGGTACATCAGGCGCAGCCCGAGCTTCATCGGGTTGTAGGTCGACGCGATGCCGGCGAACGTGAACATCGGCGAGGAGTGGAGCCAGCCCGCCCCCGACCAGCGCGGCAGGCCGTTCGGCACCATGGCGACGTTGCGGTGGCGCACCACCACGCCCTTGGGTCGGCCCGTGGTGCCCGACGTGTACATGAGGTCCGCGATGTCGTCGTCGCCCACGGCCACCTGGATGGCGGACGGATCGTCGTCGGTGGCGTCCTCCCACCCGACCACGCCTGGGTCCGCCGCGTCCCCGGTGGTGACCACGGCCCGCAGGTCCGGCAGCACGGCGCGCGCCTCGAGCAGCACGGGCGTCGTGGCGCGACCGCTCACCGCCACCACGGCTCCCGCGTGGCCGAGCACGTACCCGAGCTCGCGGGCGACCTGCCGCGTGCTCGTGGGCACCGCGACCGCGCCGGCCTTGTGCGTCGCGGTGTAGGCGAGGAGGAACCGGTCGCCCTCCTCGGGTGGCACGTGGATCGCCACTCGATCGCCCTTGGTGACGCCCTGGCCGACCAGCCACCGGGCGAACCGGTTCGAGCGCTCCTCCCAGGCCCGGAACGTCAGGTCCAGGTCCGCGCTCACGTCCGTGTACACGATCTCGTCGGGGTGGTGCTCCGCCATCAGGCGGAGCTGGTCGGTCAGCAGATCGGCCACAGAGGGTGCACTGTAGGACGGCGGTGCCGGTCCACCACCAGGCCCGGCTCGGGTTCAGGCCTCGGGGTCGCGGGGGAGGCCGAGGAGGCGCTCGCCGATCACGTTGCGCTGGATCTCGCTGGTGCCGCCGGCGATCGTCAGGCACCGGTTGGCCAGGAAGCCGTAGGTCCAGCCCGACGCCTCGTCCACCGTGGTGGCGCCCGCGGGTCCGAGCAGCGCGAGCCCGACCTCCTGCACACGCTGGTCGTGCTCGACCCCGAGCAGCTTGCGCACGCTCGCCTCCGGTCCCGGCTCGGCTCCCATGACCGAGCGCAGCGTCGTGCGCAGGCCGAGCACGGCCACGGTGTGGGCCTCCGCCACCAGCCCGCCGACCTCGTCGAGCAGGTGGGCATCGAGGTCGAGCAACCCGGCGGCAGACTGGGTGGCCACCATCTCCAGCAGGGCCTCGAGGCCGCCGCCGAAGGTGGACCCGCTGCCCATGCTCACCCGCTCGTTGGCGAGGGTGGTGCGGGCCAGCGGCCAGCCGCCGTCGACCTCGCCGATCACGCAGTCGTCGGGCACGAACACGTCGTCGAGGAAGACCTCGTTGAACATCGCCTCGCCGGTGAGCTCGCGCAACGGCCGGATGTCGAGGCCCGGGCTGCGCATGTCGACGATGAAGTAGGTGATGCCGAGGTGCTTGGGCGCGGTGGGGTTGGTCCGCGCCAGGCAGATGCCCCAGTCGGCCTGCTGGGCCATGGACGTCCACACCTTCTGCCCGGTGAGCAGCCAGCCTTGTCGCCCGTTGTCCAACGTGGTGCGGGTGGCGCGGGTGGTGAGCCCGGCCAGGTCCGAGCCGGCCTCGGGCTCGCTGAAGAGCTGGCACCAGGCGATCTCGCCGAGGAGCGTGGGTCGCACCCAGCGCTCCTGCTGCTCGAGCGTGCCGTGGGCCACGATCGTGGGTGCCGCCCACACGCCGATCTGCAGGTGGGGGACGCGCACCCGGGCCTCGGCCAGCGCCTCGTCGATGACGAGCTGCTCGAGGGGGCCGGCGTCGAGCCCCCACGGCGGCGGCCAGTGCGGCACGACCCAGCCGGCCTCGACCATCGGCCGGCGCCGCTCCGCCCGGGGGATCTCCTTGAGGCGTTGCGCCGTCGCCCAGCGCGTCGGCCCGGAGGGGCTCGGCCTCGGCGGGCAGATCGACGCGCAGCGTCCGTCGGGTGCCGGCCAGCGCGGTGGTCGCGGTGGCCTGCCGCCAGCGCGACCCGGGGCCCAGCAGCTGGCGCAGCGACACCGCCCGGCGCAGGTACAGGTGGGCGTCGTGCTCCCAGGTGAAGCCGATGCCGCCGAGCACCTGGATGCAGTCCTTGGCCACGTCGACGAACCCGTCGAGCGCGATCGCGCCCGCCATGGCCGTGGTGAGCGCGCCCTCGTCCGCGGCCGTGTCGAGCGCCAGGGCCGCGTCCCAGGCCACCGCCCGGATCTGCTCGAGCCGCACGAGCATGTCGGCACACCGGTGCTTGACGCCCTGGAACTGGCCGATCGGACGCCCGAACTGCCTGCGGTCGGCGGCGTAGGCCGCCGCGGTGTCGACGCACCACGCCGCGCCGCCGGCCGCCTCGGCCGCGGCCAGGGCGAGCCCGACGGCCTCGACGCGGGCGCGGGTGAGGCCTGGGATCGGTGTGGCGAGCGCGGCGCTGAGCCCGACGCGGGACACCGGACGGGTGGGATCGAGCGAGCGGACACCCTCGCTCTCGGCGCCGTCGTCGACCTCGACGATGCACCACTGCTCGCCGTCCTGCCCGTCGACGACCACCGGGACGACCAGCAGCGTCGCGGGGAACCCGCCCAGCACGACGCCGACCTGGCCCGAGGCCCGCACCCGCCCGTCGGCGGCGGGCTCGGCCGTGACCGGCGGGCCGGTGGCCATCGCCCCGGCGACGCGGCCCGCGGCGAGGTCGGCGGTGCGCTCCCCCACCCCCACTGCGGCCGCCCAGATCGTCGGCAGCATCGGCCCCGGTGCGATCGTGCGGCCGAGCTCCTCGAGCACGACGGCCTGCTCGGCGAACCCGTGGCCCTGGCCCCCGGCGGCCTCCGGCACGGCCAGCCCGAGCCACCCGAGCCCGGCCAGCTCGTCCCAGAACGGGGGCGGAGCCGGTACCTCCCGATCGTCGGCCGCGTGGGCCTCCATCGCGACGCGGGCGACCGCCGGGGTGCAGCGCTTCGCGGTGAAGCGGCGGGCCGTGTCGAGCAGCGCGAGGTGGTCCTCGCTGATCGCGATGCTCATCTAACGATCATGTCACGTTGGGTTCGCCGGGCATCTAGTCTCGGAGCCCGGGAGACAGGGAGGCACGGAGGGGCATGCCGATCCACTACGAGCAGCTGGACGGGCACGTCGCGCGGATCACGATCGACCGGCCCGAGGCGAAGAACGCCCTCGACCTGTACCACTTCCGCGACCTCGCGAACGCCTGGCGCCGGTTCCGGGACGACCCCGAGGACTGGGTGGCCGTCATCACCGGCGTCCAACAGTGCTTCATGGCCGGTGCCGACCTGAAGACCTACATCCCGCAGATCACCGAGCTGCAGAAGCAGATCACCTCCGGCGAGGTCGACGAGATCGACGGCTGCAAGCTCCGCGACGGCACCGACGCCGTGCTGCGCGGCTTCCCGATCTACAAGCCGATCATCGCCGCCATCGACGGCCCCGCCGTGGCCGGGGGCATGGAGATGCTGGGCGGCGTCGACCTCCGGATCGCCACCCCGAACGCCCGCTTCGGCGTCATGGAGCCCAAGCGCGGCCTCTTCGCGGGCGGCGGCACCACCGTGCGCCTGCCCCGGCAGATCGCGTTCCCCGCGGCCATGGAGTTCCTCCTCACGGCCGAGGCCTTCCCCGCCACGCGCGCCCTCGAGCTCGGGCTCCTCAACGAGATCGTCCCGGCCGACGAGGTCCAGGACCGGGCCCTCGAGTGGGCGGCCCGCATCACCGTCAACGCGCCGATGGCGGTGCAGGCCACCAAGGAGAGCGTGCTGCGCGGCCTGGAGGTCGACCTGAAGGCGGCCTACGGCGTCGAGATGGAGCTGGCCGGCCGGGTGTTCTCCAGCGAGGACGCCAAGGAGGGACCCAAGGCGTTCGCCGAGAAGCGCGACCCGGTGTGGAAGGGGCGATGAGCATCGACCCCCGGACGCCGTGCGTCATCGGCGTCGCCCAGCGCACGGTCCGCCCGCCCGACGGGCCCTCGCCGGAGCCGCTCGACCTGTGGGAGGGCGTGTGCCGCGCCGCCGCGGAGGACGCGTGCCCCGGCGCCGGCGACCGGGTGCTGGCGGCGGCCGACAGCCTCCAGATCGTCTACTGCATGAGCTGGCCGTACGACGCACCCGTCGACCGGCTCGCCGAGCGCCTGGGGATCGAGCCGCGCCACCGCCTGTACTCGGGCATCGGCGGCACCACCCCGCAGGTGCTCGTGCAGGATGCGGCCGAGGCCATCCTCGACGGGCAGCTCGACCTTGCGGTGATCACCGGCGCCGAAGCCCTCGACACCCAGCGCCGGGCCAAGAAGGCGGGGGAACGCCTCGCCTGGAGCCACCGGGCCGCCGAGCCGCCGCCGTTCCCGTTCGAGGCGCCGTTCCACCCGGCCGAGGTGGCCCACGAGGTCTTCCAGGCCTGGCTCACCTTCCCGGTCTTCGACGTCGCCCGCCGCGCCCGCCTGGGCGTCGACCCGGCCGCGTACCAGGCCGGGATCGGTGAGCTGCTCGCCCCGTTCAGCGAGGTCGCCGCGGCCAACCCGCACGCCTGGTTCCCCGAGGCCCAGGACGCCGCGCGCCTCGCCACCCCGACACCCGACAACCGCATCGTGGGCTATCCGTACACGAAGCGGGTCGTGTCGATCATGGACGTCGACATGGCGGCCACCGTCATCGTGGCGAGCCACGCCAGCGCCGACGCCCTCGGCGTGCCGCCCGAGCGGCGGGCCTACCTGCGGGGCTGGTGCTACGCCACCGATCCCGTGTACCTGGCCGAGCACGCCGACCTCTCCGCCTCCCCCGCCATGGCCGCCGCCGGCGCCGAGGCCCTGCGCCAGGCGGGCGCCGGCATCGACGACGTGGCCCACCTCGACCTGTACAGCTGCTTCGCCAGCTCCGTGCACCTCGCCTGCGACGCGCTCGGCATCGCCCTGGACGACCCGCGGGGGCTGACCGTCACCGGTGGGCTGCCGTTCTCGGGCGGGGCCGGCAGCAACTACATGCTCCACAGCATCGCGACCATGGTCGGCGTGCTCCGCGGCGACCCCGGGTCGCTCGGGCTGGTGACGGGGGTCGGCATGCACATGACCAAGCACGTGTTCGGCCTCTACAGCACCCACCCGCCCGAGGGCGCGGTGGGGCGGCCCGACCAGGCGGGCGTGCAGGCCGCTCTCGACGCGGCGGCGCCGGTCGCCATCGTCGACCGCCACGCGGGACCCGCCTCGATCGCGTCGTACACGGTCGCCCACGGCCGCGACGGGAACCCCGAGTGGGGCCTCGTGCTCGGCGACGTCGCCCCGGGCGAGCCGCGCCTACGGGCGGGTCGAGGAGGCCGACCTGCTGGCCGAGCTCGAGGCGCGCGAGTGGGTCGGCGAGCAGGTCACCTTCGAGCCCGGCGACGGCGCCGTGAACCTCGTCCGGGTCTAGGCAGGAGCGGGATGGCAGAGATCCGTGAGGCCGTGATCGTGGACGTGGTGCGCACCGCGTTCGGCAAGCGCGGCGGCGCGCTGGCGGGATGGCACCCGTCCGACCTGCTGGGCTTCACCCTGCGCGCCCTCCTCGAGCGCACGGGGGTCGACCCCGAGCGCCTCGACGACGTCGTGACGGGGTGCGTCACGCAGTCGGGCGAGCAGGGCTGCAACGTGGGCCGCAACGCGGTCGTGGCGGCGGGCCTGCCGCAGACCCTGCCCGCCACCAGCGTCGACCGGCAGTGCGGCTCGTCCCAGCAGGCGCTGCACTTCACGGCCGCGTCGGTGATGTCGGGCATGTACGACCTGGCGATCGCGTGCGGCGTCGAGTCGATGAGCCGCGCGGGCATGGCCAGCAACGCCCGCGGCGGCACCGGGCCGTTCTCCCCCGCGTACCTCGACGCCATCGACGGCAACCTCTGGGCCCAGTTCCGCGTGGCCCAGGTGCTGGCCGATCGCGACGGGATCACCCGCGAGGAGATGGACGCGTTCGCGGTCCGCAGCCACCAGCGCGCGGCGGCGGCCACCGACAGCGGGCACTTCGCCAAGGAGCTGCTCCCCGTCCCGCTCAAGGACGAGGAGGGCGCGCTCACCGGCGCGGTGCTCGACCGCGACGAGGGCATCCGTCCCGGCGTCAGCCTCGAGAAGGTGGCAGCCCTCGCGCCGGCCCAGTCCTGGGAGCCCGACACCGCGCCGGACATCACGGCCGGCAACTCGTCGCAGATGACCGACGGCGCGGCCGCCGCGCTCATCGCGGACCGCACCACCGCGGAGGCCCTCGGCCTGCCGATCCGGGCCCGCCTGCTGCACTTCTCGGTGGCGGCCGAGGACGCCGTGCTGGTGCTGTCCGCGCCCAACCGCGCCACGCGCAAGATCCTGGAGCGCAGCGGCATGACCATGGCCGACCTCGACGCGGTCGAGTGCAACGAGGCCTTCGCCGCCATCGCGCTCATGTGGGCCCGCGAGTTCAAGCCGGCCGACGAGCAGCTCAACCCCCGGGGCGGTGCGATCGCCATCGGGCACCCCCTCGGCGCGTCGGGCGTGCGCCTCACCGCGACGCTGCTCAACCACCTCGAGGCCACCGGCGGCCGGTACGGGCTGCAGACCATGTGCGAGGGCGGCGGCCAGGCCAACGCCACCATCATCGAGCGGCTGTGACCTGACGCCACCTGGTTGTCATCGGCGGCCGACGGGGGTACACCGAGGTTGTGATCCTCCCCGACGGCTACGACGTGCTCGTCCCCGACGCGCTGAAGCAGCTGGTCGACAGCGGGGTGTTCTCGCACGAGGAGGCGCTCGAGCTCGTCGAGCTCGTCCCCTCGCGTGAGCCGGCGCAGATCCTCGACTGAGGCTCCTCGCCGAACCGGCGCCCTCGCTGACCACCGCGCCTCGCGTTTTCGGTTCGCTGAACGACGTCTGCCAGGATGACGCAGACGTCGGACGCGCAGCCAGGGGGAGAGCACGGACATGACAGGCATCTGCGAAGGACGGGTCGCGATCGTGACCGGCGCCGGGCGCGGCATCGGGCGCGAGCACGCGCTGATGCTGGCCAGCGAGGGCGCCGCGGTGGTCGTCAACGACCTCGGCGGTACACCGGAGGGCGAGGGCGCGGACCTGACGCCGGCCCAGGAGGTCGTGGCCGAGATCGAGGCGATGGGCGGCAAGGCCGTCGTCAACGGCGGCAACGTGGCCAGCTTCACCGACGCCGAGGCGATGGTGCAGCAGGCGGTCGACACGTTCGGCCGCCTCGACATCCTCGTGAACAACGCGGGCATCCTCCGCGACCGCATGATCTTCTCGATGGCGGAGGAGGAGTGGGACGCGGTCATCGCCGTCCACCTGAAGGGCCACTTCTGCCCGACCCGCCACGCGGCGGCCTACTGGCGTGCCGAGGCCAAGGCCGGCAACGCCGTCGACGCCCGCATCATCAACACGGCGTCGGCGTCGGGGCTGTTCGGCAACGCCGGGCAGACGAACTACGCCGCCGCCAAGGCCGGCATCGCCGCGTTCACCAACGTGTGCGCGCTCGAGCTGGGCCGGCTCGGCGTCACCGCCAACTGCCTCGCCCCGGTCGCCATCACCCGGCTCACCGCCGGCCTCATGGGAGGCGAGGAGTCGATCCCCGACGAGGTGAAGGACGCGATGGGCCCGCGGTGGATCGCCGCCGTCGCAACGTGGCTGGCCTCGCCCGAGGCCCGCGACGTCACCGGCCGGACGTTCGAGGTCCGAGGGGACAAGGTGAGCGTGGCCGAGGGCTGGCACGGCGGTCCGGCCGGCCTCAACTCCGGTGAGCCCGCCGAGGTCGGCAAGGTCATGCAGGACCTGCTCGCCACCGCGCGCCCGAACGCGAACCTCGAGGGCCAGGACGACCCGACCCGCTTCACCGTCGGAGGCTGAGCCGCGCCCCACTCACGAACCCCCTTCAGCAGTGCTTGACGAGGGGGACCTTGTAGAGGGCCTCCCAGTTGGGCCCGCAGATCTGGGCCTTCTCGGCCTCGGTGAAGGGCAGCTTGTCGAAGGTGTCGACCGCGTGCGGGTACTGCGAGTCGCCGTGCGGGTAGTCGGTCGAGAACACGAGGTTCTCGGGCCCGAAGTGATCCAGGTACATCGACGCCGTCTCCTCCTCGGCCTCGATGCCGAGGAAGCACTGGCGCTTGTAGTACTCGGACGGCTTCATCGTGAGGTCGGTGCCCTCGTACCAGCCGGTCCACTCGTAGTGCTCGTCGAGCCGGTGCAGCAGCCACGGCGCCCACGAGCAGTTGCCCTCGAGGAGGCCCACCCGCAGCTGCGGGAAGCGCTCCAGCACGCCGCCGGCACAGAGGCTCACGAGGCAGAACTGCATGGCGATCGGCTGGTTGAAGACGTGCCACATCATCAGCTTGTCGAGCAAGGTGAGCGAGAAGTCCGGCGTCAGGTAGGTCTGCCCCCCACCGTGGAAGGTCACGGCGACGTCGAGACGCTGCAGCTCGGCCCAGAGCGGGTCGTAGGCGGGGTGGTGCCAGGGCCGGCGGTTCACACAGCCGGGGGCGAGGAAGATGGCCTTGAAGCCGAGCTCCTCGACGCAACGGCGGGCCTCCAGCACCGCGCCCTCGATGTCGTGGGGCGCCACCATCCCGGCCCCGAACATGCGGGCCGGGTCCTCCTTGCAGAAGTCGGCCATCCAGTCGTTGTAGCCAGCCGCGATCGCGCTGGCGAAGGCGGGCTCGAGCCCGTCGCCGCCGATCTGCTCGGACGAGTCGAGGCCGAGCACGAAGAGCCCGCGGGACGGGAACTGGATGGCGAGGTCGAGGCCCTCGACGTCCATCGCGTCGAGCTGGCTCTTCGCGTCCCACCCGCGCGCCTCGGGCTCGGCGTAGACGGACTCGTGCTCCTCCCGCCAGCCGGAGCGGCGGCCATCGGGCAGCTGCGGAGCGACCCTGCCCAGCCGCAGCAACGAGTGGTTCTTCACCCGCACCCGCATGTCGCGCTTGATGTCGGTGAGCCCCACGGGCGCGGCGTGCTTCCACTCCGGCGCGATGTACCGCTGCCACAGGTCGGGCGGCTCCATCACGTGGAGGTCACTGTCGGCGATGACGTGATCCTTGAGCGCCATGCTCACTTCCCCCCTTGTCCGAAGACCTCGGCCGCCACCTGGAGCGCCTCGTTGGCGGCGGGCACCCCGGCGTAGACGGCGGTCTGCATCAGCACCTCGACGAGCTCCTCCTTGGAGAGGCCGACGTTCAGCGCGCCGGCCAGGTGGCCCCGCAGCTCGCCCATCTTGCCCAGCGCGGCGAGCTGGGCGACCGTCACGAGGCTGCGGTCCCGGATCGGCAGGCCGGGCCGCGACCAGATGCCCCCGAAGGCCGACTCGGCCACCCAGCGGTAGAAGTCGGGCGCCATCTGCGCGGCCGGGAAGGTCGGCCCGTCCTTGGGCATCTGCGGCCAGAGCTGTGCCTGGATCCCGCGCCCCGTCGCCAGCTGGTCGTCGCTCATCGGCTCTCCTCCGTCAGTCGGCCTCGAACACGGACACCGTGCACACGCTGCCGCCGCCGACCAGGTGCGCGAGCGCCCGGCGGGCCCCGTCGACCTGGCGGGCCCCCGCCTCGCCCCGCAGCTGCTGCACGACCTCGTGCACCATCGCGAGCCCGGTCGGGCCGGCGGGGTGGCCCCGGGCGATGAGGCCGCCGTCGGTGTTGAACGGGATGCGGCCCCCGAGCTTCGTCGCCCCCTCCTCGACGAGGCGCTCGGCCTCGCCGTCGGGGCAGATCCCGAGCAGCTCGTAGTACTCCAGCTCCTCGTTCGCGAACGCGTCGTGGCACATCGCGAGGTGCAGGTCGTCGGGGCCGAAGCCCGCGGCCTCGTAGGCGATGTCCGCGGTGGTGCGGGTCATGGTGGCCGGACCGACCACCGGACCCATGAACGTGTGGCCCGGGGAGTAGTCCTCGCTCCGCAGCGCCGACGCGACCGGGCGGACGACCCGACGGTCGGGGTGGTGGCGGCGCACCCAGTCCTCCGAGGCGACGATGATGCAGGCCGCGCCGTCGTCCGCGGGGCAGGCCATCATCGCCGTGAGCGGCTCGCTGATCATGCGCGAGGCGAGGACCTCGTCGACGGTCACCTCGTGGTCGGGTTGCCGATCGCTCCACGGGCAGAGCGCGCCGTGGTTCCAGTTCTTGGCCGCGATGGCGGCGAAGTGCTCGGGCTTCGTGCCGTGGTCGTGCATCCGCCGCTGCGCCCAGAGCGCGAAGTAGGCCGCCGGGAGGATGATCGCGTCGAGGTCGTCCCGCCCGGTCCCGCGGCTCGGGCGACGGCTGCGACCCATGTCGCTCATCTTGTCGAAGCCGATGGCCATGGCCACCTCGGCCCGCCCGGAGTGCACGGCGAAGGCCGCCTCCCGGAAGGCGACCAGGCCGGTGGCGGACGCGTTCTCGACGTGGGTGACGGGCAGCCCCGTGAGCCCGAGCTCCTTCATCGCCTTGACGCCGATCATCGCCGCGGGCTGCACGTAGCCGACGAACGCCTCGTCGACGTCGGCCAACGTGATGCCCGCGTCGTGCAGCGCGGCCAAGCCGGCGTCGCGGGCCAGGTCGTACACGCTCAGGGCCGGGTACTTGCCGAACCGGACCATGCCGGCGCCGGCCACGGCCACCCCGGCGAGGCGCGCGCTGCCGGCCATCAGGCGGCGCTCCGGGCGGCCACCGGGCGGAACCGGTAGATCACGACCTCGTTGCCGTCCTCGTCGGTGCGCAGCACCTCGAGGTCGGTCTCGACCTCCATGCCGATGCGGAACTCCTCGGCCTCGCCCACGAGGATCGCCTGCACGCGCGGACCCTCGGGCAGGTCGATCTGGCCGACCCCGTAGCCGGTCACGTCGGTGTCGACCTTCGCGAAGAGGGGCACGTGGACGTAGGTCCAGGTGTAGATCGTCCCCCGCGAGCTCAGCTCCACGTCCTCACAGCCCTCATGGAGGCACTTCGCGCACACCTGACGGCGGGGGAAGAACACCTCGCCGCAGGCCGGGCAACGGCTGCCGAGCAGGCGCGGCCGCTCCTCGGGATCGTCGGGGACGGTGAAGAACCCGTCGGCGATGGCGACGCGGGGCAAGCGCTCCTCCTACTTGGCGGTACCCTCCGCCGGTCCGGCGAGGGAGGCAGCGATGGCACGGGTCGGTGTGGTGGGGTTGGGGAACATCGGCGGTGCGATCGCCGTGAACCTGGTGGCCGACGGCCACGATGTCACGGTGACCGACCTGGACTCCGCCCGGGCGGCGGCGGTGGAGGGGGCGAAGGCCGTGGCCTCGGTGGCCGAGGTCGCCGGCGCGGCGGACATCACGCTCACGTCGCTCCCCACGCCTGAGGTCGTGACGGCGGTGGCCCGGGAGTGGGCGGGGGCGGCGACGCCCGGCTGCGTGCTGCTCGACGTGTCGACGACGCTCCCGTCGAGCAACCAGGCCATCGCGGAGGAGCTCGCGGCCAGCGGGCACCACTTCGTCGAGGCGCCGCTCACCGGCGGTGCGGTGGGCGCGCAGAACCGCGGGCTGGTCTTCATGGTGGGCGGCGAGGACGACGCGGTCGAACGCTGCCGGCCGCTGCTCGACCAGCTCGGGCGGGCCACCTTCCACCTCGGGCCGGTCGGGACCGGCACCACGATGAAGCTGGCCAACAGCCTGCTCGCCTTCACCTGTACCTCGGCCTCGCTGGAGGCGCTCTCGCTGGCGGCGAAGGCGGGCGTCGACCTCCGCGCCGCCGTGCAGGTCATCCGGACCGCCGGCGTGACCAACTTCTTCATCGACCGCGGCGTCGAGGGCATCAACGAGCGGGGGCGGCCGACGCAGTTCGCCCTCGAGCTGGCGGCGAAGGACGCCGGGCTGATCCGCGACCTCGCGGGCGCCTCGGGCGTGCCGGCGCCGGTGACGGCGGCCATCGTCGACGTGCTCGACGATGCCGTGGCCCAGGGCCTCGGCGACAAGGACTGGAGCGACCTCGTGCTCGCGGCCGAGGCGCGCGCCGGCGTCGACCTCCGGCTCCCACCGCCCCCCGACGCGTGACGCTGCACCGGCCCATCCAATCAGATACATGACGTGAGTGTCAGATACGGTGACGGGCCGTGACGGGGGCAGCGGCGTGAAGGTCGACGGCGCCACCGTGCTCGTGACCGGCGCCTCCTCCGGCATCGGCGCGGCCCTGGCGGAGCAGCTGGCCGAGCGGGGCGCCACCGTGGGGCTGGTCGCCCGCCGGGCCGACCGCCTCGACGAGGTGCTCGAGCGGTGCCGCGCCCACAGCGCCGGACAGCCGTCGGTGGGCGCTCGACCTGGCCGACACCGATGCGGCCGAGGCGCTCGCCCTCGAGGCCTGGGACGCCTTCGGGCACCTCGACGTGCTCGTGAACAACGCCGCCCTCCCGAAGCGCCGTGCCGTCACCGACCTCACCCTGGACGAGGTGCGGCACACGATGGCCCTCAACTTCGAGGCGCCCGTGCGGATGGGGCAGGCGCTGCTCCCCCGCATGCTCGAGCGCGACGCCGGCGTGATCGTCAACGTGTCGAGCTTCGGTGGGCGAGCCGGGATCCTCCACGAGGCCGCCTACTGCGCGTCGAAGTTCGCGCTCTGCGGGTGGAGCGAGTCCATGGCACTCGACCTGTGGCACACCGGCGTCGAGGTCCGGCTGATCCTCCCGGGGGCGATCGACACCGAGATCTGGGACCGTCCCGACAACGACGCCGCCCCCTACGACGGTCCGTTCGAGCCACCCGGACCGGTGGCCGAGGGGATCATCGCGGCCATCGAGGGCGACGGGTTCGAGCACTACCTGCCGGACATGAAGTCCATCGCCGAGTTCAAGACGTCCGCGATCGACGACTTCATGGCCGGGGTCATCGCCTTCGACGACGAGCGGACGTCACGGCCGTGACGCTCGACCCGGCCGGCGAGCACGTCGCGGCGTTCGCCGCAGCGACACCGGACAAGCCGGCCGTCGTGATGCACCCGAGCGGGGTGACGCGGACCTACGCGGAGCTGGACGCCGCCTCCGCCCGCCTCGCCCGCGTCCTGCGCGACCGCGGCCTGCGCCGGGGTGACCACCTCGCGGTCCTGCTCGACAACCAGCCCGAGTTCTTCGACGCCGTGTGGGCGGCCAACCGCATCGGTCTCTACGTGACCCCGATCAACTGGCACCTCACGGGCGGCGAGGCCGGCTACATCGTCGCCGACTGCGACGCGGCCGCGCTGGTGGCCACGGCCCGCCTGGCCGACGTCGTCGGCGCGATGGGCGACGACCTCGGCGGGGTCACCACCCGCATCGCCGTGGACGGCGACCTGCCCGGCTTCGAGCGCTACGCAGACCTCGTCGACGGCGTCGACGCCGGACCGCTCGACGACGAGACCGAGGGCTCCTGGATGCTCTACTCGTCGGGCACGACCGGCAAGCCCAAGGGGATCCTGCCGTCGCTGCCCGAGGGCGACCTCGGCGCCCCGTCGATGATCACCTGGATGCTCCGGGGCATGTTCGGCATGACCGCGGACGCGGTGTACCTGAGCCCGGCGCCGCTGTACCACGCGTCGCCCGCGGGGTGGACCCACGGCGTGCAGCGGATCGGGGCCACGCCCGTCGTCATGGAGCAGTTCGACCCCATCGAGCTCCTGGCCGCCATCGAGCGCCACCGCGTCACGCACGTGCAGCTCGTGCCCACCATGATGATCCGCCTGCTGAAGCTGGCCGAGGAGGAGCGGCAGCGCTTCGACCTGTCCAGCCTGGAGATGGTCATCCACGCGGCCGCGCCGTGCCCCGTCGAGGTGAAGCGCGGTGCATCGAGTGGCTGGGCCCGATCGTCCACGAGTTCTACAGCGGCAGCGAGGGCGCCGGGCTCTGCTACATCGGGCCCGAGGAGTGGCTCGCCCACCCCGGCTCGGTCGGCAAGTCGATGACGGGCGCGATCCGCATCCTCGACGACGACGGCAACGAGGTGCCCGCCGGTGAGGAGGGCGAGGTGTGGTTCGAGACCACCCGGTTCCTCGAGTACCACCGCGATCCCGAGAAGACGAAGGCCGCGTGGGACCCGCGCGGGATGGCGTGGCTGGGCGACGTCGGCCACGTCGACGAGGACGGCTACCTGTACCTGACCGACCGCGCCTCGAACATGATCATCAGCGGCGGCGTGAACATCTACCCGCGAGATCGAGGACGTGCTGGTGGTGCACCCCGACGTCGACGACGTCGCCGTGCTCGGCACGCCCGACCCCGACATGGGCGAGCAGGTCACCGCGTTCGTGCTGCGCGCGCCCGGCGCGGAGGTGAGCGCCGACGAGCTGATCGCGTGGTGCCGCGAGCGCCTCAGCCACTTCAAGTGCCCACGGGAGGTCCGCTTCGTCGACTCGCTCCCCCGCCTGCCCACCGGCAAGCTCCTGAAGCGCCTCCTGCTGACCTAGGTCTCCGCCAGCTCGCCGAGCTTGCGGCGGAGGTCCTGCTCGAACTGCCGCACGGCAGGGCCGGCGTGCTCGTCGAGCAGCGCCTGGAACGTGGCGAAGCCGGCGTCGCGCTCGGCGTCCCACTCGTCGGCGAAGCGCCCCGACGCGATGCCGTCCACGATCTCGCGCATCGGGCCCGCCACGTCGAGGTGCTCGAAGCTCGGCTTTCGAGAGAGCTGGCCGTACTGGCTCACGGGCGAGTGGTGCTCCATCTGCGCGGCGTAGCCCTCCAGCCGGACCAGGCGGTAGCTGCGCTCGACCTCGCCCGAGAGCACGAGCTCGGTGACGATCGCCTCGAGCGGGATCCCGTGCTCGAGCATCACGGTGACGAACGACGTCGACACGCGGTTGAGGGCCGGGGCGAGGGCCTGCTCGACGCCCATGTCGAGCACGGCCTCCTGCATCGCCGTCAGCTCGATGCCCCCCTGCTTCAGTCCGCCGATGGCCTTGGCCAGCGCGAGCACGCGCTCCTTGGCCCTGCCCGTGCAGTCCTTGTGCACGCCGACGCCCGTGATGAACCCGACCCCCTCCAGGTAGCAGCGCCGCACCTCGGGGCCGAGCATGCGCGGGGCCACGAGCCCGACGTCGCAGTCGGGGTCGAGGCGGTCGAACGCGAGCGTGTACCCGCTGGCCACCACCACGAGCGCGTCGGCCTTGGGGGCCAGCGGCAGGAGCGGGATGGCGTCGTCGGGGACGAGGAGGCAGAGCACGTCGGCCTCGGAGGCGGCCTCGAGGTCCCGGGCCGCGAAGCCGTCGGCCTCCGCCTGCTGCCGGGTGGCGTCGGCCCGCACGCAGGCGACCACGTCCAGGCCCGCGTCCCGCAGGTTGAGCGCCCAGGAGCGGCCCTGGTTGCCGTAGCCGACGACCGCGACCTGCGCGCCCGACAGCTCGGCGAGGTCGGCGTCCGCCTCGTGGAAGATCGTGGTCATCGGCGCGCTCCCCTAGGTTTGGCCCCCGTGGCCGCAGGGAGGGTAGCGATCATCACCGGCGGCAGCAGTGGGATCGGCCTGCGCTGCGGCGAGCTCCTGGCCGCGGACGGCTACGACGTCGTGCTCACGGCCCGCCGGTCGGGACCTCTCGAGGAGGCGGCCGCGTCGATCGGCGCGCGCTCCGTCGCGGCCGACAGCAGCGACCCCGACGCCTTCGCCGCGGTGGTGGCCGAGGCGGGGCGCGTCGACCTCCTGGTGCACGCCGCCGGCGTGATGGCCGGCACCTTCGTGCGCAAGGAGTCGCTCGAGACCTTCGAATCGGTCGTGCGGACGAACCTCACCTCGGCGTTCGTGGTCTCCCACGCGGCGCTGGGCGCGATGCCGGCGGGCGGTCGCATGGTCTTCCTCTCGTCGTCGTCGGCGCACGCTCCGCAGCCGGGCAAGACCGCGTACTCGGCGTCCAAGGCCGGGCTCAACGCCTTCGCCGCCGCACTGGCCGGAGAGGTCGAGCGGGACGGGATCGCCGTCCACGTCGTCACCACCGGTCCCGTGGCCACGCCGATGCTCGAGGACGTCCACTTCCCCATGCACACGCTCGGGGTCGACGAGGTCGCCCGCGCCGTCGTGTGGCTCGACACGCTCCCCGGCAACGTCGTGCTGCCCGAGCTGCGCATCGCCTCGGTCGACACCGGACCGTTCGCCCCCGAGCCGTTCGTGCCCGAGGCCGCCAGGAAGCTCGGCCGGACCGAGCTGCCATAGCCGGTCCGGCTACGTTCTAACGATCACGTCACCTTCCTTCGACCCCGACGCCGTCCACGCCAAGTACCTGGCCGAGCGCGACAAGCGGCTGCTCCCCGGCCGCGCCGACATCCGGGACCTCACCCGCGACGAGCACTTCGCCCGCTTCCGCGAGGACCCGTTCACGCCGGTCACGCCCCGCGATCCGCTGACCGACGACGTCGACGTCGTGATCGTGGGCGGGGGGATCGCCGGCGTCGTCGCCGGCGCCCACCTCCGCAAGGCCGGCATCGAGCGGATCCGCATCCTCGACAAGGCCGGCGGGTTCGGCGGCACCTGGTACTGGAACCAGTACCCGGGGGTCATGTGCGACGTCGAGTCGTACATCTACCTGCCGATGCTCGAGGAGCTCGGCTACGTCCCGAAGAACCGCTACGCCTTCGGCGACGAGATCCTGCAGCACCTCGAGGCGATCGCCGATCGCCACGACCTCGTCGACGGCGCGCTGTTCCACACCGGGGTCACCCGCGCCGAGTGGGACGAGGACGCAGGCCGTTGGCGGGTCACGACCGACCGCGGCGACCAGCTCACCTCCCGCTGGTACGTGCTCGCCGTCGGCATCCTCAACCTCCTCAAGCTGCCGGCCGTCCCCGGCATGGAGGACTTCGCCGGCCCGTCCTTCCACACCGCCCGCTGGGACTACGCGTACACCGGAGGCGAGCCAGGCGAGCCGCTCACGGAGCTCGGCGACAAGGTCGTCGGCCTCATCGGCACCGGGGCCACCGGCATCCAGTGCCTGCCCCCGCTGGCCGCCGCGGCGAAGCACGTCTACGTCTTCCAGCGCACGCCCTCCGCCGTCGGCGTGCGGGGCAACCGCCCGACCGAGCCCGAGTTCGCCGAGCGGTGCACGCCCGGCTGGCAGCGCGAGCGCTGGGACAACTTCCAGGCGATCATGCTGGGCAAGCCGGTGGAGGCGGACCTCGTCGACGACGGGTGGACCCAGCACTACGGCCCCGTGCAGCACCCGCCCCGCCACAAGGGCATGAGCCTCGAGGAGTACCTGCGCGGCGGGGAGGAGGTCGACTTCGGTGTGATGGAGGAGCACCGGCAGCGGGTGGCGGAGCTCGTGCGCGACCCAGGCACCGCCGAGGCGCTCAAGCCCTACTACCGCTACCTGTGCAAGCGGCCCTGCTTCCACGACGAGTACCTCCTCGCGTTCAACGAGCCCAACGTCACGCTCGTCGACGCGCCGGCCGGCTTCGATCGCGTGACCAAGGCGGGGCCCGTCGTCGACGGACACCAGTACGAGGTGGACTGCCTGATCTACGGCACGGGCTTCGAGCCCGAGATCACGCCGCTCCCGCGGCGGGCCGGCCACGAGATCGTCGGGCGCGGCGGGGTGACCCTGGCCGAGAAGTTCGCGGGTGGCCCCGCGACGATGTTCGGGATGATGACCCGCGGGTTCCCCAACCTGTTCGTGATGCCCGGGCCGGCACAGCAGGCCGTGGTGACCGTCAACTACACGCAGCTGGCCGTGCTCGGTGCCGAGTTCGTCGGTGGGGCGGTGGGCATCCTCCACCGGCGCGGCGTCGATGTCTTCGACGTGTCCGCCGAGGCCGAGGAGGCCTGGACCCAGAAGATCGTCGACTCCTTCGTCGACGGCAGCCGCGTGATGGCTGCATGCACCCCGTCGCGCATCAACAACGAGGGCCGGCCCGACCTGATGAACCCGCGCCAGGCCAACTACGGCCGCGGGTTCGGCGACTGGTTCGCCTACCGCGAGGTGCTGGAGCAGTGGCTCGAGCGGGGCGACTGCGAGGGCCTGGAGCTCGAGAGCCGGTGAGCAGGCGGGCGCGGGTCGTCGTCGTGACGGGCGGGGGCGGCGGGATCGGCGCCGCGGTCGCCGAGGAGCTCGGCCGTCGCGGTGCGTTCGTCGTCACCGTCGATCCGCTGGTCACCCTCGACGGCGCCGAGCAGCTCCCGGCGCCCGAGGAGACGACCGCGGGCCGCATCGTCGCCGCCGGGGGGTCCGCCCGGGCCTCGCCGGTGTCGGTGACCGACCGCGAAGGGGTGCAGACCCTGTTCGAGGAGCTGGTGGCCGAGCACGGCCGGCTCGACGCGGTGGTCAACGTCGCCGGCATCAGCCGCCCGACGAGCTTCGCCGCCGGCAGCGAGGCGGACTGGCTCGGCGTGCTGGCGGTGCACCTCGACGGGTACCGCAACGTCCTCGAGGCGGCGCTGCCGTTCATGGCCGCGGCCGGCCACGGCCGGATCCTCGGCGTCACGTCCGGCTCGGGCTGGCGACCCGCGGACGCCGGCGCGTACTCCTGCGCCAAGCGGGCGGTCGCCGCGCTGACCTGGCAGCTGGGCCGGCACGCCCCGCCCGGCGTCGTCGTCAACGCCATCTCCCCCATCGCCGTGACCCGCATGGTCACCGAGGCCCTGGCCCGCGCCCGCGGCACCGGCGACGGGAGCACCACTGCGGCCAGCGGGGGCCTGTCGCTCGGCTCGATGCCCCAACCGGAGGACCTCGGTCCGCTGGCCGCCCGCCTCGTGGCCGAGGACCTCTCGTGGTGCACCGGCGCGGTGCTCTTCGCCGGCGGCTCGGAGGTGGCGGTGATCGACCCGCCCCGCCTCCTCGAGGTCGTGCGCACCGATCAGGCCGCGTCGCTCGCGCACCTGCTCGAGGTCGCCACCCCGGCTGCGCTGGTGCCGGCGGAGGAGCGGCAGGCCAGCTCGGGGGGTGGCAACCCGCGCTTCGGCGCGGCCTTCCACGAGAGCGACGGTGCGCCCGCGCCCACGCCCGTCCGCTCCTGCGCGCTGGTGACGGACCGACCCGCGCTCGCGGCCGCGGTCACCGCCGCGCTCGACGCCCGCGGGGTCACCTGCCACCCCGTGCCGGTCCGTGAGGCCGGCAACGGCTTCGCGGGTGCGACCGCCGCGCTGACATCGGCCGCCGACGCCGCCGGTCCACTCGACGCCGTCGTCGTCGCGCTCGCCGCGGGACCCACGCCGGCCGGGTCGACCGACGAGTGGCAACGCATCCTGGCGGAGCACGCCGGCATCGTCGCCGCGCTGCACGCCGACGCGTCCTGGGTCCGGGCCGCGGCCGACCACGCCGCCGCGGCCGACCGGGCCCTCCGCGTCGTGACGGTCACCGATGCCACCACCGCCGGCGGTCGCAGCCGGGCCCAGGCGGCGGCTCAGCTCGCGCGTGCGTCCCGCCGGGCCACCGACGATCGCGTGGCCGCGTTCGCCGTCGGCATGGAGGCGCCGGAGGCCGCCGCTGCGCCCGGGGCCGGCGGGCTGGTCGCGCACCTCGTGTGCAGCCCCGAGGCGACGGCGCTGTCCGGCGCCGAGCTCGTGGCCGACGCGGGCTGGATCGGGCTCCGGAGCCACCCGCGCCCGACGGGCACCGTCAACCTCGGCGGACCGGAGCTCCCGGACTGGTTCGACGGCGCGCTGCGGAGCCTCGTGCGATGACACGACCCACCCGGGTGATCGACGCCCACGTGCACCTGTGGGACCCGGCCCGGACCGACTGGTACCCGTACCTGTCGGGGCGGCAGCAGCTGAACATGGGTGACGTGAGCGGGATGGCGCGGCGCTTCGACGTGCCGACCTACCTCGCCGAGTCGGCCGGCTGGAACGTCGAGAAGCTGGTGAACGTCGCGGCCGCCACGGGGTCGCACTCGATCGCCGAGACGCTCGAGCTGGATCGCCGGGCGGAGGTCGACGGCCATCCCGATGCGATCGTCGGGGGCCTCCCGCCCACCGAGTCGGTGGCCGAGGCGATCGCGGTGCTCGACCGGCAGATGGCCGCGTCGCGCTTCCGCGGCGTCCGCCCGATGGGTGCAGCCGAGGGGCCGCTCCCTGCGCCGGAGGTGCTCCACGCGCTGCAGGAGCGGGGCCTGCTGTTCGAGGTGATGGCCCACCCGGACCAGCTGGAGGCCGCCGCTCGCGGGCTCGAGGGCTTCGACGGGCTCGTGGTCGTCGTGGAGCACACCGGGTGGCCCCGCTCCGACACGGACGAGGAGCGCGCGCTGTGGCGCGGCGGGGATCGACGCGCTGGCCGGGCTCGGGGACAACGTGGTCTGCAAGCTGTCGGGGCTCGCGATGCCACTCGGCTCGATGTCCGCCGACGCCTTCGCCCCATGGCTCGAGGCGGTCATCGAGGCCTTCGGCGTCGAGCGCTGCATGTTCGCCAGCAACTTCCCGGTCGACGGCATGCACGGCACGTTCGACGAGCTCTACAGCGCGTACGACGCGGTCACCGCCGGCCTGGACGACGCGTCCCGCGACCAGCTCTTCGCCGCCACCGCGGCGCGCACCTACTCGCTCTAGGGTGCCCGGCGTGGACCTGGGACTCGGCGGTCGCACGGCGGTCGTGACCGGGGGCAGCCGCGGCATCGGGCGTGCCATCGCCCTCGCGTTCGCGGCCGAGGGGACCGACGTGCTCCTGTGCGGCCGTGACGCGGCCGCGCTCGACGCCGTCGCCGCGGAGGTCGCGGACGCCGGCACGCGTGCGCTGCCGCTCGTCGTCGACGTCACCGCGCCCGACGCCGCGGCCACCGTCGTCGCCGCGTGCCAGGAGGCCTTCGGGCGCCTCGACGTGCTCGTCAACAACGCGGGCGTGGCCACCCCGAAGCCGCTGGAGGAGCTCACCGCGGATGACTGGCAGGCCGGCCTCGACGTCAACTTCCTGGCCGCCGCTCGCCTCTCCGTGGCCTGTGCGCCCCTGATGCGGGCGGCGGGGTGGGGCCGCCTCGTGCACGTCGCGTCGATCAGCGGCCGCGAGCCCGATCCTCTCTTCGCGCCGTACGCCGCGGCGAAGGCGGCCCTGCTCAACCTGTCCACTGCGCTGTCCCAGGCCTACGCGGCCGACGGCGTGCTGAGCAGCTGCGTGATCCCTGGCGTCACGCTCACGGAGCTCGTCGAGGCGAACGCCGCGGCGACCGCCGAGCGGTCCGGCGCCTCCACCGACGACGTGATGGCGAAGATGCTGGCCAAGCACCGGGTGGCGGCCGGCCGCTTCGGGCAGCCCGAGGAGGTCGCGGCCGCCGTGGTGTTCCTCGCGTCGGAGCGGGCCTCGTGGATCACCGGCGCCACCCTCGAGGTCGACGGGGGCACGCTCCGCTCGGTGTGAGTCCGTTCCGGGGGCGAGCCAGGCAGACTGTCGGGCGATGGACGCACGGGCGCGCGCCTACGAGGCTTTCGGCGGACGGCTGTGGGATGCCGCCTGGGAGGCGTTCGCGGGGATCGACGACCTCGACGCGGACGACCACGACGCCCGGGCCGAGTGCGCCCACTGGCTCGGCCTGGCCGACGAGACGATCGCGTCCTACGTCGAGGCCTACAACGGCCACGTCGCCGCCGACCTGCCGCGCAAGGCCGCCCTGTCGGCGTTCATGCTCGCCATCTACACGCGGCTCCAGGGCGAGGGCACCCAGGCCGACGCCTGGCTGGCCCGGTCCGAGCGCCTCCTCGCCGACGACGCGGAGGAGAGCGCCGAGCACGGCTACCCGCTGTACCTCCGCTCCGCGGCGCTGATGGGCAGCGACCTCGAGGCCGCCGCGACGTCGGCCCGGCGCATGCAGGACCTCGGCAAGCGCTTCGGCGACGACACCCTCGTGGCCCTCGGCGTCTTCTTCGAGGGCCGCGCGCTGATCAAGCAGGCGCGCGTCCGCGAGGGCCTCGCGCTGCTCGACGAGGCGATGCTCGCCGCGCTGTCGGACGACCTCAAGCCCATGTGGACGGGCGCGATCTACTGCGGGCTGCTGGACGCGTGCCACGAGCTCGTCGACCACCGGCGGGCCCGGGAGTGGACCGAGGCCACGAGCCGATGGGTCCAGCCCCTGCCGCTCGCGTCGCTCTACCCGGGCATCTGCCGCGTGCACCGGGCCGAGATCATGCACGTGCACGGCCAGTGGGCCGAGGCCGAGGCGGAGGCGCTCGGCGCCACCCAGGACATGCAGGGCATCGACGTCTTCGTCGTGGCCGACGCCTGGTACGAGGTGGGCGAGATCCGGCGCCGGCGCGGGGACCTGGCCGGGGCCGAGGAGGCCTTCGCCAAAGCCCACGAGGTCGGCCGCGACCCGCAGCCGGGCCTCGCGCTCCTCCGGCTGGCCCAGGGCAAGGCCGACGTGGCGCTCGCGTCGATCGCCGCGACGCTGGCCGCGTTCGGCGGCAGCCGCCTCGAGCGCGGCCCGCTCCTCGCCGCGCAGGTGGAGATCGCGCTGCGGGCCGGCGACATGGCGCTGGCCGAGCAGGCCGCCAAGGAGCTCGTCGAGATCGCGGACACGTTCGACAGCACGGGGCTGCGGGCGCTCGGCCACTGCCGCCTTGGCGCGGTGTCGCTGGCCCAGGGCCAGCCGGTCGCGGCGCTCGGCGCCCTGCGGGTCGCGTCGACCGCCTGGCACGAGATCGGCGCGCCCTACGACCTGGCTCGCTGCCGGATGCTGCTGGCCGAGGCCTACGAGATGCTCGACGACCGCGACGCGGCCGCGCGCGAGCACGCCGCCGCTCGGGCGACCTTCGAGCGCCTCGGGGCCGATGCCGACCTGCGCTACCTCGACGGGGGCACGGCGGCGCCCACCCCGGGCGGCCTGACGGCCCGGGAGGCAGAGGTCCTCCGGCTCGTCGCCCAGGGGCGCACGAACCGCGAGATCGCCGGGGACCTCGTCATCAGCGAGAAGACGGTCGCCCGGCACCTGGCGAACATCTTCGCCAAGATCGGGGTGACCTCCCGGTCGGCGGCCACCGCCTACGCCTACGAGCACGCGCTGGTCTCGGCGCCGTAACGGCGTCTGCACAGAACCACCCATACCGGCTCCGGGGAGAATGCACGTGTCGCCCGATGCGGCCCGGGGGGCCCGCAGCGCACGATCACCTCCGAGATCGCAACCGTGCGATCACCCACAAGGAGGACCAAGCCATGCCGAAGTTCGTGATCGAGCGAGAGCTGCCCGGGGCGGGCTCCCTGTCCGCCGACGAGTTGCACACCATCTCCGCCAAGTCCAACCAGGTGCTGGCCGACATGGGCCCGCGGGCGCAGTGGCTCGAGAGCTACGTCACCGACGACAAGCTCTTCTGCGTCTACGTCGCCGAGGACGAGGCAGCCGTGCGCGAGCACGGCGAGTGCGGCGGCTTCCCCGTCAACGCCGTGCACGAGGTCGCCTCGGTGATCGACCCCACCACCGGCGAGTGACCCCCGCCCGCCCGCAGGCCCCGGTGCACCCGCACCGGGGCCTCGGCGCGCCCGGTCACCGCTCGTCGAGGAGGGGGGCGAGCTCCTTGCGGACGATCTTGCCCATCGCGTTGCGCGGGAACGCGTCGACCGTGACGAACCGCTCGGGCACCTTGTACTTCGCGAGGTTGGCCAGGCAGTGGGTCTGGAGCGCCTCCTCGTCGACCGTCGCGCCCGGCGCCGGCTCGACGAGCGCCACAACCCGTTCGCCGAGGCGCTCGTCGGGCACGCCGACCACCGCGCACGCGGCCACACCCTCGGCTTCGTGCAGCACCCGCTCGACCTCCGCGGGGTAGACGTTGGCGCCGCCGCGGATGATCACGAGGCTCTTGCGATCCCGCACGTGCAGGTTGCCCTCGCCGTCGAGGAACCCGATGTCGCCCGTGTGCAGCTCGTCCCCGGCCAGGGCCTCGGCCGTGGCGTCGGGACGCTCCCAGTAGCCGAGCATGAGCCGGTACCGGTCGTCGCCGGCCACGGGCGCGACGCAGATCTCGCCGGTCTCGCCCTCCGGCACGGACGCGCCGTCCGCCCCCGCGATGCGCACGGCGAGGTGCGGCAGCGGTCGCCCGCTCGAGCCCTCGACGTGCGGTCCGCCCCGCGGGTCGATCGCCACCACCGTGGGCGCCTCGCTCAGCCCGTAGGTGGCGAGGACGGTGTGGCCGAACTTCTGCCGGAACGCGTCCTGGATGGCGGCCGGGCAGTCGGCGCCGCCGGTCCACACCTCGTCGAGGCTGGTCAGGTCCTCCGGTCGCACGGCCTCGTCGGTGGCCAGGCCGTGCAGGAGCGCGGGCGGCCCGTTCCACGTCGAGCCGCGCTCGGTGCGGATCCACTCGGCCACGCCCTCGGGATCGATGCGGTCCATCACGATGCAGGTGCCCCCGGCCTGGGCCACGAGCAGCGTCGTGAGCACCATCATGTTCAGGATCGTGAGCGGGAGGCAGTCCGCCTTGCGCAGCTCGGGCCCGTACCCCCGGCTCTCGACGAGCACGGCCCCGGGCACGAGCAGGTTCCACTGGCTGTGCACCGCGCCCTTCGGGCGGCCCGTCGTGCCGCTCGTGTAGGCGATCCCGGCCGGTGCGAACGCGTCGACCTCGACCTGCAGGGCGTCGCCGTCCGCAGCGTCCATCGCGGCCTGCCACTCCGCCACCGGCACGAGCCGCTGCGGCGCACCGGGCACGTCGTCGTCCGTGAGGAGGAGCGAGGCGCCCGAGTCGTCGAGGATGAACGCCTTCTCCGGCGGGGCCAGCGCCCGGTTCACGCCGACCCACACGGCCCCCAGGCGCATCGCTCCGTGGAAGGCGGCGACGACGTCGACCTCGTTCGGGAGCGATGCGGCCACCCGGTCCCCCGCTCGGATCCCCAGGGCCGTCAGCGCCAGCGCGGCCCGGTCGGCCAGGCGGTCCAGCTCGGCGTAGGAGAGGCGGGCGCTGCGGGTGACGAGCGCCTCGCGGCCCGGGTCGTCGGCCAGGACCCGGTCGAAGACGTGGCGCACCGACGGCGGGACCTCGACCTGCACGGCGCCGATCGTAGGCCCGTTCTCGGCGCCGACTAACGTTGGCGTCAGTTTTCGAGAGCCCAGTCCCCGGGGGAGCGACATCGATGGACTTCGACCTCGGCGAGGAGGCGGCCGAGCTCCGGGCGCGCCTGCGGGGCCTGATCGCCACGCACATCGCCGAGGACTACCTGGGCGCGTTCACCGACGACCCCGCCGATCTCGACGTGGCGCAGCGCTTCTGCAAGCTCCTCGCGGACGAGGGCCTCCTCACGATCGCCTGGCCCGTGGAGTACGGCGGCGGGGGTGGGTCGCTCTGGGCCCAGACCGTCGTGCGCGAGGAGATGTGGGCCCACCACGAGCCCCGCGGGGCGCAGTACATGGGCCTCAACTGGGTCGGCCCGGCGATCATGGCCTTCGGCACCGACGCCCAGAAGCAGCAGCACCTCTCGGCCATCGCGGCCGGCGACGTGATCTGGTGCCAGGGGTTCAGCGAGCCCGACGCGGGGAGCGACCTCGCGGCCCTCAGCACGCGGGCGACCCCGGACGGCGAGGGCTGGCGCATCAGCGGGCAGAAGATCTGGACGTCCTACGCGGGCATGGCCCAGTGGTGCGTGCTGGCCGCTCGCGTCGGTCCGGGCGAGCGGCACGAGGGCATCACGATGTTCCTGGTGCCGATGGACAGCGCCGGCATCACCGTCCGGCCTATCCGCAGCATGCTCGGCCCCCACCACCTCAACGAGGTGTTCTTCGACGACGTGTGGGCGGGCCCCGACGCGGTGCTCGGCGAGGTGGGCGGTGGCTGGGACGTGATCCGCCGCGCGCTGGCGCACGAGCGGGTGGGCATCGCCCGCTACGCCCGCTGCGAGCGGCTCCTCTCCCAGCTCGGGCGCGAGCTGGCGCCCGTCTGGGACCGGCTGCCGCCGAGCATCCCCGCGCAGTGGGCCCGTGCGCTGGTGCAGGTGCGGGTGGCCCGCCTGCTGGCCTACCGCACGGTGCGGGCCCAGGAGACCGGCGAGCCGCCCGACGTGATGGCCAGCGCGGCCCGCATCGCGGTCACCCAGTGCGACCAGCAGGTGGCCGAGCTGCTGTTCCAGGCTCTCGAGGAGGGCAGCGTGGAGGCGGGCCCCGGCGCGCCCCTGCACGGCGCGGTCGAGGACCACTGGCGCTACGCGCAGGCGGCCACCGTGGCGTCCGGCACGATCGAGGTGCAGCGCATGATCGTGTCCAAGGCGCTGCTCGGGGGACGCACGTGAACCCGGTGCTCCCCGACGCCGCGGTCGAGTTCGGCCAGGCCGCCGACCGTGCGTTCGCGGACCTCGGGGGCATCGACGCGGCCCGCCACGCCGAGGACACGCCCGACCACCGGCGCGGGGACGTGGCGAAGGCCCTGGCCGCGCTCGGCGTCGAGGACCTCGACCCGCGCGCGACGAGGACGCGCTCGCCGCGGCCGCCACGCTGTGCGCCGCGGCCGGTCGGGTCGGGCTCCCCTACCCGGTGCCCGCGGTCCTGCTCCGCGACGAGGCGAGCCGGCCGTTCGCGGTCGTGCCCGACGACCGGGCCCGGGTCGATCACGGCGACCTGTTCGACACCTGGAGGGTGGCCACGCTGGCGGGTGCCGCTCGGGTGGCCACCCCGACCGGCGACCGGCTCGGCACGCGCCTCGGCCCGTTCGTCGGCGACCTCACGCCGGGGGAGGAGCAGGCGCCGGCCGCCGAGGACGTGGCCCTCGCGCTCACGCTCGGCGCCTGGCAGGTCCTGGGCACGAGCGAGCGCGCCGTGGAGCTCGCCGTCGAGCACGTGAGCACCCGCGTGCAGTTCGGCAAGCCGCTGTCGGCCTTCCAGGCCGTGCAGTTCCAGCTGGCCGACGCGGCCGTGGCCGTGGCCGGGCTCCGCGAGCTGGCGCTGTTCACGCTCTGGCGGCTCCGTGCCGCGCCGGCCGAGGTCCTGCCCGACGTGCTCGCCCTCCGCCTGCACGCGCTCGACGTGGCCCGGCCCGTCCTCCGCGTCACCCAGCAGCTGCACGGCGCCGCGGGCGTGTGCGACGAGTACGACATCTCGGTGCTCACCCGGCACGTGCAGCCGGCTCTCCGGCTGCCGGCGAGCGCCGAGCGCACCGCGGCCGCGCTCGCGGACGCCATCGGCCGCCTCGGCTTCGACGGCCTGTTCGCCCATGGCGGGGCGGCCGGATGACGACGCTGGCGGGCCCGCCCCTGGACGAGGTGGAGGGCGTCGGCGCGCGCACGCTCGGCGGGTTCCTCGCCGAGCTGGCCGACCGGTTCGGCCCGAACGAGGCGATCGTGTTCGACGACCCGCTGCGCGGCAGCGCAACCGCACGCTGGACCTACGCCGACCTGCACGCGGCAGCGGGCGCGGTCGCCAAGGGCCTCCTCGCCGCCGGCGTGGAGCGCGGCGAGCGGGTGGCGGTGCTCATGGGCAACCGGCCGGAGGCCCTGGCGTCGCTGTTCGGCGCCGCCCTGGCAGGCGCGGTCGCCGTGCCGCTGTCGACCTTCGCGCCGCGGCCGGAGCTCGAGTTCATGCTCGCCGACGCGTCGGCGGTGGCCGTGCTCACCCAGACACGGATGCTCTCCCGGCACTACGGCGACGACGTCGCCGCGCTCGCAGCCGACCTCCCGCGGCTGCGGACGGTGGCCGTCGTCGGCGAACCGTCGTGGGACGCGTTCCTGGCCGAGGGCGCGAGCGTGACCGACGAGCAGCTCACGACCGCGGCCTCGGCCACGCGCCCCGAGGACGACGGGCTGATCATCTACAGCTCGGGCACCACGAGCCGGCCGAAGGGGATGGTGCACGCGCACCAGGCGCCCACCATCCAGTTCTGGCTCCAGGCGCAGCTGTTCCGCCGGCACGAGGCCACCCGCATGTGGACCGCGCTCCCGATCTTCTGGACGGCGGGCCTCAACACGGCCGTGGGCTCGACCCTCGCCGCAGGCGGCTGCTGGGTCGCCCAGGAGAGCTTCGACCCCGGCGAGGCGCTCGCGCTCCTGACCCGCGAGCGCGTCACCGAGCCCTACACGCTCCCCCATCAGACGGGCGCGCTGGAGGAGCACCCCGACTGGCCGACGACCGACCTGTCGTCGCTCCGGTGCGTGTTCGGCAAGTCCGCCTTCGCCCGCCATCCCACCGTCACCGACGGGGACACGACGTGGAACATGCCGGTCGGCTACGGGCTGTCGGAGACCTGCGCCTTCTTCTGCTCACACCGCTCCGACACCCCCCGGGAGCTGCTGAAGCACAGCATGGGGAAGCTCCTGCCGGGGAACCTGCTCCGCATCGTCGATCCCGACACCGGCGCCGTGCTGGGGCCGAACCAGGACGGCGAGCTGGCCATCAAGGGCCCCACGCTGATGGCGCACTACGTCGGCATGGCGCCGGAGGACTGCTTCGACGCGGACGGCTTCTTCCACACCGGCGACGCGGGCTTCGTGGACGACGAGGGGTACGTGCACTTCACCGGCCGGCGCACCGAGATGATCAAGACCGGCGGCGCGAACGTGTCGCCCGCGGAGCTCGAGGTGGAGCTGCGAGCCTGCCCGCCCGTCAAGCTCGCCCGGATCGTGGGCGTGCCCGACCCCCGGCTCGACCAGCTCGTCGTCGCCTGCATCGAGCTGAAGGACGGCGCCTCGAGCACCGAGGACGAGATCCAGGGCTTCCTGCGGGAGCGCGTGGCGGGGTACAAGGTCCCCAAGCGCGTGCTCTTCTTCGAGCCCGGCGAGATCCCCATGACCGGCAGCGACACCAAGGTCGTGGACGAGGCGCTGGTCGCCCTCGTCGCCGGCCGGCTCGACCACCGACCCCTCCCGACGACCAGCGGAGACCGATGACCACCGACGACGACTGCCCGCTCGACGCGTCCGACCTCGACCAGTACATGGGCGTCCCCATGGAACCGGGCGAGCTCAAGGAGCCCGTCGCGACCAACGACATCCGGCGGTGGGTGCAGGGCATGCACTACCCCAACCCGCTGCACTACGACGAGCAGTGGGCGGCGGAGAGCCGCTTCGGCCACATCGTCGCGCCGCAGTCGTTCACCGTCGCGTGCGACACGAGCCACGGCTGCTCGCCCGCCCAGGTCGGGATGATCCCGAGCTCCCACCTGATCTTCGGCGGCGACGACTGGTGGTTCTTCGGCCCGCGCATCGAGGCCGGCGACCACCTCGTGTGCCACCGGATGCCGTACGACTACAAGGTCACCGACACCAAGTTCGCGGGGCCGACCTGCTTCCAGCGGGGCGACACGCTCTACATCAACCAGCGCGGCGAGCGGGTCGCGCTGCAGCGCTCGACCGCGATCCGCTACCAGGTGCGCGAGGCGAAGGAGAAGCAGCTCTTCTCCGAGCCCGAGGAGCCCGAGTGGACCGACGAGCAGCTGGCCGACCTCGAGGAGCGGAAGCTCGCGTTCATCGACCAGATCCAGGCGCTCCGGCACGACAAGCGGCTCTTCGACTCCGTGCAGGTGGGTGACCGCCTGGCCACCAACGTGCTCGGGCCCCACAGCCTCGCCACCTTCACCACCGAGTGGCGGGCCTATCCCATGACCACCTGGGGGGCCACGGCCAAGGGCCCCACCACGGTGCGGGCCGAGGCGCTCGGCTACACGAAGGAGATGGCCGGGTTCGAGGGCGACCGGCGGATGGAGCGGGTGAACCCCGAGCTGACCGACGGCGCGTACTACGGGCCGTCGCGGGGCCACCTCCAGCCCCGCTGGGCTGCCCACGTCGGCATGCCGCGGGGGTACGGCTACGGCGCCTCGATGGGCGCGTGGATCCTCGACTTCGTGTCCGGGTGGGCCGGCGAGTGGGGGTTCCTGCGGCACTCCAGCGCCCAGTACCGCAACCCTGCCTTCACCGGCGACGCCACCTTCATCACGGGCGAGGTGGTCGACAAGAAGGTGGAGCGCAAGCGCCGCCACCTCGTGACGGTCGCGGTCGAGCTGCGCAACCAGGACGACGCCGTGATGGCCAAGGCCACCGTCGAGGCCGAGCTCCCCAACGAGTGACGAGGCCGGCGGGCTACGAGCGGTGGATGAGGTTCATCGTCGCGGTGACCACGGGGGCGCCGTCCGCGTCCCGGTAGGTGGTCTCCGTGACGAGGAAGGTCATCGTCCGGTCGCCGGTCTCCTTGGTGTAGAGGTCCGACACGATCGTCTCCGACGAGAGGCGCTCCCCCGCGACCACGGGCCGGTGGTACGTGTACTCCTGCTCCCCATGGAGGATGAGGCCGCCGGTCTTGAACAGCTCGCCCATCACCGCGGCCATCGGGTTGAACTCGGGCACCGCGTCGGGGGGCTGGTCCTCGGGGAAGGCGCCCCAGAACTCGGCCGCGGAGAACCAGTAGGTCGGCGGCACCGGGATGTCCGCGAAGCCGGCGGCCTGCGCGGCGTCGAGGCGCTGGAAGACCGGGCTCGACTCGGTCACCGCCTCGGCGAACCGCGACAGCGGGCCGCGCTCGAGGGCCACGACGGCCTTCCCGATCGGCTTGCCGACGACGTCCTCCCGGCTGACCATGTCCCTCCCCGTCCCACCTGCTTGACTGACACCCGCGTTACATACGACGAGGGGGAGTCAAGCACATGGGTGAGGTGATCTTCTCGACCGCGCCGCTGCGCGGGCCCGGGCTCGACGCGCTGCGCGAGCTCGGCGAGGTGATCATCGATCCCTGGATCGACCATCAGCCCCTGCGCCTCTACGGCGCGGAGGACCTCGCGGCGCGCGCCACCGAGGTCGGGGCCACCGTGCTGATCTGCGAGGCGGACTCGTGCAAGGGGCCGGTGCTCGACCTGCCGCTCGTGGCCATCGGCTCGACCCGGGGCGATCCGACGAACGTGGACCTGGCCGGCGCCACCGCGAAGGGCATCCCGGTGCTGCGCGCGCCGGGGCGCAACGCGGACGCGGTCGCCGAGCTGACCGTCGGCCTGCTCCTCGCGGCCACCCGCGGCCTGCTGCAGGCGGACCGGGACGTCCGCGAGGGCGCGGTGTACCGCGACGGGTCGATCCCCTACCAGCGGTTCCGCGCCTGGCAGCTGGCCGGCCGCACCGCGGGGCTCGTGGGGCTGGGCGCGGTGGGCCGGGCCACCCGCTGGCGGCTCGAGGGCCTGGGGATGCGCGTGATCGCGAGCGACCCCTTCGCCGACGACGCCACCCACGCCCTCGACGACCTGCTGGCCGAGGCCGACGTGGTGTCGATGCACGCCGCCGTCACGCCGGACACGCTGGGGCTCATGTCGGCCGAGCGGTTCGCCCGCATGCGCGAGGGGTCCGTGTACGTCAACTCCGCCCGGGCCGGTCTGCACGACCTCGAGGCCCTCACGGCCGCCCTGGCCTCCGGGCACCTGGCGGCGGCCGCCCTCGACCACTTCGAGGGCGAGTCCCTCGCCACCGACCACCCCCTCATGGCGATGGCGAACGTCGTGCTCACCCCGCACATCGGTGGCGCGACGTACGACACCGAGACGAACCACACCACACTGATGGCCACCGGGCTGGCCGCGCTGCTGCGCGGCGAGCGCCCCGCCAACCTCGCGAACCCGGAGGTCCGCGCCGATGGCTGACACCATCACCTCTCCCACCACCACCCCCGAGGCCGTGCTGGCCGCGGCCAAGAAGATGCTGCACGACGGGCTGGTGGAGGGCACCTCCGGCAACATCTCGGGCCGGCTGCCCGGCGGCCTGGTGTGCGTGTCGCCCTCGTCGGTCCCCTACGACACGATGACCCTCGACGACCTCGTCGTGGTCGACCTCGACGGCACCGTCGTGCAGGGCGAGCGCTCGCCCACCACCGAGAAGGACCTGCACCTGTCCGCGCTGCGCAGCTACCCCGAGCTCGGCTCGGTGATCCACACCCACGCCGTCTACGCCACGATGTTCGCCCTCGCCCACGAGCCGATCCCGGCGGTCATCGAGGAGGTCGTCGTGTACATCGGGGGCGACGTGCCCTGCTGCGAGTACAAGGGCACCGGTAGCCGCGAGCTGGGCGAGGAGGTGGCCGCCCACCTCGCCGACCGCGGCGCCGCGCTCCTCGCCAACCACGGCCTCGTGACCTGCGGCTCGTCCCCGGAGAAGGCCCTGCACAACGCCGCCCTCGTGGAGCGGACGGCCAAGATCGTGTGGGGCGCCCGGGCCATGGGCGCCACCATCCACCCCCTGCCGGAGAAGGTGAACGTCGACATGGCCGGTGTGTACCGCTTCCTCAGGGAGAACCCGTGATGCGCACCCGCTGGGTGGCCGTGCTGCTCACGCTGCTCCTCGTCGTCGCGGCGTGCGGCACTCGCCTGAGCGACGAGGCCTTCGACGCCGAGACCCAGGGAGACGACGTCGCCACCGAGGACGACGCGAGCACCTCGGACGGCAGCACCGACGCGGGGACCACCGACGGCACGAGCGCCACCGACGGCGGCACCACCACGGGGGGCACCACCGACGGCGGCACCTCCACGGGTGGCACCGGGGGCACGACGGGCGGCACGGGCGGGGCGAGCGGCCCGAACCAGGCGTCCGACGTCGGCATCACCGCGACCACGATCACCATCGGCAACATCACGGCCGAGAACGGCGTGCTGGGCGACGCGTTCGCACCCGCCGTGCGCGGCCTGCGGGCCTGGGTGCAGGCGATCAACGCCAAGGGCGGCGTCGGCGGCCGCACCGTGATCCTCAAGACGTGCGACGACCGCGAGGACCGCGCCCGCGCCCTGGAGTGCGCGCGGCGCCTCGTCGAGCAGGACAAGGTCTTCGCCCTCATCTCGACCAACACCCGGGCGATGGGCGGAGCGGCCCAGTACCTGAACGACCAGGGGGTCCCGGTCGTCGGCATGCCGATCACGAACAGCTTCTCCCGGTACCCGCACTTCTGGGGCCTGTACCCGCAGCCGTTCGGCTACCCGCGCGACGGCACGCAGGTGGGCTACAAGGGCAACCTGATGTACCTCACGGGCATCTGGCGCTGGTTCAAGCAGGAGGTCGGCGTCTCCAAGGCGGCGGTGTTCGCGTACGACATCGACGAGTCGAAGCAGGCCGGCGACGGGTTCGCACAGGGCATGCGCCTCGAGGGCTTCGAGGTGCTCCCGTTCACCGTGTCCTTCGCCGCCCCGAGCTTCGACCAGGCCGTGGCGCAGATGCAGAGCCGGGGTGTCGACATCATCGTCGACGCCATGGACGACGGCGCCAGCCGCAAGCTCTGTGACGCGATGGCCCGCCGGCAGTTCAAGGTGAAGGCGAAGGTGTCGACGATCGTGGCGATGGGCGACACCGTGGGCGAGCGGTACAACGACACCTGCCGCAACAACGTCTACGTCCCGGGCAGCTCGATCCCGTACAGCCAGACGAGCAACAAGGTCGTGGCCGAGTTCCGCGCGGGGTACGCGCGCTACCAACCGGGTCAGCCGATCCACCAGTGGGCGCTGGAGGCCTGGTTCCAGGGCAACCTGCTCGCCGACGCCCTGCGCCAGATGGGGGCCGCGCCGACCCGGAAGGGGTTCGAGGACTTCCTGCGGAGCCTGAAGGACTACACGGGCGGCGGGATCATGGTCGGCTTCGGCTTCACGCCGCAGGACTACGAGGCGCCGACCCGCCAGGAGTGCTTCACCGTGGCCCGCTGGCTCGACAGCGAGGGCGGCTGGATCTCGGCGACGAACAAGTTCCCCTTCTGCTACCCCGACGCGAAGCAGTTCGCCGTCCGCGCCCTCGAGCAGGGCAACTGACACCCCACTGGTTCTGGCCAGATCTCGTGGGGGCTCAGCCCATCAGGTAGGTGGCCGCGCGGGGGTTGCGACGCAGCTCCCCCGGCTCGCCCGCCCACACGATGCGGCCCTTGGCCAGGACGTAGCAGAGGTCGGCCAGCTCGAGGGCGAAGGTGAGGTGCTGCTCGACGAGCAGGATCGTGCGGCCGGCGGACCGCAGGGAGGCGACGCGCTCGAACAGCTCGGCCACCACCAGCGGCGCGAGGCCCATCGACAGCTCGTCGAAGAGCACCACCCGGGACGCCGGCCCGAGGGCCCGGCACACCGACAGCATCTGCTGCTCGCCGCCCGAGAGCGAACCGGCGGCCTGCCCGAGCCGCTCACCGAGCCGGGGGAACGTGGCGGTCACCTCGTCCAGCCAGTCGTCCCACGACCCGCGCTCGTCGCTGGGCACGCTGCGGTGCAGGACCCGCAGGTTGTCGAGCACGGACAGCGCCGGGAACACGCCCCGGCCCTCGGGCACGAGGCGCACGCCGCGGGACGCGATCGCGTTCGGCCGGCGGCCGTCGATGCGGCGGCCGTCGAGCCGGATCGCGCCGGAGGTGAGGGGCAGGGTTCCGGAGATCGCCCGGAGGGTCGTCGTCTTGCCGACGCCGTTCGGACCGAGGAGTGCGACCACGGACCCGGCGGGGACCCGGAGGTCGACGCCGTGGAGCACCTGGATGCGCCCGTACCCGGCCCGGACGTCCTCGAGCTCGAGCCCCGCGGTCATCGGTGCGCCCCCGCGTCGACGTCCGCACCGAGGTAGGCCTCGCGCACGGCGGGGTCCTGCGCCACCTCCGCCGGCGAGCCGACGGCGATCACGACGCCCTGGTCGAGCACGTACACCAGCTCCGAGAGCTCCATGACCAGGCGGACGTCGTGCTCGACGAGCAGCACCCCGACGCCCCGCCCGGCGACCTCGCGGATCACGGCCTGGAACTCCTCCGTCTCCCCCGTGTCGAGGCCGCTGCTGGGTTCGTCGAGGAGGACGACGGTGGGGTTGGTGCACAGCGCCCGGCCGAGCTCGACGAGTCGCAACGAGCCGGTGCTGAGCGAGCCGGCCAGGCGCCCGCCCAGGTGGCGCAGCCCGACGAGCCCCAGCACCTGGTCGACGACCTCGGCCACCGCCGGCTCGTCCCGATGGCGGAGGCGGAACAGCCCGGAGAAGGTGCGCCCCGGCGTCGCGGCCTCCGCCGCCACCTGCAGGTTCTCGAACACGGTCATCCCCGTGAAGACCTCGAGGCGCTGGAAGGTCCGGGCGATGCCGAGCCGGGCGCGTTCGTGGGTGGCGAGCTCGGTGATGTCGCGCAGGCCGAGGAACACCGTGCCGCTGGTGGGTGGGAGCAGCCCGCACAGCGCGTTGAACAGCGTCGTCTTGCCCGCCCCGTTCGACCCGATGAGCGACGTGATGATGCCGGGCGGCGCCTCGAGCGACGCCGCGTTCACGGCCACGAGGCCGCCGAAGTTGACGGTGATCTCGTGCGCGCTGAGCACCTGGCCGCCGTTCACGAGCGACCTCGCTCGGCCAGGATGCGCTCGGCGAAGGCGGTCGGCACCGGCGGGGCCTCCGGCGCGGGCGGCGGGCGGCGAGCGGCGCGGTACTGCGCCTCGACCTGGTCGCGCAGCCAGTGGCTGAGGCGACCCGTCTGCGCCACGAGGCCGCCGGGGATCCGGCCGAGGAACACCGCGCCCAGCCCGAAGATGCCGATGGCGCTCTGGATGTCGAGGTCGAGCCACCGCGGGATCACGACGTAGAGCACCGCGGCCAGGATCGCGCCGCGCACGCTGGAGAGCCCGCACACCACGACGGCGACGAACCAGAACAGGCCGAGCACCGGGTTGAAGGTGATCGTGTCCCAGTTCTGGTTGGCCTGGGTCAGCAGCGCGCCACCGAGGCCGGCCATGGCCGAGGAGACCGCGAACACGAACAGCTTGGCCCGGCGCATGCCGATGCCCACCGACCGCGCCGCCGTCTCCGAGTCGCGCATCGCGGCGAGCACGCGGCCGAGCCGCCCCGTGCGGAGGTTGTGGGCCAGCCAGAGCACGAGGGCGAGGACGACGAGCTCGAAGAAGTAGAAGGCCGTGTCGCCGTCGAGGTCGAGCCCGAACAGGCTGGGGCGCTCGACGGTGAGCCCACCGGGACCGCCCTTGAACAGCTCCGCGTTGAACACGAAGCGGTCGATGATCAGCGCGAGGCCCAGCGTCGTCAGCCCGAGGAAGAGCCCTCGCCGTCGCACGGCCGGGTAGCCCGCGAGCAGCCCGGCGGCGAGGGCCACGGCCATGCCGGCGAGCATCGCGAGGAGCACGGGCAGGTCCCAGGCGTTGGCGGCGCGGGCCGAGAAGAACGCGCCGAGGCCCGCGATCGAGGCCTGCCCCAGCGTGAGGTGCCCGGAGAAGCCGGTGATGCAGACGATCGAGATGAAGATGACCGACAGCGCGAGGACGATCTGGGCCAGGCGCAGGTCGCGCCCCTCGAGCACGAAGGGCGACACGAGGGCACCGATGGCGGCCAGCACCCCCAGGACCGAGCTGGACGCGGTCACCGTGCTCCGCCCGAACGCGCCGACCACGAGCCCCTGGCCGGTGGTGGCCCCGGTGTCGCCGACCTCGTCGAGCCGGCGGAAGGCCACCAGCGCGAGGAACAGCACGATGCTGGACAGGTTCGTGACCACCGCCTGGTAGGTCTCCGCCCAGCCGCCGGTGGACCCGAACGGCTCGAACACGTCGAGCAGGCTGCGGCCGAGGCCCATCACGAAGAACCCGAACAGCAGCGCCTTGGGCACGCTCGTGAGCCGCGCCACCACGGCCACGGAGAACGTCTCGATGCCGAAGAAGATGATCTTGGTCGGCTCGAGCGAGCCCTGCGTGATGATCAAGCCGGTCAGCGCGGCGAGCGTGCAGCCGAGCGACCAGGCGACCTGCGACACGCGGTTGGCGTCGATGGCGGACAGCTCGGCCAGCTCCCGGCGGTCGACCACCGCCCGGATCGACGTGCCGAGGTAGGTCTTCCGGAAGAGCACGTAGAGCAGGGCCGCGACGACGAGCACGGTGCACAGCAGCCCGACCTGCTCGGTGTCGAACCGGAGCGAGCCGATCTGGAACGGGTTCACCGCGAACAGGCGCGGCACCGGCTCCGAGGTGGTGCCCTGCACCCCCGGGCCCCAGATGCCGCTGATGAGCGCGAGCAGCGCCACCGTGACGCCGAGTGCGGCGACGAGCTTCTCCGAGCTCGACGCGTGCCGCCGCTGGAGGGGCCGGAACACCACCCGCTCCAGGACGAGCCCCATCACGGGCCCGCACACGAGCAGCACGATCGGGACGACCAGCACCATGGGCAGGCCCCACACGCCGCTGAGCTGCCACCCGAGGTAGCCGGCCAGGAGGGCGATGGCGAAGTGGGCGATGTTGAAGACGCCGGTCGCGGTATAGGTGAGGACGATGCCGGTGGCCGAGAGCGCGTAGTAGCAGCCGTAGATGATGCCCAGCAGCGCGATCTCGACGTAGAACACGGGTTCAGCCGCCCGGTGTGCAGGCGGGGCAGGCGCGCAGGCCGCGCCGGCGGGCGGTGGACGGGCTCATCTCGTCGGTCTCCCGGTCGGCGACCATCTCGCAGTCGGACCGGTGGAAGAGGTCGCCGCCCTCGACCGCGACGACGCGGCGGGCCGGCCCGGCGGCGCGCGGAGCCGCAGCCACCGGGCGCTCGGGGGCGTCGGGGCGACGCAGCAGAGCCTGGTGCAGCTCCTCCACCATGCGCTCGAGGCGGTCGAGCCGGCCGCTGTCCTGGCGCAGGGCCTGGATGCCGAGGACGTACACGCCGATCACCGCGATGAACACCCCGCCGATGCCGCCCGACACGAGGTAGGGGATCTGCTTGCCGGGCAGTGCCTCGCGCGACACGCCGAGGTACCCCAGGAGGAGCAGCAGCGCGCCGACACCGACGAGGATCCAACCGATCCAGGGCCGGGCCGCATCGGCGACCCAGCGCCACAGGACCCGCGGATCCGGCTCCTCGTCCTCGGGGCGGTGCGGTGACTCGTCCGACATGGGTGCTCCTTGGGTCAGGACCGTGTTCCGGGGAGACGGGCGGGCAGGGCGAACCGGGGGGCGATGCAGAGGCCGAGGGCGGCGAACGCGAGGGCGAGGTAGAGCAGCCCGAGGCGGTCGTCGAACAGGTCGACGATCGACCGCGAGCGACCGGGCCCGGCCGGGCCGGGCGGCTCGCTGGAGGGCCCGTCGGTGACGGGGCCCGGCAGGTCGGGGAACGACAGGTCGCTGCCGACGGGCACGTCGAAGCCGAGGTCGGAGGCGCCGCTGCCGTCGTCCGGCACCCCGTCCTCCCCGAACAGGAACGCCGCGCCCCGCGCCCCGGACTGACCGATCTGGATCGAGCCGACGACGGGGCCGTTCGGGTCGATGTCGCCCAGAGGACCGGGGACGGGGGGCAGACCCTCGACGGTCTGCGCGAGCTCGATCAGCAGACCACCGGCACTGGCGGCCGGTCCGCCCTCCGCGTCGGGGTCGGCGTCGGCGCCGAGGATGCTGATCTTCAGGCCGAGCGCTCGGAACAGCTCGTTCACCTGGGTCTGGAGCTGCTGCACGAGCGGCCCGAGGCCGCCGGACGGCGAGCCCACCACGAGGCCGTCCTCGGTGATCTGCGAGGGCACGCCGGCCACGGTGACCCCGCCGAGCTCGAGGTCGGAGGTGGCGGTGCGACCGCCCTTGCCGTCGTCGGTCACGTGCGATTCGGACCGCACCGAGCCGATGCGAACCAGGCCGCCCACGAGCTGGATGCCCGACACGACGGTGGTGGCGTCGATGGTGATCGCGCCGTCGACGATGCGCTGGTCCGTGCGGCTCGTGGCACTGTCGACCTTCATGAGGGAGGTGTCGATGGTCAGCCCGGGGAGGACGGGGAGCACCGGGCCGAAGACGGGCAGCCCCAGGACGCGGAGGTCCTGGATCGCGGCGTCGGTCCGCGACCCGTCGGGGGCGGCGTGGGCCGTGGCGCGGGTGGCGTTGCCCGACACCGGGTCCGTCGGCGCGCCCAGCTGCAGCGAGCCGGTGGTCTGCCCGTCGGGCGAGAACTCGTCGGCGAACACGGTCAGGGGGTACTTGTACTGGAGGCACAGGTCGAGGACCGGTTTGAACTCCGGCGGGAACGCCGCGCCGAACGTGCCGCACAGCAGGTTCGGTCCGAGGATCGCTCCGTTGCCGGGGTAGAACAGCGACGACCGCGCGGTCTGGGTGCTCGACTCGTACACGCTGCTGCCCTCGACGGCGATGAACTTGAAGACGTCGGGGACCGGGAGGAGACCGGCGCGCTCGATCTGCACGGAGGCGGCGAGCGCGTTCGCCGCGCCGCGGAACACCTCGGGGCGGGGCGCGCTGTCCTCCTCGTCCTGCGCCGGGGTGAGGGGTGCGGCGAGCACGAGGAGGAGGCACACCCCCGCGGCGACGAAGCACGCACGACGCGCGGTCCCCCGCAGGCTGGTCCCCAACCGCTCCCTCCGTCCTGATCGCTCCACTCGTTTCTACACCGGGGGACCCCCCGCCGCCCTGACACTCGTGTCAACTACGCTCGCCCACGATGGGGGATCTGCCGGACGTGATGACCGCCGCGGTCCTGCGCGGCCGCGCCCGGCTCGAGGTCGCGGAGGTGCCCGTGCCGGACCTCGGACCAGAGGATGTTCTCGTCGCCGTCGACCTGTGCGGCATCTGCGGCAGCGACCTCCACATGGTCCTCGAGGGCTGGGCCGCGCCGGGGAGCTGGCAGGGCCACGAGTGGATGGGCCACGTGGCCGCGGTCGGCGATCAGGTCACGCGCTGGCGACCGGGCGACGCGGTGATCGGCGGTCCCCCGGAGCGCTGCGGGACGTGCGCGATGTGCCTCGCCGGCCGCCCGTCGCTCTGCACCGATCGCGAGACGCCGGGCATGGGGCTCAGCCAGGGCGCGTTCGCCACCTACAAGCGCGCGGGCGCCGGTGAGCTGCTGCCCGTCCCGGACGGCGTCGACCCGCGGGCGGCCGCGCTGGCCGAGCCGCTGTCGGTCGCGGTGCACGCCGTGGAGCAGGGGGAGATCCGGCCCGGTCAGCGGGTGCTGGTGCTCGGTGCCGGGCCCATCGGCGCGCTGTGCATCGCGGTGCTGCGGGCGCTGGGCGTGGACGACGTCAGCTGCGCCGAGCCGCACGAGGGTCGGCGGGCGCTGGCCGCGGCCGTGGGCGCGACGCGCGTGCTCCACCCCGACGCCCTCCTGGTGCCGAGCATCGCGGAGCCGGGCCAGATCGTGGGCGATGCCGTGGACGTGGTGCTCGAGTGCTCCGGCAATGCCCGGGCCATGCAGGCCGGCCTGGCTCAGCTCGTCCGGGGCGGGCGCCTGGTGCTGGTCGGTGCGGGGATGCAGGGACCCCGGTTCGACCCGAACCGGATCATCCTGAACGAGCTCGTGGTGACCGGCGCCTGCGAGTACGGCCACGACAGCTTCCCCGCGCCGTCGACCTCCTGGCCTCCGGTGCGCTCCCGATCGACGACCTCCTCGAGCCCGGCGACGTGCCGCTCACCGGCGTGCTCGACGCGATGCGCGACCTCGCCGCCGGCCGCCGGGCCGGCAAGGTGCTGGTGCGCCCGTGACCGGTCCCGCGTTCGCGAAGCCGCCGCGCATGAACCACGTGGCGCTGTCGCTCCCGGCCGACGCGCTCGACGCCGACGGCCGGGCCGCCATCAACGCCTTCTACGGCGACGTCTTCGGCTTCGAGGAGTACGAGGACCTCACCAAGGACCGCAAGCAGCTCGTGCTGCGGGCCCACCACCACGAGCAGTTCGTGTTCCTGATCGCCGACGACCAGCCGATGGCCGCGCCGCGCCTCGACCACTTCGGGATCTCGGTGGCGACCCTGACGGACTTCGAGGAGGTGGCCCGGCGGGCGTCAGCGTGGAAGGAGCGCGAACCCGATCACGTCGACCTCATCGAGCCGACCGTCGAGGAGTACGTGGGCGCGCTCAAGCTCCACAGCTTCTACGTGCGCTACCGCCTCCCCCTCATGGTGGAGACCCAGCACTTCGAGTACCTGTTCTAGAGCGACGGGTCAGGCGCGGCTGCCGACGGCGACGACGGCCTCGCCGGAGGCCTTCACCTGGCCCTCGCCGTTGGCCAGCGCCAGCTCCACGTCGACGAGGTGCTCGCCCTCGACGACCCGCTTGCCGGTGACCGTCACGGTCGACACGAGCTCCTCGCCGGGCCAGGTCTGCTTCGTGAAGCGCACCTTGATGTTGCGCAGCGCGCCGACCCCGGCCCAGTCGCTCACCGAGCGGGCCAACAGCCCCATCGAGAACATCCCGTGCCCGAACACCGACGGGAGCCCGGCAGCACGAGCCTGCTCGTCGTCGTGGTGCATCGGGTTCAGGTCGCCCGAGGCACCCGCGTAGCGCACGAGGTCGGTGCGGGTCAGCGTGTGCCGCACCTCGGGGGCGGCGTCGCCCTCCTGCAGGTCCTCGAACCAGAGCGTGGCGCCCCCCGTCATCGGGCGGCAGCGTACGCGCGGAAGCGCTCGTAGCGCGCGGCGGCCGCGTCGACCCACGCGGGGTCGGGCTCCACCGTCCGCGCGGTCCGGGCCCACCGCCCCGCGTCCTGGGTGGTGGTCTCCAGGCCGGCGACGCCCCGGGCGATGAAGGCGGTGCCGAGCGCCGCGCCCTCCGGGGCGGCGGCCACGTCGACGGGCAGCCCGGTGCAGTCGGCCAGGGCCCGCATCCAGGGCTCCACCTGGGTCCCGCCGCCGGTGGCGACGATCCGCCGGGGGGCCAGCCCCGCGTCGCGCGCGAGGTCGATGTGGTGGCGGACGACGAACGCGGAGCTCTCGTACGCGGCTCGCAGGAGGTGGGCGGCGTCGTGGTGCAGCCCGGCGTCGAGGAGCTCAGCCCGCAGGTCCCGCCGGTGGTGGGGGGTCCGCTCGCCCCGGACGTACGGCAGCCAGACCGGCAGCTCGCCGGGGTCGACGGCCAGCACCTCCTCCGGCGCCACCGGACCGAGCCAGCGGCGCACGCGCTCGAGGAACAGGCCCCCGGCGTTGCTGGGCCCTCCGATGAGGATCCGCCCCGGCGCGCTGTGCGGGATGGTCCACAGGCCCGGGACCTCCAGCCAGTCCGCGATCACACCCCAGGTGATGAGCGTGGTGCCGCACAGCACGAGCACGTCGCCGAGCTCGTCCGCGCCGGCCACCAGCTGCTCCGCGAACGCATCGATCGTCCCGCCCCCCACGAGGGCCCCGGCGGCGGGCAGCCCCTCGAGCACCTTGCCGGCCGCGTCGAAGCCGAGCACCACGTCGGGGAGGGTGTCGGTGGTCGTGCCCGCTTCGGCCACCCGGGCCGGGTCCCACCGGCGGTGATCGTGCAGCGGGTGGGCCGTCGTCGCGGTGGAGCCGTCGATGGCGCCGCGACCGCACAGGGCGTGGTTGGCCACGGCCTGGGCCGGCCAGTACCCGGAGGCGTCCGGGCACTCCCCCACGAGCCACGCCAGGAACGCGAGCAGCTCTCCGCTGTCGCCCGGGAGGGCGGTGTCGTGGTCCTCTCGCTCGCCGCGGCGGTCGCCGTAGATGAGCCCCGGCCCGGCCGCGCTGCCGTCCGCCCGGACGGCCCCGAGCGACGGGACCATCGCGGACACCGCCACGGCCGCGACCTCGCCGGCGGTCGCCACCTCGCCCAGCGCGGCGATCACGTTCGCCGCGCCACGCGACGTCGAGGTCGTGCTCGAAGCTGCCGGCGGGTTGCTGGCGCACGGCGTGCGGGATGCGGGCGCGGGCCAGCACGGTGCCGTCCGCGTCGGCCGCGACGGCCTTCACGGACGTCGTGCCGATGTCGATGCCCACCGTCGTTTCGGTGGCCCTCCCGGAACCTGACACGACTGTTAGCCTACGCGCGAGGTCGGGCCGACCCTGGGGGGCAGCACGTGGACGAGCTGATCGGGACGCTCTTCGGTCGGTGGTACGTCACGCTGTTCGGGTTGACCTTCCTGTGGCGGGCCTCCCGCCAGCTGGGCTGGCGGCGCACAGGGGTCTACTTCGTCATCGCGCTCGGTGTCGGGATCGCGGCGGAGAACGGCTCGGTGCACACCGGGATCCCGTACACGACCTACTCGTTCAGCGACAGCCTGCGGGGCGACGAGATCTTCGCCTGGGACGTCCCGCTGATGGTCCCGCTGAGCTACACGTTCATGGCCTACTTCGCGTTCGCGGCGGGTCGCCTCATCGCGTCGGGGCCGTACCGCACGCGGGCGCCGCGGGCATGGCACGAGCTGCTCGTGGCCTGGATGCTCGCCGTGTGGGCGCTGTGGGTGCTCGACCCCGTGAGCCGCCTCGGTGACGAGTTCTACCTCGGGAAGGTCTTCGACTACCGGGGTCCCGGCTTCTGGTTCGGCCTCCCGACGGGCTCCCAGCTCGGGTTCGCCCTCACCTCGGGCATCCTCCTGCTGGTGCTCCACCGGCTCGACCGGGACGCGCCGGACGTGGTGGTGCCCCGGGGCCTGCGGGACCACCCGCACGGCATCGCCCTGGTCACCTACCACGCCCAGGTGTTCCACCTCGCGGCCATCGCGTTCTACCTCGACGCCGACACGCTGGGCGGCGCCGCCGTGCTCATGTGGGTCCCGGTCGCCATCGTGACCGCGGTCCACTGGAGCCAGCTAGCCCTGCAGCAGCAGCGGCAGGTGGGAGACGCCGCGGGCGAGCCGGCTGGGGAGGCGCTCGACGGGACCGGCCACCTCGTAGCCGGGCCAGCGCGCCAGTAGCTCCTCGAAGAGGACGCGCGCCTCGAGGCGGGCCAACCCCGCGCCGAGGCAGTAGTGCTCGGCGTAGCCGAAGGACGTGTGGGGGTTGGGCGACCGCGTGACATCGAGCCGGTCGGCGGTAGGGCCGAACACCGCCTCGTCGCGGTTGGCCGACTGGTACAGGAGGAGCACGTAGTCGCCGGCCGCGATCTCGGTGCCGGACAGCGTCGTCTCGCGGGTGGCGGTGCGGCAGAAGCTCATGATCGGTGCCTCCCACCGGAGCAGCTCCTCCACTGCCACCGGGATCGTGGAGGGGTCGGCGACCATCAGCGCCCGCTGGTCGGGGTTGGCGTGCAGTGCGATGAAGCTGTTGGAGAGCAGGGTCCGCGTGGTCTCGTTGCCGGCCACGAGGAGCGTGAGGACGAACATGTTGATGTCCTCGTCCGACACCGCCTCGCCGTCGACCGTGCCGTGGGCGAGCACGGACACGAGGTCGTCGCGGGCGTCCGCGTGGCGGGCCTGCACGATGGCGTCGATGTACACGAACAGCTCGGCGGCCAGGGCGAGCGCCTCGTCGGTGTAGTCGCTGGCAGCATCGATCATGGCGTCGGACCAGCGCCGGAAGTCGGCCAGGTCCTCGTTGGGCACCCCGACCAGCTCGGCGATGACCATGAGGGGCAGTGGCACCGAGATGGCCTCGACCGCGTCGATCACATCGCGGCTCGGGAGCTCGTCGAGCAGGCCGCGCACGATGGCGCGCACGCGGTCCTCGAGATCGGCCACCCGCCGCACCGTGAGGCTGGGGCTCACGAGCTTCCGGCGCTTGGCGTGCAACGGCGGGTCGAGGTAGAGGATCGAGTCGGCGGACAGCACCGGTCGCGTGAGGTCGGTCAGCAGCACGCCCTTGCCCGAGCAGAACGTGGTCGGGTCCTTCGACACGGCCAGCACGTCCGCGTGGCGGGTGACGGCCCACAGCGCGCCACCCTCGCCGTCGTAGCGGTGCACCGGGTCCTCGCGCCGCAGCTCGGCGAACGCGGGATACGGGTCGCCGGCCCAGAAGTGCGGGTCGTGGAACGGCGGCGAGGTGACCACCTGTGCACCCTAGGCCACCTAACACGCGTGTCAGGTTGGGCTGCTACGTTCGCCGCGATGGGGGCGCTGGACGGCAAGGTGGCCATCGTGACCGGTGCCGGACGCGGGATCGGGCGGGGCGAGGCGCTGGCGCTCGCCGCCGAGGGCGCGGCGGTGGTGGTCAACGATCTCGGCGCGTCGACCGACGGCTCCAGAGTCGAGGACAGCCCCGCCGCCGCGGTCGCGGCGGAGATCGAGGCCGGCGGCGGTCGCGCCGTCGCCGACGCGCACGACGTCGCCAGCTGGAGCGGCGCGGAGGCCCTCGTCCGGACCGCGGTCGAGCAGCTCGGCCGGCTCGACGTGCTGGTCAACAACGCCGGGTTCCTGCGCGACCAGATGTGCTTCAACATGGACGAGGCCGCCTGGGACGACGTCGTGCGCGTCCACCTCAAGGGCCACTTCGCGCCGATCCGCTTCGCCGCCGCCCACTGGCGGGAGCGGTCGAAGGCGGGTGACGAGGCAGGGGGCGCGGTGATCAACACCGCCTCCGAGGCCGGTCTCTACGGCGGGACCGGGCAGGCCAACTACGTGGCCGCCAAGGCCGGGATCGCCGCGATGACGATCGGGCTGGCCCGCGAGCTCAAGCGCTACAACGTGCGGGTGAACGCCGTGGCGCCACGGGCCCGCACCCGCATGACCGAGGCCCTGCTCGGCGAGTTCATCGCCAGCGGCGAGGACGACTTCGACGAGTGGCACCCGGACAACGTGGGCCCGGTCGTGGCCTGGTTGGCCGGCGACGGCGCCGCCGGCATCTCGGGGCAGGTGTTCGTCGTGATCGGCGGCCGGGTGCACCGCTTCCGGGGCTGGGAGATGGTGGCCGAGGTGGAGCAGGACCACCGCTGGACGGTGGACGAGCTCACCGGCCGGCGCGACGAGCTGTTCGGCGAGGACCGGACCGGCCCGCCCACCATGGGCTTCGGGAGGTAGCGGTGAAGGCGCTCGTGTTCGGGGTCACCGGGCAGGGGTTCGAGGCCCCCGACGGCGCGTCACGCCTGGTCCAGAACCTCGCCGTCACGCCGGTCGCCCTCCAGGAGGTGCCGGACGCACGGCCCCTCCGGCCGGACTGGCTCGTCACCCGCCCGTCGCTCACGGGGATCTGCGGCTCGGACTCCAAGCAGATCCTCCTCGACTTCGAGGGGGACAGCGACAGCGCGCTGAGCGGGCTCTGCTCCTTCCCCCAGGTGATGGGCCACGAGGTGGTGGCGGAGGTGACCGAGCTCGGGCCGCAGGCCGAGGGGTTCGACGTGGGCCAGCGCGTCGTGCTCAACCCGTGGCTCACCTGCGTCACCCGCGGCATCTCGCCCGTGTGCCCGGCCTGCGAGGCGGGCGACCTCAGCCTGTGCTGGGGCTTCTGCGACGGTGACCTGTCGGCGGGCATCCACACCGGCGTGTCGAGCGACGCCACCGGCGGCTACGCCGAGCTGATGCCGGCCCACTCCACGATGCTCTTCGCGGTCCCCGACTCGATCGACGACGAGCACGCGATCTTCGCCGACCCCTTCGCCGTGTCGCTGCACAGCATCACGCGCCACCCGCCGCCCCCCGGGGGCCGCGTGCTCGTGTGGGGCGCCGGCGCCCTCGGCAGCTGTGCCGTCGCGATCCTGCGGACGCTGTACCCCGACGTCGAGGTGGGCATCGTCGCCCGATTCGATGCCCAGGCCGACCTCGTGGCCCGCTTCGGCGCCCACCGCGTGTTCCGGCTCGGGACGCAGCTCGAGCTGGTCGAGCAGCTTGCGGACTGGTCGGGCGGCCGCCTCCGCCCCACGATGGACGGCCTCGACGGCCTGCCGATGTGCCACCCGGGGGGCATCGACGTGGCCTACGACACCGTCGGCAAGCCGGAGACCTTCGAGGTCGAGGTGCGGGTGCTGAAAGCGCGGGGCACGCTCGTGAAGAGCGGGGTCCACGCGCCGGGACGCTGGGAGTGGAGCCCGCTGTACTTCAAGGAGATCAGCTGGGTGGGCTCCAACGCCTTCGGCATCGAGGAGGTCGCCGGCGAGCGCAAGCACGGCATCCAGCACTACCTCGACCTCGTGACCGACGGCCGCATCGACCTCACGGGCCTGCTGACCCACACCTTCGGCTTGACCGAGTGGCAGGCCGCGTTCCAGACCATCGCCGACCAGGAGCACACCGGTGCGGTGAAGGTCGCCATCGACCCCCAGAGGTAGTGACATGACCGAACCGATCGCGCTCGTGTGCGCCATGCCGATGGAGCTGACCCCGCTGGTGAAGCGGCTCAAGCTGCGGAAGGAGACGGTGGGCGGTGTCCCGCTGCGCACGGGCGCGCTCGACGGCCGCCCGGTCGTGGCACTGCACACGGGCATGGGCACCGACCTTGCCACCACGTCGACCGAGCGGCTGCTCGACGCGGTCACCCCGTCGCACCTGATCGTCTTCGGCATCACCGGTGCCGTCGACGACGACGTCGAGATCGGCGCGCTCGTGCGCCCCGCCGTCGTGGTGCACTCCGAGACGGGCGCCGAGCACACGCCCGCCCCGCTGGGCGGGGAACCGATGCACGGCACGATGTGGACCACCAACGTGATGACCCCGGCGAGCGAGCTCCCGGCGCTGATCGCGAAGGGCGTGGTGTCGCTCGACATGGAGACCGCCGCGATCGCCGACAGCTGCGAGCGGCGCGGCGTGCCGTGGTCGGTGGTCCGCTCGATCAGCGACCGCGCCACCGACGACACGATCGACGAGGAGGTGTTCCACCTCGCGCACCAGGACGGCCGCCCGAACCCGCGCGGTGCTGCGCTACGCGGTCCGCCACCCGCTGCGCATCCTGCGCCTCGCCTGGATGGGCCTGGGCGCCGCGCAAGGCGACGGTCGCGGCCGCGGAGGCCGCCATCGCCGGGGCCCGCTCGCTCCCCTAGCTCCCGATCGCGTCGACCAGGCCCCAGGCGAGCGCGGTCTCGGCGTCGATCGCCGTCCCGGCGAGGGCCAGGAGCGCGGTGCGGCGGCGCCCGATCCGGTGCGGGAGGCTCGCGGTCCCGCCCGCGCCCGGGATGAGGCCCATCGCGATCTCCGGCAGCCGGAAGGTGGTGCCGGGCGCCGCGACGACCGTCGTGGCGAACGCGGGCAGCTCCACGCCGGCGCCCACGCAGGCGCCGTGCACCTCCACGGTGACGCGCTCCGCGACCGCCGCGAGGGCGCGCCCGCCGGAGCGGCGCATGCGGATGTCGTGCGCCGTCGCGGGATCCGCCACGGTGCCGAACTCGTCGAGGTCTCCCCCCGCGCAGAAGGAGGGGCCTGCGCCGCGAAGCCGCACCGTCAGCGACGCGTCCGCGGCGGGGATGGCCAGGGCCTCGACCAGCGCGTCGCGCATCGCCGCCGAGTAGGCGTTGCGACGGTCGGGGTCGTTCAGCGTGATCTCGAGGACGTCGCCGTGGCGCTCGACCCGCACGGGCTCCGCCGGGGGCCGGCGGTCGCGCCGCGTGCGGGCCGCCAGCCAGCGGGCGTGGTCGGGGCCGCCCTGGAGCGTGGCGTAGGCGAGCGACTCGACCACCAGCTGCTCGGCCGTGCTGCGCTGCTCCGATCCCCGCAGCGCGAGCACGAGCCCCACGGCCGCATCCGGGTGCTGGGCCACCGCGTCGGCCACGGCGAGGAGCTCCTCGCCCGCGGCGTCGACGTCGTACCCGACCACCACCGCCGGGAGGCCCTCGACGCCGGCGAGGGCGGTCGCGTCGCCCGGGCCGTGGAGCACCACGATCGGCTCCCCGTCCACGGGGTCCGGCCCGGCCAACCGGGCCTGGAGCTCGGCCGGCGCCAGGTGCAGCACGCCCGCAGGCTAGATCGCCACCCCACTCCGCGAACTCGTCGACCAATGTCAACAGGAACCGCGACAAAGGTCGACAGGTTCGCGATCTGAGGCCGAGGCGTAGCCGGCTGGTCAGCGTCCGATGTGGAGGCGGGTGAGGACCGCGTCGGTGTGCTCGCCGAGGGCGGGGGCGCGGGGCACCGCGGGCGGGTGACCGAGCCGGGTGGCCTCCTCGGGCCGGCCCGCCGTCCACCGGACCCGGGCCGCCTCGGCGTGCGGACCCGCGACGTGCGCCGCCACGCGGGCCAGCGCCACGTCGAGCAGCCACCCCCCGCCGCGGTCGATGGCCTCGACCGCGGCGACGGCGGCCGCCATCCCGGCGAGCGGGTCGGCGATGGCGTCGGCGACGAAGCAGGGGCCCTGCTCGTCCCAGGCCACCAGCCCGCCGGCCACCGCCGCGTCGTCCCCGAAGCCGATGCGGTCGCGCGCGGTCCGCTCCCGCCCGTGGCCGGTGATGGACACCCACACCGTGGGCCCCTCCCCCGCGATCCTGGCGGCGTTGATGCCGAGCTGCTCGAGGGCGCGGGGCCGCGAGGACTCGATCACCACGTCGGCCACCCCCAGCAGCTCGTGCAGCGCGGCGCGGCCCGCGTCCGTCCGGAAGTCCAGGGCGACCGCTTCGATGCCGCCGTGGAGCCGGTCGTAGAAGCGGGCCGGGCCCTGGCGCGCGCCGTCGGGTCGGGCGGACGACTCGACCTTGACGACCTCCGCGCCGCGATCGGCGAGCAGGCGTGCGCACAGAGGTCCCGCCCACAGCGACGACAGGTCGATGACGAACGGTCGGGCGTGGCGCCGGCCGGCGGTGGTGCCCAGCGGGAACCTGCGCACGGGCTCGGGGCCCGGGTCCGTCTCCCCGGGGCGAGCGACGGCCAGGCCCAGGAGGGCGGCCGAGTCGACCAGGTCCGTCGCGGTCCGGTCCCCCGCCAGCGCCTCGACCACGGCCCACGGGTCGGCCCGCGGCCCGATCTCCTCACCGAACCACGCTGGCAGGAGGTCGCGGTCCTCGGGACGCGCGAGGGTGCACGCGATCCAGCCGTCCGCGCACGGCAGCAGGCGGGTGACGCCCCCGCAGGAGGTCGCGCCGCCGCGGTGCAGGCCGGCGGCCCGGGCCCGCTCGACGATCAGGTCGAAGGGGTCCACACCGGAGGTCCGACCGAGGTCCACGATCCGCTCGACGATCTCGGCGGGCGCGACGAGAGGCGGGCCGTCGGCGCGGCCCGTGAGGTGCATCGCCCCCAACGCGGCCCAGATCCCGCGGGTGTCGGGGATCAAGCGCGGGTGAGCTCGAGGCCGGTGAGCGCGCCCTCGGCCCGCCACGCCTCGATCACGCGGATGAAGCCGATGGAACCCCCGCCGAACCAGCCGTTCTGCCGGCTGATCGACGACGGCTGGCCTTCGTTGTTGTAGTAGCCGGGCGTGCAGGACTCCTGGAAGGAGGTGTTCCTGCTCGACAGCTCGACGATCGTGCTGACCCAGTCGTCCTCGGCCTCCTGCGAGGTCTCCATGACCTCGATGCCGCGGGCGTGGGCCACGCTCACGAGGTAGGCGATGTGGGCGGCCTGCACGGCCAGCATGTGCGGGAAGTTGGGCGAGAAGCCCGACTGCACGTTGCTGATGATGAAGCAGTTCGGGAACCCGCGGCTGTGGAACCCGTGGAAGGTGCGGACGCCGCCCGCCCAGCGCTCGGTCAGCGTCAGGCCGTCGCGGCCCACGATCTCGTACCCGGCCCGCCGCGTGTAGTCGGTGCCGACCTCGAAGCCGGTGGCGTACACGATGCAGTCGAGCTCGTACTCCGACTCGCCGACCACGATCCCGCGCTCGGTGATCCGCTCGACGCCGCGGCCCTGCGTGTCGACGAGCGTGACGTTCGGGCGGTTGAAGGCCTGCAGGTACTCGTCGTGGAAGCACGGGCGCTTGCAGAACTGGCGGTACCAGGGCTTCAGCGCCTCCGCGGTGACCGGGTCCTCGACGATCTGATCGACCCGGGAGCGGATCTGCTCCATCTTCTCGAAGTCCGCGAGCTCCATCGTGGTGGCGAGGTCCTCGAGCGTGACGTCGGGGTTGCCGGCTTCCCGCAGCATCGTGGCGAACTTGCCGATGATGTCGGTCCAGCCGTCGTTGACGAGGTCCTTCGGCTCGAAGAAGCCCGACACGAGGTTGTTGAAGTTGTCCATCCGGTGCTGCTGCCAGCCCGGCTCGAGCGAGGTCGCCCACTCGGGGTCGGTGGGGCGGTTGGCCCGCACGTCGATGGACGACGGGGTGCGCTGGAACACGTAGAGGTGCTCCGCGCTCTCGGCCAGGTGGGGGACGCACTGCACGGCGGTGGCGCCGGTGCCGATGATGCCCACGCGCCTGCCCGCCAGCCCGGTGAGGCTGCCCTCGTTGGTGCCGCCGGTGTACTCGTAGTCCCACCGGCTGGTGTGGAACGAGTGGCCCGCGAAGGAGTCGATGCCCGGGATGCCGGGCAGCTTGGGGCGGTGCAGCGGGCCGTTGGCCGTGGCCACGAAGCGGGCCCGGATCTCGTCGCCGCGGTTGGTGGACACGATCCAGCGGCGGGCGTCGTCGTCCCAGCGCAGCTCGAGCACCTCGGTCTGGAAGTGGGCCACGTCGTACAGGTCGAAGTGGCGGCCGATGGCCTGGCAGTGGGCCAGGATCTCCGGCGCGTGCGCGTACTTCTCGGTCGGCACGTAGCCGAGCTCCTCGAGGAGGGGCAGGTAGATGTACGACTCGATGTCGCACATCGCGCCGGGGTACCGGTTCCAGTACCAGGTGCCGCCGAAGTCGCCGCCCTTCTCGATCACGCGCAGGCTGTCGACCCCGGCCTCGCGCAGGCGGGCGGCGGTGAGGAGGCCGCCGAAGCCGCCGCCGATGACGGCCACGTCGACGTCCTCGGTGATCGGCTCGCGCTCGAGCGGGGCGACGTACGGGTCCTCCACGAAGTGGGCGAACTCGCCGACGACCTCGACGTACTGGGCGTTGCCGTCGGCGCGGAGCCGCTTGTCCCGCTCGGCGCGGTACTTCTCCCGCAGGGCGTCCGGATCGAACCCTCGCTCCATCGCGCCGACGCTATCGCTCACGGGTCACCGGGCCGAGGTAGCCCAGGACCGTCTCGTAGATGCGCGTGTTGTCCCGCGAGATGAAGCGGTGGACCGGACCCTCGAACAGCAGCCGGACCAGCGGGTTGTGGGCGTGGTAGGTCTCGACGAAGGTGAGGCGGGTGCGGGTGCCCCCGTCGAGGGGCTCGAGCGTGTGCCAGCCCTCGGCCTTGGACCAGAGCGGCTTGCCCACGGCCTCGTACCGGGCGTACTCGTTCTCCCGCGCCTCGGTGACCACCTCCCAGGACCGGGCCACGCCGCCGGACAGCAGCCACCGCGGCACGGGGAACGTGCAGGTGCGCACCAGGCCGGCGCCGGCGTCGTCACCCTCGCGCAGGATCGTGATGGTGCCACCGGGGTGCTCGATCGTGCGGGGCACCTCCGCGTCGGGTGGCACCTTGGGGTGGAAGAGGCGCCAGACCCGCTGCGGTGGGACGTCGACGACGAAGGACACCTCGTGCCGCCGCATCAGCGCGTCGTCCCCCACTCGTCCCAGTAGGTGATCCCCTCGACGGGTGGCCGGGTCGCCGGCTTGAAGTCGGTGCCGATCGTGTGCGCCACCGGGAAGAGCGCCACCTGGCTCACGTGCTCGGGGATGCCGAGCAGCTCCGCCACGTCCCGTTCCTTGAACAGGTGCAGGGTCGTCCACACCGACCCGAGGCCCCGGGAGCGCAGCGCGAGCAGGAAGCTCCACGCCGCGGGGAGGATCGACCCGTAGATCGACGCGGCCATGCCGTTGGGCAGGTTGTCGACGCGGCCCTCGATGCACGGGATGACGTGCACGGGCACGCGGTCGAGGATCTCGGTGAGCTGCAGCGCGCTCTCGTACACCCGGCGCGTCTGCGGGTCCTCGCTGACCGCGCTCGCGGCCTGCGACAGGTAGGCCTGGCCCACCTCGTTGTAGCAGCGCGCGATCCCGGCCCGCTTCGCCGCGTCCGTGATCACCATCCACCGCCACCCCTGCGCGTTGCTCCCGGTCGGCGCCTGGACGGCGAGCCGGATGCAGTCGAGCACCACGGCCGGATCGACCGGCCGGTCCAGGTCGAGCCGCTTGCGCACGCTGCGGGTGGTGCTGAGCAGGCGATCGGTCTCGGCGAGGTCGAAAAGCGGCGGCGGATCTGACACGCGCGTCAACCTAACCGGACCCGCCTCGGGGTTCAGATGCCGAGGATGCCGTCCGTCAGCAGGTCCGCCGCGAGCACGAGCGCGGCCACCGCGACGACCCGGGCCGCGAGGCCGCCGCGCCGGTGCTCGGGCACGGCCCACTCGAGCAGCAGGGCGCCCGCCACCACGAGGAGCGCCACGGCGCCGTCGTCGGCCCCCAGCGCGAGGGCGACGAGGCCGGCGGCGGCGGCCAGGATGCCATCCGTCGCCGAGGCGCGCGGAGCCACCAGCGTGGCGAGCGCCGCCAGCCCCAGCGCCGCGCCGGCGGCTCCCCGGGCCGAGGCCGGGCTGACCTCGAGGGCGTCGAGCACCGGGCCCGACAGGACCACCAGCCCGGCGGCCACGGCCGCGGCCGCCAGCGCCGCCCCCGGCCGTCGGCGCCCCGGGCGCAGCGGGTTCGCCACCACCACGGCCGCGACGACCAGCCAGAGCCACGTGTGCCCCTCCGCCCCGCCCCCCACCACGTCCGCGTCCGCCTCGAGCTGGGGCACGGCGGCCAGGAGGGCCGAGATGCTGTGCTGCTGGTCGTCCATCCGCGTCACCCCGCGTCGATACCACGCGCCGTCCTCGGCCTGGCGCTCCACGAGCATCCCGGCGTTGCACCGCAGGCGCTCCGCCATGCCGGGCAGCCGCTCCTCCCCGAAGAGCCGCAGCAGCGCCGCGCCGCCCTCGCCCAGCGTGCCCACGCCGGAGCCCGACGCGTGTCCGCCGCGGATCACGCTGATCAGCCCGCCCCGCCAGCGCGTCGACTCGCCCCGCACCTGGAGGCCGATCAGCTCCGCGACGCGGTGGGCGTGGGCCACCTGCGTCGGCGTCAGCCGGTCGAGCCCGAGGCCGTCGTAGGCGTAGGCCGCCCAGTGGTCGGACACGGGGGGCTCGAACCCCTCGATCTCGTCGCGGAGGGGCAGGTACCGGCCGACCCGCGCCGCCACCTCCTCGTCGCCGTCGGCGAGCCCCAGGTCGGCGAGACCCACCAGGGTCCACAGCACCTGTCCGGTGAAGAACTTGTCGCGCGTCCCCGGCACGGGCGCGTCGGTGGCGGGGTCCCAGACCGCGGCCACCCCGCCCCCGGTGTCGACCTGGCCGCGCAGGAAGCGGCCCAGGTCGACCAGCACCTCGTCGTACTCGTGCGAGCCCGTGGCCGCGCGGCGCTGGAGCAGCGAGCGCGGCGAACAGCGCGCTCGGCGCCCGTGCGGGCGGACCCGTCGAGCTCCGGGAGCGCCCGCCCGCCGCCCGCAGGGACCAGCCGCGCGATGGCCCACGCCCGGCCGCGGGCGGCGGTCTCCTCGGCGCGCGCGTCACCCGCGGCCGCGGCCTGCTCGAGGGCGAGCTGCACACCTCCGTGGCGCACGACGGAGTACCCCGGGAGCTCGGTGCCGTCCTCCTCGCGCAGGTAGGTGTACCGCCCTTCCGGGCGCTGGCCGTCCGCCAGCCACCCCACGCCGGCCGCCACGGCCGTCCGCGCGGCGTCGGCGGTCACGGTCGGGCACCGCTCCGGGGGCGCCACGCCGATGCGAGCGGCGCCGAGGACCAGCACCGCAGCAGCGAAGGAGCGGCCGGGACGCACCCGGGCGAACCTACAATCCCCGCCCGTGCGTCGGGTGGTGCTCCTGCTCCTCCTGGCCGCGGTGCTGCTGTGGCCCGCGATCCAGCCTCACCCGGCCGACGGGTTCCCGGTCTCGACCTACCCGATGTTCGCCCGACGCTCGGGCACGGTGGTGCGCCTGGCCACGGCCGTGGGCATCGACGCCGGCGGCGCGGTGCACCGCCTCGGGCCCCACGCGATCGGGGGCGGCGACGAGGTGGTGCTCGCGGCCGAGCAGGCTCGTCTTGCCGTCGGTGAGGGGGCCGGCTCGATCGCCGCCTTCTGCCGCGAGGTCGCCGACCGGGTCGACGACCCGGACGTGGTCACCGTCGAGGTCCGCACCGAGGTGCGCGACGCCGTGGCCGACGTGCGGGCGCGGCGCGCGCCGATCGACATCGTCGTCCACCACCGCTGCGACGTGGCGCCGTGACGCCGGCCGTGCCGGTCGAGACGGAGGCGGCCGAGCGGCGGCTGCGCGCCGTGCGGGCCGTGGTGGCCGGCTGGTCGGTCGTGTGGCTCGTCGTGCGCCTCCCGCACCACCTCGGCCTGGCCGACCTGCCCGATCGCCGCTGGTACCCGGTCGGCGTCCTCGCCCCGCTCGACAGCCCGCCGCCCGCCTGGTTGGCCCGCACGGTCATCGCGGCGGCGATCGGGTTGGGCGTCGCCGCCGCGGCTGGGTGGCGTCCCCGCCTGTCGGTCCCGCTGTGGGCCGCGTCGCTGCTCCTGGTCGGCACCTACGTGAGCTGCTGGGGCCAGCTGTTCCACACGGAGAACCTGCTGGTGCTCCACGCTCTCGTGCTCGCCGGCTGGGCGCTGGCCCGCCGTCCCCTCGACGCCCGCACGGTCCTCATCGCGCTCGTGGTCGTGCTCGCGACCACCTACGTCGTGGCCGGCGTCGCCAAGCTGCGAGGCAGCGGGTGGGCCTGGTTCGACGGCGACGTGCTGCGCAACAAGGTCGCGTTCGACAACCTCCGCAAGAGCTTGATCGGGGGGACCGCCTCACCCCTGGCCAGGTCGGCCGTGGACGCGGGCTGGCTCTGGCGGCCCCTCGCCCTCCTCACGATCGTCGTCGAGCTGGGCGCGCCGGTGGTGCTGCTGGGCCGGCGCCCCGCCGCGGGCTGGATCGCCGCCGCGTGGTCCTTCCACGTCGGGATCCTCGCCCTGATGGCGATCGCGTTCCCCTACCAGCTGCTGGGGGCGGCCTACGCCCCGCTGCTCCCGCTGGAACGGCTGCGCCTCCCGCGCCGGCGGGGGGCCGATGACATCCGGCCGCCCGGATCGTCGACTGGGCGAGGGATTCGGGTGAACTCCCGGTAACCAGAAGGGAACAGCTGAATCCCTCGCAGGGTTGAGGACGCTGAGGGAGGATGTGGGTGGTGCGCCGATGATGGACCGAGGGGCGAGGTCGAAGGCGATGACAGCACCGGCAGCGGCAGCCGGCGTGCGGCACCCGCTGGTGCTCGACCTGCGCGACGATGCGGCGGTCGACCACGAGCGCACCGGCGGCAAGGCGGCCGCCCTCGCCCGGGCCGCCCGGGGCGGGCTGACCACCTTGCCCGGCCTCGTGCTCACCACCGGCTTCTCGCGCGCGGTCGACGACGGCGCGGCGGTGGCGGGCCATCCCGCGGTGCGCGAGGTGTTCGAGCACCTCGGCGGCGACACGAGCGCGCTGATCGCCCGCAGCTCGTCCGTGCTCGAGGACACGGCGCACTCGTCGATGGCCGGTCAGTTCGCCACTGTCGGCGGCATCCAGGGCCTCGCCGCGCTCGAGACCGCCGTGCGGGCCGTGCTCGACTCCCGCGTGGCCGCGGCCGCCACCGGGATGCCGATGGCCGTGCTCGTGCAGCCGATGGTCGAGCCGGCCTTCGGCGGCGTGCTGTTCGGGATCGACCCGGTCACCGGCCGGAGCGATCGCCGCGTCGTCACCGCGGTGGCCGGCAGCCCCGAGCCGCTCGTGAGCGGCGCGGTGGCCGGCGCCCGGTACGCCCTCGACCTCCGCGGGCACGTTGTCGAGGTCGAGCACGGCGACGGGCCCGAGCTGCGCCCGCGCCACCTGCGGCGGCTGGCCTCCCTCGCGGACCAGGTCGAGGCAGTGTTCGGCGCACCGCAGGACGTCGAGTGGGCCATCCAACGCGACGGCGAGCTGCTGCTCCTCCAGTCCCGGCCGGTCACCACCGAGGTGCGGGGCGTGCCGCACGGACCCGTGTACGGCCCGGGCCCGGTGGCCGAGACCTTCCCCGAGCCGCTCACCGAGCTCGAGCACGACCTCTGGATCCCGCCGCTGCGCGAGGCCCTCGCCGCCGCTGTGCAGCTGGCGGGCACCGCGTCCTCCGCTGAGGTCGACGCGAGCGACATCGTCGTCACGGTCCGCGGCCACGTCGGCATCGATCTGCGCCTGGCGGGTGAGCTCGTCGAGCGCCGCACGCTCTGGGCGCGCTGCAACCCGCTCCCGTCGCTGCGCCGGCTCCGTGGTGCGTGGCGCGTGGGGCGCCTGCGGTCGGCGCTCCCCCGCCTGGCCGAGCACCTCCTCCACCGCACCGACACCGACCTGCGGGCCGTGCCCCCGCTGGCCGAGCTGACCGACCGCCAGCTGCTCGCGCTCCTGCACCGCAGCCGCGACGTGCTGCGCGCGGCAGCACGCCCACGAGATCCTGATGGGCCTCCTGGTCGATGCCGAGACGACGCGGATGACCGGTGCCTCCGTGGCGCTCCGAGTGCTCATCGAAGCGCGCGAGGACGGGCTGCCGGACAGCGAGATCGTGGAGCACAACCCGGTGGTCCTCGCCCTGGTGCCGCCGCGGCATCGGCCCGCAGGCGGCGCTGCCCAACACCGACGGGATCCTCACGCTGGGCCCCACCCCCACCACGGGCAACGAGGCCGGCATCCTCCGCGAGGCACTGCGCCTCCGGGCCCGCTGGGTGCAGGAGCTCTCGAGCCGGGCCGCGTGGGAGCTGGGCACCCGCCTCGCCGCCGAGGGAGGGCTGCCCGACGTCGAGCTGGTGCGCCACCTGAGCCTCGAGCTCCTCGACGCGATCGTCACCAAGCGCGCGGCCGTGGTGCCGTCGCTGGTCCAGGCGCACGAGCACGACTTCGGCCTGCGGCTCCCGGCCCGGTTCCAGCGCTCCGACACCGGCCTCGCGATCAGCGTGCCGCACGCGCGCGAGGCCGGCGGCGGCACGGGCGCGGGTGGCGGCAGTGCCCGCGGGCCGGTGACCCACGACGCCCTGGACCCGCCCGCCGGATCGGTCCTCGTCACCACCACGCTGTCGCCCGGACTCGGTCCGCGGCTGTCGCACCTCGTCGGCATCGTGGCGGAGACCGGGTCGGTGCTCTCGCACCTGGCGATCCTCGCCCGCGAGGCGAAGGTGGCCACCGTCGTCGGGTGCGCGGGCGCGGTGACCGACCTGCCCGAGGGCACGATCGTGACCGTCGACGGTGACACCGGGCGCGTCACGATCGAAGAGGAGGTGACGACGTGAAGGTCCTCGCCTGGCTCGCCGGGCTCGCCACGTTCGTGACCGCCGCGATCTACCTGGTCGTGTCGCTGAACCGGTGGGAGTGGAACCGGGCCCTGTTCTTCGGCCTCATCATGCTCATCGCCGAGGTGGCCCTCGCCACCGGCCTCGTGCTGCGCAAGCTCGACCAGCTCCGGCTCCAGCGCAGCGGCGACCCGGACGTCGGCGACATCGTGCGCGAGAGCCGCCCCGGGGCCCCCGACCGGTTCGCGTGGCTGCGCGAGACGCAGAACCGCACCAACGTCTTCATCACGTTCCTCGTCGGGGGCGGCGTGCTCCTCTCGGGTGCGGCCTGGCTGGTGGACCGCATCGCCGCGGGCACCGCGACCCCCCACGGCGAGGCCAAGCTCACGCGGCTGCTGACCCCGATCAGCTACCCGGCGGGCGGGCTGGTGGTGGACGACAGCACCGTGCTCGCCCAGGACGTGCCCGGCGCCGACGACGCCCAGCTCCGCCGGTTGCTGGGCGGCGACGGCGGCGGTCGATGACCCGCTGGTCCCGGCTCCACCCCGCCCGCATCGTCCTCGGCATCCTCGGCGTGATGGTCGGCACCGGCGCGGTGCTCGGCCTCCGGGAGGCCACGCTGTCCACCCACCAGCGCGTCTCGCCGGCGTCGCAGGCCACCCTCGTGCTGGATGCCGACGCGCGGGGCGCCGAGACCGGGCGGGACCTCGAGGAGCTCGTGGAGACCCTGCTCCTCACCTGCCGGCTCGAGGTCGGCCGCTCCGAGCTGGTGCTCGACGACGGCGAGGCGGTCGTCGAGTCGCCCACCCGCCCAGGGCGCTACACCGCGGTGTTCGAGCCCGGTCTCGACCAGACCAACCAGCGCCAGCTACGTGGCTGCCTCGAGGACTGGACCGTCGACCACGTCCGCATCGACGTGGTCAGCATCAGCGTCTCCTGACCCGTCGCAGTCGTCGCCGCGGCAGGTGGTGCGGTGCGTGATCCCGATGAAGCGCTCGGCGCCGTAGACGCCGAGCACCGCGAGCACGAGCGCCGCGACGACATCGGACGTCCAGTGCACGCCGAGCCACACGCGGCTGAGGGCCACCAGCACGGCCAGCACCCACACGCCGATCGCGAACGCCCACCACAGCGCCTTGCGGCGCGTGTAGAGAGCGAGCACGAGGGGCAGGAGCCCCCAGCTGGCGGCGGTGGCCAGGGGGTGGCCGCTCGGGAAGGAGTAGCCGGCGCCGTCCACGAGCCGGTCGCCGTCGGGGCGGTCGCGGTTGATGAGCTCCTTGAGCGCGAACTCGGCCAGCGGCCGCGCCACCGCGATCACGATGATGGCGATGGCCAGGCGTGGGCAGCGCTTCCAGGCGGCCAGCGCGGCCGCCGCGGCCACCACGATGACGACGCGGGTCGAGCCGAGGAACGACACCTTGCGCACGATCGACTCCAGGGTGGGCGTGCGCGTCTCGACCATCCAGCGCGTGATCGGCTCGTCCCACGGCAGCACGTTGAACACGGCGCCCGCGGCCAGCAGCACGAACACACCCAGCGCGACCGGCAGCAGCCAGGGGAACCGGTTGAACACCCGCGAGACGGTCATGGGCGGGTCCACGTGGAGGTTCACCCGGACGAGGCTAGGAGCCGGGCGAGGGTCGGCGACAGTCGGGGCGGGCGGCATCAGCTCGACTGTCCCACGCGGCGCCTGAACGCCGCCTGAGTCGTTCGGCCCCTTCCCCACCATCCGAACGACATCGCGGACAGTCGTCCCCAGTACGAACGGGGCGCAAACCCCACCTGAGCGCTCAGCGAACGCTCAGGGTCCCCTAGTGGTGCCGCTGCGTCAGGCCTGCCACTTGTGGACCATCGCCAGGACGGCCACGAGGAGCAGCACGGTGTCCAGCAACGCCAAGGGGATGATGCGCCCCTGCGCCTCCTGGGCGGCCGCGGCGTCGCCCGCCTCGAGCCCCGCGAGCCGGCGCTTCGCGAGCGGCGCGAACGCGAGGCCGCCCAGGAGGCCACCGATCGCGACGACCACGATGCCGACCCAGATGAACCCCGCGCTCCACGACCAGTCCCCGTCGAGCACGAGGAGGACGCCCGTCACGCCGATCCCCGCGCCGGCGGCGTTGTAGTAGCGCTGCCCGAGCCACATCTGCTGGCGCGTCCACGCCGCGGCGATCGCGGAGTCCTCCCGCGCGAAGCGGGGAGAGAGGACGAGCTGCACGAAGTTGGCCCCGAGCCACGCCGCCACCGACGCGATGTGGAGGGCGAGGAGGAGCGTCCGGGTGGTCATCCCCCGAGTCTGCCGCGCCCGCTCACGGGCCGCCGAGGGACGCGAGCAGCTCGTGGGCGCGCCGGTCCACCGAGCGGTAGGCGTGGTCCTTCGCCAGGGAGCGGGCCCGACCCGCCTCGGCGCGCGCCTGATCGACGTCCCCGGGTGCCCCGCGGTCGGCGAGCGCGGCCGCCAGCTCGTGCCGGCTGCGGGCCTCGAAGAACCGCGCGCCGATGGCGTCGTGCGTGGCCGCGCTCCGCTGCAGGCGGACGATGGCCTCGTCGTGCCGGCCGAGCACGGCTGCGAGCCCGCCGAGGTGGTGCTCCAGGGCGCCCACGGTCGTGACCCCGTCGAACCCGATCTGGTCGGCGAGGGGCAGCACGAGGTCGTACAGCGCCGCGGCGGCCGCCGCGTGGCGGAGGCGGATCGCGCCCTCCGCGTACATGGCGGCCGAGGCCACGAACGCGGGATCGCGCGGCAGCTCGGCGAACGCGGCCGCGACGCCGCTGTCGAGCAGCGCGGCCGCCTCCTCGTCCCGACCGGCCTCGACGAAGACGAGGCTGAGCGACGCGGTGGCGTTCGGCGGGCGCGGGGACGTCCCCCGGATGCGGGTGCTCAGCTCGGCCATCGTGCCCCGCTGCCAGTGCAGGCAGAGCGTCTGGGACTTCAGGTACACGGCGGCCTCGGGCTCCCCCGCGCCGCTCCCGACCTCGAAGGCCTCCTGCGCGAACGGGGCCGCGGCTGCGGGGTCGCCCAGGAGCAGCAGGTGCGTGGCCTCGGTGTGCAGGCTCCGCCACCGCAGGGCGGGCTGCGCCATGCGATCGGCCAGGTCCCGGGCGCTCTCGAGCAGCGGCGCGGCCTCCGCCACCCGTCCGGCCTGCACCAGGTTCAGGTAGCCGGACTTGGCGGCCCAGTAGCGCGTGAGCGGGTCGTCGACGGCGGGGAGGAGGGCCAGGGTCTCCTCGGTGAGCGCGACGCGCTCGGCGAGGGTCTCGGGGATCCACAGCGCGAAGAACACGAGGTTCATCACGCGGACGACCAGCGCGTCGTCGCCGGTCGAGCGGGCCGCGCGCAGGGCCTCGTCGGCGAGGTGACGGCGCCGGTCGTAGTCACCCGAGTAGGTCAGCTCGTTCGCGAGCGTGCCCAGGAGCAGCGCCTGCCGGGCGGCGTCACCCCCGGCGTCGATGGCCATCTCCAGCATCTCCACCCGCTCGGTGTCGACGCCCTGGAAGCGGGCGAAGCTGCCGCTGTTGTTCTGCAGCGCGGCCGCCGCGAGGCGGCCCGCGTCCCCGCGCGCGAGGCCAGTCGCCCGGCCTTCAAGAGGGTGTCGCGGTGCTCGGGGTCCCCGGCCTGCCGCTCGGCCGACCCGAGCGCGGTCAGCAGGTCGACGCGCACCGTCACGTCCGCGTCCCGCAGCTGGTCGTGGAGCAGGAGCGCCTGGCGGTAGAAGACGACGGCATCGCCCGGCGCGAGCGCGGCCAGCGCGTGGTCGCCTGCCTGGCGGGCCCAATCCCGCGCCCGGCTCGTGTCGGACACCGTCGTGGCCTGCAGCCAGTGGTGGGCCAGCTCGGCGACGGACATCCCGTCGACGTGCTGCGCCTCGAGCACCTCGGCCACCCGACGGTGGAGACCGGCCTCCCGGGTGGCGCCGAGGTCGGCGAGGATCGCGTGCTGCACGAGCGCGTGGGTGAAGACGAAGCGCCCGGGCGCGTCGGTCACCTCGCGCACGAGTGACGCCGACTCCGCGTCCGCGAGGACCGACAGCAGCTTGGAGTCGTCGACGCCGGTGACGGCGGACAGCAGAGGGAGGGCGAACTCGCTCCCGATGACCGCCGCCGTCGCCAGCACGGTGTCCCCGACCTCGCCGAGCCGGCCGACGCGCTCCGCGAGCACCTCGCGGATGCTTTCGGGCACGAGCGCGCCGCCGAGCAACGAGGCGCCGGTGAGGTCGGCGAGCCGCCCGGTCTCGTCGAGGTGGCGGAGCAGCTCGGTGACGAAGAACGGGTTGCCTCCCGTCTCCGCCTCCAGTGCGTCGGCGAGCCCTTCGACGCTGGTCTCGGGGCCGATGCCGTCCCAGCCCGCCAGCAGGTCGACGATGTCCGCGCTGCGGAGCCCGTCGAGCTGGAGGCGCGCCACGGACGGCACGCGGCGGAACGTGGCGAGGGCCTGGCCCATCGGGTGGGCGCGGTCGAGCTCGTCGCTCCGAAGGGTGCCGACGAGCAGGAGCCGCGACGGCTCGGGGGCCACGGCGAGGCTCCGCAACAGCGACGCCGTGCCGGCATCGGCCCAGTGCAGGTCGTCCAGGAACAGCACGACGGGGGCTTGCTCGCCGAGCGCGGCGAGCAGGTCGGCCACCGCCGCGAACAACAGGAACCGCTCGCTCTCGAGGTCGGTCGTCGCCGCGTCCGGGAGCGGGTCCACGCGATGGGCGAGACCCGGCGCGAGCGACAGCAGGCTGCGGCCGTGCCTCGCGACGTGCCCGTGCAGGAGGTCGGCCGGCGCGGAGGCGACCAGGTGGCCGAGCGCCTCGGCGAACGGGCGGTAGGGCGCGCGCAGGTCCTCCTCGCAGCGGCCCATCGCGATGGTGGCCCCCCCGTCGTACCAGCGCCGGATGGCGCGGCTGACCACCGTGGTCTTGCCGACCCCGGGCTCGCCGCCGACCAGCAGCGTCCGGCGCTCGCCCCGCTCGGCCGCGACCTGGAACACCTCGTCGAGCTGGACCAGCTCGTCGGAGCGCCCCACGAACGTGGCGGTGTCCCCGGCGAGCCGCGGCGGCAGCGGGGTCGCCGACGCCTCGGGCCGGTCCCAGAGGACCTCGACCACCTCCACCGGCTCGGGTAGGCCCTTCAGCTCGCGTGGACCGACGTCGAGGAAGCCGGTCGCACGCGGCCCGCCCGCCAGCGCGCGCACGAGGCTGGGCGCCAGGATCTGCTCACCCGCGGCGATCGCACAGAGGCGCGCCGCCTGCACCACGCACTCGCCGTAGCAGTCGCCGTCCTCGAAGCTCACGTCCCCGACGGCCAGGCCCACCCGGATGGACAGCACGGGCTCGCCTCGGCGCCGGTTCTGGCGGTGCAGCGCCTGCTGCGCGGAGCGGGCCGCGGCCACGCCGTCGCCGACCGCGTCGAAGGTGGCCATGAGCCCGTCCCCGGTGCCCTTGACCACGCTGCCGCCGTGCGCCTCCACCACGGACCGAAGCGCGGCGTCGTGGGCGCGACGGGCGTCGTCGAAGCGGGCGCCGTGCTCGACCGACTGCTCGGTGGACGCGACGAGGTCCGTGAAGAGCACCGTCGCCGTCCCTCGAGCCATGCGCGCCCCCTCGCCACCCCGTCCCGTTCTCGGGGAGGCTACCTGCCCACGTAGCCTGAGCCGGTGGCCGACTGGGTGACCATCTCGTCCCTCGCCACCGTGGGCGGCACGCTCGTCCTCGCCGGGGCGACGTTCGCGTCGGTGCGGTCCGCGAACCGGGCCGCCCGCGTGGCCGAGGTCTCCCTGCTCGCCGGCATCCGGCCGCTGCTCGTCCCGTCGAGGCCCGACGACCCGCCGGCCCGACCCGCGGTGAGCGTTCGGTCTAGCGGCGCTGCACCTGCCGGGCGAGCTCCATCAGCGGGGCATGCAGCTGGGGCAGGCGCTCGACGTCGCCGACCGCGACCAGGTTCGTGACCATCGAGCTCACCGCGCCCACGAGGAACTCGGCCGCGAAGCGCTGATCCGGCTCCGAGCCGAGCAGCCCGGGCTGGCCGGTGTAGCTGACGGCGATGAGGTCGACGAACCGCTCCATCGACGCGAGGCGCTGCTCGATCGCCTCGGGACCCGCGGCGTACACCTCGACGAGGAAGACGCGCGCCAGGGCCGGCTGCGCGTGGAGGCCCTCGAGGTAGACGCGCAACAGGCGGTCGAGCCGCTCCAGCGGGTCACCGGTGACGGCGGCCGGCTCCACCGCGGCCTCCATCACCGCCGCGATGAGCTCGGCGTGGGTGCGGTACGCGGCGAGGAAGCAGTCCTGCTTGTCGCGGAACATCTCGTAGAACGTGGTTCGGGACACCCCCGCCTTGCGCAGGATGTCCGCCACCGAGGTGGCGACGTAGCCCTTCTCGGCCACGGCGGCCGTGGCCGCCTCGAGCAGCCGGTCGCGCTGCGACCGCTGCACCTCCTCCCGCGAGAGCTTGTGCGGCCCACGCGGGAGTGCCCTCCCCCGCGCCGACGCCGTCATGGCTCCACCGGCTCCCGTCAGATCACGCCGAGCGCAACCTCGACGTTGCCCCGGGTGGCGTTGCTGTACGGGCACACCTCGTGGGCTCGCTCGACCAGCGCCTGCGCCTGCTCGGCCGTGGCGTTGGGCACGTGCACGTCGATCTCGAGCGCCAGGTTGAACGCGCCGCTGTCGAGCATCCCGAGCCCGACGGTGACCGACACCTCGGAGTCGGTCACGTCGACCTCCATCGGCGCGGCCACGTGCTTCATGGCCGAGTGGAAGCACGCCGCGTAGCCGGCGGCGAACAGCTGCTCGGGGTTCGTCGCTCCCCCCGGACCGCCCAGCTCCTTCGGGACGCGCACGTCGACGTCGACGACGCCGTCTTCGGTGGCGGTGTGCCCGTTGCGCCCGTCACCCGTCGCGGTCGCCGTCGTGGAGTAGAGGACGTTCACACGGCAACCCTACGCCGAGGGCGTCAGCCCTCGTCCGTGAACGTGGCCCGCAGCGACTCGAGCGCCGATCGGGCGGGCGTCCAGTGCAGCTCGCGCTTGGCCTTCTCCGTGTCGAGGATCACCGGGTGGCTGATCGCCTCCGCCCACGACGCCACCTTGGCGGCCGGCTGCGGCACGGGCAGGCCGGCGATCCGCCGCGCGGCGCGCATCGCGATCCCTCCCCCGAAGCGCAGCGGGTGCAGGCCGAGCTCGCGGGCGATGTCGGCGCCGGTGAGCAGCCCGTCAGCGGCGATGTTGTAGGCCCCTGGCGGGCCGGCGCCGACGATGCACTGCAGGAACGCCGTCCCGACGTCGTCCTCGTGGATGACCTGGATCGGCATGTCCGGCGTGGGGATCAGGAGGGGCAACGGGATGCGACGCGCCATCCCGGCGATGCGCTTGGTGATCGGCAGCAGGCGCGCGGCCAGGTCGCTCTTGCCGCCGATGACGTGCGGGCCCACCACCACGGGCGGGCGCAGCACGTACAGGTCCAGCTCCGGATGCTGGCCCGCCAAGGCCGCCAGCCGCTCCTCGAGCTCGGCCTTCTCCTGCGCGTAGGCGAGGTGCTCGGCGGGGCGGATGGGCCACTCCTCGGTCATCCCGAGCGGGTTGTCGGCGTGGAACCCGTACGCGGACGCGGACGACGCGTAGACGAAGCGCCGCGCGCCCGCCGCCGCGGCCGCCCGGAAGGTGTCGAGGGTGCCGTCGACGTTGACCGCGCGGGCCTCGTCGCTCCCCGCGCTCGCCACCAGGAAGGCGAGGTGCACGACGACGTCGGCGCCGGCGAAGGCCGCCTCCAGCACCGCTGCATCGCGCACGTCGCCCTGCCGGTACTCGAGCTTGGTCCAGCCGTGCGCGGCCGGGTCGAACGGGCGCCGGGCGACGCCGATCACCCGGTCGATGCGCGGGTCGGCCTCCAGGACCGGGATCAGGCCGAACCCGAACGTCCCGGTCGGGCCGGTCACCGCGACGGTGAGACCGGGATCGGGCATGGACGCACCGTAGCGGTGCGACGTGCGGGTCAGCCGGGTGCGGGCAGGACCGAGTCGATCATCGCCAGGGGCGGTTCGAGCAGCTCCTGGAGGTCGCGCCCGGGCTCCGCGGTCCACACGTCCAGGGCGACGCGCGCGCCGGACGCGATGACCGCGGCGATGACCCGCGGGAGCAGGTCGCGGTCGGGGACGCCGAGCCGCGACGCGATCCACTCGGAGACGATCGACTCGAGCCGGTAGAACGACTGCAGGTACCGCGCGTGCAGCGCCTCGTCGTCCTGGAACATGTCGAAGGTGGCGCGATCGAGGCTGACGGCGGCGCCCATCGAGGCGAACTGCTGCTTCGCCTCGCGGAGGGTGGCGCCGATCGTCTCCCCCTCCGGACGGCTGTAGAAGAAGTCGCGCAGGAGGTCCAGCGTCTCGTCGAACCGCGAGAAGAGGACCTCCTCCTTGTTCGCGAAGTACCGGAAGAAGGTCCGGGGGGAGACGTCGGCGGCGGCGGCGATGTCGTCGACCGTCGTCCCGGCGTAGCCCTTCGCGTGGAACAGCTCGACGGCGGCGTCGCGGATGGCGTCCCGCGTCCGCTCCTTCTTCCGCTCCCGCAGCCCCACACCTGCTTCCACGAAGGGCATTGTGACGACCGCCACGATCCGGCGCAACGTGCCAGATGTCACGCTCTAGCATCTGGCAGAGACTGTCATAATCCTCTAGAGTGCCCCCATGGCTCGATTCCTGCACCGGCTCGGCGGGGCCGCCGTCCGCCACCGCAAGCTCGTGCTGCTGCTCTGGGTGGCAGCCGCCCTCTCCCTCTTCGGTGTCTCCCGGGCCGCCGGCGGCCAGCTGAGCGACCAGTTCCGGATCCCCGGCGTGGAGTCGCAGAAGGCGCTCGACCTGATGGTCGACCGCTTCCCCGAGATGGCCGGGGCCAGCGCCCAGATCGCCTTCCACACCGAGGAGGGCACCTTCGACGACGCCGCCAACCAGGCCGCGCTGACCGACACGGTCGACGCGCTGGCCGCCCTCCCCCACGTCGCCGATGCGCTCGACCCCGCCGAGTCCGGCGCCATCTCCGCCGACCGCACCATCGCCATGACGTTCGTCCAGTACGACGTACAGGCCCACGACCTCCCCGCCGGCGCCTACGAGGACCTCCTGTCCGTCCTCGAGGACGGCCGGAGCCAGGGCATCCAGGTCGAGGCGGGCGGCGAGCTCGTGCGCTACTCCGAGCGCCCCGAGACGGGCGCGGCCGAGCTCATCGGGATCGCCGCCGCCATCGTCATCCTCCTGATGGCCTTCGGCTCGGTCATCGCCGGCGGCCTGCCCATCGGGTTGGCCCTGTTCGGTCTCGCCACGGGGTTCTCGGGCGTCACGATCCTCGCCGCGTTCACCGACATCGCGGAGGTGGCCCCGATCCTCGCCTCGATGATCGGCCTGGGCGTGGGCATCGACTACGCGCTGTTCATCATCACCCGCCACCGCCAGCACCTCCGCGAGGGCATGACCGTCGAGGAGGCGGCGGCCCGCGCCAACGCCACCGCGGGCCAGGCCGTCGTGTTCGCCGGTGGCACCGTCGTCATCGCGATCTGCGGACTCGCCCTCGTGGGCATCCCGTTCGTGGCGACCATGGGCTACGCCGCGGCGATCGTCGTGGCGGTCATGGTCGTCGCCTCGATCACGCTGCTGCCCGCACTGCTCGGCTTCGCCGGGCTCAAGCTCGCCACGCCGAGCCTCCCCTGGGCGAAGAAGCGCGAAGCGCGCGAGGAGCGTGAGCGGGCCGCCGGCGCCGAGGGCTCGGGCGGCTGGCAGCGGTGGGGCAACCACGTCGCCCGCCATCCGTGGGTCTACGTCGTGGTGTCGGTGGTCGTGCTCGGCCTCCTCTCCGTCCCGCTCTTCTCGATGCGCCTCGGCCAGACCGACGCCGGCAACAACCCGAAGGACACGACCAGCCGCAAGGCCTACGACCTCGTCTCCGACGGCTTCGGTCCGGGCATGAACGGCCCCCTCCTGCTGTCGGTGTCGCTCCCCGGCGACGAGGCCGCGGACCAGGCCGGCCTGCGCACGCTGGTCGACGGCCTGCGCGCCGACGAGGACGTCTTCTTCGCCCCCGATGCGATCGTGAACGACGACGGCGACGCCGCCGTCGTGACCGTCATCCCCCGCTCGGCCCCCGAGGCGGCCGGCACGTCGCAGCTCGTGCACCGCATCCGCGACGAGATCGCGCCGCGGGCCGAGGGCATCGAGACCTACGTCGGCGGCATGACCGCCACGTTCATCGACGTCTCCGACCGCGTCGCGGCGCGCATGCCGTGGTTCATCGGCGCCATCGTCGGGATGTCGTTCCTGCTGCTGGTGCTCGTGTTCCGGTCGATCCTCGTGCCGCTCAAGGCGGCGGTGATGAACGTGCTGTCGATCGGTGCCGCCTACGGCGTGGTCGTCGCGATCTTCCAGTGGGGCTGGGCCAAGGACCTGATCGGGCTCGAGTCCACCGTGCCGATCGTTTCCTTCGTGCCGATGTTCATGTTCGCCATCCTCTTCGGCCTCTCGATGGACTACGAGGTGTTCCTCCTGTCCCGGGTGCGCGAGGAGTACCTCCGCACCCGCGACAACACGAAGAGCGTGACCACGGGCATCGCCACCACCGCCCGCGTCATCGCCTCGGCCGCCTTGATCATGATCGCCGTGTTCTTCGGCTTCGTGCTCGGCACCGACCCGATCGTGAAGATGATGGGCGTCGGCCTGGCCGTCGCCGTGTTCCTCGACGCCACGCTCGTGCGGGTCGTCCTGGTGCCGGCCAGCATGAAGCTCATGGGCCACGCCAACTGGTGGTTGCCCAAGTGGCTCGACCGGATCCTCCCCAACCTCGACATCGAGGGCGAGAGCGGCCTCCCCGATCCCGTGTACCGCACGGACGTCCAGCCGGTCCCGCTGACCGTCATGCCCGCGGCGGCGACCATGCCGCCCGGCTACGTCTACGAGCCGGCGGCGGCCCTGGAGGCCGTGCCGGAGCCGGACGGCGACGACTACCTCGACCTCGTGGCCCGCATCGAGGAGATCTACGCCTCCTACCTGCCGGCCCTCGAGGCCGCTGAGGACGCCGAATCGCTCTTGTAGCCTCCGGGACGTGGCCGGGCGGAGCGCGTAGTTGGCAGAGGGTCCCGAGCGGCTGCCGGTCGACGATCTCGTCGACCGCGCCATCGAGGCGCTCAACCGCGGCGACGTCGCCCACGCCCACGACCTCGCCAGCGAGGTGCTGGCCGCCGAGGCGGGCAACCTCGACGCCGGCGACCTGCTCGCCGCGCAGGCCCGGCCCGAGGGGGAGATCCGCCGCCTCACGGTGATGTTCTGCGACCTGGTGGGCTCGACCGAGCTGTCGAGCCGCCTGGAGCCCGAGGCCTACCGGTCCGTGGTCGTCGCCGGCAGCTAGGGCTTCGCTAGGACTCGAAGAGGGCGGCGAACTGGGTCTGGAAGCTCGGGAGGTCGAAGTAGTCGCGCCAGAGCGAGATGCGGCCGTCCGCATCGAGCTCGAACACACCGACGACCGGGAGCTCGGCCCAGCGGTCACCGACGCGGAAGCGGTCGGTGCGCTCGTTCATGACCACGTTGCCGGTCGCCGCCTCGCGGTGGACCACCCAGTCGGTCTCCTCGATGCTGCCCCCGCTGGCCACGAGCGGCCCGAGCAGCTCTTTGATGCCGGCCGGGCCGTGCTGCTTCCCCATGGGCACGTTGTCGTACTCGATGTCCGACGCTGACGAGCTCGCAGGCGCCGTCGAGGTCCTTGGCGCAGACGCGGGCGATGAACGTGCGGACGGTCTCGATCGGTTCCATGACCCGAGCCTCGCGCGCCGTCGGGGATCAGGACCGGGTGAGCGCGGCCACCCCGTCGAGGCGGGCCAGCTTGTGCGGGATCTAGGGTCCACGCGTGGACGCGCGGGTGATGGAGCTGGCCGATGGGCGGGAGCTCGCCTGGGGGGAGATGGGCGACCCCGACGGCTACCCCGTGCTCCTGTTCCACGGCACGCCCGGATCGCGGCACCAGGTGCTCGTCGACCCGGGGCCGGCCAGCACCGCGGGCGTGCGGGTGGTCGCCCCGGACCGACCTGGCTACGGACTGAGCACGTTCCACGAGGACCGGACGCTGGCCGGCTGGGCCGATGACGTCATCCAGCTGGCCGACCACCTGGGGCTCGACCGCTTCGGGGTCATGGGCATCTCCGGCGGTGGTCCGCACGCGGTGGTGTGCGCCCGGTTCCTGTCGGAGCGCGTGGGCGCGGCGGCGATCCTGAGCGGCGTCGCGGCGGTCGACCAGCGGGGCTCGGAGGCGGGGATGATGGCGGCCAACCGCGTCTTCACGCGGCTCGCCCGGCACGCGCCAGGGGTGAACCGGCTGCCGTTCGGCATCGTCGCGAGGCTGGGGCGGCGGAGCCCGGAGCGGGCCCTGGCGATCGCGACCAAGCGGCTCCCCGCGCCGGATGCGGCGGTCCTCCGGCGCCCCGAGGTGCGGGACGCGTTCCTGGCCGACCTCGGCCACGCGTCGGCCACGACGGGTCGGGCCGCGGCGCAGGACTTCGCGCTGTTCGCGCGCGACTGGGGCTTCCGGCTGGAGGACATCACGGTGCCGGTGCACGTGTGGCAGGCCGAAGCCGACGTCAACGTCCCGGCCGAGCACGCTCGCCGCCTGGCCGCCGCGATCCCCGGCGCCGTGCTCCACCTGCTGCCCGACGAGGGCCACCTGATGGCCATCGACCACATGGACGAGATCCTGCGCGAGCTCCTCGCCGCCCGCCGCTAGCACGTGGCAGGTGCTCGAGTGGAACGAGGTCCTGCTCCCCTGACTGCCCGGTACCGTCGGCGCCGTGTCAGGGACCGAGGACGCGCCGGTCGTGCAGCCGGAGGGCTGGTACCCGGATCCGTTCGGATCGGGCCGGTCGCGCTGGTGGGACGGCGAACGGTGGTCCGAGTACGTCCGCGCCGGTCGGGACGTCGAGTGGGACCCGGCCCCCACCGAGGAGGTCGTCCCGCGGTCGCCCGGGCTGCCGGGCCTGTGGGTGGCGCTGCTCGGGACGGTGGTCGGGCTCGGGGCGGGGCTCACCATCAGCGGGCTGCTCCACGCGGCCGACGAGCCCGGCGGGCGTCCGGCCGAGCTGGGGCTGTCCGCGCTCGGGCTGTGGGTCGGTCTCGTCGGAGCGTGCGTGTACGTGAGTCGGCGGCGGGGCACCGGCTCGCTGGTCGCCGACTACGCCTTCCGCTTCCGGTGGTCGGACCTCGGGCTCGGGCTGGCGGGCGCGCTCGCCGGCCGGATCGTCGCCGGGCTCCTGCTCGCTCCGATCCCGTTCCCCTCGCGCTCGTTGCGGGAGGTCGATCGGACCATCCTGCAGGAGGGGACGCACGGCACCCTTGCGTGGGTGGTGCTCGTCGGCGTCACCTGCATCGGTGCGCCGTTGGTCGAGGAGCTGTTCTTCCGGGGGCTGCTCCAGACCCGGCTGGTCGGCCGGTTCGGCGCGGTGCCCGGGATCGTGGGGACGTCCCTCCTGTTCGGCGCCGCCCACCTCATTGCCTGGGACGGGCCGATCACCTTGGCCTACGGCTGGTCCATCGCCGGCGGCGGGCTCGTGCTGGGCACCGTGTACCACTACTCGGGGCGGCTGGGCACCCCGATCGCGGCCCACGCCATGTTCAACGGCGTGGCCATGCTCGCGCTGGCCGCCCTGAGCTGGTGACCTGAGCTAGAAGCCGAACCGCAGGAGGTTGCGCAAGGCCAGGTAGTCCTGGTCCACCTCGTTCGCGAAGGTCTGGAACTGCACGACGAGCGCGCCGTAGGCGTCGGGGTCCGAGGTGCGCGCCATCGAGTCGAGGATCGCGATGAGCCGGTCGGCGTCGTCCCGCAGGTCGGCAGCCGCGGCCAGCGCGTACTCCGGGAAGTCCTCGTCGACGAGCTCCTCGCGGAAGCGGCGCACGGCATCGGCGAGGTCCTGGTTGGCGTCCTGCACGCAGGCCGGGCCACCGGACTGCGCACAGCCCTGCACGGCCAGGCCGTACTCGCGGGACGACCCCACGACCGTCGCGTAGTCGTCGTCGAGGTGCCGGAGTGCGCGGTCGCTCTGGTCGCTGGTGACGATGGCCACGACGATCTGCCCGACCGTCAACAGGATCCCGAGGGCGGCGAACACGACGAGGAGGCGCTTGCCCGCCTTCGACACCACGATGCGGGTGATCCGGGGTGCGACCGCCGGCGCCGGCGGCGGGGGCGGCAGGCTCGAGGACGGCGCGTCCGGCGGCGCCTCGAGGTCCGGCGCCTCGGGGGCGGCGGCCGACGGCCCGTCGCCGAACAGGCCGCTGGGGTACGTGCTCGTCAGCATGAGCATCCACGCGGACAGGCGGGCCTGGTAGCGGAGGAACGACGCCTCGGCTTCGAACACCGGGGTCGGCATCCGGCCGGACACCAGCATGATCAGCCAGACGAGGATCAGGCTGAGCTGGAGCCCGCTGGACACCACCGAGACGACGATCCCGGCGGGGATCGCGAGGATGATCCGGAAGAGCACCGCGGCCCGGTTGAGGCGCCCGCGCGGCGGCAGGAGGACGGAGACGGGGTAGTCCCCGTCCTCCAGCGAGAACGGCGGATACCGGTCCGTGAGCAGGTACAGGTAGGCGTAGAGCCGCGTGCTGTATTGGATGAAGCGGCCGAGGAAGCTGCCGAGGCCGTCCGGCATGCGGCCGAGCACCAGGGCGGCAACCCACGCGGCGATCGCCGCGAAGACGACGACGATCGACAGCAGGACCAGGTACAGGAGGTGCGGGATCGCCAGGATGATCCGGAACGCGACGGTCAGCCGGCGGACAGGGCGCGGGCCCTCCAGGCTCAGCCCGACGAGCGCCGGTCCGGTGGCCGCGGTTGCTTCCATGTGACGTCCCCTGCATGACGAAGCCCGACGGAACCTAACCCGTCACTCGGTCCGCGTGAACCGGAGGATGGCGACGGTCAGCATCGCCAGGCCCAGTGCGAGCACGAGCCCGACCTCGAGGAGCGGGGGCACGTGCCAGCCCCACCAGGTGACCCCGGGGGCGAGCCGCTGTCGGGCGGCCTCGGTGATGTCGAGGTGGTCGAACACCAGCCGCCGCAGCGGGTCGACGGCGTAGGTCAGCGGGTTGAGGCGGTTGATCACGCCCAGCCAGCTGGGCAGGCCCGAGACGGGGTACATCGCACCGGACAGGAAGATGGTCGGGAACACGAGCAGCTGCATCACGCTGTTGAACGCCTGCGCCTGCTTGACGGTGGTGGCCACCATCACGCCGAGGGCGGTGACCGTGAAGGCGATCAGGAGCTGGAGGCCGAAGATGCCCAAGATCAGCACCGGGTCGTAGGGCACGTCCGCCAGGCCGGCCAGCGCCAGCAGGATCACGCCCTGGGCCATGGCGGTCGTGGTGCCACCGAGGCACTTGCCGAGGACGATCGACGACCGCCGGACCGGCGCCACCAGCATCTCCCGCAGGAACCCGAGCTCGCGGTCCATCACCAAGGACGCCGCGCTGATCATGCCGCTGAACCACAGCGCCATGCAGAGGACCCCGGGGAACATGAACGTCGTGAGGTCCACCCCGTCGGTGGACGCCTTGGACAGCGACTGCAGCCCGGGGGCGAGGACGAAGAGGAACAGGAGCGGCTGGATGAGCGCCGTCACGATCCGCACGCGGTCGTCGGCGAAGCGGATCAGGTCGCGCCACCAGACGGCGCGGACCGCCCGGGCCTCGGACCGCCAGGAGCGCTCGAGCACTCGGGAGGCGACGACCTCCGCGACCACGCTCATCGGGCGCCCTTCGAGAACACCTGCATCGCGGTGCGCTCGCGGTCCGGGCTGGCCTCCGCGTCCCGGATGGTCGAGCCGGTGTAGCGCAGGAAGACGTCGTTCAGGCTGTCGGCCCCGACGCTGGCCTTGAGCGCCTCGGGGGTGTCCAGCACGACGATCTCCCCTCGGTCCATGATCGCGACCCGGCCGCAGAGCTCGGCTTCGTCCATGTAGTGCGTCGTCATGAAGATCGTCGTGCCCTCGCTCTCCTGCAGGGCCCGGATGTAGCGCCAGATCGCACTGCGGGTCTGGGGGTCGAGGCCGATGGTCGGCTCGTCGAGGAACAGCACCGGCGGCGAGTGCATGAGCCCGCGCGCGATCTCCAGGCGCCGCTTCATGCCGCCGGAGAACGTCAGCACCGGTTGGTCGCGCCGGTCGGCCAGGTCGACCATCTCGAGCATCTGGTCCATCCGGGCCTGGATGGCGCTCCGGTCGATGTCGTACAGCTCGGCGTGCAGGCGCAGGTTCTGCGTCGCGGTGAGCTGGCCGTCGAGCGTCGGATCCTGGAACACCAGGCCGATGTGCCGCCGGACGTCGTCGCGCTCGCGCACGACGTCGAACCCGCTCACCCGGGCGGAGCCGGAGGTGGGCCGCGCCAGCGTGCAGAGCATGTTGATCGTCGTGCTCTTGCCGGCGCCGTTGGGGCCGAGGAACCCGAAGACCTCACCGCGCGCGACCGAGAAGGTCACGCCGCGGACGGCCTCGACCTGGCCGTAGGTCTTGACGAGCGCCTCGACCTCGATGGCAGGTGTCCGATCCATGGACTGCTGATCATCAGGGTGGACGTGCGCTTGCGGCAAGCCCCCCTCCGTCACGTACTCTGGGTACCAGCAGGGGGAAGCTGCGGCGCAGGCGCCAGCGCTACGCCCGTCCCTCGCCGTAGTCGCCGAAGGGGCGGTCGCGCTCGCGCACGGCCTCGCGCCACCCGACCTCCTGGGCGCGGGCCACGAAGTCGAGCCCCTCCTGGGTGTGACGGGCGACGCCGTCGAACACGAACCCGAGCAACCGGCTCGTGTCCGGCTGGTACTGGTGCCGGGCGACGTCGTTGAGCATCCACTTCATCATCTGGAGCTGGTTGAGCGGCAGGAGCGCCATGCGCTGCGCCAGGGCGGTGGCGCGGGTCTGGAGCTCGTCGTCGGGCACGCACTCGAGGATCATCCCGGCGGCCGCCGCCTCCGACGCAGTCAGCTCGTCACCGGTGAACAGGTAGCGCTTGGCCCGCTCGAGGCCGAGGCGCGCCACCCACACCCAGGGCGCCTCGGGCACGCCCCACACCCGCGCCGGCGGATAGCCGAAGCGCGCGGACTCGCCGGCGATGATGAGGTCGGCGTTGAGGATCATGTCGGTCCCCCCGGCGATGCACCATCCCTGCACCGCGGCGATCGTCGGCTTCGAGATCGTGTGCAGCTTGGCGAAGGTGTTGCCGAACGTGCCGATCATCTGGACGTCCGCCACCGTGTCCCAGACCCGCTCCGGTCGCTGCTCGGCGGTCGCCTGCGACACGGTCGACCAGTCGAGCCCGAACCCGGCGCAGAAGGCGCGCCCCTCGGCCCGCACGAGCACGACCTTCACGTCGCGGTCGCGATCGGCCGCGGTGAGCGCGGCGTCGAGCTCGTCGCGCAGGGCGACGGTGATGGTGTTGAGCTCGTCGGGCCGGCACAGCACCAGGTGGCGCACCCCGCCGTCGTCTTCGATTCGGATCGCTTCGGTCACCCGCCGATCGTCGCGCACGCCGTGCCGGGATGCCCGAGCCGTTCGGCGTCAGGGCTGCGCCTCACTACTGTCGGGCCGTGGCCGAGCGACTCGAGTGCCTGCTGGTCACGCCGATCAGCCCGCAGCAGGTGGGCAACGGGTTGGCCCACCGCTGTCGCTTCTGGGAGCAGGCGCTCGCCGAGCTGGGCCCCGTTCGCACCGTGCTCGTGCCGGTGTCCGGTCAGCCGCACACGGGGGATGTCGCGGTGGAGCTCCCGACCGTGGGGGCGGGTGGTCCCCACCTGCCGTCACGGGCGCGCTGGGCACCGGAGCACCTCGGGCGCAGCTGGCACAGCTCCGACGACGGGCCCCTCGACCTCGTCCTCGCCCTGCGGGCCGACGTCGCCGGGTTCGCGCTGGGCGTCGCGGCGGCGACCGGTGCGTTCGCGGCGGTCGACCTCGACGATGACGACGCAGCGGTCGCCGCCGCGCTCGGGCAGGCCGACGAGGCACAGCGGTACGCGGCGTGGCAGGCCGAGCTGGGCTCCCGCGCCGACCTGCTCATCAGCGCCACCGGGTTCGGGGGGACCACGGTGGTGCCCAACAGCGTGGTCCCGGTCCCCGGTCCCGGGCCCCGCCCCACACCGCGCGCCGACACCGTGCTGATGGTCGGTAACTTCACCTACGAGCCGAACATCCGCGGGGCGGCGTGGTTCCTGGCGGAGGTGCTCCCCCGGATCACCTCGAGCCGGCCCACGGTGGAGGTGGTGCTCGCGGGCGCCGGGAGCGAGCGCTTCGAGCCCCACGGCGTCGGGTACGTCCCGGATCTCGAGGCCCTCTACCGCGACGCGGCGGTCGCGGTCGTCCCCCTCCTGCACGGCTCCGGGACCCGGATCAAGGCGCTCGAGGCCTTCGCCGCGGACGTCCCGGTGGTGGGGACCACGGTCGGCGTGAGCGGGTTGGGGGTGGAGCCCGGCGTCCACTGCCTCGTCGCGGACGACCCCGACGCGTTCGCCGAGGCCGTGGTGCGGCTCCTCACCGATCCCGCGTCCGCCGCCGAGCTGGCGGAGGCTGCCCGCTCCTTCGTCCGGCGCTTCGAGACCGGGGCCGTCGCCGCAGACGCGGCCGCCGTGCTCCGGCGGGCCACGGCCCAACGCGCGCCGGCCGTGCTCGCCCCCGCTCCGGACCTCATCGTCACCAACGAGTCCGACGGCCTCGTCGTGGTCGACGAGGGGTCGATGACCGCGCACCACCTGAACGAGCTGGCCGCCGCGGTGTTCCTCCTCGTCGAGTCCCCCGAGCCCCGGGACGCGATCGTGGCCGCGTTCGCGGACACCGTCGATCGGCCCGAGGACGAGGTGAACGAGGCCGTGAACGCAGCGATCTCAGCGCTGGTCGGCACCGGGCTGCTGGTGGCGCACCATGGCCGCCAGGCCGACTGACTTCGTGCGGTAGTCGAGTCGCTCGGGGCGTTCCCGCGCCGCCTCCTCGTACACCGCGGCCGCCGCCCGCAGGTCGCCCAGCCGCACGTGGCAGTCGGCGAGCGCCTCCCAGGCCGCGTCGGTGAAGAGCGCCGTGTTGTACGAGAGCGTCTGATCCGGCACGTCGTCGGCCATCGCGACCAGCTCGCGGAGCGACGCGATCGCCTCCTGGTACCGACCCTGGCGGCGATGGTTCTCGGCCCGCATCCAGGTGGCCGTCCTGAACCACGGGGCGATCCCGTCGAGCTCCTCGAGGAGCGGGGTGATGTCGCTCCCGCGGCGAACCAGCTCCAGGCCGAGCCCGGCGTAGGCGAGCACGTCGGTCCGGTCCACGAGGCCGAGGCGACGGACCACGTCGACGCCGGACTGCCACGCCTGCAACGCACCCTCGTCGTCGCCGAGGGCCGACCGCACGTTGCCGAGGTGGTTCCAGAGGTAGACGCGGTCGGGGAGCTCCTCCAGACGAGCCTCGAGCAACGGGAGGTTGCGCAGGTGCTTCGCGGTCTGGTCGCCCTCGTAGCCGTCGTGGCGGATCCGGAACACGTCGGTGTCGAGGATCGACCTGCCCTCGGCCTCGAGGATCCGGCGCAGATCCGGGACCGGCGTCTCGTGCATGCGACCCAGGAACCGGATGTCGGGACGGTTCCGCCAGAGCCGGTACTCGCGGTACGGGGTGAACCCGGCGTGGCCCTGGAACCACACCCTGAGGGCGAGCGCCTCCGTCCCGGCCAGCTCGGCGTGGGCGACCTCCCCGCGACCGGCTCGACCACCTCGTCGGCGTCGATGTAGAGGATCCAGTCGCCCGTCGCGTGGTCGAGCCCGTGGTTGCGCGCGATCCGCGAAGTCGTCCCGCCACGGTCGGTGGAGCACGGTCGCTCCGGCCGAGCGGGCGATCGTCACGGTGTCGTCGGTGGATCCGGTGTCGACGACGATGACCTCGTCACACCACCCGGCGATCGACGCGAGGCAGCGCGGGAGCTTCTCCTCCTCGTCCCTGACGATGAGCGCGGCAGAGACGAGTGGTCTACGTGAGGTTGCCGCCGTTGGTGGTGTTGCCACCGCTGCCCGGCAGGCAGGGGATGCAGCCGCCGACCAAGGAGAACGACGCGACGACCGGGACGCCGAGCAAGCCCACCTTGGCCATCCGGCGCACGAACTCGCGGCGGGACGTGCCCTCCGGGGGAAGCTCCGTCTCTGCCATGTGCACCTCCGGTGTCGCCGACCCGTCTACCGGCGGTCAACGTACCAGACGGCCGCGGTGCCGGAGTGGGAGGTGCTTCCTCACCCGCCGTCCCCGCGCACCGCGGCGACGAACTGGTGCGCCACCTCCGGACCGCCGTACCGCTCGGCGATCCGTTCGCTCAGGCGCGTGCGCCGGGCGGTGCCGCGGGTCTCGTAGGCCTCCCGCAGCCGAGCCGCGCCGTGGGCCACCGACGGCTCGGCCCAGGTCTGGTCCGGCGTGTAGGACGGCGCCCCGGCGGGGTCGTCGACCGGCACGAGCTCGTGCTCGACCAGGCGCGCGACCTCCTCGTCGAGGTAGTCCAGCTGGCCCCCGAAGCCGGTGATCACGACGTCGTTGCCATAGGCCCCGGCGTCGAAGGCACCCAGCCCCCAGCCCTCCGACCGGCACAGGGAGACGAAGCAGTCCGCCCGGGTGTGCAGTGCGGCCAGCTCCGGGCCGTCCAGCTTCCGCGTGACGAGGAGCACCTTGGGCGGGTCGGGGTGGCCGGCCAGCACGCGGGCCATGGCCACCACCGTGCTCGCGCCCGAGGTGTGGTCCACCTCCGAGGTGAGGAGGACGAGGAGGACGTCGTCGCTGCTTCGGAAGGCCTCGGCGTAGGCCGCGACGGTGAGCCAGGGGGCCTTCCTCGCCGTCCACGGCGCGATCGAGTAGCAGACGTACGTGGTGTCCCCCACCGTCGACCAGGTGGGGTGGGTGGTCCGCAGCACCTCCACCGCGACGTGCGGCACCACGGCGACCGGGACCGACACCTCGGCTCGGAACACCTCCGCGTTCCACCGGCAGGGGACGACGACCCGGTCGACCTGGTCGATCAGCTCGGGCCAGTGGTGGGGCAGGCGATCCGTCTCCCACACCGTGTGCGCGACGAGCGGAGCACCCGCTGCGACCTCCCGCATCCGCGGGTAGTACTCGGGCGTCAGGTGGGCGACCACCGTGTCCGCGGTGGCCAAGGGCCCGGCCGGCTCGTACCCCAGACCCCACCCGGGCCCCGGCCGGAAGGGCAGCGACGCGACCTCGTGCCCCGCCGCCCGCAGCGCGCCCACCAGGCGACGGGCCGCGGTCCCGTAGCCCGAGTCCTCGTCCAGCGCGGCGTACAGCCAGCCCGCGTCGCTCACCACGCGTCGAGCGTCGGCAGGTACGGCCGGGCGAGGACCGAGTAGGTGGTCTGCGCCTCCCGGATGTGGGCCTCGTCCAGCATCCCGCCGTGGAAGCGGCTGAAGTCCTGCCGATCCTGCTCCCACCAGAGGTGGCTCCAGAGGTGCAGGCTGAGGACGCCCTCGAGGTCGTCGTCCAGCCGCTCGAAGAGCAGGGCGATCCCGTCGGGATCGGACCCGAAGCGCGCGAAGCTCCGCGGCGGCTCGACCCGGACGGCCTCGGGCATCTCCTCGCTCAGCGCCTGGGCGAGGAACCCGGAGTGGTTGCTCCACGTGCCGTTCATGGCGCCAGCCATCCGATCGCGCCACGCCGTCGCGAACGCCGACCCTGGCTCGGACAGGAGCAGGGCGTTGCACGTGGACGGCTTCACCTCCCCGGTCTGCTCGTCGCGGACCGGCGCCTCCTGCCCGATCACGAACGGCGCGTCGAAGAGCTCCGGCGGGAAGGGGTGCACGAAGAGCGTGTCCATGTCGGCGTAGACACCGCCGTGCTCGATGAGCGCGTCGAGTCGGATGAAGTCGGCGTGGTGCGCGTACCGGTAGCGGGAAGGCACGAGCCGCTCGTCGTTCGGCGCGGAGAGGACCTCGGGCACCAGGTCGACCTCGTGCAGCACGAGATGCGGGCGGACGAGGTCCCAGTACGCCCCGTACGGGAGGTGTCGGTGGTGGAGGTGGATCACCTCGGGCTGCAGCACCTGCCGGCACGACTCGATGGCCAGGTAGTGCATCGGGTGGAACGGCTGCGTCTGCTCCACGAGGCCGAACACGAAGTGGGCGATCCGCGGGATGGTCATCTCGGCAGGGGTGGCTCGACGGCGTCGGTCACCCTAGGGCATGGTGGCGAGCCCAGGCCGGGGAGGATCGGTGTCGGAGCAGCTGAGCGAGATCGACTTCCGCCTCCTCACCCACCACGTGGTGGTGCGGATCCCAGGGGGGCCGCCCGAGCCGATCGCGACGCGGTTCGTCACGCCTGCCGACCAGGACGCGCCGGTGCGCGGCACGTGGGAGTACCGGATGGAGGAAGGCGGCGACGGGCGCTGGACCGTCCGCGAAGGTGGCGACGCCTTCGCGTTCGTCGATGACGTCGCGGAGGCCGCTGAGCGCCTCGAGCACCGGGTCGTCGCCCGGGCGCTCGACTACTTCGCCCGCTGGGGCTGGCTCGTGGTCTCCGGGTCGCTCGCCGAGGCGGACGACCGCCGGACCCTGACGATCGGCGACGGCGACGGCTCCCTGACCCTGCTGCGCGACGGGGACACGGTGCCGCTGCCGTTGCCCATGCCCTGCTCCGGCCCGCTCCCCCGCCGCGGCGCCCTCACCGACCTCGAGGTCATCGGTGCGCCCGCCGGCCCCCTGGCCACCCCTGCTGCGCTGTCCGCGCTCCTGGCCGCGGCGCGCACGGACCTCCCTGGAGGGGCCAGGGTCGCCGTCCGCCAGGTGACCGCGGCGCTCCGCGACGTGCGGGCCTACGGCCTTCCCGCGCGGTGACGTCCGACGAGGTCGCCGAGCCGCCAGAACGGCTCCTCGAGCTGTGCGGTGTGCGCCCGGAACGCGCCAGTCGGCCCCTCTGCGCGCCAGGCGTGGAACGCCTCGTACTCGTCGTCGTGGGTGTCGAGGTGGGCGAGGTAGCGCCCGAGCTCGGCGGCAGAGGCGAAGTCGCGGGCGTCGATGTAGGAGCCGGGGTGCGGGGCGAGGTCGGCCACCGTCTCGGTGCCCCGGTACACCGGCACCGACCCGACCGCGATGGGGTCGAACAGCTTCTCCGTGACGTAGTCGGGGCTGTAGGAGTTCTCGAACGCCAGCGTGAACTTGTAGCGGCGGTAGAGCTCGGGGCGAGCGTCGCCCCCGCCGATGTGCTCGGGCCGGTTGCGGAGCACCTCACCGAAGGAGTCCACCGCGACGTGCTCCATGAGCTCGGCCACGTACGGGACGCGGCCCGCCCGGTCCTCGTGGTTGCGGCACAGCCACACGACCGGGTTGTCCGCTCGAGCCACCGCCGGCAGCGGCCGCTCGTAGGCCGCCAGGTGCCCCGGGCCGAAGTACGCGCACCACACGTCGCTCTGGCGCTCGTACGTCATCAGCAGGTCGAAGCAGGACAGCAGCGCCTGGTCCCGCAGCGGAGGGCACATCACGCGGCTCTCCATCGTCCACCCCACCCACAGCTGCCCCGGGCGCTTGTCGATCTCGGGCCGGTGGCCCGGAGAGGCCAGATGGAAGACGACGGCATCGGCGGCGACGAGCTCGTGGGGGTCGTGCGTGTACCGGAGGTCGTGCCGCGGCGACGGGGGCGGTGACGGCCACTCGGTGAAGAAGCGGTTGGCGAACGCGATGAGCATCGTGCGTGCGGATGCTACGTCGGCCCCCTCTGCCAGACTCGGCGCCGGTGACGGTCCGGTACGCGTGCGCAACCCCGATCCACGGCGTCGCCGTCGCGGCCTGGCGCTGCCTCGACGCACTCCGGACCGTGGGGGTGGGCGTGGTGTGGCAACCCCTCGAGGACCTTCCGGGGGGTTGCACGCCGGCTCCGTCGGACGCTCCGCTCCCCGCCGACCTCGCTCGGCTCACCGCCGGTCGTCAGGACGGTGAGACGCTGCTGCTCCACGCCGATCCCCAGGGATGGACCCGCTGCCGCCAGCAGCTGCGCCCGGCGCGGGTGATCGGCCACACCGTCTGGGAGACCGACCGCGTGCCGGCGTTGTGGCGCGCCCAGATGCAGGCGGCCGACGAGCTCTGGGTCCCGACGTCATGGAACCGCGCCGCGTTCGAAGCCGCCTTCGACGTCCCCGTCCACGTCGTGCCGCACGCCGCCTCGAGCGCCGTGCCCGAGGCGCCCCCGGTCGAGCTCCGCGACAGCACGTTCGTCGTGGCGACGGTGGGCTCGTGGGACTGGCGCAAGCGCCCCGACCTGACGATCGCCGCGTTCCTGCGCGCCTTCGGGCCCGAGGACGACGCCGCCCTGGTCCTGAAGACCGCGCAGTGGCCCTTGGCCTGGCCGTCGCGACCGGACCTCCCCACGGTCGTGCACGTCGGCGACCTCGTCCCCGAGGAGCGCAGCGCCCAGGTCCACGTCTCCACGGCCCGCTGGTCCGAGGGACAGGTCCTCGGCCTGCTCGACCGGGCCGACTGCTTCCTCTCGACGACGGCCTCCGAGGGATGGGGCCTCGGGGCCTTCGATGCCGCGTGCCTCGGCACACCGGTGGTGATCACCGGCTTCGGTGGCCAGGTGGAGTGGCTCGGGACCGACCACCCGGGCCTCCTGCCGTACCACATGGTGCCGGCGACGCATCCCTACGAGCACCTGTTCGAGCCGGGGATGGAGTGGGCGGAGGCGGACCTCGACGTCGCGGTGGACCAGCTCCGCGCCCTCGCGCACGGCCGCAACGCCCCCCTGGAGGAGGCCACGCGGGCGCTGCAGGCCGTCCTGTCGGACCGGTACTCGCCACGGCGCGTCGGTCGCATCGCGGCCGACGCCCTCGGCGTCGCTGCGCCCGTCCCCCGACGCGCGCTAGCGGGCTCCGCCCCGTCGCATGCGCTCGATCCAGTGGTCGCTCGTCAGGGCCGGCGCAGGGTGCGGTAGCTCGGCCAGCTCGGCGACCCAGCGGCGCACGTTCCCCTGGGTGCACGCGCTCCAGCTCGAGACCGGCACCACGCGGAGGCCCTCGAACAGCGGGTCGATCGACGAGCTGGGCACGATCACTACCTGACCGAGCACGAGCCCCTCCCAGGTGCGGTGGCAGTCGAGGCCGTTGCCGTGTGGGCTCACCGACACCGCACAGCGCCCGCGCCGCCGCCACAGCTCCGACCGGACCAGCACCGGATCGGCGACGACGTACGCCTCGTCCCGGAGCGCGGCCGCGACCTGCGCCCGCGTCTGGGGCAGCCTGGCCCCTGGCGGTGGCGGGCTCACGTGGCTCGACCACTGGGCCTCGAGGTGGAGCCGCGGGTCCCGCTCCGACACCGGCGGGAGGCTCGCGGCGATGGCCAGCAGCTGGGCCTCCTGTGCCGCGGGCGTGGCGATCTCCTCCCCCCAGAGCGGGCGCTCGCCGAGGCTGTGCAGGTCGAGCCCGATCGGGATCGGCGAGATCCTGTCGCGGGGACCCGTGCCGTCGTGGTCCTGCGTGTACCAGTGCACCAGGTGACGGCAGCGGAGCAGTGCCTCCGCGAGCGATGGGGCGCTCGAGGGCATCGAGCTGTCGGAGTCGCCCGTGACGAGGACGAAGTCGCCCTGGACGAGGGGCACCACCTGTTCGACGAAGGCGCGCAGCCAGCTGCCGCGCACCCACACCAGCTCACCGCCACCGATGTCGGCGTGCTGCTCGGGCTCCTCGATGAGGTCGGGGCGCCCGGCGGTGACGTTCTCCCCGGCGAGGGTCGGCACGGGCGAGTACGTGTGGCCGTCGGGGAACTCGTCCGGGACGCGGCGATCGCACCGCGCCGCGATCCCCTTGTTCCACACCAACGTCGGCAAGCTCTCCGGCGTCATCGGTCCGCACGCTAGGTGCGAGCCTGGCGGTCAGGCGCCGCCGACGATGGCGACCGGTCACCAGTGGACGCCCGGGAGGAGACGGGTGAGCGCCTCGGCGGCGCGGGTGGGACCCTCGCCGTCGTCGGCGTCGCTCCCGCGCGCCGCTGCAGAGTCCGGGAACACCCGGTAGGCGACGTGGAGCACCTGGTCGACGAGGCCCGGCGCCACCGAGTACGCCACCTCGGCGACGGAGCCGAGTCGGGTGCTCACGTCCTTCGGTCGGTCGAGCAGCGCCTTGAGCACCATCTCGCCGGCCTCCTCCGGCGTGCTCGTCGGGAACCGGTCGTAGAGCTTGGTCGGTCCGATCATGGGGGTGCGCACGAGCGGCATGTGGATCGTCGTGAAGGTGACGCCGTCGCCGTAGGTCTCGGTGGCCACGACCCTGCTGAAGGCGTCGAGGGCCGCCTTCGACGCGACGTAGGCCGAGAACCGGGGCGGGTTGGCCTGCACCCCGATGGACGACACGTTGACGATGTGACCGAAGCGGCGCTCCGTCATGTGGGGCAGCAGGCCGAGGATGAGGCGCACGGGCGCGAAGTAGTTGAGCGACATCGTGCGCTCGAAGTCGTGCATGCGGTCGTAGGACAGGTGGATCGATCGCCGGATCGAACGTCCGGCGTTGTTCACGAGCATGTCGACGCTCTCGTGGTCCTCGAGCATCTGGGCCACGAGCGCGTCGACCGAGTCGTTGTCCGTGAGGTCGCAGGAGTACACCCAGGCCTGGCCACCGCCGCGAGCGATCTCCTCCTTGACCTCCTCCAGCGCCTCGGTCCGCCGAGCCACCAGCAACGGCACCCCGCCGGCTTGTGCGACCTGCAGGGCTGCGGCCCGGCCGATGCCGGAGGACGCGCCGGTGATGACCACGCGCCGGCCCGCCAACGGCCCGCCCGGCCGAGGACGCCGGGCACGGTCGCGATCGAGGTGCTCCTCCCAGTAGCGCCACAGGATCGCCGCGTACCGCGCGAGCGGCGGAGGAGCGATGCCGGTGCCCTCGAGCGCGGCCTGCGTGCCACTGTCGTCGAAGGTCGGGGCGAACGCGACGTGGGCCAGTGCTTCGGGTGGCAGCTGGAGCTGCTCGAGCGTGACGTCGCGCAGCAGGTCGACGCCCGGCACGCGGCTGAGGAGCCCGCCGAGCGTGGCGGCCGGGCCCAACGCGCGCCGGTCGACCGTCGGGACGAGCTGCGGCGCGCCCGCAGCCCTGGCGAAGGCGTTGAACACGGAGTGCACTCGCTGCGGCTTCGGGTTCACGAGGAAGAAGGCCCGTTCGTCGAGCCCGGGCTGGTGGACGATGTGGTCCATCGCGTCAGCGACGTAGTCCACCGGCACGATGTTGGTGTCACCCAGGTCAGGGGCCGGGATGCGGAGGATCGACGGCAACGAGGCCAGCCGGCGGATCGAGGGGAACAGGTAGTAGGGCCCGTCGATCTTGTCGATCACGCCCGTGTTGGAGTCGCCGACGATGATCGCCGGCCGGTACACGCGCCACGGGACCTTGGACTCGTCCCGCACGATCCGCTCGGCCTCGAACTTCGTCCGGTGGTAGGGCGAGGGCAGGTGCTGGCCCTCGTCGAACATGTCCTCCGTGAACCGGCCCGGGTGCTCCCCGGCGACGGCCACCGACGAGACGTGGTGGAGGCACCCGGCGTCGAGCAGGTTGGCCAGCTCCACCACGCCACGGGTGCCGTCGATGTTGATCGCGTCGTTGGTGGCGTCGTCGGTGGTGATGTCGTACAGCGCGGCGAGGTGCACGAGGTGATCGACCTGCCCCGCGAGCCGCTCGATGTCGGCGGGATCGATGCCGAGGCCGGGCAGGGTCAGGTCGCCGATCACCACCTGCACCCGATCGGCGCCGGGGACGCCGCGCAGCTTCGCGGTGAGGCGGGCCTGCGAGCCCGCCCGCACGATGGCGTGCACCACCGCCTCATCGCGGGCCAGCAAGCGCTTGGTGAGCTCGGCCCCGAGGAACCCGGTCGCTCCCGTCACGACGTAGGTCGCCATCGTCATCGCCTCCCGAAGGTCCGTCGGCGAGGACCGACGCTATGCCCGCGTGGTCCGCTCTGCTCGAGGCGGGGCGTCCGGATCGGGAAGGGGTGGGAGGAGCAGACGGGCGATCTGGAGGAGCTGTCCGCGCCGGGTGTCCTCGTCGAGCTCGGCGACGAAGGGGTGGATGGCGGTTCCGTTGAGCGCGGCGAGCAGCGTCGCAGTCCGGAGGCGCGGCTCCCGTGCGGTCCCCTCGCCCATGAGCAGGCGACGCATCCGGGGGATGAGGTCGAGGAACCTGGCGTGGCTCTCGAACGACCCGGCGACGATCGGGTCGCTGAGGACGGCGCTGACGCTCCGGCCGCGGCCGCCGACCGAGAGGTCCACCATGCCGGTGACCAGGGCTTCTCGGGCGGCACCGGCGGTGGGTTGGGCCTCGGCGGCGTCGACGAGGCGCTCGAGCCGTCGCAGCTCGCTCTCCACCGCGGCGTAGACGATCTCGGCCTTGGTGTTGTACTGGTGGTACACGGCGGCCACCGTGACCCCGAGCTCGGTGGCGATCATCCGCAGCGACGTACCACCCACGCCGTTCTCCGCGAACAGCTTCAGCGCAGCGTTGATCACGCGCCATTGGGCCTCGGTCGGCTCCGCTCCGCGCTTGGCGGGCTTGGACGGGCTCACGCGGCGAGCGTGCGGGCCGGCCTCACGCGACCGCCCGTCCCACGAGGTACGAGGTCAGCAGTGACACGGCGATGACGACCGCGAGGAGGTCCGTGAGACGGCGCAGCAGCGGCGGCGCATGCCGGACGTCCATGAGCTCGCGCACGATGACCCGGAACTTCACGAGCGCGAGGCCGATCGTGGAGACGGTCACGGCAACGCTGCTCACCAGGACGCCGCGGTCGTCTGCGGTGTCGTCGATCCACAGGTAGATCACCGTGATCGCGACGAGGACGAACCACACGGCGAGCAGTCGCTTCTTGTCCGAGATCTCCACGAGTCACCTCACGACGTAGAGCAGGGCGAAGATGAGCACCCAGAAGAGATCGACCGTGTGCCAGTAGGTGGTGCAGGTCTCGATGGTCGTGGGCGAGCGGCGCGCCGGATCGGCCAGCTGGCGGACGAGCACACCGAGCACGACGAACCCGATCAGCAGGTGGATGGCGTGCATGCCGGTGAGGAAGAAGAAGTGCTGCATGAAGTCGCTGCTGGTGAACGTGTGCCCGTCGCCGATCAGCGCCACCCACTCGACCAGCTTGAGCGCGAGGAAGGCGACGCCGAGGCCGGCCGTGGCGAGCGCGAACTGCTGGGCGGCTCGATGCTGGGCAGCGCGCGCATGCTGGGCGCAGCGGGCGATCGCCCACGAGCTGGTCAGCAGGAGGATCGTGTCGAGGATCCCGAGGGGCAGCCTGAGCGCCGACTGCGCCTCGAGGAAGGCCGCCTCGTCCTGGGTGCGGGAGTACAGGTAGACGCAGAAGTACGAGGTGAAGACGAGCGATTCGAACAGGACGAAGAACCACATGTCCGGCTCACCGGGGACCCGCTCGAGGTCCTCCGCCGGGGTCGGCGGCGGCGCCTCGTCGGTCGTGGTCATGCGCCGATCACCCTCGCCAGCGGGTGGGCGCGACGCGGCTGGTCCGGCGGTGGCGCAGGCACTGGCCCGGTGCCGAGGTCGTCACGCAGGATCAGGCTGCGCAGCAGGTAGATGAACACGCAGGTGTACATGCCGAACACCACGACGTCGATCCACCAGGCGATCACGCCGTTCCACGCCAGCACGCCGCGTCGGAAGATCCACGACGGCGCGATGACCACCTCGGTGAGGGCGTTGCACAGGTTGAGGTAGCCGAACCACCTCGGGAAGACGCCGTTCTTGTCGAGGAGGATGGCCGCCATCCAGATCAAGGACCCGACGAGGAAGACGCCCATCGTGCCCGAGAAGGAGAGGAAGCCGAGGTCGTAGAGCCATTGCTGCTGCGCCGGGTCGCGGTCGGGCCGCATCGCGCCGGCGGTCATGGCCACGCAGATGAACAGGAACCCGGGGATGGCAGCGACCGCGTAGAGGATGAGGTACGAGTGCGCGTACGCGCGGCTCACCGACATCCGTCGGATCGAATAGGTGATCAACGCGATCGACGTCGCCGAGAACCCGCCGAGCACGAAGATCAGCGCGAACCCCATGAGCAGGCCCCAGTGGCGATCGGCGAACCAGTCGACGGTCTGCTCGGGCTCGAGCCAGGGCCGGCCAGGTGGCTGCGTGCGGGTGAGGCCGAAGAAGACGACGGTGTAGAGGCTGTAGAAGGCGACCGTCGCGTACCAGACGAACCACAGCTCGCGCTTCGGGTCGCTGCGCACGGAGGCGACGAGCTTCATGCCGCCGCCTGTGCCTCGGTGCTATCACGCTCCATGGCCCGGCTGAGCACGACGGCCATCACCACGATCCAGAGCGCGATGGCGATGTTCTTGACCCAGAAGGACACGAACCCGTCCCAGGCGAACGGACCGCTCAGGCTGAATCCGGCAAAGCACGCCGGGACGAGCGCGAGGCCGATGACGACGTTGAACCTCGCGACCCACCTGGCGAACACGGGCTGGTCCTGGTCGTCGTAGGCGATCGAGATGGCGAGGAAGGTGCACAGGGCGATGAGGAACGGCACCGCGCAGGTGAAGGTGATCCAGGCCAGGTCGTTCAGGAGGAGCGTGAGCTCCGGCGAGCGCTCTGGACGGAACGCAGCGATCAGCCAGAACACGGTGGAGGTCAGGAACGCGATCGGGGCCGCTCCGGCAACGCCGATCACGCAGTAGCGGAGCACGGCGGTCCGGTGCGCCATGCCCCGCATCCGTTCGACGATCAGCATCAGGATCGGGATCAGCGCCACGCAGAACCAGTTGAAGAGGATCATGCTGTAGCGGACGCGCGAGAGGTTCTCTCGGTAGAAGTCCGCCACCTCGGCCGCCGATGCCCGAGGCGACATCGGCGGGACGAACCCAGGGAACAAGAAGAACGCGGCGATCCAGAAGACCGCGACCGCCGGCAGCGTCCAGAGGATGACCCGCTCACCCGTCACACGGTCAGGGTAGACGATCGACTACCCGACCTTCAACGGGTCGAGCGCCGGACCTCCCGCCACTCCTCGGCGCGACGCTGGCGGTCCGCCGCCCGGGCGCAGAACGCGCCCCGGTGGGTGCGCACGAGGTGCAGCTGGACCCCGTTCTGGATCAGCCCGAGGGTGGACAGGCCGACGAAGAGCGCGGAGCCGACGACGGCGTTGAACCCCATGGCCATCGCGTTGAGGGCGACCCCTGCCATCGCTCTCCGGTTCGACCAGACGGCAAGGCGGTCGGGGTCCTTGCCGATCGAGCGGATCGAGATCCACGGCCAGCGGCTGACCAGCGGACCAGCGGTGCGCCGGTGCCACCACCTCACCTCGGTCACCAGGCGACCCGGAGGTCAGCGCGCACCACGTCCCGAAGCGTACGCTCGTCGGCACGTCTGGAACGACGGGAAGCGGCATGTCCGAAGCACAGGCCTCGACTGAAGTAGCGACGTACTGCCCGTTGTGCGTGTCGCGCTGCGGCGCCCGAGCGACGGTGCACGACGGCACGTTCTCGCTGGACAAGGACCCGTCGCACCCGACCGGAAGGGTGCTGTGCGTCAAGGGGCGGGAGGCGCCGGCGATCACCGCCCATCCGGACCGCCTGCAGCACCCGATGATGCGAACGAACCCGAAGGGTTCGGCCGATCCCGGTTGGCGCCGCATCAGCTGGGACGAGGCCCTCGACACCACCGCTGAGCGGCTCCGTGTCCTCGCCCGGGATCATGGCCCGGAGTCGGTGGCGTTCAGCTCGGTCTCACCGTCGACGTCGGCGATCGTCGACTGCGTCGATTGGATCCAGCGGTTGCAGCGGGCCTTCGGCAGCCCCAACTTCTCAGCGGCGATGGAGCTGTGTGGCTGGGGCAGGTACCTCGCATCGCTGTACACCTACGGTGCGTCGGTCCCGGGCGCGTACATGCCCGATCTGGATCAGGCCGATTGCATCCTGTTCTGGGGCTACAACCCTGCGGTGTCGCGGCTGGCCCACGCGACGGCGACGCGAGCCGCGGTGAACAGAGGCGCCACGCTGATCGTGGTCGACCCCCGACGGGCCGGGCTCGCCACCAAAGCGGATCCGTGGCTGCGGGTTCGGCCCGGGACGGACGCCGCGCTGGCGCTGTCCATCATCCACGTGATGATCGAGCGCGGCTGGTACGACGAGTCGTTCGTACGCCGCTGGACGAACGCGCCGCTCCTCGTGCGCGACGACACCGGCCGGTTCCTTCGCGATGACACAGGCCGTCATCTCGCGTGGGACACCGCCGCCGGCCGGCCGGTGGCCCCCGACCCGAACGGTGCCGACGCCCACCGACTCGCGCTCACAGGGTCCGTCGAGGTGTCGACCGCCGGTGCCCTGATCACGTGTCGACCCGCGTTCGATCTGCTCGCCGAGCAGTGCCGGGCCATACCGCCAAGCGTCGCCGAACAGATCACCGATGTGCCCGCCGGCGAGATCGAGCGCACCGCGCAGATCCTCTGGGAGCACCGTCCCGTCGCGTTCTACACCTGGAGCGGCCTCGAGCAGCACAGCGGCACGACCCAGATCATCCGCGCCATCAACGTCCTGTACGCGCTGACCGGTTGCATCGACGCGCCCGGCGGCAACGTGCTCTTCACACCGGTGCCGACGAACCCGATCGCCGGCACCGAGCTGCTCGACCGGACCCAAGCGGCCAAGGCGATCGGACTGGCCGACCGGCCCCTCGGCCCTGCCCGCTTCGGGTTCGTCACCGGCGAGGACCTCTACACCGCCGCGCTCGACGGCAGCCCGTACCGGGCGCGCGCCCTGGTCAGCTTCGGGTCGAACCTGCTGATGGCGCACGGCGACAGCGCGCGCGGCCGCGGCGCGCTGCAGGCGCTCGACTTCCACGTTCACCTCGACATGTTCATGAGCCCGACCGCCGAGCAGGCCGACATCGTCCTGCCAGTGGCGGGTGCCTTCGAGGTCGAGGGGCTGAAGGTCGGCTTCGAGATCTCGCAGGAGGCCCAGTCGCTGGTGCAGCTGCGCACGCCGCTGGTCCCCCCGGTCGGCGAGTCCCGCGCCGACATCGACATCATCTTCGACCTCGCCACCCGGCTCGGGCTCGCCGAGCACTTCTTCGGCGGGGACGTCGACGCCGGCTGGGAGCACCACCTCGCGCCCAGCGGCGTCACGCTCGAGCAGCTCCGGGCCGACCCCGCCGGTGTGCGCCTCCCGCTGGAGACCCGGCACCGGAAGTACGCGGCGACCACCGACGATGGCGCACCTGCCGGGTTCTCCACGCCGACCGGGCGGATCGAGCTCTACGTCGAAGGCTTCCTCGACATCGGCCAACCGCCGATCCCGACCTTCGAGGAGCCGGCGTGGAGCCCCCGATCCCGTCCGGACCTGGCCACCGACTTCCCCCTCGTGCTCACCTGCAACAAGCCACTGCACTTCTGCGAGACACAGCACCGCCAGGTGGCGAGCCTGCGCCGCCACGTTCCCGATCCGAAGGTCGAGCTCCACTCCGGTACGGCCGCGGCGCGTGGGATCGCCGAGGGCGACTGGGTCGAGATCAGGACACCGAAGGGGGCCGTCCGCGCCCGAGCCGAGTTCAACGACTCGCTCGATCCCGACGTCGTGAGCGGACAGCACGGCTGGTTCGAAGCCTGCGAGGAGCTCGGTCTTCCGGGCTTCCCCCCGTTCGGTCCCGGGAGCGCCAACCTCAACCTGGTGCTCAGCCAGACACCGAGCGACCCGATCAGCGGCAGCTCACCCCTCCGCGCCCAGATCTGCGACATCGCCCGCCTCGACTGAGGGGGCTGGGGTGGGTGCCTAGCCGCTGTCGAGCATCTCGTCGAGGAGCGCCCAGTTGGTCTGGGTGCCCGCCTACGATTCGACCGGGCCACGGCCCTCGGCCCTCGCCGGGGCGGTAGACGATCACTGGGGCCTCCACGGTGGCGGTTCGACCTCGATGCGGGACAGCCGCGAGTCGACGCGGCCGAAGCGCGCCCCTTCCGCCGTCCAGTCTCGATGGGCGGCGATGACCTCGTCGCGCGTGCGGGCGACGAAGTTCCACCACATGATCACGGGCTCGTCGAACGGCACGCCTCCGATGAGGAGGGCGCGGGCCGGTGCCTCGGTGGTCAGGCCTATCTCGTCGCGGCCGAGGCCGAGGTAGGCGAGTCGTCCAGGGGTCAGGGCTGCGCCATCGATGAGAACCGCGCCGTCGAGTACGACGAGCGCGTGCTCGTGGTCGCCGCGTAGCGGAAGTGTGACCCGGCCCGGCGGGAGGTCGAGGTCGATACCCGAGTGGTCGGTATCGCGGCGTGCAGCCGAAGCGACGCCCGCGAGCTCGCCGACCAGGACCGTCGCGACAGCTCGCTGGAGCTCGACCTTCGCCAGCTCTCCGTGGTGCTCGAACCCCGGCGCCCCGTCCCGGGTGTGTGAGGGCTGCGCAACCCAGAGCTGGACGCCATGGAGCTCGCCTGCGGACTGGCCGGTCCCCTCCTCGGAGTGTGCGACGCCGTGGCCTGCCGTCATGAGGTTGAGCTGACCCGGCCTGATGACCTGTTCGGAGCCGAGCGAGTCGCGGTGCAGGGCTTCGCCTGCGAGCAGCCAGGTGACGGTCTGGAGGCCGATGTGGGGGTGCGGCGCCACGCCAAGGCCGCGCTCATCGAGGGTCGCGGGTCCCATGTGGTCGACGAAGCACCAGGCGCCGACCGTGCGCCGGGTTCGACGAGGTAGCGCGCGCCGCACGGGGAGTGCGCCAACCTGGCTCGCTCGGCTCTCCGTGATCTCGAGCACCGTCGAGCTCGCGGGGAGAGGATCGACGTCGGTGCTCGTGTCGGCGGCAGTGACCGGGCCGCTCATGTCATCGCGCCACGGATGGGGGGACGAGGCAGATGGCCGCTCGCGTACAGCGGACGCGGACTGTCGTCGAACAGATCGATGGAGAACGGCGACGTCCCGCGGGCGGGGATCGGGTCCGCTTCGGCGTAGCCCGAGCGGGCGCTCAGCGGGGCGCCGGCCTCGAACCTACGGTGTCGCATCGGGCTCCCACCGCCCGAGCCAGCCGCGTCTGAGAGCGCTCATGCTCGATGACACTACGACGGGTGTGCAGGATGTCGGTGCGCGCACCTCGAGGAGCTCAGGAGGCTCGCACCGAACATAAAGCCGATCTGGACCGGGCTTGCCTGATCGCTCTCTGAGCCGAACGGTTGTCGACGCGGATGGGCTCGCACCCAGGCCTCAACATCTGTCCGCAACCAGAGGACGCACTTCCCTGAACCCTTCGTCAGCAGCGGCTCAGGGAAGTCGTCGGCTCCCGGACCAGCCGCTGCCGGTGACGCCGATGCGCCGTCACCACTACCTCTACGAACGTGGCCTCGGCGACGAAGCACACCGTGTCGCCGTCGCGACGCGCGAACGGCCCGAGGCATTCCACCCTCAGCCAGCCAATCAGTGGTGGTGCTCGTCGGCGTCGGCCTCGGCCTTCGTTGCATGCACCGTGCCGTGCGGGTGCTCGGGCGGCGCGTAGAGGGCGTACACCTTCAGCGGGCCCTCCCCGATGCTGGTGACGTTGTGCCAGGTCCCCGCCGGCACGAGGATGGCCCAACCGTCCTCGACCTCCCGCTCGAAGGGCAGATCATCCTCGGCGGGACCCATCTGGACCCGTCCGCGCCCACCCTCCACCCGCAGGAACTGATCCCGGTCGGGATGGACCTCGAGGCCGATGTCGTGGCCGACCTCGATCGCCATCACGGTCATCTGCAGGTTGGTCCCGGTCCACAGCGTCGTCCGGTACGTCGTGTTGTCGAGCGTCGCCCGCTCGACGTCGACCACGAACGGGTTCGGTCCCTCATCGTTTGGTGTCGTCATCCGGATCTCTCCTCTCCCTGGTGATCATGGTTGCTCCATGCCGGCGCTGCTGATCGGGCCGATCTCTGGCTCGAAGGGCCTGAGAGCCCACCGCCTACGATTCCTCTGGGTTCCCGGTGTGGCCCGTACGCAGTTGTCTCCACGTTTCGCGCCCGCCCCGCCTCTCGGACCGCAGCCCCGCGGGTTCACCGAGGCCAAGGGAGTGATCACCGCGACCGCTGGCTGCATCGTCGGAACCGCACGGCGCCGCCGGCCTACCGCGGCGGCGGCCGAGTCGTGTGTCGGGCGTCGCGGGCGAGCTCGACCAGGAGTGCGCTGAGCTCGCCGAGCTCAGCAGCCTCGAGCGGCCCGACGACAACCACGACGACTCCGCCCGGGACTGGCACGAGCATCACATCGTCCGTGAGGCCCACGTCGTAGCTCTCCAGCGCGACGAGTTGGCCGTTCGTCATCGTGCCCCACGATCCCGACGACGGCTGGTCGGCTCATGGTGCCTTCAGGCCCCGACGCCATCGGGCCTTCGAAGATGCGAACCGCGAGGTTCAGCTGGCGACGGCAACAAGCGTCCGTGGCACGGGCTCGGGCCCGGCGAGGGGCGCGCGCAGCGAGGTCGCGCTGCGCTCCCACGAAGCGATGAGGTGGGCGGCAAAGCGCCGTTCGACGTGCAGGACGGCGGCCGCGCCGAACAGAACGTCGCCTGCCTCGTCGGGATGGTCGGTGACGAACCCGCTGATCAACCGGTCGATCGCGACCGCACCGTGGAGGCCGTCGGCAGCGACATGGACGTCGTAGAATCGTGCCGCTTTCGTCGCAGCTTGGGGGGGCAGCACGCGGCGAACGGTGGCGGCGTAGCGGGCCATGGACTCGACCGAGCTCATCTCGAACACCGCCAGGTGGCCGAGACACGCTGGGACGAGCCTGCGTGAGCGGCCGAGCCAGTTCAGCAACGTGTTCGTCGCAAGGGTCGTGGCCGGTAGCCGGTCGACGTCCGCAACTGGCGATAGGCCGAGAGCCTCCATGGTCCTCGCGAAGAGAAGTGCGTGGGCTTCGGTCGGTTCGTGGCCGCCGTACTCGTCGAGCTGCATCTCGAGGAGAGCTGTCTTGCAGATCGACGCCTCGATGCGCGGGATGGCGAACGAGTGCGGATCTGCCTCCTGCAACTGGTAGGCCGCTCGGTGCACGACGAACTCACGGAGGTGGGCCGTCGTGCCGTACTGGGACATCCACATCGACAACGATGGTCCCTCGGTACCGTCGACCAGCTCCTCCAGCGCCTCCGGAACCTGCTCGGGCGGGCACTCGACGGCAGGAACGGTGTCGCGGAGATCAGCCTCGAGGTGCCGCTCGAGCTTGCTCCGCAAGCTCAGGAACGTCGGGGCTTCCTCCCAGGCGGGATCGACCCCTTCGATCCGCCGGTAGCTGAGCTGTTGGATCGTCCAGAGCGCGATCTGCTCGTCCTCGACACCGTCCGGCTCGACCCACTGGAGCGAGACGTCGCCAGGCGGTCGTCCGAGAGCCTGGAAGACGTGGGAGGACAAGTCGCCTCGGGGGATGGGGATCCGCACGACCGATGCCTGCCCGCAACGGGGCCGCTCTACACGGACCCCGCAGATGGGACGCAGCGCAGCGTCGGGGAATCCTCACCGAGGCTGCAGATGCCACCCGCGCGTCCTGTCGGCGGTTCGGTACGGGCCCCCGGGGGCAGAAGACCCGACCGTGACCGCCGTCGGGCCCTGGGCCGCAGCACGACTGGACGAGCCTGGCGCGGTCGATCGCATGCGCGAGCGCTTCACGACCGGCCACCCGCTGACGGTCGGGCTCGAGGAGGAGGTGCTACTCGTCGATCCGGCCACCTGGATGCCCGCGTCCGTGGCGGCGGAGGTGGTGGAGTCCGCGGCGGATCCGCGTGTGAAGCCGGAGCTGCCGGCCAGCCAGGTCGAGCTGGCCACGCGGCCCCACCGCGACCTGGCCGCTGCCCTGCGAGACCTCGCGGAGGCGCGCGACGTCCTGGTCCGCACGTGCGCTGGGACGGTGGTCCCGGTCGCCGCTGCCGCCCACCCACTCGCCCTCGGGGTCACCGAGCTCGCCGCGACCGAGCGCAGCCGCTCGCTCGCTGCGGACTACGGCGAGGTGGCCGCCCGCCAGCTCGTCGGCGCCCTGCAGGTCCACGTCGCTGTCGGCGACCCGGACGGCACGCTCGCCGTCTACAACGCGCTCCGCGGCTACCTGCCCGAGCTGACGGCGATCGCCGCCGCCGCGCCCTTCCACGAGGGTCACGACACCGGGCTCGCGTCGGTCCGCCCGCTCATCGCTGCCCAGCTGCCACGCCAGGGCGTCCCTCCTGCGCTTCCGAGCTGGGAGCACTTGGTCGATGAGCTGCGCTGGGGCGCGGCCACCGGCTGGCTCAGCGACCCGGGGAGGTGGTGGTGGGAGCTGCGACCACACCTGGGCTACGGCACCCTCGAGGTTCGCGTCCCCGATGTCCAGCCCACCCTCGCGGCTGCCACGGGGGTGGCGGCATTCGTCCACGGGCTCATCGGCCACCTCGCCGCGCGGCACGAAGCCGGCGAGGAGCTCGGGGCGCCCCCCACGTGGCGGATCGCCGAGAACCGGTGGTCTGCGCTGCGGGACGGCGTGCACGGCCAGCTCGCCGACCTGCGCACCGGCCGCGTCACACCCACCCGAGACCGCCTCGCGCAGCTCATCGATGTGATCGCCCCTCACACGCCCCACGGCCTCGACCAGGCGCAGGCCCTCTTGGATCGCAGCAGCGCCGACGCTCTCCGGGACGCAGGACTCGGCGACGTCCTCCCGTGGCTCGCCGACGTCTTCCACCCGCACACCGAGTAGCGCGACAGGGTCCTGAGACCGCTCCTCCCCCTCGGTTGGCTACGGCCCACCGCGTTGCGGGAAGGCATCACTCATGTTCGGACTCCGCTCACCAGTCGAGGCCCGCACCGAGGTCGCTGCGGCGCCCGCGGAGGTGTGGTCCACGATCTCGGACCCCACCACCTACCCCGACTGGTTGGTGGGGACCCAGCAGATCCGCGGTGTCGATCCAGCCTTCCCAAGGGCGGGGTCGGAGTTCCGCCACTCGGTGGGACCGGCGGGCGCCCTCACCATCGACGACTCCACCACCGCCACGCATGCAGCACGGCCCCACCGCCTCGACCTCTTGGTGCGGGCCGGGCCCTTCCGCGCGGAGGTCGAGATGCTCGTGGTGCCCAGCCCGAAGGGGTCCGAGATCCGCTTCTCCGAGCGTCCCGTAGGCGTCTCGGCCGCCTTCACGCCACTCATCCGGCCGATCCTCCACAGCCGGAACGCCGAGTCGCTGCGGCGGCTCAGCGCCTACCTCGACGAGCACTCCGCCTGACCAGCCCCCCGCGCAGCTCCGGAGAGGCCGCGCTCGTTGCCCGCGGGGTCCCGGTGGATGGCTGGCCGCCGGCCACGACGTCGTAGACTCGCTCGACTGCGCAGATGGAGACGAGATGTCCACTCCGACCATCGGACCCAAGGATCACGTCGTGCAGTTCTACGACGACCGGCCCCGGCTGGCCTCCGCGGTCGGCGACCATCTCGCGGAGGGCCTCCGCCAGGGAGAGGTCGCAGTCGTCATCGCATCGCCCGGGCACGCGTCGCTCTTCGAGGCCCGACTGGCCGGGCTCGGCATCGACGTCGAGTCTGCCCGCGAGGAGGGCAGGTACGTCGGGGTCGACGCAGCGGCCGCCCTGGCCGAGTTCATGGCGGACGACGTCCCCGATCCGGCCAAGTTCGACGAGGCGATCGGTGGGCTGATCCGGGCGGCGCTCGAGCAGGGTCCGGTTCGGGCGTTTGGCGAGATGGTGGCGCTGCTGTGCGCTGACGGGCTGATTCCCGCCGCGATGGAGCTCGAAGCGCTCTGGAACGACCTCGGCGTCCGGCTTCCGTTCTCCCTGTTCTGCGCGTACCCGTCCGAGGTGGTCGCGTCCGACGACCCCGGCCGATTCAGCAGGGTCTGCCACCTCCACTCCGAGGTCCTGGGCTCGGGTTCCCGCCGTAGCCGGCCCGCCCCCCTGGCAGAACAGGACTTGCGCGCCCGTACGTACGACTGCTCGGCGGACTCCCCGCGGGCGGCACGGGCGTTCGTGGCCGAGGTCCTGGGTCACTGGGGTGAGGACGCCCTCGTCGGCGACGCCGCGGTCGTCGTCACCGAGCTGGCGGCCAACGCGGTCGTCCACGCCCGCACCGGGTTCACCGTCACCCTTGTGCGGGTGCCGCACACGTTGGAGATCAGCGTGAAGGACGGAGCGCTCGACGTCCCGTGGCCCCGGACTCCGCTCGCGCACGTTCCGTCAGGTCGCGGGATGCGGCTGGTGGACGGGCTGTCCGATCACTGGGGCACCGAGCTCGGCGCCGCGGGCAAGACCGTCTGGGCGCAGCTAGCACGACCCTGAGCCGTCCGCGCACGCGCGACGCCCTACTTCCGTCGGCACGGCCACCGACCCCAGCTGTGCTCAGGCGGCTCGGGGTGACGGCGGGTCGAGAAGGCCGAGGCGGTCCCGTAGATCACCACTGGCAAGGCGGGTGCGCTCTGCAAGGAGCCTCTCAGGCGCCATCGACACGGAGCAGCCGTTCCGAGAGCCCCATGAGGTTGAGAACGCGGCGGACGGACGCGGAAGGATTGGCGATCGTCAGCTGGCAGAAGTCGTTCTGGAGCGTGTGGTGCTCGCTGCAGATGACAGCGATGCCGGAGGAATCGATGAAGTCGACCGCGGCCATGTCGAGGATGACGGCTCGGCTCGAGCTCCCGATGCGGTGGAGCTCCTCGCGCAGGATCGACGTGCTGGAGATGTCGAGCTCGCCGGTCAGCATGACGACGGTGGCGTCACCGTCGACCGCACGCTCGAGGTGCAGGATGGGAGGCTCGTCTCGGGCAATGTCGTCGTCATGCCCAGCTGCCATCCGGTCGCCTCCGAGGGATGGAGCCTGGGCATCCGTGAGGTCGAGCACCGAATCGGTGCCGCCGTACTCGTTGGGGACGTAGTCGTCGGCCGCCCAGTCGTTCTCCCATCGGGTGCCGTCGAGGAGGTAGCGGAAGCGGTAGGAGCGGCCCGGCACCAACGGCACCTCCGCCTCGAACCCCTGCGGGTCCGCCCGCATGGGCGTGGCGGTCGCGGACCAGTCGTTGAAGTCGCCGACCACGTGCACCGTCGTCGCCTTGGCCGCAGGTGACAGTCGGAAGGTCGTCAGGATGGCTCCGTCGCGGTCGATGGACCTGGGCTGGACGCTCATCTTTTCCTCCCGGCTCGGACGGTCCCTGTTGCAGCCTCGGGCTGAACGCGAGCCCTGCTACCCCGACGAACGATCCCCCAAACTGCGCGGCCGCAGATGCGCGCGCCGCCGGGTCCAGGGTGCGAGCCCTTCGCGCGGTTGACCAGAGCACGCGTCGGGTAGCGCCTGGACCGACGACGAACCGGAGGTCGACCCATGGATGAGATGACAGCGACGGTGGACATCGGCGTGCCGGTGCGCACCGCCTACAACCAGTGGACGCAGTTCGAGGAGTTCCCGCACTTCATGGAAGGCGTCGAGGAGGTCCGGCAGCTCGGGGACACCCGGCTGCACTGGGTGGCGAGCATCGCCGGGGTGCGGCGCGAGTGGGACGCCGAGATCACCGAGCAGGTTCCTGATCAGCGGATCGCCTGGCGGGCGACCGAAGGCACGAACAACGCGGGCGTGGTCACGTTCCACCGACTCGAGGACGACGTGACCCGCGTGGCGCTGCAGCTCGACATCGAGCCGGAGGGCTTCGTCGAGACGGTCGCGGACAAGATGGGGTTCATCCGTCGCCGTGCCGAGGCCGATCTCGAGCGCTTCAAGGCGATGATCGAGGAGCGCGGCGTGGAGACCGGCGCCTGGCGGGGCACCGTGGACAACGACCCCCGCTGACCGTTCTCACCCGGGGACAGCACGGCCTTCCCGGCCATGAGGCCATGCCACCGGCAGCCCATCACCCCCAGGGTCTTGAAAGGCGAAGCGTGTGAGTTCGACGAACACTGACGGCCGCCCGCACCGTCGCCCACTTCCCCGGGTCGTCGAACGGGCGGCGGGGACCTTCTTCGGCGCGGTGGCCGCCGCACGACATCGCCGGGCCCTGCACCCGCTCGGGATCGGCCTGCGAGGCACAGCGGTGCTCCACGACGCCGGAGCTGGACTCGCGCGAGCACGGGAGACGGGCGTGGAGGCACGGTTGTCCCGAGGCGTCGGGTTGCCGCATCCGCTGCCTGATTTCAACGGTGTGGCGTTGAGGTTCCTGGACGCGCATGGCCCGTCTCGGCACCAGGACCTTCTGCTGGTGGCCGCCGGGAGTCGGCCCGGGCTCCGGCATCTGATCGTGGCCATGCCGTACCTGACCTCGTCCGGGTACTCCACGGTGCTGCCCTATCGGACACCAGCCGGCCAGCGTCGGGCCTTCCGCTGCGACCCGCTGCCGATCCGGACGGTCGCGGAGGCCGCGAGCGCCCTCCCGCTGACCATCGAAGTGCTGATCGCCTCCCTGCGCGGCGCGTGGGCACCGGCGGCGACCGTCGTGCTCACCTCCGTGCTGCCCTCCGACGGTCGGCCGCGATTCGATCCTTGGAACACCGGCCCGGAGCTGGTTCCCGCGGGCGTGCTGAACCGACTGCGCGCGGCCGCGTACGCCGGAAGCCGAGCGGCGACACCGCCGGATCGGGCGTGAGCCCGGATCGGGTGACCCGGAGACCATCCACGGGTGGCGGCCTGTTTCGTTCCTGCGGCAATGGGTAGGTGCGGGCCGCACGTGGGCGATGGCTCGGGAGGACGACGATGGCGACGCAGGCAGGTCCAGGAGCACTCGGGAGGTGGGAGGCGACCGGATGGGCGCCGATCCAGATGGCGGCAGCGGCCGTCGGGATGGTGTTCTTGTTGGTCGGGGTCCTCGGCTTCGTCCCCGGGATCACGTCGAACCTCGGTGACATCGAGTTCGTCGACCACGAGTCGGACGCGGAGCTGCTCGGGCTGTTCCAGGTGAACATCCTGCACAACATCGTCCACCTCCTCTTCGGGGTGTTCGGCTTGATGCTGGCGCGGACCATCCCCTCTGCTCGGAGCTTCCTCCTGCTCGGCGGCGCTGCCTACCTGGCGCTGTGGCTGTATGGCGCGGTGATCGACCTCGACGAGTCTTGGAACTTCGTCGCGCTCAACACAGCCGACAACTGGCTGCACGCTGGGCTGGGTGTCGGCATGTTGGCGATCGGGGCAGCCGTGCCGAAGGGGCGGCCTGCGACGACGCGGTGACCCGTGGCGCCGTGACCCGTCGGGTTCGGCCCTGCTCGCGGTGGTGAGCTCCTAGCTTGCCAGCGCTGGGTCGTCCTCGGCGATGCGGATCCCCTGGCGGGTGATCTCGAACCTTCGCACGGCGGGGTCTTGCGGCCAAGGGCCCGCTCGAGATGCGCGATGCGCTTCCTCGCGTCGCGCAGCTCACCGTCGCGCGGGTCGCCGCCCTTGTCTCGTGCTGTCGCCAGTGCGGCCTTGCCGCCCTCCAGGAGCCGATCCCGCCACTGGTAGTAGAGCGTCTCGGCGATCTCGTACTCCCGGCAGATCTCGCGGACAGTGCGATCGCCGCGTAGCCCGGCAAGCACGATCTCGAGCTTCTGCTCAGGTGTGAAGTTCCGGTACTTCCTCTTCTCGCTCATCCCTCTCCTCGAGGTTCAGAGCGACCATCATCCCAAGCCCTCAGGCCAAGGCAACCGTCAACGCACTACCGGGGTCCGCGTCACTTGCCATCGCCCTGCATGGCGAACCCTTCGGCAAATGCCCCTCCCCCTTGCTGTGATAGTCCTCACCACCTTAAATGCAACCATGGTCGAACGCACCGAGGGGTACGGCGACGCGCTGGCCGAGCTGATGAACCCGGAGGTGGCTCGCAGCCCCCAGCCGATCTACTCGATGCTGCACGAGGGGTCGCCGATCTTCCGGCTCGACGGCGTCGGCGTGATCGTCACTACCCGCGCTGGGGTCGAACACGTGCTGCGCGATCCCGAGGTGTTCTCGTCGAGCACGGTCGCGCACGACATGAAGACGGCCCGGCCGCTCATCCCGCTCCAGATCGACCCGCCGGACCACAAGAAGTACCGCAAGATCCTCGACCCGCTGTTCGCCCCGCAGAAGATGCGGGCCCGGGAGGACCAGGTGCGATCGCTCGTGAACGAGCTGATCGACGGCTTCATCGACGACCCGGAGATCGACTTCGTCCAGCGCTTCTCCACGCCGTTCCCGTCGCAGGTGTTCCTCACGATGTTCGGGCTCCCCATGGCCGACCTCGACACCTTCCTCGCGATGAAGGACGGCGCGATCCGACCGGACCAGGTCGTGGGGCAGCCGCTGGGCCACCCCGACACCGAGGCGCACCAGCAGCGCACCGCCGACTCGATCTACGCCTACTTCGAGCGGGTGATCGCCGAGCGGGGCGATGACCGCGCGGACGACCTGCTCAGCGCGGTCCTCGACGCCGAGGTCGACGGCGAGCGGCTCTCCCACGAGGAGATCCTCGACATCTGCTTCCTGTTCCTGATCGCCGGGCTCGACACCGTCACCGCGTCGCTGGACTGCATGTTCACGCACCTCGCCGAGCACCCCGAGCACCGCCGGCGCCTGATCGACGACCCCGAGGCGATCCACTCGATCGTCGAGGAGCTGCTCCGATGGGAGACGCCCGTGATGGGCGGCGCCCGCGTCGCCACCCGCGACACCGCGATCGACGGGTTCGACATCGCCGAGGGCGAGCAGGTCATGGTCCTCTTCGGCGCCGCCAACGTCGACGCCGTCGGAGACCACCTGCCCGATGGAGCTCGACTGGGATCGCGAGGCCAACCGCCACCTGGCCTTCGGCGGCGGCATCCACCGTTGCCTCGGTTCGCACCTCGCCCGCATCGAGCTACGGGTGGCCCTGACCGAGTGGCACCGCCGGATCCCCGAGTACTCGGTCGCCCCCGGACACGGAGCTGACCTTCACCGCGGGCATCCGCACCCTCGACCGGTTCCCGATGACCCTGGGGTCGGCAGCGGGGTGATCGACCTCGATCCCTGCGTGGTGCACGCCCATGCCGTGAATTGTTCGGCGAGGCCTGAGCATGGCCACGGTTCAGATCGCATCGCCGACAACCCTTCCGGCTCACCCCGGCGCGCGTCGTTGCGCTGCTCCTCGGAGCCGCCGCGCTGGTCGGCGATCGCCGCCGCCGCCCGCAGCGGCGTCGGGGCGGATCGGATCCGGAACCCCGCGATCGAGGGTGGCGGCCAACGCCCGGTCGATCCGCTGTTCGGGTTCGACCACTGGATCACGCTCCACCAGGTCGGCACCGTCGTGATGATGGTCGTCCTGGTGACGGTCTTCGTCGTCGGGTGGCGTCGGAAGCCGGGCAACCCCGTGCTGCTCATGGTCCTCGCCACGACGCTGCTGGTCTGGCAGGACCCGATCATGAACTGGGCGCCGTACGCGGTCTACAACCCGGAGCTCTGGCACTGGCCCGAGACCTGGCCGCTGGTGTCGCTGTCGCCCACGGTCGAGCCGTTCATCGTGATCGGCTACGCCACCTTCTACATGGCGCCGTTCTTCCCGGCGGCTCGCCTGCTCCGGCGCATCCAGGCCCGCAAGCCCGTCGACCACTTCGTGTGGCGCCACCCGCTGATCAGCCTGTCGCTGCTGATCCTCGCCATCGGGTTCGTGTTCGACGCCTGCCTCGAGATCTTCCTCGTGCGCACGCAGCTGTACATCTACTCCCACGTGATCCCGTGGGGGTCGTTCGCCGCCGGCGAGTGGTACCAGTTCCCGCTGATCTGGGAGTCCGCACTCGTGTCGACGGTGATGATCCCGGCCGGCGTGCTGCTCCACAAGGACGACACCGGCAAGACCCAGGCCGAGAAGCTGGCGCAGCGCCTGCGCTGGTTCCGCTCCCGTCCGTCGCTCGGGACCTTCGCGGTCATGTTCCTGATCGTGAACCTCGGCTACTTCTTCCTCTACGGCGGCGGCTTCGCGTTGATGAAGGGCACGGGGGCCGCGTCCTCGGTGGCGTGCCCGTGGCCGTACCCGGAGGCGAAGGTCTACGACCCGCAGGGCTTCTACGAGGAGGCCGGCCAGCCGGGGCCGTACTTCCCGGGGATCTGGTCGGGGTGGCAGAGCGGGCAGCTCGACGGCCGGCCCGACGTCGACGCGCCGCCCGACGGCGGAGGGCGGTGCGGGCCCGGCCATGGCTGACGCTCGCAGCGTCGTCGTCACCGGCGCCTCCCGCGGCCTGGGGCTGGCGACCGCCGCGCACCTCCACCGCGCCGGGTGGACCGTGCTCGCCGCGATGCGCAACCCCGAACGCGACCTTGCTCGCCTGCGGGCCGAGGCCGGGGCCGACGAACACGACCCGCGCCTCATCCCGATCCAGCTCGACCTCGACGACGACGAGTCCGTCGCGGGGGCGGCGGCCGAGATCGTCGAGCGCGTCGGGGCGCCCGACGGCATCGTGCACAACGCCGGCATCGCGGGCGTGGGCAGCATCGAGGAGATGCCCATCGAGACCTGGGAGCAGATGTTCTCGACCAACCTCTTCGGCCCGGTCCGGCTCACAAAGGCGCTGATGCCGTCGATGCGGGCCGCCGGCCGCGGTCGGATCGTGCTGGTGTCGAGCCAGGGCGCCATCCGGGGCATGCCGGCCATCGGCGCCTACTCGGGCGTCAAGGGCGCCCTCGAGCGATGGGGGGAGTCGCTCTCCCAGGAGATCGCGCCGTTCGGTCTGGGCGTGTCGGTCATCGTCACGGGCACGTTCAAGACCGACATCCTCGAGCTGACCACCACGTGGGAGGACACCTCGGGTCCCTACGCGCCGATGCACCTCGGCCTGCGCCGCACCGGTGACCGCATCATGCGCATCGCCCGCGCCCCCAAGACCTTCGCCCCCACCGTCGAGAAGGCGCTCGCTGACTCCGCACCGTTCCGGCGCCGGGCCGTCGGCATCGACGCCCACCTCCTCCTGATCGGCAGTCGCCTCCTCCCCGGTCGCCTGCTCCAGCGCATCACTGGCAAGGCCATCGGGATCCCCGGACCGGGCTCCCTCCGCGACGATCCCTGCCGCCACGCCGACGTGTCTCCCGACGTCGCGCGAGAGGAACCACCGCAGCCATGACCGACCGGCCCACACCGCACCACCGCGACTCGGCGAGCTGGTCGAGGACCGGGCCTGGCGCGGGCGTCAGATGCTTGCGCTGCGGTGGAGGTAGCCGTGCAGAGTCGCCTGGGCGAGCTCCTCCACGACGACCTTCCGTGACGGCGTGGCCCCGCCGAAGAACGTGGAGCCGAACGCCGCCATGCCCGCGACCATCGCCACGGTCGAGCAAGCAGCTAGGTGGTGCTGTGGGGACTCGATGCCCAAGAGGTCGAACCCCTTGCTCCCAAGGTCGCCCAGGACGCCGAGCGCCTCGTCGATCTCAGCGATGCCGGTCTCCTCGAGCTCCTCAGCGGTGAGACCGGTCGCGGTCCACAGCGTCATGACCAACCCGCGGTTCTCGACGAAGAGGTCATAGAGGCTCCCGAGGAAGTCGCGCGCTACGGCTTCGGCGGAGTCGAGCCCCGGGTCCAGGGTCTCCCATTTCGAGGTGAGATCGTCAACGAGCGCCAGGAACTGCACGACCACGGCTTCCCGGAAGAGGGCGGCCTTCGAACCGAAGCTGCGAAAGAGCAAGTGCTCGAGCACGTCCGCCCGCTCTGCGATCTCCCTGGTCGTGATGCTCCGATAGTCCTGTTGCGCGAACAGCGCTCGTGCCGCATCGAGCAGCAACGCACGCGGGGCTCCGCGGGGGCGCCGGGTGTTCACCGGCCTTGCGGTCGCGCCCTTAGCAGCCATGGTCCTCACCTCGCATGGCGACCAGGGTCGGTTCAGGGACGGATCGGCCGAGCCGTTCGTCGGCTCGGGCTCGCCGCTTCACTCATGTGCGGACGATAGCCCCAGCTCTGCGGACAGCGACCTCACAGTGAGCTCCACGCTCGATCCGATGTGCTGCTGGCAGGGTGCAAGGGAGGCGACGCGACGAGCGCCTCATGGCGCCTCGTACGGTCAACGGGCGCACCTATCGGACTCCACTGCGACGTCCGGTCGACCGGCCTGGAAGGTCGGCCACCCAGCCCAGATGCCGGGGTAGAAGGGACCGGACTGGCCTTGTTCCTCGTAGAAGCCCTGGGGGTCCCAGACCTTCGCCTCCTCGTACGGCCACGGGCAGGCAACCGAGGTCGCTGACTTGGTGACCTTCATGATCCAGTAGCTCCCGCTGTAGGCGAGGTATCCGACGTTGATGACCGCGAACATCACGAGGAACGCGCCGAGCGCCGGTCGGAGGCGTAGGAACCGGACCTTCTGAGCCAGCTTCTCAGCCTGGGTCTTGCCGGTGTCGTCCTTGTACAGAAGGACGCCGGCCGGGACCATCACGAGGGACACCAGCAACGACTCCCACATGAGCGGGAACTGGTGGGGCTGGCCGGTTGCGAACGATCCGAACGGGACGACGTGGGAGAAGATGTACAGCTGGGTGCGGACGAGGAAGATCTCCAGCAGCGCATCGAACACGAAGGCGATCGGGATGATGACCGCGGTGAGGCTCAGCAGCGGATGACGCCACACGAACGAGTCGGCCGGCCGCTTCGCCTGGATGCGGTGGAGGACTCGTATCGCCGGGAAGTACGGCAACAGGAAGAAGGCGGCGTAGCCGACCCCGATGAACGGTTCGATGGAGGGCGACAGCGAGACCAGCGGCCACGTCTCGGGGAAGTGCCACAGCTGCGGGTTGTAGACCGCGAAGGGCGCCCAAGCGGAGATCGGGTCCTGCCAGACCAACAACGTGCAGGCGATCACCATCAGCAGCACCGGGTTGCCCGGCGTGCGGCGCCACCCCACTACCACGACGATCGTGAGGATGATCATCCCGATCAAGGTGCCGATCTGATGGACGGCGATCCAGTGGTCGAAACCGAAGAGCGGTTCGATCGGACGTGGCACGCCGGCCTCACCAGAGGCGATACGTGGATGGAGGTCGGTCTGGACGTTGAACGCCACCACGACGATCCAGCCGAGGAATACGACCAGGGCGATCACGCCGCCACGGGTAAGACGTGGAGTGTGGCCGCTCGCAAGCGGCGCGTCCTCCCGAGTGAGCTGAGCAGTCATCGGTTCAGTCCTCGTCTCTCTCGTCGAAATAGCTGGCGATCAGTTCGTGGAGTCCGGCCAGCACGGTCGGGTCATCGGTGAGCGGCCCGGCCACCGCGGCTCGGGCTGCGTCGGTGAGCGAGAGACCCTCGCTCACGAGGCGGCCGGCGGCGATGAGAACCCGGGTGGATGCGACCTCGCGGAGACCGGAATGCTCCACTCGTCGGATCGCCTGTGCCAGCCTGACGAGCCTCGCGGCGCTGTCATGGTCGATCCCGGCCTCATGCGACACGACCTTCTCCTCGATCTCCGACGGCGGGAAGTCCAGTTCGATCGCGACCATGCGCTGGCGGGTCGAGTCCTTCAGATCTTTGAGCACGCTCTGGTAGCCGGGGTTGTACGACACGACCAGGCCAAACCCGTCGGCGGCGTCGAGGACGACGCCCAGCCGGTCGATGGGCAGCTGGCGCCGGTGATCGGCGAGCGGATGGATGACGACGGTGGTGTCCTGGCGCGCCTCGACCACTTCGTCGAGGTAGCAGATGGCACCCTCGCGGACCGCACGAGTGAGGGGCCCATCGACCCACTTGGTGTCGCCGCCCTCGAGCAGGTAGCGACCCACCAGATCGGCGGCGGTCAGGTCGTCGTGGCACGACACCGTGATGAGTGGTCGGCCCAGATCGTGCGCCATGGCCTCGACGAATCGGGTCTTGCCGCACCCGGTCGGGCCCTTGAGCAACAACGCGAGGCCCTGGCGGTAGGACGCCGTGAACACGGCCTCCTCGTTGCCGACGGGCACGTAGTACGGCCGGGTGGTCTCGCTCAACGTCATTCCTTCTCGATCTCAAGACGCTCACGCTGTCCTCTGGATCCGCTGGTACCTACGACGCTGGGACTCGGCGGTCAACAACGCCGCTGCGAACAGTGGGCCGACCAGCGGCGGAAGTCGATCGGCCGCGGGGACGGTGGCGTGGGCCGCGCTCCCGAACACGCGGCGCATCGCGGCGGTGCTCGTGTCGGCTCCGACGCTGAGACACAGGCATCCGACGCCCCGTCGCCGCGCCTCGAGCAGCGCTCGACGTGCGTCGGCTTCGCCATACCGGCCCTCGTAGCCGTGGTCGTAGGCGAAGCCGTCGGACAGCACCACCAGGAGCCGTCGTGACTTGCCGCCGTGCTTGTCGATGACCTCGGTACCGTGGCGAACGGCGGCGCCGAGGCGCGTGTACGTGCCGGGCTCCAGGCTGAGAAGGCGTCGGGCCACGTGTCCGTCAAACAGGTCGTCGAAGCGCTTCACTGCTTGTCACTTGGACTGCACTTCGGCCTCGCGAGTTGAAGGCGTAGAGCGCTACTCGATCACCGAGTTCGTGGAGGGCGCCCACGATCGTGCCTGCTGCCTCGACCTGTTGCTCGTGCACGGTCCGACCGCCGCTGGCTGGCTCGCTGGCCGACCCGGATACGTCGAGCAGGACGAGGACGGAGAGATCTCGCCGCTGACGGCGGTTCTCGATGTAGAGGTCATCGTCGTGCGGAGAACCTGCGACGAGATCGACCCGTGCTTCGACGACCGCATCGATGTCGATGTCCTCGCCTTGCTTCTGCCGCCTGCTCGGCCCGAGTCCCAGGCCGAGGGGAGCCAAGACCCGACGCATCGCGCGCGTGTCGGGCATGGCCACCGTGGTCGAGGAGTCCTCGTCCGCGTCTCGCTCGACGACCGAACACCAACCGGGCTGGTAGGCGTTCACTCGTACGTCCCACTCGGGGTAGGTGTGCGGAGTCGGCGCAGCGGAGTCGGTGGTCGCCATCTCGGTGAGGGGCGTGGTCGACATGAACACGGCCCCCGAGCCTGGGCGGGCACCGGCGTAGTGGGTCGGCGCGTCGGCGCCGGGCGAGCCGCCCCCACCCTGCCGGCGCGAGGGGTGAACAGCTTGGCCAGCAGCCTTCCCAGCGGACCACCCCCGCCGACGGGGCTGGTCATGATGTTGCCGAGGTCGAACCCGTCGTCGTCGTCCAACGTGTCGAGACTGGCGGCCTCGATCGGCTTGGGATGGCCGACTCGAGCCCCATCGCTTTCGGTGAAGGAGGCCGGGGCCGGCTCGACCACATCAGACCGCACCTGACGAGGGTGGATGTCGCCCAGTACCCAGTCGGGCTCGATCGAGCGTTGCTCGCGTGCGAGGACCAGAGAGTCGTGGGCAGACTGCAGGCCTTCGCCTCGCCCGCTCTCGATCAACCTGGCGACCGTCGGGCGGCAGCGCAGGCTCGTTGACCGCCAACGCCCGATGACCCTCGATCGCGAGATAGCGCCGAGCGAGGCCCTTGCCCCGTCCGAGGGCATCGAGCATGTCGCGGTCGAGGCTCCCGGCTGCGATCAGCGAGGCCTGGACCCCGAGAAGCCGGACCCACTCGGCGCGCTTGACGGCGGGCTCGAGGAAGATGGTCGACCCGTCGCTCCACGTCCGACGTCCAGGGTCGGCGAGAGCGACATCGACCACTCGTCCGGCGATCGCCGAGGCAAGGATCCGCAGAGACGCGACCTCGTCCGTGTCAGCCACGGGCTCTCCTGATGTTCTCGGTGCGTTCGGTCAACTCAGCCCCCCGGCCGCCGTCCCGTCGCGAGTGCGCTTGCGTGCGTGGATGCACTAGACAGTGTCTGCTACCATACTCGGCTCGGGCGGCCGAAGTAAGCGAATGGCTCGCAAGGGGGACGCGATGTGGCACCAGACCGCCAGGAAGCGCCAGCGTGCCCGCGGCTCCTTGGTCATCGCCCTGGCCCTCCTCGCATGGGCGACCGCCGCATGTGGTGCCCGATGGACCGACGAACAACGCACTGCGTTTCTCGATCGACAGCACGAGGGAGGCTCGTCGTCCGCGGACCAGACGTCCGGAGGAACGACCGACGGGACCGGCGGCGGCTCGAGTGACGCAACTGGCGGATCCTCGACTGACACAGGAACCACCCCTGATGTGGCCGGTCCCGGTGAGGAGCCAGGCGCGACCGGTCCGCGGCCGTGCGCCCAACCGTCCGACGCTCCTGGAGTCAGCGATACCCAGATCGCCATCGGCTCGATCTCGTCACTCTCGGGACCAGTCCCCGGTCTCGGCGAAACCTCCGCCGCCGCGGCTCGCGCCTACGTCGCCTATCGGAACGCCAATGGAGGGGTGTGCGGTCGAGAGCTCGTCCTGCGCCAAGCGGACGATGGCACCGACAACAGCGGCTACCGGCGATCGCTACAAGACCTCGCTCCGAAGGTGCTGGGCATCGCCGGAGGCATTGCCCTCGGCGATGTTGCCGGCGGCGATCTGGTGGACCGATTCGGCATCCCGATCGTCAACACGCCGTCGGGGAGTTCGAAGTCCCGCTTCGTCTTCGATGTGAACCCCGACTACCCGCGACCGGACTTGCTCATCGGAAAGTACAAGTATCTGTTCGAGCAGGGCGTGAGGACGGTCGCGATGGCGTACCTCTCGGTCGAAGCGACGCGACGTGAAGCCGGTGTCCAGCGCGGCCTCATGGAGGCAGCTGGACTCAAGGTCGTTGATGTCAACGAGCTGCCGATCACGACCCTGAGCTACGACGCAGCGGCGCGCCGGGCAGCCAACAGCGGCGCCAACTACCTGTGGACGCTGTTCGACACCCAGGGGTACGCAAGCATGGCCCGAGCGGTCACCGGCACGGGCTACAAGTGGCTGTTCAAGGACTTCTCCTACCAAACGTACGGCACCGACTTCATCGATCTCGCGGGCAACGCGGCCGAGGGAGTGTCGGCGTGGCTGCGATCACTTCCCACCGAGGAGAGCTCGCGCAACGACGCAATGGGTCGCTTCGTGGAGTGGATGAACCAGGTCGCACCGGGCCTGTCGCAGGACATTCTCGCCATCGACAGCTGGGTGTCACTGCGAGTCTTCGTCGAAGCGCTCGAAGGTCTGCCCGGTCCCATCTCGCGCCAGGGTCTCGTTGAGCGTCTGACGTCGATGGGTCGTTATGACGCCGATGGCATGTTCGCGCCGATCGACGTCGGTCGCGAGCTCGCCGAAGGTTGTTTCGTCGGTGTCGTGGTCCGCGACGGCAAGTGGCAACGCCTCGCTCCCGCCGGTGACGGCTTCCTGTGCTGAAGCTCTGAAGGAAGGCTCATGGCCACGAGCGACAAGTGGAGCGAGGACGACATGGGCGACCAGTCTGGTCGTGTCGCGGTCGTCACCGGCGCCAACAGCGGCATCGGGTTCGAGACCGCTCGCGCTCTCGCCCAGCGGGGTGCTGACGTGATCCTGGCCTGCCGGAATCCGGAACGCGCCGCAGACGCGTGCGACCGAATCGAGACGCTCTCGCCGACGGGGTCGGTGCACCTGCTGCTCGTCGACCTCGGGGACCTCGACTCCGTCGCGAGTGCCTGCGCAGAGTTTCGTGCTCGCTTTGAGCGACTCGATCTCCTGGTCAACAACGCGGGCGCCATCCTCATGGACGAGGGCACGACGGCCCAGGGATTCGAGACGCACATCGGTGTGAACCACCTCGGCCACTTCGCTCTCACCGGCGGCTTGCTCCCTGTCATGCTGGCGGCTGAGGGCTCCCGGATCGTGACCGTGTCGAGCATGGGGCATCGCATGGGACGCATCGAGCTCGACAGCTTTCGCGGGCATGGCAACTACAAGCCGATGCGGGCCTACGGCCAGAGCAAGGTTGCCAACCTGCTGTTCACCGCAGAGCTTCAGCGGCGGCTCGAGCGAGCCAGACGCGCCACCATCTCCCTCGCAGCACATCCCGGGGGTTCCCGGTTTGCGGCCGGCGATGGCCAAGCAAGTTCCCTCCACCCGATCATCTTCCGCGCCCAAGGTCTCCTCGAGTTCTTCATGCAGCCACCCTCGTTGGGTGCACGCCCCACACTCCGAGCAGCGACCGACCCGGCAGCGCAGGGCAATGACTACTTCGGACCCAGTGGCCCCCTACAGATACGGGGACACCCCGTGCGCGTGGGTCGCAGCAAGCGCGCCAGGGACTCGGCCATGGCCACTCGCCTCTGGGATGAGTCGGTCCGCGCGACCGGCGTCGACTTCGCCGTCCTCGGACAATGATGGCCGGCACCATGCGGATCCAGCCGGTCGCCGACAAGCCCGATGGCGGGGCCCCACCGGCATGCGCACCCCTGTCTCTGCACGACATCCGAGCCGGGTACGGGCGCATTGAGGTGCTGCACGGGATCGACCTCGAGGTGAAGCGCGGGCAGGTCACTGCGCTGCTCGGACCCAACGGCGCCGGAAAGACAACCGCGCTCTGCGTCTTGAGCGGGTTGTTGAAGCCCATGTCCGGTTGCCGCCACGTAGCGGGCCGACACCTCAACTCGTCGCGGGCCGAGGACCTAGCCCGGATCGGGGTCCGCCACATCCGAGAGGGGCGGTCGATCTACCCCAACCTGTCGGTCGCCGACAACCTGACGGTAGCGGCCTCGAGCGGCACCCCCCTTGGCCAGCTCCAGGACGTGACCTTCTCGCTTTTTCCCCGTCTGAAGGAGCGCCGCTCCCAGCTGGCCGGAACGCTGTCGGGCGGCGAGAAGCAGATGCTGGCCCTCGCCCGCGGCCTCGGCTCCGACCCGGCCGTGCTCCTGATCGACGAGCTGTCGATGGGCCTCGCACCGATGGTGGTGCGCGAGCTGTACGAGTCCGTGGCCACCGTCGCCCGGGCCGGCGTTGCGGTGCTGGTCGTTGAGCAGTTCGCCACAGTGGGTCTGAAGTACGCCTCGCACGTCTACGTGATGGCGCACGGGGTCCTGGGCTACTCGGGGACGAGCGAGGGCGCTCTCGACGCGGTGCACGCCGCTTATCTCGGAGGCGACCGCTCGTGACCGAGCTGTTCCAGTTCACGCTGTTCGGGCTGATGCTCGGGTGCATCTACGCCATCACGGCGATGGGCCTCGTGCTCACCTACACCGTCACCGGAGTCTTCAACTTCGCGCACGGGGCGGTGGGCATGCTGGCGGCCTTCTGCTACTTCGAGCTGCGAGTGCGCCACAACGTCCCGACGCCGATCGCCATCGTCGTGGTGGTGCTGATCGGTGCCCCGTTGTTCGGGTTGGCGGCCGAGCGCCTGCTACGCCGGTTTCAGGGAGCCGACTTCGCCACATCCCTGATGGTGACCATCGCTCTGACCCTGACCCTCCTCGGCGTGGCTCAGCGGGCCTTCGATCCGGGTGAAGGGCGCCTCATGCCGTTCCTCTTCGGCGACCGCCGGTTCGAGATCGCCAGCGTCCCGATCACCTACGACGGCATCGCGCAGGTGGCGGTGGCCGTGGCGGTGGCCTTCGGTCTGCGATTCCTGCTCTTCAGCACCGCGCTTGGTGCCCGGATGCGGGCCGTGGTCGACGACCCCGAGCTGGCCCAGCTCGACGGCGTCAGGTCAACCGTGGTCGCCCGGCTCAGCTGGATGATCGGCTTCTGCCTCGCGGCGCTCGGCGGGGTGCTCTTCGCCGGCGGTCAGAACCTCAGTGCCATCGTGCTCACGCTCCTGGTCCTCAACGCCTACGGGGCGGCGATGGTCGGGCGGCTGACCAACTTGCCGATGACCTTCCTCGGGGCGCTGGCACTCGGGCTCATCCAGGAGCTCACCAACGTCAGCTGGTTGTGGCCCGAGGGAGACACGTTCATCCGCGTCCGCCTGGCGGTGCCCGGCATCTTCCTCGTGCTGGCCGTGCTGTTCGTCCCCTCGTTCCGGCTATCGGCCGGGCGGGCGGTCGGTCGTGAGGAACCGGCCGTCCCCTCGTTGTACCGGTCGCTCCTCGCGGGCGCCGGCCTTATCGCCGCGGTGGCCGTCGTCGGCCACCTGGTGGCGGGCGACCTCCAGGCCAGCGTGGTGCGGGCGCTGGTGTTCGCCACCATCTCCCTCTCCGTTGTCGCCCTGACGGGCCTCTCGGGCCAGTTGTCCCTCGCCCAGTTCCTCTTCGTGGGCGTCGGGGCGTTTGTAGCGGGGCGGTACTTCGGCGGCGACAGCCTCCTGGGGATGCTCCTCGGTGGGCTGGTCGCCTCGCTGCTCGCTGTCATCGTGGCGTTGCCGGCCGTGCGCCTGCGCGGCCTGCACCTCGCGCTCAGCACCTTTGGTCTCGCGCTCGTAGGCCGCGAGATGGTCTTGGCCGATCCCCGCGTGTTTGGACTTCACGGCCTCTCGGTCGGCCGGCCCGAGGTGTTCGGCCTCTCCACCAGCTCCGATGCCGCGTTCGCCACCTGGTGCGCCGTGGTGTTCGTGCTTCTCGCCGTGTTCGTCGGTTCGGTGCGTCGCAGCTGGTTCGGTCGCCAGCTCACGGCCATCCGAGACAGCGAGCTGGCCGCGGGCACCCTCGGCCTCAACGTCCGCCGGGCGAAGATGGTGGCCTTCGCGCTCTCGGGGTTCATCGCCGGGTGCGCCGGGTCTCTCTTTGGCGGTCTCTCCGGTGCGGTGCAGGGCACACAGTTCGACCCGGTGCAGAGCATCGTCATCCTGCTGCTCGCGTACGTCGGCGGCATCACCACCGTGGTTGGCGCCCTCATCGCGGGAACGCTGTTCGCGCTTCTCGACTACAGCCAGTCGACCTACCCCGACCTCGCCGGCGTCGTGTTCATCGCCGTCGGCGCCGCCGCCGTCGGCCTTGGCCGCCAGCCCAACGGCCTCGCCGGCGTCATCATCAACGCCGTCAACTCGATCCGCCGAGGCCGGGGCACCCCTTCGATCGCGTCCTCCTCCCCGACCAAGAGCAGTCCGCTGACCGACGCGGGACCGGGAGCTCCGTCCGGCGAATCCGTCCACGTGGCCACGTCGACTGCGAGCTAGCGCCATGCCCCGCCACCACTCGTCCACCCGTCGCCGGATCGCAACCGGCATCCGTGTCGGCCTCGGCCTGGTAGCGGCGTCGACGCTGCTGGGCGCCAACACCCCCGTCAAGGCGGAGGCCGCGCTCCCGGCACCGGTGCTCGGCGGCTTCACCGGCAGCGCCGGGTCCTCCGCCCTCCACGTGGAGTACAACCCCAAGGGCCTGCTTCCCACCGCCTCGATCCTCGACGTCAACGCCCCAGACGCGCTCGCCACCATCGCCAGCGGCCCGTCGACCTTCGCGCGGGCCGGTGTCGCCGACCCCGGCGATCTTCTGGCCAACCCCGACGCCCTCTTTGCTCAGGCGAGCACCGAGTATCCGCAGGGCTTGATCCCGCCCTGGCCCTTCCGAATCACCGCCGGCTCCGGCACAGGAGCGCCTGAGGCCGAGTCCTCGCCTGCGCCCGGTCTCCACGCCCGGGTCACCGCCAAGGGCGGCAGCTCCACAGCCGAGGCCACCGCTCCAGGGCTGGACCTGCCGGCCGTGGTCTCGATCGGCTCGCTGGCCTCCTACGCCGACACGACCACTGACGGCTCCTCGGTCAAGGTGCACGCCCGCTCGGAGATCAGCAGTCTGAACATCCTCGGGCTCATCCAGATCAAGTCGATCATCACCGATCTCACCGCCACCTCAACTGGCACCGAGACCACCGTGTCGGGCGGCACGGTCGTCACCGGGGCGTCCCTCGCCGGCACGCCGGTGGAGATCGACGACGATCAGGTGCGGGCTGCTGGCATCGATCTGAGCTCGATCCTCGAACCCTTGGGCATCACCATCACCCTTCCCGGTCCTTCCGAGGTCGAAGTGGCGAATGCCGGGCAATTGGCCTCGAACGGCCTCCGCGTGGAGATCCGGGCTTCGGCCAGCACCGCCCCAGGGCTCTCGGACATCCTCAACGCCCTCCCCCCGATCGAACCGATCATCCCCGGCGTCCCGAGCCCCGAGGACCTCCTCGCGATCGCTCGGGCCAACCACATCACCACCATCGAGATCGGGCGCGGCAGCGTGGCGATCGCAGCCCGTACCCCGACGCCGCGGGGGGCAACTGCGGCGCCTTCGCCACCGGGCGCCTCGGCCCCAGCGGCCGCACGACCGGCACCGTCGTTCACCTCGCCTGCGGCGCCACAGACGCCACCCGCGGCGCTGGCGCCGGTTGCCACCGCGGCGGAGCCCGGCAGCCCCGGGTTCGCCGCCCTGGCCGCCCTTCTGCTCATCCTCCAACCGTTCATCGGCAACCGCCTGGCCCGGTTCGCCGACCTGCAACTCGCGACCGACCAGGACGCTTGCCCATGGGAGCGCTCATGACGACCACAGACCCGATCGACCTCCGGCCGACACCCAGCTCGATCCTGAGCTCGGGCGCCCCGATCGAGGCGAGGGAGGAGCAGCTCGTCGAGGGTGCGGACCGACTGGCGTCCGCTCGGCACTCCGTTCTGAGCCACCCACGCCTACTCGTCGGGGCCGCTGCAACCCTGATGACCACCGGCATCGGCACCATCATCCTCGGTTGGATCGGCGCCTCGCGCACGACGTTCGTCGAGGAACAGGTGCCGTACGTGATCTCCGGCGGCCTGCTCGGCGCCGCCCTCTCCACCGTCGGTGCGCTGCTGTTCTTCACCCACTGGCTCACCATCTCGATCAAGGAGGCTCGCGACCACGAGGCCGCTCGCCGGCTCGACGAGGCCGCTCGCCGACTCGACCACGAGGAGCTCATCGAGACCCTCAAGGCCCTCGGTGGGACCCTCGGCCCAGCTGGGAGCCAACGCTGGCGACGCTCGAGGCGCGAGCCCTCAACGTCCGGCTCGACGTGCCCCACGCCGAACCTGACGGTCCGTCGAGGTGGAGGTAGAGGTCGAGCCCGAGGGGGTCGAGCGGGCGTGTGCTTGGAGAGCACCCACTACCTTCTTGGGTTAACGTAGCCCACGCCATCTACAGGGGGTGGGACGTGGGGCAGGCAATCATGCTCGGTTCGCTGTTCGCCGTGGCCGTGATCATCGTGGGTTTGGTGTGGCGATTCGACCCCGAGGCGCGCGGCGATCGGAAGCACAAGCCATGAATGACGAGCTCACGCCGCTCTTGATTGCATCGATCACGTTCGCGTACGTGGGTGGCGCAGCGTTCTTCATGGCCGGCGCCTATCTGAGCTGGAAGCAACGTCGGGCCCACCCGCTCCTTCTCGTCTCGGTCTCCGCGATGGCGATCTCCTGGATCGAAGCGCCGTACGACTGGGCCATGTACGCCCAGTTCCCGACAGCTCTCCCTCGGATGCCGTCGTGGTGGCCCCTGAACGCCACGTGGGGCGGCCTGCCTTCCTCTGTGCCGATCGGGTACATCTCCTACTTCGTGCTCCCGGCCTTCATCGGAGCGGGCCTGGGCCGTAGGGCAGCCGCCAAGTACGGATGGAGACGTCCATACGCACTGCTCGGCGTCGGGTTCGGGGTCGGCTTCGCATGGGCGTTCTGCTTCAACGCGCTGCTCGGCGCCCGTCTGGGTGTCTTCTCCTACGGCCGCGTCATTCCGGGTCTCGCGATCTTCGAAGGGACCAAGCACCAGTACCCCGTCTACGACGCGGTGGCCATGGCGTTGCAGATGATGACGTTCGCGTACCTGCTCGGACGGACCGACGACGAAGGTCGCAACGTGATCGAGATCTGGGCAGCCCGTCGTGCCAAGACCCCCACGGGCACGTTCGCCCTGTCGGTCGCCGCCGTGATCGTCGTCGGCCATGCCCTCTACGCCTCGGTCTTTGCCCCCCACCTGATCACCAAGCTCCGCGGTGACGTCACGGCCGGGCCAACCGAGCAGCTGTTCCCCGGCGTCGAGGATCAGCCGCTCCACGGCGGCTTCGGCGGCGACCCCGAGATGACCCCCTAAGGATGACCGTGACACCGAGCCCTCCGACGTCTGCGATCAGGTACGACCCGTACGACATCGACATCGACAACGACCCGTACCCGACCTGGACCCAGCTGCGGGACGAGGCCCCGCTCTACTGGAACGCCGAGCACGAGTTCTGGGCCCTGAGCAGATGGGACGACGTACGACCTGCTCTCCTCGACTGGGACACGTACCGGTCCGGACGGGGAACGGTCCTCGACATCGTGAAGGCGGGCGTCGAGATCCCGCCGGGCATCGTGCTCTTCGAGGACCCACCGATCCACGACGCCCACCGCGGGCTGCTGTCCCGCGTATTCACTCCGAGGAGGATGCTCGACCTCGAGCCGTTGGTTCGCGACTACGCCGTGCAGGCCCTTGATGCCCTGCTCGACCGGGACGAGTTCGACATCATCAGCGAGTTCGGTGTCGAGATCCCGTTGCGCACGATCGGGTTCCTGTTCGGCATCCCTGAGTCGGTCCAGGACGTGTACCGAAAGACCACCGACGAGCACATCACGACGGATGGATCGGGGATCGACTTCGACCCGTCATCGTTCGATGCCGTGCTGTCGGTCCTGGGTGACTACGTCGAGTGGCGCTCCAAGAACCCAGGTGACGACCTGATGACCGAGCTGCTGAACGCACAGGTCGACGAACCGGACGGCTCCCGTCGGGCCCTCACCAGGGACGAGGTGGTGACCTACGCCAGCATGGTCGCCGGCGCAGGCAACGAAACGGCGACGAGGCTCATCGGTTTCACGATGCAGCTGTTGGCTCAGCACCCCGATCAGCGTCGGCTGATGGTCGCTGACCCGTCGCTCGTACCCGCGGGCATCGAGGAGGTTCTACGGCTGGAGTCGCCGTCGCCGGCGCAGGCGCGATGGGTACAGAACGACGTGGAGGTATGCGGGCACACGGTCCCAGCAGGATCGATCATGCTCCTCCTGAACGGCGCTGCGAACCGCGATCCACGCCACTGGACCGACCCCGATGCATTCGATGTCTACCGAGACGAGGGAGCTCACCTCGCCTTCGGGTACGGCCTCCACTTCTGCCTCGGTGCTGCGTTGGCGCGCCTCGAGGGCCGCGTCGCTCTCGAGGAGATCCTTCGGCGCTGGCCCGCCTGGGAGGTCGACCTCGATCGCGGCCAGATGGCCCATACGGCAAGCGTCCGGGGCTGGGGTTACCTGCCCGTCCGACCTGAGATCTAGCAACAACGGTGTTCACGCTTCGCTTCGACATGCGCGCCCCGCTCGAGGGGGCCCCGATCGAAGATCTGTACTCGGCTGCCATCGACATGGTCGCCTGGGCAGACGGTCGCGGAGCCGTGGTGGCGGTTCTCTCGGAACATCACGGCACCGCCGACCGACATCTGCCCTCTCCGTTGATGCTGGCGGCTGCGATGGCCGCCCGCACCAAGGACCTGGCCATCATGCTGGCCGCGCTCGTGCTTCCGTTCTACGAGCCCGTGCGGCTCGCCGAAGACATCGCGGTGCTGGACATCATCAGTCGAGGTCGCGTCTCCTACGTCCTCGGCCTGGGCCATCGACTGCAGGAGTACGAGCACTTCGGGATCCCCATGGCGGATCGCGGTCAGCGCGCTGATGCGCAACTGGCGAAGCTCCTCGGTCTGCTCCGGGCGGACGGCGCGACCATCGGACAAACGGTCATCAGCCCCGGCCCTACGGGTGACGGCCCGTCGTTCTTCATCGGTGGCGGAAGCCTGGCGGCCGCCCGCCGAGCGGGTCGGTTCGGGTTGGGCATGATCGCCCAAGCCCCAACCGACGGCCTGGCCGACGCGTATGCCGCTGCGTGTCGGGAGGCCGGCCACGAGCCCGGGTTCCTCCAGATCCCAGCTCAGGGTCTCGTCACCGTCATGTTCGTCGCAGACGACGTCGACGAGGCGTGGGACGAGATCGGGTCCTACCTGCTGCATGACGCGATGACGGCAGCTTCCTACCGGCCCGGCGAGACATCGGTCGCCAGCATCAGCACGGCCACCACCGTGGCGGAGCTCCGTGAATCCGTCGCGTACCGCGTGGTGACCGTCGATGAGGCGACGCAACTCGTGCGAACGGGGACGTTGCTTCCCCTCGTCCCGCTCTGCGGCGGTCTTCCGCCCGACCTCGCGTGGCCCTACCTCGAGCGCGCGACCGAAGCGGTCCGCCGGGCCAGCGCCTGATCCCCCTTCCCAAAGGAGCCGGCCATGCCGCCGAAGCGCGTTGTTGTGTGGTCCACCGGAGGGGTGGGATCGAACGCGATCCGCGCCGTCGCCCGACGCCCGGACCTGGATCTGGTGGGCGTCTGGGTCCACACCGCGGACAAGGTAGGACGAGATGCGGGTGAGCTCGCCGGCATCTCTTCGCTGGGCATCCCGGCAACCGGCGACGTCGATGCGCTCATCGCCCTCCGACCCGACTGCGTGATCTACGCAGCAAGCGGGCCAGAACGCGGGGGCGGTGCCGTCCCGGACTACGAGCGGTTGCTAGCAGCCGGGATCAACGTTGTGACGACTACCTCCACGGAGCTGGTGTTTCCGCCAGCCGCCGATGAAGCACTTCGTGTTCGGCTGGAGGCCGCCGCTCGCGCAGGTGATGCATCGCTCTATGCGTCCGGGATCTTTCCCGGGTTCGCGTCGGACGAGCTGGCACTCACGCTGACGACCCTGTCGAGCAACATCCGCACCTTGCGGCTGATCGAGGTCTCCCTCAACGATCACTACCCGGTGGCCGAGGCGATGATGGACGGTCTGGGGTTCGCACGTGACCTCGACTTCGAGCCGTTCATCGCGTGGCCGGGGGTCATCCCCATGGTGTGGGAGGGACCGATTCGGCTGATCGCCCGGGGCCTCGGCGTAGAGCTCGACGAGATCCAAGGGAGGCTCGACCGGCAGATCACCCCCCGCGAGCTCGAGGTTGCGTTCGGGACGGTGCCAGCCGGCACCGTGGGCGCCGTGCGGACGACGGCCACCGGCATCGTCAACGGCAAGGAAGCGATCGTCCTCGATCATGTGATCCGGATGGCTCGCGATGTCGCGCCCGATTGGCCCAACTCGGAGAACGACGCCACCTACATGGTCGCCATCGAGGGTGACCCGGACATCGAGTGTCGTCTCACGCTTGGTCCGCCAGCCGGTCACGACGCCGGCGAAGCGGCAATGACGGCCACCGCGATGCGGATCGTGAACGCCGTCCCGTTCGTTGTCGACGCACCCTCAGGTCTGTTGAGCTCGCTGGATCTCCCGGTGACGGTCCCCGATCGCAGCGTGTTCGGGTAGCTCTCACTCCCCCCGGTGGAGGTAGCCGTGAAGCGTCGCCTGGGCGAGCTCCTCGACGACGGCGTCTCGAGGTGCGCGCTTCCCGCCGAAGAAGCTCGCACCAAACGCCGCCATCCCCGCCACCATGGCCACCGTCGATCGGGCGGCCAGGTTTCGGGAGCTCCGATCGACGCCGAGGATGTCTGCCCCTCGTCCGCCGAGGTCACCGAGCACGGCGAGCGCGCGATCGATCTCGGCGATGCCCGTCTCGGCGAGCTCCTCCTTGGTGAGCGCGTCCGCCGTCCAGAGCGTCATCACCAAGCCGCGGTTGTCCACGAAGAGGTCGTAGAGCGCACCCAGGAACTCACGTGCGACCGCCTCAGAGCTGTCACGCCCCGGCTCGATCGACTCCCACCGACCGTTGAGATCCTCGACCAGCTCGATGAACGGCACCACGACGGCTTCCTTGAAGAGCGCCGCCTTGGATCCGAACTGCCGAAACAGCAGGTGCTCGAGCACCCCTGCGGTATCCGAGATCTCTCGCGTGGTGGTGCTTCGGTAGTCCTGCTTGGCGAACAGCGTGCGGGCCGAATCCAGAAGCAGAAGGCGCGGCGTCCCTCTCGGTCGTCGCGTCCGCTTCGGCGTAGTTCCGAGCTCGGTCACCGGTGCCATCCCCTTGCAAAGGTAGTAGATACCATCTTATGGTGCCACCCAATGGTGGACGTTCTTGGATATCAGGGTGCCTCAGTGGTGGTCACGGGAGCAGCCAGCGGGATGGGCGCGGCGACCGCGGAGATCCTCGTCGAGCTCGGTGCGACGGTGACGGCCATGGACATCAAACCCTCCCCGGTGTCGGTCGCTCGCTTCATCGAGGTCGACCTGCGCGACCCCGCGGCGATCGAATCAGCCGCCGCCTCCATCGACGGGGAGGTCAACGGCCTGTTCAGCTGCGCCGGGTTGCCCGGGCCCCCGTTCTCGGAGCTCGACACGATGCGCGTCAACTTCGTCGGCGCTCGACACCTGGCCGAGCAGCTCGTACCGAAGATGCCCCCGGGCTCCTCGATCTCGGCCATCTCATCTTCGGCCGCCGTCGGGTGGTGGGACCAGATGGAGACGATCGGCCCGCTGTTGGAGACGAAGGGCTTCGACGAGGCCGTGGCCTGGCTGGAAGCGAACGACGAGAAGTGGTCCTGGAGCGGTTACCTCTTCTCGAAGTGGGTCGTAGACGCATGGGTCGGGTACTGGTACCCGGACCTCGCCCCCTTGGGCATCCGGATCAACTGCATCAACCCCGGGCCAACCGACACGGCGATGATGCCCGCGTTCCATGATTTCGCTTCGAAGGATGTCGTGGATCAAGCCGTCGGCCCCATCGGTCGCTACGCCCGCGCCGAGGAGCAGGCGTGGCCCCTGGTCCTCATCGGGAGCCCCCGAGCCAGCTATCTCGCCGGCGAGGTGCTCAACGTCGACGGTGGGTTCCAAGGAGCCCGATACACCGGCCGACACCAAGCTGGCTGGGCAGACCTGATCGACGGCGGCTGACCTCTGTGGCCGACACAGCTGGGGGACGAATGGACAACGACGATCTGATCCTGGTGAGCGTCGACGACCACGTCGTCGAGCCACCCGACGTCTTCGACAACCATCTTCCCGCCAAGTATCAGGAGTTCGCGCCAAAGCTGAGGGAGCGCGAGGACGGGACGCTTGCTTGGTACTACTACGAGCATGAGATCACCAACGTCGGCTTGAACGCCGTCGCCGGGCGTCCTCGCGAGGAGTACGGCATCGAGCCGACTCGCCTCGACGAGATGCGCAAGGGCTGCTGGGACGTCGACGAGCGCGTGATGGACATGAACGCTGGCGGCGTTGTCGGCTCACTGTGCTTCCCGTCGATGCCGGGCTTCGCAGGCCGTGTGTTCATGTCTGCCAACGACGATGACATCGCCGGCGCCATGGTGAAGGCGTACAACGACTGGCACGTCTACGAGTGGTGCGGCAAGCACCCCGGACGGTTCATCCCGCTGGGCGTGCCGATGATCTGGAGCGCCGAGCAGACCGCCAAGGAGGTCCACCGCCTGGCGGACATGGGCTGCCACGCGATCACCTTCCCCGAGAACCCCGAGCCGCTCGGACAGCCGACCCTCCACGACCCGTACTGGGATCCGTTCTGGCGGGCCTGCGAGGAGCGCGGGACGGTCATCTGCATGCACATCGGGTCGTCGTCGAAGCTGGCGATGACCACCCCGGACGCACCGATCGACGTGCTCATCACCCTCCAGCCGATGACCATCGTCCAAGCGGCCGCTGACCTGGTGTGGAGCCGGGTGCTGAAGGAGTTCCCGAACATCAAGATCGCGCTCTCCGAGGGTGGGATCGGCTGGGTCCCCTACTTCCTCGACCGGATCGAGCGCACCTACGACATGCACCACCACTGGACGGGGCAAGACCTCGGTGACATGACGCCGACCGAGCGCTTTCTGAAGAACGTCCTTCTGTGCTTCATCTCCGACCCCGTCGGCGTCCACCTCGTCGACCGGATCGGGTCGGGGAACATCTGCTGGGAAATGGACTACCCGCACAGCGATTCGGCCTGGCCGAACGGTCCCGAAGACCTCCACGCTGACATCACGTCTGCCGGACTTGGCGCTGA
>CAWDXF010000004.1:0-415037 GCA_963806205.1 uncultured Microthrixaceae bacterium
ACGTCCGCGTGGTCGATGCTCCTTGAAAACAGAAGAGAGGACGAATAGGCGAGTGCGGGCGACTGCACCGGCCCCTCGGGGGTCGCTGCGGCCGTTCAAAGAATGAAATGCACCGTAATACGGACAGCAGTAGTGCTGGCCGTTCTGGTGCCAGTCGGCAAAAGAACGGGAGCCTCCGCGGTCCCGGGATCGCCGGCTCTTCAACACCGATCGACGGGTCCACCACCTCGGTGGCGGGCTCTGAGGTCTCGATGGAGAGTTTGATCCTGGCTCAGGACGAACGCTGGCGGCGTGCCTAACACATGCAAGTCGAACGAGGTCCATCCAGTGGCAACACTGGGGAAGACCTAGTGGCGAACGGGTGAGTAACACGTGAGGAACTTGCCCCGGAGACCGGGATAACCCTCCGAAAGGAGAGCTAATACCGGATGTCTCCACCGAGTCGCATGGCTTGGTGAAGAAATGGATTCCGCTCCGGGAGAGCCTCGCGGCCTATCAGCTAGTTGGTGGGGTAACGGCCCACCAAGGCGTCGACGGGTAGCTGGTCTGAGAGGACGATCAGCCACACTGGGACTGAGACACGGCCCAGACTCCTACGGGAGGCAGCAGTGGGGAATCTTGCGCAATGGGCGAAAGCCTGACGCAGCAACGCCGCGTGCGGGATGAAGGCCCTCGGGTTGTAAACCGCTTTCAGTGGGGACGAACCAAGACGGTACCCACAGAAGAAGCCCCGGCCAACTACGTGCCAGCAGCCGCGGTAACACGTAGGGGGCAAGCGTTGTCCGGATTTATTGGGCGTAAAGAGCTCGTAGGCGGTTCGATAAGTCGGGTGTGAAACCTCCAGGCTCAACCTGGAGACGCCACCCGATACTGTCGTGACTAGAGTCCAGTAGGGGAGCGTGGAATTCCTGGTGTAGCGGTGAAATGCGCAGATATCAGGAGGAACACCAGCGGCGAAGGCGGCGCTCTGGGCTGGCACTGACGCTGAGGAGCGAAAGCGTGGGGAGCGAACAGGATTAGATACCCTGGTAGTCCACGCCGTAAACGTTGGGTACTAGGTGTGGGGTCTTATCAACGGATTCCGTGCCGAAGCTAACGCATTAAGTACCCCGCCTGGGGAGTACGGCCGCAAGGCTAAAACTCAAAGGAATTGACGGGGGCCCGCACAAGCAGCGGAGCATGTTGCTTAATTCGAGGCAACGCGAAGAACCTTACCTGGGTTTGACATGTAGGGAAAAGCCGTAGAGATACGGTGTCCTTTTGGGCCCTACACAGGTGGTGCATGGCTGTCGTCAGCTCGTGTCGTGAGATGTTGGGTTAAGTCCCGCAACGAGCGCAACCCTTGTCCTATGTTGCCAGCGGGTAATGGCGGGGACTCGTAGGAGACTGCCGGGGTCAACTCGGAGGAAGGTGGGGACGACGTCAAGTCATCATGCCCCTTATGTCCAGGGCTGCAAACATGCTACAATGGCCGGTACAAAGGGCTGCGAGACCGCGAGGTTGAGCGAATCCCATAAAGCCGGTCTCAGTTCGGATCGGAGTCTGCAACTCGACTCCGTGAAGCTGGAGTTGCTAGTAATCCCGGATCAGCAACGCCGGGGTGAATACGTTCCCGGGCCTTGTACACACCGCCCGTCACACCACGAAAGTCGGTAACACCCGAAGCCAGTGGCCCAACCCCTTGGGAGGGAGCTGTCGAAGGTGGGATCGGCGATTGGGGTGAAGTCGTAACAAGGTAGCCGTACCGGAAGGTGCGGCTGGATCACCTCCTTTCTAAGGAGTACCGCTCATCAGAGCAGAACTCCCGAGTTGATCACTCGCCCCGTCCTCTCTTCTGTTTTGAGGGAGCATCCCTCTGCGCAGTGCAAGCTCCGCCGGCCTCCGAGGCCGGCGCTCTTGCGTCTACGGCTTCGGTCCAGCGCTCCTTGAGAATTGCATAGCGAGCACGAGCATCTTTGTTCTTCCAAGCTACAAAAGGCCAACGGTGGATGCCTTGGCGCCTAGCACCGATGAAGGACGCGGGTGGCTGCGAAAAGCCACGGGGAGCTGCCGACCAAGCTTTGATCCGTGGATGTCCGAATGGGGAAACCCGGCACCCGTCATGGGGTGTCACTCCGGCCTGAACACATAGGGCCGGTAGAGGGAACCAGGGGAATTGAAACATCTCAGTACCCTGAGGAGAAGAAAGCAACAGCGACTCCCTGAGTAGCGGCGAGCGAAAAGGGAACAGCCTAAACCGACGTGGTGTCAAGCCTGGTGGCGTTGCCACGTCGGGGTCGTGGGACTGACAGACGGTGCACCAGAACCGTCATCGAGTTACCAAGCTGATGGCTAGTGGAAGCGTTCAGGAACGGCGCGCCACAGAAGGTAAGAGCCCTGTACACGAAAGTCATCAGCCTCGAGTCAGGATCCCGAGTAGCGCCGAATCCGTGCAAGTCGGCGTGAATCTGCGAGGACCACCTCGTAAGGCTAAGTATGTCTAGGCGACCGATAGCGAACAGTACCGTGAGGGAATGGTGAAAAGTACCCCGGGAGGGGAGTGAAATAGTACCTGAAACCGTTGGTCCACAATCAGTCAAAGCGTCGTCAGGGCTTGCCCTGGCCGCGATGGCGTGCCTTTTGAAGAATGAGCCTGCGAGTTACGGTGTGTGGCGAGGTTAACCAGTGATGGGGAGCCGGAGCGAAAGCGAGTCTGAACAGGGCGTTCAGTCGCATGCTGTAGACCCGAAGCCGAGTGATCTACCCATGGGCAGGTTGAAGCGGGGGTAAGACCCCGTGGAGGACCGAACCCACCATGGTTGAAAACATGGGGGATGACCTGTGGGTAGGGGTGAAAGGCCAAGCAAACTCGGTGATAGCTGGTTCTCCCCGAAATGCATTTAGGTGCAGCGTGGAGTGTTCAGCCATGGAGGTAGAGCACTGGATGGGCTAGGGGGCCTACAAGCTTACCGACCCCAGCCAAACTCCGAATGCCATGGCTCTAGAGCTCTGCAGTGAGACCACGGGGGATGAGCTTCGTTGGTCGAAAGGGAAACAGCCCAGACCGCCGGCTAAGGCCCCTAATTCTGGACTAAGTGGTAAACGATGTGGGATTGCACAGACAGCCAGGAGGTTGGCTTAGAAGCAGCCACCCTTGAAAGAGTGCGTAACAGCTCACTGGTCGAGTGATCCTGCGCGGACAATGTAACGGGGCTCAAGTCCAGAGCCGAAGCCGCGGATTTCTGCTGCAAAGCAGGAGTGGTAGGGGAGCGTCGATCTCGCTGCGAAGCGGCGGTGTGAACCGTCGTGGAGCGTGGTCGAGTGAGAATGCAGGCATGAGTAGCGAGAGAGGGGTGAGAAACCCCTCCGCCGAAAGCCCAAGGGTTCCTGGGGAAGGCTAATCCGCCCAGGGTGAGTCGGGAGCTAAGACGAGGCCGAGAGGCGTAGTCGATGCACAACCGGTTGATATTCCGGTACCGCCGTGCCCGCGCCAATGCTGAGCTCGAGTTGCTAAGGGGCTGTCCTTCGGGACGAACCGACCCACTCGAAGGAGGCAAGCAATGCGGGGACGCAGGAAGGTAGATCAGCCCAGGCGATGGTTGTCCTGGGGTAAGCGTGTAGGGCGAGGACCAGGTAAATCCGGGCCTCATCAAGCCTGAGACGTGATACCGAGCCGTTTAGGCGAAGTGATTGATCCTATGCTGCCGAGAAAAGCCGCTAGCTAGTTGGCACGGCGCCCGTACCCCAAACCGACACAGGTGGGCAGGTAGAGAATACCAAGGCGATCGGGAGAACTGTGGTTAAGGAACTCGGCAAAATACCTCCGTAACTTCGGGAGAAGGAGGGCCTCATTAGGGTGACGGACCTTGCGTCCGGAGCTCGAGGGGGCCGCAGTGACCAGGGGAAAGCGACTGTTTACTAAAAACACAGCAGCGTGCGAAGTCGTAAGACGATGTATACGCTGTGACGCCTGCCCGGTGCCGGAAGGTTACGGGGAAGGGTTAGCTGCAAAGCGAAGCTCTGAACCTAAGCCCCGGTAAACGGCGGCGGTAACTATAACCGTCCTAAGGTAGCGAAATTCCTTGTCGGGTAAGTTCCGACCTGCACGAATGGCGTAACGACTTTCCTACTGTCTCAACCACAGACCCGGCGAAATTGAAGTACGAGTAAAGATGCTCGTTAGCTGCAGCAGGACGGAAAGACCCCGTGCACCTTTACTACAACTTGGTATTGGGTTTTGGTATGCGTTGTGTAGGATAGGTGGGAGACTTGGAAGCATGGGCGCTAGCTCAGTGTGGAGTCAACCTTGAAATACCACCCTGCGTATGCCGGGACTCTAACCTTCGTCCGTGATCCGGATGGGGGACAGTGCCAGGCGGGTAGTTTGACTGGGGCGGTCGCCTCCTAAATCGTAACGGAGGCGCGCAAAGGTTCCCTCAGCCTGGTTGGCAATCAGGCGTCGAGTGCAATGGCACAAGGGAGCTTGACTGCGAGACCTACAAGTCGAGCAGGTACGAAAGTAGGCCATAGTGATCCGGCGGCTCCTTGTGGAAGGGCCGTCGCTCAACGGATAAAAGGTACGCCGGGGATAACAGGCTCATCTTCCCCAAGAGTCCATATCGACGGGAAGGTTTGGCACCTCGATGTCGGCTCATCGCATCCTGGGGCTGAAGCAGGTCCCAAGGGTTGGGCTGTTCGCCCATTAAAGCGGTACGCGAGCTGGGTTTAGAACGTCGTGAGACAGTTCGGTCCCTATCCGCTGCAGCCGGAGGAAACTTGAGGAAGGCTGTCCCTAGTACGAGAGGACCGGGACGGACGCAGCTCTCGTGTGCCAGTTGTCCTGCCAAGGGCACTGCTGGTTAGCGACCTGCGGAAGGGATAAGTGCTGAAAGCATCTAAGTACGAAGCCCGTTCCAAGATGAGGTTTCCCACTGGGTCAACCAGGTAAGGCCCGTGACAGACCATCACGTTGATAGGCCGGAGGTGTACGCACAGCAATGTGTTCAGCCGACCGGTACTAATCGGCCGAGGGCTTGGATCGACAAACATGTTCGTGCTCGCTATGGAGTTCTGCAAGGAGCCGCGCCTGGGTGCATCACCCAGCGCCGGCCGCGCTCCTTGACAACAGGTTTCGGTGGCCATGGCGGAGGGGTCACACCCGTTCCCATTCCGAACACGGAAGTTAAGCCCTCCAGCGCCGATGGTACTTGGGTCGAGAGGCCCTGGGAGAGTAGGACGCCGCCGAGTTCGCACTGATGCGAAGGACCCCCGGAGACGGGGGTCCTTCGTCGTTTTCGACCCCGCGATAGGCTCGCCTCTCCATGCCCGAAGCCCCCTCGTCCGACCCACCGCGGGGCGCCCGAGCGTCCGGCGCGCCCGAGCCCGGAGGCCAAGCCGGCGAGGGGCCGGCCGTGGAAGCGGCGGGCCGAGGCGCCGCGACACGCGACGACGCCAAGGGCAAGCAGGCCGGGCTGGGGTGGGGTCGCCCGCAAGGGCGCCGGCCGGCTCCGCGACCCGAGCGGGCCGGGGCAACCCGCCGGCAGCGCGCTTCGCGAGGCCTTCCGCGCCGCGGCCGGCGGCCGGCGTGGGAGCCCGAGCAGTGGATCGACGAGGGCGAGGTGCGGGGCGAGGCCCGTCGGGCGCGGTCGGACCGCGGCCGCGACGCGGCGCCGGCCGAGCGGCGACCGCCCGCCGCCGGGCACCCGCGGAGGACCGCCCGGTCGACGACGCGTCCCTGCGCAAGGCCGTCGGCGCCGGCGCGGCTCGACCAAGATCGAGGAGCGCCTGCAGGACGCCAGCCGGGCCTTCGCACGGGAGCGCTTCGAGGAGGCCCGCCGCATCCTGCGGCCCCTGGCCGAGTCGGCGCCCACCGCGGTGTCCGTGCGCGAGCTGCTCGGCCTGACCTACTACCGACTGGGTCGGTGGAAGCAGGCGGTCGTCGAGCTCGAGGCGTTCCAGCAGCTCACCGGCAGCACCGAGCAGCACCCCGTCCTGGCCGACTGCTACCGCGCCCTCGGGCGCCACGACCGCGTGGCCGAGCTGTGGGAGGACCTGCGGGCCGCGTCGCCCAGCGCCGCCGCTCGTGGCGGAGGGCCGCATCGTCTATGCCGGCTCGCTGGCCGACCAGGGCCGGCTGGCCGACGCCATCGCCGTGCTCGAGGCGGCCAAGCCGCCGGCGCAGCGGCCCCAGGAGCACCACCTCCGCGTGGCGTACGCGCTGGCCGACCTGCACGAGCGGGCCGGCGACGTGCCCGCAGGCCCGCGAGCTGTTCGCGGTCGTGGCCGCGGCCGATCCCGAGCTCGGCGACGTCGCCGCCCGCCTGCGGGCGCTCCGGTAGCAGCGGGCTGTCACACCACTCCGCCCTAGGGTCGCCGGCCCTTCCCCCTCACGACGCGCCGTGCTACCGCACCCTCGGACGCACCCAGGTCCAGCTCCACCCTGACCGCGCCGGCCCAACCTCGCCGGGCGCGTCCGCCGCGCTCGAGCCGCGTGCCCGGAGCTCGCCCCTCGCCGACGGCGAGCTTCGTCCTCGCGCCGCGGAGCTCGCCGTCCGACGCCGGCTGACGGCGCCGGCCGAGCTCGTGCGTCGCGTGGCTCGACGCCGGCGCATCAGGCTGCCGGCGTCGAGCGCTGGCCGAGGGGCGAGGAGCCCTCGTCATCGGCCGTACCCGCGGCGCCGCTTCTTCCAGGCGGACGGCGCCACCCAGAGCCGCACCGAGGTGGTCACCTCGGTCAGGCGGTGCCCACCCGGCAGGCTGGCCTCGTGCGCTCCGGTCTTGTTGATCGCGACGCCAGGCCGGCGAAGACGAGTGCTGACTCCGAGCTCCTGATGATGCCGGGCCGGCCCGGTCGGGGCGTGATGCCGGGCCCCCGCCGATCCGCGATGATGGGTCCATGAACGACGAGCAGGTCGCAAAGGTCCGCGCCGGCAAGGGCTTCATCGCCGCCCTCGACCAGAGCGGCGGCAGCACGCCGAAGGCCCTGAAGCTCTACGGGGTCGGCGAGGACGCCTACTCGAACGACGAGGAGATGTTCACCCGGATGCACGAGATGCGCAGCCGGATCATCACCAGCCCCAGCTTCACGGGCGACCGGGTCCTCGGGGCCATCCTGTTCGAGGGCACGATGGACCGCGAGATCGAGGGTCGCGGGTCGGCCGACTACCTGTGGAACGTCAAGGGCGTGGTGCCGTTCCTCAAGGTCGACAAGGGCCTGGCCGACGAGGTCGACGGCGCCCAGGTGATGAAGCCGATGCCCGAGCTCGACGCGCTGCTCGAGCGGGCCGTGGCCAAGGGCGTGTTCGGCACGAAGATGCGGTCGGTCGTGCAAGCTGGCCGATCCGGCGGGCGTCGGCGCGGTGGTGGACCAGCAGTTCGAGGTCGGCCGCCAGATCCTCGGCCACGGCCTCGTGCCCATCATCGAGCCCGAGGTCGACATCCACAGCCCGCAGAAGGCCGAGGCCGAGGCCCTGCTCGAGGCCGCCATCCGAGCCCAGCTCGACGCCCTGGCCGCGGACCAGCTGGTCATGCTCAAGCTCACGCTCCCCGAGCAGGACGGCTTCTACTCCGGGCTCGTGGCCCACCCGAACATCCTCCGGGTCGTCGCCCTCTCCGGTGGCTACAGCCGGGAGGAGGCCAACGACCGCCTGGCCCGGAACCCCGGCGTGATCGCCAGCTTCTCCCGGGCGCTCACCGAGGGTCTGTCGGCGGACCAGAGCGACGAGGAGTTCGACGCACTGCTCGACTCGTCGATCAAGAGCATCTACGAGGCCTCCCTCACCTAGCCGCCCGGCGGCGCGAAAGGCCCGAGCGGCGGCGATAAGGTCGACGTCGACATCGGTCTGTCGCAACGGCGCGACGGACGGTCACCGGGGGGTGCACCGCAAGTTGTCCGACACCGCCGAGCGAACCGGCGCCCCGTCCGCACCCGAGCGTCTCGATCGGGTCGTCATCCGCTTCGCCGGGGATTCCGGCGACGGCATGCAGCTCACCGGTGATCGTTTCACCAGCGCGAGCGCGCTGTTCGGCAACGACCTCCGACGCTGCCCGACTTCCCGGCCGAGATCCGGGCCCCGGCCGGCACGCTCGCCGGCGTCAGCGCCTTCCAGGTCCACATCTCCGACCACGAGATCACCACCCCGGGCGACGCCCCGAACGTGCTCGTGGCCATGAACCCCGCCGCCCTGCGCAACGAGCTGCCGCGGCTCGAGTCCGGGGGCACGGTGATCGTCAACGTCGATGCCTTCGAGGAGCGGAACCTCACGAAGGCCGGCTACGACGGCAACCCACTCGAGGACGGCAGCCTCGACGCCTACACCGTGTTCGAGGTGCCGATGACGAGCCTCACCCAGGGCGCGGTCGAGTCGCTCGGGGTGAAGCCGCGGGACGCGGAGCGCTCGAAGAACTTCTTCGCGCTCGGCCTCGTGTCGTGGATGTACACGCGCCCGGTGACGGACACGATCGCCTGGATCGAGCAGCGCTTCAGCGCCAAGCCCCAGGTCCGCGACGCCAACCTGGCCGCGTTCAAGGCCGGCCACGCGTTCGGCGAGACGGCGGAGCTGTTCGACCACCCGTACGAGATCGACCCCGCCGCGCTCCCGCCGGGCACCTACACGAACATCAACGGGAACACCGCGCTGGCGTGGGGCCTCATCGCCGCGAGCCAGCTGTCGCAGCTGCCGCTGTTCCTCGGCTCCTACCCGATCACGCCGGCGTCGGACATCCTCCACGAGCTCTCCAAGCACAAGCGGTTCGGCGTGCGCACCCTCCAGGCCGAGGACGAGATCGCGGGCATCGGCGCGGCCATCGGCGCCGCCTACGGCGGCAACCTCGCGGCGACCACCACGAGCGGGCCGGGGATGGCGTTGAAGGCGGAGTCGATGGGGCTGGCGGTCAGCCTCGAGCTGCCGCTGCTCGTGATCGACATCCAGCGCGGCGGCCCCTCGACCGGCCTCCCGACGAAGACCGAGGCCGCCGACCTCCTGATGGCGCTCTACGGACGCCACGGCGAGTCGCCCCTGCCGGTGGTCGCGCCGAAGAGCCCGAGCGACTGCTTCCTCGTCGCGATCGAGGCGGCGCGCATCGCGATCAAGTACCGCACCCCGGTGATCGTGCTGTCCGACGGGTACCTGGCGAACGGCACCGAGCCGTGGCGGCTGCCCGACGTGGCGACGCTGCCGGACATCTCCACGACGTTCGCCACCGCACCGAACCACACGAACCCGGACGGCGAGGAGGTGTTCTGGCCCTACCTCCGCGACCCGGACACGCTCGCCCGGGCCTGGGCCCTGCCCGGCACGCCGGACCTCATGCACCGGATCGGCGGGCTCGAGAAGGAGGACGGGTCGGGCAACGTCAGCTACGACTCGGACAACCACGAGCGGATGGTGCACCTGCGCGCGGCGAAGATCGCGGGGATCGCCGACGACATCCCCGAGGTGGTCGTGGAGGGCGACGTCGACGACGCGGAGCTCCTGGTCGTGGGCTGGGGCTCGACCTGGGGCGCGATCGACGGCGCCGTCGGGCGGGTGCGCAACCGCGGTCGCCGCATCGCACGGCTCCACCTGACCCACCTGAACCCCTTCCCGCGGAACCTGGGCGACGTGCTCGCCCGCTACCCGCGGGTGCTCGTCCCCGAGATGAACCTCGGCCAGCTGTCCGTGCTGCTCCGGGCCCAGTTCCTGGTGGACGCCAAGTCCGTCACCAAGGTGCGGGGCGTCCCGTTCACGGCCGGCGAGCTCGAGCAGGCCATCCTCGACACGCTCGGAGGGCTGACGCCGTGACCGTCTCGGAGCCGATCCCGGTCACCACGAGGAAGGACTGGTCGAGCGACCAGGAGGTCCGGTGGTGCCCGGGGTGCGGCGACTACACGATCCTGTCGGCCGTGCAGCTGCTCATGCCCGAGCTGGGCGTGCGCCGCGAGGACACCGTGTTCGTGTCGGGCATCGGCTGCGCCGCGCGGTTCCCGTACTACATGAACACCTACGGGCTGCACTCGATCCACGGGCGCGCCCCGGCCATCGCGACCGGCCTCGCCATGGCGCGGCCGGACCTCAAGGTCTGGGTCGTGTCCGGCGACGGCGACGCCCTGTCGATCGGCGGCAACCACCTCATCCACGCCCTGCGCCGGAACATCGACCTCACCATCCTGATGTTCAACAACCAGATCTACGGGCTCACCAAGGGGCAGTACTCGCCCACGAGCGAGCTCGGGAAGGTCACCAAGTCCACGCCCTTCGGGAGCCTCGACCACCCGTTCAACCCGATCTCGGTCGCCATCGGCGCCGAGGCGAGCTTCGTGGCCCGCACCCACGACATGGACCGCCCCCACATGATCGAGACGTTCCGCCGGGCGCACGAGCACGAGGGCTCGTCCTTCGTCGAGGTGTTCCAGAACTGCAACGTCTTCAACGACGGCGCCTTCGACGACGTCACCGCGAAGTCGGCTCGTGACGAGATGCTGATCCCGCTGCGCCACGGCGAGCCGATCCGGTTCGGGGCCGAGGGTCAGCACGGCGTCATGCTCGACGCGCAGCACGGTGCCCGCATCGTCGAGGTGGCGGATGTCGGCGAGGACGCGCTGCTCGTGCACGACGAGGCCCGCATCGACCCGAGCGTGGCGTTCATGCTCTCGCGGCTGGCGCGTGGCCCGTCCGAACCGACGCCCATCGGCGTGTTCCGCGCCGTCAACCGGCTCGAGTACGGGGCCGAGGTGTCGCACCAGATCGCCGCGGAGGTCGAGTCCCGCGGCGCCGGTGACCTCGAGTCGCTCCTGCGCTCCGGCGCCACCTGGGAGGTCGGCTGACGCACTCCCACCCGCTGCCGCGCGGGGACCGGTGTGGGACCTCGCCATCCCGCAGGCGATCGACGACGACCTCAGGATCGTCGGGGTGAGCTGGTACGACCAGTACCGCCGCGGCTGGCTGGTGCGACCGCCGTCCGACTAGCGACCGATCGGCCCAGCTCAGCCGAGCAGGCGGAAGACCAGGCCGGACTTGGGCTTGGGGTGGAAGAACGTGGTCTTCGGAGGCATCCGCTCGCCGCCGTGGGCCGTGGCCTCGATCTGCGCGACCGTGGCGGGGCGCAGCAGCACGCCGGCCTGGGCCGCGCCGGTCTCGACGGCGGCTCGCACGTTGGCGACGCCGTGCTGGAACGTGAGCTGGTGCTCGGGCAGGGTGGCGAGGGCCACGTCGAGACGGCTCGAGTCGAGGTCGCGGGCGTCGGCCAGCGCGTCGGGCCGCGGCAGCAGGAGGACCTCGCGATCGGGGAGGACGAGGGTCAGACAGCCCTGGTCGACCATCGCCGTGGTCGTGGGCACGCCCTCGGGCGGCGGGCCCACGGACTCGAACCACGGCGCGAACGCGGCCTCGAGGTCGAATCCCGAGGGGAGACCGGCGAGCAGCCGGTGGATGGCGTGGACGGTGAGCTCGTCTTCCACCAGCTCGACCACGTAGGCCAGCGTGGCCCCGGCCAGACCGGGATCCCCGTCGGCCTCGGCGCGCTCGGCCTTGTAGGCGAGCGAGGTCTCGTAGCGGTGGTGGCCGTCGGCCACCACGACCGGCTGCTCGGCCACGGCGGCGCTGATCGCCGCGCAGGCGGTGGCGTCGTCGACCCGCCACACGGTGTGGCGCACGCCGTCCTCGTCGACCACGTCGCCGAGGGGCGGTGCGTCCGTCGGGAGCAGGTCGGTGAGGCCCTTGGCCAGCGAGAGGCCCCAGATCGCGGAGAGGTTGGCGCGGCAGGTCCGCAGCAGGTCGAGCCGATCGCTCTTGGCCTTCGGGGTCGTGTGCTCGTGGGGGAGGATGTCGGTGCCGGGCGGGCTGAGCTCCAGCGCGCCGATCACGCCGGTGGTGTGGCGCTCGACGCCGGCGTCGTCGGTGGCCGTCATGCGGTAGACGGTGAACGAAGGCCCTTCGTCGGCGACCAGCGTGCCGTCCGCCAGCCAGTCGCGCAGGAGGCAGCGGGCGATCTCGTAGCGCTCGTCGCCGTCGGCCGCGCTGGGCAGGTCGATCTTCACCGCGTTGTGCTCGTCGCGGGCGGCCAGCACGGCGCGCTGCGCTTCGTCGATCACGTCGTAGGGGGGAGCCAGCACGCGGCCCAGCTCCGACCGGGTCAGGTCGTAGCGGATGCCCGGGAACGGGTCGAAACGGGGCACGGTCCGAGTCTGTCAGGCTGACCGGATGGGTTGGGCACTCGACCTCGACGGCGTCGTGTGGCTCGCCGACCAGCCGATCCCGGGAGCGGTCGAGGCCGTCGCCGCGCTGCGCGCGGCAGGTGAGGACGTGGTGTTCTGCACGAACCTGTCGAGCCGCCCGGTGGGGGAGGCGGAGGCGAAGCTCGCCCGGATCGGCGTCGAAGCGGCGGGCGCGGTGCTCACCTCTGCGATGGCCGCGGCCAGGCTCGTGGAGCCGGGCGAGCGCGTGCACGTCTGTGCGGGTCCCGGGGTGGTGGAGGCGTTGGAGGAACGTGGCGCCGTCCCGGTCCGCGACGGCGACGCAGCGGTGGTCATGGTGGGGCTGCACCTCGACTTCGACTACGAGGGACTGCGCCGTGCCGCCACCGCGGTCCGGCGCGGGGCGCGGCTCATCGGCACCAACGACGACCCGACGTACCCGACGCCGGAGGGCCCGATCCCGGGCGGCGGGGCGATCCTGGCGGCGGTGGAGGCTGCCAGCGGTGTCACGGCCGTGGTGGCCGGGAAGCCCCATCCGCCGATGGCGGAGCTGGTGCGGTCGCGCCTGGGTCCGACCGGGACGGTGGTGGGCGACCGCGCCGACACCGACGGCGGGCTGGCCCGGCGCCTCGGCTACCGGTTCGTGCTGGTGCTCACGGGATCCACGAGCGCGGCCGAGGCCGAATCGGCCGATGCCGACGCCGTCTACCCCGACCTCCCCTCCGCGGTGTCCGCCGAGCTGGCCCGCTAGCGGTCGCGGTCGTACCAGCCGTAGCCCGCGCCGCCGGTCCGGTCGCGGGCGTCGTCACGGTGATCGCTCGCCCAGAGCGCGTGCCGGGCCTTGTCGCTGGCCAGCACCAGGAGCCCGATCAGCATCCCGAACACGAAGCCGCCGACGTGGGCCGCCCACGCGACGCCGCTGTTGGGCGACGTGAGGAACTGCAGCAGGAACCAGAAGCCGAGCAGGAACTTGGCGCGGATGCGCACGACGAAGATGAAGAAGACGGTGAGCAACGTGCGCACGGGCGCATCGGGGAACCACACGAGGTACGCGCCCATGACCGCGGCGATGGCGCCCGACGCGCCGACCATCGCGATGGTGCTGTCGACGTCGAGCAGCACGTGGGTGGCCGTCGCCGCGACCCCACCGACGAGGTAGAAGAGCAGGTAGCGCGGCAGGCCGAGCCGGTCCTCGATGTTGTTGCCGAACACCCACAGGAACAGCAGGTTGCCGCCGAGGTGCAGCACGCTCCCGTGCAGGAACATCGATGTGAGCACCGACAGCCAGATCGACTTGCCGGGGACCCCGGCGGGACTGTCCGGGGAGCCGACGTCGCACGCCTCGTCGCGGCCGACCTCGTAGGTGGCCCGCAGCTCGTCGATCGTCAGCGGCCGGTTCTGGACCACCTCGCACGGGATCGCCGCGTGGTGGATCGCGAAGTCGACGTCGTCGACGTCATCGCTGAAGGGCGAGGGCTGCCACAGGAAGTAGATGCCGATGCAAGCGACGATGATGGCGATCGTGGCGTAGGGGCGACGGCGGGTCGGGTTCTCGTCCTTGAGCGGGATCACGCGCGACCGACCGTAGTGCGAACTTTTGCAAGCATCGGGGCTCGACCATAGGCTCGTCAGATGGCGCAGAACGACGTGCTGAAGCGGTACATCGATGCCGGGCTGGCGTTCACCGCACTCACCCAGGCTCGGGCCGAGGCCCTCGTGAAGGACCTCGTGAAGACGGGTGAGGTGCAGGCCGACCAGGCCCGCGAGGCCGTCGGCGACCTCCTCGAGCGCAGCCGCAAGAACAGCGAGCGCATGCTCGAGACCGTGCGCCGCGAGGTGAAGGAGCAGATCAGCAACCTGGGCCTCGTGAGCAAGGCCGACCTCGACAAGGCCGAGGCGCGCCTGGCGCGCCTCATCGGTACGGCCACCGAGCCGGTGCGCAAGGCGGCCGCAGAAGGCGTCGCCGGCGAAGAAGAAGTCGGCGAAGAAGCAGGCGGCCAAGAAGGCCTCGGCGAAGAAGTCGACGGCGAAGAAGTCCGCCGCGAAGAAGGCCTAGGCCCCTGGCTCGGCGCCGCCTCGACACCGAGCTGGTGCGTCGAGGTCTGGCCCGCAGCCGGCAGCAGGCCCACGAGCACATCGCCGCCGGCCGCGTGACCGTCGCCGGCGCGCCCGCGGCGAAGCCGTCGCGCCTCGTCGGTCCCGACGAGGCGGTGGTCGTGCTCGGTCCGCCGCCGCGCTTCGTCGGGCGCGGCGGGGAGAAGCTCGACGCGGCCCTCGACCGCTTCGGCGTCGAGGTGCAGGGCCGTCGGGCCGTCGACGCGGGGCATCGACAGGTGGCTTCACCGACTGCCTGCTCCAGCGAGGCGCCGAACACGTGGTGGCCGTCGACGTGGGCTACGGGCAGCTCCACGAGCGGCTCCGCTCCGATCCCCGCGTCGAGGTGCGCGAGCGGACCAACGTCCGTGACCTGGGAGCCGGGCGACCTCGGCGCGCCGGCCGAGATCCTGGTGGCCGACCTGTCCTTCATCTCGTTGCGGACGGTGCTCCCGGCCGTGCTGGCGCTGGCCGCGGACCGGCGCCGACCTGGTGCTCCTCGTGAAGCCGCAGTTCGAGGCCGGGCGGGAGGAGGCGTCCCGGGGCCGGGGCGTCATCGCCGACCCGGCCGTGTGGCGGCGGGTCCTGGGCGAGGTGGCTGGCGCACTCGCCGGGGCGGGAACCGCCATCATGGGCGCCATGGCGTCACCCCTCACGGGCGCCGACGGCAACGTCGAGTTCCTGCTCCACGCCCGCATGGGCGCCCCCGGGCCGGCCGCGGCCCGCCTCGACGACCTCCTCGACGCGGCCGTGGCCGAGGCGCGAGCGCGGGTAGCGGTGGCAGCGGTCGGGTTCGTCCTCCACCACGAGCGGTCCCAGGCCGTCGAGCTCGCCCGCGAGGCCGCCGACTGGCTGCTCGCGGAAGGCCACGAGGTGCGACTGCCCCAGCCCGACGCCGACCTCGCCGACCTGGGCGGGCTCGGCGCCTGCCGAAGCCGAGCTCGCGCCCGGGCTCGACGTGGCCGTGAGCCTCGGGGGCGACGGCACCATGCTGCGCACGGTCGACCTCGTCGCCGGGCGCGGGCGTGCCGATCCTCGGCGTCAACGTCGGCCAGATGGGCTACCTCACCGACGTCGAGCCGAGCGGCGTCCGGAAGGCGCTCGGCCGGTTCCTGCAGGGCGAGGGCGTGATCGAGGAGCGCATGCTCCTGTCGGTGCGCGTGGAGCGGGCCGACGGCGCCGTCACCGAGCAGGTGGCGTTCAACGAGGCGGTCGTCGAGAAGACGCCGATGGGCCACACCGTGCGGCTCGCGGTGTGGGTGGACGACGAGTTCTTCACCACCTACGCGGCGGACGGTCTCATCGTCGCCACGCCCACGGGCTCAACGGCGTACGCGTTCTCGGCCCGCGGCCCGATCGTGGAGCCCACCCACCGCGCCCTCCTGCTGACGCCGGTGTCGCCCCACATGCTCTTCGACCGCACCCTCGTCCTCGATCCGGAGGCCCGGCTCCGCCTGGTGGTCCAGGGCCATCGGGCGGCGACCCTGAGCGTGGATGGTCGTAACCTGGGCGAGCTGGGGGAGGGCGACGCCATCGTGTGCACGGCGGCGCCGCGCTCGGCCCGCCTCGTCACCTTCGCGTCGCGGGACTTCCTCCAGATCCTGAAGGCCAAGTTCGGCCTGAACGACAGGTAGGAAGCCCTCGGATGCTGGTGGAGCTGGCGGTGCGAGACCTCGGGGTCATCGAGGACCTCCGGCTCGTGCTGGGCCCGGGCATGACCGCGCTCACCGGCGAGACCGGCGCGGGCAAGACGCTGGTCGTCGACGCGATCGAGCTGCTCGTCGGAGGGCAAGGCCGACCCGATCCTGGTGCGGGCGGGCGCGGACGAGGCGTGGGTGGAGGGCCGCTTCGTGGTCGGGGTCGACGAGGTGGACGAGGTGGTGCTCGCGCGCGCCGTCCCCGCCGACGGCCGCAGCCGCGCGTACGTGGACGGCCGCCTCGCCACCATCTCGGCGCTGGCGGAGTGGGGCGAGCGCCTGGTCGACCTCCACGGCCAGCACGCCCACCAGTCGCTCCTCGGAGCCGCAGTGCAGCGCGACGCGCTCGACCGCTTCGGGGAGGTCGACCTGCGACCGCTGCGCGAGGCGCGCGCCCGGGTGCGCGCCGTCGAGGCCGAGCTCGCCGGGCTGGGCGGCGACCCGCGCGCCCGGGCGCGAGAGATCGACCTGCTCCGGTTCCAGGTCGACGAGCTGACCGCCGCCGCCATCGACGGGCCCGACGAGGACGAGCGCCTCGCCCTCGAGGAGGCCACCCTCGCCGATGCCGTCGCCCATCGCGAGGCGGCGGTCGCCGCCACTGCCGCGCTCACCGACGACCGCGGCGCGGCCGATGCGCTCGGCGAGGCGATCGCCGCGGTGGCCGGCCGCCTGCCCTTCGAGGCGCTGGAGGGCCGGTTGCGCGGGCTGGCTGCCGAGCTCGCCGACGTGGCGGCCGAGGTGCGCCGGACGGGGGAGGCCATCGACGAGGACCCGGCCCGTCTCGACGCGCTGCGTGCCCGCCGCCAGCTCCTGCACGACCTCCGGCGCAAGTACGGGGACACGCTGGCGGACGTGCTGGCCCACGCCACCGAGACCGCCGCCCGCCTGGCCGAGCTCGAGGCACACGATGCGCGGGCCGCCGAGCTCGACGCCGCGCTCGCGGCTGCCCGGGCCGAGGAGGCCGCGGCGGCGGCCGTGGTGGCCGCCGGACGGCGGGCGGCCGCGCCACGCCTGGCTGCCGCGGTCGAGGAGCACCTCGGAGCGCTCGCCATGGAGCGCGCCCGCATCGAGGTGTCGGTCGAGGGCGAGGACCCCGCCGACGACGTGGCCATCCTGCTGGCAGCCAACCCGGGCTCGCCGCCGCTCCCGCTCACCAAGGTCGCCTCGGGTGGCGAGCTGGCCCGCGCGATGCTCGCCCTGCGCCTGGTGCTGACGGCGGGCCCGCCCAGCCTCGTGTTCGACGAGGTGGACGCGGGCATCGGGGGAGCCGCGGCCCTCGCGGTCGGTCGGTCCCTCGCCGCGCTGGCCGCGGACCAGCAGGTCCTGGTGGTGACCCACCTGCCCCAGGTGGCCGCGTTCGCGGACGCGCACGTGAGCGTCGACGAAGGAGAGCGACGACGCCACGACCGTGGCCCGCGTCGAGCGAGCTCGACGGGGCCGACCGCGTCGTCGAGCTGACCCGCATGCTGTCGGGCCAGCCCGACAGCCGGAAGGGCCGCGAGCACGCCGAGGAGCTCCTGGCTGCCGCCATGAGCGAGCGGACGGGCGCGTAGTGGTCAGCGCGGGCCGCGACTGGTTGGGTCGGCGCACCGACCTCGTGCCCGACCGGGTCACCGGTGTGGCCAAGGTCGACACGCGCACCAAGCGCCTCGTGAAGCGGCTGCAGCCCGGCGACGTGATGGTCATCGACCACGAGGACCTGGACCGGGTCGCGGCGGAGACCATCGTCGAGGCCCGGCCCGGCGCCGTGGTCAACGCGGCCGCGTCGATCAGCGGGCGCTACCCGAACCTCGGCCCACTGCTCGTGTGCGCGGCCGGCATCCCCCTCCTCGACGGGGTCGGCTCCGAGGTGCTGAAGGCGGTCGAGGAGGGACAGCTCGTCACGGTCACCGGATCGGACGTGCTGATCGGCGGCGAGGTGGTGGCCACCGGGCACCCGGCAGAGCATGCAGCTGCTCGAGGAGCAGATCGAGACGGCGCGACAGTCGATGGGCGAGGAGCTCGAGCGGTTCGCCGAGAACACGCTGTCCTACCTGAGCCAGGAGCGGCACCTCCTCCTGGACGACCCCGACATCCCGCAGATCGACCTCGAGATGCAGCGACCGGCACGTGCTCATCGTCGTGCGCGGCGCCGAGTACAAGGAGGACCTCGACACGCTGCACCGGTCGGGCTACCTGGGCGAGATGCGACCCCTCCTGGTGGGGGTCGACGGCGGTGCGGACGCGCTGCTCGAGATCGGGCGGGTGCCCGACCTGATCATCGGCGACATGGACTCCGTCTCGGAGCGCGCGCTGCGGTGCGGCGCCACGCTGGTCGTGCACGGGTACCGCGACGGGCGGGCGCCCGGCTCCAAGCGGCTCGACGACCTCGGCCTCGACCACGTCGTGTACGCGGCGGAGGGGACCAGCGAGGACATCGCGATGCTCCTGGCCTACGAGAAGGGCGCCGAGCTGATCGTCGCCGTGGGCACCCACAGCTCGATGGTCGAGTTCTTCGACAAGGGCCGCGCCGGGATGGCGTCCACGTTCCTCGTGCGCATGAAGGTCGGGCCGATCCTCGTCGACGCCAAGGGCGTGAGCCGCCTCTACCAGCACCGCGTGCGCAAGGGCGACCTCGCCCTCCTGGTCCTGTCCGCGGTGTTCACGCTCGTGGTCATCACCCTCATCAGCGAACCCGTGCGCCTGGTGCTGCGCGGCTACTGGCTCACCCTCACCTCCTAGGCCGCCCGTGATCAACCTCCGCTACCACATCATCAGCATCACCGCGGTCTTCCTCGCGCTGGGCATCGGCCTCACGCTGGGGTCGACCTTCCTCGACCGCGTCACCGTCGACACCCTCGAGAGCCAGCTCGACGAACGTCGAGCTCCGGGTGCGCGAGACGCGACGCGGAGAACCGGTCGCTGCGCGAGCGGCTCGACCACCTGGAAGGGCGTGACGCCGACCTCGAGGCCGAGCTGCCCGAGCAGCTGTTCGCGGGCCGGCTCGAAGCGCTGCCCGTGCTCGTCGTGGCCACCCAGGGCACCGACGAGTCCCTCGTCGCCGCGACGGTGGACGCGCTCGGGAACGCGGCGGGCGCAGGTGGCAGGCACCTGGTGGCTCACGGACCGGTGGGTGCTCGACGACGACGACGAGGTCGACGAGCTGAGCGGCCTGCTCGGGCTCACGACCAAGGACGTCGATCGGCTCCGGCGGAACTCGGCCATCCGGATGGCCGACCTGCTCGCCGGAGCGAGCCAGCCGGCGGCCTCGGCCGGGCAGCTCCAGGGACCGAACGAGCCGCCGCTCGTGGCCCAGCTCGTGGACGCGGGCTTCGTCGACTACGAGGCGATCTCCGGGGCCTCCGAGGCCCGGGTGCTCCTCCCGGCGGCGGGCGCCCGCTACGTCGTGGTCTCGAGCACGGGCACTCCTGACGGTCCCGAGGCGTTCGCCGGCCGCGCTCCTCGACGAGCTGTCGGCGGAGGACGTGGCGCCGGTGGTCGCGGCGCAGGGCGCCGCGGACCTGCCCGACGGCGAGGACGGACCGGCCACCGAGGACGCAGCGGCGCACCACGTTCGTCGGACCGATCCGCACGGGTGAGCTGACGCGGCTGCGCGATCACCACGGTGGACGACCTGGACACCGCGGCGGGGCTCGCCGCGCTGGTGCTGGCCCTCGAGGACCTCGGCGCGGGCGCGGTCGGGTCACTTCGGTGTGGCGCCGGGCGCGTCGCGGCTGCTGCCGGCGCCGGGCCCACAACCGTGACGCAGGCGACGCCCGCCGCCCGTGCGGCTGCGGGCATGGGCGCCATCGCGGCCGTGTCCCGGGCGGCGGGGTTCCTGCGCGTGCTCGTCGTCGCGGCCGTGCTCGGCGACGTCCTACCTCGGCAACGCCTTCCAGTCGGCCAACCTCCTCTCGAACGTGCTGTTCGAGCTCCTGGCCGCCGGCGCGCTGTCCGCCGTGCTGGTGCCGGCCTTCGTGCGCCTGCTCGACGCGGGGGACCAGCGCGGTGCCGAGGAGGTGGCCGGTGGGGTGCTCGGCGTGGCGCTGGCCGGTCTCGGCGTGGTCGCACTCGCCGGTGTGCTGGCCGCACCGCTGCTCGCCCGGCTCCTGACCCTCGGGGTGCCGGCGGCGGTCGCAGCCGACCAGCGCGAGCTCGTGACCCACCTCCTCCGGTTCTTCGTGCCCCAGGTGGTGCTCTACGCCGCCGGCACGATCGCGATCGCCGTCCTCCATGCGCGCCGGCGCTTCGCGGTGACGGTCGCCGCACCCATGGGCAACACCGTCGTGATGGTGGCGTGCCTCGCGCTCTTCGCACGCGTCCGTCGACGGGCCACCCGGGTTCGACCTCACCACCGGCGAGCGCGCGGCTGCTCGTCGCTCGCGGGCACCGGCGGCGTCGTGGCCTTCGTCGGCGTCGCTGCTCGTGGCCTGCGAGCGGTCGGGGTTCCGGCTGCGGCCCCGCCTGGCCCGCGCGGCGACGAGCGCGTGCACGCCGTGCTGCGCCACTCGGGGTGGGGCGTCGTGCTCCACCGGCCGCGGGGCTGCTCCTGGGCGGCGCGGTCGTGGCGGGCGTCCGCGGAGGCGGCGCCGTGGTCGCCTACCAGGTCGGGTGGGTGTTCTTCCTGGCCCCGTACGCGATCCTCGCCCAGCCGATCCACACGGCGATCCTCCCGGAGCTGGTCGGCGAGGCGGCCGACGCCGACCTGGCGCGGTTCCGGGAGACCGTGCGGTGGGCGCTCGAGCGGATGGCGCTGTTCGTGCTGCCGGTGACGGCGGCGATGGTCGCCCTCGCGCTGCCGGCGATGCGCGTCGTGTCCTTCGGCGAGGTGGCGGGGCGATGCGCCCGGGCTGCTCGCCGCGGCGCTCGCGTCGCTCGGGGCGGGCCTCCTCCCGTACGGCGCGTTCCTGCTGCTGGCCCGGGCGTACTACGCGCTGGGCGACAGCCGCACGCCGGGCCTGGTGGCCGTGGTCGTGGGCGTGACGGGCGTCGCGGTGATGGCCGTCGGCGCGGTCACCGCTGACGGGGCCGCGCGCGTCGCGGTCCTGGGCGCGGGGCACAGCTCGGCGTACGCCGTCGGGTGCGTCGTGCTCGGGATCCACCTCGCCCGCCGGACCGGCGGGTCCCTCCTGCCGGCGGGGGTCGGCCGGATGCTGTTCGTCTCGGCGGTCGCCGGCGGCGCGGCATGGACGGCCAGCCGGCCGTTCGTCGACGCGGCCGGGCGGGTCCACGACCTCGTGCTGCTCGCCGTCCTCGGGCTGCTCGGCGGTGCGGTGGTGCTCGGCGGCTACCGGCTGCTCGGACTCCCGGCCACGTTGACGCGCCGTGTCGCCGCGGGGATGCCGTGCCGTCCCCGAGGTCCAGCCGTGAACCGCCGACGTGTGGCTCGGCGGCGCCGCCGTGGCGCTGGCGCTGACCGGCGTCGTGGCTGCCGCCGTCCGGGGCTCCGAACCGATCGAAGCGGTCCCGACCGTGCAGCGCGTGCTCATCGTGTCGCTCCCCGGGGTGGCGTGGAGCGACGTGGGCGCGGCGCGACTCCCGAACCTGGACGCGTTCGCCGACGACGCCGCCGTCGGGGACCTGTCGACGCGCATCGGCCGGCGGCGGGCGTCCACGACCGACGCGTACCTGACGATCGGGGCCGGCACCCGCGCGCTGGCGCCGGGCGTCGACGTGGCCGTGGCGCTCGACCCCGACGAGCTCTACTCGGGGGTGCGGACCTCCGACATCCTGCAGCGGCGCCTCGGCCCGTGCCCGGCGGGCGTGGCGTACCTCGCCCGTGGGCGCCGCGATCGACGGCAACGAGCGCTCGTCCTACGGCGCCGAGCCCGGGCTGCTGGGCGATCTGCTGGCGGAGGCCGGCGTCCGCCGAGCGGTGATCGCGAACGCCGACGCGGCCGAGGGCTTCGTGAGCGACGAGCCACCGCCCGACGGCGCCTACGCGCGGGGCGCAGCCACGGCGCTCATGGGCTCCGACGGCATCGTGCCGGGGGGGACCGTGGGGCGGGGACTCCTGCGGGAGGACCCACTGGCCCCGTTCGGGCGCCGGCTCGATGGAGGCGCGGTGCTGCACGCCTTCGACGCGGTGTGGCGGGACACCGACCCGGCCGTGGTGCTGGTCGAGGCGTCGGACCTGTCGCGGGCGAGGGCCTACGGGCCCCGGGCCGTGGCGGGTCAGCGCTCGGTGCTCCGGGCGGACGCGCTCGACCCGCTCGGACGCGCTCCTCGGCGCGCTGCTGGAGCGCGTGGACGCCGCCCACGACGCGGTGCTCGTCGTGTCGCCGGTGTCGGCCCGCGCCACCCCCGAGCTGGCCGTGGTCGCGCTCCGCGCGCCCGGCCTCGACGGGGGCCTGCTGCGCTCGTCGACGACCCGCCGGGCGGGCTACGTGCAGCTCGCCGACATCGCGCCGACCCTCCTCGAGCTGCTCGGGCTGGAGGCGCCCGACGCCGTCGAGGGGCGGCCCTTCGAGGTCGGCCGCGCAGGACGCGACGGATCGCGTCGACCGGCTCGTGGACCAGGCAGAGGCGGCCGCGTTCCGCGACCGCCTCATGCCGCTGATCGTGCCGGTCATCATCGGCGCGCTCCTGGTGCTGGTCGTCCTCGCGCTGCTGGCCACCCGGCTCCCCGACGCCGTCCGCCGCGCCGTTCGCCCGGGCGCGCTGGCGGCGCTCGGCGTGGTGCCCGCCACCTACGCGGCCGGGAAGGTGCCCGCCGCCCGCGACGGGACCCCGACCTTCCTGCTCGCCGTGGCGGTCGTCGCCGCGTGCCTCGGCGCGCTGGCATGGCTCGTGGAGCGGCGCCGCCCCGGGCTGGGAGCGATCGTCGTGCTCGGCTCGATCGGCGCGCTCTACGTGGTCGACGTGCTGCTCGGCGCCCGCCTCCAGCTCAACACCGTGTTCGGGTACTCGGTGGCCGTCGCGGGTCGCTTCGCCGGCCTGGGCAACCTGGCCTTCGCGCTCTTCGCCGCCACGGCACTGCTGCTGAGCGCGCTCCTCGTCGACCGGCTGGGGGAGCGGGGGGTGCGGCCTGCGCTGGCCGTCCTCGTGATCGCATTGCTGGTCGAGGGCCTGCCGATGCTCGGCGCCGACGTCGGAGGCGTCCTGGCGATGGTGCCCGCGTTCGGCATCGCGGGGATGATCCTCGCGGGACGCCGGCCGGGCTGGCGGCACCTCGTCGGGCTCGGCGCCGCGGGCGGCGTCGTGGTTCTCGCTGTTCGCGTTCCTCGACGCGCCTGCGCCCCGACGGCAGCCAGACCCACCTGGCCCGTCTGGCCGAGCACCTCGTCGACGGGCGCTGGAGCACGTTCTCCGACACCCTCGAGCGTCGGCTCCAGGCCAGCTTCGGCACCGCGGAGCTCGGAGCGTGGGCGCTGGTGGCGCTGGCCATGGGGCTGGCGGCGGCCTACGCCACGCTCGTGGGGACCGGCCGGTGGTCGAGGTTGCTCGAGGGCCGCCCGCGCCACCGCCCCACGGTCGCCGCGCTCGCGGGTCTCGGCCTGCTCGCAGGGCTCGGCCTCGTGACGAACGACTCGTCGATCGCCGTGCCCTTCACGATGCTGATCATCGTGGCGCCCGTCGTCGTGCTGCGCTTCCTCGTGCCGAGCCCGGAGACGGCGTCGTGACGATCGCGCTCGCGCTCCTGGCAGGGTTGCTGGCCGCCGGCGCGCTGCTGGCCACGACCGGTGCCGTGCTGGCTCACCCGACCCTGCTCCGGGAGAACCACCGAGGGCACGAGCTGCCCACCGCCGCCGGCGTCCTCCTCGTGGCTGCCGTGATCGCGGTCGACGGCGGCCGAACCCTGCTCGGCGTCGCCGGCATCGGCGACGCGGCCACCGCGCCGGCGCGGTCGCTCGTCCTCGGCGCCGTGGTCGCCTTCGGCTTCCTCGGCGTGGTGGACGACCTGCTCGGTGACGCCCATGACCGCGGGTTGCGCGGCCACCTCGCCGCGGCGCTCACCGGTCGGGTGACCACCGGCTTCGTGAAGCTGGGCGGCGGCGTGGCGGTGGCCCTGGTGCTGGCGGGGGCTGCGGACGGGGAGCGACCGCTGCCGGGTGCTGCTCGACGCCGCGCTCATCGCGCTCGCCGCCAACCTCGGCAACCTGCTCGACCGCGCGCCGGGCCGGACCCTCAAGTGGGGGCTGCTCGCGTACGTGCCGGTCGCGCTCGCGGCAGGCACGGCCGCCGCCGGCATCGCCCTCGCGGTCGTCGCGGGGGCCGCCGTCGGCCTGCTCCCGGGGGACCTGCGCGAGCGGTTCATGCTGGGCGACACCGGTGCGAATGCCCTGGGCGCGCGCGCTCGGCGTGGGTACGGTGCTGAGCACCAGCCCCGGTGTCCGGACCGGTGCCGTCGCCGCGCTCCTGACCCTCACCCTGCTCTCCGAGGTCGTGTCCTTCAGCCGCATCATCGATCGCGTGGCGCCCCTCCGCTGGTTCGACCGGCTCGGGCGACGGGAGCGGACGGGGCCGTGAGCGGGCACCGACGCAGCGCCTTCGCGCTCCTCCTCCTCGTGGTCGTTGCGGTCCTGACCGGCGCCGCGGGTCCCGCCGCGGCGAAGGAGGACCTCGCCGAGCGACCCGGCCGCCTGCTCGTCATCTCGGTGCCCGGGCTCACCTGGGACGACGTCGCCGACCGCGACCTCCCTGCGCTGGAGGCGTTCTTCGCCGACGCCGCCCTCGCCGACCTCGCGCCGCGCGGTGTGAACGCCCGCTCGGGTCCGGGCGACGCGTACCTCACGATGTCCGCCGGTGCGCGGGCCACGACCGAGCGCGCCGTCGACGGTCAGGTGCTGGCCCTCGAGGAGCAGAGCGCCGGGTCCGCCGCCGGCGAGATCTTCACCCGGCGCACGGGGCTCACCCCCGAGGGCGGCTTCGTGACCCTCGGCTGGGCCGCGCTCCTCCGGGCCAACGACGCCGAGCCCTACGACGCCGTGCCCGGGCTGCTGGCAGAGACGCTCGACCGAGGCCGGCGTGTCGGTGGCCGCCATCGGCAACGCCGACGGCACGGACTCGATCGGCACGTCCTACGAACGCCAGGTCGGGCTGGCCCTGGTCGACCGCGACGGCGTGCTCGCCGGCGGCGCGCTCGGGAAGGACCTCGCTCCTCGAGGACCCGTCGCGACCCTTCGGCGTGCGCCTCGACGACGACGCGGTGGTCGACCGCTTCGACGAGGCGTGGGCCGCGGCCGAGCCGGACGGCGACGACCGGGGCGGTGTGGTGCTGGTGGAGGCCTCGGACCTGGCCCGGACCCTGCGCTACCGCCCGATGGTCGTCGCGCGGCCGTTTCACGGCGCTGTGGCACGCGGCGCTGACGGACACGGATGCCCTCGTGGCCCGCCTGCTGGCCTCCGTCGACGCGGCCCGCGACAGCGTGCTCGTCGTCGCGCCCTACAACCGCGTCGGCGACCGCGACCTCACGGCGGTCGGGCTCCGCCGCCCCGACACCGAGGCCGGGTACCTGCTCTCTGCATCCACCCAGCGCGCGGGGTTCCTCACCCTGGTCGACATCGGCCCGACCGTGCTCGACACCTTCGGGGTCGAGTCGCCCGGTCGACATGGAGGGCCGCCCGGCCGAGGTGTCGGGCTCCCGCGCCGGCCTCGGCTCCCGAGTGGACGAGCTCATCGCCCTCAACGAGGCCTCCCGCTTCCGCGAGCGGCTGCTGGTGCCCACCACGATGGTGGTGGTGGTCGGCCTGGCCCTGCTCACGGCCGCCGGTGCCGCCGCGCTGGCCGGCCGATGGCGACGGCCGTGGCCTGGGGTGATCCGCTTCGCGGCCCGGGCCGACCTGGCCGTGCTCCCGGCGTCCTACCTGGCCCGCGCCTTCCCGCTCGAGGACCTGGGGATCGGCTTCTACTGGCCCTTCGTGCTCGGCGTGGCCGTGGCGGTGGCCGCGGCCAGCGGCTGGGTGGGTCGCCGCGCGGGCCGCCGCCACCTCGACCTGGTCCTCGTGCTCTGCCTCATGGGCAGCGTGCTCGTGGCGGACGTCGTGACGGGGTCGCGCCTCAGCCTCAGCGCCGCCTTCGGCTACTCGCCGACCGGCAACTCGCGCCTCTACGGCATCAGCAACTACTCCTACGGCCAGCTCTCCGTGGCGGCCTGCCTCCTCGCCGCCCTTCTGGCCGGCAGCCGCCCGGACCGGCGCGGCCGGCTCGGCGCGCTCGGCCTCCTGGCGGCGGTGCTCGTGGTGCTGGGCGTGCCGATCTGGGGGTCCGACGTCGGCGGCATCCTCGCGTTCACGCCGACGATCGGGCTGTTCGCCGCGCTTCTGTTCGGCTGGCGGGTGCGGGCGCGCACGGTCCTCCTCGGCATGGCCGCCACGGCCGTGGCGGTGACGGCGTTCGGCTTCCTCGACCTCGCCCGCCCGCCCGAGGAGCGGGCCCACCTCGGGCGGCTGTTCGAGCGCGTCGGCGACGAGGGCGTCGGACCGCTCCTGTCGATCATGGAGCGCAAGCTGCTCGCCAACCTCGAGGTCTCGACGTCGTCCTTCTGGGTGGCCGCCATCCCGATCGCGCTCGCGTTCGGGCTGTTCCTCGTGCGGTATCCGGGCCGCCCGGTCGACCGGTTGCGCGGGCAGCTCCCGACGCTCGGCATCGGGGTGTCGGCGGCCGCCCTCGCCGCAGTCCTCGGCAGCGCGGTGAACGACTCGGGCGCGATCGTCGGCGGCGTGGCCGCGCTGGTGCTCACCGCGTCGCTCGTGCACCTGAGCCTCGACGTGCACGCCGACGACGCGAGCCCGTGACCACCACGGCCCCGACGCGGCGCCACCGCGCCCTTGTGGTGGTGGCCCTCGCCCTGCTGGTCGTACCGGGTCTGGTGGGCTTCGACGCGTGGCCGCTGACCGCGTGGCGGCTCTTCAGCGCGGACCGCACCGACCACCAGACGCGCTGGGGGCTGCGGGCCGCGCAACCAGGGGCGGCGCCGATGCCGGTGAGCCTGGAGGAGCTCCCCCTCCGCTACCGCAACGCGGAGTGGCCGCTGTCCCGGCTCGGCCGGGCGAGGGATGCTCGTCGCGAGGCGGTGTGCCGGGCCCTCCTCGGCGCCGTCCGGGACGAGCGCCCGGAGGTCGCGCGGCTGGAGATCGTCCGCGACGCGGCAGCGGATCGTCCGGAGTGACGGCGAGTGGACGACGGTGCCGGTCGCGCTGGAGGTCGTGCACACCTGCGGGAGAGCGCCGTGACCGGCGTCCCGACGCGCATGCGGGCGCGCCTCGACGACGTGCTGTTCGGGCCCGAGACCGGCGCGCGCCTGCTCGTCGCGCACGTGGGGCTCTCCGCCTGCTCTTCGTGCGGATCGCGTTCGCCCCGTACCGGCAGCTGGCGGGGCTCGAGGACGCGCTGTTCGACCCCGTGCCGATCTTGGGCTGGCTGCCCGGCATGCCGTCGGCCACGGTCATCGCCTCGGTGCAGGTGGTCGGTGCGGTCGCCGCGCTCGCGGCAGCGCTCCGCCGTCACCCGCGGGCGGCGTTCGCGGTGGCCTGGGTCTGCTACCTCGTGCTGGCGGGACTGCGCGGCAGCCGCGGGAAGGTGCTGCACAACGACCTGCTGCTGCTGTGGGCCGCGGTGCCGTTCCTGCTGGCACCGGTGGAGGTCCGCCTGTCCGACCGCGTGCCGCGGCGCGAGCACGGCTGGCCGGTGCGATCGGCGATGGCCATCGCCGCCGCTCGTCTACTGCCTCGCCGGCTACCACAAGCTGCGGCGCTCGGGCCTCGACTGGGCGATCGGCGACAACGTGCGCTGGGTGATGCTCTGGGGCCCCACGATCGGGGAGGCCGCCTGGAGCTCGATGGCCCGCTGGGTCGCCGACCACGCCTGGGCCTACAAGGCCACCGGGGCGCTGATCCTCACCTTCGAGCTGACGTTCCCGGTGGCGCTGTTCCGCCGGTCCCTCCAGCCCTGGTACGCCGTCGTGGCCGTCGCCCTGCACGCAGCCACCTATCTGTTCCTCGGCCTCGACTACTGGGCGTGGGGCTGCACTGTCCTGCTGCTGTTCGTGGACTGGCCCGAGCTCACCGAGCGGGCCCGGCGGCGGTGGGCGGCGCCGTGCGCGGGGTGGGGGTCGAGCCGCGGTAGGCTGTGCTCCCGTGGTTGCGTCGATCGATCCGCACACGGAGGTCCCCCGGTGACCAAGCACATCTTCGTCACGGGGGGCGTGGCGTCGTCCCTCGGGAAGGGCATCACGGCGTCGTCGCTCGGCCGGCTGCTCAAGTCCCGCGGGCTGCGGGTCACGATGCAGAAGCTCGACCCGTACATCAACGTCGACCCCGGCACGATGAACCCGTTCGAGCACGGCGAGGTGTTCGTCACCGACGACGGGGGCGAGACCGACCTCGACCTCGGCCACTACGAGCGCTTCATCGACGAGAACCTCACCCGCGACTCGAACGCCACCACCGGCTCGATCTACTCGGCCGTGCTCGCGGCGGAGCGCCGCGGGCGACTACCTCGGCAAGACGGTCCAGGTCATCCCGCACATCACCGACGAGATCAAGCGGCGCATCACGCGCCTGGCCGGTGACGAGGTCGACGTCGTGATCACCGAGGTCGGCGGCACGGTCGGCGACATCGAGATCCTCCCGTTCCTCGAGGCGATCCGGCAGTTCCGCCTCGACGTCGGGCGCGAGCCAGGTCTGCTACGTGCACGTCACGCTGGCGCCGCAGATCGTGGCCGAGCAGAAGACCAAGCCCACACAGCACTCCGTCACCGAGCTGCGGGCCCGCGGCATCCAGCCCGACGCCATCGTGGTCCGCAGCGACGAGCCGCTCGCCGAGGGGCTCAAGCGCAAGATCTCGAACCTCTGCGACGTGCCGATCGACGCCGTCGTCAACGCGGCCGACGCCCGCAACCTCTACGAGATCCCGCTCGTCCTCCACGAGGAGGGCCTCGACGACGTCGTGTGCCAGATCCTCGGCTTCGAGGACACCGACCCGGACCTGAGCGAGTGGGAGATCCTCGTCGACCGCATCGAGTCGGCCGACCGGTCCGTCCGCATCGGGATCATCGGCAAGTACGTGAGCCTCCACGACGCCTACCTGTCCGTGGTCGAGGCGCTCAAGCACGGCGGCTTCCGCCACGGCTGCTCGGTCGACGTCGAGTGGATCCAGGCCGAGGACGTCGAGGGCCTGCTCGCCGAGGGCCGCCTGCACGACCTCGACGGCATCGTGATCCCCGGCGGGTTCGGCGAGCGCGGCACCGAGGGCAAGATCGCGGCCGCGCAGTACGCCCGCGAGCACGACATCCCCTGCCTCGGCCTGTGCCTCGGCCTGCAGATGATGACGATCGACTACGCCCGCAACGTGCTCGGCCTGGCCGGCGCGAACTCGAGCGAGCTCGACCCGTCCACGCCGCACCCGGTGATCGACCTGATGGAGAACGCAGCGCGGCGTCACCGACATGGGCGGCACGATGCGCCTCGGCGCCTACGTGGCCCAGCTGCTGCCCGGCTCGCAGGTGGCCGAGGCCTACGGCGACGACCGTGGTGTCCGAGCGGCACCGCCACCGCTACGAGTTCAACCCGCGCGTACCGCGCCCGCTTCGACGACGGGCACTTCGTGTGCTCGGGCTCATCGCCCGACGGGCGCCTGGTCGAGTTCATCGAGCTGCACGGCCACCCGTACTGGGTCGGCACGCAGGCCCACCCCGAGCTGAAGAGCCGGCCCACCCGTCCGGCGCCGCTGTTCCGGGAGCTCGATCGCGCGCCGCCCTCGACCGGGCCGAGGGCCGGTCGCCCCACCTCTTCGACCTGGACGACGAGCGGGAGTCGGCGTCGGGGTCGGTCTCGCTGCCCGGCGCCTAGTGCCCGGGTTCGACGAAGGTCGGCGAGGAGGAGCTGGCGCGCGGGCTCGCGGTTCACGGTGGCGCGGGCGCGACCTTCCGGGCCCCGGACGGCACCGAGTTCGAGCGCGACATCGTCCACCACCCGGGCGCGGTGGCGGTGCTGCCCGCTGCACGACGACGACACGGTCACGCTGGTCCGCCAGTTCCGGGCTGCCCTCGGCGAGGACCTCCTCGAGCTGCCGGCCGGCCTACGCGACGTCGCCGGCGAGGACGACGCCACCACGGCGGCGCGCGAGCTCGTCGGAGGAGACCGGCCTGGCCGCCGCGACGCTCGAGCCCCTGGCCACGTTCCACAACTCCCCGGGCTACTGCGACGAGACCGTCGCGGTGTTCCTGGCCACCGACCTCACCGAGGTGGACCACGACCCGCAGGGCGTCGAGGAGCAGGCGATGACGATCGAGCGCATCCCGCTCGACCGACGTGATGGCCGTGGGCCGACGACGGGCGCATCACGGACGCCAAGACGCTCGTCGGCGCTGGGCGCACTCGCGCGTCGCCGAGCCGGATGAGCCTGGTCGACACCCCCCTGGAGGTCGAGGACCTCCTCATGTGGCTGGCGGCCGAGAAGGGCCGGTCACCCAACACGCTGGCCGCGTACCGGCGCGACCTGCGCCGCTACGTGACCTGGCTCGAGGCGCGAGGCCGCTCCGTGCTCGACGCGACGGAGGAGGACGTGGTCGACCACGTGGCCGCCCTCCGGGCCGACGGCCTCGCGCCGGCCTCCGTGGCCCGGGGCCTCGTGGCGGTGCGCTCGCTCCACCGCTTCCTCGTCGAGGAGGGCCGCGCCGCGACGGACCCGGCGGCCGCGGTGGAGCAGCCACGCGTGCCCGCGGGGCCTGCCCAAGGCGCTGACCGAGGACGAGGTCGGCGAGCTGCTCGCCGCGCCGACGGGCGACGACCCGATCGCCCGCCGGGACCGGGCCATGCTCGAGGTGCTGTACGGGACCGGGCTGCGGGTGTCGGAGCTGGTCGGCCTGTCGCTCGTCGACGTCGACCTCGACGCCGACCTCCTGCGGGCCTACGGCAAGGGTAGCAAGGAGCGCATCGTCCCCGTCGGGGGCCACGCCGTCCGGGCGCTCGTGGCGTGGCTCGGCCCCGGGGGCCGCCCCGAGCTGGAGCCGGAGCGCTGGCGCCGCCGCGGCGACGCCGAGGCCGTCTTCCTCGGAGCCCGGGGCGGCCGGCTCACCCGCCAGGGCGCCTGGGACGTCCTGCGCCGCCACGGGGAGCGGGTCGGGCTGGCCGGCCGCCTCAGCCCACACGTCCTCCGGCACTCCTGCGCCACCCACATGCTGGACCACGGCGCGGACATCCGGGCCGTCCAGGAGCTCCTGGGCCACGCCTCGATCCGGACCACCCAGGTGTACACGCTGGTCTCCACCGAGCGGCTGTGGGAGGTCTACAGATCCGCTCACCCACGCGCGACGGCACCCGGGTAGCCTTCGGGCGTGGCCGAACAGTCCGTGACGTCGAACCTGCGCGAGCGGCTCCAGGCCGAGCGCGACCAGCTGGCGGGCCAGGTGGCGGGCCTCGAGCCCGGCAGCGGCGCCAGTCCCTCGTTCGACGACAACTTCGCCGACTCCGGCCAGGTCGCCGCCGAACAGGGTGAGAACAAGGTGCTGGCAGCCCGGCTCCGCACCGAGCTCGACGAGGTCGAGCGGGCCCTGGCCAAGATCGACGACGGCTCCTACGGGAAGTGCGAGGTGTGCGGCGAGACGATCGCCGAGCCGCGCCTCGAGGCCATGCCGGCCACCCGCTTCTGCATCGCCCACGCGTAGGACGCCGTTGGCGTCGCTCCGCCACCTCGCGCGCCGCTTCCTCGGCTCCCTCCGACCCGGCGGACCCCCCGCGGCGGACGTGACCTGGGTGGACGACGTGCTGCTGCCGGGGGAGCGCGACCTCTGGCGCTCGCTGCCGGGCCCGGATCGCCGGCACTCCGTGGGCGTGGCCCGGCGGGTCGACCGCGCGCTGGACGGTGCGCCGCGTCCGGTGCTCGCGGCCGCGCTGCTGCACGACGTCGGCAAGGTGGTGGCGGGCCTGCGCACCCCCGGACGCGTCGTGGCCACCCGTGACCGGTGCGGTGCGCGGCCGCGAGCGGGCGGCCGCGGGTGACGGGCGCATCGCGCGCTACCTGCGCCACGACGAGCTGGGGAGCGCGCTCCTGGAGGCGGCGGGCAGCGACCCGCTGACGGTGGCGTGGGCGCGCGAGCACCACCTGCCGCGCGAGCAGTGGACGCTCCCACCGGACGCCGCCGACGCCCTCTGCGCCGCCGACGACGACTGAGCTGATGCTTGCTCCGGTCGCGGGCGCCTTCGGCGCTGGGCTCGCCTCCGCAAGTGTCTCCGCTCGGGTCGGCGAAGCCGCCCGGCTCCGACCTGGCTGGGACGCGTGCTCCGGTCGCGAGCCTCAGGGCAGCAGTCCGATTGCGCGGTAGCGCGCGCTCGAGGGTGACGGTCGCGATGGCCCGCGCCTTGTCGGCGCCCCGGGCCATGATCCGGTCGACCTCGGCCGGGTCGGCCGACAGCTCGGCGTAGCGGGCCTGGAACGGGCGCAGCGCCTCCACCAGCGCCTCGGCCGTGTCCGCCTTCAGCGGCCCGTACTGCTCGTAGCGCTCGGCCAGCTCTGCCGGGTCGCCACCGGTCACGGCGCCGAGGATCTCGAGGAGGTTGGCCACCCCCGGCTTGGTGGCGGGGTCGTAGCGGACCTCGCCGTCGGTGTCGGTGACCGCGCGCTTGACCTTCTTGGTGATCGTCTCGGGCGGGTCGAGCATGAGCACCGTGCCCTGGGGCGAGTCGACCGACTTCGACATCTTGCGGGTCGGCTCCTGGAGGTCCATCACCCGGGCCGCCACGGTGGGGATCGCGTGCTCGGGCACCACGAAGGTGTCGCCGTACCGGGAGTTGAAGCGGATGGCGACGTCCCTGGCGAGCTCGAGGTGCTGGCGCTGATCGTCGCCGACGGGGACGCGGTCGGTGTCGTACAGCAGGATGTCGGCCGCCTGGAGGGCGGGGTACGTGAACAGGCCGGCGGAGACGAACTGGGCCCGGTCGCCCTTCTCCTTGAACTGGGTCATCCGGCTGAGCTCGCCGTACGACGCGGTGCACTCCATCAGCCAGCTGAGCTGCGCGTGCTCGGCCACGTGGCTCTGGACGAAGAGGATGCAGACCTCGGGATCGAGACCGGCGGCGGCGAGGGCGATCACGACCTCGCGGGTCTTGGTCCGGAGCTCGGCGGGTTCCTGGGGCACGGTGAGGGCGTGGAGGTCGACCACGCAGTACATGGCGTCGTACTCGTGCTGATCGTCCACCCAGCGCCGGATCGCCCCGAGGTAGCTCCCGAGGTGGGGGTCGCCGGTGGGCTGGATGCCGGAGAAGACGCGGGGCACGGGCGGGGATCGTAGGCGGGGGGCTGCCCGGGGCCGGGAACGGCTTCCGGAACCACACCGGTGTGATTAGCATTGCCCCGATGGCCTACGAGGTGACCACCCCGGTGTACGAGGGGCCCTTCGACCTCCTGCTCCACCTCATCCTGCGCGAGCAGGTGGACCTGTACGAGGTGTCGCTCACCCGCATCGTCGATGCCTACCTCCGCGAGCTCGAGGCGATGGAGCACCTCAACCTCGAGGTGGCGACCGAGTTCCTGCTGATCGCGGCCACCCTGATCGAGCTCAAGACGCGCCGGCTCCTGCCCGGGCCCGACGACCTCGACCTCGACGAGGAGCTGGGGCTGTGGTCCGAGCGGGACCTGCTCCTGACCCGGCTGGTCGAGTGCAAGACGTTCAAGGACGCGGCGATGGCGCTCGAGGGACTGGCCCGGGAGGCCGGCCGGTCCTTCCCGCGGCTCACCGGCCCCGACGAGCGGTTCGTGGAGCTCACGCCGGACGTGCTCGCCGGTGTCACGCCGACCGACCTCCGGGCCGCGTTCCTCCGCGCGGTGACCCCGCGGCTCGTGCCGCGGATCGACCTCGACCACGTCGCCCCCATCCGGGCCAGCGTGAACGACGCGGTGATCGAGCTCCTGGAGGAGCTCCCGCTGGTCGGCACGATCAGCTTCCGCGAGCTCACCGGTTCCCTCGTCGACCGCCTGGCCGTGGTGGTCCGCTTCCTCGCCGTCCTCGAGCTCTTCAAGCAGGGCTTCGTCGACCTGGACCAGCCGCGCTCCTTCGGTGAGATCCGGATCGTGTGGCTCGGGCGCGACCGCTCCGAGCTCGAGGAGCTCACCCCGGTCGACGCGTACGATGGCTGACCCCACGAACGAGGTCCGCCGCGCCGTCGAGGCGATCCTGATGGTGGCCGAGTCGCCCGTCGAGCCGCAGCTCCTCGCGCAGCTCCTCGAGGTCCCCGTGGCGCAGGTCGCGCGAGCTCTGCCAGGAGCTGGCCGACGAGTACCAGGTGCAGGACCGCGGGTTCACGCTCGTCGCGGTCGCGGGCGGGTGGCGCTTCCAGAGCCACGCGGACCTCGCGCCGTACGTGGAGCGCTTCATCCTCGAGGGGCAGTCGGCCCGCCTCTCGGGTGCGGCGCTCGAGACGCTGGCGATCGTGGCCTACAAGCAGCCCGTGTCACGGGCGCAGGTGGCTGCCATCCGCGGCGTGAACGTCGACGGCGTGATGCGCACGCTCCAGCTCCGCGGCTTCATCGAGGAGGTGGCCAAGGACCCGGGTCCCGGCCTCGCGGTGCTGTTCGGCACCACCTCGCTGTTCCTCGAGCGGCTCGGGCTCGAGAGCCTCGACGGGCTCCCGTCGCTCAGCGAGTTCGTGCCCGGCGCGGACATCGTCGAGCACCTCGAGGCGGGCCTGCGTCCCGAGCCGGGGCCCACGCTCGGTGAGCGCCTCGACGAGCTCGAGTCGACCGAGCCGCTCCCGCTCCCGTCGTTCGACGACGAGGAGTAGCCCGGCCGTGGCCGCGATGCCCGAGGAGGGCGTCCGGCTCCAGAAGGTGCTGGCCCAGGCCGGCCTGGGGAGCCGGCGCGTGTGCGACGAGCTGGTCGACGCGGCGTCGCGTCCGGGTGAACGGGTCGGTGGCGATCCCGGGCCAGCGGGTCGATCCCGAGGTCGACGTGATCGAGGTCGACGGCGCGCAGATCGGGGTCAAGGCAGGGCTGGTGCACCTGCTGCTCAACAAGCCGGCCGGGGTGATCACCACGGCCTCGGACCCGCAGGGTCGCCCGACGGTGCTCGACCTCGTGCCGGACGAACCCCGCGTCTTCCCGGTGGGACGGCTCGACGCCGACACGGAGGGGCTCCTGCTGCTCACCAACGACGGCGACCTGGCCCACCGCCTCACCCACCCGTCCTACGGCATCGAGAAGGAGTACCTGGTCGAGGTGGACGGCGAGCCCGCCCGCGGCGCGCTGCGGCCGGCTGCGCCAGGGGGTGGAGCTCGACGACGGGATCACGGCCCCGGCGAAGGTGGCGGTGCTCGGCGAGCGCCTGCTCCGGATCACCATCCACGAGGGCCGCAACCGCCAGGTCCGCCGCATGTGCGAGGCGGTGGGCCACCCGGTGCGCCGGCTGGTGCGCACGCGGATCGGCCCGTTGGCCGAGCGCGACCTGGCCCCGGGAGCATGGCGGGCGCTCTCGCAGGACGAGGTGCGGGCCCTAGAACGAGCGACCGCCGCGAGGCCTCGCCGGTAGTGTCGACCCCCGTGCCGTCCGTGCTCCGAGCCCTCCGTGGTGCCACCACCGTCGACGTGGACGTGGAGGAGCACGTCCACGAGCGGATCGTGGAGCTCCTGGAGCAGATGTGCGAGCGCAACGACATCGACCACGACGACGTGGTCAGCATCCTCTTCACGGCCACCGACGACGTGCACTCGACCTTCCCGGCCCTCGGCGCCCGCAAGGCGGGCTTCGGGGACGTGCCCCTGATCTGCGCCCGCGAGCTCGACGTGTCCTGGGGCACGCCGCTGTGCCTCCGGGTGATGCTGCACCTCTACACGGAGCGGGCCCGCGACGAGCTCCACCACATCTACCTCCACGGCGCGGTCGAGCCTCCGCGACGACCTCCCGGAGTAGATCCTCGTGCGAGCGCGCCGTGCCGCCGTGGTCGGCACCGGCTTGATCGGGGGGTCCATCGGCCTCGCCCTGCGCCGGGCCGGCTGGCACGTGACGGGGCACGACGCCGACGAGCGGGCCGCCGGCCACCGCGCTGGCGATGGGGGCGGTGGACGCGCTCGGGACCGACCCCGACGCGGTCGTCACCTTCGTGGCCACGCCGGTCCGGGTCGGTGGCCGAGGCCGCGCGCGCCGCGCTCGCCGCCGGCGGCGGGATCGTGACCGACGTCGGGTCAGCGTGAAGCGTCGATCGTCGAGGCGGTGGGCGACCCCCGGTTCCTCGGCGGCCACCCGATGGCGGGCTCGGAGCAGGAGGGCGTGGAGGGCGCCGACGCCGACCTGTTCGCCGGCGCGGTGTGGGTCCTCACCCCGACGAACGCCACCGACGACGCCACCTACACCGAGCTCCACGGCGATCGTGTCCGAGCTCGGCGCGGACGTCGTGGCCCTCGCCCCCGACCAGCACGACGCGCTGGTGGCGGTCGTGTCGCACGTGCCCCACCTCACCGCAGCCGCGCTGATGGGGCTGGCCGACGAACGGGCCTCGGAGCACCGCGCCCTGCTGCGCCTCGCCGCGGGTGGCTTCCGCGACATGACCCGCATCGCCTCGGGGCACCCCGGCATCTGGCCGGACATCTGCGCGGAGAACCGCGACGCGATCGCCGAGGTCCTCGACGGCCTGATCACCTCGCTCAGGGACGTGCGGGAGGTCGTGGTGGCCGATGGCGACCGCGGCGCGCTGCTGGCCGTCCTCGAGCAGCGCCCGCGCGGCGCGCGGCCAACCTGCCCACCCGTCTGGGACCGGCCGCCAAGGTGTGCGAGGTCCGGGTGCCGGTGCCCGACCGACCCGGGTGTCCTGGCCGAGGTCACGACGCTGGCCGGCACGCTCGACGTCAACATCGCCGACCTCGAGATCGCCCACTCCAGCGAGGGCGACGCCGGCGTGCTGATCCTGGTGGTGGAGCAGGGCCGAGGCCGAGCGCCTGCGGGCCGGGCTGGTGGAGCGCGGCTATCGCCCCGTCGGTGCTCCCCCTGGAGTAGCCGTGGCGATCGCTGCCCGACCCCCTGCCCGTCACCCCGCTGAGCCAGCCGATCGACGCCGTCGTGCGGCTGCCCGGGCTCCAAGAGCCTCACCAACCGGGCCCTCGCGTGCGCCGCGCTGGCCGACGGCGAGAGCGAGCTGCTCGGCGCGCTCGAGGCCGACGACACGCTGGCCATGGTCGACGGCCTGCAGGCCCTGGGCGTGGAGGTGCTGGCCCACTGGGAGGACGCCGCTCGTCGACGTGCAGGGCTGCGCCGGGCCGCCCCACGGCGCAGCTGGCCCTCGTGGACGCACGCGCTGTCGGGGACCACGAGCCGCTTCCTCCTCCCGATCGCCGCGCTCGGGCACGGGCACGACCCGCGTCGACGGCGACCACGGCCTGCGGGTGCGGCCGATGGGCGACGTCGTCGGCGGCCATCCGGGCCCTCGGCGGGCAGGCCACCGAGGTCGGCGCACCGGGGCACCTGCCGATCCAGGTGCACGGCGGCCCGTTGGCCGGCGGCACGGTGGAGCTGCCCGGGGACACGTCGAGCCAGTTCCTGTCCGGCCTGCTGCTCGCGGGCCCGGCGATGCGGACGGGGCTGCAGGTCCGGGTGACCACCGAGCTCGTGTCCCGGCCCTACGTCGACATGACGATCGCGGTGATGGCCGCGTTCGGCGCGCACGTGGGCCAGCCCGACGACCGACACGCTGGGTCGTCGAGCCCGGCGTCGTACTGGGGGACCGACTACCACATCGAGCCCGACGCCAGCGCGGCGTCCTACGCCTTCGCCGCGGCCGCGATCGTCGGCGGCTCGGTCACCGTGGAGGGCCTCGGCACCGACTCGCTGCAGGGCGACCTCGCCTTCGTGGACCTGCTCGAGCGGATGGGCGCCACCGTCGAGCGCCACCCGGACCGCACGACGGTCACGGGCACCGGTCGCCTGCAGCGGCATCGACGCCGACCTCTCGCAGCTCTCCGACGTGGCCCAGACCCTCGCCGTCGTGGCCGCGTTCGCGGACAGCCCGACCCGGGTCACCGGCATCGGCTTCATCCGCGGCAAGGAGACCGATCGCGTGGGCAACGTGGTGGCGGAGCTGCGCCGAGCCGGGATCGACGCCGAGGAGGAGGCCGACGGCTACCTCGTGCGGCCCGGGCACGGTGCGGCCGCGCGACCATCGACTCCCACGGCGACCACCGCATGGCGATGGCGTTCGCGCTGCTCGGCCTGCGGGCCGCGAGGGATCCGCATCGCCGACCCGACCTGCGTGGCGAAGACGTTCCCGGGGTACTGGTCGATGCTCGAGCGGCTGCGGGGCGGCCGCGGGCCGCGCGGTAGGGTCCCGCACGTCGTGAGGGTGATCGCCATCGACGGGCCGGCCGGATCGGGCAAGTCCACCGTGGCCAGGGCGCTCGCCGGCTCGGCTCGGGCTCGGGTACCTCGACACCGGGGCGATGTACCGGGCGCGTCACCTTCGCCGCGCTGCGGCGCGGCATCGACCCCGCCGAGGCCGAGCAGGTGGCCCGGATCGTGCGCGACCTCGAGCTGATCGTCGGGCCGCGACGCGCGTGCGTGGTCGACGGCGTGGACGCCACCATCGAGATCCGCGGGCCCGAGGTCAGCCGGGCCGTGAGCATCGTGGCCGCCAACCCGGACGTGCGGGCCGAGATGGTCCGACGCCAGCGGGAGTGGGTGGCCGAGCGCGACGGCGGCGTGCTCGAGGGCCGCGACATCGGCACGGTGGTGTTCCCCGATGCCGAGCTCAAGGTGTACCTGACCGCGGATCCCGAGGTGCGGGCCGAGCGCCGGTCGAAGGAGGTCACCGACCTCGACTACGAGACGGTGGCCGCCGACCTCGCTCGCCGCGACGCGCTCGACCAGGGCCGCGACGTGTCGCCGCTCACCGAGGCGCCCGACGCGTTCGTCGTCGACACCACCGGCAAGGACGTCGACGAGATCATCGAGGTCATCGCAGGGAAGGTGGGCGACGGTGGCTGAGCCGCGCCCGGGCGACGACGTCGAGATCTGGACCGGCCCGCCGAGCCGGGCCAACGCGCATCGCCTACGCGCTGGTCCGCGGCCTCATCCTCGTGGTGGCCAAGCTGATCGGTCGGGTGCGGGTCGTCGGCGCGGAGAAGATGCCCGCCGAGGGCGCGTTCATCCTGGCGCCGGTGCACCGCAGCAACGTCGACTTCGCGCTGACGTCGGTCATCACCCGGCGGCACATGCGCTACATGGGCAAGGACTCGCATCTGGAAGAGTCGGCCTGCTGGGCCGGTTCGTCTCGATGCTGGGCGCCTTCCCGGTGCACCGCGGCAGCGCCGACCGTGACGCGCTGCGGGCCTGCACGGACATCGTCGAGGGTGGCAACCCGCTCGTGATGTTCCCGGAGGGCACCCGCTGCACGGGTCCGGTCGATCGAGGAGCTGTTCGACGGCACGGCCTACGTGGCCGCCAAGGCGCAGGTGCCGATCGTCGCCGATGGGCATCGGCGGCAGCGAGGACGATGATGCCGAAGGGGGCCAAGCTGCTGCGTCCCACCCGAAGCTCGTGCTGCTGGTCGGCGACCCGATCCCGCCGCCGCGATCCGACCGAGGGCGGCCGTGTGCCCCGCAGCGCGGTGGGCAACGCTCACCGAGCGGCTGCACGGCGAGCTGCAGCGACCTCTTCGACGAGGCCCAGGTGCTCGCGGGCCGCCCCAACCCGCCACCGGCTAGGCGTCGCTGTCGGCGTAGCGGTCGCCGCTCTTGGGCGGGACGATCATCGCGGACGCGAAGACCTGGCGGACCTTGTCCTCGAAGTGCTCGAGGGGGAGCGTGTCGTAGTCGGGGTCGAAGCTCGTCTGGTCCCACTCGTCGGCGAAGCGGGCGGCGAGCTCGAACTCCTCGGCCGTGAGCTCCGCGCGGTGCTGCTCGCGGGCATCCGGGTCGCCGCCAAAGTGGTGGTAGTAGTGCCGGCCCTGGAAGTCCTGGTGGACGCGGATCATCGTGTGCACCTCGGGCCGCACGTACGGCTTGAGGATCGGCGGCGGCGATCTCGGGGTGGTTGGGCACGCTGATGGCCTTGCCGATGTCGTGGCACAGGCTGGCCACCACCACCTCGTCGTCGGCGCCGGCCCGCTCGGCGCGGGTCGCGGTCTGCAGGCAGTGCGTCAGCTGGTCGGTGGCGAAGCCGTCGGTGATGCGCGCCGAGGGACCGGAGCATGTCGAGCACCCGGTCCGCGACCCGGGTCTGGTTCTTCGCCGTCTCGACCCCGATGACCGCCCACTGCTCGGCGGTCGACTCGTCCATGCTGCGAAAGCTGGTGGCAGTCGCTCATGAGCCAAAGGGTAACCCTGACGAAACCCTCTGGGTGGCTGTCACACGATCTCGGTACGGTCCGTGTGTACCGACGTGGGGTGGAGGGCGAGGATGGGCGCAACCGCTGGGGGGACCGTGCTGGCCGCACGCGGGCTCGTGAAGGAGTACCGCGAGGGTGACGCGGTCAACCGAGTGCTCGACGGGGTGAGCCTCGACGTGCCGGCCGGGTCCTTCGTCTCGATCATGGGCCCCTCGGGCTCGGGGAAGTCGACGCTCCTCCACCTCCTCGGTGGGCTCGACCAGCCCGACGAGGGCGAGGTCCACCTGGGGGGCCGGCCCCTGAGCGCGCTCCCGGACGACGAGCGGACCCGGCTCCGGGGCGACGAGGTCGGGATCGTCTACCAGTTCTTCAACCTGATCCCGGTCCTCACCGCCGAGGAGAACGTGGCCCTGCCCGCCGTGATCGCGGGGCGTCCGGAGTCGGAGTACCGCCGAGCACCGGGACGAGGTCCTCGAGCTGGTCGGCCTCACCGAGCACCGGCACAAGCTGCCCTCGCAGCTGTCGGGCGGGATGCAGCAGCGGGTCGCCATCGCCCGGGCGCTCTTCATCGAGCCCTCGGTGCTGCTGGCCGACGAGCCGACCGGCAACCTCGACCACGCGACCGGCGCACAGCTCCTCAAGCTGTTCGTCGAGGCCCAGCGCACACGTGGCCAGACCATCGTCATGGTCACGCACGATCCGAGGATCGCTGCGTTCGGGGACTCCGTGGTGGGGCTGCGCGACGGTCGCCTCGCGGATCGCCTCGACCTGGGCCGCGACGCGGCGCGGGGACCGACGGGAGCGTGGCGCACGCCGACCGGACCCGCGCGGTGATGCGCTGGCTCGAGGGCACGGCGGCCGAGCCGACGCCATGAGGTCCCTCAACGCGCTGGCTCGGAGGAGCCTCGCTCGACGGAAGGCCCGGTACGCGCTCACGGCCAGTGGGATCGCGCTGGGCGTCGCCGTGCTCTTCGGCGTGCTGGTCGCGTCCAACGCCATGACCTCCTCGCTGGACCGCATCGTGCACGAGTCCTCGGGAGACGTCGACGTCCTGGTCGGCGCACCCGGCAGCTTCGACGCGACGATGCCCGCCGCGGTGGTCGAGGAGGTGCAGGCCCTCCCCGACGTCGAACGGGTCGTGGCGCAGACGACCCTCCGCACCAGCCTCGTGACGCACGAGCGGTCCCTCGACGAGCTGGAGGCGAGCGAGGGCTCGCTGGTCAACGACGACTTCATCCTGGTGCGGGGCACCGATCTCGCAGCCGTCGACGAGCTGGTCGGTCTGCCCCTGGCCGAGGGCAGGCTGCCGGAGCGGGGCGCCCGGGAGCTCGTGATCGCGGCCGGCGTGGGCCGTGAGTACGACGTCGACGTGGGCGACCGCGTCGAGGTGGCGACCCCGAACGGCACCGTCCCCCTGCTCGTGGTGGGTCGCCTCCGTGAGGAGGCCGCCGGCGTCGTCCCCGACGTCGCCTACACCTCGCTCGAGATGGGGCAGCACCTCCACGGTCGGGGTGATGTGCTCAACGGGGTGGAGGTCGTCCTGGCCGACGGGGTGGACCCCGAGACCTGGATCGACGACCAGCGCGACGGCATCGGCGGCGTCGCTGCTCATGCAGCCGGCCAGCGAGGCGGCGCAGGAGTTCCGGACCTTCATCACGAGCGTCAACGCCGCACTCACGCTCACCTCGGCCATCGCGCTGTTCGTCGGCGGCTTCCTGGTGTTCCTCACGTTCTCGCTCGCCGTGGCGGAGCGGGTGCGCGACCACGGCACGCTGCGGGCACTCGGCGCGCAGCCACGGCAGGTTCGGCGGATCGTGGTCGTGGAGGCGCTGACCCTCGGCGCGATCGCGAGCATCGGCGGGCTCGTGCTGGGGTACGGGATCGCGCTCGGGGTCCTCGGGCTGAGCGAGTCGCTGTTCGACTTCGACGCCGGGGACATCGGGCTGCCGGTCGCGCAGGCCGTGATCAGCGTCGTCGCGGCGCTCGCTGGTCTCGGCGGTGGCCGCGTGGGTGCCGGCCCGCCGCGCCGCCGCGCTCAGCCCCGTGGTGGCGATGCGCGTGTCGGCGGCCGAGCGGACCGACCGGTCCGGCCGACCCGTCCTCGCGATCGGCTTCCTCGCCCTCGGGGGCTGCTCGGGTTCGGCGAGCGGTCGACCGCGCTCCGCAGCATGGGCGTGATCGCCGTGCTCACCGGTGCGGTGCTGGCCGTGCCCCTGGTCCTCGGGCCGTTGGCGCGGGTCCTCGGACGGGCGACTCACCGGCTGGCGCCGGGGTGGGCGCCATCGCGGTCCTGCACCTCGTGAAGGAGCGGAGCCGGTCCGCGTACACCCTGGCGCTGGTGATGGTCGTGCTCGGGATGCTCATCGCCATCGCGGCGACGAACGCCGGCCATGTCGCGGACCCTGGACGAGGTCGTGACCCGGCAGTCGGGCAGCGGCCTCCAGGTGATCGCCCCGAACGCGTTCGAGCCCGAGGTGGAGGCAGACGCTGGCGGGGATCCCCGGCGTCGGGCACGATGACGCCGCTCCGCCTCGGTCAGGCCGAGATCCTCGACGGCGACGAGTCCGAGGAGCGCCTTCCTCGCGGTGCTCGACCCGGACACCTACTTCGAGGTCGCCAGCCTGCCCTGGATCGACGGGGACGACCGCGAGCGCGCGGGGCGGCCTCGCCCGGGGCGGCGCGATCGCGCTCCCGCAGCCGGTGGCGAAGCGGTTGGACGTCGAGGTCGGCGACCGGATCGCCGTCCGCACGAGCAAGCGGCGTGCGGGACTTCGAGGTCATCGGCACCTATCGCGTTCCTCCAGGGCTTCGGCCTCGTGGCCGGCGTGGCTCGACGCCGATGCGTTCGGGGCCGGGCGGCCGAACGGCTACCTGGTCGGGCCTCGACGACGGGGCCGACCCCGACGGCGTGCGGCGGGACATCCTCGCGGAGGTCGGCTTCTCCCACGACGCGACGGTGTCCACGACCGAGCAGACCCTCGAGGACGCCCGCGCGCAGCTGCAGGGGTTCTTCGGCATCAGCTACGCGATGCTCGGCATCGCCGGGCGTGGTCGGGGTGCTCGGCCTCGCCAACACCCTCGTCGTGTCGGTCCTCACGCGCTCGCGCGAGATCGGCATCCTGCGCACCGACCGGGGCCCGTCGTCGCCGCGTGGGCCGGCATGGTGCTCGTGGAGGCGGCCACCCTCGTGCTCGCCGCCGTGGTGCTCGGCGCTCCACTCGGCGCGGTGCTCGCCTTCGGGATCATCGACGCGCAGCGGGCGACGCTCGGGTTCACCCTCGAGTACGTCTACCCCTGGGGCCTCCTGGCGCCGCTGGCGATCATCACGCTGATCCTGGCGGCGCTCGCCGCGCTCCTCCCGGCCCGCCGAGCCGCCCGCCTCGAGATCGTCGAGACGCTGCGCTTCGATTAGATCTACGGCGAGGGCGGCGAGGACGTCGCTGGCGGCGAGCTCGCGGTCGGTGAGCCCGGGGCGGTCGGGGACCGACCCGCCGCTGGCCAGCGTGGCCAGCACGTCGACGGCTACGAGCAGGTCGCGCAGCTCGCGCGGCGGCGGGAAGTACTCGTCCTCCTCGGTGATGCGCACCTCCTCCACCCCCTCGTGGGGGCGAGGCGGGCGAGCACACCCTCGACGAGCTCCTCGGGGGCCGACGCGCCGGCAGTGACGCCGACGATGCCGTGGAGGTCGTCGGGCAGCTCGTCGGGGCCGTTGACCCGCAGGCACGCGCGCCGCGCCCGGACTCGTGGGCCAGCCGCTCGAGCGCGCGGGTGTTGGACGAGTTGGCCGACCCGATCACGACCACGGCGTCGCAGCGGCTCGCGATCTCGCCGAGCGCCGACTGCCGGTTGGTGGTGGCGAAGCACAGGTCGCTCCGGCCCGGGCGCCACAGGTCGGGATACCGCTCCGCGGCGCGGTCGGCGACGTTGGCCCAGTCGCGGTGGCTGAGCGTGGTCTGGGCGAGGAGCGCGACCGGGCGTGCTCGAAGTCGGGCAGGGCGTCGACCTCGGCCACGGACTCGACGCGGTGGATGGCGTCGGGTGCGACCGCCATCGTGCCCATCGCCTCCTCGTGGCCCTCGTGCCCGACGTAGACGATCTGGTAGCCCTTGCCGGCTCGCACCTTCACCTCGTGGTGCACCTTCGTGACGAGCGGGCACACCGCGTCGACGACGAACCCGCCGCCGGCGCGGGCGGCGGCCACCACCTCGGGCGCCGAGCCGTGGGCCGAGAGCATGATCGGGCGCCCCGGCGGCACCTCGGCCACGTCGTCCACGAACACCACGCCGAGGTCGCGGAAGCGATCGACCACGAGCTGGTTGTGGACGATCTCGTGGTAGCAGTACACGGGCGGCTCGAAGGCCCGCACCATCCACGCCAGCGCCTTGATGGCCATCTCCACGCCGGCGCAGAAGCCCCGGGGAGCGGCGAGGAGCACCTTGTCGACGGCCATCGTGTCCACGCTATCGGGGTGCTCCGACAGGTGCGCCCCTATCCTCGATAGGTGTCCTGCCCCCCGGATCGTCGCGGTCGTGCCCGGCTCGGCCGCCGCGCGCGCCGGCCTGGCCGTGGGCGACGAGGTGCTGGCCGTCGACGGGCAGGTGCCCCGCGACGTGCTCGAGTGGCGGTTCCTGGTCGACGAGCCCGACCTCGCGCTCGAGGTGCGGCGGGGTGGGCTGGAGCTGTCGGTCGAGGTGCCGAAGCGGGCCGGCGAGCCGCTCGGGGTCGAGGTGCACTCGGCGCTGTTCGACCAGGTCCGCACCTGCGACAACCACTGCGAGTTCTGCTTCATCTACCAGCTGCCGCCCGGGCTGCGGTCGAGCCTCTACCAGAAGGACGACGACTACCGGCTGAGCTTCCTCTACGGGAACTTCACCACCCTCACCCGCTTCACCGAGGCCGACCTCGAGCGGGTCGTCACCGAGCGGCTGAGCCCGCTCAACGTGTCGATCCACGCCACCGACCCCGACGTGCGGACCGACATGCTCCGCAACCGCCGCGGCGCCACGAGCCTGCGGTGGCTGCGCGCACTGCTCGACCACGGCATCGAGGTGCACGGGCAGGTCGTGGTGTGCCCCGGGCGCAACGACGGCGCCGTGCTCGACGACACGCTCGCGGGGGTGCTCGACCGGTACCCGGACCTGGCCTCGCTGTGCGTCGTGCCGCTCGGCGTGAGCCGGTACAACACCGAGGCGGGCATGCGCCCCCACACCGTGGCGGAGGCGGCGGCCGTCGTCGACTGCGTGGAGGACTGGCAGGAGGTGTTCCGGACCGTGCTCGGCCGCCGCCTCGTGTTCGCGTCCGACGAGTACTACCTGCTCGCGGAGCGGCCGTTCCCGCCCGCCGACGCGTACGAGGGCTTCCCGATGCACGAGGACGGCATCGGCATGGCCCGCACGTTCGAGGAGGAGCTGTTCGGGCGCGCCGAGGAGGTGCACCGGCGTCGAGGCCGGCTTCTTCGCCTGGGCCGACGCCGGCGGGCGCAGCCAGCCGACTTCGAGCCGTACCGGGGGCCGCGGGCGACGGCGGACCAGCTCCTGCACGTGCGGCCGTCGCGTCGCGCTCCGGTGGCGATCCTCACCGGCGAGCTCGGCGCGCGGGTGCTCGACGCCGCTGGTGGCCGCGCTCGACGTCACCGACGTGCGCGTGGTGCCCGTGGCGAACGAGTTCTTCGGCGGCACGACCTCGGTCACCGGCCTGCTGGTGGGGGAGGACCTGGCCCGCGTGCTGGCCGACCGAGCCCGAGGGCCACCGCTACCTGCTGCCCGACGTGTGCCTCTCGAACGGCCGGTTCCTGGACGGCACCCGGCCCGAGGACCTGCCCCGGCCCGTCGAGGTCGTGGCCACCGACGGCCACGCGCTGCGCCGGGCCCTGGGCCTCCCGGTCCCGGCCCCGGTCGGTGCGCCGATGAGCCTGCCCGTCGTGGCCATCGTGGGCCGGCCCAACGTCGGCAAGTCGACCCTCGTGAACCGCTTCGTCGGCAAGCGGGTGGCGATCGTCGAGGAGAAGCCCGGCGTGACCCGCGACCGCAAGGAGGTCGAGGCCGACTGGCTGCGGCGTGCCGTTCCAGCTGGTCGACACGGGCGGCTGGGTGCCCGGCGGGACCGACCTCGACGCCAAGGTGAGCCGGCAGAGCGAAGCAGGCCATCCGCGGCGCCGACGCGGTGCTCGTGGTCATCGACACGGTCACGGGGGTGACCGAGGAGGACGCGCGGATCGCCGAGGTCGTGCGCAACCTGGCCGCGGGCCCGGTGCTCCTGGTCGTGAACAAGGTCGACGACGACGGGCGGGAAGGACTCATCTGGGAGGCGCTGTCGCTCGGGCTGGGCGACCCGCACCCGGTGAGCGCGCTCCACGGCCGCGGGGCGGGGGACCTCCTCGACCGCCTCGTGGACCTGCTCCCCGCGCCCGCCGTGGTCGACGACGAGCGGCCCTTCGGAGGACGACGAGGAGCGGATCTTCTCGGTGGCGCTCGTGGGGCGGCCGAACGTCGGCAAGTCCACGCTGTTCAACCGCCTCATCGGTGAGGACCGCGCCGTGGTGCACGACCTGCCCGGCACCACCCGCGACACGATCGACACCGTGGTGGAGACCCCCGACGGGCCGATCCGCTTCGTCGACACGGCCGGAATGCGTCGCAAGGGCAAGATCGACGAGGGCACCGAGTACTACTCGCTCGTCCGGGCGCTCCAGGCTGTCGACACGTCCGATGTGGCCCTGCTCGTCATCGACGCGACCGTCGGGGTGACGGCGCAGGACCAGCGCCTCGCGGAGCGCATCGACGCCGCCGGCAGCCCGGTCGTCGTGCTCCTCAACAAGTGGGAGGTGCTCGACGCCGAGCAGCGGGCCGACGTGACCTACCAGGTGGAGCGGCGGCTCCACTTCATCGGCGACGCGCCCGTGCTCAAGCTCTCGGCGCTGACCGGCAAGGGCGTGCACAAGCTGCTGCCGGCCCTGTCGATGACGATCGAGGACTACCACCGGCGGGTGCCGACCCGCCGGGTCAACGAGGTGGTGCGGTCGGCGCAGCAGGCCCAGCCCGCCCCGCACGGGGTCAAGGTGCTCTACGCCACCCAGGCGGCCGCGACCCGCCGACGTTCACGCTGTTCGCCAACCGCGAGATCCCGCCGACCTACCTCCGCTACCTCGAGCGGCGCCTGCGCGAGGACCTCGACCTCGGCGCCACCCCCTTGAAGCTGCGGGTCCGCAAGCGCAGCTGAGCACCCCACGAGTTCCGGCCCGAGTTCGTCGACCCAGGGACCGACGAGATCGGGCCAGAACTCGTGGGGTGGGGGTCAGCGGGCGGTGGCGGCGACCGCGGCGATGGCGGCGGCGGCCCGGTCCAGCTCGTCGTCGGTGGTCACGTAGTGCGACCGACGCGCGGACCAGGTCGGGGAGGCCGCGGTGGGGGAGGTCGAGGCGGGCGAAGGACTGTGTGGTGACGCTCGCGTTGATGGCCTGCGCCCGCAGGCGGGCCGCCACCTCGGCCGCAGGCACGCCGGCCACCGTGAAGGTGGTGATCGCGCTGCGGCGTGCCCCCTTGTCGTGCACCTCACGCCGTCGATCGCGCGAGGCGCTCGCGCAGGCCCTCGGCCAGCGGGCCGACGCGTGCCGCGATGGCGTCGAGGCCCCAGCCCAGCGCGTGGTCGACGGCCACGCCCGAGGCCGATGCGGCCCGCGACGTCGGCCTCGAACTGCTCGAAGCGGCGCGCGTCGTCGCGCATCTCGTAGCGGTCGGGCGCCACCCAGTCGGCCCCGTGCAGGTCGAGCGTGCGGGGCCGGAGGTGGGGGAGCAGAGACCGGCGGACGTAGAGGAAGCCCGTGCCCCGGGGGCCGCGGAGGAACTTGCGCCCGGCGGCGGCGAGGACGTCGCAGCCGATGTCGTCGACGTCCACTGGAGCTGCCCGACGGACTGGCAGGCGTCGAGCACGAGGGGCACACCGGCGGCCCGGCACAGGCGTCCCGACCTCGGCGGCCGGGTTGACCAGGCCGCTGCCGGTCGGCGCGTGCACGAGGGAGGCGAAGGCCACGGGTCCGGTCGGCCAGCGCGGCGGCGAACGCCTCGAGGTCGACCTGGCCCGTCGGCGTCGTCCTCGACCAGCACCAGCTCGCAGCCGGTGCGCTCCCGCAGCTGCAGCAGGGTGATGGCGTTGGCGCCGTACTCGGCCCGGGTGAGCAGCACCCGGTCGCCGGCGCGAGCGGGAAGGCGTGGACGGCGGCGTTCCAGCCGGTGGTGTGGGAGTCGACCAGCGCGATCTCGTCCGGCGCGGCGCCGATGAGGGCTGCGACCGCGTCGTAGGTGCGCTCGAGTCGGTCCCGGCGCCGCGTCGGCCGCCTCGTAGCCCCCGATCTCGGCCTCGAGCCGGAGGTGGTCGACCACCGCGTCCAGCACGGGCTGGGGGAGCAGCGACGCGCCCGCGTGGTTGAGGTGCAGCACCCGCTCGCAGCCCGGCGTGAGGGCACGCGCCCGGGCGACATCGAGCTCCGGCACGCCCGGAGCGTACCGGGAGGGTGCAGCGATCTGACGCTGTGTCAGAATCGCCGCCATGCCGCAGAACGTTCCCGGCTTCGAGTTCTCCGACGAGGCCAAGGCCCTCCGCGCGTTCGTGTACGAGCACTGGTGCGAGCACGGCCGGGGACCGAACCTGCGCGCCGTGCACGCGGGCACGGGCCTCGACCGGCGCCAGATCGTGCAGGCCTACAAGGAGCTGCAGCTCGGGATCATCTGCGTGGTCGACCAGGACTCGGTCAACTGCAACCTCCTCAAGTTCCAGCCGTTCTCGAGCTTCCCGAGCCAGGTCGAGGTGTGGATCGACGGGCGCTTCCACTCCTACGCCGGCTGCGCGCTCGAGTCGGTGGCGATCTCGAAGATGCCGCCGTTCGCCGGCAAGCAGCTGACCCTGCAGAGCTACTGCGCGTGCTGCCTCGGCGCCATCGAGCTCACCGCCCTCGACGGCGTGGTCACCGCCCCCGACGGCGTGCTCGTGCACATCAGCACCTCGCCGTGGGACTGGAACAACGACGACATCGTCCACCAGTGCGACTCGATGAACTTCGTCCTCGGCCCCGACCACGCCGAGCGCTACGAGCGGATCGTGAGCCGCCGCGGCGTGCTGCTCACCATCGACCAGACGGCCATGTTCGTGAAGGCCACCGGGCGACGCCCGCATGCACGACTACGACTGGGCCCCGGCCACGCTCGACCCCAAGGCCGTGATCTTCGGGATGAAGCAGCTCGGCGTGGACGTCAGCCCCTGGACGGGGGAGCGGACCCCCGTTCCGGGCGCCTGAAACGTCGCTGACGGGCTCGGCCCCTGGATCCGGGCCCGGCGCCAACTACCCTTCTGCGGAACATGGAACAGCCGATCCTGGCCGTGGTCGCCCTGGCGGCGCTGGTGGCCGCCGTCCTCTGGGGTCGCTCGGCCCGCAGGCTCCAGCGCGTCTGGCAGCGGGTCGACGACGAGCTCGGCACCGACGCCGACGCCACGCTCCTCGCCCGCTCGGCGTACCACAAGGAGCTCCACACGGTGACGCTCTACACGGTCATCGCGGTGGCCACCGCGGTCACCGCGACGTGGGAGCTGGACCAGGCGCAGCTGTTCTTCGCCTTCCTGGTCGTGCCGGTCGGGCTGTCCGTGATCTTCGGCCGCGACTTCCGCCGGGAGGCCCGCATCGCCGAGGACCGGGCGCTGCTCGAACGACGGGCCGAGGAGGTCCTCAACCAGGAGGAGCTGGCCCCCAAGCGCTGGGCGGCGCGCCTGGCCCCCGAGGAGCTGCCGGACTTCGCCGGCTTCGAGCTCGGCCGCGTGTACCAGGCGGGCACCGGCCTGATGGCCGGCGACTTCTACGACGTGTTCCGCGTCGCCGCCCACCCGCATCGCGGCCGTCATCGGCGACGTGACCGGCCACGGCATCGAGCCGTCGATCACCGCGTTCCAGGCGAAGTACCTGCTGCGCGTGTTCCTGCGGCAGTACCGCGACCCGGCGCAGGCGCTCGAGGAGCTGAACCGGCAGATGTCGGCGCTGGAGCGCACCGAGGAGCTCATCTCGCTCTGCGTCGTGGTGTTCGACACCGAGGCGGCCACCCTCCGGGTGGCGTCGGCGGGGCACCCGGCGGCGTGGCTGTGGCACGACCGCGAGGTCCGGCCGCTGCGGGCCACCGGTCCGCTGCTCATGCTCGACCCCAACGGCGGCTACGTGAGCCGGGAGATCCCGCTCGACACCGGCGACCTGCTGCTCCTCTACACCGACGGGCTGGCCGAGGCCCGGGCCGGCGAGCAGCTCTTCGGCGAGGAGCGGGTGGCCAACACCCTGCGCCGCGACCCCGGCGTGCCGCCCGACGTGCTCTGCAAGACCCTGCTCGAGGCGGCCCGAGAGTTCGCCACCGAGCCCATGACCGACGACGTCGCCATCCTCGCCATCCGGCGGGCGTGATGGGCGAGGAGCTCCAGGCCCGCACCGAGCGCGCCCTGGCGGGCAACCTCCACAAGGAGGCGCGACAAGCTGGCCCGGCAGGGGAAGCTGTTCGTGCGCGACCGGCTGGCCCTCCTGCTCGACGAGGGCTCCTTCGTGGAGGACGCCCTCCTGGCCAACACGGCCGCCGAGGACCTGCCGGCCGACGGCGTGGTCACCGGGGTCGGGCGGGTCGACGGCCGGCCCGTGTGCGTGATGGCCAACGACCCCACGGTGAAGGCCGGCTCGTGGGGGGCGCGGACCGTCGAGAAGATCGTGCGCCTCACCGAGTACGCGCTCCGCCACGAGCTCCCGGTGGTGTGGCTGGTCGACTCCGCCGGGGCGCGCATCACCGACCAGGTCGAGCTGTTCCCCGGCCGCCGCGGCGCGGGCCGCATCTTCTACAACCAGGTGCGGCTGTCGGGACGGGTGCCGCAGATCTGCTGCCTGTTCGGCCCGTCGGCCGCGGGCGGCGCGTACATCCCGGCCTTCTGCGACATCGTGATCATGGTCGAGGGCAACGCGTCGATGTACCTCGGGTCGCCCCGCATGGCCGAGATGGTCATCGGCGAGCAGACCACGCTCGAGGAGATGGGCGGCGCCCGCATGCACGCCACCGTGTCGGGCTGCGGCGACAACCTCGCGGTCGACGACGCCGACGCCATCGAGCAGGCCCGCGCCGTGCTCTCGTACCTGCCGCGCACGCTGGCGCGAGGCGCCGCCGACCTACGCGGCCCAGCCGCCGGTCCGCGAGCTGGACGCGTCGATGGTCCCGGAGGAGGAGCGCCTCGGCTACGACATGCACGACGTGATCGATGCGCTCGTCGACGCGGAGAGCTTCTTCGAGGTGAAGCCCCTCTTCGCCCCCGAGCTGATCGTGGGGTTCGGGCTGCTCGACGGGCGGCCGGTCGGGCGTCGTGGCCAACAACCCGATGGCGCTCGGCGGCACGCTGTTCGTCGAACTCGTCCGACAAGGCCGCCCGCTTCATCTGGTGGTGCGACGCGTTCAACGTGCCACTCCTGTTCCTGGCCGACGTGCCCGGGTTCATGATCGGCACCGAGGTGGAGCGCCAGGGCATCATCCGCCACGGGGCGAAGATGGTGACCGCGGTCAGCGAGGCCACCGTGCCCAAGGTCTCGGTGATCGTCCGCAAGGCGTACGGGGCCGGCCTCTACGCCATGTCCGGCCCGGCGTTCGAGCCCGAGGCCACCCTCGCCCTCCCGACGGCCAAGATCGCGGTCATGGGACCCGAGGCGGCGGTCAACGCCGTGTTCGCCAACCGCATCGCCGCCATCGACGACGAGGACGAGCGGGCGGCGTTCGTGGCCGAGGAGCGGCGGGTCTACGAGGAGGACGTCGACCTCTACCGGCTCGCCTCCGAGCTGGTCGATCGACGCCGTGGTCGACTTCCCGGACCTGCGCCGAGAGGTGGTGCAGCGCCTCCTCGTGGCCGCGGGCAAGGACCGGGCGTTCAGCGACCGCCGCCACGGCGTCCCGCCGGTCTGATGAGCCTGCCCGCCCTCCCCGCGGTCGTCGGTGATCCGCGACGTCGGACCGCGCGACGGGCTCCAGCCGGAGACAGCCGGTGCCCGTCGAGGAGCGGGTGCGCCTCATCGAGGCCCTCGTGCACGCGGGGGTCCACCGGATCGAGGCGGCCGCGTTCGTGTCTCCGACCGCGGTGCCCGCGATGGCCGGGGCGGCCGAGGTGATGGCGCACCGTGCCCCGGCTCGTCGATCGTGCGCTACTCGGCCCTGGTGCCGAACCGGCGGGGCGCCGAGCTGGCTCTCGAGACCGACGTCGACGAGCTGACCGTCACGATGTCGCTGAGCGAGACCTACAACCAGCGCAACGTGCAACCGCAGCATCGAGGAGTCCTTCGAGGAGGTGGCGGCGGATCTGCGCGCTCGCGGGCGAGATCCCGGTCGACGCGGTCCTGAGCTGCGCGTTCGGGTCGCCGTACGAGGGGGACATCCCGCCGAAGGCGGTGGCCGAGATGGCCACAGCGGCTGCGCGACCTCGGCTGCGACGCCATCACCTGCGCCGACACCACCGGCATGGCCACGCCGCGCCGCATCGAGGAGGTGCTCCACGAGGTCGGCACGGACGTGGGGCTCCACCTCCACGAGACCCGGGGGACCGGGCTCGTGAACGCCTACGCGGCGATGCAGCTCGGGATCGATCGCTTCGACACCTCCATCGGCGGGCTCGGCGGATCGCCCTTCGCGGACGGCGCCGCCGGCAACCTGGCCACCGAGGAGCTCGTGGCCATGCTCGACGACCTGGGTGTCCACACCGGCATCTCGGTGGACGGCCTCATCGAGGCCGCCACCCTCGCCGGCCGAGCTCGTGGAGCGGCCGCTGCCGAGCCGCGTCGCCGCCGTCGGCCCTCGCACGCGACTGGCCGGGGGCGCCTGAACCGTGCCCTGGTGCGAGACCTGCGACCGCTTCTACAACCCCAACACCCTGACCGCCGAGGGCGCCTGCCCGACGTGCGGGCGCCTCGTCGCCGAGTCCGCGGGGGCGGGCGAGCCGGAGAAGCTGCGTCGCTTCTCCGACGAGCCGGCCCCGTGGCACTTCAAGGTGCTCCTCGTCGGCGTGTCCGTGTACCTGGGCTGGCGGCTGGTGCAGCTCATCGAGTGGGTCGCCCACCGCGCCTGAGCGCTGATACGGTCGGCAACCCATCCCGGGCCGTGGCGCAGTTTGGTTAGCGCGCTTGACTGGGGGTCAAGAGGTCGGGAGTTCGAATCTCCCCGGCCCGACGGATGGGCCTAGGGGCGGCCGCAGTCGAGGGTGAGCTCGCCCCGTTCGGACTCGGGGAGCAGGCCGTGGTCGACCGCCCTGGCCACCTCGCCGTAGGGACACTCCTTGGCCTCGAGCTGCTCGACGAGCTGGGCCACGTAGGACGCGCACTGCCGGGCCGGGTCGGCCGCCTGGCACACGGCGACCAGGTCGGCCTCCTGGCCGTCGCTGATGCCCCCGTAGCCGCCGCCCTCCCGACTCCCGCACGCAGCAGCCACGAGGAGGCACACCACGACGACGGATCGACGCACGGATCGGCACGCTAGACCCCCAGATCCCGGACCGGGAGGTTGAAATCCCAGGTCAGAGGGGGCTCGCGGGGTTTCGATGTGCGCAACCACGGGTAGCCGCCCGGCATGCGCCAGCTCACCACGCCCCGGGCCCTCGTCGTCGCCACCGCACTGGCGGCCCTCACCCTCACCAGCGCCTGCAGCACCTTCCCGAGCGGTCCGCCGCCCTGCATCAGCGACACCACCGCAACGCTGGGCGTGCCGTTCGACGTCTGCCTGCCCGAGACGGACAGCCGCGTCCCGGTGACCCTCACCCTCAGCAACCCCATCGTCTCGTTGATCACCTGCTCGGAGGATGCGCTCGTGAAGACCGCGGCGGCCGACAACTTCGGCTGCGGCTCCTGGAACAGCAACTCCACGACCATCCGGACCATCAACCCGGGCACGGGGAACGTCGAGTTCGGCGTGAACCCCTACACGGGCGACCCGCTCGGCTCGCCCCCGGGCCACATCACGGTGACCATCACCGCCGCGCCCTGACCGTCGCCGCCACGAGGTGCCACCCGGCAGGGTGGCCCTCCTCCCGTGTCAGGTGAGTGCCGAGGTCGCCACGGAGGCGGGGTCGCCCTCGACGACGAAGATCTCGCACGGCTCGGCGATGCCCTTGAGGTTGTGCACACCCGCGGCTCGTAGCGGATGCCGGAGCCGGGGGTGAGGACCCGCACCGAGTCCGACACCACGATCTCCATCGGCGCCGCGGTCGCCTGCACCCGTGACGCGTGGTGCACCGCGACGCCACCGACATCGCCGGGTCGCAGTTCGATCTCGGCGGTGTGGAGCCCAGCCCGGGTCTGGAGCCCGAGCTCCGCATGGACGCGGTGACGGAGCGCATCGGCACACCGGACCGCGCCGACCGGGCTGTCGAAGGTCGCCAGGATCCCGTCGCCGGTGCTCTTCACCCAGCGGCCCGCGAAGCGTGCGACCTCGCCCCTCGTGAGCTCGTCGTGCTGCTCGAGGAGCTGCACCCACTCGCGCGTCGCCGAGCCGGCCGGCCTGCTCGGTGGAATCGACGATGTCGGTGAACAGCACCGTCGAGAGCATTCGACCGCGATCGGGGGTGCCCTCCGTCCGCCACTGCAGGAAGCCGGAGATGGCGTCGAGGTACGGGTCCTGGGCGTCGAACCAGATCGACGTGGTCGCGGGTCGGGAGCTCGATGTAGCGCGAGCCGGCGATGCGGTCCGCGAGGTAGCGCCCGCTCTGCGAAGGGATCAGGCGGTCCTTGCCGGCGTGGAGCACGAGGGTCGGTGCCTGGATCGAGCCGAGGATGTGGCGGAGGTCGATCTCGGTGTTGATGCGGACGTAGGGCACCAGGTCGCGCTTGTGCAGCGAGGCTCGCTCGTAGGCCCCGGCCCAGCGCCAGAACCTCGGCTTCAGGGACATCGACGGGGCCATGAAGAGCGACGAGACGAACCCGTGACCCCACACCGCGGCCCCGAGCCGGGCGAGGCGCATCTGGTACCGCAGCGTGGGGGCCCAGGGATGGTCGTCCTTCCGGGTCAACGTGGCGCACGCGCCGCTGAGGATCAGACCATCCACGCTTCGGGGGTAGGTCGCGGCGAAGAACATGGCCAGCGCCGCCCCCTCGGAGGTCCCGGCCAGGACCGCGTGGTCGACGTGCTCGGCCTCCATGACCGCGCTGATGTCGCGCACGCGCTCCTCGAGGCCGGAGGGGGGCAGATCGCGGCTCGACACCCCGGTGCCGCGCTTGTCGAAGTGGATGCAGCGGCAGATCGAGGCGAGGCGCTCGAAGAACCGGTTCGCAACGGGGTGGTCCCAGATCGTGTCGAGGTTCTGCGCGAGGCCGGGGATCCCGATGAGGGTGCGCGGCCCCTCGCCGAATGCCTGGTAGGCCACCCGCACACCATCGACCTCCGCCCACCGTGTCTCGGGCCTGTCCATCGCCGCCCGAGGGTACCGGGTGTCGAGTTGGGCCCGGTTCGGGCCGAAATGAGCCATCCGCCTCATGTGACGGCGCATCGCCCGTGCGCACGATGGCTCGGTGTCGAACCCCCGTCTCCGCGCGGCCCTGGGCGCGCCGGCCCTGATCGCCGTCGCGCTGCTCTCCACGCTGCTCGCGTCGACCGCGGCCCAGGCCGCCCCCGTCGTCGGCGCGGGCTCCGAGGAGCTGGAGGAGGCCTCCGCGTCGGTCGAGCCCCGGGAGGCCGACCCGCACCCGCGGCTCGCCGAGGGCCTCGAGCAGGAGGCGTCGTGGACCATCCCCCCGCACGCGCGTGCCCTGCCCTGGGTGGCAGACGAGCGAGCACCGGTGACCGTCGTCGTCGAGGCGAACGACCTGGACGGGGCGAAGGACGCGATCGCGGCGGCGGACGGAGAGGTCACCGTCGAGGCCGGTCTGCTGGTAGAGGCGGACGTCCCGCCCGAGGCGCTCCGGGACCTCTCGGAGGCCGCGGGGGTCCGGTACGTGCGCCGGCCCCACGAGCTCCGGGCCGACCTGGTCTCGGCCAGCGTCGCGAGCACAGGCGCCGCCGCCTGGCAGACCGCAGGCGAAGGCGGCGAGGGCGTGACGGTGGCGATCGTCGACCTGGGCTTCGGAGGACTGGCGGCCGTGCAGGCGGCCGGTGAGCTGCCCGCCGACCTCCAGACCGACTTCATCGGCTGCGACGACCCCACGGGGGACGTGCACGGCACCGCCGTGGCCGAGCTCGTGCACGACATGGCCCCGGCGGCCGACCTGCGGCTCGTGTGCGTCAGCTCGGACGTCGGCTTCGCCTCCGCGGTGACGAGCCTGCCGGCTCAGGGCGTGGACATCGTGAACGGCTCGATCGGCGCGGTGCTCGGCGGACGCGGCGACGGGCTCGACGGACCCATGTCCGTCGCCGTCGACGGGCTCCGGAGTGACGGCACGCTGTACGTCGCGTCGGCCGGCAACTACGGCGAGCTCCACTACCACGCCCCGGCCTCCGGCGACGCCGACGGGCCCGAGCTGGACGACTTCGTCGCCATCACCGAGACCGGGCTCCTGCAGTTCGCCGTGGCTCCCTGGGAGGAAGCCTCGGTGAGCGTGAAGTGGGACGACTGGAACGAGACCGGGCAGGACTTCGACGTCTACACGTTCAACGAGACGTGCGGGCTCGACGGGAGCGAGGAGGACCAGTCGGAGGGCTACGCGCCGCCGCTCGAGATGGTCGTGGTGACCAACTGCACCGGCGAGACGCAGATCTACAGCACGTTCGTCAACCGGTACGCGGGGTCGGGCAGCCCCCGCATGGACTTCTACTTCGACGGTGCCGTCCTCGACATCGACCACGTCACCGCGAGCTCCATCCCCGAGCCGGCCACGTCGCCCTCCGCGCTCACCGTCGGCGCCTACTGCGAGACGAACGGGGTGGTCGAGACCTACAGCGGCCGTGGACCCACGATCGACGGGCGCATCAAGCCCGACCTCATGGCGCCCGACGGCGTGGCGACCGCGACCTACGGCGGCTCGGGCTGCAACCTCGGCTTCCTCGGCACCTCCGCAGCGGCCCCCCAGGTGGCCGGGGCTGCTGCGCTCATCCTCGGGGCCAACCCGGACCTCGACGTCGCGGAGGTGGAGCAGGCGCTCTTCGACCGGGCGGCCGACCGGGGCACCCCCGGCCGCGACGGCATCAACGGCAGCGGCCACCTGCGGTTGGGGGCGGCCGACGGCGCGCCCGCGCCCGTGGCGCAGCCGCTCACCGCGGTCACGCCGGTGCGCTGGTTCGACAGCCGGCCGGGCACCCTTGGCGCGGCCGAGTCGGCCTTCGGGGCGGCCGGGCGGACCACACCGCTCGGCGCGGGTGAGGACGTCGCGCTGCCGGTCGCCGGGGTCGCCGGTGTCCCGGCCGACGCCACGGCCGTCGTGCTCAACGTGACCGGCATCGGCGGCGTCGCCCCCGGATGGATCACCGTGCACCCGAGCGCGACCGTCCCCACGGCGTCGAACCTCAACCTCACGCCGGGCCAGGTCGCCGCGGTGCACGTCACCGCAACCGTCGGCCCGGACGGCAAGGTCCGCTTCTTCAGCTCCGCTGCCAACACCCACCTCGTCGTCGACCTCGCCGGGTGGTACGGCCCGACCGGCAGCGGCCAGGGCCGGTACACCCCCCTCGAGGAGGCCGACCGCGCCTTCGACTCGAGGGCCATCGGCACCGGGTACGCGGAGGGCGCCTTCGGGCCGCAGGGGCGCACCACCCCGATCGGCGCGGGCCAGTCCGTCGACCTCCAGGTCGCGGGTGGGGGCGGCGTCCCGGCCGGCGCGACCGCGGTCGTCATGAACCTCACCGCCACCGCGCCGACCTCGGCGGGCTGGCTGACCGTCTACCCGACCGGCAGCGCCCAGCCGCTGGCCTCGGCCATCAACTTCGCGCCGAGCCAGACCGTGGCCAACCTCGTCGTCGTGCCCGTGAGCCCGGACGGTCGCGTGACCATCGACAACGCCCGCGGCGCGACCCACGTGGTGGTGGACGTCATCGGGTCGTTCGACGCGGCACCGGGCGGCGCGGGTTACGTCGCGCTGGACCCTCCGACGCGGATCGTCGACACCCGGTTCGGCAACGGCGGCCGCTGGCCGGTCCTGCCCGGCTTCTCCCTGGGGATGGGGCTCTGGCACCACCACGGCGTGCCCAGCGACGTCGTGGCCGTCCTGGTGAGCGCGACCGCCGTCTCGCCCACCGAGGCCAGCTGGTTCACCCTCGCCCCGCGGGACGTGGAGTCGACGACCTCCAACCTGAACTTCGAGCCGGGGGCCACCGTCGCCAACGCCGCGATCGTGGCGCCCGGACCGTACGGCGGCCTGTACGTGCAGAACGCCCGCGGCGCCGCGCAGGCGATCATCGACCTCGCGGGCTACTTCGTCGAGTAGCGGGGCGCTCGCCGGGCGGCCCACAGGGCGAAGCCGGCCAGCAGGGTGACGAGCGTCCACGGCGACGGCCCCTCACCGCCGGTGGCCGGCAGCTCGGCCCCACCCGTGGCCGCGCCGGCTGCGGACGCAGCTGCAGCGCCGCACGCGATCGTGGATGCGAAGCCGAGGTGGTCGCTCGGCCAGAGCCAGGTGCCGTCGACCTGCTGGGACGGCTCGTCGCCGATGACGTCGCTGTCGGGGACGGTGAGCGAGCAGCCGCTCGGCGGCCGTGCGAGCACGTGGTCGATGCGGCCCGACATCGGCCGCTCGGCCACCGCGGTCTCGACCTCCTGGCCGTCGGGCGGCCCTCCGCTGCACCCGGCATCACCCGGAGCGGCACACGGCGCGCCGCCCGCGGCGCCGTAGGTGTCGACGAAGCCGGCCGCGGCCCCGGCGTCGAGCACCGGGCTCCCCGGAACGCTGTTGAGGTCGCCGACGAGCAGGTCCGGCAGCGCGTCGGGCGTGGCCCACTCGGCCGTGATGGCGAGTGCGGCCTGCATCTGGAGCAGCTTCGTCGTGTCGCTGAGCGGTGTGAGCCCGTGGGCCAGGTGGGTGGTGAAGAAGTCGAAGCCGCCGGCGGGCGTGGCGAGGCGCGTCCAGAGCACCTGGCGGGAGTCGAACAGCGCCGCGAGCGAGCACAGCGGGTCGAGGTCAGTGCACGCGACGGCCTCGTAGGAGCGCGGCGGCAGGCGCCGGAACCGGCTCGCGTCGATGCGGAAGCGGGTGAGCACGGCCACCCCGTCGCGGAAGTCACCCGGGTCGGGGAAGTTGCCGACCGCGGCGGCCTGCGCATCGAGCGGGTTGCCCCCACCCAGGTCGAGGTCGGGGGTCAGCGGGACGTGCGGGTTCGACAGCGACCAGCACCAGGACCACGGCTCGCCGGTGCGCGCCGCCACGGCCGCCGCCAGGCGCTCGGCCACCAGCCCGTGGCGCTGTGGCGCCTCGGCGGCCGGATCGAACGTCATGTTCCGCGTGACCTCCTGGGCGCCGACCGCGTCCGCTCCAGATCGGGCGATCGCGTCGGCGAGCAGCGGCAATCGGGCGCCGAGGGTGCGGTCGCCGTCGTCGGTCTCGCTGTGCAGGAGGTTGAACGTCGCGATCCGGAGCACTCCGTCGTCGGGCGCCGCTGCCGCACCACCGGTGGGGTCCGCCACCCCGCAGAGGGGCGTTCCGTCGAGCGGTCCGGCCGCCTGCGCCCGCCCGGCGTCGGCCTGCGACGGGGCGAGCACCAGAAGGCCGAGCAGCGCTGCGCCAGCTCGTGCGACCCGTCGCGCCCCCCAGCGCCCCATCGGGCGCACGCTATCGGGCGCCGTTCGCGAACCCGTCGACATTCCTCCACAGGAACCGTGAGGAATGTCGACGAGTTCGCGGGGTCAGGGGACGAGGCCTGCCTCGAGAGCCGCTCGGGCGCGGGCCACCCAGAAGTCGAGGTCCCCTCGCTCCGTGGCGCGCTTGGACTCATCGGGGTGGTCGACCACGTCGAGGGCCTTGTTCCACCCGAGCTCCATGAGCGCCCAGTACTCGGCCAGCGCGAGGACGTCCGGATCGGCGGCCGGGCCACACGCGGCCCGTGCGGCCGCCAGAAGCGCGTCGCGGCTCATGGCGACGTTGGACATGCCACCGATCGCGAAGGTGATGAAGTCGATCGCCGGCGGTCCCTCCGTGGCGATGCCCCAGTCGAGCGGGATGAGCGTGTCTCCGTCGAGCGCGAGGTTCACGAGCCAGAAGTCGCCGTGGAGCAGCGTGGTCCCGGAGCGCGACAGGGCTGCGGCCAGGGGAGCGGCGTCGCGGAGCGAGCGCTCGAGGGCGGCGGCCACCTCGGCCGGCACGAGGTCGGGGAGCAGCTCGCGGCCGCGCCGCACGGCCGCCACGAGGTCGGGGCTGGCTCGTTCGATGACGTCGAGGTGCTGGGGTGCGAACAGGCTGAGCCGCGTCTCCAGGGAGCACAGCCCCGCTGGGGCCCGTCCGGCGAAGCGCTCGTGGACGCTCGCCATCCGGGCGAGGACGAGCCGCACCTCGTCGGCGGTCAGCACGCGCTCCCAGGTGAGGATCGCGTCGTCGAGGGCGCGACTGACGGTGACGATGCTGCCGTCCACCTCCTCGACGCCGAGGAGCGCGCTCGCCACGCCCGCGGGGAGCGCGTCGAGGGTGCCGGCTGCGAACAGCTCGAGCTCGCGGCGACCGTTGCCGGTCAGGATCTGGGCGAGGTCCCGGTCCAGCGGGGACGTCTTGACGTAGACCGGGGTCCCGTCGGCGAGGTGCCCGGTCTCGATCGCGGCCCCGGAGCGCCCGTCGTGCTCGTCGAGCGGCCGCCGGTCGAGCACCTGGTCGAGGAGGCTCTCGCCGTCGGTCATGGCGGGACCACGGCGGGAACGGTAGTCGTGACGAGGGTTGTCGTCGTCGTGGTGGTCGTCGTCGACGTGGAGGTCGTGGTGGTGCTGATGCCCGACTCCTCGACGATCCGCTCGCGCTGCAGCCGGAGCGAGAGCGGATCGAGTTTCGCATCCGTCGGGAGGAGCCCCTGCTCCACGAGGCGGCGCACGTGGCGGACGCTCAGGTCCCAGAAGCCGAGACCGACGCGGGCTCGCCCAGGCAGCTCGTCGAGGTCCGGCTGGGCGGCGAGCACCTCGATCTCATGGTGGGCCGCGTCCATGTAGGTGCGGATCTCGCGGCGCTCGTCGAGGAACGACCGTGCGTTGGCCACCCCCACCACCAGCACGACCACCACGAGGACGGCCGCGCCGAGCCACCGGCCCAACCCGTCCCGGACGACGTCGGCGGCGCGCTGGAGCGCGAGGGCGCAGAACGGGAGGAGGAGCAGGGTCATCACCGCGACGTACCGCCAGGTCTCGGCGTAGTCGAGACCGCCCGACGCCCGCGCGTGAGCCGTTGACGCGGCGAACAGGACCGCGAAGAGGAGGAGCGCGCCGAGCACCGGCCGCCGCTCGTCGTCACGCCGGGCGTCCCGCCACCAGACGACCGCGACCGCGACCAGGAGGACGACCAGCCCGGCGAGGCGGGGGAGCAGCGCGTGCAGAGGCCCCGACCACATCACGCGGGCGAACTCGAGCTGGCGACCCAGCGACTCCGTCCGGAAGACGGGTGGATCGAGCTCGCCGGCCACGTGCAGGTACACCGCGGGCTGTTGCCGGTAGGTCGCGAACCAGAGCATGTAGGGCACGAGGGGGATCGCCGCGATGAGCGCCGCCTTCCAGCGCCGGGACGCGGCGAGCATGGCCACGAGGACGGGCGCGCCGACCACCGCGACCGAGTGGCTGGCGATGGCAAGGGTCCCGAGGCCGACCCCGAGGACGTCGCGGCGGTTCGGTGCCCCGTCGTGCCACACGAGCAAGAGGTGCGTGAGCCACATCCCGACCGCCAGGGGGAACCAGGCGTCGAGCCCCCAGAGCAGCGAGCCGGCCGCCGGGCCCCAGAACAGCAGGAGCACCGCGCTCGCCGAGGCGAGGGGACGCCGCACGCCGAGGCGGACCAGGATCCGCCGCACCACGACCGCGATGCCCACGTGCGCGGCGGCGATCACGACCATCGTGGGGAGGTAGGTGGCGAGCCCGAAGAGGGCGACCATCCGGTGCTGCACGGCGATGGCCACCGCCATGAGGTGGTCGTTGTGGGACCGGAAGAGATAGGCCGCCACGCCGTCGTCGGCCAGGACGTCGCGACGGCTGCCGAGGAGCATCCAGTCGTCGAACATGAACCACCCGCCCGCCCCGGCGACCACGAGCAGCACGCCGGCGGCCACCACCGCCACCGCGAACGCCCGGTCGACCAGGTGGGCGCGCCCGTCGGTCCCGTCGCCGGCCACAAGGGTCCTGAGGATGCGCCGGGCCGCCACGACACACGACGCTACGCGCGCCGCGCGGGCCGGTTCGCGCCGAAAGGGGTCGTTCGGCCCATGGCCGGGGCGCAGCGGTTCCGGTCCACCGGGCAGGTGCCAGCGCGCGCCCGCCCGGACGGGCGCTTCGCGGTGCAGACCCGCATCGACCACTGCGGCTGGTACCACGAGGAGTACATCGTCCAGGTGTTCACCCTCAACAACCGGAACCCCGGGCCCGTCCATGTCACCGGCGCCGATGGCTACCCCCGGCTGGTCTGGGCCAGCGCGCAGTACGCCGAGGTGTTCTAGGCGGGGACGGTGCCCTGCACCGTCGTGCGGTGCAGCTCGCGCCGGTGGCCCGCGTAGTCGTTGAGGGCGAGGTGCTGCGTGGCCCGGTTGTCCCAGATCACCAGGTCGCCGTCGCGCCAACGGTGGCGAACCGTGAAGCGGTGGTCGGTGCTGTGGTCGTGGAGGCGGTGCAGCAGACGACCGGCGCCGTCGGGGAGGTCGACGCCCTCCAGGTCGCGCACGTAGGTCTGGTTGAAGAACAGGACGCGCCGGCCGCTCGTCGGGTGGGTGCACACGAGCGGGTGGGTGCGCGTCTCGTCGGCCGACTCGTCGGTCTGGATGTCCATGCTCCCGAGCCCGTCGTGCAGCGCCTGGAGGCGGGGTGAGTAGGCGTCGCGGGCGGTGTGCACACCGCGGGCGCCGTCCTGCTCCACGACCTCGCGGAGGTCGCCGGGCAGCCAGTCCAGGGCGGCGGCCATGCTCGTGAACACCGTGTCGCCGCCCACCGGCGGCACGTCGATGGCGTGGAGCAGCGTGTAGCTCGGCGGCCGCTCGAGGAAGCTGAAGTCGGAGTGCCAGGCGCCCCCGAAGTTGAAGGCGCCGCCCTCGTCGGCCTCCTTGACGACGCGGATGACCTCGGGGTGGTCGGGCATCGTGCCCACGAACGGCGTCTCGCACGGCGGCCCGAGGTGGCGGCTCAGCTCCACCTGCTGCTCGGGCTCCAGGTGCTGCTCGGGGAAGACCACGACGTGGTGCGCGTCGAGCGCGTCGACGAGCTCCTCGACGACCGTGGCGATCGAGGTGCCGCCCAGCTCCTTCGCGAGGTCGACCCCGCCGAGCCGCGCCCCGATGACCCCCGTCAGCGGTTCGATGTCCACGTGGACGTCAGTGGACGCTGGTCAGCAGATGGGTCGGACGTCGGCGTTGTCGGCAGCCCCGCACTGGACCGGCGGCGGCCCGCAGGCAGCAGCAGCGGTCACGCCCGCGAGGAGCAGGCCGGCCACGACGAAGGTCCGAAGCCTTCGGGTGAGTGTCATGCGCGGAACCTACGCCTCCTCGGCGGCGCCTGCCTCGGATCGCGTCGCCGCGATCCTCGACCGTGAGCCGTCGTTCACCTACGCTCCGCGCCGGAGGGAGCCGATGGCCGTCACGCACGAGGTCACGCGCGGCGAGCGCGACGGCGGCGGCCGATCCGCTGCCCCGGAGCAGGACCGTCGCCCGCTCGTCGCCGGCATCGCGCTCGCGCTCCTCACGCCGCTGCTGGTGATCGCCGCCTTCCCGCCGGTGGGCTTCTGGCCGGCCATCTGCGCGGCGTTCGTGCCGATGCTCGTCGCTCAGCACCGGGTGCTCCCGGCGCGGTGGTCCGGGCTCGGCCCGGCGATCGGGATCGGCGGCATGTTCGGCTTCCACCTGTCGCCGGGGCTCGTCGACGGCGGGCTGCCCGTCCTGGCGGTCGTCTGGCCCGTCTTGACGGGCGCGTTGGTGGCGCCGCTGTTCTGGCGCAGCCGCCGCTTCCACGAGGCGACGGGCTACCGCTGGTTCCTGCTTTCGGGACCCGTCGCGTGGGTGGCGCTCGACTTCCTCCGCGCCACCGCCAACGAGGTGTTCGCAGCCACCTTCGGGTACCCGGCTTACGCGCTCTGGGACCACCCCGCGCTCCTGCAGCCGCTCACCATCTTCGGCATCAACGGGCTGGAGCTCCTCCTGCTGTGCGGGAGCTGGGCCATCGCGGCGGGCGTGCTGGCCGCCATCGACCGGCGACGCCCACTCGGGACGGAGCCGGTGGTGACGGTGCGGCTCGCCGCGGTCGGGCTCGCGGCCGTGGCGGTCGCCGTGGCTGCCTGGCTCGGCACGAGCGTCGCCCTGCTCGAGGACCCCGCCCCCGACGTCACGGTCGCCGCGGTGCAGACCGGGGTCGACCGCGACGAGAAGGCGTCGGAGGAGCGCTACCGGCGGGATGTCGAGCAGACGCGCGAGGCGGCCGCCCAGGGCGCACAGCTGGTCGTGTGGAACGAGAAGGGCCTCGGGTTCGACCCCCGCGTCGAGCGCACCGAGGAGCTCCGGGCCCTGGCCGCCGAGACCGGTGCGCACCTCGTGCTCGGCTTCGGCTTCGAGGACGCCCGCGGGCGCCATCACAACGAGGTGACGCTCCTCACCCCCGACGGCGAGTTCCTCGGCGTGTACGGCAAGGACCACCCGGGCACCTTCGCCGGTGACTTCAGCGACACCGGCGGGACCTACCCCGTCTACGACACCGCGCTCGGCCCGATCAGCACGATCATCTGCTACGACCTCGACTTCACCGACACCGCCCGCCACATGGCCCGGGGCGGTGCCCGGCTGGTCGCCACCCCGTCGGCCGACGTGCCGTCGATCGGCCAGATCCACTTCACCCACCTCGTGTTCCGGGCCATCGAGAACCGGGTCGCCATGGTGAAGGCGGACAACGAGTTCGACTCGGCGATCATCGACCCCTACGGCCGCGTGCTGCGCAAGGTGGCGACGACCGACGGTGGGCTGCAGGCGACGCTGGTGGCTGCCGTCCCCCTCGGATCGGGCGACTCGCCGTGGGTGTCCCTCGGGGACTGGGTGGGCTGGGCCTGTGTGGCCGGCGCGGCGGGCCTGGTGGTGGGCGCGTCGCGCGTCCGGCGCCGGGGCCGGGCCACCGCCTGACGGATCGCTACATCCGGTCCGCGACGAGCCGGGTCAGCAGCTCGACCAGCTCAGGGCTGATCGTCGTGTTGCCGAAGGCGATCGTCTCGACCGACGAGACGCGGCTGCCGACGCGCACGTAGATGATGTCCCCGGCCAGGTCGCCGTAGGGCGACTCGCCGATGGCCTCCGCCGCGAACGCGGAGTCCCCGAAGTTGGGGAACTCCAGCGGGCTGAGCTCGATCGAGGTGCCGCCCTCCACCTCGTAGGTGCGGCAGGCCTCGATGGTGCGGGCCGTCAGGTCGAGGAACGCCTGTGCGGTGTCGTCGTCCGCGAAGGTCGCCACGACGTTGGTGATGAACGGACCGCTGTCGCCCTGGGTGAAGCCGGCGCTTGCCAGCTCCAGCGGCTTGATGACCGAGCGGGGGATCCGGCCCTGGCAGATGTCGTCTTCGTCGGGGTTCACCGCCTGCGCCGACCACCCCCGCGGGAGGTCGTTGAGCGCGAGCACCACCTGTTCGAGGCGCGGGGCGTCGGGGTCGACGGTGGCGGGTGGGCTGGCCGACTCGCTCAGCGTCTTCGCGTCGTCGCCGCCCGCGTCGCGGAGCTGCGTGTAGCCGACGTACCCGACCCCGAGGAGCGCCGCGATGAGGAGGGCGCGCAGACCGACGCGCAGTACGGGCGGTGCCGTCCCGCTCTCCACGACGCGGGTGTCTCGGTCGCCGCGGCGCGTGCCGGCACCGGCTCGACCCGGTGCGGGGTCGCGACGCGACGGGCGCCGGTCGGGGCGGGGCCCGCGGTCGGGCGTGCGGTCGCGTCCGCGGCCCGGTGCGCGGGTGGACGGTCGGTCGCCCTCGGCGAACCGTCGCGGCTCGGCCGGGCGCCGGGGGTCCGGTGCCCGTCGGGGCTCGGTAGGGCGCCGCGGCTCGGCCGGGCGTCGCTGGGTCGGGGACGCGCTGCCCGCGTCGCCGGCAGCGACGCGGGTGCTGATCGGGATTGCGTCCCGGCAGCCCAGGCGTCGGCCGCCCAGTCCTCCTCCGACCGGATCGGGATGGCCGACTCGCCGCCGCGATCCGGGGCCCGGCGCTCCTCGCCCCGGTCGGGTGACCGGCGGTCGTCCGGCCGCACGTCCTGGAGGCGTCGCTGCTGGATGCGCTCCTGCAGCCGTCGCTCCTCCAGCTCTCGCAGGCGTCGTACGGGCCCGGCGGGCTCGTCCTCCCTGGACGCCCGGACGGCGGCCGGGGCGCGGAGGTCGTCGGGCTCGTCGGAGTGCGCCTCGGGCTCGGGCTCGGGCTCCTCGGCGGCCGAGGGCTCGAGCGCGGCGTCGTCGTCGTGGTCGACCTCGGTCCGGCGGGGGCTGGCGCGGCGAGCGGCCCGGGCGACGGACGCGGGGGCCGGCATGGTGTCGTCGGTCCAGTCGTCGCCGTCCCACCACCGGAGGGTGGTCGGGTCGTCCTTCTGGCGGTACCACCCCGGAGGGGTGGCCTCGTCGTCGCTGCCGGCCAACGGCCCCTCCTGTCGCGATCCCGGCGGCTTCTGCCGACGGCGGAGCCTAGTGGGGCGGCCCGTGGCGCCTGGGCCGCCCGGGGCGGCGGGCGCAGGATCGGTGGCGATCCGGACGAAACGGACGTACCCTCTTGCGGCAATGTCCGGCCTCGTGGTGCTGGGGCTGCTCTGGGCGGCCGTCGGGATCCTGCTCGGGATCCGCTGGTGGTCCGAGCGCGAGCAGGCACCGGGTCACCACGCTGCGCACGACGCGACGGCGGAGAGTGGGTGGGCCCGCTTCGGCCGCGGGGTGGAGAGCCGGTCGGAGGACCGGCTCCAGGTGATGCGGTTCGCGTACGCCTGCGGCACGAGCCTGGTGGCGATCGGGTTCCTGTTCCAGACGGCCGCCCCGCTGGCGTTCGGCGCGCTGTTCGTGAACCTGGGGACCATCGAGCGCTACCTGGTGGTGCTCCTGGACCGCGATCTGGCGGAGGAGCCGGCGCTGCTGCGCCCGGAGCGCCCGGCCGCCCATCGCCGCTCGCGCCAGCCCATCGTCACCCGCGTGCTCCTCGGCGACCTCGCCAAGTAGCCGCGCCCGTCCGGCAGACGGCCTCAGGTCAGGCCGGAGCAGGCATCAGCTCAGCAGCCAGGTGTCTCCGTCGCGTCGGATGCGGCCGCCCCCGGGGGACGCGAACAGCGGTCCGATGAGGAGGACGTCGTCCTCCACGCAGCGGGTCAGCAACGCCGTGCGGGTGGCGGCCAGCGCCACGGGGTCGAGGTCGCCCTTGGCGGTCTCCGGCGCGGCGATCTGCGCCGGGTGGAGGAACAGGTGCCCGGTGATCACGGCCTGCGCACCGCCGGACGTGAGCCACACCACCACATGGCCGCGGTTGTGGCCCGGCGCGTCCTCGACGTGGACGCCGGGCAGGAGGTGCTCGCCGCCGACGACCGTGTCGACGAGGCCGGCGTCGTCGAGGGGGAGGAAGGCGAGCCCGCGTTCGTCCCCGTGCGTCCCCGCCCGCAGGTCCTCGAGCTCGGCCCGCGGGAGGACGTAGCGGGCGTTGACGAACGTGGGCGAACCGTCGCCCTGGACGTTCGCGCCGATGCCGTCGACATGGGTGTTGATGACGAGGTCGACCGCGTCCGGCTCGACCCCCGCGGCACGCAGGGCGGCGAGGCGCGGCGCGAGCCGAGCGGGGTCGTCGAAGGCGAGCCACGGGTCGACCACCACGACCGCCGACGGCGTGCGCACCACGATGGCCGACGAGCCGACCCGCAGGGAGCGGTCGGCGGAGACGTACGTGGGCGTCAGCCACGGGCGGGCCGACAGCGCGGCGGCGGTGGCCGCATCCTGCGGCAGCTCGAGCTCGAACCCCGGATCATCGACCCGGGTGACCTCGACGGCACCGAACGCCCAGTGGCCCATCGCGGCGCAGCGTAGGACCTGCCGGCGGGACCCGCCCGATAGGTTCGGACCGATGTGCGGCCGCTTCGTCTCCGCCACGCCGCCAGATCAGGTGGCCGCCTACTTCGGCGCGGAGGCCCCCGAGGCGCTGCTCGAGCCGTCGTACAACGTGGCGCCCACCAACGACGTGTACGCCGTGCTCTCCGACGGCACGACCCGGCACGTCGACGCCTTCCACTGGGGCCTCGTGCCGCGCTGGGCGAAGGACCCGAAGATCGGGTCGAAGATGATCAACGCCCGGGCCGAGACCTTGGCCACGAAGAACGCCTACAAGTCGGCCTTCCAGAAGCGGCGCTGCATCATCCCCGCCGACGGCTTCTACGAGTGGCAGAAGCGCGAGGGAGAGCGCACGAAGCAGCCGTACTTCATCCACCGCCCCGACGGCGAGCCGTTCGCGTTCGCCGGGCTCTGGGAGGTGTGGAAGGGCGCCGACGGGGAGCAGGAGCCCCTCCGCTCCTGCACGATCATCACGACGACTCCCAACGAGGTGATGGCCACGATCCACGACCGGATGCCGGTGATCCTCCCGCCGGAGGCCTGGGACGCGTGGCTCGACCGCGACAACCAGGACCTGGAGCCGCTGGGCAAGCTCCTCGTACCCGCCCCGCCGGCGCTGATCGTGCTGCGCACCGTGTCGACCGAGGTCAACAACGTGCGCAACGACGGCCCCCAGCTGATGGACGAGGCCGCTCCGCTCTAGGAGGGGACGTGGGCGCCGTGGCCACGGGCGCGAAGGGTGGCGCGGGTGCGCTCCATCTGCTCGTCGAGGGCAGCGGGATCCGGGTTGGTGTCCTGGTTGGCGAAGCTGAGCTGGGAGAGCATGGTGAAGGGGACGAGGTGGACATGGGTGTGGGGCACCTCTTCGCCCACGACGAGCACCCCGACGCGATCCGGCCGGAAGGCCTCCTGCAACGCCCCGCCGATGACCTTGGCCACGGTCCACAGGTGGGCGTTGAGGTCGTCGTCGACGTCGATCCAGTGGTCCACGGGCTCGATCGGCACCACGAGCGTGTGCCCGGGCGCGAGCAGGGCGATCGGGATGAACGCGACGACCCGGTCGTCGCGCCACACGAACCGGCCCGGGATCTCCCCGTCGATGATGCGGGAGAAGATCGTCGTCACGAGAGGAACCCGCCGTTGACGGGGAGGATCTCGCCGAAGGAGTAGGTCGCGTCGACCACGAGGTAGCGGACGGCCGCGGCGACCTCGTCGGCCCGGCCGAGGCGGCCCGGCGGGATCTGCGCCAGCAGGAACGGCTTCGCCATCTCCATCGGGTCGAGCAGGGGCGTGTCGATGAAGCCGGGTGCGACCGCGTTCACGCGGATCCCGAGCGGCGCGACCTCTGCGCCCACCGACTTCGTGAGCCCGGCGATCGCGTGCTTCGCCGCCGCGTACTCGGGGGTCACCACCGACCCGACGCTGCTGTACACGCTGCACAGGTTCACGATGCACCCGCGGCGGGCCGGCTCCATGTGCCGCAGGGCAGCGCGGGTGCCGTAGAAGGTGCCGTAGAGGTGCGTCTGGATCATGCGGTCGAACTGCTCGTCCGTGAGCGTGGACAGCGCGCCGAGGGGCTCCATCGGCTGGCCGCCCATCGCGGCCAGCTGCGCCGCCATCGCCCGCTCGAGCAGCTCGGGTCGGTTGGTGACGATGCCGGCGTTGTTCACGAGGACGTCCAGCCGGCCGTGGCGCTCGACGGCCGCGTCGACCGCCGCGTCGAAGGCACCGGAATCGGCCACGTCGAAGGCGGCCACCTCGCCGCCGACCTCCTTGGCCACGACGGCCGCCGTGTCGGCGTCGAGGTCGTTGATCACCAGGGTGGCGCCGTCCTCGGCGAGGCGCCGCGCGATGGCGGCTCCGAGGCCCGAGCCGGCCCCGGTGACGAGGGCGACGTGGTCGGCGAGCACTCCGGTGCCGGGCATGGATGCACTGTAGGTTTCCCGCGTGGCACCCGACCTCGGCGACCTCCTCCCCGGCGATGTGCTGCCGGATCCGGACCCGCCGGCCACGACGGATCGCATCCTCACGGTCCCGAACGTGATCACGGTCGTGCGGCTGGCCCTGCTGCCGGTGTTCGTCTGGCTGCTGTTCGGCAAGGACGATCGGGCGGCGGCCGCCTGGCTGCTGGCGGCCATCGGCACGACCGACTTCTTCGACGGCTACATCGCCCGCCACTTCAACCAGGTGTCCGAGCTGGGCAAGGTCCTCGACCCCGTGGCGGACCGCCTCCTGTTCTTCGTGGGGGCCGGCAGCATCCTGATCGACGGCTCGATCCCCGTCTGGTTCGCGGTGGCCGTGCTGGGCCGCGAGGTCGTGGTGGCGGTGGCCACGCTCGTGCTGGCCGCCCTGGGTGCGGCACGGATCGACGTCACGTGGTTCGGGAAGGCAGGGGCGTTCGCCCTCATGATGTCCGTCCCGTTCTTCCTCGGGTCCCACGGGGACCTGTCCTGGGCCGACCAGGCCGAGGACCTGGCCTGGGCCACCGGCCTCCCCGGGCTCGCGCTGTCGTGGTACTCCGTCGTGCTCTACGTGCCCATGGCCCGTAGAGCGCTGCGCGAGGGCCGGGCGGAGGCAGCGGCATGAAGGCGGTGATCATGGCCGGCGGCGAGGGCGCCCGGCTGCGCCCGCTCTCGTCGAACGTGCCGAAGCCGATGATGCCGCTCGTCAACGAGCCGATGATGGAGCACATCGTGCGCCTGCTCCGGACGCACGGCTTCGACGACATCGTGGTCACGGTCGCGTACCTGGCCAACCACATCCGCGCGTACTTCGCGGACGGGTCCGAGTACGGGGTGCGGATGGTCTACGCCACCGAGGAGACCCCCCTCGGCACGGCCGGCTCCGTCCGCAACGCCATGGAGGAGCTCGACGAGCGCTTCCTCGTGATCTCCGGTGACGTGCTCACCGACGTCGACCTCGGCGCGATGGTCCGGGCCCACGACGACGCGAAGGCGCTGGCCACGATCGGGCTGGTCCGCGTGGAGAACCCGCTCGAGTTCGGGATCGTGATCACGCGGGAGGACGGCTCGATCGAGCGGTTCCTCGAGAAGCCATCGTGGGGCCAGGTCTTCAGCGACACGATCAACTCGGGGATCTTCGTGCTCGAGCCGGAGATCTTCGACCACATCGAGCCGGACCGGCCGGTCGACTTCTCGTCGGAGGTCTTCCCGGAGCTGCTCACCAAGGGCCTGCCGCTGTTCGGGGCCGTGGTCGACGGCTACTGGGAGGACGTGGGCACCCTCGAGGCCTACCTCCGGGCCCACAAGGACATCCTCGACGAGCGGGTCCGCATCGAGGTGCCGGGCTTCGACGTGGGCGACGGCGTGCACGTGGGGGAGGGGGCGGAGATCCACCCCGAGGCCACGGTCGTCGGCCCCGCGGTGCTGGGCGAGAACTGCCGCGTCGAGGCCGGCGTGCGCCTTGGTCCGTACACCGTGCTGGGCACCAACGTGCGGGTCCGGGCCGGTGCCGACCTGGAGCGCGTCGTCATCAACGACAACTCCTACCTCGGTGAGAACGTGCGCCTGCGGGGCGCCCTGGTCGGCCGTTCGTGCGACCTGCGCGGGGGCGTGCGCCTCGACGAGGGCGTGGTGCTCGGCGACGAGTGCTTCGTGGGTGAGCACGCCCTGCTGGCCGCGGGCGTGAAGGTGTACCCCTTCAAGACCGTCGAGGCCGGCGCGGTCATCAACGCCTCGATCGTCTGGGAGTCCCGCGGGTCGCGCTCGCTGTTCGGCCGGGACGGGGTGGCGGGCCTCGCCAACGTGGACGTCACGCCCGAGGTGGCCACCCGCCTCGCGATGGCCTACGGCACGACCCTCAAGAAGGACAGCACCGTGGTGACCTCGCGGGACTCGAGCCGCTCGGCCCGGATGCTCAAGCGGGCGATGATGGCCGGCCTCAACGCGGCCGGGGTCAACGTGCTGGACCTGGAGGTCGCCTCGCTGCCCGTGACCCGGTTCGCCATCCGGCGGCCCGAGGCGTCCGGGGGGCTCACGATCCGCCTGGTCGAGGGCGACCCGCAGTCCTGCGTGATCCGCTTCTTCGACGGCAACGGGGCCGACCTGACCGAGGACGGCCAGCGGAAGGTCGAGCGGCTCCTGATCCGGGAGGACTTCCGCCGGGTGTTCCCGGCCGAGATCGGGGACATCGGCTTCCCGCCCCGGACCCTGGAGCACTACACGGCGGCCCTGGAGGCCACCGTCGACATCGAGGCCATCCGGGCCGCCCGGTTCAAGGTGGTGGTCGACTACTCGTTCGGGTCGACCTCCTTCGTGATGCCGAACGTGCTCGCGAAGCTTGGGGCCGATGTGCTGGGGGTCAACCCCTATGCCTCGACCAGCCGAAGCCTCGACTTCGACAAGACGGCCCACGCCGAGGAGGTGGCCGCCCTCGTGAAGGCCTCCGGCGCCCACCTGGGGGCGGTGCTCGATCCCGACGGTGAGCACCTCACGCTGATCGACGACGCCGGCCACGTGCTGCCCGACGACCGCGCCCTCCTCGCCCTGCTGCGCCTGGTCGGCAGCCACCTGTTGGGCGACACGGTCGCGCTCCCCGTGACCGTGACCGCGCACGCCGAGGCGATCGCGGCCGAGCACGGTGTGCGCGTGCGGCGAACGAAGCTGGCCACGTCCGCGCTCATGGACGCCGCCGCGGAGCCCGGCGTCGGGTTCGCGGCCAGCACCAACGGTGGCTTCATCCTCCCCGGCTTCCTGCCGGCCTTCGACGCGGCGGCCACGCTCGTGAAGCTGCTCGAGCTGCTGGCGCTGTCGGAGACGCGGTTGTCGACGGTCGTCGACGACCTGCCGCGCCCCCGCATCGCGCGGGAGACCGTCGTGACGCCGTGGGAGCAGAAGGGGATGGTCATGCGCTCGCTGGTCGAGATGAGCAAGGACCGCGAGGTGCAGCTCATCGACGGCGTGCGCGTGCGGCACGACGACGGGTGGGCGCTCGCGCTGCCCGACCCGGAGGAGCCGGTCACGCACGTGTGGGCCGAGGCGGCGACCGATGCCGAGGCCAAGGCGCTGGCCAAGGAGTACGCGCGCCGCATCCGCCAGCTCCTGAGGTAGGCCCTTCGCGGCGCCGCCGAAACCTCAACCCTCGACCACTCGTCGAGGGTTCGGACGTTCCTGTAGCCTGCCGCCCATGCAGATCCCCGAGGACCTTCGGTACTCCAGCGACCACGAGTGGGTCCGCGTGGAGGACGGCAAGGCGCGCATCGGGATCACCGACTACGCCCAGGACGCGCTGGGTGACGTGGTGTTCGTGGACCTGCCGGAGGTGGGTGCCAGCGCCGCCGCCGGCGCGTCGATCAGCGAGGTCGAGTCCACCAAGTCCGTCTCCGACATCTACGCACCGGTCACCGGCACGATCGCCGACGTGAACGCGGAGCTCGCCGACGCGCCCGAGCGCCTCAACGAGGATCCGTACGGCGAGGGTTGGATCTGCGTGATCGAGCTGCAGGACCCAGCGGAGCTCGACGGGCTCCTCGACGCTGCGGCCTACCGGGCCCTCGTGGACGGGTAGGCGCACGTGGCCGACGTGAGCTGCCCGCACTGCGGGCACGAGAACCCGCTGGGCGCCAACTTCTGCTCGTCGTGCGGCTCGGACCTCGAGGTGCCGGAGGAGCACGGCACGACGGCATCGGTCGTCGTGCCGATCGACAGCGCGGTCGAGGAGATCGAGATCGAGCTCGACGAGCTGCCGCTCGGGGTGGGCATGCTCGTCGTGACGCGAGGGCCGAACTCCGGGTCGCGCTTCGCGCTCGACGAGGAGGTGGTGACCGCCGGCCGTCACCCCGACAGCGTGATCTTCCTGGATGACATCACCGTGTCGCGGCGCCACGCCGAGATCCGACAGGTGGCCGGGGGATACCAGGTGACCGATGTGGGCTCCCTCAACGGCACCTATCTCAACCGGGAGCGGGTGGAGGAGAGCGCCTTGCACGACGGCGACGAGCTGCAGATCGGTACGTTCAAGCTCCTGTTCCTGGCCGGGCGGACGTGAGCCGCGCCATGGCTGATCGCTCGCACCTGTCGATCGGGGAGGTCTTGAGCCTCCTCCAGGACGACTTCCCCGACGTCACGATCTCCAAGATCCGGTTCCTGGAGAGCCAGGGGCTGCTCGACCCCGAGCGGACGCCGTCGGGCTACCGGAAGTTCTACGAGGGCGACATCGAGCGCCTGCGGTGGATCCTGCGGCACCAGCGGGACCACTTCCTGCCCCTCAAGGTCATCAAGGACCGGCTCGAGGAGAGCGCGGCCAAGGGCCTGGTGGTGCCCCCCGACGAGCCCCCGCCGGAGAACCCGCTGACCTCCCCGTCGCTGTTCGAGGAGGGCGGTGGACCGGCCCCGACCACGCCGTCGACCCCCGCCCCGGGCGCCGGCGACGGGGCCCCGGAGGACGACGACTACCGCCCGATCCCGGTGCCCGAGCGCGAGCGCCCCGCCCCCCGGGCGGCCGCACCCATGCCCGCCCGGCCCGCCCCCGCGCTGCCCCCGCTCCCGGCCCCGGCCCCCGCCCCTGCGGCGGTGACGGCGGCGGAGGAGGCCCCGAACCCCCTCGACGCCGGCCCTACCAGCGGTAGCTTCAGCCTCGACGAGCTGGTCGCCGCCAGCGGCCTCGACCACCGGGCCTTGGGCGACCTCACGCGGTACGGGCTGCTCACCGGCCGGACCGTGGGCGGGGACACGTTCTACGACGGCGACGCCATGATCGTGGTTCGCACTGCCGCGGGGTTCGTGCAGTTCGGCATCGAGGCCCGGCACCTGCGCATGTACAAGGTGGCGGCCGAGCGGGAGGCCGGGTTCATCGAGTCGGTCGTCATGCCGCTGCTCAAGCAGCGGAACCCGACCGCCCGGAAGCAGGCCGCCGACAACCTCGGGGAGCTCGCCCGCCTCGGCGAGCAGCTCCGCGCCGCCCTCCTCCGCACCGCCCTGCACGACCACACCGACTTGCGCTGAGCCATCTGCTCACTCGCCCCGCGTGTTCCCGCGGCGCGGGGGCCGGGCTCCTTGGATAGCGTTCGGGGGATGGCAGTGGAGATGGAGCTCGTCGGCATCGAGATGGAGCGCCCTCCGAACATCCCGTGTCTCGTGCTGCGCGAGGCCGAGGGCGCGGGGCGGGTCCTGCCGATCTTCATCGGTGGACCCGAGGCCACCGCGATCGCCTTCGCGCTCGAGGAGGTCGAGACGCCGCGGCCGATGACGCACGACCTCATCAAGGACCTGCTCGACGAGCTCGGCGCCCGCATCGAGCGCGTCACGGTCACCGAGCTGCGTGACGCCACGTTCTACGCCGAGATCGTCCTGTCGAGCGCGGGGAGCGTGCACTCGGTGTCCGCCGCGCCCCTCCGACGCCGTGGCCCTCGCCGTGCGCTACGGCGCGCCGGTGTTCGCGGAGGAGGGCGTGCTCGACGAGGCCGGGCGAGCGCCCGAGGAGGGCATGCCCGAGGACGTGGTGGAGCAGTTCCGCGAGTTCATCGCGGGGGTGAACCCCGAGGACTTCGCCTCGTAGGTCGACGTCTCCTAGCTGGACGTCTCCGTGGCGAGCATCTGGGCCCGGCCGATGATCAGCAGGCCGAAGCCGATCAGCAGGAGGCCGATGCGCAGCATCGACCAGGAGGAGTCGCTGCCCGTCTGGGGCAGGGCGCGCTCGACGGTGATCGGGACCGAGCGAACGACCGCCGAACCATCGCTCGCGACGCCCGTCAGACGGATCTCGTGCGAGCCGGCCTCGGTGCGCAGCGGGATCGTGACCGAACCCGACGCGACACCCTGCGCATCCGCGGTGAGCGTCGCGAGGCGCACGGGGGTCGAGAGCAGATCGACCTGGACCGGGCTCCCCGGAGCGAAGCCCGGAGCCGACACCGTGATGACCTGTCCCGGCGTGGGAGTGGGGTCGCTGGCGGTCGCGGCCGGGGCCTCGGTCGTGGCGGTCGTCGAGCTGGAGCTCGACGACGTGGCGGCGCCACCGGAGCCCAGCGCGCTGGTCGAGGTCGCGCCCGCGAGCGTGGACGTCGTGGCCGCGGGCGCGGCGGTCGAGCTGGTCGAGCTCGCGGCGGGCGCAGTCGAGGTCGTGGACCCGCCAGGCGCGCTCGACGAGGTGGTCGAGCCCGCGGTGGTCGACGTCGTGGCACCGGGGGCCGTGCTCGAGGTGGTCGAGCTCGCGTCCGGGGCAGTGGACGACGTCGAGCTCGACGGCGTCGTGGACGTGGTGGTCGGGGCGGTGGACGTGGTGGAGCCCGGGACCGTCGTGGTGGTGGACGAGGTCGCCGTCGTCGAGGTGGTCGTGGCCCGGACGTAGGTGAAGTCGCCTGCGTCGAGCTCGACGAACTGCGGATCGTCGTCGTTCTCGCCGGTGGCGACGCAGGTGACCACGACGTCGTAGGTCGGACCCGCCGAGGGGTCATCGGTCAGGAAGTCGATCTCGGGCGGTGCGACGAAGCCGTAGGTGCCGTTGGGGTCGAGCTCGTACACCGCGTAGTCGGGGAAGGTGCCCTCGAACTCGTCGTCGGTGTCGGTGTTGATCTCGATGACGATGTCGATCGATCCGTTGATCTGCTCGCACCCGCCGATCTGGAAGCCGATCGCGGTGCCGGCCACCCCGGTGTGGGGCTCGAAGAAGACCTGGACGACGTCGGCGTTGGCCGGGCCCGCCCAGATCGGGACGATGGTGAGGAAGAGGGCCGTCAGCCCGGCCACCCCGATGGCGCGGCCTCTCCAGTGGCGCTGCGACGTCTGCGCGGTCATGTCGTCCCTCCGGGTCCCTGACGATCGCCTGTTGCTAGCGTGGCTGGTGAGGCTACTGGGGAGTGGCCCCGGAGTGGGAGACCCTGATCCGATCTAGCCCCGGGGCGGGGCGGTCGTCCGCAGCCAGAGGGTGGAGCCGAGGCGCTCGACGGCCTCGAGGCCGGGTCGGTCCCAGACGGCCGAGAGGGGGCGGCCAGGTCGGGGTCGCCCATCGCGTAGTGGACCGGGCAGGACGGGTTCGAGCCAGGAGGGCTCGCCCAGGAGGAGCCCGCCGACGACGTACTGCTCGTTGAACCAGTAGGCGCGCCCACTCGGGCGGGTAGTCGGACGGGCCAGAACACGTCGTGGACCCCGACGAGCACGCCCGGAGCGAGGCGGGGGAGGACGTCGAACACGAAGACGACGACGTCGGAGCCCATGAAGGCGACGTGGGACCCGTCCATGAACAGCATGTCGCCCGGGCCGAGCTCGTCGAACAGGGCGGGGTCGACGGACTCCAGCGGGGAGCGGACCACCCGGTCGCACAGCGGCGTCGACCTCGGCCCGCGGCGCCGGGTCGATGGAGGTGACGTGGGTGGAGAGCCCGCCGTCACGGCGGGCCCGGGCGACGACCTTCGTCGAGGTGCCCGAGCCGATCTCGACGTAGCGGGTCGGCGCCGTCGTCGCGGACGAGGCCGTACAGGGCGAGGATGTCGCCGCCGGGGAGCCACTCCTGCACGAGTCCCGGGTCGAGGGACGCCGGGTCCGCGGTCACCGGGAGGGCGGCGACGGCGTCACCGTGGGCCGCGGCCGGACCAGCAGGGCGACGCGTAGTCGGGTCGTCGGCGCCGCCAGCCACCGCTCGATGCGGGCCTGGGCCGGACGGTCCGTGCCCGAAGCGGGGAGACCGGGGCCGTCGACGGGGGGTGCTCGAGGTAGACGGCGTGGGGGAACTTGGGCTGGAGCCGTCGCCGGGCGGCCTCGCCGCGGGCCGCCAACCAGGCGTCGAGGCGCTGTCGGAGCGGCCGCATGGTCCGGCGACCCTACCGCCCGGCCCGGAGCTTCCCGTTGACGGCGCGCGGGGTCGGTCGTACCCTGCTTAACGCACCACATCGGTGTAACTACCTCCATCGGACTTCGGGACCCACCACCTCGGAGCCGGCACCACGAGGAGCGCGCGCGATGAGCACTGAAGGCTTCAGCGGCCGTGAGGCCGCCGACATCGTCGGCATCACCTACCGCCAGCTCGACTACTGGGCTCGCACCGACCTGATCCGGCCCTCGCTGGCCGATGCGCGGGGGAGCGGCAGCCGTCGTCGCTACTCGTACCAGAACCTGGTCGAGCTGAAGATGATCAAGACGCTCCTCGACGCGGGCCAGAAGCTCGAACGGGTGCGGGCGGCGTTCCAGTACATCCGCGACCTGGGCGAGGAGCTCGCCGCCGCGCAGCTGGTGATCGCCGGTGACAGCGTCATCCTGGTCCGCGAGGGCGAGGACCTGATCGACGTGGTGAACAAGCACCAGGGCCAGGGCGTGCTCAACCTCCTGGCGATGGACGGGGTGGCCGAGCAGGTCGAGGCGGCCGTGCGCCTCCTGCGGGCCGAGCAGGCCGAAGCCCGGGCCGAGCCCGTCGGCGCCGCCCGATAGCGTCCGCGGGGTGACGCCCCGCACCTCGCCGCTCGACGCCGCAGCACCGCGCCCTGGGGGCGAAGATGGTCCCGTTCGGGGGCTGGGACATGCCGCTCGCGTACGGCGAGGGCACCCTCGCGGAGCACCGTGCCTGCCGCACGCGCGGCGGTCGCGTTCGACGTCAGCCACCTCGGCACCGTGGCGGTGCGCGGCGCCGACGCGCTGGCGGGGCTCCAGGCTGCGCTCACGAACGACCTCACGAAGGTCGGCCCGGGGCGGGCGCAGTACACCCACCTCCTCGACGCCGACGACGCGTCGGTGCTCGACGACATCATCGTGTGGTGGGTGTCCGAGGACCGCTTCGACGTCATGCCCAACGCGTCGAACACCGACCGGGTCGTGGCCGCCATCGGCGGTGAGGACGTGACCGCGACCCGCGCCGTGATCGCGGTGCAGGGCCCCGAGGCGCGCCGCCGGCTGGGTGCCGTGGCGCCCGAGGCGGCCGCCGTGGGCCGGTTCCACGTGGGCGAGGCGGACGTGGCCGGCGTCCGCTGCGTCGTGGCCGGCACGGGCTACACCGGCGAGGACGGCGTGGAGCTGGCCGTGCCCGCCGAGCACGCCGGCGCCGTGTGGGACGCCGTGCTGCACGTCGGCGTCGAGCCGGCCGGCCTCGGCGCCCGGGACACGCTGCGCCTGGAGGCCGCTCTGCCGCTGCACGGCCACGAGCTGGGCCCCGGCATCACGCCCCTGCAGGCGGGCCTCGGGTGGGTCGTGGCCTGGGACAAGCCGGGCGGCTTCCGCGGTCGCGAGGCGCTGGTGGCCGAGCGCGAGCGGGGCGTGGCCCGGCGGCTGCGGGGCCTCAGCGTCCCGGGCCGGCGTCCGCCCCGGGCCGAGCAGCCCGTGCTGGTCGACGGGGAGCAGGCCGGGGTCGTCACGAGCGGGAACTTCTCCCCGGTGCTCGAGCACGGCATCGCGCTCGCCTTCCTGCCGCCCGGGGTGGAGGAGGGGACCGAGGTCGCGATCGCCGGCAAGGGCGACCCGGCGCCGGCCACGGTGGTGGCCACGCCCTTCGTGGGGGGCCGGAAGAGCTAGGCCGGGCGCTGGGATAGGTTGCCGCGGCAACGTCGAGGGGAGTGGGACATGCGCGGCACACGGTTCCTGGCGATGGTCGTGGTCGGCAGCCTGGCCTTCGGGCCGGCTGCCTGCGGTGACGACGACGACGGGGACGGCGCGGAGGACGCTGTCACCGATGCGGGCATCGACGACGACGCCCTCGAGGACATCGGTGCGTTCCTGGACGACGACTGCGAGTTCCTCCTCGCGGGAGCGTTCCTAACCCCGTCGATCGAGCCGGGCAGCGACTTCCACTTCGACGAGAACGCGGCGCGCTTCGAGGCGCTGGCCGACGAGGCGCCGGGCGAGATCAAGGACGACCTCGAGCGTGATCGCGGAGCGCATGCGGGTGTTCGACGAGGCCCTGGGCGACATCGACATGTCCGACCCGCAGGCCTACGCGGACCCGGAGGTCCAGGCCGCGCTCGCCGAGCTCGACACCGTGTTCGACGACGAGTACCGGGCGGCCACCGAGGCCGTCAGCCAGTACGTCGCGGAGAACTGCGACCCCGGCGTCGGGTAAGGCTCAGCCCTCGGCGGCCCTCTCGGCCTTGTCGGCCTTCTCCTGGTGGTGCGACTGCACCGCCGTCATGATCGCCGTGGTCATGGCCTGCATGAACTCGGGGCGGTTCTCCGCCGCCCAGTCGCGGCTGGCGGTCGTCGTGCTCGGCCGAGCCCTGGAAGCGCGGGAACACGTGGCGGGCCAGCAGCTCGTAGCTGCGACGGGTGGCGGCCGTGTCGGCCCACTCGTGCGCCATGGAGAGGAACGTGCCGAAGCCGCCGGACTGGTCGACGAGCCGCTGGATCTGCGCCGCGGCGTCCTCGACGGTGCCGATCACCGCGAACCCGGTGGCGTTGAGGGCGTCGGCCATGGCCTCCGTCTCGATGCCCTCGACGCCGAGGGGGAGCGCGGCCACGCGCTGGAAGTAGTCGACCCACTGCGCCAGTCCGAAGCGCACGTCCTCGTAGGCCTGCTCCTTCGTGTCGGCGATGTGGATGGGCCCGACCAGCCGCCAGCGGCGGCGGTCGACGGTGGTGCCGAACTCGGCGGCCCGTTCCTCCATCACGTCCCAGTGCGCGCCGAGGATGTCGAACCCTCCGGTGCTCGTCGCGCCGATCGACAGCAGCGACGCGCCGAAGCGACCGGCGAGCCGCGGCCCGGCCGGTGACACCTGCGCGGCCACGGCGATCTCGAAGCACGGGTCGGAGTACGGGCGCAGCTGCAAGCGTGCGTCGCGCAGCGTGAACCAGTCGGTGGTGCGGTTCACGGGCTTGTCGCCGGCCAACAGCTCGAGGATGGCCTCGAAGGACTCCTCCATCATGTCCCGCTGGCGGGCCACGTCGATCCCCATCATGAACGCGTCCGACGGCAGCGCGCCGGGCCCGACGCCGAACATCACGCGGCCACGCGTGAGATGGTCGAGCAGCACCATCCGGTCCGCGAGCATCAGCGGCTGGTGGTAGGGCAGCGAGCTCACGCCGGTGCCGAGGCGCAGGTGCTTCGTGCGCGCGGCCGCGGTGGCGATGAACACCTCGGGCGAGGCGATGATCTCGTAGCCGGCGGAGTGGTGCTCGCCGATCCACGCCTCGTCGTACCCGAGCGCGTCGAGGTGCTCGATGAGATCGAGGTCGCGCTCCAGCGCCAGGGTCGGGTTCTGCCCGACGGGGTGGAACGGCGCGAGGAAGATGCCGAAGCGCAGGGGCCAGTCCATGGCCCCGAGCCTATGCCAGCACTTGACCGCGCGGTCTAGTTCAGGTCGTGCCTACTCGAGGAGGTCGGGCTGGTCCGCCACGATCTTGTCGTAGAGCGGCTGGAAGCTGAACCAGCACGCGAAGTGGCTGCCGACCTGGTCGTGCGTGTGGCGCGCCATCTCGGGGTCGATCCTCACCGGCGTGCCGGCTGCCTCGGCCATCAGCTGCACCTCGCAGGTGCGCTCCATCGTGATGTAGATCCACGCGGCCTCGTCGACGGAGTGGCCGACGCTGAGGATGCCGTGGTTGCGGAGGATGGCGGCCTTGTTGTCGCCCAGCGCATGCGCGATGCGCTTGCCCTCCTCGGTGTCGATGACGACGCCCGTGTAGTCGTCGAAGAGCCCGTGGTCCTCGAAGAAGGAGCAGGCGTCCTGGGTGATCGGGTCGAGCAGGCGTCCGAGGGTGGACCAGGCGCGCCCGGCCTTGCTGTGGGTGTGGGCCGCGGCCTGCACGTCGGGGCGGGCGGCGTGGACCTGGGAGTGGATCGCGAACGCAGCGACGTTGACGGGCCAGTCGCCCTCGACCACCTCGCCCTCGTGGTTCACGAGGATCATGTCCGACGCGTGGATGAGCCCGAAGGACATGCCGAAGGGGTTGACCCAGAAGCAGTCCTGGCGCTCGGGGTCGCGGGCGGTGAGGTGGCCGGCCACCCCCTCGTTGAACCCGAAGCGGTCGAAGAGGCGGAACGCCGCGGCCATGCGCTGCTTGATGTGGGTCCGCTCCTCTTCGACGGAGCCGAACTCCGGCAGCTTGTGGGGCATGGTGAAGATCTCCCTGGCACTCATCGCGTCAACCTCCTCGCGCGCCCCCGGCGCGTCGTGCCCCCAGCCTACGGGGTCGCCCTGGGGGGAACCGAGCTCGCGGGGGCCTCGAGGCCGTTCCACAGGAGGGTGGTGAGGTAGCCGGTGAGCTGCTCCCGGGTCATCGTGCGCTCGTCGAGCCACCAGTCCCCGGCCTGGTGGACCATCCCCACGATGCCGAAGGACCACGGCACGGCGCCGCCGGAGTCCATCCCGGCGAGGCGGAGCTGGTCGCCCATGACGACGGCGACCCGGCGGGCGATGGCGTCCACGAGCGGGCTGATGTTGGCGCCGGAGCCGCCCTTCCCGGCCTGGCGCAGCAGGAACCGGTACAGCGACGGCTCGCGCTCGATGAAGGCGAGGTAGGCGTCGATCGTGCGCTCGAGGAGCTGCCGCGGCTCGGACGAGGTGCGCAGCGCGGTCTCGATCTGCTCGATCAGCTCGGTGGAGAACCGATCGGCGATGCAGGTGAGGAGGCCGTCGCGGTCGCGGAAGTGCCGGTAGAGGATCGGCTTGGTGACCCCGCCCCGGCGGGCCAGCTGCTCCATCGTGACCCCGGGGCCGACGTCGCGGATCGCCTCGACGGCGTCGTCCAGGAGCTGGGCGCGCCGCACCGCCCGTCGGGCGTCGCGCGGCTCGGTCCGGGTCATGCAGTCGACGGTAGCCGTCGGTCCCCTCGCCCCCGGTGGGGGAGCGAGGTCAGGCGGGGGCGGTGGCGATGGCCGGGGGGCCCGGCTCGCCGAGCGCTTCCTCCTGTGTTGCACGCCGAGCCCTGACGACGAGGGCGACTCCTGCGGCGGCGATGGCGATGAGCACCACGAGGCGCACGGGACCGGCGACGTCGTTCGCGGTCATGAGGGTGCGGGTGTTGGTGATGATCACGAGGCTGCCCACGAGGGTGCCGGTCACCCGCACCGCGAGGTGCTTGACGAGGTAGGCGGCGAGCGGAGCGATCACGATGCCGCCGGCGAAGAGGGCGGCGACGATGCCGGCGTCGATCTGCTCGCCACCGAGGCCACGGAGGAACCCGATGCTCGCAGCCAGGGACACGAGGAACTCGGAGGCGGACACGGAGCCGATGGCCTTGCGGGGCTCCACGCGGCCGAAGGTGAGGAGCGTCGGGGTGGTGACGGGGCCCCAGCCCCCGCCCCCGATGGCGTCGATGAAGCCGGCGACGGCGCCGAGCGGGCCCATGGACCGGGCTCGCAACCGGGACTCGGGAGCCGGTGTCGGCGTGCGCCCGAACGCGAAGCGGGCGAGGACCAGGATCCCGAGGGTCAGGAGGAGTCCTGCGATCCACGGCTTGGCGCTGGCGCCATCGATGTTCGTGAGCACTGAGGCTCCGACGTAGCCGCCGACCGCCCCGGGGATCCCGAGCAGCGCGACCAGCCGCCACGACACGTTCCCGAAGCGCCAGTGTGAGATCCCGGACACGAACGTCGTGCCCACCTCGGACAGGTGCACCGTCGCCGAGGCCACCGCCGGTGCCGTCCCGCCGGAAAGCAGGAACGAGGTGGCGGTGACGCCGTAGGCCATCCCCAGCGCCCCGTCGACGAGCTGGGCGAGCACTCCCGCCAGGGCAAAGGTCAGCAGTCGACGCACGCGGGCACTCCGTCTCCGAGGTAGCGGGTAATTCCGATCGGCACGGTAAACAATACTGGCAACGCTGTCCAGTACCGGGAGCTCTTGGAGCGGCCCCCGGGCGCCTTCGGCGCCCCTCGCCCGACCGCCGATAATGCCCGTTACGTCAAGTTGCCCTGGACGACGGGGCGGGCGGCGGTGAGGAGCCAGTCCAGGGCTTCGGCGAGGTCCTGTTCCTCGCCTGCGGCCTCCCGGTCGCGCTCGACGTCCTCGATCGCTGCCTCGAGGACGTAGATGCGGTCCCGCAGGTCGTCCAGGGCGGCGCGCGCGACGATCAGCTCGGCTTCGCTGAGGCCCGCTTCGGTGCGCCGGAGCCGCGCGACGTAGTCGGCCTGGCGGCAGCCGGCCCGGCAGAACTCGCGTGGCCGGCCGGGGCCGGGACGGGAGTCGATCGGGCGGCCGCACCACCGGCACCGTCGCCCCATGGACAATTCCGTCACGTGACGAAATCTACTCCGGGACCGGCGCACCTCGGCGGATGGTCGGCCAGGGCAGGCACGCGGCGGCGCAGATCGCGAAGGTCAGCGCCCAGACCGCGTACCCCCACGCCCGGGTGTCGAGGTCCCCGAGGTTGCCGGTCTCGCGGAGCACGACGCGGACCAGCATGTGCCCCGCGAAGACGAGCAGCGTGCGCTGCCCCGCCCGCTCCACCGCCGCGGTGAACCGCGGTGCGTACGCGACGCCCACGCGGAACACGGCCCAGAGGGCGAACGTGGCGGCCAGGCCCCAGGTGGTGAACGCCAGGTCGCCCGGATAGCGCCGCGGCGGCCAGATCCCGTCGGCCAGGACGCGGTCGGGCACCACCTCGCTGAGCAGGAGCGACACCCCGACGATGCCGAGCGCAGCGCGGCCGAGGGGGAGGGCCTCCTCTCCCCTGCCGCGCACGTGGGCGGCCACCGCCGCGCCGGCGGCGGCGAGCACGAGGAACACCGGCAGCGCGAACCGGCCGTGGAGGAGCTGGGGCCAGAACCCCTCCACCTTCTCGTCCGTGGCGGGGACGACCACGAAGACGGTCGCGACCGTGATCCCCCACCACGCGAGCGGGGTGCGCACGCCGAGGGCCACCAGCGCGGTGCAGCCGAAGCCCACGAGCGCGAGGGTCGGCAGCACCCCGCCGCCGGCGAGCGTGCCGTCGACCAGGTCGATCACCACGCCGAGCAGGAAGATCATCCCCCAGCGGCGCACGAGCCCCCACCAGCCCCGCCAGCCGCGCACCCGCTCCCCCACCAGCACGGCGGCGGCGCCTGCCGCCACGCAGAACATCGGCGCCGCCAGGTGCGTCACCGCGAGGCGCTCGAAGCCCACGAACCGCTCCTCGACGTGGCCACCGGTCCACATCGCGAGGTGGTGGGCCACCATCATGAAGAGCGCGGTGCCCCGGAGGACGTCGAGCGAGCGCCAGCGCGACATCGGTGGACGGTAACCCGCTACCGCACCACGCCGATCGTGTCGCTGCCGCCGCCGTCCCAGTTGCCCACGACCGGCTTCGTGTCGCGGCTGCCGAGCTCGAGCTCCGTCACCCGCTGCAGGTCGCTGTTCGACGCGGGCAGCAGCCAGGTGCCGTTGCGGTAGAGGCCGATCGTGTCGCCGCGCACGCCGTCCCAGTTGCCCCGCACGGGGCGGTCCCCGGCGGCGCCGAAGCGCAGCTCGAAGCGGCGGGCCGTGCCGGCGTAGGAGGCGTTGGTGAGGGTCCAGCGACCGTCACGGAACACGCCGACGGTGTCGCCGCCGACCCCGTCCCAGTCCCCCACCACCGGCGTGTCGCCGGGGTCGCCGAGCCGCAGCTCGAGCGTCTGCCGGGGGTCGCTGGCGAGGGTGTCGGAGAGGATCCAGAGGCCGTCCCGGTACACGCCCACGGTGTCGTCCCCGTCGCCGTCCCAGTCGCCCACGACCGGCACGTCACCGGGCTCTCCGAACTGGAGGGTCCGGACCGGGATCGGCTCTCCCTTCGGGGCCCGGTTGCGGCGGGCCAGGATCCAGGTGCCGTTGCGGTAGACGCCCACGGTGTCGTCGCCGTCGCCGTCCCAGTCGCCCACGATCGGGATGTCGCCGGGCTGGCCGAAGGCGACCTCGACGGGGTCTGCCAGCGGCGGGCGCTGGGCGTTGGTCAGCGCCCACCCGCCCCGGGTCACGCTGTCGGGGCCGATGACGTCGTGGATGTGCACGAAGTCGTCCGGCCAGTACGGCGACCCCCGCGAGATGCGGACCCGGCGGGTGCCGCCGCTGTGGGTGTCGTCGGTGATCTCGATGCCCGAGCTCGAGACGGCCTCCACGTAGGCCACGTGGCCCGAGGGGTTGGGGGCGAAGCGGGTGCCGCCCTCCCACTGCGCCACGGCACCCACGGCGGGGACGTCGTCGACGGGCACGCGGCCCCGGGCGTTGTCGTCCCACTGCCCGGCGTCGCCCATGGGTCGCCACGGCTGCCGCACCCCCAGCTTCGACAGCCGGTAGCTCACGTAGCTGGTGCAGTTGTGGCCGGTCGCGCCCCAGTTGGCGCCCCACACGCCCTGCCCGTGGTAGCCGGTGCCTGTGACGCAGCCGTAGTCGGCCCGGTTGCACAGCACGCGCATGCCCGGCGAGCCCTCGCGGGCGGTCCGGGCCAGGGCCGGCAGGGCGGGCAGCGCGCAGGCGACCACGCTGAGCGCAGCGACGGCGACCAGACGGCGCGCGGCCGCCCTCGATCGCCCGCGCACCCCGTCGCCCGCTGTCGCCACCGTCCGCCTCCGTCCGTGAAGGCTTCGACATTACTTCGCAACACAACCGCAATGGGGAATCCCCCTGGGGGCCGGTGGTAGGTTCGGATCGCCGACGAACCCGCGTGGGAGAGTCCCGGCCCGCTCCCCGGAGCGATCCGGGCGCCGAAGGTGCAACCGCCCCGGAACCTCTCAGGCCCAAGGACCACACGGGGGAGGCAACGCTGGAGCAGGGAGCGACAGCGGGGGTCCACCACCCACCCCGCTCCCCCACGAGGTCTCCATGCGCCAGCCGGCCACCACCTTCGCCGACCGCCACCTCGGCCCGCGGCCCGAGGACGTCGCCACGATGCTGGCGGCGCTCGGGCTGGACAGCATCGAGGCGCTGCTCGCCCAGGCCGTGCCCGAGAGCATCCGGGCCGACGAGCCCCTCGCCCTCCCCCCGGCCGGCTCGGAGCCCGAGGTCCTGGCCGCGCTGCGGGCGCTGGCCGACCGCAACCAGGTCGTCACCTCCCTGATCGGGGCTGGGTACCACGACACCCACACCCCGGGCGTGATCCTGCGCAACGTGCTCGAGTCGCCCGCCTGGTACACGGCCTACACGCCGTACCAGCCCGAGATCAGCCAGGGCCGGCTGGAGGCGCTCCTCAACTTCCAGACCATGGTGCGCGACCTGACCGGGATGGACCTGGCCAACGCCTCGATGCTCGACGAGTCCACCGCGGCGGCCGAGGCCATGACCCTGCTCCGCCGCTCCACGAAGCATCCGGGGACGACGTTCTTCGTGGATGCCGAGACGCATCCGCAGACCTTCGCCGTCGTGGCCGCCCGGGCCGAGCCGATCGGGATCGACCTGGTCGTCGGCCGCATCGAGGAGCTCGATCCCGTGGTCTGCTTCGGCGCCCTCCTGCAGCACCCGGGCACGACCGGTGCGGTGCGCGACCTCGCGCCCACCATCGACGCCGTCCACGCGGCGGGTGGGTTGGTGGCGGTGGCCACCGACCTCCTCGCCTGCACGCTCCTCGTCCCGCCGGGCGAGCAGGGCGCCGACGTGGTGGTCGGGTCGTCCCAGCGCTTCGGGGTGCCCCTCGGCTACGGCGGTCCCCACGCGGGGTTCCTCGCGACCCGCGAGGAGCTGCGGCGGTCCATGCCGGGTCGTCTGGTGGGCGTGTCGGTCGACGCGGCGGGGCGGCGCGCGCACCGCCTCGCGCTCCAGACGCGCGAGCAGCACATCCGGCGGGAGAAGGCCACGTCGAACATCTGCACGGCGCAGGTGCTCCTCGCGGTCATCGCGTCGATGTACGCGGTGTACCACGGGCCCGAGGGGCTCCGGGCGATCGCCGAGCGCGTCCACCGGCACGCAGCGTGGCTGGCCGAGTCCCTCGCCACCGCCGGGCTCGAGGTCTACGGGGACTTCTTCGACACCCTCGCGGTGCGCGTGCCCGGCGGCGCCGACGACGTGCTCGAGTCGGCGCTGCGGCACGGGCTGAACCTGCGCCGCCTCGACGACGAGACCGTCGGGGTGGCACTCGACGAGACCACCGATGCCGACGTCCTCGAGCGCGTGGCGGCGGCGTTCGGTGCGTCCCTCGTCGGCGGCGAGCCGCACGTGCCCGCGTTCCCGGCCGAGCTCGCCCGCACCTCGGAGTACCTCACCCATCCGGTGTTCTCGACCCACCGCTCCGAGACCGAGATGCTGCGCTACCTGCGGTCGCTGGCTGATCGCGACGTCGCCCTCGACCGCTCGATGATCCCGCTGGGCAGCTGCACGATGAAGCTCAACGCCACCACCGAGATGGAGCCGGTCACCTGGCCCGAGTTCGGCGCGCTCCACCCGTTCGCCCCGCTCGAGCAGGCGGCCGGGTACCGGCACCTGATCGACGACCTCGAGCACTGGCTGGCCGAGATCACCGGCTACGACGCGGTGTCGCTCCAGCCCAACGCCGGGTCCCAGGGCGAGCTGGCCGGGCTCCTGGCCATCCGCGCCTACCACGCCTCCCTGGGCCAGCCCGCGCGGGACGTGTGCCTGATCCCGTCGTCGGCGCACGGCACCAACGCCGCGTCGGCGGTCATGGCGGGGATGCGGGTGGTGGTGGTCGCGTGCGACGACGACGGCAACGTCGACGTCGACGACCTGGAGGCCAAGGTCAAGGAGCACGACGCCGACCTGTCGGCACTGATGGTCACCTACCCGTCGACCCACGGCGTGTTCGAGGAGCGCATCACCGAGATCTGCGACCTCGTGCACGCCCACGGCGGCCAGGTGTACGTCGACGGCGCCAACCTGAACGCGCTCGTCGGTGTCGCCCGGCCGGGGTGGTTCGGCGGCGACGTGAGCCACCTGAACCTGCACAAGACCTTCTGCATCCCCCACGGGGGTGGCGGCCCCGGGGTCGGACCGGTCGCGGCGCGCAGCCATCTGGCGCCGTTCCTCCCGAACCACCCCCTCGTGCCCCAGGCAGGGCCGGCCACCGGCCCCGGTCCGGTCTCCGGCGCGCCGTGGGGCTCCGCGTCGATCCTCCCGATCTCGTGGGCGTACATCGCGCTCATGGGGCCCGACGGGCTGCGCCGCGCCACGGAGGTCGCGATCCTCAACGCCAACTACGTGGCCGCCCGCCTCGGCGACGCCTACCCGGTGCTCTACACCGGCGACCACGGGCGGGTGGCCCACGAGTGCATCCTCGACCTGCGCGAGATCACCCGCACGAGCGGTGTCACCGTCGACGACGTGGCGAAGCGCCTCATCGACTTCGGGTTCCACGCCCCGACGATGAGCTTCCCCGTGGCGGGCACCCTCATGGTCGAGCCGACGGAGTCCGAGAGCCTCGCCGAGCTCGACCGGTTCTGCGACGCCATGCTCGCCATCCGGGCCGAGATCGCCGCGATCGAGGCCGGTGAGGTGGCGCACGACGACAGCGCGCTGGCCCATGCCCCCCACACGGCCGAGGACGTGCTGGTGGCCGACTGGGACCGGCCCTACACCCGCGAGCAGGCCGCCTATCCGCTCCGCTCGGTGCGGGCCGCGAAGTACTGGCCGCCCGTCAGCCGCATCGACGGCGGCTACGGCGACCGCAACCTCGTCTGCGCCTGCCCGCCCCCCGAGGCCTACGCCGACTGATGTCGCGGGCGACCCCCGACCCGCCGAAGCGGGCGGTGCCCGCGCCCGCCCGAGGAGCCGGTCAGCGGCTGAGGGAGGCCGCGCACTCGAGGATGACGTCGGCCGCTGCCGCGGCAGCGTCGAGGTCCGTCTTCCAGGACGACACGCTGACCCGCATCGCGGTGGCCCCGGCCCACTGCGTCGGGCCGCACCACACCCGGCCGTCGGCCTGGACCGCCTGGATCAGCGCCTCGGTGGTGGGACCATCGTCGAGGCGCACGAGCACCTGGTTGAGGACCACGTCGTTGAGGATCGTGCAGCCGCCCGCGTCGAGGCGCTCGGCGACCGCCTGCGCGGCGTCGCACGCGTCCGTGACCAGCGCGGCGACCCCCTCGCGGCCGAGGGTGCGCAGCGCGGCCCACACCTCGACCTGGCGCAGGCGCTGTGAGGACTGCGGCGTGTGGTGCATGGCCTCGAACCCGACGTCCGGGGGCAGGTAGCCGGCGACGGCCGCGAACGTGCGCCGCAGGTCCGCCTCGTTGCGCACGATCGCAAGGCCGCTGTCGTAGGTGACGTTCAGCCACTTGTGCGCGTCGGCCGCCCACGAGTCGGCTCGGTCCAGCCCGCGCACGAGCTCAGCCCGCGACGGGTCGGCCAGCGCCCACAGGCCGAAGGCAGCGTCGACGTGGAGCCACCCACCGCGCTCGCCCGCCCAGTCCGCGATGGCGTCGAACGGGTCGAACGCGCCGCTGTTGACCTCGCCGGCCTGGGCGCACACGAGCGCCGGGCCGGGCAGGTCGGGCAGCAGCTCGGCGCGGAGCCTGCCCTGGTCGTCGGCCGGCACCATGTGCACCCGCTCCCGGCCCAGGCCCACCAGGCCGAGCGACTTGGACAGGGTCGAGTGCGCGTGCTCCCCGATCACCACGTCGAGGGGCGGCGCGCCGAACAGGCCGTCGGACTGTGCATCCCACCCCTGGGCGGCCAGCAGCGCGTCGCGGGCGGCGGCCAGACCGGTGGCGTTGGCCACCGTCGCGCCGGTCACGAAGGCGACACCCGCGTCCGGAGGCAGGCCCAGCAGCTCGAGGAGCCAGGTGCGGCTGACGTCGTACAGCTTCGCCCCCACCGGCGACATCACGGGCAGCGCGCCGTTCTGGTCCCAGGAGCCGGCGAGCCAGGATGCGCCGAGGGCCACCGGCAGCGTCGCCCCGATGACGAAGCCGAAGTAGTGCGATCCCGCGCTGGCCATGGTGGCGGGTGTGCCGACCTCGTCGAGCAGGGCGAGGGTGGACGCCGCGGAGAGGCCGGCGTCCGGCAGCGCCTCGTCGAAGGCAGTGAGCGCTGCCACCGCGGCCGGATCGGGCACGGCCGCGCGGTCGTCGACGGATGCGGCGTGCGCGACGGCGCGCTCGGCCGCGTACTGCAGCACCCGCAGGTCGGTGCCTCGGCGGGCCGCAGCGTCGCCCATGCTCAGCCCTGGACGAGCTCGGCGATCTCCTCGAGCAGGAAGCCGGGACCGCTCACGAGGATGGTGGTCACGCAGGTCTCGTGCCAGCGCTCGAGGTCGTCGCGCACCTTGGCCTTCGGGCCGATGAGGTACACGTCCTCGACCATCGCCGTCGGCACGTGTGAGGCGGCCTCGTCCTTGCGACCGGCCAGGTACGCGTCCTGGATCTTCTCGCAGGCCCCCTCGTAGCCGAGGCGGGCGAACACGTCCTTGTGGAAGTTGCGGTCGCGCGCGCCCATGCCGCCGATGTAGAGCGCCAAGGTGGGCCGGAGGAGGTCGGCGCAGGCCTCGATGTCGTCGCCCAGGATCGTGGGGACCACGCAGGCCACCTCGAAGTCGTCCGCCGCGTGGGCCGAGTCGCGGCGGCCGAAGCCCTCCGCCAGCGCCCTGCGGTAGAAGGAGTCGGCCTTGGGCGAGAAGAACATCGGGAGCCAGCCGTCGCAGATCTCGGCGGCGAGGGCCACGTTCTTGGGTCCCTCCGCGCCGAGGTAGATCGGGATGCGCGGCCGCAGCGGGCGCACGATCGACTTGAGGGGCTTGCCGAGTCCGGTGCCACCGACGAGCGGCATCTGGTAGTGGTCGCCGACGTACTCCACCGGCTTCTCGCGGGCGATGATCTCGCGGACGATGTCGATGTACTCACGGGTGCGCGCCAGCGGCTTGGCGTAGTCCTGGGAGTACCACCCCTCCACCACCTGCGGGCCGCTCACGCCGAGGCCGAGGATCAGCCGGCCGCCGGAGAGGTGGTCGAGCGTGATGGCGGTCATCGCCGTCGACGCGGGCGTGCGGGCGGAGATCTGGGTGATCGCCGTGCCCAGCTTCACGTGACTGGTCTGGCTCCCCCACCACGCGAGCGGCGTGAAGCAGTCGGATCCGTAGGCCTCCGACGTCCAGATCGAGTCGAACCCGAGGCGCTCCGCCGTGGCGATCTGCTCCGCGGCGTCCGGCGGCGGTCCGGACGAGGGCCAATACCCGATGATCAAGCCGAGCTTCATGCCCCGGAACCTAGCGGCTGGTGTTTGGCCCTCACTAGAACGTGTTCTAGTCTGGGGGCATGACGATGCCGTCGGACGTCGGGGTCATCGACCTGATGATGGGGATCCCGGAGGGCCACAAGAAGGACTGGTACCAGTTCCTGCGGGCCGGCTTCATGGACGAGGAGTCCGGGGACATGGAGTTCCCCGTCCAGTACATGTTCAAGGGCGTGCCCGAGGACATCGAGGAGGGCGCGGACCCGGTGGCGGCGGTCCTCGGCGAGATGGACCACTTCGGCATCGAGCGGGCCATGCTCGGCGTGCACTTCGAGCGCAACCAGTCGCTGCGGGCGCTCCAGGAGCACCCGGACCGGTTCTTCGGCTCGTTCGAGGTGAACCCCAACCGCGGCATGAAGGGCGTCCGCGAGCTGGTGCGGGCCCACGAGGAGCTGGGCATCAGGTCGGCCACCGCGTTCCCAGCGGGCATGAACCCGCAGGTGCCGATCAACGACAAGCGCTTCTACCCGCTCTACGCGAAGTGCATCGAGCTCGACATCCCGATCTGCATCACGACCGGCGTCCCGGGTCCCCGGGTGCCGATGCTGTGCCAGAAGACGGAGCTGCTCGACGAGGTCTGCTGGTTCTTCCCCGAGCTCAAGGTCGTGATGCGCCACGGCGCCGAGCCGTGGGACGCGCTCGCCGTGAAGCTCATGCTCAAGTGGCCGAACCTCTACTACTCCACGTCGGCCTTCGCGCCGAAGTACTACCCGCAGACGATCATCGACTACGCCAACACCCGCGGGGCCGACAAGATCATGTACGCCGGGTACTTCCCGATGGGCCTGTCGCTCGAGCGGATCTTCTCGGAGCTGCCCAACGTGGGGCTCAAGGACGACGTGTGGCCGAAGTTCCTGCGCGAGAACGCCGTGCGGGTCTTCGGCCTGGAGGGATGACCATGACCACCGGCTACCTCCCGCTCGACCGCGCTCCCTTCCCGGTTCCCTTCGGGTGGTTCTGCGTCGGGTACCCCGAGGACTTCCCGGTCGGCCAGCCGAAGGCGATCTTCTACTTCGACCGCCACCTCGTGGCGTGGCGCGACGAGACCGCGGTCCTCCACGTGCACGACGCGTTCTGCCCGCACCTCGGCGCGCACCTCGGCCACGGCGGCAAGGTCGAGGGCTGCGAGCTCGTCTGCCCGTTCCACGGGTGGAAGTTCGACGGCGAGGGGGTCAACACCGACATCCCCTACTCCGAGCGCACCAACAAGAAGGGGTCGCTGCGCACCTTCCCGGTCGTGGAGCGCAACGAGGTGAGCATGGTCTGGTACCACCCGGACCCCGCGGTCGAGCCGATGTGGGAGCTGCCCGAGCTGCCCGAGTTCAACGGCGACCCGGACTGGTCGACGGTCATCCGCACGGTGCACACCGTCGACGCGCCGTGGCAGGAGATGGCCGAGAACGGCGTCGACTCGGCCCACTTCCGCTACGTGCACAACACGGCCGAGGTGCCGGTGATGGAGAGCTACGAGACCGGCTTCCCCGGCACGCAGATGCGCTCCAGCCAGAAGTTCCCCACCCCCCGCGGGATCATGGAGGGCCGGATCGACTCCGAGCAGGTCGGCCCCGGCGTGGCCATCGTCCGCTTCGGCGGCATCGTCGACACGGTGAGCTACGCGGTCACGACGCCCATCCGGCGGGACCAGTGCATCACGCGGTTCAACTTCCGCTTCAAGACGATGGGCGACGAGCAGACGACCCGGAACGTCGGCACCGCGTTCGTGGCCGAGGTCGACAAGCAGTACCTCGAGGACAAGCCCATCTGGGAGCACAAGGCCCACCTGGTCCGTCCTGCGCTGGCGGACAACGACGGCCCGTTCATGAAGTTCCGCAAGTGGGCGGCGCAGTTCTACGCCGAGCCGATCAGTGACGAGCGGACCGTGTTCCCGCCGCCGTGGTGGCCCGATCGCGCCGACGAGGCGCCGGCCAAGGCCACCGCCTCCGCCAAGCTCGGCGAGGACCAGCCCGACTGAGCGCGGTGGCGGGGCGGCCCGCCTGGAGCACCATGGGGGCGTGCGCGTGCTCCCACGGACCCGGCGATGGCGGATCGTGCTCGGCTCGGCCCTCGCCCTGCTGCTCGGCACGACGTACTGGTTCCGCGAGGAGATCTCGTTCCTGGCGAAGATGGCGGTGCCCGGCCCGGCGTACCGGGCGGCGGAGAAGCGCAGCTCCGATCCCGCCCCCACGCTGCCGACCTCGACGACGGTCGCGGGGGCGACCTCCACCACCGCCGGCGCGACCGTGACGACGGCCCCGGTCACCACGGCGGCGCGGGCCGACGGCACCGACGTCCCCCTCCCCCGCGTGCGCAGCACGCCGCCGCCGGACGGAACCGCGCCTCGTGTCGCCCTCGGTCCGCTCCTCGCCCTCGGGCGGCCCTCGGCGGTGGCGGACCCGCCGGGCCCGGGTCCGGTGCTGGTCAGCACGCTCGACGGCCAGGTCCACCAGATCGACCTCGCCGCCCGGACCGCGCCCGTCGTCCTGGACTTGGCCGGGTCCATCTCCACCGGCGGCGAACGGGGCCTGCTGGGCATCGCCGTCGACGCGGCCGGCGACCGCCTCTACGCGAACTTCACCAACCCGCGCGGCGACACCGAGGTCCGCTCCTGGGCGCTGGGCGACGCCGGCCGGCCCGCGCGCGGCGCCGGTGTGCTCCACCTCACGGTCGGCCAGCCGTTCGCCAACCACAACGGCGGCAACCTGGTGTTCGGCCCGGACGGCGCGCTGTGGATCGGGATGGGCGACGGCGGCGGGGCGGCCGACCCCGGCGAGGTCGGCCAGGACCCCGACGAGCTCCTCGGCAAGATGCTGCGGGTGGTCCCCGACCCCGCCGGCGGGGTGCGGGCACCGTCGTCGAACCCGGACTGGGGCAAGCGCCCCGAGGTCTGGGGCATCGGCCTGCGCAACCCGTGGCGGTACAGCTTCGACCGCGCCACCAACCGCCTCTGGATCGCCGACGTGGGGCAGAACACGATCGAGGAGGTGTCCGTGATCGACCCGACGGCGCCCTCGCCCAACTTCGGGTGGGACGACGTCGAGGGCAACAACGACTACGAGGGCACCCGCAAGCCCGGCTTCACCATGCCGGTCGTGACCTACACCCACGACGACGGGTGCTCCGTGACCGGCGGTTACGTGTACCGCGGGGCCGCCAACCCGGGCCTCTACGGCTGGTACCTGTTCGGCGACTACTGCGGCGGCTGGGTGCGGGCCGTGCCGTCGTCGAACCCCGGGAGCCGGCCGGTGGAGCTGCTGCGGGGCCTGGGCGGCGTCATCTCCTTCGGGGAGCTCGAGGACGGGGAGCTGCTGCTGCTCACCGGGGACGGGATCCGTCGCCTGGTGTCCACCTGAGCGACACCGACCGATGAATCCGGTGTCACACCCCCGTCGTAGGGTCGCCAACGCACCCCTGCGAAGACGAGGAGCCCACCATGACCACCCGTGACGACGCCCCCACGGGCGCACCCTGCTGGTTCGACCTGGCCAGCTCGGACACCGACCAGAGCGTGTCCTTCTACCGCGACCTCTTCGGCTGGACCGCCGACGCCCCGAGCGAGGAGCACGGCGGCTACATCACGTTCAACCTCGACGGCGTCCGCGTGGCCGGCTGCATGGCCAACGACGGCTCGATGGGCCCCGACGCGTGGTCCGTCTACCTGGCCACCGACGACATCACCAAGGTCGCGGAGGCCGCGCCCGCGGCCGGCGGCGCCGTGATGCTGCCCCCCATGGCGGTCGGCGACCTCGGCCAGATGGCGTTCCTCACCGACGCCGGCGGCGCCGTGATCGGGGCCTGGCAGCCAGGCGAGCACCGCGGCTTCGGCGTGATCGACGAACCGGGCGCGCCGTCCTGGTTCGAGCTCCACACCCGTGACCTCGATGCCTCGCTCGCGTTCTACCGGGACGTGTTCGGCGAGGAGATCCAGATGGGCGTCGACGAGCCCGACTTCCGCTACGCCATCGTGGTGGCCGGCGAGGAGCAGGTCGCCGGGTTGATGGACGCCACGGCGTTCCTGCCCGAGGGCGTGCCCGCCCACTGGGGCGTGTACATCGACGTCGTGTCGGCGGACGACACCGTGGCGAAGGCCAAGAAGCTCGGGGGCACCCTCGTGGTGGGCCCCGACGACACGCCCTACGGGCGGCTCGCGACGATCACCGACACCACCGGTGCCGTGATCAAGCTGCGCCAGAAGACCGGCTGACGCCGGCGCGCCCGTCGGCCCGATCGGGCTAGCAGGCGAGCGTGGTGTCGACGAGCAGCGGGGTCAGCGGTGTACCGGCGAGCGCGCCACCGAAGAAGACCTTGCTCGACGGGCGCGGGGGCGAGCACTCGACGCCGGCGACCAGAAGTGTGGAGTTGCTGCTCGACGCCGCCAGCACCAGGATGGGCACGCCGGGGAAGGAAGCGACGCAGACGATCGGGTCCGACCCTACGCCCAGCTGGCTGGTGCACACCTCTTCCGCCCCGGCACCGCCCGCGAAGGGTCCGACCCCCACGGCCAGCGATCCTGCGAGCACCGCGCCGCCGAACAGAAGCCTTCGAGCACGTCCACCCATGAGGTCCCCCCTCGGTCTGTCCTGCCGCGGAGGGTACTCCCCCGACTGCACCGCGTGCCGAGGGGCTACAGCTCGAAGATGCCGCGGTCGCCCGAGGTGGCGCCACCGTCGACGGACCACTCGGCGCCCGTGACATAGCTCGCCTCGTCCGAGGCGAGGAAGGTCACGACGTTGGCGACCTCCTCGGGGCGGCCCATCCGGCCGGCCGGGAGCTTCTTCGCCCACAGCGAGTCCTCGGTGGCACCGAAGGACACCATCGGCGTGTCGATGCCGCCCGGATGCACCGAGTTCACGCGGATGCCGAACGGGCCGAGGTCCTGCGCGGCCGACTTCGACAGGCCGCGCACGGCCCACTTGCTCGCCACGTAGGCGGATGCCTGGGGCAGGCCGACGATCCCGGCGTTCGACGAGATGTTGATGATCGACCCGCCGCCGGCCTTGCGCATCGACGCGGCGCCGACCTTGATGCCGATCACGGTGCCGACCAGGTTGATCTCGAGGATGCGGCGGAACTTCGCCATGTCCTGCTTGTGGATCGGCGCGAACTCGAGGATGCCCGCGTTGTTCACGAGGATCGAGAGCGGGCCGAACCGCTCCTCGGCGTCGGCCACGGCAGCGGTCCAGTCCTCCTCGGAGGTGACGTCGAGGTGCCGGTAGGCGGCGGCGTCGCCGAGCGACGCGGCGACCGCCTCCCCCTCGTCGTCGAGGACGTCGGTGAGGAGCACCTTCGCGCCCTCGGCCACGAACCGGCGGGCCTCCGCCTCGCCCTGGCCGCGCGCGGCTCCCGTGATGAGGGCCACCTTGCCGTCGAGCCGTCCGGCCATCGCTGCCTCCTCGCTAGGGCTTCTCGGCGCCGACGACCCACATGGCGAAGAACTGCGAGCCGCCGCCGTAGGCGTGGCCGACGGCGGTGCGGGCGCCGTCGACCTGGTGCTCGCCGGCCTTGCCGCGCACCTGGTTGGCCGCCTCGGCGAACCGCAGCATCCCGGAGGCGCCGATGGGGTTCGACGAGAGCACCCCGCCGGACATGTTCACGGGGAGGTCGCCGTCGAGCTGGGTGGCCCCGTCCTCGACCATGCGCCACCCCTCCCCCGGCCCGGCGAAGCCGAGGTTCTCGAGCCACATCGGTTCGAACCAGGAGAAGGGCACGTACATCTCGACGCAGTCGACGTCGCGTCGCGGGTCGGTGATGCCGGCCTGGCGGTACACGTCCGCCGCGCACTCCTCGCCCCCGCGGGGCAGCACCGTGTCGCGGTCGGCCGACATCGTGGGTTCGGACCGCATCGCCGTGCCGCGCACCCACGCCACGGGACCATCGGCGCGGTCGGCCACGGCCTCGGAGGTGAGCACCATCGCGCACGCCCCGTCGCTCGAGGGGCACGTCTCCGCGTAGCGGATCGGGTCCCAGAGCATCATCGAGTCCTTGATCGAGTCGAAGGTGATCTCGTGCTCGTGGAGGTGGGCGTAGGGGTTCTTCGAGCGCGTTGAGCCGGTCCTTGAGGGCCACGAGGATCCCGATGTGGTCAGGCGACTTCGAGCGGGCCATGTAGGAGCGCACGTGGGGCGCGAAGTACCCGCCGGCGCCCGCGTGGAGCGGGGGCGTGAACGGCATGGGCAACGACAGCGCCCACATCGCCTCGCTCTCGGACTGCTTCTCGAAGGCGACGGTGAGCACGCGATCGTGGATGCCCGCCTGCACGAGCTGGGAGGCGACGATGCTCGTGGACCCGCCGACGGAGCCGGCGGTGTGCACGCGGAACAGCGGCTTGCCGGTGCAGCCGAGCGCGTCGGCCAGGTACAGCTCGGGCATCATCACGCCCTCGAAGAAGTCCGGGGCCTTGCCGATGACGACCGCGTCGACGTCGCCCCACGACATCTGGGCATCGGCGAGCGCCCGGGACGCGGCCTCGCGCACGAGCCCAGCCATGGAGACGTCGCCCCGCGTGGCCTGGTGCTTGGTCTGGCCGACGCCGACGACTGCGACCCGTTCCTTGGGCATGCTCAGCCCTCCCCTGCCAGGACGCACACGAGGTTCTGCTGCAGGCAGGGCCCGGAGGTGGCGTGGGCCACCCCGCGGTCCGCGGTGCCCGCCATGATGCGCTCGGCCACCTCGCTCAGACGGGTGAGCCCGGCCACCATCACGGGGTTGGCGGCCAGCGCCCCGCCCGAGGGGTTCACGTTGGCGTGGTCGGCCAGGCCGAGCGCGTCGCGCACGATGAGCTCCTGGTGGCTGAACGGGGCGTGGAGCTCGGCCACGTCGACCGGTCCCGCCGCGACGCCGGCCTTCTCGCCCGCCAGCCGGGTCGACGCCGAGGTGGTGAGGTCGCGCACGCCCAGGGCCATCGGCTCGACGCGGTGATCGATCCCCCGGATCCAGGCGGGCCGCTCGCGCAGGGCGCGGGCGCGGTCGTCGGCCGCGAGGACCACGGCGCAGGCGCCGTCGCTGATCGGCGGGCAGTCGTGCTTGCGGAGCGGGTCGACCAGCGGCTCCTCCGCGAGGAGGTCGGCCGGGGACCGGTCCCAGGCCAGCTGGGCGTTCGGGTTGTCGAGGGCGGCCTTGCGGTTCCGGGCGACGACCTCGGCGAAGTCGGCCTCGCTGGCCTTCCCCGCATCGAGCAGGGCGCGGGCCTGCAGCGCGGCCAGGCTGATCGCATCCGGCCACAGCGGACCGACGCTGTACGGATCGAGCTGCCGGGACAGGACCTCGTGCAACGGGCCCGGCGACGACTTGCCGTAGCAGTAGACGAGGGCCGTATCGATCTCGCCGAGCTGGAGCTTGACCCAGGCCTCGTACAGCGCCCAGGCCCCGTCCATCTCGACGTGGCTCTCCTGGATCGGCGGCCAGGGGCCCACGCCGTCGAGGGTCGACACGAAGCTGAACGCCTGCCCGGAGAGGTAGTCGGTCGACCCGGAGCAGGTGAAGCCGATCTCGGTCTGGTCGAGGCCCGCCTTCGCCCGCACGTCCGCGAGGACGGGCATGAGCATCTCGACCTCGTTGTGCGTGACCTCGCTGCGCACGTTCGGCATCTGTGCGGTGGCGATGACGGCGATGTCCCTCACCACGTCACCCCCGCGCCGGGCTGCACGACGGGCACGTCCGGCTCGCCGTTGGGCCGGAAGTACCGGATGCTCTCGAGGGTGGGCTTCAGGTCGGCGTCGTCGACCCACACGGCCTCGACCCGCATGCCGATGTGCACGTCCTCGACCGGGCACTCCTGGATGAGGTGCATGATCGGCAGGTCGGAGCCGTCGAGGAGGATCAGCCCCGACGTGTACGGGATCTCCATGCCCTGCCCGTAGAAGGCCACGTTGACGACGCAGAAGCTGGTGAGCGTGCCGACGTGGGCCACCTCGACCGGCTCGGTCGTGGGCACGCCGAGCTGGGGGTCGGCGCCGCGCGACGGGATGTAGACCTTGCCGCCCGGGGCGCGCTCGCCGAGCAGCTTCTTGTCGAGGATGCCCTTGAGGAACCGCGTCGTGGCGACGCCGGCGGTGAACTCGTACTCGAGGGCGGCGGGCGTGCGGACGCTGCGCACCAGCTCGACCCCCTGCAGCGAGGCGGGCAGCGCGATCTCGGGCGGCGGGGCGTCGCTCATCGGGCCTCCGGCTCCCAGCACGCGAGGTCGTGGATCGTGCCCTCGCGCTCCTCGGTCCAGCGGGGGACGACCCGCATCCCCGTGGCCATCGCATCGATCGATCCGGCGTCGACCGCCTGCAGGAACCCGACGTCGGCGCCGTCGGGCCGGACCAGCGCCCACGCGAACGGGTGCTGGAGCGGGTGCTTCGGCAGCGGGCGCCGGACCCACGCCCAGGTGTCCACGACGCCGCCGGGGCCGACCTCCACCAGCTCGGTGAGGTCCTCGCCCGTGGTCGGGTCGTACTCCGTCGGCGGGATGAGCACCCGGCCGTCGGAGCCGCGGATCCCGATCAGCACCTGCTCGCGCAACCCGGTGAGGAACGCTCCGATCACCGGGCCCGTCGTCCGCGAGAACGGGTACTCGATGATCATCGGGGCGCGGAACACCCCATCGGCGGTCTCGCTCGCAGCCATCGGGCTCTAGAAGGAGATGACCTGGCGGATGACCTCGCCGCGCTCCATCGCGGCGAAGGCATCGTTGATCTCGTCGAGCTTGATGCGTCGCGTGATCATGCCGTCGAGGTCGAGCTCGCCGTTCTTCCAGAAGCCGAGGAGCTTGTGGAAGTCGGTGCGCACGTCCGCGGAGCCGTAGTAGCTGCCGACCAGGTTCTTCTCGGAGAAGAACAGCTCGAAGGCGCTGAAGCTCACGAACTCGTCGAGCTTGCCCACGCCCACGATGCAGGCGGTCCCGCCGCGGCGGATCGCGTCGTACGCGGCCCGCATGGTGGCGGGGAGACCGATGGCCTCGAAGGCGAAGTCGAAGCCGTCGCCGCCGGTGAGGGTGGCCTTGAGGCTGTCGACCTCGTCGGGCTTGCAGGAGTGGGTGGCACCGAAGCGGAGGGCGTCCTGGAGCTTCCCGTCGTTGAGGTCGACCGCGAGGATGACCGACGCGCCTGCCACCTTGGCGCCCTGGATGCAGGAGATCCCGACGCCGCCGCAGCCGTAGACGATGACCGACGAGCCGGGCGTGACCTTGGCGGTGTTGATCGCCGCGCCCACGCCGGTCATCACGCCACAGCCGACCAGGCTGCCGATCTCCAGGGGGATGTCGTCGTCGATCTTCACGACGCCCTGGTGCGGGATGATCATCTCCTCGGCGAACGTGCCGGCCCCGGCCATGCCGAACACGGGGGCGCCGTCGAGCAGGAAGTGGGGCGTGCCGCCCATCACCATCTGGATGTTCGAGCAGAGGTTCGGCTGGTTGCGGGGGCCGCAGAAGGCGCACTCGCCGCAGGGTGGGCTCCAGGCGATGATCACGTGATCGCCCACCTTCACCGAGTCGACGCCCTCGCCGACCTCGGCCACCACCCCGGCGCCCTCGTGGCCCAGGACCGAGGGGGCGGGCTGCGGGATGACGCCCTTCATGCACGACAGGTCCGAGTGGCACACACCGGTGGCCTCGATCTTGACCCTGACCTCGCCCGGGCCGGTGGCGACGAGCTCGATGTCGTCGCGGACCTCGAGGGCGGTGTCCCCGATGTTGCGGAGCAGTGCAGCGCGCATGGATCCCCCTGGTGGTGAGCGGAGCAGAACAGGTTCTAGTCTGACGATCCGTCAGAAGTCGAACCAGGGGGTCAGGCCGGATGTCGGGGTTCTACAAGTACGCACAGGCCGAGCCCGACTTCGTGGCCGTGGTCGATCCGGACGGCACCGAGCACACCGCGGGCGAGCTGCTGGGACGGGCCAACCGCTACGTCCACGCCCTCCGCGCCCTGGGGCTGAAGGACGGTGACGCGGTCGCCGCCGTGCTCCCGAACGGGGTGCAGCCGATCGAGGTCTACCTCGCCGCGCTCCAGGCCGGCTGGTACTACGTCCCGATCAACTACCGGCTCTCCGCGCCGGAGATCGCCTACATCATCCAGGACTCGGGCGCGAAGGCAGTGGTGTCCCACGAGCGCTACGCCGAGGTCATGTCCGCGGCGGCCGAAGAGGCAGGGATCCCTGCCGAGGCGCGCCTGTCCCACGGCTCGGTGCCGGGCTTCAGCGACGTGGAGGCCGCGCTGGCCGCGCAGCCCGACACGCTCCCCGACAACCGCACCGCCGGGGCCGCCATGCACTACACGTCCGGCACGACGGGCAAGCCCAAGGGCGTGGCCCGCCCCCTGAGCGGTGCGGATCCCGACGTCATGGCCGAGCTCTTCACCGGCTTCTTCGCCCTGTTCGGCATCCCCCACCGCGAGGACCAGGTGCACCTGTGCACGTCGCCGAACTACCACACCGCGGTCACGACGTTCGCCGGCAACTCGCTGAACGCGGGGCACCGCGTCGTCTTCATGGACAAGTGGGACCCCGAGGAGACGCTGGCCAAGATCGAGAAGTACAAGACCACCCACACGCACATGGTCCCCACCCAGTTCCACCGGATGCTGCAGCTGCCGGAGGACGTGAAGGCCAAGTACGACGTGTCCTCGATGCGGTGGGCGATCCACGCGGCGGCGCCGTGTCCGGTCGACGTCAAGCGCAAGATGCTCGACTGGTGGGGTCCGGTGATCTGGGAGTACTACGGCGCCACCGAGGGCGGGGGCACGACCGCCACGCCCGAGGACTGGCTCAAGTACCCGGGCACCGTCGGGTGCCCGTGGCCCATCTCGGAGCTGAAGATCACCGATGACGACCGCAACCCGGTCGGCCCCGGCGTGCCCGGCACCGTGTGGATGAAGATGGGCAACGACTTCGAGTACAAGGGCGACGCGAAGAAGACCCGCGACAACCACGACGCCGAGGGCTTCTTCACCGTCGGCGACGTCGGGTACCTCAACGAGGACGGGTTCCTGTTCCTCTGCGACCGCAAGAGCGACATGATCATCGCCGGCGGCGTGAACATCTACCCGGCGGAGATCGAGGGCGAGATCCTCGCCCACCCGGGTGTCGGTGACGTGGCCGTGTTCGGGATCCCGGACGACGACATGGGCGAGCAGATCAAGGCCGTGGTCGAGCCCGCGCCCGGTCACACGGCGGGCGACGAGCTGGCGGCGTCGATCATGGAGCACCTCGCCGGGCGCCTGGCCAAGTTCAAGTGGCCCCGCTCGATCGACTTCACCGACGCGCTCCCCCGCGAGCCCACCGGCAAGCTCCTCAAGCGCCAGCTCCGCGACCCGTACTGGGAAGGCCGCACCACAGCGATCTGACGCGAGACTGCTCCGGTGATCGCCCTCCGGGTCCTCGCCTTCCTGGCCGGCGGGTGCGTCGTGCTGGCGGTGCTGTCGTCGGCGCTCAAGACCGTGGTCGTGCCCCGGGCGGAGTCGGCCACGCTGAGCCGCGCCGTGTTCCTGGCCGTCCGAAAGGTCTTCGACCTCCGCCTCAAGGGCATCGACGACTGGGAGCACACGGACCGCCTGATGGCGCGGTACGCGCCGGTCTCCCTCATCGTGCTGCCCGCGGTGTGGATCACCGCGGTGATGCTGGCCTTCACGCCGATGTTCTGGGCGCTCGGCAGCGGCTTCCCGCGGGAGGCGTTCACCCGCAGCGGCTCGTCGCTCCTCACGCTCGGCTTCGCCTTCGCCAAGGATCTCCCGGAGACGGTCCTGTCCTTCCTGGCGGCGACCATCGGGTTGGGCCTGGTCGCCCTCCTGATCTCCTACCTGCCCACGATCTACGCGCAGTTCTCGAGGCGCGAGGTGCTGGTCGGCCAGCTCGACACCCGGGCCGGCACCCCGCCGGACCCGGCCGAGCTCCTGCTGCGGGCGGTGCGGATCGGCTGGCTCGAGGAGCTCGACGACCTGTGGGTGGAGTGGGATCGCTGGTTCGTCGAGGTCGAGGAGACGCACACGTCGAGCGCGTCCCTCGCGTTCTTCCGCAGCCAGCACCCCGAGCGGTCGTGGCTCACGGCGGCGGGGTGCGTGCTGGACACCGCTGCCCTTCGCGCGTCCGCGATGGACCTCCCTCGCACGTACAAGGCCGAGCTGTGCCTCCGGTCCGGCTATCTCGCACTGCGGCGCCTGGCCGACCTCTTCGACATCGAGTACGACCCCGACCCGAATCCGGACGACCCGATCTCGATCACCCGCGACGAGTTCGACGAGGTGGTCGACCAGCTGGTCGCGGAGGGCGCGCCCGTGCGGGCGGACCGCGACCAGGCGTGGCGCGACTTCGCCGGTTGGCGGGTGAACTACGACCGGCCGCTCCTGATGCTCTGTGCGCTCGTGGCGCCGCCCTACGCCAGGTGGTCGAGCGACCGCGGCATGACCCGCTACCGCCCCCCGCTCCGCCGCTCCCGCTGATTCATTCCAGGTGGCCGAGGATGAGGTCGCAGGCGACCTGGAGCTCGTCGGCCATCCAGGCCATGTCGCCCACCCCGTTCTTCCACGACACGAGGCACGAGAGCCACACGTGGCCGAGCACCTTGGCCACGGCCGCCTCGGTGGCGGCGTCCACGTCGTCGGGGAAGGCCTGCAGGAGGACCCGGGTCATGATGTCCCCGGTGGAGATCGACGCCTTGCCGGCGGCCGGGTCCTGCGAGGTGAGCGCGGTGATGACGGCCTCTGCCAGCTTCGGTTGGCGCTCCATCGTGGCCACGGCCCGGCGGAGCACGTCGTAGACGCGCTCGGAGGTTGACTCGCCGCGGGGTCCCCGCTGGGAGACGCGGCGCTCGAGGTCCTCCATCCACTCGACCATCGCGGCGGCGAGCAGCGCGTCCTTCGACGGGAAGTAGCGGTAGATCGTGCCGAGGGCCACGCCCGCGCTCGTCGCCACGTCGCGCATCTGCACCGCGTCGTAGCCGCCGTCTGCGGCCAGCTCGAGGGCCGACACGAGCACCCGCTGGCGGCGGGCGGCCTGGCTGGTGGTGAGCGCCTCTGCTGACGTGACCACGGCTAGCGACCCGCCTTCGCCAGATCGCGGAACGGGAGGTCGCGGTCGGGCTGGTCCTCCCGCGGGAGGCCGAGCACGCGCTCGCCGATGATGTTGCCCTGGATCTGGTCGGAGCCCCCGGCGATGCGCAGGGACGGCGCGTGCAGGAACTTGGTGGTCCACACGCCGCCGCGGGGCAGCTCGTCGCCCGCCAGCATCGCCGTGGCGCCCTGCACGTGCATCGCGGTCGTCGTCATCTGCTGCATGAACCGCGCGTACGCGAGCTTCATGATCGACGTCTCGGGTCCGAGGGTGCGCCCCTGGGACAGCGCGGTCTGCGAGCGGTAGCGGAGGAAGCGCAGCAGCTCGTTGCGCAGGTGGGACTCGACCACGGCCTGGCGCACCAGCGGGTCGCCGGAGACGCCGAGCTCCCGGGCGAGCTGGATCAGCCCGGGCGGGTCGGCACCGCCCGAGCCCCCGGCGATGGCGGTCCGTTCGGACGCGAGGGTCGTCTGGGCGACCCGCCACCCCTCCCCTTCCCCGCCGACGACGTTGGCCGCCGGGATGCGGACGTCGTCGAGGAACACCTCGCTGAAGTGCGCGTCGCCGGTCATCTGGCGCAGGGGTCGGATCTCGATGCCGGGCGTGGCCATGTCGAGCAGGAAGTAGGTGATGCCGCGGTGCTTCGGGGCGTCAGGGTCCGTGCGGGCGAGCAGGATCCCCCACTCGCGCGCGGGGCGGAGCTGGTCCACACCTTCTGGCCGCTGATGACCCACTCGTCGCCGTCGCGCACCGCACGCGTCGACAGGTTGGCCAGGTCGGACCCCGCCTCGGTCTCGCTGAACAGCTGGCACCACAGCTCGTCGCCCTTGAGCATGGCTGGGAGGTACCGCTGCTGCTGCTCCGGGGTGCCGTGCTGCAGCAGCGTGGGGCCGACCATGCCGATCGCGACCGTGAACACACCCACCGCCACGCCGAAGCGCGCCTGCTCCTGGTTGAAGATGACGGACTCGATCGGGCGCCCGCCCCGTCCCCCGACCGCCGTCGGCCAGGTGATGCCGGCCCAGCCTCCGTCGTACAGGCGCCCCTGCCATTCGCGGGAGCGCTTGATGAGCGTGTCCTCGGAGTAAGTCGTCGACCAGATGCCGGCCGAGAAGTCGTCGGGATGTCCCTTCGGGATGGCGTTCGCCTCGAGCCACGCCCGGGCGTCGGCGCGGAAGGCCGCCTCCTCCGGGGTGTCGTCGAAGTCCACAGTCCCGAGAATAGAACAGGTTCTATTCTCGGTTGCAGTTCTGGCGTCCTGCGCAGCCCCCCTACTCGGTCAGCGCGTCGGCCAGCTCGGTCTCGACGGCAGGCGTCGGTTCGCCGGCGCGGTGGCGCCGCTCCCAGATCGTGGTGAGGAACCGCTCGACGCCCTCGATCACGCGCGCGGCCCGCATCGACGGGAAGATGTCGAACGCGTGCTGCGCGCCCTGCATCTCCGCGTACGCGACCGGCTCCTTGGAGACCGCGCGCAGGGCCTCGACGAACCGGCGGGCGTCGATGACGGGGGCGAGGACGTCCTTGTCGCCGTGGATCACGAAGAACGGCGGCGCGTCGGCGTGCAGGTGGTGGATGGGTGACGCGTCGACGAACTTCTCGGGCTCGTCCGCGAGGAAGGCCTTCATGACGAAGGGCTCGAGGACCCACGAGTAGGTCCGAGGCGAGCTCGCGCCGAAGCTGCCCTCCGGGGTGAAGTCGTAGACGCCGTAGAAGGGCACCGCTGCGGCCACGGACGTGTCCGCGTCCTCGAAGCCCGGCTGGAACCGGGGGTCGTTGGCGGTGAGCGCCATCATGGCGGTGAGGTGGCCGCCGGCCGATCCGCCGGTCACGCAGATGAAGTCGGGGTCGATGCCGTACTCCTCAGCGTGCTCGCGGATCCAGGCGAGGCCGCGCTTCACGTCGATGAGGTGGTCGGGCATCGCGACGCCGGGGCTGAGGCGGTAGTTGACGTTGAAGCCGACCCAGCCTTGCGCGCCCATGTGGTTGAGGAGCGGGCGCCCCTGCTCCCGCTTGTCGCCGATGATCCACGCACCCCCGTGCACCTGGAGGAGGGCGGGGCGCAACGGTCCCCCGCCCGGGACCGGCGCGCTCGGGATCGTGATGTCCATGCGCAGGCGCTTGCCGCCGACCCGGGCGAAGGTCACGTTCCGGCGGAGCTTCACGCCCTTGCGGTGCACCATGAGGAACGGCAGGACCACGTGGCTGCGGGGGAAGCGGGGGGCGTCGGGGCCGGGCTCGAGCTCCTCCAGGGCACCCTGGACGGTGACCACCGTCCGCCGTGTCGCGAGCGCGATCTGCAGCAGGATCCCCTCGGCCAGCACCATCAGGACCAGGCCGGCGACCCCGGGGGCGGAGTCCAGGACCCCGGCGGCGACGAAGCCCGCGCTGATGGCCAGGCCGATGACGAGGTGGTGCCAGACCAGCTCGATCGTGAGCCAGCTGGCGAAGAAGCCCCCCACCACCCAGACGCCGCGGCGGAACGGCACGAGCGCGTTGACGGCGTGACTGACGCCGAGGATGCCCAGCCCCAGGAAGACCCAGCCCATCGGGACTAGTCTGACCCGCCCGCCGGGCGCTTCGGCAACTCGGCCGACTGGGAGGTATCTCGATGGAACGACTCTCCGGCCTCGATGCCTCGTTCTTGTACTTCGAGACGCCGAGCATGCACATGCACGTGGCCATGACGGCGATCTTCGATCCGTCGACGATGCCAGGCGGCTACGACTTCTCGAAGATCAAGGACTTCATCGAGTCGCGGCTGCACCTGGTCCCGCCGTTCCGGCGCCGGATCGTCGAGGTGCCCTTCCGGCTGAACCACCCGATCTGGGTCGAGGACCCCGAGTTCGACCTCGACTACCACATCCGCCGCGTCGGGGCGCCGGCGCCCGGGGGCCACGAGGAGCTGGCCGAGCTCGCCGGCCAGATCGCCAGCACGCCGCTCGACCGGAGCCGGCCGCTGTGGGAGCTCTACGTGGTGGAGGGCCTGGCCGACGGCAACATCGGTGTGGTCACGAAGATGCACCACTGCGCGGTCGACGGGGTCTCCGGTGCCGAGCTCATGGTCAACCTCTTCGATCTCGACCCGAGCGGGCGTGAGCTGGATCCGCCCGAGCCCCGGACGCCCGAGCCGATCCCCTCGGACCTGGAGATGGTCCGCCACGCGCTCGCGTCACGGGCGCGGCGCACGGTGGGCATCTTCGGGCTGCTCGGGTCGACGGCGAAGACGGTGCAGACGCTCGTGTCGCGCCACCGCGACCCGGATGCCATCGTCGGCGCCGTCCCGCTCACCGCCCCGCCGACACCGTGGAACGCGTCCGTGACGCCCCACCGGCGCATGTCGTTCACGCGCGTGTCCCTCGAGGACGTGAAGGAGATCAAGAACAAGGTCGGCTGCACGGTCAACGACGTGGTCCTCGGCCTGATGGCCGGCACGCTGCGCCGGTACCTCGAGGCCCACGACGCGTTCCCGGCCGACCAGCCGCTCATCGCGTGCTGCCCGGTGTCGGTGCGGAGCGACGACGAGAAGGGCCAGATGAACAACAAGGTGTCCGCGATGTTCACGTCGCTGGCCACCGACGTCGACGACCCCCTCGAGCGGCTCATGACGATCAACCAGGTCACCAAGGGCGCGAAGGAGGACCACAACGCGCTCGGCGCCAACCTCCTGCAGGACTGGGCCGAGCACGCCGCCCCCACGACGTTCGCCCTGGCGGCCCGCCTCTACTCGAGCATGAACCTGAGCGACCGGCACCGGCCGATCCACAACGTGGTGATCTCGAACGTGCCGGGGCCGCCGTTCCCCCTTTACTACGCGGGGTCGAAGCTCCTGTACACGCTGCCGATGGGCCCGGTGATGGAGGGGGCCGGCCTCAACATCACCGTGCTCTCGTACATGGACAACGTCGACGTCGGCTTCATGGCCTGCCGCGAGCTGATCCCGGACGTGTGGTCGCTCGCCGGCTACGTGCAGGAGTCGATGGACGAGCTGCTGGCCGCCATCGGGCAACCCCGCGAGCCCGCGCCGAAGAAGAAGGGTGGCGGCAAGAAGAAGTCGGCGGACAACGGTGCTGCCGCAGCCGCCGCCGCGGTCGCCGCAGCCGCGGCCGAAGCCGCCCAGGCCGTCTCCGCCGACTAGGTGTCGGGCCGGGGATCTGACGTATCGTCAGATCCCGTGGCGTACAACATCGCGGACCTGTACGAGCACACGGTCGACCTCGTGGCGGACCGGGAGGTGCTGGTCGTCGGGGACGAGCGGCGGACCTTCCGCGAGCTCGAAGAGCGGGCCAACCGGCTCGGCCACCACCTCGCCGCCCAGGGCATCGGACCCGGGGACCACGTCGGGATCTACGGGGCCAACAGCGTCGAGTGGATCGAGGCCGCGCTGGCTGCGTACAAGGTCCGTGCGGTCCCGGTGAACGTGAACTACCGGTACGTCGAGGACGAGCTGCGCTACCTCTTCGACAACGCGGACCTGAAGGCCCTGGTCTACGACCGCGGCCTGGCGCCGCGGATCGACGCCGTGCGCAGCGCGCTGCCCCTGCTGCAGCACCTCGTGCACGTCGAGGACGGCACCGACGCGGCACCGGCCACCGGCTCGGTCGCCTTCGAGGAGGCGCTGGCCGGCCAGCCCGCCGAGCGGGACTTCGGTCCCCGCAGCGACGACGACCACTACATCATCTACACCGGTGGCACGACCGGCATGCCCAAGGGTGTGATCTGGCGCCACGAGGACGTCTTCTTCGCGCTGGGCGGCGGCATCGACGCCTACACGAACGAGCGGGTGGCGGACGAGTGGACGCTCGCGAAGAAGGCCGCCACGGTCGAGCACGGCATGACCAGCCTGAACCTGCCGCCGCTGATGCACGGCGCCGCGCAGTGGGGCCTGTGGCGGTTCGCCTTCGAGGGCAACCGCGTGGTGTTCCTCGGCCGGCAGTTCGATCCCGCCGAGGTGTGGCGGACCATCGCCCGCGAGGGCGTGAACACCGTCTCGATCACCGGCGACGCCATGGCCCGCCCGATGATCGAGTCCCTGGAGCAGCTGGAGGCCGACGGCGAGCAGCTCGACCTGTCGTCGCTCCTCGTCCTCGCGTCGACGGCCGCCATCTTCTCCCCCACCGTGAAGGACCGGTACCTCGAGCGCTTCCCCGATCTGATGATCATCGACGCCATCGGCTCCTCCGAGACCGGGTCGAACGGCATGCGCATGGTCGGAAGGGGCGACACGCAGAACACGGGCGGCGGCCCGACCGTGCAGGCTGCGCGTGACGCCGTGGTCCTCGACGAGGACCTCAACGAGCTGGCGCCCGGCAGCGGCCGGCAGGGCCGCCTGGCCCGGCGCGGCAACGTGCCCCTCGCCTACCACAAGGACCCCGAGAAGTCGGCGGCCACCTTCGTGACCGGGCCGACCGGGAGCCGCTACGCGCTGGCCGGGGACATGGCCGTCCTCGAGGCCGACGGCACCATCACGCTGCTGGGCCGCGGCTCCCAGTGCATCAACTCCGGCGGCGAGAAGATCTTCCCGGAGGAGGTCGAGGCCGCCCTCAAGGCGCATCCGGAGGTCTTCGACGCCGTCGTCGTCGGCGTGCCGGACGAGCGCTGGGGCCAGCGGGTGGCCGCCGTCGTCCAGCCCCGGCCGGGCACCGCGCCCTCGCTCGATGCCCTCGCAACCCACTGCCGTGGGTACCTTGCTGGGTACAAGGTGCCGAAGGAGGTCCACCTCGTGCCCGAGGTGGTGCGGTCCCCCAGCGGCAAGCCCGACTACCCGTGGGCAGCGCAGGTTGCCCTCTCCAACCAACCAGCCCAGTCCTAAGGGGGACAGCACAGATGGCGGACGTCCAGGTCCACGACAAGCTCTTCATCGGCGGCGAGTGGGTCGACCCCGCCGGCTCGGATGTGATCGAGGTCATCTCGCCGCACACCGAGGAGGTCGTCGCCCGGGTGCCGGACGGCACGGCGGCGGACGTCGACCGCGCGGTCGAGGTCGCACGCAAGACCTTCGACGAGGGCGAGTGGCCGCGCCTCGCGCCGGCCGATCGCATCGCCGCCGTGCAGCGGTTCTCCGAGGTCTACGCCACCCGCATGGGGGATCTGGCGGAGGTCATCACCAAGGAGATGGGCTCCCCCATCACGTTCTCGCAGCTGGCGCAGTCGCCCACCCCATGGATGATGCTGAACTCCTTCATCGCGGCCGCGACGGCCTACGACTGGGAGGAGGAGCGCGCCGGAACGCTCACCCCCCGCGTCATCGTCCGCAGCGAGCCCGTCGGCGTCGTCGGCGCCATCGTGCCGTGGAACGTGCCGCAGTTCGTCACGATGTCGAAGCTGGCCCCGGCGCTCCTGTCGGGCTGCACGATCGTCATCAAGCCCTCGCCGGAGACCCCGCTCGACGCCTACCTCATGGCCGAGATCCTCGAGGAGGCCGGCATCCCCAAGGGCGTCGTGAGCGTGATCCCCGCGGGCCGCGAGGTCGGTGAGCACCTCGTTCGGCACCGGGGGGTCGACAAGATCGCCTTCACCGGCTCCACCGCCGCGGGCCGCGCCATCGCGTCGATCTGCGGCGAGCAGCTCAAGCGCGTGAGCCTCGAGCTCGGGGGCAAGTCGGCTGCGATCATCCTCGACGACGCCGACCTGGCGGACACCGTGAACGGCCTGCGGATGGCGTCGTTCATGAACAACGGCCAGGCCTGCGTGGCGCAGACCCGGATCCTCGCGTCCCGCTCGAACTACGACAGCGTGGTCGACGCCCTCGGCGAGATGGTCAAGACCATGCAGGTCGGCGACCCGAGCGACCCCATGACCGAGATCGGCCCGCTCGTGGCCGAGCGCCAGCAGGAGCGGGTCGACAAGTACATCGCCCTCGGCCAGGAGGAGGGCGCGAAGGTCGTCGTCGGTGGCAACGGTCGCCCGGCCGGCCTCGAGAAGGGCTGGTACGTGCAGCCGACCGTGTTCGCGAACGTGTCCAACGACATGCGGATCGCGCAGGAGGAGATCTTCGGCCCTGTCATCGCCGTGATCCCCTACGACGACGTCGACGACGCCGTGCGCATCGCCAACGACAGCGAGTTCGGGCTGGCCGGCTCCGTCTGGACGGGTGACGAGGCGGTCGGCATGGACGTCGCCCGCCGGGTCCGCACCGGCACGTACGGCGTCAACCAGTACACGATGGACTTCGTCGCCCCCTTCGGCGGGTTCAAGGCCTCCGGCATCGGCCGTGAGTTCGGCAAGGAAGGCCTCGAGCACTACCTCGAGCTGAAGAGCATCGCCCTGCGGAGCTAGGTGGCTCCGAGGTAGGCGGCCTCCAGCTCGGGGGCGATCTCAGCGGGCGTCCCGACGGCGGTGACCTGGCCGTGCAGCATGATCGCGGCCAGGTCCGCCACGCCCAGCACGGTGCGGGCGAACTGCTCGACGACGAGGATCGACACGCCGGACTTCGCGATGTGCCCGACGATCTCGTAGAGCTCCTCCACGATGAGCGGCGCCAGCCCCATGGACAGCTCGTCGAGGAACAGCAGCGACGGGTCGACGGCCAGGCCGCGGGCCATGGCCAGCATCTGCTGCTCGCCGCCGGACATCGTGCCGGCGAGCTGGTTGCGTCGCTCGCCGAGGCGCGGGAAGCGGGTGAACGCGTGCGCCTCGACCTCGGACTGCTTCACGCCGCCGAACGTCACCATGCGGAGGTTCTCGCGGACGGTCAGGTTCGGGAACACGCCCCGTCCCTCGGGGATCGTGCACACCCCGATGCGGGCGAGGGCGTCGGGGGCGACCCCGTTCACGTGGCGACCGCCGATGTGCAGGCAGCCGGCGGTGGCCGCCAGCTGGCCGGAGGCGACCTTGAGTGTGGTGGTCTTCCCGCCGCCGTTGGGGCCGAGCAGGGCCATGACCGACCCGCGGGGTACGACGAGGTCCACGCCGTGCAGCACCTCGATGCGGCCGTACGCGGCGCGGACGCCGCGCAGCTCCAGGACCGGCGGTTCGGGCTCGAGCTCCGAGCTCCGGGCCGGCGGCGGGCATCAGTGGTCCTCCACGGTCGAGCCCAGGTAGGCGTCGAGCACGGCCTGGTTCTGCTGGATCTGCTCGGGCGTGCCGCGGGCGAGGATCGAGCCGAAGTCGAGGACGTGGATGTCCGCGCAGACCCGCATCACGAGGTGCACGTCGTGCTCGACGAGCAGGATGGCCATCCCGTCGGCCGCGAGGTCGACGAGCAGGGCGGCGAAGGACTCCGACTCGCTGTCGTCCAGGCCCGACGCGGGCTCGTCGAGCAGGAGGACCCGCGGCCGGGTGGCGAGCGCACGCCCCAGCTCCACGAGGCGGGCCAGACCGGTCGGCATCGAGTCGACCCGTTCGTCGGCCACGGCCCGGATGCCGACGAGGTCCAGCAGGCGCTCCACCTCGTCGTGCAGGGAGACGCTCGCGATCGCGGGACCACGACCGGCGGATCTCCGCGGCGGTGAGCAGGTTCTCCCGGGCCGTGAGCGACCCGAACACCTCGAGGCGCTGGAAGGTGCGGGCGATCCCGTGGCGGGCCCGCACGTGGGCCTTGGCCCCGGTGAGGTCCACGCCGTCGAGCACGACGCGGCCGTGGACCGTCTCCTGGAGGCCGGTGATGACGTTGAACAGCGTGGTCTTGCCCGCGCCGTTCGGGCCGATCAGCCCGGTGATGGCGCCGGGTTCCACGTCGAGGTCGACGGCGTTGACGGCGATGTGCCCACCGAAGCGCACCGTCGCGCCTCGCACCTCGAGCAACGCCGCCATGGTTCCCCCTGACCTGCCCCGGAGCCCCAACCGTCAGGTCAGCCCGACGGGTTGGCTCGCCAAGCTAGCTCCCAGGCGCAGAAGTGACGGGCTCGCGCCCCGAGCGTGAGCTCGAGGACCTTCGCCCACCGGAAGTACCGGTGGATCGGGTAGTCGAGGTCCACGCCGATGCCCCCGTGCAGGTGCTGGGCGGCGTGCACCACGCGCTGCGCGCCCTCGGCGGCCCAGAACTTGGCCACCATGAGCTCGTCGTCCGCGTCGAGGTCGCGATCGAGGCGCCAGACGGCCTGCAGCGCCGTGAGCCGGATGGCCTCGGTGTCGATGTACGCGTCGGCGATGCGGTGGCCGACGGCCTGGAAGGTCCCCAGCTTCGTGCCGAACTGCTCGCGCTCGCAGACGTAGCGACTCGTCAGGGCGAGGGCCTCCTCGCACACCCCGACCTGCGTCGCGCAGATCGCGGCCAGCATCCGGTCGCGGGTCCAGCGCAGCACCACGCCACCGCTCTCGGGCGGGCCGAGCACGTCGTCCAGGCCGCAGGCGACCCCGTCCAGGCGCAGGGTCCACTGCGGCTCGCCGGTCACGGCGTGCTCCCGCTCGAGGGCGAGCCCGGGTGCGTCGGGCGCGACGAGGAAGACCGTGACCTGGCCCTCGTCGGTCCGGGCCGGGACGAGGATCGCAGCGGCGCGGTCGGCCGCGGGCACGAGGACCTTCTCACCGTCGAGACGCCACCCGCCCCCGTGCACCGTGGCGCGCGGTGGAGGGGAGCAGGGTGCCCTCGACGTCGTCGGGCTCGTGGAGCGCGACGGACAGCGTGGCGCTGCCGTCGATCACACCGGGGAGCAGACGAGCTCGCTGCGGCGCGCTGCCGAACGCCGCGACCGGCAGCGCGCCGCCGACGATGCAGGACAGGTACGGCAGCGGCGCCACCGTGCGGCCCACCTGCTCGGCCACCAGGCACGCCTCGACGAGGCCGTAGCCCCCGCCGCCGTCGATCTCGGGCAGCGCGATGCCGAGCAGGTCGGCCTTCGCCAGCGCGGCCCAGACGTCGTCGGCGTACCAGCCCGGCTCTCCCTCGAGGGCCCGCAGCCGGTCCGGTGGCAGCTGCTCGGACAGGATCCGGTGGCTCAGGTCGGCGATGGCCTGCTGCTCCTCGGAGAGGGTGAAGTCCACGACCCTCAGCTCCTCGGCACCCGCGGGCAGCCCCGCGCCGAACAGCGCGATGAGGTCGCGCTGCACCTCGTTGACGCCACCGCCGAACGTGAGGATCAGCGACCCCTGGAAGGCTCGCTCGATCCGGCCGGCCAGCACCGCGCCCGGCGACTCCCGGTTCAGGTAGGCGACGGGGCCGATGACCTCCATGAGCAGCCGGTAGGCCTCGGTGTAGAACTCGGTGGCGAAGACCTTCGTCGCGCTCGCGTCGGCCACGTTGGCGCCGCCCTGCGAAGCCACCTTCCAGTTGATGAGCTTCGTGAACTCGAGCTTGGCGTAGACGCGCGCCAGGTCGAGCTGCACCCACTCCTGGTCGGCCACGCGCCGGCCGTCGGGCAGCTTGGTGGCCTGGGCCCAGGCCAGGACCTCCTCGAAGATCCGCTCGACCATCCCCGGAGGACCGAGGGAGACCCGCTCGTAGTTCAGCTGGTTGATGATCAGGTCCCAGCCCCGGTTCACGCCGTAGACGACGGCCTCGTCACCCACCCGCACGTCGTCGTAGAACGTGTTGTACGTGCTCGCGTTCACCATCGTCGAGATCTTCGAGTAGGAGAACCCCGGGTCGGTGGTGGGCACCAGGAAGATCGAGATCCCGCGGTGCTTGGGAGCGTCGGGGTCGGTGCGAGCGGCGAGCCAGATGTAGTCGGCGTAGCTCGCGAGGCGACGTGTAGATCTTCTGGCCGTTGATGACCCACTGGTCGCCGTCGCGCTCGGCCCGGGTCGTCAGGGAGGCGAGGTCGGTGCCGGCGCTGGGCTCCGTGTAGCCGATCGAGAAGTGCAGCTCCCCCGCCAGGATCTTGGGCAGGAACGCCTGCTTCTGCTCCTCCGAGCCGAACTCCATGATCGTGCGCCCGACGGTGTTGATCGTGAGGAACGGGATGGGCGCGGCGCTGACCCGCCAGGCCTCGTCGAAGAAGATGAACTGCTCGACGTCGGTTCGGCCCTGCCCGCCGTACTCGGTGGGCCAGCCGATCCCGAGCCAGCCGTCCCGGCCCATCGTGCGCACGGCGTCGAGGCACGCGGGACCCCCGGTCTCGCCCTGGGCCACCTCGGCCTCGACCTCCGGGGTCATGAGATCCGCGAAGTAGGCCCGCAGCTCGCGACGCAGTCGCTCCTGCTCCGGGGTGTAAGCAACCTCCATCCGACGGCGGTTCTACCATCGAATCTGATACAGTGTCAGATTTGCGGAGCGGTGGGCCCACGGCGGTCGACAGACGGTGAGGGCAGGCGTCAGGGGGGCCAGACGGGTGACAGCACGAGAGCCGCGGCGGCACGGGAGTCCCGCGCTCGCCCTGGTCCTGCTCCTGGTGATCGGGCTGTTCTCGGCAGCCGCGTGCGGCGCCCGCCTCAGCGACGAGGCGCATGACCAGGCGGTCGCGGCGGCCAGCGGCGGTGACGGCGGGACCGGGTCGGACGGCTCGGGCACCGCAGCGGACGCGGCCGCCACCGGGGTCGACGGGGGGACCGACGGCACCGCCGCGGCCACGACCGGCGGCGCGACCGGCGGCGCCGGGACGACCGGAGGGACGGGTGGCACGGCGGGCGCAGCCGGTGGCACCTGCAGCCCTGGCAGCGCCACCGCGCCCGGGGTCACGCCCACGGAGGTCAAGGTCGGCAACGTGAGCCAGCTCAGCGGCCTCGTGCCCGGGTTCGGGCAGACGTCCGTGAACGGCATCAAGGCCTACTTCGCGTACATCAACTCCAAGGGCGGCGTGTGCGGGCGCAAGGTGACCCTGGTGCAGGCCGACGACCGCTTCCAGTCCGCCACCAACCGCACGGAGACCGACAAGCTCTCCGGCCAGGTCGTCGCCTTCGCGGGGAGCCTCAGCGTGGTCGACGAGGGCGGCGCTCCCATCATCGCGCAGAAGGGCATCGCCGACTTCTCGCTGGCGACGACCGATCCCCGGATCAGGGCGAAGAACAACTTCCCTCCGAACCCGCTCGACCCCACCGCGCGGTGCGGGGAACGGCCAGGACAAGGTCCTCCGCTACCTCAAGGAGGCCCGGGGCATCTCGAAGGGCGCGATCTTCTACCAGGACGTCGCCACGGGCGTGAACCAGTCGAAGCAGTACGAGATCGACATGCAGAAGGCGGGCATCGACCTGGTGGCCACCTATGCGGTGGCCCCGACGGCGACGAACTTCCGGTCCCAGGCCACGGACATGAAGCAGAAGGGCATCGACGTCGTCATGACGGTCGCGGAGATCAACGCGATCGCGAACCTGGCCCGCGCCTTCGCGGACGTCGGCTACAAGCCCAAGGCGCCGTTCTATGGCGCGCAGACCTACAGCCAGAAGTTCATCAAGCTCGCCGGCCCGGCGGCCGAGGGGGCCATCTCGGGGCTGATCTTCCACGTCCCCGAGGAGAACAGCCCGGCGATGCAGATCTTCTCGCAGTGGTACGGCCGGGTCGCGGTCGGGCGCCGACGTGGACTTCTTCTCCGTGCTCGGGTGGGTGGCCGGGGAGATGGTGACGCGGGCGATCGCCAACGCCGGGCCCGAACCGAACGCCGCCAAGGTGCTGGCCGAGGCCCAGAAGTTCACGGCCTTCGAGTCCGACTACGTCGCGCCGATCAACCCGGCCCAGAAGAAGATCCCGAGCTGCTTCCTCGTGGTCGAGGTGCAAGGGCGGCAAGTGGAAGAAGATCCATCCCGCCGGACCCGGGTTCGCGTGCGCGTGAACCGTCGTCCACCGCTCCTCCTCGCCCTGCTCCTGGTGCTGGGCCTGCTCACCGCCGCGTGCGGCGCCCGCCTCGGCGAGGACGAGCGGGCCGACGCCGTCGCGGCCGCGAACCGCCCGCGTGGTGGCGGGACCGGCACCGACGGGCGACACGGACGGCGGCACCGGTTCGACCGACGTCGGCTGACGGGCGTCGACGGCACGGGCGGTGCGACGGGGGGCACGACGGGCGGGACCACGGGCGGGACGACCGGCGGGACGACGGGCGGGACCACCGGTGCTGGGGGCACCGCCTGCACGCCGGGCTCGGCGACCGCGACGGGCGTGACGCCCACCGAGATCAAGGTCGGCAACGTGAGCCAGCTCACGGGCCTCGTGCCGGGCTTCGCGCAGACGTCGATCAACGGGATCAAGTCGTACTTCAACTACATCAACTCCAAGGGCGGCGTCTGCGGGCGCAAGGTCATCGCTCGTGCAGGCCGACGACCGCTTCCAGGCCGCCACGAACCGCTCGGAGACCGAGAAGCTCGCCGAGCCAGGTGATCGCGTTCGCGGGCAGCCTCAGCGTGGTGGACGACGGGGGTGCGCCGATCCTCGAGCAGGAGGGGTCGGCCGACGTGTCGCTCGCCACGACCGATCCGCGCACGGTGTCGCGGTTCAACTTCAGCCCGAACCCCACGGACCCGACGCCGGGCGTCGGCAACGGCCAGGACAAGACCCTGCGCTACCTCCGGGAGACGCGCGGGGTCACGAAGGGCGCCGTCTTCTACCAGGACGTCGCCACCGGCGTGAACCAGTCGAAGAAGTTCCGGATCGACATGCAGAAGGCCGGCATCACCGGTCGTGGCCACCTATGCGGTGGCGCCGACGGCGACCAACTTCCGGTCCCAGGCCACGGACATGAAGCAGAAGGGCATCGAGGTCGTGATCACCGTGGCGGAGATCAACGCCATCTCGAACCTGGCCCGGGCCTTCGCCGACGTCGGGTACCAGCCGAAGGCGCCGTTCTACGGCGCGCAGGTCTACAGCCAGAAGTTCATCAAGCTCGCCGGCCCGGCGGCCGAGGGGACCATCGGCGGGATGATCTTCCACGTCCCGGAGGAGAACACCCCGGCGATGCAGATCTTCTCGCAGTGGTACCAGCGCACCGCGCCGGGCGCCGACGTCGACTTCTTCTCCGTCGTCGGCTGGGTGGCCGGCGAGATCATCACCCGGGCCATCGCGAACGCGGGCCCGGATCCGACGCCAGGCGAAGGTCGTCGTCCGAGCTGCAGAAGTTCACGAACTACGAGTCCGAGTACGTCGACGCCGCTGAACATCGCCGGCAAGAAGCCGACCCACTGCTTCCTGGTGCTGCAGGTCAAGAGCGGCAAGTGGACGAAGATCCATCCCGAGGGGCCAGGGTTCGCGTGCACGCCCTGAAGACCTCGGCTCGAGCGGCTCCGCGACAACCGCCAGCTCGCGCGCGGGCGTGGTGGCGGGGACCGCGCTCATCCTGGTGGTCCTCGTCCGGGCCTATGGCGAGGCGGGCTCGGCAGCTCGTTCCTCCAGTTCACGCTGGTCGGCATCAGCGGTGGCTGCGTGTACGCGGTCGCCGCCAGCGGCCTCGTGCTCACGTACACGACCACGGGCGTCTTCAACTTCGCCCACGGCGCTATCGGGATGGTCGGCCGCGTTCCTCTACTACCAGGTCCACGTCGACTGGGGCGTGCCGACCCCGCTCGCCCTGGTGATCATCCTTCTCGTCTACGCGCCGCTCATGGGCCTCGTCCTCGAGCGCATCATGCGCAGCTTCCGCGGCGCCGCGCCCGGCACGGCGCTCACCGTCACGATCGCCCTGACCATCCTGCTCATCGGCATCATCCAGGCCGGCTACCAGGCCCACGGCGAGCAGCGGGCCAGCCCCTACATCTGGGGCGACCGGTTCATCACGATCTTCGGGGCCCGCCTGAACTGGGACGAGGTCACGTACTTCGTGGTCGCGATCGTCGCGGCCGCGATCGGCCTTCGGTACCTCCTGAAGTCGACCCGGACGGGCGTGGCGATGCGGGCGGTGGTCGACAACCCGGACCTCGCCGCGCTGACCGGCGCCCCGCCGATCACCATCGCCCGGACCAGCTGGGTGCTGGGTTCGCTGCTCGCATCGCTCGGCTGGGGTGCTCTACGCGGCCGGCAACATCCTCGACGCCATCAACCTCACCTTCTTCGTGATCGCCGCGTACGGCGCCGCCGTGTTCGGGCGGCTGCGCAGCCTGGCGCTCACCTTCGTGGGGGCCATCGTCCTCGGGCTGCTCCAGGGCTACGCGCCGATCTCGTTCCCGAAGTCCGAGGTGTGGAACCACCTCCAGGTCGCGTGTGCCCGGCGATCTTCCTCTTCCTCGTGCTGCTCGCCCTCCCCGAGGCCAAGCTCACCGTCGGCCGGCTGGTCGAGCCGGGACATCCCCCGGTCCCCCGCCTCTCCGCCACCTTCGTCCGCAGCGTCTCTTCGTCCCGGTCGTGTTCCTGGTCGCGGCCACCTGTCCGGCGATTACCTCGGCGACCTCAGCCGCGGGCTCATCTACGGCACGCTGCTGCTCTCCCTGGTCCTCCTCACCGGCTACTCCGGCCAGATCTCGCTCGCGCAGTACGTGTTCTTCGGCCTGGGCGCGTTCGCCATGGCCAAGGTCGCGGGAGGCGACAGCATCCTCGGGATGGGTGCCGCGGCCCTCATCGCGGTGCCGCTCGGCGTCGATCACGCCATGCCGGCGCTCCGCCTCCAGGGCCTGTACCTCGCGCTCGTGACCTTCGCGCTCGCGCAGGTGTCGCGCGGCCGTCATCTTCCAGGACACCCGCATCTACGGGAAGGGCGGCGTCAGGTGGGCCGCCTCGACCTGTTCGGGCTCGACTTCTCCGGCGAACCGGGCCTTCGCGGTGCTGTGCGGCATCGTGTTCGCGCTGGTCGCCATCGGCGTGCTCGCGCTGCGACGCGGCTCGTTCGGCCGGCGCCTCGCGGCCATCCGCGACAGCCAGGCCGCGTGCGCGACGCTCGGCCTCGACGTGCGTCGCACGAAGCTGGCGGTGTTCGCGCTCTCGTCGGCCATCGCCGGCCTGGCCGGGTCGCTCTACGGCGGCCTCGGCTTCACCGTCAGCCAGCTCGACTTCGACCCGCTCTACAACGTGCTGCTGTTCCTGTTCGCCTACGTGGGCGGGATCACCACGGTGACCGGGGCATTCGATCGGCGGCCTCCTGTTCGCCGCCCTCCCCTACGTCCAGTCGAAGTACCCGGAGTACGCGGGTCTCGTGTTCGCCGTGATCGCGGTCGGCGCCGTCGCACTCGGCAAGCAGCCGAACGGGCTGGCCGGGGTGCTGCTACTCAGTGGACGGACCGGTCCGCGGCGGCGGCAGCGAGCGTGGCCAGCCGTGACCGGGGCACCGACGGCCGAACCGAGCCGACGACCGGGAGCTGGCCGATGCGCCGACGTAGCCCGGTCCGCCGTTCGCATCCGTCGCTCACTGGCGGGGCTCGCGGCCGCTGCTGCGCTCCTCGGCGCGTCGGCGCCGGCGGGCTCCAGACGCCCGCGCTGGCCCAGGAGGGCGGCGACGCAGACCGGCGACCAGCTCTTCGGCAGCTACGACCTCGAGGCTCGCGGCATCGGCGTGCAGACGCGCTACGAGATCGAGGGCTTGCTCCCCGGCGGCGCGCCGGTGCTCGACTTCACGATCCCGGAGACGCTGGCCCGCTTCGGCTCGGGGCCCACCGGCTACGGCCTCGCGTCGCTCGCGTATCCGGGCGGCATCATCGTCAACCTGCCCTCGCTCATCGCCCAGGCCGGCGCCGACGCCAGCAACATCCCCGACTACCCCGTGAAGGCCGAGGCGTTCTACCCGGCCGGGCCGCTCGACGCGAAAGCTCGGCCATCGGGGACCAGTCGGTGCAGCACGCACGCGCGCATGGGCGTCGACGCGATGGGCACCTTCCCGAGCATCGACGCCAACCCTGCGATCAGCGTCGCCAGCGTGACCTCCGCGTCGCGGAGCGTGCATCGAGGACGGGCAAGGCCGTGAGCCGGACCCGCGTCGTGCTCGGCGGCGTCAACCTCCTCGGCGGGGTCGATCTCCATCGACTCGCTGGTGACCGACCTCGTGGCGGTGCACGACGGGACGACTGGCGCGGTGCGGGCGGCACCACCGCGACGGGCGTGCGGTTCCTCGGGCTCGCGGCCTCGCTCACCGAGGAGGGCCTCGTGCTCGGCGAGGCCCCGCCGGTGCCGGGCCCGGGCGCGCCGCTCGGCGAGCGTGCTGGCCCCGGTGCTCGGGCGGCTCAGCCAGCTCACCGCGCCCGGTGCAGGAGCGCTCGAGCGTGCTCGACCAGGCCGTGCCGACGCTCGACGAGGTGCTCGCCGCGGCGGGCATCCACCTCTCGCTCCTGGCGGGCGGTCCAGGTGGAGACCGACAGCGGTGCGTCGGCGTTCGCGACGACGGGGCTGGAGCTCACCCTCTCCTACCGCGGTGCCGAGCAGGAGGGGCTCATCGACCTCATCGAGAGCATCCCGCCCGACCTGCGTCCGAACCTCGGGCCCGCTCCCCAACCCCGTGTCGTTCCTCGCCAACAACCACATCACCGCCCTGACGCTCGGGCTCGGGCACCGTGCGGGCCCTCGCCAGCTCCCCGTTCGGCATCGAGGGCGACCTCCCCCTCGGCGACCTGCCGCTCGGCGACCTGCCGTTCGACCTCGGGCGGCACCGATCTGCCCGGGTTCTCCACGCCCGTGCCCACGCTCCCGGAGTAGCCCCCGGGCGGCGCGCTCGGCGAGACGGCCAGCGCCCTGGGCAGCAGTGCCATCCCCGCCGGGCTGCTGATCCTGGTCCTCCTGCTGTCACCCCTGTTCGGCGTAGCGTCGACCCGTCTCGCTGACAACGTCCTCGCCGCCGTGTCCACCTCCTGCCCCTCCGGGCTCGACGAGCCCCCACCGAGATCGAGGCCGTGATGCCGAGCACCCACGGACAGCCCGACCAGATCGCTCCTGCCAGGCGGACGCGCCCGCTCGCCGCCGACGGCCGGCCGGACCACGCGGACATCCTCCTGGACGAGATGTTCGACGCCGGTGACGCTCGCGGCCGCCGACGATCGCCACGAGCGGTTCCTCGACGGCATCCGGGGCCTGCGCATCGGCGGTGCCTCGAACCTGCTCTCCGAGCGGCTGCTGCTGGTGCTGGCCGGGATCGTCGCCCCCCTCGGCCTGGTCGTCGTGGTGCTCGGCTGGTGGGGCGCGTCGAGGACGCCCTACGAGTTCGAGCAGGTCCCGTACCTGATCTCGGGTGGGCTGCTCGGCCTCGGGCTCGTGTTCCTCGGGTCGTTCTTCTACTTCGCCCACTGGCTCACGCAGCTGGTGAAGGAGCACCGCGAGCAGTCCGCGGCGATCCTCGACGCTCTCGAGCGGCTGGCCGAGCAGGCCGGCAGCAGCGGCGACCTCCGCTAGGCGACCACGGCGCCGGCCCGCAGGGCGGCGACCTCGTCGGGCGCGAACCCCAGGTCCGCCAGCACCGCGTCCGTGTGCTCGCCCGCGACGGCGGGCGGGGCGCCCAAGGCGGTCGGCGTCGCCGAGAACCGCGGGGCCGGCGCGGGCTGCGGCACGCCGTCCACCTCCACGATCGTGGCCCGGGCGGCCACGTGCGGGTGGGTGCGCGCCTCGCGCATCGTGAGCACCGGGGCCAGGCAGGCATCGCGGTCCTCCGCCCGGGCCAGCCACTCGTCCCGAGGGCGCGTGGCGAACGCGGCCGGTGAAGGCCGCCCGCAGCTCCGGCCAGCGGGTGCGGTCGTGCTGCTCGGGCAGCGCCGCCGGATCGAGGTCCAGCACCGCGAGCAGCGCCGCGTAGAACTGGGGCTCGAGCGCGCCGACCGCGAGCTCGGCCCCGTCTGCGCAGCGGTACACGTCGTAGAACGGGGCGCCCGAGTCGAGCAGGTTCGTCCCCCGCTCGTCGGACCAGTACCCCATGCCACTCGCCCCGTAGAAGGGCGCCATCAGGAGCGCAGCGCCGTCGACCATGGCGGCGTCGACCACCTGGCCCTCGCCCGACCGGTGCGCGTGCAGCAGCCCTGCGACGAGGCCGAGGGCCAGCAGCATGCCGCCGCCGCCGAAGTCCGCCGACGAGGTTGAGCGGTGGCGTCGGGGAGCTCCCCGGCCCGGCCGATGTGGGCCAGCGCACCGGCCACCGCCGCGTACGTGATGTCGTGCCCGGCCGCCTGGGCCAGCGGCCCCTCCTGGCCCCACCCCGTCATGCGCCCGTAGACGAGCCGGGGGTTGCGGGCGAGGCACTCGGCGGGGCCGATGCCGAGGCGCTCGGCGACGCCCGGCCGGAAGCCCTCGAGCAGAGCGTCGGCCTGGGCCGACGAGCCGCAGCACGACCTCGGCGCCCCCCTCGGCCTTGAGGTCGACGGCCACCGACCGGCGCCCCCGCCGCAGGATGTCGAACGCCGCGCTGCCCGGCGCGGCGAGCACGGACGGAGGGCGGTCGACCGTGATGACCTCCGCCCCCAGGTCCGCCAGGACCATCGCGCAGAACGGGCCGGGCCCGATCCCCGCGACCTCCACGACGCGCAGGCCGGTGAGGGGACCCACGCCCGGGCTCAGCGTGCGAGCCGCGTGGGCGCCTGGCGCCGGATGCGATCGGCGACGCCGTCGACCGCACGCACCAGAGCGGGGCCGAACTCGCGCTTGGCGCACGCGATGTGACCGTCGTCGATGAGCTGCACCTCCGCGCCGGGGATGGCGTCGGCCATGCGGCGCTGCTCGTTCGGCGAGATCGCCCGATCCCGCTCCGTGAGGAGCACGGTGGTGGGCACGTCGACCTCGCCGATCCAGCGGCGGGCGTTGTAGCTGCCGATGGCCTGCCCGGCCTCCATGATCTTCACGAGGTCGTGGCGCCGCATCTCGCCGGCCGCCCACGCCCGCATCGTGGTGGGGCGGACGCCGACGTGCGGGGCGTCCAGCGCCGCATGCCGGGCGTGCGGGCCACGAGGTTGCCGGCCCGCGTCGTGCCGACCGCCGTGGCCATCATCGAGCCGAAGATGAAGCGCTCGCGCGCGCCGTTGATGAAGCGGTAGGACGTGGCGCACAGCACCAGGCCGTCGACCACCTCCGGGTGGCGGCGCCACAGCAGCTGCGCCACCGGTCCACCCATGGAGTACCCGACCGCGATCGTGGTGCCCTCGACGCGGAGCACCTCGAGCAGCGCGGCCACGTCGTCCGCGCAGTCCGCCAGACGGAAGCGGCGACGGGCGCGCAACCCGCGGCCGTGGCCCCGCAGGTCCGGGGCGATCACGTTGTACCGCTCGGACAGCGGGCCGAAGGACGTGAACCAGTTGAGGCCACCGCTCGCGATCCACCCGTGCAGCAGGACCACCGTGGGCGCGCCCGGCGGCCCGTCGACCGCACGCGCGAACGTGGTGCCCCGCCCCGGCAGCTCGATGCGACGGCCGGTCGGCAGGGGCGGCCCGGGGACGGCGTCGTCGACGCTGGTGACCTGCGGCATGGCGACCATGCGGCCAATGTAGGGCACCTCCACGGGCTCCCGGCGCGATGCCACACCCTCTAGGCTCCCCGCCCGACCGGCTTCGGAGGAGGCCGGCACCGAGGGGGGATCGATGACGACGTTGGACACCGCGGCGGTGGACGCGCTGCTCGCACGGGCACGCCGGGAGGTCGACGCGGGGCTGCTCCCGTCGTGCCAGGTCGCGCTGGGCCTGGAGGGCAAGGTCGTGCTGCACGAGGTCATCGGTGACGCGTCCCTCGACACGCGCTACACGATCTTCTCCGCCACCAAGCCCTTCGTCGCATCGGTCGTGTGGCAGCTGCTCGGCGAGGGCGTCATCGAGCCGTCGACCCCCGTCGCTGAGCTGTTGCCGACCTTCGGCAGTCACGGCAAGGACGCCATCACGCTCGAGCACGTCCTCCTGCACACCGCCGGCTTCCCGCGCGCGCCGCTCGGTCCGCCGCGATGGGAGACCCACGAAGGTCGCGCGGCCGCGTTCGCGAACTGGCGCCTCAACTGGGACGTCGGCACGAGGTACGAGTACCACCCGACCAGCGCGCACTGGGTGCTGGCCGAGGTCATCCACGCGGTCACCGGGATGGACCACACCGACGCGGTCCAGACCCGCATCGCCGAGCCGCTCGGCCTGGACGGGTTCCGGCTGGGCGTACCCGCAGACGACAACGCCGGCATCGCCGACCTCGTGCTGTGCGGCGAGCCCGCCTCGCCCGACGAGCTGGAGGCGGCGATCGGGATCCGCGAGATCGACGTCGGCGAGGTGACCGACGAGGCGCTCATCGGCCTCGACGCGCCCGCCGCCCGAGCGGTCGGCGTGCCGGGCGCCGGCGCGGTGGCCACGGCGGCCGACGTCGTGACCTTCTACCAGGCGCTCCTCGACGACCGGAACGGCCTCTGGGACCCCGCGGTCCTCACCGACGTGACCAGCGTGGTGCGGAACAGCCTCCCCGACCCGATCATGGGCACGCCCGCGAACCGCAGCCGGGGCCTGATCCTGGCCGGGGACGACGGCAAGTCGAACCTCCGTGGCATGGGGCGCACGGTGTCGCCGGGAGCGTTCGGCCACAACGGGGCGGCCGGCCAGGTCGCGTGGGCCGATCCCGCCACCGGGCTCTCGTTCTGTTACCTCACGAACGGCCGCGACCTGCACTTCCTGCGGGAGCACCGACGCACCACCGCGGTGGCCAGCCTGGCCGCCGTCTGCGCCGCATAGCCGCTTCCCGAACCCCGTCCGAACGCCGTCTGACGGCCCGGGGGTCATTGGGGGCCGTCCCGGGCCTGCGAGTACCTTGGCCGCCATGTCGCGCCGGATCGACATCGAGCTCACGAGCGCCCGGGAGGACGGCACCTTCACCTGGCGCGCCGCAGGCGCCCGCGAGCCGCGGGGCATGGTGGCGGGCACGCTCCTCAGCGGCAACGCGAAGGTGGGCGACGTCGTCAAGGTCGAGGCCGAGTTCTTCGTCGACGGCATCCAGATCACCGGCCTCGTGCCGGACAAGGGTCCGCGCCAGGAGGCCGAGCGCCTCGAGCTGCTCGGCACCGGGCGCCCCGAGGAACCGCTCGTGACGACGACCCTGGCCCGTGGTGACCGCGAGGATCGGGCGCGACCGCGGCGATCGGCGGGACCGCCGTGACCGGGGTGAGCGCGGCGACCGCCCTGGCCGGGAGCGTGGCGATCGCCGCGAGCGGCCCGACCGGGACCGCACGCGCCACGACCGACCCGCGGCCGAAGGCGAGGCGGCACGCGACGGAGATGGTCAGCGCACGGCCGATCGCGACGGCCACGGGCGCGACCGCCGCGGCCCGGGTGACCGGGCGCCCCGGCGCAACCGACCGCCCCGCCCGGAGCCGCCGCCCATCCCCGTGGTGGAGCGTCCGAAGGCGAAGCGCCTCCGACCGGGTCGCACGCACCGCACCGCGCTCCTCGAGTCGCTGGTCGAGGAGCAGCGCCCGATCGCGGAGCAGGTGGTGCTGGGCGGGCTCCCCGCCGTGCGCCAGGCCATCGAGAAGCAGAACGCCGAGCGCGCGGCGGCCGGTGAGCCGGCCATCGCCGCGGGCCCGCTCATGGAGCTGGCCGAGAAGCTGGTCCCGAAGGTGCGAGCCGCGGAGTGGCGTGACCGCGCCGAGGCGGCGCCAGCGCGACCTCGAGGTCCTGGACCTGCGCGACCTGCGTTCGGTCGTGTCGGCGGCCGACAGCGGACCGCGCGACGACGAGTCCCGCGAGCTGGCCCGCGCCCTCAAGGAGGGTCTGACCGCGCGCGTCGACGCCGAGCACGCGTCGTGGCTGGAGGAGCTCACCGCCACCGTCGGCGTCGGCCGGATCGTGCGGGCGCTGCGCCTCAGCTCGCGACCCCCGAAGGCGGGCGCGCCGCTCCCGCCCGATCTCGCCGCCAAGCTGGTGTCCGGCGCCGGGGAGGCCCTGACCGCCGAGGCCGCGCCCGAGCGGTGGGTGGCGGTGCTGGACGCGCTCGCGTTCGCACCGGTGCGGGACCGCGTCATCCCCCACTCGCTGCCGGCCTCCCTCCACGCCGACGTCCAGGCCACGATCGCCCGCCTCGCCACCCGCATCCCGAAGATCGCCCACATCTTCGAGATCACGCCGGACCCGAGCGCGCCCCGGCCCGAGCGGCGGCGTCCCGACCGCCCCAAGCGGAAGGCCGCGCCGAAGCCGGAAGCGAAGGCCGAGACCAAGGTCGACGTGGAGGCGACGGCCGAGCCCCAAGCCGAGCCCGTGCCGGCGGATCAGCCCGAGGCGGAGGTCGCGCCCGAGCCCGTGGTCGAGCCCGTGGTCGACGAGCCCGCTGTGGTCAGTGAGCCCGTGGACGAGGCAGCGTCGGCTCCCGAGGAGTGACGACGGTCTGCTCGCTCGAGCGGCCGCGGTAGTCGCCGCTCGCCGCGTCCTCGTCCCAGCGGGCGCCGCAGGAGGCGCAGGCGCAGGAGTCGAGGCACACCGACGCGAGGTAGAGGCGGTCGACCTCGTAGGCCTCGCAGAACGGACATCGCAGGTGCCCGGCGCCTTCGTTCGTCGAGGTCGTGACCACGCCCCCCTCCGCCCTCCTGCTCGTCTGCGTGGAGGGTACAACGCCTCGCTAGTGTCCTCGCCCATGTCCGTCGACTACGAGCAGCGAGGACCGTTCGCGGTCATCACCATCAACCGGCCGGAGGCCCGCAACGCCGTCAACGGTGCGGTCGCGCAGGGCATCGAGGAGGCAATCGACCGGATCGAGGCCGACGACGCCACCTGGGTCGGCATCCTCACCGGCGTGCCGCCGGTGTTCTGCGCCGGCGCGGACCTGAAGGAGATCAACTCGGGCAACGCGGGTGCGCTCGCCACGAAGCGCGGCGGGTTCGCCGGCTTCGTGCAGCGGGAGCGGACGAAGCCCGTCATCGCCGCGGTCGACGGACCGGCGCTGGCCGGCGGCACGGAGATCGTGCTCGCCTCGGACCTCGTGGTGGCCTCGACCACTGCCACGTTCGGCATCCCCGAGGTGAAGCGTTCTTTGGTGGCCGCGGCCGGCGGGCTGTTCCGGCTCGGCCGCAAGATCCCCATGAACATCGCGATGGAGCTGACGCTCACGGGCGATCCGATCGACGCCACCCGGGCCCACCACTTCGGGCTGGTCAACCGGCTCGTGGAACCCGGCGAGGCACTCGAAGGTGCGGTGGCGCTGGCGGAGCAGATCTGCGCCAACGCCCCGATCGCCGTGCGGGCCTCCCGGAAGATCGTCCTGGAGGCCACCCACGCACCGGACGACGTCGGCTGGCGCATGTCCGCCGAGGGCATGGCCGCCGCGATGCAGTCGGAGGACTTCTCCGAGGGGCTCACGGCCTTCATCGAGAAGCGCCCGCCCGCCTGGAAGGGCAAGTAGCCGCCCTAGGTGAACGTGGGCAGGATCCCGTGGTCGTGGAGGAACTCCGCGAGCCCGGGGGCCAGGGCCCGCTCCCCCACCTCGTGGAGATCGACCCACTCGACCTCGGCGGCGTCGTCGCCGGCCGTCGGCTCCGCGTCGTCCACGATCGTCACCTCGAAGTCGAGGATGACGACGTGGAGGTCGTCCTCCAGGAGCTCGGCCCAGCCGATGAACGGGCCGCACACGCCCTCGAGGCCGGTCTCCTCCCGCAGCTCGCGGGTCACGGCCTCCGCCAGCGTCTCCCCCCGCAGCACACGGCCACCCGGCACGGACCAATGCCCCTGGGCGGGACCGCGGCCGCGGCGCACGAGGAGCAGGCGGTCGTGGTCGACCGAGACCGCACCGACCGCGACCTCGGGCGGCTGGTCGCTCACGACAGGCTCCGGTGCACGACGATGGCGCGGGCCACGAGGCCGAACGACTCGAAGAAGTTCTTGGTGGCGCGGTCGCCGGGCAGGGCCAGGCTGTCCACGCCGGTGCAGCCCGCCGCGCGGCACCAGTCGACGAGGTCGTTCATCAGCAGCTCCCCCAGCCCGACGCTGCGGGCCTCCGGCTCGACGTAGAGGTCGGTCACGACTCCGATGCGGCTGCCGTCGGCCAGCTCGTCGAGCCGCGCGCAGGCGTAGGCGACGGTCGCATCGTCGAGGGTGCCCGCGAGCACGCGGTGCGCGTCGGAGCCGATCTCCGCCTCGAGCTGCGTCTCGTACGGCGGCCGTCGTGCCGCGGTGCGCGCCCACACCTCGCCGCCGCGCTCGCGCGCGCAGCTCCTCGATCGCGAGCGCGACCAGGTCGGCCAGGCGGGGGACGTCGTCGCTCTCGGCGACGCGGCACGCCTCCACCGGGACGGAGGAGGCTGCGCCCATGCCGGCCGGTTCCGCGGTCAGCCCGCCTGGAGCTGCGCGACCTTCGAGAGGATCGTCTTGCGACCGCGGTTGGCCAGCTCGTAGAGGCGGACCGCCTCGAGCTCGGCCGCGGCCAGGCCCGCCAGCCGGTTGACGACGTGCGAGGCCGAGAGGCCGTCGTAGTCGGGGATGGCCAGGGTCTCCGGCGCGATGGCGGCGCCGGCGGCGCGGTCGGGCGAGATGGGCTCGCCGTCGATGACCGGGGTGGGAGCCGGCGAGGCGGGCGCTGCCGCAGGGGCCGCCGGGGATGCGGCCTCGGGCACAGCGGGCGGGTGGGGCGAGGGCGACTGGCCGAAGCGGGCGAGGAGGCCGAGCACGCCCCCGGCCACCTGGCCGGCGAGCTTGTCCCCCTCGCTGCGGCCCTGGGTCACCGCGAACTCCCCGAGCACCCGCGCCGTGCCGACCTGGGCCTTGCCCTTCTGCACGAGCTGCGGCAGGAGCGAGGCGCCCTCGAACAGGAAGCCGATCGGCGGCGTAGACGAAGAGGTCCATCGCGTGCTCCACCGCCTGGTCGACGGGGCTCTTGGGGGGCGCTTCGGGCTGGTCCTGCTCGCTGGTCACGTCTGCTCCTGGTCGCTCGGGGGCGCCAATCCTGCTCGGCCCGGCCCCGGGCGGCGAAATTCAGCCCGGTCGTGTGCGCCACCAGGACGTCGCACGGGGCGTGGTGGGCGACCGACGCCGCCACGCTGCCCAGGATGAAGTGGGCGTGGCTGGTGAGGCCCCGGGAGCCCACGACGATGAGGTCGGCGTCGAAGTCCTTCGCCGCCTCGAGGAGCACGTTGGCGGGATCGCCGGAGATGGCCTGGACCACGACCTTGCCCACGCCCTCCTCCTTGGCGATCACGCGACCCCGGGCCGCCAGCTCCTCGGCCTGGACCCGATCCGTCAGCGTGAAGCGGATGTCGGCGGGGACGACGTCGGCGCCGGGCACCGACGTGCCGCTCGGCGTGTAGGCCGTCACGATCACGACCCGGGCCCCTTCCGCCGCGGCGATCTTCGATGCCTGCAGGACGGCGCGTCCGGCCGTCTCGGAGCCGTCGGTCCCGACCACGATGGTGCCGTAGGACATCTGGATCGCGTCTCCTGGTCGTGTCAGGCCGGCTCGGGCCGGCCGTCCTGGAGGTCTCGGAGGTCATCCCGGACCACGGCGAGGAACGCTAGCGGACGATCCCGGAAGCGCCCGAGGACGGCCTCGAGGGTCGCCCGCGCCCCGCCACGTTCCCCGCGGCCCGCTGGCTCGCGGCGATCGCCCGTTGGGCCAGGACCCAGGTGCGGGCGCTCTCCCAGGAGCCGCTCGACGCGTCGGCGGCGAGGCGCTCGGCCCGTTGGGTGGCGCCCGCCTCGGCTGCGAGGATGGCCGACCAGGCCACCGCCCGGCGCCAGATGCTGGTGCGGACGTCGCCCTCGGCCAGCGCGATGGCCTCGTCGAGGAGGAGGGCGGCATCGGGGTCGTCGCGCGCGTCGCGCGCTCGCTTGGCCAGCACCACGAGCGCCCGGATCTCGCTGTCGTGGTCGCCGGCGCCGCTGCGGACCAGCCCCAGCGTGGCCTGTGCCTCGCGCGCGGCGCCGGCGGGGTCGCCTGCATCCAGGAGCGTCGCGGCCAGCTCGGCCCGCAGGCGCGCTTCGGTGCCGACGGACGCGACCTGGTGCGCGGCCTCGAGGCCGCGCTCGAGGGCCGCCTGCGCGGCGTCGAGGTCCCCGGCGACCCGTTCGACCATGCCGAGGACGAGGCGGGCCGACGCGTCCCCCCACGGGTCGTCCAGCTCGGTGAACGTGCGCAGGGCGAGGGCGACGTCCTCGCGCGACGTGGCGAGGTCACCCGCCTCGAGGCGGCAGACCGCGAGCAGCACCAGCGACATCCCCTCGCCCCACGGGTCGCCGAGGCGGCGGCTCGCGGTCAGGAGGTTGTCGGCCACGTGCTCGGCCTGCTCGACCCGGCCCTCCTGCCAGAGGCTGTTGCCGAGGAGGGCGAAGCACCAGGCCAGCCCCAGCCGGTCCTCGTCGGCGGACAGCTCCCTGGCCGCCTCCCAGATGTGGGCTCGGGCGGCCGCGTGCTCGCCCAGGAGGAACTCGCACCACGCCAGGCACTGCAGGGTGATGCCGCGCGGACGGCCCGTGACCTCGTCGAGCTCCTGCGCGCGGAGCAGCTTGGGCAGTGCGGACCGCGGCCTGCCGGCCACCAGCTCGGCCCAGCCGTGGGTGCGCACCGAGCCCGACTCACCGGCGAGATCGCCGGCTGCCTGCCACGCGCCGCGGCCTGCGTCGAAGCAGTCCTGGGCGCGCTCGGTGTCCCCGAGCAGGCGGGCCACCACCCCGAGCCCGGTGTACGCCTCACCGAGGGACGCGGTGCCCCACCTCGTCTTCGCCCACCACGGCGGTGAGGACGTCGCCGGCCTCGCTGAGCCGGCGGAGCGCGATCAGGGTCGCGCCGTGCTCGAGCGCGACGGCGATCTCCTCGTCGTCGGCGACCAGGCGGAGGTCGCGGGCCCGCTGGTACCAGCGCTCCGCTTCGCGGAGCTCGTCCCGGGCGCGGGCGGCGCGGGCCGCGTGCACCAGCGAGGAGTTGCGCGCGCGCCGGGAGCGGCTCGATGGGCTGACCGAGGTCGTGCCAGAGCCCGACGGCGCGCTCTGTGTGGTGGGCCACCTCGGTGACCACCCCGTCCTCCTCCTGCGCCGACCCCTGGTCGAGGAGCCACCGCACCACGAGGGCGTGGTTGGCGGCGCGGTCGGCCAGCGGCACGGAGGCGTACGCGGCGTCGCGCACCATGAGGTGGCGGAAGTCCCAGCTGTCCTCCCCGGTCCGGACGAGGAGGCCGCGCTCCTCCAGGTCCTCGAGGACGTCAGGCCCGACCGGCACACCCATCGCGTCGAGCGCGGCGGGCGTGCAGCTCCGGCCCACGATCGCCGCGCCCTGCAGCACCGCCCGGAGCGCGGCCGGGAGACGGTCCAGGCGGGCGCCGAGCAGGGCCCGCGCCCCATCGGGGAGGCCGGCCTCGTCGAGGTCGCGCGTGGCCCGCCAACCTCCTTCCACGAGCTCGAGCGCGTCGGTCTCCCGTAGGAAGCGCACGAGCTGGTCCAGCAGCAGCGGGTTCCCGCCCGCCGCCCGCAGGATCTGCGCCTCGGCCGCCGGGGCGAGCGTCCCGGTGTGGTGGTCGACCACCGCGAGCGTGCGGTGGAGCAGCTCGGTGCTGGCGCGGTCGTCCAACGGTCCGAGGCGCAGGGTCAGGTGGCGAGGGTCCTGCGGCGGTGCGGCCAGCGAAGGGCGCGCGGCCGAACAGCTCGTCGCGACCCACGACGACCACGAGCACGGCTGCGTGCGCCCCGTCCGCGCCCACCCGCTCGAGGGCGTCCAGCACGAGCGGGTCGGCGAAGTGGGCGTCGTCGAGCACGACGGTCAGGGTCTCGGTGGCGGCGACCGCCTCGATCACCCGGCGCGCGGCGGTCATGAGCTCACCGGACAGCCGGGTCCGGGCCGGGCTCGTGTCCAAGGTGGTCGTGCCGGGCAGTGCGCCGAGCCCGAGCAGCTGGAGCGTCCGGTGGACGAGGTAGCGGCGGTCCGTGTCGCTCGCCGGGGCGAGGTCCTCGAGGGCGGCGACGACGCCGGCTCGTTGGTGGGACGGGGTGCCCTCGTCAGGCACCCCCAGGAGCACGCGGACCAGGTCACCCAGTGGCGCCAACGGGCCGGTCGCGCCGTAGGGCGCGCAGGCCGTCGTCACCACGCGTCCGGGGATGCCGAGGCGGCGGAGGGTCGGCGCCAGCTCGTCCACCAGGCGCGACTTGCCCACGCCCGCCTCCCCCACGACGGCCGCGTGCCAGACGCTGCTGGTCGACGCGGTGTCGGCGATCGCAGCCATGAGCTGCGCCAGCTCGGGATCGCGGCCGACCATCGGCGTGCGCTCGCCGGGTGCCACCCGCTCGCCCGGCCGGTGGCGCACGCGCACGGCCGGGTAGGCCACCACCGGCTCACGCCGGCCCCGCAGCGAGTAGGAGGTCGGCTGGCCGTACGCGATCGCGTCGGAGGTCGATGCCCACGTCCGCTCCCCCACCAGGATCGCGCCGCGCGCGGCCACCCCGACGAGGCGGTGCGCGGTGTTCACCGTGTCGCCCGTGACGGTGTACGCGCCGCCGGGTCCCACCGGCCCGGCCAGCACCTCGCCGGTGTTGATCCCGACGCGCATCTCGAGGGACGGGTCCAGGCGCTCCAGCGCTTCGATGAGCGCGAGCGCGGCCCGCACGGCGCGCTCGGCGTCGTCCTCGTGCGCTCGTGGCGCGCCCCACACGGCCATGAGCTCGTCGCCGATGATCTTGTCGACCGTGCCGCCGTGCACCTCGATGACGGGCACCAGCGCGCCGAAGCAGTCGTCGAGGAGCTCCTTCACCGCCTCGGGGTCGCGGCCCTCCGCCATGGTCGTGAAGCCGGCCAGGTCGGCGAACGCCACGGTGACGACGCGGCGCTCCCCGGCGGCGGCGACCCCGAGGGGGGCACCGCATCCGGGGCAGAAGCGGGCCGTGGACGGCGGTGCCTCGCCGCAGGTCGGGCAGACGGTGACGGCCAAGGGCCGGAGGGTGCCCGCGGCTAGACGCAGTCGGCGCAGAGCTTGCGCTTGGCGTCGGCCAGCTGGCTCGGGTGCTTGACGAGGAAGCAGGACTGGCAGACGAACTCGCCGGGGCGCTTGGGCTGGATGCGGCCCGTGCCGTCGCCCCGCTCCTCCGGCTCCGGCGCCTCTTCCTCCTCGTCCTCTTCCTCCTCCTCGGCCGCGGCGATGCGGTCCTTGAGGATGGCGTCGAGATCGGCCTCGACGTCGTCGGGGTCGGCTTCCTCTTCGTCCTCGTCCTCGTCGGCCTCGTCGTCCCGCTTGGCCTTGACCGGGGTGGCCGGCGCGTCGTCCTCTTCCTCCTCGTCCTCGAGGGGGATGACGTCGTCCTCCTCGTCGACGTCATCCTCGACCAGGAGGTCTTCCTCGTCGAGATCGGGGTCGAGCTCGTCGGCCGGCTCGTCCTCGAGATCCTCGAGGTCGCCGAGATCGGCGTCGTCCTCGGGAACCTCTTCGTCGTCAGCCATGCGTTCCTCGTGGGGGGTCGGGACCGTGCGGGTGCGGGGATAGTAGGCCCACGGCTCGCGCCGGGGGCAACGCGGCATCCTGCGGTCCGAGGGGCGCTCAGGGTACAGGGATCGCGGCAGTTGTGGTGCTGCTCGGATCGGTGCCCGACGGGGTGTCGACAGCACCCTCCGTGGCGAAGTTGAGGTCCGTGACCTGGTCGACCTTCCAGGTCCCGTCGACCTCCACGAACGTCAGGAGGATGTAGATGTCGAAGAGGGTCCGCTCCCCGCCGGCGCCGTTGCGCGTGACATCGGCCACGACGATGGCCTCGGCCCGCTCCTCGTCGATCGCCGACACGTAGACGTCCTTCACGAACCCCTGGGAGCGGGCCTGGACCTCGATGATCAGCTCCCCCAGGCCCTGGTCGAAGGCCTCCTGGTACTCGCCCCGGAACGATCCGGTGGCGAGGGCGAGCACCGCGTCGCGGTGCGCCTCGGGGTCCTCGTAGTCGTAGGTCAGGAGCGCCTCGCCCGCCTGCCCGGCCGCCCGTCGCAGGTCCGCGAGCCGGTCGTCCTCGCCGCCGTCCCCGCGCACGGCCACGACCCCGAGGACCGCGGCCGCGAGGCCGAACAGGACGGCCAGGCTGACGGCCAGCACGAGCGCGGGCGGTCGTGAGGTGGCGGGGGGCGGGGCCTCGGGCGCGGCCGGCCGCTCGACTTCGTCGCTCATGGTCGATCGCCGGCCCGGGGGCGGGCGGTGTGGAGGGCCAGGGCGGCCATCGCGGCGAGCACGAGCGCCAGCGCCGCCGCGGGATGTCCGTCGGTGTCGGGCACGTCACGGGCCCCCGCCAGCACCTCGGCGGCGCTGGCCGGTCGGTCCTGGCGGGCGGACACGGTCCCCGGCAGCCGCGTCGCCGGCGCGCCCTCACCCGCCGGCGGTCCCGAGGGCGCGGCGCTCGCCACGGTGGCGGCACGGAGCGTGGACGAGCACGGTGAGATCGTCGGTACCACGGGCAGCGTGGCCCGCGGGCTGTAGATCTTCGGGTCGGTGCCACCGACGGGCAGGGTGAGGTTGACGCGGATCCACGGACCGTCGGGCTCCCGATCGATCGCGCTGAACACGTAGCCGAAGCCGGTCGGTCCGTCGCGCAGGAGGGCGCTGAGGTCGTCGACGTGGGTGGCCGTCATCGAGAGCACGGGCGCGAGGTCGTGCAGGAGGCAGTCGAGATTTTGCTTCTGCTCCGCCACGAGGTCGGCCGTGACGGTCAGGAACCCGGGCCCCTCGGCGAGCAGGGTCTGCAGGTCCCCCCGCGCGTTGCGCAGCGCCTCCCCCACCGCCCGCAGGTTGCTGATCGATCTGCCGATGCTCAGCCGGTGGTCGGCCAGCACCCGCGTGATCCGGGTGTTGTTCTCCGCGAGGCGATCGAGCGCATCGGTCCGGCTCGCGAAGGTGGCGGTGAGCGCGTCGAACGACGTCGTGAGGTCCCGCAGGTCCTGGCCGCGCCCGTCGAGCCCGAGGGCGAGCTCGTGCACGAGGCTGCCCGCCGCCTGCGGGTCGATGCTCGACACGACCGCACTCGCGGACCGGAGCAGCTCGGAGAACTCGAGCGGGACGGTGGTCCGCTCCTGGGGGATGTTCTCTCCCTTGCGGATGTTCCCGGCGTCCTCGTCGAACGGCTCCGGGGGCGCGAAGTCGACGTAGGGCTCGCCGATGGCGGACTTGCGGAAGATGCGGGCGATCGACCCGGCCGGGATGTCCTTGTTCCGGTCGATCTTCATGCTGATGTGGACGCCCCCGGTGCGGCGCTCCACCTTCGAGACCCGCCCGTAGTGCACGCCCAGGTAGGTCACCTCGGCATCGGGTCCCACCCCCGCGGCCTGGGCGAAGTCGCCGGTGATCGTGTACGGGCGCTCCACGGCGTCGATGGTGACGATGTTGTTGACGGCCCACAGCAGCATCACCCCGAAGACGAGGTTGAAGAACACGAGGTTGATGAAGACGCGGCGGTTCACTGCCCGTCCTCCAGCGCCGCGATCTCGAACCAGGCGTAGATCAGGGCGAAGTCGCCAGGGACGCCCTTCGGCAGATGGGGGGCGAACCGGGCGAGCCAGTCGACCAGCACGCCGACCTCGGCGCGGCGTTCGGCCACGAGGGCCAGGATCGCGTCGAGCTGCTGCACCTGCCGCTCGACGTCGGCCCGGTAGGGCTCGAACACGAGGTCGTTCTCGGCGGCGGCCAGGCGGGTGAGGTCACGCAGCGTCTGCAGCGTCAGGTCGCGGTTGGTGGCCAGGACGTCCGTCGTGCGGGACAGGTTCACGAGCAGCTCGTCGACGCGGTCGTCGCCCGCGGCGAGCGTGGCCGTGGCCTGGTCGAGACCGTCGACGATGGCCACGATGTCCTCGGTCCCGTCGGCCAGCGAGCCGCTGACGACCGCGAGGCTGTCGATGAGCCGGCCGAGCTCGACTGCTCTCCCCCCGAAGCCGATGCCGCCGGTCTCCACGAGCGCCCCGAGGTCGTTGGCGGCGACGCCGGCGAGGACCTGCACGGCCTCTTCCGCCACGAACTCGAGCTCCGGGGCCTGGCGCGTGTGGGCGACCACGTCGCCGTCGACCAGCTCGTCGCCCTTGCCCGCGTCGTCCTTCGGGGCCCGGAGCTCGACGAACTTCTCCCCCAGGAGGGAGGTGGTGCGCAGGATCGCCTCGCTCGCCTTCGGCAGGTGGAGGTCGTCCTTGATCTTCATGGTCACGCGCGCCTGGTAGTCGTCGGTCAGCTCGATCCTGGTGATCGAGCCCACCCGGACGTCCGCGACCTGGACCGAGTGCCCCGACACCAGGTCGCCCACGTCCGCGAACACGGCGGTGAGCTGGACGGGGCCCTCGACCTGGCCCGGGAGGCTGCAGCCGGCAGCCACCGCGGCCAGCGCCAGCCCGGTGGCGACGACCCTGGTCAGGCGCCTCACGACCCGACCCCCAGGAGCGTGCCGACCCCGTCGCGCAGCCAGCCGCCGGCCCGTTCGAGGAGGCCCGCCCCGCCCCGGCGCGACGGCGGGTCGGTGGGTGCGTCGAGGAGCTCGAGGAGCGAGCCGATCGGCGTGGCCACCGTGATCCGGGCCGGCACGGCCTCGCCGGCCGCGTCCGGGGCCACACCGCAGGTCGCCAGCACCGGGAGGCACAGCGACGGGACGCCCAGCTGGCCCAGCAGGAGCTCGATCAGCTCCGGGATGAGCGGCGAGAAGTTGTTCCGGAGGTTCACGGAGCGCGAGCCGGCGTTGAACGCGCCGACGCAGGCCGGTGCCCAGCAAGCCGCCCGCATCGAGCAGCTGGCTGACCGAGGAGAGGTTGGCGTCGATCACCGCGGCGGCGTCCGTGAGGGTCTGGATGTCGGTGCGCAGCTCCTGGTCGTGCTCGCCGACGAGTGCGAGGCCCTCCCGGGAGAGGTCGGCGAGCCCGGCGACCAGACCCTCGATCGACCCGCGCTCGTCGGCCAGGACCTGGCTCGCCTCGGCGAACGCATCGAGCACCTGGCCGAGCTGCTGCTCCCGCGTGGCCAGCGTGGTGGTGAGGCGGTCGAAGCTGTCGACGATCCGTCCGACCGCCTCGTCCTTCTCGGCGAAGGTCGTCACGACGTCCGAGAACGAGTCGAGCATGCGGTTGAGCGCGGACCCGTTGCCCCGCAGGTCCTCCTCGAGGTTCGTCACCAGCCGGCCGAGGCCCTTGGGGTCGAGGCTGTCGAGGAACTCCTTGAGCGCGGCGAGGGCCTCGTCGGGCTCCACGGGCACGATCACGTGGTCCTCGTCGATCACGAGGCCGTTCGGTGCCCGCTCCATGCCGTCCTCGAAGGCCGGCGCGAGCTGCACGTAGCGCTCGCCGATGAGGGACTGGGGGACGATCTTGGCCGTCACATCCTCCGGGACCGGGATGTCGTTCGGGATCTTCAGGTCCACCCGGACGCGGTTGCCCTCGACCTCGACGGCGCTCACCGATCCCGCGGGGAGGCCGAGGATGCGGACGTCGGAGGACTTGAACACGGACACGGCGCGCGGGAAGTAGGCGGTGATCGTGTAGCTGCCGCCCCCGCTGAGCCCGGGTACCGCGCAGGCGGGGACCGCGAGGGCCAGCAGGCCCGCGACCAGGAGCGTCGCGACGGGGCGCCGGGCGCGGCGTCATGGGCCGCCCTGCCCGGTGGCGTCCTCGAGGATCCCGATGATGTCGGGGCCGAGCGCGGCGATGTAGATGTCCTGCCACGGGCCGTGGGAGCCCGCGAGGGCCTGGCCGTAGAACGCGGGCCCGGCGACGGCGAGGGCGCGGTTCAGGTCCGGCAGGTTCCGGTCCACCGTCGCGAGGGTCGGGGCCAGGTCGTCGAGGATGGCGTCGAGCTGGGCCCGGTTGGCCTCGATGAGCCGGGAGAGCGCTCGCACGGCGTCGCTGCCGGCCCCGAGCGCGTCCGCCAGCTGCGACCGGCGCTCCACCAGGAAGTCGAGCAGCACCTTGGAGCTGTCGATCAGGCGGATGAGGGTCCGATCCTTGGACGCCAACGTGGCCGAGAGCTCGTCCGCCTGGTCGAGCAGGTCGGCCAGCTTCCCCTCCCGCTCGGAGATGGCGACCGACACGTCGCCGATCCCGTTGATCAGGTCGGTCAGGGTGGCGCGCTTGCCCTCGGTGATGCCGGCGAGCTGCCCGATCAGCTTGTTCAGGCGGTCGTTGTCGGTGGCCTCGATCCGGTCGGTGGCCTCGCGCGTGATGTCGAACACGTCCTCGGGCGTGGTCGTGCGCTCCACGCAGAGCCCGTCGCTCCCGCACTCCTGGTACGGGATCACCCGCCGGGCCCGGGGCAGGTCGGCCATGAGCTCGTCGCCCTCGGCGGCGTCGCGGATGCGGATGTACTTCGAGCCGAGCAAGGTCTCCAGCGCGATGTCCGCCTTGGCGTCCTCGCGGATGTCCACCCCGTCGTTGATGACCCACTCCACCCGCACGAGGCCCTCGTCCCGGTCGGCGTGGATGCCCGTCACGCGACCCACCCGCACCCCGGCCAGCTTCACCTCGTCCCCGTTGCGGAGGCCCGAGGCCTGGGTGAACGTGCCCTCCATCGCGTAGGTCTTCTCGAGCAGGTGGAGGAGCCCGACCATGAAGGCCAGCCCGGTGAGCACGCCGATGATCAGGAGCGAGACGATGCCGACGGCATAGGGGTTGCGGTCGCGGAAGGACTTCACGAGCTCGCCGCCTTGGTGAGCAGCGATGCGATCGCGGCCGCCCCGGTCGTCGACCCGCCCCCGAACGGCTGCGCCGACGCCGACAGACCGGTGATCGGATCGCCCGTCGGGCAGCCCGCCTCGCTGGAGGGCGGCGGACCGATGAAGGCGCAGATGATCTTCTGGTTGAGGAACTCCCCGCGGTTGCCGGCCCGGAAGATCGCCTGGCTGGCCTCGGCGAAGGTCGACAGGAAGACGTCGAGCTCGGGGAGCTTGCTCGCTGCCGTCTCGGTGACGAGCGCCAGGTTGGCGAGGAGGCGATCGAGCTCGTCGGCGTTGTTGGACAGGATGCCGTTGAGGTCCGTGCCGAACTGCCCCAGCTCGGTCAGCGCGGCGTCGAGGGTGGCGGTGTTGTCGCCGAAGGCCTCGGAGATGGCGACGAGGTTGTCCAGCATCGCCTCGATCTGGGCGTCGCGGCGGTTCAGCGTGGCCGCGACCGTGTCGAGGTTCTGCACCAGCCGGCCGATCGCCTCGTCCCGGGTGCCGAGGCCGCGGGCCAGCGTGGCGAGGTCGTCCAGGGTCGACCCGATCTCGTCCTCCCGGCCGTCGAACGCCTGGGTCAGCGTCTCGAGGAGCTTGTTCACCTGCGCGGGGTCGATCGCGGTGACGATCGGCCCGAGGCGCTCGAAGAGCTCACCCAGGTCGATCACCGAGACCGTCCTGGTGATCTCGTCGCCGTTCTGGAGCGCCTCGCCGCCGGGTTGACCCGGGTAGAGGTAGACGTAGCGCTGGCCGATCAGGTTGCGCCACCGGATGCCGGCGGTGGTGCCCTCCTTCGGAATGCCGTCGTGGTCGTTGTCGATGCGCATCTTGACGACGGCCCGACCGGCCTCGGTCTTGACCGACGCGACCTTGCCGATCACGACGCCGGCCACCTTCACGTTGTCGTTGACGAGCAGCCCGGTCACGTCGTCGAAGGTCGCGGTGAGGGTGTACGCGTTGCGATCCAGCGGGTCGCGCACGTCCAGGTTGCCGATCGTGAACGCGAGGTAGCCCGTGAAGAACAGGCACACCAGGACGAAGGTGCCGAACTTGAGGGCGACCCGGATCATGCGCCGAGCACCCGGCGGAGGAGGTCCCCGAGGTCGCCCTCCCCGGCGCCGGGCTCCAGGTTCCCGAGCATGGGCGGCGTGGGAGCGTCGACCGGCGCGGACACGGCGTCGTTGCCCGGGCCGGTGGCGCACGTGATGACCGCGCAGATCTCGCCGCCCAGGATCCCCTTCACCGCCGCCATGAGGGTGCCGTCGCCGACGTCGATCCGCAGCACCTCGGTGAGCACCTGGAGGTACTGGCGCAGACCGATCACCAGCGGCACGACCTGCATCCGCTGGTCGTAGAGCGCCTGGAGGGTGGCGCTGCCGTCGCCGAGCGCGGCGTCGACGAAGGGCTTGTTGGCGAGCAGCAGGTCGGCCACGTCGTTGGACAGCCGGCCGGCCTGCTGGAGGATCGTGACGAGCTGGGCCTCACCGTCGTTCAGGACGGGGAGCGCGGCGTTGCTCGCGTCGGCCAGCCCGAGGAGGTCGTCGGCCGAGTCGGCCAGCTGGCCGGACAGCCGCGCCAGGTGCCCCAGGAACTCGGCGGTCTTGTCGGAGTTCTCCGCGAACACCTCGGAGACGATCGCCCCGTTCACGAGGGCTCGGTTCACCACCTCGCCCAGCCCGCGCCCGCCCTCGGCGAGGTTGCTGATGACCGTCATCAGCTCCGTGCCGTCGATCTCCTTGAGGATGGGATAGGTGTCCACGAGCACCGTCTCGAGCTCGAAGCCGCCCTCGGTGTGCTCGAGCCGGTCACCAGGACCGAGGAAGGGCCCGCCCTCCTCGTCGGTGCCGGTCAGGTCGAAGTCGATGAACTTCTCCCCGAAGAGGGTCTTGGCCCGGATGCGGGCGGTGGCCGCGCTCGGGATGCGCTCCCCGTCGTGGAGGCGCATGGTGATCTCGGCCTGGCCGTCGACCAGCTCGATCCGGCGGACCGAACCGACCTTGACGCCGTTGACCTTCACGTCCGACCCGGGCAGCAGGCCCTGGCCGGCCGCCTCGAACCGGCCCGCCACCCGGTAGCCACCCGCGTAGGCGCCGAAGGAGGCCTTGATGCCCACCGACACCGTGCTCACGAGGAGCAGGAGCGAGATGGCGCCCATCAGCACGTTCTGCCGGCGCAGGGTGGTGGCGTCCACGCGGGTCACCCGGTGAGGCTCACCGTGTTGCCGCCGCCCCAGAACACGAGGGAGAGCACGAGGTTGAGCACCACCACGCTGACGATCGACAGGCGGATCGCGCGCCCGACCGCCACGCCCACCCCGGCCGGGCCGCCGGTGGCGTAGTAGCCGTAGTAGCAGTGGATCAGCGCCACCACGGTGGCGAACAGGCAGGCCTTGGCGAGGCTGTAGACCACGTCCTCCACCGGGAGGTAGAGGCGGAAGTAGTAGTCGTACGAGCCCTCCGACATGCCGAAGAACTGCGTCGAGACGAGCTTGGTGGCGAAGAAGCTGGCGAACAGGGAGATCAGGTAGAGCGGGATGATGGCGAGCAGGGCGGCCACGACGCGGGTGGCCACCAGGTAGGCCTTCGACGGGACGGACATCACCTCGAGGGCGTCGATCTCCTCGGAGATGCGCATCGCCCCCAGCTCCGCCGTGAAGCCGGCGCCGACCTGTGCGGCGAACGCCACACCGGCGATGAGGGGCGTCACCTCACGGGTGTTGGCGAACGCCCCGATCAGGCCCGTGAAGTTCTCGGCACCGATCTGCTCCAGGCCCTTGAAGCCCTGCAGCCCGACCTCGGTGCCGGTGAAGAACGACATCGAGAAGATCACGAACACCATGCCGCCGCCGACGATGAGCGCGCCCGGCGCCGATGGTGACGTCGGAGACCAGGTTGAAGATCACGTTGCGGTACTTCAGGCGCAGGATGATCTGCGAGAAGATCTCGACGAAGACCTGGGCGTAGAAGCGCAGCTGCTTGCCGATGTCCTCCAGCAGGTCGCCCATGGCGCGCCCGGTGGCGCGTGCGGGGCGCAGGAGGCGAGGGAGCGCGGCCATCAGAACTTCTGCGGCACCAGCGCGAAGTAGAGGGACGTCATCACGAAGTTGGCGAAGAAGATCAGGATGAACGTGATCACGACGGCCTGGTTCACCGCGTCGCCGACGCCCTTCGGCCCGCCCTTGGCGTAGATGCCCTTGTAGCAGGCGACCATCGCGGCGATGAACCCGAACACGGCCGCCTTGGCCAGGGACGAGTACAGGTCGGGCAGCTGCACGAGGGAGGTGAAGCCCTGGAAGTAGGCACCGGGCGTGACCTTCTGGATCACGACGTTGAAGAAGTAGCCGCCGGCGATGCCCGACACCGAGACGAGCGACACGAGGAACAGGCCGACGGTGGTGGCCGCCCAGAGCCGCGGGGTCACGAGTCGGTGGACCGGGTTGACGGCCATCACCTCCATGGCGGCCAGCTCGTCGCGGATCTTCCGGGACCCGAGGTCCGCGGTCATGGCCGAGCCGCCCGCCCCGGCGATGAGCAGCGCGGTGGCCACGGGGGCGGCCTCGCGGACGATCGCCAGGACCATCGCCGCGCCGGTGGTCGACTCGGCACCGAGCTGGCGGGAGAACGCGCCGACGTGGAGCGCGATCACCGCACCGAACGGGATGGAGATGAGCACCACCGGGATGCTCGTGACCTTGGCGATGAACCAGCACTGGCGCAGGTACTCCTGCCACCAGCTCCGCACGTCGAAGGTGCGTCGGACGCCCTCGAGGGAGATGGCGAACATGTTGCCGGTCTCCCGGAGGACGAACTGGACCTTCCCGATCACGAGGGGACCGTCAGACCGTGAGGATGTCCGAGCCGGACCGCTTCTTCCCCTCCGAGCGCATGCGCTGGACCTCGCGCTCCACCAGCTCCTTCTCGATGTCGCTTGGCTCGGTCGCCAGCTCGTCCATCCCGATCGGGCCGAGTGCCCGGCCGGCCAGGAACTGGCGGATGATCTCGTCCTTGGTGGTCTTCATCTCCTGCTTGCTGGCGAACATCACCAGACCGGCGCGGTAGAGGACCGCGATGTAGTCGGAGGTGCGCATCACCGACGCGATGTTGTGGGTGATGATCACGAAGGTGGCGCCGGTCTCCTCCTGGATCTTCTTGACCAGCTCGTCCAGGTAGGACACCCGGACGGGGTCGAGGCCGGAGTCCGGCTCGTCGAAGAGGATGATCTCCGGGTCCATGGCCAGGGCGCGGGCCAGGCCGGCCCGCTTCTTCATGCCGCCCGACACCTCGCCCGGGAACTTCTTCATGTGGTCGAGCATCCCCACCATGTCGGCCTTGGTGTGGACGATCTCGCGGATCTCCTTCTCCGTCTTCTTCGTGTGCTCGCGGAGCGGGAAGGCCATGTTGTCGAACATGTTCATCGACCCGAAGAGGGCGCCGTCCTGGAAGAGGACGCCGAACTTCCGGCGGACCCGGTAGAGGTCCCGCTCCCCCATCCGGACGGTCTCCTCGCCCTCCACCCAGATCTCGCCGTCGTCGGGGCGGAGCAGCCCGATGATGTTCTTGAGGAGCACCGACTTGCCGGTGCCCGAGGGCCCCATGACCGCCGTGATCTGGCCCCGGGGGATGTCGAAGGTGATGTCGCGGAGGACGGTGTGCGTGCCGAAGGACTTCGTCACACCTCGCAACGAGATGACCGCGTCCAGTGCTCCCCCTCCTCGCTCGGGCGGCGTGACCGCCGGCACAGCAACCTAGTGCAGCCTCGGCGAGGGATCGTGACGGCTCCGGGCCCGTGGACCGGGGGTCAGCGGAGCTGCCGGCGGGCCTCCGCCCGGCGCTCGGCGTCCAGGCGCTCGAGCGACGGTTCGGGCGAGTGGTCGACGAAGCGCATCGCCTCGGCCACGGCGACGTGCCCCGCCTGCTCCGAGATCAGCCGGTGCATCTCCTGGCCGACGACCCGGTAGGCGGGGTGCCCCTGCGGCGTCGTGCGCAGCTCGAGGAGGTGCATGGCCTCGCGGGCGTTGAGGTGGAGGAAGAACCGCACCTTGTAGGCCAGGGACACCGCGTACGGGGCCTGGGCCGGGAACCGCTCCACGAGCGCGTCGTGCAGCGCGGCCGAGCGCTCCATCGCCTCGTCGAACCGGGCCGACGCGCCCGCGAGGTCCACTGCCTCCGGGCGCGTGCAGCCGTGCCGCGGGCTGAGCGCCTGCCACTCGATCGTGAGCATGCGGTGGCGCTGCAGGTCGCGGAAGGCGCCGTAGTCGGCCAGCACGTCGAAGCGGTAGGCGATCCGCTCGAAGGCGCGACCCGGCTTGTGCCGACGGTTCTCCCGCTCCCCCACGTAGGCCTGGAGGACCTCGACGCGCTCCTCGACGGTCATCTCCCGCACGCGGCGCTCCAGGGCGGCCTCGCTCTGGTGCGTGTACGGGTAGAGCATCGCCGCGACGAGCTTGATCTCGCCGTCGGGGTCCCAGTCGACGAGGGTGACCCCCGGCTCGTCCTGCGGGGTGGGCCCCGGCGGGAACAGACGCCCCGCCACCTCCTCCATCGCGGAGCGGGTGGACGCCAGGTAGGTGCTCCAGGCCACGCCCCGGTCGTCGAGGTCGACCCGCTTGAGGAAGCTGGGGATGACCTTCCGCAGCTCGCCCAGCATCAGGTCCGCGTAGGCGCGCGACTCGGGCAGCGGGTGGGATCGCATGCGCAGCAGGAGCGCCTCGTAGGCCTGGCCGGTGCCGTAGATGCCGACGTTGGACACCGACGCCGCCGGCAGCACGCCCCGCACCGCGTCGAACGCCTTGGCACGGATCGCCTGGCGGTACACGAAGTCGGAGTCGTCGGCCTCCCTGGGGAACCGATCGCGGTAGAAGTCGGCCATCACCGGGACGAGCTCGGCGTAGGTGTCGAACAGCCGGTCCATGTCGCCGATGTAGCGGAGGCCGAGGCTCGAGCCCAGCACCTCGGGATCGCGGTAGTAGCGGTAGCGGCCACCGAGCCGGGTGTCGTACGCGATGTAGCGGGTCGACTGCTCGAGGTAGGCCATCAGGCGTCCCCACTCGAGCACCTTGGTGAGCAGGTTCGACGCCTGCTCGCACGCGAGGTGCACGCCGCCGAGCTGCGCGACCGAGTCGTCGCCGTACTCGAAGAACACGCGGTCGTAGAGCTCCTCGGCCCGGCGCAGCCCGACGGTGGCGTCGATCGTGGCGTCGCCGGTGATGTCCAGGTCCCCGACGAACTCGTCGAGGAACAGCCGCCGGAGGCTCTTGGAGCTCCGCGAGTAGCGGGCGAAGAGGGCGCCCTTCACGACCTCGGGCAGGTTCACGAGCGCGAACACGGGCCCGTCGAGGTTCGTGAAGTACCGCCGCAGGACGTCCGCCTCGTCCGGCGAGAACTCCTCGGCGATGTAGACCGTCATCGTTCGTCCTGGGGCGGGCCGGGGGCGTGGGGAGTGATGATGCTACGCCCCGGGCGACCCGCCGATCGCGGATCGCCGGGCCTCCGGGCCCACCCGTTCGAGGGTGGCGGCGAACTCGGCCCGGGCGGCCTCCAGCGCGCCCTCCTGGAGCCACAGGTCGGCCACCGTCCAGGCGATGGCGACGGCCCCGTCGACCACCGCCCGGTCACCCCCCTCGGCCCGCGCGTGGGTGGCGAACTCCGGGGTGTGGATGGGCACACCCGTCGGGGCCACCTGGATCATCGGGTGGATCGACGGCACGACGTAGCTCACGTTGCCCATGTCGGTGCTGCCCACGATCTCCTGTCGCGGGTCGGGCTCGGCCACGGTTCGGCCCAGCGCCGCGCTGTTCGCGGTGTACAGCCCGACCATCACCTCGTTGTCGAGCATGTCGGCGTAGACGACCGACTTCCACTCCAGCGCGACCTCGCACCCGGCCGCGGTCGCGCCCGCCTCGAGGCAGGCCGCCACCCGCGCCTTGAGGGGCTCGAGCGTGCGGATGCTCGGCGAGCGCACCATCCAATGCGTGCTCGCGCGGGCGGGGACGATGTTCGGCTTGTCGCCCCCTTCGACGAAGATCCCGTGGATGCGCTCCTTCGGCTTGATGTGCTGCCGCAGCGCCGCGACGTTGACGTAGCCCAGCACCGCCGCGTCGAGCGCGTTGCGGCCGCGGTGGGGGAAGGCGGCGGCGTGGGCGGCTTCGCCCGTGTACACCGCCGTCAGCTCCTGCACCGCGATGACGTCCATCCGCGCGAGGTCGAACCCGGCCGGGTGGACCATCAGCGCGGCGTCGATCCCGTCGAGCGCGCCGCGCTGCGCGAGCAGGATCTTGCCGCCGCCCCCCTCCTCGGCGGGCGTGCCCAGCACCACGACGCGGCCCCCTGCCTCCTCCGCGACCGCGGCTGCCGCGAGTCCCGCGCCCAGGCCGGCGGTGGCGATGATGTTGTGCCCGCACGCGTGACCGATGCCGGGGAGCGCGTCGTACTCGCACAGCACCGCGATCGTGGGCCCGGCGGATCCGGCACGGGCCACGAAGGCCGTCTCGAGGTCGTACGCGTGCCGCTCGACGTCCAGCCCCTCCGCCTCGAGGAGGTCGGTGAGGAGGTCGTGGGCGAAGCGCTCCTCGTAGTTGAGCTCGGGGTGCTCGTGGATCCGGTGCGAGGCGTCCACGAGCACCTCGGCGCGGGCCGTCACCGCCTCCTGCATGCGCTCCTTGACCGCGGCCAGGTCCACGGCGGGACCCTACCCGGCAGGCCTACCCGTGGCGCAGGACGAGCTTGCCGAGCTGGGCGCCCGCCGCGAGCCGCTCGAGCGCCGCGGGATAGTCCGCGAGGTCGTGCACCGCATCGATGGAGACGGGCAGGCCCTGCCCGACCAGCTCGGTCACGTGGGCGAACTCGCCGTAGGAGCCCATCGTCGAGCCGATGATCTCGTGCTGCTTGAAGAAGAGGCGCGGCAGGCGCGAGCTCCACGGTCGGGCCCGAGGTGCCCCCGCACACCACGAGTCGCCCCCCTGGGCGCGAGCGCGCGGACCGACCGATCCCAGGTGGCCGGCCCCACGCTCTCGACCACGACCTGCGCCTGCACCGGCCACTCGCCGGCCGAGTCGTGCGCGGCCGTCGCGCCGAGGGCCAGGGCCTGCTCGCCCTTGGCCGGGTCGCGCGAGGTCACGTGCACCTCGGCGCCCATGCGCACGGCCAGGTGCAGGGCAGCGGTGCTCACACCCCCGCCGATGCCGACGATGAGGCACCGCTCCCCCGCGGCGAGGCGCGCCCGCCGGAGCATGCGCCAGGCGGTGAGGGTGGCGAGTGGGTAGGCCGCGCACTCCTCCCACGTCCTGCCCGCCGGGCGGGGCAGCACGTTGCGGGCCGGCACGACCACCCGCTCGGCATGCCCGCCCCAGCGCTGCTCACCGAGGATCTGGAAGCCAGGCCCGAGGGGGGCGTCGTCACCGAGGGCGATGACGGCTTCGATGGGTGAGACGGCGGGGTTCACGACCACCTCGGCCCCGACGGCGACCCCCGTCACCGCGGCGCCCACCGCCTCGACGACCCCCGCCACGTCGCAGCCGGGCACGTGGGGCAGGTCCGGCCGGGGGCGCCCCTGGGTCAGCCAGAGGTCCATGTGGTTCAGAGCACTCGCCACGGGGCGCACGGCCACGTCGTCCGGGCCCACCGGCGGGTCCTCGATCCCGCCCCAGCGGTAGGTCCCGGGGCTCTCGTCGAGGCGCCACGCATCCACGGGCCGACCCTAGATCCCGGACGATTTCTGCAAGGATTGACCCTCCCGGGGCCTCCTACCTGCCGAAGGAGGAGGTTCCGTGTGCCAGCCATGGACGACGCAGCACTGGTGGAGGCCGCTCGTAGCGGGGACGACACGGCCTGGGCGGCCATCTACGACCGCTACGCCGACAAGCTCCACGACCACTGCCATCGGATCCTCCGCGACCGGGACGAGGCGGCCGACGCTCTCCACGACGCCTTCCTGGCGGGGGCCCGCAACCTCCACCAGCTCCGCGACCCCACGCGTCTGCGGCCCTGGCTCTATTCGATCTGTCGCCACACGTCCCTCCGCCGCCTCAAGGCCCGAGAGCGCGTCGAGCTCACCGACGCCCCCGACGAGATGAGCGCTCCCGACGACGGCCTCGACCGGGGCGTGCGGTCCCAGGAGCTCAGCGAGCTCGTGTGGGCGGCGGCGGCCGGCCTCAACGGCCGCGACCAGGCGCTCCTGGACCTCAACCTCCGCCAGGGGCTCGAGGGCCAGGACCTGGCCGACGCCATGGGCACCTCGCTCAGCAACTCCTACGTGATGCTCAGCCGGATGCGCGATCAGGTCGAGCGGTCCCTCGGCGCACTGCTCATCGCCCGCATGGGGCGGGCGGAGTGCGAGGAGCTCGACGCCCTGCTCACCGGCTGGGACGGGAAGTTCTCGCCGCTGCTCCGCAAGCGGGTGGCCCGGCACGTGGACGGCTGCGAGATCTGCGCCGAGAAGCGCAAGGCCGTGGTCAGCCCGCTCGCGCTGCTGGCGGCCGCGCCGCTCGTGCCCGCGCCGGCGCTGCTCAAGACCCGCGTCATCTCCAGCATCCGCAACGTCGAGGTCATGGACGGCCCGAACGTCCCGTTCACGAAGGAAGGCTTCGCAGCCCTCACCGGCGAGCGGGGTCTCCGGCGCCTGCGCATCGCATGGCTGACCGTGGCCGCTGCGGTGGTCCTCGTGCTCGGCGCGCTGCTCCTCACGTCCGGCGCGGACGACGACCCGGTGGAGACCGCGGGGATCCAGACCTCGATCGGCGAGCGGACGCGGTCGAGCAGTGCCTCGACGTCGACCAGCCTCGGCGCGGCCGAGGGCATCACCGACGACAGCACCGCGGACGAGGGGACCGACGAGGGCCGGGACGACGCCGGGACCGACGACGACGCCGTGGCCCCCGGACCGGGTGGGACGAGCGTCACCACGAAGCCGGCCCCGACGACGACCCAGCCGCCCGGCGACAAGACGCCCCCTTCGATCGGGGGCGGGAACGTCATCAGCCTGGGATGCACCCGAGGGGTGCGCACGGTCTCCGTGTCCGTGTCCGTCAGCGGCGCGACGTCCGTCCGACTGGAGGGCTTCGGACCGCTCTCCGACGGCAACAACAACGGCGTCTGGGTCGCTGAGCCCCAGGTGACCTTCCCGGGAGCGGCCCCGCCGTTCGTCATCACCGCCAGCGACGCGGCCGGCAACACAGTCGAGCAAGACGATCCACGGTGGGTTCCCCGCCTGCGAGCAACCGACGCACGACGTCGAGCACACCCCCCGTCGGCGGGCCGCCGAACTAGACGACGCAGCGCAGGGCGTCGGGCTCGACCCGGAGCGACAGGCTCCTGGCCGGCCCCACCACCTCGCCGTCGAGCCACACCCGGCTCCCCGGGACCAGGTCGACCTGCAGCGCGGCGACGTGCCGCTCCTCGATGCCGGGGTGCGGCACGTGGGTGCCGAGGCGCAGGCGCGAGCGGACCTGCCACCGCTGCCCCAAGGGCAGGTCCGCGTCGAGGACGTCGAGCTTCCCGTCGTTCGGGTGCCCGCGCGGCGCCACGTCCCACTCCCCCAGGTGCTGGGCGTTCATGGCCGCGACCACCCGGCCCCGCCACCAGCTCCGGCGCGCGACGAGGTGGGCCACGAACCAGTGGAGGCGCCCGTCGACCAGCACGGCGCCGAGGTCGATCGGGCAGCAGCACGCCGCCCGACCGCAACCGGGCCTCGTCGCCGGTGCCGCCGACCGCCCGGCACAGGTCCCCGCCCAGCAGGCCGAGCACGGGATCGGGGCATCCCCGGCCCGCCGGGCGACGGTGACGACGGCGCGGGCCTCGGCGTCGCGAGCGGACCACCACGCCGTCGGGCGGGAGGACGCCGGGCTCGCCCCAGGGCTCACCCTTCCGGATCGTCACCGGGGGCGACCTCCTCGTCACCGGTCTCGGTCGCCTCGAGGGCGGACGACGCGGACACCACGCCGCGGTGCAGCGCGTCCGCGGCCTGCCGCGCCCGTCGCGGCGGTGGCCGGGCACGGGCGCGACGTCGGCGATCCCCCGCAGCAGGTCGAGCAGCTGCTTGACGTTGCGCACGAAGTCGCCCCCCGACAGGAGCTCGTCCTCGAGCACGCTCGGCCAGGCGGCTCACCCGCCGCCCAGGCGTGGGCGAGGTGCACGAAGCCGGCGTCGGGCGGGCGCGTCGGGGGCAGTCCCGCCTCCTCCTCGTCCGCGCACCAGCTCGGCTGCGGTGCGCTCGAGCTGTCGGAACCGCTCGCGCACCGTCGAGGACGGGAAGCGCGGCGCGGGCGGACGATCCCGCCCGCGGTGCTCGTAGGTGAAGCACGAGACGAGCGCGGCCAGCGACGGGGCGTCGAGGTCGTCGAGCAGCCCCGAGTTCATCGCCTCGGCCACGAGGAGGTCCGCCTCGTGGTAGGTGCGGGCCAGTACCTCCCCCGGTTCGGTGAGCGCCCACCCGTCCAGGTAGCCCCAGGCCTCGAGGAGGCGCAGCACCCGGTCGAACCGTCGCGCGAGCGACTCGGTGCGGCCCCGCACCTGGCGGCGCAGGTCGTCCAGCTCCCGTGCGACCCGGTCGGCCTGCACCGCCGACGCGGAGGTGCGCCTCGCGATCGGGGCAGTCGGCCACCGGGTGGAGCGCGGCCGCGTGGACGGCGTCGTCGACGGGGTCGGGGCCGTGCTCGCTCGGCTCCCCGCTGGCCGTGTCGGCCGGCCGCGAGCCGGGCCCGCCGGAGGGCATCGCCCACCTGGTGCTGGAAGCCCCGCGTGTTCGGGTTGTACGGCACGGGGAGCTCCACGCTGCCGACGGCCCGCGGGGGCTCGTCGAGGTCGTCGAGGTGCAGCGTGCGCGGGCGGCTCCGCTCGTCGACGACCTGGAGGCGCGGGTGGCCCTTGCGCATGGCGACGCTGAGGACCGCCAACCGGTTGCCGCGCACGCACGACGACGTCGCCGGGGCTGAGGCGGGCCAGCGCCGCGGCGACGCGGTCGGCCGGGAGACTGCCCCGCGGGGCGTGCCCGCCTGGCCCCCTCCGCCTCGCCCCGCAGTCGCCGGTACTCCTCGACGTCACCGCGCTCGCAACCGGCCTCGTCCTGGAGCCGCGTCGAGCCGCTGGCCCTGGCGCTCGATGCGAGCCTCGAGGCGCACCACGGCGCGATCGGCCTGGTACTGCGCGAAGGAGAGGTTGAGGAGGTGGTGGGCCTCCTCCGGCTCGTAGCGGCGGACCAGGTTGGCCGCCATGTTGTAGGTCGGCCGGAACGCCGAGCGGAGCGCGTAGGTGCGGCTCGACGCGAGGGCGGCCACCTGTTCGAAGGGAACGAACGGCGACCAGAGCACGATGCGCGTAGCCCGACGTCGTCGATCCCGCGTCGGCCCGCCCGTCCGGTCAGCTGCGTGTACTCCCCGGGCGTGAGCAGCTCGCGGCGCTCGCCCCCGAACTTCGTGAGGCGCTCGATGACGACCGAACGGGCCGGCATGTTCACGCCGAGGGCGAGCGTCTCCGTGGCGAACACGGCCTTCGTGAGGCCCTCGACGAAGCAGGCCTCGACCGCCTCCTTGAAGGGGGGGACCATCCCGGCATGGTGCGCGGCGACGCCCGCCTCGAGCCCGGCGAGGAACCGGTCGAAGCCGAGCACGTCGAGGTCGGCGTCGGCCAGGCCCGCGGTGCGCTCGTCGACGATCGCGCGGATCCGCGCCCGCTCGTCGGGGGTCGTGAGCCGGAGGCCCGCGTCGAGGCACGGCGTCGCGCGCGTCGTCGCAGGCGTTGCGGCTGAAGATGAAGGTGATGGCCGGGAGCATCGACTCGTCCTGGAGCCGGTCGATGACCTCGAGGCGGCGCGGCGTGAAGAACCGCCGGCGGGGCCGACCGCGCACGTACCGCCCCGCGCGTGCAGCGCCTCGTCGTCGAGGCGGTCGGCCTCCGGGTTGGGGCGGCCGTCCACCAGCGTCGGGAGCAGGTGCAGGTCCTGCGAGTGCTTGTCGCCGACGAGGTAGAGGTTCTGCAGCTCGACGGGCCGGCGCTCCTCGATGACCGCCTCGGTGGGCCCGCGCACCGTGGAGATCCACTCGGCCAGCTCCTCGGCGTTGGAGACGGTGGCCGAGAGGCACACGAGGCGCACCTCGGGCGGCAGGTGGATGATGACCTCCTCCCACACCGGCCCCCGGTAGGTGTCCTGGAGGTAGTGCACCTCGTCGAGCACGACGTAGCGGAGCCCCCGGAGCGCCGGGGACGCCGGCGTAGATCATGTTGCGGAGCACCTCGGTGGTCATGACCACGACGGGTGCGTCGCCGTTGATGGAGTTGTCGCCGGTGAGCAGGCCGACCCCCGCCGCCCCGTGCCGGCGCGCGAGGTCCGCGAACTTCTGGTTCGAGAGCGCCTTGATCGGGCGTCGTGTAGAAGGCCTTGCCCCCCTCGGCCAGGGCGCTGCGCCACGGCGTACTCGGCCACGACCGTCTTGCCCGACCCGGTGGGCGCCGCCACGAGCACGGACCGCCCCGCGTCGAGCGCGTCGACGGCCCGGACCTGGAAGGGGTCGAGGGCGAAGTCGTAGCTCGCGAGCAGGTCGGCCCGGGTGGCCATCAGGCGGCCTCCGCGGCCCTCCGACGCCGTTCCAGCACGCGTCCGACGATGATCGCGATCTCGTAGAAGAGCACCATCGGCACCGAGAGCATCAGCATGCTGATCGGGTCACCCGAGGGGGTGATCACCGCCACGAGGACGCAGATCCCCACGATCGCGTACCGGCGCCCGGACTTGAGGGTGGACACGGAGAGCACCCCGGCCATCTGGAGGAAGATCAGCAGGATCGGGAACTCGAAGCCGATCCCGAACGCCAGCATCATGTAGGTGATCAGGGTGAAGTACTTGCCGGGCTGAGAAGGCGGTGACGAAGTTGTCCTCGCCGCCGATGCTCACCAGGAAGTCCAGCGCCCGCGGCAGCGTGTAGTACGCCAGCCCGGCGCCGAGCACGAACAGCAGCAGCGCGCTCGACGAGGAACGGGACGGCGTAGCGCTTCTCGTTGCGGGTACAGGCCCGGCGTGACGAACCGCCACACCTGCCAGAGGATCACCGGCATGGCGAAGCCGATGCCGCCGTAGGCGGCCAGCTTCATCCGGATGCTGAACCCCTCGAGCGGGTCGACCTGGAGCAGTCGGCCGCCGGTCAGCGAGCTCTTCGAGTTGGCGATGTGCTCGTAGGGCTCGAGCAGGAAGTTGAAGATCGGGTCGTACAGGAGGAAGGCGACCACCATCCCGAGCACCACGGCGACGACGATCTTGATGAGCCGGTCGCGCAGCTCGGTGAGGTGCTCGACCAGGGTCATGCGGGCGTCGTCGCCCGTGGCGGGGACCGCGGTGGCTGGACATCAGCGGGTGGTTCGGCGCCGAGCCGGGCTCGAGACGGTCTTGGCGGCCTTCGTCGCCTTCTTCGCGGTGGACTTCTTGGCGGTCGCCTTCTTGGTGGCGGACCTCTTGGCTGTGGCCTTCCTGGGCGTCGCCTGCTTCTTCGGGGCGGCCCGCTTCTTCGCCGAGGCCTGAGGCGGCGGATCCGGGGCCGGCGGCGCCGCCTGCTCGCTGACGGCGCCCACCGCCGCGCCCACCTCGATGGGGGCGGGCATGGCTGCCGGCGCCGCGGTGCGCTCGGACTCGTCGAAGGCGGTGCGCAGCTCGCTCTGGAACCCGGCCGACATGCGGCGGAGGTCGCCGACCACCTTGCCCACCTGCCTGGCCGCTCCGGGGAGGCGCTGCGGCCCGAGCACGATCAGGGCGATGAGGGCGATGACGAGCACCTCGCCACCGCCGACGTTGAACATGCGCGGGAGTGTACCGGTGGGGTTTCGCGGCCCCGGCCCGCGGCCCGATGCCGTCTGCCACACTGCCCGCGATGGCTCCCCGATTGCCCTCGCTGCTGCGCCCGCCCGTCGGGTTCGCGCACCGCGGGGGCCGCGCCAATGCCCGCGAGAACACCCTGGAGGCGTTCCGGCTGGCGGTCCGCCTGGGCGCGACGGGCCTCGAGAGCGACGTGTGGCGCACCTCCGACGGGGTGGCCGTGCTCGACCACGACGGCGTGGTGCGGCGCGGGTTCCGGCGGGTGCCCATCGCCGACGTGCGCCGTGCCGACCTGCCGGAGCACATCCCCGACCCTCGAGGAGCTCTACGACGCCGTCGGGACCGGACTGGAGCTCTCGCTCGACGTCAAGGATCCGAACGCGTTCGAGCCGGTCGTGGCCGCGGCGAAGGAGGCCGGTGGCGACGCGGTCGAACGCCTGTGGCTCTGCCACCACGACTGGCGCCAGGTCGCGTCGTGGCGCCCCCGCTGCGAGGGCGCCCACCTCGTCGACTCGACCTTCCTGGGGCGGATGCCCGAGGGCCCGGAGCAGCGCGCCGCCGCGCTGGCCGACGCGGGCATCGATGCGCTGAACCTGCACCACTCCGAGTGGAGCGGCGGTCTCGCCGCGCTCGTGCACCGCTTCGAGCGTGCACTGCTTCGGCTGGGACGCGCAGCACGACCGCATCCTCGACGAGCTGCTCGACATGGGCCTCGACGGCGTCTACTCCGACCACGTGGACCGCATGGTGCGGGCCATCGACGCCCTCGCCGCCTAGCCCTCCCTACAGGCCGCCGACGTCAGTTGGCGGCCAGACCTGGACGAAGGCGCGACCGACGACGTCACCGATGGGGATCGGCCCGCGGTTCTTGAACCGGCTGTCTGCGCTGTTGTCACGGTTGTCCCCCAGCACGAAGACGTGCCCGTCGGGGACGACCTGCTTGTCGATCTTGGGGCTGTCCGTCGTCGTGCCTTCAGGGAGGTAGGGCTCGTCGAGCTTCTCGCCGTCGATGTAGACGAACCCGTCCTCGCCGGTCTCGATGGTCTCGCCCGGGAGGCCGACCACGCGCTTGATGAGGTCCTTGATGCCGTCAGGCCCGATCTTCTCCTTCGGCAGCTCGAAGACCACGATGTCGCCGCGGTGGATGTCGTGCAGGTCGTAGCTGAGCTTGTTGACCAGCACCCGATCGCCCTTCTCCAACGTGGGCTCCATCGAGGCCGACGGGATGTAGAAGGCCTGGAACAGGAAGGTCTTCACCACGAGCGCCACGACGAGGGCGCCCACGATCACGGCGATCCACTCGAGCGTGGAACGGACCTTGTCGCGCTCCTTCTTGCGGCGCCGGCCCTTGGCCGTGTGCTTCGGCGAGCCGTCGGGTCCACCGGCAGCGGAGCCGGGTCGCCGGGCCGCCCGGCCGTGCCCGCGGGTGCTCCCGGCGGGGTGCGGACCCACCCGTTGGGCGCGATCCGGTCCTCGAGCGGTCGCGCCTCGGGGCGGAGGGGGCTCCCGGGGAGCGTGGGTTCGTTCGTGGGGTTGGTCACGGCCGGGTCAACGCTAGCCGTCGGTCGGCTGGGGACTACATCGGCCGCTAGCGGCTGTAGCGGTCGAGGATGCGGGCGGCGGCGCGCCGGGCACCGGCCGCGAGCTCCGCGGGTCCGTCCACGACACGCGCTCCGGGCCCGAGGCCGATCAGCAGACGGTCGAGCCAGGGGGCCGCGCTGACCGCCAACGTGACCAGGGACGAGCCGTCGGCGCGCACCTCCGCCGCCTCGACCGGGTAGACGTCGCGCACCCACCCTGCGCTCGGCGGCAGCTCCAGCACGACCCGCGGGTCGGCGTCGTCGGCCCGGAACACCTCGGTGTGCAGCGGCTCGGAGGGCGGGGCGGCGGGTTCGTCGAGGAGCACGGCGCCTGCCACCCGGTCGACCCGGAAGAGGCGCTGGCCGCCGCGCGAGGTGGCAGTGGGCCAGGAGGTACAGGCTCCCGTCCTGGCTCTGGAGCAGGTAGGGGTCGACGTCGCGGACGGTCCGGGCGTCGCGGCCGTAGGTGTAGTAGTCGAGGCGCACCCGCCGGCCCTCCGTCGATCCCGGTCCGCAGCACCTCGACGACCTCGGGCGGGCCGGCGCCCAGGTCGATGTCCAGCACCTGGTCCGCGTCGACGCCCAGCACCTCCGCCAGCTTGGCGACCCCGGACGCGAGGGCACCGTCCGGGTCGGCACCGGGCAGGGCGAGCACGGAGGCGCCAGCCGTCAGCAGCGCCACGGCCTGGTCCGGCGTGAGCCGGTGCGCCGTCTCGAACACCTCGGCGTAGTGGATCCAGACGCGATCACCCTCCTGCACCACGTCGACGAGGGCGTCAGGCGTGTACGGAGGGAGACCGACGAGCCAGACCACCTCGAGGTCGGCCGCCAGCTCGGCGGGTGTGATGCCGAACCGCGAGCAGATCTCCGCGACCGTCGGCCCGTCGTGGGCGGCCACCCACGGCACCATCGCGAGGAGCCGCTGCAGCCGTTCCGCAGAGGGGCTGGGCGCATTCACGTGAGCGCCTCGAGCCACGCGACCAGCTCGGCTCGCAGCTCGGGCGGCTCGAGCACCTCGGCGTGGTCGAGGAAGCCGAGCACGAAGGACCGGAACGCGCTGCGGTTGGTCACGGGCAGCTCGACGACGACCGAGCCGTCGTCCGCCTCGTCGACCACGTGGTCCGGTCCGACGTGCTGCACGGCCCACCGGGCCTGCGCGGCCGTCGATGCGCACCCGGGCCGTGACGCACCTCCTCCCCACCGAGCTCCCACACCCCGCGCACCCGGCCTGGCGACGGGTCGGGCGGCGGCACGTCGAAGGGGGGCTCGTCGAGGAGGAGCGACACCCCCTTCGATGCGGTCGAGCCGGAAGTTCCGCTCCTCGCCGTGCGTGTGGTCCAGACCCGTGAGGTACCACCGCCCGCGCTGGAACTCGAGCCGGTACGGGTCGATGCGGCGGTCCCGGTCCCGGTACCGGAGCTCGACCGGGGTCCGGCTCGACACGGCGCCGAACAGTGCGCTGAGGTTCGGATCGGCCGGGAGGGGGGCGACGCGCACGCCCACCCCACCCTCGTCCGGTGCGGCGACCAGGCCGCCGAGCTTGAGGAGGCCCGGCGTGGCCGACAGCCCCTCCACCTGCACGGCCGAGGCCGCGAGGTGCAGCGCGGCGAGCTCGTCGGTGGTCAGCCCGGGATCGCGGAGCGCGTACTCGTCGGGCGGGATGCGGTAGCCGTCGACCGCGGGCATGCGCCCGGGCACGGGCTCGATCCGCAGCGGGATGCCCATGCTCCGCAGCTCGTCCTTGTCGCGCTCGAACGCGCGGCGGAACGCGGCGCGATCCTCCGGGTAGTCGAGCTGGCGCTGGATGTCCTCGGCGGTCACCGGGAGCCGGGCCGCCAGCAGCAGCGCCGTGAGGTTGAGCAGGCGCTCCAGCTTGGCGGCGGCCACGCGGCGACTGTACCTACGCGGGGTCGCGCCGGCGGTCGGCGGCGAGCTGCCCGGCGACGTGCCCCGCGGCCCCTGCGGCCTGGAAGAAGAGGGGGTCGTCGGCCGGGCCCCGTCCCATCGTGGTGACCTGCAACCTCGGCGCCCTCCAGCAGCGCGGCGACGTCCGGCACGTCGACCGTCCGGACGTCGTGGCGGTCGAGCCCGGTCACGTCGACCCCGCCGGGCAGCGGTACGAGCGACCCGCGACCGGGTCAGGTCCAGGGCCGTGCGCGGCGTGGTGGCTGACCCCCTGGTGACGCGGCCGCTCGTCGGCCGATGACATCCGCACGGCGGCGATGGGCAGACCTTCGAGTGCGGCGGTCGCATCGAGCACGGCGGCCACCTCGACCGCGGTGGTGCCCAGGGGGGACCCGGAGCCGACGACGCCCGGGCCCATCGCGACGACGATCACGTCTGCCTCCTGGACGTGGCGCGGCCAGCGCGAGCGCGCCCGGCACCGACACGGCTTCGAGATCGCCGCCGAACGCGTGCCCCGCGGTGATCGTGCCGCCCTCGAGGAACCCGCCGGCCACGAGGTCGGCCACGAGGTCGGACAGGGCGAGGGGCAGCGCCGCGCCATCGGTCATGACGTAGGTGACCCGCGCGCCCGGGGCACACGGCCCGGGTGGCCACGACCGCGGGTGCGAGCTGGCTGTGCAGCCCGCACACCACCACCGGGACGCCACCCAACGACGTCGGCAGGTCAGGGCGGGATTCCTCCGCGGCCCCGGTGTCGAGCTGGAGGCTCGTGTACCGGAGCTTCATCAGGTGGCCGGGACCCGGCTCGGACCAGGCGTCGCGGGCGAGGTTCCAGTGCACGACGTGCCAGCCCCCGGTGCCTAGGCCGAGGTCCACCGCGGTGGTGTTGAGGACGACCCGGTCCCCCAGGGCCACGGGGCCCGTGAGCTGCGTGAGCGACGTACGCCCGGCCGAGGTCGGTGTCGACCCGCTGCAGGCCCGGCCGCTCCGCGAGGACCTCGGTCACGGTCGCGGTCTGGAACGTGGGCACTAGAGGGAGGCGATGAGCTTCTCGACCCGCTCGTCGCGGGCCCGGAACGGGTCCTTGCACAGCACCGTGCGCTGCGCCTGGTCGTTCAGCTTCAGGTGCACCCAGTCGACCGTGTAGTCGCGCTTGCGCTCCTTGGCCCGGCGGATGAACTCCCCCCGCAGCCGGGCCCGCGTCGTCTGGGGCGGCACCTCGACGGCCTCGTCGATGTCGCCCTCCGTGCAGGTGCGCTCCACGAGGCCCGCGTCCTGGAGCTTGTAGAAGAGCCCCCGGTCGCGACTGATGTCGTGGTACTGCAGGTCGATCAGGGCCACGCGGGGATGGGTGAGCGGCAGGTCGTGCTTGGCCCGGTAGCCCTCGATGAGCTTGTGCTTGATCACCCAGTCGCACTCGCGGTCGAGGTCCATCGGATCGCGCTCGATGGTGGACACGCAGTGCTCCCACATGCCGAGGGCCTGCTTCTCCAACGGGCTCACGCCCTTGGTCTCCGCGTACTTCAGGGCCTTGGTCAGGTACTCGGACTGGATGTCGAGCGCGGAGAGCTCGCGCCCGTTGGCCAGCCGCACCTTGCGGCGGCAGGTGGTGTCGTGGCTGATCTCGCGGATGGCTCGGATCGGGTTCTCGAGCGTGAGGTCGCGCAGCACCTGGCTGGGGTCCTCGAGCATGCGGAGCAGGATCGAGGTGGCCCCGACCTTCAGGAAGGTCGCGTACTCGCTCATGTTCGAGTCGCCCACGATCACGTGCAGACGCCGGTAGCGCTCCGCGTCGGCGTGGGGCTCGTCGCGCGTGTTGATGATCGGACGGCTCCGGGTGGTCGCCGACGAGACGCCCTCCCAGATGTGCTCGGCCCGCTGGGCGATGCAGTACATGGCACCCCGGGCGGTCTGGAGCACCTTGCCGGCGCCGGCGTAGATCTGCCGGGACACGAAGAACGGGATGAGGACCTCCGCGTAGTGCCCGAAGTCGTCACGGCGCGAGGTGAGGTAGTTCTCGTGGCACCCGTAGCTGTTGCCGGCGGAGTCCGTGTTGTTCTTGAAGAGGTAGATGACGCCGCGGATGCCCTCCTCCCGCAGCCGCTGCTCCGCGGAGCCCAGCAGCTGCTCGAGGATGCGCTCGCCGGCCTTGTCGTGGGTCACCAGGTCGAGGATCGAGTCGCACTCGGGTGTGGCGTACTCGGGGTGCGACCCCACATCGAGGTACAGCCGGGCGCCGTTGGCGAGGAACACGTTGCTGCTGCGCCCCCAGGAGACCACCCGGCGGAACAGGTAGCGGGCGACCTCGTCCGGGCTCAGCCGGCGCTGGCCGCGGAGGGTGCAGGTGACGCCGTACTCGTTCTCGAGCCCGAAGATCCGGCGCTCCATGCCGAGCAACCTACCGTGGCCCGCCCGCTTCGCCAGGTAGGGGCTACTCGTAGCGGAGCGCGTCGAGCACCTCGACCCGCCCTGCCCGGCGGCTGGGGTAGTACGCGGCGGCCAGGGCCACGAGCACGGCGATCACGGCGTACTGGCCCACAGAGGCGAGGTCGACCACGTAGGGGTCCTTGTACCCGATGACCACCGGGGTGATCAGCACCATCGACAGGAACTGCACCAGGGAGAGCGCCCCGGTCACGATCACACCCAGGATCGCCACCAGCCCGGCTTCGGCCAGGATCATCCGCCGCAGCTCGGCCGGCGTCATGCCCACCGCGGCGAGCATCCCGAACTCCCGCTGTCGCTGGATGCCGACCAGCAGGAGCGTCGAGAGCACCGCGATGAAGCTCATGACGAGCAGGCCTCGCTGGACCGCGTTGAAGGTCGAGATCTGCTCGGCGATCTCACCCGTCACCCGCTCGACGACCTCGTCGGGCGTGCGCACCTCGATGGAAGGATCGAGCTCGGCCGCCTCGATCGCCGCGGCCAGCTGCTCGTTGCTGACGCCGTCGCTGGGCTGCACGAGCACGGCGACGGGCGCCTCCTGCCCGTAGAGCTGTTGGATCAGCGAGAAGTCCATGAGGACGTTGCGGCCCCCGAAGTCGCCGTTGTAGACGACGGCCATCACCGGGAGCCGGACCGTCCCGTCCCGGGTCGGGAGCACGAGCTCGTCACCGGGGCGCAGGCGCTGGCTGCGGGCCAGGCCCGGTCCGATCGCCACCTCGCCGGCCTCCAGCCCGGCGCGCGTGAGGCTGCCGGTGGCGACGCCCACGTCGAGCCACGGATCGGTGTACCCGCCGACGCCGATGAGGTCGCCCGGCTGGTTCCCCGCCACGAGGAACGCGGTGCGATCGATCGCGCGCACCTCGGGCAGGCGCTCGAGCTGCCTTGAGCACCGTCGAGCTGAGGCGCGCCTCGATGTTGACCGCGTTGTTGGGCTCCACGGCCGACACCTCGACGCCCTTCAGGTTCGCGGTGAGGCTCCTCGTCACCTCCTGCTTGATGGAGGTGTTCAGACTGCCGGTGACCACGCCCATGCCCATCGAGAACCCGACCGCGACCGCCATGACGCCCGTCCGGCGAGGTTCGCGGCGCAGGTTCGCCACCGCAAGGCGGCGTCGACGCTCGGCGGAACGGGACGTGGAGGTCGATGAAGCGGAGCAGCACGGGCACCGCGGTCCCCACCAGGTAGATCCCCGGGAGCATCGTCGCAGAGGAACCCCGCCGGAGCGAGCGTCGACTGGTAGCGGGCGATGCCGCCGTTCCGCTGGGAGAGGAAGCTGAGGCCGACGCCCCCGGCCACCGCGACGGCTGCGGCCAGCAGGCGCCACACGGATGTGGACCGGGCCACCTCCTCGCGGCGGCCGCGACCGGCCAGCTCGGCCGCCACGTCGATGCGGACCGAGCGCCGGGCGGGGCCGAAGGAGGCGAGGGACGACACGCCGACCCCGACCGCGAGCCCGACGAACACGGCGTACGGCGTCGGCTGGATGTCCAGCGGAGATCCCCGCGATCTGCTGCATGAAGTCGTCTAGCCCCCCCGAGATCGGGCGGGCGAGGACCAGCCCGCCGAGGATCCCGAGGCTGCCGCCGGCGAAGCCGAGCACGGCCGACTCGAGGATCGTCCCCCAGACCAGGTGGGACCGGTTGCCGCCGAGCGCTCCCACGATCGCGGTCTGGCGCCGCCGTTCCTCCAACGAGAGCGTGATCGAGTTGCGCACCAGGACACCGCCGATGCCGAGCGTGAGCAGCGACACCATCGTGAAGATCGGCAGGAAGTTCGCCGTGACCACGCCGATCAACGGTGGTGGGTCGAGCGCGTCGAGCACGACCACGGTCGGCCCGAGCTCGTCGTCGAGCTGCCGCTGCAGGTCGGCGATCCGCACGCCCGGGTCGGGGAGCACGTACACCAGGTCCACGCCGTCGCGCCGGCCGAGCTGGCGCTGCGCCTCCGGCAGGGACCAGGCCACGACCCGGCCCCCGTTCAGGCCGGTCGAGCTGCGTCAGGCCGATGGCGCCGGTCAGCGGGATCCGGCCGAGGTTGGTGCGGACCGCGGCGTCCGGTCCCACCTCGTCGAGCAGCGCGCTGCCGACGAAGGGTTGCTCGAGGGCCGATAGCGAACGACGGGTTGCACCCGAAGTCGCGGAAGAGCGCCTCATGCGGCAGTCGAACCCGAGCGCCATCACCGGCGACGTCGTCGTCGTCGCCGGCCCCGCCTGCGTCGACGAGCGCGATGCCCTGCACCAGGGGGATGGCCGCCGCCACGCCGTCGGAGCCCTCGATCTGCTTGAACACGCTCGGCGAGATCCCGCCCTTCGAGAGGTTCCCCACGACCCGCAGGGGAGCGGGCCCGGCCAGGGCTCCGCCCGCCGTCGTCGACGGACTCCCGGAGGCTGGAGGTGATGACGAGGATCGACACCACCAGGCTGGTCCCGGCACCCACGACGACCGCGGCGAGGATGGCCCGCAGCGGCTGCAGCCGCATCCGCCGCAGCGCGAGGAGCCGGATGACGCGCACGGTTCGGCCTAGGTGATGTGGCCGTCGGTGAGGTACGTGCACGCGGTCGGCCCGGGCCGCGGCGTCCGGATCGTGGGTGACCATCAGCAGGGCGGCACCCTCCTGGCGCACCTCCTGCTCCAGCAGCGACAGGATCTCCGTGCCGTTGACGGAGTCCAGGTTGCCGGTGGGCTCGTCGGCCAGCAGCAGCCTCGGCCGGGCCACGAGGGCCCGGGCGATCGCGGCGCGCTGCGCCTCGCCGCCGGACAGCTCGCCCGGCAGGTGGGTCATCCGGTGCCCGATGCCGACCCGGTGGAGGAGGTCGGGGCCGCGGCCGTCGCGCTTGCACCCCGTCGAGGAGCAGCGGCAGCTCGACGTTCTCCAGCACGTTCAGGGTCGGGATCAGGTGGAAGAACTGGAACACGAAGCCGATCTCCCGGCGCCGCATCCGCGAGCGGTCGGTGATGCTCAGCCCGCCGACGTCCCGGCCGTCGAAGTAGACGGTGCCGGAGTCGGCGACGTCGAGGCCCCCGGCGAGGTGCAGGAGCGTGGACTTGCCCGACCCGCTCTTGCCCACGAGGGACACCAGCTCCCCCTCGCGCACGCTGAGATCGATCCCGTCGAGCGCCACGACCTCGCGCGAGCCCGCGGTGTACCGCTTCGACACGCGTTCGAAGCGGAGCAACGCCACGCCTTCACCTCCCGCTGGTGGACTCCGGACCGGGAACGCTAGAGCAGCGGGCGCGAGCTCGTCGTCCTCGATGCGGCGGAACGCGCGGCGCCCGTTGGTGCGTGACAGCACCGCCACCTCGAGCTCCGGTGCGGTGAGCGTCCGGTCGGGGCCGGCCAGCGCGCCCACGGCGGCCTGCGCGGCACCGGCCAGGTCCAGGTCGGGCTGGTAGGCCGCCTCCAGTCGGGCGGTGATCGCCTCGGCGTCGCCGCCGATCACGCTGTAGCGGTCCTCGTCCACCACCGAGCCGTCGTAGAGGATGTGGAAGACCTGGTCGTCGGCCGACGTCTCCCCCACCTCCGCCACGAGGATCTCGACCTCCATGGGCTTCATCTCGTGGGTGAAGATCTGGCCGAGCATCTGCGCATAGGCGTTGGCCAGGCTGCGGGCATCGACGTCCTCGCGGCTGTAGCTGTAGCCCGTGAGGTCCGCGTGGCGGACCCCGGCGATCCGCAGCTGGTCGAACTCGTTGTAGCGACCCACCCCGGCGAAGGCGATGCGGTCGTAGATCTCGCTCACCTTGTGGAGGGTGGCCGAGGAGTTCTCCGCCACGATGAGGATGCCGTCGGGGTAGAGCACGGCCACCGCGCTGCGGCCCCGGGCGATCCCCTTCCGGGCGTAGTCCGCCCGGTCCTTCATCACCTGCTCCGGCGCGACGTAGAACGGCAGGCTCATGCGGTGGGCTCCGTCCCGCCGGTCTGCCTGCGCGGTGAGCTGGACGAGCAGCGTCTCGAAGCGGGTGCGGATGTCGTCGTCGCCGATCCGCTCGAAGCCGTCCCGGGTGATGGTGGCCACCACCGGGAAGATCCCCCGCACCAGGTCCGGCCCGCCGGTCGCTGAGTCGGCGTCGGCCGCCTGCCACAGCGCGTGCAGCGCGAGGTCGATGACCGCGTCGACGCCCAGCCCCTCACGGAAGCCGAGCTTCACCACCGTGCCCGCGTGCAGGCTGCCGGAGCCGGTGCTCGCGTGGTCGGCCTCCTCGTAGCGGCCGCCGGTCACGTCGTACTGGAACAGCCGCCCCTGGCCGCGGCGCAGGTCGAAGCCCGCGAACAGGGGCACGACCGCGAAGCCCTGGATCGCGGCAGGCAGGTGGTTGCGCACCATCGTCGCGAGCTGGTTGGCCTTGCCCTCGAGGCTGAGCTGCGAGCCCTGCACCTTCTCGTAGTGCTCGAGCTGGAGCTGGAAGAGCTTCACCATGTCCATGGCCGGTCCCGCCGCGCCCGCGATGGCCACGCCGCTGTGCCGGTCGGCGGGGAACACCTTCTCCATGGTCCGGTGCGAGATGAGGTTGCCCGCAGTGGCCCGCCGGTCACCCGCCATGAGGACGCCCTCGGTCGTACCGCACGGCCACCACCGTCGTGGCGTGGCTGATGTCCAGGGCCGCCCCGTCCGGGAGCGCGTCCGCGGGCCGGATCCGCTTGAGCAGGTCGACGAAGCTCGGGCCGGGATCGTCGGAGGCCGTGAAGATCGGCAAGGTCATACAGCGGCGAGGCTAGCCACGGATCGCCGTAACGACGGTCGCCTCGTCCTCTGCAGGTAGTCGATGGCCCGCTGCAACAGGTCCGGATCGTCCCGGAGCTTGCCGAGCCCGTGGTTGCAGTCGATGCAGAGGATCCCCCGCAGATGCCCGTGCTCATGGTCGTGATCGAGGTGCAAGGACGCCAGCCGTTCGGGCTGCATCCCGCAGATCGCGCACCCTCCGCCCTGGGCGGTGAGCATCCCGTCCACCTCGTCCGCCGAGATCCCGTAGGTGCGCAAGTAGTAGGCATCCCGCTGGCGGCGCTTCACCTCGGGGAGCGTGTTCCTCTCGCGTCGGTACGCGTTCAACCGATCGGCGTTCTCCTGCTGCCAACGCTTGACCATCGCCTTGTACTTGGCAGGATCGGCGGCATAACGCGCTCGCTTCGCCGATCGGTGGCAGGCCTTGCAGTCGTTGCGATGACCGTCGCGCATCCCCTTCATCCGATAGAAGTCGTCGAAGGGCTTCAGCTCCCCGCAGACGACGCATCGCTTCACGCTTGGAGGCTACGCGCGGGGTAGGACATGGCCCGGAAGGCCAGATCTCGAGGGTCTATTGCCCGCCTTTTTGCACGTAACTTTTAACGAAGTCCTCTGCGTTCGACTCGAGGACCTCGTCGATCTCGTCGAGGAGGTCGTCGAGCTCGGCCTTGATCTTCTCGCCCTGCTCGGACTTCGCGGGGACGTCCTCGACGACCTCGTCGGCCTTGGCGGGCGCCTGCTTCTTCTTCTGCTCTCGCTCGGCCATGGTGACCCTTCGATACTCCTATTGCCCGAGCTTGTCGAGCAGATCTGCGGCGCTCGTGCACCCGTCGATGAGGCTACCCACATGGGCGTGGGTTCCACGCAACGGCTCCATCATCGGCACGCGGCGGAGCGGATCGCCACCGACATCGAAGACCAGGGAGTCCCAGTTGGCGGCCACGATGCTCTCGGGCCAGCGCTGGAGGCAGCGGCCGCGGAAGTAGGCCCGGGTGTCCAGGGGGGGCTGGGTGACGGCGATGTCGACCTCCTCGTCGGTGGTGATGCGATCGAGGCCCACCCGGGCCGCGAGGGATCTTATCGGCACGGAGGTCGTGGTACTGGAGGTCCATGGCGGCAAGGCGGGCGTCGTCCCAGCGGAGGCCGTGGCGCTCGCGGTAGCCGTCGATGAGGCGGTGCTTGGCCACCCAGTCGACCTGGGCGGCGAGGCTGCCGGGGTCGGTCTCGAGGCCGCTGAGGACCTCCTCCCAGCGTCGCAGGACCTGGCCGCCGATGTCGTCGCCGCCGATGCACTCGAGGCCGCGCTCCTCGGCGAGCTTGCGGGCGCGGTCCAGGTACTCCCACTGCACCTCGAGGGCGGTCATGCGGGAGCCGTCGGCCAGCTCGATGGGCTCGGCCAGCGTGAGGTCGTAGGAGACGCGCCGGAGGGCCTGGACCGGCCGGGCCGGGAGGAGGTCGCGGCGCAGCCAGTCGTCCTCGATCATCGACAGCACGAGCGCCGTGGTGCCCACCTTGAGGAAGGTGGCGACCTCGGACATGTTGGCGTCGCCCACGATCACGTGGAGGCGCCGGTACTTCTGCGCGTCGGCATGGGGTTCGTCGCGGGTGTTGACGATGGGCCGCTTGAGCGTCGTCTCGAGGCCGACCTCCTCCTCGAAGAAGTCGGCGCGCTGGGTGAGCTGGAACGGCACGTCCTCGTGCGTGAGACCGGCGGCCTCGGTGCCGACCTTGCCGGCGCCGGTGAAGATCTGCCGGGTGATGAGGTGGGGCATGGCGTTGGCCACGATCTTCGAGAACGGGACCTGGCGGTCCATGAGGTAGTTCTCGTGGCAGCCGTAGCTGTTGCCCTTGCGGTCCGAGTTGTTCTTGTAGACGACCAGCTCCTGACCCTCGGGCAGCACGCTGGCGGCCGCCCGCATCGAGCGCTGGAGGATGAGCTCCGCGGCGCGGTCGTAGACGACGACGGTGCGCGGGTCGGCGCACTCCGGGGTGCTCAGCTCGGGATGGGCGTGGTCGACGTAGTACCGGGCGCCGTTGGTGAGCACCGCGTTCACCAGGTGGGTCTCCACCTCCGGTGGCATCGTGCCGTCCGCGCGTGAACCCGCGGGCGTCGTTGCCGGGGTGCTCGTCCTCGAAGTCCCATCCGACGCGCGCGGGACCGGACTGCGACGAGGCGCGAGCCAGCTCCTGGACGTAGGCGTTGATCAGCACCGAGGAGGCGGCGATCGGGTTGGATTCGCCGCCCCGCACGAGGATGCCGTACTCGGTCTCGATCCCGAGCACCTTCCTCAGGGCCACGCCTGGCTCCTCCCCCGCCCCTACAGGTACTGGCCGGTCGTCACCCGTTCGATCGACCGGCCCCCCTGGGGCGCCGAGTCGGCCTCGCGCTGGACGATCGTGCGCACGTAGACGATCCGCTCGCCCTTCTTGCCCGAGATCTTCGCCCAGTCGTCCGGGTTCGTGGTGTTGGGCAGGTCCTCGTGCTCCTTGTACTCCTGGTGGATCGAGGCGACGAGGTCCTCCACCCGGATGCCGCGGGTGCCGCCCTCCAGGAGGCGCTTGATGGCGAGCTTCTTGGCCCGCCGCACGATGTTCTCGATCATGGCCCCGGACGCGAAGTCCTTGAAGAACATGATCTCCTTGTCGCCGTTCTGGTACGTGACCTCCAGGAACTGGTTGCCCTCGTCGGTCCGGTACATCTCGGCGGCGGTGGACTCGATCATCGACTGCACGGCCTTGGCGGGATCGCCCCCGCCGAGGGTCCGCACGGTGTCCTCGTCGAGGGGCAGGTCCGCCGTGAGGTAGCGGGCAAAGATCTGGGCGGCCGCCTCCTCGGTGGGCCGCTCGATCTTGATCTTCACGTCGAGCCGGCCGGGCCGGAGGATGGCGGGATCGATCAGGTCCTCGCGGTTGGACGCGCCGATCACGATCACGTTCTTGAGCGACTCGACGCCGTCGATCTCCACGAGGAGCTGCGGCACGATCGTCGACTCCATGTCGGAGGAGATCCCGGTGCCGCGGGTGCGGAACATCGAGTCCATCTCGTCGAAGAAGATGATGACCGGCCAGCCCTCCTCGGACTTCTCCCGCGCCCGCTGGAACACGAGCCGGATCTGCCGCTCGGTCTCGCCGACGTACTTGTTGAGGAGCTCGGGGCCCTTGATGTTGAAGAAGTAGGAGCGGGCCGCGTCGCCGGTCACGGCGGCGACCTTCTTCGCCAGGCTGTTGGCCACGGCCTTCGCGATCAGGGTCTTGCCGCAGCCGGGAGGGCCGTAGAGGAGGATGCCCTTCGGCGCCGGGAGCTTGTGCTCGGCGAACAGGTCCTGGTGGAGGTACGGGAGCTCGACCGCGTCGGCGATCTGCTCGATCTGCTCGTCGAGGCCGCCGATGTCCTCGTAGTCGATGTCCGGCACCTCCTCGAGGGCCAGCTCCTCCACCTCGGGCCGGGGGAGCTTCTCGAGGATGAGCCCCGAGCGGGGGTCCAGCAGGAGCGTGTCACCGCTGCGGAGGGTCACGTCCTGGAGGGCGTCGATGAGCTCGACGACCCGCTCCTCGTCGGCCCGGCCGACGATCAGGGCCCGGGCCCCCTCGATGCGCTCCTTGAGCGTGACCACCTCGCCGGTGACCTCGGCGCCGCGGGACAGGACGACGTTGAGCGACTCGTTGAGCACGACCTCGGCGCCCCGGGTGAGGGGCTCGTCGCCGAGCTCGGGGTGCACGGCCACCCGGACCTTGCGGCCGCCCGTGAACACGTCGACCGTGCCGTCGTCGTTGGTGCCCACGACGGTGCCGTAGGCGGACGGCGGCTGGGTCAGCTTGTCGACCTCCTCGCGGAGGGCCGCGATGTGGTCGCGGGCCTCCCGCAGGGTGTAGGTCAGCTTCTCGTTCTGCGAGACGGCCTGGGACAGCTGGCCCTTCGTCTCGAGCAACCGCTCCTCCAGGGTCCGCACGCGCTTCGGGGCGTCCTGGAGCCGCCGGCGGAGGGAGAGGACCTCGTCCTCGAGGGTGCGCGCGTGCTCCTGCAGCTCCGCCAGCTCGCTTCCGCCGCTCGAGCGCTCGTCGGACTCGTCGACGGGGACCACCTCCCTCGGATCGTCGCTCCCGCGGGACCCTACTACCGCGTGCCCCCGGAACAGCACGAGGGTTTGTTCCGAAGTTGCCGTGTTTATTCATGGGTGGGATAGGCTGCCCGGGAGTCGCAACCACCGTCTCAACACCCGAGGTAGCCCCACCATGAAGGTCTGGATCGACCAGGATCTCTGCACCGGCGACGGCCTGTGCGAGGAGATCGCACCGGCCGTGTTCACGCTCCTCGATGACGGTCTCGCGTACGTCAAGGACGGGGACAAGGTCCTCTCCGATCCGGGTGGCGCCGAGGGCATCGCGCCCGTCCCCGCCGGGCAGGAGGAGGCCACCATCGAGTCGGCCGAGGAGTGCCCCGGGGAGTGCATCTTCATCGAGGTCGAGTAGCAGCGCGCCGCGGTCGCGGCACGATCGATCATCGCGATGGGGCCCGCGTGGCCCCATCGTCGCGTCCGGGGTCGGCCCGGGCCTCGGCGGGTAGCCTGCCCGCCGTGACCGCACGACGTCGCGCCGCTGCCGGAGGGCCCCCATGGCCCCCCGCCGCCTGCTGCCGGGCCCCGATGCCCGGCAGGGGCTCGTCGCGCTCGTCCTGAACTCCTCGACCAGCCTGGTCGCGGGAGCCGTCCTCGGCTCGCTCACGGCCACCTTCGAGCGGCGGCCGGGACTCCTCGTGCTGGTGCCCGCGGCCATCGGCCTCCGGGGCAACGTGTTCGGCTCCCTCGGGAACAGGGTGTCCACCTCCATCCACGCGGGGGAGCTCCAGCTCCGGCTGCGCCGCTCCACGATCCTCGGCCAGAACGTGCTGGCCGCCACTGCCCTCACCGTCGTGATGTCCTTCGTCCTCGTGGGGCTGGTGGTGGCCGTCAGCACCGGCCTCGGGCTCGGCGACACGATCGGGCTGGCCGACCTCACCCTCGTCTCGGTCGGGGGCGGGGCGCTCGCGTCCCTGCCCGTGCTCGCGGCCACCCTCGGGCTCGCGGCGGGTGCCGTCCGCTACGGGTGGGACCTGGACAACGTGACGGCCCCGCTCGTCTCGACGCTGGGCGACGTCCTCACCCTCCCTGCGCTGTGGCTGGCCACCGGGCTGCTCGGGGTCGGCGTCATCGGCACCGTGTTCGGCTGGGCGCTGGGGCTGGTCGCCGCGGTCGCGCTCCTGCTCGCGGCCCGCTCGCCCCTGCCCTTGTTGCGGCGCATCGTGCGCTCGTCCCTGCCCGTCCTCGTGGTGGCGGCGGCCGTGAGCGCGCTCGCGGGGGTCGTGCTCGAGCGGCGGCTGGAGACCTTCAGTGCGCTGCCCGCCCTCCTCATCCTCGTCCCCGCCCACCTCTCGAGCGCGGGGGCCCTCGGCGGGATCCTGTCGGGCCGGCTCTCGAGCCAGCTCCTCCTCGGCCTCGCCCCGGCCACCGCGATCCCCTCGCGAGCGGCCCGTCGCGACCTCGCGCTGGTGGCCGGCCTCAGCCTCCCCGTCTTCGCGTTCAACGGGCTCGGCGCCGCCCTGACCGCGCACCTGCTGGGCGAGCAGTCGCCGGGCACCGGCTACCTCCTCGGCGCATCCCTCATGGCCGGCGCGGCCGCGATGGTCGTGGTCATGGCCATCGCCTACTACGGCACGATCGCCGCGGTCCGCACGGGCATCGACCCCGACACCTACGGCATCCCGATCGTGAGCTCCACCGTCGACCTCGTCGGCGCGCTCACCCTGATCCTCGCGATCACCGCCCTCGGCCTCGTCTAGTCGAGCCCGAGGCGATCAGCGCAGGCAGGGTCCCGTGTCGACCTGGGCGGAGAGGTCGGCGGCGAGGACCGCCTCGAGCTCGCTGAGCGCGAGGGCGTAGGCCACGCCGTCGCGGTCGGGCGCGATGGCGAAGGCGACGCCGACGACCCGGCCTTCGGGGTCGATGAGCGCGGCGCCGGAGTCGCCGGGGGCCAGGGCCGATGCCAGCACGAGCACCTCGCGCTCGGTGGTCGCGCTGTCGTAGATGTCGGTGCCGCGGGCCCGCACCTCGCGACCGATCTGGAACGGCGCCGCCCGCAGCGGCCCTCCACCGGGGTGCCCGAACACGGCGCCGCTGCCCCCGACGTCGATGTCGGCCCGGGGCAGGGCGGCGCGGTCGATGCCGGGAGCGCGGAGGACCGCGAGGTCACGGTTGGCGTCGAACGCCACGACCTCGGCCCGCACCTCGCTGCCGTCGCTGCGCTCCAGCACCGTCTCGTCCTCACCGGCCACCACGTGCGCGTTCGTGACGACGAGACCGGGACCGGCCACGAAGCCGCTCCCCTCCTGGATCCGCCGGCAGGCCACGCCCTGGACCTTGACGGTCGACAGGACCACGCGGTCGACGACGTCCTGCGCGAGGCCGGTGACGGCCGGGGGCGGGCCCACGTCCGGGGCCCGTTCGAGGCCCTCGACGACGCGCGCGAGCTGGCCCTCCGTGAGGTAGCGGCGCAGCGCCGAGTTGGGCGGCTCCGGCATGCGCTCGTCGACGAGCTCCGCGAGCGCGGACGTGCGCGACTGCACGGCGAACCACCCGCTCTTCTCCGCCATGATCGGGAGCAGCAGCCACAGCGCGATCACCACGCCGATCACGCCCGCCGCCGCCCCCGCGGCACGGTCGGCCTGCCGGACCCCGCCGAAGGGCAGCACGTGGCGCAGCCGCTGCCCGAGGAGGAGGCCGAGGGCCTGGCCCATGAAGGCGCAGCCGAGCAGCGTGCCCACGACGATGGCCAGCGCTTGTCCTTCGCTCGGGGCATCGAGGCGATCGAGGAGGCTCCCCGCGATCCGATCGCCGAGGACCGCGCCGAGGGCCATCCCGAGCCACGAGGTGACCCGCGCGAGGAAGCCCAGCCGGTACCCGCCGACCGCGGCCGCGAGCGCGGCCATGAGCACGAGGAGGTCGAGGGTGTTCACCGCCGGCTCGCCGTCAGATGGTCCCGAGGAGCCGGGCGTGGGTGAGGAAGCCCGTGTGAGCCACCATCCGGTGGTCGGGGCGGACCGACTGCCCTTCGATGTGCCAGCTCCGGTGGAGCACCTCGATCGTCTCGGCCAGGCCGAACGCGCTCTCGCCCATTGCCTCCCGCAGCTGCACCGCCTGCGTCACCTGGGGCGTGTACGCGACCAGGAGGCCACCCGGGTGCAGCGCCCGCGCCGCATGCTTCACGACCTGCCACGGCTCCGGCAGGTCGAGCACGACGCGATCCAGGCCCGTCTCGTCGATGCCGTCGTAGCAGTCACGGTGCTCGACCCGGTAGTGGGTCAGGGCCTCCTCGCCCAGGAACGCGGCGACGTTCTTCTGGGCGCGCGCGGCGAAGTCCTCGCGCAGCTCGTACCCGACGATCTCCGCACCCGCGCGCAGCATCGTCATCGACAGCGCGCCGGACCCGATGCCGGACTCCAGCACGCGGGCGCCCGGGAAGATGTCGGCCAGCAGCAGGATCGCGCCGAGGTCCTTCGGGTAGATCACCTGCGCGCCGCGGGGCATCTTGAACACGAAGTCAGACAGCGTGGGGCGGATCGCCGTGTAGTGCATGCCGTGGGACGACCGGAAGCTCGTGCCCTCCTCGGCGCCGATCACGGCGTCGTGGCCCACCGTGCCCGAGTGGGAGTGGAACTCCTTGCCCGGCTCGAGCACGAGCAGGTACCGGCGTCGCTTCGTGTCGATCAGCAGCACCTGCTCCCCCGCCCGGAACACGCGACTCATGGTCTGTGCCCCAGCTCGACGGGCACGGCACGGCCGCCCGCCCGTTCCACGAGCTTGCAGAACGCGCAGATCTCACCCGGCGTGGGAGCACCGCAGCGCGCGCAGGCCCCCAGCTGCTCCTGCTCGGCTTCCGCTTCCGCGGCGAAGCGGGCCGAGGCGCGGGCGAGGAACCCGAAGTAGAAGTCGTGCTTCGCCCCGGGCGACGTCGCCTCCACTGCGTTGAGCGCCTGCTTGTACCCGAGGTGCCTGTTCCCTTCGGCCATGGGGCACTCCTCGACGATGTAGTCGATGCCCGTCAGGACGCAGTACGCGGCCGTCTCCCGCTCGCTCAGCCGCACGAGCGGCTTCACCTTCCGGGGGAAGCCGTGCCGGGCCGGGAGGACGGGGAGCTGCCGGCCGAGGTAGTCCGTCTGCCAGCGGAGGACGTTGCCGAACAGCACCGCGGCCTCGTCGTCCAGGTTGTGGCCGGTCGCCACGACGTCGTACCCGTGCCGCCGGGCCGCCTCGTCGAAGAGGTGCCGCTTCGAGAGGCCGCAGGCCGAGCACGGGACTCGCTTGGCCGCCTTCGCGCCGCCGGGGATGTCGAAGCCGTGGTCGGTCGGCAGGTCGATCTCGAGGAGGTGGAGCCCTCGCTCCGTCGCGAACGCGCGTGCCATGCGTCCCGACTCGTCGCTGTAGTCGCCGATGCCCAGCCCGAGGTAGAGGCCGTCCGTGCGGTAGCCGAGCTCGAGGAGGATGTGCCAGAGCGCGAGCGAGTCCTTGCCACCGGACACGGCCACCAGGACGTGGTCGTCCGCCTCCAACATGCGGTGGTCGTGCACCGCCTTGGCCACCTGGTCGCGGCAGAGGCGCAGGAAGTGGTCGCGGCAGAAGTTGGCGTTGTGCCGCCGCACGTCCATCACCGCGGGACCGCGGCACACGGTGCACTTCACGCCAGGCCTCCGGAGATCACCGGCCGGATCTCGATCACGTCCTCGTCCAGGAGCAGCTCGTCGCCGGGCACGATCGTGTCGCCACGGATCACGAGGACCGCGTCGCGGTGGACCTCCAGCCGCGCGAGGAGGGCGTGCACGCGGAGCGGCCCGGTCACCGAGACCTCGCGCCGCGGGTTGCGCAGCAGGACCTGCACCGTCAGCCCTGCGGACGGGTGGTGTGGGTGATCACGAGGGTCTCCCCCGCCTTGAGCTCCTCGCGCAGGACGACCGCGTCCTTGGCCGCTCGCTTCCGGTAGGCCCGGAGCAGGAAGGCGGCGAAGGCGGCTGCGGTCCACGCGGGGTGGGCCCCCGGCCGACGCCGGCGCGCTGCGAGCCGCTCGAGGAGCCCCAGGAGCATCAGATGCGGCGGACCTCGACCACCGTGGTGCGCCGACGGCCGCGCCGGCGGCCCAGCAGGAACGCGACCGCGACCACGCCCACCGCCACGACGGCGCCGACCGTGATGGCCGTGGCGAGCGCCGACTCCTTGGTCTCGTTGACGTTGCCCTGGAGCTCGCGGAACTTGCTCTCGAGGTCCGAGCGGCTGATCCGCCCGTGCGCTTCCATCTGTGCGGTCATACCCCAGGCCCCTTTCGTCGGCTGATGCGGAGCAGCGCGAGGGCGATCAGCAGACCGCCTGCGGCCGTCGCGATGAGGTAGGGCGCCCACGAGAGGTTGCCCGTGAAGGTGGTGCCGGTCTCGGTCTGCAGCGCGCGCAGCCCGGCGAGGAGCAGCAGGCCCGTGCCGAGGCCGAGGAGGATCGCTCCGGACACCCCGTAGGCGAGGAACCGCGCCACCCCGCGCAGCGGGTCGATCGTCTCCTGCTTCGCGTACGCGGTGGTGAGCTCCCAGAGCTCGGTGCCGATCTCGGGGATGCTCTTGGCCTCGCCGGAGGCCTTGGCGTCGGGTCGTGCTGCCACGGTCGGGTCACCCTACTACCGGGGCCTCCGGCCTCTCCCGGCGACGGGGCCGCTCTATCCGCCTGCCAGCCGCAGGGTGAGCACCTCCTCGACACCGCCCAGCAGCTCGTCGAGCAGGGCCGCGCGCGCCTCGGGCGTGGGTGCGGCGAGCAGCCGCTGCCGGTCGAACGGACCCACGGGTGCGACCGCGGCGGCCTGCAGCACCGCGAGGACGGGATCGGGGCTGAGCTCGATGGTGGACGGGGCAGTGCCGTCCCCCGCCTCCGCCGCGAGCGCGAGCACGCGGCGGAGGTGCGCGAGCGCTGCATCCGCCAGCGGGCCGTGCCCGTCACCCGGCTCGTCGTCGGGCCAGTCGACGACCTCCGCGACGGGGTATGGCGCGTCCGGGAGCCAGCGCTCCACGCGCAGGCGGCGGGCGCCCACCGTGAGGAGGGCCCAGCGCCCGTCGGGCAGCTCCTGGGCCTCGACGATGTGGGCCACGGTGCCGACGTCGGAGCGGGCGTCCCCGCCGCCCACCTCGCTCCCCCGCTCGATGAGCACCACCCCGAGGTCGCGGGCGCCGGCCAGGCAATCCCGCACGAGCGCGCGGTACCGGGGCTCGAAGACGTGAAGAGGCAGGACCGCGCTGGGGAAGAGGACGGTGCCCAACGGGAACATGGGCAACGCCGGCATCGCGCTCAGCCGGCGCGGGCCGCGAAGTGGCGGGCGCGGCGCCAGAGGTGGTCGAGGGCGACCACGGCTCGGTTGGCCGACGGGTAGCAGACGCGCCCGGTGGCGCGCACCGCGGCCGGGCCGGGGTTGTCCGGGTGCGTGACCGCCAGCTCCGTCGCGGTGAGGACGGGCTTGTCGAACCGGTCCGACGCCGCCGCGGCGGCCTCGGCGAAGCGCGCGTCCTGGCGCTCGTGGTACTCGACGATGCGCTCGAGGCCGTGATCCGGGTAGGCCCGGCCCGCCCGCATCAGCGCAGCCTGGTTCGACTGGATGCCGAGCCCGAGGTACAGGACGGCGTTGACGTCGGGGTGGCCGACGATCAACTCGATGACCTCCGGGATCGTGTCCCGCGTCTCGCCTCCGGCGAGGTCGACGGGGTTGCTGCGGCTCCAGCGCGGCGGGAGCTTCGCGTCGAGCGCCGCCCGGAGGTCGTCCGGGAGCGGCAGCAGCTCGAGGGAGGTGCGGTTGATGGCGTCGGCGGTCACGACGCCCCAGCCCCCCGCGGTGGTCAGCACGACGACGCGGTTCCCGCGCGGCAACGGCTGGGTCGCGAACGTGGCCGCGGCCTCGTAGGCCGCCTCGATCGTGGCGGCGCGCGTGATGCCCGCCTGTCGGCACATGCCGTCGAAGACGCGGTCGTCGCTGGCCAGGGAGCCGGTGTGGCTCGCGGCCGCCCGCTGGCCCCCCGCCGTGGCCCCGCCCTTCACGAGCACCAGCGGCATCTCCGCGGCCACGGCCCGGGTGCGCTCGAAGAACGCCCGTCCGTCCTGCACACCCTCGACGTACGCGAGGGCGACGTCGGTGGCGGCGTCGCGCGCGTACCACTCGAGGTAGTCGGGGATCGTCACGGCTGCCGCGTTCCCTGCGCTCACCGCCCGGCTCACGCCCACCCCGGTCTGCACCGCGTAGTTCTGGAACGAGGACACGAAGTTGCCCGATTGGCTGGCGATCCCGATGCGACCGGCCGGCGGGTAGGGGGCCACGATCTGCGCGCACAGGTGCGCGGGGGTCGACACGACGCCCTGGCCGTTCGGCCCGGCCACGAGCATGCCCAGCTCGTCGGCGAGGGCCACGAGCTCCGCCTGCATGGCCTGGCCCTCCGGACCGGCCTCGCCGTAGCCCGCCGAGGCGATGAACGCGGCGCGGATGCCCTTCTTGGCGCAGGCTCGGAGGAGGTCGGGGTTCGCCTGCGCCGGCGTGCACACGAACACGAGGTCGATCGCGTCGTCGGGGAGCTCGGCGATGTCGCCGACGATCGGCACGCCGAGCACCTCGCCCGGCTCGCGGCTGGTGCCGAGCAGGGCGCCCTCGTAGCCAGCGGCGAGGATGTTGTGCAGGCTCACGAACCCGAACTTGCCCGGGTGGCTCGACACGCCGGCCACGAGGATGCCGCGGGGCTCGAAGAGCGCCCGGAAGTGGGCGTCGGTGAGCGCCGTCACACCCGCTCCACGAGGGCGTCGACGGGGACCGGCCGGCCGCCGACGACGATGAGCGGGTTGAGGTCCGCGCCCACGATGGTCGGGTCGGCCTCCGCGGCGTTGGAGAGCGCCAGGAGCACGTCGACGAGCGCGCCCCGATCGACCGCCGGCTCGCCGCGGAACTCCTCGAGGATGCGGCGGGTGGCCAGGTCGTCCAGCATCTCCTCGGCGTCGACGCGCTCGATGGGCACGAGGCGGAACACGACGTCGGCCACGGCCTCCGCCAGCACACCGCCGAGCCCGAGCATCACGGTCATGCCGAACTGCGGGTCGTGGTGCAGGCCGGCGATCAGCTCGCGGTTGCCTCGCAGCATCGGGGCGATGAGCAGGTGGACCTCGCCGTCCTCGGGTCGGGCCGCCCCGAGCAGCTCCACCGCGGCCTCGGCGACCGCATCGTCGTCGCCGAGGCCGAGGCGGACCAGGCCGCGCTCGGTCTTGTGGGCGATGCCCTCGCCGCCGAGCTTCAGCACGACGGGGTGGCCGAGCTCCGCCGCGGCGGCGATGGCCTCGGCCACCGTGGTGGCCAGCCGCTCGTCGGGGAAGGGGACCCCGTACGAGGCGAGCAGGGCCTTGGAGTCGGCCTCCGACAGCGTGGGCATGGCGGCCTACGTTACTGACCGCATGGCGAACGGCCCGGTGGGCGTGATCGAGGGGTTCTACGGACCGCCCTGGTCCTGGGACGCGCGCCGGGAGGTGGCGGCCTGGTGCGCCGCGCGCGGCATGACCCACTACGTGTACGCGCCGAAGGACGATCCGAGGCACCGGGAGCGGTGGCGCGAGCCGTACGACGCCGAGGAGCTCGCGGGCTTCGCGGGATTCGCCGCGATGGGGAGCTGGCCCTGGGGTTCGCCATCTCACCGGGCCTCTCCATCGATGCCGACGACACCGACGATCGCGCCGCGCTCGCGGCGAAGGTGGACCAGATGGTGGCCGTGGGGGCGACCTGGGTCGTGCTCGCCCTCGACGACATCCCCTTCGGCGGTGGCCCCCAGGGTGCGGCGCACGCGCGCCTGGCCACCTGGCTGCACGAGCACGTCGCCGGCCGCGCGCCGGTGGCGCTCATCCCGACGGAGTACGTCGGCACCCGACCATCGCCGTACCTCGCGGAGCTCGCAGCGGGCCTGCCCCTGGAGGTCGCCGTCGGCTGGACCGGGCGCGCGGTCGTCAACGACACCATCACCGTGGCCGACGCTGCCGCGCGGTCCGCCGCCCTCGGCGGCCGGCCGCCCCTGGTGTGGGACAACTACCCGGTCAACGACGGGGTGATGGCCGACCGGCTGTTCATCGGCCCCCTCCGCGGGCGCGAGCCCGGGCTGCCCGAGGCATGCGCCGGCTACCTCGCCAACCCCATGGTGCAGGCCCTGGCCTCGCGACTGCCGTTGGCGTCGATCGCCGCGTGGCTCCGGGGCGGCGACGCGGCGGCCGGCTGGGCGGAGGCGGCCGGTGACCTGGGCTGCCTGGCCTTCGCCACGGCCTGCGACGGGGTGGCTGCGGTGGCCTCGGTGGCCGCCGGCGACCTCCGCGCCACGCGGGCGCACTTCGCGGAGGCGGCCGTGTGCGCGGCGCCCGGGCTCGAGGACGAGGTCGAGCCGTGGCTCACGCAGATCCACCGCGACGCCCGCCTGGCCCTGACCGCGATCGACGTGCTCGAGGGCGACCACGCCGTCGAGAAGGTGCTCGGCATGGCGCTGGGATGGCAGGCGTCGCGCCGCGCACGCGTCACCGTGTTCGGATCGCGCTGCTCCGTGCGGCCGGTCCTCGGCCAGGCGGACGACGGGACCTGGGCGGTCGACCCCGCCTCCGTCGACGCCGATGCGAACGCGGTCGACGTCCTGGTGCGCCAGGCGCTCGCGTCCCTGCCGTCGACCTAGTGCCCTGCCGTCAGGGCTCGAGCGTGGCGCGGAAGAACTCGCGGATGTGCTCGCGCCGCGTCGCGAGCATCTGGGGATCGAGCGGATCGCGCCCCAGGACGCCCTGCAGGAACGGCACGTCGGAGAAGTAGCCGAGCAGCGCGCCGAGCCCGGTGAGGATGAGCTGCTCGCTGTCGTGCTTGCGGAACTTGCCCTCGCCCATGTTCCGGTCGAAGAACTCGACGGCGCGGTCGAACAGGGGTCGCAGGGTCGCGCCGAGGTCGAACCCGAGGTGCTCGCCGCTCTGCCCGTCGAGCGCCTCCCGCCGCATGATCCGCACGAACTCGGGGTTGTCGCAGAACCAGTCGAAGGCGGTGTCGAGGACGAACTCCATCTTGTCCCAGGGCTCCTTGCCCTGGGTGTCCCCGGCCACCTCGATGCGCACGATCCAGTCCGACAGCGACGTCTCGAAGACCTCGCGGTAGATCGCCTCCTTCGAGGGGAAGTGGTGGAGGAGGCTGGGCTTGCGGATCCCCACGCCCGCGGCGATGTCGTTGAGCGAGGTGCCGTCGAACCCCTGCTCGGCGAAGCAACGCCGTGCCTCGATCAGGATCGCGTCCCGGGTGGAAGGGGACGGTTCCGACGGCGTCACCTCTTGAGGGTAGCGGGTCGACGGAGCCGAGGAGCCGGACCTATAGGGTGGCCTCGGTGAGCAGCGTGGACCTGGAGCAGCGGGCCATCGACGTGATCCGGGGCCTCGCCATGGACGCGCCGCACCGGGCGCGGTCGGGGCACCAGGGCACCGCGATGGCCCTCGCCCCGCTCGCCCACGTCCTGTGGACGCGCATCCTGCGGTACGACGCGACCGACCCGACCTGGCCGGACCGAGACCGCTTCATCCTGTCCGCCGGCCACGCGTCGATCCTCCTCTACTCGATGCTGCACCTCACCGGGTACCCGTTGACGCTGCGCGACCTCGAGGAGTTCCGGCAGTGGGGCAGCCGCACGCCCGGCCATCCCGAGCACGGTCACACACCTGGGGTCGAGGTCACGACCGGTCCCCTCGGTCAGGGCCTCGGCAACGCGGTGGGCATGGCGCTGGCGGAGCGCAACCTGCGGGCGCGCTTCGGGGCGGACGTGGTCGACCACCGCACGTACTGCATCGCCGGCGACGGCGACCTGTCCGAGGGCCTGTCCCACGAGGCCGCGTCGTTGGCCGGCCACCAGGGCCTCGGCCGCCTCATCTGCGTGTACGACGACAACCACATCTCGATCGACGGTCCTACCGAGCTCGCCCTGAGCGACGACGCCGCCGGGCGGTTCCAGGCCTACGGGTGGCACGTGCAGGAGCTGGGCGAGGCAGCCGAGGACACCGACGCCCTCGAGCGCGCGCTGCGCATCGCGGCGGACGTCGAGGACCAGCCGTCGCTCGTGATCGTGCGCAGCCACATCGCGTTCCCCTCCCCCACCAAGACCGACGACCCCGAGGCCCACGGCTACGCCCTCAAGGACGAGGACATCCACGCGGCCAAGGCGGTCATGGGCCTGCCGCCGGACGAGGCCTTCTACGTCCCCGAGGACGTCGTCGAGCTGTACCGGGCTGCGGGCAGCCGCGGGAGCGAGCTCCGGGAGGCATGGGCGAAGCGGCTCGAGGCCTACGAGGGCGACCGGGCCGAGCTCGACGCCTGCCTGGCCACCCGGCCCCTCCCCGGCTGGGAGGAGGCCCTCCCCTCCTGGGAGGTGGGTGCGGCCGTGGCGACCCGCAAGGCCAGTGGCGCGTGCCTCCAGGCGCTGGTGGCGAAGATCCCCGCGCTGATCGCCGGCGGGGCCGACCTCACGTCCAACACCGGGACCGTACTGAAGGACTGCGGCGTGCAGTCCCGGGACGACCCGTCCGGTCGCCAGATCTACTTCGGGATCCGCGAGCACGCGATGGCCGCGTCGATGACGGGGATGGCGCTCCACGGCGGCGCGCTGCCCGTCGGCGGCACGTTCCTGGTGTTCAGCGACTACTGCCGCCCGGCGATCCGGCTCGCGGCGCTGTCGCGGGCCCACGTCATCTACTCCTTCACGCACGACTCCGTCGGTGTGGGCGAGGACGGGCCCACGCACCAACCCGTCGAGCACGCGGCCGCGCTCCGGCCATCCCCGGGCTCCGGGTCGTCCGGCCCGCCGACGCGAACGAGACCGCCGCGGCATGGCGCGTCGCGGTCGAGCACGACGGTCCCGTCGCGCTGCTGCTCACCCGCCAGGACGTGCCGGTGCTCGAGGGCACCGCCGGCGCACCGGTCGACCTCGGGGGCTACGTCCTCGTGGCTGCCGACGACCCGGACCTCGTGCTCGTCGGCACCGGGAGCGAGGTCGCGGTGTGCGTCGCCGCGGCGGCCCTGCTCACCGAGGAGGGCATCGCCACCCAGGTCAGCTCGCTCCCGTGCTGGGACCTGTTCGCCGCGCAGCCGGAGGCGCACCAGGACGCGGTCCTCCCGCCGTCGATCCCCACGCTCGCGGTCGAGGCGGGCAGCACCTTCGGGTGGGAGCGCTGGGCCGACGACGCGGTGGGCATCGAGCGCTTCGGCGCGTCGGCCCCCGGCGAGCGCGTCCTCGCCGAGCTCGGCTTCACCCCCGACAACGTGGCGGCGCGGGCCCGTCAGCTCCTCGAGGACCTGGAGGACGACTGATGCCCGACGAGCGGCTCGCCCAGCTCCTCGCCCTCGGCCAGAGCCCCTGGCTCGACAACCTCCGGCGCGGCTGGCTCGCCAGCGGCGAGCTCGAGCGCTGGGTCGACCGTGGCATCTGCGGGCTCACGTCGAACCCGTCGATCTTCCAGAAGGCGATCAGCTCGGGGCACGACTACGACGAGCAGTTCGGCCGGCTCATCACCGAGGGCGCCGACATCGACGCCGCCTACTGGGACCTCGTGGTCGAGGACATCCGCGGTGCCCTCGCCGTCCTCCGGCCCGTGTACGACCGGAGCGACGGCGTCGACGGCTATGTGTCCGTCGAGGTGGCCCCCGACCTCGCTCGCGACAGCGCGGGCACCGAGGCCGCCGCCCGCGCGCTGCACGAGCGCATCGCGGAGCCGAACCTCTACGTGAAGATCCCCGGGACGGCTGAGGGCATCGCACCGATCCAGGCGATGATCGGCGAAGGGCGCAGCATCAACGTCACGCTCATCTTCGGCCTCGACCGCTACGCCGAGGTGATGGAGGCCTACCTGGCCGGCCTGGAGGCCGCCGTGGCCGCCGGCGCGACCGACCTGTCCCGGATCTCGAGCGTGGCGAGCTTCTTCGTGTCGCGCGTCGACACCGAGGTCGACCGCCGCCTCGGCGAGATCGGCACCGAGGCCGCGCTGGCGCTGCGGGGGCGCACTGCCGTGGCCCAGGCCCAGGTGGCCTACCAGCGCTTCCTCGCCACCTTCCGCGGCGCCCGTTGGGACGCGCTCGTCGCCCACGGCGCGCGGGTCCAGCGTCCGCTGTGGGCGTCGACCTCCACCAAGGACCCGTCGTACCCGGACACCCTCTACGTGGACACGCTCATCGGGCCCGACACCGTCAACACGATGCCTGAGGCCACCATCGACGCCTTCACCGACCACGGCGCCGTGACCCGCACCGTCGACGCGGACCCGCAGGCGGCCACGCAGGTCCTGGACCAGGTGGCCGCGGTCGGGGTCGACCTCGACGACGTGGCCGTCGTGCTGGAGGAGCAGGGCGTCGCCGCGTTCAGCAAGTCCTTCGACGAGCTCATCGGCGCGCTCGGCACCAAGGCCGCCGAGCTCGGGGCCGACGGGTAGCTGCGTGCACGGCGACCTCGTCGTCGTCGACGACGTCCCGGGCGAGTTCGCCGAGCGGGTGATCGAGGCGTTCCACGGTCGGCCCAACGACGGCTTCTCCATCGCCGTGTCCGGGGGCGAGACGGCGCGGGCCTGCTACGAGCGGCTGGCCGACGACGCGGGCACCCAGATCGATTGGTGGAAGGTCGACGTCTACTGGGGCGACGAGCGCTGCGTCTCCCACGACGACACCGCCTCCAACTACCACCTCGTCCGCGAGGCGCTGTTCGAGCGGGTCGGCGCGGTCAATGCCAACTACCCGATGTTCTGCGACGAAGGGGCCGACCCCTACCAGCTCCGCCTGGGCGAGCTGGGCCGCCTCGACGTGGTCCACCTCGGCATGGGCGAGGACGGGCACGTCGCCTCCCTCTTCCCCGGCTCGGACGCGCTCGAGGCCGACCCGGGGCGCCTCGTGGTCATGACGGAGGACCCCAGCGGGCACAACCCGTACCGTCGCATGACCCTCACGCTCACGGGGATCGCGCGGGCGCGTCTGGCGGTGGTCACGGTGTGCGGCGCCAAGAAGCGAGACGCGCTGGCCCGCGTGCAGGCAGGGGACCCGACCTGCCCGGGCAGCCACGTGCAGGCCGACCAGGTCGTCTGGATCGCCGACCCGGCCGCGGCCGGGGAATGAGTCGCAGAGCTCACCAGGTACGTCGATAGGTGCGGTGCACGGTCTCCGGCGGCGCCGCGCGGTCCGGTGACCACGGCGCCACGACCCAGGCGTAGCCGGCCCGCCCGGCCGCCGCGCGCAGCGCGGGCACGGCGAGCTCGGGGGCGGCCCCGCAGCGCACGACCGTGCAGCCCTCCCAGTCGCCCTCCCGGGCGCGGCGCGCCACCCGCCACGCCGCCCGGAGCCCGCTCGTGCGCAGCGTGCCGGAGAGGTCGGGCACCGCGGCGATGCCGTCGAGCACCAGCCGCGGATCCGCGTAGGCCCCCGCCTGCCCGGGCGTCGCTCCCCCGGCCACGCGCTCCGGGCCGACCTCGGTCGTGGGCAGCCGCCACGTGGCGTGCTCGTCGACCACCTCGAAGCCCATGTCCTCCTCGAGGAGGCGCGCCTCCCAGGCCGGCCGCCAGGGCCGTCCCGTGGTGCCGCCGGCGTCGAAGCCCGCGACGAGCGCACCGGGCTCGTCGTCGGGATCGAACGACCACGGCCCGGTCATCGACCGGCACCCGGCCTCTGCCAGCCAGGTCTGCGCCGCGTCGACCAGCGCGGCGGCGACCGCCCGGCTGTCGACCGTCGACCAGAAGCCGAAGCGACCGGCCGCGCCGGGTTCGGGGAGGTGGGCGGCGATGCGCCCCGCCGGTCGGCCGCCGCGCCAGGCGAGGAACAGGGCGGCGTCGCCACGGTCGAAGTAGGGGTTCCGTCGATGGTCGAGCCGGTAGCGCTCCCACGCGAGCACCGGCGGGGCGAAGTGGGGATCCGCCCCGTGGAGGGCCTGCGGGAGCTCCACGAACCGCGTCAGCGCCTTGCCGCGCGCCACCTCGTCGACGGTGACGATGCGCCGTGCCTCGACGGCCGGGTCGTGGTCCGGATCGGCCATTGCGGCGTCACGCTATTGGGCGCCCGCGGATAGGGTGCCCGCATGCTCGACCCGGGGGCGTTCGTCGACGTCCCGCTCGACGCCCTGCTGGCCCGGGCCCGGGCCGTGCGCGACGAGGCACACGGCCGGCGCGTCACCTTCTCCCCGAAGGTGTTCATCCCGCTCACGATGCTGTGCCGGGACCGCTGCGGGTACTGCACCTTCGCCCAGCCGCCGGCGCGGCTCGAGTCCCCCTACCTCACGCCGGACGACGTGCTGCGGATCGCGCAAGCGGGCGCGGCGGTGGGGTGCCACGAGGCGCTCTTCACCCTCGGGGAGGCCCCGGAGGAGCGCTACCCGGTGGCCGGGGAGTGGCTGGCGACCCATGGGTACGCATCGACGGTCGACTACCTCGTCGCCATGTGCCGGCTCGTCCTCGACGACACCGGGCTGCTGCCGCACGCCAACGCCGGGGCCTTGGACGAAGGGCAGCTGCGCGCGCTCCGAGCGGTCGCACCGGGCCAGGGGATGATGGTCGAGTCGCTCCGCGACGATCTCGACTGCCACCGCGGCGCCCCCGACAAGACCCCGGCGCGACGCCTCGCCACACTCGAGGCCGCGGGCCGGGCCGCCATCCCGTTCACCACCGGGATCCTCGTCGGCATCGGTGAGGACGTGCGCGACCGCGTCGTGGCGCTGGAGGCGATCGCCGAGTCCCACCGGCGCTTCGGGCACGTGCAGGAGGTCATCGTCCAGAACTTCCTGCCCAAGGCCGGGACCGCGATGCACGCGGCACCCCCGTGCCCTCCGGACGAGTTCCTCCAGGCCATCGCGCTGGCCCGCCTGATCCTCCCGCCCGAGGTGCACGTGCAGGCGCCGCCCAACCTGTCCGACGACTTCGGGCGCCTCCTCGACGCCGGCATCGACGACTGGGGCGGCGTGAGCCCGGTGACCGCGGACCACGTGAACCCGGAGCGTCCGTGGCCCGCGCTCGACCGCCTGCGGGCCGCCACCGAGGAGCGCGGCTTCGCCCTCGCCCCGCGCCTCACCGTCTACCCCGAGTACGCGCTCGACCCGGAGCGCTGGCTCGACCCTGCGGTGCAGTTCCCCGTGCTCGACCGCAGCGACGCCGAGGGCCTCGGACGCGACGACCCCGGGGGCGTGTTCCCGGAGCAGATCGCGGCTGCGGTCGAAGCCGGCACCGGTGCCGAGGTCGTGCAGATCGGGCGCCGCAACACCGCGTGGTACTCAGGCGCGCCGCGCGATCCCGTCACGCTCGTCCCCGCGTCCGGGCGCCTCGGGTGGCACGGCCCCGTGGGCGAGGTGCTCGAAGGCGTCCTGCTGGGCCAGGAGGTCGGCGAGGACGAGATCACCACGCTGTTCTCGGCCCGGGGCGCCGAGGTGGCGGCGGTGGCCCAGGTCGCCGACGAGCTCCGGCGGGCGGCGGCCGGCGATGCCGTGACCTTCGTGCGCAACCGCAACATCAACTACACGAACGTCTGCACCTTCAAGTGCCGGTTCTGCGGCTTCTCGAAGGGTCCGCTCTCCCTCAACCTGCGCGGCACCCCGTACCTCCTCACCCTCGAGGACATCCAGGAGCGGGTGATCGAGGCCACGGCTGCCGGCGCCACCGAGGTCTGCCTGCAGGGCGGCATCCACCCCGACTTCGACGGCGACTACTACATCGACGTGGCGCGCGCCGTCCACGAGGTGGCGCCCGAGATCCACATCCACGGCTTCACGGCGCTCGAGGTCACCGAAGGCGCCCGCCGCCTCGGGGAGCCGCTCAGCTCGTACCTCCGCCGCCTGCAGGACGCCGGCCTCCGCACGCTCCCCGGCACCGCGGCGGAGATCCTCGACGATCCGGTCCGCGCGCTGATCTGCCCCGACAAGATCACGACGGACGAGTGGCTCGAGGCCCACCGCACCGCGCACGAGGTGGGGCTGCGCTCCAACGTCACCATCATGTTCGGGTCCGTCGAGCAGCCCCGCTCCTGGGCGCGGCACCTCGTCCGCACCCGTGCGCTCCAGAAGGAGACCGGCGGCTTCACCGAGTTCGTGCCGCTGCCGTTCGTGCACATGGCCGCGCCGATCTACCTCCAGCACAAGGCGCGGCGCGGCCCCACCTTCCGGGAGGCCCTGCTCATGCACGCGGTGGGGCGGATCGCCTACCGCGGGTGGATCGACAACGTGCAGGTGTCCTGGGTGAAGCTCGGCCACGGCGGTGTGGTGCAGATCCTCCAGGCGGGTGCCAACGACATCGGCGGGACCCTCATGGACGAGAACATCTCCCGGGCCGCCGGCGCCTCCCACGGCACCGAGATGGACGAGGACGGGTTCCGGGCCTGGGTCGAGCCGATCGGCCGCCGGCTCGAGGAGCGCACCACCGTCTACGGCCGCCCGGTCACCGTCTAGACCTCCCACCAGGTCTCGTCGAGCTTGGCCTCGATGTCGCGGGCATGCCGGCGGGTGCAGTCCGCGCACAGGTGCTCCACGCCCCGCGGCCCGGTCGAGAGCGACCACCCGGCGGCGAGGCCGTCCTCCTCGCCGGGGGCTCCGCACCGGCTGCAGCTGTTGCGCACCGCGCCGACAGTACCCATGGGAGGCTGACGGCCGATGGCCACCGACGACGTGATCAGGGAGCTCCTGGACGAGTCCGGGGCGAAGGCCAACCGCGACGTGCTGCGGGACATCCTGCGCTCGGCCGTGGGCCTGGCGGGTGACGACGTGCAGCGCCTCGACCTCAAGATCACCGCCGCCGCGCTCAAGGAGATGCGGGCCGCGTTCGCGATGTTCCGCCCGCTCGAGGAGGTGCCGAAGGTGACGATCTTCGGTTCCGCCCGCACCCAGCCCGACGACCCGCTGTACACCCAGGCGAAGGACCTCGCCGCGCAGCTCGCCGAGCGGGGCTGGATGGTCATCACCGGCGCCGGTCCCGGGATCATGGCCGCGGGCATCGAGGGCGCGGGGCCGGGCAAGGCGATCGGGATCAGCATCCGCCTGCCGTTCGAGGAGTCACTCCACGAGGCACTCGCGGAGAGCGGCCAGGTGGTGGCGATGAAGTACTTCTTCACCCGCAAGCTGATGCTGATCAAGGAGAGCTCGGCGTTCGTGTGCCTCCCCGGCGGGTTCGGCACCCAGGACGAGACCTTCGAGCTCTGCACGCTGCTGCAGACCGGCAAGGCCAGCCCCGCGCCCGTGGTGCTCCTCGACGTGCCCGGCGGCACCTACTGGTCGCGGTGGGTCGAGTTCGTGGACGACGAGCTCGTGGCGGCCGGCCTCGTGAGCCCGGACGACCACGACCTGTACCTCGTCACCGACGACGTGGCCGTTGCCGTGGCCGAGGTCGAGCGCTTCTGGCGGAGCTACCACTCGATCCGGTGGGTGGGTGACACGCTCGTCCTCCGGCTGCGCCACGCGCCCACGTCGGAGGAGGTCGCACGCCTCGACGAGGAGTTCGCCGACCTGCTCGTCGAGGGCCACATCGAAGCCAGCAGGGCCCTCCCGCCCGAGGTCGCCGATCGGGACAACGTCGAGCTCCCGCGCCTCGTGATGCCCTACGACCCTCGCCGGGCCGGCCGCCTCCGAGCGCTCATCGACGCGGTCAACGACCTGCCCAGCGCCCAGGCGGGCTAGTCACTCGTTGCTGTCGGGCTCGCGGAGGATCGCGGCGGCCTTCTCCACCGCCCGGCGGGCGCGGGTCAGGCGGCGCTCGTCGACGGGCAGCTCGTCGCCGCCCGCGTCGATCGACTCGCGCAGGCGCTCGATCGCGAGGTCGCCCAGCTCCTCGGCGATCGCCTCCAGCCGCCCACGGATCTCGTCGAACTCTCCGGCCATCGCGGGGAGCCTAGGAGGCGGGCGATAGGCTGCAACGTCCCCCGGAGCAGGAGTGGTCGTGCACGAGGATCTCCACGAGTGGGTGTCCTTCGAGGATCCCGAGGAAGAGCGCACGTGGGTGTTCGACCTCACGTACCTCACCAGCCCGTGGCGCTGCATCTTCGGCCAGGGGTGCCAGGGCGTGCTCACCGGGCCGGCGGAGGAGCTCGCCCAGGGCTGCTGCAGCTATGGCGCGCACTTCGTCGACGAGGAGGACGAGGCCGACACGCTCGCGTACGCCGCCCGCCTGACCGCGGAGCAGTGGCAGCACAAGGACCAGGCCCGCCGCAAGGGTGGAGCGACGAAGACCACGAAGGACGGCGAGCGCAAGACCCGGCTCGTCGACGGCGCTTGCATCTTCCTCAACTCCCCGGACTTCCCGGGTGGCATGGGGTGCGCGCTCCACAACGCGGCCGTGCAGGCCGGTGAGCGTCCGCTCGACTGGAAGCCCGACGTGTGCTGGCAGCTCCCCCTGCGCCTGGAGGAGCACACCGACGAGCATGGTCACGTCACCTCGACGCTGCGCGAGTGGAAGCGGCGCGACTGGGGCGACGGCGGCCTCGAGTTCCACTGGTGGTGCACCGAGGACGCGCAGGCGTTCGTGGACCACCGGCCCGTCTACGAGACGAACCGCGACGAGATCGTGGAGATGGTCGGCGAGACCGCCTACGCCCTGCTGCTCGAGCACCTGGCCGGCCGCGACACCACGCAGCTGCTCCCCCACCCCGCCCTGCGCAAGAAGACGGGCTAGGGCTCTTCCTCCGCGACCTCGTCGTCGTCGAAGGCCCCGTACTTGCGCGCGAGCGCGGCGTACTCGTCGTCCTCGTCGACCTCGTCGACCTCGGCATCATCGGGGTCGGGAGGGACCGGATCGCTGCTGAACAGGAAGTCCGGACCCGACTGCTTGAGCTTGCGCGCTTCTTCGAAGCGGCGATGACGTCCCTTCTTCACGGACGCTCCCAGAGGCTGCAGGGGTGACGGTGGAGGGCCACCTTACCGCGGGCCTGCCGGTTTCGTGCACCTCAGGGAACCCCCTACCATCCCGCTCGATGCCGCCCTCGGACCGCCCTCCCTGGTGGCGTTCCGGGGTCGTCTACCAGGTCTATCCCCGCTCCTTCGCCGACTCGGACGGGGACGGCGTGGGCGATCTCGAGGGCGTCCGGCAGCGCCTCCCGCACCTGGCGTGGCTGGGGGTGGACGCCGTGTGGCTGTCCCCCTTCTACCGGTCTCCCATGGCCGACTTCGGCTACGACGTGGCCGACCACTGCGACGTCGATCCGCTCTTCGGCGACCTGGCCGCGTTCGACCGGCTCGTGACCGAGGCCCACGACGCGGGCATCCGCGTGCTCGCGGACCTCGTGCCCAACCACACCTCGGACCAGCACCCATGGTTCCAAGCGGCCGCGGCGCGGACGGGAGGACCCGCACCGCAGCTGGTACGTCTGGCGCGACGGCCCCGGGGGCGGACGGCCGCCGAACAACTGGCGGGCGGCCTTCACCGACGGGCCCGCGTGGAGCTGGGACGAGACCACGGAGCAGTGGTACCTGCACCAGTTCCTCCCGGAGCAGCCGGACCTGAACTGGGACGAGCCGGCGGTGGTCGAGGCGATGCACGACGTCATGCGCTTCTGGCTCGACCGCGGCGTCGACGGGTTCCGCATCGACGTCGTGCACTGCATCGGGCGCGACCCCGCTCTGCCCGACGACGTGCCCCCGTGGGACGAGATCCCCCACTGCGCATCCAACGAGCACCCAACCACCCACGAGCACGTGCGCGCGATGCGCCGCCTGGTCGACGAGTACGCCGGCGACCGCATGCTCGTGGGCGAGACCGCGCTCCCGAGCACCGGCTGGGTCGCGCCCTACTACGGCCAAGGGGACGAGCTGCACCTCGCGTTCAACTTCGCGTTCACGCACGCACCGTGGGACGCCGCCCGATGGCGCACGCGGATCGAGCGCGTCGTCGAGGAGCTCGGCCCGCGGGACGCCTGGCCCACCTGGGTCCTCTCCAACCACGACATGCCCCGGCACCGCACCCGCTACGGCAGCGAGGCCCGGGCCCGCGCCGCAGCGCTGGCCGTGCTGACCCAGCGGGGCACGCCGTTCCTGTACGCGGGCGAGGAGCTCGGTCTCGAGGACGCGGTCGTCCCGCCCGGTCGCGTGGTCGACCCGGGCGGCCGCGACGGGTGCCGGGCCCCGATCCCGTGGGAGCGGGCACGGGGTCACGGCTGGGGCGCCGACCCCTGGCTGCCGTTCCCTCCCGACGCGCCCGACCGCTCGGTCGAGGCGCAGCTGACCGACCCCGGTTCCGTGCTCCACCTGTACCGGCGGCTCCTCACCGCGCGCCGTGGGTCGCCCGCGCTCCAGCTGGGCGACCTCGAGCTGCTGGAGGGACCGACTGGCGTGCTGGCGTGGGGGCGCTCGGACGGTGCGCAGGACGAGCGCACCACCGTCGTCAGCTTCCTGTCGGAGCCGGTGGCGGTGCCGTGGCGTGGGATGGTCGAGGTCGCGAGCGACGGCCAGGGCGAGGGTGCGCCCTTCGGCGGGGTGCTCGCGCCGGACACCGCCGTCCTCCTGCGCCCGTAGGGCCGCCTACTCGACGAGGGGCGTCCGGGAGCGGGTCTCCAGCACCAGCCGGCCCGACCCGTCGAGCGCGAGCGACGCCTCGCCGCTCGCCAGCGCGCGGATGGGCTCCCCCACCACGTCGTGACGCCAGCCTTTGGCCAGGCGCCCGCCCTCGCCCATGAGCAACGCCTCGATGTCCGCTCGCGTTGCGAGGATCGCGGCGTCGATCTCGAGGTCGCGGGCTCGCTGAGCGGCCCATGCGCTCACGAGCGACGCGGCGGCGCGACGTGAGCGATCGACCGAGTCCGCCGGCGGCACCTGGACCTCACCGAGCGGCAGCTCCACGCCCTCCGCGACCACGCCGAGCAGCTCCTTGGCGGCACCGCCCTTGCGCTTGCCCTCGTCGAGGCCGCGGACGCGGCGCAGGTCCGCCTCCGTGGACGGGGGCCGCTGGGCCATGGCCACGAGGGCGAGGTCGGCGAGGAGGAACCGCACCGGACGGTCCACCTCCGCGGCGCGGCGCTCGCGCCAGGCCGCCAGGGACTGCGCCACCGCGGCCGCGCGGCCCCGCAGCGAGCGCGCCTCCTTGATGCGCCACCAGGCCCGCTCCGGCGGGAGGGGCACGGCCGAACGGGTGCGATGGACCTCGCACTCGTCGCGGGCCCACTGCAGACGGCCGCGGGCCTCGAGCTTGTCCACGAGCACCTCGTGCAGGTCGTGGAGGTGGGCGACGTCGGCCGCCGCGTACGTGACGGCATCCGCGGGCAGCGGGCGGACCAGCCAGTCCGTGAGGCGGTCGGCCTTGGGCAGCGACCGGCCGAGCTCGCCGCGCACGAGACCGGCCAGGCCGACGCTGCTGTAGCCGATGAACCCGGCGGCCACCTGCGTGTCGAACAGCCGGGAGGGAATCGCTCCGCACACGCGGGCGAGGATCTCCAGGTCCTGGCTCGCGGCGTGCATCACGCACACGCCCGGGCCGGTCAGGACCTTCGCCAGCGGTGCCACGTCGACGGTCGTGGGATCGACGACGGCGATGCCCTCGGGTCCCGCCAGCTGCAGCAGGGCGAGGCGCGCGTGGTAGGTGCGCTCGCGGTGGAACTCGGTGTCGAGGCCGTACACGTCGGCCGTGGCGAGCTGCTCGACGACCTCGGCGAAGGCCGCCTCGTCCGCGACCCACCGGTAGCCGGGGATCGGCGCCTCCTCGACGCTCACGAGCTCCCGGGCCCGTGGTCGGTGGGCAACCCCGCGTCGATCCACGCGATGGTGCCGCCCGCCACGTTGACGGCGTCGATCCCGACCGAGCGCAGGTGCTCGGCGGCCTTGGCGCTGCGGTGCCCACGCGCGCAGATGACGTACACCGTCCCGTCGCTCGGGACCTCCTCCACCCGCTCGGCCACGTCCCTGAGGGGGATGTGGACCGCCCCGGGCACCCGGGCCTCGGCGAACTCGTCGTCCTCTCGCACGTCGATCAGCGGGACACCCTGCTCCCGCAGCTCGGCGAGGCGCATGACGTCGATCTCCGGCACGTCCATCGCTCGGAGGCTACCCGGGTGCCCCCGGGCCCCGGTCACGGGTCCCCGGGCAGGTCCTCGGGTCGGTCGGCGTCGGCGAGGGACCCCGCCGGCAGGCCCTCCACCTCGATCCGGGGCAGCGTGGCGGCCGCGCGCCGGAGCGATCGGGCGCCGGCCTCCCAGGCCGCCAGCAGGCGCTGCCGGGCGGTCGCTCTCCAGGCCGCGTGGGTCCACTGCAGGTGGCCCTGGTCGGCAGGCACCGCCACCTCGGCGTCCGGAGCACCCGCCAGCGTGGCCACCACGGCGGTCACCGCCGCGGGGTCGGGGGCGACGAGGTCACAGGCGAGCACGACGACGATGGCCTCCCCGGCCAGTCCCAGGGCCGTCAGGGTGGCGGGCAGCGGGCCGTCCCCGGGCCAAGCGTCGGGTCGCGCGTCGAGGCCGACGCCCGCGAGGGCATCCAGGTCGCCGCCGACCGCGAGCACCTCGCGTGCGCCGGCCGCCGCCAGCGCGTCGGCCACGCGCCGCGCCATCGGCACGCCCCGCACGGGCACCAGCGCCTTGTCGCGCCCCATGCGGCGGCTGGCCCCGCCGCACAGCACGACGCCGCTGAACGGCGCCGCTGTGCCGGTCACCTACTCGGCGACGCCGCCGTAGCGGGCCTCGACGCCACGACTCGGCCCGTGCTCGGCCACTGCCGCGGCGAGGTCGGCCAGGAACCGGTCGGCGACGTCCACGTGCGCCGGCGACAGCATGAGGTGGAGGCCGCCCTGCTGCCGGTCGAGGTGCCAGCCCCGGTCCTCCATGACGTCGCCGACGGCCGACAGGTCGTGGACCTCGGAGGAGATCTCCATGACCCCGAGGACGGGGTCTCCGGTGATGCGGAGCCCGTCGATGGCCTCGATGCCCGTCCGGAAGCGGACGGTGGCCTCGCGCACACGACCGGCCAGGCGCAGGTACCCCTCGGCACCGAGGTGAGAGATCGTGGCCCACGCGGCAGCGATGGGCGCGCCGGGGCGCGTGCCCGCGGTCGTGGCCGATCCGTAGAGCCCTCCGGGCCAGGCGTCGTAGAGGAAGTACTGACGGCGCAGCTGCGCGGCGTCGCGATGGAGCAGCAGCGAGACGCCCTTGAACGACCAGCCGTACTTGTGCACGTCGGCCGACAGCGAGGTCACCCCGGGGACGGACAGGTCCCACGGGGGGACCGGCTCGCCCAGGCGGGCCCAGAACGGCAGCAGCCACCCGCCGAGACAGGCGTCGACGTGGCAGAGCACCCCTCGCTCGGCGGCGAGCGCGGCGAGCTCGGGGATCGGGTCGATCACCCCGAAGGGGTAGCAGGGGGCGGATCCCACGAGCAGCGCCGAGCGGTCGCCGAGCGCGGCTGCGGCCGCGGTGGGCTCGAGGCGGCCGTCGGTCCCGACCGGCACGAGCACGTGCTCGACGTCGAGGTAGTGGGCAGCCTTCGCGAACGCCGGGTGCGCGGTCGTGGCGGTCACCAGCTGCGGTTCGGCGATGCCGCGCTCCTCGCGCGCCTGCTCGCGCGCCACCTGCACCGCGAGGAAGATGCTCTCCGTGCCGCCGGAGGTGAGCTTGCCCGACGCCGTCGGCAGCCCGAACAGGTCGGCCGCCATCGACACCACCTCCTGCTCCATCCGCAAGAGGCTCGGGAACGCGAACGGGTTGAGGTAGTTCTCGTGCAGGTACTCGAGGGCCACACCCTGCTGGAGCCGCTCGAGCTCCTCGTCGGCGGGGTTGTACACCAGGCTGAACGTGCGGCCGCCCCGCCAATCGGCGTCGTCACCCCGCCCGGACCGCAGCTCGGCCAGCAGCTCGTCGACATCGCGCCCGGCCTCCGGGAACGGCCGTGCGTCGGTCACGCTGGGCGGCCATCCGGGGTCGAGCTGCCGCAGGAACAGCGCGCAGCGCTCTGCCTCGTCGTCCTCGCCGATCTCCGCTGCGGCAGCCTGCAACCCGGCCAACGACCGAAGGAACCCGCGGTTGTCCTCGTGCGCCCAGCGCACGTAGCCGCTGCCGCGCCACCCGTTGGCGCGGAGCCGGTCGAGGCCCCGGTGGTAGCCGACGCGGTACGCGGCGTACCGCTCCACCACGTCGCGCCCGAGGTCGCCGAGGTCCGCCCACGCCGTGAGGCACCGGGGCCAGCGGGCCACGATCGCGGCGACGGCGGCGCGCCGCTCGTCCTCCGGGCCCTCCGCAGCAGCGACGAGGGCGGCGACGGCGTCTGCGGGCTCGGGGTCGAGCACGGTCTCGGGCGGACCCGAGGTGGAGAGGTTGACCTCTGACATCGGCCGCAACCTAGTGCGGTGTCAGGACGCGTCCGTCGAGGCCGCATTGTGCGGGCGGCCGCCCGCGGGCAGCGGGGCCCGTTCGTCCACGTCGCCTTCGAGGAACCGCTCCGACGCCGTCCACGCCGCGCGGATCAGCTCGCCGCTGTGCGTGAAGTCGTTGTAGCGCAGCGTCGGCGTGTCACCGGTCGGCAGGACGATGGCCTCCACCCCCTCGGGGAGGGACTCGAGGTCGCGCTTGAACCGGTGCCGGCGCGCCACCCAGTAGGCCTGCACGGCCACGTCGATGGGCCGGCGCGGCTCCGGCCGGGGGCGGTCGATCGTGCCGCAGTGCAGCACGTAGATCGTGGTCGCGCCGAGCGCCACGGCCCGCGAGATCGGCACGTCGTTCACGATGGCCCCGTCGAGGTACCGCACGCCTCCGATCTCCACGGCGGGGAGGATCCCCGGCAGGGCCGAGGACGCGAGGATCGGGTCGACCAGGGGACCGGAGGAGAACCACACCTCCCGCGCCGCAGCGATGTCGGTGGCGACGCACTGGAACGGGATGGCGAGGCTCTCGAACGCGTCGACCCGCAGCATCCCCTCCAGGAGGCCCCGGAGCCGGTCGTTCGTGTGCACGGCCTCGCCCCGGCGGGCCAGCGCGAGCGCGTTGGGCAACCAGCCGCTCGGGAGCACGCCGACCTCGTTGAGGCCGCGCCACAGCTCCTCGAGGCGGGCGACCCCGCTCAACGTCGGGTCCTGCGCGTAGGCCGCGCCGTTCAGCGCGCCGATGGACGAGCCCAGCACCACGTCCGGTCGGACCTCGTGCTCGACCAGCGCGCGGAGCATCCCGACCTGCACCGCGCCGTGGTTGCCGCCCCCCGACAGCACGAAGGCCACGGGGCCGCTGCGCCGTCGCAGCAGGTCCCGGAGCCTTCCCATCGCCGTCCGAGGGTACCGGGGACTAGAAACGCCGGACCATGGAGCTCCTGATGATCCGCCACGCGCTGCCGGTGCGCGTCGACGGCGGCCCGCACGGCGGGCCCGCCGATCCCCACCTGGCCCCGCAGGGCGTGGAGCAGGCGCAGGCCCTGGCCGCCTGGTTGGCGGACGAGCAGGTCGATGCCATCTGGGCCAGCCCGATGCGCCGGGCCCAGGAGACCGCGGCGCCGGTGGCCGCCACGCTGGGCCTGCCGGTGGTGGTGGACGAGGGCCTGGCCGAGTACGACCGCGGGGCGGACAGCTACATCCCCATCGAGGAGCTGAAGGCCGCGAACGATCCCCGGTGGTACGAGGTGCCCGAGCGGCCGGAGCACTTCGTGGCCGTCGTGGTCGAGACGGTCGAGCGCATCGTGGCCGCGCACCCGTCGCAGCGCGTGGCGGTCGTCTGCCACGGCGGTGTGGTCAACGCCTATGCAGGGCACGTGCTGGGGATCGACGAGCCGCTGTTCTTCCTTCCCGCGTACACGTCGATCAGCCGGATCCTGGCGTCGACCTCCGGGCCGCGCAGCATCGCGTCGCTGAACGAGACCGCGCACGTGCGCACCCTGCTCTGAGCAGGCCGGTCAGCTGCGCGGGACGGCCGTCCAGGGGACGTCCTTGTCGTTGCGCACGTCACCCGGCAGGCCCAGCACTCGCTCGCCCAGGATGTTCTTCATGATCTCGGTGGTGCCGCCCTCGATCGAGTTGGCCCGCATCCGCAGGAACGCCTGCTGCGGGCTCGCCCACAGCATCGCGTGCTTGGGGCGGTCCATCGGGTAGCCCTGCGGGAAGAGCATCCCGTCCGGTCCCAGCAGCTCCAGTGCGAACTCGCTGAGGTGCTTGTTGAGCTCGGCCATCGCGCACTTGGCGATCGAACCCTCCGGCCCGGGGTTGCCGATCGCCCGCTGCTGCGAGGCTCGGATGTTCGTGAGGCGTCCGACCTCCGCGCGGATCCACAGCTGCATGAGCTGGTCGCGCTTCGCGAGGTCGGTGTGGCCCTGCTTCCGCCAGACCTTGACCACCTCGCCGATGAACCCGCCGCCGCGTGGCGACACCTGGCCCCCGATCGCGACGCGCTCGTTCATGAGGGTGGTGAGCGAGACGCGCCAGCCCTCCCCCTCGTCGCCGAGGCGCTCGGCGTCGGGGATGCGGACGTCGGTGAAGTACACCTCGTTGAACTCGGCCTCACCCGTGATCTGGTACAGCGGGCGCACCTCGACGCCGGGGGCGTGCATGTCGACCACGAAGTAGGTCATGCCCTTGTGCTTGGGCTGGTCGGGGTCGGTGCGGGCGACGAGCATCCCCCACCGCGCGAGGTGGGCCAGCGTGGTCCAGACCTTCTGGCCGTTGACGATCCACTCTTCGCCGTCCCGCACCGCGCGCGTCGACAGGCTCGCGACGTCGGAGCCCGCGCCCGGCTCGCTGAAGAGCTGGCACCACACCTCCTCGCCGGTGAAGAGGGGCCGGAGGTACCGCGACTTCTGCGCGTCGCTTCCGTGGGTGACGACCGTCGGCGCTCCCATCCCGTACCCGATCGGGTTGCCGGCGTAGGGGTGCGGCGCGCCCGCGCCGAGCAGCGTCTCGTTCACGAGCTTCTGGAGCTTGGGCGACTTGCCGAGCCCGCCGTGGCCGACGGGGAAGTGGATCCAGCCGAGGCCGAGGTCGAACTGGCGGCCGAGGAAGGTCCTACGCTCGGTGTCACCCGGGGGCAGCTCCTCCAGCAGCTGCCGGCAGAGGGCCAGCACCTCCGCCTCGTCGCTGTCGAGCGCGCCGGTCGTCTCGTCGGTGAGCGTCATGGCGCGCAACCGTACTTGACCGGGCGGTCAAGGAGCAGGGTCCGTCGCCAAGGCGGGTCAGTTGAGTCGGGCCCGCAGCCGCGCCGCCGCGGCCCGATCCCGGTCCTCGACCGCGTCCTCGAGCACGGCGGCGCCCTCGCCGAACCGCCCGAGGGCGCCCAGGACGACCGCCAGCTCGCGGCGCTCGCGCGGCGTCGTGCCGGGCAGTTGGAGGCGCAGCGCCAGCACCCAGGCGAGCGCCCGGCGGTCCCCCACCCGGCGGTAGGCGCTGGCCAGGTTGCCCAGCGTCCGGACCACGATCGCCGACGGCCCCACCGGGGCGAGGAAGGCGTCGTCCCAGGTGCCCCGCTGGTGGATGCGCTCGAAGACAGCCCGGCACCCGTCCCGGTCGAGCGCCCGGCCGCCGTCGAACACGTCGAGGTAGCGATCCGGTTCCGCGGCGTCCCCGACGAGGAAGTGCCCCGGCATGCCGATGCCGACGAGTCGGGTGTCCCGCCGACGGGCGACCTCCATCGCCAGCACCGACAGCGAGAGCGGGATGCCCAGCCGGCGATCCAGCACGTCGGGCAGGAGCGAGTTCCGCGCGTCGTGGTAGGTGTCTCGATCGCCCGTGAAGCCGAGGTCGTCGCACAGGTGCCGCACCACCGCGGTGGCATCGTCGCCCGGCACCCCCGCGGCGAGGTCGTCGAGCCGCTCGAGCTCCGCGTCGACGTCGAGGTCGGCGTGCGCATGGGCCGCCACGGCCAGCAGCACCTCGTCGAGGGGCATCTGGTCCCCCGCCGCCACGAGCGCTGCGAATCGGTCCGTCGCGTCCTGCGCCACGGGCCAACGGTACCGGCGCGCCCGCCCGCCGCTACGTTGCCGGGCATGCGGTTCCCCGGGACCTTCGCCGCCACCACGCCCGACAAGGCCGCCGTGATCATGGGCGGCTCGGGCGAGGTGGTCACCTACGCCGAGCTCGACGCCGAGGCGAACCGCCTCGCCCACCTGTTCCGCGCCGCTGGTCTCCGTCCGGGTGACCACATGGCCTTGTGCCTCGAGAACCACCCCCGGTTCATGAGCATCGTGTGGGGGGCGCACTACGCCGGCCTCTACTACACGGCCATGAGCTCGCGGCTCACCACCGACGAGATGGCGTACATCCTCGACGATTGCGGGGCGCGGGCTTTCATCATCTCGGCACAGAAGGCCGAGCAGGCGACCGCGCTCGCCGACGGGATGCCCGAGGTCGTCCTACGGCTCGTCGTCGACGGCACCATCGACGGCTTCCAGCCGCTCGACGACGCGCTGGCGCCCCACCCGCCCACGCCCGTGGACGAGGACCGGGTCGAGGGCCAGGACATGCTCTACAGCTCGGGCACCACCGGGCAGCCCAAGGGCGTGAAGGTCCCGGCCCCGGACGCGCCGCTGGGCGAAGGACCCGACGGCGTCACGACGCTGTCGCTGCTGCTCTTCGGCATGAGCGAGGAGACGGTGTACCTGTCCCCTGCGCCGCTGTACCACTCCGCCCCGCTTCGGTTCTGCCGCGCCGTCCACCGCATCGGCGGGACGGTGGTGGTCATGGAGCGGTTCGACCCCGAGGAGTACCTCGCGCTGGTCGAGCGCCACCGGTGCACCTTCAGCCAGGTCGTGCCGACGATGTTCATCCGGCTGCTCAAGCTCCCCGACGAGGTGCGGGCGCGATGCGACACGTCGTCCCTCCAGGGCGTCGTGCACGCCGCGGCCCCGTGTCCGGCCGAGGTGAAGGCCCGCATGATCGAGTGGTGGGGACCGATCGTGCACGAGTACTACGCGGGCACCGAGGGCAACGGCTTCGTCTACTGCAACAGCGAGGACTGGCTCGCGCACCGCGGCACGGTGGGCAAGGCCATCGTCGGCCAGGTGCGGATCCTCGACGACGACGGCGAGGAGGTGCCGATCGGTGCATCGGGCACCGTCTACTTCGAGGGGGGCACGGACTTCAGCTACCACAACGACGCGGAGAAGACCGCTCGCTCGCGGGACCCCAAGGGCCGCGGCTGGTCGACGCTCGGCGACGTGGGCCACCTCGACGAGGACGGCTTCCTCTACCTCACGGATCGCAAGGCCTACATGATCATCACGGGCGGTGTGAACGTGTACCCGCAGGAGGCCGAGAACGTGCTCGCGCTCCACCCGGCGGTGGCCGATGTCGCGGTCTTCGGGATCCCGAACGACGACTTCGGCGAGGAGGTCAAGGCGGTGGTGCAGCCCGTCGACCCCGCCGCGGCCGGCCCCGAGCTGGAGCGCGGGCTGATCGCCTACTGCCGGGAGCACCTCGCCGACGTGAAGTGCCCGCGCTCGGTGGACTTCCGCGAGGAGCTCCCGCGGCACCCCACGGGGAAGCTCTACAAGCGCCTCCTCAAGGACGAGTACTGGGCGGCCGCGGGCCGCACCATCTAGTGCCCGCCAACGCCGCCTGGCCGTTCCTCGACTGGCCCGGCCCGCTTCCGTTCGCGCATCGCGGCGGCGCCAGCGAGGCCCCGGAGAACACGATGCCCGCGTTCGAGCACGCGGTGCGGCTGGGCTACCGCTACCTGGAGACCGACGTGCACGTGACGGCCGACGGGGTCCTGGTCGCCTTCCACGACGACCGCCTCGACCGTGTGACCGACCGGACCGGCCGCATCGCCGACCTCCCCTGGTCCGAGGTGGGGGCGGCGCAGGTGGACGGCCGTGAGCCCATCCCGCTCCTCGCCGACCTCCTCGGCGCGTGGCCGGACGTGCGGGTGAACATCGATCCCAAGCACGACGGCGCCGTCGAGCCGCTGGCGGAGGTGCTGACCCGCACCGGCGCGATCGATCGCGTGTGCGTCGGGGCCTTCAGCGACCGTCGCATCGAACGGGTCCGCACCCTCGTCGGGCCCACGCTGTGCGCGTCCATGGGGCCCCGCCAGGTCGCGCGGCTCGTCGCCACGGCCCGGGGGCTCCGGGGCGGCGGGCGCCTCACCGCTCCCTGCGCCCAGGTGCCGACGCGCCAGGGTCCGGTGCCCCTGGTGACGGAGCGCTTCGTGGCCGCAGCGCACCGCCGGGGCATCCAGGTGCACGTGTGGACGATCGACGACCGCGCGGAGATGGCCCGCCTCCTCGACCTCGGCGTGGACGGGCTCATGACGGACCGCCCGCAGGTCCTCAAGGACCTCCTGCTCGAGCGAGGTCAGTGGTGCGAGTGAACCGGGGCCGACGTCAAGTGAACTTGGGAGCCCGCTTCTCGAAGTAGGCGAGGGTCGACTCGACCTGGTTCGGCGAACCGATGAGCGTGGCGATCGACGCTCGCTCGTCGGCGAACTGCTCGGCGATCGGCCGCGTGCCGGAGAGGTTGAGCAGCCGCTTGGCCTGCCGCAGCGCGTCGGGGCTGCGCAGCACCAGCTCGGCGGCCAGCTCCATCGCGGCGGCGTGCGGATCATCGGCCAGGCGCGTCGCGAGGCCGATCCGCACCGCCTCCTCACCCGAGATCATGCGGCCGGTGAAGGTGAGCTCCTTCGCCACGTCGAGGCCGACCACCTTCGGGAGCATGGCGGTGCCGGTCATGTCGGGGATGAGACCCCAGCGCGACTCGAGGACCGACAGCTTCGCGTCGGGCGCCACGATCCGGAGGTCCGCACCCAGGGCGATCTGGATCCCGCCACCGAGGGCCGGCCCGTGCACGGCGGCGATGACTGGCACCTCGAGCTCCTGCCACACCCAGCACGCCTGCTGGCCCAGGTGGGTGATGCGGCCGTCGGTCGACCCGATGGCGGCCAGGCCGCCGCCCGGCTGCTCGTCCTTCGGAGCCGCGGGTGCGTCCCCGCCCGCCATCGACTGGAACGCGCCGAAGTCGAGCCCGGCGCAGAACCCGCGCCCCTCGCCGGACAGCACGACGACGCGCACCGTGGCGTCGCCCTTCAAGGCCTCGCCCGCGTCCACGATGGCCTGGAACATCGCGCCGTCGAGCGCGTTGAGCTTCTCGGGGCGGTTCAGGCGGACGTCGGCGATGCCGTCCTCGATGCGGGTGATCACGCGGTCGGACATGGCGCTCAGTGTCGCACCTAGATGCCGAGCTTGGCGGACTCGAGGACGGCGATCGCCTCGGGATCGCCCGCGAGGTCGACGACCGCGGCACTCTTGCGGCCCATCAGGTAGAGGACCAGCTCCAGTGGCTCACCCGTGACGGTCACCTCCGGCCCGTTGCCCACGGACACGGCGTCGCCGGCCGGCGACACGAGTCGCACGGTCGCCTGCCGCCGGACCCGTCGGAGCTGGAGCGAGGCGCCGCGGCGCAGCAGCCCCCACAGCGCTGCCTGGAGGTCGGGTCGGTCCGTCCGCGGGGCCATCCCGTTGGCCCGCCGCACGTCCTCGTGGTGCACCGCGTACTCGTTGAGGTTCAGGACCGTCCGGAGGCCCGGCAGGGCGAAGGGGCCGAGGGGCGGGCCGTTGCGGACCCGCTCGACCAGCTCGTCGTACCCCGTGGCCAGCGCCCGCTCCGTGGCCCGCTGCATCAGCCGGTCGAAGGGCCCCCCGAGCACGATCGCCGGCGCGGCCTGCGGGCTGCGCTCCCGCACCACGAGGTGCGCGGCGAGGTCGAGCGTGGCCCACCCCTCGCAGAGCGTCGGCGCCTCGGGCCCGAGGTCACCGAACAGGTCGCACAGCTCCCGCCGCTCCCGGGCGTCGAGGGGTTCCGGCACGGCCGGTAGCGTAGGTCCCCATGCCCTCCGCCCCCGCCTTCGAGATCGAGCCCGACGCCACCTTCGAGGTCACGATCGCCACTGACAGGGGTGACATCGTGCTCGCGCTGGACGCCGCGCTGGCCCCCGTCACCGTCAACAACTTCGTCGTGAACGCCCGCAAGGGGTTCTACGACGGGCTCACGTTCCACCGCGTCGTGCCCGACTTCGTGATCCAGGGCGGCGATCCCGAGGGCACCGGGCGCGGCGGGCCGGGCTACAAGTTCGCCGACGAGCCCGTCCGGGGCGAGTACACCCTCGGGGCGGTGGCGATGGCGAACGCCGGTCCCGACACCAACGGCAGCCAGTTCTTCATCTGCATCGACGACTGCACGCACAAGCTGCAGCCCCTGTACAACCTCTTCGGCCACGTGACCTCGGGCATCGAGGTCGCGCAGGCGATCGGGGTCGGCGACGTCATGCGGAGCGTGACTGTCGCGGGTTAGCCGTGGGTGAAGTCGGGCGGGCGCTTCTCCAGGAAGGCCGCGATCGCCTCGCGATGGTCGGCCGTGAACGAGGACACGATCTGGGTGCGGTTCTCGAGGTCGATGCCGGCCTGGAGGCTCCCGATCTCCAGCTGTGACCAAGCCACCTCCTTGGTCATCCGCACCCCCCACGGGCTGTTGGCCGCGATGAGCGCAGCCGTCTCGAGCGCCGCGTCGACGACCGTCCCCTCCGGCACCACGCGGGTCACCAGCCCGATCTGGTCGGCCTCGGCGCTGTCGATGACCCGGCCGGTGAGCATGAGCTCCCAGGCCCGGGACGCGCCGATGAGGCGGGGCAGCAGCCAGCTCACGCCGATGTCGCACCCGGAGAGCCCGATGCGGACGAACGCCACGTTGAAGCGCGCCGACTCGCTCGCGAGTCGCACGTCGCTGGCCAGGGCGAGCGCCAGCCCACCACCGGCGGCCGGGCCGTTGACCGCGGCGATCACGGGCTGGTGGAGGCTGCGCAGCCGGGGCACCAGCGTGGCGATGTGCTGCTGGACCGCGAAGCCCGTGCCCACCACGCCCCGACCGTCGCCGTCAGGAGGGGTCCCGTAGCCGCCCAGGTCGAGCCCCGCGCAGAAGCCGCGCCCGGCCCCCGTGAGGACCACCACCCGGCAGTCGCGGTCGCGGGCCACCGCGTCGAGAGCACCGTGGAGCTCCTCGATCAGGGTCACATCCATCGCGTTGAGCTTCTCGGGCCGGTTCAGGGTCAGCAGGGTGACGCCCTCGGCGGGCTGGCTGGCGAGCACGGTCGACATGGCGGTGAGCCTCGCGCGAACGCGGCACTAGGTTCCCCGGGGATGCCCGTCACCGAGGTCGCGGAAGAGCTCAACCTGGCGCTGGTGCACGAGGCGATCGCGGCCGCGGTGCCGGACCGGGAGTGCATCGTCTGGCGCGACCGCCGCCTCACGTGGGCCGCGGTCACCGACCGCACCCGGCGCCTCGCCGCGGTGCTGGCCGACCACGACCTCGGCATCCACCGGGCCCGCGGCCCGCGCCGGGGATGGAGCTCCCCGCACGACCACGTGGCCCTGTACCTGCACAACGGCAACGAGTACCTCGAGGGCATGCTGGGCGCCGCCAAGGCCCGGTGCGCCGCCGTGAACGTGAACTACCGGTACGTCGCCGACGAGCTGCGCCACGTGCTGGCCGACAGCAAGGCCCGGGCGGTCGTGTACCACGCTGCCTTCGCCTCCACCCTGGCCGAGGTGGTGGACGACCTGCCCGACCTGCGGCTCCTCCTGCAGGTCGAGGACTCGTCCGGCGCCCCACTGCTGGACGGCGCCCTCCCGTACGAGACGGCCCTCGCGGCAGCCGTGCCCCAGGCGCCTGCTGGCCTGTCCCCGGACGACCTCTACATCCTCTACACGGGCGGCACCACCGGCCTGCCCAAGGGCGTGCTCTGGCGCCAGGCCGACTTCCTGGCCACCTGCCTCGGCATCGCCGACTCCACCGAGTCGCTGGTCGCCACGGCGAAGCGCTCCTCGCTGCGGGTCCTGGCGGCCCCGCCCTTCATGCACGGCGCCGCCCACTGGAACGTCGTGAGCGCGTGGTGTGCCGGCGGGACCGTCGTGATCCAGGACGTGCCCAGCCGCCTCGACCCGGACGACATCCTGCGCACAGTCGCGCGGGAGGCGGCCACCTCCGTCCTCATCGTCGGAGACGCCTTCGCCCGGCCCCTGGCCGATGCGCTCCGGGCCGGGCGGCACGACGTGGCCGGCCTCCGCTTCCTGCTCACCGGCGGGGCGGTGCTGTCGGCCGCGGTGAAGGAGGAGCTGCTCGCGCTCGTTCCCGGACTGCGGATCGTCGACGTGCTCGGCTCGTCCGAGACGGGCCGGCAGGGCGTGCACAGCTCGACCGCCGACACCGGCGCGAGCACCGGGACGTTCCGGCCCGAGCCCACCAGCGTCGTCCTGTCCGAGGACCGCACGCGCGTGCTCGAGCCCGGCGATCCCGAGCTCGGGTGGCTGGCCCAGGCCGGGCGCGTGCCGCTGGGCTACCTCGACGACCCCGACAAGTCCGAACGCACCTTCCCGACCGTCGCCGGGGTCCGGTACGCGGTGGCCGGTGACCGCGCTCGCGTGCTGGCCGACGGCACGGTGGAGCTGCACGGCCGGGACTCCGTCACGATCAACACCGGCGGCGAGAAGGTCTTCGCGGAGGAGGTGGAGCAGGCGCTCAAGCGCCATCCCGGCGTGTTCGACGCGGTGGTGGTCGGGCGGGCCAGCGAGCGCTGGGGGCAGGAGGTCGTGGCGGTGGTGCAGCTGCGCCCAGAGGCCGCCGATGCCTCCGACGACGAGCTCCGGGACGCAGCGGCGCCCCACCTGGCTCGCTACAAGCTCCCGAAGGGCTTCGTCCGGGTGCCGCGGATCGAGCGGAGCCCGAGCGGCAAGCCCGACTACCGCTGGGCTGCCACCGTGGCGGGCGGGCCGGGCTGAGGATGCCGGTCGCCGGGTGACCCGGGGCTAGCGTTCGCACGCCATGCGGCGTGCCATCCGGGTCCCCTTCCCGATCGACATCGGGCGATCGCTCGGGCCGCTCCGCGTCGGTCGGCACGACCCGACGATCCGGCTCGGTGCGGACGCGGCCCTGCGCGCGACGCGCACGCCCGCCGGTCCCGCGACGCTGCGCGCGGACCACCGCGGCGACGTGCTCGAGGTGGAGGCGTGGGGACCGGGCGCCGAGTGGGCGCTGCACCAGGCTCCCGGCCTGCTCGGGTGCTGCGACGACCGCGCCGGGTTCGACCCGACCGAGGGGATCGTCGCGCAGCTGCACCGCGACGCAGACGGGCTGCGCCTGCCCCGCACCGGCCGAGTGATGGAGGCGTTGGTGCCCGCCGTGCTCGGCCAGCGCGTCACCGGCTTCGAAGCGCGCCGCTCCTACCACCAGCTCATCGAGCGGTGGGGTGCACCCGCGCCCGGTCCGGGCGGCCTGCTGCTGCACCCCCTCCCCGAGCAGCTCGCGGAGATCCCGTACTACGAGCTGCACCTGGTCGGCATGGAGCGCCGCCGAGCGGACGCGCTCGAGCGCGTCGCCGCCCACGCGAGCCGCCTCGAGGAGGCCGGCAGCGGCTCGAGCGCCGAGCTGCGCGCCCGCCTCGAGTCGATCGCCGGCGTCGGCGTGTGGACCTCCGCCGAGGTGGCCCGGATCGCCCTCGGCGACCCCGACGCCGTGAGCGTCGGCGACTACCACCTCAAGCACCTCGTCAGCTGGGCCCTCGCCGGGGAGCCCCGGGGCACCGACGCCCGGATGCTGGAGCTCCTGGAGCCGTACACCGGCCACCGGGGCCGAGTCTGCCGCCTCCTCGAGGCAGCCGGGCTGCGGGCCCCTCGCCGGGGCCCCCGCCGGCGGATCGAACCCCTCGCCCGCCGCTAGGTCAGTCGTCTTTGAGGGCGACGGCGTTGGGGGTCACGTGCAGGGCCGGCTCGTAGGCCGTGTCCCCGACGTCACGGGCCTCGCCCCGCAGCTGCGCCCGCAGGTCGTCCCGGCACGTGTCGCACGGGCCGTAGAACCTGACGTCAGCGGTGCCACCGCAGCGGGGGCAGATGATGGGCATCCGGGCCATCGTCGCGCGTTCCCTACAATCGACCCGCCATGGTCCCCGCCGGTGCGCCCGCCAACGGACCGAGGTCGGCGGGCGGTCCGCTGCGCCACCTCGGCCACTTCCCCGAGCTCGACAGCCTCCGGGGCATCGCACTCGTCTTCGTGCTGCTCGCGCACCTCTGGATCATCTGGCCCACCTGGACGTTCCACACCGTGTTCGCCGAAGGCGGCTTCGTGGGCGTCGACATGTTCTTCGTGCTGAGCGGCTTCCTCATCACGGCGCTCCTGCTCGAGGAGCAGGGCCACACCGGAACCGTCGACCTCCTGCGCTTCACGTACCGGCGCACGCTCCGCCTCTTCCCCGCGCTCTGGTTGCTGCTGCTCGCGCAGCTGACCTACGCCATCGCGTTCGACTACCCGCCCTTCGGTCGGAGCGACTGGGAGTGGAGCTCGCTGCGCGCGTCGTTCCTCTACTACATGAACTGGCACGCGCTCTGGCACCCGCTCGCGGCCGCCGACCTGACACCGATCTGGTCACTCTCGATCGAGGCCCAGTTCTACTTGGTGTGGCCGTTCGTCGTGCTCGGCGTGATCGGGCTGCAGCGCTCCCGCCGCGCCACCACCGGTCTGCTCGTCGCGACGCTCGTCGCCGTGTCGGTGTGGCGGCTCGTGCTGTTCGAGACGCACGGCTGGGAGGCCGCGTACCTCCGCTCGGACTCGCACATCGACGGGTTGCTGGTCGGCGCCCTCGTGGCCTGCGCATGGGTGCGCCGCTGGACGCCCGATCGCCTGCCGCGCTGGCTGCTCGTGCCCGCCGGCGCGCTCGTGGTCGCCCTCTTCACGCAGCTGAAGGCCGACGGCCGCTTCGCCTACGCAGGCGGCACCACCCTCGTCATCCTCGCCACGGGCTTGGCCGTGCTCGTGATGGCGACGACGCCCCGCACGCAGCTCGGCATCGTGGGCCGCACCACCGCGCTGCTGGGACGGGTGTCCTACGGCATCTACCTCTGGCACTTCCCGGTGCTCTGGGCGGTCACCCGCGAAGGGACCGGGTGGAGCAACGAGCAGCGCCTGGCCGTGGTCGTCGGCATCACCACCGTGGGCGTGGTCGTGTCGCGCTTCCTCGTGGAGCTGCCCGCCCTGAGCGCCAAGCCGCCCCGCCCGGGGGAACCGGCGTCGCGCGTGCCGGGGGTCAGCCGCGGCCGCGGCGGCCGAGGGGACCCAGCACCCGCCACACCAGCGAGTCGTTGAGCCGCAACCGCCGCTTCACGCGGTCGTAGGTGTGGAGCGCATGGGAGTCGAGGAAGATGCCGACGCGACGCAGCCCGTCCCCGGGACGGGCCCGATAGGTGGTGGAGCGGACGGGCACGCCGGTGTCGACGGTGAAGTAGTAGAGAGCGAGGGAGCGCCGGGCGACGTCCGGCGGGCAACGCAGTGGTTCGGGGTGACCGTGGTACGCAGAGTCCGTGGTGTTGAAGATCACGAGTCGGTTGCCCCGGGGCTCGATCGACGTGACGCAGCGGGACATGTCGCCGGCCCAGAGCTCCAAGGCGCCGCCCCAGGCGGGGTCCCACCCGGGGTTGAGGTAGAGGAGCAGGTTGATGCGACGGTGCAGTGACGGGTCCTTGTGGTGCACGGTGAAGTCCGTGTGCACGTTCAGGAACCCGCCGCGCAGGCTGCGGTGCAGCCCGCTGCCGTCGAGGCTGGGGTCCGGGCGCAGGCCCTCGATCCCCGTCAGGCGCTCGAGGAAGCCGATGAACCGCTCACCGTTGAGCACCTCGGCCACCCCGCGCAGCGTCGGGCCCCAGTGGTCCTGGTCCCCGTTGGCGAACTTCCGCTCGTTGAGGTGCACGTAGGCGTGCCACGCATAGTCGGGCACCGCCTCGTGCTCCTTCGCCGCCAGCTCGGCAACCTCCGTGGTCAGCACGTCGTCGAGCACGACGTGCTCGAACGGCGCCGCCGCGAGGTACGCGCTCGCCAGCGCAGGCAGCTCGCGCTCGAGCCGGTCGAGGTCCAGCAACGTGGTGGTGGTCACCGTGCGGGGGCGAGGCGTGAGACCGGGGGCAAGAGGGCGAAGGCTATCGCCCCGTCAGTGGGGTCGACGAGCCGGCGGGTCTGGTTCCCGCGCGACGACATCCACCTCCTGAGGTTCGTCCGCACCGTCGTGGCCGCCGGGGTGGCCTCGTCGTTCGTGTACCTGCTGGTGCTCTGGGACTTCCGGCTGCACCCCCTCCGCTCCGCGCTCGGGCGCCGGGACTTCGCCGACTTCTACGACCTCCAGGGCCGGGCCCTGCTCAAGGGCCACCTGCACGTGCCCCGCGGGTCCCTCGGGATCGAGGGGTTCATCGAGCACGGACGGGAGTACATGTACTTCCCGCCGGGCCCGGCGCTGGCCCGCCTGCCCATCCTCCTCGTGACCCACTCCTTGGACGGGCGCCTCACGCGATCTCGATGCTCCTCGCGTGGGTGGCCACCGTCGTCCTGCTGTCCCTCACCGCGTGGCGGATCCGCCGGATCCTCCGCGGCAGGGCACCCCTCCCCCAGTGGGAGGCGGCCGCGTGGGGCTGCTTCGTCGCGGCGTTCTGCGTCGGCTCGGTGTGGCTCTACCTCGCCGCGATGCCGTGGGTGTACCACGAGGCGTACGCGTGGGCGATCGCCACCGGCCTCGCGTGCACCTTCACGCTCCTCGGCGTGATCGAACGGCCGACGGCCCGGCGGGCCGTCGCCTGCGGGGTCGCCCTTCTCTGCCGCGGTCCTCACCCGAGCGACCACCGGGTGGGCCTTCGGCCTCGCGATGCTCGCCACTGCGGCGTGGTTCCTCCTGGGCGGCCACGGGTTCCGGGCGCACCGCTTCGGGCGCCTGCTCCTGACCTGCGCCGCGCTCCCGCTGATGCTGGGGATCACCATCAACTGGGTGAAGTTCTCCCACCCGTACGAGTTCCGCCTGGAGGACCAGGTCTGGAGCAGCGTCAACCAGCACCGCCGCGACGCGCTCGAGGCCAACGGTGGCGACCTGGTGTCACTGAAGCTCCTGCCGTCCACCCTCGTGAACTACTTCCGGCCCGATGGCATCCGGCTCATCTCCATCCCGCCGTTCATCACCTTCCCGGCCAAGCCCGCGCACGAGTTCGGCCCGGGCTTCCTCGACCAGACCTACCGGACCGGGAGCGCCGTCCCGTTCATGCCCGGGCTCGTGGGCCTCAGCACCTGGGGGCTGGTCACCACGTTCCGACGCCGCGGGCCGGACCAGGCCCGGCTGCTGCGCATCCCGGTGCTCGGCGCCGGCGCGGTCTGCGGCGCCATCCTCATCTACGGCTACATCTCGTACCGCTACCTGGCCGAGCTCCTGCCGCTGTTCGCCATCGCGGGCGCGGTCGGCCTCGTCGACCTCGGGCACCTCTTCCTGCTCCGGCCCCCACGGCACCGCCAGGTCTTCCTCGCGGTGCTCGGGGCGCTCACCCTCTTCGCCGTGTGGGCCAACACCGCCGTAGCCGTGACCACGGAGAAGCTCGCCAACCCCGGGCCGTCGCTGGACCGGTACCTCGGCTTCCAGGAGCGCGTCAGCGACCTGCTCCCCGGCGACCCGCTGGTGGGCGTCACCACCCAGAGCGAGGACCTCCCCGACCGAGCGGAAGGCGAGCACCTCCACATCGTCGGGGACTGCGCGGCGCTGTTCGTCGGCCAGGGCGACGACAACTGGCCCTGGATCCCGGCCGAGGTGCGGACGCTCGCGTTCACGATCGTGCGGCCCGCCGCTCAGGGGCCGGGCACGGACCAGCCGGCGCCGCCGCGGCCCGGGCGCATCGAGCTCGCGCACCGCCTCGGCCGGCTCGGCGGCCTCAGCTTCGAGACCCGTGCCGATGGCGCCTTCCGCCTCGTCTACGAGAGCCCGGAGGACCTGGTGGTGAGCGACTGGTCGGGCATGTCCGCCACCGGAGTGCAGATCGTCGTGCTGGCGGACGTCGGCGAGGATCAGTACATCGTCACCGCCGACGGCTCTCCGATCCTGTTCCTGGAGCTCTCCTCCTTCGACGCCAGCTGGTTCCGCGTGCAGAACCTGCTCCTCCCCAGCCCGCAACGCACCGCGGGCGACGGCCGTCAGGACCTCACCGTCCGCATCGACGAGCTCCCCCCGCCCCCGCGCTGCCAGCGCCTCCTCGACAAGCTCCTCGACTGACGGCTAGCGGGGTCGGCGACGCAGGAGGCGGTCCCGCAGGGCCCACCAGGTCACCGAGGTCATCGCCTCGGCGATGATCCGCCCGGACATCTTCGACGTGCCGCGCTCCCGATCGGCGAAGCGGATCGGCACCTCCACGATCGCCGCGCCGAGGCGCTGGGACGCGTACGCCATCTCGACCTGGAACGCATAGCCGTTCGCCCGCGTCGACGCGAAGCCGAGGTCCCGGAGCAGCTCCGCCCGGTAGGCGCGGAACCCGGCGGTCACGTCGCGCACGCGCAATCCCAGCACCGTCCCCGCGTAGCGGTTCCCCCACCGTGACAGCAGGCGCCGGTGCAGGGGCCAGTCGGGGGTGGATCCGCCGGGCACGTAGCGAGAGCCGATCGCGAGGTCCGCGCCGTCGACCACCACCGCGAGGAGCCGGCCGAGGTCGTCGGGATCGTGCGACAGATCGGCGTCCATCTCCACGAGCACGCCGTGGCCCGCCGCGAGGCCGAGGGCGAAGCCGTCGCGGTACGCGCCGCCGAGTCCGCCCTTGCCGGGCCGCCGCAGCACCTCGATGTCGCCGAGCTCCGCGGCGCACCGCTCGGCGAGGTCCGCGGTGCCGTCCGGGCTGGCGTCGTCCACCACGAGGACGGCGGCCTCCGGCACGGCGGCGCGGATCCGCCGCAGGACCACCTCGATGTTCTCCGCCTCTTGGTAGGTGGGGAGGACCACCAGGGGCCGGAGCGCGGCAGCGCCCGCGCCGGCTCCCGTCACCTCACGCGGGCTCGAGCTCGTAGACCAGCTGGTACCCGAAGAGCTGGGGCCGCAGCTTCACGAGCGTGCGATCGAGCCAGCCGGCTGCCCGGCGGGCCCGCCCACCGCCGCCCGCCGACCGTCCGCGGTCGAGCACCTCGAGGGGCAGGCCCACGGCCTCCGTGCGGCGGATGTGCCAGCCGCTGCGAACGAGCAACGACTCCATGCTGCGCCGCGTGAAGAACCGGATGTGGCCGCGGTCGAGGATCCCGCGGGCGTCGTAGTCGAAGCGGCCCAGGAGCACCCGGGCCCGCGGGTACCAGTGCCCGATGTTCGGCACGCTCACCATCGCCCGGCCGCCCGGGGCCAGGCAGTCCCGGGCCTCGGCCAGGAGGCGCTCCGGGTCGCGGACGTGCTCGAGGACGTCCGCCATCAACACGAGGTCGTAGGCGCCGCCCACCTCGGGCGGGACGCCGTGGTCGAGGTCCGCCTGGTGGAACTCGGCCAGTCGGTCACGGACCTGCTTGTGCTCCTCCGTGTCGACGCCCACCACGAAGTGGCCCATGCCGGTGAGGCACTCGGCCAGCTGGCCGTCGGCGCACCCGAGGTCGAGCACCCGGCTGGGCCCGCGGTTCTGCATCCAGTCGCGCAGCCGGCCGTGCGAGGTGGCGCGACCCTTCTTGAGGTCGTACTCGGCGGGCCCCGCGAACGCGAGCTCGCCTGATCCGAGACCCATCTTGTGGGCGCGGTAGCGGAGCACGTGGCGCGTGACGTCGCGTGCGTACTTGATGCCGTCGACGTAGCAGATCTCGTCGCCGTAGTAGGTCGGGATCGGCACCTCGATCGTGCGGAACCCGGCCTCGTGCAGCTGCACGATGATCTGGGTGTCGAAGTCGAACCCGTCGGAGTTGCCGCGGAACGGCAGCTTCGCGAGGGCGGCCACGTCGTAGGCCCGGTAGCCCGAGTGCCACTCGGACAGCTCCGTGCCGACCACCGCGTTCTGCACGGTGGTGAGGATCCGGTTCCCGACGTACTTGTAGAGCGGCATGCCACCGCGGCGCGCGGCGCCCGGCTGCAGGATGCGAGAGCCCAGCACGGCTTCGGCGTCGCCGTCGAGGATCGGCTGGATCAGCGTGCGGAGCTCCTCCGGCGCGTACTGGCCGTCGCCGTGCAGGAGGACCACGACGTCCCAGCCGTGCGCGATCGCGTACTCGTAGCCCCACTTCTGGTTGCCGCCGTAGCCGAGGTTGCTGTCGTGGCGCACCACGACGAGGGGCAGCTCCGTGGTCTCCTGGTAGCCGAGGCCCACCTGGTAGGTGCCGTCCTGGCTGTGGTCGTCGCCGACGAGGACCTCGTGGATCTGCTCCCCGACGTCGGCCGGGATGCGGTCGAGGACCTGCGCGAGGGTGCCCGCCGCGTTGTACGCGACGACCAGGATGCCGACCTTGGACTTCACCGCGCCCTCGACCTCATCGGGACGAGAACCTACCGCACCGTCGCTAGCGTTCTCGACATGAGCGGTACGGTTGCCCTGGTCCACGGCTTCGCCACCTCGAGTGCCCGCACCTGGGGGGAGAACGGCTGGCTGGACCTCCTGGGGGACGTCGGCCGCCGCCCCCTGCCCATCGATCTGCTCGGGCACGGGACCGCCGAGAAGCCCCACGACCCTGCCGCGTACGCCGCGATGGAGGACCTCGTCCTCGGGCAGCTCCCCCGGAGCCCGTGGACGCCATCGGCTTCTCACTGGGGGCACGGGTCCTCCTCACGCTGGCCTGCGACCACCCCGAGCGGTTCGAGCGCCTGGTCCTCACGGGTGTGGGGGCCAACCTCCTCCGCCAGGAGACCAGCGACGTGATCCTCAAGGCCGTCGAGGGCGAGGGCGACCCCACCAACCCGGTGGTCCAGTACTTCGCGGGCCTGGCCGCCCACCCCGACACGGACCGGACGGCCCTCGCGGCGTGCCTGCGCAGCCCTCGGCCGGTGCTCACGCCCGAGCGCCTGGCCGCGGTGGACCTGCCCGTCCTGGTCGTGATCGGGGACAAGGACTTCGCCGGCCCCGGCGAGCCGCTGGCGGAGGCCCTCCCCCGGTCGATCCTGGTGACCCTGCGCAACGTCGACCACTTCGCGACGCCGAAGGACTTCGGGTGCATCGACGCGGCGCTGGACTTCCTGGGCGCCGGCTCGTGAGCGCCCCGTCGACCTTCATCCTCGGCGTGGACCTCGACGGTGTCTGCGGTGACTACACGGCCGCGTTCCGGGCGGTCGTGGCTGCCGACCGCGACGTCGACCCGGCGTCGCTCGCGGACGACCGCTCCTGGGACTTCTCGGAGTGGGGGGTCGACTCCGCGGAGGAGTTCGACCGGCTGCACCGCCTGGCCGTGCTCGAGCACCGGATGTTCCGCCACATGCCCGCGATGCCCGGGGTGTCGGAGAGCCTGTGGCGCCTGTCGGACGCGGGCGTCTGGATCCGGATCATCACGCACCGCCTGTGCGTGAACTGGGGCCACGCGGTGGCCGTCGCCGACACCGTGGCCTGGCTCGACGACACCGGCATCCCGTACCGCGACATCTGCTTCCTCGGCGCCAAGCCCGAGGTCGACGCCGACGCGTACGTCGACGACGCGGTGCACAACGTGGCCGCGCTCCGCGACGCGGGCAGCCACGTGATCGTGTACGACGCGCCCTACAACCAGGGCATCGAGGGGCCGCGGGCCCGATCGTGGGCGGAGGTCGAGGCGCTCGTCCTCGCGCGCGTCGCGGAGCTCGACGTGCGCCTGGCGCCGCAGATCCGCGCGACGACCCCGGCGCCGACCGCCTCACCGGACGCCTCCGCCCCGACCTCTGACGGCGGGCGATCGCTGCTACGCCGGGCGGCAGCGAACAGGGCCCCCGGAGAGCCGCCGCTGCTCGTCGGACGCGGCGTTGTTCAACCCGATTCCATACGAGCTGCTGCTCATCTGAGGACCCCCCGATCCCGATCCCGCTCCCGCTCCCGCTCCCCTCACCTACTGCCCCGAACACGTTCGGTCGTCGTTGGCTCAGGTGTTCTGGACCGTCAACCCCCCGTCCACGGGGATGATCGCGCCGGTCAGGAACGACGCGGCGGGGAGCACCACCGACAGCGTGATGTGCGCGACCTCCTCGGGCTCGCCGTAGCGGCGCATCGGCACCCGCCGCCGCGCGAACTTCACCTTGTCCTCCTCCGGGATCGGCTCCGTCATGCCGGTGCGGATGGGCCCGGGACAGATGCAGTTCACGGTCACGCCGGTCGGGCCGAGCTCGACCGCGAGGGAGCGGGTCAGGCCCACGACCGCGTGCTTCGCCGCGGTGTACGGCGACATGAACCTGGTCGCGCCGAGCCCCTCGGTCGAGGCCACGTTCACGATGCGACCGGCGCCGTCGCGCCGGAGGTCGTCGAGCGACCGCGCGGATGGTCCGCGTGTAGGCGGTGATGTTGACGGCCAGCGTGGCTGCCCACGCGTCCTCGAAGTCCGGGTGGTCGATGGGCGCGGGGAGGCTGATGCCCGCGTTGTTGACCAGGATGTCGATCGGGCCCAGCGCCGCGCGCGCCTCGGCGACCGCCCGGGCCGGCGCGGCCGCATCGGCGAGGTCGGCACCGATGGCGACGACCACTGCCCCGGCCGCCACGAGCTCGTCGGCCACCGGCTGCGCATCCTCGACCCGGCGGTCCACCACCGCCACCTTCGCCCCCTCCGCGGCGAAGAGCTGCGCCGTCGCGCGACCCATCCCGCTGGCCGCCCCGGTGACGATCGCGACGCGACCGGCGATGGAGCGGAGGGAGGGCGGGTCGGCGGGCATGGGGGGACCGTAGCCAAGGGGGGTAGACCCTTGTCCGTGGACCTGTGGGCGATCGCCGGTGCCCTCGCGCTCACCGTGGTGTTCTCGATCCCGCTCGCCGTGACGATGTGGGCCCTGCTCGACGTCGCCCATCGACCGCAGTGGGCGTGGGCGCTGGCTGGCCGGCGGCAGGTCGTCTGGATGGCCGGGATCATCCTCGCCGCGCTGACCGTGGTGGGCGGCCTCTTCGTGTCCCTGTGGTACCTGCTCAAGGTCCGCCCGATCATCGCCGCCGCGGAGCGCGGCGACCTGCCGCCTTAGCGGTCCGAGTCGCGGTCCAGGAAGCGCCGCGGGGGCGGGCCGTAGCGGCCGCGGGCATGATCGACCAGGGCACGGGCGCGGGCGCGGGCCACGAAGTAGGGCCCGCGGGTGGAGGGGCGCAGGAGCCCCCCGACGAGCTGCAGCACCCCCAGCAGCCAGCGGATCGTGGCCTTGTAGCGCCCGAAGTGCTCGCGGACGAGCAGGAGGGTGTTGCGCAGCTGGAGGTAGTCGATGGCCGCAACCCGCGTGCCGGTGTCCGGGTTCCGGACGATCGCCCCGCGCACCAGGCCCGTCTCCCAGCCCTGGGCCGCCGCGCGCAGCGCGAGGTCGGCCTCCTCGCAGTACGCGAAGTACCGCTCGTCGAAGAGCCCGATCTGCTCGAGCAGCTCCCGTCGGGCCAGCATCAGGGTCCCGTGGGGGTGGCCGGCCGCCTCCCATCCTTCGGCCACGGCCGCCGGCGCGAGGATCCCGCCGAAGTAGGGGTCGACCACCGGTGTCGCACCGTCGCCGAAGTCGGCGCTGGCCAGCCCGGCCCGGGGGCGGGTCGCCACCGCGTCGAGCATCCGCTCCAGACACCCTGGTTCGGGCTCGGCGTCCTGGGGCGCGAGCGCCACCCACGGCAGGTCCCCGGGGTCCGGCTGGGCGAGCACGTGGCGGAACCCCGCGTTGGCCCCGGGCCCGAACCCGCGGTTGCGGGGCAGCGCCACCAGCGGCACCCCGTCCGGGAGCCCCGCCTTCAGCACGCCCACCTGCTCCGGCGTCGACCCGTTGTCGACCACGACGACGCGCACGCCGCCCCGCACGTCGTGCGCGAGGAAGCGGGCCACGGTGGCGACGCAGCGCTCCGCCCGGTTCCAGTGCACGATCACGACCGGCAGCACGCCCTCATCCTGGCCCACCCCACGACCGGTGGGGCACGCTGGGGAGATGGACACGCCGCGCGGGCCCGACGCCGCCCGCGACCTGCTCGCCTTCATCGACGCGTCGCCCTCGCCCTTCCACGCCTGCCAGAGCGCCGCGCAGCGCCTGCAGGCGGCGGGCTTCGAGGAGCTGGACGAGACGGCCGCGTGGGCGCCGGGACCCGGCCGCCGCTTCCTCCGACGCGGGGGGAGCCTCGTCGCCTGGGCAGCGGGCGCGCACCACGGGCCGACCAGCCCCCTGCGCGTCGTCGGGGCGCACACGGACAGCCCCAACCTCCGCGTGAAGCCGAACGCGGACGCCGGTCGGGCCGGCTACCGGCAGCTCGCCGTGGAGGTCTACGGCGGCGCGCTCCTCAACTCGTGGCTCGACCGCGACCTGGGCCTGTCGGGGCGCGTGATCGTGCGGGAGGGCAACGGCGCCGCGGCACGCCTGTTGCTGGTCGACCGCCCGGTCCTTCGCGTGCCGCAGCTCGCCATCCACCTCGACGGCGACATCCGCGAGCGAGGGCTCCTGCTGAACGCCCAGCAGCACCTGAGCCCGGTGTGGGGACTCGGCGATCCGTCCCCGGGCGGGTTCACGGCGTTCGTGGCCGCTGAGCTCGGCGTGGCTGCCGACGACGTCCTGGCCTGGGACCTCATGGCCCACGACCTCACGCCGGGCACGCTCGCCGGCGTCGACCAGGAGCTCCTCAGCGCGCCCCGGCTCGACAACCTGTGCTCGGCGTGGGCGGGGCTGGTGGCGCTGCTCGCCGCGGCCTCGACCGACCGCTCCCCGCTCCCCGTGCTGGTCCTCTTCGACCACGAGGAGATCGGCTCCACCTCCGAGCGCGGCGCGGCGTCCTCGCTGCTCCCGACCGTGGTCGAGCGCATCGGGGCCGGCCTGGGCGGCGGGCGCGACGACCTGCACCGCGCCATCGCCGGGTCCCTGTGCGCCTCCGCCGACATGGCGCACGCGACCCACCCGAACTACGCCGACCGGCACGAGCCGGGACACCAGATCCGGCTGAACGCGGGACCGGTGCTGAAGGTCAACAGCAACCTCCGGTACGCCACCGACGGCGCGAGCGGCGCGGCGTTCGTGCTCGCGTGCGAGCAGGCCGGCGTCCCGTACCAGCGCTACGCGCACCGCAGCGATCTCCCCTGCGGCTCGACCATCGGCCCGCTGACCGCGGCCGGGCTCGGCATGTCGACCTTCGACGTCGGCGCGCCGCAGCTCGCGATGCACTCGGCGCGCGAGCTCGCCGGGGCCGAGGACGCGGGGCTCTACGCCGCCGCGCTGGCCGCGTTCCTCGCGCCCGGAGGCTGAGATCGACCAGGGCGACGCGCGACGGGTGCTCGGCGTGGCGCCTGACGCGTCGTGGGCGGCGGTCCGCAGCGCGTACCGACGGGCGATCCGCGCGGCCCACCCCGACGTCGCCGGGGGCTCGTCGAGCCGGGCGGCCACGCTGAACGTGGCCTACGCCACCCTGGTGCGCGCCCGGCGGGCGGCACCATCGGAGCCGGTGCGGTCACGCCCGCGGCCGCCGCGGGTGGGCCCGATCGAGGTGCTCGACGGGGACACGCTGCGGGTGGCCGCCCCACCGGACGAGGCGTTCCTCGCGGTGCTCGAGGCCTGCCACCGGATCGGTGACGTGACCTACGTCGACCGCTCGTGCGCCATCCTCGAGACCCTGGTGCGCATCCCCGGTGAAGGCGCCTGCAGCCTGGTCGTCAGCTTCCAGGGCCGGGCCCTCGGCACCGACGCCTTCTGCACGCTCGAGGCCATCGAGCACGTCGGCTCACCGCCGGTCGGGCCCGTCATCGCCGCGCTGCGGGCCGCCCTCGAGGCGTAGCCTCCTCCCATGGCCGAGGAGCTGCCCCCGATCCCCACCGACGACGAGCTGCGCGAGCGCCTCTCGCCCCTCCAGTACGAGGTCACCCAGAAGGCGGGCACCGAGCGGGCCTTCACCGGGGCCTACTGGGACACCAAGGAGCCCGGCACCTACCGCTGCATCGTCTGCGACCAGGTCCTGTTCATGTCGGACACGAAGTACGACTCGGGCAGCGGCTGGCCCAGCTTCACCGACCCCGCCACCGCCGATGCCGTGCGCTTCGTCGAGGACACCGCCCACGGCATGGTCCGCACCGAGGTGCGCTGCGGGCGCTGCGGCGCCCACCTCGGCCACGTCTTCCCCGACGGCCCCGGGCCGACGGGCGAGCGCTTCTGCATGAACTCCGCCTCCCTGCGGCTCGACCCCCAGGCGGGCTGACCCGACCCGGGTGGTAGCGTCGAACACATGTTCGACGCCGTGGAGCTCACCGACGAGCAGGCCGCGGCCGCCCACCACCCCGACCGGCACCTCCTGATCGTCGCCGGCGCGGGCACGGGCAAGACCACCACCCTCGGGGCCCGGCTGGCCCACCTCGTGGACACCGGGGTGCCGCCGGAGCGCATCGTCCTGCTCACCTTCACCCGGCGAGCCGCGGCGGAGCTCGTCCACCGCGCCGAGGTGGCCACGGGGCAGCGGGTCGCCGTCGGCGTGCTGGGCGGGCACCTTCCACTCGGTGGCCAACCGCTTCTTGCGCCGCTACGGCCGCGCCATCGGGCTCGACCCGTCCTTCACGGTGCTCGACCCGGCCGACGCCGGCGACCTCCTGGCCCTCCTGCGGGACGAGCTCCGGCCCCCGGGCGCCGCCCGCCCGCCGCCACACGCGGAAGGACGCCCTGGCGTCGGTGTGGAGCCGCTGCGTGAACACGCGCCGACCGCTCGACGAGGTGCTGGAGCGGTGGTACCCGTGGTGCCGCGACGACGCGGACGAGCTCCGAGAGGTCTACGGCGCCTACGTCGAGCGCAAGCGGCGGACCCAGGTGCTCGACTACGACGACCTGCTGCTGCAGTGGTGGGCCGCTGCTCCGCACGCCGTCGGTCGGTCCGCTCATCGGCGAGCAGGTGGGCCACGTGCTGGTCGACGAGGTGCAGGACACCAACCCCCTGCAGGTCGACCTGCTGGCCGAGCTCGCGCGGGCTCGGTGCCACCGTCACCGCCGTCGGCGACGACGCGCAGGCCATCTACGGCTTCCGGGCGGCATCGGTGCGCGGCATCCTCGACTTCCCGGCCCGATTCGACGCGGACGTCGTGCTGCTCACGCGCAACCACCGCTCCACGCCGGAGGTGCTCGCCACCGCCAACGCGGTGATGGCCGAGGCCGTCGAGCGCCACCCGAAGGACCTGCGAGCCGAACGGCCCGCGGCGCCGCGCGCCCGCCTCGTCACGGCGCACGACGAGCACGCCCAGGCCGTCGCGGTCGCCGACGCCGTGCTCGAGCGGTTCGACGCCGGCGTGGCGCTGCAGCGCCAGGCGGTGCTGTTCCGGACGACCCACCACAGCGAGGCCCTGCAGGTGGAGCTCACGGTGCGCAACATCCCCTTCGTCCTCTACGGCGGCCTCCGCTTCCTCGAGACGGCGCACGTGAAGGACCTCGTCTCCACGCTGCGGCTGGTCGAGAACCCGACCGACGAGCTGGCGTGGTTCCGCGTGCTCCAGCTGATCGACGGGATCGGCCCCGCGCTCGCCCGACGCATCACGGCCGCCCTCGTGGCCGGCGACGCGCTCGAGGCGGCCGGTGAGCGGGCCGGGTGCCGGGCCGCGCCGCTGGCGGGTCTGCACGAGCTGGCCGCGAGCCTCGGGACGGCCGCCGATCCCGTGCGGCACGGCCGGCCGGGCGAGCAGGTGGAGGTGGTGCGCGGCTGGCTCGACGACCGCATCACCGCCCGCCACCGCAAGCCCATCGCGCGGCTCGCCGACCTCGACCGCCTCGCCGAGGCGGCCGCGCGCCGCGCCCAGCCTCGAGCGGTTCCTCACGGATCTGGTGCTCGACCCGCCCGCCTCGACCGGTGACCTCGCCGGGCCCCCGCACCTCGACGACGACTGCGCTCACCCTGTCGACCATCCACTCGGCCAAGGGCGCGGAGTGGGATGTGGTCCACGTGATCCACCTCGCCGACGGCTGCCTCCCGTCGGACCTCGCCACCGGGCGCCCCGAGGAGATCGAGGAGGAGCGGCGCCTCCTCCACGTGGCGATGACCCGCGCCCGCGACGACCTGTGGCTGCACGTCCCGCTGCGGCTGCCACTTCCACCGCCAGAACAGCCGCGGGCGCGACGACCACGGCTACGTGCAGCGCTCCCGCTTCCTGTCGCCCCGGGTGGTGGCCACGGTCGACGAGCAGGCGGCGGCGGTCCCCACGGCGCGGCTCGAGGTGCTCGACGCGCTGCACGCCGGTCCCACGGAGGTCGACGTCTTCCTCAGCGGGCTGCTGGCCGACGGCGCCTGAGCTGCTGGTGCCGCCGCATCCGGAGGCGGTCGCCGTAGCCTCTCCGACGCAGTGAGCGACCGCCGACCCCCCAGCGATCCGCGCAAGATCCACGTCGCCGCCCCCGACGGGAGCGCCAGCAGCGGGCCACCCCCGCGAGCCGAGCCGCGCCCCGCCGCCCGGGGCGGCACCGCCGTCGCGCCGCCGCCCCGCATCCCGAAGGCCAAGGCGAAGGCCAGGACTCGGCCCGAGCCGGCCGCGCCGCCCGCCACCGCGCCGCCCGAGCCCGGGCGCCGCGGCCGGCGCCGCCGGTTCCTCCCCCACCGGCCCAAGCTGCGGCGCCTGCTCCTGCTCAGCGGCCTGCTGCTCCCGCTCCTGCTCCTCGCCCTGGTCGTCGGCGGCTGGCTCTACGCCCGTTCGGTCTTCAACCGGATCGAGAAGGTCCCCGTCAGCGAGGTCCTGTCCTCCGGGGGCGAGGGCACCAACTACCTGGTCGTGGGCTCCGACTCACGCGATCCCGCGGACCTCGTCGACGCGGGCCTCGACCCCGCTGCGTTCCAGGAGGGCGGGGGCCAGCGCTCGGACACGATCCTCCTCCTGCGCTTCGCCGACGGCGGGGCGAAGATGCTGTCGATCCCGCGCGACCTGTACGTCCCCATCGCCGAGACGGACGGATCCGCCAAGATCAACGCGGCGTACAACGGCGGCCCGAAGCGCCTCATCCTCACGGTGCAGGAGGCGCTGGGCATCCCGATCCACCACTACCTCGAGGTGGACTTCGTGAGCTTCGCCTCGCTGGTCGACTCGCTCGGCGGCATCACGATCGAGTTCCCGCACCCCGCGTTCGACCACAACTCCGGCCTCGACGTGCAGCAGGCCGGGCCGGTGGAGCTCGACGGCCCGCAAGCACTCGCCTACGTGCGCTCACGGCACTACGTCGAGGTGGTCGACGGCAAGCAGCGACCTGACGGGACGGGCGACCTCGGCCGCGTCACACGGCAGCAGACCTTCCTGACCGCCGTCCTGGGGAAGCTGGGCGAGTCGCGCAACCCGCTCACGCTGGCGCGCGCGGCGGGCAGCGCGAGCGGCGGCCTGCGCATCGACGACCGCCTCGACCTCATGGACGCGGCGCGCCTGGCTTGGCGGCTGCGCGGTGTGGACCCCGCGCCGGTCGTGCTCCCGACGCGCATGGGTCGCAACGGCGCTGGCCTGGTGCTCTTCCTCGTCCACCCCGACGCCGACGAGGTCCTCGCCGGCTTCAAGTGAGCGCCCGTCAGCGGGGGTAGGCGCGCACCTCGGTGGCCTTGACGGCGGCCCACACCGGCACCCCCGTCTCGAGCCCCAGCTCGTGCAGGGCATCCACCGTCACCTCCGCCACCACGGGCACCGGGCCGCTCAGCTGGACCCGCACCCTGCTCCCGACCTGCTCCACACCGGCCACCGCGGCCGGCCAGCGGTTCCGCGGGCTGCCGCCCGGGCGGCGTCCGTGCAGGGCGACCGCGGCAGGCGGGACCGCGACGAGCACCGGCCCGTCGCCTGGCGGGTCGGCCGCGACCAGCTCCCCGCCGGCCGCCAGCGCGAGGTGTGTGCCTGCGGCGGTTGCCTCGAGGAGGTTGGTGCCTGCCAGCTCCGCGGCCCACGTCGTCCGTGGCCGGGCCACGAGCTCCTCGACCGTGCCCGAGGCGGTCACGGCGCCGTCCTCGAGCACCACCACGTGATCGGCCAGGACGGCCGCGTCCACGAGGTCATGGGTCACGAGCAGGCACGGTCCCGGCTGGCCCTGCAGGTGCGCGCGCAGCTCCTGGCGCACGGCGCTGCGCACCTCCGCATCGAGGGCCGCGAGGGGCTCGTCGAGGAGCAGGGCGCGCGGGCCGGGTGCCAGCGCGCGGGCGAGCGCGACCCGCTGGGCCTCGCCACCCGACAGCTCGCTCGGCCGCGCCGACCCGCGGTGCGCGACGCCAAGGCGCTCCAGCCACCCCCGTGCCTCCTCCCGAGCTGCCCCGCGGCGGGTGCCCCGCGCCTGGAGCCCGAAGGCCACGTTGTCCGTGACGTCGAGGTGCGGGAAGAGCGAGAGGTCCTGGAACACGACGCCGACGTCCCGCTCCTCCGGGGGCAGGTGCACCCCACCGGCGGGATCGGACAGGACGCGCTCGCCGAGGCGGACCACTCCCTCGTCGAGGGCGCGCAGCCCGCACGCGAGGCGCACGACGCTCGTCTTCCCGGCGCCGTTCGGCCCGACCAGCGCGACCGTCGAACCCTCGGGGACCTCCAGGGCCAGGTCCAGGTCGAGGGCACCGACGCGCGCTCGTCCCGCTATCTCGAGCGCGCCGCTCACGACGTCCACCACCGCGACCGCAGCGCCGCCAGCACCGCGACCGAGACGGCCAGCAGCACGAGGCTGAGCACGATGGCGCTCCCCACGTCCTGCTCGAGCGTGCGGGAGATCGCGAGCGGCATGGTCTGGGTGCGGCCTTCGAAGCTGCCGGCGAAGGTGATGGTGGCGCCGAACTCGCCGAGGGCGCGAGCCCAGGCCAGCGCCGACCCAGCGCCCAGCGCGCCGCGGATGGACGGCAGCGTCACGCGGCGCAGCACGGTCGCCGGCCGCGCCCCGAGCGTGCGGGCCACCTCCTCGTGCCGGCGGTCGACGCCGGCCAGCGCCGCCTCGACCGTCACCACGAAGAACGGCAGGCTGACGAACGTGGCGGCGAGCACCGCCGCCGTGGTCGTGTAGGCGAGGCGCACCCCGAACCAGTCGTCGAGCCACTGGCCCAGCAGGCCGCGCCGGCCGAACGCGACCAGGAGGGCGACCCCGCCGACCACGGGCGGGAGGACCATCGGCAGCGTGACCAGCGCCCGCAGAAGGCGGCGGCCCGGCACCTCCAACCGGGCCAGCACCCACGCGATCGGGAACCCCACCAGCACCGAGAGCACCAGCGCGCTCGCGGACACGACCAGCGAGAGGCGCAGGGCCGTGCGGTTGGCGGGCTCCCCCAGGAGGCCGGCGGCATCCGACCACGGCGCCCGCACCGCGAGCGCGACCACCGGGGCCACCACGAGCACCGCCAGCCCGAGCGCACCGACGACGCCCAGGGCGACCGCGAGCGCCCGACCGCGGAGGAACCTCATGCCGGCTCGGGCTCGGGCTCGGGCAGGAGCACGCCGGGGTTGCAGATGCCGTCCGGGTCCAGCGCGGCCTTGATCGCGCGCATCGCGGCGACAGCCGCGCTTCCGCGCTGTCGTACCAGCCACTCCCGCTTGTGCACCCCGACGCCGTGCTCCGCGCTGACGCTCCCGCCGAGCTCGAGCGCGAGGTCCAGCACCGCATCGATCGCCCCGCCGTCGTCGGTCCCCGGGGTGGAGACGTTGACGTGGAGGTTGCCGTCACCGAGGTGCCCGTACACGAGCAGCGGCGCGCCCGGCGCACGCGCCGCCACCACCTCGTCCACGCGCGCGACGAACCCCGCCATCTCGGCCAGCGGGATCGACACATCCGCCTTGTGCACCACACCGAGCGCCACCGCCGCCTCCGGATGGTCCTCCCGCCAACGCCACAGACGCCGGCGGCCCGCGTCGTCGGTGGCGACCGCGCTGGCCCGCACCAGGTCACCCAGCCCGTCGAGCAGGCCACCCAGCTCGTCGAGCAGCTCTCCGTCCCCGGCCAGCTCCACGAGGAGGGCGCAGGGAGGCAGCGGATCGAACGGCGGCGCCGTCCCGAGATGGGCGGCCACGACCTCCAGCCCGGCACCGAGCACGAGCTCCACCGCATGCAGGCTGGGCGCGGCCCGCAGCGCGCCGAGCGCGGCCACGGCCGTCGCCACGTCCGGCAGCGCCAGGAGCGCGGTGGCGTGCGCGGTGGGCAGCGGCACGAGGCGCAGCCGAGCCGCGGTCACCACGCCGAGGGTGCCCTCGCTGCCGCAGAGGAGCCCGGGCAGGTCGTAGCCCGTGTTGTCCTTCACCAGCCCGGCGAGGTTGGCCGCCACCACCTCGCCGGTGCCCAGCACGGCCTCGACCCCGAGGAGCTGGGCCCGCATCGACCCGTGGCGCACCACCTGGAGCCCACCGGCGTTGGTCGCCACCATCCCGCCCACCGTCGCCGAGTCGCGAGCGCCGAGGTCCACCGGGAACGCGAGCCCGGCGTGGGCCGCGTGCGCGTGGAGCACCGCGAGCGGCACCCCCGCGCCGACGGTCACCTGGGCGGCGGCGCGGTCCACGGGGTCGAGCCGATCCAGGTGACGCAGGTCGAGCACCAGCTCCCCCCGGTGCGGCACGCTGCCGCCCACCAACCCGGTGTTGCCCCCCTGGGGCACGAGCGCCACGCGGTGGGTCCGGGCGAGGCGCACGATCGCCGCGACCTCTGCCGTGTCTGCCGGGCGCAGCACCGCCGGCGAGGTGCCCCGCCACATGCCGGTCCAGTCCGCGGTGTGCGCCGCCACGACGTCGGGGTCGGTCACGACCGCCCGCTCGCCCAGCGCCGCGCGGCACTCGGCGAGCATCGCCTCGACGGCGGGGCCGAGCGTCGGGTCGGGCACACGGGGACGGTACCGGGGTGCTGCATCGGCCGCGCCGACCCGTACGCTGCCGCCATGGTCGCCCTCCCTGCGAGCGTCCGTGCCCTGATCGAGGGGCCCCACCTCGCCCACGTCGTGACGCTCGACCCCGACGGCGGGCCCCAGGTGAGCTGCGTGTGGGTGGGCCTCGACGGCGACGAGGTGGTCTTCGGTTCGCTCGGCCCGTGGCGCAAGCTGCGCAACCTCGAGCGTGATCCGCGCATCAGCCTCTCGATCGAGTCCCCCGAGCGCAACGAGATCGGGATGCGCGAGCACCTCGTCCTGCACGGCACGGCGCGCGTCGAGCCGGGGGGCGCGCCGGAGCTGCTGCAGGAGCTGGCCCGCGTCTACGTCGGGCCCGACGTCCGCTTCCCCCCGATGGACGACCCGCCGCCCGGTTCCATCGTGCGGATCACGGTGGAGCGGATCGGCGGCCTCGGCCCCTGGTCCGGTTGACGGTCAGGCCGTCGCGGTGACCTCGAGGATGCGCTCGACCAGGTCGGCGACACCCTCGTCCAGGCGGTCGCGGCGGATCGTCACCCCACCGAGCACCTCGGCACCGCGGGCGACCACCGCGTCCGACAGCTTCTGCAGCGCCTTGCCGGGGTCGAGCGCGTAGGTCAGGAAGACCACCGCCCGCTTGCCCACCATGCTCGGCATCTTGGCGAAGCGCCCCGCCCGGCCCGGGCGCTGGCCCACCACGAAGAGGCCGTCGACCCACCCGCCCACGATCACCAGGTCCGCCTCGGACAGTGCCTGGTAGTCGATGTGGACGATCGGGCACGCCGTCGTCGGCAGCCCGTTGGCGGTCAGCCCCCGGGCCAGGAGGTCCGACGCGCCGGCGCGTGTTCCCGGTGAGGCTCTCGTAGATGACGATCGCGGACACGGTGCAGTTCTAGTCGCTACCGGAACGTCTTCCCGAGCGTGCCCATGACCTCGTCGGTGAGGAGCGGGACGACGTCCAGCGCCCGCATGTTCTCCTGCACCTGCTCGACGCTGCTCGCGCCGGTGATGACCGTGGAGACGTTCGGGTTCTTGGTGCACCAGGCGAGGGCGAGCTGCGCGGGCGTGCAGCCGAGCTCCTCGGCGATCCCCAGCAGCGCCCGGACCTTGTCGTGGTTGGCCGGGTTGACGAGGAGGTCCCGCAGCCACTCGTAGCCCGGGAGGGCGGCCCGGCTGTCCTCCGGCACGCCGTCGAGGTACTTGCCCGTCAGGATCCCCGACGCCAGTGGGCTCCAGATGGTGAGCCCGAGGCCGATGTCCTCGTAGAGCCGGGCGTATTCGCGCTCCACCCGCCGGCGGGCGAGGAGGTTGTACTGCGGCTGCTCCATGACCGGCTTGCGGAGGTGGTGTCGGTCCGCGATCTCCCAGGCCGCCCGGATCTCGTCCGCCGACCACTCGGACGTGCCCCAGTACAGGGCCTTGCCGCGGTCGATGATGTCCGACATCGCCCACACCGTCTCCTCGATCGGTGTGTTCGGATCGGGCCGGTGGCAGAAGAGCAGGTCGACGAAGTCGAGCCCGAACCGCTGCAGCGATCCGTCGATGGCGTGCAGCAGGTACTTGCGGTTGAGGGTGGCCCGCATGTTCACGGCGTCGGTGAGCCCCATGAACACCTTCGTGGAGACGACGTAGGTCTCCCGCGGCCACCCGAGCTCGGCGATCGCCTTGCCCATGATCACCTCCGACTGGCCCTCCGCGTACCCCTCGGCGTTGTCGAAGAAGTTCACGCCCGCCTCACGGGCGGCGGCGAGGCAATCCCGGGCCCGACCCACGTCCAGCTGCGGGCCGAACGACACCCAGGACCCGAAGGACAGCACGCTCACCTGGAGGCCGGAGCGGCCCAGTCGTCGATGCTCCATGGCGCTTGTCTACCGTGTCGCGATGGTCTCCGAGCTGTTCGACCCCGCCGCCTGGCGTCCCGTGGAGGGCTTCGACCTCGAGGACATCACCTACCACCGGTCCGTGGAGCACGGGACGGTGCGCGTCGCGTTCGACCGACCCGAGGTGCGCAACGCGTTCCGCCCGGGCACGGTCGACGAGCTGTACCGCGTCCTCGACCACGCCCGGCAGTCGTCCGACGTGGGCTGCGTGCTCCTGACCGGCAACGGCCCCGCGCCGAAGGACGGCGTGTGGGCCTTCTGCTCGGGGGGCGACCAACGCATCCGGGGCAAGGACGGCTACCGCTACGCCGAGGGCGAGACCGCCGACACGATCGATCCCGGCCGCACCGGGCGCCTGCACATCCTCGAGGTCCAGCGCCTCGTCCGCACGATGCCCAAGGTCGTGATCGCGGTGGTGAACGGATGGGCCGCGGGCGGGGGGCACAGCCTGTACGTCGTGTGCGACCTCGCGCTCGCCAGCCGCGAGCACGCTCGGTTCAAGCAGACCGACTCGGCCGTCGGCAGCTTCGACGGCGGCTACGGGTCCGCGTACCTCGCCCGCCAGGTCGGCCAGAAGTTCGCGCGCGAGATCTTCCTCCTCGGTGACGAGTACTCGGCCGAGGACGCGCACCGCATGGGCGCGGTCAACGCGGTCGTCCCGCACGCCGACCTCGAGCGGGTCGCCCTCGAATGGGGAGCCAAGGTCAACTCGAGGAGCCCCACCGCGCAGCGCATGCTCAAGTTCGCGTTGAACCTCGTCGACGACGGCCTCATGGGCCAGCAGGTCTTCGCCGGCGAGGCCACGCGCCTCGCCTACATGACCGACGAGGCCCAGGAGGGACGCGATGCGTTCCTGGAGAAGCGCGACCCCGACTGGTCCGGGTACCCCTGGTACTACTAGTCGGCTGACTTCGCTCGCTTCGCCGACCGGGCGCGGATCGTCTGGTCCAGCTCGACCTTGCGCAGGCGCACTGACTGCGGCGTCACCTCGACGCACTCGTCCTCGGAGATGAGCTCGAGGGCCTGCTCCAGGGACAGTGAGCGGGGCGGGATCAGCTTCTCGAACGCCTCGGCCGTCGACGACCGGATGTTGTTGAGCTTCTTCTCCTTGGTGGGGTTCACGTCCATGTCGTCGGAGCGGGCGTTCTCCCCGACGATCATCCCCTCGTAGACGCGCACCCCGGGACCGACGAACAGCACGCCGCGGTCCTGCAGCGCCATCAGCGCGAACCCGGTGGTGGGCCCGAGCCGATCGGCCACGAGTGCGCCGTTCGGCCGGCCGGTGATCTCCCCCGCCCACGGCTCCATCCGCTCGAACACGTGGTGCAGCAGCCCGGTGCCGCGCGTCTCGGTCACGAACTCGGTGCGGAACCCGATGAGCCCGCGGGCGGGGATGAGGTACTCCATCCGCACCCACCCGGTGCCGTGGTTGATGATCTGCTCCATGCGGCCCTTGCGCAGGGCCAGCAGCTGCGTCACGACGCCGAGGTAGTCCTCCGGGACGTCGATCGTGAGGCGGTCGACCGGCTCGTGCAGCCGGCCGTCGATCTCCCTCGTGAGCACCTGGGGCTTCCCGACCGTGAGCTCGAAGCCCTCGCGCCGCATCATCTCCACGAGGACGGCCAGCTGCAGCTCGCCCCGACCCTGCACCTCCCAGGTGTCCGGCCGCTCGGTCGGGAGCACGTGGATGCTCACGTTGCCGACCAGCTCGCGGTCGAGGCGGCCCTTGACGAGGCGGGCGGTCAGGAGCGACCCCTCCGTCCCGGCCAGCGGCGAGGTGTTGATGCCGATCGTCATCGAGAGGCTCGGCTCGTCGATGTGGATCACGGGGAGCGGCCGGGGATCCACCGGGTCCGTCAGGGTCTCCCCGATGGTGATGTCCGCGATGCCGGCGATGGCGATGATCTCGCCCGGGCCGACCTCCTCCGCGGCCACGCGGTCGAGCTCCTCGGTGATGAAGAGCTCCGTGATCTTGGCCTGCTCGGTGGTGCCGTCGGCCCGGCACCAGGCGACGTTGTCGCCCTTGTGGAGGTGCCCGTTGACCATGCGGCACAGGGCCACACGCCCGAGGTACGGCGACGAGTCGAGGTTCGTGACGAGCGCCTGGAGCGGTGCGGCGGGGTCGTAGGCAGGCGCGGGCACGCGCGACAGGAGGAGGTCGAAGAGCGGTGCGAGCGTGGCACCGTCGGGCAGGCCCGCGCCGTCCGCCGGTCGCTCGAGCGACGCCTTGCCCTCGCGCGACACGCAGTAGACGATCGGGAAGTCGAGCTGGTCGATGTCGGCCTCCAGGTCGAGGAACAGCTCCTCCACCTCGTGGACGACCTCGGCGATGCGCGCGTCGGGCCGGTCCACCTTGTTGATGACGAGCACGACCGGCAGGCGCCCCTCGAGGGCCTTCCGGAGCACGAAGCGCGTCTGCGGGCAGGGGGCCTTCGGACGCGTCCACCAGCAGGAGCACCCCGTCGACCATCGAGAGCCCCCGCTCGACCTCCCCGCCGAAGTCGGCGTGGCCAGGGGTGTCGATGATGTTGATCTTCACGTCGCCGTAGGTGACCGACGTGTTCTTGGCGAGGATCGTGATGCCCTTCTCGCGCTCGAGGTCCATCGAGTCCATGACCCGGTCGCCGACGTCCTGGTTGGCGCGGAACGCTCCGGACTGCCACAGCATCTTGTCGACGAGCGTGGTCTTGCCGTGGTCGACGTGGGCGACGATGGCCACGTTGCGCAGGTCGGCGCGGAGCTCCAAGGGGATTTCCTTCGGTGGGGGGCGGACCATCCTAGGGGTCAGGAGTGCTGGGCGACCCATCCGGCGCGGAGACGGACCAGGCCCTCGGTGGCGCGCTCGATCAGCTCGGCGTCACGCGCGGGGTCCCCGACCTCGAGCCACGTGAGGACGGCCTCGACCAGCCACCCGATCGTGACCTCCGCCAGCCACGCGTCGAGCACGGGGTCGCTGGCCTGCAGGTGCAGGAGCTCGCGCGTCGCCTGCACCGCGATGGAGCGCTGGCCCCGGGCGTACTCGGCGAACTGCGGCTCGCGCGCGGCGTGGCGCCACAGCAGCACGAAGGCGGCCGGGTCCTCCCGGGCCACGGTGAGGAGGGTGCGGGCCCCCACGCCGGGCCCCCCGTGGGTCAGCCCCCGGAAGAGCTCTTCGGCCTGGCGGTCGAAGACCCGCTGGAGGATGGCCCGGTAGAGCTCCTCCTTGGAGTCGAAGTGCCGGTACACGATGAGCTTGGTGACGCCGCAGGCCTCGGCCACGTCCTCCATCGAGGTCGCGGCGAAGCCGCTGCGGGCGAAGGCGGCGGCGGCCCCCCGCAGGATGGACGCATGGCGCTCCTCGCGGCGCAGGAGACGCCGTCCAGGGGGGCTCTCGGGGCGGGGAGGCGTCATGGGGCGAGGGTCCCACACGGGATCCTTGCCCCGTGTGTATACGCAGGAGTATACAGATGGGGTCCGGCCGGACCAGGGGGAGAGACGATGACGACGGACCAGGTCACCTTCACGGAGGCCGAGCTGCTGCTCGACCACCCGATCGAGGCGCCGCTCATCGAGGGCGGGGTGCGCTGTCACGGTGGCTTCGACGCGACCGGGGCGTACGTCTCGCCTCGCACGCGCCACCGCGTCCCGGCGATCGAGGCGTGGCAGGCCAAGCACCGGGCCGACTTCGACACCGACATCCTCCATGTCCCCCTGGAGACCTGGCCGGAGAACTACCCGAACGTCGCGCAGGCGCGGCACCTGATCACCGCCGGGGTGCCCGAGCCGCTCATCGCCACCCTGACCCGCATCGGCACCGTCGAGGGCTTCGGCGCGAACATCCGCTTCCTCCAGCCCGGCAACATGCAGAAGCACTTCGAGGAGGACATCCGGGGCACGGCCACGGACCACCTCGGCAAGGGGCTGTTCGAGGCGCACGGGCGCGACGAGGCCGGCTGGGAGGAGGAGGCGGGCCACCGCGACATGTGGTTCGCCGCGCGTGACATCGCGTTCGAGTCCCCCACCGCGAAGGTCGACATCGAGGCCATGCTCGGGCGGATGGGCTTCGGTCAACCCGGCACACCCGGCGGCATCGACCTGAGCCGCCAGCTGCCCGACGACATCGACGTCAACCTCGAGATCATCGCCGGCCTGATGATCCGCGTGCTGCTCATCGAGGTGCAGGCGTTCCACACCTTCGCGTGGGCGGAGGACTGGCTGGCCGACACCGACCTGGTGGCGGGCGAGGGTCGCGCCGCCGAGCTCGTCGCGTTCATCCGGTCCGACGAGACCCCACACGTGGGCTACCTGAAGACGGCGCTCACCGAGATGCGCGACCGCACCTGGGTCGGTACGAGCGGCAAGCGGTACGACGGCGCCGACCTGATCCGGCAGCTCTGGGACAAGCGCCTCGACGACTCCCTCGGTGCCGGCAAGGAGCTCGCCCGCCGGGCCATCCTCGGCGAGGTCGAGCACTGGTGCCTCCAACGGCCCAACGGGAAGGACGTCCTCGCCGAGTTCCACGCGCTCGCCACGCACGACGAGGCCGCCGCGTGAAGTTCGGCATCTTCTACGAGCACCAGCTGCCCCGCCCCTGGGACGAGGGGAGCGAGCTGCAGCTGATCCAGGACGCGCTCGAGCAGGTCGAGCTGGCCGACAAGCTCGGCTTCGACGTGGTGTGGGAGGTCGAGCACCACTTCCTCGAGGAGTACTCGCACTCCAGCGCGCCCGAGGTGTTCCTCGCGGCGTGCAGCCAGCGCACGCGCAACATCCGCCTGGGCCACGGGATCATCCAGACCGCACCCGGCTACAACCACCCCGCCCGCACCGCCGAGCGCGTCGCGATGCTCGACCTCGTGTCGGGCGGCCGCGTGGAGTTCGGCTCGGGCGAGTCGTCCTCCGAGGCGGAGCTCGGCGGCTTCCGCATCGACCCCGTCACCAAGCGGGAGGCCTGGCTCGAGGGCCTCGAGGTGGCCATCCGCTGCATGACCGAGAACCCGTTCACCGGGGTCGACGGCCAGTTCGTGCAGATGCCACCCCGCAACGTCGTGCCCAAGCCGGTCCAGCGACCCCACCCGCCGCTGTGGGTGGCCTGCTCGCGGCGGGACACGATCCTGCTCGCCGCCGAGAAGGGCATCGGCGCGCTCGCGTTCGCGTTCATCGACCCCGAGGAGGCCCTCCACTGGGTCACCGACTACGAGGCGGCCCTCGCGGAGCGCTGCGTGCCGGTCGGCGAGGCGGTGAACGCCAACATCGCGTGCGTGACCCCGATGATGTGCGCGCCGACCGAGGAGCTGGCGGTGGCCCGCGGGCTGGAGGGCGGGAACTTCTTCGGCTACTCCCTCGGGCACTTCTACGTGTTCGGCGACCACCGGCCCGGTGTCACCGACGTGTGGTCCGAGTTCCTCGAGCGGCGTGGCGAGCGGGGCTTCTCTCCAGACGTCGAGGCCGCGCTGGCCGAGGAGCGCCTCGGCGCGAAGGTGGCGTCGGGCGACAGCACCGGCCTGCGGGGCGCCACCGGTACCCCTGAGCAGATCCGCGAGTACCTCCTGCGCTACGAGGAGGCCGGCGTCGACCAGGTGATCTTCGTGCTCCAGGCGGGCAGGAACCAGCACGAGCACATCTGCGAGGCGATCGAGCTGTTCGGACGTGAGGTCCTCCCCGAGTTCCAGGAGCGCGACGAAGCGGTCGTGCGGGCCAAGGCCAAGCGGCTCGCACCCGTGATCGAGGCGGCCATGGCCCGCAAGGAGCGCAACGCTCCCCCGCTGCCGGACGGCTACTCGTTCCCCGCCATGCCTCGTCGGATGGTCGACGCCTCGGGCAACGAGCAGGGCAAGGAGTGGCTCGAGCGGTTCGCGGACGAGACGGCGACCGGTGACGCCGGATCCACCTTCAACCTCCTGGGCTGACCGCCCGGACTGAGCTTCGGCACCCGGCCGCGGCACTACGCTCCCGCTCATGCTGCGGCGAGGACCCGACGACGGACGCCCCCGGCGGCGCTTCGGCACCGAGGGGTCGGACCTCGACCCGTTCCCCCGCGACGTCCCGGGTGTGTCGGTGCCCGGTCCCGCTGCCCTCGGCGGCTGGGCCGCGCCGGCGTCCTACCTCGAGCTCGATCCCCAGCTCGTGGCCGAGCTGACCCGCGCCTCCCTCTCCGCCCGCGGGGTAGCCGCCCTGCGATCCGGCGAGGTGGCCGTCGGGGCCATGCTCGCCAGCCTCGCCATCCGGGGGGAGGACATCCTCATCGAGGAGCTGCTGCCGCTCACCTCGGCCGAGCTGCGCCTCCACCGCTACGCCGTCGGCCAGCTGACCCCCACCGCGGTGCACCCGATCGACTCGGTCGCCGGGCTCCTGCGGTCCCTCACCTTCTGCGCGGCCAGCCCGCCGGGCGAGACGTGGGAGGTCGTGGCCCACGACGGCCGCACCCCTCCGGTCGCCATCGCGGCCGCGCGCCACCACGAGCTGCGCTGGTTGCAGCCCCCCGCCCCCGACGCGCCCCACAGCGCGCCGTGGGCGAACCCGACCACCCAGGAGGAGCCGCCGGGCTACAACGCGGCGTGGTGGCAGGCCGAGCTGGCCCGCCCCCGCGGCGCGACGCCCGCGGCGCTCCATCCCGATCGCGTCTCTGCGCCCATCGGCCCCGCCATCCAAACCGCACAGCCCGCCGCCCCCGCGGCACCGCTGGTCGTGCCGGTCATCCCCGACCGCCTCCCGGAGCACCTGCTCACCGCGGTGGGCGACACCGTGGACCGGGCGCTCTCGAACGCGCTGATCGAGCTCGAGCTCGATCCCGCCACCCTCGACGAGCTGCGCGACAACAGCGTGCTCGAGCGCCTCATCGAGTCGGTCGCCCGCCTCGAGTCCCAGATGTCGCAGATCGACTTCGTGACCCGGCAGGTCCAGGCCCTCACGACCGCGGTGGACGAGCTGACCGACTCGGCCCGCTCCCTCATGCGGCACCAGTGGGACAACATGCCGCCCCAGAACTACTGGGTGCGCATGCAGCGGGCCGACGAGGACGTGCGCCGGGCGGTCGACGAGCTCGCCGCCGAGGTGCGGGGCCGGCTGCCCCGGGTGGCCGGTCGCGCCGCCCCCAGCCGCCGCTTCGCCGACGACGACGAGGACGAGGAGTAGCCCAACCCCGCGAACCCGTCGACCTTTGTCAGCGTTCCCGTTGACAATGGTCGACGAGTTCGCGGGGTCAGGGGATCGGTGCGGGCGGGGGCTCGGCGACCTGAGCGGTCGTCGACGTGGTGTCCGGCACGGTGGTGTCCGGGACGGTCGTATCGGTCGTAGGCGGGCCCGGGACCGTGCGGATCGGAGCCACGGTGACCGGGGTCGTGGGCGGTGACGTCGCCGGCGTGGTGGCCTTCGTCGTGGCCGTCGACGCCTTGCGGGTCGTCCGCGTCGTCGCTGGCGTGGTGTCCGGCGTGGTGACCTCGCTGGACGGCGTCACGGTCTCGTCGGGCGTGAGGATCTGCGTGCTCGACCGGGTCGTCGTGGTGATCTCCACGGCCGGCAGCTGCCCGTCGTCGGCGTCGTCCTTCGAGCGATCGGGCACGAACCACAGCGCGGCGCCTGCGACGAGCACGACGGCGCCGGCCCAGCTCAGGACGCGGGCGTTGCGCCGGCGCTTGCCGATGCCGTCGTCGACCTGCTCGACCGGAGCCGTGGCCGGGTCCACCGTGCGCGCTGCCCACAGCACCGAGCCGTCGGCGGGTGCGATCGTGGGCGGCGCGGCGTGGAACTCGGCCAGCAGCGGCGCCGCGGCGGGCACGTCGACGCGATCAGCGGCGCTGGGAGCACCCTGGCGCACGGTCTCGCGCCCGACCGGGATGGTCAGCAGGTCGAGCACGTGGTCGGCCTTGTCGGCGGCGTCGCGCTCGGACTCCGGCTTTGCGAAGGGCTCGTCGTCCCGCGTGGGCAGGAACGCCTCGGACGACAGCCCGACGTAGCCCTCGGGCAGCACGGGGATGACCGGACCGCCGTCGGGCCGACCGGCGAGGAGCTGCTCCCACTTCGCGACCTCGGACAGCGACTTCTCGAGCTCGCCGAGCGCGTCGACCACCTCGGGCCGGATCGTGCCGGTGCCGCCGCGCGCTCGGGCTCGGATGCGGGGGCCGCTGCCGGAGTCCTGCGGGGGCTTGCTCACTGGCGTGGAGAACCTCGTGCTCGGGGGCGCGTGCGGCGGACGGCTGCGTCGGACGACGGTCGTCTGCCGGCTCAAGACAGTATTGCGCCCCCGGCCGCGCGGGCGGCATCGTGGCTCGTTCCCATGTGAAGGGGGCTAGCCTGCTGGCTCCACGCCGTCGCCGGGCGACGGCGCCGTCACCCACCGAGGACCACCGATGCGGTTCGAAGATCAACCGGCGAGCGGCGAGAAGCCGGCGTCCGCCGAGACCGAGCCGGCGGGTCGGCCCCGCCGTCGCACCCCTCGTTCCTGGTCCACCCCGGCCACCGGCGAGCGGTTCGACCGTCCCATCAGCGACGAGGACTGGGCCAAGGAGGCCGCCGCGGATCCGCAGGCCCGTCCGTCCACACCCCGCGCGCGGCGCGCCGCGGAGCCGCCCCCGCCCCCTCCGCCCGGTCCCGACCTCGGGACGCTCAGCCCGCTGCTGGCCGACCTGCGGGCCGAGCTGGGCCAGCTCCGCGCGGCCCTCGAGGCAGGCGTGGGCGATCGCGACACGTCGCTGGTCACGGGCGCCGAGCTGGCCGCGAGCATCGAGGCGCTCGGCGCGTCCCTCGGCAGCGGCATCGCCAACCTGCTGACCGAGCACCGCAACCTGCTGGCGCGCGACATCGAGGGCGCGGCCGTGCGCATCCTCGAGGAGATCACGCAGCGGGTGCGGGCCACCGGCACGCAGATCGTGGACGGCGTCGAGGAGCGCGTCCGCCACGTGAACGTGAAGGGCCTCGGCGACGTGGTCGACCAGATCGACCTGCGCCTCGACCAGCTGCAGACCGACATGACGGGCCTGCGCGCGGTCATGCTCGAGATCCCCGATCAGACCTCGGTCGTGGAGCGCCTCGACCACCTGACCGAGTCGGTCGGCTCCGGGGGCGGCGGCCGCGGCCGCGACGCGAACCGCCTCACGCCGGCGATGAGCGCGGCCATCGAGCGCAGCGTGTCCGGCCCGCTCGAGCGGGTGGAGGCGAACCTGGACTCGCTGAGCGAGACGGTCCGCGAGCTGCTCGACGAGCGGCTGCCCGAGGATCTCGCCGAGGCGGTGGCGGGCGCGGGGGGTGGCGACGGGTCGTTCCCGAGCGCGGCCGTCCTCGAGTCCCTCACCAACGAGATGACCGCGCTGCGGCGCCGGATCTCGATCCGCACCGACGCCCGCGGCGAGGCGGTGGAGCTGTCCGATCGGCAGCTCGACGACCTGGCCGACCGCATCGTCGCCCGCATGGGCGACGCCGAGGCGCCCCGCCCCGCGAAGGCCGCGAAGGCCGCCAAGGCTGCGATCCGGATCGAGGAGGACGTCGAGGACGCCGAAGACGCGGAGGAGGCGGACGCCGACGTGAAGGTGCCCCGTCGGGTGGCCCGCAAGGCGAGCAAGGCCACCGCGGCCAAGCGCGCGTCCAAGCGGCGCTGATCATCCTTTCTGGGCTGCCGGGGAGGAGTCGAGGGGCTCGGGGTGGAAGCAGTCACCTCATGACCCAGACCGCGACCCAGACCCTGCCCGTGCCCCCCGGTCCTCTCGCCCGGTTCGACGCCGCCGCCACGATCGAGGACGGGGACCTCGACCAGCTCCGCACGATCGCCGTCGTCGGCATCGTGATCCTGAACCTGCTCGACCTGCTGATCACCCGGCACGTGCTCGCGCTGGGCCTGGGCCAGGAGGCGAACCCGCTCATGGCGCCGTTGGTCGAGAGCAGCTGGGGGGTCCTGGTCAAGGCGGCGCTGCCGATCCTCATCGGTCTCCGCCACCTCCGGGCCCCGATCCGCCGGCCGCTCGTGCTCGCGCTGTGCTGGGTGTGCGTCGTCTACCTGGGCGTCGTGACCTGGAACTACCACCTGGTCACCCAGGCCGGGTTGCTCTAGACGCGCCCGCATCGTCCGCCTCGGGCAGGATGACCCGGTGCCGGGCCGGACCGAGACCGACGACGTCATGGCCCTGGGCCGGCTCCAGGCCCGCTACGCCGACGTGGTGACCCGGCGGGCCTGGGCCGAGCTGACCGAGCTGTTCCTCCCGGACACCGCCGTCCACCTGGACACGGTCACCCGGCCGCCCCGAACGCTCGTCGGGCCGGACGCCTTCGGGGCCTTCGTGGCCGAGGCCATGGGCCGCTTCGACCACTTCACCTTCGTGATCCTCAACTCCGTGGTGGAGCTCGACCCCGCCCCCGCCGGGGATCCGCCCACCGGGGCCCGGGGCCGCATCTTCATGGTGGAGGTGCGCCACGACCGCCCCAGCGAGACCTGGCAGCACGCCCACGGCGTCTACCAGGACCGCTACACCCACCAGGACGGGCGCTGGTGGTTCGCGGAGCGGCACTACCGGTCCATGGCCCGGACCGGGCCCGCCGAGGAGATCCTGGGGCTGCCGCCGGATCTGCCGCCCCTCGGCTGAGCCGATCCGTCTCCCGAGCGGGCCCCTGGGGGGCTGGGTAGCCTCCGCGGCCATGACGGTGGCCGAGTGCCCCTTCACCACCTGTCACGGGCACATCGTGCTGGAGGCGCACGACCCCGAGACCGGCGAGCCGCTGGGCGTCTGCGACGTGTGCGGCACCACCCTGCGGTACCGCAAGGGCCACTGGATGAGCCGGGACGAGCCCTACCTCGACCCGTGACGGCCTAGAGGCGGGCGACCACCTTCTGCAGCGCGTCGAGCGCGACCGCCCGGTCGCTCCCATCCCCTGACACGGAGGCGATCGTCGCCACCCGGGCCCCGACCCGCGCCACCAGGAAGCGGCCGTCGATCGCCCCGGCCTCCGTCGTCGCGCTCAGGTCCGCCGCCAGCGACTCCTCGCCCACGCCCGGTGAGCCGGATCGCGCGAGGCGGTAGGTGCGCCCGTCACGCTTGTAGGTGCCGCAGGCCTCGATCGCGTCAGCGATCGCGTCGACGTAGGCGGCGGCCTCGCCCGCGTCGGAGAACTCGGCGACCGCGTTGCTGATCGCCCCGCCCGGGCCCTCGGCCTGGAACGCGACCTGTGCGAGGTCCTGGGGGACCACCTCGTCGGAGGGATCGTGACCAGGGCACACCTCGCTGGAGCCCTTCTCGCCGGACGTGATCTGGTTCCACCCGGCGGGGAGATCCCCAGCGGCGAGCACCAAGCGGGCCAACCCGGCGGGCGGCGCGGTGGTCCCCCTGTCCCCGTCGTCGCCGCCGCCGTCGTCCTCGCCGCCGTCGTCGGCATCCGGCGCGGCCGTGGTGCTCGTGGAGCTCGCCTGCTGGCGGAGGACGCGGTCCTGCAGCTCCGTCGCGAGCTTGGTGCCCACGTCGTCCTTGTCCTCACGGACGGCGACGACGAGCAGCGCGGCGATCGCCGCGACGATCAGGGGGAGGAAGCGGCGCCAGATCGTCCTGGGCGCGAGGGGTTCTCTCATCGGCTCGGAGGTGGAGTGCGCCGCCCGCCCGAGATCGGACGGGCGGCGCCTTCCTCAGTGCTCAGTCTCCGAAGAGCCGGCGCCGGCGTCGGTCGAGGCCCTCGGCTTCGACCTGCAGGCCGCGACCCGTGGCGACCATGCCGAGGCCGAGGAGGCCGGCGGCGATCGCTGCGGTGGTGCGGCTGTCGGTGCCCGTCTTCGCGAGCGGCGCCTTCTGGATGAGCGGCGCCGCCGACGTGGTCGTGATGGCCGGGGCCGTCGACGTCGTGCTCGCCGGTGCCGTGGTCGACGTGGTCGTCGCCGCGATCGTCGACGTGGTCGTCGCCGGTGCCGTGGTCGACGTCGTCGTCGGAGCCGCCGTCGACGTGGTCGTCGCCGCGATGGTCGACGTCGTCGTCGCCGGAGCGGTGGTCGACGTGGTCGTCGCCGGAGCGGTGGTCGACGTGGTCGTCGCCGGTGCCGTGGTCGACGTGGTCGTCGCCGGTGCCGTGGACGTCGTGGTCGGTGCCGCCGTCGTCGTCGGTGCCGCCGTGGTCGACGTCGTCGGAGCGGTCGTGCTCGTCGTGGTCGTGTCCGCGATCACCCGGGAGGTGTTCGGGCCACAGCTGACCTGGCCGGCCTTGACATCGGCGAGACCGCCGGGCGCCGCCGTGCCGAGGACGGTCAGGTGGAGGGCGGTGATGTCGAGCCGGCCAGCGGTGGTCGACTGCTCGTTGGCCCGGATGTCGAGGATGCCCGCGAGCAGCCCGCCCAGCACGTCCGAGTTGGGTGCCGAGCCGATGGGGATGCTCAGGACCTGGATGAACACGGGCGGGAGGAACGGCAGGATCGGCGGGACCGCCGTCTCCACCACGATGTGCGCGACGTTGCTCGAACCCGTGGTGCTCGGCGGGACCGGCGGCACGGCGAGCGGATCGCCGGCACTCGCGGTGCACTGCGCGATCACGCCGTCGATGCGGATGCGGAACAGGCTCAGCAGGCCCGTGAGGTTGATCACGATGCCGCCGGGCCCCTGCGGGTCGGCGACGAGGCAGGGCTGCGGCGACGCGTCGACCGACACCTGCCCGCCCGGACCGACCAGTGCGGCGCAGGCGCGCGAGAAGCCGGTGTCGTTGACGGCCGCATCCTGTGCGATCACGCCCGCGGACAACCCGACCGAGATCGTGTTGGTCGAACCGAGGATCGGGATGTCGATCAGGTCACCGACCTCGGGGCCGGTGCGGCACTGCGTCGGTGACGTCAGCGCGATGCAGTCCGGGAAGCCGTCACCGTTCGGGATCGTCGGGTAGACGGCGGTGCCAGGCGTGCGGTCGGTGTCCGCCAGGCGTTGCGCGGTCTGCTCGCCCAGGATCTCGGAGCCGCCGAGTCGAACCTCGAGTCCCCGGCCTCGAGCTTGCGCGGTGTACTCCGCTGTCGCACCGGACGCTTGTCCTGGTGTGAGGCCCAACACGAGCGAGAGCGCCACGAGGGTCGCTCCGGTGATCGTGAACAGCCTCGACCATTGGGGCTTGGTCAACGTGGCTCCTTACGTGCTGCCGGGGGTTGCCGGGCGGGTGGATGCCACGGATGACACACCCTCTCCCGGTGTCGATTCGCCAGGAACCGTAGCATTTCACCCCCCCTCGGCAATGCACCAGGTCAACAAATGTTTCCTCGACCCGCGAGCGAACTCAAGGGCCTGTGGACAACCGAAAAATCGGTCGATCGGGAAGTTCGGACTGAGTCCGTCGGCTCATTCCCGTCTGACCCGCCTCTGAAGCCTCAAGAAGCACCTGACGACGGTCGAAACCCGGGGCCATGGCCGCCCGTCCACCCATCTCGGTCCTCTGCAGCTGGATCGCCACCGTCGGGATCCTCGCCACCGCCGCCCTGGTCGCTCGTACCCCACGAACCGAACCTCGCACCATCGTGCACTCGGTCCTCCCCACCAGCGCCTCCCTGGTCACGACCACCACCACCGCCCCCAGCACGACCACCACCACGACCGCTCCCCCGCCACCGCCGACGACGGTCGCGCCGCCGCCCACCACCGCGCCGCGTCCCACCACGACGACCGCGGCGCCGCCCGTCACTGCCGCGCCCGTGTCGGTGGCCCACGACCCGACGCCCGCCGCCACCCCCGAGTACGCGATGTCGGTCCTCGGCGGTGTGATCCCCACACGATGGCTCGCCGCCGTGCCCGTGCACGTCCTCGTCATCGCGGGATCGACGTCCTACTCGAGCTGGGGCGGGCTCATCGAGATCGGCGAGTGGCACCTCACGTCCACGCTGGCGCGGGCCCGCAACGTGCTCACCCACGAGTGGGGGCACCACGTCGCCTGGTTGTACGGCACCGACGCCTACAACGGCGCCCCGCCTGCCGGGTTCCCCTACACCGGTCGCGCGCCGCAGGAGCAGTGGGCCGACTGCGTGGCCGAGACCTTCACTGGCACGTCGTACCCGACCGATGGCCTCGGTCCGTGCCCCGGCGACGCGCTCGCCTTCACCGCGTCGTTCTTCGCGTGGGCGCCCGGGCCGCGGCTGCGCGGCTGACCCACGACCTGCCGAACCGAGGGTCCCCCACCCGCGCGTCTGCGCGTGGCACCGTTCGGGGAGCGTGGCGGAGTACGAGTACCCGTCAGATGGAGGCGCACCCCGTGCACGTCAGGATCCCTGCAGCCGCGTTCGCTGCCCTGTTGCTGGTGGCGGGTGCCGTCGGTCTCCTCGGGGCCTGGGCCCTGGCCCTCGGGGTGGTGCTGCTCGTCGGCACGAGCGTCGTGACCGTGATCGTGTGGGAGGAGCGCGAGGTCGAGGCGGCCCCGGCGTTCCCTCCCGACCGCGTCGACGAGCTCGTCGCCGCCCACATCGCCGGCCGCTGACCGCTCCTCAGGTGCCGCGGGGGCGGTAGATCGCCGTGTGCTCGGTGCGGGCCACGGGCCGGTCGCCCGACGGGCCGGCCAGGTGCAGCACGTCGAGGGTCACGAACCGGTGGCCCCGGCGCTCGAACTCGTCGGTCACGACCGCCCGGGCCGACACCAGGTCGCCGTCCCGGACCAGGTCGAAGTACCGGACGTTCGACTCGACGTGGATCCACGGCCCGAGCCGGACGTTGGCCGACAGCACGTAGTTGGCGTCCCGGAGCAGCCAGCCGGGGTGGGCGATGCCGTCCTCGGCGTACAGCGGGAGGTCCTCCCGCACGTCGGCCAGGTAGGCGGTCGCGTTCTCCGCGTGGAACCCGTGGGGTTCGAGGCCCATCGGCGTGCCCGGTACAAGGTGCGCCGGCCTGGCGGCGGGTGGGTCGTCGAGCTGCGCGACCTCCGGCCAGTCGGCCGCCTTGGGCACGTCGACCCGGTCCGGCAGCGCCGCGTCCGCCTTCGCGCAGATCGTGCCGGACGGGTCGTGCACCTCCAGCGCGCCGGGGCCGCCACCGCGGCTCGGCACCGGCACCACCTCGGTGCGGTCGCCGTCGTAGACCGGCTCGAGGAACCGCGCCCGCAGCGTGCCGTGCTCGAGCCAGTCGCGTCCCCACGCCGCGACCGGTGGGTGCGTGAGGTACGCGTACACGTCGACGCCCGGCACCAGGCCGCCGCGGAAGCCGAGCTGCTGCGCGACCGCGTCGTCGTGGATCCGGTTGGCGGACGCGGTCGCGGTGTTGAACGCCACCAGCGAGTGCGCCCGCAGGGCCGGCAGGTCGCCGCGCTCCCCCAGGTCCACGCGCGCGACCCTACGCGTCAGCAGCAACCGTGGGAGCAGAGGTGCAGGATGGAGGGATGCCCGACGATTCGCTCCTCGAGGGACTCGACCCCCACGACGCATGGGACCGGGAGGCCGCCCGCATCGAGGCCCACCTGGCCGGCCAGGCCGACGACGACCCGGCGTGGGCGCGGCCGTCGCGGTGCGCGGGCTGGTCGGTACGGGACGTCCTCGCGCACCTGCTCGCCGGGGAGGACTACCACGCCGCGTGCCTGGCCGGTGGGGTCGAGGAGTTCCTCGGTTCCCTCTCGGCGCGCGGCGCCACCGATCTGGCCGGCTTCAACGACCTCGGGATCCGGGCCCTGGCCGATCGGAGCCCGTCGCAGCTGCTCGAGGTCTGGCGCACCCGCGATGCCCAGAGCCGCGAGGGCTTCCGGTCCCGTGGCGACGGCACGGTCGACACGAGCGTGGGCGACTACCCGGCTCGCTGGCAGGCCTTCCACGTCGCCACCGAGCTGGCCGTGCACGCGGACGACATCGCGGTGCCCGACGACGCTTCCGACCGCGCCGTACGGCGGGCTTGGCGCCTGCCCTTCGCGCGCTTCGCGCTGAACGAGGTGCACACCGAGCTGTCGGCCGAGGTCACGAGCCCCGGTCGTGTACGCGTCCAGGGTGACGGCCTCGACGTCGAGCTGGATGACGACACCTTCCTCCTGGCGGTCGACGGCCGCAGCGACGACCCCGCGCTGGCCCGCCTGTCGACCTCCGGCTAGGTCGGGCTCCCGGCTCAGAGCTCCCAGTCCGCGGGGATGCGCGGGTCCGGCTGGTAGCAGCAGTACGTGCCCGTGTGGATGGTCCGGCCGAGGTGGTCGGCCAGCTCCCGGTGCTGCTCCCCGATGCGCGTCATCGCCTGCCGGATCGCGCGGGTCACGGCCACCCGCGCCCGCTCCGAGGCCGAGCCCGCCCGCCGGGCCCGCCCGCCGAGCCCGACGGCCCGTGACAGCTCGCGGACGAGGAAGTCCCGCTCGAGATCGGCCTGCGCCTCCCGCACCTCGTCGCCCGTCGCCCGCGCGTCGTCGCGATCCTCCTCGAGCTCGGCCAGCCGCCGGCGGTAGGCCTCCTTCGCCTGGGGGTCGAGCATCTCGCCGGCGTCCCCGAGTGGGGCGCGACCGATCCGCGCCTCGCGCTCGTCCCGAGCGCCACCCGTGGCCTCGGCCGCGACCAGGTCGAGCACGTGGAGCTCGCGCTCGGGGTCGGCGAGGAGCCGAGCGAGGTACCGCATCCCCTTGCGGTCGCGGAGCCGCACCGTCCGCCCGTCGAACACCACCAGCCAGTGGTCGCCCTCGTGCCGGAACACGTTGCCCGCCCGGGTCGGACCGGCATCGGGCCGATCGTCGGCGATGCGCCGCGGCGTGGGTGCGATCGACGGTTCGTCCACGATCAGATCGAGCGCGGCGCGGGCGGCGTCCCGCTCCAGGCCGGCCCGGTGGTCGCGGCCGAGTGCCTGGCAGGCGTCGGCCAGGCCCAGTCGGGCGATCGCCGCCTCGTACGGGGCACCCACGGCGCCCCACGCCTGCGCGGCGTCCGAGAACAGCCGTTCCGCCTGAGCGGCGTCGCCGTCGACGAGGGACACCCTCGCCCGGGCATCCAGCGAGCACGCGCCGAGCGCCTTGCTCTCGAACCGGGCGGCCACGACCGCGAGCTCGTCGGACGCCGACCGGGCCCGAGCGAGGTCCCCAGCCGCGATCGCGATCTCGACCTGCGCCTGCAGGAGCGGTGCCCGGCGCAGGTCGTTGCTCGGAGGGAGCTCCTTCGAGGGCACCAGCGAGGGGCTGTCGAGCGCCTCGCGGATCGACGTCGCGGCCGTGGCGACATCGCCCTGGGCCAGGTGCACCAGCGCGAGGCCGGGCTGCGGATCCCATCCCGCGTGGTGCGCCGCCGTGAAGGCCTCCTCCGCCCCGTCGATGTTGCCTCGGCGCATCCGGATCCGGCCGAGCTCGGTCAGCGGCCATCCCATCTCCCGGCGCAGGAACGGCCGCAGCTCGTCGCAGGCCAGGAGGGCCTGGTCCTCGGCGTCTTGGCACAACCCGCGCAATCGGAGGATCTCGGCACGGTGGACCCGGCAGCGCCCGCGCAGGCTGCCGATGGCGTTGGTCCGCGACCACCGCTCCATCGCTTCGGTCCACTCCTCCGCGAGGTCGTACTGCGCGAGGCCCTGCAGTGCGCACACGAGCTCGCAGTAGACGACACCGGTCGACAGCGGGTCCAGGCCGCCGGAGGTCGCGGCGACCCCCGCCTCGTCGAGCAGGGCGAGTCCGGCCACGACGTCACCCTCGAGGATGAGTATGCGCGCTTCGGCGACGCGCCCGATGGCCGCCGCCGCCGGGTCGCACGTCGAACCGATCTCGCTCGCTTGCCGGGCACAGGACAGCGCCGTCTTCCGGTCGCCGATGAGGAGCCGCTCGTAGCTGCGGACCACCGCGAGCCAGGCATGGGCCGGCGTCGCCCCCTCCGGGTCGAGCAGCCGCTCCGCCCGGCCGAGCCAGCCACGGACCGGCGCCATGAGCGCCGTGTCGAACAGCAGGTGCATCGCGGACGCGGACGGCCGCACCCGCGGCCGGGACGGACTGACCCGCGGCATCGAGCTCCGCGTAGGCCCGCTCCCACAGGTCGATGGTGGCATCGAGGTGACCCGCGCTGTAGGCGACCTCGCCGAACATCGGGAGATCGGCCGTCCCGACCAGGCCGTCCGCGTCGGCCTCGGAGAACAGGGCGAACGCGTCCTGCCACGCCCCTCGGGCGGCGGCCTCGCGGGCCCGCTCGACGACGTCGCCGGCGCTGCCATCGCTCATCGCGCACCCCCGGATCCCGCTGGCACGGGTCCAGCCCGCCAGACACCGTGGCACATCCCGGCGCGAGTTACCCGGGTAACACCCCTCGTCACGCCTCCAGGGCAGGGCCACGAGTCCCGTGGCAGATGCGTCGTCTCGAGGAGGAGCCATGCAGATCGCAACCATCAACGGGATCGAGCTGGAGTACGAGGTGACAGGGTCGGGCGAGCCGGTGCTGCTCATCAGCCCGGTGCTGGCCGACGGGTTCCTCCCGCTCGTGTCGCAGCCGTCGCTCGCCGACCGCTACCAGCTGATCCGCTACCACAAGCGGGGCTGGGTCGGGAGCACCCACACCGAGGGGGCCGTCACGGTGGGCGACCACACCGCCGACGCCGCGGCCCTGCTCGAGCACCTCGGGGTGCGACGGGCCCACGTCGTCGGCCACTCCAGCGGTGCCGCCGTCGCCGCGCAGCTGGCGCTCGACGAACCGGAGCGCGTGGCCAGCCTGGTCCTGCTCGAGCTCTCGGTCTTCTCCGTGCCCAGCGGCGAGGCCTTCCTCGAGGGCGCCGGGCCGGTGTTCGAGGCGTACGCCCAGGGCGAGCACGAGGCGGCCCTCACGATGTTCCTCGAGCGCGGTGAGCGGGCTCGACCCGGCCGCCTGCCGCAGCCTCCTCGACCGCCGCGTGCCCGGCGCCCTCGAGCAGGCGGTCAAGGACGTCGACACCTTCTTCGGGGTCGAGCTCCCCGCCCTCACCCAGTGGACCTTCGGGCCCGAGCAGGCCGCGGCCGTCGGCCAGCCGACGCTGTCGGTGCTGGGCAGCCGCACGCAGCAGCTGTGGGTCGAGGTCGCCGCGTTCCTGCGCACCTCGCTCCCGGAGGTCGAGGATTGCACGATCCCCGACGTCGGCCACCTGCTCCACATCGAGCAGCCCGAACCCGTCGCCCAGGCGATCGCCGAGTTCCTCGGGCGCCACGCCATCGCACGGCGATGACGTCACGTCCGCCGATCCAACCAACCAAGGAGACCCAATGCCCCTGATCCAGGTGAAGCTCATCGAAGGCGTGTTCGACGCAACCGAGAAGGCATCGATCATCGAGAAGCTGACCGACGCGATGGTCAGCGTCGAAGGCGAGGCCATGCGGCCCGTGACGTGGGTGACCATCGAAGAGGTCGCCAGCGGCGAGTGGGGCATCGCCGGCAAGGCGCTGCACACCGGCGACGTCGTCGGCATGCGGGTTGCCGCGCAGTAGGGCGCGCGCTCCCCGTGGGGCTGGAGGTACCGGCGCGGCAGCGGCGGGCACGTGGCGAGTGTGCGCCGGTTGCTCCGAGGGGTGCAGCGCCGCGCCGAGCAAGGCGCTCGGGGCCAGGTCCACGCCAGGCCCGCTGACCGCGCCCGCGGGCTCAGCGGCTGGTGACGGACAGCTCCGAGAGGCCGCGGAGGACCATGCGGCGCTCCCAGTGCGGCGTGTCGTCCACCGGGGCGAGCCGGGGGAAGCGCCGGATGAGCGCTGGGAGCGCGATGCGGGCCTCGAGGCGGGCGAGGGCGTTGCCGAGGCAGAAGTGCGGTCCCCCGCCGAAGCTGGTGTGCTCGTTCGCACCGGGCCGGGCGACGTCGAGCAGGTCGGCGGTCGGCCCCCACTTCCGCGGGTCGTGGTTGGCGGAGGTCAGGTAGAGCGTCACGTGGCTCCGCGCCGGGATGGTCACCCCGGCGACCTCGATGTCGGCGAAGGCGAGCCGGCGGGTGAGCTGGGCGGGGCTCTCGAAGCGGAGCACCTCCTCGATGGCGTTGGCGTCGAGCGCCGGGTCGGCCCGCAGGCGGTCGAGCTGGTCGGGGAACCGGAACAGGTGGACGAGCCCGTTGCCGATCAGGTTCCGGGTGGTCTCGTGACCGGCGATGTACAGCAGCAGGATCTGGGCGATGACCTCCTCGTCGTCGAGGACCTCTCCCGCGTCCTCGGCCTGGAGCAGGGCGGTCAGGATGTCGTCGCCGGGCTTGTCGCGCCGGTCGGCGACCACCTGCTCCACGTACTTCGTCATGGCGCGGCCGGCCTCTTCGGCGGCGGCCTCCTCGGCCTCCGTGATGAACGGGTCGAGGCCCGGGGTCAACGTGTGCGACCACTCCCGCAGCTGGTCCATGTCCTCGGTCGGCATCGCGAGCATCTCGCTGATGATCTGCGCCGGCACGATGAGCGCGTACTCGTCCATGACGTCGAAGACGTCGCGGTCCGCGAGTCCGTCGAGGAGCCCGGCGACGATCTCCTCGGCTCGCTCACCCCACCGGCTGATCGCCTTGGGGGTGAACACCCGGGAGACGAGCCGCCGCAGGCGCAGGTGATCGGCACCGTCGCGTCGGATCATCATCTTGGCCCCGCGACGGCGGGGCTCGACATCGGGCGGGTCGAGCGTCGTGACCGACCCCAGCAGGGTCCGGTCGCGCATGAGCCGGTGCACGTCGTCGTACTGGAGCACGACCCAGGAGTGCATCGCATCGGACCAGTGGCAGGGTGCGTCCTCGCGTAGCGCGGCGAGCTGGATCGACGGATCGTCGAGGAAGCCGGGCGCCATCGGATCGAGCTGCCGCACGCCGGACGGGTCGACCGACGGGGCCGCGGCGGCGGTGGCGGGCACCGCGGCCGGGAGCACCACCGGCCGGGCCGGGCGCTCGTTGGAGCGCCGCAGCCGCTGGGCCAGCTCGGTGAGCAGGGCCACCGCGACCCGTGGGCTGGCCAGCAGCGCGGAGCGGAACGCGTCGCCGTCGACCTCGTGCAGCACGAGGTCGGTGACCGCGGTGACGGTTGCGCCGCGCGGCTCCCCGTCGAGCAGGGCCAGCTCGCCGATGGACTCACCCGGACCGATCGTGGCGGCGTACAGCCCCGCCACGGTCACGTCGGCGTAGCCGTCGGCGACGATCCACCAGCTCTCGGCCTTCTCCCCCTCGCGGCACACCACCTCGCCGTCGGGGACCCGGCGCGTCCCGGTGACGGCAGCGGCCACACCCGAGAGGTCGTCGGGCGCGCACGCCTCGAACAGCTGCAGCGCCGCCAGCTCGTCGACCGACACCATGAGGGTGGGAGCCATGGGCCCGTTCCTTCCTTCCGTCCGTCAGGGACCGAAGTCTGGCGGATCCTCGCCCGCTCCGCTCGCCCGGCTCGGACCTGGCTGCACGGTCCGTGGCTCGACGACGTCGACGCCGTTCACCGCCTCGTCCCGCGGTCAGCTGCCAGCTCGTCCTCGACCTCGGCGATCCATTCGCGGATCGCCTCGACCAGGCGTCGCCCGAGGCGGTGGTTGAGCAGCAGGTAGCGCGTTCGCTCCGGGATGCCGAGAGCGATCGCCTCGTCACGATCGAGGTCGGCGTCCAGCCGATCGAGAACCGGGCGCATCGCGACGAGGCTGCGAACGATCGTCTCGTCGTCGACGAGGTCTCCCGCCAGGAGGCGGACCGACGCTTCGCTCTGGATGCGTGGGAACGCCGCTGGTTGTGCCAACCACTCCCGCAGTGCTCGCCTGCCCTTGGCTGTCAGCTTGTAGTGGGTGCGGTCCGTGGTCTTCCCCGGCAGGCGCTGTGCGCTCAGGTAGCCGCTGCCGGCCAGCCGCTTCGGTTCGGCGTACCACTGGCTCTGGGCGGCCGCCCAGTACATGGTCCGCCGCATCATGTCGGCGATGTCGTGGGCGCCCGCGCCTCGATCGCCCACCAGCGCGAGCACGGGGTACGAGAACGGTCGCAGGTCGCTTGCCATGACTCCGATTCAGAGTTACAAAGACTCTGGATCGGAGTTTAGACGGCTAGGTCGAAGAGGAGGCCACATGGCGGCGACGACACTTGCCCCCGGTGACGGGGAAGCACTCTGGATGTTCGATTCGCTCGACACCATCAAGGCGGACTCCGAGCAGACCGACGGAGCGTTCGCGGCCGTCGAGTTCCTCGGGTTCGAGGGGTCGGGTCCACCTGCCCATGTCCATGCCCGCACCGTCGGCATCTACGTGCTCGAAGGTGAGGTCACGTTCTCGTTGGGCGGCGAACGCTCCGACGCAACGGCCGGCACCTGGGTCTGCGCCCCGCCGGGGACCGAGCTCGCCTGGATCTGTCGGTCGGCCGCGTGTCGGATGCTCGCCATCACTGCGCCCGGCGGATTCGAGGCCTTCTACCGCGAGGTCGGTGTGCCCGTCCCCGATCGAACACACCTCCCGGGGACGACCGAGCCCGACATCGGTGAGCTGATCGCAGTTGCAGCGCGGTACGACGCCACCATCGTCGGCCCGCCACTGGCGAGCGGATGACCTAGCCGACGAGGTCGGACAGGTGCTGCAGCGAGCGGTCGAGGTGGTCCAGCCCGAACGGCGGGAACTGGATGTACTCCCGGATGTGGGGCGGCACTTCCGACCAGTCGTAGGTCAGCGTCACCTTCGTCTGCGACGGGCCGGTCGTCTCGAGGTCGTAGCGCCAGGTCCAGCCGCCGAAGCTGAGCTCCCCGGTCTCGGGCGCCTCCGTCCCGGGCCGCCACGCGATCGCCTTCGGCTCGTCGAACACCTCGACCAGGTTGGCCATCTCGTAGTCCCCGTCCGGATGGTTCTCGTGGTACATCGCCACCCGGAACACCTGGCCGGCGGCGGTGATGCGCTCGCCGTCCAGGGACCCGCGCACCCAGCCGGTGCCGTCGATGGCGGCGTGCGAGGACGGGTCGGCCAGCACCGCGAACACCGCCTCCGGGGCAGCATCGATCGTCGTGGACACGGCTACGTATTCGGGTTCCATGTCAGCGGGACGCTTCGCCGAACCCGAACTCATCGCCTCTGCGCCTGTCCGACGGCGATCTGCGGCGGGATCACCCGATCCGGCGGACGGTGATCGAGGCCGAGCGGCCGGTGGAGAGCTCGATGGTCTCGGTCCCGGAGTTCACGACCCGCAGCGTGGATCCGGCCGTCGCCACGATCGACCCGGTCGCCACCACGGGGGAGCCGTCCGCCTGCGTCTGCGCATCGACGGTCGTCAGCACATCGTTGAGCTCGAGCGCGAACGCACTCGGTTGCGTCGTCGGTTCGGTGTCGCCCTTGAACGTCACCTTGTAGGTCCCCGCGGTGGGGAGGGCGAACGTGGAGGGGCTCGGCCGTGTGATGCCCACGCATGGCCCCGGCTCGTCGAAGGACACCCCTTGGCCCGGGCTGAGCGTGACCGAGTCCGGGCCGGCGAGGTTCGTCGCCGAGCAGAACACGGGCGCGACGACCGGTCCGAGGTGACACGCAGTCACGGCACCGGTCCCGACCCCTACCGCGAGGAGGAGGCCCGCCAGTCGTCTGCGCATCACGCACGCGACGATAGAGGTCCCGCGTGGTCAGGCCGGATGAAGCTGCGAACCCAGGGACCTACTCGCCGTCGAACAGAGCGAGCTCGGCGGCGTCGGGGGCTTCGAACTGGAGTGCCCACCTCTCGAGATCTTCACGCGGGATGGGCACCACACCAGGCAGGGCGCGTGAGTTGCGAACCTCGAGGCGTCGCCAGAGCTCCTCGACCGGCGCCTCCAGGTAGTGCAGCTCGACCGCCACGCCGAGCGCCCGCGCGGCCAGCCGGAGCTCGTTCCGTTCCTCGCGCGCCCAGAACCCGTTCTCCATGACGACGCTCTGGCCCAGCGTGAGCAGCTCCTGGCCGAGCTCCCAGAGCCGCTGCTCCAGCCGGACCCGCCCTTGTTCGTCGTAGTAGTCGATGCCGAGATCGTGCTTCCACTCATCGGGGCAGAGGCGCACGGCCGACGCGTCCGAAGCAAGTCGCTTGGCGAGCGTCGTCTTGCCCGAACCCGGCAAGCCACAGATGAGGATCAGTCGAGCGTCAGTCATGCGAGCCGTTCCGGCTGCGTCCTGTCCACGCCCCCGATTCTTGCGGCAGATGTCAGCGGTCTTGGCAGAAATCTGCCGCACGAACGCAGCAGCGGCGCCAACCTCGTCGTGAGTGGGTTGTCGTCAGCAGGTGTCGTGTCGCCACTCGCCATCTTCGACGATCCAGTCCGCGGAGGTCTCGCTGTTCTGGGTCTCGCCCTCCTTGGGCGACTCGATGATGCTCACCTCCGCCTCGAGAGCGTCGCTCCCTGGCCTGTCTACGACCACGCTCAGGATGGTGGGCGGCCCGCCGATGGCCTTGGTCCAGTCCTCGGAGAACCGGTCGAACACCGATCGGGTCGTCTGCGCTCTGCATCGCTCGGACAGGAGGTCGTCGGCGCGTGCACCGTCGCCGCCGTTGAAGGCCGACTCGAACTGGCGGGCCGAGCGCTCGAGGGCCGCTGTCGAGGGAGGCTCGCGCAACGGCTCGTCGTCGCCGCTGTCGCCCGCACAGCCCGCGACCAGGAACGCGCCGACCATCAGGGCTCCTGCCGTACGGCTGACCCGAGCGTGTCGGAGGGCCGACGTCACCAGTCCCCGAGTGGCGGCTCGCGGTCACGTCCGAGACTCAGCGAAGCTTCGTGGCGATCTCCCCACTGTCCAGATAGTCCCGCCAGCTGACGATCTTGCTTGCGGCATCGAACTCAATGACTCCCACGACGTGGAGGCCGATGCGCTTGCCCCGCAGGGTCACCCAGTCGATGCGCTGAATGAACACGGTGTCGCCAACAGAAGCCGTGTGAAGGAAGTCGAAGCCGCAGTCCTCCATGCGGGGGGCCTGTCGACTCAGTTCGGCTCGAATCGCGTCGTGGCCGATATGCGGCTCCTCCCAGGCGAACACGTGGTAGGCGCCATCTGGCGCGAAGCGGTCCACGATCCGATCGATCTGCGCGGCATCCAGTCTCGGACCCTCGAACTCCCGCAGAAGCTCCCGGGCCGCCGTCTCGTGCGCCGTGGTCATTCGCCGGTTCCTCCTACCCGAGCAGCCCGAGCTGCTGCATCTGGGTGAGCGTGTCTCCGATACCCCATCGTTCTACGACCTGGCCGTGGTCGAAGCGCAGGATGCCGATCGAGCGGATGTCGATCTTGCGGCCCGTCGGCGGAATCCCCATCAGGTCACCGTCGTGCGTCCCGGTGATCCGCGCGTAGCCAACCGCCCGCTCGCCATCGGCGACGACGAACTCCGCCTGCTCGTGATAGTCGGAGAAGGCGTCGTGCATCAGGTGGAGAGACCCCACGTACCGCTCGAATCCGGACCCTTCGAGGGGCAGCTGATCGATGTGGTCGACCAGGTCGGCGGAGATCAGCTCGTCGACGAGTTTGTAGCGCCGTCGGCACCACAGCTCCTCCGTCACCATTCGGTAGAGACTCGCCGGATCGCTGTCCGCCACGACCCGAGTGTCTCACGGTCGCCGGGGGCCGGCCGAAGCGGCGATGTGCCGGAGGACCGACTTCAACAATCGACACTCCGGCCGGGCAGCTCATGACCTGGTCTTGTGAGCGCTGACCGTGTTGATCGGTCAACATGCGGCTGTCGTCGTCATCGCGTCGGAGGAAGCCAGTGGACGAACCAGGTAGCGGAGCGGGGCCAGCGGCGGGAATCCCCGCCTACATCGTCGTTGACACTCAGGACCCGGGGAAGATCACACCGTTTTGGTGCGCGCTGCTCGGTGTCGGAGTGTTCCAAGACCGCGACAACGGCAAGTACGTCACGTTGGAGCCGTCGCCGAAGCTGCCTGGGTCCATGATGTTGACGTTTCAGCATGTGCCCGAACCCAAAGCAGCGAAGAACCGGGTCCACGTCGACGTGTTCGTCTTTGACCTCGACGAGGCAACCGCTCAGGTCGAGGCGCTCGGCGGGCAGTGGGCCGAGCCGAAGGTGACGCTGCAGGACGGCAGCTGGATCTCGCGAATCGCGGTTGACCCTGAGGGCAACGAGTTCTGCATCTGCTTGGCACCATCGAGGATGAAGGCTTGGCGAGCAAGTACCGACGAGACGGTGGTACACAACCCAGGCAAGTACTGACGCAGCTGGGCGTGAGCTCTCCGGTCACTTCGCGTCGCTAGGCGAGAGAACGTGAGCCATGAACGAGAAAGGTGGCTCCATTGGAGTCACCTTCCGAGTGTCGGAGGACCAAACCGCAGGTTCTCGTACCGGCCACTGGCGGCTCGGACCGTGACATGCTTGCCCGCGTGGCGGCGTCCTACGACGAGTTCGCAGCTGAGCACCGGGCCGAGCATGGCTCCGCCTTCATTCGATGGGCGACCGTCGCCGGCAACTACTCGAACATCCCCACCGCAATCGCTCTGCTCGTGGGTCGACCGCGGGCCGCTGCTGCGATCTTCGGGATCGGGACGGCAGCCCTTGTGGTGGGCCACGCCGTGGAGGGCAACCTCCCCCGGGCGGGCCGCGACCTTGCACGCCATCCGATCTGGAGTGTGCGAGCCGATGTTGCGGTGGCCAACGAGACACTGAGGGCAGCCCTGGCTCCTTCTCGGGCGATCTAGCGGCGCAGGAGGCCCACAGATCGCCCCAGAACGCAGAACGCCCGGCACTGGGCCGGGCTTCGAACGGTTCATCTCCGCCGCTTTCGACTGAACCGGGCCTGACTGCGTGTCGGAGGGGGGACTTGAACCCCCACGTCCTTGCGGACACTAGGCCCTCAACCTAGCGCGTCTGCCAATTCCGCCACTCCGACGTGGCCGCGGACCCGGAAGGGACGAGCAACCTACCACGCTCGAGGCCGTACGTCGACGCCAGACGTACGGCGGCCAGTCCACGGTGCCGTCGACGGCGTGGGCGAGGCGCGGCACGCGGGCGGCCACGACCACCTGGGTGCGGAACTGCGCGATCGGGACGACGACGGCGTCGTCGAGCACGACGCGCTCGGCCGCGGCCCACCGCTCGGCCCGCGGCCGCCGGGTCGGCGGAGGCGCGGGCCTCGGCCAGCGAGGCGTCGACCTCGGCGAGCGCAGGCCGACGAGGTTGTCGGGCGAGGCCGACCGGAACAGCGGGGCGAGGTAGGCGTCCGGCGATGCGGTAGCCACCGATCCACCCGAAGCGTGAACAGCTGCTGGCCGCCCGAGACGACGAAGCGCTGGTGGTCCTCGAGCGGCAGCGGGCCGGGCCACCGTCGGGATGCCGACCGACCCGAGGCTGCTCGGCCACGATGGCGGCCATCGGCCTCCTGGGCCGGCGAGGCTCGTAGTCGATGGCGACCTGCGGCACGGCCGTCCGGGAAGGCTTCCGCCAGGAGCCGGCGGGCCCGGCCGGGTCGTGGCCGCACGCGGTGCAAGGCTCGGTGCGGCGGTCCGGCGACCCCGGCGGGCACCACCGCGTCCAGCGGGTCGGCGAGGTCCGGGTACACCGCCCGCACGATCGCCCCGCGGATCGATGGCCGCCGCGATGGCCTCGCCGAAGCTCCGGTTCGGCGAGGGCGGGTCCGTCGCTGCGCAGCCCGAGGAACAGCTCGGCCTGGAAGGGCGCGAAGGCGTCGGCGCCGTAGCTCGTCCACCGCGGCCGCCGAACCGGTCGGCGGGCACGGGGGCCCAGTCGACGTCGCCGTCCTCGAACGCGTCGTAGGCCGCCGCCCGGTCCGCGTACGGCGCGGAGCTCGACGCCGTCGAGGTGCGCGAGCGCTGCCCGTCCGGCGGACCAGCGACAGGCGGCCCGTCCGCGTCGGCGCCGTCGACGGGCCAGCCCCGGTGAGGTCGAGGCTCGGCGGGTCGCCACCGTCGGGCGCCGGTGCGGCCGCGCACGTCGATCACGCCGTAGGCCGGTGCGGCGAGGAGCTCGGGGAGCGACGCCAGCGGCGACGTCGAGCGCGACCTCGACCGTGGTGGCGTCGACGCGCCCGCAGCCCGGCGACGTCCGGCGCGGTGCCGTCGAGGTAGGCGCGGAAGCCGACGACCGACCTCCAGCCGGAGGGCCGCGAGCGAGGCGTCGCCCGCCGGCGATCCGTGCTCGAGCGAGGCCACGACGTCGGCGGCGGTGACCGGGCGGCCGCTCGAGAAGGTGGCCTCCGGGTCGAGGGCGAAGCGCCACGTCTGGAGCTGCGCGTCCGGGGTCCACGAGGCCGCCAGCCGCCGGCTGCGCCCGACCGTCCGCGTCGAGCTCGGTGAGCCCGTCGTGCAGGAGGTCGAGGACCATCAGGTCGCTCGGCGTGGCCGGCGAGGCGAGCGCTGGGTCGACGCACGATCGGGCCGCCGCAGCGCCAGGCGGACCGTGCCGCCCTCCGACGGCGGCGGTCCTCGCTCCGGTGCCCGGCCGCCCGCTGTCGTCGTCGTCGCTGCACGGCGGCCAGGCGGCCCGGCCGCCAGCGACCAGGGCCAGCGACGGCCGGCAGCGCCGCGGGAGCCGGCGCTCCCGCCGGCGGGTCAATCCAGGAGGAAGGCCAGGCCGGTGGTGGTGAAGACGAAGATCAGCGCCACGACGACCGTGATGCGGTCGAGGTTGCGCTCGGCCGCCGCCGAGCCGAGGGCCGTGGCGCCCACGCTGCCGCCGAACATGTCCGACAGGCCGCCGCCCTTGCCGCTGTGGAGCAGCACGAGGCCGATCAGCAGCGCCGACGACGACGAGGTGGATGCCGAGGACGATGTTGGTGAGCACGGCGTACGAGGCTACAGCGGGCCCCAGCCGCGGTCAGATGACCTCGCGGACCGCGGCGAAGTGGCAGGCCACCGGGTGCCCGACCGCCGCGGGCTCGAGCGGGGGCTCCACCTCGGAGCACGCCGACGTGTCGCTGCCGGCCGCCTCCAGCTCCTGCTTGCTGCCAGCAGCGGGTGCGGAACCGGCAGCCCGACGGCGGGTCGGCCGGGCTAGGGCACGTCGCCCTGCAGGAGGATCCGCTCCCGGGCCTGCTCGCAGCTGCGGGTCGGGCAGCGGGCACGGCCGACAGCAGGGCCTGGGTGTAGGGGTGGCCCGGCCTGATCGTAGATCTCGTCGCGGGTGCCCTCCTCGACGATCTTGCCGAGGTACATCACCGCCACCCGGTCGGAGATGTGGCGCACCACCGACAGGTCGTGGGCGATGAACACGTAGGCCAGGCCGAGCGTGTCCTGGAGCAGCTCGAGCAGGTTGACGACGCCGGCCTGGATCGACACGTCGAGGGCCGACACCGGCTCGTCGAGCACGATCAGCTCCGGCTCGAGCGCGAGGGCCCGGGCGATGCCGACGCGCTGGCGCTGGCCGCCGGAGAACTCGTGCGGGAAGCGGTTGGCGTGCTCGGGGGACAGGCCCACCGATGGTGAGCAGCTCGCTGGACCCGCGCGTCGGTCGGCCGCGCCGCTTCCACCCGAAGTGGACCTTGAGCGGCTCGGCCAGGGTGGCGCCGACGGTCATCCGCGGGTTGAGCGACGCGTACGGGTCCTGGAAGACGATCTGGAAGCGCCGCCGCATCCTGGCGCGAGCGCCTTGCCCCGCAGCTCGTCGAGGCGACTGCCCGTCGAAGTGCACCTCGCCCGGCGGTCGGGCGTGATCAGGTCGAGCAGCAGGCGGCCGGTGGTGGACTTGCCGCAGCCCGACTCCCCCACCAGGCCCAGGGTCTCGCCCCGGCTGCACCTCGAGGGACACGCCGGCGACGGCGGACACCGAGCCGACCGGTGCGTCCGAGCACGCCGCCGCGGATGGGGAAGTCCTTGACCAGGTCGCTGGCCACGAGCAGCGGCGTCGGTCACGTCGTGACCGTCACGGCTCGATCACCGCCTCACCGCGGCCACGGCAGCTCGACCGGTCGTCGACGTCGACGGCCCGCAGCGACTCGACGCGACACCTCGGCCAGGTCCTCGGCGTAGTGGCAGGCGGCGCGGTGGGCGTCGCCGGTCACGAGCCGCAGCGGCGGGACCTCCGCGTCGCACAGGCCCGGGCACGCGGGCGAAGCGGCAGCGCGGGTGGAACGCGCAGCCGGACGGCAGGTGGATCAGCGACGGCGGCGAGCCCTGGATCGGGCACGAGCGGCTCGTCGCCGGTGTCGTCGAGGCGGGGCAGGCTGGCCAGCAGGCCGAGCGTGTAGGGGTGCCGGGTCTCGTAGAAGATCTCCTCGGTGGTGCCGATCTCCACCTGGCGGCCGGCGTACATCACCATCACCTGGTCGGCGAGGCCGGCCACCACGCCGAGGTCGTGGGTGATGAGGATGATCGCCGAGTCGATCTCGTCCTTGATGCCGATGCAGCACCTCGAGCACCTGCGCCTGCACGGTGACGTCGAGGGCGGTGGTGGGCTCGTCGGCGATGAGCAGGTCGGGCTTGCAGGCGATCGCCATGGCGATCATCGCCCGCTGGCGCATGCCGCCGGAGAACTCGTGGGGGTACATCTTCGCCCGCTTGCGCGGCTCGGGATGCCGACCAGCTCGAGCATCTCGACGGCCCGCTCGAAGGCCGGCCTGCGCTTGAGCCCCTCGTGGATGCGGGCCATCTCGCCGATCTGGCGGCCCACCGTGTGGACGGGGTTCAGCGCGGTCAGCGGGTCCTGGAAGATCATCGCGATCTCGCCGCCCCGCACCTGGCGCCGCTCCTCCTCGCTGATGCGTCAGGAGGTCGCGGCCCTTCCAGAGGATCTCGCCCTCGCCCGACCCCGAGCGTCGGGCATGCAGGCCGAGGATCGCCATCGCGGTGACCGACTTGCCCGAGCCCGACTCGCCCACGATCGCGAACACCTCGCCGCGGTGGACGTCGAACGACACGCCGTCGACGGCGTGCACGACGCCGTCGTCGGTGTTGAACCCGGCCTCGAGGCCGCGCACCGACAGGAGGACCTCGCGACCGGCGGACGGCGAGCGGGCTCACTTGAGCTTCGGGTCCAGGGCGTCGCGGAGGCCGTCGCCCGATGAACACGAGCGCGAGGACGGTGAGGAAGATGGCGCCGCCGGGGAAGAACAGCAGGTGCGGCGCCGGTGGCCAGCGGCGCCTTGCCGTCGCGCGACCATCAGGCCCCACGCCGGGGTCGGGTCCTGCGGGCCGACGCCGAGGAAGGACAGCGCGGCCTCGGCGAGGATCACCGAGCCGACCGCGATCGTGCCGTAGACGATGATCGGCTGCAGCGCGTTGGGGAGCATGTGGCGGAACATGATCCGCCGGCGCGAGTAGCCGAGCGCGCGGGCCGCCTCCACGTACTCGAGCTGCTTGAGCGCCGAGGAAGCTCGCCCGCACGATGCGGCAGATGCCCAGCCAGCCGGTGAGGCCGAGCACGAGGATCACGGTGTTCTCGCTCCGCCCGAGCAGCGGCGGCGATGGCGACCGCCAGGACGATGTACGGGATGGCCAGGAACACGTCGGTGAGGCGCATGATGAGCGTGTCGAGGATCCCGCCGAAGAACCCGGCGACCGCGCCGAGGAGCAGGCCGATCGACGAGCGGAGATCAACGTGGCCGTCAGGCCGATCTTGAGCGACACGCGGGCGCCGTAGATCACGCGGCTGAAGACGTCGCGCCCGATCGTGTCGGTGCCGAACCAGTGGTCGCGCCGACGGGCCCTCGCGGAACTGCCCGGTGGCGCGGTCGGTGATGCTGTACGGCGCGATGAGCGGGGCGAGGATGGCGGCCAGCCGCGAGCAGGACGATGAACGCCAGCCCGACCATCGCCGCGCTGGTTCCGGCGGAAGCGGCGCCAGACGTCGCTCCGCAGCGGGCGAGCGGGCACGCCGAGGCTGTCCAGCGCCGCCGGGCTCGACGACCTCGAGCGCGGTCGACGGCCCGACGCTCTCGGTCGACGTCATCGACGCACCCCGCTTCCCGAGCCGGATCCGTGGGTCGAACCAGGCGTAGGACAGGTCGACGAGCAGGTTGATCACGGAGTAGGCGATCACGACAGCGAGCGTGAGGCCGAGGGTCACGGGCAGGTCGCGGTCGATGATGGAGTCCGGCGATCGCCGACCCGAGCCCCGGCCAGGAGAACGGTGTTCTCGGTGAGGATGGCGGCGCCGATGACCGTGCCGAAGTCGATGCCGATGAGGGTGACGACCGGGAGCATGGCGTTGCGCAGCCCGTGCCGGGCCACCACGTCCCGCTCGCGCAGGCCCTTGGCCCGCGCCGTCCGCATGTAGTCGGCCCGCAGGACCTCGAGCATCGAGCCGCGGGTCATGCGGGCGGCAAGCGCCGTGGACACGGACGCCAGCGTCACCGCCGGGAGGACAGGTAGCGCCACTGCTCGCCGGTCGGGATGAAGAAGAACGTCCACGTGTCCGGGCCGAGCTGCGACGTCCGCAGCCGGGCCCACTCCGGCCAGTCGTGCTGGTTCGGGAGCGACCGCGAACCCGTACTGGAGGAGGAACCCGAGCACGAAGACCGGGATGGCGGACGCCCCCGCCGTGACGACCGTGGTCAACCGATCGGTGAGCGAGTACCGCCGGATGGCGGCCACCAACCCGACCGCGATGCCCGACGATGATCTCGATGATGATCGCCCAGATCCCGAGCCGCAGGCTGTTGACCGCCCGCTCGCCCAGGATCTCGTTCACGCTGCGGCGGTTCAGGTACGAGTCGCCGAGGTCCCAGGTGATCGTGCGCTTCCAGTAGTTGCCGAACTGCACCGGCAGCGGGTCGTCGAGGCCGTAGCGCTCCTCGATGCGCTCGAGCACCCCCGGGTCGATGGTCCGGTCGCCCCCGCCCGCGATGAGGTTGACGGGGTCCCCCGGCAGCGTGAAGAAGAGGAGGAAGAGGAACGACAGCGCGAGGAAGACCGTCGGGAACGATGAGGAGGAGGCGACGGATCGCGTAGCTCGTCATCCTGCGACTCCGGGTCGCCGTGCGTCCCTCCGGCTCGTCCGGGCTAGGCCTTCAGCTTGACCTGCTCCCACAGGATGAGGCCGAGCGGGGTCACGGGGAACTCCGCGACGGTGTCCTCGCTGTAGACGTAGTCGAGCGCGTAGTAGAGGTACGGGATCACCCCGATGTCCTGGTTGAGCAGGATGTCCTCGGCGTCGTGGTACAGCCTCGCTGCCTCGGCCTCGTCGATGCGTCGCCTTGGCCTGGTCGATCAGGGAGTCGAACTCCGGGTTCGAGTAGGGGCCGTGGTTGTTGCCACCGATCGCCTCGGTGTGGAACAGGTCGAAGGTGAAGTTGTCCGCCGTCGGGTAGTCGGCGAACCAGCCGGACCGGCAGATGACGCAGGCCCCGTCGGCCAGCTGGGTGAAGTAGGTCTCGTCGGGCAGCGGATCGGCCACCGCGTCGATGCCGACCGCCTTCAGGTTGTCGACGATGATCTGCACCACCGGCTCGTGGCCCGCGTCGGCGTTGAGCTGGATCTTGATGGGCTCGTCGAGCGAGTGGCCTGCGGCCTTCCACTCCTCGAAGGCGGCCGTGGCGGCCTCCGGGTCGTACTTGCAGAACTCGCAGATGCCCGCGCGTGGAGCCCGGGATGCCCGGCGGGATGACCGAGGTCGCCACCTCGTTCGTGCCGTCGTAGATGGCCTGGCCGATCTCCTCGCGGTTGATGGCGAGCATGATCGCCTCGCGGAGCTTCACGTTCTCCGGCCCGCCGACCACCGGGTCGGTCCCGTTCACCTCGAAGTAGCGGGTGCCGAGCGTCTGGCAGATCGTGTTGGGGTGGTCCTCCTTGGCCGCGCCCCAGCGCCCGGGCGGGACGGTGGCGTTGTCCGCCTCGCCCGCCTCGAACGCGTTGTAGGACGGTGTCGGGGTCGGCTCTGGGTGACGAACGTGATCTTGTCGAGCCGGTCGTCCCAGGTATCGCCGTTCTGGTCACCTGCCCACTCGTCGTTCTTGACCAGCACGATCTGCTCGGTGGTGCGGGCTGACTCCATCTTGAAGGGCCCGTTGCCCACCATCACCCCGTTCTCCCAGTCGTTCTGGTTCGCGAGGTCGCTGACGGCCGTGGGCATCGGGTAGAAGAGCTGGAAGCCCGCCACGGTCGGCCAGTTGGCGTACGGGGCGGAGAGCTTCGTGGTGAGCGTCATGGCGGCGTCGTCCGCCGTCACGCCGCTGATCGTGTCGGCGTCGCCGGCCACCTTCTCCTTGCCGCCTTCGAGGAAGTTGAAGAGGTAGCTGTAGTCGCCGGCGAAGTCCGGATCCGAACCCCGCTCCCAGGCGAGCTGGAACGAGCTCGGGAGCAACGGGGTGCCGTCGGAGAACTTGAGGCCGTCCTTGATCTTGAAGACCCACTCGGTGGCGTCGGCGTTCGACTCCCAGGACTCGGCGACAAGGGGCTTGAGCGCCGGGTTCTCCGGATCGGCGAAGTCCAGCTCGGTCAGGCCGTCGTAGATCGCGTTGGTGATCTGGAAGCCGTCCAGCGTCGTGTTGAGCGCGGGATCGATGTGCTCGAGGGGACTTCCCACGACGGTCCCGTAGTCGACGAACTCCCCGCCCGCCCTCGTCTCGGATGACTCTTCGCTCGAGTCGGTTCCCTCGGACCCGCTGTCGTCGTCGTCACCGCACGCGGCGGCGAGCAGCGACATGCTCAGGACGAGGGCGAGGAGCTGCAGGCTCCGGCGCTTCAGTCTCACCGTGGTGGACCCCCTATGTGTCGGACAGGCGACCCGCCTGAGGCCAACGACGGCCCCCCGACCTGGCGGTCGCGGACCGTACCAGGGTTGTTCACCGTCCGTTCGCTAGAGGCGGTACTGCACGATGCGGGCGAAGTCCTCCGCTTCGAGGCTCGCGCCGCCGACCAGCGCGCCGTCGATGTCGGGCTGCGCCATCAGCTCTGCCGCGTTGCCCGGCTTCACCGACCCTCCGTACTGCACGCGCACGCTCTCCGCCGCCCCTGCACCGAAGCGCTCCCCCACCACCGTGCGCACCAGCGCGCACACGGCCTGCGCGTCCTCGGCGCTCGCGGTGCGCCCGGTGCCGATCGCCCAGATGGGCTCGTAGGCGATCACGAGGTCCGCCACATGGTCGGCCTTCAGCCCGGCCAGCCCGGCCTCCACCTGGCCGCGGACCTTCGCCTCGGTCTGGTCGGCCTCGCGCTCCTCGAGCGTCTCGCCGCAGCACATGATCGGGGTCATCCCCGCTGCGAAGACGGCCGCCACCTTCCGCTGCACGTCCTCGTCGGTCTCGCCGAACAGCTCCCGCCGCTCGGAGTGGCCCGCGATCACGTACCGCACCTCGAGCTTGGCCAGCATCGCGGGGGCGACCTCGCCGGTGAAGGCGCCCTTCTCCTCCCAGTGGCAGTGCTGGGCGCCGAGGAGCATCGGGATCGGCTCCTTCTCGCTGATGAAGTAGGTCTGCACCGTGCGCAGGTCGGTGAAGGGCGGGTGCACCGACACGTCGACCGCCTCGTAGTCCTCTGCGGTCAGCAGGTAGCTGAGCTTCTGCACCAGCTGGAGGGCCTCGAAGTGGTTGTGGTGCATCTTCCAGTTGCCGCTGATCAGCGGCTTGCGATCGCTCATGGCGCCCAGTCTCCTCGTAGTGCCGCCAGGCCGGGGAGGTCGCCCTGCTCGAGGAGCTCGAGGGAGGCGCCGCCGCCGGTGCTGATGTGGTCGATGCGCTCGGCCAGGCCGAACTGGGCGACCGCAGCCGCCGAGTCCCCGCCGCCCACCACGGTGAACGCGTGCGACTCCGCCACGGCCTCCGCCACGGTGCGCGTGCCGGCCTCGAAGCGCGGGTCCTCGAACACGCCCATCGGGCCGTTCCAGAACACCGTCCGGGCGTCGAGCACCCGGTCGCCGAAGTCGGCCGCGGAGCCGGGCCCGATGTCGAGGCCCATCCAGCCCTCGGGGACGTCGACGCCGAGCTGGCGCACGTCGCCACCGGCACCAGGGTCACCGATCTTGCCGCCCGGGCCCAGCGCCGTGAGGTCGCTGGGCAGGCGGATCGCCGCCCCGGACTCGAGGAGCACCTTGCAGGTGGCCACCTGGTCCTCCTCGCACAGCGACGCGCCGACGTGGTGGCCCTGGGCGGCGAGGAACGTGAAGCACATGCCCCCGCCGATGAGCAGCTCGTCGGCCACCTGGAGGAGGGCCTCGATGACCTGCAGCTTGTCGCTCACCTTGGAACCGCCGAGCACGGCGACGAAGGGGCGGGTGGGGTGGTCGCGCAGGCCGAGCAGCACCTCGACCTCGCGGGCGAGCAGCCTCCCTGCCGCGCTGGGCAGGTGCTGGGGCGGGCCGACGATCGACGCGTGGGCCCGGTGCGACGCGCCGAACGCGTCGTTCACGTATGCGTCGAACCCCTCGACCAGCCGCGCCACGAACGCGGGGTCGTTGCCGGTCTCACCCGGGTCGAACCGCAGGTTCTCCAGCAGCTCGACGCCGGGCACCAGCTCGGCCAGGCGGGCGCGGATCGGCGCCACGGAGTAGGCGGGATCGGGCGCGCCCTCGGGCCGGCCGAAGTGCGTGCACGCGACCACCGTGGCCCCCCGCTCCCGGAGCCAGGAGATCGTCGGCAGGGCTGAGCGGATCCGCAGGTCGTCGGTGATGCGCCCGTCCTGCACGGGCACGTTGAAGTCGGCTCGGAGGAGGACCCGCCGGCCCTCGAGGGGCGGGAGGTCTTCGAGGACGGGGAGATTCACCCCTGGTTGGCGGCGCCGACGATGAGGGCGAGGTCGACCAGGCGGTTCGAGTAGCCCCACTCGTTGTCGTACCAGCCGAGCACCTTGACCATCGAGCCCATCGCCATGGTGAGCGGCGAGTCGAAGGTGCAGCTCGCGGGCGAGCCCACGATGTCCGAGCTCACGATCGGGTCCTCGTTGTAGACGAGCACCTTGGACAGCGGGCCCGACGCGGCCGCGGCCCGGAAGGCCTCGTTGACCTCCTCGACCGTGACCTCCTTGCCCAGCACGCCGGTGAAGTCGGTGATCGAGCCGTCCTGCACGGGGACCCGCAGGGCGGTGCCGTCGAGCCGGCCCTTCATGGACTCCATCACCAGGCTGGTGGCGCGGGCCGCGCCGGTGGACGCGGGCACGATGTTGGTGGCCGCACTGCGGGCCCGGCGCAGGTCGCTGTGCACGAGGTCGAGCAGGTTCTGGTCGTTCGTGTAGGCGTGGACCGTGGTCATCAGCCCCTTCTCCACACCGAAGGCGTCGTCCAGCACCTTGATCATCGGCACGAAGCAGTTGGTCGTGCAGCTGGCGTTGGACACGACCGTGTGCTGCGCGGCGTCGAACTGGTCGTCGTTCACGCCGATCACGAACGTGGCGTCGGCCCCGGTGGCGGGGGCGGAGATGATGACCCGCGGGGCGCCCGCATCGATGTGGGCCGCCGCCTTGTCGCGGTCCGTGAAGATGCCGGTCGACTCGATGACCACGTCGACGCCGAGCTCACCCCACGGGAGCGCCTTCGGGTCGCGCTCGGCGAACACGCGGAAGCTGTCGCCGCCCACCGCGATCCCGTCGTCGGTGACCTTGACCTCGTCACCCAGGACGCCGTGGGTGCTGTCGTACTTCAGCAGGTGGGCATTGGTCTCGGGCGCCGTGAGGTCGTTGACCGCCACCAGGTCGATGTCGGCGCCGGCTCGCTTGGCCGCACGGTAGAAGTTCCGGCCGATGCGGCCGAAGCCGTTGATGCCGACGCGGATGGTCATCGGGAGGTGCTCCTCAGGGTGGGGGATTCGCTACAGACAGGCTAGAGGGCAGCCAGCGCCGGTCCCAGACGGTCGGGGTCGTGGACCAGCCCGTCGGCCCGGGCCAGGTCGCCGGTGACCACGGGGACACCGGGATCTCCCTGGGAGAGGTCGGGTTCGTGGGCCACGACGACGTGGGGGTGGATCCCGTGGCGCCCGAGTGCCCCGACGTGCGCGGCGAGGTCGTAGCCGCGGGTCTCGGCGCCGTCGGCCCGGAGGTTTGCGACGTAGGCGACGCGCGCGGGCGTGTCGAGCAAGGTCTTGCGGAGGTCCCCCACCACGGCCGCTGCGAGGACGCTGGTGTAGAGCGAGCCGGGCCCCAGCACGACCAGGTCGGCCCGGGCGATGGCGGTGAGGGCCACCTGGGAGGCGGCCGTGAACGAGGGGTCGACCCACACCTCGTCGAGCCCGTCGGTCCCCGCCACGGCCACCTGACCCACGACCACCGTGCCGTCGCGCGTGCGGGCGTGGAGGACGACCGCGTCGTCGGTGACCGGGACCACCCGGGCGCGGGTGAGGTCGACGCCGGCGGTCCGGGCCACCTCGTCGCACGCGGACTGGAGGTCACCTAGCTCCTCGGTGAGCGCCAGCAGCAGGAGGTTCCCCACGGCGTGGCCGCTGAGCTCCCCGGCGTCGAAGCGACGCTCCAGGACGCTGGCCCACACGTGGTCCGGGCCGGCCAGCGCGGCCAGGCACCGGCGCACGTCGCCGAGGGCGGGCACCTCCCAGGACTCCCGCAGGCGCCCGGTCGACCCCCCGTCGTCGGCGGTGGACACCACCGCCGTGACCACCCCGGCCCAGGGGAGGACGGCCCGCAGCGTCACCGCGAGGCCGTGGCCACCGCCGATCGCGACCACGCGCCGACCGGCCGTCACTTCGCCACGTCCCGGTGGAGCACGGTGGGGGTGAAGCCACGGGCCCGCAGCAGGTCGGCCACGGCCTCCGCGATGGTCACCGAGCGGTGCCGGCCGCCGGTGCACCCGAACGCCATCGACAGGTACGACTTGCCCTCCGCCACGTACGCGGGCAGGAGCAGGCCGAGGAGCCCGTCCAGGCGCTCGAGGAACTCGTGAGCCGCGTCCTGGCCCAGCACGTAGCTGCGCACCTGCTCGTGCAGCCCGGTCTGCGGGCGCAGCTCCTCGACCCAGTGCGGGTTCGGGAGGAAGCGGCAGTCGATCACGAGGTCGACGTCGAGGGGGAGCCCGTGCTTGTACCCGAACGACATCACGCGCGTCCGCATGCCGGCGTCGGGATGGTCGTCACCGAACAGCTCGGTGATGCGGGCGCGGAGCTCGTGCACGTTGAGCCCCGTGGTGTCGACCACGACGTCCGCGTCCTCCTTCACCGGCTCGAGCAGCGCGCGCTCGCGCTCGATCGCCTGGCCCAGCCCCTCGCCCGGCTCGAGGAGCGGGTGGCGACGACGCGAGCTCTCGTACCGCCGCACGAGGACGTCGGTGGCCGCGTCGAGGAACAGCTGCCGCACGCGCCCGCCCGCGGCGCGCAGCGCGTTGAGCGCGGGGAGCAGGCCGTCCCGGTAGGTGCCCGCGCCGACCACCAGCGCGACCCTCGGCGTCGTCGACCCCGGCGCGGTCGTCAGCTCGGCGACCTTCGGGATGAGCTCCGTCGGCAGGTTGTCGATGACGAACCAGCCGAGGTCCTCGAGGTCGTTGGCCACCTCGGAGCGCCCCGCCCCCGACAACCCGGTGATGACCACGAAATCAGACATGGATCTCTGGCCGCTTCTCTAGCAGGAGGAAGAGCAGTCGGGGAATGGTCGCGGCCGCCCGGTACTCCGGCGCCCGGGCCAGGAACCCGGGCGGCGGCGCCGGCTCCTCCATCCGCTGGAGCAGCAGGCCCTCCCCCGCCAGCGCGTTGAGGTACCGGGACAGGGGCCGGTGGACGAACGGGATGAACACGCCTCGCTCGACCTCCTCCAGCGTCTCGTCCTCCACCAGGTACGGCCCGATGCGCCAGTACTGCTCGGGCGGGTCGAGCACCTGGTCGTCGATCCAGCCACTGTTCGGCGTCTGGAGCAGCGGGTGGTTGAGGAGGAAGAGGAACCGCCCGCCGGGCCGGAGGACGCGCGCGAGCTCCGCGATCGCGCCGTCGACGTCGTGGATGTGCTCGAACACCAGGCACGCGACCGCGGCGTCGAAGCTCGCGTCCACGAACGGGAGGGCCGCGGCCCCCGCCCTGGCGTAGGCGGCACCGCCGGCCCGCGCCGTCGCCACGGTCAGCTGCGTCCACGTGGGATCCACCCCGATCGCCGTGGCCGCACCCTCGACCAGCGCCAGGCGTGCGACCTGCCCCTCACCGCATCCGACGTCGAGCACCCGCTGCGCGCCGGCGAGGTGCGTGCGGATCAGCGGGAGGATCTGCTCCACGTACTCCGGGTCCGCACCGTCCGTGAACCCGTCCTGCCACCAGCCCGCGTGCTGCTCCCAGAGGTCGTCCGAGCTCACCGCGCGACGCCGTGGATCTTGCGGTGGACCGCCTCGGCCACCGGGGTGGGGAGCCACGGCAGCGCGTCGAGCTCCTCGAACGTCGCCCGCTTCACCGCGTTGACCCCGCCCAGCTCCTTCACGAGGCGCTTGCGCCGCACCGCGCCGAGCCCGGGGATCCCGTCGAGGATGCTCACCGTCATCCGCTTGCCCCGCAGCTCGCGGTGGTATGCGATCGCGAACCGGTGCGCCTCGTCGCGGATGCGCTGCAGCAGGTACAGCGCCTCGGACTGGCGCGGCAGCCGGCAGGGATCGGCCTCGCCCGGCAGGTACACCTCCTCGAACCGCTTGGCCAGCGCGGCCACCGGGATCTGCTCCGCCAGGCCCAGCTCCTCCACCACCCGCACGGCCACGGCGAGCTGGCCCTTGCCCCCGTCGACCAGGAGCAGCTGGGGCGGGTACGAGAACTTGCCCGGCACGTCCCCCGCGGGGCGGTTGCGCTCGGCCAGGTACGCAGTCAGGCGGCGGGTGAGCACCTCTTCCATCGCGGCGAAGTCGTCGTTGCCGGGGACGCCCTTGATCTTGAACCGCCGGTACTCGGACTTCTTGGGCAGGCCGTCCTCGAGCACCACCATCGAGCCGACGTAGTCCGTGCCCTGGATGTGGCTCATGTCGTAGCACTCGATCCGGAGGGGAGCCTCGGGCAGGCCGAGCTGCTCCTGCAGCTCGTTGAGCGCCCGGGCGCGGCTGTTGTGGTCGGACGCCCGCCGCAGCCGGTGCCGCACGAACTCCTCCTGCGCGTTGCGCGCCACGGTGGCCTGCAGCTCGCGCTTGTCGCCCCGCCGGGGCACCCGGATCTCGACCCGGGAGCCGCGCAGGGAGGCGAGCCACTCCTCGTACAGCGGCGTGTCCTCCACCTCGGTCGGGACCAGCACGGACTTGGGCACACCGAGCGGCGGGTCGTCGTACAGCCCCTCGAGGATCGTCCCGAGCAGCTCGCCCGGCGTCACGTCCTCCACCTTGTCGAGCACGAACCCCTTGCGCCCGGTCACGCGGCCCTTGCGGACGAAGAACACCTGGACGGCCGCCTCCAGCTCGTCCTCGGCCAGGCCGATCACGTCGAGGTCCTCCGACCGCTCGGCGACCATCTGCTGCTTCTCGATCGCCTTCTCGACGCTGGTCAGCCGGTCGCGCAGGCGGGCGGCCTGTTCGAACTCGAGCTCCGTCGCCGCGGCTTGCATCTGGGTGCGCAGCCGCCGCACGACGTCGTCCGTGTCCCCGTCGAGGAAGTCGAGCAGCTCCTCGGTGTGGCGCGCGTACTCCTCGGGCGTGACCTCGCCGACGCAGGGCCCTGAGCACTTCTCGATGTGGAACAGCAGGCACGGACGACCCAGCCGCTTGTGGCGGTCGAACTTGTTGTCGGAGCAGGTCCGCAGGGGGAACGTGCGCAGGAGGAGGTCCAGCGTCTCGCGGATCGCGTAGGCGTGGCCGTACGGCCCGAAGTACCGCACCCCCTTGCGCTTGCGGCCCCGCATCACCATCGGGCGGGGCCACTCGTCGTCGAGGGTCACGGCCAGGAACGGGTAGCTCTTGTCGTCCTTCAACCGGATGTTGAACCGCGGCTGGTGCGCCTTGATGAGGCTGTACTCGAGCATGAGCGCCTCGACGTCGTTGCGGACCTGGATCCACTCGACCGTCTCGGCCGCGGCCACCATCGATGCCGTGCGGGGCGGGAGGCTGGCCGGGTTGACGAAGTAGTTCGAGAGGCGCGACCGGAGGGAGTGGGCCTTCCCGACGTAGATGACGCGGCCGTCCCGATCCTTGAACTGGTACGACCCCGGGGCGTCCGGGATCGTGCCGGTGGGCGGGCGCTGGACCATCAAGCCGAGGATACGGGTCACCGGTTGGCGGGAAGGGGGGTACATTGACCTCGCCGGCCCGGAATCCGGCGACATATCAGCTCTGGGGACGACATCCCCGCGGGAGAGGCGACCGGGCTGTCCCCGCCGTCCGAGACCAGAGCACCCACCGTGGAGGACCCCACAAGATGCTCCGACTCCAGCAACCGCTCGACGAGCCGTACGTCACCGCCACCCCCGAGGAGCTCGAGGCGCGGATCGCCACCGCCAAGGCGACCCTCGGCTCGCGCGTGTTCATCCTCGGCCACCACTACCAGCGCGACGAGGTGATCCGCTGGGCCGACGCCCGGGGCGACAGCTACCGGCTGTCCGTGCTGGCCCAGGAGCGCCCCGACGCGGAGTACATCGTGTTCTGCGGCGTCCACTTCATGGCCGAGTCGGCCGACGTGCTCACCGCCGACCACCAGCAGGTCATCCTTCCCGACCTCAACGCGGGGTGCTCGATGGCCGACATGGCCGACCTCGACGAGGTGGAGGAGGCCTGGGAGGCCCTCGACGCGGTGACCGACGTCGACCGGCTCGTGCCCGTGACCTACATGAACTCGTCGGCGGCGCTGAAGGCCTTCGTGGGCCGCCACGGCGGCGCCGTGTGCACCTCGACGAACGCCCGGGCCGTCCTGGAGTGGGCCTTGGCCAAGGGCGACCAGGTGCTGTTCTTCCCCGACCAGCACCTCGGGCGGAACACCGCCGTCGCCATGGGCTACGCCCTGTCGGACATGGTCGTGTGGGACCCGCGCAAGGAGCGCGGCGGCCTCACCGAGGCCGAGTGCAAGCAGGCCACCATGTTGCTCTGGAAGGGGCACTGCTCCGTCCACCAGCGCTTCCGGCCCGAGCACGTGGCGGACTTCCGCGCCGCCCACCCCGACGGGCTCGTGGTCGTGCACCCGGAGTGCAGCCACGACGTCTGCGCGGTGGCCGACCAGGTCGGGTCGACGGACTACATCATCCGCGCCGTCGCGGACGCGCCGGCCGGCACGGTGATCGGGGTCGGCACCGAGATCCACCTCGTGAACCGGCTCGACGCGGAGTCGCCGGACAAGACCGTGGTGTCCCTCGATCCGCTCATCTGCCCCTGCTCGACCATGTTCCGGATCGACGCCCCGCACCTGTGCTGGGTGCTCGAGGAGCTCGTCGAGGGACGGGTGCCCAACCGCATCACGGTCGACGCGGAGACGAGCGAGTGGGCCAAGGTGGCGCTCGAGCGGATGCTCGAGATCGTCTAGCGGCCCGCCCGCGCCCGCCACGCATCACCGACGACGGCGCGCCACGCTGCGCCCGCAGCAGCAGGGCGGCGGACGACGAGGCCGGGCCACCGGAGCACGGCCGCGAGGACCGCCCCGGACCACGGGACGGTCCCCCACCAGGTGGCGGCGAAGCGCATCGTGCCGCGCCACCACTCCACCTCCCGTTCCCACCACCCCTCGGACGAGGCGCCGCCCGCGTGCACGGCGAAGCGCTCCGGGAGCGCCACGAGCCGCCAGCCGGTGGCGCGCAGGCGACGGCACAGGTCGAGGTCCTCGCCGTAGAGGAAGTAGCGCTCGTCGAACCCGCCCACCGAGGCGATCGCGCGGCGGCGGGCCAGCACCGCGGTGGCGGCGAGCGACTCGACGTCCACGGGACCGTCCACGGCCCGAGCGACGTGGTCGCGCAGGTGGGTGCGGGCGGCGAGGCGTCGGACGGCCCCGAACCGCGCGAGACGGCGCAGCCCGAGCGCCCGGCCGAGCAGGTGCACCGGCCCGAGCTCCACGCCGTGGCTGCGCTCGGCCGCACCCGTGGCGCCGTGGACGATCGCTCCTTGCACCGCGGCGACGTCGGGGTGGCCGGCGAGGTACCGCAGCCCGGCCTGCACCCCGGTCGCGTCGACCTCTGCGTCGGGGTTCAGCAGGAGGACGTAGTCCGCGCCGGCCAGCGCGAGGCCGGCGTTGCTCCCTGCGCCGAAGCCCGGGTTGTCCGGCCGGTGGACCACGATCGCCCCGCGGTCACCCGCGCGGGCGCCGGAGCCGTCGCGGCCGTTGTCGACGACCACGATGCGCCCGTCGACCACCGGGGTCAGGTCGTCGACGACCCGGTCGATGTGGTCCCGGCTGGCGAAGGCCACGACCACGGCGTCGAGCGTGCTCATGCGGCGACGCGACGGTGGAAGTCGCGGTGGCGCCACAGGTGTCGCAGCACGGCCTGCGCGTGGCGCGCGCCCTTGCGGGTGGCGATGCCCCGGAAGCGCCGGCGCGGCGGGTGGTGCACGACCGCGTCCTCGAGCTGCACGATCCGCCAGCCCGCCTCGCGCAGCCGCAGGCAGAAGTCGACGTCCTCGGGGCCGTAGAAGTAGGACTCGTCGAGGCCGCCGACGCCCTCGAACGCGCGGCGCCGGAACAGCTGGCACGCCCCGATGGCGAAGTCGACGTCGCGCTGCCCGTCCTGGAAGCCGTTGCCGGCCTCGTACACGTCCTGGACGTTGAGCATCCGCTGCAGCTTGGTCCGCAACGTCGGCGCCGGACCGGCGCTGGCCGAGGGCACCTGGTCGGCGAACGTCGGGGCGACGAGGCCGACGTCGGCGTGCTCCTCCAGCATGGTGACGAGGCGGGCGAGGGCGGTCGGGGTCACGCGCGCGTCGCTGTCCAGCAGGCACACGTAGGGGGCGGTCCCCACCGCCACGCCCTGGTTGCGGGCCCGGGCCACACCCCGGTTCTCGGCGTTGCGCAGCCATCGCAGGGGCGCATGGCTCGCGCTGCTGGCTGGCGGGGACGACCCGTTGTCGACGACGACGATGCGGGCGTCCACCCCCGTCGAGCGGACCACCGAGTCGATGGCGGCCTCGAGGAGGGGGCCGTCGTTCCAGGTCAGGATCACGACGTCGACGACCGGCCCGCTCACGGGTGGCTCCCCTCGGGGGTGCAGGCGACGGGGCGCCGGGCGCGCTCCGCCAGGCCGCGCAGCTCGGTCGCCGCGCAGCTCACCGGTGGCAGCGAGGACGGCCGCGTAGGCGAGAGCTGCGAGCACGGCGGCGAGGACCGGCTCCGGTCGCAGGGCGAGCGCGGTCACGGCCATCGCGGCGCCGGCGACGACCACGCGCACGGGCGGGGGCGGTGTGCGGACGCCCCCCGCGGCGAACATGCGGGTCAGCGACCCCGCCAGCAGCAGGGTCGCTGCGAGCGTCGCCCACGCTGCGCCGTCGCTCCCCCACCGCGGGATGAGCACGAGGTCCAGCGCGACCATCACCGCCAGGGCCACACCGGCCCGGCGCACGCTCGGCACCAGCCAGTCCGTGGCCTGGCCGAGCACGCCCTGGACGGTCGCGAGGAACTGCACGACGTAGGCCCCGCCCACGATGGCCAGCGGCACGCCGGCCGCGGCGTAGCCGTCGCCGAAGGCGAGCGTGGCAAGCGGGGCGCCCAGCACGGCGAGCACCACGGAGATCGGCACGCCGAGCAGGTAGACCCAGCGAACACCGACGGCGTAGGCCCGCTGTACACCGGCCCGGTCCCCGCCCGCCTCTCGGGCGGTGAGCGTGGGCAGGAGCGAGGCGCCGACCGCGAGGGCCACGAAGGCGCTGGCCTCGACCGCCCGGACGGCCAGGTCGTAGGCCGCCGTCTCGGCCCCGGTCGACAGGATCGACAGGAGGAGCACGTCGAGGCGCATGGCCAGCGCGGTGATCCCCCCGCTCACGGCGATCGGAAGCGCGAGCCGGAGCACGCGGCCGGTGGCCTCGACGTCGAGGACGAGACGACCGCTCCAGAGCCCGGCCCGGCGCACCACCAGCACGCCGCCGGCGAGCGCGACAGCCGGGGCGATGCCCAGGGCCAGCACCGCCAACCGCACGTCGCCGGTCACGACGACGGTGAGGCAGCCTCCGATCGTGATGACGGCAGACTGGGCTGCGTTCAGGGCGCCGCGGGTGGCGATGCGGCCGACGCCGTCGAGCACGCCGAGCACCGACCCCGCCATGGCGGACAGCGGCAGGGCCACCGCGCCGATGGCGACGTCCACCACCTGGACACCGGGGTACCCGGCCACGACGGCGAAGCCCACCGCGCCCAGGTAGGTCGCGCCGCCGATCGCGAGCGAGACGAGCAGCGTGCCGGTGAGCAGCCGGTCGCCGGCGCCGGGCTCCACGCTGACCAGCCGGGTGATGGCCGAGGTCGTGCCGAAGTCGGCGAGGAAGCCGCCGACGAGCACGACGGCGGCGACGACCGAGTACCGCCCGTACACCGCGGGATCGACTTGGCGGGTGGCCACCAGCACGAACAGCAGAGCACCGGCGCGGGTCACCGCCTGGAGGCCCACGAGCGCGGCAGCGCCCCGCGCGGCGGTCCCGCCCTCGGCGACTGCGTTCACCGGACACCCGCCAGGAGCACGCCCTCGAGCGCGTCGGTCGAGCGGGCGAGCGTGAAGACCTGGATGCCCTCGTGGCCGGCCTGGGCGAGCCGGACCCGCGCGGCGTCGTCGTCGAGAAGGCGCACGAGGTGGTCGGCGAGACCCCGCGCGTCGCCGGCGGGCGCGAGCAGCGCGGTCTCCTCGTGTCGGGCGTAGTCGCGCACGCCGTCGATGTCGGTGGACACGACCGCGCACCCGCACCCCATCGCCTCGGCAGGCGGCAGGTGCCAGCCCTCCGACCACGAGGAGCAGAGGTAGGCGGCGCTGCCGTTGTAGATGTCGTCCACGAGCTCGGCCCGGCTGGGGTCGTGCCGGTACTCGATCCATGCGGGCAGCGAGGCCGGGCGGGGTCGGGTGCCGAAGAGGACGGCTTCGAGGGACGGGCGCCGCGCCCGGGCCAGCTCGAGGGCCTCGACGCCGACGGGCCCGCCCTTCACGGGCGCACCGGAGTGGAGCATCGCGACGCGCGGCGGGCGCTCGGCGATCGGCCGGCGCAGCGCGAACACCTCGAGGTCGGCGCCCCACCCGGGGATGCGCGTGCAAGCCACGCCGAGCGCCGCCCCCTTGTCCTGCAGCCACCCCGCCAGGACGACCCGGTGGAGCGGGAGGCGCCAGGTGGCCGCGACGCGCTCGGTCGGGCCGTCCCAGTCCTCGAAGTGCTGGATCAGGTAGTGGCCCCGGCCGCACCGCTCCGGCAGCCGGGCGGCCGTCTCCGCCGTGCGCCACGACGTGGCCACCAGGACGTCGGCGTCGGGCAGGTGACGGGCCCCGAGCGCCGGCACGTACCGGGTGACGACGCGGGCGTCGAGCTCCTCCCAGCCGGGACCCCGTGGCGCCCGCTGCACCAGGTCGACACCGGCGCGCGCCAGGATGCGGCCGTCGCGCCGCCAGCGGAGCGCCCCGCGGTACTGCCAGGGCTCCATCAGCGCGCCGTGCACGAGGGTCACCTCGTGCCCGCGGCGGGCCAGCTCGTTCGCGTAGCCGTAGACGATGCGCACGCCGCCGACGGGCCTGCGGAACCACATCGGGAGCAGGACGGTGATCCTCACCGACCCCGCCCCTGGCTCCCCAGGACGCTGCGGGCCGTGCGGCCGATGATGCGTGCGTCGGTGCGCAGGCTCTGGTGGCGCAGGTACCAGAACTCGTACTGGAGCTTCTCGAGCGCCGCGCTCTCGCTGCCCGCGTAGCCGTACTTCACCTGCGCCCACCCGGTCAGCCCGGGGCGGACGACGTGGCGCAACCGGTAGAAGGGCAGCTTGTCGCTGAGCTCCTCGACGTAGTGCGGCTGCTCGGGGCGAGGGCCGACGACGCCGAGGTCGCCGCGGAGGATGTTCAGCACCTGGGGCAGCTCGTCGAGGTGCGTCGCGCGCAGCAGACGGCCCACGGGGGTGACCCGGGGGTCGTCCTCGGCGGTCCAGGCGCCGTCCGGGGACCCCGGCGCCATCGTGCGCAGCTTGAGCAGCGTGAAGGGCCGGCCGCCCTTGCCCACCCGCACCTGCCGGTAGAGGAGCGGACCGCGGTTGCCGACGAGGTTCGCGACCCACACCAGCGGGATCACGAGCGCGAGGACGACCATGCCGGCGGCGGCCAGCGGGAGGTCGAGCAGGCGCTTGGCCCGCCCGTACCCGGCGCGGTGGAGCTCACCGATGTCGAAGAACAGGGAGGCGCGCTCGAGCTCGGACACGGGGAGCTTCCCGAGCCACTCCTCGTAGAAGCCGGACAGCGTGCGGATGCGCACGCCGCGCTCGTGGAGGATCGCGGCCTGGGCCACGATCGCGTCGTCGTCCTGGGCGGCCCGGTCGAGCACCAGCACGGTCGGACTGTGCTCGCGGTGCACGGCCACGAGCGGGAGCTCCTCGCCGGGGGTGCCGGCGGCGGCCTCGATCGTGAGACCGGCGACCACGGACGCGGGCCGCTCGGGCAGCCCGTGCAGCTCCAGGTCGAGTGCAGCCACCTCGTCGGGCCGGCCCACCACCGCCACCCGGTCGCGCGCCTCCGCCCGCAGCCGGCCGCCGGCCCAGAGGCGGACGCAGAGCCGGTACCAGTCCGGGAGCAGCGATGGCCGCACCGAACACGACGAACCGCGGGAGCAGCGCGTCGCCCACGAACAGCTGGAGCAGCGACACCGCGGCGGCGGCGCTGAAGGACGCACCCACGGACGCCGCGACCGCGGCCGCCCGCGTGCGGGGCACGTCGGGGAGGCCGAAGCCGTAGGCCGTGAGGCAGAGGATCCCGGCGTAGACGAGGGTCCAGGCGAACCGGCCCGACCCCGTCAGGTCGTAGTGCCCGATCCAGCGCGCGTGCGCCGCGGCCAGCGCGCCGACGATCGCCAGGACGCCCAGGTACAGCAAGGGGCGCGCGAACGATCGCATGCAACCAGCATCGGGCCGCTGCCGCGCGGCCACCAGGGGCCATATGACCCATTTCGCACCACCCGGACGGACTAGTCCTCCGTGTCGTCCTGCCCCAGCATCCGGGCCAGGAACTGCCCGGTCCAGCTCTGCTCCACCTTGGCCACCTGCTCCGGGGTCCCCTCGCACACGAGCGTGCCGCCGCCGTTGCCGCCCTCGGGCCCGAGGTCGATGAGCCAGTCGGCGGTCTTGATGACGTCGAGGTTGTGCTCGATCACGAGCACGGTGTTGCCCTGGTCCACGAGCCGGGAGAGGACGGTGAGCAGCTTGCGGATGTCCTCGAAGTGGAGCCCGGTGGTGGGCTCGTCGAGCATGTAGATGGTGTGGCCCGTCGAGCGCTTGGCCAGCTCGCTCGACAGCTTCACCCGCTGGGCCTCACCACCCGACAGCGTGGTGGCGGGCTGGCCCAGGCGCACGTACCCGAGGCCGACGTCGACCAGGGTCTGCATGTGCCGGGCGATCGCCGGCTGGTTGCCGAAGAACTCCAGGGCCTCCTCGCACGACAGGTCGAGGACGTCGGCCACGTTCTTGTCCTTGAACGTGATGTCGAGTGTGTCGCGGTTGTACCGCTTGCCCTTGCACACCTCGCACGGGACGTACACGTCGGGCAGGAAGTGCATCTCGATCTTGATGGTGCCGTCGCCCGCGCACGCCTCGCAGCGGCCGCCGGACACGTTGAAGCTGAAGCGGCCCGGCAGGTAGCCCCGCACCTTCGCCTCCTGGGTGGCGGCGAACAGCTTGCGGATGTGGTCCCACACGCCGGTGTAGGTGGCCGGGTTCGACCGCGGGGTGCGGCCGATGGGGCTCTGGTCGATGTTGATGACCTTGTCGAGGTGCTCGAGGCCGCGCACGGCCTTGTGGAGCCCCGGCGGGGTCTTCGACGAGTAGATCCGCTGCATCAGCGAGCGGTAGAGGATGTCGTTCACGAGGGTGGACTTGCCCGACCCCGACACCCCGGTGACGGCGACGAACAGCCCGAGCGGCAGCTCGACGGTGAGGTCCTTCAGGTTGTGCTCCGCGCGCTCCCTCCACCACGAGCCGGGCCGGCCCGGGCTCGCGGCGCCTTGTGGGCACCGGGATCGAGCGCTTCTTCGAGAGGTACTGCCCGGTGATCGACGCCTTGTTGCGCAGGAGCCCCTTCACCGTGCCGGAGTGCACGACCTCGCCGCCGTGCTCCCCGGCCCCGGGCCCGATGTCGACCACGTGGTCCGCCACCGAGATCGTCTCCTCGTCGTGCTCGACCACGAGGACGGTGTTGCCCAGGTCGCGCAGGCGCAGGAGCGTGTCGATGAGCCGGCGGTTGTCGCGCTGGTGGAGGCCGATCGACGGCTCGTCGAGCACGTAGAGCACGCCGACCAGGCCGGAGCCGATCTGCGACGCCAGGCGGATGCGCTGTGCTTCGCCGCCGGCGAGGGTGGCCGCCGAGCGCGACAGCGTCAGGTAGTCGAGCCCGACGTCGAGGAGGAAGCCCATGCGGGCGTTGACCTCCTTCACCACGCGCTCGGCGATCAGCCGGTCCCGCTCGGACAGCGACAGGCCCGCCAGCGCCTTGGCCGCGTCGCCGATGGACATGTCGCAGATGTCCGCGATCGAGTGGCCATCGACTGTGACCGCCAGCGACAGCGGGCGCAGGCGGGCGCCGCCACAGGCCGGGCACGGCACCTCGCGCATGTAGCCCTCGATCTGCTCGCGCTGGGTTTCGGACTCCGACTCGACGTGGCGCCGCTGCAGGTAGGGCACCACACCCTCGTAGGTGGCGGTGTACTGGCGGACGCGGCCGTAGCGGTTCTTGTAGCGCACCTGCACCTTGCCCACCCCGGTGCCGCGCAGGAGGGCCTGCTGGTGCTTCTTCGACAGCTTCGACCACGGCACGTCGCTCCGGGCACCGAGCTCCTCGGCCACCGCCTCGACGAGGCGCTTGAAGTACTGGCTGCTGCCGCTGGCCCACGGCGAGATGGCACCCTCCTCGAGGGACAGGTCGGCGTTGGGGACGATGAGCTCGGGGTCGACCTCGAACTTCGTGCCGAGGCCGTCGCACACCTCGCAGGCGCCGTAGGGCGAGTTGAACGAGAAGTTGCGGGGGGCCAGCTCCTCGAACGACCCGTGGCCGTTCGGGCACGCGAGGTGCTGGGAGAAGGTGAGCGTGTCGTCGGCCGACCCCTCCTCGCCCGCGGGGACCGGGGCCGCCTCGCCCTCCTTGCGGACCAGCTGCACCTCGGCCACGCCGTCGGCCAGCCGCAGCGCCGTCTCGAGCGAGTCGGTGAGCCGCCGCTCCAGCCCGTCGCGCACCACGAGCCGGTCCACGATCACCTCGATCGTGTGCTGCTCGTACCGCGCCAGGTCGACCTTGTCGGTGAGCTCGTGCACCTCGCCGTCGACGCGGGCGCGGGCGTACCCCTGCGCCGCGAGGTCGGCGAGCAGCGTCTCGTAGGTGCCCTTGCGCCCCCGGACCACCGGTGCCAGCACCTGGAACCGCGTGCCCTCCGGCAGCTCGAGGATGCGGTCCACGATCTGCTGCGGGGTCTGCCGCGTCACCTCGGCGCCGCACTCCGGGCAGTGCGGCACGCCGATCCGGGCGAACAGGAGCCGGAGGTAGTCGTAGACCTCGGTGATGGTGCCGACGGTGGACCGCGGGTTGCGCGAGGCGGACTTCTGGTCGATCGAGATCGCCGGCGAGAGGCCCTCGATGAAGTCGACGTCGGGCTTGTCCATCTGCCCGAGGAACTGCCGGGCGTACGACGGACAGGGACTCGACGTAGCGCCGCTGGCCCTCGGCGTAGATCGTGTCGAAGGCGAGCGAGGACTTGCCGGAGCCCGAGAGGCCGGTGAACACGATCAGGCGGTCGCGCGGCAGCTCGATCCCGACGTTCTTCAGGTTGTGCTCGCGGGCGCCCCGCACGACCAGCGTCTCGGACACGGGGGTCAGGCTAGCGGCCTGTCGCGCTGAGCGAACGCATGTTCGCCGGAGACCTGGCCGGGCCGGTGGTGCCGGTCACCCGAGGTCGTACGAGTGGAGGTAGAGGGTGGCGTCGAGGAAGTGGGTGACGTCGGTCCCGACGAGGCGGGCGCCCCCGAGGGTCGGCGGGGCCTCCGGTGCCTCGTCGACGATCGCGAAGGTGCGGAGGCCCGCGTCGGCGACGACGCCCACGGCCAGCCGGAGGTCCTCGTCCCCCACCGCGGTGAGCCATCGCCGCGCCGTGCCGGCGGTCCCGCCTTCGCGCACGAAGAAGCCGTTGCGGGCGATGAGCACGTCCTCGGGCCGCTCCGCGGCGGCTTCGAACCAGCGGTCGACGGCGTGGCTGCGCTCGGAGAGCCAGGCGACGCCGGAGGCCGTGACCAGCACCGCGAGCGCCACGATCCCGACGCGCACGGCGCGGTCGAGGGCGGGGAGGACGGTGACGCCGGCGGCCACCAGCAGCGTGCAGGACGCGAGCGCGTAGCGCCCGGCCCACTGCGGCGAGGCGCCACCCAGGTATTGGAACGCCCAGACGAGCGGGAGGGCGGTGACGGCGACGCCGACGACGTAGGCCGTGGTGCCGCGACGCGGGCCGCTGCGCGAGGGCCACGACCGCGAGCGGGGCGGCCACCAGCATGCCGGGCACGAACCCGAGGCCGTCCGCCACCAGGACGACGTGGAGCGCGCCCGCCGCGACGAGGCAGGCGCGCGCGGCCCGGCCCTCTCCGCGACGATCGAGGCGGACCGCGCCCAGCACCAGGCCGGCGAGGGTGCCGCCGACCACCAGGATCGTGCCGATCGACGCGGGGCGCGCGGCGAGCAGCGTGACCACTGCCTCGCGCGCACGGTCGCCCACCTCGCCGAGGCCCGCCGACGCGGCGCCCGTGGCCCACGCGGCGCGGTCGTTGCCGCCCAGCGCGCCCTCGAGTCCGCGCTCCACCGACCACGGGACGGCGAACCCACCGACCGCGCATCCCCCGACGGTGACCGCATCGCGTGGCAGGCGGTCGCGGAGGAGCACGAGGCAGCAGCCGCCCACCGCGACCAGCGAGTAGACGAAGGACTCGGTGCGCATCGTGGCGGCGAGGCCGAGGAGCGCGCCGGCTCCCAGCGCCCGGGGCACGAGCCGCTCGCCGTCGAGCACACCGGCCAGGAGCGCGATCGCTCCCACCATGCAGGCGACGCCGGGCGCGTGCTCCCAGAGGTCGAGCGCGTACACGGTGACGGGCGAGGCGAGGCCCACGAGCCAGAACGCCGTCCAGCCGGCCTCGTCGCCCGCGGCGCGGCGGGCGAGGGAGCGGGCCGCGAAGGCGACGCCGATCGCGCCCGCCATCGGGAGCAGGAGCGCGAGCCGGTAGCCGCCGAGCTCGTACAGCGGCTTGGCGGCCAGCAGCATCGGCAGGGTGGTGACGTGGACCCAGCGCCCGTCCACCCGCTCGGTGTCGTAGATCGGGTGGACCCGACCCTCGGGGTCATGCGCCTCGGCCCAGTACGGCACCGCCGGGTGCCACGAGCCCGTGGCGTCCATCTCCGCCAGCGTGGCGACCTTCGCCCCGGTGTCGGTGCCGAGGTAGCCCCCAGGGTCGACCGCCGCGCTCGCGAGGACGTAGGCGAGGAGCAGGACCGCACCTGCGATCAGGGGGCGCCGCATCAGCCGACGTCGCGGAGCTCCCGCTTGAGGTCCTTGATCTCGTCTCGGAGGCGGGCGGCGTACTCGAAGCGGAGCTCGGTGGAGGCGTCGTGCATCTCCTCCTCGAGCGTGAGGATGAGGCGGCGCAGCTCGTCGCCGGGCAGCTCGGACAGGTCGACCCGCATGCGGTCGTGGGCCCGGGACCGCCGGTCCTTGTTGGGGGTGGGCGCCTCCTCGGCGGGCCGCAGCATGGCGAGGATGTCGGTGACGGCCTTGCGGATCGTCTGCGGATCGATGCCGTGCTCCTCGTTGTGAGCCAGCTGCAGACGGCGCCGGCGCTGCGTCTCCGAGATGGCGCGCTGCATCGAATCGGTCACCGTGTCGGCGTACATGATCACCTGGCCGTCGATGTTGCGCGCGGCGCGGCCCATCGTCTGGATCAGGGAGGTCTCCGACCGGAGGAAGCCCTCCTTGTCGGCGTCGAGGATCGCCACCAGCGACACCTCGGGGAGGTCGAGTCCCTCGCGGAGGAGGTTGATGCCGACCAGCACGTCGTACTCCCCCAGCCGCAGGTCCCGCAGGATCTCGATGCGCTGGATGGTGTCGACGTTCGAGTGGAGGTACCGCACCCGCAGGCCCTGCTCCAGCAGGTACTCGCTCAGGTCCTCCGCCATCTTCTTGGTCAGCGTGGTGACCAGGACCCGGGCGTCCTCGGCCACCCGCTTGTTGATCTGCTCGATCAGGTCGTCGATCTGGCCCTTCGTGGGCTTCACGACCACCTCGGGATCGACCAGCCCGGTGGGCCGCACGATCTGCTCCGCCACCTGCGAGGACACCTGGAGCTCGTAGGGGCTCGGGGTGGCCGACACGAAGACGACCTGGCCCACCCGCTCGATGAACTCGTCGAACCGGAGCGGGCGGTTGTCGGCGGCCGACGGCAGCCGGAAGCCGTGGGTGATCAGCTCCTCCTTGCGGGACCGGTCGCCCTCGTACTGCCCGTGGAGCTGGGGCACGGCCACGTGGCTCTCGTCGACCACCACCAGGAAGTCATCGGGGAAGAAGTCGAGGAGCGTGTTCGGCGGGTCGCCGGGCCCGCGGCCGTCGATCGGCGCCGAGTAGTTCTCGATGCCGTTGCAGTACCCGACCTCCTGCATCATCTCGAGGTCGTACTGGGTGCGCATCCGGAGGCGCTGCGCCTCGAGCAGCTTGCCCTCCTTCTCGAACCAGGCCAGGCGCTCCTGCAGCTCCCGCTCGATGCGCTCGATCGCCCGGCGCATGCGCTCGTCGCCGGCGACGTAGTGCGTGGCCGGCCACACGACCAGCTCGTCGAGCACCGTGACCTGCTCGCCGGTGAGCGGGTCCACCACCTGGATGCGCTCCACCTCGTCGCCGAACAGCTCGATCCGCACCGCGTGCTCCTCGTAGGCGGGGTGCACCTCGATGGTGTCGCCCCGCACGCGGAACTTGCCTCGCACGAGGTTCATGTCGTTGCGCTCGTAGCGCATGTCCACGAGCTTGCGCAGCACGCCGCGCTGGTCGACCTCCTGGCCGACCTGCAGGTGCAGCAGGTTGTCCCGGTACTCCTCGGGCGATCCCAGGCCGTAGATGCACGACACCGAGGCGACCACGATCACGTCCCGACGGGTGAGTAGCGCGGAGGTGGCGCTGTGGCGCAGCCGGTCGATCTCGTCGTTCACCGACGAGTCCTTCTCGATGTACGTGTCGCTCGCGGCCATGTAGGCCTCGGGCTGGTAGTAGTCGTAGTAGGACACGAAGTACTCGACGCGGTTGTCCGGGAAGAACTCCCGGAACTCGTTGGCCAGCTGCGCGGCGAGCGACTTGTTCGGCGCCAGGACGAGCGTGGGCCGCTGCACCTGCTCGATCGTCCAGGCCACGGTGGCGCTCTTGCCCGAGCCCGTGATGCCGAGAAGCGTCTGGTACGGGTCGCCCCGCTCCAGGCCCTCGGTCAGGGTCGCGACGGCCTTCGGCTGGTCGCCCGCGGGCGCGAAGTCCGAGACCATCCGGAAGGGCGGCACGGACTGGATGCTACCGACGGACCCTGACAGGCCCTGTCAGCGACCGGTGCCCTCCTCGGCTGCCGCCGGGGGTTCGCCGAGGGCCAGGAGACGGGGCCAGGCCTCGTCGACGGCGGCCTCCAGCTCGGCCGGCGTGCCCGAGTTGTCGATGACGACGTCGGCCCGGGCCAGCCGCTCCGCCCGGGTCGCCTGGCGCGCCATCCGGGCCCGCACGTCGGCCTCGTCCATGCCCCGCTGCTCGACGAGGCGGCGCACCGCCACCTCGGGGTCGACGTCGACGACGACGACCGCGGCGACCGTCCGCGTGCTCGACTCCACGAGGAGCGGGATGTCGAGGACGACCAGGTTGTCGGTGTCGGCCTGCTCGAGGATCCGCCGCGTCGTCTCGGCGCCGACCGCCGGGTGGACGATGTCGGTGAGCGCCTTGAGGGCGTCGGGGTCCGCGAACACGAGGTCGGCCACCGCCTGGCGGTCGAGGCTGCCGTCGGCCGCGACGATGCCGGGGCCGAAGCGCTCGACCATGGCGGCGAACACCTCGGTGCCCGGCTGCTGGAGCTCGTGGGTGATGGCGTCGGCGTCGATCACGACCGCACCGCGCGCCGCCAGCAGCGCGGAGACCGTCGACTTGCCCGAGCCGATGCCGCCGGTGAGCCCGATGACGCGCACGGGTGGACCGTAGCCGTCGGCCCGTATCGTGCTGGACGTGGCGGATCAGGACCTCTTCGCCCCCGACCCCCGCACGCGGCTGGAGGCAGCGCGGGTGCTGTCGGGGCGTGCTCGCCGCAAGGCGGTCGCGCCCGTCAAGGGGTGGCCGGAGCTGTCGCCCGGAGCGCGCAACGCGTGGTTGCTGCTCGTCACCACGAAGGCCCCGGCATGGCAGGACGCGCTGTTCCCCTGGCCCGCGGGACCGCTGACGCTGGGCGAGCCGCACGCCGGGTTCCTGTACCCCGACCCCATCGGGTTCTGGACCGAGGTGCGGCGCTGGGCGATCGAGATCTTCCACCCGCTCCAGCCCACCTGGAGCACCTCCGAGTGCCTCGCGCTCACCACGCTCGTGCACGTCGGCGGCAACCCGGGGCACCTGCGCCTGGCCGCGAACACGTGCCGGCCGCGCACCACGGTCTTCCTCGACGAGCCGGCCTGGGACGCGGCCGGCCTCGACGTCGACACCACCCCGCTCGCGATCCCGGATCCCCACCGTCCGGGCCAGGAGTACGAGGGGTGGTGGGGCACCGCAGCGGACGGCACGGTGGTCGGCAAGTCGCCCCAGCACCCCACCATGCACCAGCTCTACCGGGCCGAGGATCTCCGCGTCTGGCTCCAAGAGGCGCCTCTCCCGCGCTGAGTTTCCGGCCTGACTAGTCACCCGAGGCCATCACCAATGGCCCGGACGGGGGATGTTCCTCAAGTCGGCAGATGCCGACAATCGCCCCAAGCCCGCACAGCGGGTCCTCGAGCCTCGGGGGCCTTGTTCGGGTCATCAGACCGGACGCGCCAGTCGGGCGCGACGAACCTTGGAGGCTCCGTGCGCAATCGCTCGAACCTGCTGGTGCTGCTCGGCATCGCGTTCTTCGTGGTGGGCGGCATCATCGTCTACGTATTGACCAGTGACGACGACGACAACGCTGGCACCGGTGGACAAGCACCGGTGACCGTGGTCGTCGCCGCGAAGGACATCGAGGCCGGCAGCCTCGGTGACGAGCTGATCGAGAACGGCTCGCTCCGCGAGGAGGAGGTGGCCGCCAGCCAGGTCGCCGCCGGTGCCCTCCAGAGCGTCGACCAGCTGCGTGGCTCGACCTTCGTGCAGGGCTTCGCCAGCGGCAACCAGGTCACCGCCGGTGGCGTGACCGCCCTGAACCGCACGTTCGACGTGCCGCCGGGCTTCGAGGCCATCGCGGTGCAGATCGACTTCGTCGCCGGTGGTGCCGGCTACGTCAGCCCGGGCGACCGGGTCAACCTGTACGGCGCGTTCAGCGACCGCTACCCGCTCGGCGACCTGTCCCGGCCGCACGCGGAGCTGCTGCTGACGAACGTCGAGGTGCTCGACGTGAACCTGACGATCCCCGCCCGCAGGGGCACGGCCGTCGACGATGCGTCCCAGCCCCGCACGAGCTCGGAGAACATCACGTACCTCCTGGCCGTGCGCACCGCCGACGCCGAGAAGCTCGTCTACACGACCGAGTTCCAGGCTCTGTACGCCACGCTCACCGCCGACGATGCTGCGCCTGCTGGCCCCACCCCGGGCCGCGACGGCGAGAACATCTTCGAGGTCGAGCCCAACGCGGCCGCTGCCTGAGGCCCCGGGCCATGAGCACCCCCAAGATCCTCGTCCTCGACCGGAGCGAGCTCCTCGCTGACCAGCTCCGGTCCGCCGTGGCCGAGCTGAACCCGGTCCCCGAGGTCGTCGCCTGCTCCCGCATCGGGAACGCAGGAGACGTCCTCGAGGCCGAGGGCCCGTTCGACGTCCTCGTCGCCGGGCCCAGCCTTGGGACCCGCTCGGGCCTCACCCGCCTCCGCCTGATCCGCGAGGAACTGCCCTCGATGAGCGTGGTCCTCGCCTTCAGCCGGCGCCCCGATGCCAGCTTGCGGGACATCGTCTCCACCGGTGCGATCGACCTCCTCCAGCTCCCTGTCGAGGACAAGGAGCTGGCGGAGGCGGTCCAGCGGGGCATCGAGCTGACCGAGATGGCCGGCCCACTGGTCATCCCGGCGACGGTGGCGGCCAGCGGATCGAGCGGGCCGAGCGGTGTCCCGGGGACGGTCTTCACGATCGCCTCCGCCACCGGCGGCTGCGGCAAGACCTTCTACGCCACCAACCTGGCCTACTTCCTGACGCGGTACACGCAGAAGCGCGTGTGCATCGTCGACCTCGACCTGCAGTTCGGCGAGGTGTCGACAGCCCTGCGGCTGCGCCCGAAGTTCACGATCTTCGACGCCCTCCAGCGAGAGGACTCCGACGAGACGGACCTCGAGGTGCACATCGACGAGTACACCGTTGCTCACGAGACCGGCGTCCACGTGCTCGCCGCACCGCGGGAGCCGTCCGAGGCCGACCGCATCACGCCCCCGGACATCACCCGGGTGCTGGAGGCGGCTCGGCAGCGGTTCGACTACGTGATCGTCGACACGCCGCCGGCGCTGGCCGAGACGGTCCTCGTCGCCTTCGACATGAGCGACATGCTCTACGTGATGGCGACGCTCGACCTGCCGAGCGTGCGGAACATGAGCGTGTTCCTGAGCACCCTCGATCGCCTGAAGGTGCCCACCGAGCACGTGCGCCTGATCCTCAACAAGGCCGAGACCGACGTCGGGATCGACATCGACCAGGTCACGCGGCTCTTCCCACAGGGCTTCGAGTCGGTCCTGCCGTACGCCAAGGAGGTGAGCCGCTCCATCAACCTGGGCATGCCCGTGATGGCTGCGTCGCCCGCCGCCGAGATCAGCGGCCGCATGGCCCAGGGGATGAAGCTCATCCTCCCCGCGAACCTGCAGTCCACCGTCACCACCGAAGCAGCGCCGAAGAAGCAATCGCTGCTGGCGCTGGAAGCACTGACCCGACGACCGCCCCTGGAGGCACCACGATGAAGCTGTCCGAGAAGCTGGCGGCCCTCGAGCAAGAGGAGACCCGCGACAACAAGTCCTCGACGTCCGGCGCCGGGGCGGCCAAGCGGGCTCGTCCCGTCAAGAGCCGCGGCGCGACGACGTGGGATGCCACGAAGCGCAAGGTCCGCGAGCTGGTGCTCGAGGAGGTCGCCCCGAAGATGGGCGGCCTCGCGGGCGACGAGCTCGCCGCCGAGGTCAAGGCCGCGCTCGACCGCATCCTCCAGCGCGAGGACGTGCAGGTGACGCCGCTCGAGCGGCGCCGGTTCGTCCAGGAGGTCATGTCCGACACCCTCGGCTACGGCCCCCTCGACCCGGTGCTCGCCGACGAGACGGTGACCGAGGTCATGTGCAACTCCTACGACGACATCTGGGTGGAGCGCGAGGGCCGCATCGAGCCCACCGACCTCTGCTTCGCGGACGACATCCAGTACCGCGCCGTCATCGACAAGATCGTGTCGGCCGTCGGCCGGCGCGTCGACGAGGGCTCGCCGATGGTGGACGCACGCCTCCCCGACGGCTCCCGCGTCAACGCGATCATCCCGCCGCTGGCGCTCAACGGCTCCGTGCTCACGATCCGGAAGTTCGCGAAGGATCCCTACACCGCGAAGGACCTCATCAACTTCGGGACGTGGTCGCTCGACCTGATGACCGTGATGGAGGCCTGCGTCCGCGGGAAGCTCAACATCCTGGTCTCCGGTGGCACGGGCACCGGCAAGACGACGAACCTCAACGTCCTGTCGGCGTTCATCCCCGAAGGCGAGCGCATCATCACGATCGAGGACTCTGCCGAGCTCCAGCTCCAGCAGCCCCACGTGGTCAACCTCGAGAGCCGGCCGACCTCGGCCGAGGGCACCGGCCAGGTCACGATCCGCGACCTGGTCAAGAACGCCCTCCGCATGCGCCCCGACCGCATCATCGTCGGCGAGGTCCGGTCCGCCGAGGCGCTCGACATGCTCCAGGCCATGAACACCGGCCACGAGGGCTCGATGACCACGGTCCACGCCAACTCGCCTCGTGACGCCATCAGCCGCGTCGAGACGATGGTGCTCATGGCCGGCTTCGACCTCCCGGTCCGGGCCATCCGCGAGCAGGTGGCCGCCGCCCTCGACCTCATCGTCCAGGTGTCCCGCATGCCAGACGGCCGCCGCGTCATCACGCAGGTGACCGAGGTGCAGGGCCTCGAGGGCGACGTGATCCTGCTCCAGGACATCTTCAAGTTCCGGACCGGTCGCCGGGGCGCCCAATGCCGGCGAGCTGGTCGTCCACCGGGCTGCGCCCGAAGTTCCTCGACAAGCTCAGCGAGATCGGCATCGACGTCCCGGCGTCCGCCTTCAAGTCCGGCTCCGGCGAGCGCCTGGCCGCCGCCGGGCGTGCGGGGTCGCAAGGTCCGGATCCCGACCGAGCGCGAGCTCGCCGAACCGTGAGGCCCTCCGATGAGCTCGTCCCAGCTCGCCGCGATGCTTCTTCGTCGGGCGGCGGCATGGCGCTCCTGGCCACGGGCCTCCTCATGCCGGGTGTACCGCCGGGAGGAGCGCCTGGCCGACATCCTCGACCTCCCCTGGGGCGAGAAGGACGTCGACCTCGACGCCGCCGTCGAGCAGCACTCGTCGCTCGTCGAGAACACGATCGGCGTGGCCGGTCGGCTCATCGACCAGATGGACGACAAGGGCACGCTCCTCACGCTCCTGGAGCGGGCCCGGGTGCCCGATCCGGCCCGGGGAGTTCGCGCATGTTCGTGCTCTCCGGCGGTGCGGTCCTGGCCGCGCTGGTCACCGCGATCACCACCGAGCATGGTCTTCGGCGGTGCCGCCGCCCTGGCCAGCCCGTTCCTCGCCGATCGCCTACCTCCGGCACCGGGTCTCGTGCCGCCGGCGCAAGTTCGAGGAGCAGTTCCCGGACGCGCTGACGCTCGATCGCGTCGTCGCTGTCCGCCGGGCACACGTTCCTCCGCTCCATCCAGATCATGTGCGAGGAGGCCGAGGGCCCGATCGCCGAGGAGTTCAGCCGGGTGGTCTACGAGACCCAGCTCGGCGATCCGCTGGTCGACGCCCTCGAGCGCATGGCGAAGCGGCTCGACATCCGTGACGTGGACTGGGTGGTCCAGGCCATCCGGATCCAGCAGACCGTCGGCGGCAAGCTCGCCGACCTGCTCCACACGCTGGCCGACTTCATCCGGGCCCGCGAGGAGGTGCGCCGCGAGGTGCTGCGTCCTCACGGCCGAGGGTCGCATCTCGGCCTACATCCTGGGTGCGCTCCCGATCTTCCTCGGGGTGTTCATGCAGGTGTCCAACCCCGACTACCTCGATCCGATGTTCGAGGGCTGGGGACTCGTCTGGATCTCCGGGTCCCTGGCGTCGATCGCCGTGGGCATGACGATGATCTTCCGCATGATCAAGGTGGACGTCTGATGATCACCATGCTCGGTGTGCTCCTCCTCGCCGGCGGCGCCGGCGCGGTCGCTCCTCGGCCTCGCGGAGCGGGCCCTCGTCCCCGTCGAGGCGCCCGACCAGTACCTCCGGAGCCTCGACCGGCGAGGACGAGGCCGACGAGTTCCAGGTCCTCCTCGCCCAGCCGTTCCTGTCCCGGGTCGTGCAGCCGATGAGCGCCAGCGTCCTCTCGCTCCTCGGCGGCGTGCTGCCCAGCAACTACCGCGACCGGGTCCACCGGGCACTGGTCCGGGCCGGCCTGTCGGGTCAGTTCCGGGCGGAGGAGATCATCAGCCTCCAGGTCCTCGGCGGCCTCGTCGGCGGCCTGCTCGGCGGGCTGCTCGTCGTCACCGAGGCCGATCGGTGGCGGCGCCGGCATCCTGCTGGCGGTCCTGCTGCCCGTCTGCGGCGCCTGCTGCCCGAAGTCGTGGCTCGACCGCAAGGTCGACGAGCGCGGGTCGGCCTCATCAAGCGCGACCTCCCCGACACGCTCGACCTCCTGGCCATCTCGGTCGAGGCGGGCATGGGCTTCGAGGGCGCACTCGGCGTCGTGTGCGAGAACTTCTCCTCGCCGCTCGCCGACGAGATCGCACGTACGCTGCGGGAGATGGAGCTCGGGCTCCCCCGGCGCGAGGCCCTCCAGAACCTCAAGAAGCGCACGGAGGTGCCGGAGCTATCGAACTTCGTGCTCACGCTGACGCAGGCCGACGCCCTCGGCATGCCGGTGGGCCGGGTGCTCAAGACCGCCGCCGACGAGATGCGCGACCGTCGCCGGCAGTGGGCCCGGGAGAAGGCGGCAAAGCTGCCGGTCAAGATCCTGTTCCCGCTGGTGCTGTTCATCTTCCCGGCGATGTTCGTGGTGCTGCTCGGTCCGGCCGCCAGCCGACATCATGGACTCCTTCGAGCACCGGCGCCGCTCGGCTGACCGCCGGCGGCCCCCAGGGGTCGCCGGGTGCCCCACCGCCGGTGAGCGACTCCCTCGGCTCCTTCGGCGAGGCGATCCTCGCCGTGCGGTGGGGCACCGTCACGGTGTCGCTCGCGTCGGCGAGCCCCGAGCTCGCCGACGGCGACGGCGGCGACGATCGCCGCGGCGGCCGTCCTCGTCGCCTTCACCGCGTACCGCACCATCCGGCCGCTGCGCGACCCCGGCGACCTCCGGCCGTCCTCGCGGTCCTCGTCGAGGTGGCCGTCGCCGCGGCGGTGCGTGGGGACGACCGGCTACGACGAGTCGCCGTTGCTCTTCGCCCTGCTCACCCCCGCCGCGCTGGCCGGGTTCGCGCGCGGCTTCGCGTTCGGCGTTCGGCACGGCGCTGGCCGCCATCGCGTCCCTCGCCGTGCCCTGGGTCGCTCGGGGAGCATCACCGCGGCGACGGCCGGACCGGCCTCCAGTGGGCCGGGCGAGGTCGTCCTCGTGGCCCTCGTGGCGGGCTACGCGCGGCGCATCTCCGGCGAGGCCGACGAGCGGCGCGAGGCGGCGCTGGACCGCCTGGGCCGGCTGTCCGACGCCAACGTCCTGCTGTTCCAGCTCCACCAGGTGACCCAGACGCTGCCCGCCTCGCTCGACCTGACCGAGGTGCTGGACACCACGCTCGAGCAGGTGCGCGAGCTGTTCCCCGCCACCGGAGCGGCGATCCTGCTCCAGGAGGAGGCCGACGGCGCGTGGCACACGGTGCGCCGCCACGGGCTCCAGGCCGAGCCCAGCCACGCCGAGGGCGACCTGCCCGGCCCGCTCGCCCGCACGGTCGCCGTGCGCAGCACCGCCCACGTCGACGACCTGGCCGTCAGCGGACCGGGCCTCGACCCCGTCTCGCGCTCGGGGCTCTACGGCGTGCTCATGGCGCGGGGCGCGACGATCGGGCTCGTGGCGCTCGAGCTCGGCGTCGGCCGCGAGTTCACCGACCGTGACGTCGAGCTCCTCACCGGGTTCGTCGACCCGGCCGCGCTCGCCATCGACAACGCCCGGTGGTTCGGGCGGCTGCGCTCCGTCGGGGCCGACGAGGAGCGGGCCCGCATCGCCCGCGACCTGCACGATCGCACGGGCCAGTCCCTCGCCTACGTGGCCTTCGAGCTCGACCGCATCGTCAAGCAGTCGTCCCGCGGCACCGACACCACCGAGGCGCTCGACGTGCTGCGGGGGGACGTGCGCAAGGTGGTGGGCGAGCTGCGGGACACGCTCTACGACCTGCGGACCGACGTCACCGACGCAGACGGGCTGGCCAGCACCCTGGCCGGGTTCCTCGACCCGCGTGGGAGAGCGAAGCGGGCTCGCCACCGACCTGCCGCACCGAGGAGACGGCCCGCCTGCCGCTGCGCCGCGAGCGCGAGCTGTGGCGGATCGCCCGCGAGGTGGTCACCAACGTCGAGCGGAACGGTCGCGCGAGCCGCATCGACGTCGATGTGGCGCTGCGACGGCACCACCGCCGACCTCGAGGTGGCCGACGACGGCGGACCTGCCTCGGGCGACGGGGGCTCCTACGGGGCGCCCGGCCTCGCCGCGCTCCGTGGAGCGCGCCGCGGGCATCGGCGCGACGCTCGCGGTCGTCACCGAGCCGGGGCAGGGCACCCGGGTACGCTGCACGCTCGCCGGTCACTAGGCGCACGACGAGGGGGAGAGGGGTCCGCTGGTGTCGATCCGGGTGCTGCTGGCCGACGACCACCGCATGCTCCGCGAGGGCCTGCGGCGCTCGCTGACCGACGAGGGCTTCGACGTGGTCGGCGAGGCCGACAACGGCGAGGAGGCGGTCCGACTCGTCGCCGAGCTCGCTCCGGACGTCGTCCTCATGGACGTGTCGATGCCCGAGATGGACGGGGTGGAGGCCACCCGTCGGATCCGGGCGACGGACACCGAGAGCCGGGTGCTGATGCTGACGATGCACGCCGACAAGGACGTGCTGGCCGACGCCATCCGGGCCGGTGCATCGGGCTACCTGGTGAAGGACTGCTCCACCGAGGAGGTGGCCGAGGCCATCCGCATGGCGGCCAGCGGCGACACCGACCTCTCTCCCCTGCTGGCCGCCTCGATGCTGGACGAGGTGCGGCGGCTCGAGGCCCCCACGCCGGCCGACGAGGAGCACGTCATCACCAAGCGGGAGGAGGAGGTCCTCCAGCGCATCGCGGACGGCTGCAGCACCTCCGAGGTGGCCGCCCAGCTGTACATCAGCCAGAAGACGGTGAAGAACCACCTGGCGTCGATCTACCAGAAGCTCGATGCGCGGGACCGCACGCAGGCGGTGCTCCAGGCGGTGCGCATGGGGATCGTCCACCTGTCCTGAACCCGTCCGAACCGGGACGAAAGCGGGACATCGCGGACGCGCCAATGAGCCGAGCGGCCTATTCAACGCCGCGGGGGCACTGTCGATACTCCTAGGAGAACACAGCCGCACCCGGGTGATCCGGGAGCCTCACCCTAGGAGCACACAACCATGATCAGCACCTACGAGTTCCTCGCCACCTGGCTGCGGGCCCGCTTCAGCGATTCCGACCGTGGCGCTGCGCTGGTCGAGTACGCCCTGCTCGTCGCCCTCATCGCAGTGGCCTGCATCCTCGCCATCAACGTTCCTCGGCGAGGAGTCCAACGAGAGCTTCGAGCAGACCGGCTGCGCCATCGGCGGCGACCCTGATCCTGACCGCCGCCAGCAGCACGCAGGAGGGACGGGTTCGCCCGTCCCTCTATACGCGTCTGGGTCCGGTGTCAGCAGGAGCCGAGGTCGCCGCCGAGATCGGCGCCGAGCCGGCAGAGCAGCACCCACTCCTCGTCGCTGTCGAACAGCCGCCGCCACGCCGGGTCCCGACCCAGGATCGTCGCCAGCGGCTGTGAGCGCTGCCACAGCGACGAGGTCGATCTCGTACTCGTCGAGCACGGCCGGCGCGCCGGGCAGCCCCCGCACGAGGTCGAGCGCGTCGTCCGATGACTCGCTCGGGGAACATGTCGAAGCGGTCGTCGTAGAACACGCGACGGCCGGGGCCGTCCCGCACCTCGAGCAGGTTGCCCGACGCGGTCGGGCCGGCCAAGTGGACCGCCTCCAGATCGACGTGGTGGTCCGCCAGGTGGTCCAGGGCGAGGATCGGGTAGTGGTCGAGGTCGAGGTCGGCCTCGCCGAGCTGTCCCGCGGAGATCACCGCGATCGCGGCCAGGCCGCCGACCGCGAGGAACGATGCCGATCCGGTCACGGAGGTCGGACCGCAGCGCCCCACGTCGGCCCATGCCTCCGCAAGCAGCGGCACGAGCACCATCGACGCCACGGCGATGTTGCGGGAGCCCAGGAGGGCGGCGACCGACGAAGACGGCGAAGGGCAACGCGTACCGGTAGCGCGGCCGGCGGACGAGCGCGAGCGACCCGACCATCACCTGCAGCAGGAAGATCCGGTCCACCGACCGAGCGGAAGCCGGGCGCCTGCCACTCGATCACGTTGTGGAGCACGTCCTGGCGCTGCAGGAGCTCCAGCGGGAACAGGAGGATGCGTCGGGCCGAGGGGGTTGACCGCCCCCAGCGCGACGCCGGCGGCCATCCAGCGCAGGCACCGCTGCCTCCACGGCCGACAGGTCGCCGTCCATCCGCCGTCCCACGAGCACCACCACGAGGTAGGCGAGGCCGAGCGGGAAGGACCCGTGCGTGTTGACCCAGATCCAGCCGACGGGCAGCAGCCAGCGGGGGTCGAGGCTGCCCTCGGCGGCGAGGATCGTGAGCCCGAGGCCGATCAGCCCGAACAGCAGCGGGCGCTCGGACCACTGCGCTCGCGCCCATGCCGAGGCACAGGGCGGCGATCGACAGGCGCACGATCACGCCGCTGGGCGGGGCGGGCCAGGCGCCACACGACCGCGAACACCGTGAGCGTGAGCAGGCCCATGAGGATGCGGAGGCCGTTGATGCCGGCGAGCTCGTCGACCAGCGCCGTAGAGGGCGGAGGCGAGCCAGCTCTGCACGACCCAGTCGATCCCGTGGGCCGTGAACGTGTACGAGGTCCGTCCGCGGGATGTGGCCGGTGTCGACGATGACCCGCCCCGTGGCGAGGTGGGTGAAGAACGAGTTGTCCGAGAGCGGGTGTCAGCCCGAAGACGACCGCGCCCGATCGCGGCGAGGCAGAGGCCGGCGGCCGCGCCCAGGCTCGGGCGCGCCATGCGCCGGAGGATGGGGACCGCTACTGCTCCTGCTCGGGGTCGGCCGGTGCTTCGGCCGCCTCAGCCGGCTCGGCCGGCGCTGCCTCGGCCGGCGGCGCCTCGGCGCGGCGGGTGCATCGGCTCGGCGCCGGCCGCGGGGGCAGCCGCCTCGGGCGCGGCCGGCGCCTCCGGCGCGCCCGCCTCCACGAAGTACTCCGCCCAGGCCTCCTCGGCCTCCTCGGAGTGCTCGATCGCGGGGCCGATGTAGTTGCCCTCGTCGTCGTACTGGTGCTCGCCGAAGTGCTCCTGGTACTCGGCGGCCACGACGCCGCCCTCGGCCGCCTGCTTGATCGAGAGGCTGATCCGGCGGCGCTGGAGGTCGAGGTCGATGATCTTGACCCAGAGCTCCTCGCCGGGCGTGACGACCTGCTCGGGCAGGTCGACGTGGTGGGCGGACATCTCCGAGATGTGCACGAGGCCCTCGATGCCCTCGCCCACCTGCACGAAGGAGCCGAACGGCACGAGCTTGGTGACCCGGCCGTAGACGAGCTCGCCCACGCGGTGCGAGGTGGCGAACTCCTGCCACGGATCCTGCTGCGTGGCCTTGAGCGACAGGCTGATGCGCTCGCGGTCGAGGTCGACGTCGAGCACCTGCACGGTGACCTCGTCGCCCACCGACACGACGGAGCCGGGGTGGTCGACGTGCTTCCACGACAGCTCGGACACGTGGATGAGGCCGTCCATGCCGCCGAGGTCCACGAAGGCGCCGAAGTTCACGACGCTCGACACCACGCCGCTGCGGACCTCGCCGGGCTTGAGGTTCGTGAGGAAGTCCTCGCGCTGCTCCTTCTGCGTCTCCTCGAGCCAGGCCCGGCGGGACAGGACCACGTTGTTGCGGTTCTTGTCGAGCTCGATGATCTTGGCCTCGATCGTGCGCCCGACGTACGGCTGCAGGTCGCGGACGCGGCGCAGCTCGACGAGGCTGGCGGGCAGGAAGCCACGCAGCCCGATGTCGAGGATCAGGCCGCCCTTGACGACCTCGATGACGGGGCCGGTGACGACGCCGTCCTCCTCCTTGATGCGCTCGATGTCGCCCCACGCCCGCTCGTACTGCGCCCGCTTCTTCGAGAGGACGAGCCGGCCCTCCTTGTCCTCCTTGGTGAGGACGAGGGCCTCGATCTTGTCGCCCAGGGACACGATCTCGTTGGGATCGATGTCGTTGCGGATCGACAGCTCGCGGCTGGGGATCACGCCCTCGGACTTGTAGCCGATGTCGAGCAGGACCTCGTCCCGGTCGACCTTCACGACGGTGCCCTCCACGAGCTGGCCGTCCTCGACCGACACCATGGTGCCGTCGATGGCGTCCTCGAAGCTGCCGCCGAGGTCGTCGACGGTGATCTGACGCGGGGTGTAGGTGCCGTCGTCGGCGAACGTCCCCATGGCGGAGGAGGGGGCGTCGATGGCTTCGGGGTTGGGCTCGTAGGTGGACATGGTGTCGTCGGACAAGGGAGTCGGCCTTCAGCGATAGGGATCAGGGGATCGGGGACGGGATGGCGCGCGAGGCGAGGGCCTTCGCGCCGCCGGGCAGGCTACCCGGCCCCAATGCCCAGGTCACGGCCGGTGGGCGACGAGCAGGAACTCCGGGGAGTCGATCGTGGGCTCCTCCCGCCGGTAGGCCCCCGGTGTCACGGACCACACGTGGTCGACGTCGAGTCCGCTCGCCCTGGCCAGCAGGCGCAGCTCGCGAGGGGTGTAGCAGGTGGTCCACAGGTCCACGGCGGCGTCGCGGCCCGCCTCGTCCTTCACCGACGTCTGCTCCCGGTTGCACCCCGGCGGCCGCGTCGAACTCGTTCGTCGGGCTCGAGGTACCGCACCTGGAAGTACGACGGAGAAGGCGGACACGGCGAGCCGTCCGCCGGGGCGGAGGGCGCGGGCCATGCCCGCCAGCACGTCGCCATCGGCGTCGAGCGGCGCCCCTGGTCCGCCGGTGAGGCCGAAGGCGCCCTGGCAGAGCGAGATGGCGGCGTCGAACTCGGCGTCGAAGGCCAGGGTGCGGGCGTCGGCCCGCTCGAAGGTGGCGCCGGGCGGCGCCCCGGCGGAGGCGAGCTCCACGAAGCGCCGGCTGATGTCGATGCCGTGCACGAGCAGGCCCCGGCCCGCCAGCGCGTGGGCGTGGCGTCCGGGACCGCACCCGACGTCGAGCACCCGCATGCCGGGCTCCAGGCCGAGCGCGTCGACGAGGAACCCGACCTCCTGCTCCGTGCCCTTCGTGAACGAGTAGCGCAGGTAGGCCGCGCCCAGGTGGTCGGCGATCGGCTCGAACCAGTGATCAGGCCCCATGCGCCCCTACCCCTTGGCGTCGGCCCAGCTGTCCCCCACCGACAGGTTGACCTCGAGGGGGACGCGGAGCTGCGGCCGCGCCCGAGAGCACCTCGGTCACGAGCGCGCCGACCGCCTCGACCCGCTCCGGGCGGCACCTCGAGGAGCACCTCGTCGTGCACCTGGAGGATGAGGCGGCTGTCGGGCTCCTCCGCGACGAGCCGGGCGTCGAGGCGCACGAGCGCGACCTTGAAGATGTCGGCGGCCAGGCCCTGGATGCCCGCGTTCATGGCCTGCCGCTCGCCCGCCTGCCGGATGCGGAAGTTCGACGACGCCAGCTCGGGGATCGGCCGGCGGCGGCCGAACAGCGTCTCGGTGTAGCCCGCGCTCCCGCGCCTCGGCGACGGTGCGGTCCATGTAGGCGCGCACGGCCGGGAAGGCGACGAAGTACGCGTCGAGGATCTCGGCTGCCTCCTCGGTGGGGATGTTGAGGCGCTGCCCGAGGCCGTACGCCTCCATCCCGTAGGCGAGCCCGTAGGAGACCATCTTCGCCTTCGACCGCATCTCCACCGTCACGCCCTTGGACTCGACGCCGAAGATGCGCGACGCCGTCTCGGTGTGGATGTCCCGACGCGACTCGAAGCTCTCGATCAGCCCGGGATCCTCCGCGAGGTGGGCGATGCACCGAAGCTCGATCTGGTTGTAGTCCGCGACGAGCAGCTTGCTGCCGGGCGCGGGGACGAACGCCCGCCGGAACTCGCGGCCGAGCTCGGAGCGCACCGGGATGTTGTGCAGGTTGGGCTGGTCGGACGACAGGCGGCCGGTGCGGGCGACCGTCTGGTTGAACGTGGCGTGGATGCGGTGGTCGGCGCCGACCTCGCTGAGCAGCCCGTCGCCGTAGGTCGACCGCAGCTTCTCGACCTCGCGGTACGCGAGCAGCGCCTCGATGATGGGGTGCTGCCCGGCCAGCTTCTCGAGGCTGGCCGCGTCGGTGGAGAAGCCGGTCTTCGTCTTCTTCTGCGGCACCAGCCCCAGCTCGTCGAACAGCACCTGCCGGAGCTGCGGCGTGGAGTTCACGTTGAAGTCGTGGCCGGCCGCGTCGACGATGTCCTGCGGAGCCGCTCGCAGTCGGACACCAGCCGGTCCCGCAGGCGCCGCAGCTCGCCTCGTCCACGCCCACGCCGACGTCCTCCATGCGGGCCAGCACCCCGACGAGCGGGACCTCGATCTCGTCGTTGAGCGCCCGCAGGCCCTGCGCGTCGAGCGCGGCCTGGATCGGCGCGACCAGCCGGTCGACGGCCAGCGCGCGGCGGGCGGCCATGGTCGCCGCCGGGATCGACGAGCCGTCGAGGTCGAGCTGGCCCTCCGCCGCCGCGTCCCCGTCGGGGATGCGGGCGCCCGCGTACCGGACGACGAGCTCCTCGAGCAGGTAGCGGGTCTCGGCCGGATCGATGAGGTAGGCCGCCAGCGCGGTGTCGAGCGCGAGCGTGCGCACGTCGACGTCGAGCCCGGTGAGCGCGCGCACCAGCGGCTTGGCCTGGTGGGCGGCCAGGGGCCGTCCGTCGACCCCGGCCAGCGCGCCGAGCGCATCGCGCACCGCCGGGTCGCCCAGCAAGGACCCGGGGACCCACAGCACGTCGCCCGCGGCGCCGTCGGCCACGAGCGCGAGGCCCTCGAGCGCGGATGCGACCCTCGGTGCCCGTCCATGCCGCCGCGACCGCGAGCGGCCCGTCGCCCTTCGCCAGCCGCGGCGATGGCGGCGGCCGCGCTCGCCGCGTCCTCGGTCACTCTGCACCTCGGCCTCGAGCACGGTCGCCTCTGCGCTGGCGGGCCCCAGGTCGGTGTCGAGCGCCTCGGCCAACCGATCGAACAGCGTGTTGAACTCGAGGAACTCGAAGAGCCGGCGCACCTCGGGGATGTCGATGGCGCTCGGGGTCGAAGGCCAGCTCGTCGATCCCGTGGTCCAGGGGCACGTCGCGCACGAGCACCATGACCTCGACGTTCTGGCGGACCGCGGCCTCGTTGGCCGCCAGGTTCTCGCGGAGCTTCGGCGTCTGCTCGGCGAGGTGCTCGTAGATGCCGTCGATGCCGCCGTAGGTGACGATGAGCTTGGCTGCCGTCTTCTCGCCGACGCCGGGCACGCCCGGCAGGTTGTCGGACGGGTCACCCCGCAGCGCGGCGTACTGCGGGTACAGCGTCGGGCGTCACGCCCGTGCGCTCGGCGATGCCGGCCTCGTCGTACAGCGCGTACTCGGACACGCCGCGCTTGTTGTAGAGCACCTTCACGTGCGGGTCCTCGACCAGCTGGTAGGTGTCGCGGTCGCCGGTGACGATGACGACGTCGTCACCCCGGTCCCGGCCCTGGGTCGCGAGCGTGGCGATGATGTCGTCGGCCTCGAACCCCGGCGCCTCGTAGATCGGGATGCGGAGCGACTCGACGACCTGGCGGGTGAGGCCCATCTGCTGGCGGAGGATGTCGGGAGCCGACTCGCGGTTCGCCTTGTAGGTGGCCACCCGCTCGTGCCGGAAGGTGCGGTCGGGCAGGTCGAAGGCCACGGCGATCGGCGTCGGCTTGTGGTCGCGGAGCAGGTTCACGAGCATCGACGTGAACCCGAACACCGCGTTCGTGACCTGGCCCGAGGCCGTGGCCAAGTCGGTGGGGAGGGCGAAGAACGCGCGGTAGACGAGCGAGTTGCCGTCGATGAGCAGGATCGGCCCGGGCACCCGGTACCTAGGCCTCCGGCGAGAGCTCGCCGGAGATGACCTCGTCGGCCACCACCCGCATGGTCTTGCGGTCGTGCATGGCCCTCTTCTGGATCCACGAGAACGCCTCGGACTCGCTGAGGCCGTGCTCGTCCATGAGGAGGCCCTTCGCCCGGTCGACCACCTTCCGGGTCTCCAGCTGCTCCTCGAGGCTCGAGTTCTGGTCGAACAGGGCCTGCATCTCGCGGAAGCGGCCGAGGGCCACCTCCACGGCGGGGATCAGCTCGGACCGCTGGAACGGCTTCACGAGGTAGGCGAGGGCGCCGGCGTCGCGGGCCTGCTCGATCAGGTCGCGCTGCGAGAACGCCGTGAGGATCAGGACGGCGGCGCTCCGCTCCTGGCTGATCTCCCGGGCGGCGGCCAGCCCGTCGAGCCCCGGCATCTTGATGTCGAGGATCGCGAGGTCGGGCGCGAGGTCGCGGACCAGCTGCACGGCCTCGTCACCCCGGCCGGTCTCCCCCACGACCTCGTAACCCTCCTCGAGCAGGGTCTCCTTGAGGTCCAGGCGGATGATGGCCTCGTCCTCCGCGATCACGACACGCGTCGTCATCGGGCCAGCTCTCGGGTCGGTAGCGCGCTCCCCGATGACGACGTCGCCGCTTCGCGGCGCCGGAGTGCCTGTGCTGTCGGTTCGCTCGCAAGCTCGCTCAAGGCTGCGTCTCCACGAGGAGGCGGTCGAGCAGCTCGTCCTGGCTCTCCTCGAGCTTCGCGATGCCCTCGAGGACCTCGGCGCGGTGCCGGGCCATGGCATCGGCGTGGCGCTGCGCGTCCTGGTGCTCCCGATCCGCCAGCGGGGTCTCCGACACGAGCGCCCGGAGGCGGGCGTCGTCGGCCGCCTCGGCCAGGTGGGCCAGCTGCTCGTCGGACACGGAGAGCTCCTCCCGGAGCTGCCGCAGGCGCGCCGAGACCTCCGACAGACGGCGCTCGACCAGCGATCGCGACATCGAGCCAGTCTACGCTGCGCCGGGTGCGGCACCCCCCGACGTTCGCCGCCGTGACGGTCGTGGCCCTCCTGCTCACGGGGTGTGGCAGCGATGGCGAGGGCACCTGTGGACCGGTGCGGCGCGAGGCGCTGGACCCCGGCTTCCTGGTCCACGTGGTCGGCGATGCCGAGGTCGAGTACTCCTCGGATCCCCCGACCTGCGGGCCCCACCAGGCCGCGCCACCGGTGACCGGCGTCGTCGACGACCCGCTCCCGCGCCCCATCCAGGTCGGCATCCTCGAGCGGGGCGACGTGCTGCTCCAGCACCGCCCCGACCTCCCGGAGGACCAGCGCCGAGCGCTCGAGGACCTCGTCGCGGACGGCGTGGTGGTCGCGCCCAACCCCGACCTCCCCGATCCGGTGGTCGCGACGGCGTGGCTCTACAAGCGCACCTGCTCCGCGGTCGACACGGGGGCGCTGTCGGACTTCGTGGACGAACGGCTCGGCAAGGGCCCCGAGGGCTGACCGCGTGGGGGTCGACGCCTGGGGGGTCGACGACGGCTGGTTCGACACCGCTGGGCAGTGGCACGACGTCGGCCCCGACACCCGTGCCGCGCTGCGCGCCGCGATGGGCGATCCGCCGCCCGACGCGCCGGGGGTGCGGATCTTGCGACCGGGGGACGGCGGCGACCTGGAGCATCCCGCCCGCCTCCTGCTCGAGGACGGCAGCGACCTCGGTGAGGTCTCCGAGCTCGCGCCCGACCTGCCGCTGGGGCTCCACCGACCTCGACCCCGCCGACGGCGCGCCGCCGACGACGCTGCTCGTCTCGCCCCGGGCGCTGCCACCTCCCCGAGGGCCTGCGGACCTGGGGCCTCGCGGTGCAGGTCCCCACGAGCCGCAGTCGTGCCAGCTGGGGCATCGGCGACCTGGCCGACGTGCGCTCGCTGGCCCGGTGGGTCGGCGGCCAGGGGGGAGGGGCCGTCGGGCTGAGCCCGCTGCACGCGGCCACGCCCGTCGCCCCGTTGCCCGCCAGCCCGTACTCGCCGTCGAGCCGCCGGTGGCGCCATCCCCTCCTCCTACGGATCGAGGAGGTGCGCGGGCGCCGCCGGGGACCCCGTCGTCGAGGGCCACGGGCGCGCCGCCCGCGCACTGCTGGACGCGCCGCTGCTGGACCGCGATCGCTGCGTGGGGCCAGCAAGCAGGCCGCGCTCGACCACCTGTGGGCGGCGCTGCCGTCCGGTGAGCGCACGCGGCTGGACGCCTGGCGGGCCCAGCAGGGCGCGGCGCTCGAGGGGTGGGCCGCGCTTCTGCGCGCTGGCCGAGGTGCACGGCGCCGACTGGACGGCGTGGCCGGCCGACCTGCGCCGCCCCGAATCGCCCGCGGTGGCAGCGGCCGTCCGCTCCCTGGACGACCGCGTCGCACACCACGCATGGCTCCAGCTGCTGCTCGAGGACCAGCTCACGGCCGCCCGCACCGACGGGGTGCGCCTCGTGCAGGACCTCGCCATCGGCGCCGACCCCCACGGCGCGGACGGCTGGTTGCTCCAGGACCTCCTCGCGCTCGACGTCAGCATCGGAGCGCCTCCCGACGACTTCGAACCCGACGGACAGCGCTGGGGGCTCCCGCCGTTCGTGCCGTGGCGACTGCGCGCGGCGGGGTACCGCCCGCTGGCCGAGCTGCTGCGCGCGTCCATGGCGACGGGCGGTGGCCTGCGGGTCGATCACGTCATGGGGCTCACCCGTCTGTTCTGGATCCCACCCGGACGCGTCACCGCAGCGACGGCGGCTACGTGCGCTTCCACGGCCACGAGCTGCTGGAGGTGCTCGCGCTCGAGAGCGCTCGCGCCGGCTCGGTCGTTGTGGGCGAGGACCTCGGCACGGTCGAGCCCGAGCTCCGCGCCGCACTGTCCGACGCCGGCGTGCTGTCGACGCGGGTCGTGTGGTTCGAGGACGGCCCGCCGAGCGACTACCCGGCGCAGAGCCTCGCGATGGCGACGACGCACGACCTGCCCACGATCGCGGGCGTGTGGACGGGCGCGGACGAGGCAGAGCTGGCCGCCCTCGGCCGGCCGGTGCCCCCCGAGGGGGCGCGAGCCGTCCGCGAGCGCCTGCAACGGCTGGTCGACCTGCCCGACGGCGCGCCCGTCCCCGAGTCGTGGTCGAGCGCGCACGCGCGGCTGTCCGAGGGTGCGTCCGCGCTGGTGCTCGGCACGCTCGAGGACGCGTGCGGTGCTCCCGCACCGTCCCAACGTGCCGGGGACGACGTCCGAACGGCCGGCCAACTGGTCCCTCCCGCTGCCCCTCGCGATCGAGGACATCCCGGAAGATCCGGCGTCCCGGGCGGCTGTCGAAGCGCTCGCCGCAGCCGCGGAGGCCCCGTCCCACGGGGTGACTAGTCACAGGGGGTCACCAAAGATCCCCCGGGCGGGCCATGGTGCCCAGGCCTCTCCTGGCCGATGTTTCGGACGAACCCACCTATTGGTGACGCGTCGGGAGCGAGCATGACGACACAGAAGGACGACGGACGCGCCGAGCCCCGCAGGGGTCGCGGCGACGACGGGGCGGCGCTGCTCGAGTTCGCGCTCATCTGCGTGCTGCTGTTCACACTGGTCTTCGGGATCCTGCACTACGGCTTCATGCTGTCGTTCAAGCAGGACATGACCCGCTCGGCCGCAGAGGGCGCTCGTGCCGGAGCCGTGGCCTTCCCGGCCAGCGGCGCGCTCGAGCGCCGCCCAGTCCGCCACGATCGAGGCGGCCGAGGGCACCGGCAAGAGCTGCAGCACGACCGACGGCATCGACGCCGACGGCGACGGGCTCCGGTGCAGCGTGTCGCTCGCACCGTGCACCGGGAACACCGGCGTCGACTGCGTCACCGTCGAGCTGAAGTACGACCAGAAGAACCACCCGCTCGTCGGCGCCGTGCCGATCGTGTCGCAGCTGCCCCCGGAGACCCTCACCTCGAGGTCCGTGGCGCGGGTGAACTCGTGAGCGGCCCGACGCCCCCTGCTCCCCGTCAGCCCCGCGACCGCGAGCCGCGGCGCGGTGCTGATGATCGTCGCCATCGGGCTCCCCGTCCTCCTCGTGCTCACCGCGTTCGCGGTCGACCTCGGGCGCCAGCGCGCCAGCCGCCGGACCATGCAGGCCCGTGCGGACGTCATCGCGCTCGACATGGTGCGCATCGTCAACGGCCGCACCGAGGGCCAGCTCAAGGCGGACGCCGCCACCGAGCAGGCGCTGTCGGCCTCGGCCGGACGCAACAACATCGAGCGCAACAAGATCACCCTCGAGTGGGGCCGCTGGGACAACGGCGGCCCGTTCCAGCAGACCCTCGACAGCCAGTTCCCCAACGCGGTCGAGATCCGAGCCCAGGAGGACACCGACTACTTCTTCCAGCCGGGCGACGGCCACGCCGAGCGCACCGCGGTCGCCACCTCCGACGGTGAGGCCGAGTTCAGCATCGGCTCCTACGCTGCCGGCCTCTCGACCAAGGACTCCCAGATCCTCGGCCAGCTCCTGGGCGACGCCGTCAACACGAACCTGGTCGGCTACGGCGGCCTCGTCGACAACGACATCAACATGCTGCTGCTCGGCCAGGAGCTCGTGCTCCTCGGCGCCATCGGCAGCCCCGACGAGGTGTTCACCCACGACATCGCCCTGAACGACCTCTACCTGGCCTCGGCCAGCGCGCTCCGCCACGACCCGGACGCGAACCCCGACGACATCGCGGCCGCCACGCTCTTCGAGCAGTACGCGGCGCAGGTCCCCGGCGGGCTCGTCGTGCCCGGTGGCCAGCTGTTCCACGTCGAGCAGGGCGGCGAGGAGGCGGCCCTCACCAGCGACATGAACGCCCTCGACCTGCTGTCCGCCTCCGCGTTCCTCTCCAACGGCACGAACGGCATCGGTGCCCCCCAGGTGTCCCTCGCCATCCCCGGCATCGGGCAGATCACGCAGCAGTGCACGTCGCTCGACCCGCCGCTGCCGTCGCCGTGCAACGCGGTCCGGATCATCGAGGGCCCCGTCCGCCATCGCGGCCGCAAGGGCACCGGCACCTCCACCCGCCAGGTGGCCGTGCGGGTCGGCTTCCAGGGCCCGCTCGGCGGCATCGCCGGCGCCAAGGTCCAGTTCGAGCTCGACAGCGCCGTGGGCCGCGGCACGATCGACGACATCCGGTGCAAGAAGCCGATCGAGCTCGACCTCGGCATCGAGACGGGGCTCATCGAGAGCGACGTCAAGATCGACCTGACCGTGCTCGGCGTGGGCGTGCGCATCACCGTGAGCCGCAGCGGCGGCAACACCGACGAGACCGCGCACTTCCTGATGAACGACGACGCCGGCTCCGTCTACGAGGGCGGCACCGGCACCCTGGGCCTGTACGGCGCCTCGGTCAACGTCCAGCTCCTCGGCAACGTGCCGCCGCTGGTGCAGACCCTCGTCAACACGGCCCTGTCGCCGGTGCTCACCGCGATCACCGGACCGACGGGTCTCCTGAAGGCGATCGACAACAGCCTGATGACGCCGCTCACCGACCTGTTCGGCCTGAACATCGCCGGCGCCGACGTCATCCCGATCGACGCCGTCTGCACCAACGCCCGCCTCGTGCGGTAGGAGCCGAGCCACCTGGGCGTTGAGGTCGAGCCGGCGGCGACGGCGAGAGCTCTACCCGTGTCAACGCCCGAGCCGCAGACGATACTGCAGCGCATGGAACCTCACGAGACGAACGAAGCGCAGGCCACCTTCTGGCACGCGGCAGGCCCGGTCTGGCAACAGCGGCAGGAGCAGCTCGACGCTCAGATCAGCGAGCACGGTCTCAAGGCCGTGGAGGCGCTCGCTCCGCGGTCGGACGAGACCATCGTCGACATCGGCTGCGGCACCGGTACCAGCACGTTCCAGCTTGCCGAGCGGGTGGGTGACGGCGGGCGGGTGATCGGCTGCGACATCAGCTCGACGATGTGCGACGCCGCCCGCGCCCGTGCCGCCTCGCTCGGGGTCACCAATGTCGAGTTCGTCGCGGCGGACGCCCACACGTACACCTTCCAGCCGTCAGCCGACGCTGTGTACTCGCGGTTCGGCGTGATGTTCTTCGGCGATCCGAAGGGTGCGTTCGCCAACATTCGCACCGCGCTGAAGCCGTCCGGCCGCCTCGGGTTCGTGTGCTGGCAGTCGCCGATGCTGAACCCCTGGATCACCAAGCCGCTCGAGGCGACCCGCAAGCACGTGGAGATTCCGTTTGGCACCGACCCGCGCGCTCCGAGCCCGTTCGCCTTCGCCGACCCGGAGTGGGTCCGCGAGGTGCTCGCCGCTGCTGGCTTCGCCGACGTAGCGCTCGAACCGTACGAAGCGAGCGTTCACCTGGGGTCCGACATCGACACCGCGGTGCAGTTTCTCATGGGCATCAATCCAGCAACGGCTGGCATCGCCGAGCGGGATCCCGAGCTCGCCGCTCGCCTGTTCGCCGATGTCGCCGACGTGCTGCGACCGCATCTCACCGACACGGGCGTCGTCACAGACTCGGCCACGTGGGTGGTGACTGCCACCAATCCCCGCTGATGTGGGCCAACCAGTCACCAGGCTCGTTCTCGAACCTCGACTTTCGTGAAGGCCTCCTCGTGCCCGGAGCGGGATTCGAACCCGCACGTCCTTGCGGACAGCGGATTTTGAGTCCGCCGCGTCAGCCAGTTGCGCCACCCGGGCCGCCGGACGAGCGTACTTCCGGGCCTTCCTCCGGCCGGTGCCTTCACGAGCGGGCAATGGACTACCTTCCGGGAACTTGTCCGGATCGTGCAACCTGGCACGAGCAGAGGCAGTCGGAGCTCCGATGCTCGCGTTCACGTTCCCAGGGCAGGGCTCGCAGCAGCCCGCCATGGGTCGACCCTGGGTCGACCATCCGTCGTGGTCCCTCGTGGCGGCCGCGTCGCAGGCCAGCGGCCGCGACGTCGCCGCCCTCCTGCTCGAGGCCGACGCCGAGGAGCTGCGCCGCACCGAGAACGCCCAGCTCTCGACCTACGTCCTGAGCCTGGTCGTCCACGACGCCGTCCGCTCCCTCGGGGTGCGGTGCGGCATCGCCGCCGGGCACAGCCTGGGCGAGTACTCGGCGCTCACCGCTACCGGCAGCCTGGCCCTCGCCGACGGCGTCCGGCTCGTCACCGAGCGGGGCGCGGCGATGCAGGCCGCCGCGGACGCCCGACCGGGCACGATGGCCGCGATCCTCGGCGCCGACGACGACGTGGTCGCCGAGGCGTGCGCCACCGCCGGCGGGGACGTGTGGGTGGCCAACCACAACGGCGCCGGCCAGGTCGTGATCGCGGGGGATGCCGACGCCATCGCCGCCGCCGGTGCCCGGGCCAAGGAGCTGGGCGCCCGCAAGGTCATGCCCCTCCCCGTCGGGGGCGCGTTCCACACGCCGTTCATGGCCCCCGCGGCGACCCGACTCCGGCAGGCCCTCGCCGGCACCCGGTTCGCGGACGCCGACGTGCCCGTGGTGGCCAACGTCGACGCGGAGGCCCACCGGGACGGCGCCGGGTGCGCCGACCGGCTCGAGGCCCAGCTCACCGCGCCGGTCCGCTGGCGCCAGACGATCGACACGATGGTCGCCGCGGGCGCCACGACGTTCGTGGAGCTCGGACCGGGGTCCGTGCTCACGGGTGTGGCCAAGCGGGCCGTCCCCGACGGCACCGCCCTCGCGGCCGCCGACCCGGGCTCGCTCGACACCGTCGTCGAGGCCGCCACCGCGGCCAAGGCCGTCGACCACCACGACGGCGAGCACCTCTTCGCCACCGTGGGCGTCGTCGTCTCGCCGGCCGCCGGCATCTTCGAGCCCGCCGGGGTGTCCGAGGGGGAGCAGATCGAGCGGGGCCGGGTGGTCGGGCACGTGGCCGGTGAGGCCATCCGCTCGCCCTTCCGGGGTGCCGTCGTGACAGTCTTGGCCGTGGCCGGAGAGCGCCTGACCCGCAGCCAGCCCGTGGCGTGGCTCCGAACGGCGTGAGCGAGCGACGTGCCCGCATCACCGGGTGGGGGGCAGCGCTCCCCGAGAAGGTGGTCACGAACGAGGACCTGGCGAGCACGCTCGACACCTCCGACGCGTGGATCGTCGAGCGCACCGGCATCCGGGAGCGGCGGATCGGCGGCACCACGACCGGGCTGGCCACCGTGGCCGCCCAGGGTGCCCTCGAACGGGCCGGCGTGGCCGCCGAGGACCTCGACCTCGTGCTCGTCGCCACCTGCACCCCGGACGAAGCACTCCCCGCCGTCGCGACCGGCGTCCAGCACTCCCTCGGAGCGCGCTGCGGGGCGGTCGACCTCAACGCGGCCTGCTCCGGCTTCGTCTACGGGCTCGCCACCGCCGACGGGTTCCTCCGGGCCGGTATGCGCCGCATCCTCGTGATCGGCGCCGAGACCCTGTCGCGGATCATCGACTGGGACGACCGCAACACCGCGGTCCTCTTCGGCGACGGGGCCGGCGCCGTGGTCCTCGAGGCCGGCGAGGGGCCCGGCGGGCTGCTCGGGTGGGACCTCGGATCCGACGGCTCGCTGCGCCACCTCCTCCACGCGGACGTCGGCGGCACCGTCGTGATGGAGGGCAAGGAGGTGTTCCGGCGGGCCGTCCGCATCATGGTCGACTCCGCCGAGCGGGCTATGGCGGTCGCCGGCCTGCAGGCTGCCGACGTGACGCTGCTGGTCCCCCACCAGGCCAACGCGCGGATCATCGACGCCGCGGCGGCCAAGCTCGGCATCGAAGAGAGCCGCGTCGTCAGCGTCCTGGCCCGGACCGCCAACACGTCCTCCGCCTCGATCCCGCTGGCGCTGGCCGACGCCGCGGACAGCGGGCGCCTGAGCGCCGGCGACACGGTGCTGCTCGTCGGGTTCGGCGCGGGCATGACGTGGGCCTCCGCTGTGCTGGAGTGGACGGCATGACGACGCCCAGGACGGTCCTCGTGACCGGCGGCAGCCGCGGGATCGGCCTCGCGTCCGCCAGGGCCTTCGCCGCGGACGGCCATCGGGTCGCCGTCACATCCTCGAGCACACCGATCGACGAGGCGGGCCTGCTGACGGTGAAGTGCGACGTCACCGACGCGGACCAGATCGAGGCAGCCGTCACGCGCGTCGAGGGCGAGCTCGGCCCTGTCGAGGTGCTCGTCTCCAACGCGGGCATCATGCGGGACGGGCTCCTCGTCCGGATGTCCGAGGACGACTTCGAGACGGTCCTGACCACGAACCTCACGGCCACCTGGCGCTTCTGCAAGCGGGTCCTGCCGAAGATGATGCGGGCCCGCTGGGGCCGGATCGTCACCGTTTCCTCCATCGGCGCGGCGCTGGGCGTGGCCGGGCAGGCCAACTACACCGCGTCGAAGGCGGGGCTGATCGGCCTCACGCGCACCATCGCCCGCGAGTACGGCTCGCGCGGGATCACCGCCAACGTCGTGGCCCCCGGCCCGGTCGAGACCGACATGTGGCGCTCCCTCAACCAGGAGGCCCGCGACGCGACCGTGCGGGAGGTCCCCGTCGGTCGCGTCGGCACCGTCGACGACGTGGCCGCCGCGATCAGCTTCCTCGCCTCGGAGGCCGCCTCGTACGTGTCGGGCGCCGTTCTGCCCGTCGACGGCGGCCTCGCCATGGGCCTTTGACCCTTCCCCTCTCTCACCGATCCACCACAAGGAGCAAACCCAGATGAGTGACACCCTCGAGCGCTTCACCGCCCTCGCCGTGCAGGTCCTCGCCGTCGAGGCCGCACAGGTCACGCGCGAGGCCTCGTTCGCAGAAGACCTCGAGGCCGACAGCCTCGACCTGGCCGAGCTCGTCATGGCCCTCGAAGACGAGTTCGACATCACCGTGGAGGAGGAGGAGCTCGCCGACATCAAGACGGTGGGCGAGGCCCTCGACATGGTGTCGGCCAAGCTCGGCGCGAGCGCCTGACGCACGCCGTGGACGGACGTCGGGTCGCGGTCACCGGCCTCGGTGTCCTCGCGTGCTGCGGCACGGGAACCGAGGACTTCTGGGCGGGCTTGTGCGCGCCTCCCCCCGAGGGGGAGCGGCGCATCCACGACTTCGACCCGGCGCCCCTCTTCACCAACGCCAAGGAGGCACGACGGGCGGACCGCGTGGTCCAGCTCACGCTGGCGGCGGCCACCCAGGCCCTGGAGCAGGCCGGCGTGCCCGACGGCGATCCGCTCCGCAACGGCGTGCTGATCGCGAGCGGCGTGGGCGGCCTCGCCACGCTCGAGGAGCAGATCATGAAGTTCATGGACGGTGGCGCCCGCAAGGTCTCGCCGTTCATGATCCCGATGTTCATGGCCAACGCGCCGGCCGCCACCGTGTCCATGCGGTGGGGCTGGCAGGGCCCCTGCCAGACGTGCAACACGGCCTGCGCCGCTGGGACCCATGCGATCCTCGACGCCGCGCTCTGGATCGCCAGCGGACGCTGCGACGCCGTGATCGCGGGCGGAGCCGAGACGGCCATGACCCCCGTCGCCCTCGCCGCGTTCACGAACATGACGGCGCTCTCGTCGACCGGCGTGTCGCAGCCCTTCGGCGCGGGGCGCGACGGCTTCGTGATCGCCGAGGGCGCCGCCCTGCTCGTGCTGGAGGCCTGGGAGCTGGCCGAGGCGCGCGGCGCCACGATCCTCGCGGAGGTCCTCGGCGGCGCGTCGACGGCCGACGCCCACCACATCACCGCCCCGGCACCGGGCGGGCGCGGGGCCCTCTCCTGCATGGAGCTGGCCCTGACCAGTGCCGGCCTCGACGCTGCCGACGTCCGCCACGTCAACGCGCACGGCACCTCGACGCCCCTCAACGACGCCGCCGAGGCCGAGGCCCTGGCCAAGCTCTTCGGTGCGCCCGGCCCCCCGGTGACCTCCATCAAAGGTGTGACCGGGCACTCGCTGGCAGCCGCGGGTGCGCTCGAGGCGGTGGCCGCGGTGGAGTCGCTGCGGCGCGGGCTCCTGCCGCCGACCGCAGGCACGACCGAGGTCGACCCGGAGCTGCCCGCCATCGACCTGGTGCTGGGCGAGCCGCGGTCATGGGAGCCCGGGCCGATCCTGTCGAACAGCTTCGGCTTCGGCGGGCACAACGGCTCGCTGGTGTTCGGCCCCGCCGCGTAAGCCCCTCGCCTAGAGGAGGAGCGAGCCCTCGTGGGCGAGCAGGTGGCGCTTCGCCTCGATGCCGCCCCCGTAGCCGCCCAGCGCCCCGCCGGTGCGCAGCACGCGGTGGCACGGCACCACGATCGGCAGCGGGTTGGTGGCCATCGCCGTGCCCACCGCCCGTGACGCCCGCGGGCTGCCGCTGCGCTCGGCCAGCTCCAGGTAGCTCACCGTGGCCCCGAACGGCACGTCTTCGTAGAGGTGCTGGAGCACCGTGCGCCGGAAGCCGTGCGCGAGCCGCCAGTCCAGGGAGAGCTCGAACGCGCTGGCGGGTGCCGTCGAAGTACTCGGTCAGCTCCCGCCGGGCCTCGTCGAGCCGTGCGGGCGCCTCGACCAGCCGCGGTGACACCTGTCGGGACAGCTCCTCGAGCATCCACGCGTGGGTCCCGAAGCCGACCTTCACGAGCCCGACGGCGGTGCCGGCCACGAACAGCGGGCCGATGGGCGTCTCGACGCTCGAGTAGGCCACGTCGACGAGGCCCTCCTGGTCAGCGGCCGCGACGGCGCGGCGCACGGCCGCGTCGACCTCTGCGGGGTCCGACGCGGGCACCCGCAGGGCGGCCTCGAGGTCGGTGAGGTCCTCGCGGACGTGGGTGGTGGGGTCGGCGGTCATCGGGACACCTCCTGGCGCAGGCCGGCCAAGCCGGCGCGGACGTTCTGGCGTGCTGCTGCCTCGCTGCAGTCGAGCCACGCCGCGATCTCCGCGTAGGGAAGGTCCGCGAGGTAGCGGAGCGCGATGGCTCCCCGCTGCTTGTCGGGCAGGCGACCGACGGCCGCCCAGAGGTCTCCGTCCGTGGAGGCCGGGGCGACCGGGCCGTCGGGGTGCTCGGCCACGGGGGTGGGCCGCCGCGTGGTGGCCCGGTGGTGGTCGAGCACCTTGTGGTGGGCGATGGTGAACAGCCACCCCCGGAGGTTCTCGGCGCTGCGCAGCGAGGGGTAGGCCCGGAGGGCCGCGATCACCGCCTCCTGGAAGCAGTCGGGCCCGTGGTCGGGTCCGGCCTGGGCCAGGCAGAAGCGGTGCAGGTCCGCGCCGTGCGCGTCGAGCAGGTGCTGGAACGGGGGCAGGTCCACCACGGGTTCAACGTCCCGGGGGCCCGCCGCGTGAGATCACCGGTCCGCGAGGACGAAGAGCAGGTCGGCCTCGCAGGCCAGCTCGCCGTCCACGGTCGCCGTGCCGTGCCCCTTGCCGGCCCGGGCGGACAGACGGCCGAGCTCCATGTGCAGCACCAGCTCGTCCCCCGGGACCACCTGCCGCCGGAAGCGCGCCGTGTCGATCCCGGCGAGCAGCGGGAGCCTGCCCGCGTAGCGCGGGTCGAGCAGCACCGCGCAGATGCCCACCTGGCCGATCGCCTCGACGATCAGCACCCCGGGGACGGTCGGCCGGCCGGGGAAGTGGCCGGCGAAGAACTCCTCCTCCCCCGTCAGCCGCCAGCACCCGGTGGCCGAGGTGCCGCGGTTGATCTCGAGGAGCTCGTCGACCAGGAGGAACGGCGGTCGGTGCGGCAGCACCTCCGCGGGCGTGGGGAGCGCCACCTAGGCCCGCAGGGCCGTGAGCAGGTTGGCCGGCGTGTCCTTCGGGCTGACCTTGGGCCAGGCCTGCTCGATCTTGCCCTTCTCGTCGATGAGGAACGCCGACCGGATGATGCCCTGGTACTTCTTCCCGTACATCGACTTCTCACCCCACGCGCCGTAGGCGTCGGCCACGGCGTGGTCCTCGTCGGCCAGCAGGGGGAACCCCAACCCGTACTTCTCGTCGAACTTCGCTTGCTTGGCGGGCTTGTCCGGGCTGATGCCGAGGACCGCGGTGTCACCGATGTCGCCGAGGATGTCGCGCATGCCGCACGCCTGCGTCGTGCAGCCGGGCGTGTCGGCCTTCGGGTAGAAGAACACGAGGACCTTGCGTCCGGCGAAGTCGCCGAGCTTCACGGTCTCGCCGCGCTGGTCCTGGAGCTTGATCGCGGGTGCCTTGTCACCGGGTGAGAGAGCCATGCGGGGACCCTACCGGGCATCGGTTGCCCCGACGGATGGCACGATGACCGCCGTGCCGTCGCGACCGACCCCCCTCGTGACCGCATGGGCCGGGCTGTTCCTCGGCACCTGGGCGACCGGCGCCGCGCTCGTCGAGAGCGACGCCCTCGCGCCCCTCCGCTGGTTGGACTCGTACGTGGCCACCGAGATGGCCGCGCACCGGCCGGCGTGGCTGACGGACCTCGCCGACGTGTGGACCGACCTCGGCTCCGGGCCGGTGCTGGTCCCACTCATCGTGCTCGCCGGGCTTGCGCTCGGGCGCCGTCCGCGGGCGGGCCTGCACCCGCTCCTCCTGTTGGTCACGGTGCACCTCGGTGCGCTGCTGATCTACGAGCCCGTGAAGCGGCTGGTCGAGCGCCCCCGGCCCCACGTCGCCCCCATCGTGGCGAGCGCGCACGGCTACGCGTTCCCCTCGGGCCACAGCGCGCAGGCCGTGGCCGTGGGGGGCCTGCTCGTCTGGCTCGTGCTGGAGCGCGTGCAGGACGACCGGACCCGGCGCGTCGTCGTCGCGGTGGGCGTCACGCTGATCGCCGGGATCGTCGCGTCACGGGTGGTGCTGGGGGTCCACTGGACGACCGACGTGGTGGCCGGCGGTCTGCTCGGCGGCCTGTGGTCGCGCGCCCTCGTCGTGGCCGACGGTCAGCGGGCGTTGACGAGGAAGTCGGCCACCTCGACGAGGTAGGCCCGGATGCGGGCCGCCGGCTCGGCGGGTGTGCCGCGGGCCGCGGTGACGGCGTCGAGGGAGCCCAGCATGTGGCGCAGCCACGCGTCCCGCTCCGCCTCGCCGATCGCGAACGGCGCGTGGCGCCTGCGCAGTCGCGGGTGACCGCGCTCGTCGCTGTAGGTGGTCGGCCCGCCCCAGTACTGGGCCAGGAACGCGGCGAGGTGCCGCCGCGGGTCGGTGAGGTCGTCCGGGTACAGGGGGCGAAGCAGCAGGTCCGTGGCCACCCCGGCGTAGAACCCGTCGACGAGCTCGACGAAGAACGCATCGCCGCCGACCGCCTCGTGCACGCTCACCTCGCTCACGGCGACCGACGCTACCGAGCGGCCAGACTGCTGCCGTGACCCGCCCGTTCCTCGTCGTGATGACCGGTGTGCCCGGTACGGGCAAGAGCGCCGTAGCGGACGCGCTCGGCCATGCGCTGGGGGCGCCCGTGTACGCGGTCGATCAGCTGGAGGCGGCGCTGAACCGGGTGGACATCACTCGGGAGCACGACTCCAGCCGGGCCGCGTACGAGCTGTGCGCCACACTGGCCGAGGCGCAGCTCCTGGCCGGGCGGCCTGCGATCGTCGACGCCATGCACGCCGAGCGGGCACAACGGGACCGCCTCCGGGAGCTGGGCGCGCGGCTGGGCGTCCCCGTCGCCGTGATCGCCACTCGCTGCTCCGACCGTGCCCTGCATCGCGAGCGCCTCGACGCCCGCCAGCGCGAGCTGGTCGACGGCTTCCTCTATGACGCGACCTGGGCCAAGGTCGAGCCGCGCCTGGGCGGCTACGCGGACCCGGAGGACGCCGATCTGCTCCTCGACGCCGTGGACCCGCTCGATGACAACGTGGCCCGCGCCCTCGCCCTCGTGAGCGACCGCGTGGGCTAGCGCGCCCGCAGCTCCTCGACGAGCGCCTCGGCCGCGGCCGCGTCCTGCTGGCGCACGAGGATGCGGGCCCGGGTGGGGATCTGGCCGGGCAGCGGTGACCAGTCCTGCAGCGCCGCCACGATGCCGGCCCCGTCGAGGGCGGAGGTCACCAGCGGGCCCTCGTGGAACGGCAGCACCGCCACCGTGACCCACCCCTCGGGGTCAGGTGAGCTCGGCGTGTCCATCCACCGCCGCAGCCGGTCGCTGAGCCCCACGGGGTCAGGCTAGCGACGGTCCTTGCGGTGGCCGTGACCGAAGAAGCCGCCCTGGGGTCGGGCGTGCGCGTGGTAGTGGTCCGGGATGTTGCGCATGTTGTCGTCGACGTAGTGCCCGTCGAACACCAGGCCGGCCACGCGTGCGAGCTGGTCGTGCATGTGGGCGAGGTCGACGGGATCGGGCTCGGTGCCGTGCCATCGCCACACGACCATGGGCGTGTCGCAGATCTCGCACTCGGCGACCCAGCACACGTCGTCCTCGTGGAACCAGTGCGTGATCTTCGCCGCTTCGCAGAGGTCGCAGTCGTCCGCCTTCACGCCCTTGGTCACGGCGACACGGTAGCGAGGGCCACCGATACCGTTGCGCACGTGGACGCGCGCAACGCCGGGACGGGCTACCTCGCCCTCCCCGCGAGCGGCGAGGGATCGGGGGTGCTGGTGCTCCACTCTTGGTGGGGCCTCACGCCGTTCTTCCGCGACGTGTGCGACCGCCTCGCGGACGAGGGCTTCGTGGCGTTGGCGCCCGACCTGTTCGCCGGCACGACGGCCGAGACCGTCGAGGCGGCGCAGACGCTCCTGGAGCAGGCCGACGCCAACGAGCTGGCCCACCTGACGCGCTCGTCCCTGCAGACCCTCCGCGACCTGCCGGCCACGCGCCCCCGGCCCGTCGGGATCGTCGGCTTCTCGATGGGCGCGTCCCTCGGCCTCTGGCTCTCCGCGCGGGTGCCGGCGGAGGTGGGCGCCACCGTGGCCTTCTACGGCGGGCAGGACATCGACTTCGCCGGGGCGACCTCCGCCTACCTCGGGCACTACGCCGAGGTCGATCCCTACGTGGACGACGACAGCCTCGTGCTGCTCGAGGCCGACCTCCACCTCCTCGGCCTCGACACGACGTTCCACCGGTACCCCGGCACGGCGCACTGGTTCTTCGAGGCCGACCGCCCCGAGCACGATCCCGCCGCAGCCCGCTGGCCTGGGACCGCACGGTCGCGTTCCTAAGGCAGCACCTCGTTCCGGCGGAGCCGGAACCCGTGCAGTAGATGGCTGGACCTCGTCGTTCGGCCAGAACCGCAGGTTCTGGCTCTGGCTACGAGTCGAGGGCGGCCCGGAGCTCGGCCACCGCGGCGCCGAGGTCCTCGGGCGCGGCGCCGTCGAGGCGCATCCGCATGAGGGCCGACGCCACCACGACCCCGTCGGCGTGCTCCGCCGCGGCGCGGGCGACCTCGGGCGTCGAGATGCCGAAGCCCATGACCACCGGGAGGTCCGTCACCCGCTTCAGGCGCTGGGCGAGCACCGTCGAGGTGGCGGCCAGCGCGGCGCGCTCACCGGTGACCCCGAGGAGGTTCACGCCGTACACGAACCCGCGCGAGCGGCGGCACAGCGCGTCGAGGCGGTCGTCCGGCGTGAGAGGCGACGCGAGCAGCACGGTCTCGAGGCCGGCCTCCTCGGCCGCCGGCTCCCACTCCCCCAGCTCCTCCATCGGCAGGTCGGGGAGGATCACGCCCTGGACCCCGGCCGCCACGGCCTCGGCGGCGAAGCGGTGCCACCCCGCGTGGAACACGAGGTTGACGTAGGTCATCACCACCAGCGGCACCCCGGCGTCGACCTCGCGCAGCGCGATCGAGGATGTCGCCCAGGTTGGCGCCCGCGGCGAGCGCGGCCTCCGATGCCGCCTGGATCGTCGGGCCGTCCATCACCGGGTCCGAGAACGGGATGCCGATCTCGATCGCGTCGGCCCCCGCGGCCGCGTAGGCGCTGACGACGGCCGGCCAGTCGGACCCGAGGCCGCCGGTGACGTAGGGGACCAGCAGCTTGCGACCGCTGTCGCGCCGCGCCCGCAGGTGCGCCTCGAGCGGGCCGACCTCAGCCATCGTCGTCTCCCAGCAGGTCGGCGACCTGGGCCACGTCCTTGTCGCCACGGCCCGAGAGGTTCAGCAGCACGACGCTTGACCCGCCAGCTCGTCGCGGGTCCGCTGGACCCAGGCCAGCGCGTGGGCGGACTCGAGCGCGGGGATGATCCCCTCGGTGCGGGCCAGGAAGCCGAAGGCGTCCAGCACCTCGGCGTCGGTGACCTTCTCGTAGCGGGCGCGGCCCGTGGCTGCCAGGTGCGCGTGCTCGGGACCGATGCCCGGGTAGTCCAGCCCGGCCGAGATCGACTCGGCCTCCAGCACCTGTCCGTGCTCGTCCTGCAGCAGGTACGACTTCGAGCCGTGCACGATCCCCGGCATCCCGTGGTGGACGGCCGCACCGCCGGCGGGCTCGACTCCCACGAGCGCGACGTCGGGCAGGTCGGCGAACCCGGCGAAGAGCCCGATCGCGTTCGACCCACCGCCCACGCAGGCGGTGACCACGTCGGGATCGCGGCCGAGCAGGGCGCGGCACTGCTCGCGCGCCTCCTCGCCGATGATGCTCTGGAGCTCGCGCACCATCCACGGGTACGGGTGCGGGCCCATGACCGAGCCGAGCAGGTAGTGGCTCGTCTCGACGGTCGCCACCCAGTCCCGCATGGCCTCGTTGATGGCGTCCTTGAGCGTGCGGCTCCCCGAGGTGGCCGGGCGCACCTCGGCGCCCAGCAGGCGCATGCGGAACACGTTGAGCGCCTGCCGCACCATGTCGACCTCGCCCATGTACACGACGCACTCGAGGTCCAGCAGCGCGGCGGCCGTGGCGCTGGCCACCCCGTGCTGGCCGGCACCGGTCTCGGCGACGACGCGGCGCTTGCCCATGCGCTTGGCCAGGAGCGCCTGCCCGAGCACGTTGTTGATCTTGTGCGATCCGGTGTGGTTCAGGTCCTCCCGCTTGAGCAGCAGCCGGCACCCGAGCTCCTCCGACGTGCGGACGCGCGTCGTACAGGCGCGAGGGGCGGCCGGCGTAGTCGTGCAGCAGGGCGTCGAGCTCGGCGCGGAACGCCGGGTCGGCCCACGCCTCGCGGAATGCCGCGTCGAGCTCAGCGCACGCGGGGATCAGGGTCTCCGGGATGTAGCGGCCGCCGAAGTCGCCGAAGCGACCCCGGTCGCCGGGATCGCCCATCACCGGCTGCGTCATGTCGTCCATCATCCAGTCGAAGGGTCGGTCCTCGTCGTCGCCTTCGTAGTCGGCGGCCGCGGCCGATCGGGCGGCGTTGATGAACGCGCGCAGCTTCACCGGGTCCTTCACGCCCGGGGACGCCTCGACACCGGTGGCGACGTCGACGCCCCAGGGCTGGACCCGCTCGATCGCCTCCGCCACGTTGCCGGGGTTGAGCCCTCCGGCCAGCATGAGGCGCAGGCCCGACGGGGCGCCTTCGGCCAACGACCAGTCGAAGACGCGTCCCGAGCCCGGGCTGGCCGAGTCGAGCAGCACGATGTCGGCGCCGTAGCCGGCCACGTGGTCCAGCTCGGGATCGCCGCCGGGGAACGCCTTGATGACGACGCGGATGCGCTCGCGGATCCACCGCGTGGCCGCGGCGGTCTCGTGGCCGTGGAGCTGGGCCGCGGCCAGGCCCGCTGGACTGCACGACGTCGACGACCCGCTCGGGTGCGTCGTCCCGGAACACGCCGACGGTGAGGATCTCCGGCGGGAGGCGCTTCACGATGTCCGCGGCCCGTGCCGGGGCCAGCTGGCGGTTCGACGGGGCGAACACGAAGCCCACGGCATCGGCGCCGATCGCGACCGCGAGCAGGGCGTCGGACTCGCTCGTGATGCCGCAGATCTTGACGAACACAGCGGCAGGCTACCGACGGGCGACCCGGAGCCCCGCCACCGTTGCGGCGGGGTCGCCGGCGGTGACGAGCGACTCCCCCACCAGCACCGCGTGGAACCCCGCGTCGGCCAGGGCCCGTGCGTCGTCGGGACCACGGATCCCCGACTCGGCCACCCGCACAACGCCGTCGGGCATCGCCCGGCCCACGCGCACGGCCCGTTCGTGGTCCACGGCGAAGGTCACGAGGTCGCGCTGGTTGACCCCCACGAGGGTGGCCCCCACCGCCAGTGCCGCGCTCGAGCTCGGGCTCGTCGTGCACCTCCACGAGGACGTCGAGCCCGAGGTCGGACGCGAGGACGTGCAGCTCGCGCCAGCGCTGCTTCTTCGAGCGCGGCGACGATGAGCAGGACCGCGTCCGCACCCATGGCGCGCGCGTCGGCCACGTCGCGGGGATCGACCGTGAAGTCCTTGCGGAGCACCGGCACCTCCGCCGCGCTCCGGGCAGCAACGAGGTCCGCCGCCGAGCCGCCGAAGAACTCCTCGTCGGTGAGGACCGACAAGCACGCAGCGCCGCCCTGCACGTAGGCCCGCGCGGTCGCGCGCCGGGTCGAGGTCCGCCGCCAGGTCGCCGCGCGACGGTGACCGTCGCTTCACCTCGGCGATCACGGCCAGCTCGTCAGGGCTCGCCCGCAGCGCGGCGGCGAAGCCGCGGGCGGCAGGCGCGTCGGCGCCGGCGGCGAGCGCGTCGTCGAGCGACCGCTGGTCCGTGGCGGCCCGGGCCCGGTGCGCCTCCAGGATCCGGTCGAGGTAGGTGGTCACCGACCGCCGCCGGTGGGGCGCCGGGAGGCGTACAGCGCCACGAAGGGTGCCGCGAGGAAGAGCAGCGTGGACAGGACGAACGCGAGGAGCGCCAGGGCAAGGAGCGCTGGCACCCCGAGCAGCATGCCCAGGGAACCGGCGCCGACGCTCAGCGCGAACAGCGCGGCGGGCAGGAGCGCGAGGAGGCTGGGCAGCCGCACCGTGATCCGCAGCGGCTCGTCGTCGTCGACCTCGGGGGCCGGCGGGGCCCACTGCGGCGGAGTCGGTGGGGCGGGAGCGGGCGCACGGTGTCTCCGGTCGTAGACGGCCCGCTTCGCGGGGTCGCCGAGGGTCGCCCAGGCCTCGTTCACCGCCCGCATCACCATCGCGTCGCCGCCGGAGTCGGGGTGGTGCCGCCGAGCCAGCGCGAGGTACGCCCGGCGCACGACGGTGGCGTCCGCGTCCGGCGCGATGCCGAGCACGTCGTAGTGGCTGGACGACCCCGTCACTCGTCCTCCTCCGCGTGCCGCCGCCGGCGCCGAGGTGACCGTCGAGGCCGGGTCCACGCACTCCGGGAGCGCGAGCTCGAGCCGCTCGAGGCGCTGCTCGGGCACGGGCGGGGGCTGGCCCTCGACGGCGGGGGGAGTCACGCTCACCGACACCAGGAGCGACAGGCCCGATGGGCCGGCCCGCTCGCAGGTGAGCTCGTAGCGGGCCTGCCCGTTCGCGTCGGTGAACGCGACCGCGGTGGGGCGGCCGATCGGCTCGGTGGTCGTGGTCGAGTCCCGTGGGAGCAGGGGGCCGCGGGGCAGGTCCTGCGTCCGCAGGACCCACGCGCCGAGCCCGTCCAGCTCCACGCGCACACCGGGCACCGGCGTGCTGCGCACGATCCCCTCCGCATCCACCGCGCGGGTGGCCACCACCACCGCGAGGTTCACCTCCTCGTCGAGGTACGGCGGGTCGGGAGCCACGGCGGCCCGGGCGACGATGGCGCGCTGGTCGGTGACCGCGAGGTCGAAGGTGTGCTCCTGCCCGTCGCGCAGGAAGCGCGACATCGGCCGTCGGCATCCCCAGGGCCGGCGCCAGGAAGGCGCGAACGCGGTAGCGCCCGCCGGGGATCGAGCGCAGCTCGAACCGGCCGTCGGGCCCGGTGAGCACGTCGGTGTGCTGCTCGTGCCCTGGGACGATCCGCTCGATGCGCACGGTGGCACCGGGGAGCAGCCCGGCCGGACCGCTGACGGTGCCCAGGATGGTGGCGGTGCCGGTCTGGTCGATCGTGGTGGACGTCGAGCCGGGGACGTGCTCGAGCGCGACGCCGCTGTAGTCGATCGCCGGTGCGTTCAGCTCCTCGGGCGGGCGGGGCCGGCGCTCGGCCGCGTCGTCGTCGCTGCACGCGGTCCCCGCGAGCAGGCCGAGCACCAGGAGCGCGCCGCGCCACCTCATCGGAACGGCAGCTCCACCACGGTGCCTGGCGTGGGACCGTCCGGGCCCTCGACCTCCACGGACGCTCCGATGTCGACCGACCGCGCCACGGGCGCGAGCGCGATCGCGCCGAGCGCCCCGGACACCGCCGCCGAGGTCACGGAACCGACCGCCGCACCGCCGGCCGTCACCGCTGCCCCGGGCGCGGGGGCCGGTCCGTCGACGCGGAGGCCGCGGATCGGTCGGGGCACGTTGCCGCCCCTGCTGTCGATGCGGGCGACCAGCTCCTGGCCCGTGTAGCAGCCCTTCGTGAAGCTCACGGACGCGTCGATCAGCCACTGCCCGAGCTCCGCGGGGATCGTGGCCTCGCTGATCTCCGCCCCCATGCGGGGCACGCCGGCCTCCACCCGCAGCACCTCTAGGTCGGCCTCGGGCGCGCGGGGCACGTCCGTCACCGCGCCGTCGGGCCCGAGCAGGTCGACACCCTCGACCCCCGGCCAGGTGACCGGCAGCCGGAGGACCGGTTCGCCCACCGCGTCCCCGGTCACCGCAGCTGCGCCGGCGCCTCGCACGGCCAGGCCGGTCCACGTGGCCGGCTCGAGCGTCGGCCCGGGTCCGCAGCAGGAACCGACGCAGGCGGGCATGGACGGCGTCGCCCCAGCCCGCGTCGACGTCGAGCAGCACCTCCTCCTCTGCGATGCGGGTCACCCGCAGCCACGCGTCCACCTTGCCGGTCGGCTGGAGCAGGAGCGACGGCGCGCTCTCGCCGACGACCAGTGCCTCGACGTCCTGGCTGAGCTGGCCCTGGAGGTACGCGAGCGCCTCGGCGCCCCGAACCGCGATCACATCCCGCGCACAGGGCGCCGCACGGGCCGAGCTCCGCAGGTCAGGGGACTGGCGGGGCTCGGCCATCGACCCGAACCTATCGGGCGGCGCCCGCCTCCCCGGCGGCATGCGCCCGGCGCCGGGCCGTCATGCGCCGGGCGGCCGGGATGGCGGCCAGGAGCGCCTGGGCCTTGTTGTGGCACTCGAGGTCCTCGTGCTCCGGGACGCTGTCGACCACGATCCCGGCCCCCGCCTGGACCGAGGCCCGCCCTTCGTCGTCGACCACGAGGGTGCGGATGGCGATGGCGGTGTCGACGTTGCCGGAGAAGTCGAGGTATCCGACCACGCCGGCGTAGGGGCCCCGCTTGGTCGGCTCGAGCGCGTCGATGATCTCCATCGCCCGCACCTTGGGCGCGCCCGACACGGTGCCCGCGGGGAGCGTCGCCCGGAGCACGTCGATGGCCGAGCACCCGCTCGCGGAGCCGGCCGGACACCTGCGAGGTCAGGTGCATGACGTGGCTGTACCGCTCCAGCGTCATCATCTCGTCGACCTGCTCCGTGCCGAACTCGACCACGCGCCCGACGTCGTTGCGGGCGAGGTCCACCAGCATCACGTGCTCGGCCTGCTCCTTCGGGTGCTCGACGCAGCTCGGCGCCCATGCGGCGGTCCTCCTCGTCGGTGCGCCCGCGCCGACGGGTGCCCGCGATCGGGCGGGAGATCACCGTGCCGTCGAGGAGCTGCACCATGGGCTCGGGCGACGAGCCGACGAGCGTGAGGCCCGGCTGCCGGACGAAGTACATGTACGGGCTCGGGTTGACCTGGCGCAGCACGCGGTAGACGTCGAAGGGGTCGGCGTCGAGGTCGAGGTCGTAGCGCTGGGCCAGCACCACCTGGAAGACGTCGCCGGCGAGGATGTGCTCCTTGGCCACCTCCACGGCGCGCCCGTACGCCTCGCTCCCCATCGTGGAGCGCACCTCCGGGAGCGGATCGTCGGGATCGGGCGGTTCGACGAGCGGCTCGTCGAGCGCGCGGCTGCCGTCAGCGGCCAGCTCGTCGAGGCGGGCCAGCGCGGCGTCGTACCGCGCGTCGAGCTCCGCGTCGGACAACCCGGGCTCTACGAGGACGTTCTCGATGAGGCTCACCCGCTGGCGCCAGTGGTCGTAGGCCGCCAGCTGCCCGATCACGGACAGCACCGCGTCCGGGTGGCCGAGGTCGTCCGGGGGCACGTCGGGCAGGTGCTCGACCTCGCGCACGACGTCGTACCCGAGGTACCCGAGCACACCGCCGTGCAGCGGGGGCAGGTCCTCCAGCGCCGGCGCCCGCCAGGCGGACAGCAGCACCTCCAGTGCGGCGAGGATGCCCTGGTCGAGCGGGATGCCCGCCGGCAGGGCGCCGGCCACCTCGACGGTGCGACCGCGGGCGGTCAGCGTGGCGATGGGGTTGCGCCCGATGAACGACCACCGGCTCCAGCGCTCGCCGTGCTCGACGGACTCGAGCAGGAACCCCGGCTCGTCGCCGACCAGACGGGTGAACGCCGCGACCGGGGTGGTGAGGTCGCCCAGCACCTCGCGCCACACCGGGATGACCGTGTGCGACCGGGCCAGCTCCCGGAACGCGTCGCGGTCGGGGCGCAGGGTCACCCGAAGGACCGGAAGAAGCAGGTGCGCTCGCCGGTGTGGCACGCACCCTTGCCCTCCTGCTCGACCACGAACAGGAGCGCGTCGCCGTCGCAGTCGTAGGAGGCCGAGCGGATGTACTGGCGATCCCCCGAGGTGTCGCCCTTGCGCCACACCTCCTGCCGGCTGCGGGACCAGAACACCGTGCGCCCCTCGGCCAGCGACATCCGGAGGGTGGCCTCGGTCATCCACGCCATCATCAGCACCGCCCCGGTGCCCTCCTCCTGCACGATGGCGGGCACGAGGCCGGCGGCGTCGTACTGGACGAGGGCCAGCTGCTCCTCGGTGGCGGCGATGGGGGTCGCGACGGGCATCGATCCATCGTACGAGGGCGGGCCCGAGGCCCCGAAACCCGTTCGCACGCGTGGGTCAGAGGTACAGGCCGGGGGCGGTTCCCTCGTCCAGGCGCTCGGCGGCGACCCGGGGCTGAACAGCACCTGATCGCCCGCCTCCATCGTGCGGACGTTCGGCCCGGCCGCCACCACCTCGGCCCACACGAGCCGCTTCCTCATCTCGGCCGTGGCGCGGACCGTTGGGAGGCGAAGCGGTTTGCGCCGGTTCGCGCAGATCGCACCGGTGACCTGAGGTGCAGCCTCGGTCATGCTGGGTGAATGGAGCGATCAGGTCGCCAGTACGAGAAGGCGCTCCGACGCGAGGCCGAGGGGTACCGCGTAACCGGGCGACGCCTGAACGTGGCGTCGGTCGCGAGCGAGCAGTGGATGAGCCAGTTCCACGCAGCCGACGAACTCGGGTGGGCATGGCCAGAGTCGGAGCACCGCTGCGGTCGGACCGACTCGTCATGGCTCACGACCCCGACGGACGAGCCGGGGTGACCCGAGAATCCGTGGCAAGGGAACGCTCGCGGCGGCATGGAGCCGGGCTTGTGAAGCGAAGCCGGCTCTGGTGCGCCGACGCCCTCCGCAGCCTCGCCCGTGGGATCTGACCCGAGGCAATCGGTTCCGTCCGCCAGAACCTGAGTGAATGAGTTCCGCATGTCGAACTCATCACCTCCTGCGGAGCGGACCGGAACCGATTCACTCGGACCCGCGGATGTGACCGCTACGTGGGCCTCGACCGACAGCCCAGGCCGCCGCATCGTTGCTCTCTGGCCCGTTCCGCACGCGCCGGGCGGGCCCGAGGCCCCGAAACCCGTTCGCACGCGTGGGTCAGAGGTACAGGCCGGTCGAGGACTCCTCGAGGCGGCTGGCCGCCACGGCGTGGATGTCCCGCTCGCGCAGGATGATGTAGTCGTCGCCGCGGACCTCGACCTCGTAGCGGTCCTCGGGGCTGAACAGCACCTGGTCGCCGATCTCCATCGTGCGGACGTTCGGCCCGGCGGCCACCACCTCGGCCCAGAGAGCCGCTTCTTCATCTCGGCCGTGGCGGGGATCAGGATCCCGCCCGAGCTCGCCGCTCCCCCTCGGCCGTGAGGCGCACGAGGATGCGGTCGTTGAGCATCTTGATCGGGAGCTTCTCCCCGTCGTCGGCGCGGCCACGTCGTCGAGGGTAGTGGCGCCGGGTGGTCAGACCGGCCGCACGGCCACGCCGGCGGCCGCCAGGTGCGCCTTGGCCTCGGCGATGGTGAACTCGCCGAAGTGGAAGATCGAGGCGGCCAGGACCGCGTCGGCCCCGCCCTCGGTGACGCCCTCCACGAGGTGGTCGAGCGTGCCCACGCCGCCCGACGCGATGACCGGGATCCCGACAGCCCCGCTGATGGCGGCCGTGAGCTCGAGGTCGAACCCGAGCTTCGTGCCGTCGCGGTCCATCGAGGTGAGCAGGATCTCGCCGGCACCGAGCGCCTCGACCTGCCGGGCCCACGCCACCGCGTCCATGCCGGTGGGCGTCCGTCCGCCGTGGGTGACCACCTCGGGCGCGCCGGTGGCGTCGCGGCGGGCATCGATCGCGACGACGCAGCACTGCGTGCCGAACTCGATCGCGATCTCGCGGACGAGCTCGGGCCGCTCGACGGCGGACGTGTTGACCGACACCTTGTCGGCGCCGACCCGCAGGAGGCGGCGGGCATCGTCGACGCTGCGGATGCCCCCGCCGATGGTGAACGGGATGAACACCTGCTCGGCCACCCGGCTGGCCACGTCGACGATCGTGTCGCGGGCGTCGGACGACGCCGTGATGTCGAGGAACACGAGCTCGTCCGCGCCCTCCTCGTCGTAGCGGGCCGCGAGCTCCACCGGGTCGCCCGCGTCGACGAGGTCGACGAAGCTCACGCCCTTGACGACGCGTCCCGCGTCGACGTCGAGGCACGGGATGATCCGGGCGGTCCTCACGCCGCGCCCGCCAGCTCGCGCACGGCCTCGGCCACGTCGACGCGGCCCTCGTAGATCGCGGTGCCCACGATGGCCCCGGCCAGCCGCCGTCCCCCGCCCTCGACGCCGGCGAGGGCGAGCAGGTCGGCGAGGTCCCCGACCCCACCCGACGCGACGACGTCGAGCGCGGTCGCGGCGAGCACCTCGGCGAGACCGCCGAGGTCGGCGCCGCCCATCAGACCCTCGACCTCGACCTGGGTGACCACGACGGCCTCGGCTCCCGCGCGCTCGAGGCCCCGGAGCGCGTCGGCCCAGTCGATGCCGGAGCGCTCCGCCCAACCCCGCACGACCACCTCGCGGCCCTTCACGTCGAGACCGATCGCAACCCGCTGGCCTGCGGCGACCTCGGCCACGAGCTCGGCGCCGTCCGCCTCGAGCGCGGCCGTGCCCATCACGACGCGGGCCACACCGACGTCGGCCAGCGCGCGGGCGGCCTCGATCGTGCGCACGCCGCCACCGGCCTGCACAGGGACGTCGACCGCCGCCACGATCGCCGCGATGAGGTGCCGGTTGGCCGGCGCGCCCGTGCGGGCGGCGTCGAGGTCGACCGTGTGGATCCACGGCGCCCCTGCGTCCACGAACGTCCTGGCCACCGCGACCGGGTCGTCGCCGTGGTCGCGCTCGCGGTCGAAGTCGCCCTGCACGAGCTGCACGACGCGCCCGCCCCGCAGGTCGATGGCCGGGTACAGGTCCATCACGGCACAGCGGCGGTCGACGCGGCTGCCTGCACGAAGGTGCGGAGCGCGGCGAGGCCCGTGCGGCTCGACTTCTCGGGGTGGAACTGCGTGGCCCACACCGCGCCGCGCTCGACGGCGGCCACGACCGGTCCGCCGTAGTCGCAGGTCGCGCTCACGATCGCCGGATCGGTCTCCGCGGCGTAGGAGTGGACGAAGTACGCCCACGCGGGGTCCGGGCGCGTCGGCCAGCAGGCGGCACTCGCCGTGGCGCTCGAGCAGGTTCCACTGCATCTGCGGCCGCTTCACGCCGTCCGGGAGCAGGCGCAGCGAGCCGGGCAGCACGCCCAGGCCCGGCACGCCGGGCGACTCGTCGGAGCCCTCGAACAGCAGCTGCATCCCGATGCAGATGCCGAGGAACGGCACCCCTCGCTCCACGACCTCGAGGGCGAGCTCGTCCAGCCCGGTCGAGCGCAGCGCGGCCATGCAGCTGCCGAAGGCGCCGACGCCGGGGAGCACCACACCTGCCGCGTCGCGGACCAGCCCGGGGTCCGCGGTGAGGCGCGCGTCGGCGCCCACGTGCTGGAGCGCCTTCTGGGCGGATCGCAGGTTGCCGATCTCGTAGTCGAGGACGGCGACGAGGGTCATCGCAGGGAGCCCTTGGTCGACGGGACGCCGCCGCCCTCGACCCGCACCGCGTCGCGCAGGCAGCGGGCCACGCCCTTGAAGCAGGCCTCGACGACGTGGTGCGTGTTCCGCCCCTCGCGCAGGCGCACGTGCAGCGTGATGCCGGCGGCCGTGGCGAAGGACTGCCAGAAGTGCTCGGCCATCTCCGGGTTGAACGGCGGGTCGCCCAGCGGGAGCACCTCTCCGAAGGGCACGTCGTAGGCGGTGAACGGGCGGCCCGACAGGTCGAGGGCGACCTCGACGAGCGCCTCGTCGAGCGGGAACAGGCCGCTGGCGAAGCGGCGGATGCCGGCCTTGTCGCCGAGGGCGTCGCGGAAGCACTCGCCGACGGTGATGGCGACGTCCTCGACCGTGTGGTGGCCGTCGACCTGGAGGTCGCCCGTGGCCTCGACCGACAGGTCGAAGCCGCCGTGGCGGCCGAGCTGGTCGAGCATGTGGTCGAAGAACGGCAGGCCGGTGCTGGCCTCCACCTCGCCCGCCGGCCCGTCGAGGTCGATGCGCACCGCGATGCTGGTCTCCTTGGTCGTGCGCTCCTTGGAAGCAGACCGGGTCATGTGAGCACCTCTTCCAGCGCGGTGAGGAAGGCGTCGTCCTCGGCGGGGGTGCCGATCGTGACACGGAGGCAGCCGTCGAGGCGAGGCCACGACGAGCAGTCGCGCACGAGCACGGAACGGTCGAGCAGGGCCTGCCACACCCGCGCCCCGTCCCGCTCGCGGGGCCGGAAGAGCACGAAGTTCGCGCCGGAGGGCCACACGTCCACGGGCAGGTCGGCGAGCCGCGCGGCGAGGCGCCCGCGCTCCTCGACGAGCGACGGCCACGCGGGTGCGCATCGCGTCGTCGAAGCCCAGAGCGATGCGGCCGGCGGCCTGCTTCACGGCGTCGAGGTGGTACGGCAGCACGACCTGGTCGAGCTGGGCCACGAGGTCGGGAGGGCCCACCAGGTAGCCCAGGCGGGCCGCCGCCATCGACCACGTCTTGGAGTAGGTGCGGGTGACGACGAGGGGCACGTCGTCGCCCACGAGGTCCAGCGCCGACCAGGGCGCGAACTGCCCGTAGGCCTCGTCGACGACCAGCAGGCCCGGCGCCAGCCCCAGCACCGCCCGCACGTCGGCCTCGTCCTCGACCATGCCGGTCGGGTTGTTCGGCGAGCACAGGAAGGTGATCGCCGGCTCCGACTGCGCGCAGGACGCGCGCCACCTCGGCGAGGTCGAGGCGCGAGATCGTCGGTGCGCTCCCCGACCGCCACCCCGGTCCCGGTGATCCGGGCGATGTGGCTGTGCAGCGCGTACGTGGGCTCGAACACCGCGACCGCCCGACCCGGGCCGCCGTAGGCCAGGCACAGGGTCTGGAGCACCTCGTTGGACCCGTTCGCCGCGAACACCCACGCGGGGTCGACGCCGTGGTGGGCGGCGATCGCCTCCCGGAGCGCGGTGTACGCACGGTCGGGGTACCGGTGCCAGGCCACCGTGGCCAGCTCGGCCGCGAGCGCGTCGGCGAAGCCGTCGGGCGGCGGCTCCGGCGCCTCGTTGGTGTTGAGGCGGACCGCCACGTCGACCTGCGGCGAGTGGTACCCGGCCATGAGCGCGAGGTCGTCGCGCGGCGCGATCACGGTGCGCCCCGGCGGACGCGCACCGACTCCGCGTGCGCGTCGAGCCCCTCGTAGGTGGCCAGCACCTCCACATGGGGCGCGACCTCCGCCAGACCGGCCGCATCGACGGTCACGACGTGGATGTGCTTGAGGAAGTCGTCGACCCGGAGGGCACCGGAGAACCGGGCCGAGCCGAACGTCGGCAGCACGTGGTTCGGGCCGGCCAGGTAGTCGCCGATCGAGGCGGGCGCGTTCGCTCCGCAGAAGACCGCGCCGGCGTGCCGCACCAGCGGGAGGAGCGCGTCGGGATCGGCCACGAGCAGCTCGAGGTGCTCGGGTGCGATCGCGTTGGCCACGGCCATCGCCTGCTCGGGGCCGTCGCACACGACGGCGTACCCGCCCTCGGCCAGCGTCGCCTCGAGGTGCTCCCGGCGGGGGAGCGCGGCACGATCTCCGCGACCGCCGCGGTGACCGCGTCGGCGACCGCCTCGTCCCAGGTGACCAGCCAGGCGAGCCCGTCCGGGCCGTGCTCCGCCTGGAGCACCACGTCGATCGCCGCGTACGGCACCGGGGTCGTGGCATCGGCCACCACCACCACCTCCGAGGGACCGGCAAACGCGGACGGCACGCCCACGAGGCCGGCCGACGCGACCTCGCGCTTCGCCTGTGCGACGCGGGCGCTCCCGGGCCCGACGATGACGTCGACCGGCGCGATCGACTCGGTGCCGTAGGCCAGCGCCGCCGATCGCGCCGGGGCCACCGACCCGGTAGACCTCGTCGACGCCGGCCAGCGCGGCCGCGGCGAGGATCCCCACGTCGACGCTGCCGTCGGGCTGCGGTGAGGTGACGAGCACGACCTCGGGGACCCCGGCGACCTTGGCCACCGCCACCGTCATGAGCACGGTGGACACGAGGGGGGCGAGGTTCGACGGGACGTAGCACGCCGCTCGGTCGACGGGGCGCTGCAGCTCGCGGACGCTGATGCCACCGTTGCGCTGCTCGGCGTCCGGGTGGCGCTGCTGGCGGTGGTAGGCGGTGATGTTGGCCAGCGCCACCTCCAGCGCGGCCCGCAGGTCGTCCGGGATGGCGTCCAGCGCGGCCGCGACCTCCTCGGCGGGCACGCGGAGGTCGCCGATCCGGGCCCCGTCGTACCGTTCGGTGAGCTCGCGGAGGGCCGCGTCGCCCCGCGTCGCGCACGTCCGCGAGGACCTCGCGCACCTCCTCGATGGGCGGCTCGACCTGTGCCTTGGGCCGAGGCAGCAGCCCGCGCAGGTCCTCACCTGCTCCACGGAGGTCCAGACGCTGCAGCACCTACGGAGGATACGTGTGCGTCCGAAGGGCCCGAAACCGGTTGCCGGCCACGCTCATGGCAGGCTGGCCCGGTGGAGCTGGACACCGCGCAGCTGTCATCGCTGTCGACGAGCGTGGGTGAGCTCGCGCAGCGGGTGACCGAGCTGGCCGACCGGCTCCAGGGCTCCCCTCGCGAGGACGTCGCCGCCGACCTCTACGAGGTCGAGCGGAGCCTCCGCGCCGCGCACCGCCGGCTGGTCGACCTCGCCGCCAAGGCCCGCTGACCGTCAGAGCCGGAACGCGCTCGGGGCAGAAGTCGTTCAGGACGCAGATGTCGCACCGCGGCTTGCGGGCTGCGCACACGGCCCGCCCGTGGAGGATCAGCCGCAGGCTCAGCACCCCCCGCTCCTTCGCCGGCACCATCGGGTTGAGCGCCAGCTCGGCCTTCACCGGGTCCGTCTCCTGTGTGAGGTCCAGCCGCCGCGAGAGGCGGCCCACGTGGGTGTCGACCGGCAGGCCCGGCAGGTCGAGCGCCACGCTCCGCAGCACGTTGGCCGTCTTGCGCCCGACGCCGGGGATGGTGACCAGGTCCTCCATCGCGCTCGGCACCTCGCCGCCGAAGCGCTCGACGACCGCGGTGGCCATCCCGATCAGGCTCTTGCGCTTGTTGTTGTAGAACCCCGTCGAGCGGATGATGTCCTCGACGTCGGCAGGATCCGCGGCCGCGAGGTCCTGGGGGGTGGGGTACTTCGCGAAGAGCACCGGCGTCACCATGTTCACCCGCTCGTCGGTGCACTGCGCCGACAGGATCGTGGCGGCCAGGAGCTCGTAGGGGTTCCGGTGCTCGAGCGCGCACAGCTCGCGCGCCGTGCCCGGGTACTCCTCGCGCGAGCCGCTCGAGCGTGCGCCTGGCCCGGCCCGCCGCGGTGCGGGGCCGGCGGCTGGCGGGGGTCGCGGGCGACGCGGGCATCAGGGCGGCGAGGGTACCGGCCGATAGGGTCGAACGGTGGACCTCCACTGGGTGAAGGACGGCGACGACGCGGCCGCCGCGGCGTGCGAGGCGGACGGCATGACGCTCGTCCGCGAGCTGCTGCAGATGCGCCGCCCGCTCCCCGTGGGAGAGCCCTTCGAGCTCGACACCCGGCCGTTCGAGGTGGGACGCGACGAAACCGATTGGCTCGACGTCAACAACCGCGCCTTCGCCTGGCACCCCGAGCAGGGCGAGCTGAGCGCGGCCGACCTCCAGGCGCGGCTGGCCGAGCCGTGGTTCGACCCGAAGGGCTTCCTCCTGCACGAGGAGGCGGGCCGGCTCGTGGGCTTCTGCTGGACCAAGGTCCACGCGGACCACGCACCGCCCCTCGGCGAGATCTACGTGATCGCGGTGGACCCCGTCGCCCACCAGCGCGGGCTCGGGCGGCGCCTCGTGCTGGCGGGGCTCGACCACCTCCACCGGAGCGGTCTCGAGTGGGGGATGCTCTACGTCGACGCCACCAACGAGCCCGCGGTGCACCTCTACCGGGAGCTCGGGTTCGAGGTGCACCACGTCGACCGGGCCTACCGTCCGGCGCCCGAACCCTCGTGACGAGCCGCTACGACGCCGACCGGGCCGAGGTCGCGGCGATCCTGGCCGGCGAGCCGCGCTACCGCGTCGACCAGGTGTGGCACGGGTTGTACGAGGAGCTGGCCGACCCCGGCGAGCTGACCAGCCTCCCGGCCGCCCTCCGGACCCGGCTCGGCTCGGCGCTCCCGGCCGCGCTCCAGCCGGTGGCCGAGCAGACCAGCGACGGCGGGGAGACCGTGAAGTGGCTCTGGGCGCTCGAGGACGGCACGCAGGTCGAGACCGTGCTGATGCACTACGCCGACCGGTCGACCGTGTGCGCCTCGACCCAAGCCGGCTGCGCCATGGGCTGCGGCTTCTGCGCCACCGGGCAGGCCGGCTTCGACCGGCACCTCACGCGCGGCGAGATCGTCGAGCAGGTCGTGCGGGCCGCGCGCCGGGCGCGGGCCGACGGACGGCGCCTGTCGAACGTGGTGTTCATGGGCATGGGCGAGCCGCTGGCCAACTACGACCCGATGTGGGCCGCCACCCTGCGACTGCACGAGGACCTCGGGCTCTCGGCCCGCCATCTCACGGTGTCGACCGTGGGGATCGTGCCGGGGATCCGCCGCCTCGCGACCGAAGACCTGCCCGTCAACCTCGCCGTGTCCCTCCACGCGGCCGACGACGCGCTGCGCGACGAGCTCGTCCCCATCAACCGGCGCTACCCGCTCAGCACCCTCCTCGACGCCTGCGCCGGCTACCTGCAGGCGAAAGGGCGACGCCTGTCTTTCGAGTGGGCGCTGATCGACGGCGTCAACGACCGGGACGTCGACGCCCGCCGGCTGATCGAGCGGGCCCGCAGCCTGCCCCTCCCCGCCCACGTGAACCTGATCCCACTGAACCCGACGCCGGGGTACGCCGTGCGAGGCACGCCGCCACGGCGCGTCCGAGCGTTCCGTGACCTGCTGCGAGCGGGTGGCGTCAACGCGACCGTGCGGCGCACCCGCGGCACCGACATCGACGCGGCCTGCGGCCAGCTCCGCGGCGGCGCACACCGACGCGGCGACCGCGTCGCGGTCGAGCTCGGATCAGCGGCCGCGCACGAGGACCGTGCGGCCCGCCGCGTAGCGGATCGCGTCCACGAGCCGCTCCCCCGGGCGCACCTCGGCGCCCGACCACACCACCGAGCGCACCACGTCGCCGCGGACGTCGGCGCCAGGCGCCACCGCGCTCTCGCCGTCGCACGCCGCGAGGTTCGCCGCCAGGTACCGGTGCGGGGTGCCGCAGTCGACGAACGGACCGTCGTGGCGCACCACCTCGACCCGGCCGGCCGCCGCAGCCGGCTCCCAGCACGCCTCGTACAGCCCCGCGGGGACCGGCTCGAGGGCGCTGACGTCGGCCCACGGGACGACGGCCGCGGCCACGCCGCTGGCCGGCTCGAGCTGGTCGGTCCCGGCGAGGAGGAGGCGGATGCGCTCGCCGTCCCACCCCTCGAGCAGCGACGCCACGGGGGTGGGGCACCAGGCGTCTGCGTTCACGACCACCGCCGCGCGCCCGTCGAGCCATCCCCGCAGGTGGCCGAGCGCGCCCGGCCGTGCCCAGCGGCCGGTCCTCCTCCACCGAGCAGTGCGCCCGGCCCGCCAGGTGCGCCTCGAGGGCGGCCCGGTGGTGGTGGACGTTCACCGCCACCTCGGCGACGCTCCCGTCCAGCCGCTCGAGCGCCAGGTCGACGAGCGGGACGTTCCCGACCGGGCACAGCGCCTTGGGGCGCCCGCGGGTGAGCGGCCGCAGCCGTCGGCCCAACCCCGCCGCCAGCACCACCCCTGCCACACTGTCCGTCATGGAGACCACCCGCTGGACGAACCCGACTCAACCGCAGACCCTGCAGTCGTCGGTCATCCTGCTCTACATCAACGCCGCGTTCACGCATCCTGTTCAGCGGCTTCTCGGGAATCCTCGTCCTCCTGGGCGTCGGGAGGGTCGCGGCGGGGTGGGGCTGCGCCAACGAGCGCAAGTGGGGCTACCAGCTGGCGGTGGCCATGGCGATCCTCCCCTTCGCCATCCTGTTCGCCCGGAACTCGGTCGGGGCCATCTTCGACAACATCTTCCCGATCCTCCTGACCTTCGCGTTCGACATCCTCCTGCTGGCCCTGCTCCTGCACCCCCAGACCCGCACCTACCAGCGCATCTGGTTCCGCTGAGCGCCGAGCGGGCAAGATCGACCGCATGACCACCACCGTCCCCGGCATCGCCGGGCTCAAGGAGCTCGTCGGCCAGCACCTGGGCTACAGCGACTACATGGAGATCACCCAGGAGCGGGTGAACCTGTTCGCGGACGCCACCGGCGATCACCAGTGGATCCACGTCGACGTCGAGCGGGCGACGGTCGAGAGCCCCTTCGGCGGACCGATCGCCCACGGGTACCTCACACTGTCGCTCGGCCCCGTCCTCGTGCCACAGGTGGTGCGGGTCGAGGGCATCAAGATGGGCGTGAACTACGGCGCCGAGAAGGTGCGGTTCCCCTCCCCCGTGCCCGTCGGCGCCAGGCTGCGCGTCGGGGTGGAGCTCGTCGAGGTCACCGACATCCCCGGCGGCTGCCAGGTCCAGATGCGCTTCACGTTCGAGTGCGAGGGGGCGGCCAAGCCGAGCTGCGTGAGCGAGAACCTGATCCGCTACTACGAGTAGTGCGCCTCCGCGTCGCCGTCGTCGCCGTCGTCGCCGTGGTCGGCGCGGTCCTGGCCGCGTGCTCGGCCGCGGACGACCCGCCCGTGCTGGCCCCGCGGGGCTCCAGCACGACCGTCACGACCACGCCCACGACCTCGAGCACGATCGCGCTCCCACCCCCCGAGCCGGTCCAGTGGTCGCGGTGCGGGCGGTTCGACTGCGCCCGCATCCGCGTGCCGGTGGACTACACGACCCCCGGCGGCCCGACGTTCGAGCTCGCGGTCATCCGCCGGCCGGCGGGTGACCCCGCCCGCCGGATCGGCACGCTCGTCATGAACCCCGGGGGGCCCGGCAGCTCGGCGGTCCGGCGCGTGCAGCGCGGGTTCGTCGTCAGCCCCGAGGTGGCCGAGCGGTTCGACATCGTCGGCTTCGATCCCCGCGGGATCGGCGACAGCACCCCGATCACCTGCGGCGCCGCGGTGCCGGCCTTCCGTGCCGCGGACCTCGCCCCGGACACGGTCGAGGAGCAGCTCGCCCTCGAGGCGGCCGCGCAGGCCGTCGCGGCCGAGTGCTCGACGACGGAGGGACCCCGGCTCGGGTTCCTCGGCACGGCCGAGGGCGTGCACGACCTCGAGGTGCTCCGCCGGGACCTCGGCGAGCCGCAGATCAGCTTCGTGGGCCTGTCCTACGGCACGCTCCTCGGCCTGCTCTGGGCAGAGGCGTACCCCGGCTCGGTCCGCGCGATGGTGCTCGACGGCCTCGTCGATCCCTCCGAGGGCAACGAGGCGACGTCCGTTGACCAGCTGCAGGCGGTCGACCTCGTGCTCGAGACGGTTGACGCGTCCTGCGCGAGCGACCCGGGCTGCCCGGTGCTCGACGCCGGTGGCGTCCTCGCCGCGTACGACGCGCTGGCCGCGCAGGTGGAGGCGGGCGCGGGCGCCGGTGACGGCATCGGGCCCACGCAGCTCGCCTACGCCGCCTTCTACGCCACCTACGGAGCGGAGCACTGGCCCCGCCTCTGGCAGGCGCTCGCAGACGGCCTGGTGGGCGACTTCGACGGGATCGCGTCGATGGCCGACGCCTTCACGGACCTGGTGAGCTACGCCCCCTTCGCGCTGGTGACCTGCCTCGACGCGCCCCACCAGCAGGGCACGGAGGCCTGGCGCGCCGACGCGACCCGTGCGGCGCGGGTGTCGCCCCGGTTCGGCAGGATCCTCGCCAACGAGCTGCTCCCGTGCGCGTTCTGGCCGCAGTCGCACGCCCGGCCGCACCACGTCCGCGCGCCGGGGACCCCGCCGATCCTCGTGCTCGGGAGCACGGGCGATGCGGCGACGCCCTACGGCCAGGCCCGTCGCGTCGCAGCAGAGCTCGCCAGCGGCGTGCTCCTCACCATCGACATCGACGGCCACGTCGCCCTGGGCGCGTCGGACTGCGCCACCGCCACGACCACCCGCTACCTCGTCGACCTGACCCTCCCCGCGCCCGACGCTCGCTGCTGAGGCGCCCCGCGCGCCCCGCTAGGGTCGCCGCCGCATGGAGTACAACCTCGCCCAGGTCCACGAGGCCGTGGAGGCCGCCGTGCCCGACCGCGAGTGCATCGTGTGGCGCGACCGGCGGCTCACCTACGCACAGGTGGGCGAGCGCACCCGCCGGCTCGCCCACCACCTGGCCGCCGCGGGCCTCGGTGCCCACCGCGAGCGGTCCCAGCTGGCCGGCCACGAATCGGGCCAGGACCACCTCGCGTGCTACCTCCACAACGGCAACGAGTACCTCGAGGCGATGCTCGGCGCGTTCAAGGCGCGGGTCGCCCCGTTCAACGTCAACTACCGCTACGTGGCCGAGGAGCTGCGCTACCTCCTCCGCGACGCGAGCGCGCGCGCCATCGTCTACCACTCGGCCTTCGCCGACCGTCTCGCCGAGGTGCGGGCCGAGCTGCCGGACCTCGCCGTGCTCCTCCAGGTCGACGACGGGTCGGGGGCGCCGCTGCTCCCCGGTGCGATCTGGTACGAGGAGGCCCTGGCGGGAGCCGACCCGGCGGGACCCTCCGTCGAGCCGACGCCCGACGACCTCTACATCCTCTACACGGGTGGCACGACCGGGATGCCGAAGGGCGTGCTGTGGCGTCAGGCGGACATCTACGTCGGCGCCATGGGCGGCCGCAACCTCGGCACGGGGGCCGAGTGGGAGTCGCTCGAGCACATCACCGAGGCGGCCGCCAACGGCGGGGCGCGCGTGCTCCCGGCCCCGCCGTTCATGCACGGCGCCGGGCACTGGGTGTCGTTCAACGCGCTGACCGGCGGCAACACCGTGTGCATCCAGGACGACACCGTGGCGTTCGACCCGGACGACGTGTGGCGCACCGTCGCGCGCGAGCACGCCAACATGCTCCTCATCGTGGGGGACGCCTTCGGCCGGCCGCTCATCGACCAGCTCGAGGCCGCGGTCGAGGCCGGCTCGCCCTACGACCTGTCGTCGCTCCTGCTCGTGGCATCGGGCGGCGCCCCGCTGAACTCGACGCTGAAGGACCGGTTCCTGGCCCAGCTCCCCACCGTGATGGTGATGGACGCCGTCGGCGCGTCCGAGACCGGCAGCCAGATGGCGCACGTGAGCGCCGCCGGCCAGCAGGCCACGACGGGCACGTTCACCCCGGGTCCCGGCGCCGCGATCGTGAGCGAGGGCCTCGACGAGGTCCTCGAGGCCGGCCACGCGGAGGTGGGGTGGCTGGCCCAGGAGGGGCGCGTGCCGCTCGGGTACCTCGGGGACCCCGACAAGACGGCCCGCACCTTCCCGGTGATCGCCGGTGTGCGCTACTCGGTGCCCGGCGACCGGGCCCGCCTCACGGGCGAGGGCCTCATCGAGCTCTACGGGCGGGACTCGGTCACCATCAACTCCGGCGGCGAGAAGATCTTCGCCGAGGAGGTCGAGCAGGCGCTGGCGCACCATCCCGACGTGTACGACGTGGTGGTGGCCGGTCGCCCCTCGGAGCGCTGGGGGCAGGAGGTCGTGGCGGTGGTCCAGCTCCGCACGGGAGCCGCGCCCGACGAGGCCGCGCTGCTGGCCGAGGCCGAGACCCACATCGCGCGGTACAAGCTCCCGAAGGAGTTCCGCTTCGTCGACCACATCCAGCGCTCACCGTCCGGCAAGGCCGACTACCGGTGGGCCAAGGAGCAGGTCTCCCTCTGATCAGCCCGGCGGGGCCGGGCCGTCCACGTCGAACGCGTTCGGGCTGCGGCCGGCCCGCTCCATCTGGATCTCCTGGTAGTTCGTCCACGCGAGGAAGAACGCGAAGAACCCCGCGTACGGCTGGTCGTTGGTGAGCGCGAACACCCCGCCCGCGACAGCGGCGACCACCGACACCCGCCGCGCCGCGTGGGTGCCGAACAGCTCGCCGACGACGTTGCCGCCGTCGAGCGGACGGATCGGCAGCAGGTTGGCCACCGACCACCAGAGGTTGGCGAAGGCGGTGAACGTCACCGCGCCGCGCAGCCACAGGTCCTGCTCGAAGTACCAGTCGGACCCCTCCAGGGCCCGCGCCGGGATCCACAGGAGCAGCAGCGCCACGATCGAACCCGCCAGGCTCACGACGACGCTCCGGGTCCTGTCGAGGCGTCGGTTGCTCAGCGTCACCCCGCCGAACCCGTGCAGCACGATCGAGGACGGCTGGCCGAACGCCTTGAGCGCCAGGCCGTGCCCCAGCTCGTGCACGAGGATCGACACGAAGGTCACCCCCATCCACACGAGCACGAGGCTGGTGGCGATCTCCGCGTAGCGCAGGCCGAACAGCGCGGAGATCACGAAGAACACGGGCTCCACCCGCACCGGGATGCCGGCGATGCGGAAGTGGTGTCGAGGGGCCATCCGGCCAGCCTACGGTTCGGGGTGATGGCCCCCTTCACGCCCCCTGAGTCGTTGCCCGAGGGGCAGGAGAAGGTGGCCGCGGTGCGGTCGATGTTCGACGCGATCGCGCCGCGCTACGACCTGGTCAACAGGATCATGACGTTCCGCATGGACGTCCGGTGGCGGCGCCGCACGGTCCGCTCGCTGGGCCTCGCGCCCGGCGCCACGGTTGTCGACCTCGCCTGCGGCACGGGCGACCTGTGCCGGGAGCTGGCCGCCGCCGACCTGCAGCCGGTCGGGGTGGATCTGTCGCTCGGGATGCTGCTCGCCGCCCGGACCACCGCGCCGCTGCTCCAGGGCGACGCCCTGGGCCTGCCGCTCCCCGACGCGTCGGTCGCCGGGGCCACCTGCGGGTTCGCGCTCCGGAACTTCGAGGCGCTGCCGCCGTTCTTCGCGGAGCTGGCCCGCGTCGTCCGGCCCGGCGGCAGGGTGGCGCTGCTCGAGGTGGCCGAGCCGCCGAACCGGCTCCTCCGTCTCGGCCACCGGATCTACTTCGGGCGGATCGTCCCCCTCGTCGGCGGGCTCCTGTCCGACCCCGCGGCGTACCGCTACCTGCCCCGCTCGGTCGCCTACCTCCCACCGCCCGACGCGCTCCTCCAGCAGCTCGGCGAGGCCGGCTTCGTCGACGTCGAGCGCCGGCTGCTGTCACGTGGGATCGCCCAGCTCGTCACGGCCACCCGCCGCCCCGGCACCGGGTGAGCGCGCCGCCCCTCGTCGCGCGGACGCGCCGCCTCGAGCGCCGGCCCGACCTCCTCGCGCTCGCGGGGGGCACGGGCCTGCTCCTCGTGCAGGGCGACGACGGGCTGGCCGGGCACGGACAGGCCGCGCACGTGCCGGTGAGCCGCGCCGCGGAGGCGCTCGCGTCGATCGAGGTGGCCCACGACGAGGTCGATCGCCCCGGCACGGGGCCCGTGGCCTTCGGCGCCCTGCCCTTCCGCGCCGACCCGGCCACCGAGCTGGTGGTGCCGGCGGTGGTGTGGGGAGCCGACGGCGCCGACGCCTGGGTCACCACGATCGGCCCCCCGGACGCCGAACCCGCCGTCCCCGACGCGCCCGCGGCCCCCGCGGCGCCACCTGCGGGCGCGGGTCCCATCGTGGTGTCAGCGGGACGGGACCCGGCGTGGTGGTGCGACCTCGTGGCCCGTGCCACCGAGGTGCTCACCGCGGCCGGGCCCGGCGGGCTGACCAAGGTCGTGCTGGCACGCGAGGTGTTCGCGGACGCCGAGCAGCCGTTCGACCGTGCGACGGTGCTGCACCGGCTCCGGGGCGCGTACCCCGGGTGCTTCCTGTTCCTCGTCGACGGGTTCCTCGGCGCCAGCCCCGAGCTGCTGGTGCGCCGGGCGGGCGACGTGGTGCGCGCCCAGCCCATGGCCGGCACCGCGCCGCGGGACGCGGACCCGGCCGCGGACGCGGCGCTGGCCGACGCGCTGCTGGCCTCGCCCACCTACCGGCACGAGCACCAGATCACGATCGACATGGTCTACGACACGCTCCTGCCGTGGTGCTCCTACCTCGACTACGAGGCGGAACCCAGCGTCGTCGCCGTGGCCAACGTGCAGCACCTGGCGACGTTCGTGGAGGGACGCCTGTCCCAACCCGCGCCGTCGGTCCTGGACCTGGTGGCGGCGCTGCACCCCACCCCCGCGGTCAGCGGCTCCCCGCGCGAGCTCGCCGCCGCGTGGATCGACGCCAACGAGGGCTTCGACCGGGGCCGCTACGCGGGGACCGTCGGCTGGGTCGACGGCGCCGGGAACGGCACGTGGGCCGTCAGCATCCGCTGCGCGGAGGTCGCCGGCACCCGCGCCCGACTGTTCGCCGGCAACGGCATCGTTGCCGACAGCGATCCGGCCACCGAGCTCGCCGAGACGGAGGCCAAGCTCGCCGCCATGCTCAGCGCGCTGCGCGGCACGCGCTCCTAGATGGGCAGCGGCCTGCGAATCCCGCCCGTAGGGCCCCATGCGGCGCAGCCGCAGCCTTCAGGAACCCTGACCTGCCGGCGACAGCCGGCCCGAAGACTCATCGGACGCGGACGAGGCGGAGCACGTCGGTCGTCGGCTCCACGTCGGTGGGCGACCCCACGAGCACCCCCACCAGGTCGCCAGGGCGCACCAGCTCGAGGTGCACGGCCGCCTCGACCGCGTGCCACACGATCTCGTCGGTCGTGCCGTGCGTGTCCATGACCATCGGCCGGATGCCCCACGCCATGGCCAGCTGCCGGGCCGTGCGGAGCGACGGCGTGAGGGCGAGGATCGGGCAGGTGGGCCGGAACCGGCTGATCATGCGCGCGGTGCGGCCCGAGCTCGTGCAGGCGATGATCGCGGCGAGCTCCGCGTCCACGGACGCGCGCCAGGCCGCCGCCGTGATCGCGGACGTGATGCGGGTGGTGGTCGGCGCATCGTGCAGGCCGGCCATCTGCTGCTCGCCCAGCCGCGTGCCCCAGCCGCGGTAGTCGAAGTCGCGCTCGGCCCGGCGTGTGATGCGGGCCATGGCCGCGACCGCGCGGACGGGGTCGACGCCGATCGCGGTCTCCCCCGACAGCATCATGGCGCTCGTGCCGTCGAACACGGCGTTGGCGACGTCGGTGACCTCCGCGCGCGTGGGGGTGGGCGCGGTCACCATCGACTCGAGCATCTGCGTCGCGGTGATGACGGGCTTCCCGTGGCTGACACCGGTGCGGATGATCGCCTTCTGGATGTGCGGCACGTCCTCGAGCGGCAGCCGCACGCCGAGGTCGCCGCGGGCCACCATCACACCGTCGGCGACGCGCAGGATGTCGTCCAGGTCCTCGACCGCCGGGCCGGTCTCGATCTTCGCCACGATCATCGGCCCGTCCGCCCCGGCGGCCAGCCGCACGGCAGCCACGTCCTCGGACGACTGCACGAACGACACGGCTACGGCCTCGATCCCCGCCGGGAGGACGCCGTCGAGGAGCTCGAGGTCGTGCTCCGTCGGCGACCGCAGCGCCACCCGGTCCTCCGGGAGCGCCACCCCGGGCCGGCCGCGCACGACACCTCCGCTCGCGACCTTGGCCCGCACACCGTCCCCCTCGTGCTCCACGACGACGAGCAGCACGCCGCCGTCGCCCAGGGCCACGCGGTCGCCGGGCACGAGCGCGTCGACCGCGCCCGGCAGGACCACCGCGACGACCTCGGCGGTGCTCTGGTCCCCTGGGGCCGCCTCGGTGAGCCGCACGGTGGAGCCCGGCACCAGGGCGACGCCCTCGTCACCGAACGGCGCGGTGCGCACCTTCGGGCCGGGCAGGTCGATGAGCACGCCGATCGGGCGGCCGACGTCCTGGGCCGCCGTGCGGACCCGCTGGAGCCGGTCCAGGCTGGCCTCGAGCGGACCGTGGGCCAGCCCGATGCGGGCCACGTCGGCGCCCGCCTCGAACAGCCCGCGCAGGACATCGGGGGGGTCCGATGCGGGACCGATCGTCGCGATGATCTTCGTGCGGCGCCCCGGCATGCCCACAACGGTACGTCGCCCGCGCGCGCGGGCCCGACCGGGTTGGCCTGGTGCTGTGTCACTAGCGCTCGCGCTCGAGCGCGCTCAGCACGGCCGCGTGCAGCCGCGCGTGCACGTCGACGTTGGCGGCCCGATCGGTGCGCACCAGGAGCACGCGCGCGCCGCCGGCCCCGACCGCCTCCTCCAGCGCGTCGCCCACGTCGTCCACCTCCCGCGCGGTGACCCCGAAGGCACGCGCGACCGCGACCAGGTCGAGGCCGTGCGGGGTGCCGAACAGCAGCTCGAACTGAGCCGGGTCGAGCGAGCCGGCCTGGGGCAGGAAGGAGAAGATCCCCCCGCCGTCGTTGTCCACGACCAGCACCGTGAGGTCGATCCCGCGACCTGCCGCGCCGACCAGGCCGGTCACGTCGTGCAGGAAGGCGAGGTCGCCCACCACCAGCACGGTCGGCCGTCCTGCGAGCGCGATCCCGACCGCGGTCGACACGATCCCGTCGATGCCGTTGGCGCCCCGGTTCGCGTGGATGCGAACGCCGGCGCGCGGATGCGCGTACCACTCGAGGTCGCGGATCGGCATGGAGGACGACACGAGCACCTCGACGCCGTCGGGCAGGCTCGCCATCGTCGCCCGCGCGATCTCGGGCTCGTGCAGCTCCGGCTCGGCCGACATCGCCTCGTCGAGCGCGACGACGGCGGTCGTTGACGCCTCCTCCCACGCGTCGCGCCACGCCCCACCGGCGACGGGCACGCCGGCGACACCCGGCTCGGCCAGTGCCGCGGCCCAGGCCGCCACCAGCGCCGGGGGCTCGACGGGGAGCACCAGGTCCGCGGTGCCGTGGGGATCGGTCCAGCGCCCGGGCCCGGACACCGCGATCTCGTAGGCGTCGCTGCGGGCGAGCCACTCGCCGACCACACGCGACGCGAGCGGGAGGCCCAGGCGCACGATCACCTGCGGGCGCAGCGCGTCCGCCAGCCATGCGGCCCGGAGCATCGCGTCGGCCGCGGGGATCACGGCGCCGGCCACCCCCCACACCGGCGCTTGCGGCGCGGCGAGCACCGGCCACCCCAGCTTGCGCGCCAGGGTGTCGAGCGGTCGGCCGGGGCCCGAGCCCGGTCCGGCCACGAGCAGCCCTCGCTGACCGCGCAGCGAGAGGGCGAGGGCGACCTCCGGCTCGGCGACGTGCTGCATCGTGGGCCGGCGGGCGGCGTCCTCCGCGCCCGCCTCGCTGGCCGGGATCGACAGGGTCCGGCCCACGAGCGGTTCGCGGAACGGGAGGTTGAGGTGCACCGGTCCCGGCACGACCCCCGTCGCCACCGCGGCGGCGCGGGCGGCCAGGCCGCGCCAGCGGCGCCGCGTCGAGGCGTCGGCCACGCCTGGGTCGTGGAACCAGCGCACGGACTGACCGAACAGGTGCCGCTGGTCGATCGCCTGCGGCGCGCCCACGTCGTGCAGCTCGGGCGGCCGATCCGCGGTGCACACGATCATGGGGACACGGGCGAGGTCCGCCTCGATCACCGCCGCGTGCAGCTCCGCGGCGGCCGTGCCGCTCGTCGTGAGCACGATCGCCGGGAGCCCCGTCCCGAGGGCGAGTCCGAGCGCGAGGAACGCCGCACCGCGCTCGTCGTGGTGCACGTGCACCCGCAGGTCCGGGTGGTCGGCCAGCGCGAGCGCGAGCGGCGTCGACCGGGACCCCGGGGCGAGCACGGCGTCGGTGAGCCCCCAGCGGACCCACTCGTCCACGAGCGTCGCTGCGAACGTCGCCTGCACGTCCTCGGGCCGAGGTGCCATCGGGCGACATCCGAGCACACCGAGCCCCGCCATCAAAGGATCCCGCGGCCTCGGCCGCGGCCCGTCTGCCAGGATCGCCGCCATGGCCCTGCACACCGAGCGCGTCGGGTCGGGGCCGGCCGTGGCGCTCCTGCACGGGTTCACCCAGACGGGCCGGTCCTGGGGCCCCGTCGCGGAGGACCTCGCGCGCGACCACGAGGTGGTGCTCGTCGACCTGCCCGGCCACGGGGCGTCCGGATCCGTGGCCGCGGACCTCGTGGCCGGCGCGGACCTCCTCGCGGCCGCCGTCGGCCCGGCGACCTGGATCGGGTACTCGATGGGCGCCCGCTTCGCCCTGCACGTCGCGCTCGGTCCACCCCGAGGTGGTCGCCGGCCTCGTGCTGATCGGCGGCACCGCGGGCATCGACGCCGACGACGAGCGGGCCGCCCGCCACGCCGCGGACCTCGCGACCGTGGCCCGGCTCGAGGAGGACGGCCTCGACGCGTTCCTCGACGCGTGGCTGGCGCAGCCGTTGTTCGCCACCCTTGCGCCGGAGCGGGCCGGGGTGGCGGACCGTCGCCGCAACACCGTCGCCGGCCTGCGCTCGAGCCTGGAGCTGGCCGGCACGGGCGCCCAGTCACCGATCTGGGATCGCCTCGACGAGATCCGGGTGCCGGTGCTGGCCGTGGCCGGCGAGCACGACGAGCGCTACGCGGCGCTCGCCTCCCGGCTGGCCGGTGCCGTCGCGGGACCGGCCGAGGTCGCCCTCGTGCCGGGCGCCGGGCACGCGGCCCACCTGGAGCAGCCCGAGGCGCTCGTGGCCGTCCTCCGGCCGTGGCTCGCCGCCCACGCGGGCTGAGGTCTGCTACCCGCCGATCCAGATCCCGAGGCCGAGGAGCAACCCGGTGGCGAGCTGCACCTGGCCGGTCGCGCCGAGCACGGGGATCAGGTCAGCGCCGCGCGCGCCCTCGAGGACGCGCAGGACCGGCCGGCGGGCGAGCACCACACCGACCAGCGCGGCGGCGGCCGGCGCACGGTCGAACCCTCCGGCCACCACCGGGACGCCGGCGAAGGCCACGACGAGGATGGCGGTGTAGAGCGCACGTGTGCGGCGGTCGCCCAGGCGGACGGCCAGGGTGCGCTTGCCCGCCACTGTGTCCCCGGGGATGTCCCGGAGGTTGTTGACGACCAGCAGCGCCGTGGCCAGCAGGCCGACCGGCACGGCCGCCATCACGGAGAGAGCGGTGAGCTCCTCGTGCTGCACGTAGGCGGAGCCGGCCGTGGCGACGAGCCCGAAGAACACGAAGACGAACAGCTCGCCGAAGCCGTAGTAGCCGTACGGGTGGGAGCCCCCCGTGTAGAACCACCCCGCCGCGATGGCCGCCGCGCCTACCACCAGCAGCTGCGGACCGACGGCCAGCGCGAGTGCCGAGCCCGCCGCCGCGGCGCCGGCGAAGCAGAGCAGCGCAGCTCGCTTGACCGCCGCGGGCGGCCGCAGCCCCCACCCCACGAGCCGCACCGGGCCGACGCGCCGCCCCGGGTCGTCGGTGCCGCGCACGCCGTCGCTGTAGTCGTTCGCGTAGTTCGTGCCGATCTGGAGCAGGAGGGCCACCACCCCGGCCGCGCCGGCGCGCCAGGCGATGATCGGACCGGGCTCGGCCGCGCAGGCGGTGCCGACCACCACCGGGACCACGGCGGCCGGGAGGGTGCGGGGACGGGCCCCGGCCACCCAGCTGCGCCACCCGGTCGGCGGCACGGGCACGGGGGGCGGGGCGGCCATGGCGGGGCGAGTCTCCCCGACAGCGCTCCTACGCTGCCACCGTGCGCCGGCTCATCGTGCTCGACGCCGTCGGCGCGGCCTTCGTCGAGGCGCTCCAGCGGGCCTGGGACCAGGGTGACGCCGTGCTGCCCCTGGACCCACGGCTCCCGGCCCCCGCCCGCGCCGCCGTGCTGGCCGCCGCGGCGCCCGAGCGCCCGGTCGACGCGGGCGACGCCGTGGTGGTCGCAACCAGCGGCACCGACGGCGACCCGAAGGCCGTGGTCCTCACCCATGACGCTCTGCTCGCCTCCGCGGTGGCCACCAGCGCCCGCCTTGGGATCGACCCTTCCGCAGACCGGTGGCTCGCGTGCCTCCCGCTCGCACACGTCGGCGGGCTGTCCGTCGTCACGCGGTCGCTGCTCACGGGCACACCGTGCACGGTCCACGAGCGCTTCGACGCTGCCGCGGTGGAGGCGGCCGCCGCCGCGGGCTGCACCCGCACCTCGCTGGTGCCCACCGCGCTGGCCCGCATCGACCCGAGCCGCTTCCGGACCGTGCTGGTCGGTGGCCAGGCGGCACCCGCGGACCGGCCGGCCAACGTGGTCGCCACCTACGGCATGACCGAGACGGGCAGCGGCATCGCCTACGACGGCGTGCCGCTCGACGGCGTCGACGTGCGGATCGCGGAGGACGGCGCGGTCGAGCTGCGCGGTCCGATGCTCCTGCGCGCGTACCGCGACGGGCGCGACCCCCGCACCCCGGACGGCTGGTTCGGCACCGGCGACCTCGGCGAGCTGCGGGACGGCCTGCTGCACGTGCACGGCCGCCGGGGCGACCTGATCATCACCGGCGGTGAGAACGTCTGGCCGGCCGCGGTCGAGCGCGTGCTGGCCACGCACGCGGCGGTGGCAGAGGTCGCGGTCGTGGGGCACCCCGACCCCGAGTGGGGGCAGCGGGTCGTCGCGCTGGTCGTGCCCCTGGACGCCACCGCGCCGCCGACGCTCGCGGACCTTCGGGACTGGGCGAAGGCCGAGCTCCCGGCGCACGCCGCGCCACGCGGCCTCGAGGTGGTGGCGCAGCTGCCGCGCACCGCCAGCGGAAAGGTACGCCGGCGCGACGTCACGGCGGGATGACGACGAGCCCCTCCCCGCGGTCGTCCGCGAGGGCGTCGACGGGAAGGACCTCGATGCCGTCGGCGCCGGATACGACCCGCGTCACGCCGGCCCGGCTCCCGTCGAGGTAGACGAGCCCCTGCCCCGCGGGGAGCCAGACGGGCGTGGGACCGAACAGGTCGAGGTCCACCGGCGAGAGCGGCCCGCCGATCCTCCCGATCGCGAGGTGGGGCTGCTCTTCCGAGTAGGAGATCGTCGCCAGCTCGCCGTCGGGCGACACCAGGACGGTCAGCCCGAACCTGGCCTCGTCGGCAGGGAGGTCGATCGGCCGGCTCTGCCCGGTGGCGACGTCGTGCAGCACCGTGCGACAACGCACCCGGTCGTCGCAGGTGTAGAGGACGACGTGGGTGGGCGTCGTGGCGTACACGTCGCCCACGGGCAGGGGCGTGATCGCGCCGTCCCGCGCCACGAGGTAGGGACGGCCCCCGGCCACCACGACCAGCCCGCGGTCCGTCGCGCCGCTGACGTACCCGTCGCCGGGCAGCCGGATCGGGGCCGTCCGCGGCTCGCCGGTCGCGGCCACGACGACCCGTGCCGTGTCGCGCTCGTCGGCATCGGCGGCTCCGAAGCTCGGGCCCGACATGAGCCAGACCTCGTCCGGGTTCCCGGTCGGCAGCACCTGGCCTGCCTCGCCGAGCTCCACGGGCTCGCCGGCAGGGAGGGGCACATAGCGGACCCGCGGGCCCAGGATCACCACGACGCCCCCGCGCACCCCGACCGCGCCGAGGTTGTCCCCGGCCTCGACGTCGACCTCGGTCCGCGCCCCTGTGTCGAGGTCCAGGTGGATCCACGGCCCCCGGAGCTGCACGAGGAGCAGGGCGGCGCCCGTCTGCACCGGCAGGACGGGTCCCGACGGGGCCGTGACGGGCGGAGCCGTGGAGCTCGTCGTGCCGGCCCGCCGGCGGGTCGAGGTGGTGGTGGCCGGCGCGCTGTCGTCGCCGTCGTCCCCGCCGAGCGCCAGGCCCGCCGCGACCAGGCCCACCACGGCCAGGGCGGCGACGACCCGCCCCCACCGCCGCCGGCCGCCGGCGCCGAGGGAGATGCGGCGGGGCGGCTCGTCGGGCGGCCCCGATCCCAGGACCTCGATCGGCGGCCGCTGGTCGTCGCCCCGGGCCAGCTCAGCCCCCCGCCGCGCGCCGGGCGCCCGGTCCGAGCATCGCCCCGCCGTCGACGATCAGCGTGTGGCCGGTCACCCACGACGCCAGGTCGCTGGCGAGGTAGAGCGCCGCGTTGGCGATGTCCGCGGGCTCGCCGAGCCGGGCCAGCGGCAGCGACGCGGCGATCCGCTCCTCGGCGGGCTCCCACAGCGCGCGGGCCATGTCGGTCTTCACGAGGCCGGGGGCGATGGCGTTCACGCGGCACCATCGGCGCCAGCTCGGCGGCCAGGGTGCGGGTGAGGTGGATCAGCGCCGCCTTCGTGGCGTTGTAGATGCCGATGGCGGGCTCCACCGTCATGCCCCCGACCGAGGAGATGTTGATGATCGAGCCGCCCCGCTCGGCCATGGCGGTCCGCCAGGCCAGCTGCGACCAGACGAGCGCCCCGCGCAGGTTGACCTCCCAGGTCTTGTCATAGCGGGGCAGGTCGATCTCGATGGTGCTGCCGAAGTAGGGGTTGGTCGCCGCGTTGTTCACGAGGATGTCGAGCCCCCCGAAGCGGGCCATGCAGTGGTCGACCGCGGCGGCCGCCTGTTCGGGGTCGCCCGCGTTCGCCGTGATGACGTCGACGTCACCGCCGATCTCCGCCGCCGCGGCCTCCAGGTCGGGCAGCTTGCGCGACGACAGGAGGACCGACGCGCCGGCGTCCGCGTACGCCTGCGCGATGGCCTTGCCGATGCCACGCGACGCGCCGGTGACGAGTGCGACGCGCCCGGTGAGGGAGAGCTCCATGGCCGGACCGTAGCCGTGCGGGGCTACGGTGCGGGCCCGTGGCGGACACCCTCGGGTTGCTGGCGAGCGAGCGGCGCACCACCGCCGATCTGCTGGAGGAGCTCGACGCCACCGAGCTGTCGACGCCCAGCCTCTGCGCGGGCTGGACCGTGCGCGACGTCTTCGCCCACCTGACCCTCAGCCTCACGCCCTCGGTGCCGACGACGATCTCCGCCGTGATGCGCAGCGGCTTCCGCGTGCCGCGGTTCGTGCAGATCATGACGGCGGGTGCCGCCCGCCGGAGCGATCAGGAGCTCATCGGTCTGTTCCGTGAGCGAGCCGAGCACCGGTGGAGCCCGCCCGGCTTCGGGCTCGAGGCGCCGCTGACGGACATCCTCGTGCACGGCGTCGACATCCGGCACCCGTTGGGCCGCTCGCACGCCCCCGATCCCGCCGCCCTCGGCGAAGGGCTCGCCTTCGCCGTGCAGCGGAAGGCAGGCCGCGGGTTCACGACACCGGCCCAACAGCGCGGCCTCCGGTTCGAGGCGACCGACCTCGACTGGTCGCACGGCGACGGGCCGCTCGTACGGGGGCCGTCGCTCCCGCTCCTCGTCGCGCTCTGCGGCCGGCCCGCCGTGCTCGACCAGCTGGAGGGGGATGGCGTGGCGGTCCTCGGCGCTCGCCTCGGCTGAGCGAGCACCCTCCCTGGGTAGGTTGACCGGGATGCCCGGCCGGAACCGCCTCGCCGGTGAGGCCAGCCCCTATCTCCGCCAGCACGCGGACAACCCGGTCGACTGGCACCCCTGGGGCGACGAGGCCTTCGCCGAGGCCCGGGAGCGCGACGTGCCGGTGCTGGTGTCGGTCGGGTACTCGGCCTGTCACTGGTGCCACGTGATGGCCCACGAGTCGTTCGAGGACCCAGCGGTCGCCGCGGTCATGAACCGCGTGTTCGTGAACGTGAAGGTGGACCGCGAGGAGCGCCCCGACGTCGACGACATCTACATGGAGGCCACGCAGGCGATGACCGGCCAGGGCGGGTGGCCCATGACCGTCGTCTGCACGCCCGACGGCAAGCCCTTCTTCGCGGGGACCTACTTCCCGAAGGAGCGCCGCGGCGGCATGGTCGGCTTCGTCGAGCTCTGCGAGCGCATCGAGGAGCTGTGGGCGACGCGCCGCGGCGAGCTGGACCAGCAGGCCGACGAGCTGACCGCGGCGCTCGGCCGCTCCGGTCTCGTGCGCGCTGCGGAGGACCTGCCGACGCCCACCGACCTCGATGGAGCGGTCCGCGCGCTCGTGGCCGCGTCCGACCGCGAGCACGGCGGGCTCGGCGGCGCGCCCAAGTTCCCGCAGCCGATGGCGCAGGAGGTGCTGGCCACCGCGGCGGCGCGGGGCGACCTGCACGCGCGTGACGCGCTCGTCACCACGCTGGACGCGATGGCCGCCGGCGGCATCTACGACCACCTCGGCGGTGGGTTCGCGCGGTACGCCGTCGACGGCATCTGGCTCGTGCCCCACTTCGAGAAGATGCTCTACGACAACGCGCTCCTCATCCGCCTCTACGTCCACGGGTGGCTGCTGACGGGCACGCCCCGCTTCCGTCAGGTGGTGGCCGAGACCATCGGGTACGTGCTGCGCGACCTGCGGCTGCCCGGCGGTGGGGTGGCCTCCGCCGAGGACGCGGACAGCGAGGGCGAGGAGGGTCGCTTCTACGTCTGGACCGAGGAGGAGATCCGCGACGTGCTGGCCGACGAGGTGGTGGCCGATGCCGCCACGCTCGCCCTCGACTGGTACGGGGTGCGTCCCGGCGGGAACTTCGAGCACGGCACGACGATCCTGAACCGCCTCCACGGGCGCGGCGACCTGCAGCGTCCGCCGGCCGTGGAGGCGGCCAGGCAGCGGCTGTTCGACCGCCGGGCCGGGCGGGTCCGTCCCGGGCTCGACGACAAGGTGCTCACCGAGTGGAACGCGTACCTCGTGGCCGCGCTCGCAGAGGCCGGTGCCGCGGCCGGCGAGCCCGGGTGGGTGACGGCCGCGGTCGAGATCGCCGAGTTCCTGCTGGCGCGGCTGCGGCGGGACGACGGCCGCTGGCTGCGCTCCTGGCAGGCCGACGCGGGCGCCCGCCACCTCGCCTACGCCACCGACCACGGCGCGCTCCTCGACGCCTTCACCCGGCTCGGTGAGGCCACGGGCGAGGCTCGCTGGATCGACGAGGCACGCGGCGTGGCCGACGCTCTGCTCGACCTGTTCTGGGACGACCAGCACGGTGGTGTCTTCACGAGCGGCCACGACGCGGAGGCGCTCATCGCGCGGCCCAAGGACCTCATGGACAACGCCACGCCCGGCGCCAACGGGTTGGCCGCCGTCGGTCTGCTGCGCCTCGGTGCCCTCACCGGTGACGAGCGCTACCGGGAGCGCGGCCTCGCCGTGGTCCGGCTGCTCGGTCCGCTCGCGGTCCAGCACCCCACCGCGTTCGGTCACGTCCTGACCGCCGTCGACCTCGCGGTGCGCGGCACCACCGAGCTCGTCGTGGCCGGGGACCGTCCGGACCTGCTCGCCACGGTGCGGGCGCGCCTGCTCCCCAACGCCGTCCTCGCGTGGGGCGAGCGCTACGACAGCCCGCTGTGGGAGGGCCGCAGCGATGGACGGGCGTACGTGTGCCAGGGCTACGCGTGCAAGCTCCCGGCCGAGACCGTGGACGCGCTGGAGGCGCAGCTCGCGCCCTAGGTCTCAGGCCTCGGCGCCGACTCGGATCACGATCTTGCCGATGTTGTCGCCGGTGAACATCGCGTTCAGGGCCTGGGGCGCGGCCTCGAGGCCCTCGAACACGTGGGACCGGTGCGTGAGCTTCCCGTCCGCGATCCAACCGGCCAGCACGCCCGTGATCTCGGCCCAGCGGCCCCACGAGTCCCACGAGATGAACCCCTCCATGCGGGCCCGGCGGGAGATGAGGTTGAGGTAGTTGGGCGGGCCGGGCGGCTTGTGGTGGTCGTTGTAGGAGGAGATGGCGCCGCAGAGCACGACACGGGCCCGGTCGGCCAGGCGGCCGAGCACGGCGTCGAGGATCGGGCCCCCGGTGTTGTCGAAGAACACGTCGACCCGCTTGGGGCAGAGCTCGCGCAGCCGCGTCGGGAGGTCGTCGGTCCGGTGGTTGATGGCGCCGTCGATCCCGAGGTCGTCCACGAGCCACGAGCACTTCTCGTCGGTGCCCGCGATGCCGATGACCCGGCAGCCGTGGAGCTTGGCGATCTGGACGGCGAGCGACCCGGTGGCGCCCGCGGCCGCGGAGACCACCACCGTCTCGCCCTCCCGGACCTTCCCGATCTCGAGCATCCCGACGTACGCGGTCATGCCGTTGGAGCCGAACACGCCGAGGGCCGCCAGCGGGTCGCTCCCCGCGGCGAGCGGGGTGGTGAGCATCGGGTCGTCGCCGACGACTGCATACTCCTGCCACCCCGTGAGGGTGGCGACCAGGGCCCCCTCGGCCACCTTCCCGCTCCGCGACCGCACCACGCGGCCGATGCCGCTCCCCCGCACCACGTCACCGATCTCGACGGGCTCGATGTAGCCCTCCGCCTTCGACAGCCAGGTGCGCACCGTGGCGTCGATGCCGAGCCACTCGGTGCGGACGAGCAGCTCGCCCTCGCCCGGCTCGGGCACGGGCTGGGTGTCGTGGGTGAAGTCCTCCTCCGACACGAGCCCCTCCGGGCGGCGGGCCAGCAGGACGCGGTGGTTCGTCGTCGCCTCCACGGGGGCGGACCCTAACGTGCCGACATGGCCACCACCGCGCTGCTCGCGTCCATCCCGGACCACCTGTTCACCACCGGCGTGCCGCTCCTGGAGAAGGGCATCCGCACGATCGCCGTGTACCTGGGACTGCTACTGCTCCTGCGCCTCGCGGGGAAGCGGGACCTCGCCCAGCTGAACACGTTCGACCTCATCGTCCTGCTGCTCCTGTCGAACGTGGTGCAGAACGCGGTGATCGGGCCGGACGACAGCCTCTTCGGCGGGCTGTTCGGCGCGGTCACGCTCATCGCGGCGAACAGCCTCGTCGCCCACGTCGCCAGCAGCCACGAGCGGATCGGCCGCCTGCTCGAGGGAACGCCGACGGTGCTGGTGCGCGACGGCGAGCTCGACCGGGCCACGCTCCGGCGCGTCGGGCTGCGGCCGCCCGACGTGGAGGTGGCCGTCCGCCGGCAGGGGGCGGCCCACATGGCCGACGTCCACGAGGCCAGCCTCGAGCCCGGCGGCAGCATCAAGGTCACCCTGCGGAGAGAGGCCGAGCCGCCGACGATGGCCGACATCGATCGCCTCGAGGCCAAGCTCGATCGCCTGCTCGCGGGGCGCTAGCCGCCCCAGCGGCCGCGGTGGAGGACGTCCGCCACCCGCGCCGGCCTCGGGACGTCGAGCGGCCGGGCTCGTCCGGCGCGGGCGTGCCCACGGCCACCGTTCCGACCGCGCGCCATCCGGCGGGCACCCCGAGGGCCGCGAGCACGGCCGCCTCGCGGTCGAACAGCCCGAAGAAGCACGCGCCCAGTCCGGATGCGGTGGCGCCGAGCAGCAGGTGCTCGGCCGCCATCCCGCCGTCGACCCACCAGTACGGCACGGCCCACGCCTCGGTCCCCGCCCCCAGGCCGGTCGCCACCTTGTCGTCCTCGCCGTAGCGCTCGACCCACGCGTCGGGGCGCACGAGCACCAGGACGAGCGCGGGTGCCGCCACGAGGCCCGGCCAGCGGAACGCCGCCCGCCGGTCCGCGGGGAGCGCGGCGTCCCAGTAGAGCGCCGTCTGCTCCGGTCCCTCCAGGACCACGAACGCCCAGCCTTGCGTGTGGCCCGCCGACGGCGCCCGCCGGGCCAGATCGACGAGCGCGTCGACCGCGCCGGCCGCGAGGGGCTCGGGCGCGAACGCCCGCACCATCCGCCGCCGGCGGACGGCCTCCGCGAGGTCCACGGGAGGCGCGCTGACGCGAGCTTGGCGAGGTCTTCGGCCATCGCCCAGCCGAAGCCCACCAGCGAGTCGCCCCGCTTGGCGTCCATGCCCTTGAAGAACGCGGCCACGTCGGCCGGGATCGCCTCGGGCTTGAGGCTGTCGTGGTCGAACACCTCAGGGTACGACCCGGTGCCCTTGGCCCGGAAGGTGCGGTCGTCGTAGGCCGACGTGTCGACCCCGAAGCGCTTGGCCAGGCGCCGGCCCCAGGCCCGCTCCTCGCCGCTCGCGCGGTGCTCGGGCCGCGGGACGACGTCGTTCAGGTTGCGGAACGCCTCGAAGCCGGCCGGGGTGGTGAAGCGCGTGCCGTAGAGCACGTCCTCGTCCGGGAAGGCCAGGACGGCCCGCCGCAGCTGGTCCTGCACGATGGCCCGGAGCACGGTGTCGCGCTTGGCCGTCCGCTTGATCGAGGCCAGCCCCACCAGCACGCTCGGCGTGCCGCCGATGCGCTCGAGGGTCGAGAACGCGAAGCCCTTGAGCTTGCCGTTCTCCCGCGCCTGCGTCGTCAGGACCCAGGCCTCGGCCTGCTTGGACAAGATCCCGATCTCGTAGGGGATGGGCCCTTCTGCGCACAGATCGGCCAGCTCGGCCAGCTCTGCGTCGCCCAGCGTGGTGCAGTCCTTGGTCTCGACCTGGATCGACATGCGCTTGCCAGCCCCCGGATCACTCGTGGTTGGACCCCTCTAGTCCAGTAGACGCGGCGTCCCGGCGCAACTCGGACAGGGCCGGCCCGCGGACGCGAACGCCCTGCTCAGGGTCCGTGACCCGTGGGTCAAGGATGTGCTAGGCGAGGATCGCGGTGGGCCCGAGCAGCACGCGGAGCTCGGCGAGGAGGGCCGGACCGACCGACACCGTCCACGCCTCCGGCAGCCGGAGGACCTGCCGCTCGCCGAGGTGGAGGAACACCGGAGAGTCACCTTGGTGGTCCGCCAGCACCCGCTTGAGGTCCTCGATCACGGTCTCCGACAGCGCCGAGGACGCCACCTTCACACGGAGCGGGAACGCCTCGCCCGACATCGGTTCGAACGGCTCCACGTCCATCGCGACGAGCTTCGGCTGGTCCTCCTTGGCGTCCACCCGGGCCCGCACGACCACCACCGCGTCGTCGGCCAGCTTGTGGCCGTGGTCCGTCATGGTCTTGGGGAACACCATGACCTCGGCCGCGCTCTGCAGGTCCTCCAGGGTGAACACGGCCATGAGGTCGCCCTTGCGGGTCCACTTCCGCTGGAGGCCCGTGACCACCCCGCCGAAGGTGCGCATGGCCCCGTCCTCGAGCTCGGCCAGGTCGGCCAGGGTCCCGTCGCACTTGCGCCGGAGCGACGCCTCGGCGCCCAGCAGCGGGTGGTCGCTGATGTAGAGGCCCAGCATCTCCTTCTCGAACGAGAGCCGGTCGCGCTTGCCGAACTCGACGTCGGGGATCGGCGGGCGCTCGTCGAACGCCTCCCCGGCGTCGGCGACCTCCCCGAACAGCGACATCACGCCCATGTCCCGCTCGCGGCGCCGCGCCACGGTGGCGTCGACGATGCGCTCGAAGGCCCGGAGGAGCCCCTGCCGGGGGTGGCCCAGGCTGTCGAAGGCCCCCGCCTTGATGAGCGACTCCAGCGTCTTCTTGTTGAGGACCTGGAAGTCGACCCGCTCGCAGAAGTCGTAGAAGTCGGCGAAGGCGCCGTTCGCCTCCCGCTCCGCCAGCAGCAGGTCCACGAGCCCGGATCCGACGTTGCGCACGGCGGAGAGGCCGAACACGATGCGGCGGGTCTCCCGCCCGTCGTCACCGACCTCGATGAGCGGCGTGAAGTCCGACGACGACCGGTTCACGTCGGGCACGACCACCTCGAGGCCCATCGTGCGGCACTCGGCCAGGTAGACCGCCGCCTTCTCCAGGTTGGCCTTCACGCTGGTCAGCAGCGCGGCCAGGTACTCGGCCGGGTGGTGGGCCTTGAGGTAGGCGGTCTGGTAGGCGATGTAGCCGTACCCGAACGAGTGGGACTTGTTGAAGGCGTAGTCGGCGAACTGCTCGATGATGTCGAACAGGGAAGTGCCGAGGTCCCGCTCGTAGCCCGTGCGCTCGACGCCGTCGACGAAGGCCTTGCGCTCCTTGCGCATCAGCTCACGGTGCTTCTTCCCCACGGCCTTGCGGAGGTTGTCGGCGTCGGCGAGCGAGTATCCGGCGAACTTCTGCGCCACCCGCATGACCGACTCCTGGTAGATCATCAGCCCGTAGGTGTCGGCGAGGAGCTCCTCCGCGTCGGGGTGGAAGTAGGCGACCTCCTTGCGGCCGTTCTTCCGGTCGGCGTAGTCGTTGTGCATGTTGGCCGCCATCGGCCCCGGCCGGTACAGCGCCACCAGCGCGGCCACGTCCTCGAAGCTCGTCGGGGCGAGCGCGCGCATGAGCGACCGCATCGGGCCGCCCTCGAGCTGGAACACGCCGATCGAGTCGCCCCGCTGCAGCAGCGCGAGCGTGAGCTCGTCGTCGAGCGGGATGCGGTCGATGTCGAGCTCGATCCCCCGGGTGCGTCGGATGATGTCGAGCGTGTCGGTGATCACGTCGAGGTTCCGCAGGCCGAGGAAGTCCATCTTCAGCAGGCCCAGGTCCTCCACGCCGTGCATCTCGTACTGCGTGACGATCGGCGCGTCGTCGACATCCTGCCCGCCCTCCGGCTTGCGCTGGATCGGCAGGTAGGTCGTGAGCGGCTCCTTGGTGATCACCACCGCCGCCGCGTGGATGCCGTCCTGGCGGCGCAGGCCCTCGAGGCCCGTGGCCACCTCGATGACCCTGGCGGCGTCGGGATCCTCGTCGCGCATCTTCCGCAGGTCGGCGGCCATCTTGTAGCCGTCCTCGTACTTCGGGTGCGGCTCCAGGCAGGCGTGCAGCGGCGTGTCGCGCCCCATCACCAGCGGTGGCATCGCCTTGGCGACCTTGTCGCCCACCGCGTAGGGGTACCCCAGCACGCGGGCGGCGTCGCGCACGGCGGCCCGCGCCTTGATCGTGGAGAACGTGACGATCTGGGCGACGTGGTCCCGCCCGTACTTCTCCGCGGCGTAGCTGATCATCTCGTCCCGGTGCCGCGAGTCGAAGTCCATGTCGATGTCCGGCATCGAGATCCGGCTCGGGTTGAGGAAGCGCTCGAACAGCAGGTCGTAGCGGATCGGGTCGAGGTCGGTGATCCAGAGCGTGTAGGCGACGGCGCAGCCCGCCGCGCTGCCGCGCCCCGGGCCGACGCGGAACCCCGACGTGCGGGCGTAGCGGATGAGGTCCCACACGATGAGGAAGTAGGACGAGAACCCCATCGACTCGATGACCTGCAGCTCGTAGGCGAGGCGCTCCACGATCCGGTCGTCGAGGGCCGCGCCCCACCGCTCCTTGGCCCCCTCCATGGTGAGGTGGCGCAGGTACTCGGCGTCGGACGAGAACCCGTCGGGGAGCGGGAACGTCGGCAGCTGCGGCTTCCCGAACTCGATCGTGACGTCGGCCCGCTCGGCCACCCACAGCGTGTTGTCGCACGCCTCCGGCAGCTCGCGGAACACGTCGCGCATCTCGTGCGCCGGCTTCAGGTAGTGCTCGTCCCCGTGGAACTTGAACCGGTCGGGGTCGCTCATCAACGAGCCCGTCTGCACGCACAGGAGCGCGTCGTGGGCCACGGCGTCGCTGCGGTGGACGTAGTGGCTGTCGTTGGTGGCGAGGAGCGGCGCCTGCAGGTGCTTCGCGATGTCGAGGAGCATCGGGTTGGTGCGGTGCTGCTCCGGGATCCCCTGGTCCTGCAGCTCGATGAAGAGGTTGTCGCGCCCGAAGATGTCCTGCAGCCGGCTGGCCGCCTTCACCGCGCCGTCGAAGTCGTCGCGCAGCAGGTGCTGGAGCACGTGCCCGCCGAGGCAGCCGGTGGTGACGATCAACCCCTCGCTGTGGTCCTCGAGGAGCTCCCAGTCAACCCGGGGCTTGTAGTAGTAGCCCTCGAGGAAGGCGCGGCTCGACAGCTGGATGAGGTTGCGGTACCCGACGTCGGTCTCGGCCAGCGCGGTGAGGTGGTAGTAGAGCTTCGAGCCGCCCTCGACGTCGCCGCCGCCGTCGTCCAGCCGGCCGCGCCGCGACGGACGCTCGCGGCGGCTCTCGTGCGCCATGTACAGCTCCGAGCCGAGGACCGGCTTGATGCCCTGGTCCTTGCAGGCCCGGTAGAAGTCCAGGATCCCGTACATGTTCCCGTGGTCGGTGATCCCGAGCGCGGGTTGGCCGTCGGCCACGGCCGCGGCGACGACCTCGGCGATCCGGGCGGCGCCGTCCAGCATCGAGTACTCGGTGTGGACGTGGAGGTGGGTGAAGCTGTCCGCCACCCGGGGCCGCTCCTTCGAATCACATGGTTGTGGTTCCGCGACCGTACCCGAGCACGACCCCCTACAGGTACGTGCCCGGGCGGCCCCCGTCCTCGGGCGCACCGGGCGGGCCCGCCACCCCCTGGGGGAGCTGCCGTTGCATCTGCTCGAGCTGCTGGCGGGCCGCCATCTGCTGGGCGAAGAGGGTGGCCTGGATCCCGTGGAAGAGCCCCTCGAGCCAGCCCACGAGCTGTGCCTTGGCCACCCGGAGCTCGGCCTCCGACGGGATGGCGGGTGAGTCGAACGGGTGGGCGAGCCGGGCCAGCTCCTCGCGCAGGTCGGGTGACAGCGACGACGAGAGCTCGTCGATGGAGGTCTCGTAGATCTCACGCAGGCGCTCCCGGCTCGGCTCGTCGAGCTGCGCGCCGCGCACCTCCTCGAGGAGCTGCTTGATCATCGAGCCGATGCGCATCACCTTGCCGGGTGACTCCACCGACTCGAGGGCCTGCTCCGCGTCCTCGCGCTCGGAGACCACGGAGGGCACGAGCACCTGATCGTCCGGGGCGTCGTCGGGCATGCAGGCCAACCTACCGGGGACGACCGCCCCGGCTACCCGGCGACGCCGGCGACCAGCGGCACGAGCATCTCGTCCTCGGTCACCGACCCGTGACGCCCGATCAGCACGTACGGGCCCGTGTCCTCCGGGTCGAGGAACGCGACGTCCTCCTTCGCAGCCACCAGGACGTCTCCCAGACGACCCGCGGCCGCCTCGGTGACGATCGGGCCGTACCAGCCCTCGGCGATCGCGGCGGCGCGGCTGCGCACCCACGCCTGCCCGTCGAGCAGGCCCTCCGCCGCCTCGAGCAGCGCGCCCGCGCGTCCCGAGCGGGCGTGGAGCCAGCGGAACCGCCCCTCGCCGGACTGCATCGCCACGTGCGTGAGGACGTCGCTCGGGAGCTCGACGATGTTGTCGCCCACGTCCACCTGCCCGTGGTCCGCGGTGACCACGAGCACGGTGCCCTGCGGCAGGCGGTCGAGCAGCTCGGCGACGAGGTGGTCGATCCAGCGCAGCTCCTCGTCGTAGGCGGCGCCCAGGCCGTGCTCGTGGGAGACCTTGTCGAGGCCTTCGTAGTACGCGTAGACGAACGGCTCGCCGCCGCGCGCGAGCCGCGCGACCTCCGACACCAGGGTGCCGAGGGTGCGGTACCCCGTGAAGCGCACCTGGTCGAGGTGCGCCTGCGTGAAGCCCGAAGTGGCGAACTCGGCGCGCGTGACCGCGGGCGGGCGCTGGCCGTCGAAGCACGGGTGCCCCTGCACCTTGGTGGGCGGGATCGTGTGGCGGGCGTCGCCGGCCGGGGTCGACCAGCGCAGGACGTTCAGGACCTCCCCCTCGACGGCCATCCGGTACCCCATGACGCCGTGCTCCCCCGGGGTGAGCCCCGTGGTGATCGACGTGAGCGCGGTGGCCGTGGTCGAGGGCGCCACGGTGGTGATGGCGCCGCCCTCGAGGCCGGCCAGCGTGGGGGTGCGATCGTGCCGCTCGACCAGCTGGTTCCAGCCCAGGCCGTCCACCACCAGGAGCACCACCCGGTCCGCGCCGTGCGCGACCGAGGGGAGCCACGCGGGCGCGACCTCGGGCGGGTGGAGCAACGCGGGCACCACGTTCGTGATGCAGGCGCCCTCATAGGCCGGGAGCAGGAGGTGTGATGACATGGGTGTGCTGGCGGCGTCGCCACCGTACTGCTCGTACAGTTGGGTGGGTGAAGGTCTCGACCAGGGGCGACTACGCCAGCCGAGCCCTGCTCTCGCTGGCGTTGCACGCAGACGAGTCGGGGCCCACCTCGGTGCGCGACATCGCGGAGCGCACCGGCCTGCCCCAGCCGTACCTGGAGCAGATCCTCCTCGCCCTCAAGGGGGCCGGCATCGTGCGGTCCAAGCGGGGGGTGGGAGGCGGCTACGTGCTGGCCCGCGAGCCCGGGCAGATCACGTTGGGTGAGATCGTGTCCGCGGTCGACGGGCCGATCAGCGTCGGCGACTTCGGCGAGCCCCACCAAGACGGCGCGTGCGACCACGAGGGCCAGTGCGTCCTGCTCGCGGTCTGGGGCGGGATCAGCCGCAGCATGCGGGCCCACCTCGACAGCTTCACGCTCGCCGACGTCGCCTCGATGGCGCGCGGCCAGCGCGACTGGCCGACCGCCGGCGACCTCTAGGTCGACCGCGCTCGGGCGCAACCCCGCGAGGACCGACCGGAGGTCGTCCGGCAGCGACGAGGTGAACCGCAGCGCCGCGCCCGTCACCGGGTGGGCCAGCGCGAGCTCCTCGGCGTGGAGGAACGGCCGGTGCACGGGAAGGGACTGGCGGGCGCCGTCGTACTGGCCGTCGCCGACCACGGGATGGCCGATCGACCGCAGGTGGACGCGGATCTGGTGCGTGCGGCCCGTCTCGAGCTCGCACGCGAGCTCCGTCACGGCGACGGGCTCGACGTAGCGGGCCAGGACCTCGTAGCGGGTGCGCGCCTCCTTGCCCCGCTCGTCCACCGCCATCCTCGTGGCGAGCCGGGCGGAGCGGCCGATCGGCGCGTCGATGAGCCCTCGGGGCGCCTCGACGTGGCCCCACACGAGCGTGCGGTACCGCCGGTGCACGTCGCGCGCGGCGAGCGCCGCCACGAGGGCCGTGTAGGCCGCGCCCGACCGTGCGACGAGCAGCAGGCCGGAGGTGCCCTTGTCGAGCCGGTGGACGATGCCGGGCCGCGCCGGGTCGCCCACCGTGGCCAGCTCGGGGAAGCGGGCGAGGAGGCCGTGCACGAGCGTGCCGGATCGCTGGCCCGCGCCGGGGTGCACGACGAGGCCGGCCGGCTTGTCCACCACGAGGAGGTGCTCGTCCTCGTGGACCAGCGTCACGGCGACCGCGGGATCCGGCTCCAGCGCGAGGGCGGCGGTCGCCTCGGGGACCTCGACCTCCACGACGTCGCCCTCGGCCACGCGCTGCGACCGCGTCGCCACCACGACGTCGCCGACCCGCACCGCGCCGTCTTCCACGAGGGCGGCCACCTCGGCGCGGCTGCACCCCGTGACCATGGCCACGACCCGGTCGACCCGCTCCCCTGCCAGCGCCTCGGGCACGACCTCGCGGTGCTTCACGGTCCCTTCGGCTCCCGCAGCGCCACCAGCAGCAGGATCCCGATGCCGACCCACAAGGACGCGTCGGCGACGTTGAAGACGGGCCACCACTGCAGGTCGACGAAGTCGACGACGCGCCCGCCGAGGAAGCCGTCCCCGGCCCGCAGGGCGCGGTCGAGCAGGTTGCCGGCCGCGCCGCCGAACACGACGCCGTAGCCCACCGCGACGGCCCGCCGGTCCGCCCGCAGGCCCAGGACCGCGATGACCGTCGCGATCGCGAGTGCCACGACCGCGACGCTGCTGGTGCGACCGGAGCCGAGGCTGAACGCCGCGCCGTCGTTGTAGGCGAGCCGGAGGCGGAGGGACCCGACCAGCTCGACCGGGCCGTCGGACAGGTGCTCGAGCGCGAGCTCCTTGGTCAGCTGGTCGAGCCCGACGACGATCGCCGCCGCGATCGCGAACGCGCCGCGATGGCCCCACCGGCGCGTCCGAGGGGCGTCCACGACGGGCTCAGTGACGGGAGAACCCGGCGCTCTTGCACTGCACGCACAGCGCGGCGTGCGGGAGGGCGCGCAGCCGCTCCTTGGGGATGGTCCCGTTGCACTGCTCGCACACGCCGTAGGTGCCCTCGTTGATCTTGGTGATGGCGAGGTCGATCTCCTCGACGGCCGCGCTGGCCTGGGCGCTCAGCGCGAGGTCGCGCTCGCGCTCGACGGCGAGCGTGTCGCCCTCGCCCGACTCCTCGTCGAACTGCACGTCGCCCGGCTCGCGCTCGGCGGCCAGCAGGTCGGCCTCCGCCTTCAGCGACTCGGCCTGTCGGGTGTAGGTCACCCGCTCCTCCCGCAGCGCGGCCAGCTGGCCGAGCAGGAACGCGTCCAGCGGGCCTTTGCGGGGCGGCGGCTTCTTCTTCACGTGCAGCTTCCGCGCGAGCGCCGGCGGCGTCACGAGGCGGGGCACGGACTTCTGGGCCGGGGCCTTCTTGGCCGGGGCCTTCTTCGCGGGCGCCGCCTTCTTGGCCGGCGCCTTCTTGGCCGGGGCCTTCTTGGCCGGCGCCTTCTTCGGTGCCTTCTTCGCGGGCGCCGCCTTCTTCGCGGGCGCCTTCTTGACCGGGGCCTTCTTCGCCGGGGCCTTCTTCGCGGGCGCGGGCTTCTTGGCGGGCGCCTTCTTGACCGGGGCCTTCTTCGCGGGCGTCGCCTTCTTGGCCGGCGCCTTCTTCGTGGGTGCCATTGGTGTGCTGCCGTCCTTGTCGCGGGCCCGGATCCCCCCAAAGGGTGGGGCATGCTACCCAGGCCCCTCCGCGACGACAACCTCGCGATCAGGCTCGTTCGATGTGGATCTCGTCGTCCGACGAGAGGTCCACGCCCACGGCGAGCACCTCGTCGCCGATCCACTCGCCATGGGCGAGCAGCTCCCCGTCCGAGGCCGGCAGCGACAGCCGGATGCGATCGGTGAGCTCGAGCCCCGCCTCCTTGCGGAGGTTGTTGACCGTGTGGATCACCTCGTAGGCGCGGCCCTCGAGGCGCAGCTCGTCGTCCACCTCGGTGTCGAGCGCGACGGAGACGCCGTCGTCGCTGGCCACCGCCCACCCCGCCTTCTCGGTGCGCTCGACGAGCACGTCGTCGGATCCGAGCTCGTGGCCCGCCACCCGGAACCGCCCACCCTCGAGCGGCTCGTACTCGCCCGCCTCGAGCGCCTTGCGGATCTTCCCGAGCGCCGGGCCCAGGCGGGGCCCGAGCACGGGCAGGTTCGGGCGCACGCGCAGCTCGGTCGCGTCGATGGGGCCGAAGGTGACGTCCTTGACCCGCAGCTCCTCCGCGATGTCCGCCGCGTGCGGGGCGGCCCGATCCGCGCCCTCGACCACGAGGCGGCGCAGCGGTTGGCGGGTCTTGAGCTTCGCCGCGGCGCGCGCCTGCCGGCCGAGCTCGACGACCTCGCGCACGGCGGCCTCGTCCTCGAGGAGCGCCCGTTGGACGCGGCTCGCCTTCGGCCACTCGGCGAGGAAGACCGAGCGCGGCGCCTTCGGCAACGGGTCCGCGACGAGGTGCTGCCAGAGGTGCTCGGTGAGGAACGGCATGATCGGCGCCACGACGCGCAGGCCGTTCACGAGGCACGCCCACAGCGTGCGGAGCGCGGCCTCGTCGCCGTTCCAGAACCGCCGGCGCGAGCGCCGCACGTACCAGTTGGAGAGATCGTCGACCCAGTCCTCGAACGCCTTCAGGACGTTGACGGTGAGGTAGGCCTCGTAGGACTTCGTGGCGTCCACCACCAGCTGGTGGGTCCGGGCGAAGAGCCACCGGTCGAGGTGGTCGTCCACGACCGTGGGCCGCTTCGCCAGGTCGCCGTAGCGCGGCGTGAAGCCCGCGATGTTGGCGTACTGGATGAGGAACGACGCGCTGTTCCACAGCGTCAGCAGCTTGCGCTGGATCTCGTGGCCGGGGCCGAAGCCGAACAGCAGGTTCTGCGTGGGCGGCTGCGCGCAGTACTGCCAGCGCATCACGTCGGCACCCATCCGCGCGAAGGCGTCGGGCGCGTCGATCGTGTTGCCCCACGAGCCGTGCATCTCGCGGCCCTGCTCGTCGAGCATCTTCTCGTAGCCGAGCACCGTGCGGTACGGCGCTCGCCCGGTGAGGACCACGGACATGAACAGCTGTGAGTAGAACCAGAGGCGGATCTGCTCGCGCATCTCCGAGACCCAGTCGGCCGGGAACCACTCCTCCCAGTAGGCGTGGTCGGGCAGGTCGGCCGTGGTGAGGCCCTTCGCAGCGCCGGTCGCGTACCCCTCGGGGATCGACTCCGGGTTCTCCCACCCGAGGGTGGAGAACGGCACGATGCCGGCGTCGAGCCACACGTCACCGACCTCGGGGATGCGCGTCACCTCCTCGCCGCAGTGGGGGCAGCGGATCGGGATGCGGTCGATCCAGGGCCGGCGCAGCTCGGGGAGGTCCTCGATGGGCCCGGTCGCCAGCTCGGCCAGCTCGGCGCGCGAGCCGATGACGGTCAGGTGCCCGCACGAGCACGGGTAGAACGGCAGGGGCAGCCCGTAGTAGCGCCGGCGCGAGATGTTCCAGTCGGACATGTTGACGAGCCAGTCGTCCATGCGCTTGCCCATGTACTCGGGCGTCCACCCGACGGTGCGGTTGGCCTCGCGCATCGGCTCGCGGATCTCGTCGACTCCGATGAACCAGTCGTCGGCGATGCGGAAGATCAGCGGCGTGTGGCAGCGCCAGCACTCGGGATAGCGGTGCGTGATGGTGCCCGACTCCACCAACAGGTCGCGCGTGCGGAGGTCGGCGATGATGTCCTCGCCCGCCTCGTGGGCGCCGCGTCCGGCCAGCCAGCCGTACTCGGGGACGAACCGGCCGGCTTCATCGACGGGCGTCAGCACGGGAAGGCCCTCGACCTTGCTGAGGTCGAAGTCCTCCGTGCCGCAGCCGGGCGCGATGTGCACGAGCCCGGTGCCCTCGTCCAGCGACACCTCGTCCCACGCGATCACACGGTGCTCCACCCCCGCGCCCGGCTCCAGCTCGTCGAACGGGCCACGGTAGCGCCACCCGACCAGCGCGCTCCCCGGCAGGGCCTCGAGCACCGCCGCGCCGCCCGCCCGCTCGACCGCCACCCAGTCACCGGACGCCAGGCGCCCGTAGGTGGCCGTCGGGTGGACCGCCACGGCCACGTTGGCCGGCAGCGTCCACGGCGTCGTGGTCCAGATGACGACGGCCTCGCCCGGGCGGTCGAGCAGCGGGAACCGCACCGAAAGGGCCGGGTCCTCGCGGTCGACGTAGCTGCCCACCAGCTCGTGGGCCGAGATCGACGTGCCGCAGCGCGGGCACCACTCCGTGGCCCGATGGCCCCGGAACAGCCAGCCCCGGTCGTGCACGATGCGCAGGAAGCGCCAGATGTACTCGATGTTCGTGTCGGAGAACGTGTAGTAGTCGCGCCCCCAGTCCATCCACTGCCCGAGGCGGACGGACCCCTCGGTCAGCTCCTGCGCGTAGCGCTCCACCCCGGCGCGGCAGCGCGCGGCGAAGGCCTCGAGGCCGTACTCCTCGATCTCGCGCTTCGAGTTCAGCCCCAGCTCGCGCTCCACGCCGACCTCGATCCACAGGCCCTGGCAGTCGAAGCCGTTCTGGTAGCGCTGGTGGTGCCCCTGCAGCGCCTTGTAGCGCTGGACGACGTCCTTCAGCGTGCGGCCCCACGCGGTGTGGACGCCGAGCGACTTGTTGGCCGTGACCGGGCCGTCGGTGAAGCTGAACCGCGGGCCCTCGGCGTTCCTGGCCCGCAGCTGCCCGAACGTGCCCTCCCGCTCCCAGCGCTCGAGGATGGCGCGCTCGAGCGCGTCATGGTCCGGCTTCGGGGGCAGGGGTGCGAACATGCCGCGCCAATCCTACGGAGCGTCTGCGCGCGGCCGGTCGGGCCGCGCCGGTCGGCTCTAGGTGGCCTTCTTGGCGGGGGCGGCGGCCTTCTTGGCAGGCGTCGCCTTCTTCGCTGCCGTCTTCTTGGCCGGAGCCGCCTTCTTCGCCGGGGCCTTCTTGGCGGGGGTCGCCTTCTTCGCGGGCGCCGCCTTCTTGGCCGGGGTCGCCTTCTTCGCCGGGCTCTTCTTGGCCGGCGCGGCCTTCTTCCCGGGCGCCGCCTTCTTGGTCGGCGACTTCCGCGCGGGGGCCTTCTTGGTCGACGCCTTCGCGGCAGGCGTGCCGAGCCGGCGATCGATCTCGTAGAGCACGCTCGGGCGACGGCCGAGGGCCAGCTCGCGGGTGCGCACGAGCGCGAGCTCGTCGTCGTCCAGCTCACCGAGCAGCGGTCGGATCTGAGCCGCCGAGAGGCTTTCGTAGTCCTCGATCGGGAACCACTCGTCGGCCGCGGAGGGCGGCGCGCTCGGCTTGCCCGAGCTCGCGGCCTTCGCCGCGGGGGCCGCCTCGTCGCCGCGGAGCGAAGCGAGCTTGTCGAGGATGCTCGGCCGCGCCTTGGTGGCGCGCTCGCGGGCCTCGACGATGCCGATCTCGTCGGCGTACAGCTGCGGGAGCAGCGGCAGGATCTGCGCGACGGTGAGCTCGTCGTAGTCGGCGATCGGGAAGTCGACCTCGGTGTCGTCCCACGAGTCGGCCGCCCAGTCCTCCTTCTTGCTCGCGCTCGAGCTCGCCGCCCAGTCCTTGCCGCCGCCGCCGGCGGGCACGGGCTCGGGCTCGGGGAGAGGCCGGGGGGCGGTGGCCCGCTGGTCCGCACGGGGCTTGTTGAGCCGGAGGGCGATCATCAGCACGAGCGCCGCGGCCACGCTGCTGGCGATCGAGATGTAGATGAGCGTCAGGCCGTCGTCGTTCAGGAGGCCCAGGACCAGTAGCACGGTGGCTACCAGCACGAGAGCGAAGCTCAGCAGCACGAGCACGAAGAATCACCTTCCCCTGAGGGTCACAGGAGCCGACATCTTAGGCAGTCGGCTCGTCGTGGCGTCGAATGGTCGGAGAAGCCTTAGCGCCGTCGGCCGAACCTGGATCGGCTGGTCGGCTGGTCTTCGTCCTGGCCGCCCTCGGCGTCCTCTCTCGGCCCGAGGGGCCGGTCGTCGGTCATGGCCTTGCGCAGCTCCGCCAGGTAGGCGTCGTCCCCGTCCTCTTCCTCACCCTCGAGCCCGCAGCCCTCCGGGCCTCCGCGAGGATCGTCCGCTGGTCCCCCGGGCCTCGTCGCGCGCCCGACCGGGGCCCGGTGCGGGACGGCGGCGTGTCCAGCTGAACGGGCTGGAAGGCGTCGTCCGCCGGCTGGGGCTCGGCCCAGGCGGGCTCCTCCTCCTCTTCCTCGACCGGCCGGGCCGCGGCGCCCGGCCGGCCGCGGCGCGGGCTGCGGTCCGGCCCGGCTCGGGTTCGGGGTTCGGCACCTCGTCGACGACGGGCAGGACCACCTCGCGGAGCGCCCCGGGATCCTCCACCAGCGGAGATGAGGCTCGTGGGCGGCGACCCGGAGGCGCTCGCGCTGCTCCTCGATGTGGCGCTCCAGGAGCTCGACGTCGGCTCCGCAGCAGGGCGCGTCCGCCTCCAGCTCCTGCAGCTCGGCCAGGACGCGGGTGCGAGCCTCGTTCTGGGCCCGGCGGGCCTCCTCCTCGGCCTCGGCGTAGGCCCGTGCGGTCGAGTCGTGGGCCTCGGCCAGCATGCGGGCCGACTCGTCCTCGGCGGTCGCCACGTACGGGCGGCCCGCTCCTCGGCCTCGCGGATGGCGGCGTCGGCGGTGCGCTGGGCGAGCACGAGCGTGCGCTTCAGCGTCTCGTCGGCCTCCCCGCCGCCCCCCGGACCGCAGCTCGGCGTCCTCGGACCGGCGTTCGGCTTCCGCGGTGCGAGCCTCGGCGGCCGCGACGCGCTGGCGGGCTTCGCGGAGCTGGGCGTCCTGGCGGTCGACCGCGACCGCGAGGCGCTCCAGGAACTCGTCGACGTCCTGGGTGTTGTAGCCGCCTGCTTCGCCTCACGGAACTCGACGTCGTGGAGCACCTGCGCGGTCAGGTCCATGCGAGCGATGTAGCCACCTCCCCCCGGAGCACGATCGGCGCGACCCATGGCGACTGAACATCCGATGCCCCATCAGGAACTGGAGCCCGAGCAGCACGATGAGCGGCGACAGGTCCAGGGCGGCCATGCCGAGGCGCAGGGGCGGGATGGTCCGGCGCAGCGGGCCGAGGATCGGTTCGGTGACCGTGTACAGCGCGCTGTTGACCTGCGCGAGGAAGGTGCCGGGCTCACGGGGAACCACGACAGGAGGATGCGGGCGAACAGCGCGAGCAGGTAGAGCACAGGAAGGTGCAGACGAGGCCCACGGGGAGATCAGCCCTCCCCGTAGCCGTGCTCTTGGAGGCGGCGCCGGTCCTCGGCCGAGACCTCGACGTTCGAGGGGGTGAGCAGGAAGACGTTGTTGGCGACCCGCTCCATCTGGCCGCCGACGCCGTAGCAGAGGCCCGAGGCGAAGTCGATGATGCGACGGGACAGGTCGCGGTCCACGTTCTGGAGGTTCACGATCACCGGAAGGTTGACCTTGAGCTTGTCCGCCACCTCCTGCGCCTGGTTGAACGAGGTGGGCGCCACCACGTACGGCTTGGCCGTCGACACCGGCTGGAGCGGACGCACCACCGCGGTGCGGGGTCGGGCCGAAGGATCGCCGCCGTCGCCGACCGGTTGGGGGCGCATCGGCTGCGTGCCGATCGTGCGGACCGCACGGGACGGGCCCATGTCGGGGTCGGGTCGAGGCGCGCCGGCTGGGGTCCGGGCCGGGTACCGGCTCGGCGAGGCGGGAGCAGGTGATCTTCACCGGGCCCACGGCGGGCTCGTCCATGTCGTAGTCGTCGTACTCGTCGTCGGGGCCGAGCCCGAGGTACAGCATCGCTCTGCGCCACATGGAAGCCATGGGTCTCCTCCTATGGGGCGTGGACCCTAGTTTCCCATGGCGGCGGATCCGTCAGCGGGGACTGAACAGTGCGCTACCGACGCGGACCATGGTGCTGCCTCGGCGACCGCGACCTCGAAGTCGCCGCTCATGCCCATCGACCGTCCGGGAGCTCGAGCCGGTCGGCGAGCTCGGGAACGGTGGGAAGCCGGGGCGACGCCTCGGGCGGGCCGTGCCGCGCCGATGGCCATCAGGCCCCGGACCCGAGGCCCAGGTCGTACACCCCTCGACCACCGATCGGGGCGAGGGCCGGGCGCGCAACCGCCTTGCTGCTCGCGCCCCGGAGACGTTGACCTGCACCAGCACCTCCGCGCCCGGGGCCCGGTTGGCCACCTCCGCGGCCAGCGACAGCCGGTCGACCGACTGCCAGAGGTGCACGATCGAGGCAACCTGGCGGACCTTGTTGCGCTGCAGCCGGCCGATGCAGTGCCATCGGGCCGTGCCGGCCCCACCGGGTCGTCGACCGCGTCCGCCTTGGTGGCCAGCTCCTGCGGATAGCCGCGCTCAGGTGACAGCCGGCGTCGGCGACCGTCTGGACGGCCTCGAGGAGCTGACCCTTCGTGACCGCGACGAGTCGCACGCCTCGCGGGTCGCCGCCCGCTAGCGGCGATGCGATCGCGCTCCGCTGCGGCGGCCACGGTGCCGGCGTCCACCTGTTCGCCGCGGTCATGCCACCTCCAGCCAGGCGACGGTGGCGAAGCGGCCGGCCTCGCCGCGCGGCGTGGTGGCTGTACCACCGGTCGTCGCACGCGGTGCACGGCGCGTCGTCCGTGAGGTCGTCGACGCCGGCCTCGGCCAGCGTGGCCGCACGGTGGCCGGCAGGTCGAGCGCCGGCCGGCCCCAGCCCGTGGCCGAGCGCACGCCTTCGCCGAAGCGGCCGGCCAGCTGGTCGAGTCCGCCCTGTCGAACTCGTAGCAGCCGGGGCGGATGCACGGCCCGAGGTGGGCGGAGGCCGGCACGTCGCCGAGGGCGCGAATCGCGGCCGCCGGACCCTGCTCCCACCAGGTCGGCGAGCAGGCCGCGCCCCACCCCAGGTGCAGGATCGCGACGCTGCGGCCGCCCGCGAGCACGAGGGGCGCGCAGTCCGCGGTGCGCACGGCCAGCGCGGCACCCGGGGGGTCGCGGTCACGGCCGCGTCGGCCGGGGCGCCCGCCGGGCCCCGGGTCGGTCGACGAGCACCACGTCGGCGCCGGCGCACCTGGCGCAACCAGGTCCATGGCGTGGGGACGCCGGCCCAGCGGTCGCCGGACGGCGGGCGGACGTCGTCGAGCGCACCGGACAGGTCGCCATCGGCTCGGACCGTCCAGGCGAACCGGACGACCGTGGCAGTGGCTACTTGAGGAACGAGGGGACGTCGAAGTCGTCGTCGCCCTCGAGGTCGAGGTCGTCGTCGCCTCCGTCGTCGTCGCCGAACACGGCGGGACGAGCGGCCGCGTCGGCGCCGAGCGGCGCGCCCGCTGTCGTCCCAGCGGTCGAAGCCGGCGGCGATGACCGTGACCCTCACCTCGTCGCCCATGTCGTCGTCGATGACCGGGCCGAAGATGATGTTGGCGTCCGGGTGGGCGACGCCGTGGATGACCTCGGCGGCCTCGTTGACCTCGAACAGGCCGAGGTCGCTGCCGCCGGCGATGGTGAGCAGGATGCCGCGGGCGCCCTCGATCGACGCCTCGAGCAGCGGGCTCGAGATCGCGCCGCGGGCGGCGTTGAGGGCGCGGCCCTCGCCGGACGCGTAGCCGATGCCCATGAGCGCCGAGCCGGCGTTGCTCATGATCATCTTCACGTCGGCGAAGTCGGTGTTGATCAGGCCCGGCGTGGTGATGAGGTCGGTGATGCCCTGCACGCCCTGCAGGAGCACCTCGTCGGCCATCTTGAACGCGTTGAGCATCGACGTCTTGTCGTTCGCCACGGTGATGAGCCGGTCGTTCGGGATGACGATGAGGGCGTCGAGCTTCTCCTTCAGGCTCTGGATGCCCTGCTCGGCCTGCACCGAGCGGCGGCGGCCCTCGAAGGCGAACGGGCGGGTGACGACGCCGATCGTGAGCGCGCCGAGGCCCTTGGCGATCTCGGCCACGACGGGCGCGCCGCCCGTGCCGGTGCCGCCGCCCTCGCCCGCCGTGATGAAGACCATGTCGGCGCCCTTCAGCACCTCCTCGATCTCGTCACGGTGCTCCTCGGCGGCCTGCCGGCCGACCTCGGGGTCGGAGCCGGCGCCGAGACCGCGGGTCAGGTCGCGGCCGATGTCGAGCTTCACGTCGGCGTCGCTCATGAGAAGCGCCTGGGCGTCGGTGTTGATGGCGATGAACTCGACGCCCTTCAGGCCGGCGTCGATCATGCGGTTGACGGCGTTGCCCTGCTGGAGGGCCAGGAACAGCTCCTCGTAGGCCACCTCGGTCGCCTCGGCGCCGAGGGCCTCGGCGTTCATGAGGAACTGCGGGGAGGCCGGGAACCGCATCCGCAGCCCGTCCAGGTCGTCCGGGCTCCGGATCGGCTCGTTGGCCGTGAACTGGCGCATCCCGGCCGACCAGGCTCCGAGCGTGTGCACGCCGGTCTCGTCCTCGAAGCCCTGGAGCAGGTCCTCGGACGCGTCGTCGTCGAAGAAGCGAGCCAGGTGGTCGCTGTCGTCGAAGGCGTACGCCGCGTCGAGCACCGACACCGGCTCGTAGACCGCGCCGAGCGCCGAGGCGCCCTGGATGTCCATGTCGATGTCCCCCGAGACCACCGACGCGATCCGATCGGCGTCGCCGCCGAGCTGGCTGGCCGGGAAGATCTCGACGGTCACGCCCACGTCTGCCTTCTCGATCTCGTCGGCGATCACCTGTGCACCACACCGGTGCTGCGGCTGCGTCTCGGTGTAGCTGTGCGCCAGCTGCAGCGTGACACTGCCACCGGCATCGTCGCCGCCACCTCCGCCGCCCTCGTCGTCGTCGCCGCACGCGGCCAGACCCATGGGGAGCGCGACAAGGCACGCGACCAGCGCCGCAGCCCTCCCCCTCTTGAGCAGTGCCATCATCGGTTCCTTTCTCTTGTGGCAGAGGCCTCGGCCTCGACCAGCTCGTCGAAATCGCGGAGCATGGCTCCGCGGTCGGCCGGGCGGCCGGTGATCAGCTCGAAGGCGTCCGCCGCCTGGTGCACGGCCATGCCGGCCCCGCTCAGCACCGAGCAGCCCTGCGCCCGGGCGGCACCCAGCAGCGCGGTGTCGAGCGGGCGGTAGACGATGTCGGCGAGCCACAGGTCCCGGCGCAGCAGCTCGGCCGGCACCGGAGAGCCAGGATGCGCCGCCATGCCCATCGGACTGGCGTTGACCAGGCCGGCACTGCCGGCCAGCGCCTCCGCGAGCCCCTGGCGAGTGGCGGGCACGAGCTCCACCTCCGTGGCCCGCTCCCGCAGCGTGGCCGCGAGCGCCGAGGCCCGGCCCCGGTCGGGGTCGACCACGAAGAGCCGGCCGACCCCCAGCTCGCCGAGGGCATGGGCGACCGCGGTCCCAGCACCCCCGGCCCCGATGAGGACGACTCGCTCACGGTCGACCTCGGGGAGCCCGTCGGTGAAGGAGCGGCGAAAGCCGCTCACGTCGGTGTTGTGGCCCAGCGTCGCGACCCCCGCGCAGGAGCACCGTGTTCATCGCTCCGATGGCGGCCACCGTCGGAGCGACCTCGTCGACCAGCGGCACCATCGCCTGCTTGAAGGGATGGGTGATGTTGAGCCCGTCGAAGCCGAGCTCCATCGCGCCGGCGAGCAGCCGCTCGAGATGCTCCCTGTCGACCCTGCCGTCGGGCTGGTCGATGACCTTGTAGACGTAGCGAAGCCCCTGCCGGGCGGCCTCCCGCTCGTGCAGCTCCGGGGTCAGCGACGGGCCGACCCCCTGGCCGATCAGCCCGGCCAGCCAGGACCGCTGGGCCGCCGCGGCGCTCACAGGCCGAGCCTCTCGGGCAGGTACAGGATCGCGTCGGGCCAGAAGATGATCGCGAAGCACAGGAGCGTGAGCGGCACCAGGAACGGGAGCGAGCCCCAGAACACCTCGGCCATCCGGGCCTTGGTGATCGCCTGCAGCACGAAGATCACCGTGCCGACCGGCGGCGTGAGCAGGCCGATCATCTGGGAGAGGATCATCAGCACGCCGAGGGCGATCGGGTCGACGTCGTACTGCAGCGCGATCGGCAGCAGGATCGGCACCGTGAGGGTGAGCACCGCGATCGCGTCGAGCGCGGTGCCGAGCACCATCGACAGCACGAAGACCAGCAGCAGGAAGACCGTCGGGTTGCTGGTGAGCCCGAGCATGGACTCCGAGATCTCCTGGGGGATCCGCTCGCGAGCGAGGATGTAGCCCAGCAGGTTGGCCGAGGCGACGATCAGCATGATGCTGCCGGTCGTCAGCGCCGCCTCGACCAGCACCTTGGGCATGTCTCGCAGCCCCAGGGTGCGGTAGGCGAAGCCGAGCAGCAGCATGTACAGCGCGCCCACGGCCGCCGCCTCCGTCGGCGTGACGAAGCCACCGAGGATGCCGCCCAGGATGATCACCGGGGCACCCAGCGGCGCGATGACGCGGCGACCCGTGACCCAGACGCGGTCCCAGCTGAACTCGGTCGTCTGCAGGTTCGGCATCCGGCGCACCCAGAGGAAGACCACGACGCACAGACCGACGGCCATCAACAGTGCGGGGACCACGGAAGCCGCGAAGAGCGCGCCGGTGGAGACGCCGGCGAGCCCGGCGTAGATGACGGCCGGGATGCTCGGCGGCATCACCGGGGCGATCAGCGACGACGAGCCCACGACGCCCAGGGCGAAGGGCCTCGAGTAGCCGGCCTTGAGCATCGCCGGGATCTCGACCTTGCCGAGGGCGGCCGCGTCGGCGACCGCCGAGCCGCTCATCCAGGAGAACCCGAGGCTGACGCCGACACTGACGTAGCCCAGGCTGCCGCGCACGCGGCCGAGCAGCGCGAGGGCGAACTCGAAGAGACGGTCCGCGATCCCGGCCTGGTTGGCGATGCACCCGAGCAGGATGAAGAGCGGCACCGCGAGCAGCGGGAAGCTGGCCGTCGAGTTGGCCACCAGCCGCAGCGCAAGGCCGACGGACTGGTCGCTGGTCATCATGTAGAGCAGGCACGGGCCGAAGAACGCGAACGCCACCGGGACGCGGATCACCAGCAGGGCCGTGATCAGGAGCCACAGGACGAGGATGCTCATGCGGTCGGCATCTCCACGTCGTCGTACGTCGGCTCCGGGACGCCGAGCACGGCGTACTGGACCGCGGCGATCAGCGACCGGATCACCACGCTGACGAAGCCGATCATCGAGACGGCGTACAGCCAGGACATCGGCATCCGCATCGCCGGCGACTTGAGGATGCCTTGCGTGTGGGCCAGCTCCCAGGCCTCGCGGCACAGCCCGACACCGATCGCCGCCACGATCAGGCAGGAGACCACGCGGACGACCCGACGCAGGCGCGTCGCCGGGGACCATGTCGATCATCTCGATCGAGATGTGGGAGTCGTTGGTGACCAGCACTCCGGCGACGACGAACGTCAGCCAGACCAGGCAGAACCGCGCCAGCTCGCCGGTCCAGGGCCACCCGTCGATCGGCAGGTAGCGCTGCCCCGCCTGGAGCAGCACCAGTCCGAAGATCAGGAGCAGCGCTGCGACGCCGATGGTCAGCTCGATCGCGGTGAGCACCCGGAGCGCGCGGGCCAGCCACGCGGGCGGCTTCGACAGCAGGCCGGCAGCCCCCGGCGCTCGGGGTCGTTGCGCTGCTGTGTCGGCGGTCACAGCAGCCGACGCTAGAGAGACGGCAACGCAGACGGCAAGGGGTTGCCATCTTGTTGCCAAACCGGTTGGCTGGGTGCGTGGCGAGCCCGACCATCTACGACGTCGCCCGGGCCGCAGGCGTGGCGACGTCCACCGTCTCCCGCGCGTTCACCAACCCGAACCGGGTCAGCGCGAGCACCCGGGAAAAGGTGCTCGCCGCCGCGACCGAGCTGGGCTACCGCCCCAACCCCCACGCCCGCGCCCTGCTCTCGGGCCGCCACCACACCGTCTGCATGGTGGTCTCCGACATCACCAACCCGCACTACTTCGAGCTGATCCGCGGGGCCGAGCAGCGGGCCAAGGCCTCGGAGTACACGCTCGTCCTGGTCAACGCCGAGGAGTCGTCCCGGATCGAGTGGGCGCAGGTCCAGCGGCTGGCGCCCTCGGTCGACGGCTTCGTCCTCGCCGCCAGCCGGCTTCCCGACGACAGCCTTCGTCAGATCGCCGCGCAGCGACCGGTGGTGCTGATGAACCGCGAGCTGCCGGGGCTCGCCAGCGTGGTGCTGGACCATGTCCGTGGGCTGTCACCAGATGGTCGAGCACCTCGCCTCCCTCGGCCACACCGAGCTGCTCTACCTCGCCGGTCCACGCAACTCCTGGATGGCGGCGACGCGGTGGGGTGCCCTGCGCGCGGCCGCCGAGGAGATCGGCCTGGAGGCGCGTCGCATCGGCCCGTTCACCCCCACGGTCTCCCAGGGCGGCGCGGCCGCGGACGGCGCGCTGAACGCCGGCGCCACCGCGATCGTCGCCCACAACGACCTGCTCGCGATCGGGGTCCTGCAGCGGCTGGCACAGCGCTCGCGTCGAGGTCCCGACGGACGTCAGCGTCGTGGGCTTCGACGACATCTTCGCGGCCGGCCTCTGCTCTCCGAGCCTCACCACGCTCGGGGGCGCGCACGTGGACGTCGGCCGGATGGCGGTGCAGCTCCTCCTGGAAGCCGCCGGCCCCACCCAGGAGGGCGACGAGCCGCCCCAGGTGGTGCTGCCCACCGAGCTCGTGCTGCGGGGCTCGACGGGCGCGCGGCGCGCGGGCGCCTAGGAAGCGGGAGCCGGGCGTCAGTCCCCCGACACGAGGGCGGCGACCGCGAACGCGGTGCGCGCCAGTCCCAGCAGCGGTCCGAACGGCAACGCGAACCCGATCCAGAACACGAGCTCGACCGGCAGCAGGCCCAGCGCCAGCCACGGGGCGATCGAGGCGTCGCGCCAGAGCAGGACACCTACCACGACCTCGGCCGCGCACACGGCGGCGAACCCGAGCAGCAGCGCGACGCTGGTCGGGAATCCCCAGCGCTCGAAGGGCCCGTCGCCGTACGTCGGGAAGCCGAGGAACGTCCACACCTCGCCCTGCCGCGCGAAGTACCACGCGCCGTACGCCCCCGGGAGGCCGAAACCCAACCCCAGCAAGAGGGAGCAGACGCCGGCCGCCCTGGTCACGGCGTCCTTCGCTTCACCGGGGCTGCCCGCCGCGGACAGGCTGTGATGTACCTGCGGTACTTGCGCTTGCCCACCAGGTGCCAGAGCACCTTCACCGGCGGCGGCAGCGAGCCGAACATCATCGCCATCTCCTCGGGCGTCGCGACCTCGACCATCTGCCCCAGGGCGATCCACCGCTGGGCCGGCGTGAACTTCTCGAAGCCGCGCTCCCCGACGTCCTGCCACTCGGCCTCGGTGAGGTACCGGTCGATCAGTGGCACGACGACCTGCTCCTCCTCGTCGAGATGTTCTTCGAGGACGACGAGGAACTCGCCGATGCGGTCGGCGAGCGCCGAGGACGTCGCCGGCGTCGGATCCGAGCGCCACGCCGACATCGCCGCGCGCACCTCGGCGACCGACGCGTCGATCTGCTGGTGCTGTTCCTCCATCCGCTTCACCAGTGGTGCGTCGAGACCCGCGCGGTCGAGAAGCTTCGGCCAGATCAGGTCGTCCTCCGTGGTGTGGTGCATGTGCAGGCCGTCGAGCAGGAACCCGAGGTGGTCGGCGACGGCGCCCACCCGCGTCGCATCGGCTGCCGGCACCTCCTGCACCAGCGCCTGCACCTCGGCGAACTGGCGCCGGAAGATCCGGTGGATGATCGGCATCTCGCGGGTCGCCGGTCCTCCGGTGCTGCTCATCGCTCGTCGGTCTTCCACAGCGCGTAGCCGAGGGCGGCGAAGAGCAGCATCCAGACCGTGATTGCGAGCCGCGCGAGTACGAACGGTCCCATCAGTGCAGGCGTCATCGGCACGAACACGAAGATGCCGGCGACCAGCACCACGAGCCCGCGCCATCCGGTCCAGCGTCCCCGGCGGCGGACGGCGATGCCGGCCAGGATCAGCCCCACACCGACCGCGAAGCTGGAGACGCCGTAGAGCGCGTCGAGAAGCCCGGTGCCATCGCCGGGGTACGTCGAGTTGCGTGCGGTGATGGCGATCAGCTCGGTGACTGCGAGCAGTGCCATCCCCGAGGCCGCGAGGCCGGTGCCCCAGCGTGCGCTGCGGCCCGGCGCCATGGTCTCCGCGCGGGCGAGCGCCGCGATGCCGGCGAGCAGCCCGAGGTGCTGGACGAAGAACCAGATCTGGATGACGGTGAAGCCGCCCGCAGTGAGCGGATAGCTGAACATGTCCTCGGACACCTGGGCCGGGTACACGGCCAGGACGATGCCGCTGACGGCTCCCAGGATCCCGGCCGCCAGGCAGACCGCACCAGCGGATCTCACCCAGGCGGACGCGAGGTAGCAGGCGACGTGTCCGCCCTCATCTGACGTCATGGCCATCACTCCTCTCGCCCCGAGAAGCAACGTGCCGGCGCGGTGTGCCGCAGATATTCAGGTAACCTGAGTACTCTGAGTGCCCGGAGTTGTCAATGGAGGAGTCGACTGAACACGGTCTCGATGCTGGGCCAGGCCTACAGCCTGCTCGGCTTCCAGATCGTCGAGGGCGTGGTCGGTGCCGGCTATCCGCAGAAGCCCAAGCACTCCGCCGTCTTCGCCCAGATCTCTCCCGACGGCTCGCGGCTCACCGAGCTCGCACGAAAGGCCAACATGACCCCTCAGGCCATGGGCGAGCTCGTCGACGAGCTCGTAGACATGGGGTACGTCGTCCGTCGTCCCGACCCCGACGACGGCCGGGCGAAACTCATCGTGCTCACCAAGCGTGGCCGGGACGCCGTGGCGGCCGGGCGTCAGACGATCGAGGGCATCGAGGAGCAGGTGACCGAGATCCTGGGCGAGCGCGGGCACCGGGAGCTCCGACGGCTGCTGTCGAAGCTGCTCGACGCTACGGATGCCTAGGAGAGCAGGCACAAGGAGACCTCAGGCCCGAACCTTCAGGAGTGCCCGCGCCGCGGAACCTGCCAGCGGTCGGCTGGGCAGGAGGCATGCCTGTACGGCGTGGTAGAGGTCCGGCTTGCCCTGCCAGGTGGAGCTGGCCGGCCGGTTGAGCCGGTCGAGCTCGTGTCGCCACGAACCGTGCACGGGGTCGATCAGGTGCCGCTGGGCGAAGTCCCACCACCGCTCGTAGTCGGCTTCGTAGCGCGGGTCGCCGGTGGCCTCGGCCAGTGCCGCTGCCGCCAGGATGGCCTCGCAGCAGACCCAGTGCATCCGGGTGTGCGTCACCGGCTTGCCGTCCCAGTCGGTGGTGTAGACGAACCCCGGCGCGCCGTCGACGGCCCAGCCGTCGGACACCGCCCGGTCGTAGAGCTGCGCGGCGTCGGCCAGCCGCGTCCCGCTCTGGTGCGCCACGTCGAGCTGGATCAGCAGCCGGGACCACTCGAGGCCGTGACCGACGGTCGCACCATAGGGACGGAACGGGTCCGCGGGCCGGTCCGCGTTGTACTCCAGGACGGGTTGCCAGCTCGGACCTGCATGCTCGGGGATCCGGAAGCCGTTGCGCCCGCGCGAGGCCGACGACGCGCTCGGCGACTGCCGAGGCCCGGGCCAGGAGGTCCCGGTCGCCGGTGACGTCGTATGCCGCCAGCAGGGCCTCGACCGCGTGCATGTTGGCGTTGACCCCCCGGTAGTCGGAGAGCAGCGAGAACGACCGGTCCCAGGTCTCCACCACCATGGCGGCGTCGGCATCCCAGAAGTGCTCGTCGAAGACTCGAGGGCTCGTTCCAGCAGCACGTCGGACCTCGCGGCCCCGGCGGCGACCGCCGTGGACGCCGCGAGCACGACGAACGCGTGGTCGTATGCCTGCTTGTCCGGTCTCGAGGCCGTCGGCCGACCCGCTCGGGCGAACCACCCGCCGAACTCCTGGTCGTGCAACGGGCCGTCCAGCAGCGCTCCGACGCCGTGCGCCAGCACGGCCTCGACGTCGGTGGTCGCGTCTGACTGGGCGAGCAGCGCGAGTCCGGCCACGTGCGTCATGCGCGCCGTGATCCAGAGGTGGACGTCTCCCGGTGTCACCAGACACGTCTCGTCGAGCCAGCCGAAACCCCCGGGCACCCGGGCGGTGGCGGTCAGCGCCGTCAGCCGGCGGGCCTCCTCCGACAGGAACCGACGATGAGGGGTCGAGCTGCGCAGGTGGCCCACCTGCCAAGCGTGTCACGGTCCGTCACGGCTCAACAGCGCCCGGAGCCGCCACTGACAGTGACGGCGTCCGGGCGCTCAGGAACGGCTCAGAGGTTACGGCCGCCGCGCACGCGACCGAGGATGAAGAGGGCGAGCGCGATGATCGCCAGGACGATGAGAATGGTCCACAACATCGTGTGACTCCGTTCGGTTGAGGTGCAGGATCTTCGGTCAGTACCCGAAATACCCGGACGGGCTTACATGAGGGTCAGGAGATCACCGCGTCGATGGTCTTCTTGAGGGCACTGGGCTGAGCCGGGGTCCTCGGCGCCTTCTTCCTGGCCTCGGCCATCTCGGCGCCGATCTCCTGGAGGACCTTGCGACCGAGACCGTCGCGGACCTTGGGGAACCACTCCTGCTCCTCCTCGTCGATGTGGTGGCGCACGTTCTCGATGAGGACGGTGGTCTTGGCGTCGAACCGCTCGGCGTCGGGCTTCATCCCGACCAGCTCCATCACCAGGACGTCGGCGACGTGGTGCTCCTCGTAGGACTCCAGCACGTCGTCCTCGAGGTCCGGGCAGCAGCTCGCGCACCCGCGGGTACATGACCTCGTTCTCGATGTAGGTGTGCACGGTCAGGAGCTCGATCATCTTCTTGACGAGCCGGCCCTTCTCGGCGTGCGCGTTCTCGCCGGCCTTCTCGAAGGCGTCGAAGGTCCTCTTGATCTCCTTGTGGTCGTCCTTGAGCAGCACGATGGCGTCGGTGGACATGTGGTTCCTTTGCGGTTGGGGCGGTGGTCGGGGTCAGGCGAGCGCGGACGGGAAGCGTTCCCAGACCCGGTGGTTGGCCATCAGGGCCTGGACCTCGGTGAAGACGGCGGCCGCGTCGTCACCGGTGACGACGCCGGCGGCGCCGGCGATGCCGGCCTGCGTCGAGCGGCCTGGACGCCCTCGCCCCAGGCGCCGATGACCTTGGCGTGCCGCTAGCACTCCTCGAGCATCAGGAGCACCCGCGGGTCGACGGGGGCCGTCTCGTCGGCGCCGGCCTTCTCGTCGCGTGCCGGCAGCGCGTCCGGGGCCGGGGCGCGGTGCGCCCGCCAGCAGCAGCACGTCGTACTCGACGGACCGGCCGGTGGCGAAGGTCCGCTGCACCGGCATGCCCGTCGACCATGCCGCCGTGCGGCGCGATCAGCAGCGGCACCATGCCCGGCGGCGTCGATGGTCGCGCGCAGGCGTGCCGATGCCGGACAGGTCGCCGTCGGGGTCGACGACGATGCCGACCATGCGGCCGTCGGGCGGGCACTCGCCGCCGACCTGGGACAGCGCCGGGCTCGGGTCGAGGTCCTCGAGCTCGACGTCGGCTCGGGTGCCGGCAGGCCGAGGCCGGTGGCCACCTCCTGGCAGAGGACCGGGTCGATGTTGGCCAGCGCGAGGAGCTGACGCTCCTTGATCGCCTGCTCGTAGCACTTGCCGAGCTCGAAGGTGTAGGCCCGGACGATGTGCTCCTTCTCGACCGGGGTCATGCTCAGCCAGAACTGGCGGACCTGGCTGTAGTGGTCGTCGAACGACGCCGGGTTCGCCCGCACCTTCGTCGCCTCGGCGACCCGCACCGGGGTGTCGACGAACGCGTTGTCGCCGCGCGCCGGCGAAGAACGGGCAGCCGCCGTCGAGCGAGTTCGGCTTGTACGGCGCGACGCCGCCGTGCACGGCGTGCTGGTGGAAGCCGTCGCGCAGCATGTCGTTGACCGGGGCGTGCGGCCGGTTGATCGGGATCTGGGTGAAGTTCGGGCCGCCGAGCCGGGTGAGCTGGGTGTCGACGTAGGAGAAGAGCCGGGCCTGCAGCAGCGGGTCGTCGGTGACGTCGATGCCGGGCACCAGGTGGCCGACGTGGAAGGCGACCTGCTCGGTCTCGGCGAAGAAGTTCGTCGGGTTCGCGTTGAGCGTCAGCCGTCCGATCGGCTGCACCGGCGCGAGCTCCTCCGGCACGATCTTGGTCGGGTCGAGCAGGTCGATGCCGGCGAAGGTCTGGTCCTCGGTGTCCTCGAAGACCTGGATGCCGAGCTCCCACTGCGGGAACGCGCCGGCCTCGATGGCGTCGTAGAGGTCGCGGCGGTGGAAGTCGGGGTCGAGCCCGCCGAGCAGCTGCGCCTCCTCCCAGGTCAGCGAGTGCACGCCGAGCTTCGGCTTCCAGTGGAACTTGACCAGCGAGGTCCGTCCCTCGGCGTTGGTGAGGCGGAAGGTGTGGACGCCGAAGCCCTCCATCATCCGGTAGGAGCGCGGGATGCCGCGGTCGGACATGTTCCAGATCGTGTGGTGCTGGGCCTCGGTGTGCAGGGAGACGAAGTCCCAGAACGTGTCGTGGGCGCTCTGCGCCTGCGGGATCTCGCGGTCCGGGTGCGGCTTGCCGGCGTGGATGACGTCGGGGAACTTGATGCCGTCCTGGATGAAGAACACCGGGATGTTGTTGCCGACCAGGTCGAAGGTGCCCTCGTCGGTGTAGAACTTCGTCGCGAAGCCACGGGTGTCGCGGACGGTGTCGGCCGAGCCGCGGGACCCGAGCACGGTCGAGAAGCGGACGAAGACCGGGGTCTCCTTGCCCTTCGCGAGGAAGCCGGCGACCGTCACGTCGTCCGCGGTGCCGTAGCCCTCGAAGACGCCGTGGGCGCCCGCGCCGCGGGCGTGCACGACGCGCTCGGGGATGCGCTCGTGGTCGAAGTGGGTGATCTTCTCGCGCAGGTGGTGGTCCTGCAGCAGCGTCGGCCCCCGCGGGCCGGCCTTCAGCGAGTGGTCGCTGTCGAGCAGCCGGGCACCGGTGGCCGTGGTCAGGAAGGCGCCCTGCTGGCGCGGCGTCCGTGGGCTCGGCGTCGAGCTCGCGCCGGTCGGGGTCCGGGTGTCGGGCGTCGCCTGGTCGGGCTTGGGCGGCAGCGGCGCGCGCGCCTCGTGGGCTCCTCGAGCGGCGCCGGCGCGCTGCCCGGCGTGCCCGGGATGGCGGGCTCGATCAGCTTCGCGGCCGTCGCGGCCGCCTTGCGTGCTGCCTTGCCGACGGTCTTCTTCGCGGTCTGCGTGGCCGACTTCGTCGCGCTCTTGCTCGGTGCCTTCTTCGCGCTCTTCGTCGTGCTTTTCGCCGTCTTCTTCGCCGTCTTCTGAGGCGCGTCCGGGCCGTTGTCCTCGCGGACTTGGTGGTGGTCTTCTTCGCGGTGGTCTTCTTCGCTGTGCTCTTGGTGGCCACGGTGACTCCAGGTGTGCAGGGACGGGGCTGTGTCAGTACCCGTGGCCGCGGACCAGCACTTCACCCCTACGGGGGGCACGGGTCGGGTGCGCCGTGGGTAACTCCTTGGGCGTGACGCGTGCTGGGTTCGCTGACCCGCCGGGCCTCCGATGCCGGCGGCTCGGCGCTCGCCGCCGGGACCCGAGCCCTCGGGAGCGGTGCGACCGGCGCGCAAGCCGCTGCATCCGGCCGGACGGGTGGTGCAGGGCAGCTTCACCGACACGGGCTCGAGCCGCCGATCGGGGTCGGTTCCTCGACGATCCCGGGCGTTCAGGGCGTGATCGTCCGCGAGTCCCGCTCCGTCGGGCTGCCCGAGGGGCTGCCAGACATCCACGGGCTGGCGATCCGGGTCACGAATCCCGACGGAACCCTGGTGACCTGCTGCTCGCGACGACCGGTGGGGCCGGCTGACCCGCTTCGTGCTGACCGTCAGCCGCACGACGTACGGACGCCCGATGACGACGCTGCTCCCCTACCGGACCATGCGGGTCCGGTCCTGCTCGGCGCCCGCTCCGCCCACTCCGGCGTGGTGCAGCTGGCGTGCGCGGTCGGCGGCGGCCCGTGGCGCGGGTTCGCCGAGCTCTCGATCTCACGGGAGGATGCGCCAGACCCGACGATCTCCTTCGACCCGGTCGTCAACCAGGTGGCAGGGCTCGATCACTATCCCGCCGTCATCCGCCTGCGGGAGCCGGCCTACCGATCCGCGCGCCGATCCCGCGACGACTCCTGAGCCGCCGTGAGGCAGGGCCCTGCGTAAGGGCCCTGCCTCGCAGGTCGCGCGGCTCCGTCAGGCCTCGATGGCCTGGCGCGAGGAGGCGTCCGACCCGGTGCCGACCTCGATCTTGCGCGGCTTGGCCTTCTCGGAGACCGGTACGACGAGCCGCAGGACGCCGCCCTCGTAGCCCGCCTCGATCCGGTCCAGGTCGAGGTTGTCGCCGAGGACCAGCTGGCGGCTGAAGGCGCCGCGGGGTCGCTCGCTGGCGAGCATCTCCCAGTCACCGTTGCGGGGACCCGCTCCGCGCGCACGGTCAGCACGTTGCGCTCGACGTCGAGGTCGATGGTCTCGGCGGACACGCCGGGCAGGTCGAACTCGATCACGAAGCTGTCGCCCTCACGCCAGGCGTCCATCGGCATCACCGCAGGACGGCTCGTGGTGCCGAGCAGCTGCTGGGTGAGTCGGTCGAAGTCACGGAACGGGTCGGCGGTGCGCAGCAACATGGTGTCCTCCTGATCTGTAGATGGATGTCCGTTGCGACTCACGATCTATATCGCTGAGTACAGATTTGTTATACAATCGAAATCAGGTCAAGGCAAGTGCTCGGGAGAAAGAGATGGCGGACAAGGACGCCGCGCGTCTATGCGATCTCGGTGGCGGCCCGGATGGCCTCCATGGAGATCCAGAACCTGCGCGTCTACGAGCGTCACGGCCTGGTCTCCCCCGACCGCACCGCCGGCGGGACCCGGCTCTACAGCGCGCGAGGACGTGACCCGACTGGGCCGCATCGGTGAGCTCCTCGCCGAGGGCCTCAACCTGGCCGGGATCGCCCGCGTGCTGCAGCTGGAGGAGCCGTGGACGAGCCTGCGTGCGACCAACGCGAGGCTGCGCAGCCGTTGAGGGGTACAATGGCGACTCCGAGCTACCGACACGACGGGACGCCATGTACTTCGACACCAAGCCTGTGCCGGTCTGCGGCTCGGAGGTGCGGCTGCGCCCACGCACGCGTCCCCCCGACGAGCGAGCCGCCGGGCCCGGTCGGCGAACCCGACGGCGTCGTGGGCGACGCCGACTCGACCGTCGACGAGCGCGTCTGCACCAACAGCGAGTGCGAGACCAACGGGGTGGCGTGGGGTCGTCGGCGCTCACTCCCTGACGCGGGCTCAGCGCGGCTGGGCATGTCGCCGGGTCGATCGGGCACTCTCGGTCACATGACCAAGCGCCTGTCGGGCTGGCCCGCTGTCGTGGACACCCACCTCGAGGTGGGCGGACGACAGGTGCGCGTGCTGCGCGCCGCGGACGCCGTCGGCAGGCGGCGACGAGCCAGCAGCTGCTGGTGCACGGGCTGGGCGGCTCGTCGGTGACCTGGGTCGAGGTGATGGAGGGCCTCGCCGAGCACGGCCCGGTGGTCGCCGTCGACCTGCCCGGCTTCGGTCGCACTCCTCCTTCGCCGGACGACTCACTCACCGTCAGCGGCTATGTCGAGTTCCTGATCCAGGTCGCCGACGCCCTCGGCTGGGACCGGTTCACTCTGCACGGCAACTCCATGGGCGGGCTGATCGCGACGATCCTGGCCGCACGGCATCCCACCCGCGTCGAGCGGCTGGTGCTGGTGTCCCCCGCTCTGCCCCCGCGGTCGCCGGCCCGTCTGCTGCTGCCCGCTCGCGCGACGATCGACGGGATGCTGCCCATCGCGCTCTCGTCGCTTGACCGCCGCCGCGCTGGGGGTCGTCGGTCTCGCCGGCCCCGAGCTGAGTGCCCGACGCAACCGGGCGATGCTGAAGCTCGATCTATCCGGACCCGGACGGCGTGGACCGCAGGGTCCTCGCGCTGATGGCAGCCGACTTCGCGGACGGCGCCATGGACGGCCGCGAGCGGCGGGCCGCCCTCGCTGAGCGCGCATCCGCTCGATCACGCTCACCTGGACCGACCCGCGCGGGGTCTGGCGCGCGATCGGCCGCATCCAGGCCCCGACCCTCCTGCTGGGCGGGACCAGGGACGCGCTCGTGCCCGCCAAGACGCTGCGTGCCGTGCTGGCCCGGCGCCCCGACTGGCAGGGGCACCTGCTCGACGACCGCCGCCACGCGCTGATGCTCGAGGACCCGACGAGCTACCTCGACCTGCGTGAAGCGCTGGCGCGAGGGCACCGACCGCGCGGCCTAGGGCCACGTCTCTCAGACGGCCGCGGCCACCGGCTCCTCGACCTCGGTAGCGGCCGGCGCGACGAAGCGGCGGCCCGGGAGCGCCACCGCCGCCGCGACCGCGCCGAGCAGGCAGACCGCGGCGACAAGGAAGCAGCCGGCGTGCAGGCCCTGGATGAAGGCGTCCTGGACGGCGGCCAGCAGCGTCGGGTCGCCGCTGCCGGTCGCCATCGCGACCGCGACGGAGTCCTGTGGACCTGCGCCAGCGTGTCGGCCGGGAGCAGCGCCGAACGCGCCGCCCGCCAGCGCGGAGCCGAAGATCGAGGAGAAGAACGACCCGACCACGGCGACGCCGAGGGTGGCGCCGATCTCGCGGGTGGCGTCGTTGACCGCCGAGCCGACGCCGGCGCGGGCCGGCGGCAGCACCATCAGGATCGACTCGGTCGCCGGCGTGGAGATCAGGCCCATGCCCAGCCCCATCAGGACCATCTGCGGGACGATCACCGTCGCGTAGCGACGTGTCGACCTCGGCGGTCAGCCCGATCCAGGCCATCGCGACGCCGAACATGGTCAGCCCGGTGGTGACGACCAGCCGGGTGCCCAGCCGTGGCGGCCAGCAGACCGCCGGCGACCGAGGCGATGGCGATCGCGATCGCCACCGGGACGATCCGGGCACCGGTCGAGAGCGGCTCGTAGCCGCGGACGAGCTGGAAGTACTGCGTGATCAGGAAGATGAAGCCGGACAGCGCGAAGAAGGTGATCGTGACCGCCCCGCTGGCCGCGCTGAACCGCCGGTCCGCGAACAGGCTCACGTCGAGCATCGGGTGCGGAGCCCGGCGTTCGACCGTCACGAAGACCGCGACCAGCAGCGGCGGCGCCGACGAGGCCGGCGACCGTCGGCACGGACGCCCACCCGTGGGTCGGTGCCTCGATGATCGTGAAGACCAGCAGGGTGAGCGCCGAGCTGGAGACGAGGAGACCCGTCTTGTCGAGCGGCGGGACGGCGGGGTCGCGTGACTCGGGCACCAGCACGAACGGCGAGGGCCGCCGCGACGAGCGCCAGCGGCGCCAGGGCCAGGAAGATGCTGCCCCAGTAGAAGTGCTCGAGCAGCGCGCCGCCGGTCACCGGGCCCAGCGCCACGCCCATGCCGACCACGGCTCCCCAGCCGCCGAGCGCGGCGGCGCGCTGCTTGCGGTCGGGGAACGCGTTGCTGATGATCGACAAGCGTCGTCGGGAAGATCAGCGCGGCGAAGACGCCCATCCCGACGCGGGCTGCGATCAACGCGCCCGAGGACGTGGTCATCGCGCCGACCACGCTGGCGGCGGCGAACCCGAGCAGACCGGTGAGCAGCGCCGGCCGCCTGCCCCAGCGGTCGGAGAGCGATCCGGCGGAGAGCACCAGTGCGGCGAAGGCCAGGTTGTAGCCGTCGACGACCCACTGCAGGTCGCGGGTCCCCGCGTCCAGCTCGGTGGCGATGCTCGGCAGGGCGACGTTGACGATCGTCACGTCGAGGTTGATGGCCAGGACCGCGGCGTAGACCGCGACCAGGATGCCGGCCTTCCTGTTCATGCGGGCTCTCCTCGGATGCAGAATCTCAATGTTGACATTGACAACATTGATCAGCGTGACAGTTCATGTTGGCACTGTCAACATCAGCGCCGAGGATGGCTACCCTGTCCGCATGACCCGAGCGGGTGCGACGTACCACCACGGCGACCTGCGCGCCGCCCTGGTGCAGACGGCGACCGAGCTGGCGCGGGCGGACGGCCCGGACGGCGTGGTGCTCCGGGAGGCGGCCCGGCGCGTGGGGGTGAGCCACAACGCGGCCTACCGGCACTTCGCCGACCGCATCGAGCTGATGTCGGAGGTGGCGAGCAAGGCGTTCGCGGAGCTGGCCGAGGCGATGCGGGCCGCACAGGCGAAGGAGGACCGGAGGCGGTCCCACCGCGGTGACCCGGCCGCCCGCGCCCGGGGCAGGCTCCGCGCCCTCGGCCAGACCTACGTCGACTTCGCCCTGGCGGAGCCGGGCCTGTTCCGGCTCGCGTTCGACGGACAGCTCAAGGAAGGGCAGCCAGGCGACGCCGAGCCCTTCAACCTGCTCGGCGAGGCGCTGGACGACCTCGTGGCCGCGGACGTGCTCACTCCGGAGCGCAGGCCCGGCGCGGAGATGATGTGCTGGTCGGCCGTGCACGGCTTCGCGGTGCTGGTCCTCGACGGGCCGCTACGCAGCGATGCCCGCTGCCGAGCGCGACCGGGCGCTCGCCGCGATGCTCGACGAGATGGATCACCAGCTCTGAGCCGTCTCTCAGCGGCGGATCGGCAGGGTGAGCACCGACGGGTAGGCGTGGGAGACGTGCAGCGTCAGGGGCGCGAGCTGCGGCAGGTCCGGGAGCGGCGGCAGCAGGTGCGGCACGTCGAAGGCCTGGATGCTGAGCCGCAGCCGGTGGCCGGGCCGGATCGCGGCGCCGGTCGGGAACACCTCGACGTCGACCGGGACGACGGCCCCGGAGGGGACCGGCTTCTTCGACTCCCGGGTGAACGGGTGCCACGGCTGGATCAGCTGACCGTCGAGGTAGCGCGACTTCATCGGGTCCAGCTCCCGCTGCGAGAGCACCTGCCAGCCACCGGTCAGCCGCGAGACCGAGCCGTCCGGTGCCACGTCCTCGACCGCCACCGAGAACATGCCGTCGCCGCTGGGCGAGGAGGCGTAGAGCCGCACGTTGATCGGGCCCTGGATCCGCAGCGTCCTGCTCAGCGGCTTGGTCTGGAAGGTGAGGCCACCGAGGTCGTTGACCTGGTTGTCGCGCAGGCACGGGTTGTCCGGCCAGACCGCGTGCATGATGCCGGCGGTCCACTGGTTGGCCGATCGGGTGCACAGCCCGGTGACCGGGACCGCGGGCAGCGTCGACGTCCCGGGCTGGGCGTTCTCGCGCACCAGCCCGCCGTTCCGCCCGCCGATCGAGGCGTCGCCGGAGAGGCGGTACGACGCTTGCCCGCAGGTCGGTGTCGACGTACTTCGTTGGTCCGGACCCACTTGCCGGTGCCCTGCTCGTAGTAGGTGAACGGCTTGATGTCCTGGTCAGCAGCCGCTTGTCCTTCTTGCCCTTGACGTAGTGGTCGAACCACCGCAGCCACAGCTCCTGCAGCGGGCCGTAGCCGGCCTTGCCGACCTCGGCGCCGGACGAGCCCTCCAGGTGGTCCCAGGGGCCGGTGATCATCCGTACCGGGACGCCCTGCTTCTGCAGCTTCTCGAACAGCAGCGGGGTGCCGCGCTGGAACAGGTCGTACTCACCGCTGACCAGGAAGGTCGGCACCTTGACCCGCTTGACCACGTTGATCGGCGAACGGTCGCGGTAGAACTGCCCGTCGTACGCCGGGTCGCCGCCGAGCACCGCGGAGGCGAGCAGCGGCCCGGTGAACGTGGTCGCGGTCGTCAGCCGGTCGAGGAGCGCCTTGAACGCCGAGGCCGGGTCGTCGGCGCCGTACGCCGGCGGCACCAGGCCGGTGCCGGTCACCAGCCCGAGCCACAGCGGGATGAACCCGACGTCGATCTGGCCGCCGGAGGCGACGATGTCGCGGTAGACGTCGGCGCCGGGGACCTGCGGGAAGATCGCCTTGAGCCCCGGCGGCCGGCCGGCGGCGGCGAAGATCTGGCTGATCCCCATGTAGGACGGCCCGGTCATCCCGGACTTGCCGTTGCTCCACGGCTGGGTGTGCGCCCACGCCACGATCGCGCTGGCGTCGTTGTTCTCGCGCGGGCTGAACGCCCCCCAGACACCCTCCGACGAGCCGGTGCCCCGCGCGTCCACGGTGAGCTGCACGTAGCCGCGCTTGACCAGGTAGTCCGAGCCGGCCCGCCGAGCCCTCCGCCGGAGGACAGCACCGTCTTGTTGTACGCCGTGATGGTGATGATCACCGGCAGCGGCCGCGTCACCACCGAGCCGTCGGCGCGGGTCGGCCGGACCAGGTCGCCCCGCAGCACCACCCCGTCGTCCATGGGGATCGCCAGGTCCGTGGTGGTCGCGGTGCCGGGGTACTGCTCGGGCCGCGGCTTCCAGTGCATCTTCCGCGCGGCGGTCGGCACCTCCGCCGGGAGCCGAGAGATCGCGCGTGGCGTCGCGCCCTGCGCGGCCGGCGTCCGTGCCGAGCCCGGTCAGCCCGACCAGCAGCGCGAGGACCGAGAGGACAGCGACGGCACGGGCGCGAGAGAGGGAGGGAGCACTGCGCAAGTCTTGCCGAGAGCGTGGTCGGTGTCGACGCCGGCGCGACACGGTGTCAGTCCAGTCCACGCAAGTTCCAGCGCGACAGTCCCTGGGTCCTAGGCTCGAGCAGTCCGCCCCCGACCCCATGGGAGCGGGCAAGACGGCCCTCACGAATCCCAACCAGTGAGGGCCGTCGCCTGTCGTGCCCGACGCGGGTCCGGCGGCGGCTCAGCCGTGGTCGTCGGGGTCGCTGGTCGGACCGGTGATCGTCGAATGTCGCCTCGCCGGCACGGGTCGGGATCGCGCCGACCACCTTGACGGTCTTCTCGCCGCTGCGCCTGCCGACGTCGAAGGAGTAGGTGAACCGCCCGTCCTCGTCGGCCTTGCCGGTGGTGAGCTTGGTGGCGGCGTACATCACCGCGACCGCCTCCCCGGGTAGCAGCCCGGTCACGGTGAGCGTCTGCTTGGTCCTTCTGCGGCGAGCTCGGAGCTGCTCGACCTCGACGTCGAGGGCCTTCGCCTTGATGACGTTGAGCACGGCGGTGCCGACCCGGCCCGGGTTGCTGCCGGTGATGGTGAGCGGGAGCGCGCCCTCGGGCGTCGTCTTCGTGACCGCAGGACGCGAGCGACATCGCCTCGCCTGTCCGCCTTGCCGGTCATGACCGGCTTGCCGGCGAGCCGGACGACGTAGCGCTCGCCCTTGGCCAGCCCGTCCGCGGTCACGTCGACCTCGGCGCCGACGGTGACGAGCTCCTCGGTGACGACGAGCTCGAGCTCCTTGGCCTTGCGGGTCGCCATCACCTTGACGCGCGCGGTCTGCTGCCGGCGGCGTTCTGGACGGTCAGCTTGAACACGTGCTTGCCGCGGTCGCTGACCGCGAGCCGCGTGGAACCCTTCGGCTCCTGCTTGCCGCCCCACGCGCCGGAGGCCATCACGAGGTCGGCGCGCTTGGTGGCCCAGGTCAGCCTGACCTTGTCGCCGACGGCACCTTGTCCAGGAGACCCTCAGCGTGACGGTCGGTGCCATGACCGGGTCCACGGGCGCGGCGGCTGGACGACGCTCTGGGTGAGCGTGCCGGCCGAGGGATCGTTGTTGGGTCACCCGAGTAGGTCGCGGTGACCGCATAGGTGCCGGCGGCCCAGCCCGAGAGCTCGAGGGTCGCGACTCCGCCCGCAGACCGCGCTGATCCCGATGGTCACGCCGGACTCGACGAAGGAGACGGTCCCCGTGGGCGCGTCCCCCACGACCGTGGCGGTGAGGGTCACCGGCTGGCCCACCGAGGCCGGGTTGACGTTGGACGTCAGGGTCGTGGTGGTCGCCGTCGCGGCGGCAGCCGGCGCGCGGACCAGCATGACGCCGCGACGCACATCGCGAGGACGGACAGGCCCGGGCGCCACCACCATGCATTCAAGGTAGGAGCCGGATCGAGCCGTGTTCGCGGATTGGCGGAAGTCATGCCGTCAATGCGGTCGGGTAGCGGTCCGAGTGGCGGCGGACGCCTCGATTCGGGCGGCAGTTACCTGCCGATCGACCAGCGCGGGCTGATCCGCGACCTGGCGATCAGCGCGACCACAACTCGCTGCAGCCGAAGTGCGACCAGACGTCGGCAGTCGAGCCACGTCGTGCCGGTACTGCGCTTGAGCCGCTCGAGCGTCTGGTCGTGCAGGCGCCGAGTCGACCGACGCGGTCGCGTCGGCCACGAGCGTGACGCGGAGGTCGTGCGCGTAGGCGTCGGTGGCGGTCGCCGCGATGCACGACTCGGTGGAGACCCCGGCCAGCACCAGCCGGTCGACTCGCCCGATCGGTCAGCCAGCGAGCGCAGGTCGGTGCCGTGGAAGGCGCTGTCGCGGTGCTTCACCACGACGTGGTCAGGCTCGTGCAGGCCGTCGAGACGCTGCGCGCCGTCGCTGCCCTCGAGAGCCATGCCCTGGTCGTCGTCGAGCATGTTCAGCGCCCACGTGCTCTTGTCCGGCCGGTGCACGGTCCTGCACCTCGACGACCGGGGCTCCAGCCGACCGGGCGCGCTCGATCAGCTGTTGCACGTGGCGAGCAGGTCGTCGCGGCACCGCGCCAGCTCGCCGTCGACGAAGTAGTCGTTCTGCAGGTCGATGACCAGGAGTGCCGTCGGTCACGGCACCATGCGTCTCCCGCGACCCGCCGGGCCGCTGCGCCGGTCATGGTCGGAAGACGATCTTCACCGCCCCGTCCTCCTTCTTCTGGAAGGTCTCGTAGGCGTCCGGGGCTTCGTCCAGCGAGAGATGGTGCGTGGCGAAGCTCTCGACCCCGAGCACGTCCTCGTCCTGGTTGAGCAGCGCCAGGATGTCGTCGGTCCAGGCCCGCACGTTGGCCTGGCCCATCCGGACCTGCACCTGCTTGTCGAACATCTGCATCATGTTCATCGGGTCGGCGGCGCCGCCGTAGACCCCCGAGATGGAGACGGTGCCGCCTCGACGGACGGCGTCGAAGGCGCCGTGGAGCGCGGTGAGGCGGTCCATCCCGGCGCCTTCATGAGGGGCTCGGCGAGCACGTCCGGCAGCAACCCGACCATCTTGTGCACGGCCTTGACGCTGGACCCGTGCGCCTCCATGCCGACCGCGTCGATGACCGCAGTCCGGTCCACGACCGTCGGTCTGGTCACGCACCACGTCGGCCAGGCTGGTCCCCTCGAGCCTGGAGATGTCGATGGCTTCGGCCCCGCGGTCGGAGACCCGCTGAAGGCGCTCCGGCACGCAGGTCGGCAACGATCGTGCGGTGGCCGCGGTGCATCGCGACCCGGGCGGCCATGTCGCCGATCGGGCCGGCGCCGAGCACCAGGAGGGTGCCGCCCTCGGGGACGTCGGCGTACTCGACGCCCTGCCAGGCCGTGGGCAGCACGTCACTGAGGAAGAGGAAGCGGTCGTCGGGAGGACCGTGCGGCACCTTCACAGCACCGAAGGCACCGTGCGGGACGCGGAGGTACTCGGCCTGCCCTCCGGGCACCTGGCCGTAGAGCTTGCTGTAGCCGAGGAAGCTGGCGCCGGTGCCGTGCTCGCGGTTCTGGGTGGTCTCGCACTGGCTGAACAGCTTGCGTTCGCACATCCAGCAGTGACCGCAGCTGACGTTGAACGGGATGACCACGCGGTCCCCGACGTCGAGGTGGGTGACGGCGCTGCCGACCTCCTCGACGACCCCCATCGGCTCGTGCCCGACGATGTCGCCGGGCTCCATGAACGCCGCCAGCGTCTCGTAGAGGTGCAGGTCCGAGCCGCAGAGCCCGCTCGAGGTGACCCGGATCAGGATGTCGGTCGGCTCCTCGATCTTGGGATCCGGGAACCTGCTCGACCCTCATGTCGTGGACGCCGTGCCAGGTGACTGCTCTCATGCGGGTCAGGTGACCGTTCCCGCCGCCGCCCAGTCTCACCCCGCAGGGTGATCGCAGCGGGCGGCCCGTTGGGTACCCAGCGAGCATGCGCTTCGGATACTTCCTGTCCTGCGAGGAGTACTCGCCCGCACAGCTCGTGGAGCAGGCCGTCGCGGCCGAGGCCGCCGGGTTCGACGCCCTGTGGGTCAGCGACCACTACCACCCCTGGAACAACGAGCAGGGCCAGAGCGCCTTCGTCTGGGGCGTGATCGGCGCGCTGTCCCAGGCCTGCTCGCTCCCGGTCACCACCGCCGTCACCTGCCCGACCGTGCGGATCCATCCCGCGGTCATCGCCCAGGCGGCGGCCACCGCGGCCGTGCAGCTCGAGGGCAGGTTCGTCCTCGGCGTCGGCAGCGGCGAGGCGCTCAACGAGCACGTCCTCGGTGACGTCTGGCCGTCGGCCGACGTCCGCCTGGAGATGCTGGAGGAGGCCGTCGACCTGATCCGGCGAGCTCTGGGAGGGCGAGGTCGTGACCACTGCGGGGAAGCACTACACCGTGGACACGGCCCGCATCTACACGCTCCCGGACGAGCCACCGCCGATCTACGTCTCGGCGTTCGGGCCCAAGGCGCTCGACCTCGCCGCGAGGATCGGGGACGGGTTCATCAACACCGCCGACGACGCCGAGGCGGTCTCGTCCTTCAAGGAGAAGTCCGGCGGCAAGCCCGCCCAGGGCGGCGTCAAGGTGGCGTGGGCCGACACCGAGGAAGAGGGCGTCGACCACGCGCACCGCCTCTGGGCCAACGCGGGGCTGCCGGGCGAGCTGGCTCAGGTGCTCCCGAGCCCCCAGCACTTCGAGCAGGCCTCCGAGCTGGTCACCCGCGAGTCGACGGCCGAGAGCATCGTCGCCGGCAACGACATCGACAGGCACGTCCAGCAGCTCCAGGACTACGTCGACGCCGGCTACGACGAGGTCTACGTCGCCAACATGGGCCCGAACTACCGGGACATGATCGAGGCCTACGGCCGCGACGTGCTGCCGAAGCTGCGCGGCTGACTAGCTCTTCTTGGCGGCGGCCTTCCCGCCCTTCCTCCCGGCCTTCTTCTTCTGCGCGGACGTCCCGCCCTGGCTGCTGTCACCGCCCTTGCCGCTCTGCTTGCCGCCCTTCTTCGACGCGTCCTTGGTGTTCGCGATCTTGGCGGCGCGCTCCTTCGACATGCCCTTGTCCTTGAGCGCCTCGTACTGCTTCTCGTTCTTGACGTTGGCGGACTTGCTCGGCATCGCCGTACCTCCCTCGAGAATTTCAGGGCCGGTACCCGTTCACACCAACCACTCGTCCACGTGGTCGAGCAGGTCACGCAGGTCCTCGTAGACCCCCGCCGCACCGGCCGCCTCGAGCTCGGCGCGCCCGTAGCCGCCGGTCAGCAGGCCGTAGGCAGGCAGCCCGCTGCGATTTGCCGCCTCGACGTCGTAGACCGAGTCGCCGACCACGCACGCGTCGCTGCCGCGCAGCCGCGACAACGCCTCCTCGACCAGGTCGGGGTCGGGCTTGGACTCCTCGGCGTCCTCGGAGGTCGTGGCGGTGTCGGCCAGGTCGTCGGCATCGAGCAGGTCGAACGCGTGCTCGGCGTGCTTGGGGATGCTCGAGCTGGCCAGCGCGACCTCGATCCCGCGCTTCTCGAGCTCCTCGAGCAGCTCCTGGGCCCCCGGCAGCAGGCCGACCTCCTCGATCAGCGCGTCGTACTCCTGCTCCCAGCGATCGCGGATCGCGTCGCCGTGCTCGCGCTCGACCTCGTCGCCCGGCGACCGCGCCCACCAGCTTGTCGCCGCCCATCCCGATGGCGCGATGGATCCGCCACAGCGGCACCGTGACGCCCACATGGCGGTAGGCGCGCGCCCACGCGATCGTGTGGTGGTAGTTGGAGTCGATGAGCGTGCCGTCGACGTCGAGGACGACCGTGGTGACCATGCGCCCGCGGTGCCCGGTGGCTGCAGAGGGCATGCCTGCGTGCGCGTGCAGGGGGTACCGGTCCCGCGTGAGCACCAACACCCGCCTGATGGACGCGACGCCCGAGCAGGTCTGGAAGGTCCTCTCCGACGGCTGGCTCTACCCGCTCTGGGTGGTCGGAGCGACCCGGATGCGTGACGTGGACGAGGGCTGGCCGGCGGTCGGGACCAGGCTGCACCACTCCGTGGGCTCGTGGCCGCTGATGCTGGACGACACCACCGAGGTCCTCGAGTCCGCCCGGGCTCGCTGCTCAGGCTGAGGGCCCAGGCCTGGCCGGCCGGTCCGCCGAGGTGGTCCTCCGGATCCGGGCGCAGGGCCAGCGCACCGAGGTCACATCGAGGAGAACGCCACCGGGGCCCCGGCGGCGCTGGTGCCCAGGTTCCTCCAGGACCCGCCCCTCAAGTGGCGCAACACCGAGTCCTGCAGCGCCTGGCGTTCCTCTGCGAGGAACGGGCCTGACTCCCGCGGGGCCTCCCCCGTAGGGGTGGGACTGGCCGTCGCTGCAGCGGACACCGTCTCAGCAAGAGCCCCAGCACACCTGGAAGAGGAGGATCGATGACCGCAACAGCACGCGAGATCATGACAGGGGACGCCGAGTGCGCCCAGACCACCGAGACCGTCACCGAGGCGGCGCGCAAGATGAAGGACCTCGGCGTGGGGGCCTTGCCCATCTGCGGCGAGGACAACCGGCTCAAGGGCATGATCACCGACCGTGACATCGTGCTCAACTGCGTGGCCGAGGGCATGGACACCACCGAGGTCAAGGTCGAGGACTACGCCGGCGACGAGGTCGTCACCATCGGCGCGGACGACTCGGTCGAGGAGGCCCTGGCCACGATGACCAAGGCCGGCGTCCGCCGCCTGCCGGTGATCGACGGCCACGACCTGGTGGGGATGATCAGCCAGGCCGACATCGCCCGGAACCTTCCCGACGACAAGGTGGCCGACTTCCTCGAGGCGATCTCCTCGGCACCGGACACCGATTGAACGGGACGGACACCCAGGTCATCGACTTCGAGGGCCTGCGCATCGAGTACGACGACCGCGTGCTGACCCCTCGGCCGTGGACGGCCGCCCAGTCCCACTGGGCGGCCGACCTGATCCGGGTCGCGCCGCCCGGCCCGGTGCTCGAGCTCTGCTCGGGCGCGGGCCACATCGGGCTGCTGGCCGTCACGCTCGCTCCGCGGCCGCTGGTCTGCGTCGACGCCGACCCGGTGGCCTGCGGCTTCCTGCGCCGCAACGCCGCGGAGGCCGGGATCCGGGTGGACGTCCGCGAGGGCCCGATGGACCAGGTCCTCGACGACGACGAGCGGTTCGCCGTCGTCATCGCGGACCCGCCGTGGGTGCCGACCGAGCGAGGTGACGGCCTACCCCGAGGACCCGGTGACCGCGATCGACGGCGGCGCGGACGGCCTCGACCTGGTCCGCAGCTGTCTCGACGTCATCCACCGTCACCTGGCCGTGGCCGGCTCGGCGGTGGTCCAGGTCGGCCCGGCGACCAGGCCGACGCGGCTGCGCGGACCTGCGTGGCCGGCTACGACGACCTCGCGGTGGTCGAGGTGCGCGAGTTCGAGCGCGGCGCGCTGGTGCAGATCGACCGGGTCGCCGCGCTAGGCGGCCTAGGGCCGCAGCTTGGCCGGCAGCAGCTTGTGGGTGCCGTCGCACCACGGCTTGGACGCCGACTTGCCGCAGCGGCAGACCGCCGAGACCGGCCGGGTCGTCCGGTGCTCGCACGCCGTCGTCGTCGATGACCACCTGGTCGCCGCGCAGCAGCATCGGGCCGCCGGGACACAGGAACACGTCGGGCCGGGTCATGCGGGCACCCCCCACGACGCCAGCAGCCGGCGGGCGGTCCGGTCCTCGAGGTCCAGGCACGCCCAGGCGCCGAACCACACGTCCGGCTCGAGGCTCGGCTCCTCCGTCGACCAGGCTCACGCAGATGTCGCGCAGCGCGACCTGCTCGTGCACCGCGTCGGCCTCCACGTGCTCGCGGTAGTAGCCGACGATCTCCTCCGGGAAGCCCAGCCGCTCGAGCCCCTGCGCCAGCCGCCGCGACGGCACCGAGCTGGTCGCCTCGAACGCCGCCAGGTGCCCGACGGCCGCGCCCGGAGCCGGCGCTGCAGGCCGAACATGGACAGCGCGTTGTTCTGCTCGAGGATCTCGGCGGCGACTCGTCGACGTAGGCGCCGTGCTCGGGACGGAGCCCGCTGGCCTCCATGCCGCGGGCGAAGAGCTCGGCGTGCAGCCGGGCCGGGTCGCCGACGCCGTACTCGTCGTACTGCAGCTCCACGAGCGCCGCCTTCGCGGCCGACCGGCAGCCGCGGGATCACCCACGTCGTCGGGTCGGCCTCCTTGAGGTGGTAGACCGAGCGGACCCGGAGCAGGTCGAGCACCTGCTCCTCGGTGGCGTGGGTCTGCACGTGCCGGGCCAGGGACGGGCCGTCGTGGTCGGCGACCCAGTCGAAGAAGTCCGCTGCCAGGTCGGCGCCCTCGGGTACGCCCGGGCCAGCGCTCGCGCAGCTGGCGCTTCCAGGTCGTCCTCGAGCCGCCGGCGCACCCGGATCAGCTCGGGCTCCCACTCGGCCCGGTCGTCCACGTCGTCGAACCCGCCGTAGGACAGCTCGTGCAGCATCCACAGCGTCACCGCGGCGTCGTCGGCGGACTCCGGCTCGAGGTCGATCCGTCGACGGGCTCGGCGGGTACGGCGCGGAGCGCGCTGGGCACGAGCGTCGCTGAGCGGGCCGCGCGGCTTGGGCAGGGCGGTCACGCTCCCCGGTAACCAGATCCGCACCGGTGCGCGTTCCACCCGTGACGGATGAACTATCACGTCGACGGAATGGGCACCTCCGTCACTCATGCCGCATGCCTGTCCGCACTGGTCCTGTCCTGCACCCTCAAGCACGTCGCCCGGACGACTCCAGCTCGGTGCTCATCGGCCAGCAGGTGCTCGACGCGCTGGGCGAGCACGACGTCTCCGGCGAGCTGGTCCGCGTGATCGACCACGACGTGAAGTTCGGGGTGAGCACCGACGAGGGTGACGGCGACGGGTGGCCGGCGCATCCGGGAGAAGATGCTGGCCGCGGACATCCTGGTGATCGCCACCCCGATCTGGATGGGGCAGCCCTCAGCGGTGTGCAAGATGACGCTCGAGCGGCTCGACGCCGAGCTGAGCGAGAGCGACGACGAGGGCCGGATGCTCACCTACGGCAAGGTGGCGGTGGTCGCCGTGGTCGGCAACGAGGACGGCGCCCACCACGTCAGCGCCGAGGTGTTCCAGGCGCTCAACGACACCGGCTTCACGATCCCTGCGGCCGCGCGTCACCTACTGGGTGGGCGAGGCGATGCAGACCGAGGACTACCAGGACCAGGAGCCGACGCCGGAGAAGACGGCGGAGACGACGAAGACCGTGGCCGCGAACGCCGCCCACCTGGCGGCGCTGCTGAAGGCCGACGAACTACCCCGCCTGAGGCCTCAGCGTCCTACTCGTCTCGACCCGCCGCACGACGTCGGGCTCGAAGCCGTGCCTGATCCCCCACAGCACCGCCTGGGCCCGCCGCTCGACGCCCATCTTGCGGTAGGCGGTGCGGATGTAGGTCTTGACCGAGTTGATGCTCAGGTAGCTGCGGTCGGCGATCTCCTGGTTGGAGAGCCCCTGGGTGATCAGCGCGACGATCTCGGACTCGCGGACGGTGAGGCCCTGCGCCTTGCCCGGCCAGTCGCTGTCCGGCCGGGTGTTGGCCGTCCCGCCGGTGCGCGGGACCACGGTCTGCCCGGCGTGGATCTGCTCGATCGCCCGCGACCAGCTCCTCGGCGTCCATCCCCTTGGACAGGTAGCCGGACACGCCGGCCTCCAGCGAGTCGCCGACCAGCTCCTGGTGGAGGTTCCAGCTGTAGACGACCACCTTGCCCTTGCCGCCGTTCACCAGGGAGTCGACGTCCACGGCCTTGCCCTGCACCTGCCCGAACGTGTCGTAGAGGATCACGTCGACGTCGTCGCGGAGCACCGGCAGGCTGCTGTCCAGCTCGACGATGTGGATCCGGTCGCGAAACGGCTCGAGCAGGGCGGCGACGCCGACGACCACGAGCTCGTAGTCGTTGACGACCGCGACTCGCACCGGGCGCCGCTGGTTCATGGACCCCACTGTAGGTCTCCCTTGACGCGCGCGTTCCGACACGCACGCCCGACACGCCCGGTCAATCCCCCGATCGCGCCGTGCCAGCGGATACAAAGGTGCTGGCCCCGCTACGTATGAGGTTGCGGGGCCTGAACCTTTCCTAGCGCAGGTGGCCCGCGGCGTACGCGTCGATCTCGGCCATCGATCCGCGCCTTCACGTCCTCGGGGGCGAACGACGCGCGCACGCCGGTCCGCGCCAGCTCGGCCAGCCCGGCCTCGTCGAGACCCAGCAGCTCGGCGGCGATCTCGTACTCGCGGTTGAGCGTGGTGCCGAACATCGGCGGGTCGTCGGAGTTGACCGTGACCGTCACGCCGGCGTCGCGGAAGGCCCGGATCGGGTGCTCCTCCAGCGTGGCGACCGCCCGGGTGGCGATGTTGGAGGACGGGCAGACCTCGAGCGGGATGCCGGTCTCGGCCAGGTGCGCCAGCAGCGCCGGGTCCTGGGCCGCCGAGGTGCCGTGGCCGATCCGCTCCGCGTGCAGCAGGCGTGAGCGCGTCCCAGACCGTCTCGCGGGCCGGTGGTCTCGCCGGCGTGCGGGACGCAGTGGAGCCCGGCCGCCCTCGCCCGCTCGAAGTGCGGCTGGAACTGCGGCCGCGCCACGCCGATCTCCGGCCCGCCGAGCCCGAACCCGATCAGCCCCTCGGGGCGGTGGTCGAGGGCGTACTCGATGGTCGCGTCGGCCGACGGGAGGCCGAACTCGCCCGGGATGTCGTAGATCCAGCGGAGCACCAGCCCGAAGTCCCGCTCCGCCTCCACCCGCGCGGCCTCGATCGCCTCGGTGTAGGCCTCGATCGACATCCCGTCGAAGTCCTGGCCGGGTCCGGACGGACCGAGGTGTACGGCGTGCACGTCAGCTCGGCGTACCGCAGCCCCTGCTCGGTCGCCATCTCGCGGGCGATCTCGTAGGTCAGGTAGTGGATGTCCTCGGGCGTCCGGATCAGCGCCACCACCGCGAGGTAGACCTCGACGAAGTGCGCGAAGTCGCGGAACTCGTAGAACGCGCGGAGCTCGTCCGGGTCGCTCGGGACCGAGCCCGGGTGACGCGCCGCCAGCTCGCTGACGATCCGGGCGGACGCCGACCCGACGTGGTGGACGTGCAGCTCGGCCTTGGGCAGGCCGCGGATGAACTCGTCGTACGGCTCACCGGCCGGAGGTCATGGGGTCACTGAACCGCGTCCAGCAGGTTGGCTGCCAAATCGTCGATGGTCCGGCCGTCGGTGAACGGCGCGCCGTTGAGGATGACCGTGGGCGTGCCCGTCACGCCGAGGTCCTCCGCGGCCTGGGTGGCGTCGGCGACCCAGTCCTCGCCCTCGCCGTCGTCGATCGCCGTCTGCACCGCCGCGGCGTCGGCGCCGGCCTGCCCGGCCAGCTGGACGAGCTCCTCGACGCTCGGGAACGGGCCCCTCCTCGCTCGGCTGGTTCTCGAACAGCAGGTCGAGGAACTCCTTGGCGACCTCGGGACCGGACTCGTCCAGCACCACGGCGAAGACCTGGGTGGCGTCCGGGCGGAGTAGGGGCCGAACTGGTCCAGCAGCACGAACGGCCGGTACTCCACCTGGACCTTGCCGTCGTCGGCGAGCGTCGGCCAGCTCGGTCGCTGGTCTGCCTCTCGAACTCCCCGCAGATCGGGCACAGGAAGTCCTCGTAGACCACCACCTTGTGCGCGGCGGAGTCGGGGCCGATCGTCACGCCGAACGTCGCTGCCGACGCCCGGCGCGTCGGTCGGCGACGTCCTTGGTCGGGTCGCGCAGCGAGTTGACAGGAACCCGACGCCCACGATCAGCACGATGGCGGCGACCACGCCGACCACGGTCAGGATCTGGCGGCGTCGCTCGCGTTGCTCCCGCTCGCGCAGGGCGGCGGCCGCCTGCTCGGCGCGCTCGCTGCTGGCTCTGCTTCGACATGGTCAGGCTCCTGAGTGCTGCGGGTCGGGGTCGAGCGAGCATCGTCGTCGAATCGTTCGCGCGGCGGGAAGAGGACGTTGTCGAGCGCCACCGGGTGCGGCGCTGCACGACGAGGAAGCCCGAGAGCAGCAGCAGTCCGGCGTCGCGCGCGATCTCCCACGGGTACGTCGACGCCGCGTCCGGGTCGTAGCCGCCGCCGCCGAAGCAGCCGCAGTCGATGGTGATGCCGCGCGCCCAGACCGAGGCGATGCCGACGATGAAGGCGATGAACAGCAGCGCCGGAGACCACCGCCGCGCCCCGGGTCAGCAGGCCGAGCGACCAGGCAGAGGCCCACGACGACCTCGAGGATCGGCAGCAGGTGGCCGACCGGCGTGGCGCTGTCGCCGGGCAGCAGCTCGTAGGCGCGGACCGCGAGCACGCTCTGGTCCGGGTGCGGGCAGCTTGAGCCGCGCCGGCCCAGATCCAGACCCCGCCGACGACCAGGCGGGCCGCGAGTCCCAGCCACTCCTTCACAGGGGTCGACTCTAGGAGCCCAGCCTGAGCCGACGCTGAGGCCCTCGGCCTGACCGGCGGCGGAAGCCCGGCGCGGACCGGACGGCGTAGGGTGCGCTCGTGAAGGAACGACTGGTCTGGATCGACTGCGAGATGACCGGGCTCGACATCGTCGACGACGCCCTGATCGAGGTCGCCGCGCTGGTCACCGACTTCGACCTCAACGTGCTCGGCGAGGGCATCGACCTCGTGATCAAGCCCCCGGCCGAGGCGCTCGACCAGATGGGCGACTTCGTGCGCTCGATGCACGAGAAGTCCGGGCTGCTCACCGAGCTGGACGCCGGGCTGACGATGGCCGAGGCCGAGCAGCAGGTGCTCGCCTACGTCCGCGAGCACTGCCCCGACGGCAGCCGGCCGCCGCTGGCCGGCAACACCGTGGCCACCGACCGGTCGTTCCTGAGCCGCGACATGCCGACGCTCGAGGGGTTCCTGCACTACCGGATCGTCGACGTCTCCTCGATCAAGGAGCTCTCCCGCCGCTGGTTCCCGCGGGCGTACTTCCAGGCGCCGACCAAGCGCGGCAACCACCGCGCCCTGGCCGACATCCAGGAGAGCATCGAGGAGCTGCGCTACTACCGGGAGGCGGTCTTCGTGCCCTCGCCCGGCCCCGACAGCGAGACGCGCCCGGGCCATCGCCGAGAAGCACGGCGGCACGCTCACCGGGCTGCCGCGGCGCCGCCGCCCGAGGCCCGCGCAGCCCGGCGCGGCCGGACCGATTCCGCGGAACCCGACCCCTCCCCTAGACTCCTCGTCGGCCCCGGGACGTCCCGGGGCCGCATGGTGGGTGTAGCTCAGCTGGTAGAGCGCCGCGTTGTGGTCGCGGATGTCGCGGGTTCAAGTCCCGTCACTCACCCCAAGCCTTGTCGGCACCGGGGCCGCGGTCGCCGTTCAGCGGCGGCAGGCCCAGGCCAGCGCCGTGAGCACGCGAGCGGGTGCAGCCGACAGCAGGAGCTCGGGACTCGCAGGAGCGCCGAGGCGGCGATGGACGGCATCGGCGGGCGTGCCTCGTAGGTCGATCGGTTCTGCTTCGCCTCATCAGGAGAAGACGCGTTCGCCATGCCCCCCGGTGCCCACGGCGCTGACAGCACAATACCCGGGCTGGACCACTCGAGACCTCCGGGCGGACGTCGGTGACATCGAGGTGGCTCCGCGCCCATTCTCTGACTAGAGTCAGAGAATGGGCGAGACCGAGGTGCTGCGCCGGTTCAACCGCACCTACACCCAGCGGATCGGCGCGCTGGACGAGTCGTTCCTCGGCCTCGGGCTGCCGCTGGGCGCGGCCCGGCTGGTCTTCGAGATCGGCGAGGCCGGCGCGACCGCGCGCGAGCTGCGCGTCCCGGCTCGGGCTCGACTCGGGCACCTGGCCCGCCAGCTGCGCGGCTCGAGGAGCGACGGGCTGGTGCAGGTCGCACCCGACCCGGGCGACCGGCGTCGGCGTACGGTCCGGCTGACCCGCGAGGGCCGCGCGCTGCGCCGCCGGCTGGACGACCGGTCCGAGCAGCTGGCCGAGCGGCTGGTCGCGCCGCTCACCCCGCGGCAGCGGCAGCGGCTGACCGACGCGCTCGCGACCGCCGACCTGCTGGTCCGGGCGGCCACCGTCGAGATCCGGCGCGTGCACCCGGCCGACCCGAGCCGCGGTGAGCGCGGTGCAGCAGCTACTTCGGGAGCTCGACGAGCGGTTCCCCACGGGTTCGACCCGGGCGACCCGGCCGACGACGAGGCGATGGCGCCGGGCGCCGGTGCCTTCGTGGTGGCGACCAGCGACGGGGAGCCGGTGGCGTGCGGCGGCGTCCAGGCCCTGGGGCCGCGGATCGGCGAGATCAAGCGGATGTGGGTGCACCCCGGCTGGCGCGGCGCCGGGCTCGGGCTCGCGGCTGCTGCGCCACCTCGAGCAGGTCGCCGCTGGAGCTCGGGTCACGCCGAGGTGCGGCTGGACACCAACGGCACGCTGGTCGAGGCGATCGCGATGTACGAGCGGGCCGGCTACCGCCACATCGACCGCTACAACGACAACCCCTACGCGCAGGCGTGGTTCGAGAAGCGGCTCACAGGCGGTGAGGGCGACAGGAAGGCAGGACGGCCCCAGAGCAGGCCTCGGCACGCGGTGTCGGTGCCGTCCTGGAGGTCGGTGACCGTCTCGATGTTGGCTCACGATCGCCTCTACCCGGGTCGGTGCTCAACCGTCGCGTGACCGAACCACCCTCCGGGTGAGGCTCCCAGTCAGCTCGATCGGCAGCAGCCGCGCCTCCGCCCAGGCGTCGAGCTGGTCGAGGTGGTGCGGGTGACCGCGGGTCACCGGCTGCCCCCAGGGGCACCACCCAGCCGCTGCGGGCGCGGTCGGCGAGGTCCCAGACGTACCGCGCCACCGAGCCGCGGTAGCACTCGTCGGTGATCGCCGGCAGCCAGCCGGTGCACCGCACCGTGTCGATGTCGCCCGGACAGCGGCGTGCCGGGAGCTCCGGCGGGTCGAGGTCGGCGTCGGCGAGGTGGAAGCCGTGGGTGGGCCGAGCACGTGGGTCTCGCCCCAGGTCGCCGGGTGGCCGGCCGCGTCGTCCAGCGCCTCGGTCGCGAGCCGGCGTACGTCGATGCCGAACGGCGTCCCGGCGCGTGGCCAGCGGCTCGAGCGCCAGGCCGACGCTGACGCGCGAGCTCGAGGTAGGGGGCGAACAGCGGCCCGTGGACGCGTGTCGTCGAGCAGCGGCTCGAGGACCGGCTCCGGCGCAGAGCCGGCGGGTGAGCGCGGTCCGCCAGGCGGCGAACGCGGCGGCGCCCCGCGAGTCCGCGGCCATCACGCCGTCCCAGTCGAGGATGGCCTGGCGGACCTGCTCGCCCGCCGGACCGGGCTCGAGCCCGCGGAGCAGCGCGCAGAGCGGGAGCGCGGCGCCGGCGAACGGAGTCGCCGTGGATGGTCGCGAAGTCGTCGACGGTCAGGTCGTCGCGGCCGTGCAGCAGCGTGTGGATCCGGGCCGCGCGGTGCGGCGGGGCGAACTCGGTGCCGAGCAGCGTCGCTCTCGCTGCCGCGTCGCTCGTTGGCGGTGACCACCTGGCCGTCGGGCGGCACCTCGTGGCGCGGCAGGTCGACCCAGCCGGTCCAGGCGGCGCCCGGGTCGCGGCCGGTGACGATGCCGCTGCCGGTTGGCCTCCGGCGCGCCGCGGCACCCGGCCGGCGTTGCGGAACCGCACCGCGCCGCCGGTGTCGGCGATGACGACGTTGTTGACCGGTTCGACCCAGGCGTCGAGCGCGCGGTCGACGTCGTCGACGGTCCGGGCCCGCAGCAGCGGCAGCAGGGCGTCGAAGCCGAGGTCGCCGAGCACGGTCGAGGCGTTGCGGAGGCTCAGCCCGCGGCCGCGCTCGCGGTCGACCTCGAACAGCGGCCCGCGCTCGGTGGCCAGCACCTCGACGGTCGACCGGGTCGGCGCCGCGCACCGCGATCGTCTCCTCGTGGCCGTCGACCACGTCGTCGAGCGACTCCTCGAACACGTCCTGGTAGTCGGCCGCCGCGTTGGTGATCGCCCACGCGACCTGGCCGGCGTGCGCGAAGTGCTGGACCCCGGGCACGCCCGGGAAGGTGAACCCGAGCGACGTCGAACGCGTCGTCCGGGTCCTCGCAGGCCAGCCGGACCTGCGTGTAGACGCCCGGGCGACTCGATCACCCGGTGCGGGTCGCCGCCGATCAGCGGCTTGCCGCTCGCGGTCCGCGCGCCGCCGACCGCCCAGGCGTTGCTCCCGGAGACGTACGCCGGGTCGCGCGAGAGCAGCGCCTCGTCGGGGCCGAGCACCGCGCGGGCGCGGTGGTGCCAGAGCTTGGCGGGCAGGCTCGCGAACAGCAGGTGCTGGGCGTGGAAGACGGCCAGCGGCGTCCACGGCTCCCAGGGCTGCCGGCTCGAGGTCGAGCCGGGCCAGCTCGGGGGCCGGGTCCGCCGAGGCCTCGTGCAGGCCGGCGTTGACGCCCGTCGACGAAGGCCGCGACGAAGGCCCGCGACTCCTCCGCCAGCGCCGTCGAACGCGCGCCGGGCGGTGTCGCCGATCCGGGTCCGCCGGCCGAGGCTGTCCCAGGCGACGCTGCGGCCGGCCGAGCACCTCGGCGGCGGTGCCGGTGGCCCGGCGGCGCTGGTACTCCAGCTGCCAGGTCCGGTCGCGCGCGGCGGCGTACCCCTGCCCGCGCGCCAGGTCGAGCACGTCGGTGGCCCGGATGTGCGGGACGCCGTACGCGTCGCGGTAGATCCGAGCCACGACCGACCCTAGACGCCGTCGCCCACCGGTGGTTGAGGTGCGAGCGCAGCGAGCCTCGAAGCCGCGTGACCGAGGCTGGACCCGACCGGTCAGGCGGGATGTGCCCGAAGTGTCCCCGCTGGAAGTCCTCGTAGGCCTGCATGACCTCGGCCTTGGTGTTCATCACGAACGGGCCGGCCCAGGCCAGCGGCTCCTGGATCGGCTGGCCGCCCACGACGATGACGTCGAGCTTGGGCGACCGGCTCTCCTGGGCCGCGTCGGCGGTCACCGTGAGGTAGTCGCCGGCGCCCAGGACGGCGGACTGCCCGGTGCGGATCGGCCGGCCCTCGGTGCCGACGGTGCCGCTGCCGTTGAGCACGTAGACGAGCGCGTTGAAGTCGACGTTCCACGGCAGGTCGAGGCGGGCACCGGGCTCGAGGGTCGCGTGCACCAGCGACATCGGCGTGTACGTCGAGCCGGGGCCGGCGTGGCCGTCGACGGTGCCGGCGATCACGCGGACCAGCGAGCCGGCGTCGGCCGAGGTGAGCAGCTGCACCTCGCCGGAGCGGATGTCCTGGTAGCGGGGGTCGTTCATCTTCGCGTCGCGCGGCAGGTTGACCCAGAGCTGGATGCCGTGGAACAGGCCGCCCTGCTGGACCAGCCACTCCGGCGGCGCCTCGATGTGCAGCAGCCCGGAGCCGGCGGTCATCCACTGGGTGTCGCCGTTGGTGATGGTGCCGCCGCCACCGTGGCTGTCCTGGTGGTCGAAGACGCCGTCGATGATGTAGGTGACGGTCTCGAAGCCGCGGTGCGGGTGCCACGGGGTGCCCTTGGGCTCACCGGGCGCGTACTCCACCTCGCCCATCTGGTCCATCATGATGAACGGGTCGAGCTGGGCCAGGTCGATGCCGGCGAAGGCCCGGCGGACCGGGAACCCCTCGCCCTCGTAGCCGGACGGCGCCGTCGTCACCTGCCACACGGAGCGGGGCTGGTCGCCGAGGCCGGGCTCGCGCAGGCGCGGCAGGACGGTGAGGTCGTCGACGGTGATCGCGGGCATCTGCACCCATCTCCTCGGGGTTGGTCGGTACCCCCCTCAACAGTAGTTGAAGATTGCATATTCCGAACCGATTCCTGTCGGCGGTGGTGACCCCCGTGCTGCCCGTGGTGCTTGTGCTTCGTGACCTTCAGCGGCTTCAACGAGTTGCCCGGGCCGATCTGCGCGCAGTTGCCCGCGAACGGCAGCCCCGGCGAACCGCTCGGCCGAGGAACTGCATCGCCTGCGGGAAGAACTGGAGCCCCGCCTCGGTGTGCTTGGCGCCCGAGTAGACGGTGTACTGCACGGTCGCGCCCTCGCTGCAGTACTGGTGGGCCAGCGCCTCGACGTCCTTGGCCACCATGACGTCGTCACCCTTGCCGTCGGCGTTGCCGACCGCCATGAACATCGGCATCTGGGGACGCCCGGCGTGCGTGCCCATGATCAGCCTGTTGATCGTCCTGGCGATCTTCGGGATCTTCAGGAAGGCGCGGTACTTCTTCTTCAGCAGGTGCTGGACCTCAGCCCGGGGTAGTTGCCGTTGAACGAGCCGATGCACTCGTCCTTGACCTCGTTGCTGACCTGGCGCCCGTACTTGTTGGTGTAGCGCTTCATGCCGATCCCGAAGGCGCGGCCCAGGCAGACCAGGACCGCCGGGATGACACCTGACCAGGACTCGCTGCCGTTGACGTAGGCGAGGTTGTGGGCGAGGTGGACGGGGATCCCGCCGATCGCCGACCCGACGATGTTGAGCTCGGGGCTGTAGGACGGCGCGAGCTCGCTGGCCCACTCGCCGGCGATCGAGCCGCCGGAGTAGCCGAACAGGCCGACCTTCTGCGCGCTGGCTCATGCCGAGGTAGCTCTCGGTGGCGCGGATGCGTCGAGCGTGCTCCAGCCGGACTCGTGGCCGGCCACCCAGTGCAGGTCCACGCCCTCGAAGTCGGGCACCGTGACGGCGTACCCCTGCGCGGCCAACGCGGTGACCAGCCCCATCTCGGAGACGGCGAGCTCCATGTTGTCCTGGCCCGGGTCGCCGCCGCGCAGCGTGTAGCTCGGGTAGCACTTGTCGCCGAGGGCGTCATAGAAGCTGAGGTAGGCGACGAGCCCGGCGTTGACCGGGCCGGTCGGGTTGACCACCGTGGTGACGGTGACGCTCGGCTTCCGCTGCTCGTCCTGGGTGCGGTAGAGCAGCTGGGTGGCCGGCAGCGCGCCCGCGCCGGAACCCGGCACTCCGACGGTCACCGGGCGGGTCTTGAGCACGGTCCCGGGAGCGATGCTCCGAGCGGCGCCGCGCCGTCGTACTTGTAGAACGGGTCGTCGTGCGGCAGCGGGATGCCCGCCGCCTCCGCCCGCTGGACGGGCGCCTCCGCGTCGGCGCCGCCCGCACCCGTGATTCCGAGGCCGGCGGTCACCACCAGAGCGAGTGCTGCGGTGGAGATGCGTCGGGCGGAGAGAGTCATGCCTACCTCGGTGACGTCGTTGTGGGTCGGGGCGCAACGACGCCGCGACGGCTGCGGTTACGGTCGCAGCACTGGCCTGACGGTACGTGTCGTCGCGATTTTTCGGCACCTCGGCCCGCTGGTAACGTGGTTGGTCGCGGAAAACGCGAGCGCCATTAGCTCAATTGGTAGAGCAGCTGACTCTTAATCAGCGGGTTGGGGGTTCAAGTCCCTCATGGCGTACAAAAGGGTGTCTGAGCTGCGAAAACTCGGCTCGAGCCGACTCGGCTGTGGCCGCTGTAGCCATGTTTGTAGCCAAACTCGCGGTGCGAGTTCTTGCGACAGCGACCCCACAGCGAAACAAGCGCCAGGTCGAGACACTGTCGCCAGCACTTTTGTCGTTGCCTTTTCAGGACGTGAACAGACACCTCCTCCACATCAGCGGCGGGATCGTGCCCTGTGAGCCGCGCGGTCGGATTACTTCACCTGCTCTGTCGGCCGGATCAGGATTCTCGTTCACGGCCATCCGCCGCGGTCGGCTCACCATGAACAGCACCGCGGCCGCTATGTCCTCGACCTCGAGCAGCTCGAAGTCACCGAAGGGTGTCCGGTCGGGGTCGGCCCCAGTGGTCATCTCGCTGCGTCGGGCGAGGTCCGGGACCTGCACGGCCCCGGGCTCGATCAGTCCGACCCGGACGTGCCGGGAGGTGACCTCCTGGCGCAGTGACTCGCGGCCGCGATCACACCGGCCTTGGTGGCGGCGTAGACGCCGGCCCCGAGGGGCGCCCGGCGGCCCGCGACGGAGCTGATGTTGACCAAGTCGGCCACGCCCCGCATCTCGTCCTCGGCGGCCCGGAGCAGGTGCGGCAGGGCCGCGCGGCTCATCAGGAGGAGGCCGGTGAGGTTCACGTTGATCATCTCGGCCCACTCACTCTCTGGCGCGTCCACCATCGGCCCCGGATGGGCGACTCCGGCGCTGTTCACCAGGACGTCGAGGCGACCGAGCTCCGCAACGACCTGGTCCACCGCCCGGACCGGTTCGCCGGGAGCCGCCAAGTCCGCCGGCACGGTCAGCACCCGGCCTCCTGCCGCTGAGATCCCCGCCGCGACCCCCTCCAGTCCCTCGACGCTGCGCGCGACGAGCGCGACGGCGGCACCGGCGGCCGCCAGCTCGTGGGCGATCGCGACCCCGATCCCCGACGAGGCCCCGGTCACAGAGCGCCACGCATCCTTCCAGGCTGGCGGCGGTCATGGTGAATACCACTTGATCATCATTCGAGCACCTGTATTTCCAGTCGAAGTCCTGACACCCTTATGATGCTCATATCAACGTACGCTGGCAACGACGCCATCGGTCGGGCCATCGACCCGCGGCAGCCACGTGGTGACGTACACGGTCCTGGCCGTCGCCGTCTCGTCGTATGCGATGCTCCAGTCGCTGGTCGTGCCGGTGCTCACCCGCATCCAGACCGAGTACTCCACCGACCAGACCACTGTCACCTGGGTCCTCACCGCCTACCTGCTCTCGGCATCCATCTGCACGCCCCTCATCGGTCGCATCGGGGATGCGTTCGGGAAGACCCAGACCTTGGTGGCCGCGATGACGGTGCTCGTGCTCGGGTCACTCGCCGCGGGACTCGCCCCGAGCATCGGCTGGCTGATCGCGGCACGCGTGCTCCAGGGCGCCGGCGGCGGTGTCCTCCCGCTGGCATACGGGATCGTCCGCGACGAGTTCGACGAGCGGGTCGGAGCCACCTTGGCCTCGTTGGCATCGCTGCTCGCCGTCGGTTACGGCACGGGATTGGTGGTGGCGGGACCCATCGTGCACGGACTCGGCTACCGCTGGTTGTTCTGGCTGCCATCGAGTCATCACCGGCGTTGCCACGGTGGCCGTCGCTCTTGCTGCTGCCGCCCTCACGGGCCCGCGAGGGCGACCGGCTCCCGCTGGTGCCGGCCGCCCTGCTGTCGGCGAGCCTGGTGGCACTGTTGTTGGGGCTCAGCGGGGCGACACATGAGGTCGTCCTCCGTGCCGGTCCTTCTCCTGTTCGTGACCACGCTGCTCGCCGGCATGGCCTCGGTGGGTGCCGAGCGCCGAGCGCCGTACGATGATACGATCTCCAGATGATGATGAGAGCGACGGCATGTCGACGTCCAACGTCGTCGGCGCGTCGCCTGGGCTTCGGCATGTTCGCCTGCTTCGCATTCCTGCCCCAGATGCTGCAGACGCCGCAGAGCCCCGGCTCGGGTTCGGCCGCCTGTCGTCAGCGAGTGCCGGGTACCTTGATCCTACCCTCGCCCATGGCCAGCTCCTGACCGGCTTCGCCGTTCGCCCCCTAGCCTAGCGCGCGTCAGGGCTTCGCGTCGTCACCTCCATCGGGGTCCTCGCCACCGCCCACCTGGTACCTGTGCTGGCGATCTCGCACAGCCGGAGACGTGGCAGATCCTGGTAAGCCACCGCGCTACAGGGTGCTCGGCAGCGGCTCGGTCTTCGCGACGCTTCGCCAGCATGGTCATGGCGGCGGTGCCGGCGCACCGGTACAGCTGTGGCCATGGGATGAACGCCGAGACGTCCGGCCGCGGTCGGCGGTGCCTTCGGAGCAGCGGTGATGGCCAGCGTCGTCGACGAGCCAGCTCGGCGCCTTCGGCTTCCCGGTCGACGTGGGTACGCCGTCAGGCTTCGTGGTGCTCGACCGCTGTCACGATTGCCGGCCTCGCCGCAGCCATGCTGATCCCGAGCTGGCTCCGATCCAGAAAGCCAACCCTGGCAGGACGCTGCGGACGCGGAGCTCGGGCTGATCGCGGCCGCGCCAACCCCGTGGAACTGGCGGCCCACCCAGCGGCGCGCCGAAAACTCGGTCGGCGTTGACCTGCGCAGCCCGGACGAAGCGCCCTCAGGTCGTCGACGAGCAGCGCGGGCCCCTGCTCCAGGCGGCGAAGTGCCCGCCGCGCGGCATCGGCGTTCAGCGCCGCACGTAGTAGAGACTCCGAGGCGATTAGACGGAGAGGTCGGGTAGAGCTCGTGCGGAAACAGGCGATCACCGTCGGCACCTGGTCGCGGCCAGCCAGCAAGACGCCCCCGGCAGTCCGTGAGCCGCCTCGTCGTCGAGCCGGCCTGAGCTGCCACGGCGTGCCGGCTCACCCGGAGACGTCGTCACGCTCGACAGCCACCTGGTCCTTGCTCGGCCACCGACTCGAGGTCGCCATCGCAGCGGTCAGCGACGGAGCTTCTCGAGACGATGCCAGGCTGCCTGGCCGATCGGCGACTCGCTGGGGGCGAAGGAGGATCGTCTACGGCTTGGTGGACTGCAGGACGACGTAACCGCTCTCCACTGCGCGACGGCGCTCGTTGGCCTCGAGCAGCCGCTGCTCGTCTTCGGTCGGCTGCCCGTCGGGGGGCGCAGGCCGCTCACCAGGACGGTCAGGTGGAGACCGGTGATCCGGTCCGGCGCCTGGCGCGCCATCTCGGTGGAGACGACCGAGCCCCAGTCGGTGCCGTGGGAGGCGAACCGCTCGTAGCCGAGGCGCCGCATGAGCTCGAGCCAGGCGGTCGCGATCCGGCCGGCATGCCAGCCGGCCGCCGCCGTGGGCAGGCTCCAGCCGTATCCCGGCATGGACGGCGCGACCACATGGCAGGCGTCCTCGGCGCGTCCGCCGTAGGAGGTCGGGTCCGTCAGCGGACCGATCATCCGGAGGAACTCCAGCGGCGTGCTCGGCCAGCCGTGCGTCAGTATCACTGGCCGTGCCTGGGGACGCGGCGAGCGCATGTGAAAGAAGTGCACGCGTGCGCCGCCCAGGGTGGTCATGAACTGCGGCCAGGCGTTCTGCGCGCGCTCCTGCGCTCGCCAGTCGAAGCCGTCACGCCAGTAGTCGACCGAGGCGCGCAGGTAGTCACCGTCAGTGCCCCGCTCCCAGCCGATCCGGGGATCTGGTCCGGCCAGCGTACGTGCTCCAACCGGCGCCTCAGATCGGCCAGGACGTCATCCTCGACGTCGACCTCAAAGGGCACGACCTCGTCACCATCGAGTCTCATCGCTCACCACCGTCCTTCAGTATCCGGCCGAGCTCGACCATGCCGGCCAGGTCGACACGGGCGGCGCCGACCCGCCACCGCGGCACCGGCCGTCGCCGGGTCGGGACCAGCGGCACATCGAGGGCAACGGCCGCCGCCATGATCAGAGCGTGGTCCTCGCCGTGCCACAGCACGTTCTCGCGGGGAACCTCGACGCTCTCGCCCCGGGGACCCCGGAACCGCGCCGTCACGCCGTGGTCCAGGACGCCGTCGGCGAACGCCTCTATCCAGTCCTCGACCCGGATGAGCTCGAGGTCGACCAGCCGCTCACCCGCTCCGCCCAGGTCGCAGACATACCGGTCCCCCACCACCAGCGGAGGGGCGATCACCCACAGCCGGCGCGAGATCGACCCGGCCACCGCTCGCCAGCCGCTCATCAGACCGCCAGCGCGGCGAGCATGCGCTCGATCGCCTCGGCGCAGCGCTCCGGCTGGTCGAGCGGGACGTGATGGAATGCATCGGGTACGACGTCGACCGACACCGGGCGACCGAGCCACCTCGCCAGGCAGGCCACCGAGTCGGGCCCGCCCATGTCGGTCTCGGCTCCGTGGAGGTAGCCGACCGCACAACGAACGGCCGCGACATCCGCGCGCACCTCCTTGTTGCTCAGCCTGCGACGGGCCGCCGGGTCGAACTTCCATCTCCACCCGGGATCGGCCTCGACCAGACCCATCCGGGCGATCTGCCGCAGAAGCCGAGGATCGGCGTTCGTCCGGTCCGGCAGCAACCGGAACCGGTCGAGTGCCTCTTGCGCCGAGGCGTAGAGACGAACAGGCGCGGTCGGGGGTGGGAGCTCCCGCAGCGGGAGACGGGTGTCGACCAAGACCAGACGGCTCACCAGCTCCGGAAAGCGAGCGCCCATCGCGATCGCGACCAGGCCGCCCATGCTGTGCCCCACCACGGCTGCCGGACCGGTCCTCGCGCCCACGCCCGTGGCACGCAGCACGGCGGCCATCTCCTCGGCCCACAGCTCGGCGCGGTACGCCGGGCGGTGGTCGCTGTCCCCGTGCCCGCTAAGGTCCGCCAGCACCACGTGGTGGTCACGGGCCAACACCGGCGCGACCTCGACCCACCAGCCCGAGTGGGCGGCGCCCCCGTGCACGAGCAGCACGGTGTCCGCCTCGGGGGGACCCAGGTGTCGCCAGGCAACACCGACGCCGTCGACCTCCAGCAGCTCGACACTCGCCTCCAGCGCCGCGTTCACGCCTGCGCCCGGGAGGCGGCAAGCAGGTCCGCGATCGTCACCAGCTTCTGCCGAGGTCGTGCGCTCTCACGGCCGCGGCGCTTCTCCTCGAGATCGATGCGACCCCAGGCCGCCTTGTCGAGAAGGTCCTCGACGCGATCCGCGAGCAGGCCAGCCAGGTCCTCGGGGGTGCGGCTCGGCTCCCGCAGCCGACCCGCGCCCAGGTCCTGGAGGATGCTGTCGACCGTCTCCTCGGCGTCCTGCTTGTTGCTGCCGATGATCCCGCGAGGGCCGCGCTTGATCCAACCGGAACAGTAAAGCCCGATCACCGGGTCGTCGTTCTCGGGATCGACGACCCGGCCGGCCTCGTTCGGCAGCGTCGCCGTATTCTCGTCGAATGGCAGGCCCTCGACCGGGGTGCCGCGATAGCCGATGGCCCGCAGCACCAGCGAGGTCTCGATCTTCTCGATGGACCCGTCCCCCCGGCGGAAACTGATCGCGCCGACCCCGTCCTCGCCATCGATCGAGACTGGCTCGACGCCGAACCGGAACCGGATCACCGGGCCGTCGGCAACGTCGCGTTGGGTGGCCCGCAGCAGCGCCTCGTGCTTGCGGCCGCTTCCCTCATCAGAGATCTCGGCGGGCTCGGCCACGACCGTGATGCCTTCGAGACCCTCCAGCGCCAGGAGCTCGCCCTGAGAGAATGCGCCGTGCTCGGCACCGCGCCGTGCCGCGACGACCACCTCGCCAACCTTGCTCTCGGCCAGCGCAGAGAGCGCGTGCTCGGCCATCTCGGTGGCCCGGAGCTCAGCGGTCGGGCGCAGCAGCGTCCGCGCGACGTCGAGCGCGACGTTGCCGTTCCCGACGACGACGACTCGGTCGCCGCTGAGGTCGAATTTCTCGGCTGCATGATCAGGGTGGCCGTTGTACCAGGCGACGAAGGCGCGAGCGGCGTGCACGCCGTCCAGCTCCTCACCTGGGATGCCGAGCTTGCGGTCATCACGCGCGCCACCGGCCCAGAGCACGGCGTGGTGGTGTTCAAGCAGCTCCTCGATCGTGACATCCGCGCCGACCTCGACGTTGAAGTAGCAGGTCACGTTGGGGCGAGCAAGCACGCTGGCAAACCGGTCGGCGATCTTCTTGGTCTTGGCGTGGTCAGGCGCGACGCCGGCGCGCACCAGGCCGAAGGGCGTGGGCAGCCGCTCGATCATCGTTACCGCGACTCCCTTGATATCGCTCAGCGCGGCGGCGGCGTAACACGCCGCGGGGCCGGTGCCGACGACGGCGACACTGAGCGCGGCCTCGCCCTCGGGCAGCACCCGCCGAGTGAATGTCGGCGGGCCGACACCGACGAGCGGGTTCGTCGCAAAGTATTCGGCATTGATCGCCAGGTAGTCTGACATCTCCTCCGGCAGATCCCAGTCGGAGTGCACCGCGTCGACGGGGCACTCGTCGATGCATGCGCCACAGTCGATGCAGGTGTCGGGATCGATGTAGAGCTGTTCGGTGGTGGTGAAGTCAGGGTCACCGGGGCGTGGGCGGATGCACTGGACTGGGCAGACGGTGATGCACGATCCGTCGTTGCAGCATCCCTTCGAAATCACGAACGTCATGGGCTCTCCGTACTCGGGTGGGCGGAACGTGTGACCCAGGAGCCGCCAGACTCCGAGTCACATAATTGGTCGACATCATAACGCAACATAACTGGGCACGCATCACAGTCCGCCAACATGACGAGCGGCTCGGCACCGTTGACATAAACGATCTACGATGCGACAGTGCTGTTCAAGCATAGTTCGTGCGTCCCGCCCGCACCCAGGAGAACGATGACCACCCCTGCCGATGTCGTCGTGACCGACTTCGACCACCACTCGGCTCGAGTTCGCCGAGCGGCCCTTCGAGGTGCTCGCCGAGCTGCGCGGCCAGGCGCCGATCGCATGGTCGACCGCGCATGACGGCTTCTGGGTGGTCACCGACCACGAGCATGTCGTCGACGGGCTGGCCGACTTCGGCAGGTTCTCGTCGTCCTCCGGGCCGGCGATCCCGGCAAACCCTTTCGGCACCCGGCACATCCCGGTGGCTTTCGACCCACCCGACCACGGGCTGTATCGCAAGGTGCTCAACGTCTGGTTCAGCAAGGCCGAGATCACCCGACGCGAGCCCGCGATCAAGGCCATGGTCGAGGAGTTCGTGCAGCGGGCTCGCCAAGCGCGGGAGCTGGGACTTCGTCGCCGACCTCGCGAACGTTTCGCCGGGCGCGGTGAGCCTGAGCATCCTGGGCTGGGACCCGGACCAGCGCGTCGAGCTGCTCAACGTGATGTCGGTGTCGCTGCGCAACCAGGCAAACCCCGACCCAAAGGTCAAGGAGGAGAACGCCCAGCGAAACGTGTGGTTCCGCGAGCAGATCTTGCGCGAGGCGCACGACCGCGGCGCTAACCCCGCGCGAAGACCTGATGACAGTCCTGGCCACCGAGCCGATCATCGGCGGCAAACAACTCACCGACGAGGAGCTCACCGACATGGTGGTGCTCCTGATCCTCGCCGGATTCCACACCACCAGCGGCGCATTCACCGCGCTGATGGTGCACATGGAGGAGCACCCCGAGGTCAAACAGCGGCTCGACGAGAACCGTGACCTGATCCCCCCGCGATCGAGGAGATCATCCGGATCTACTCCCCGGCCACCGCCCACGCGCGCCTGGTCACCGAGGACACCGAGTTCGGCGGCGTGGAGATGAAGAAGGGCGACTGGACGCTCTTCGTCAACATGGCCGCCAACCACGACCCGGACGCCTTCCCCGACCCCGAAAGGGTCGATCTCGACCGGAACCGCGCCAAGAGCATGGCCTTCGGCTGGGGCGTGCACCGGTGCCTGGGCCTGCACCTCGCCCGGCTGATCCTCCGGCTCGAGGTCGAGGCCTGCCTCGACCTGCTGCCCGGATTACAAGATCGACCTCGACAAGGCGGTGCTGTCGGACCACATGGGGCTGGGCTACTTCTACCTCTCCGTCCCCGCACACCTCCCGCAGGGGGCATGAGTCGATGCAGATCACCATCGACGGCTCGCTGTGTGAGGGCAACGCGGTGTGCGAGGCGCTGGCCCCGGCCGTCTTCGAGCTCGACAAGGCGGGTCAGGCCCACGTGCTGACCGGGCCGGATGGCCACGTCGGCGAGGACGAGCGCATCCTCGTGGAGCGCGCGGTCGAGGGGTGCCCCCGGCTGGCGATCTCGGTCACCGCTGAGCCTGCATGAGCCACCAGCCGGCTGGCGCGACGATCACCGACTTCTCCCACCACTCCGAGTCGTTCGCGAAGAGACCCTTCGAGACGCTCGCCGAGCTGCGCGCCCAATCGCCGGTCGCCTGGTCGACAGAGCATGGTGGCTTCTGGGTCGTCACCGACCACGCGGACGTCATCGACGGCCTCGCGGACTACCGGCGGTTCACGTCGAGCTTCGGCCCGGCGATCCCCGCGAACCCTTTCGGAACCCGGCACATCCCGGTCGGGCTCGACCCACCCGTGCACACGATGTACCGCCGGGTCCTGAACAACTGGTTCAGCAAGGCCGAGGTGACCCGCCGCGAGCCGGAGCTCCGTGCTCTGGTCCATGACATCGTCAAGAAGCTCCCGGAGCGAGGCAGCTGGGACTTCGTCACCGACCTCGCGGACGTCTCGCCCGGCGCCGTCACGCTCGGCATCCTGGGCTGGGACCGCTCTCGCCGCGTGGAACTGCTCGACT